>CAVUJI010000001.1:0-802545 GCA_963741815.1 uncultured beta proteobacterium
TACCCAATTTAAGCTCAGCATTGGTTGCTGCTTTGTTGGGTGATACTGCAGCCCCAACTTTATATTGGGGCTTAATTTTGATTTTTGATAAAAACTCACAGTAGAAATTAAAGAGAAATTAAAAGACAGAAAGTAAAAGACATTACGCAAGCCGCCATTTGACTCCCTAAAACCATTATAAGCATAGAGCGCCGCCAAGACGCCTGAGGTATAGGCTATTTGAGTGACTTCCGCCATCTTGGTTTGCCTTTCGACGGACACGACCAAGCCTTTATAACTTTGATAATCAATCGAGCCATTTCTTTTCAGGTGGTAATCCAAGGCCAAAACGCTCCGTGGGGTATAAAGATCAAATAAATAGTTACCGGCCACAATCACACCTGCCGTTTGCGTTGCAGAGTAGAGGACTTTGGTTAAAATGCCGCGATCATCGTTGTAATAGCCATAAACACCGATAATAACCCCAGCTATTCCCGAAACGATCCCCTCAATCGCGGGGTCTCGTTGGCTTAATTTTTTTTCCGCCTGAACAATACGATCGTAGCGCTTTTCAACAATTTTTGAGTTTTTGGGCTGTTTTTTTGAGCGCGAGAGGCGCGCTGCTACCTTTGTTTCTCCAAGCGCCGAAAGATGAATAATGGCAACAAACAAGCTAAGAAAAGCGATTTTTTAGAATTGAAACTTAGCCGTAACATAGGTCTTCCGTTGGCGATTTATATTGATCGTGTTGTCTTGCTTTTCATTGGTGTAACGAATGCCAACCCCATAGGCGTCGCCTCTAAAAATAAATCCAAAAGAATAAATATATGGATTATATGCTAAGTGAGCAGAAAGGCGCGAGAGCATATAGCTGTAAGAATAATATATATTATCGCCTTCTAAATCATAGCTTGGCCCAAAGCCCTCCCCGCGCACTGCAAAAATAGAATTACCGAATGGATGGGCAACGAAAGAACTTAAATTTACCTGATAGCGGCTTTGATAAAGATAATCTAGGTCAATCGGTTGGCGCATTCTGGGCAATCATAGCTATTGGCAATATTAAATATTCGCACTGAAAATGATGGCCAAAAGCTTTGGCGGCTCATTACACCTAAGGCCAAATCGCCATCCACATTCTTAGCGACACTTTTTTCCAATAAATCAGAGGCTTTTTTTCCGGGCAAACTCAAGACATCAAAGCTACCGTAACGAAAAGTTCGATCAAAATAAAACAGGCCGGGGCGAGCAGTAAGTCATAACCGCGCATGAGGTTATCGAAGAGAAAAATATGACTGATCCGAAACTCACTTTGATTAATCGCCCCGATATTCAACTCTGGAAGCGTTGGGTTGAAAATTTTATAGGCCCCTGCAAAGTGAAAAGGTAAAAACGAAATAGATGTTTTTCCGTAGACGGCCCGGGCGCGAAAGAGGCCAGAAAAAGCATTGAAGTTTTGCTCTCTGAACAACTTATCCAAAGCAGCTTCATCGGCATTTTTCTCAACGATTTTGTTTAGAATATTGGCTCCATCTTCGTTAGCATCGACAAATAGCTCTAAAGTGATCTCTCCCGTTTTAACAGGGGCGAAATCTACCGGCTGGCAACGATTACCGAAAAGGCGCTCTTTTAAAAAGTAGCAGCCCCCTAAAGTTTGGAGCGATTCCGCAGAATCTGTTTCGCTTATTTGATGCCTTAGTGGGGCCGCATAGGTCGTACTGAAGACCGCGAAATAGACAAAGAAAAAGGCAGTAATTCCGCGCGCTGTTCCGATCGCACTTCCCCTATTATTCTTGACTTCCTGTGGGCACAAGAAGCTTCCCAACCATCACGATTTGGGCTGGCATTACCGTACCAAAAACAATATCAGTCACATAAATGTTTGATAGGATATTTTAGCCCCAAAGCCATGGTCAAAAAGGCGCCGACTAAGAATAAACCTCCGCCATAAGCAAAGACTTCAAAGGCTTCTTTAGCGGCCCCACGGCCCATTTCACCGCCGGACATGGCCGCGAAGAGCCAAACAAAAGGGTAGAGAAAGCCACCAATGCCAATCAAATAGCCAGTAACGGTTTTGTATTGTCTTGGTGCTTGGACAAAGCTCAGGAAAATTAACAAACCAAGGGACATCGCTCCAATGCCGGTCGCGTGAAAATGAAACCTCTGATAGTAGCGCCAAAGTTTGGCCCCTTCGCTACTTATCTTTGCTTCCTTGGCCAAAAGGTCTGTCATACCTTCGATGCTGCTGTTGTGCGACAGGTCGGCAGCAATTTTATTTTTAAACATCTCTTCATTGACGCCAAAAAGAATGGCGATAAAAACTCCACCAACAATACCTAGAATTGCAATTAGAAAAGGTAGTTTTCTTATCATTTGAACTCTCTTTCGTGCCTAAATTAATTTTAATCAGTTTACACAAGGGAGGGAGGCAGAGCAATCTTCTTTACTTCTCGTTTCCGCATTCCATACACCAATCATTTGTGCTTCGGGAGTGCGTAAATGCTGCCTCAGTGCAGGATAGACCTCTGGATTATGGGCTTCCAGCGCGAGAAATTCTCTTAGCTAATGTAGCTACCGTAATTAAAAGTTGGCGAGATGCTGAAAAACGTACTAAGCGATGAACAGCCGCGCCGCTAGTTAAGGCTTTTTCAAATTCCAATCGCGTTTCGCCCGTTGTAGCCCATAGCGCAAGTCAAATTTTGTGAACTACCCCCGACCACCAAAATTTTGCCTTGCTGATCAAAAGTACTGGCAAAGATTTCATAACCCAAATGCCGCCGCCATTTTGGAGCCACCCTTGCAAAATCCCAACTCAAAGATTCCCATGGCATCGGAGCTGACTAAGTTTGAGCGATGAACCGCAACGCATAAAGATCTAAAAAACCCGCACCAGTTGTTAGCCTAGATCAATATAAATTTATGCTTAATATTAAATGCTTAACTAAGTTAAGAGCCAAGGCATATATAAAACACTTCCATTTCAATATAATTATATATAGAAGAACCTCGTTTAACATATTTTTATGATTCCAAAACAATTAACTCAATTGATTATTTAATATATACATTTTTGGAGTATTGCATTGATTTTACTACTTATTACAATGAAAAATCGACACATTGGCTGGCTTAGTAGCTCTTTGGCTTTCGTTCTAAGCCTCTTTATTTCCAGTGCAGCTCTTAGCGCTCGACCTCCCTCTTTTCGATCGCGGTCCTGACCCAAAAGATCCAATGCAAGTCGAGCTAGTCGATATCTTAAAAGATTTGCCGTACTTGCCAGGGATTTCAACCCAATTGCAGGTCCTGGTTCCTAGTTATAAGAAAGGCCAAAAAATGCGTCCCGATTTTGGTGGTATGCCTTTACGTGGCTTTTTGCTTCCCGACTCCATCTCGGTCCTAGTTATCGGCCAAGATGGCACTCATATCGCCGAGGGCGCCAACCGCCCAGGCATTGCCGGCTTTGGCGGCCGTGTCCACGATATGCTCCGGCATTTTGGTATCGTCGAAGGTGTCTTTTTCACCAATCTCTACGTCAACACAATTTCTGGACAATACGGCAGCCGAAATACGCCCGTCGTAAAAGATGGCACGAAGATCGAATTTAGAAATGTTATTGAAAACCGCCAATGGCTCATGACGCACGAAGGGCCGTATGGTGAATGGCGCAATCGTTTTTTAAGTTGGGTCATTCGCAATAACCGAAACTCTTTAAAAATGGTTATGCTCCTCGGCCAAGCTGGAAAAGATGCCGGCGCCAACTTTATCAACTATATTGGCGGTAAGGTTACGGCAAGACCTTCGACTGGTGATGGCTCGCAGTACCAAGTACCGTTATTTGAAATGGTTGGGGCGGGCGGTAACAATGAGTGGGCCATTCCTTTATAAAAAGTGGCGAAGACGTCGCCGATGTTTTGCTAAGAGATAAAGAGATTAGGGCAGATATCGAAGAATATCTTAAGAAGAAAATGGCTCCTTACGCAGAAGATTTGGCTGCAGCCAAAGAAAAATACCAAGCCTTAGATGCCGCTGCTAAAAAATCCTCAGCGGGTAAAAAACTAAAAAGCGCAGCAGATTCCATCAAAAAGAAAATGGCTGTATTTACCAAACGCCTCGCCGCCCTTGATAAACCGATGGACTATAAAGACGGCACTGAATCGGCCGGCATCAGCACCGAAAATGCCCAGTACTTATTAACCAAAAACCCTGAAGCTGCAAAAAAGCTTATGGTCTTTTCATGCGGTGGCCCCCAAAAAAATGGTAGAAGGTGTCCTCTATCCACAGCAATTTGGCGGCTGGGATTTGAATACTATGACTGTTAAAGGCAAGCCTACTCGCTCGATCAAAGGCCTGCGTATTCCTTGCAATGGTAGCAATGTCGGTGGTTGTGAAGGCCGAAAAACTGTGGCTGCCCCCGATGTCGTCTTTGTCGGTGCCCCCCACCCTACTTCCTTGAGCATGGGAGAAATGACCAACCCTGGTAGCGCTTCATTAAAAGTAGAGCGAGAACGGGAGCCCCCCTCAAAGCCGAACAAGAAAGAGGCTGGATCCCTCCAGAGCCTGAAGCTGGCCTCAGCTCTCCATTTTTGGATGGCAATAAAGCCGAACCCAAGAATATGGCCGCGGTTTTATCCCCGAAAGCCATGGCGACCCCGGTATCACCGCCTTAAGGCTTTTACCAGTATCTACCGCCAAAAGAGATGGCAGCAGCACCATCGTTATTGGGACTCGAGATCGAGCCAAGTTTGACTCTGCAAAGAAAAAAGCCATGGATAATGACCGCCCCTCCAACAAAAAACTTGTGAATAGCCACCATGTGCTTACAGGACGCACTCAATCGGAAGCTGATTTATTTAAATACGATCGTGGCCCGAGCAATGAGATGGCAGAATTACTATTCCACAACCTTGATTCCGAAAAAGTTTTCACTCCCAAAGACGAAGCGCGCTATCAAGATGCCGTAGCAAATGAGATTGAAAAATCAATTAGCCGCATCAATGCTGGGATTGAGAGGCTCAACCGCAAACGTATATCTGAAGGCTTGGAGGAAATCCCTGCGATTGCTGAATTAGATGCTGAGCAATTGGCCGATGCCAAGGCCGATGCAAAGCGAGCAATCTTTGATAAGTATGGTTTAGACGAATTTTACGCTAAGTCGCATGTCGATGCCGGGTTCTTTGGGCATTACCGCGGAACATTTGCTAATCCTAAAGTAGTCATTCTCGCGGACCCCCACGGCTACGATAGCTTTATCACTTCTAAAGCTCTGTCAGGAGAGCGTGGCCAATATTTACACGGAATTATGCGCGACATTGGTGTTGGCATCGACTACCTAGTTCTCAAAACAGTTCCTTTCGGTATGCAAGGGGCCAGCGAAGCTGAGTGGGATGTCATATTAGAGAGAACGCAAAAATACCGCGAGGATCTTTTTCGAGCTATCGACCTAGAAAGCGGCCCCATAATGGTTGTCGCTGATGGTTATGGTGCTGGTAAAGCACTTAAAAGCTTCTTAGGGGCAGGCAACTTCGTAGAGATAAGGCGTGGCAAAAATGTTGATACTGGTATTACCGCTGCCGCAGATCAAATTGCAAAAAACGAGTTATTTGCTGTTGATGAATTTCCCGGCTTAACAGGCGAGCGCGTCGACATCCCCCGCGAGCACCTGACCTGGATTGCCCGCGTCTGGGAAGGAACATCAGGAGATCGCGTGATCACGGCAGATCCTTCGGATACGAAAAACTACGGCAAAGCATTTGCGGTGATTCGTCGCCCAAAATGGGCTCGCTACAATGAGGTGCATTTTACCCAGGCAACAAGAGCCGGTATTTCGGCGCTGAAAGAACTCCTTGCCGAGGCAGGAGAGCCGCAGCCTGGTGAATCCTTGGAAGAATATCTCGAGCGCCGTGCAAATTGTTTCTCTTTGACTGAGTACAAAACTTCAAGGAGCCGCCGAAAAAAGCCCAAATGCGAAGTTACCTTTGCGGCTGACTTTCCTAGCGAAGCTGTGGGACAATAATTATTGCTGACTGGCATCTTAACTTTGTAGATTGCTTAGGGCGCCATTTCACTTTACCCTTTTGATGGACCAACCTATTGAAGGCCACCTTATCGTGACGAAAAAAAATTTAATTTATTTATTTATTGGCATCGCGTTGATCATAGGGATTTTGCAGTTTTTAGACTTTAGAAATAAACAGCGCCGATCTGAAATAGCAAAATTACCACCTCGAGAACGCGGCGCAGCTCTTCTCGAAGATGAGGGCTGCACCAACTGCCACCAACCCGGCAACCCCTGGCGAGCGCCTATGCTTGAAAAGCTGTTTGGAAAAACAGTTAAACTTACAGATGGATCGACGCGGGTTGCTGATCGCGAGTATATTTTACGCTCAATCCTAAGCCCTCAAGCTGAGATTGTTTTTGGCTACCAAGGAACCATGCCCTCCTATAAAGATAAATTCTCTGAAGAAGAAATCAGCGCCATTATCGAAGCCTTGAAATAGAGCATTACTGTGGCATTTCACTTTCTTATCAATCGACTTGCTTAACACGGATTTGTAGAAGGCTTCGAAAACTTTGGTTAACGGACCTCCGCTGAAAGGGCTATTTCGCCCTCGATCGCAACCCTGAGGTCTACCGTTAGCATGCCCCTCATATCAATTGAGGTATGGCTATCTCCCATTGCTTTTGCAAAATTTAGGGGGCTTTTTTGGAGATCCCGCGCCAGTAGGTTGGACATTGATCTGCGTCACCTGGCCTTGTTTAGCCTCTACTACAATTCCTGGAATATCCCAAGCAGGTGGATAAATTTGATCATGTAACACATATAGGCGGACGGGCACGGTAGCAGCGTAAATACTATTTGCCGCATTCAAATCAAAACTCACTACACTTTTACTACTATCATTTGGGCTAAGCTCTAAAAATTGCCCGCCGCGACTGAGGGTTATCCAACTGGGAACAGCGCCAGAAAATTGCCAGCTAAGTGTAGACGTGGTTTTAGCAACCAGTTGACTAAGGTCTTTATCGCTTTAACTTCATTTACCGAGACGAAAATGTAAAGCGATCCATAATAAAGCTAATTGGCTCGGGGCTTCTAAAAAGTGAAGCGACCGATTCCCTATAATCAATTAGTGGTATCTCAGCAATTGATGGGCTACTGATTAAAGCATTGTAGGCACGGACATTTTTAGAGTGATTTTGTCCAAGCTCTAGCATTTCCTCAAAAATTAACTCATGCAGAATGAGGCCGGCCTGGCTTTCGGCACTCATCCGCTGCCAGATATCTTGTTGAACCGCGAATTTTCGCAGGGCTGGGTGTGGCATAGTTTTCTGAATAATGACTTGTTCAGCTTACAGCCAAACAGAGGGAGATGACTCGGCATCTGGCAAATCGATGAACTTTACGCCGCTTATCCAGCGAACCTCTTGCGGCCAGAGTAAGGCCAATCTTTCTTGATAGCGCTCTGCCCTCGCAGGATCTAGTGTCTGTAATCTTTGCAAAACAAAGCCCACCCTCTCTATGGCGTCGCCCTTTCCTGTATCGATTTCACGAAAAGGTGGCAAAGTCCTAGCCAAATGATAGTCAAGCACAACGGGAGCTTCGGAATGGCAAGAAATCGCATCACCACCGTTGCCAACTTCGTGGGCGAGTCTGGTCGAGGGTGAAGCGAAGGCCTTGGCAGATAAAACCGACAATATAAAAAGGTATAGTTTCATTTCTCGATATCCTTAGTTAAGGGAATCAGATTAATCGAAAGTGCATAAACTTCTTTTTTGGAGTTTTTTCCATAGCCCCAGCGAATTTTCGGCGAAATTCTTTTAACATTTTTTTAGCACGCGGCAGTGCTTTTGGATCGACGGTAAAAGTGATGGTAGTTGTGTCACGCCGGCTCACATCAACCTGATCAAGGGCTTTCGCAGCTAGGCCCAGCATTTGCAAATGAGCCTCCCGAATTGCTGGGCTAGGAATATCATGGCTTGTTGTTAGCCCTTCCGTACGACAACAAATTCATCATCAATCTCGTTAATAAGGCCCAAGCGAATTAACCGTGCCAAGGCTTCCTCCGCTTCTTTAAGCTTTATCCCAAGCCTTTCGGCCATTACCTTTGCTGATTTCGGTGGGTCTTTGGTTTCAAGGAGGCTCAAAATGCCATAGTGATACCAATCGGCAATCATTCGAAAAACGCTGACTCAACTTGGTGAAGCTATCTGCAGAACGCCTGAGGAGTTCAAAGCATGGAGCCAGAACATGGGCCATGAGGGCGTCCTGACGACTTACACAAGCTATGGGACGGTTGCGGCCACGCGCCAAGGGGAAATCATGAGCGCCCTAGCAAACGGCGGCCCCAAGAGTCCCTTACTCGATGCAGAAAAGGTAGCAGACGCGGTACTCCGGCGGATGTTTGAACAGCGCTTGCTGTGCAACACCCAGCAACCCTGAGCCCTCTTGCGCCCGTTCGTGGCGTAATGTAATGTTACATAAAGCACATAACAGAGGCGGCCAGAATGGGGGTAGGAAGAAGCGGCCGAATCGTTATTGAAGTCGAGCCCGAGACCAAACGGGAGTTGTATGCCGCGCTAGCTCGGGACGGGCTGACCCTTAAGGACTGGTTCCTACACACCGCAGCCTCATACGTTGCCGGGGGCTCGCAGATTCCTCTTCCCTTTGAGGGGAGGACCGACAACCCCATTTCCAGCAAGGACGGGCAATAGTCGTGGACGCGATCCCAGCGCCCCCAGATCGCTTCGGCAATGGAGAGGTGCCCCTCGCTCACGTCGGCGTTAGCGCACTTGAGTTAATTGACTGGAATTTCTGTACCCGTCCGGCACCAGAAGAAATAGAGGCGATACATCCATACCCTGCCAAGTTCATTGGTGAGCTACCGCGTGCGCTAATCCGCAATCTGGAACTCAAGCCAGGCACGCTGATCCTCGACCCTTTCTGCGGGTCCGGTACAACCTTGGTCGAAGCTCAAAAGGCCAGCTTGCAGTCAATCGGCATCGACCTGAATCCAATTGGTTGCCTCATTTCGAGAGTAAAGACCTCTCCGCTTCCTCCTGGCCTATTAACCGCCGCCGAAGCGGTTGTGAGCAAAGCACAGACGATATCGGCTAAGCCTCCCGATATTCCGAATCTGTCTCATTGGTTCAAGCCGGAGGTACAACGAGCAGTCTCGTCGCTTGCAGTCACTATTGCGGAAAGTGATTTCGCCCCATGGTTTGATGCATTGCGGCTAAGTCTTTCAAGCATCTTGGTGCGAGTCTCTAATCAAGATAGCGATACCCGCTACGCCGCCGTTAGCAAGCCCGTTGGCTACGACAACGTAATGACAGCGTTCTCAAACGCGGTGGGCAAGCTCGCGCGAGCGTTGGAAAAAAGAACCTGGAATCTAGCGAACGCTCAAGTCATAACGGCGAACACGTTGTCACTCCAGCCGAGCGAAATTAGTGGACGAATAGGGATCGTCATTACATCGCCGCCATACCCGAATGCGTATGAGTATTGGCTCTACCATAAGTATCGGATGTGGTGGCTGGGCTTCGATCCCCTATACGTAAAGAGCCACGAGATAGGCGCTCGCGCCCACTTCTTCAAGAAGAATCACCACACCGCCCAAAATTTCGTTGACCAAATGAAGGCCACGCTTCGCCTTCTAGATCGCGTGTTGGTGCGCAGGGGGTATGCCTGTTTCGTAGTTGGCCGCTCAAGGATTCATGGCCGCATCGTCGATAACGCAAAAATCATCATAGATGCCGCTGCCGACCAAGGCATGAAATTGGTCGTGCGGACCGAGCGCCAGATAAATGCGACAAGGAAGTCGTTCAACTTGTCCCACGCAAACATCAAGACCGAAACAGTGCTCGTACTCCAAAAGAGATAGAAATGCATCTAATTTGGCACGGATACAACTACTTTCCATACGAGCGGGAGCTCGCCCTTCGTGAAGTCAGGTCACTACTGCAGCCCGATGATGTTAAGGAAACTGACGGGCGCTTATACGTCGAGCGCCCCAAGAATCCGGCTAACGCGAGTCGGTTGGTCTATTTTGCGGGCGCCAAGACAACTCAACACGTCAAGCTCACTGAGCAAGCAACTTTGGAGCGCGTGAACGGCAATGGCCCCAATCGTCAATCGACAAGGTATTCAGTGCATGGACTCCACGAGTACAAGGGCAAATTCAATCCGCAGATTGCAAAGGCGATACTCAACATATTCGGCGCGAGACCTAAGCAACGTGCGCTTGATCCTTTCTGCGGCAGCGGTACGTCCTTGGTCGAATGTGCCCACTTGGGAGTGCACGCGCTTGGCGCAGACATAAATCCAATGGCGGTGTACTTGGCGAATGCCAAGCTAGCAGCGCTCTCCATCCGGGCAGAGGAATTGCGCAATACCTTACGAGCGGCCGTTGCCTTCGCGAAGGCACAGAAACGCTCGATAAACGCCAAGGGCGCAAGAGAGACTTACTTGGCATCATGGTTTGAACCCGACATGTTGCAAAAAGTCGAGCGTATGCGGGTCGGCATCGAATCAGCTGACCACCATATGGCGCCGATCCTTCTAGCGATCGTCTCAAATTTGCTTCGAGACTATTCGTTGCAGGAGCCGCAGGACCTTCGCGTCCGGCGGCGAAAATCGCCTATGCCCACTCTTCCTTTCTTCGACGCGGTTGAAAGGGCGGGCAATGCTTTCTGCGACCGGCTTGGTGACGCGCAAGCAACCATGGGAACCATTGCAACCAGCGCCCGCGCCGTTCACACGGAAGCCCAGAATCTGCGCCGCCATGTGGAGGGACCTTTCGATTTGGCGTTGACGAGCCCGCCATACGCAACGGCGCTGCCCTACATAGACACACAGCGATTGAGTCTTATCTGGCTTGGCTTAGCAATGCCGTCCAAACTACTCGAGCTGGAGGCTTCGCTCATTGGCAGCCGAGAGGTCCGTGGCGATTCGAGAAGAGGTCTGCTTAGACAGGCTGAAAGAGAACGCTGCTGGCTTGCCCGAGAGCGAGGCTCGTCTATGTGGACGCCTGCAAAAAGCATTGACCGAACACGACGGCTTCCGCCGCCAAGCGGTACCTGGCCTGCTCTATCGGTACTTCGCTGGAATGTCAGAAGTATTCGCGGCGACTCGTAAGGTAATGAAGCGATCGGCGCCGTTCGCTCTCATCGTGGGAGGAAATCACACGACTTTAGGCGGGAAACGATTCGACATCGCGACCCCGACGCATCTTGCCAACTTGGCCGTTGCACGCGGATGGGCGCACGTAGAAACGATTCCCATGCAAACCTATCAGCGATTTGGGCTTCACATGACAAACGCGACAACATCAGAAGCTATGGTGATATTGCGGGCGTAGGGCACGTTCTTACCACTTTGGCGACAGTGTCGCAGGTAGCCAGCAGGCGCCCTTCCCTACCAGAGCGTTATTTTTTTGCGCCGCAGCGTACTGTGCTGAAGCAGCATTGAAGAGCTTTGATTTCGGGTCAATGAAAGTTAGGCGGAAGACGGGATCCGAAACTGTTGGCCACTCCAGCAGCGCAACGTCTTCGGGCTTCGGTGAAGTGAGTCCCTTACCCTTCAGGAAGGTAGCTAGCGAACGAATCGCGCCCGGTACAACCATCCTCACGTCTCTGTGCCCAGACTCACCCGGCGCGACCCCATAGCCCATTATGTTTGTGTCCGCGTGGCCTTTCATAACCGTTCCTTGGTCGTTTACGTAACGGAAGCGCATATCAAATTCGGCCCGAGGACGGCCATACGTTCCAAATACACCGAACCTCACGGTTGGCACCGTGGGCACTGGTACTGCCAGGTTTCCTGTACCCACTTTGCCCTCGAAATATCGGGCGCTGTCTTTGCTCAGGGCGACGATCAGGCCGACGGCACCCCCAGGGAGGGTCGCGCCAGTCAAGGCCGCTGCCCCCTTTGTGGGGCCTTTTGCCGCCGGGTCAAACAAGAAGTAGTCGGGGATGCCTTTTTTCGGTGCTGACGCCAATAGCGCCGTTGTCGGCACAGGCGCAGTGGTTGGGGGAGCAGAAACTACAGGTACACCGAGTCCGGACGTGTCGGGCTCTATGGCTTGGGCGTCGGCCTCGTCGGCGCCCTGACCCAAGCCGTGACCAACCGCAGGGAGCCCCACCAGCGGCTTAAGTTTTGGCTTCGAGAACTTGCCAGTTTCGCCTGAGGCCGTTGACGTCTGCTTTGTTTTGGGCGGTGGTGGAGCGGCACTCAGAATGCCTAATTCCACAAGCTTGGCTATGTGTTCAATGCCGTCGATTCGCGTGAACCCTTCGCGCTTATCGGCGAACCATGCGTCAATTGCAGAAGCAATTTCTCCTAGCTGTTCTTCGTCATCCCCGAGCCGGCTATCGAGTGTTACACCTGCCTCAACGTGCGTCGTAAGACCAAGACCGGTCAGATTTGCCGAGCCGACATAAGCCGCTTCAGTGCCATCACCTCGCGTGAAGTGAATGACCTTGGGATGAAAATACCCGGCCGAAAAGCTGACCACTCCCAGCTCCGCAAACTGGCGTGGAACGCCTATTAGCTGCGCGAGCCTCGTGACGTGGGGCCCCAACGTTAGTCCGTCGTTGGAGCCAAGCAGGATGGTTGTACCCTGATCGAGTTGCGCCAGCGATTTGAGTACCGGGACCAGAAGCCCAACCGCATCAAACGAAAAGAACCCGGTTTGCATCCGAAGGTGGTCGATGTCTTCGGCGACCTCGTCCTCTAGCCACTTGGCCAAAGTTTGTTTCGGGTCACGGCTTCCCGTGTCGATGTACCTCATGGTGCGGTTCATCCCCTTTATCGTCGGACCTGCCGACGCGACCGCCCGCCCGCGTTCGTTGCGGGCCCCGATATGGGTGTCTGTATGGGTGGCTGATCCCGAAGAATCTAGGAAAAACGCGGAATCAGCAACTTAGGGGGGTTGACTGGCGGAGAGAGAGGGATTCGAACCCTCGATACGGGTATAAGCCGTATAACGCCTTAGCAGGGCGCCCCCTTCGGCCACTCGGGCATCTCTCCGGCGAAGCGGGAATTATAACCCGCGACCATCCATAAACCGGGGACGGACCCCGTTTTCCCTTAGGGAGAACGAGCGGGCGCGGCGTTCCGCCTATGGGGAAACGGGGTCCGTCCCCGGTTTTCCGTCACAGCTCGTGGGCGAGGAAGGTGTAGGTGAGGGCCCACATGTAGGCCTGCTGGGCGGGGGTGGAGCCGGCGCCGTGGCCGCCCTCGGTGTTCTCGAAGTAGAGGACGTCGTGGCCCTGGGCCTGCATCTTCGCCACCATCTTGCGCGCGTGTCCCGGGTGCACGCGGTCGTCGCGGGTGGTGGTGGTGAAGAGCACGCGCGGGTACTTCACGCCGGGCTTCACGTTCTGGTAGGGCGAGTACTTCGAGATGAAGGCCCAGTCGGCGGGATCGTCGGGGTTGCCGTACTCGCCCACCCACGAGTCGCCCGCCAGCAGATGGTTGTAGCGCTTCATGTCGAGCAGCGGCACCTGGCAGACCACCGCCTTGAAGAGGTCCGGGCGCTGGATGAAGGTGGCGGCGACGAGCAGGCCCCCGTTGCTGCCGCCCATGATCCCGAGGTGCGCGGGCGAGGTGATGCGCCGGGCGACGAGGTCCTCGGCCACGGCGATGAAGTCGTCGAACGCGTTCTGGTGGCGCTCCCGCTGCGCCGCCTGGTGCCATGCGGGCCCGAACTCGCCGCCGCCGCGCAGGTTCGCGAGCACGAAGGCGCCGCCCCGCTCGAGCCATGCCGAGCCCACGCCCGCGCTGTAGCTCGGCGTCATCGACACCTCGAAGCCGCCGTAGCCGTAGAGGATCGTGGGGGTGGCCCCGTCGCGCTTCGCGCCGGCGCGCATCACGAGGAAGTACGGGATCTTCGTGCCGTCCTTCGAGGTCGCCTCGTGCTGCTCCACCGCGAGCCCCTTCGCGTCGAAGAACGCCGGCAGCGACTTCAGGCGCTCGCGCCGGCCGTCGGCGTGCACGAGGTAGAGCGTGGTGGGCTCGAGGAAGCTCGTGACGGTCATCCAGTAGTCGTCGCTCTCGTGGCGGTCGTAGTCGGAAACGCCGATCGAGGAGATCGCCGGCACGGCCACGTCGGCCACCTTCCAGCCGCCCTTGCCGTGGACCGCCTGCGGCGACCCGGCCCTTCACGTGGTCGAGGATGTCGAGGAGCAGCCGGTCGCGAAGCAGCGTGTAGCCCTGCAGCGCCACGCGCTCCGAGGGCTCGAAGACCGGCTCGAAGTCGCGCGCGCCCGAGAGGAACCGGTCGAGGCGGATCGCGACGAGGGAACCGGCGGGAAACTCGCGCCCCGCGGGCTTCCACGCCGTGCGCAGCGTGGCGAAGAGCCATCCGTCGCCCACGCCCACCTGCGCGTCCTTCGGCGTCTGCAGCCGGATCCAGCGCCCGTCCTCGCGGAGGAAGTCCACGCCCTCGAAGAACGAGGTCGCCCGGTGCAGCATCTCGTAGCGCCGGCGCTTGTCGTGCACGACGTACGCGCGCGAGGCGACGTCCGTTTCCTCGCCCTCGAAGACGGTCTTCGCCTGCGCCAGCGCCGTGCCCCGCTTCCACTCCTTCACGACCCGCGGATAGCCCGACCTGGTCATCGATCCCGGACCGAAGTCGCGCCCGACGTAGACCGTGTCGCGGTCGATCCACGCCACGTCCTGCTTCGACTCCGGCGAGCGGAAGCCGCCCTCGACGAAGCGCTTGTCCACGACGTCGAACTCGCGCACCTCCACCGCGTCCGCCCCGCCGCGCGAGAGCGACACCAGGCAGCGGCGGTAGTCGGGAAAGAGGCACTGCGCGCCCTTGAACACCCACTTCACGCCCTCCGCGTCCGAGAGCGCCCCGATGTCGAGCACGGTCTCCCACGCCGGATCGCTCTTGCGGTACTCCTCGAGCGTCGTGCGCCGCCAGATCCCGCGCGGGTGCCGCTCGTCCTGCCAGTAGTTGTAGAGCCACCCGCCGCGCTTCGCGACGTAGGGAATGCGCTCGCGCGAGTTGTAGATCGCGAGCAGGCGCTCGTGCACCGCCTCGAACCCCGGCTCGGCCTCGATGGCGGGCCGGCTCACGGCGTTCTGCGCGTGCACCCACTCGAGCGCCTTCGCGCCTTCCACGTCCTCGAGCCAGGCGTAGGGATCGTCGGCAGCGGCGGGGACGGGGTCGGCGAGAGCCATGGGATGGGCGAGCGGGAGGGCGAGGACGAGGGCGGCAGCGATCGCGGCGGGGCGCATCACGGCTTCATCCGCTCCTCGTCAGGCGCCTTGTCGAGGGCGAACTCCTTGTGCAGCACGCGCACGGCGAGCTCCATGTACTTCTCGTCGACGACGACGGAGGTCTTGATCTCCGAGGTCGAGATCATCTGGATGTTGATGCCCTCGCGCGCGAGGCAGCCGAACATGCGCGAGGCGATGCCGGCGTGGGTGCGCATGCCGATGCCGACCAGCGAGACCTTGGCGATGTGGTCGTCGCCCACCACGCCGCGCGCCTTGATCTCGCCCTTCACCGTCGACTCGAGGATCTGCATCGCCCGCTGGTACTCGTTGCGGTGGACCGTGAACGAGAAGTCCGTCATGCCCTCGGTCGAGGCGTTCTGGATGATCATGTCCACGTCGACGTTCGCCTCGGCGATCGGGCCCCAGGATCGCGAACGCGATGCCGGGCCGGTCGGGCACGCCGAGCACGGTGATCTTCGCCTCGTCGCGGTTGAACGCGATGCCGGAAATGATGGCCTGTTCCATGTTCTCTTCTTCCTCGAACGTGATGAGGGTGCCCTGGTCGGTCGAGCGCACGTCCGTGAACGACGAGAGCACCCGCAGCTTCACCTTGTACTTGCCCGCGAACTCCACCGAGCGGATCTGGAGCACCTTGGAGCCGAGCGAGGCGAGCTCGAGCATCTCCTCGAAGGTGATCCTCCCGAGCCGGCGCGCCTCCGGCACGATGCGCGGGTCGGTCGTGTAGACGCCGTCCACGTCGGTGTAGATCTGGCACTCGTCGGCCTTCAGCGCGGCGGCGAGCGCCACGCCGGTCGTGTCGGAGCCGCCGCGGCCGAGCGTCGTGATGTTGCCCGTCGTCGTCGATGCCCTGGAAGCCCGCCACCACGACCACGTGGCCGTCGGCCAGGTCGCGCGCGCATCGCTCGCCTCGTCGATCGAGAGGATGCGCGCCTTCGAGTAGGCGTCGTCGGTGACGATCGGCACCTGGAAGCCGGTGTAGCTGCGGGCCTTGAGCCCCAGCCGGTGCAGGGCGATCGCCAGCAGGCCGATCGACACCTGCTCGCCGGTGGAGGCGATGACGTCGATCTCGCGCGGGCTCGCGTCGGGGTTGAGCTCCCGGGCGAGCGCGAGCAGCCGGTTGGTCTCGCCGGACATCGCGGAGACGACCACCACGAGCTGGTGGCCCTCCTTCACGAAGCGCTCGACGCGGCGGGCGACCTCGCGGATGCGCTCGGCGCTGCCCATGGAGGTGCCGCCGTACTTCTGGACGATGAGGGACACGGGAAGGGAGTCGACAGGCAAAACCGGCATTTTATCGCGTCCCCCCGCCGGTGCCGGAACGACGGTTCGTTTATAGTGGCCCGGACGAGGAGCGCTGCCGATGCGGTTCGCCCTGCCACCCCGAAGCCTCGCGTTCGCCAGCCTCGCCGGCGCCCTCGCGCTCACCCTCGTCGCGTGGTTCGGCGCCGGCAGCCGCAACGAGACGCAGGCCCGCGCGCAGTTCGCCCGCGAAACCGACCTCGCCACGAGCCTGCTCGAGCGCCGCGTGCAGCGCTACGTGGACGTGCTCTACGCCCTCCAGGCCCGCGCCTTCCACGACACGCAGCTCTCCCGGGCCGAATTCCGCCGCTACGTCGACGGGCTCGGCCTCAACCGCCGCATGCCGGGTCTGCGCGCCGTGGGCTATGTGCGGCGCGTGCAGGCCGACGCGCGCGAGGCGTTCGTGCGCGGCCTGCGCGCGGACCCGTCCCTCCCGGGCGCGGGCGATCCGGCCTTCGACATCCGTCCTCCCGGCGCGCGCGCCGAGTACTGGGTGGTCGACTTCATCGAGCCCCTCGCCGGCAACGAGGCGGCGTTCGGACTCGACGTGCGCGAGCGCCCCGAGGCGTTCCCCGCGGCCCGCCTCGCGCGCGACAGCGGCGAGCCGGCCGCGACCCCCCCCTTCCACCTCGCCCAGGAGGCCGGCACGAGCCAGGGGATGGTGTTCTTCCTCCCGGTCTTCGGGGCGGATCGTCCCGCGAGCGTCGAGAATCGCCGCACGGCGCTCGCCGGGTTCGTGAACGCCGTCGTGCGCCTCGACGACATGTTCGCCAACACGCTGGCCGAGCCCCTGCTGAAGGGCCTGCGGATGCGCGTGGAGGACCGCGGCCCGCACGACGAGGAGCCCGCGGCAGGCATGCGCCCGCTGGTCTTCTACGACCACTCCGCGCGGGGCGACGGCCGGGCGTGGAAGGCCGACGAGACGCGCGAGATCCGCGTGGCGGGCCGGCGCTGGCGCGTGGAGGCGCAGGCGCCGGCGAACGGCAGTCCCTGGCTCGCCCCGTTCCCGCTCCTCGTGCTCGGCGCGGGGCTGTCGGCCTCGTTCCTCGTCTACGGCATCCTCTGGGCGCTCGCGCGCACGCGCGGGGAGGCGATGGCGATGGCCGGGCGCGCCACCGCCGCATTGCGCGCCCAGCTCTCCTTCAACGAGCAGCTCCTCGAGGCGATGCCGAACCCGGTGTGGTTCCGCGATGCCCGGGGCCGCTACCTCGGCTGCAACCGCGCGTTCGAGGACTTCGCCGGCGTGCCGCGCGCGCGCCTCGTGGGAACCGCGGGCGAGGCGCTGCCCGCGGCGAGCACCGGCCCGCTGCGCGGCGACGAGCCGCTCCTCGATGCCGGCGGCACCCAGCTCTTCGAGACGAGCGTCGTGCACGCGCGCGACCGCTCCCGCCGCGACGTGATCGTGAGCAAGGCCGCGTTCGTGAACGCCGCCGGCCAGGTCGCCGGCGTGGTGGGCGTGCTGCTCGACATCACCACGCGCAAGCAGCTCGAGGCGGCCACGCGCGAGAGCAACGAGCGGCTGCGGGCGGTGATCCAGGCCTCGGCCCACGCGATCATCGCGCGCGACCTCGAGGGAACGATCCGCATGTGGAACCCCGCGGCCGAGCGCATCTTCGGCTGGGCCGAGTCCGAGGCGCTCGAGCAGGCGATCCGGCTCGTGCCCGAGGGGCTGCAGGAGGAGACGCAGCGGCTGCGCGAACGCGCGCTGGGCGGCGAGACGATCTGGGTGGAGGAGACGCGGCGGCGCCGGCGCGACGGCACGCTGCTCGACGTGTCGATCACCCTGGCGCCCATCTACGACGCCAAAGGGCGCGTCATCGGCACGATGGGGACGGTGGCCGACATCTCCCGGCGCAAGGAGGCGGAGCGGGCGCTGCGCGAGAGCGAGTCGAACCTGCGCCTCGCGATGGAGGCGGCCCACATGGGGATGTGGTACTGGGACGTCGGCACGGACCGCTTCGTGCACTCCGGCGGCCTCGGCGTGCTCTTCGGGCGCTCGCCGCAGCAGGCGACGGTGCACTACGGGATCCTGCAGGAGCGCATCCATCCGGAGGACCGGCGCATCTTCGCGGCGACCATCCGCCACGCGGTGCGCTCCGGCACCGATTTCCAGGTGGACTACCGCGTCGTGTGGCCGGACCTCTCGATCCACTGGATCGCCAATCGCGGGCAGGTGCACCGCGGGCCCGACGGCCGGGCGGCGCGCCTGATCGGCGTGGCGATGGACATCACCGACCGCAAGCTCGCCGAGCAACGCGTGGCGCACATGGCGCACCACGACGCGCTCACGGGCCTGCCCAACCGCGTGCTCCTGCGCGACCGCATCCAGCAGGCGATCGCGCGCTGCCGCCGCGACCGCGCGCTGCTCGCGGTCCTGTTCCTCGACCTCGACCGCTTCAAGACCATCAACGACTCGCTCGGCCACGAGATGGGCGACCGGGTGCTGCAGGTGGTGGCCGCGCGCATCCTCTCGTGCGTGCGCGACGGCGACACCGTCTCCCGGCTGGGGGGCGACGAGTTCGTGATCGTGGTACCCGACGTCGCCTCGGCCGCCGACGCCTCGAGCGTGGCCGCGAAGATGCTCGAGGCGCTGTCGACCGGCGCCAGGCTCGACGGGCTCGAGCTGCACGTGGCCGCCTCGATCGGCATCAGCCTCTACCCATCCGACGGCGAGGATGCCGAGACGCTCATGCGCAACGCCGACAGCGCGATGTACCACGCCAAGGACTCGGGGCGCGGCAACGTGCAGTTCTTCACGCAGCACATGAACGTCGCCGCCCAGCAGCGCCTCACCCTCGAGAACGCCCTGCGCCGCGCGCTCGACGCGGGGGAGCTGGAGCTGCACTACCAGCCGATCTACGAGCTGCGCAGGCACTCGGTGACCGGCTTCGAGGCGCTGCTGCGCTGGAACCGCCGCGACGGCTCGGCGGTCGCCCCCGCCACCCTCGTCGCCGCCGCCGAGGAGTCCGGGCTCATCGTGCGGCTGGGCGACTGGGTGCTGCGCGAGGCCCTCCGGCGCGCCCGCGAATGGGCCGCCGCCGGCAGCGCCGCCGCCGTGAGCGTGAACGTCTCCCCGCGCCAGCTCGAGCGCGGCGGCTTCGCCGCGGGCCTGCGCGCCCTGCTCGTCGAGACCGGCGTCGAGCCCGCGCGCCTCGAGCTCGAGGTGACGGAGCGCGTGCTCGTGGAAGGCGCCGGCGAGGCGAGGCGCGCGCTCGACGAGGTGGCGAACCTGGGCGTGCGCGTGGCGATCGACGATTTCGGCACCGGATATTCGGGCCTCGCCTACCTCAAGCGCCTGCCGATCGACACCGTGAAGATCGACCAGTCCTTCGTGCGCGACCTCACGATCGACGCGGACGACGCGGCGATCGTGACCGCGATCGTCGCCATGGCGCACAGCCTCGGCCTCGCGGTCGTCGCCGAGGGCGTGGAAACGGCGGAGCAGCTCGCGGCGCTGCGCGCCCTCGGGTGCGAGCGCGCCCAGGGATTCCTCCTCGCCCGCCCGATGCCGCCGGCGGATGCGGCGCGGCTGCTCGCGCGCGCCGCCGGGGCGCGGCTGCCCTCCGCCTAGCCGCCCTCGCGCGCCATCGCGGCCAGGTCGGCCGCGAACGCGCTCCTCGCCTGCGTGCGCCGCAGCGTGGCGAGGAAGCGCACCTTCACGGCGTCGTTGCCGGGCCACACGGTCTCCAGCCAGCGCAGGCCCGCGTCGCCGTGCCCGGTGTACGTGTAGCGGTTCACTTCGGCCGCGACGGTGCCGAGCACCCCGCTGCCGAAGTAATCGTCCCAGGCGAGCTTGTCGCTCGCGCGCTCGGCCTTGAGCCGTGCCAGCCGCGCCTTGACCTCGGCGGTGCGCGCGAGCCGCCGCGATCCGGTGAACTCCGCGCAGCGCTCCCGCAGCCACGCGTTCGCCTTCGCGAGCGCCGCGGCGCACACCGGCGGCGGCTGCCCGGGCAGGCGCGAGGCCATCAGGTCGCGGGCGAGATCGAGGCGGCCTTTTCGGCCCACCTGCAGCACGACGAGCGGGAAGTACGAGTTCGCGTAGGGCGCGAAGGCGTGGGCCGGGGCGTCGTCGGCCGACACCATCACCGGCTGCGCGCGCCCCGCCACCGCCACGAACTCGCCCCCGCCGATGACGCCCGCCTCGTACACGGCGAGCCGGCGCACGCGCGGCTCGAGCGCATACACCTCGTGCGTGGTGCAGCAGGTCGACCCGCCGCTGAAGCTCGAGAAGTGCACGTCCGGGTGCCCGTCGCCGTCGAGGTCGCGGCCGACCTCGTGCAGCGTCCAGCGCGTGCCGGGCGGCGCCTGCGCCGGGTCCGACTGCCACGCGGGCTTGCCCTGCCGGAAGACGATGACGCGCTCCCCGGCGGCCTCCGCGTCCGGCGCCCCCTTCACCCGGGCCACGACCGCCTCGAACTCCTCGTACGGCTTCGCGTCCACGGCCTCGAGGCCCTGGGCCTCGAGCCACGCCCGGGAATCCTGCGCGCGGGTCGTTCCCACCGCCGCGAGCGCGCACGCGGCGAACACCATCGCTGCCAGGCGCATCGGTCCTCCTCCCCTGCCGGCCCCTGGCGCCTACGTTACCAAATCGACCCGGTTCGCGCCTCCTATCGGGTCCGCCGCCACGAGCGAGGCGCACGAAAAGGGGCCCGGCTCGCGCCGGGCCCCTGCGGTCGTTCGGGCCGCGTCCCGCGCGAGGCGGGAACGGGACCTAGCGGCCGGACTGCGCCTGGGTCGAGTTGACCGCCGCCGCGCCGGTGCCCGACGTCGTCAGGCAATCCGACGGCAGCTGCTCGTTCGGGTAGCTCTTGTTGCAGCGGTTGTCGTTGCGGGCGACCTGCTTGCGGACCATGAAGTGCCGCTCGTTGTCGTCGCTCGAGGCGCTCGTGCTCGACGCGTTGTCCGTCGGCACCAGGACGAACACGGTGTCCGGGCTGTTGGAGGCATTGCCCTCGTAGCGGGACGGCGCGCTGCGGTAGCCGGTGCTCGAAGAGCCGGACTGGTCCATCGGGATGAAGGCGCGCTTCTCCACCACCATCGCGGTATCGCCCACGTTGCCGTTGTCGTTCACGGGCACGTAGACGTTGCGCTCCACGAGGAGCACGCCGTTGTCCGATTGCGCGGTCGCGCCTTGGGAGGTCGCGCCCTGCGCGCTGCCCTGGCCGTAGTCGGCGAGGGCGCCGCCGGAGGCCAGCGCCGCGACGGAAGAGAACAACAGGATCGGTGCGAATCTGCGCATTACGGGTCTCCTTCCAGGAAATGGGTTGATGTGCGCTGCTGCGTCCGGTACTCCTCGCAGGACCCATGCCATCTTCGAGGCCCGCCTGGCCGCCTGCATGCGCGGGGAGTGCCGCAAAAATTGCCGCGCCGGAAGATTGTTCGTGTAGCGCCGTGTCGCCGCCCCGCGTCCCTGTCGCCATGCCGCAAAGCGAGTGTAAGCATTCGCCTACATTCGCCGGCCGGGAGGGGGCGAATAATGGATGTTCCGACGTGCAGAAACGTTCAGAAAGGGTGTTGCATGGAAACGCAGACCCGGCCCCGAATACGCCTGGCGGACATCCCCGTGCGGCTCGACCGCGACGTGTTCCTGCGCAACCTCATCCGCGAGCTCTCCGGCACGCTGCAGGACGTGGTCGGGCTCGAAGAGGCCTCGGGCTTCGTCGCGATGGTGGGCCAGCGCGTGGGCGAGCAGCTCAACGAGAGCTACCGTGCCGCGCTCGACGTGCGCAAGCTCGACCGCGACCAGGTGCGCGACGTGCTCCAGGACCTCAAGCGGCGCATCGGGGGCGACTTCCACGTGGTCGAGGAGGACGCGGAGCGCATCGTCTTCGGCAATCGCGCCTGCCCCTTCGGCGACAAGGTGCTCGACCGTCCCTCGATGTGCATGATGACCTCGAACGTCTTCGGCTCCATCGCCGCCGAGAACCTCGGCTACGCGAAGGTCGCCCTCGAGGAAACCATCGCCGAGAGACACGGCCGCTGCCGCGTGGTGGTCTACCTCCACGCGAGCGCCGAGGCGGGCGCGGCCGACGGGCGCGAGTACCACAGGGCCTGAGCGCCGCATGGTGCCGGAGGCCGCCCGGTCGTTCGCGGACCTGCTGCCCGAGCCGTGCCTGCTCGTGGCA
This sequence comes from uncultured beta proteobacterium, assembly GCA_963741815.1. Taxonomy (GTDB): domain Bacteria; phylum Pseudomonadota; class Gammaproteobacteria; order Burkholderiales; family Usitatibacteraceae; genus Usitatibacter. The sequence continues at coordinate 22,651 of CAVUJI010000001.1, forward strand.
CGCGACGGCACGGTGGCGTGCGCCAACCGCGCCGCGGCGCGCGCGCTCGGCGCGCCCGGCGACGGGATCGAGGGCCGCGCCCTCGCCGGGCTCGTGGAGCAGTCGCCGGATGCGGTCGCCGCCTACCTGCGCGCCTGCCTGCGCACCCCCGAGGCGAGCATCGGCGCCCTCACGTTCGCAACGCCCGGGGGCGAACGCGTGAAATTCCGCGTCGAGGGACGCATGTACCGCGCCCACGCCGCGGCGCCGCCGTGCGCGCTGCTGCGCCTCACGCCCAAGGCGGCCGCCGTCGATCGCTTCCTCGCGCTCAACGAGCGGCTGGGCGAGCTCGCCGCCGAGATCGTGCGCCGCAAGCGGCTCGAGCGCGAGCTCGCCCACAAGGTGGCCGACCTCGCGGAAGCGGACCGGCGCAAGGACCAGTTCCTCGCGATGCTCTCCCACGAGCTGCGCAACCCGCTCGCCCCGCTGCGCACCGGCGTGCAGCTGCTCAGGATGCTCGACGTGCCCGACCCGAACGCACGCACGACCCTCGCGATGATGGAGCGCCAGGTCGCCCACGTCGCGCGCCTCGTCGACGACCTGATGGACGTCTCGCGCGTGTCGAGCGGCAAGATCCGGCTGCGCCTGGCGCGCCTTCCCCTGCACGAGATCGCCGAGCAGGCGCTCGCCATGGCGCGGCCGCGGCTCGAGGCCCAGGGGCAGCCGATCGAGCTCGACATCGCCTCCGACGCCATGATCGAGGCCGACGCGGCGCGGCTCGTGCAGGTGGTCGCGAACCTGCTCGACAACGCCTCCAAGTACTCGCCCCGCGGTGCACCCGTGACGCTTTGCGTGCGCTGCGAGGACGGCATGGCGGTGATCGCGGTGCGCGACCGCGGCCAGGGCATCGCGCCCGAGCTGCTGCCGCGGGTCTTCGACCTGTTCCTCCAGGGCGACACCTCGCTCGACCGTCCGCGCGGCGGCCTCGGCGTGGGCCTGGCGCTCGTGAAGACGCTGGTGCAGATGCACGGCGGGCGCGTGAGCGCGGCCAGCGAGGGCCCGGGCCTCGGCGCCGAGTTCACCGTGCGCCTGCCCCTCGCCGCCTCTCCCCTGCGCGCGGCCATCGCCGGCTCCGACACGCAGGCCGCGGCACTGCCCGCCGCCGGCGGCGCGCCACGGCGCATCCTCGTCGTCGACGACAACCTCGACGCGCGCACCACGATCGCGCGGCTGCTCGAGATGTGGGGCCACCATGTGCGCTGCGCCGAGGACGGCCCCACCGCCGTGGCCGAGGTGACGCGCTCCCGCTTCGACGTGGCCATCCTCGACATCGGGCTTCCGGGGATGAACGGCTACGAGCTCGCCCGCAAGGTGCGCGAGATGGAAGGAGGGCCCCCGCGGCTGGTCGCGCTCACCGGCTACGGACGCGAGGAGGACAGGCAGCGCGCCCGCATGGCAGGATTCGACCTGCACCTGACCAAGCCCGTGGACCCGCGCGAGCTGCAGGAAGTGCTCGCGGCGGGATCGTCGGTCGATTCCGCCGCGGGAACCGAGCTGCCCACGCCCGCGCCGCACTAGGCCTCCCGCCTTCCGAAGGAGCAACCGATGGAAACCCTCGCGACGCAGCGCGGCGCCCCGCGCGCCGCCGCCCCCGAAGAGCGCATCGAGTCCGTCGCCGTGCGCGCCGTGCGCGTGCCGATGCCGCAGCCGCACCGTACCGCGGGCGGGACGATCACCGAGTCGCCCCTCGTGCTGCTCGACCTGCGCACGGCCGGCGGCATCACCGGGCGCGCGTTCGTCTTCACGTACACCGCCGCGGCGCTCGGCGCCGTGGCCGACCTCGCGGGCCAGCTCGGTGCGCTCGTGCAGGGCAAGCCCCTCGACCCGGCCGCCGTGACGCGCGAGCTCCTCGGGCGCTTTCGGCTCCTCGGCACCCACGGCCTGGTCGGCATGGCGATCTCCGCGATCGACATGGCCGCGTGGGACGCCCTCGCGCGCGCGCGCGGCGTCGCCCTCTGCCGGCTTCTCGGCGCCGCGCCCGAGGCCGTCCCCGCCTACGGCGGCGTGGGCTTCGACGGCGCGAAAGGCTCGGCCGAGGCGGCGGAGCAGTGGGCGCGCCGCGGCGTGAAGGCGGTGAAGGCGAAGATCGGCTACCCGAGCGTCGAGGAGGACGTGCAGGTGGTGCGCGCGATCCGCTCGGCGGTGGGTCCCGGCGTGGAGGTGATGGTGGACTACAACCAGTGCCTCACGCGCGCGGAGGCGGCGCTGCGCCTGGCGCGCCTCGAGGAGCTGGGCCTGGGCTGGGTCGAGGAGCCCGTCGTGGCCGAGGACTACGCCGGCATGGCCGCGCTCGCCGACGGCGCCCACGTGCCGATCCAGGCCGGCGAGAACTGGTGGGGACCGCTCGAGTTCGCCAAGGCGATCGAGGCGGGCGCGACCGACCTGCTCATGCCCGACGTGATGAAGGTCTTCGGCGTGACGGGATGGATGGAGGTGGCGGCCCTCGCCGCCGCCCGGTCGATGCCGGTGTCGTGCCACCTCTTCCCCGAAGTGAGCTCCCACCTGCTCGCCGCCACGCCGACGGCCCACTGGCTCGAGTACGCCGACTGGTGGGCGCCGATCCTCGCGCAGCCGCTCGAGCTGCGCGACGGCATGGCGCGGCCCTCGGACGCGCCCGGCAGCGGCGTGGACTGGGACGAGGCGCGGATCGCGCGGCTGTAGCCGGTGCGTCCCCCGGGCCCCGGGCGCGTCGCGGCCGCCGCGCTCGTCGCACTCGCCGTCGCCATGGGCATCGGCCGCTTCGCCTACACGCCGATCCTGCCCGCGATGCAGGCCGACTACGGGCTGGGCGCTCGCGCCGGCGCGGCCCTCGCGGCCTGGAATTACGCCGGATACCTCGCCGGGTCGCTCGCCGCGGTCGGGATGCGCCTGCGCCCGCGCGCGGCGATCGGTGGCTCGCTGGCCGCGATCGCCGCCGTGACGGCCGCGATGGCGCTGCCGCTCGGCATGGCCGGCTGGTCGGCGCTGCGCGCCATCGCCGGGGTCGCGAGCGCGCTGGCGCTCGTGAGCGTGTCGGCCTGGGCGCTGGAGCGCCTGGCGGCCTTCGGGCGCCCGCGCCTCGCCGGCCGCGTGTTCGCGGGCGTGGGCACGGGGATCGTGGTGGCGGGGCTCGCCTGCCTCGCGCTCTTCAGCGCGCACGCCCCCGCGCAGGCCGCGTGGCTCGTGCTCGCCGCCGTGGCGCTCGCCGGCACCGCGTTCGCATGGCCCGCGCTGGGCGCCTCGCCGGCCGCGCTCGTCCCCGCCCGCTTCCCGCGTGCGGACGCCGACCGGCGGTTCTGGCGCCTGGTCGCCTGCTACGGCGCCTTCGGCTACGGCTACATCATCCCGGCGACCTTCCTGCCGGCGATGGCGAAGGCGGTGCTGCCCGATCCGCGGGCCTACGGCTGGATCTGGCCGATCTTCGGCGCTGCGGCCGTCGCCTCGACGCTCCTCGGCGCGCGGCTGGGGGCCACGGGCCGGCCGCTCGCCACGTGGATCGGCTCGACGCTCGTGCTCGCGTTCGGCGTGGCGGTGCCCATCGCGCTGCCGGGCGCGCCCGGGCTCGTGCTCTCGGCCACCTGCGTCGGCGGCACCTTCATGGTGCTCACGATGGCCGCGATGCAGGTTGCGCGCGACGCCGCCGGCGAGCACGCCCCGACATACATCGCCGCGATGACCGCCGCCTTCGCCGCGGGGCAGGCGCTGGGACCCGCCGTGGTCGCCGCGCTCGCCGGACGCGCCCATGGGCTCGCGCTGGCGCTGGGCTCCGCGGCCGCCGTGCTCGTCGCCGCGGCCGCATGGCTTGCTGCCGGCGCAGCGCGTTCCCCCTCGGGGAGGAAACCATGAGTGGCGGAAGGTGTGAGATTCGAACTCACGAACGGGTTTCCCCGTTGCCGGTTTTCAAGACCGGTGCCTTAAACCGCTCGGCCAACCTTCCGGCGCCAGGACCGGGGGCGAACCACCGGCCCCCCGTGCACCTTACCTGAACCGGGACGGGCGTTGCCGTCGCAGCCGGCCCCGCGGCACCCGCCCCCCCGCAAGGTTCGCGCAAGTGATATCATAGGGCCTTGATTTCCCGTCGGTTTCATAGAAACGCGATGGGCTATTGAAACGTTTACCGGGGCCCCATACTCTAAGAAGCGTGGTCCACCCGGACCCGGCAGTACTACAGAGGAGAATGCATGCAACCGAACACGCAATTCCTGAGCGCGGACCGCGCCTCGTCGCTGGCCGTCAGCCGCAACCGCGTCCTGCGCAACACCTACTGGCTGCTCGCCCTGTCGATGGTGCCGACGGTGCTCGGCGCATGGCTCGGCGTGCAGATGAAGTTCGCGCTGATGCCCGGCCATCCGGCGCTCGGCTTCATCGCCTTCATGGCGGTCGCCTTCGGCTTCTTCTACGGCATCGAGAAGACCAAGAACAGCCACTGGGGCGTGGCCCTGCTGCTCGGGTTCACGTTCTTCATGGGGCTGATGCTCTCGCGGATGCTGGCGATGGTGCTCGGCTTCTCGAACGGGTGGAGCCTCATCGGACTCGCCTTCGGCGGCACGGCGGTGATCTTCGCCGCGATGGCGACCGTGGCCACCACGACCAAGCGCGACCTGTCGGGGATGGGCAAGTTCCTGTTCATCGGCGTGGTGATGCTGCTGGTGGCGGCGTTCGCGAACATCTTCCTGCAGATCCCGGCGATGATGATCGCGATCTCCGTGATCGCCATCGGCATCTTCTCCGCGTTCATGCTCTACGACGTGAACCGGATCGTGACCGGCGGGGAGACGAACTACATCACCGCGACCCTCGCCCTCTACCTCGACGTCTACAACGTCTTCGTGAACCTGCTCGCGATCCTCGGGATCACCCAGGGCAGCAACGACTGACGCGGCGCAGCAGGCGTATGGGGGGCGGCTGAGGCCGCCCCTTTGTTTTGCTTCAGCGCTCCCTCGCGAACAGCGCGATCGACTCCACGTGGCCGGTGTGGGGAAACATGTTGACCACGCCCGCGGCGGCGAGCGCGTAGCCCTTCAGGTGCACGAGCACGCCGGCGTCGCGCGCGAGCGTCGCCGGGCTGCACAGACGTAGACGATGCGCCGCGGCCGCGCCATCCTCCGGCAGCGCCTTGCAGAGGTCCACCGCCCCGTCGCGCGGCGGGTCGATGAGGAGCTTGTCCACGGGCCCCAGGCGGGCGAGCGCCCCCGGCGCGTCGGCGTAGAGGTCGTGGGCGAGGAACTCCGTGGCCGCCTGCCAGCCCGTTCGCCCGGGCGTTGCACCGCGCGCGCTCGACCAGCCCCGCCGAGCCCTCCATGCCCACGACCCGGGCGCCGCGTGTGGCGAGCGCGAGCGTGAAGTTGCCCAGGCCGCAGAAGAGGTCGCCCACCCGCTCGCCGGGCCGCGGGTCGAGCAGGTTCACGGCGCGGCGCACGAGCGCGCGGTTCACGCCGGCGTTGACCTGGGTGAAGTCGGTGGGCCGGAACCCGAGCCGCAGGCCGAATTCGGGCAGCGTGTAGTCGAGGGCGGGCGCCTCGAGCGGGTAGTAGGGGTGCGCGGTGTCGGGCCCCTTGGGCTGCAGCCACCACTGGATGCCGTTGCGGTCGGCGAAGGCGCGCAGCTTCGCCGCGTCCTCCTCGGGCAGCGGCTCGAGGTGGCGCAGCACGAAGACCGTCACGGTCCGCGCCCACGGCCAGCTCGAGCTGCGGGATGCGCTCGCGCAGGCGCATGCCGGTGAACAGCTCGCGCAGCTCCGGGATGAGGGCGCGCGACCGCCGGGGGCAGCACCTCGCAGGAGAGCGTGTCGGCCACGTAGCTCGACTTGCGCTCGTGGAAGCCGACCAGCACGCCGCCCTTCTTCGCCACGTAGTGCACCGAGAGGCGCGCGCGGTTGCGGTAGCCCCATGCCGGCCCCACGATCGGCGGCAGGACCTGGTCCGGCGTGACCTTGCCCAGGCGCGCGAGGTTGTCCTCGAGCACGCGCTGCTTGGCCGCCACCTGGGCGCCGGCCTCCACGTGCTGCATCGCGCAGCCGCCGCAGGTGCCGAAGTAGCGGCAGCGGGGCACGACGCGCAGGGGGCTTTCGCGCAGGACCTCGGTGACGGTGCCCAGGTCGAAGTTGCCGCGGCTGCGGCGCCGGACGAACCGCACCCGCTCGCCGGTGACGCCGCCGTCGAGGAACACGACCTTGCCCTCGACGTGCGCCACACCCACCCCCTCGTGGTCGAGGGACTCGATGAGCGCCTCGCTCACCGGGCTAGGACTCGCATTGCGTCTTCAGCGCGCCGAAGACCTGCCGCTGGATCGATTTGACCACGTGCGTGCCGTTCACCGTGTACGTCATCGTGCCGGCGTTGCCGCCGGAGAACGCGAACGCCATGGTGCCCACCTGCGTGAGCGATACGCTCCCCCAGGGGCTCGCGTCGAAGGCCGGACCGCGCAGCTGGTAGAGCGCGCCCGAGTAGTTGCCGGGGCCGGTGCGCTTGCCGTCGGACATGACGAGCCACAGCCCGCGCCCGGAAGCGTCGTAGGTGAAGAGCGTCGCGAAGAGGACGTCGCCCTGGTGCGTGACGTTCACGCCCCAGCCCGGCTCGGCCGGGTTCCACCAGAGGTCCTGGTAGTTGAACGCGTAGCTGCGGTCGAACGCGGACCAGGAGCAGGCGGGCGGCGTCGAGAAGAGCTGGCGCGTGACCGGCTTCTCGACGGTGACGCCGTCATAGGAGTACCTGAGCGTGCCCGCGTCGGGCCCGGAGAACGCGAGCCGCATCGTGCCCACCGCGGCGAGGTGCACCGCGCCGAAGGGCACCGCGTCGAAGGCGGGGCCCGTGGCGCGATAGAGCGGGCCCGCGTACGCGCCGTCGGGCTGCTTCTCGCCGTCGGACATGACGAGCCACATCGGCGCCCCGCCCGCGTCGTAGGTGAAGAGGGTCGCGAAGAGCACGTTGCCCTGGTGGTTCACGTTCAGGCCCCACCCGGACTCGGCGGGGTTCCACCAGAGGTCGGTGTAGTTGTCGCCCACGGCGTCGGCGCGCAGGCTCAGGTCGTAGGCGCCGGTGCCCGCGGCGTCCCAGTGCCCGACCTGCAGGTAGTAGGTGCCGGGCCCGAGCTGGCGCGTGATGCCGAAGTGGTTGTTCGAGGCCTCGGCGTCGTCGTTCGCCTCGACGTTCGCGCCCTTGCGGTCGAGGATCGCGCCGACGGTGTCGAGGTTGGGACCCTCGCTCCACGCGCTCACCCACGCCTTCGTGCCAAGGACGAAGCGGTAGGTGTCGAGGTCGCCCGCGTAGTCGATGCGGCGCGCGTCGAGGGCGCGGGTGGCGGCGCCGGGCACGAGCACGTCGGCCGCGTCCGGCGCCTTCGCGAAGAGGTCCCGGGCGCGGTTGGGCGCGTCGTCGGCGGCGCGCGGCGTGCCGAGGTACTGCGCGACCTCGGGCTGGAAGACCTCGTAGCGGCCGTAGAGCGCGTCCTCGTCGGGGTCGGTGCAGCTCATGCCGCCGGACTGTCGCACCGTGGTGCCGGTGAGGATCCCGCGCAGCCGAAGCTCGCCGCCGGAGAGGGTGAACAGCCCGGAGCCGCTCGATCCGGCCTCGATGATGCCGCGCGAGAAGCGCACGCCGTAGTGGTCCTGGGGATAGCCGTCGATGCGAAGGAGCGCGTCGAACGTGCCCACGGCGTAGCGCGAGGTGTCGCCCTTGGGATGGCTCACGCTCACGATCGCCTCGCCCGGGACGAGCCGCGACGCGTCGAGCGCCGCGTAGACCGCCCCGTCCGGCGCCGCGGCGTTCATCAGCAGCAGGCTCGAGTCGACGTTGTGGTTCGTGAACACGAGGTCGGCGCCGCCGGCCACCTGCCGGGAGAAGGGCACGTTCCCGGCCTGGTCGGGACACATCATCGCCGACTCGGAGAACCAGACGGTGGTGAGCGTCGTGGCCGCGTCGGCGTCGTGGATGCAGTGGTTCGCGGTGAGGAGGTACGGGGCGGGGAACCGGTCGGTGTTCACCAGCGTGGCCGTGCAGAGGAACGACGATCCGCCGTCGATGAAGTTCACGCGCACGCTGGCCCTGCTCGCGGCGGCGATCGCCTGCGCCATGCCGGCGGGAAGCGCGGGGTCGTCGGGGGCGCACATCGACTCGAGCGTGCAGGCACCGGCGCTCGCCTTCGTCTCGAAGGGTCCGCGGTCCATGTCCACCACCGCGCCCACCGATACCGCCGCGGCGTTGCCGGGCAGCACCGGCGTGTAGATCTCGATGGCCTGCGTCGGGCCCGCGGTCCACGGGGTCCAGGCGACGTTGCCGCGCCACGGATCGAGCGCCATCTCCTCCACGCGAGCGTCGCCGCCGCGCACGCGCACCTGCATCGGCCCCGGCACGGTGCCGAGGTCGAGGCGCGCGCGGATGCCGCCGGCGCCTTCCGAGGTCGCGGCGATCCTCGTCACGTAGCCGCCGGGGACCGCGGTCCACGCGCCCACGGCGAGCGCCTTGGGCAACGCGCGCACCGTCCCCACGCGCAGCGGCGCGCCGGGAGGGGAGTCGGCCGCGGCGGCCTGCTTGGGGAGCGCCGGCAGGTCGATGCGCAGGGCGGGGGCGAGCGCCTCGTCGCGCAGGCTGGCGGCGAGGGGGGCGGCGGCCGGGACGGCGCCCTGCTGGGGCATGGAGAACGCGGCCAGTGCCGCGAGGGGCAGCGCGCAGGCGAGCGCCGCGAGGCGGGAAGCGATGGGAGCCAAGGTGCAAAATCCGAGCTTTTTCAGGCAGTTATGCTAGCATATCCGCACGCCTTCCACGCGTCCGCACGGCGCATGTCGATCCCCGGCAAGTCCTTGATCAAGTTCTGCAATTCCTGCGGCTCCCCGGTCACCCATCGCGTCCCCGCGGGCGACTCCCTGCACCGCGCGGTGTGCGACGCGTGCGGCGCCATCCAGTACGAGAACCCGAAGGTGGTCGTGGGCTGCGTGCCGGTCTACGGCGAGCGCATCCTCATCTGCCGCCGCGCGATCGAGCCGCGGCACGGCCTGTGGACGCTGCCCGCCGGGTTCATGGAGAACGAGGAATCGGCCGCGGAAGGCGCGGCGCGCGAGGCGCTCGAGGAGGCCAACGCGCGCGTCGAGATCGAGGACCTCTACACCGTCTACTCGGTGCCGCACATCAGCCAGGTGCACATGATGTTCCGCGCGCGGCTGCTCGACGCCGAGGTCTCGCCCGGCATCGAGAGCCTCGAGGTGAAGCTCGTGGCCGAGGACGAGATCCCCTGGCGCGAGCTCGCGTTCACGATGGTGCGCCGCACGCTCGAGCACTTCGTCGAGGACCGCCGCCGCGGCGCCTTCGTCCCCCACTTCGGCGACATCCGCCGCTGATCGCGGGCACGGCGGCGACGAGCGCGGCCGGCCCGCTAGCCCCTGCGCAGCGCGCGCAGGCTCGCGGGATCGAACGCTGCCCAGAGGACGGCGGCCACGACCGTCGGCAGCACCAGCGAGGCGAGCTGGTAGCCCAGAGCCGCCGCTTCGAGGGCCGCCCGCGGCAGGTCGAAGAAGGGCTGGCTCCACGGGTTGCGGGCGACCGAGAGATCGAGGTAGGCCTCGCAGAAGAGGCCGAACCCCGCGACGCCGGTCATGACCGCGGACCCGCCCAGCGCCTTCCATCCCCAGCGCGACGGCCGGGTGGCGAGGAGCAACGCCAGGAAGAACGGGATGCCGTAGGCGTACTGCAGCGCATCCTCGGGCACCTCCACGACGGCCTGCGCCGGGACCCGGTCGCGCCTGCGGGTGGCGTCGTCGGGCCAGGCGCGGAAGGTGAGCCGGCGCCCGGCGTAAAGGACGCGCACCTCGTCGACGGGCGCGGCCGCGGCGAGCGCGCGCGCGGCGAGCCAGCCGCTCGCGAGCGACACGGGGCGCGCGAGCGCGTACCAGGCGGCGAACAGCACGACGCCGAGAACGAGCACCCGGGCGGCGAAGAGGAAGATCCCGCGGCGGGAAGCTTCGAGGGTCAAGCAGGCGCCTCGGCGCCGGGCCGCGGCAGGCTGCGCATCCAGAGCAGGAAGACCACCAGCGCGTCGAGCATGATGAGCGCCTGCCAGGCGTAGAGGTGCGCCCACTCGAACGCGGCGGGGCTCCATTCGCCCAGGTAGTAGAGGCTCGCGATGCGCACCATGTTGAGCGCCTGGATCGCGACGATGCCGATGGCGATCCCCGCGAGCCGCCGCTTCCACGGGGCGGGAAACGCGAGCATCGCGGCGACGAGGACGATGGCCGCCTCGATGCCGTTGCAGCCGGCGAGGACCTGGATGGCGAACCCGGTGGCGCGGTTCATGATCGTGGCGCCGGCCACCGTCACCCCCGGATCGAGCCAGCGCATGGTCGCGCCGGCCGCGTGCGCGACGGCGGCCGTCCACGGCTCGACGACGACCCGCTGCACGGGCGGGGTGAGCTCCGCGGCGAAGGCCCCCACGAGGATCGCGAGGAACGTCGCCGCGAAGCGTCCCACGGCGGCGCCCTATCCGCTGGTGCGAGCGCGCGCGCGGCGCATGCCGGCGCCGAGCAGCAGCAGTGCCAGCAGGCCGAGCACCCATTGCGACAGCGTCGGAACCGGCGTGGGAGAGCCGCCCGGGCCGCCCTGGTCGACGATCTCGCCGTCCACGGCGGTGTCGTCGCCGAGCGTGCCGTCGGCGAGCGCGAACCGCGCCCGCGCGACCGTCGCCGCGCCCACCGTCGTCGTGTCGAACGTCACCCCGGGAAGCTGGTACCACGCGGTCGTCCCCACGTCTCCCGGCGTGCGCGGGCCGTACTTCCAGTACCCGATGCCCGGATCCCACGACGCCGCGCCGTGGTAGAGGACGGTCATGTCGGCCGCGGAGCAGGGCAGGCGGAAGCCCACCAGGCCGAACGGGAAGACCTCGCCCGACGGCGGCAGGGTGGTCGGCGAGACGGCCGCGACGCTCCGCAGCTCGCAGGTCGAGACGACCGTCAGGTACCCTCCCCCGCCCGCCCTCGGCAGCGTCGTCACGTCCGGCTGCGTCGCGTCGGGAATGGCGTCACCGTTGCCGTCGCCGCCGTTCGGCCCCGCGTTCTCGATCGCATCGGGAACGCCGTCGCCGTCGCCGTCCGAAGCCGAGGTCTCGTCGTCGACGTTCGTCACCCCCACGTCCGCCACGGCGAGCCCGTTGTAGCTCGCGTCCGCCGACGTGGCCGCCGAGGTGACGATGGTGTACGCCTGGTTCCCGTCCGCCAGGATGTCGTCGACGCCGGTCACCGTCACCGTCTGCGCCACGTTCCAGTTGGCGCTCGTGAACGTGAGGCTCGCCGGCGCGGCGGTCCCCTCGGTCGCGTCGCTCGATGTCACGCCGATCGTCACGTCCGCGGCCGGCTGCGAGCCCAGCACGACGGTGAACGTGGCCGTGCCTCCCGCCTCGGTCGTCGCGAGGCCCGAGGTGGGGCTCACGATCGCGCCGGGAACGTCGTCGTTCACGATGGTGCCGGTCGCGGAGCCGCCGGTGATCGCCGCATTGGTGGGATTCGAGAGGTTCACGGTGAAGGTCTCGTCGGGCTCGGCCACGGCGTCCGCGTTCACGGTCACGCTGACCGTCGCGGAGCTCGCGCCGTCGGGAATGGTCACCGTCTGGCCGACGATGGCGGTGTAGTCGCTCCCGGCGCTCGCCGTGCCGTCGGCGGTGTCCACCTGGACGGTCGCGATCCCCGAGGTCGCGCTGCCGCGGCTGATGGTGAAGGTGAAGGTCGTCGTCCCTCCGGTTCCCTCGGCGGCGCTGACGTTGCCGGCGAACGAGAGGGTCGCCGTCACGGCCTCGTAGGCGCCGACGTCGCAGTTGTTCGCCGTGGCGCCGAACTGGGGACGGGTGATCCCGCGCTGGTCGACGCCGTTCACGGGCGCCGCGGCGCAGGTCGTGTTGTCGGCGGTGTCGAGCGCGGGGCTGCCGGCGAGGAGCGCGTGCGTGAGCGTCGGCCCTCCGTTGGCGGCGAGCGCGCCGATCATCGGCGTGGCGGTGACCGTCGTGCCGGGGCAGGAAGCGTCGTCGGCAAGGCTGGTGGTGCCGCTCGAAACGCCCGCGCAGTTCGATCCGCCGAGCTGGAGCGCGAGGAGCGTATTCGCGAGCGTCACCGTGCTGTAGCTGTAGAGCCCGCTTCCGGGCGTCGGGCCCGCGGCGATGCTCGTTCCATGGTTGTCGGCGACCGTGGCATTGGTGAAGGTCACCGCGGTCCCGACGTTGAAGAGCCCGCCGCCATTGCCTCTCGACGCGTTGCCGCTGAGCGTGCTGTTGGCGACCTGCGCGGCCCCCTTCGTGTTGTCGATGCCACCGCCCGCGCCGGCGGTCTGGTTCCCCGAGATGGTGGACTGGACCACATTCAAAGTGCCCGTGTTGACGATGGCTCCGCCGGCCCCCCCGTAGGTGTCGTTGCCGTCGATCGTACTCCGGACGATGCTCAGGGTCCCGTCGTTCTGGATGGCGCCGGCCGAGGCGTTGGCGCGGTTGTTCCTCACGGTGGACGCGGTCAGCGCCAGGGTCCCGCGGTTGAACAGGGCGCCGCCGCTCCAGCCGCAGCCGTGCTGCAGCGTCGCGTTGTCGATGGTGAGGTCCCCGGTCGGGCCGACGTAGGCGATCCGGAACGCGGGTGGAGTGCAGCCGAAGCCGGGAAACAGCGACGGATCCCGCTCGATGATCGCTGCGTTGCCGGCGATGACGATCGCCGAGTTGATCGCGGGCAGGCCGCTGTCGAAGTAGTCGGGGTCCGAGATCGCCGCGTCGGGCAGGGTGTACGTGGAGCCGGAGGCGAGCGAGATCGTGTCGGTGCCCGAACCCGCGACGCAGTCCCCGCCCGACGTGTCGGTGTCCGTCTCCGCGTTCGCGATCGCCTCGCGAAGCGAGCACAGGCCGTTGCCGGCGTTGACCACGACCTCCCCGGGCGCGACGGTGATCGTTGCCGCGTGGGCCGCGACGACCGGTGCCGCGACCGCGGCCATCGAGAGAAGCACTCGGACGAATCGTTTCATGAGACCCTCCTCCTCAGTTCCAGATCCACGGCTGGCGGCTCGGCCATGGCCGGCTCGCCCCTGTCGGTGTGCACGAGGCGCAGGCGCGGGGGCCTGCGGGCGCATTCGAGTTGTCTGTACGCGACCAGGATCGCGAGGTTCGCGGCCGCCGAGATGACCAGCGGAATCGCGACGATGTCGTAGTGGCCCGCGCTCGCGTGGGTGCGGAACACCCAGCCCCAGGCGACGACGAGCGCCGTGAGCTCGAGTCCGAGGGTGACGGCGGCCATGACGGGATACGAGACGAGGCGGCCGGCCGATCGCCCGGACGCGCCGCTCTTGGCCGTCACGTTGAACGGCGTGTTGGGAGCGGCGATGGCCTTGAGCAGCGAAAGGAAGTAGAGCCCGCCCAGGAAGTTGTTCATCACGGCGTTCTCGACGAGGAAGCTGCGCCGGTGGCGCTCGATGAAGAACTGCCGCTCCCACAGGTGGTTGCCGATCATCGCGACGAGCGTGAAGACCCCGACCGCGGCGATGAGCCCGCCCTCGAGCCGGATCGTGAGCCCGCCCAGCAGCAGCGAGAAGAGGACCGCCTTGGAGAGCATGAAGAAGCTTCCCCAGGCGTAATAGTTGAGGAGGACGAACCCGAAGAGCCGCTCCTTGCCGGAATAGCTGCGCCAGAGGCGCGGGAAATACCGCAGCAGGAGGTCCATGCCGCCCGAGGCCCAGCGCTGCTGCTGGCCGAGGTAGGCGGCCCAGGTGGACGGCAGCTCGCCGACCGCGAGGATGTCGTCGACGAAGATCGCGCGTTCGCGGGCCGCGCGCAGCCGCAGCATGATCAGGTAGTCCTCGGTGAGGTGCACCGGGTAGAAGCCGTCGAGCGCGCCGAAGGTCGCGGCGCGGAACGTGGTGTGCGAGCCGACGATGACGGGCATCCCGAGCCCGAAGTAGCTGCGGTGGATCAGGCCGAAGAACGTGTCGCGCTCGAGGCTCGCGGCGCGGGTGACGAAGTTCTCGTCACGGTTGCGGAACGACTCGGGGCCCTGGACGAACGCCACGTCCCCGTCGCGGAAATACGGCAGGACCTTGCGGTAGAAGGCAGGCACAGGGACATGATCGAGGTCCAGGAACGTGATCAGGTCGTATCGTTCCCCGCGGGTGGAATCGAGCCAGGCGTTGATGTTGCCGCCCTTCTGGCGGGCCTGGAAACGCTTGAACCGCCGGCCCGACGGCGACTCGTTGTAGCGCTCGATTCCCTTGCGGGTGAAATGGCGGATGCGCGCGCCATGCGGGCGCTGCCGCCGGTTGCACTCGTCGATCATCGCGCGCACGCGCGGGTCGTCTTCCTCGTCGAGCACCCAGAGGTCGAGCGCGTTGCCGCACGCGTCGACGCGCAGCATTCCCTCCAGCTTGCCTCGCAGCAGCTCGAACTCGCGGCTCGGGACGATCGTCGTCGCCATGGCGATTCGCAGGCCGTGTGGAACCCGACCGTCGAGGAGCACCGCGCGCCTCATCGCGAGCGTGCGGTAGACGTAGGTGAGCTGCCAGAAGACCGCGAACGCCGAGTAGACGGCGATCACGACCCCGATCGTCGTCTCGCCCACGAGCGGCGCGAGGAAGACGGCGATGACCTTCGCCGAGAGGAAGAGGAGCACGGCGAGGAAGGCCGCCTGCATTCCGACGAACGTCGCGGTCTGCCGGCGGCTGGCCACGCGCTCGAGGCGATACACGGGGGATCGCGAGGGCGGGATCGAGCGCGGGTCCGGCGACCCATCGACGCCCCCTGCGCGGCGCGGACGGGACTCCGTAGCGGACGCACAGGGTCCCTTCGGCTGCGTGGTCAAGCGTCCCCCTGGTTGTAGCTGTTGTCGGAAACTTTGTTGTTGTCCTTCTGCCCCGAGGCCTTGTTGTCGCTCTTCGGTCGCGGAAGGATGTGCCGGGAGTATAGCGTCCACCCTCGAGCATTGGAACGTTCCGGCACCGCGCATCCGCCCGGGCGAAGGCTACAGCTGTAACTCGCGTCGCGCCTTCAGCTTGCCGACGGACGCTTTCCCTCCTGGCGCGAAAGAGCGGCGCCGTCGCCTTTTTCACGGGCGATGCGCAGCGTCTCGGCGTGGATGGCCACGCTGTCGGCGATGTCGTGGGCATAGCCGCCGGCCATCGTGATGGCGACAGGGATGCCGCGTGCGGCGAGGGTCGCCAGCACGTGCTCGTCGCGCCGGGCGAGCCCGCGCCGGGTGAGCTTGAGGCGGCCCAGGCGATCGCCCTCGTACGGATCGGCGCCCGCGAGGTAGAAGGCGAGCTGCGGGCGCGAGCGCTCGAGCGCCTCGTCGAGGCCGCGCTCGAGGTGCCACAGGTACTCGTCGTCGCCGGTGCCGTCGGCGAGCGCGATGTCGAGGTCGCTCGCCTCCTTCACGAACGGGAAGTTGCGCGCCGCGTGGAGCGAGAACGTGAAGACCGCGCCGTCGCCCGCGAAGATCGCCGCGGTGCCGTTGCCCTGGTGCACGTCGCAGTCCACCACGACCATGCGGGCGATCCCCGCCTCGGCCTGCAGGGCCCGCGCCGCGATCGCCACGTCGTTCAGCACGCAGAAGCCCTCGCCCCGGTCGCGGAACGCGTGATGCGTGCCGCCGGCCAGGTTCGCCGACCACCCGCGCGAGAGCGCCGCGCGGGCGGCGGCGAGCGTCGCCCCGCCCGAGCGGCGCGAGCGCTCCACGAGCGCGGGCGACCACGGCAGGCCGATCGCGCGCTGCTCCGCGGCGCTGAGCGTGCCCGTCGCGACGCGCTCCAGGTACCGGGGACAATGCACGCGCGCGATCTCGGCGTCGGTCGCGGCGGGCGGCACGACGAGGTCCGCGGCCTCGAAGTCGCCCGATGCGAGCAGCGCATCGCGCAGGCGCAGGTACTTGCCCATGGGGAACCGGTGCCCGGGCGGAAGCGGCAGCGCGAACGTGTCGGCGTAGTAGAGGGTCACCTGCGGGAAACGGCGCGCGCGGCGCCTTGCGCGCCGGGACGCAGGGACCAGCCCTCGGCGCGCAGGAACTCGAGCGTCGGGCGCACCGCCCGGGCGACGAGCGCGCGCCGCGGCGCGCTGGCGAGCGCGAGCGCGCGCCAGTCGGTCCCCCGCGGCAGTCCCGCCGCCTCGTAGAGCGCGGCGGGCGGGTAGTACATGCGGCGCGCGAACCCGTCGAGGGCGGCCTGCACGAGCGGCGAGAGCAGGCGCCGGCGCCAGGCGGGCATCTGCCGCGTGGCCCTGGCGCACTCGGATCGCGTGTGCGCGACATGCCGCGCCTCGTCGCGCACGTGGATGCGCGCCATGTGGTAGACGACCGCGCTCACCGTCGACTGCTCGACGCCGCGCGGCACCGTCTGCGTGAGCCGGTCGCCCAGCTCCTCGCCGATCACGGTGAGGGTCCAGAAGAGCGCGCCGGAGAAGGGCAGCAGGCGCCCGGCGTGCGTCGCGAA
Organism: uncultured beta proteobacterium; assembly: GCA_963741815.1. Lineage (GTDB taxonomy): Bacteria > Pseudomonadota > Gammaproteobacteria > Burkholderiales > Usitatibacteraceae > Usitatibacter. The sequence goes on from CAVUJI010000001.1 coordinate 39,090, forward strand.
GGCCGATCGGGGCAGCGCCGCGGGCGGGATGCGCACCCCGCTGCGCGCGAGCAGCTCGAGGAACATCAGGCTGTGGCCCGCCTCCTCGCGCACCTCGTGCAGGTAGCGCGCGCGCAGCGCCGGGTCCCCGCACGCCCCGGCCGCCCGGCCGAAGCGCTCGATGAAGAGGCTTTCGAGCCAGAGGCCGGTCTCGAGCACGAGCGCGAACTCGTAGTGCGACAGGCGCCGGCGCGCGGGCAGCGCCAGCGCCTCGAACGCCGGCACGCCGGCCAGCGACAGCGCCTCCGGCGGCAGCCACCAGGCGTCCGTAGCGACATGCTCCCAGCGCAGCTCGGCGAGGGGGTCGACGTAGGGAGTGCTCGCGTCGTTCAGGCGGTGCAGCAGGCCGGGCGCGTGGCTCATCGGGGGAAGAAGGCGGATTTCACTGGCAATATACCGCTTCCGCCAGCCCCACGCCGCAGCCCGACCCCCGTGCGCTTCGACCTCTTCCACGAGCTCGCGATGCCGCCGCGCCTCGCGCGTACGCAGGCGCAGGTGTTCGAGCACACGCTCGCGGAAATCGCCGCGGCCGACGCGCTGGGCTTCGACGGCGCATGGCTGGTCGAGCACCACTTCATGCCCGCCTATTCCCGCTCCTCGAAGCCGGAGCTGGTGCTCGCGGCCGCGGCCGCGCGCACGCGGCGCCTGCGCCTCGGCCTCGCCGTGATCCCCCTGCCCTACCACCATCCCGTGCACGTGGCCGAGCGCGTCGCGACCCTCGACGTGCTGACGGGCGGGCGCCTCGAGGTCGGCATCGGGCGCGGATTCTCGCCCGCGGAATACGAGGCGTTCGGCGTGCGCATGGAGGAAAGCCGCGCGCGCGTGGACGAGTCGCTCGCGATCCTGCGCGCGAGCTTCGGCGAGGCGCCCGTGCGCTTCGCGGGCGCGCACTACCGGCTCGACGGGGTCGCGATCGTCCCGCGCGTCGTGCAGCGCCCGCACCCGCCGCTCTGGACCGCCGCCGTGAGCCCCGGCACCTTCGAGTGGGCCGCGCGCGAGGGGCTGGGCGTGCTCGCCGGCCCCTTCAAGCCGTGGGCGATGGTGCGCGCCGACATCCGCCGCTACCTCGCCGCCTGGCGGCATCCGCAGCCGCCCCGCGTCGGGATGACCGTCGGCATGCTCTGCCTGCCCGACGCCCGCCGCGCGCGCGAGCTGGCCGCGCCCGCGACGTCGTGGTTCTACGGCGAGCTGCTGCGCGTGACCGCGCCCGTGCTGCAGTCGCTCTATCCCTCGTACGAGCACTTCCACCACCTCGGCCGCTTCCGTCGGCTCGCGAGCCTCGGGCCGCGCCCGGGGCTTCTCGCCGCCGCCGGGATGACGATCGTGGGCGACCCGGGCGAGTGCATCGCGCGCATCCGCAAGCTCGAGCGTGCCGGGGTGACGCACCTGCTCTGCGCGATCGGCGCCGGGGCCGTGCCGACCGAGGTCGTGCACGCGTCGCTCGAGTGCATCGCGCGCGACGTCCTTCCCGCGTTGCGCGCGCCATGAGCGCCGATCCCCGCGCGGGCGCGCCGCCCGTGAGCGTCATCGTGCGCACCATGGGCCGGCCGACCTTGTCGCGCGCGCTCGACTGCATCGCGGCGCAATCGCACCGGCCCATCGAGGCGGTGGTGGTGGATGCGGCCGCGCGCGGCATCGCGATGGCCGAGCACCGCGGCGTGCCGGTGCACGTGGTCGGCGGCATCGCGCGCGACCGGCCCCGCGCGGCCAACGCCGGGCTCGAGGCCGCGCGCGGCGAGTGGCTCGCCTTCCTCGACGAGGACGACGAGATCGCGCCGGAACACGTGCAACGGCTGCTCGAAGCGGCACGCCGGGACGGGACGCGCGCGTCGTACAGCCAGACGCGGCTCCTCGACGCGGCCGGCCGCCTGCAGCGCATCTTCGGCGGCGGCCCGTTCAGTCGCGCGGCGCTCCTGCGGTCGAACTACCTCGCGATCCACGCCGTGCTCTTCCACCGCGCCTTCGTCGACGCCGGGTGCCGCTTCGACGAGTCGTTCGCGATGTTCGAGGACTGGGACTTCTGGCTGCGCCTTTCGGAGCGCGACGCCTTTGCCTTCACCGGCAGCGCCACGGCGCTCTACCGGGCGGCGGCGGGCGGCTCCGGCGCGGGCGCCGGCGCCAACCTCGACCGCGAGCGCGTCCTCGCCCAGCGCGAGCGGCTGCTGCGCAAGTGGGGGCGCTGAGCGCGGCGATGCGCTTCGCCTACTACGAGCGGCTCTCGCCCGAGGACCGGCGCACGTACCGCAGCAGCGACGCGATCCGGCGCGTCGAGGTGCCCGGCATCGAGCGCCTCGCCCCCCTCGCCCGGGCGATCGGCCCCGCGCTCGAGGCGGCGGCGCGCGCGCCCGTCGAGCGCGCGTGCCAGGCGCTGGTCGACGGGCTCAACGCCGCGCTCGCCATACCGCCCGTGCGCGTGCGCGTGCTCGAGCGGCGCCCGGCCAACGCCGGCGGCGAGCTGCAGGGCCTCTACGAGCCCGACGAGGTGACCGGCGGGGTCGCGCGCATCACGGTGTGGATGCGCACCGCCCGGCGGGTGCAGGTGGTGAGGTTCCGCACCTTCCTGCGCACGGTCCTGCACGAGGTCTGCCACCACCTCGACTACGAGCTCTACCGGCTGCCCGAGACCTTCCATACCGAGGGCTTCTACGCGCGCGAGTCGTCGCTCACGAAGGCGCTGCTGGGGGAGGACCCCCCGGACCCGCCGCCTGGGCCCCCGGCACGAGCGTGAGCGTGCGCGCGTCGCGAAGCGCGGCGCGGCGCGTGGGGATCGTGATGTAGCCCCCGTCTGCCCAGCGCGCGGCGAAGCTCGCGTACCACGGCGAGAGCACGTTGCCCGACTGTCCCGTGGACTGGATGAAGCGCGAGCGGTCGAGATCGGCGAGGTCGTAGATCGCGCGCAGGCTGGGCGCGTGGCGGTTGGCGTAGGGGCGCAGCGCATCGCCGATGAAGAAGTGGCCCACGTCGACGCTGTAGCTGTCCCCGGGCGTGGGCGGATCGACGTCGAAGAAGGGGGCCAGCCAGCGCACGAAGCCGAAGGGCCGGTGGTCGCCGGCCGCGTAGTGCGCGCGCCCCCAGCGCCAGCCCGAAGGCTTGCCGTATCGGCGCTCGAGGTCCACGGCGGCGAGGTCGAAGGCCTTGCCCGCGAGCGCGGCGCAGGTCTCGACTTCCGGCGTGCGCACGTCGTCGCACCAGCGCTGCTCGCCGTGGTCGCCGTCGAGGACCGCGATCATGAAGGTGGCGCGCTGGTCCCACGCGCCGGCGAAGAGGTCCCCCAGCTCGTCCGCGTAGACCAGGCGCGTGAGCTCCCGGTACCAGCCGGCGAAGGCGAGCGGCGCGGCCAGGTCGCGGTCGGCCGCACCGTGCCATCCCGCGAGCAGCGCCTGCACGCGGCGCCCCTCCTGCGTGGCGGGATGCGCGGCCCGCGCCACCGGCAGCACGCGCGTGGCGAGGTACGAGAGCGTGTCGTGCTGGATCGCCGCGAAGGAGTCGACGGTGTGCTTCGGCTGCGCCTCGAGCAGCGCCTCGATGCGCCTGGCGCGGTACGGCGGATACCAGTCGGTGGTGAGGAACGGCCGGTAGCCGGGCGGGGTGACCTTGTGGTTCGCCGTGACGATGCGTCCCGAGGCCGGGTCGAGCGACATCGGCATCTGGTCGAAGGCGAGGAAGCCCTGCCAGTCGTACTTCGCGTCCCATCCCGGCACGGGCTCGCGGCCCATCGCCTCGTTGTCGGGGCGGCGGATCGGCACGCGCGCGGCGGCCACGAACCCGATGTGGCCGGCGGTGTCCGCGTACACGACGTTCTGGTGGGGCGCGGTGAAGTCGCGCATCGCCGCGAGCAGGCCCGCGGGATCGCGCGCGGCGTCGAGCGCGAAGCCCGCGCGCAGCACGGCGTTGTCCTCGGTGAGCGCGGCCCACGACAGCGCGAGGACGTAGCCCGGCGGCGTCGCGCGCCCGGCGAGCGGCACCGCGTCCGAGATCACGGGGCCGTGGCGCGTGGCGCGGATGCGCACGTGCCGCGCCTCGTGCCCGACGCGGATCACCTCGTCGCGCACCTCGAAGGGGGCGGTGCCTTTCGGCGTGGCGTAGCGCGAGGGATCGCCCGGGGCCACGCGCTCCACGTACAGGTCCTGGGTGTCGCTGTTCGTGGTGGTCATGGTCCACGCGAGGTGGTCGTTGCGCCCGAGGACCACGAAGGGCACGCCGGGCAGCGTCGCGCCCACCAGGTTGCCGGCGGGCGTGGAGACGTGCACGAGGTACCAGAGCGAGGGCGCCTGCAGCCCGAGGTGCGGGTCGTTGGCGAGCAGCGGCTTGCCGCTGGCGCTGCGGGCCCCGGACACCACCCAGCTGTTCGAGCCGATCGACTCGCCCGGCGGGTGCGCGGCGAGCAGCGGCTCGGCGAGCGCGTCCGCGGCGGCGTAGAGCCTGCGGAAGTCCGGCAGCGGCGGCGGCCGGTCGCCCGGATACGGCGGCAGGAACTCGGCGGCGCGCTTCGGCCCCAGCTTCGCGCCGAAGCGCATGCGGGCGAGCTCCATGCGCCAGTTGCCCGACAGGTCCCACGCCATCACGAGCAGCCACGCCATCGTGTCCGCCGGCTTCCAGCGCTCGGGCGCGATGCCGAACACGTGGAACTCGACGGGCAGCACCGGGCCGCTCGCGAGATAGGCGTTCACGCCCGCGGCGTAGGCCTCGGCGTTCGCGCGGGTGGCGGGATCGAGCCGGGCGACGATGCGCCCTGCCAGCCGCGCGATGCCGAGCGTGCGCATCAGCCGGTCGATGTCGAAGGCGCGCTCGCCCATGATCTCCGCGAGCCGCCCCTGCCCGATGCGGCGCTGGAACTCCATCTGCCAGAGCCGGTCCTGCGCGTGCACGTAGCCCATGGCGAACCAGCCGTCGCGCGCGCTCTTCGCGTAGAGGTGCGGCACGCCCTCGGCGTCGCGCACGACGTCCACCGGCTGCGCGAGCCCCGGGACCCGCACGGTGCCCTCGAGCCGGGGCAGCGAGCGCTCGAGGTACGCCCAGGCGACGGCCCCCACGACCAGCGCGGCGGCGAGCAGCACGGCAAGCGCCCTGGCGACGGTCTTCAGCACCGGCGAGGGGCGCGGATCGGGCGGTCGGCCCCCGGGCGGGGCGCGGCGGTCGGGCGGGCGGGCACGTCAGGGCAGCGGGGCGGTCTTGAGGACTTCCTCGAAGGTGGTGACGCCCTGCGCGATCTTGGTCGCGCCCGACACGCGCAGCGGCCGCATGCCGGTGCGGTAGGCCGCCTGCGCGAGGGCGGCGAGATCCGTGCGCTCGCTGATGAAGGGCTTGGTCTCCCGCAGCACCTGCATGATCTCGTAGATGCCCACCCGGCCGCGGTAGCCGGTGTTGCGGCACTCGAGGCAGCCCACGGGCCGGTAGACGAACTCCGGCGGCGGCGCCTTGAACGGCGCGCACAGCGCCGCCCACACCTTGTGCTCCTCCTCGCGCTGGAACGCCACCTTCTGCTTGCAGTGCGGGCACAGCGTGCGCACGCAGCCGCTGCGCCATCACGCCGAGCAGCGTGGAGTTGAGCAGGTAGGCGGGCGACGCCGAGGTCGAGCAGCCGCGTGATCGCCGTCGGCGCGTCGTTGGTGTGCAGCGTGCGAGAGCACGAGGTGGCCGGTGAGCGCCGCCTGCATCGCCATCTCGGCGGTCTGCGAGGTCGCGGATCTCGCCCACCATGATGATGTCCGGGTCCTGGCGCATCAGCGCGCGCAGCGCCGTCGGCGAAGCCGAGCTCGATCGCCGGCTGCACCTGCATCTGGTTGAACGCGCGGCTCGATCATCTCGATCGGGTCCTCGATCGTGCAGACGTTGACCTCGGCGGTCGCGAGCTGCTTGAGCGTCGAGTAGAGCGTCGTCGTCTTGCCCGAGCCGGTCGGGCCGGTGACCAGGACGATGCCGTCGGGCCGGTCGGTCAGCTCGCTGCCAGCGCTCGTGGTCCTCGCTGCGTGAAGCCGAGGTCCTTGAAGTCGCGCATCAGCACCTCGGGGTCGAAGATGCGCATCACCAGCTTCTCGCCGAACGCGGTCGGCAGCGTCGAGAGCCGCAGCTCGATCTCCTCGTCCGTCGGGCGTGCGCGTCTTGATGCGGCCGTCCTGCGGGCCGGCGCTTTTCGACCACGTCCATGCGCCCGAGGATCTTGATGCGCGGCTGGTCATCGCGCTGCAGCACCGCGGCGGGCATCTGGTAGACCTGGTGCAGCACGCCGTCGATGCGGAAGCGCACGATGCCGACGTCGCGCCGCGGCTCGAGGTGGATGTCGCTCGCGCGCTGGTCGAAGGCGTACTGCCACAGCCAGTCGACGACCTGGACCATGTGCTGGTCGTTGGCGTCGAGCTGCTTGTTGCCGCTGCCCAGCTCGACCAGCTGCTCGAAGTTCGGCAGGCCGCTCGAGGCCGGGGGCGCGCTTGTTGCGCGCGCTTCATCGACTTGGCGAGGTTGAAGAACTCGACCTGGTAGCGCTCGATGTCGGCGGGGTTGGCGATCACGCGCCGCACCTCGAGGCTTGAGCATCTGGGCGAGCTCGTGCCTCCCACTCGCGGACGAACGGCTCGCGCGGTGGCGATGGTGAGCTCCCGGCCGGTCACCTCGACGGGCAGGATGCCGCGGCGCTGTGCGTACTCCGAGGACATCACCTGCGTGACCGCCTTCAGGTCGATCTTGAGCGGGTCGATGCGGTAGAAGGGCATCTTCACGCGCCCGGCGAGCCACTCGCTCAACGCCTCCGCGGTCAGGGTCTTGTGGGGCGGCTGGGCCGAGCGCAGGCGCGCCTCGGCGATCGCGACCACGGGGTGGCGCGTGCCCGTGCCGGCCACCCGGGCGGCCTGCAGCACCTTCTGCGCGGCGTCGCGAGCCACCAGCCCGTCCTCGACGAGCCAGTCGAGCACCTCCCGCAGCGTGAGCTTGCGGTCGGCCTGCTTGGACGGGGGGACGGCGGTGGCCATGCGGGAATTATGCGCGAGAACCGGGGCGGCGTTCATCGGGGCGGAGCGCCTCTTGCGCGAGCCCGGCCAGCTCGCGCGCGTCCGCCACCGTGTTGGCCTGCTCCGGGCGCTTGTCGCGGCGCATGCGCAGCATCCGGGGGAAGCGCACGGCGATGCCGGACTTGTGGCGCGCCGAGGGCCGGATCGCCTCGAACCCCAGCTCGAAGACGAGCTGCGGGCGCACCGTGCGCACCGGACCGAAGCGCTCGAGCGTGTTGCGGCGCACGAAGGCGTCCACCTCGCCGATCTCCTCGTCCGTGAGCCCCGAATACGCCTTCGCGAAGGGCACGAGCTCCCCGTCCCGCCACAGGCCGAACGTGTAGTCCGTGTAGAGGCTCGCGCGCTTGCCGTGGCCCTTCTGCGCGGAGATCAGCACCCCGTCGAGCGTGTAGGGGTCGACCTTCCACTTCCACCAGTCGCCGCGCGGGCGCCCGACGCCGTAGGCGGAGGCGGCGCGCTTGAGCATCAGCCCCTCGGTGCCCCGCTCGCGGCTGCTCGCGCGCGCCGCGGCGAGCGTGGGCCAGTCCGGGGCGTGCACGAGCGAGGTGGGCCGCAAGCGCGTGCCGCCGGGGATCGCGTGCAGGACGCGCTTCAATTGCCGCCGGCGCTCGACGAGGGGACGCGCTCGCCAGTCCTCGCCCCCCGATTCGAGCAGGTCGAAGGCGAGGAAGACGGCGGGGGCGGCCTCGAGCACCCGGCGCGGCGGGTTCCTGCGCCCGAGCCGCTTCTGCAGCGCCGCGAACGGCATCACCCGCCCTTCCTTCCAGGCGAGGATCTCGCCGTCGAGCACGCAGCACGGCAGCCGCTGCGCGTCGGCCAGGAGCTCGGGGAACTGGCCCCCGATCGCCTCGTTGCCGCGCGACCACAGCGCCGTCACGCCCGGGCGCCGGATGAGCTGCGCGCGGATGCCGTCCCACTTCCACTCCGCGAGCCAGGCCTCGCGCGCGCCGAGGCGCTCGGGGCCTTCCGGCAGGGGATGGGCGAGGAAGAACGGGTACGGTGTCGTCGGCGCCGTCGCCGCGCCGCCCGCGTCCACGATCCGGCGCCACGCCGCCTCGCCCGGCGTCCACTCGCCCGCGAGCCGGTGCGCGACGATCCGCGGATCGAGGCCGTGGGCGCGGGCGATGGCGCGGCGCACGAGCAGTGCCGAGACCCCGACGCGGAAGTTGCCGGTGATGAGCTTGTTGAAGACGAAGCGCGCCGTGCCCTCGAGCTGCGACCAGTAGCCCGTGAGCCGCGCCTTCTGCTCCGCCTCCGCAAGCTCGCGCAGCCCCAGCAGCCGCTCCTCGATCCACGCGTGCAACGGCAGCTCGCTCGCCGCGGTGGGCGGCGGGAGCACCAGGGCGATCGTCTCGGCGAGGTCGCCCACGGCATCGAGGCACTCCGCGAAGAGCCAGGGCGGGATGCCCGCGGCCTCGGCCGCCCACGCGTGCAGGCGGCGCGTGGGCACCGCCTGGCGCGGGCGGTGGCCCGTGAGGAACCACGCCGCCCACGCGGCGTCGCGCGCGTGCGCCGTGCGGAAATAGGCGGCCAGCGCGTCGGTTCTCGCGCGCGTGCCGGTGCTCGCGTCGAGGGCGTCGAAGAGCGCCGCGAAGCGCCTCATCGCGGCCTCCGCGCCGTGCTCGCCCTCGAACGCGGTGGCGAGGATGCCCGCGTCGAGCCCGCGCCCGGCGAGCCAGCGCGCGAAGGGCTCGGCCTGCCCGTGGGTCACGAGCACCCGCTCGGCGCCCGTGGCCTCGCACCGCCGCGTTGAGCGCCGGCCAGTCGGCGTGGTCCGAGAGCACGAAGCCGCGGTCGACCGCCCGGCGGCGGCGCGCGCCGCGGATCGCCATCCAGCCCGAGGCGAAGGCGTCGGAGTAGTCGCCGAAGCGCGTGAGCCACGGCGTGCCGCGGGCCGAGGGCGGCGCGAGCACCAGCGCGCCGGCCGCGCTCGTCCCTCGCGGCAGCTCGGTCGCCGCGCGCGCCGGCGGCAATCGCACGCCCGCGTCGCGATACACGCGGTCGAGGCTCGCCACGGCGCCGTGCAGGAGGATGGGGCCGATCGCGGCGTCCACCGAGGCGAGGAGGCGCTGCGCCTTGCCGAAGGCGTAGGCGAAGAGCACGCTCGCGCGCCCCGCCCCGGCGTTCGCGCGCCACCACGCGTCCACCGCCGCGATCGTCTCCGGAACCGGGCGCCAGCGATAGACCGGCAGCCCGAAGGTCGACTCGGTCACGAACGTGTGGCAGCGCACCGCCTCGAAGGGCGCGCACGTGGGGTCGGGCTCGAGCTTGTAGTCGCCCGACACGACCCAGACCTCGCCCGCGCGCTCGATGCGCACCTGCGCGCTGCCGAGCACGTGCCCGGCCGGATGCAGCGACACCTTGACGCCGTTCATGGCGATGGGCTCGCCGTACGCGAGCGCCTCGATCGCCGCCCCTGGCCCCAGCCGCGCGCGCAGCGGCGCGATCCCGGGCGCCGCGCAAAGGTAGCGCGCGCTGCCCGCACGCGCGTGGTCCGAGTGCGCGTGGGTGATCACGGCGCGATCGACCGGCGCCCACGGATCGACGTGGAAGCCGCCGGCGGCGCAGTAGAGCCCCTGCGACGTGGACTCGATCAGCATGGCTGCTTCGACCGGGGGCGCGGGGCGCGGGTTCGGCGCGGGGTGGCGGTCGCCGCTTTCCGCTCCGTGCGAGTCGCGGCTTCGGCACGGACCGGCGCGGCCCGGGGGGCCGCCCAGCGTCCGTGGCAGCCCGCGCGAAACCCGAGCGGCCCGCTTCTATGCCGCCGGGTTTCCGACGCGGGCCGAGAAGCCACGGATGCGACGACCGGAGCGGAAGCGGCGACCCCACTGGGCCCCGACGCGACGACGCGTTCGAAAGGCGGCGACCGCCACCCTGCGGCCGCGGCGGACTAGGTCCCGGCCAGCGGCTTGTGCGGATCGTCCCAGCTCTTCGGGTCCTCGAGGGGCTCGAGGTGGGTGAGGACCTCGACGTGGGGCAGGCGCTGGCGGATCTCGTTCTCGAGGTCCTCCACGAGGTCGTGGCCCGCCTGGATCGACATGCGGCCCGGCAGCAGCACGTGCACGTCGACGAAGCTCTTGGCGCCGGCCATGCGCGTGCGCAGCGCGTGGTAGTCGCCGCCCTCGCGGCGCAGGCGGTCGAGCACCTCGACGATCGCCGCCTGGTCCGGCTCCGGGATCGCGCGGTCCATGAGGCCCTCGAAGGAGCGAGCGAGCAGGTGCCAGCCGGTCCACAGGATCTGGACCGCCACGGCGAGGGCCACTAGCGGGTCGAGGCGCAGCCATCCCGTCCACTGCACGAGCACCACGCCCGCGAACACGCCCGCCGTGGTCCACACGTCCGTGAGGAGGTGCCTCGCGTCGGCCTCGAGCGTGATCGAGCGGTGCTCGCGCGCCGCGCGCAGCATCACCCAGGCGCAGCCCGCGTTGGCCAGGGCCGCCGCCACCGACAGCGCGAGGCCCAGGCCCACCTGCTCGATGGGCCGCGGATGCAGCAGCCGCGGCAGGGCCGACCAGACGATGCCGCCGGCGGCCACGAAGATGAGGGCGCCCTCGATGCCGCTCGAGAAGTACTGCGCCTTCTCGTGGCCGAAGTTGTGCTCGCGGTCGGGGCCGGCCTCGGCGTAGGTGAGCACGCCGAGCGCCACGAGCGCGGCCACGATGTTCACCACCGCCTCGACCGCGTCCGACAGCAGGCCCACGGAGCCCGTGAGGAGGTAGGCGAGGAACTTGAGCGCGATCGTGACGATCGAGGTGGCGAGCGACAGCCACGCGTAGAACGTGGGCGAGCGCCGGCTCACGCGCCGCGCCTCCCGCGCCGCACGCTCTCCTGCGCCTCGCGGATCACGCGCGCGCCCTCCCCGACCACGAAGCGCTCGAAGGCCTCGGCGATGCGCGGCAGGCGCCGGTCGCGGCGATGGACGACGTACCACTGGCGCATCACGGGGAAACCCTTCACGGAGACGAGGACGAGGCGCCCGAGCGCGAGCTCCTGCTGCACGGCGTGCGCGGACAGGAATCCTAACCCGAAGCCGGCCGCCACCGCCTGCTTGATCGTCTCGTTGCTCGCGATCTCCATCTCGATGCGCGGCACGACGCCGGACTCGGCGAAGGCCTGGTCCATCGCGATGCGCGTGGCCGACCCCGGCTCGCGGGTGATGAGCGGCTCGCGCGCCACCGTCTCCAGCGCCACGCCGCGCTTGCGCGCGAGCGGGTGGCCGGGCGCGGCCACGATCACGTGCGGGTGGGGCGCGAAGGGCTGCGCGGCGAACGCCGGGTCGGTCGGCGCGTGGCTCATGACCGCCAGGTCGATCTCGTGGCGGGCGAGCCGGGCGAGGAGCTCCTCGCGGTTGCCCACGGTGAGGCGGGCGCGCACGCCCGGGTGGCGCTCGCGGAAGGCGGCGATGAGCCACGGGAAGAAGTAGTCGCCGGCGTTGATCGCGGCCACGTCGAGCAGGCCGGCCTCGAGGGACTCCAGCCCCGCGAGCGCCTCCTCCGAGGCGCGGATGTGCCCGAGGATCCCGCGCGCGTGGGCGAGCACCTCGGTGCCCGCCTGGGTGAGCTTGAGGCGGCGCCCCGCGCGCTCGAAGAGCTCGGCCTTCGCGTGCCCCTCGAGCAGCCGGATCTGGATCGAGATCGCCGGCGGCGTGAGGTGCAGCTCCTCGGCCGCGCGCGTGAGCGAGAGGTGGCGCGCGGCGCTCTCGAACACGCGCAGCTGGCGCAGGGTGGCGTTCTTCAATTAAGTGTTCGCTTAATGAAATCGTTAGGACATTTTACTTTCGTTTAATCCTCGCGGGGGCTAATCTGGACCCGTTCCCGATCCGCCGAGGCCCGCACCATGACCGCCGACCGCCACACCATCAACCGCGCCTTCTGGGCCCTGGGCCTGCGCTTCCAGTGGGACGAGAAGGACTGGGCGGTGCTGGGCTCGATGCCCGACCTGCGCACGCAGCTGCGCTACTGGCTGCCGCGCCACCAGCCGCACCTGCTCTCCGTCTACGACGCCGACTTCCTGGGGCGGCTCGTCGAGTCGCGCATCGCCTCGCCCGACCAGCACCACTTCGGCCTCGAGGCGCACGGCCACAGCTGAAGGGGACAGACCCCGTTTTCCGCGGAGCGGAAAACGGGGTCTGTCCCCTTCAGGCGCCTTCAGGCGAGCTCGGGGCGGTTGCGGAAGTGCTCTAGCGCCTCGGGGTTGGCGAGCGCCTCGACGTTTCTCACCGGCTCGCCGTGGACCACGGCGCGCACGGCGAGCTCGACGATCTTGTTGCTCTTCGTGCGCGGGATGTCGGGCACCTGCAGGATCACGGCGGGGACGTGGCGCGGCGTGGTGTTCGCGCGGATCGCGTCCCGGATCTTGCGCGCCAGCGCGTCGTCGAGGACGAGCCCGTCGCGCAGCCGCACGAAGAGCACCACGCGCACGTCGCGCTCCCACGCCTGGCCGATGACGATCGACTCGACCACCTCGTCGAGCTTCTCCACCTGGCGGTAGATCTCGGCCGTGCCGATGCGCACGCCTCCCGGATTGAGCACCGCGTCCGAGCGCCCGTAGATGATCATGCCGCCGTGGACGGTGCGCTCGCACCAGTCGCCGTGGCGCCAGACGCCGGGGAAGCGCTCGTAGTAGGCCGCCCGGTATCTCGCGCCGTCGGGATCGTTCCAGAACCCCAGCGGCATGGTCGGGAAGGGCGCGGTGCACACGAGCTCGCCCTTCTCGCCCGGCGGCAGCACCCGGCCCTCGTCGTCGAAGACCTCCACCTGCATCGCGAGCATCGGGCACTGCAGCTCGCCGCGCCACACCGGCAGGATCGGCGAGCCGCCGGCGAAGCAGGCGACGAGGTCGGTGCCGCCGCTGATCGACGACAGGCACAGGTCGCGCTTCACGTGCGCGTAGACGTAGTCGAAGCCCTCGGGCGCCAGCGGCGAGCCCGTGGACAGCATCGTGCGCAGCGCCGGCAGCCGGTGCGTGCGCGCCGGGTCCACGCCCGCCTTGGCCGCCGCGTCGATGAACTTGGCCGAGGTGCCGAAGTGGGTCATGCCCTCCTCGGCCGCGAGGTCGAAGAGGACGTTGCCGCGCGCGACGAAGGGCGAGCCGTCGTAGAGCAGGAGCGTGGCCCCCGCGGCGAGCGCCGAGACGAGCCAGTTCCACATCATCCAGCCGCAGGTCGTGAAGTAGAACATGCGGTCGCCGGCCTTCACGTCGCAGGCGAGCAGGTGCTCCTTCAGGTGCATCAGCAGCACGCCGCCGGCGCCGTGGACGATGCACTTGGGCACCCCCGTCGTCCCGCTCGAGTAGAGGATGTAGAGCGGGTGGTCGAACGGCATCGGGCGGAAAGCGACCTCGCGCGCCGGGAACGGCGCCACGAAATCGGCGAGCCGCACCGCGCGCGCGACGGCCGCCACGTCGGGCGCGTCGGCGAGGTAGGGCACCACCACGACCTTCGACACCGTCGGCAGCTGCGCCACGATCTCGGCGATGCGCGGCAGCGTGTCGATGGCCTTGCCGTTGTACCAGTAGCCGTCGCAGCAGACGAGCACCTTCGGCTCGACCTGCCCGAAGCGGTCGAGCACGCCCTGCACGCCGAAGTCGGGCGAGCACGAGGTGAAGGTCGCGCCCAGGCTCGCCGTGGCGAGCATCGCGACCACGGTCTCCGGCATGTTCGGCATGAACGCGGCCACCCGGTCGCCCGCGCCCACCCCGGCGGCGGCGAGCGCCTGCTGCATGCGCGAGACGGCGTCGTGCAGCTCCCGGTGGGAGAGCCGCCGGCGCACGCGATCCTCGCCGCGGAAGACGATCGCCTCGGCGTCGTCGCGCCGGCGCATCAGGTTGCGGGCGAAGTTCAGGCGCGCGTCGGGGAAGAACCGGGCGCCCGGCATCCGGTCGCCGTCGACGAGCACGCGCTCGCCCCGGGTCTCGGCCACCACGCCGCCGTAGTCCCACACGGCGATCCAGAAGTCCTGCAGGTGCTCGAGCGACCAGCGGTGCAGGTCCCAGTAGTCGCCGAGGGCCAGCCCGTGGCGGGCGTTCACGAGGTGGATGAACTCGGCGACGTGCGAGGCGGCCGCGCGCTCGGGCGGCGGGGTCCACAGGGGCTGGTCTTGCATGGCGGTGGCGGGTGGCGGAAAACCGCCGCCCACTTTACCCGACGGCGGGCGCACCGGGGCGCTGCGGGCCCAAGGCGGCGGCGATCGCCACCTCGATCGCGCGGGCCATCGTCTCGAGCGCCATCGACGCCGCATCGGGCTTGTCGATCGCCTGCGCCTCGGACCACGGCAGGTGGATGAACCCCGCGCGCGCGGGATTGCCGCCGGCCGCGAGGAAATGCAGCACGCCGTACATCAGGTGGTTGCACACGTAGGTGCCGGCGCTGTTGGACAGCTCCGCGGGGATGCCGGCGGCGCGCACGGCCTCCACCATCGCCTTCACCGGCAGCGTGGCGAAGCAGGCGGGCGGGCCGTCCGGGGCGATCGGCTCGTCGCGCGGACGCGCACCCGCATTGTCCGGCTCGCGCGCGTCGTCCACGTTGATCGCCACGCGTTCCACGCTCACGCGCGTGCGGCCTCCCGCCTCGCCCAGGCACACGACGAGCGCCGGCTGCAGCCGCTCGATCGCGCCGGTGACGACCTCGATCGCGCGCCGGAAGACGCACGGCACGCGCAGCGTCTCCACGCGCAGCCCCGCGATCTGCCGCGGCAGGCGCTCGCACACGTCCCACGACGGATTGCGCGACTGGCCGCCGAAGGGCTCGAACCCGGTCACCAGCACGACGGGGGCGCCCGCGCGGCGGCGCCGTCCATGGGGCGGGGTGTGCGCGTCCTGCCCCGCCGGTCCGGGGGCGGGGGCGGCCGCGACGCGCGGGTGCGGCGTGAGGATCAGCTCCGGCGGCACCTCGGCGCCGGGACGCGCTCGACGGTGCGAGCGCGGCGCCGCCTGCGGCGCGGGCTGCGGGGGCTGCGGGGGCCGATGGCCGCCGGCCGTGGCGTGCCGTGCGCGCCGGTGCTTCGGTGCCGGCGCCGGCTTCGGCGGCTTCGGCGGCTTGCGGCGCCGGCGCAGCATCCTCAGCGGGCGGTCCAGCCGCCGTCGATGGAGATCGCCGTGCCGTTGACCTGCGCGGCGGCGTCGGAGGCGAGGTAGAGCGCGAGGGCGGCCACGTCCTCGATCTTCACGAACTGCTTGGTGGGCTGCGGGGCGAGGATCACGTCGCGGATCACGTTCTCGCGCGCCACCCCGTGCACCCGCGCCTGGTCGTCGATCTGCTTCTCGACGATCGGGGTGAAGACGTAGCCCGGGCAGATCGCGTTGCACGTGATGCCGAGCTCGGCCACTTCGAGCGCGAGCGTCTTGGTGAACCCGACGAGGCCGTGCTTGGCCGACACGTAGGCGCTCTTGTACGGCGAGGCGACGAGGCCGTGGGCCGAGGCGATGTTGATGACGCGCCCCCACCCCGCCTGCTTCATGGCGGGCAGCGCCGCGCGCGTGGCGTGGAAGGCCGAGGAGAGGTTGATCGCGAGGATCGCGTCCCACTTCTCGGGGGGGAACTCGTCCACGGGCGCCACGTGCTGGATGCCGGCGTTGTTCACCAGGATGTCGACGCGGCCGAACGCCTCGAGGGCGGCGGCGAGCATCGCCGCGATCTCGGCGGGCTTCGCCATGTCGGCGCCGTGGTAGAGCGCGCGCACGCCGTGGTCGCGCTCCAGGCCCGCGCGCAGCCGCTCGATGTCGGCCGGCTCCCCGAAGCCGTTGAGCATCACGTGGGACCCCTCGGCGGCGAAGCGCTCGGCGATGCCGCGCCCGATGCCGCTCGTCGATCCCGTCACCACCGTCGCCCTGCCCGCCAGCTGCCCGCCCATCGCCGATCCTCCCTCGTGAGTTGCCGCTACCGGACCGCCGCGCCGCGCGCCATCCCCGCCGGGGCCGGGCGCACCATCTCGACGTGCACGATGCCGTCCTCGTCGTACGGCTCGGAGGCGACGGCGAAGCCGAAGTCCTCGTAGAAGCGCGCGAGGTGCGCCTGCGCGCCGATGCGCAGGTCGCGCCCCGGCCACAGCGCCGCCGCGCGCGCGAGCGCCTCGCCCATGAGCGCGCGTCCCGCCCCGGTGCGCCGCACCGCCGCCACCGTGACCACCCGGCCGATCGAGGGCTGCGCGTACTTCACGCCCGGCGGCACCAGCCGGCAGTAGGCGACCAGCTCGCCGCCGCGCCGCCCCAGGAGGTGCCAGCACTCGGGATCCGCGCCGTCCACGTCCTGGAAGGCGCACGCCTGCTCGACCACGAAGACCTGCGCGCGCGCGCGCAGCACGTCGTGCACCTCGCGCGCCGAAAGCTCGGCGAACGGGGCGCAGCGCCAGGCGATCACACCGCGGCCTTGGGCGAGGCGACCTTCGCCAGGTGCAGCCACGTCTCGACGACGGTGTCCGGGTTGAGGGACATCGACTCGATCCCCTCGGCCATCAGCCACTCGGCGAGGTCCGGGTAGTCGCTCGGCCCCTGCCCGCAGATGCCCACGTACTTGCCCTGCCTGCGGCAGGCCTGGATCGCCAGGTGCAGCATGCGCTTGACCGCCGGGTCGCGCTCGTCGAAGGCCTGCATCACCAGGCCCGAGTCGCGGTCGAGCGCGAGGGTGAGCTGCGTCATGTCGTTCGAGCCGATCGAGAACCCGTCGAAATGCTTGAGGAACTCGTCGGCGAGGATCGCGTTCGAGGGAATCTCGCACATCATCACGACCTTGAGGCCGTTCTTCCCGCGCTCGAGGCCGTTTTCCCTGAGGATCGCGAGCACCTTCTCGCCCTCGGCCACCGTGCGCACGAACGGGATCATCAGCTCCACGTTGGTGAGGCCCATGGTGTCGCGCACCTGGCGCATCGCCTCGCACTCGAGCTCGAAGCAGTCCCGGAACGCCTCGGCGATGTAGCGCGAGGCACCCCGGAAGCCCAGCATCGGGTTCTCCTCCTGGGGCTCGTAGCGCGTGCCGCCGATGAGGTTGCGGTACTCGTTGGACTTGAAGTCCGACATGCGCACGATCACCTTCTTCGGCCAGAAGGCCGCGGCGATCGTCGCCACCCCCTCGACGATCTTCTCCACGTAGAAGCGCTTCGGGCTCTCGTAGCCGCGCGCCTGCTTCGCGACCTGGGCCGCGAGCTCGGCGGGCAGCTTGTCGAACTCGAGGCAAGCCTTGGGGTGCACGCCGATGGTGTTCGAGATGATGAACTCGAGCCGTGCCAGGCCCACGCCCGCGTTGGGGAGCTGGCAGAAGTCGAACGCGAGCTGCGGGTTGCCGACGTTCATCGCGATCTTGACCGGGATCTCGGGCATGCGCTCGAGCGAGACCTCGTTGGCCTCGAACTCCATCTTCCCGGCGTAGATGTAGCCCGTGTCGCCCTCGGCGCAGGACACCGTGACCTCGGCGCCGTCCTCGAGCTTGTCGGTGGCGTCCTCGCAGCCGACCACGGCCGGCACCCCCAGCTCGCGGGCGATGATGGCCGCGTGGCAGGTGCGCCCGCCGCGGTTGGTGACGATGGCCGAGGCGCGCTTCATGACCGGCTCCCAGTTGGGGTCGGTCATGTCGGTCACGAGCACGTCGCCTTCCTTCACCCGCGCGATCTCCGAGACGTCCACGATGACGCGCACCCGCCCCTGGCCGATCTTCGAGCCGATCGCGCGGCCCGAGGCGAGCACCTCGCCGCGCTTGCCGATGCGGTAGCGGGTGAGCGTGTCGCGGCGATGCTCCTGGCTCTTCACCGTCTCCGGGCGGGCCTGCAGGATGTAGAGCTTGCCGTCCTCGCCGTCCAGCCCCCACTCGATGTCCATGGGGCGCTCGTAGTGCTTCTCGATCGCCACGGCGTAGCGGGCGAGTTCCGCGACCTGCGCGTCGGTGAGCGAGAAGCGGTCGCGGTCCTTCTGCGCCACCTCGACCTCCTTCACCGACTTGCCCGCCTGGGCCTGCGTGTCGAACACGAGCTTGATCGCCTTGCCGCCGAGCGCGCGGCGCAGGATCGCGGGCTTGCCCGCCGCGAGGCACTGCTTCGAGACGTAGAACTCGTCCGGATTGACCGCGCCCTGCACGACGGTCTCGCCCAGGCCGTAGCTCGCGGTGATGAAGACGACCTCCCGGAACCCCGACTCGGTGTCCATCGTGAACATGACGCCGGCCGCGCCCAGGTCGCTGCGCACCATGCGCTGCACGGCCGCGGAGATGGCCACCTCGCCATGGGCGAAGCCCTTGTGCACGCGGTAGGAGATCGCGCGGTCGTTGTAGAGCGAGGCGAAGACGCGCCTCACGGCGTCGAGCACGTGCTCGATGCCCCGGATGTTGAGGTAGGTCTCCTGCTGCCCGGCGAAGGAGGCGTCCGGCAGGTCCTCGGCGGTGGCCGAGGAGCGCACGGCGAAGCTCGCCTTCGCGTCGCCGCGGGAGATGCGCCCGTACTCGGCGCGGATCGCGCTTTCGAGCGGCTCGGGCAGCGCGCCCCCCTCCACGAGAGCGCGGATGCGCGTGCCGGCGGCGGCGAGGGCCTGCATGTCCTCCACGTCCACGTCCGCGAGCTCCGCGTCGATGCGCTCGGCGAGCCGGTTGTGGGCGAGGAACTCGCGGAACGCGTCGGCCGTGGTGGCGAAGCCGCCGGGCACGCGCACGTCCGCGGCCGCGAGCTGGCTGATCAGCTCGCCCAGCGACGCGTTCTTGCCGCCGACCCGGGCGACGTCGGTCATGCGCAGCGATTCGAGGGGGAGCACGTAGCGGTTCGCCATGGCAGCGCCTGTTCTCTGGGAGTGACTCGCCGGTCGGAACTTGCAATTATAGCCAACGGGATATGACAATGTTGCGGCGCATCAACCCGTTCGCCTTCCATCCCCCCGGACCATGTCCCAGCGCAAGCGCGTCTTCTTCGTATCCGACCGGACCGGCATCACGGTCGAGGCCCTGGGGGCGTCCCTGCTCTCGCAGTTCGGCGACCTGGACATCCTGCGGGTGACCCATCCCTTCATCGACACGATCCCGAAGGCGATCCAGGTGGTGGCGCAGATCAACCAGGCCCATCGCGACTCCGGACAGCGCCCGCTGGTGTTCAGTTCCGTCGTCGACGACGAGGTCCGCGCCGAGGTCCGCAAGTGCGACGCGCTCGTGCTCGACGTCTTCGAGCGCTTCATCGGGCCGCTCGAGAACGAGATCGGCGTGAAGTCGATGCACGCGGTGGGGCGCTCGCACAGCGTGGGCAACGTGAAGGACTACAACCACCGCATCGAGGCGATCAACTACACGCTCGCCCACGACGACGGCGTGACGCACCGCGGGCTCGAGGAGGCGGACATCGTGCTGGTGGGCGTGTCGCGCAGCGGCAAGACGCCCACGTGCCTGTACATGGCGATGCAGTTCGGGATCAAGGCGGCGAACTACCCGCTCATTCCCGAGGACCTCGAGGCCAACCGCCTGCCGCCGTCGCTCGCTCCCCTGCGCAACAAGGTGTGGGGCCTGTCGATCGCCCCCGAGCGCCTGCACCACATCCGCAGCGAGCGCCGGCCCGACTCGCGCTACGCCGCGCTCGACAACTGCCGCTACGAGGTCTCGGCCGCCGAGAAGCTGATGCGCCAGGCCGGGATCCCCTACCTCGACTCGACCACCAAGTCGATCGAGGAGATCGCCACCCACATGCTGCACGAGGCGCACCTCGTGCGCCGCGTCTACTGAGACGCCTCGCGCGGGAGCGGGCCGCGCTTGCCCGCCTCGCCGCGCCGCGGGCAGTCCCGTCCCCTTTCCGTTGTGCGAAGATGGGCGCGCCATCGGGCTGCCGACCCGGGCCGAACACACGTGGAGGAGACCCATGAAGACCCGCAAGCGCGTCCTGCCCGCCCTGCTCGCCAGCCTGCTCGCCGCCGCGGCGCCCGCCGCCGGCGCCGCCCCGTTCAGCGGGTTCTATGCCTTCGGCGACAGCCTCACCGACGCCGGCTACTACCGGCCCTTCCTCGCGGGGCTGGGGCTGCCCCCCGAGGCGGTGGCCGTGCTGGGCCGCTTCACCACGAACCCGGGGCCGGTCTGGAGCGAGCTCGTCTCGCAGTACTACGGCATGGCGCCGGCGCCGAGCAACGTGCCCGGGGGCAACATCTTCGCGCAGGGCGGCGCGCGCGTCGCCCTGCCCTCCGCCGCGACGCCGCCGGGCCTCGCGCAGCGCCCCGCGAGCACCCAGATCGACGAGTACCTCGCCGCTTCCGGCGGCCACGCCGACCCCGGCGCGCTCTATGCGATCTGGGCCGGCAGCAACGACATCCTCCAGAACCTCACCGCCTACCAGATGGGCGCGATCGGGCCGGCGGACCTCCAGGCCAACGTGCTCGGGGCGGCCACGGCGGAGGTGGGCGAGGTCGCCCGCCTGCAGGCCGCCGGCGCGCGCTACATCCTCGTCTTCTCGCTGCCCGACATCGGCGGCACGCTCGCCTCGCAGGCGGCGGGCCCGGCCGTCGCCGGCGCCGTCACGCAGCTGTCGGCCGGCTACAACACCACGCTCTACTCGGGGCTGGCGGCCGCCGGGGTCCGCGCGATCCCCGTCGACACCTTTTCCTTCCTCTCGGAGGTGGCGGCGAACCCGTCGGCCTACGGCATCGCCAACACCACGAGCATGGCGTGCGGGCCGTTCCCGCCGATCACGACGGCGAGCTCCGTGAGCGCCCAGTTCTGCCTGCCCGCGAACTTCGTCGCGCCGGACGCGGCGAGCACCTACCTCTTCGCCGACGCGATCCACCCGACCAGCGCGGTGCACGCGCTCCTCGCCCAGTTCGCCGAGTCGCTGATCGAGGGCCCGTCGCAGTATTCCCTCCTCGCCGAGGCGCCGCTGCGCGCCCGCGCCGCGCACGTGCGCGGCATCGTGGACGCGCTCGGGGGCGGCCGGGCCGCGCCGGTGGGCAAGGTGACCGTCTTCGCCGCGGGCGACGGCGCCCGCTACGACATCGACTCCGGCGGCGGCACGGTCGGCTTCGACAGCGACCTGCGCTCGGCCACGGTGGGCATCGCCGCCCGCGTCTCGGAGGCCTTCACCCTGGGCGCGGCCTACGGCCAGGACCGCGCCGATGCGACCTTCGGCGGCGACGCGGGCGGATTCCGCACCCGCGAGCAGGCCTTCTCGCTCTTCGGCGGGGTGCGCTGGGGCGGGTTCTACGGCACGGGCGTCTTCACGGTGGGCAACATCGACTTCCGCGACGTGCACCGCAACATCGTGCTCGGCCCCTCGGTGCGCACGGCCACGGCGAGCCCCGACGGCTCGAACGGCTCGGCCTTCGTGGCGCTGGGCTACGACTTCCCCCTGGGCCGCCTGCGCGTGGGACCGACGCTGGGCTTCGCCTCGCAGAACGTGACCGTGAACGCCTTCGACGAGTCGGGCGCCGCCTCCGCCGACCTGCACGTGGCCGAGCAGACGCGCCGCTCGGAGATCTGGAGCCTGGGCGCGCAGGCCTCGGCCGACATGGGTGCCTGGACGCCGTGGGTGCGGGTGACCGCCGAGCGGGAGCAGCGCGACGATCCGCGGTTCGTGACCGCCTCGCCGCGGTCGCTGGCCACCGGCAACGCCTACGACATCCCGGCCTACGCGCCGGACACGAGCTACGTCACGGGGGCGGTGGGCGTGAACGCGCGCTTCGGCCCGCGGCTCGGGCTCGCCGTGTCGTACTTCCGCGTCTCGGGCCGCTCGGGCACGAAGGAAGACGGCATCACGGGCATGCTGTCGTACCGGTTCTGAAGCGCGTCCACACCGCCGCGAACCTGCCCGAGGCGCAGATCCTCGTCGACGTGCTCGCGCACCGCGGGGTGCGCGCGCGCATCTTCAACGCGAACGCCTCGAGCCTCGCGGGCGAGCTGCCGATCGACGCCTCGCTGCCCCAGGTGTGGGTCGACGATCCGCGCGACGCGCCGCGCGCGCGCGGCCTGATCGACGAGTTCCTGCGCGCCTCCCAGGCCGGCCCGCCCCGGCGCTGTCCCGCCTGCGGCGAGGAAAGCCCCGCGTCGTTCGACCTTTGCTGGGCGTGCGGCGCCGGGCTCGAGCGCTAGCGATATCGCTGGGCGGCCGCTGCTCGCGCCGGCGCCCTCGCTGCGGGCATGGGGCGCCGCGCCGGGCCGCCGCTCACGGCGTGCCGATGAACAGGTAGAAGCGCCCCTTGCCGTTCTTCGCGTCGGCCACCCCGAGGTAGATCGGCCCCAGGGGCGTGCCGGCCGCGAGGTAGGCGCCGAAGGAGCGCTGCCAGCCGTCGAGCGCGGGCTCGGTGAACGGCTTGCCCATGCGGCCCGCCTCCACGAGCACGCCGCCGAGGAGCGTGAGCCCGTAGAGCGGCGACTTGTAGCTCAGGCGGTACTGCGCCTCGAGGCGCCCGAGCGAGTACTCGCCGCCCAGGAGCTGGTCGTTGGCGAAGCCGGTAAGGCGCCGCGGGCCGCCGAGCGTGAAGGCGTCGGCCAGCGGCAGCGTGCCGCGCGGCGTCGTGCCGCCCTCGAGCCCGCCGAGGAAGGTCCAGCGCCCCGAGGAGATCGCGCCGCCCCAGCGCGCCTCGCTGCGGGCATAGGGCGCCACGCCCGCGGAGACGTGGCGCGCGTCGAAGTGGGTGAGCTCGAGGCGCATGCCCCGCGTCGGGAAGAAGGGCTGGTCGTAGGTGTCGAGCGTGAAGGCCGCCCGCGGCCCGCCGACCCGGTGCGTGATGTTGAAGAACGAGTCGGGCCCGGTGTCGAGCACCGCGCCCAGGCGCCGCTCGACCCATCCCACGCTCGCCTGCGCGTCCACGCCGAGGTTCGCGCCCACGTCGATTCCCGCGCGGTTTTCCTGCACGCGGTAGACCGCGAGCCGGTCGCCCTCGAAGTACAGCGGCAGCTTGCGCAGCCCCGCGCTCGCCGAGGGCCGCAGGAAGAAGGCGTGGCGCAGGTCGAGGGGCTGGTAGAGCTCGCTCGCCAGGCTCTGCTCGCTGCCGATCTGCCCGCCCAGGAGCCACTCCGCGCCCAGGCGGTTCATCCAGGTGCGGCGGTATAGCCCGCGGAAGTTGAAGCGGGACTCGCTGCGGAAGTCGGAGGAGAGGTTGAGCCCGAAGCGCAGGTAGTCCGGCCCCCAGGCCTTCTCGACCGGCGTGATGCGCAGCACGTACTTGTCGCGCTCGCGCACGACCCCGTAGTCGAGCGAGCTGAGGTCGCCCTGGCTGAACTCGCGCACCAGGTCCTGGGCGAGCGCGGCCGAGTCGAGGGGCCGGCCCTCGGCTTGCCGGATGCCGCGGCGGATCGTCTCGGGGCTCACGAACCGCGTCGGCCCGATCGCCACGCGGTCGATCACGGGCGGCGCGTGGGGAACGGCCGAGCGCAGCCGCTCGCGCCAGGCGGCGTACGCCGCGGCCGGCAGCGCGTAGCGGGAGAGCGAATCGGCGAGGGCGAGCGCGGCCCGCCGCCCGCGCTGCGCGGCCTCGAGCTGGCGCGTGAACTGCGTGGCCGTCACGTCGCCCAGGTCGGGCGCGATGTAGACGTCGCGCGCCGGGTCGAGGAGCGCGATCGACTTCGCCACGTTCTGCTCGGTGAGCAGGTTCACCACCTGCGCGAGCACCGTGACCACGCCCGTCACCTGGTCGGGCCTGAGCAGCGGGGAGCCCGCGTTCACCGCGATGACCACGTCGGCATGGCACAGGCCCTTCACCTCGGCGACGGGGAGGTTGTCCGTGAGGCCGCCGTCCACGAGCTTGCGCCCGTCGCGCTCCACGGGCGCGATGAGCCCGGGCACGGACATGCTCGCGCGCATCGCGGTGGTGAGGTTGCCGTCGCGCATGGCCACGCGCTCGCCGGTGCCGATGTCGGTGGCGATGACGGCCAGCGGCAGCGGCAGGTCCTCGATGGCGCGGTCGCCGAGGTCGGAGCGCACGAGCCGGTTGAAGAATAGCTTGAGCTTCTCGCCCGAGACCGCGCCCTCGCGGAAGCGCAGGCCGCGGGACGAGACGCCGAACTCGAGCCCGGGATAGAAGCGCTCGTCGAGCTCCTTGCGCCGCACGTTCACCGCCTTGCGCCCGGCCGAATCGTCGAACATCGCGATCCAGTCGGTGCGGCGCACCAGGTCCTCGATGTCCGCCGGCGCGACCCCGGCGGCATAGGCGCCGCCGACGAGCGCGCCCATGCTCGTGCCGGCGATGCAGTCGACCGGGACGCGCAGGCGCTCGAGCACGTCGAGCACGCCCAGGTGGGCCCCGCCGCGGGCGCCGCCGCCGCCCAGCACGAGCCCGATGCGCGGTCGCGCCGCGCCCGCCTGGGCGCCGCCCAGCGCCAGCGCCGCCGCCGCCGCGAGCGCCGCCGCCACGGACCGGGAGGCGGCGCGCACGCTACACCCTCACCGAGAAGGGCGTGAAGCGCGTGTGCCGGTCGTAGTGATCCGCGTGCTCGGCGCGCTTGAGCCAGCCCACGGCCGCGTAGGTGACCGGCGTGAAGACGACCTCGACCAGCACCTTCGCCACGAACTGCGCGAGCATCACCGTGGGCAGCTGCGCGTCGGGCACGATGCCGGTGCCGTAGAGGGCGAGCGGGTAGAAGATGAGGGAGTCGACGCCCTCGCCGCAGATCGTCGAGCCGATGGTGCGCGTCCACAGCCACCGCCCGGCGGTGAGGATCTTCATCTTCGCCATCACGTACGAGTTGACGAACTCGCCGCAGAAGAAGGCCACGAGGGAGGCGAGCGCGATGCGCCAGGTCGAGCCGAACGCGAGCTCGTAGGCCTGCTGGTGCGTCCAGAAGGGCGCCGGGGGCAGGCGCACGACCGCCCACGCCATGAACGAGGCGAAGGCGAGGCCGGCGAACCCGGCCCAGATCACCCGGCGGCTCCTCGCGTAGCCGTACACCTCGGTCAGCACGTCGCCGAACACGTACGAGATGGGGAAGAAGAGCACGCCGGCGCCGAAGGTGAGCGCACCCAGCACCGGAACCTGGACCTGGGCGATCTTCGCCGGCCCGACGAGGTTCGAGCACACGAGCACCACGACGAACGCCGCCATCAGGAAGTCGTAGTACCGGTATCGCGGCGCGATCATGGGAAGGTCCGGTTCATCCGGGGGGTCCGGGGGTGGCTGGCCGTGCGCTGGCGCACCGCCTCGAAGAGCGCGACCGAGCCGGCGGTGCCGGCGTTGAGCGACTCCACGCCCGCGGCGAGGGGAATGCGCGCGGCGGTGGTCGCCGCGGCGAGGAGCGCCTCGCCCAGCCCCGCGCCCTCGTTGCCGACGAGGAAGGCGGTGGGGCCGCGCAGGTCGAGCGCGTAGAGCGAGGCGCCCGCGCCGCCGGCGAGCGCGACGGAGGTGCCCCGGTACGCGGCGAGGAACGCGGCGAGGTCCGCGCCCTCCACGACGTTGAGCGCGAAGTGCGCCCCCATGGCCGCGCGCAGCACCTTCGGCGACCAGGCGAACGCGCAGCGCGCCGAGAGCAGGACATGCCCGGCCCCGGCCGCCGCGGCGCTGCGCAGGAGCGTGCCCACGTTGCCCGGGTCCTGGATCTCCTCGAGGAGCAGCACGAGCGGCGCGTCCGCGGGCACGCTCAGCGCCGGGGGGGTGGCGATGCGCGCGACGATCCCCGTGGGGGAATGGACCGTGGACAGCGCCGCGAAGAGCGCGTCGGCGAGGAGCGTCACCGGCGCCGGTGCGCAGCGCGCGACGAGGCGCGCCACCTCCGCGTCCGCGAGCCCCGCGCGGCTTACCATCACCGCCTCGGGCCTGCCGCCGGAATCGAGGAAGGCCGCGAGCAGGTGCGCGCCGTCGAGGATCGAGGCGCCCGCGCGGCGGCGCTCGGTGCCGCTCGCGGCGAGCCGCGCCATCGCCTTGAACTCCGCGTTGTCGCGCGAGGTGATCGCCTTCATCTCAGAACGGCAGGTCGGCCTGCAGCACGAGGCGCACCGGCTCGAAGCTGCGCCGGTGCACCGCGCAGGGCCCGTGGGCGCGCAGCGCCGCCAGGTGCCCGGGCGTGCCGTACCCCTTGTGCTCGGCGAACCCGTAGGCGGGGAAGCGCGCGTCGAGCACCGCCATCTCGGCGTCGCGCGCGACCTTGGCGAGGATCGAGGCGGCGGAGATGGCGGCAACGCGCCGGTCGCCCTGCACCAGCGCCCGGCAGGGCGGGGCCACGCGCGGCACGTGCAGCCCGTCCACCAGCACCTCGGCCGGGGCGAGCGCCAGCGCCTCGACCGCGCGGCGCATCGCGAGGAGGGTCGCGCCCAGGATGTTCAGCCGGTCGATCTCCTCGACGCTCGCGCACGCGACCGCCCACGCGAGCGCCTGCGCCCGGATGTCGGCGGCGAGCCGCTCGCGCACCGACGCGGAGAGCAGCTTCGAATCCGCGAGGCCCGCGATGGGACGGGCCGGATCGAGCATCACCGCCGCGGCGAACACCGCCCCGGCGAGCGGGCCGCGCCCGGCCTCGTCAACGCCGCACGGCGGCGAGGCGACCGGGGTCTTCGGCGCGGGAATCGTCGGCTTCACGCTCGGAAAGATACGGCATCAGCGCCCGGACCACACGCTCGTCGTGCCCGGCGGCGAGCCGCGCGTGCATGCCCGCGAAGCGTTCCCGCAGCCGCTCGCGCGCCTCGGGGTGGTCGAGCCAGCTCGCCAGGGCCCGCGCGAGGTTGCCCGGCGTGGCGTCGTCCTGCATCAGCTCCGGGACCACGAACTCGCCGGCGATCACGTTGGGCAGGCTGAAGTACGGCAGCAGCGCCTTGCGCATCACGAGCCGGTAGGTGAGCGGCTTCAGGCGGTAGGTGACCACCATCGGGCAGCCGGCGAGCGCGGCCTCGAGGGTGGCGGTGCCGCTCGCGATGAGCGCCGCGTCGGCGGCGTGGAGTGCCAGCTGCGCGTGGCCGAAGAGCACGGTGATCGGCAGCTCCCGGGCCTCGAGCGCGTACAGCCGCGACTCGAAGTACTCGCGCGTCTCGCGGGTGGCGAGCGGCACGAAGCAGCGCAGCCGGGGCCGCTCGGCGGCGAGCCGGCGCACGGTCTCGATCATGAGGTCGGCGTGCAGCTCGAGCTCGCTCGCGCGGCTGCCCGGCAGCACCGCGACCGCCGCGGCGCCCGGCGCGAGGCGCAGCTGCCGGCGCGCCTCCTCCCGGTCGGGGGTCCGCGGCATCGCGTCGGCGAGCGGGTGCCCGACGTAGTCCACGCCGATCCCGGCCTCGCGGTAGATCGCCTCCTCGAACGGGAACATCACGAGCATCCGCTCGACGGCCCGGCCGATGGCGGCGAGCCGCTCGCGGCGCCACGCCCAGATCGACGGGCTCACGTAGTGCACGGTGCGCACGCCGGCGGCGCGCAGCCGCGCCTCGACGCCCAGGTTGAAGTCCGGGGCGTCGACGCCGATGTAGAGGTCCGGCGGGTCGGCGAGGAGCCGGCGCACGAGGCCGCGGCGGATGGCGAGGATCTCGCGCAGGCTGCGGAGGACCTCGACGTAGCCGCGCACCGCGAGCTTGTCCATCGGGTAGAGCGTGCGCACGCCCTCGGCGGCCATGCGCGGCCCGGCGATGCCGTGGAACTCGAGCCCGGGCCAGCGCGCCTTCAGCGCCCGGACGAGCGCCGCGCCCAGGAGGTCCCCGGAGGCCTCCCCCGCGACGATCGCGATGCGCTTCAACGCAGGATGCCGCGCGTGGAGGCGCCGAGGAAGGCGACGATCGCGGCGACCTCGGGAACCTCCGCGGCCTGGCGCTCGAGCTCGGCGCGCGCCTCGGCGAGCGGCAGCCCCGACTTGAAGAGCGTGCGGTAGGCGCGCTTGAGCCCGGCGATCGCCTCGGGGGAGAAGCCGCGGCGCTTGAGGCCCTCGGCGTTGATGCCGTGGGCGCCGGGCGGCACGCCGCCGATCGTCACGTAGGGCACCACGTCCTGGGTGAGGATCGTGCCCGCGCCCACCATCGCGTGCGCGCCCACGTGCACGTGCTGGTGCACGCCCGTGTAGCCGCCCAGCGTCGCGTGGTCGCCCACGTGCACGTGCCCGCCCAGGGTGGTGCCGTTGGCGAAGACCGCGTGGCTGCCCACCCGGCAGTCGTGCGCGACGTGGCTGTAGGCCATGATCCAGTTGTCGTGGCCGATGCGCGTGGCGCCCGCGTCCTGCACCGTGCCGCGGTTGAGCGTCACGTACTCCCGGATCGTGTTGCGGTCGCCGACCTCGAGGCGCGTGGGCTCGCCCCCGTACTTCTTGTCCTGGTTCGCCTCGCCGATCGAGCAGAAGTGGAAGATGCGGTTGTCGCGCCCGATGCGGGTGTGCCCGGTGATCACGTTGTGCGCGCCGACGCTCGTGCCCGCGCCGATCTCCACGTCGCCGTCGACGATCGTGTACGGGCCGATCGTGACCCCCTCGCCCAGCGCGGCCCGGGGATCGACGATCGCCGTCGGATGGATCTGGCGGCTCACGGAATCAGGCAGACCGCCGGGTCAAAGCTGCCGCAGGGCGCAGAGGAGCCGGGCCTCGGAGGCCAGCTCGCCGCCCACCTTCGCCACGCCCGCGTACTTGCTCATGCCGCGCGAGACGCGCCCCTGCTCCACCTCGATGGTGAGCGTGTCGCCGGGCACCACCGGGCGCTTGAAGCGCGCCCCGTCGATGCCCACGAAGTAGTAGACCGACTTGCCGTCGTTCTTGTGCCCCATGCTGCGCAGCGACAGCACCGCGGCGGCCTGCGCCATCGCCTCGACGATCAGCACGCCGGGCATCACCGCCAGGTGCGGGAAGTGTCCCGGGAAGAAGGGCTCGTTCGCGGTCACGTTCTTGATCGCCGTGATCCGCCGGTCCTTCTCGAAGGCGACGACGCGGTCGAGCAGCAGGAAGGGATAGCGGTGCGGGAGATACTCCTTGATCTCCTCAATCGACATCGTCTCGTTCACGTTCTTCTCCCGGTTGGGCGCGGCCGCGCCCGGCGATGCGGTCGAGCCGGCGCATGAGCGCCGCGTTCCTGAGCCAATCGGCGTGCGGCATCAGGGGCATGCCCGAGGCGTAGGTCCCCGGGCGCGTGATGGACTTGGTGACGAAGGTCATGCCGAGGAGCGTCACATGGTCGCAGATCTCGAGGTGCCCGACGATCCCGACGCCGCCGCCGATCATGCAGTGCCGGCCGATGCGCGCGCTGCCGGAGATCCCCGTGCAGCCGGCCACGACCGTGTGCGCGCCGATCACGCAGTTGTGCGCGACCTGGATCAGGTTGTCGAGCTTGACGCCCTCCTCGATCACCGTGTCGTCGAGCGCGCCGCGGTCGATGGTGGTGTTGGCGCCGATCTCCACGTCGTCGCCGATGCGCACGGCCCCGACCTGCGGGATCTTGATCCAGCGGCCCTCGGAGCGTGCCAAGCCGAAGCCGTCGGCGCCGATCACGGCCCCGGAGTGCACCAGGCAGCGCGCCCCCAGCGTGCATCCGTCGTACACGCTCACCCGCGGGCGCAGCCGCGTGTCGCGCCCGACGGCGACGCGCTCGCCCAGCACGCTGCCCGCGCCCACGACGGCGCCCTCGGCCACCCGCGTGCCCGCGCCGATCACGGCGCAGGCCTCGACGCGCGCGCCGGGATCGATCCGGGCCTCGGGGTGCACCCGGGCCGACGCGTCCACGCCCGGGACGACCGGCGGCTCGGGGTGGAAGAGCGCGACCGCGCGCGCGTAGTAGGCGTAGGGATTGTCGGAGACGATGCGCGGCAGGCCCGTCGCGTCGCGGTCGCCGGGCCCGACGATGACGGCGCCGGCGCGCGTGGCGGCGAGCCGCGAGCGGTAGCGGGCGCTGGCGAGGAAGGCGATGTCCGCGGGACCGGCGGACTCGAGGCTCGCCACGCCCGCGAGCGGGCCGGCGGCCTCGCCCACCGCCTCACCGCCGAGGCGCGCGACGATTTCGCGGAGGGTGAGCTTGGGGGTGGCCACGGGCGCTCACTTGTCGGCCAGCGCCTTGATGACCTTGTCGGTGATGTCGATGCGCGAGCTCGCGAAGACCGCCTCCTGCACGATGAGGTCGAACCTCTCGTGCTCGGCGATCTGGTTGATCACCCGCGTGGCCCGCTCCTGGACGCTCGCCAGCTCCTCGTTGCGCCGCAGGTTGAGGTCCTCGCGGATCTCGCGCTGCGTGCGCTGGTAGGTGCGGCTGATCTCGGCGAGCTCGCGCTCCTTCTGGCGGCGCGCGGCCGCGGTCATCGTCGGGGTGTCGCGCTCGAGCTCGGTCTGCAGGTCGCGGCCCTGCTTCTCGATCTTGCCGAGCTCGGCGTTGCGCGCGGCGAACTCGCGCTCGAGCTTCTGCTGCGCGCGCTTCGCCGGGGCGGCCTCGCGGAACACGCGCTCGGTGTTCACGAACCCGATCTTCAGCTCCGCCGCGCCCGGCGCCCCCGCCGCCCCCGCCGCCCCCGCCGCGCCGGCGGCGAACGCCCAGCACGCCAGCAGCAGCACCGCGATTCTTTTCATGTCCGCCCGCCCCCGCGCCTAGAAGATGCGGCCCAGCTGGAACTGGAAGCGCTCGACCTTGTCCTCCGGCTTCGACCGGAAAGGATACGCGAACGAGAAGCGCAGCGGCCCCACGGGCGAGTCCCAGGTGACCGACAGGCCCGCCGCGGCCCTCAGGTCGGCGCCGCTCAGCTTCTCGTCGGCCCCCCACACGTTGCCCACGTCGGCGAAGAGCGACAGGCGCACGTTCTTCTCCTTGTAGCCCGGCATGGGGAAGAGGACCTCGAAGTTGCCCACCGCGCGCCGGTTGCCGCCGAGGATGTCGCCGTTGGTGTCCCGCGGCCCCAGGGTCGCGGTCTGGAACCCGCGCACCGATCCCACCCCGCCGGCGTAGAAGTTCTTGAAGAACGGCAGCGCGTGCCCGCGGTAGCCGTCGGCGTAGCCGATCTCGCCGTTGAGCATGACGGTGAGCCACGAGAAGCGCTCCGGCGTGTAGAACCACTGGCTCTGGTAGGTGGCGCGGTAGTAGGTGAGGTCGCCGGGCGGCACGCCGATCTCCAGCCCCGCCTCGTTGAGCCAGCCCTTGGTGGGCCAGGTGAGGCTGTCGCGGGTGTCGCGCGAGATCGAGGCGTTGGCGCGCAGCGTGTTCGTGCTCTCGCCGAACTCGTTGATGAAGTCCACGTAGCGCTGGGGGGCCGTGAGCGCGTCCACCGAGAGGCGGGTGCGCTCGACCGTCGCGCCGAGGTTGAAGCTGTCGTACTCCGTGAAGGGGATGCCGAAGCGGATCCCGGCGCCCGTCGTGTACGTGTGGTACGCGGCCACGTCCAGCGAGGAGGTGTCCACGTCCCGGCGGAAGAGGTCGAATCCGCGCGAGACCCCGTCGGGCGTCCAGTAGGGATTCAGGTAGCTGAACGCGTACACCTTGTTCACGGAGCCGTTGTTGATCTGGAACGACGCCATGTTGCCGGTCCCCAGCACGTTGGTCTGGGAGACCGACGCCTGCAGCGTGAGCTTCTCCGCGGCCGAGTAGCCGACGCCGAAGTTGAGGCTGCCGGTGTTGCGCTCGGTGACCGTCACGTTCACGTCGACCTGGTCGGAGGTGCCGGGCACCGCCGGGGTCTCGATGCTCACGTCGGAGAAGTAGCCCGTGCGCTGCAGCCGCTCCTTGGAGCGCGCGATCTTCTCGAGCGAGTACCAGGAGCTTTCGAGCTGGCGCAGCTCCCGGCGGATCACCTCGTCGCGCGTCTTCTGGTTGCCGGTGATGTTCACGTGCCGCACGTACACGCGCCGCCCGGGGTCGACGAAGAAGGTGAAGTCGGCCACGCGCTTGTCGCGGTCGAGCCGGGGGACCGGGTTCACGTTGGCGAACGAGTAGCCCTCGTTGCCCAGGCGGTCGGAGATGCGCTTGGTGGCGTCGACGATCCTCTCGCGCGAGAAGGGCTCCCCGGGGCGGATGCGCACGAGCGAGGCGAGCTGGGCCTCGGGCACGATGAGCTCCCCGCTGAAGTCGATCCTGCCCACGTGGTAGACCGGCCCCTCGTGGATCGCGATCGTGATGTAGATCTTCTCCCGGTCCGGGGTGATCGAGACCTGGGTGGACTCGATGTTGAACTCGAGGTAGCCGCGGTTGAGGTAGAACGAGCGCAGGCTCTCGAGGTCCGCGGTGAGCTGCTGCTTCGAGTACTGGTCGTTCTTGGTGAACCAGGTGAGCCAGCCGGGGGTGGTGAGCTTCATCTCGGAGAGCAGCTTCTTCTCCGTGAAGTCCTTCGCGCCGATGATGTTGATGTCGGCGATCTTGGTGACCGAGCCCTCGTCGATGTCGAACCGCAGGGCCACCCGGTTGCGCTCGAGCGGGGTGACCGTGGTCCTGACCTTGGCCGCGTAGTAGCCGCGGCTCGTGTACTGGCGCTTGAGCTCCTTCTCCGCGCGGTCGAGCACCGACTTGTCGTAGATCTTCGCCTCGGCGATGCCGGCCTGCTTGAGGCCGTCCTTGAGGTTGTCCTTGGTGAACTCCTTGGCGCCCTCGATCTCGATCGAGGCGATGGCGGGCCGCTCGTGCACGGAGACGATGAGCACGTCGCCCTCGGCCTCGAGGCGCACGTCCGAGTAGAAGCCGGTCGCGTAGAGCGCCTTCAGCGCCGCGGCGGCCTTCTCGTCGTCGATCTTCTCGCCCACCTTCACGGGAAGGTACGTGAAGACCGTTCCGGGGTCGGTGCGCTGCACGCCCTCGACGCGGATGTCGCGGATCACGAAGGGCTCGATCGCGAGGGCCGGCAAGGCGGTGGCGAGCGCGCACGCGATGGCGAGGCGCAGGCCGAGGATGCGGAAACGCTTCAAGGGTTCAGCCCGTGAACAGGCGGTTGATGTCGTTGTAGAAGGCGAAGAGCATGAGGCCGAGAAGGAGCGCGAGGCCGAAGCGCTGCCCGATTTCCATCGTCCTGTCCGAGACCGGGCTTCCCTTCACGATTTCGGCGAGATAATACACCAGGTGACCCCCATCGAGCATCGGGATCGGCAGCAGGTTGAGCACGCCGAGGCTGACGCTCACGAGGGCGAGGAAGCCGAGCCACGCGACCCAGCCGAGCTGCGCGCTCTGTCCCGCGTAGTCGGCGATCGTGATGGGGCCGGAGAGGTTCTTCCACGACGCCTCGCCCACCACCATGCGTCCCAGCATCTTCAGGCTGAAGGCCGAAAGGTCCACGACCTTGCGCACGGCCTTGCCGAAGCCCTCGATCGGGCCGTAGCGCACGGTGGTCGCCATCGCCGCGAACTCGGCCCGCAGCTCGGGCGGGGCCTCCACGCCGAGCCGGCCGCGGCGCGACTCACCCTCGCCCACCGCGTCGGGCACCGCGGCGAGCTGCACGCGCGAGGCGCCGCGCGCGACCGAGAGCGTCAGGCGCTTGTCGGGGCTGGCGGAGACCACGCGGGTGAAATCGAACCAGGTCGCGATGGGCCGGCCGTCCACGGCCACCACGCGGTCGCCGGGCTGCAGGCCGGCGCGTTGCGCCGCGCTGTCGGGAAGGATGCGTCCCATGACGGCGGGCGTGCGCGGGCGGTACGGATGCAGGCCGAGGGTCGAGAGGAAGTCCTGGTCGAGGTCGTCCTTGGAAAGGCCCGACAGGTCGAGCGGGCGCACCTCGGTGCCACCGGAGGCCGTGCGCACCTCGATCGGCGCCTCGCCGCGCTGCACCGCGCGCTGCAGCAGCGCCCAGCGCACGTCGTTCCAGGTGCGCACGCGCTCGCCGCGCACGGCGAGCAGCGTGTCGCCGGGGGCGAAGCCGGCGGCGGCGGCCGCGCTCGCCGCCGGCGGGGCGTCGACCACGGGCCGCACGCCCGGGATGCCGATGGCGAAGAGCGCCCAGAAGATGAGCACCGCGAGGATGAAGTTCGCGATCGGGCCGGCGAGCACCACGAAGAAGCGCGCCGCCACGGGCTTGCGGTTGAAGGCGCGCGCGCGCTCCGAGGCGGCCACGTCGCCCTCGCGCTCGTCGAGCATCTTCACGTAGCCGCCGAGCGGGACGGCCGCCACGACCCATTCGGTGCGGTCGCGCCCGGCGCGGCGGCTCCAGAGCGGCTTGCCGAAGCCCACGCTGAACCGCAGGATCTTCACGCCCATCATGCGGGCGGCGGCGTAGTGGCCGAGCTCGTGGATCACCACGAGGACGCCCACGGTGACGAGGAAGGAGACGATGGTGACGAGGGTATGGGTCATGGCATCACGGAGGCGCGCTCGGCTTCGCGGCTCGCCAGCCGCGCGGCCCGCTCGCGGGCTTCCCGATCCACAGCATAAACCGCCTCGAGCGTGTCGAGCGGGGCGATCGCGATCTCGGAGAGCACGCCCTCGATCACGCGCGGGATGCCGGTGAAGGCGAGGCGCCCGGCGAGGAAGGCCTCCACGGCCACCTCGTTGGCGGCGTTGAGCGCGGCCGGCGCCGTGCCCCCGCGGCGGATCGCCTCGGCGGCGAGCGCGAGGCAGGGGAAGCGCGCCGGCTCCACGCGCTCGAACTCGAGCCGGCCCAGGGCCGCGAAGTCGAGGGGCGCCACGCCCGAGGCGATGCGCTCGGGCCAGGCGAGGGCGCAGGCGATGGGCGTGCGCATGTCGGGGGCGCCGAGCTGCGCGATCACCGAGCCGTCGCGGTACTCGACCATCGAGTGGATCACGCTCTGCGGATGCAGCACCACCTCGATGGCGCCGAGGGGCGCGCCGAAGAGCCAGTGGGCCTCGATCACCTCGAGGGCCTTGTTCATCATCGTCGCCGAGTCGACCGAGATCTTGCGGCCCATCACCCAGTTCGGGTGCGCGCACGCCTCGTCCGGCGTCACCGCGGCGAGCCGCTCGAGGGGCAGCGTGCGGAAGGGGCCGCCCGAGGCGGTGAGGACGATGCGCGCGCCCCGCACGCCTCGAGCTGCGCCGCGTCGCGCCCGCACGCGAAGCCGCGCGGCAGCGACTGGAAGATCGCGGAGTGCTCGCTGTCGATGGGCAGCAGCGTGGCCCCGCCGCGCGCGACGGCGGCGATGAAGAGCGCCCCGGACATCACGAGCGCCTCCTTGTTGGCGAGCAGCAGCCTCCTTGCCGGCCGCGGCCGCGGCGATCGTCGCGGGCAGCCCCGCCCCGCCCACGATCGCCGCCATCACCGCGTCGATCCCCGGGGCGGCGGCGATGCGCTCGAGCGCCTCGGCGCCCTGCAGCACCGCGGTCGGCAGGCCCTCGGCGTGCACGGCCGCCTGCAGGCGCGCGGCGGCGTCGGGGTCGGCGAGCACGGCGTGGTCGGGGCGGTGCGCGCGGCACTGCTCGAGCAGCGCGGCGTCGTTGCGCGCGGCCGCGAGCGCGCCCACGCGGTAGCGCCCGGGGTGGCGCGCGACCACGTCGAGCGTGCTCTTCCCGATCGAGCCGGTGGCGCCGAGGATGGCGATCGTCTTCACCGGCGCGGTCCCCGCGGCCTCATCGCAGCGCCAGGATCGCGAGCGCCGCCACCGGCAGCTCGAGGTGAGCGCGTCGATGCGGTCGAGGACGCCGCCGTGGCCCGGCAGCAGCTGGCTCGAGTCCTTGAGCCCCGCCCCGCGCTTCATCCACGACTCGAAGAGGTCGCCCACGACGCCGAGGCCGGCCAGCACGAGCATCGCGGCGATCGCCGGGACGCCGAGCCCCGCCTCGAACAGGCCGCTCACCGGCGTGGCATGCCCGCGCGAGACCCAGGCGAGGATCGCGCCGTAGACGGCCACGCCCGCCAGCGCGCCGGCCACCCCTTCCCAGGTCTTGCCCGGGCTCACGCGCGGGGCGAGCTTGTGGCGGCCGAAGCGCCGTCCGGCGAAGTAGGCCGCGATGTCCGCGATCCAGACGAGCAGC
The DNA here is from genome assembly GCA_963741815.1 of uncultured beta proteobacterium. Classification (GTDB taxonomy): domain Bacteria; phylum Pseudomonadota; class Gammaproteobacteria; order Burkholderiales; family Usitatibacteraceae; genus Usitatibacter. The sequence continues at coordinate 74,833 of CAVUJI010000001.1, forward strand.
GCCAGCGCCAGCAGCAGCCATGGGCTCGCGTCGCGCAGCACGACGAAGGCGATCCACGTCGGCCACACCACGAGCCAGCCGGCGGCGCAGCGCGCGGCCGGGCCGGGGCGCAGGTGGCGCGCGAGCCACCACGGGGCGAACGCCACCCAGAAGGCCGTGGCCAGGGCGAACGCGGCGAGGGCGATCCCCGCGAAGGCCGCGTCGCCCACCCTCAGGTACGCGAGCCAGAGCACGGCGCCGGCCACGCCCGAGACGCCGAGGAAGGCGCGCTCGGCGCCGGCCGCGAGCGCGGCGAGCCGCGACCACTCCCAGCAGCCGAGCAGCGCGATCGCCAGCACGAACAGCGCCCACGCGGCCGGCGGCGCGAGGAAGAGCATGCCGAGGAGCACCGGCAGGATCGCCACCGCGGTGAGGATACGGGTGCGCAGCATCGGGAGCGGGCGCGCCGGACGCCGGCGCTAGAGCGCCTGCGGCAGCGCTTCCCCCTCGGCGAGCTGCTCGCTCGTGCGCCCGAAGCGCCGCTCGCGCCGGCGGTACGAGGCGATCGCCGCGTCGAGCGCGGCCGCGCCGAAGTCCGGCCACAGCGCGTCGGTGAAGTACAGCTCCGTGTAGGCGAGCTGCCACAGGAGGAAGTTGGACACCCGCTGCTCGCCCCCGGTGCGGATGAACAGGTCGGGCTCGGGCGCGTAGCTCATCGCCAGGTAGCGCGCGAGGCGCTCCTCGGTCGACCGGGGCGAGCGGGTCCTGCCTCGCGGCAGCGGCTTGACCGCCTGCAGGATGTCCCACCGCCCGCCGTAGTTGGCGGCGATGGTGAGCGTCAGGCGCTCGTTCGCGGCGGTGAGCGCCTCGCCGCGGCGCACGTGCTCGACGATGCGCGCGTCGAACGCCGCGAGGTCCCCCACCACCCGGAAGCGGATCCCGTTGCGCGTGGAGCTTTCCCACCTCCTGCTCGAGCGAGCGCAGGAAAAGCTGCATCAGCAGGGAGACCTCCTCGGGCGGGCGGCGCCAGTTCTCGGACTGAGAACGCGAACAGCGTGAGGTAGCTCCACCCCGCGCTCGACGCACGCCTTGACCACCGCGCGCACCGCCTCCACGCCGCGGCTTGTGGCCGGCCACGCGCGGCAGGTAGCGCTGCTTCGCCCAGCGCCCGTTGCCGTCCATGATGATCGCCACGTGTCGCGGCATGTCGGTCGCGGCCGGGAACGCCCGCGGTGGAGGACTGCGAGTTCGCTCATCGCTCGCGGCCGCTCAGACCGCCATCAGGTCCTTTTCCTTTTCGTGCCACCAGCCTGTCGATCTCCGCGACGTAGCGGTCGGTGAGCTTCTGCACGTCGTCCTGCGCGCGCCGCTCGTCGTCCTCGCGTCACCTCGCTTCTTCTTGAGCAGCTCCTTCAGGTGGGTGATTGGCGTCGCGCCGCACGTTGCGCACCGCGACCTTCGCGCTCTCGCCCTCGTGGCGCACGACCTTGGTGAGCTCCTTGCGGCGCTCCTCGGTGAGGGCGGGCATCGGCACGCGGATCAGGTCGCCCGAGGTCGCCGGGTTCAGCGCCGAGGTCGCGAGTCGCGGATCGCCTTCTCGACCTCCTGCACCATCTTCTTCTCCAAGGGCTGCACGCCGATCGTGCGCGCGTCGACCAGGGTCACGTTGGCCACCTGGCTGATCGGCACGTCCGAGCCGTAGTAGTCGACATGCACGTGGTCGAGGAGGCCCGGTATGCGCGCGGCCCGGTGCGCATCTTCGCCAGGTCGTCCTTGAACGCGTCGATCGACTTGCCCATCTTTCTGCGCGGCCTGCTTGCTTGATGTCGGCGATGTTCATCGTGTCTCCTCTGCCGCTGCCTCAAACGTGAACCAGCGTGCCCTCGTCCTCGCCCATCACCACGCGCCTCAACGCGCCGGGCTTGAAGATCAGAACACGTTGATCGGCAGCTTCTGGTCGCGGCACAGCGCCAACGCCGTGGCGTCCATCACCTTGCAGGTTCTGCGCGATCGCCTCGTCGAAGGTGATCTGCTCGTAGCGCGTGGCGGTCGGGTCCTTCTTCGGGTCGGCGGTGTAGACGCCGTCCACCTTGGTGGCCTTGAGCACGATCTCGGCGCCGATCTCGCGCGCCGCGCAGGGCCGCGGCCGTGTCGGTGGTGAAGAACGGGTTGCCGGTGCCGGCGGCGAAGATCACGACCTTGCCTTCTTCGAGGTAGCGGCATCGCCTTGCCGCGGATGTAGGGCTCGACACACCTGCTCGATGTTGAGCGCCGACTGCACGCGCGCCGACGAGCCCGGCGCGGCGCATCGCGTCCTGCAGCGCCAGCGCGTTCATCACCGTGGCGAGCATGCCCATGTAGTCGGCGGTGGCGCGGTCCATGCCGGCCGCGCCGCTGCGCGACGCCGCGGAAGATGTTGCCGCCGCCGATCACCACCGCCACCTCGCACGCCGAGGTCCGACGACCTCCTGCATCTCGCCCACGATGCGCGTCGATCGTCTCGCGGTTGATCCCGAAGGCATCGTCGCCCATCAGCGCCTCGCCCGAGAGCTTGAGCAGGATGCGCTTGTAGGCGGGCATCGGCGGGCGCGTTCGGCTCGGTGGCGGGCTGGGACAAGGACGCCTCCCCGGCCCTCAGCGCCGCGTTCTTGGCCATGGCCGCCACTTCGGCGGCGAAGTCGTCTGCCTTCTTCTCGATGCCCTCGCCCACGACGCAGGAAGCGTGAAGCCCAGCACCCTCGCCTTGTGCGCCGCGAGCATCTGCTCGACCGTCTGCTTGTCGTCCTTGACGAACGGCTGGCCGAGCAGCGAGACCTCCTCCAGGAACTTGTTCACGCCGCCCTCGACCATCTTGGCGACGATCTCGGGGGGCTTGCCGGACTCCAGCGGCCGCGCGCCTCGAGGATCTTGCGCTCCGAGCGCGATCGCCTCGGGCGCCACGTCGGCCTTCGAGAGGTAGCGCGGCTTGGCGAAGGCGACGTGCATCGCCACGTCCTTGCCGACGGCGTCGTCGCCCTCGAACTCGACGAGCACGCCGATCCTCGCGCCGTGCAGGTACTGGGCGAGCCGCGCCGACGGCTCGATGCGCTCGAAGCGGCGCACGGCGATGTTCTCGCCGATCTTCCGCACCAGGCTTCTGGCGCTGCGTCCTCGACGCTCGGTCGCCGTCCAGGCGCGAGCGCGCCCAGGGCCGCCACGTCGCGCCGGGCCGTGCCTGGCGACCAGCTCGGCCAGCGCGCGTTGGCGAAGGCCAGGAAGTCCGTCGTTCTTCGCCACGAAGTCGGTCTCGCAGTTGACCTCGACCATCGCGCCGAGCTTCGCGTCGGGCGCGAGGTAGGCGCCGACCACGCCCTCGGCCGTGACGCGCGCGGCCGCCTTGCCGGCCTTGCGCCCCGCTCTTGATGCGCAGCAGCTCCTCGGCCTTCTCCATGTCGCCGCCGGCCTCGCTCAGCGCCTTCTTGCACTCCATCATCCGAGCCCGGTCTTGTCGCGCAGTTCCTTGACCATGCTTGCGGTGATTGTCCGCCATTACCCTTCTCCTGACTCGTCGCCCTCGCGCGGGGCGGGGGCCCACCATGGATTCCCGCCTGCGCGGGAACGACGGATTGAACATGCGAAAAAGGGGCCGTGCCGCGCCCCTTTTCGCCGGGCCCGGAAGCGGGTCCCTCACTGCTTCTCGGCGTCCTCGACCTCGACGAAATCGTCGCGTCGGCTGCGCCGACCATCTCGCTGATCACCTGGCTGCGGCCCTCGAGGACCGCGTCGGCCACGCCGCGGGCGTACAGCCGGATCGCGCTGGTCGAGTCGTCGTTGCCCGGGATCACGTAGTCGATGCCGTCGGGCGAGTGGTTGGTGTCCACGACGCCCACGATGCGGGATGCCCAGCTTCTTCGCCTCGGCGACCGCGATCTTGTGGTAGCCCACGTCGATCACGAACATGCGCGTCGGGCAGGCCGCCCATGTCCTGGATGCCGCCGACGAGCTGCTCGAGCTTGTCGCAGCTCGCGGTTGAACATCAGCTGCTTCCTTCTTGGACATGCGCTCGAGGGAGCCGTCGGCTTCCATCTGGCTCCATGTCCTTCAGCCGCTTGATCGACTGCTTGACGGTCTTGAAGTTGGTCAGCATGCCGCCCAGCCAGCGCTGGTCGACGTACGGGCATGCCGGCGCGCTGGGCCTCCTCCGTGACGATCTCGCGCGCCTGGCGCTTGGTGCCGACGAACAGGATCGTGCCGCTTGTTGGCGGCGAGCTGGCGCACGAACTTCATCGCGTCCTGGAACAGCGGCAGGCGTCTTCTCGAGGTTGATGATGTGGATCTTGTTGCGATGGCCGAAGATGTACGGGGCCATCTTGGGGTTCCAGAAGCGCGTCTGGTGTCCGAAATGGACGCCGGCTTCCAGCATTTGGCGCATGGTGACGGACATTCTCGAAACTCCTGTCGGTTAAGGTTGGCCTCCCCCGCCAGCCAACCCCCGGGCCGCGGCCGCCTTGGGCGCCGCGCACGAGAGCCACCTTAGCCATGGGCGGGGTGTGGATTTGCCGCGAAGACCGGATCGCGCCGCCGCCGTTTCCGCCGCCGCGCGCGCCCTTCCGGAAAGCAGGTCATTATAGCCCGAAAAGACCCGCCCGATCAAACATTTCCGAGCGCCGGCGGAACCCGCGCGGCGCCCCGGCGCCTAACGCTATAATCGCCATGATGGAAGGTCGACAACAGTCCGTGGGCTCGTCCCACAAGCGCCCCGAGGACGTCGAGGGCATGCGCGTGGCCGGGCGCCTCGGCGCCGAGGTGCTCGACTTCATCACGCCGCACGTGCGCCCGGGCGTGACCACCGGCCGCCTGGACAAGCTCTGCCACGACTACATGGTCGACGTCCAGGGCACGGTGCCCGCGCCGCTCAACTACGCGCCTCCGGGCCACCGGCCGTATCCCAAGTCCGTGTGCACCTCCGTGAACCACCAGGTCTGCCACGGCGTGCCCGGCGACAAGGTCCTGCGCCACGGCGACATCGTGAACATCGACGTGACCGTCATCAAGGACGGCTGGCACGGCGACACGAGCCGCATGTTCCTGGTGGGCGAGCCCTCGGTGCAGGCCCGGCGCCTGTGCGAGGTGACCTACGAGGCGATGTGGAAGGGCATCCTCGCCGTGCGCCCCGGCGCCGCCCTGGGCGACATCGGGCACGCGGTCCAGCGCCACGCCGAGGCGAACGGCTACAGCATCGTGCGCGAGTTCTGCGGGCACGGCATCGGCAAGCGCTTCCACGAGGAGCCCCAGATCCTGCACTACGGGCGCCCCGGCCAGGGCCTGCGCCTGCAGCCCGGCATGACCTTCACGATCGAGCCGATGGTCAACGCCGGCAAGCGCGACATCCGCCAGCTCGCCGACGGCTGGACCATCGTCACGGCCGACCACTCGCTCTCGGCGCAATGGGAGCACACCATCCTCGTGACCGCGGAAGGCTACGAGGTGCTCACCGTCTCGGCGGGGATGCCCGCGCCGCCCGCCTTCGTCGCCGAGGGCGCCACCGCCTGATCGCCCGCGCGTCCCCTCCCCCGGGAGGCGCGCGCGAACCCCCGCGGCCGCGCGTGCCGCTTGCCCTATAGTTCCCCCATGAGCGTTCCCGCCCCCGGCATCGCCGCCGACGCCCGCCCCCGCGCCGAGGCGGGCCCCGAGCTGCGCGCCTGGCTCAAGGCGCGGCGCGAGGCGCTGAAGGCGCGCTACCTGCGCCGGCCCGATCCGCGCCGCAACCTCGCCGCCCTCGCCGCGGCCGTCGACCAGGTCCTGCAGCGCCTGTGGGCGGCCCACCTCGCCGGCACGCCCGCCGCCGTCGTGGCCGTCGGCGGCTACGGGCGCGGCACGCTCTTCCCGCACTCGGACGTGGACGTCCTCGTCCTGCTGCCCGACGGGCGCGCGCCGGACGCCGCGATGGAGCGCTTCGTGGGCGCGCTCTGGGACTGCGGGCTCGACGCCGGGCACAGCGTGCGCACGGTCGGCGAGTGCGTCGAGGAGGCGGCCAAGGACATCACGGTCGACACGAGCCTGCTCGAGGCGCGGCACGTGGCGGGCGACGCCGGCCTCGTGGGCGAGCTCGAGGCGCGGCTGCGCGCGCGGCGCGACGTGCGCGCGTTCTTCGAGGAGAAGTTCCGCGAGCAGAAGCGCCGCCACGAGCGCTTCCAGGAGGCCGCCTACAACCTCGAGCCCAACATCAAGGAAAGCCCCGGGGGGCTTCGCGACCTGCACGTCCTGCTGTGGCTCGCGCGCGCCGCCGGCCTCGGGGAATCGTGGAACGCGCTCGCCGGCGAGGGCCTCATCACGGCGCGCGAAGCGCGCGCCATCGCCGCGGACCAGCGGGTGCTGCAGGACCTGCGCATCCGGCTGCACTACCTCGCCGGGCGCCGCGAGGACCGCCTCGTCTTCGACCACCAGATCGAGATCGCGGGCCAGCTCGGGCTGGCCGGGCGCGGGCCCATGGCCCCGTCGGATCTGCTCATGCGCCGCTACTACCTGGGCGCCAAGGCGATCTGGCGGTACAACCAGATCCTGGTCGCCAACCTCTTCGACCGGATCACGCCGGCGGGGCAGCGCAAGGTGACGGTGCTCGACGACGACTTCGAGGTGGCGAACGTGAACCTCGAGACCCGCGACGAGCAGCTGTTCGAGAAGCGCCCCGGCATGATCCTCGAGGCCTTCCGCCGGCTGCAGGAGCACCGCCCCATCGCCGGGCTCGGCCCCACGACGCTGCGCGCGCTCTCGCGGGCGCTGCCGCGCATCGACGGCGCCTTCCGCGCCGACCCCGACAACCGCGCGCGCTTCATGGCGATCGTGCGCTCCGAGCGGCTCACCTGGACCCTGCGGCGGATGAGCCGGTACGGCGTGCTCGGGCGCTACCTTCCGGCCTTCGGGCGGATCGTGGGCCAGATGCAGCACGACCTCTTCCACGTCTATACCGTGGACGAGCACATCCTGATGGTGATCCGCAACCTGCGCCGCTTCCGGATCCCGCGCTTCGACCACGAGTATCCGCTGTGCTCGGGGCTCATGCAGGAGTTCGACCGCGTCGAGGTGCTCTACCTCGCCGCCCTCTTCCACGACATCGCCAAGGGCCGCGGCGGGGACCACTCGCGCCTGGGGGCGGCCGACGCCCGGCGCTTCTGCCGCGCGCACGGCATGGCGCGCGCCGACGCCGACCTGGTCGCCTGGCTCGTCGAGCACCACCTGGAGATGTCGTCCACGGCGCAGAAGCAGGACCTGTCCGACCCCGAGGTGATCTTCGCCTTCGCGAGCCTCGTGCGCGACGAGCGCACGCTCACCGCCCTCTACCTCCTCACCGTGGCCGACATCCGCGGGACGAGCCCGGCGGTATGGAACGCGTGGAAGGGCAAGCTCCTCGAGGACCTCTTCCGGCTCGCCCGAAGGCTGCTGCGCGGCGAGACCGACTACGCCGCCTCCTGGATCGCGGCGAAGAAGGAGGAGGCGCTGCGCATCTTCCGCCAGTACGTGCCGGAACCGGGCAGGGAGGCGGGGCTGTGGAAGCACCTCGACGACCCCTATTTCCAGCGCTTCGAGGCGACCGAGATCGGGTGGCACACGCGCACCCTCTGGTCGCGCGCGAGCCCCGACAGGCCCATCGTGCGCGCGCGCCTGTCGCCCGTGGGCGAGGGCCTGCAGGTGCTCGTCTACGCGCCCGACCAGCCGGGGCTTTTCGCGCGCATCACCGGGTTCTTCGAGCGGATGCAGTTCGACGTGGCCGCGGCGAAGATCTACACGACCCAGCACGGCTACGCGCTCGACAGCTTCCAGGTGCTCACGCGCACCCGCGGCGGCGAGCACTACCGCGACCTCATCCAGAAGATCGAGGCGGGGCTCGCCGAGCGGGTGGCGCCGGGCGCGCCGCTGGAGCCGCCGCCGTCCGGGCGCGTCTCGCGCTGGGTCAAGCACTTCCCGGTGGAGCCCCGGGTGGCGATCGCGCCCGACCGGCGCCCCGGGCGCTGGCTCGTGACGGTGAGCTGCGCCGACCGCCCGGGGCTGCTCTCCTCGCTCGCGCGGGTCTTCCTCGAGCACGACCTCAACCTGGCCGACGCGCGCGTGACCACGCTCGGCCTGCGGGCCGAGGACGCCTTCGTGGTGAACGGGCCGGCGCTCGACGACCCGGTCGAGCAGCGCTCGGTCGTCGCCGAGCTGCTCCAGGCCGTCTGAAGGGGCGCCTTATTGCGGCGCGGGGCGCCCGTCGTTCAGGCGCAGCCAGCCGCGGATCACCCGGTAGAGGTACCAGATGGTGAGGATGCCCCAGGGAATCCAGAGCAGGAGCATGCCGACGAGCGTGATGACGAAGGCGATCGTGACGACCACGAGCCAGAGCAGCCCCCACAGGAACGTGCTGAGCAGCCAGGCGTAGTGCGTCTCGACCCAGGTGCCGCGCACCGAGTCGCGGGTCATCGCGCCGACGAGGACGGCGACGAGCGACAGGCTCCACAGCGTGAACGGGGCGAGCGCGTGGAGCAGGTAGAGGACGTGGGTGAGCGACGTGCTGACCGGCCGGCCGGTCCCGTGATCGATGTCAGTCATCGGCGATCTCCTCTCCGGGGAAAAGCTCGGCGGTGAAGCCGAAGCGGCTCATGTCGGTCATGCGCTGGGGATAGAGGATGCCGTCGAGGTGGTCGCACTCGTGCTGCACGACGCGCGCGTGGAAGCCCTCGGCCTCGCGCTCGAAGGCGTTGCCCTCGATGTCGAAGCCGCCGTAGCGCAGCTTCGTGTAGCGCGGCACCACGCCGCGCATCCCGGGCACCGACAGGCACCCCTCCCATCCCTCCTCCACCTCGCGCGTGAGCACCACGATGCGCGGGTTCACGAGCACGGTGAAGGGGACCTCCTCGGCGTCGGGGTAGCGCGGGTTCCTCTCCACGCCGAAGATCACCAGGCGCTGCCCGACGCCGATCTGCGGCGCGGCGAGCCCCGCCCCGTTCTTCGCCGCCATCGTGTCCTTCATGTCCTCGAGCAGCTGGCGAAGCTCCGGCGTGCCGAAGCGCTCCACCGGGCGGGCGCGCGCGCGCAGCACGGGATGCCCCATGCGCAGCACCTCACGAACCGCCATGGCTCTCCACCAGCTTCGCGACGATCATCCGCACCTTCGCCATGCTCTCCTCCAGCACCCTTCCGATGTCGTCGAGCGCGATCGCGCGCGCGCTCGCCCCCCGCCCCGCCGCGGGGTTGACCACCACGGCGATCGCGGCGTACGCCAGCCCCAGCTCGCGCGCGAGCGCGGCCTCGGGCATCCCGGTCATGCCGACCATCGAGGCGCCGTCGCGCTCGAGCCGGTCGATCTCGGCCTTGGTCTCGAGGCGCGGCCCCTGGACCGCGGCGTAGGTGCCGCCGTCCGCGACCTCCATGCCGACGTCGCGCGCCGCCGCCATCGCCTTGCGCCGCAGGTCCTCGGCATACGGGTACGTGAAGTCGATGTGCGTGACCGGCTGCTCCGTGCCCTCGAAGTACGTCGAGGGGCGTCCCCAAGTGTAGTCGATGATCTGGTCGGGGACGACGAGCGTGCCGGCGCCGAGGTGCGCGGCGATGCCGCCCACGGTGCACACCGAGATCACCTCCTTCACGCCCTGGGCGTGCAGGGCCCAGAGGTTGGCGCGGTAGTTGATCTCGTGCGGCGGCAGCGTGTGGCCGTAGCCGTGGCGGGCGAGGAAGACGGCGTCGGCCGCCCCGATGCGCCCGAACGTGAGCGGGCCCGAGGGCTCCCCGTAGGGGGTGCGCACGATGCGCCGCTGGGTGATCTCGAGGTTGGCGAGGCGCGTAAGGCCGCTGCCTCCGATGATGGCGATCATGCTTTCAATCGGGACGGGGAAAATCGCGCGCTCACCGGGGGTCATCCGTGGTTGCGCCCGGGTCCTTCAGCGCATAAATGGCGGGGAGGTTGCGCCACAGGCCGTAGGCGTCCATCCCGAAGCCGAAGACGTAGCGGTCCGGCACCGTGACGCCCACGAAGTCGGCGTGGGTGGGCTTGTCGCGCCCGATGTCCTTGTCGGCGAACACCGCCGCGAGCACCTGGGCCGCGCCCATCTGCCCGAGCCTCGCGCGGATCGCGGCGAGGGTCACGCCCTCGTCGAGGATGTCGTCCACGACGAGCACCGTGCGCCCGCGCACGTTGTCGCGCGGCGGCAGGCGCCAGGTGATCTCGCGGCCCTGCGTCGAGTTGTTGTAGCGCGTGACCTCGATCGCGCCGAACTCGAGGGGGAAGTCGAGCAGCGGCAGCAGCCGCCCGGTGAACACCGCCGCCCCGCCCATCACCGACAGCACGACCGGGAACTCGTCGCGCAGCCGCGCGGCGATCTCGCGCGCGACGCGCTCGACGGCGGCGTCGACCGCCGGCGCGGCGTGCAGCAGCTCCGCGCCGGCGAGCAGGCGCCGCGCCTCGTCGCGGTTCACGCGCGCCTGCCCGTGACGACCGGAGCCACGGCGCTCGCGAGGAACTCGCGGAAGGGCGCGGCGAGCTCCGGGTGCTTGAGCGCGTAGTTCACGGTGGCCTGCAGGTAGCCCATCTTCGAGCCGCAATCGTAGCGCCGCCCCTCGAACTCGTAGGCGTGGATCGCCTCGTCGCGCAGCAGCCGCCCGATCGCGTCGGTGAGCTGGATCTCGCGCCCCGCGCCGGGACGCAGGTTCTCGAGGAAGTGGAAGATGCGCGGCGAGAGGATGTAGCGGCCGACGACGCCGAGCGTCGAGGGCGCGTCCTCGGGCCGGGGCTTCTCCACCATCGACGTCACCTTCGACAGGCGCTCGCCCTCGCGCTCGGCGCTCACGATGCCGTAGGAGGCCGTCTCGGCGCGCGGCACGTCCTGCACGGCGATCACGCTGCCGCCGAGTCTCGCGTGCACCTCGGCCATCTGCTCCATCACCGGCACGCACGCGTCGATGAGGTCGTCGGCGAGGATCACCGCGAAGGGCTGCTCGCCCACGAGGTGGCGCGCGCACAGCACCGCGTGCCCGAGCCCCAGCGCCTCGGCCTGGCGCACGTAGGCGCAGCTCACCCCCGGCGGCAGGAGGCCGCGCACCTCCTTCAGCAGCTTGTTCTTGCCGTGCGCCTGCAGCTCCGCCTCGAGCTCGTAGGCCTTGTCGAAGTGGTCCTCGATCGCGCGCTTGCCGCGCCCGGTGATGAAGATGAGGTCGGTGATCCCGGCGGCCACCGCCTCCTCGACCGCGTACTGGATGAGCGGCTTGTCGACGATGGGCAGCATCTCCTTGGGAGACGCCTTGGTGGCCGGGAGGAAGCGCGTGCCGAGGCCCGCGACGGGGAAGACTGCCTTGGTGATCTTGTGCATGTCGTGGGGCCGGTCTATGCGCCGAGCATCTTGAGGAACCCTTCTTCGTCCAGCACGGCGACCCCGAGTTCCTGCGCGCGCTCGCGCTTGGAGCCGGCCTCGGCCCCGGCGACGACGAAATCGGTCTTGCGCGACACCGAGCCGCTCACCTTGCCGCCCGCCGCCTCGATGCGCTCCTTCGCCTCCTCCCGCGTCATCGCGCCGAGGGTGCCGGTGAGCACGACAATCTTACCGGCGAAGGGCCCGCCGCGCTCGCGCCGTACCGGCGCGCCCTCCTCCCAGCGCACGCCCGCCGCGCGCAGCTGCTCGATCACCTCGACGTTGTGGCGCTGGCGGAAGAAGGCCGCGATCGACTCGGCCACCACCGGCCCCACGTCGGGCGCTTCCTGCAGCGCGTCCTCGTCGGCGCCCATCAGCGCGTCGAGGGAGCCGAAGTGGCGCGCCAGGTCCTTCGCGGTCACCTCGCCCACGTTGCGGATGCCCAGGCCGTAGATGAAGCGCGCGAGCGTGGTGCGCTTGCTCTTCTCGATGGCGGCGAGCACGTTGGCCGCGCTCTTCTCCCCCATGCGCTCGAGGGCGGCCAGGTGCACGAGGCCCAGCCGGTAGAGGTCCGCGGGGGTGCGCACGATGCCCCCGTCGACGAGCTGGTCCACGAGCCGGTCGCCCAGGCCCTCGATGTCGAGCGCCCGGCGCTGCGCGAAGTGCAGCAGCGCCTGCTTGCGCTGCGCGGGGCAGAAGAGCCCGCCCGTGCAGCGCGCCACCGCCTCGCCCTCCAGGCGCTGCACCGCCGAGCCGCACTCGGGGCACTTCGCCGGCATCTCGAAGCGGTCGCGCGGCTCGCGCGGCCCGGGCTTCGCCACCCCGACGATCTCGGGGATCACGTCGCCCGCGCGCCGGACCACCACGGCGTCCCGGCGCCACAGGTCCTTGCGCCGCACCTCGTCCTCGTTGTGCAGCGTGGCGTTCACGATCGTCGTGCCGCCGACGAACACGGGCTTCAGGCGCGCCACCGGCGTGACGGCCCCGGTGCGCCCGACCTGCACCCCGATGTCGACGAGCTCGGTGTTCGCCTCCTGCGGCGGGAACTTGTGCGCGAGCGCCCAGCGCGGGGCGCGCGAGACGAATCCGAGCCGCTCCTGCTCCGAGTAGCGGTTCACCTTGTAGACGACGCCGTCGATGTCGTAGGGCAGCTCGGCGCGCCTGCGCCCCTCCGTGGCGTAGAAATCGAGCAGGCCCGCCACGCCGCGCGCGGTCCGCCGGTCCCGGCCCACGGGCAATCCGATCTGCGCCAGCTGGTCGAGGAGGCGCGCGTGGGTGGCGGGCATCTCGAAGCCGTCGTGGGCGCCCACGCCGTAGGCGAAGAAGGAAAGCCGCCGCCGGGCGGTGAGGCGCGAGTCGAGCTGGCGCAGGCTGCCGGTGGCGGCGTTGCGCGGGTTCACGAACGCGCGCTCGCCGCGCTCGACGGCGCGGGCGTTGAGCGCGTCGAAGTCGCGGCGCAGCATCAGCACCTCGCCGCGCACCTCGAGCAGCCTCGGCGCCCGGCGCAGGTCCAGGCGCAGCGGGATCGAGCGCACCGTGCGCAGGTTCGCCGTCACGTCCTCGCCGCGCGTGCCGTCGCCGCGGGTGGACCCGCGCGTGAAGTAGCCGTCCTCGTAGGCGAGGCTCACCGCGAGCCCGTCGAATTTGAGCTCGCAGGCGTACTCGACCTCGGCCGCGCCGAGCCCCTCCCGGCAGCGCCGGTCGAACGCGGCCACGTCCTCCTCGGTGAACCCGTTGGCGAGCGAGAGCATCGGAACGCGGTGCTCCACCTCGGCGAACCCCTCGGCCGGCGCGGCGCCCACGCGCTGGGTGGGGGAGTCGGCGGTGACGAGCTGCGGGTGCTCGCGCTCGAGCTTCACCAGCTCCTGGAAGAGCCGGTCGTACTCCGCGTCGGAGATCTCGGGGGCCGCCTCGAGGTAGTAGAGCCGGTTGTGCCGCTCGATGGCCCGCCGCAGCTTCTCCGCCTTCGCCGCGGCGTCCCGGGGCGCGGCCATCTCAGGCGTAAAGCCGCCGGGCGAGCGCGCCGCCCGCCGGGATGCCGTGCGCCTCCATGTCGCGGTACACCTGTTCGAGCGAGCGGCGGATCGAGCCGATGCCCTGGTCGCTGAGGGCCCGGCGATTGTCGTCGACGAGCTGGCCGCCCAGGGTGCCGGCCAGCCGCACGGCGAGCGCCACCATCTCGTCGAAGGCGCGCGGGGCGTCGGGCACCTGCGGCACGTCCAGGGCGAAGGTGAGGCCCGCGTAGTAGGTGGCCGACGACTTGCCGGGCGCGTCGCCGAAGCGGCGGATCGAGAACCGGGGCGCGCCGTCGGCGCCGTAGCGCACGAGCTCTCCCGAGGCCGTCTCCGCGAGCCCCGCCTCGAGGGCGAGCTGCCGCACGCGCGCGACCGCGAACGTGGCGCCGAACTGCCCCACCACGTTGACCGCCACCTCGATGTCGGTCTCGGCGCAGAAGCGGTCGAGGTCGCGGGCGCGCTGCGCGGCGGCCGCGGGCGACTCGCGCTGGGACACCGCGTTCACGTCGGCGGCGAAATCGGCGATCGCGGCGTTGAAGCCCTCGATCTCGTCCTCGGCGAGCGGGCCCGAGCGGTTGGCGAGCTGCAGGCCCACGCGCAGCTCGCGCCAGCTGCGCCGGGCGGAGCCGCCCACCGGCTCCCACTGCTCGTCGACGATGCCCTCGACGTGCACGGGCTTGCCGTGCCGCGCGAGCGCCTCCTCGAGCGCGGCCACCTGCTCGGCCATCACGGGGTCGTCGGCGAGGATCACCGCGACGGTGTCGATGCGCGGCGAGATCTCGGCCTCGGGTCCCCCCGGCGCGTGCAGGGCCGCGTCGGCGCTGCGCGCCCCGGCGCCCGCGCCCCCGGCGAGCTCCGGCTCGTCGGCCCCGGCCGCCGCCCCCGGCATGGCGCCCAGCGTCGGCTCCCGGCGCTCGGCGCCCGGGTCGAAGAGCACGTCGGGCGGCGGCTGCCCGAAGGCCCTCTCCGCGCGCCGGCGCGCCCGGCGCTCCTGCACCGCGTTGTAGACCAGCACGAGCGCGATCACCACCGCCCCGGCGCCGAGCAGCGAGAGCTGGAGCTCGCTCATGCCGCCTGCTTGCGCGCGAGCTCCATGGCGGCGTCGATGTCCACCTCGACGATGCGCGAGACGCCCGGCTCCGGCATCGTCACGCCCACGAGCTGGTTGGCGAGCTCCATGGTGATCTTGTTGTGCGTGATGAACAGGAACTGCGTCTGCGCCGACATCTGGCGCACCAGCGCGCAGAAGCGCTCCGTGTTCGGGTCGTCGAGCGGCGCGTCCACCTCGTCGAGCAGGCAGAAGGGCGCAGGGTTCAGCTTGAAGAGCGAGAAGACGAGCGCGATGGCGGTGAGCGCCTTCTCCCCGCCCGACAGGAGCTGGATCGACTGGTTGCGCTTGCCGGGCGGCTGGGCGAAGACCTGCAGGCCCGCGTCGAGGATCTCCTCGCCGGTGAGCCTGAGGCTCGCCTGCCCGCCGCCGAAGAGGGCCGGGAACATCTCGCTGAAGTTGCGGCTCACCACCTCGAACGTCTCCTGCAGCAGCTCGCGCGTCTCGCGGTCGATGCGCTTGATCGCCGCCTCGAGCGTCTCCACCGCCTGCGCGAGGTCCGCGGCCTGGGCGTCGAGGAAGTCCTTGCGCTCGCGCGCGGCGCCCAGCTCCGAGAGCGCGGCGAGGTTGACCGGCCCGAGCGCGGCGATCTCCTCGGTGAGCCGGTTGATCTCCGCCTGCATGCCGCGGGAGCCCACGCGCCGCTCGATCTGCTCGGCCATCTCCTCGCGCGTGACGCCGGCCTCCTCGAGCTGGCCGGCGAACTGCTCGGCGTGCGTGGCCGCCTCCTGCTCCTTCACCTTGAACTCGGTGATGCGCTCGCGCAGCGGATGGAGGTTCTGCTCGACGGCGAGGCGCGACTCCTCGATCGCGCGCAGCTCGTCGGTGAGGTGCTCGAGGCCGCTGCGGGCGTCGGCGAGCACGCGCTCGCGCTCCTGCTTCACGGCGAGCGCCGATTGCAGCCGCTCGCGCACGCCGCCCTCCTCGAGCCGGCCCAGCTCGGCGCGGACGTTGTCGCGGTTGGCGCCGAGCGCCTCGTGGCGCTCGGCGAGCGAGACCGCGAGCCGGGCGTGCGAGGCGACCTTCTCGTGGCAGCTCCTCTCGTGGAACTGCGCCTCCGAGAGCGCGCGCTCGGCCGCGGCGATCGCGCCGCGCGCCGTGCCCAGCGCCTGCTGGGCGCCGCGCGCCGCGTCCTCGAGCGCCTGCAGGCGCTGCACGATCTCCTCGATCTTCTGCGAGCCCTGCTCGAGCGCGTGCTGCGCCTCCTGCATCTCGAGGCGCTCGCGCGACTCCTCCTCCTCGATGCCGGCCAGCTCGGCGCGGATCGCCTCCCGGCGCTGCTGCGCCTGCTCGGCGGTCTGCGTGAGCTTGAGCAGCTCCACCGCGATGCCGTGGGCGTCGGCGCGCGCGCGCTGGCCCTCGTCGCGCAGGCGCCGCGCCTCGTCCTGGGCGCCGCGCAGGGCCTCGTCGAGACGATGCACCGCCGCCTCGTCCTCGGCGCGCGCGCGGGCGCGCTCGGGAATGCGCGATCGCAGGTCCTCGATCTCGCGCTGGCGCTGCAGGACGCCGTGCAGCTCCGACTGCGGGCCGTGGAAGACGATGCCGTGGCGGCCGAAGAGGTGGCCGGCGCGCGACACGAGCAGCGCCCCGGGCGGCAGCACCCGCGCGAGCGCGAGCCCTTCCTCGCCCTCGGGCAGGATGAAGACGCTGGCGAGCGCGTCGCGCAGGTACGCGGCCACGCCCTGGCGCTCGCTCGTGACCACCGAGGACAGCGGCTGCAGGTGGCTCGCGGGCGCGGCGGCCTCGGGCGCGGAGCGCTCGACGAAGACGGCGAAGCTGCCGGGCGGGGCGTCGTGCAGGAGCGCCGCGGCCTCCCCCTCGTCGGCGAGACGCGCGGCGTTGAGCCGCACGCCGAGCGCGGCCTCGACCGCGTCGTCCCAGCCGGCCTCGACGCGGATCGCCTGCCACAGGCGCTCGGCGCGGTCGAGCTGGTGCGCGCCGATCCACTCCCGCAGCTTCGAGTCGGTGTCGAGCTTCGCCTGCTGCGCCTCGAGGGCCTGGAGGGCCGCCTCCAGGCTCGCCACCTCGCGGGTCGCCTCGTTCAGGCGCTGGGCGGCCTCGCGGCGCTCGCCCTCGAGCCGCGGCACCCGCGCCTCGGCCTCCCCCCGGCTCGCCTCCAGCCCGGCGATGCGCCCGGCGAGCGCGTCGCGTTCGGCCTCGAGCGCGGCCATCTTCTCCGGCTCCGGGAAGACGAGCCCCATGTTCTCCTGCTTGAGCCGGTTCTTACGCGCCTCGATCTGGGCGAGGACCTTCAACGCGTGCGACTCGCGGGTCTCCTCGACGCTCTGGGCCTGCCCGGCCGCGTTCATCTCGGCCTCGGCCGCGCGCACCGCGGCGGCGGCCTCCTGCGCGGCCGCCTCGGCCGCCGGCAGCGCCTGCCGCGCGCCGGCGAGCGCGGCCTGGCACTCGCCGATCGCCGAGCGCGCCGCCTCGATCTCGCCCTGCCAGCGGTCGCGCTCGCTGCCCGCCTCGGCGATGCGCCGCTCGACCTCCGCGGCCTCGGCCGAGAGGGCCTCGAGCTGCGCGCCCATGCGCCGGCGGTTCTCGGCGAGGAAGTTGAGCTCCTGCTCGAGCGACTGCACCTCGGCGTTGGCCGCGTAGAGCGCGCCCTGCAGCTCCTGGAGGTGGTCGGTCTTCTCGTAGTGGCGGCTCCTCAGCTCCTCGAGCGCGCGCTCGCTCTCGCGCAGCTTCGCCATCTCGGCCTCGAGCGCGACGGCGGCGCGCTGGACCTCGTTGCCGCAGCGGTTCCTCGCCTGCTCGGCCTCGCGCAGCCGCGTGAAGGCGAGCAGGTTGTGGTTGAGCGCGAGCTGCGCCTGCAGCTCCTGGTACTTCGCCGCCACCTCGGCCTGCTGGGCGAGGTGCTCGAGCTGCGTGCCGAGCTCGCCGCGGATGTCGCCCACGCGCTCCAGGTTCTCGCGCGTGTCCTCGAGCCGGAGCTCGGTCTCGCGCCGGCGCTCGCGGTACTTGGAGACACCGGCCGCCTCCTCCAGGAAGACGCGCAGCTCCTCGGGCCGGGAGGTGATGACGCGCGAGATCATCCCCTGCTCGATGATCGAGTAGGCGCGCGGCCCCAGGCCGGTGCCGAGGAAGATGTCCTGCACGTCCCGGCGGCGCACGTGCTGGCCGTTGATGTAGTAGTTCGAGTCGCCGTCGCGCGTGAGCACCCGCTTCACGCTGATCTCGCCGTAGCCCGACCACGCCCCGCCGATGCGCCCGAGCGAGTTGTCGAACACGAGCTCGACGGAGGCGCGGCCGACGGGCTTCCTGTCCGTGGAGCCGTTGAAGATCACGTCGTGCATGTGCTCGCCGCGAAGCTGCTTGGCGGAGGACTCGCCGAGCACCCAGCGCACGGCGTCGATCACGTTGGACTTGCCGCATCCGTTGGGCCCCACCACGCCCACGAGCTGGCCCGGGACGGCGATGGCGGTCGGATCGACGAAGGACTTGAAGCCGGAAAGCTTGACGGATGTGAGTCGCAAGGGGGGTGGTTCGAGTAAGTGCTTGTTTTGGGACGCGAACGATGCCCGCGCCTTCAGTAGAATGGCGATTTTACCGGAACCCCACTTCCCGCCCAATGGCCCGATCCTCCAGGGTCCTCGAGACCTTCCCGAACCCCCGTCCCCAGCGCGACTACGCGATCCACATGCAGATCCCGGAGTTCACGTGCCTGTGCCCGAAGACGGGCCAGCCCGACTTCGCGACGCTCTACCTCGACTATGTGCCGGACCGGCTCTGCGTGGAGCTGAAGAGCCTGAAGCTCTACGTCTGGTCGTTCCGCGGCGCGGGGGCGTTCCACGAGGCCGTGACGAACACGATCCTCGACGACCTCGCCGCGGCGACGAAGCCGCGCTTCATGCGCCTCACCGCGAAGTTCTTCGTGCGCGGCGGGATCTTCACCACCGTCGTGGCCGAGCATCGCAAGAAGGGGTGGAAGCCGCCGCCGCCCGTGCCGATCGACGCCTTCCCCGCGCAGGCGAGCACGCGTTAGCCTGCCGGGACCTTGAAGGGAATCCCGAATGAAGACAGCCTTCGCGCTCGCGTTCCTCCTCGTCGCGGCCGCCGCCGCGCGCGCCGCCGACAAGATCCCGGTCGAGGATTTCTTCCGCCTTCCGCGCTATGCGGCGATGTCCATCGCGCCCGACGGCAGGCACATCGCCGCCCTCGCGCCGGTGAACGGCCGCCAGAACGTGGTGGTGCTGGACGTGCCGCCGAAGGAGGCGCACGCGGTGACCGCGTTCGGCAAGGTGGACGTCGTCTTCGTCGACTGGCTCGACAGCCGGCGCCTGGTGGTCGCCACCGGCAGCCTGGCTACGCGGGACTTCGATCGCCGCGGCGGCGAGCTCTATGCCGTGGACCTGGACGGCAGCGACCCGAAGACGCTCGCCGCCCCGGATCCCACGGCCCTGGTGGGCCACGGCCTGCAGTTCGTGCGCAAGCTGCCCGGCGAGGGCGACGACATCGTCGCCCAGGAGTCCACCTACGGCGCGGAGGGCTTCGAGGCGGGCGCGCTGGTGCGCGTGGACTCTCGCACCGGCCGGCGCACCAACATCTCGGTGGGCAAGCCCGACGTGGGCGAGGAAGGCGAGTCCTGGGTCGTGGACAACCGCGGAGTCGCCCGCGCATTGCGCGCCACCGGCAAGGGGCGCACCCGCGTCTGGTACCGCGCCGGACCCGACGCGCCGTGGCGGAAGCTGGCCGACTACGCGAACACCGAGCCCGGCTGGTTCCCGCTCGCCGTGGGCGAGGACGACAGGACGCTCTACGTCGCGGCCTACGGCGGCGGCGACAAGGCGGCGATCATGCGCTACGACCCCGCCACGAAGACGTTCGGCGAGGTGGTCGCGCGCCATCCGCAGGTGGACCTCTCGAACCTCGTGGCGAGCGACGGCAAGGTGGTCGGCGTGCGCTACGACGCGGACCGCGTGGGCTACGCCTGGTTCGACCCGGCGCTCGCGCGCATCCAGTCCGCCGTGGACAAGGCGCTGCCCGACACGGTGAACCTGCTCAGCTGGTCGCGCGACCGCTCGATGGTGGTCGTGACCGCGTACTCGGACGTCTCGCCGGGCACGTTCTACCTCCTCGATACGAAGCACGGGAAGCTTTCGTTCATGGCCGATCGCGCGCCGTGGATCAAGCCCGCCGAGATGTCCCACATGAAACCGGTGCGCTACACGGCCCGCGACGGCATGCAGATCCCGGCCTACCTCACGATCCCCAGGGGCAAGGCGCCGAAGGATCTCCCGCTGGTAGTCTTCGTGCACGGCGGGCCCTGGGTCACCGGCGACGACTGGAGGTACGACCCGGACGTGCAGTTCCTCGCCTCGCGCGGATACGCGGTGCTGCAGCCCAACTATCGCGGGACGCTGCGCTACGGCTGGAAGCACCTGCACGCGAGCTACGGCCAGTGGGGACTGGCCATGCAGGACGACGTGACCGACGGGGTGAAGTGGGCCGTCGCGCACGGCATCGCGGATCCGAAGCGCGTGTGCATCTACGGGGCGAGCTACGGCGGGTACGCGGCGATGATGGGACTGGCCAGGGACCCCGGCCTCTACCGCTGCGGCATCGACTACGTGGGTGTCACCGACCTGCCGCTCTTCCTCACCATGACGTGGGCCGACTACGCCCGGAGCGACTTCGTGGACTACGACGCGAAGGCGATGGTGGGCGATCCCGACCGCGACGCGAAGCGCCTGCGCGAGACCTCGCCCGTGTACCTCGCCGACCGGATCAAGGCGCCGGTGCTCATGGCCTACGGCGGGGCCGACCGGCGCGTGCCGGTGGAGCACGGCCTGCGCATGAAGGCCGCCCTCGACAAGGCCGGCGTCGAGTACCGGTGGGTGGTGATGGAGGGCGAGGGGCACGGCTTCCGCGACCCCGCCAACCAGAAGGCCTTCTACGAGGCGGTGGAGAAGTTCCTCGCCGCGCACCTCGGCCGCTGAGGCCGGGGACGCTCGGCGCGCACCCTCGCGGGGCGACGGCTCACGCGCCGCGCTCGCGCCCGTTCAGCCACGCGCTCGCGACGCTGGCGGCGACGATGAGGGCGGCGCCGGCCCCATCCTGGGGGCGCAGCGTCTCGCCGGCCAGGACGTAGGCGGCCGCGGCGGCGACGACGAGCTCCGAGAGCAGGATCACGATCGCGCGGTTGGCCGGCATGCGCGCGAGCCCGAACTGCAGGGCGAGGCTCATCGCGACGAGCGCGGCGCCGATGCCGGCGACGAGGGGCGCCTGCGCGACGGCGAGGTGCGCGGCCCGCGCCGCTCCGAGGGGGCTCGCGGGCAGCCAGGGCGCGGCCGCGAGCACCACGCCCGCCCAGATCACGATCGACTTGCCCGCGTCGGTCATGGTGCGCAGCCGGCGCACGAGCACGTTGCCCAGGGCGAAGAGGAAGCCCGCGGCGAGCCCGAGCCACTCGGTGCGCTCGGTGGGCCAGGGTGCGCCCAGGTGCGGCTTCCACAGCATCGCGACGGCGCCGGCGAGCGCGAGCCCCATGACGAGCGCCCCCGGGCCGTCGAGCCGCTCGCCCAGGAAGAGGCGCGCGAGCGGCACCGTCCAGAGCGGCGCGAGGTAGAAGAGCAGCAGCACGCGCATCACCTCGCCGCCCAGCACGCCCTGCACGTACGCGAGGTTGCTCAGGCCGATCGCGAGCCCCATCGCGATCGCGAGCGGGGGCATGCGCCGCAGCCGCAGCGCTTCGCGAGGAAAGACCGCCACGCCGATGGCGAGGGCGACCGCGTAGGTGAGCGCGGTGGCCCACGGGCCGTCGAGCCCGCCCTGCGCGAGCAGGCGGTACGGATACCAGACGACGCCCCAGAGCGCGGCGCCGAAGACGAGCGCCCCGGCGGGCGCGGCGGATCGGGACATCGGCGCGATTCTATCGGAGGCCCCGGCGCAGCCCGCCACCTATAATCGGGCCATGAGCGAACCTCCCGCTGCCAGCGACCTTCCGTTCACCGGCGAGCGCTTCGTCCCCGGCCTGCCCGGCGAGATCTGGATCGAGCACTGGCACCGCTATCACTTTGCCGCGCGCTGGGCGGCGGGTCGGCGCGTGCTCGACGTGGCCTGCGGCGAGGGCTACGGCAGCGCGCTGCTCGCCACGGTCGCGGCGCACGTGACGGGGGTGGACCTCTCGCAGGAGGCCGTCGCGCACGCCCGCCGCGCCTACGCGGACCTGCCCCACCTCGCTTTCGAGAGCGCGCCGTGCACGCGCCTTCCGCTCGCCGACGCGAGCGTGGACGTGGCGGTGTCCTTCGAGACGCTCGAGCACATCGCCGACCAGGAGGCGTTCCTCGCGGAGATCGCGCGGGTGCTGGCCCCCGGCGGCGTGCTCGTCCTCTCGTGCCCCGACAAGCTCGAGTACAGCGACAAGCGCCACTACGCGAACGCGTTCCACGTGCGCGAGCTTTATCGCGCCGAGCTCGCGGCCCTCCTCGGCGCGCGCTTTCCCGCCTGCGAGTGGTACGGGCAGCGCCCGACGTTCTTCTCGGTCATCGCCCCCGAGGGCGAGCGGCCCGCGGCCGGCCAGCTCGTGGAGGTGGAGGCAGCCCGTCCCCAGGACGCCTCGCCGCGCCTCGCGCATCCGCTCTATTTCCTCGTCGTGGCCGCGCGCGACGCCTGCGCGCTCGCGGCGGTCCCGCCCGCGCTGTCGGTGCTCTCCGACCGCGGCGACTGGATCTACCGCGACTACGGCAAGGTGATCCGGGAGCTGCGCGAGATGCACGACCAGCGCGCGGGCCTCGCGAGCCGCGTGGCCGAGCTCGAGGCCGCCCTCGCGCAGCGCGAGCCGCTGGCGGCGGGGCCGGAGCGCGAGCCGCCCCGCCCCCGGGGATGGCGCTGGTGGCTGCGGCGCCCGTTCGTGCGGCTGGGCCTGCTCGACTGAGGCGCGGCCGGGGAAGCGGCACCTCGGCCGTTCGTTCCCGCCTCGGTGTTCGCTCCATGGCCCCGGTGCTCCCGTCGGGCGGGGTGAAGGCGGGTCTCCCTCGGGAGGGGCGAGGCACTGGACCCAGGAACGACGATGCAAAAGGAATCCGCGAGGGCGATGTGACGAGCCCCGCAGCGACACCGGCCGATGGAACGGCGATCCCCGGCGCGAGGGGGACCCGCCTTCACCCCGCCCGACTCGCCCGACTCGCCCGACGCCTCGTCCCGGGCCAAGCCGGGCGACGGTGAGCGCTCCCCTATAATTGCCGGATGAATCCCCGGCTCGGGCTGCTGCAGCCCTATCCCTTCGAGCGGCTGCGCGCGCTGCTGGCCGACGTTTCCCCGCCCCCGGGGATCGCGCCCGTGAGCCTCGGGCTCGGCGAGCCGCAGCATCCGACGCCCGCGCTCGTCCGGGAAGCGCTCGCCGCGCACCTGGGCGGCCTGTCGCGCTATCCCGCCACGCGCGGCCTGCCGGAGCTGCGCGCGACGCTCGCGCGCTGGATCGAGCGCCGCCACGGCGCGGCCCTCGACCCCGAGCGCGAGGTGATCCCCGTGCTCGGCAGCCGCGAGGCGCTGTTCGCGATCGCCCAGGCCGTGATCGACCCCGCCGAGGCCGATGCGCGGGTCGTGTGCCCGAACCCGTTCTACCAGATCTACGAGGGCGCGGCGCTGCTCGGCGGGGCGCGCCCGTACTTCGTGAACGCGCATCCCGAGCGCGGCTTCGCGCCCGACTGGGACGCGGTGCCCGAGGCGGTGTGGGAGCGCACGCACCTGCTCTACGCCTGCTCGCCGGGCAATCCCACCGGGCCGGGTGATGCCGCTCGCCGAATGGGAGCGGCTGTTCGAGCTCTCGGACCGCCACGGCTTCGTCATCGCCTCCGACGAGTGCTACTGCGAGATCTACTTCGACGAGGCCATGCCGCCGCTGGGCGCCCTCGGCGCCGCCCGCCGGCTGGGCCGGCGCGCCTGGCCGCGGCTGGTCGTGATCCAGTCGCTGTCCAAGCGCTCGAGCGCCCCGGGGCTGCGCTCCGGCTTCGTCGCGGGCGACGCCGAGGTCCTCGACCGCTTCGTGCTCTACCGCACCTACCACGGCGCGCGATGAGCCACGCCGTGCAGGCGGCCTCCATCGCCGCCTGGGAGGACGAGGCGCACGTGGCCGCGAGCCGCCGCCTCTATCGCGAGAAGTTCGACGCCTTCCACGCGCTCGTCGACCCCGTGCTGCCGCTCACGCTGCCCGAGGCCGGCTTCTACTTCTGGGCGGGCGTGCGGCGCCGACGACCTCGCCTTCACGCGCGAGCTCTTCGCCGCGGCGCACGTGACGGTGCTGCCCGGCAGCTACATCGCGCGCGACGCCCACGGCACGAACCCCGGCCGCGGCTTCGTGCGCATGGCGCTCGTGTCGAGCGCCGAGGAGAGCGCCGAGGCCGCGCGGCGCATCCGGGATTTCACAACCCGACGCCAGCCCGCGCACGCCGCGGCGACCCCCCATGACCTCCGCACTCCAGACCACGATCGAGCAGGCGTTCGAGCGCCGCGCCGAGCTCTCCCCTTCCAGCGCGCCGGCCGGCGTGAGGGACGCCGTCGCGAGCGTGATCGCCGAGCTCGACGCGGGCAGGCTGCGCGTGGCCGAGAAGCGCGGCGCCGAATGGGTGACGCACCAGTGGGTGAAGAAGGCGGTGCTGCTGTCCTTCCGGCTGCGCGACAACGAGATCATGCAGGGCGGGTTCACGCACTACTTCGACAAGGTGGACTCGAAGTTCGCGCGCTACTCGCAGGAGGACTTCGCAGGCGGGCGGCTTTCGCGTGGTGCCGCCGGCGGCGGCGCGGCGCGGCGCCTTCATCGCGAGGAACGTCGTGCTCATGCCCTCGTACGTGAACATCGGCGCCTACGTGGACGAGGGGACGATGGTCGACACCTGGGCCACGGTGGGCTCGTGCGCGCAGATCGGCAGGAACGTGCACCTGTCGGGCGGCGTCGGCATCGGCGGCGTGCTCGAGCCGCTGCAGGCCAATCCGACCATCATCGAGGACAACTGCTTCATCGGCGCGCGGTCCGAGATCGTCGAAGGCGTGATCGTCGAGGAGAACTCGGTGATCTCGATGGGCGTGTACATCGGCCAGAGCACGAAGATCTACGACCGGGCCACCGGCGAGGTGCGCTACGGCGCGCGTCCCGCCGGGCAGCGTCGTGGTCTCCGGCAGCCTGCCCGGGGCGGACGGCAGGTACAGTCTCTATTGCGCCGTGATCGTCAAGCAGGTGGACGCGAAGACCCGCGCGAAGACGAGAATCAACGAGTTGCTGAGGGGCGACTGAACCTACCGGGGGCGCGTGTCATGTTCATCGAGAAACTCCTGCAGCTCATGGCGGAGAAGAAGGCCTCCGACATCTTCATCTCGGCCGGCTCGCCGATCAGCATCAAGATCAAGGGCAACATCATGCCGGTCAACCCGCAGCCGATGGACGCGGAGACGACCCGCAAGATCGCCTTCGAGATGCTCACGCCGCACCAGGCCGAGATCTTCGAGCGCGACCTCGAGCTCAACTTCTCGAAGCCCATGCCGGGCCTGGGCAACTTCCGCGTGAACCTCTTCTGGCAGAAGGGCGCGGTCTCGGCGGTGATCCGCTTCATCACCTCCGACATCCCGAAGATCGCGGACCTGAACCTGCCGCCGATGCTCTCGACCCTGGTGATGGAGAAGCGCGGCCTCATCCTCATGGTCGGCGCCACCGGCTCGGGCAAAGTCGACGACGCTCGCCTCCATGCTCGACTACCGCAACTCGGTGTCCACCGGGCACATCCTGACGATCGAGGACCCGGTCGAGTTCGTCTTCACGCCGAAGAAGTCGATCTTCAACCAGCGCGAGGTCGGGCAACGACACGCGCTCGTTCCACGACGCGCTGAGGAACGCCATGCGCCAGGCGCCCGACTGCATCCTGATCGGCGAGATCCGCGACCTCGAGACGATGCGCATGGCGCTCACCTACGCGCTCTCGGGCCACCTGTGCCTGGCCACCCTGCACGCCAACAACAGCCTACCACGCGATGAACCGCGTGATCAGCTTCTTCCCGCTCGAGGTCCGCCCGATGCTGCTGCAGGACCTGTCGGTGTCGCTCAAGGCCGTGGTCTCGCAGCGCCTCATCAAGACCGTCGACGGCAAGCGCACGCCCGCGGTCGAGGTGCTGCTCAACACGCGCAACATCCAGGAGCTGATCGAGAAGGGCGAGATCACCGAGATCAAGGAGGCGATGGAGAAGAGCATGTCGCCCGGCTCGCAGACCTTCGAGCAGGACCTCTTCCGCCTCGTGCGCCAGGGCAAGATCTCCACCGACGAGGCGCTCGCCAACGCCGACTCCGCCACCAACCTGGGGCTGCTGCTGGGCAATTCCGGGATCATGCCCGCCATGGCCGAGCGCGCGAAGCAGCCGTCGATGCCCTCGCGCCCGGGCGCGCCGTCCTTCGGCGAGTTCACGATCACCGAGGAGAACGAGGAGAAGTTCGGCTGAGGCCGCCGGGCCGCCGCCGCTTCCCGGGACCGCGACGATGCAGAAGGCCGAGGTGCTGCTCACCCAGTACGCCGCGTACCACCGCGACCGGCGCAACATCGCCACGCACTGCGTCGGCATCCCGATGATCGTCTTCTCGCTGGTGCTCGCGATGGCCACCGTGTCGCTGCCCGCGGGCCCGCTGCCGGTGACCCTCGCCGCCGCGGCGTCGGTGGCGCTGTGCATCTACTACTTCGCGCTCGACCTCGCCTTCGGCGTCGCGATGGCCGTCGTCCTCCTCCTCGCGTGCGCGGGAGCGAGCGAGGCGACCGCGCGGCTTTCCGGCGCCGGCGCCCTCGGGCTCGCCGCCGCGCTCTTCGTGGCCGGCTGGGCCCTGCAGTTCCTCGGCCACCGCTTCGAGGGGATGAAGCCCGCGTTCGTCGACGACGTCTCGCAGCTGCTGGTGGGGCCGCTCTTCGTCTGCGCGGAGGCTTTCTTCGCCTTCGGCGCGAAGCCCGCGCTGCGCCGCTACATCGAGCAGCGCGTGGGCCCGACGGTCGCGCGCCGCGCCCCGGGGCCGAGCGCGAGCCGGCCATGAGCGGGCGCTTCGGCTCGTTCCGCGAGTTCTATCCCCACTACCTCTCGGAGCACCGCACCGGCGCGTGCCGGCGGCTGCACTTCGCCGGCAGCACGGTCGTGCTGGCCCTCCTCGTCCTCGCCGCCGCGCTGCCCGCGTGGTGGCCCCTCGCCCTCGCCCCGCTGGCCGGCTACGGCTTCGCGTGGGTCGGCCACTTCGCCTTCGAGAAGAACCGGCCCGCGACCTTCCGCCACCCCGCCTGGAGCCTCGCGGGCGACTGGGTCATGTATTGGCAACTGCTCACCGGAAAGATCCGCTTTGAAGAACGAGACCCTGGAGCTCGCCCAGGAACTGATTCGGCGTAGGTCCCTCACGCCCTCCGACGAGGGCTGCCAGCAGCTCATCATCGACCGCCTCGCCCCCCTCGGCTTCGTCGCCGAGACGATGGCGTGCGGCGAGGTCACCAACCTGTGGATCCGGCACGGCAGCGCCCACCCGCTGGTCGTCCTCGCCGGGCACACCGATGTCGTGCCCCCCGGGCCGCGCGAGAAGTGGCACACCGACCCCTTCGAGCCCACCATCCGCGACGGCAACCTCTACGGGCGGGGGGCGGCGGACATGAAGACCTCGGTCGCGGCCTTCGTCGTGGCCGCCGAACGCTACGTGCGCTCGCACCCGGGCCACCCCGGCAGCGTCGCGCTGCTCATCACCTCCGACGAGGAGGGGCCCGCGGTGGACGGCACCGTGCGCGTGGTCGAGGCGCTCAAGGCGCGCGGCGAGACGATCGACTACTGCATCGTGGGCGAGCCCTCGTCGGCCCATGCCTTCGGCGACACGATCAAGAACGGCCGGCGCGGCTCGCTCACGGCGCGCCTCACCGTCTACGGCGTGCAGGGGCACGTGGCCTACCCGCAGCGGGTGAAGAACCCGATCCACCTCGCCGCGCCGGCGCTCGCCGAGATCTCCACCACGGAGTGGGACCGGGGCAACGCCTACTTCCCGCCGACCTCCTTCCAGGTCTCGAACATCCACGCCGGCACCGGCGCGCAGAACATCACGCCGGGCTCGCTGCAGGTCGACTTCAACTTCCGCTTCTCGACCGAGAGCACGCCCGAGGCGCTGCAGTCGCGGGTGCACGCGATCCTCGACGCCCACGGGCTCGAGTACGGCATCGACTGGACGCTGGGGGGCAAGCCCTTCCTCACGACGCGCGGCAGGCTCGTCGAGACGCTCTGCGCGGTGATCGAGGAGGTCGCGGGCGTCAGGCCCGAGATCAACTGCACCGGCGGCACCTCCGACGGGCGCTTCATCTTCGAGGTCTGCCCGGAGGTCGCCGAGTTCGGCCCCGTCAACCGCTCGATCCACAAGGTGAACGAGGCGGTGGCGCTCGCGGAGATGGAGCCGCTCGCGCAGGTCTACCGGCGCGCGATCGAGAAGCTGCTCGCTTGAGGCGCGCGGCCGCCGAGACGATCCGCACGCTGCTGGAGGAGGCGGTGGCCCGGTTCGAGGCCGCCGGGATCGCCTACGGCCACGGCACGACCAACGCGCTCGACGAGGCCGCCTGGCTCGTGCTGCACGGCGCGGGCCTGCCGCCCCGGGACCTCGACGCGCATCTCGACCGGGCGCTCGACGCGGCGCACGCGGCGGCCGTGCGCGCGCTCGTCGCGCGGCGCATCCGCACCCGCCAGCCCGCCGCCTACCTGCTGCACGAAGCCTGGCTCGGCCCGCACCGGTTCCATGTCGACGAGCGCGTCATCGTCCCGCGCTCCTTCATCGCCGAGTTCCTCAACGCCCGCATCCGCGATCCGGGCCGTGCCGCGCCTTCGGCCGCGCCTTCGGCCGCGGCGCGCGGCGCCGCGCGGGGGCGCCATCGCGATCCGTTCCCGATCGCGCCGAGGGCCGTGCTCGACCTGTGCACCGGATCGGGGTGCCTGGCGATCCTCGCCGCGCTCGCGTTTCCCGACGCGCGCGTGGACGCGGCCGACCTCTCCGAGGCGGCGCTCGCGGTGGCGCGGCGCAACGTGGACGACTACGGGCTCGGCGCCCGGGTGCGCCTGGTGCGCTCGGACCTCTTCGGCGCGCTCGGGCGCCGCCGCTACGACCTCATCGTCTCGAACCCGCCGTACGTGAGCGCCGCGGCGATGCGCCGGCTCCCGCCCGAGTACCGCCGGGAGCCGGCCCTCGCGCTCGCGAGCGGCGCCGACGGCCTCGAGCACACGCGCCGCATCCTCGCCGCCGCCCCCGCCCACCTGGCCCCCGCGGGGCTGCTCATGGTCGAGATCGGGCACAACCGCAAGGCGCTCGAGAAGGCCTACCCGCGGCTCGCGTTCGCCTGGCCGCGCACGAGCGCCGGCGCCGGCTACGTCTTCACGATCGGCCGCGCGGCGCTCGAGGCCGCCGCCCGGGCGCGCGGGGGGAACGCGCGCGAACGCGTGCTATCATTTCTGCCAGCGTCGCTCGCCCGACAACAGACGGTCCCGAAGGGCCGCAGCCGCATGCCGAATTCCCTCGAAAACGCCGCGCCCGACGCGCCCGGAGCCGATCCCGCGCTCGTGCGGGAGATCGCCGAGATGATCGTCTCGGCGCTCAACCTCGAGCTGCCGGCCGCCGACATCGACCCCGCCGCCCCCCTCTACAAGGAGGGCCTCGGGCTCGACTCCATCGACATCCTCGAGGTCGCCCTCGTCGTGTCCAAGCGCTACGGCTTCAAGCTGCGCGACGACGACCAGGACAACCAGCGCATCTTCCGCTCCCTCGACGCCCTCGCGGCCCACGTGGCGGAGCGGAGAACGAAGTGACGCCCGGGCGTCGCAGGCGCTCGCTGGTCGTCCTCGCCCTCGCCGCCTCCGTCGCCTGCGCGGTCCTCGCCCACGTGGCGATCGTGGACCATCGCGATCCCGCCCTCGGCGCCGCGCTCTCGCTTGTACCCCTCGGCGCGTTGTGCGCCTGGATCGCCGCGCGCACCCGCCCGCGCGTGCTCGCCGCCGCGTTCGTGGCCGCCGCCGCCGGCGCGCTCTGGCTCGCCTGGGGGGCGCTGGAGCGCCACTACACGAGCGTCTTCTTCGCCGAGCACGCCGGGATCAACCTCGCCCTCGCCCTCGTGTTCGGCCGCACGCTCCTCGCCGGGCGCGAGCCGCTGTGCACGCGCTTCGCCCGCATGCTGCACGGCACGATTCCGCCGGAGGTGGAGCGCTACACGCGCCGCGTCACGCTCGCCTGGACCGTGTTCTTCGCCGCGCTGAGCGCCGCCTCGGCCGCGCTCTACCTCGCCGGCTTCCTCGCGGCCTGGTCGCTGCTGGCCAACATCCTGAGCCCGCTGCTCGTCGCGGCGATGTTCGCCGCCGAGTACGCGGTGCGCCTGCGCGCGCTGCCCGACTGGGAGCGCGCGGGCATCCTCTCCGGCGTGCGGGCCTTCTTCCGCCATGCGCGCGGCGGCGGCCTCGAGGCGCCCCGCTAGGAGCGAGCGATGGCCTCTTCGGGAACGCGCTCCCGTCCCGACGCGCCGCGCCAGCCGCTGCTCGGCCATCGGGGTCCCGACGCGGTGGCCGCGTGGCGCGGGGCCGAACCGGTGAGCGCCGGCACCTTCCTCGGCGAGGTGACGCGCCTGGCCGCCGCGCTGCCCGACGCCGGCCACGTGCTCAACCTCTGCGGGGACCGCTACCGCTTCGCGCTCGCGTTCCTCGCCGCCGTCATCCGCGGGCAGGTGACGCTGCTGCCGCCGACCACGACGCCGAACGTCGTGCGCGCGATGCGCGCCTTCGCCCCCGACGCGTACTGCGTCGGCGACGCGGCCGATGCCGCGGTGGACATGCCGCGCTTCGCGATGCCGGACTGCGCCGGCGACAGCGCCGCCTGGAGCGCGATGCCCGCGATCGCGGCCGAGCAGGCGATCGCCTGCGTGTTCACGTCCGGCTCCACGGGCGAGCCGCAGCCGCACTTCAAGAGCTGGGGCGGGATCGCGCTCGACGTGCGCTCCGAGGCGCGCCGGCTCGGCGTGGGCCCCGGCCACGCGATCCTCGGGACGGTGCCGCCGCAGCACATGTACGGTTTCGAATCGACCGTGATGCTGCCGTTGTCCTCGGGGGCCGCGATGAGCGCGGAGCGCCCCTACTATCCCGGCGACATCGACGCGGCCCTGGCGCGGCTGCCCGCCCCGCGCATCCTCTTCACCACGCCCTTCCACCTGCGCGCCTGGCTCGCGGCGGGCGACCCGGCGCCGGTCGAGACCGTGGTGTCGGCCACCGCGCCGCTGTCGCTCGCGCTCGCGCGCGAGGCCGAGGCGCGCACGGGCGCCCGCCTCCTCGAGATCTACGGCTGCACCGAGGCCGGGCAGATCGCCACGCGCCGGCCGTGCGCGGACGAGACGTGGGAGCTCTACGAGGGCCTGCGCCTCGCCGCGCGCGGCGAGGCGGTGGTGGTCTCCGGGGGCCACGTCGAGCGGCCCGTCGCGCTGCAGGACGTGATCGAGATCCGCGGCGACGCCCGGCGCTTCGCCCTGCACGGGCGCTTCGCCGACATGGTGAACATCGCGGGCAAGCGCAACTCCCTCGCCTACCTCAACCACCAGCTCGCCGCGATCCCGGGCGTCGAGGACGGGATCTTCTGCATGCCCGACGACGAGCCGCGCGACGGCGTGGCCCGCCTCGTCGCCTTCGTGGTGGCGCCGACGCTCACGGCGCGGCAGGTGCTGGCCGCCCTGCGCGAGCGGCTCGACCCGGCGTTCGTGCCGCGGCCCCTCTTCCTCGTCGCGCGGCTGCCGCGCGAGGCCACGGGCAAGCTCACGCGCGAGGCCCTGCGCCGGCTCGCGGCGCAGGCGCGCGCCGGCACGCGGGGGGCGGCATGAGCCCCGAGGCGATCGAGACGCGGCTCACCGTCCCGCTCGACCATCCCGCCTTCGACGGGCATTTCCCGGGGCGCCCGGTGCTCCCCGGCGTGGCGCTCCTCGCCGAGGCGCTCGCGGCGGCGGGGGCCTCGAGCGGCACCCCCGGCCACCAGTGGAGCGTGCAGAGCGTGAAGTTCCTGAGCCCGGTCTCGCCCGGCACGCAGCTCGTGCTCAGCCACCGGCTGCAGGACGCGCGCACGGCGCGCTTCGAGATCCGCTGCGGCGCCCGGCTCGTGGCGAGCGGCGTGCTCGGGCGCCCGGGCGGCCCGTCGTGAGCGCGCGCACGCCCTCCCAGGCCCGCGCCGCCGCCGAGTGGACCCGGCGCACCGAGCGCGGCGCCCTGCCTCTCATCCGGTTCATGGTCTGGCTCTCGCGGGTGGCCGGTCGGCGCGCCACGCGTGCGCCCCTGCATCTCGTCACGGCCTACTTCGTCGCCTTCGGCGCACGCGCGCGGCGCGCCTCGCGCGACTACCTCACGCGCTGCCTCGGGCGCGCGCCCACCCTCGCCGAGACCTACCGGCACTTCCTCGCCTTCGCCTCGACGCTGCACGACCGCGTCTATTTCCTGCAGGGCCGCTTCGAGCTCTTCGAGATCGGCGTCGAGGGCGGGCAGCTCCTGCGCGAGGGGGAAGGTGCCTTGCTCATGGGCGCGCACGTGGGCAGCTTCGAGGCGCTGCGCGCCTGCGGGCGCGGGCTCGCGCACCGTCGCGTCGTGATGGCGATGTACGGCGACAACGCGCAGAAGGTGCGCTCGGCGCTGGCCGCGCTCGATCCCGGCGCCGCGAGCGAGGTGATCGCGCTCGGGCACCTCGACTCGATGCTGGCGCTGCGCGAGCGGCTCGAGGCGGGCGCGCTGGTGGGCGTGCTCGCCGACCGCACCCTGGGCGACGAGCC
This sequence comes from uncultured beta proteobacterium, assembly GCA_963741815.1. Classification (GTDB taxonomy): domain Bacteria; phylum Pseudomonadota; class Gammaproteobacteria; order Burkholderiales; family Usitatibacteraceae; genus Usitatibacter. Next base: position 107,051 of record CAVUJI010000001.1, read on the forward strand.
GGTGCTCGAGCTGGATTTCCTCGGCGCGCGCGCGCCGTTTCCGGTGGGCCCGATGCGGCTGGCCGCGGCGCTGCGCCAGCGCGTGGTCTTCATGGCCGGGCTCTACCTGGGCGGCAACCGCTATGCGATCCGCTTCGAGGAGATCGCCGACTTCGCCGGCCTCGACGGGGCCGCGCGCGGCGAGCGCGAGGCGCGCGTGCGCGAGGCGGTCGCGCGCTACGCGGCCTGCCTCGAGCGCCATTGCCGCGCCGCGCCGTACAACTTCTTCAACTTCCACCGCTTCTGGCGATGAGGCCCGCGCGTCGTCCCGGCGCGCGCGCCGCGCTTCCCGCCGCCGCGGCCGTGCTCGCCCTCGTGCTCGCCACGGTCGCGCACGGCGCCGGCTGGGACCTGGACCAGCTCATGGCGCTGCTCGCCGCGCGCGGGGCCGACCGCGCCGCCTTCAACGAGACCCGGCACCTCGCGATCCTCGATGCCCCGCTCGAGTCCTCGGGCGAGCTCGTCTTCACCCCGCCCGACCGCCTCGAGAAGCACACGACCAGCCCCGGCGAGGAGCGCCTCGTGGTGCAGGGCGGCACCGTCACGGTCGAGCGCCACGGGCAGCGCCAGTCGCTGTCGCTCGCCGACCATCCCGAGGTCGCCGCCCTCGTGGAGAGCATCCGCGGCACGCTCGCGGGCGACCGCGCCGCGCTCGAGCGCACGTACCGCCTCGCGCTCGCGGGCGACCGGCGCGCGTGGCGCCTCACGCTCACCCCGCGCGAGCCGGCCGTGCGCGACATCGTGCGCCGCGTGCGCATCGAGGGATCGGGCGCGAGCCTGCAGCGCGTGCGGATCGAGCAGGCCGACGGCGACCGCTCGCTGCTGCAGATCGCCCCGCCCCGCCGATGAGCGCGCGGCGCGCCGCTCTCGCCCTGTGGGCACTCGGCCTCGCCGTGGCGCTATGGCAGCTCGCCCACACCCGCTTCGTGGCGGACCTTTCGTCCTTCCTGCCCGCCGTTCCCACGGCCGAGCAGCGCCTGCTCGTCGACCAGCTGCGCGAGGGCGCCCTCTCGCGCGTCATGCTCGCCGGCATCGGGGGCGCGGACGCGCCCACCCGGGCGCGCCTTTCGCGCGCGCTCGCGGATTCCCTGCGCGCCGACCCGCGCTTCGCCGCCGTGGCGAACGGCACGCTGCAAGGCTTCGAGCGCGAGCGCGACTTCGCGCTCGCGCACCGCTATGCGCTGAGCCCCCGGGTGGACGCCGCGCGCTTCGGCGTGGCCGGACTGCGCTCGGCGATCGCCGCCACCATCGATCTGCTCGCCTCCCCGCTCGGGATCCTCGTGAAGCCCTACGTCGCGCGCGACCCGACGGGCGAGACGCTCGCGGTCCTGGGCGCGCTGCGCCCGGCCGCGGCGCCGCACACGGTCGACGGCGTGTGGGCCGCGCCCGACGGACAGCGCGCCCTCCTCGTCGCGCGCACGCGCGCTCCCGGCTCCGACACCGACGCGCAGGCCGAGGCGGTGGACGCGGTCCGGGCCGCGTTCGCGCGCGCGCAGGCCGCGGCGGGCCCGGCGGCGCGCGCCGCCCGCCTCGCGCTGACGGGTCCCGGCGTGTTCTCCGTCGCGTCGCGCGAGATGATCCGGCACGACGTGGTGCGCCTGAGCCTCGCCAGCGCCCTCGTCGTCGCCGCGCTGCTCCTCGCCGTCTACCGCTCGCCGCGCGCCCTCGTCCTCGGGCTGGTTCCCGTCGCCTCCGGCGCGCTCGCCGGCGTGGCCGCGGTCTCCCTCGGCTTCGGTACGGTCCACGGGATCACGCTGGGGTTCGGCACGGCGCTGATCGGCGAGGCGGTCGACTACTCGATCTATCTCTTCGTGCAGGCCGGGCGCGGCGCACGCGCGGGAGACGCCGCGTGGGTCGAGGGCTTCTGGCCCACGATCCGGCTCGGGGTGGCCACCTCGATCGCCGGCTTCTCGGCGCTCGTCTTCTCGGGGCTGCCGGGGCTCGCGCAGCTCGGCGTGTTTTCGGTGACCGGGCTCGCCGTGGCCGCCGCCGTCACGCGCTTCGTGCTCCCCGTCCTGCTGCCCGCGGGCTTCCGCATCCGGGAGATCGGCCCGGCCGCCGCGCGGCTCGCGGCGCTCGCGCGCGCGGCCCCGCGGGCGCGCGCCCTGGTCCCGCTGGCGAGCGTCGCGGCCCTGGCCGTGCTCCTCGCCCACGGCGGGCAGGTGTGGGACCCGCGCCTGTCGAGCCTCAACCCGATTCCCGCGCGCGAGCAGGCCCTCGACGCGGCGTTGCGCGCCGACCTCGGCGCCGCCGATGCGCGCTACCTCGTCGCCGTGCGCGCGCCCGATGCCGAGACCGTGCTGCGCGGCGCCGAGCGCGTGGGCGCGCGGCTCGACCCGCTCGTGGCCGCAGGCGCCCTGGGCGGCTACGAGAGCCCGGCGCGCATCGTGCCCAGCCGCACCACGCAGCGCGCGCGGCTCGCGGCCATTCCCGACGCCGACGTGCTGCGCGCGCGCCTGCGCGAGGCGCTCGCGGGCCTGCCCTTGCGCGCCGAGCGGCTCGCGCCGTTCGTGGCCGAGGCCGAGGCCGCGCGCGCGGCCCCCTCGGTCACGCCCGCCGACGTCGCGGGCACGGCGCTCGGCGCGGCCCTCGACGGCCTGCTCTTCCGCGACGCCGCCGGGCGCTGGACCGCGGTGCTCGGGCTGCGGCCGGGCGCGCACGGCATCGACGCGCCGGCGGTGGGCGCGGCGGTCGCCGCCGCCGGCGTGCCCGGCGCGGCGTTCGTGGACCTCAAGGCGGAGGTCGACCGGCTCTACGCCGGCTACCTCCACCGGGCGCTCGCGATGTCCGCCGTGGGGCTCGCCGCCATCGTGGCCCTCCTCTTCGCCGCACTGCGCGATGCGCGGCGCGTGGCGCGCGTGCTGCTGCCGCTCGCCGCCGCCGTGCTCGTGGTGGCCGCCGCCCATGCGCTGGCGGGCACGCGGCTCACGATCCTGCACCTCGTGGGACTGCTGCTCGTCGCGGCGATCGGCTCGAACTACGCGCTCTTCTTCGACCGCATCGCGGGCGCGGGCGCCGGGCGCGAGGCCACGCTCGCCTCGCTCGCGCTCGCCAACGCGACCACGGTCGCGAGCTTCGGCATCCTCGCCGCGTCCTCGATCCCGGTGCTCCACGCGATCGGCGCGACGGTCGCCGCGGGCGCCTTCCTCGCCCTCGCGTTCTCCGCGATGCTCGCCCCATGCGCACGCTGATCCACGAGACCGCGCAGCGCCCGCGCGTGGCCATCGCGCTGCTCGCCGGCACCTACGCCGAGCCCGGCGACTTCGCGCGCGAGGGCTTCCTCGCGGCGCTGGACGCGCGCGGCATCGCGGCGCGGGTCGTGATGGCGCAGGTGAGCGCGGCGTACTTCGCCGACGCGTCCGTGGTGGAGCGCATCGAGGAGGAGGTGGTCGCCCGCGCACGGGGGACGGGGCGCGAGCCGCTGTGGCTCGCCGGCATCTCGCTGGGCGCCCTGGCCGCCCTCTGCTACACGGCGCGCCACGAGCCGCGGGTCGCGCGCCTGGCGCTCCTGTCGCCCTATCCCGGCACGCGCGAGCTGCTGCGTGCGATCGACGCGGCGGGCGGGCTCGATCGGTGGCGCGCGCCGCAGCCGCCGGACCTCGAGCAGGAAGCGTGGCGATGGCTGCGCGCGCGCGGCCGCGCGGGCCTCGCGCTCGACTGCTACTACGGACGCGCCGACCGCTTCGTCGACGGGCAGCGGCGCCTCGGCGCGGCCCTCCCGCCCGATGCCGTGCACGAGGTCGACGGCGGCCACGACTGGCCCGCGTGGCGCGCGATGTGGGACGACTTCCTGGAGCGGCGCGCGCCGTGAGCGCGCGCGTCGAGCGCGGCGCGGCCCGCGAGCGCTGGCGGCCCACGCCGATCGTCGCCGGCTCCCTGGGGCTGCACGGCGCGGCCGCGCTCCTCCTCGCCGCCGCGCCCCCCGCCTGGCCCTGGGCGCTCGGCGCGGTCGCGGCCAACCACGCGGTGCTCGGGGCCCTGGGCCTGTGGCCTCGCAGCACGCTGCTCGGCCCCAACATGACGCGGCTTCCCGCCGCGGCCGCGGCCCGCGGCGAGGTCGCGGTCACCTTCGACGACGGCCCCGACCTGGTCGTGACGCCGCGGGTGCTCGACATCCTCGACGCCCACGGCGCGCGCGCCACCTTCTTCTGCATCGCCGAGCGCGCCGCCGCCCACCCCGAGCTCCTGCGCGAGATCGCGCGGCGCGGCCACGAGGTGGAGAACCACTCGCGCCGCCACGGCCTCACCTTCCCGCTGCTGGGCATGGGCGGCATCCGCCGCGAGGTCGGCGCCGCGCAGGCGACGCTCGCCGCGCTCGCCGGCACGCCCCCGCGCTGCTTCCGTGCGCCGGCGGGGCTGCGCAGTCCCCTGCTCGATCCGGTCCTGCACGGGCTCGGGCTGGAGCTGGTGTCGTGGACGCGCCGGGGCTTCGACACCCGGGCAGGAGACGCCGAGCCGGTGCTCGCGCGCCTCCTGCGGGGGCTCGCCGCCGGCGACATCCTGCTGCTGCACGACGGGTCGTCGGCCCTGTCGCCGCGCGGCGCGCCGCTCGTGCTCGAGGTGCTGCCGCGGCTGCTCGACGCGCTCGCCGCCCGGGGCCTGCGCCCGGTCGCCCTGCGCGAGGCGCTCGCGCCGTGAGCGCACGCTTCTTCCGCGCGCTCGCGCGGCGCGCGGCCGAGCGCTATCCGGCCCGCGACCGCTTCGCGCGCCACTTCGCCCGCGGCAAGCTCGCCGGCGATCCCGTCTTCCGCCACCTGCTCGCCCACGGCCTGCTGCCGCGGGGTGCGCGCGTGCTCGACCTGGGCTGCGGGCAGGGGCTGCTCGCCGCCCTCCTCGCCGAGGCGCGAGCGTCCCACGGGCAAGGCGAGTGGCCCGCGAACTGGCCCCCGCCGCCCGACCCGCCGGCGCTCTGCGGCATCGAGCTCGCGGCGCGCGAGGTCGCTCGCGCCCGCGCCGCGGGCGGGCCCGAGGCGCGCTTCGTCCACGGCGACATCCGGGATGCGGCCTTCGGCGCGGCCGACGCCGTCGTGATCCTCGACGTGCTGCACTACCTCCGGCCGCCCGCGCAGGAGGACGTGCTGCGCCGGGCGCGCGCCGCCCTCGCCCCCGGCGGCGTGCTGCTGTTGCGGGTGGCCGACGATCGCGCGGCGCTGCGCTTCCGGCTGACGCTGGCGCTCGACCGCCTGGCCACGCGCCTGCGCGGGATGCCATCGGCGCGCCTGCATTGCCGGCCCCTCGGCGAGTGGCAGGCGCTCCTCGCCGGGCTGGGCCTCGCCGTGGAGCGCGCGCCGATGAGCGCCGGCACGCCCTTCTCGAACGTGCTGCTGGTGGCGAGGGCTGCGTGACGGCCATCCCCGCGGCGCGCGCGATCCTGTAACGTCCCGGTTGTGCGACCGATCCTCATCAGCGCCTACACGATGACGAGCGGGCTCGGCCCCGGGCTCGCGCCCGCCCGCGACGCCCTGGCGCGCGCGTCGAGCGGGCTCGCCCCGTGCCGCTTCGAGGACGCCGCGCTCGACACCTTCGTGGGCGAGATCGCGGGCCTCGAGGCACAGCCGGTCGAGGGCGCGCTCGCCGGCTTCGACTGCCGCAACAACCGCGCCGCGGCGCTCGGCCTCGCGCAGGACGGATTCGCCGAGGCGGTGGCCGCGGCCGCCCGGCGGCACGGCGCCGGGCGCGTCGGCGTCTTCGTCGGCACGAGCACCGCCGGCATCCTGCAGACCGAGCTCGCGTACCGCCGGCGCGACCCGGCGAGCGGCGCGCTGCCCGCGGACTTCGACTACCGCCGCACGCACAACACGTTCTCGGTGGCCGAATTCGTGCGCGCGCGCCTGCGGCTCGCCGGCCCGTGCGCGGCGGTCTCCACGGCCTGCTCGTCGAGCGCGAAGGCCTTCGCCTCGGCCGCGCGGTGCATCGCCGCCGGCATCGTCGACGCCGCCGTGGTGGGCGGCGTGGACACGCTCTGCCTCACCACCCTCTACGGCTTCCACTCCCTCGAGCTGCTCTCGCGCGAGCCGTGCCGCCCCTTCGACGCGCAGCGCGACGGCATCTCGATCGGCGAGGCGGCGGCCTTCGCGCTGCTCGAGGCGGCCGAGCCGCGCACGCACCCCGAGGGGCTGTGGCTGCTGGGCGCCGGCGAGTCGAGCGATGCGCACCACATGTCCGCGCCGCACCCGGAGGGGCGCGGGGCGGCCGCGGCGATGCGGGGGGCGCTCGCGAGCGCCGGCCTCGGGCCGGAGGCGATCGACTACGTGAACCTGCACGGCACCGGCACGCGCAGCAACGACGCCTCCGAGGCGCTCGCGATGCGCGCGGTCTTTCCCGCCGGCGTCGCCTGCAACTCGACCAAGGGCTTCACCGGGCACACGCTGGGCGCCGCCGGCGCGGTCGAGGCGCTGCTCGCGCTCCTCGCGATCGAGGAGGGCCGCACGCCCCCGAGCCCGGGCACGCGCGCGGTGGATCCCGCGCTCGACGTGCGCTACGTGGTGCACGGCGAGCGCCGCCGCATCGATCGCGCCATGAGCAACTCCTTCGGCTTCGGCGGCACCAACTGCAGCCTGGTGCTCGGGCGGCCCGGCGGGGGCGCGTGAGGCTCGCCGCGCACGTGGAGGGCGTGGGCCTCGTGGGCCCGGGGCTCGCCGGCTGGGAGGCCGCGCGCGAGGTGCTGGCCGGCCGCGCCGCCTTCGCGCCGGCGCCGACCGCGCTGCCCGCGCCGGACATGCTGCCGCCGACCGAGCGCCGGCGCGCGGGCAAGGCGGTGCGCGTCGCCCTCGCCACGGGGCTCGCCGCCGCCCGCGACGCCGGCCGCGACCCGGCCACGCTCGCCGCGGTCTTCGCCTCGTCGAGCGGCGACGGGGACACCTGCCACGCGAACTGCGAGACGCTCGCCAGCGACGACCGCTCGCTCTCGCCCACGCGCTTCCACAACTCGGTGCACAACGCCCCCGCCGGCTACTGGGGCATCGCCACGGGTGCGGCCACGCCCGCCGACTGCGTCTGCGCCTTCGACGCGAGCTTCGGCGCCGGCCTGCTCGAGGCGCTGGCGCGCATCGCCACCGATCCGCGGGTACCGGTGCTGCTGGTCGCCTACGACGCGCCCTATCCCGAGCCGCTGCGCGCCGCGCGTCCCGTCCCCGACGCCTTCGGCGTGGCCCTCGTGCTGTCGGCCGCGGGGGCCGGCGCCCGGCTCGCCGTCGCGACCACGCCCGAGCCCGCGCCGCCGCCGGCCGGCGGAGCACTCGAGGACGTGCGCCGGACGATCCCCGCCGCGCGCGCGCTGCCGCTGCTGCGCCTGCTCGCCCGCGGCGCGGGCGGCAGCGCCATGATCGACTACCTCGACGGCCTCGGGCTGCGCGTGGAGGTGGCGCCGTGACGGGACCCCTCGGCCGCGACTGGCTCCTGCAGCACCTCCCGCATCGCGGACGGATGAACCTGCTCGACGAGATCGTGCGCTGGGACGCGCGCACCCTCCTCGCCCGGGCGCGCAGCCATCGGGACGGCGGTCATCCCCTGCGCCGCGGCGCCGAGCTGCCCATCGCCGCGAGCATCGAGTACGGCGCGCAGGCCGTGGCCGCGCACGGCGCGCTCACGGCGGCCGGGCGCGGCGCCCCCGAGCTGGGCTATCTCGCCAGCGCCCGCGGCGTCGCGTTCCATGCGGCGCGGCTCGACGACGTGGCCGAGGCGCTCGACATCGCCGTGGAGAAGCTGGGCGACGCGGCCGGCGGCGTCCTGTACGCCTTCGCGGTGAGCGCGGCGGGACGCGCGCTCGTCGAGGGGCGCGTCACGATCATCCTCGACGCCGCGGTGCGGCCCCCGGAGACGTACGTCCCGTGAGGCGCGCCCTCGTCACCGGCGGCAGCGGCACCCTCGGCGCGGCGATCTGCCGCCGTCTCGCCGCCGGCGGCCTCGAGGTCGTGGTGCACGCGCACCGGCGCCTCGACACGGCGCGCGTCATCGTCGAGGAGATCCGCCAGGCCGGCGGCAAGGCGCACGCCGTGGCCTTCGACGTGGCCAACGGGCCGGCCGCCGCGCAGGTGCTCGAGGAGCTGCTCGACACCGGGCCGGTCCAGGTGCTCGTGAACAACGCGGGAGTCCACGACGACGCGCCCTTCCCCGGGATGCGCCGCGGGCAATGGGGGAACGTGATCGACGCCTCGCTCCACGGCTTCTACAACGTGACGCACCCGCTCGTGCTGCCGATGCTGCGCACGCGCTGGGGACGGATCGTGAGCGTGACCTCGGTGGCCGCCCGGCTGGGCAACCGCGGGCAGTCGAACTACGCGGCGGCGAAGGCCGGCGTGCAGGCCGCCTCGCGCTGCCTCGCCCTCGAGCTGGGCGGCCGCGGCGTGACCGTGAACTGCGTCGCCCCCGGCATCATCGCCTCGCCGATGAGCGACGCCGCCTTCGACGCGGAGGCGGTGGCGCGGATGGTGCCGTTGCAGCGCACCGGCACGCCCGACGAGGTCGCGGCGGTCGTGGCGTTCCTCGCCTCCGACGCGGCCTCGTACATCACCGGGCAGGTGGTGCCGGTCAACGGCGGGATGGCGTAGGGCGAAGCGTCAGGGGCGGGTGCGCGAGGAGCCGTCGGGCCAGTGCCCGCGAAGGCCCGAGCGCATGGCCACGCGGCGCGCGGCGAGCACCGGCAGGCGCAGCAGGAAGCCGAAGAAGAGCCGGGCGTGCATCCCCGTGAGGAGCACGTTGTCGCGGCCGTAGCGGAAGTGGGACACGCCGCCTTCCTCGGCGCGCAGGTAGCGCACGGGCGAGGGCACGTTCGCCGGCGGGAGCCCGCGCCAGAGCAGGCGCACGGCCGCTTCCGGGTCGAAGTCGAAGCGGCGCATCCAGCGCGTGGCGTGCATCACCGCGGCGAGCTCGGCGATCGGGTACACGCGCAGGCCGAAGAGCGAGTCGCCCATCCCCACCCAGAGCGTCTCGAGGTTCGCCCACCAGTTGGAGATGCGCCGCCCGCGCACCCGGATGCGCGGCGCGCTCGCGTCGAACACCGGATTGCCGAGGACGAGGGCGCGCGGCTCGGCCATCGAGCGGGCCATCATCACCGGGATGCTCGCCGCATCGTGCTGACCGTCCGAATCCATCGTGAGCGCGTGCGTGTAGCCTTCCGCCGCCGCGTGCTCGATGCCGTGCAGCACCGCCGCGCCCTTGCCCCGGTTGCGCGCAAGGGCCAGCACGCGCAGTCCCGGATCCTCGCGCGCGAGCGCCTGCAGGCGCTCCGGGGTGCCGTCGGTGCTGCCGTCGACCACCACCCACACCGGGGACCAGTGCCGGCGCGCCTCGCGCACCACCTCGAGCACCCTCGGGCCCGGGTTGTAGCTCGGGATCAGCACGAGGTGCGTGGCGGAGGCCTCGCGCACCGCGTCCCGCGCGGGCGCGCTCATCGTCGCCGCTCCTCGGGCCCCGCGACGGGCACGCGCTCGCGCGACTCGCCGAGGATCCAGGAGATGGCCACGCCCCCGGCCACGTAGTCCTTGGTGCCGACCAGCGGGCTCGCGGCGAAGGTGGCGCCGCGCAGGTTGTCGTAGCGCACGAAGGCGCCGACCCAGAACCGGGGATAGCGCTTCGAGATCGCCGCGATGAACTGCGTGCCGCCGTAGCCGCCCGCGGGCGTGTAGGCGGGACGCTCGGGCGTGGCGTACGCCGCAGGCACCTCGTAGTAGTAGCGGTTGTAGCGCGCGTCGTTCAGCACCACGCCGCCGAGCAGGCCCAGGTTCCAGCCGTGCAGCGAGGGCGTGCGCAGGTCGAGGTTCACGTGCGGGAAGAACTCGCCGCCGATGTAGCGCGGGTCCGACTCCACCGTCACGGCTCCCCGCAGCGGGAAGCGCGCCTGCAGCTCGGCCGAGCCGCGGGCCGAGCGCCAGAGCGTGACCTCGAGCGAGGGACCGAACTCCACGGAGGGCTTGAGGTCGGGCATGCCGGCGCGCTCGGGGTCGCGCGAGCTGTCCACGGGCAGCGAGGCGCCCACGCTCACGTCCACGTCGAGGCGGTCGGTGCGCACGAACAGCGCCCGCAGGCCCCGGCGGTCGGCCTCGAGGAGGTCGCCGCGGTAGACGAGATAGGGCGCGGGCAGCGCGTAGCCGCGGCTGTGCGAGGCGCCGCGGTAGTCCGGAAAGGCGAGGCCGGCCATGCCGATGCCCGCCTCCCAGAGCGGCGCCTCGCGGGGCACGGGCGGGCGCGGCGCCGGCGCGGCCGGGTCGGCGGCGAGGGCGGGCGCGGCGGCGAGCGCCACGGCGAGGGCGGCGGCGAGGGCGATCGGATCCCGCCTCATCCGCGCGTCGCCCGCATTTCGGAATCGTCGCGGATGTTGAAGGCGCGCCGGCGCCAGGCGGCGAGCGTGCGGCCGAGACGGGCGAGCGAGAAGGCGTAGTAGACGCAGCGGAAGGCGAACAGGCCGCGCCGCACGGGCGTGTCGCGGAACACGTCGCCGGCGAGCACCGACAGCAGCGCCTTGCGCATGTCGAGGCGGTCGCTGGGCGACATGAAGAGGTCGCGCAGGACGGGGTTGGTGATGCGGTAGATGAACCACGAGAAGCGCTTGGGCCCGAGGCGCATCACGTGGCGGAAGCGCTTGCGGGCGCGGGCCTCGGCGGCGGCGTCCCCGCGCAGGCTCGCGTCGGCCACGTCGGCGCCGGCGAAGGCGCTGTTCATCGCGAGCATCACGCCCGAGGAGAACACCGGGTCGACGAACGCGAAGGCGTCTCCCAGCATCACGTAGCGGGCGCCTTCGCAGCGATCGCACTGGTACGAGTAGTTGCCGGTCGCCTCCGGCTCGCTCACGAGCTCGGCGCCGCGCAGGCGCTCGGCGAGGGCGGGGGCGAAAGCGATCGTGTCGAGGAAGAACTCGCGCAGGGGCCGGGACCGGGACTTCATGTAGTACGGCCAGACGACCGCGCCCACGCTCGTCGTGCCGTCGCGCAGCGGGATGAACCAGGACCAGCCGTGGTCGAACCAGAAGATGCCGATGTTGCCCTCGGCGCGCCCGCCCTCGCGCCGTGCGCCGCGGAAGTGCCCGTACATGGCGGCACTGTTGTGCGCGGGATTGCGCCGCTTGAGGCCGAGCTGCCTGCCGAGCAGCGTGTCGCGCCCCGAGGCGTCGACGAGGAAGCGCGCATGCCACTCGCGCGCGGCCCCGTCCGGGCCCGTCGCCTGCACGCGCACGGGCCCGCCGTCCTCGCCCAGGTCGACCTCGCGCACGCGGGTGTTCTCGTGCGCCTCGGCGCCGGCGCCGCGCGCGCGGGCGAAGAGGATCGCGTCGAGCTCCGAGCGGCGCACCTGGTAGGCCTTGGGCAGCGACGGGTCCATCGCGTCGGCGAACTCGAAGCCGGCGACGTGCGCGTGCCAGGGCGAGAAGAAGCTGGCGCCGTACTTGTCCATGCCGATGGCGGCGACCTCCGCGGCCACGCCCAGGCGCTCGAACAGCGGCATGTTCGCCGGCAGCAGCGACTCTCCGATGTGGAAGCGCGGGTGGGCGTCCTTCTCGAGCAGGACCACCCGGTGGCCGCGGCCGGCGAGCAGGATCGCCGCGCTGGCGCCCGCCGGTCCCCCGCCCACGACCACCACATCGCAGTCGGCAGGCGGGGCGGGGGCGCGCGGGGACGTTTCGGACATCGGGTCGGGGAGCTGGCGGCAGGCCGATCCATTGTAATGGAGAAAGTCCCGCCGGCCGCTCGCCTTCGGCGCCGCAACGCGGCTAATATGATGCGCATGGCCTTCGCCGTCGACCGCATCGACCACATCGTGCTCACGGTGTTCGACATCGACCGCACCATCGACTTCTACTCCCGCGTGCTCGGCATGGCGCCCGTCACCTTCGGGGAGGGGCGGCGCGCGCTCGCCTTCGGCCGGCAGAAGATCAACCTGCACCTCGCGGGACGCGAGTTCGAGCCCCGGGCGCTGAAGCCCGTCCCCGGCTCGGCCGACCTGTGCTTCGTCACCGAAGCACCCCTCGAGGAGGTGGCCGCCCACCTGCGCGCCAGCGGCGTGGTGATCGCCGAAGGGCCCGTGCCGAAGACCGGCGCCCTGGGCCCCATGACCTCCGTGTACTTCCGCGACCCCGACGGCAACCTGGTCGAAGTGTCGCGCTACCCGCGATGAGCACGCCGGATCCCGGGCCCGCGCCCGACCTCGCCCGCCTGCGCAAGGAATACGCGCTCGAGACGCTCGAGAAGGACCGCGTCGATCCCGACCCGCTCAAGCAGTTCGGCGCCTGGATGCTCGAGGCGATCCAGGCGCAGGTCCCGGAGCCCACCGCGATGACGCTCGCCACGGTCGACGCCGAGGGGTGGCCCTCGGCCCGGATCGTGCTGCTGAAGGGCGTGGACCCGCGCGGCTTCGTCTTCTACACGAACTATGCGAGCCGCAAGGGGCGCGACCTCGAGGCGCGTCCCGTGGCCGCGCTCGCGTTCCTGTGGAAGGAGCTCGAGCGGCAGGTGCGCATCGAGGGACGCGTCGAGAAGGTGAGCGCGGCCGAGTCCGACGCGTACTTCGCGACCCGGCCGCTCGGCTCGCGCATCGGCGCATGGGCCTCGCCCCAGAGCGAGGCGATCGACGCCCGCGCCTGGCTCGAGGAACGCTGGGCGCGCCTCGCGCGCGAGCACGGCGAGAGCCCGCCGCGCCCGCCGCACTGGGGCGGCTACCGGCTGCTGCCCGAGCGCGTGGAGTTCTGGCAGGGGCGCGCGAGCCGCCTGCACGACCGCATCGCCTACCGCCGCGGCGAAGGGGGCTGGACGATCTCGCGCCTCGCCCCGTGAAGATCGACCTGGCGACACCCCTCGACCCGCAGCGCATGGAGGCGGAGCGGCTGACGGGAGAGGCCCTCGAGCGCTCGCTCGAGCGGATGCTCGCCGAGCACGCGCGGGGCGACGTCTGGATCTTCGGCTACGGCTCGCTCATGTGGAACCCCGAGTTCGACTTCGACGCGCGGCGGGTGGCCACCGTCTACGGCTACCACCGCAACTTCCGCCTGTGGTCGCGGATCAACCGCGGGACCTTCGACCAGCCGGGACTCGTGCTCACGCTCGAGCGCGGCGGGAGCTGCCGCGGGCTCGCCTACCGCCTCACGCGCGCCACCGACCGGGAGCAGCTCTCGCGGCTGTGGAAGCGGGAGATGTCGATGGGCTCGTACCGCCCGCGCTGGGTCGAGTGCCGCGCCGGCGCCGAGGCCTTCGAGGCGATGACCTTCGTCGTGAACCGCCAGTGCACCGGATACGCGGGCAAGCTCCCGCTCGACACGATGGTGCGCACGATCGCGACCGCGCGCGGCAAGTACGGCAGCAGCGCCGACTACCTCTTCCACACGGAAGCGGCGCTCGCCGAGCACGGCATCCGCGACGCGCGCGTGCGCCAGCTCGCCGAGCGCGTGCGCGAGCACCAGGCGCTCGAGCGCGGCGCCGGCGCGGGCGCGGAGAGGGTCGCCGACAAGCGCGGATAGGAAGGGCGCCGGCCGGCGCTCCCCGGCCCTGGCCTCAGACCCGCGCGCGCGGGTCCTTCCGGGCGAGGCGCGCGAGGAGGTAGTCGACCTCGGCGCGGGCCGCGGGCGTGAGCGAGGCGCCGGGCATGCGCAGCGCGTCGGAGGCGATGATCCCGCGGCGCATCAGCACGTACTTGCGCACCGCGAGCCCCGGCCCCGGCTGCTGCTCGTAGCGGATCAACGGCAGGTGCGCGTCGAAGAGGTCGTGGGCCTCGTCGCGCCGGCCTTCGCGGGACAGGCGCACCACGTCGACCAGCATGTCGGGGAAGCAGTAGCCCGTGTTGGCGCCGTCGGCGCCGCGCTCCATCTCGAAGTCGAGGAACAGCGCGTTGTTGCCGACGAGGATCGGGATGTGGCGCATCGAGCCGTCGCGCTCGAAGCCGCGCAGCGCCGAGATCTTCTCGAGCCCCGGCCAGTCCTCGTGCTTGAGCATCGCGCAGGCGGCGTTCTCGGTCGCGATGCGCCGGATCACGGCCGGGGTCATCTGGACCGAGAAGGTGAGCGGGTAGTCCTGGATCACGAAGGGCACGTCGGCGCCGATCGCTTCCGAGGCCTGGCGATAGTACTGCGCGATGGAATCGTCGGTGCGCAGCGTGTGGGGCGGGGCGATCATGACCCCGGCCGCGCCCAGCGCCATCACGTCGCCGGCGAGCGCGCGCATCGCGGCGAAGCCGGGGGCGGACACGCCCACGATCACCGGCACCTGCACGCGGCCGAGCACGCGCTTCACGATCGAAACCGACTCGTCGTGGGCCATCTTCGGCGCCTCGCCGAGCTGGCCCAGCACGGTCATGCCCGTGACCCCCGCCTGCAGGAAGAAATCCGTCATCCGGTCGATGGAGGACTCGTCGATCCGCCCGTCCGGGTGGAACGGGGTGGGGGCGATCACGTACACGCCCTTCGCGTCGTTCGGCAGTTTCATCGTGAGTGCACTACTTCTTCGTCTTCTCGTAGCGCGCCTTGTTCTCGGCGTTCGGCGGATACAGGCCCGGCAGCGAGGCGCCCTTGTCCACCTCCGACATGATCCACGCCTCGAGGCGCTCCTGCTCCGGCGCCTCGGCGACGATCTCGTCGATCTTCGCGGCCGGCACGAGCACCGCACCGTCGTCGTCGGCCACGACCCAGTCGTCGGGGAAGACCGCCACGCCGCCGCAGCCGATCGGCTCGCCCCAGTTGACGAACGTGAGGCCGGCCACCGAGGGCGGCGCGGCCGCGCCCCGGCACCACACGGGCAGGCCCGTGCCGCGCACTCCCGCCGCGTCCCGCAGCACGCCGTCGGTCACGAGCGCCTTCACGCCGCGGCGCCGGATGCGCGCGCAGAGGATGTCGCCGAAGATGCCCGCGTCCGTGACGCCCATCGCGTCGGCCACCGCGATGCAGCCCTCGGGCATCGCCTCGATCGCCGCGCGCGTGGAGATCGGCTTCGACCACGACTCCGGGGTCGCCAGGTCCTCGCGCGCCGGGACGAACCGCAGCGTGAAGGCCTTGCCCACGAGGCGCGGCTGCCCGGCGTCGAGCGGGCGCGTGCCGCGCATCCAGACGTTGCGCAGGCCCTTCTTCAGCAGCAGCGTCGTGAGGGTGGCGGTGGTGACCCGCTCGAGGGTGGCGACGATCTCGGAGTCCCGGCTCATGGCGATCCCTGGTGGAGGCAAAGCATCGAATCTTAACCGAGGAGCGAGAGGAAGACGCGGATGCGCCGCGCGTTGGCGCCCACGTCGCTGCGCCCGACGCGCGAGGCGCTGCGCACGTCCACGCGGCTGCCGCCCGGCTCGGGGGAGACGCGCACCACGACGTCGTCGCGGAAGCCGAACCACGTCGTGCGCGCCGTGGCCTCGAGGCGACCGCGCGCCGCATCGACGGCCGCGACCTTCCAGCCCATCTTGCGCGCGGCCGCCTCGGCCCGGCGCAAGGCCTCGGCGGGCGGCAGGGCGAGGTGCAGCGGGACGATGTCGGGATACGCCGCGCGCTGGGCGGCCGCGACCGCCGCGCCGCCGTAGGCCGCGCCGTTGGGCGCGCGCGCTCTCTCGGGCAGCAGCGCCTCGAAGGGCGGCGGGCGCACCGTGTCGGTGGTGATGTCGTGGATGGGCGGCACGTGCTGCGCCTCGGCGCGGAAGACGAGCGCGGGCGCCGCCGCCGCGACCCCGAGCGCCACCGCGGCGAGTGCCGCGAGCGCCGCACGCCGCGCGACGAGGGCCTCGGCGATCGCGAGCAGGAGGCCCGCCGCGGCCGCCGCGAGCCCGAGCCAGGTCGCCCAGCGCAGCAGGGCGAAGCCGGTCTGCCACGGCCAGGCTTCCAGGCGCGTGCCCGGGCCCGAGGCGCCCAGCAGCGCCAGCGCCGCGAGCGCGGCGAGGAGGGTCAGGCGGCTGGCGATGCGCACGTTCGGCGCCGCGACACGCTAGTAGGTCTCGCGATTCCCGTTCGACGCCGGCTGCTGCTCGCCGCCGGGGCCCCGCGCGCCGCGGTTGCGGTTCTTGTTGCGCCGGTGGCGCCGCGGCTTGCCCGCGCCGCCGGCCGGCGGCCCGCCCTGGGCGCCCGTCGCCCCGCCGGCGCCCGCCGCGCCGCCGGCCCCGGCCGGCTGGCCGTGCCCCTTCCCCTGCCCCTGCCCCTGGCCGTGGGCCTTGGGCTTGCGGTGGGGCTGGGCGATGTTGCCCTGCGCCTGCCCGCCCGCGCCCGGCCCGCGCTTCTTGCCGAAGGCGAAGGGCTTCGCGCCATGGGGCCGGCGCGGACCCTTGGGCCCGCGCGCCGGCGCGGCCTCGCCGGCGCCGTAGGTGCCGCGGTTGCCGTCGGGCTCGGGTCGCGGGGCGTGCGCCGGGATGCGGTTGCCGTGGTAGTCGACGCGGTTGCCGTCGACCTCGCGCGGCTCGGCCGGCTCGCGGTTGGCGTAGTAGTCGGCGCGGTTGCCGATGTTGTCGTCCTTGTCCTCCGCCTCCTCGGCCTCGCCCGGCTCGGGCTCGTTCATGCCGGAGGCGGCCATGAGGTCCTGCACCTGCGCCTCGTCCATCTCCTTGAGCATCCCGCGCTTGAGGAAGCTGGGCAGCTCCACGCTGCCGAAGCGCACGCGCATGAGGCGGCTCACCATGATGCCGATCGCCTCGAACATCCGGCGCACCTCGCGGTTCTTCCCCTCGCGCAGCACGACGTGGTACCAGTGGTTGGCGCCCTCCCCGCCGCGATCGTCGATCGAGTCGAAGGCGCAGCTCTCGCCGTCCACGTCCACGCCCGCCAGCAGCTTGCCGCGCTGCTCCTCGGTGAGCTCGCCCATGATGCGCACGGCGTACTCGCGCTCCACCTCGTAGCGGGGGTGCGAGAGGCGGTTGGCCAGCTCGCCGCTGGTGGTGAAGATGAGCAGCCCGCTCGTGTTGATGTCCAGGCGACCGATCGACACCCAGCGCGCGCCGTTCACCTTCGGCAGCTTCTCGAACACGGTGGCGCGGCCCTCGGGGTCGTCGCGCGTGACGATCTCGCCCTCGGGCTTGTGGTAGAGGAGCACCCGCGGCATCGGCTCGCCGTAGCGCAGGCGGATCGGCCGCCCGTCGAGCTTCACCTTGTCGCCGGGGCCGACGGCGTCGCCGAGCTTCGCGACCTGGCCGTTCACGGTGATGTGGCCCTGGGCGATGAGGATCTCGACGTTGCGTCGCGAGCCGTAGCCCGACTGCGCCATCACCTTCTGCAGCCGTTCGCGCTTGCCGCCGTCCTTGCCCTTGCCGCGGCGCTTGTTGGGGTTGCCGGCCGGGCGCGCCCATTCGGGCACGATGCCGCCGGGCCATTCCAGTCGGTGGTGCTGCTGACGTCTATCCCGCATGGGCTTCTGGCTCCGTGGACTCCTGGGGTGGGGGCTCGTCGATCAGGGATTCCTGCTCTGGCGGCGGGGGTGCCGCGTCGTTGTCGGCGAGCATCGGGGCCGACTCGAGGGAGGATTGCAACTCCTCGAGCGGCGGCAGCTCCTCGAGCGACCGCAGGTTGAGGTCGTCGAGGAATTTCCGGGTGGTGGCGAAGATCGCCGGGCGGCCGGGCGACTCGCGGTGGCCGATCGCCTCGATCCAGCCGCGCTCCTCGAGCGCGCGCAGGGTGGGCGGGGACACCGCCACACCGCGCACGTCCTCGATGTCGCCGCGCGTGACCGGCTGGCGGTAGGCGATGATGGCCAGGGTCTCCATCACCGCGCGCGAGTAGCGCGGCGGCTTCTCGCTGGAGATGCGGTCGAGGTACTCCTGGTATTCGGGGCGCACGCGCACGCGCCAGCCGGAGGCCACGGTGGTGAGCTCGACCGGACGCCCGGCCCAGTCGTCCTTCAGCTCGTCGAGGACCTTGCGGAGGTTGTCGGCGGCGACCTCGCCGCCGAACAGGCGCTTCAGCTGGTGGAGCGTGAGCGGGTCGGAGGCGGACAGCAGGGCCGCCTCGAGCACGCGCTTCACGTGCGCGATGTCGGGCTCGGCCGGCGCTTCCTCGGCCGGCGCTTCCTCGGCCGGCGCTTCCTCGGCCGAAGCTTCCTCGGCCGGCGCTTCCTCGGCCGATGCTTCCTCGGCGGGCGTTTCCTCGGCCGATGCTTCCTCGGCGGGCGTTTCCTCGGCGGGGGCTTCCTCGGCCGGGGCTTCCTCGGCGGGGGCTTCCTGCGCCGGCTCGTCCCCGGCGCGCGGCGCCTCGGACGTGTCTTCCGGTTCCTCGGGGGGCAGCTCGGTATGGGGCTCGTTCATGGTCAGGCGATCGTGAGGGTCGTGCGCTCGCTCTTGAGCTTCACGTAGATGGGATCGAAGGGGCTTTGCTGCGTGATCTCGATGAGCGCCTCGCGGGCGAGCTCGAGGCAGGCGAGGAAGCTCACCACCAGCAGCGGCGCCCCGCGCTCGGGCTCGAAGAGCTGGGAGAACTCGACGAAGGTGCCCGGGGCGAGGACCTTGAGGATGCGGCTCATGTGCGCGCGCACCGACAGCTCCTCGCGCGTGATGCGGTGGTGCTTCGTGCGCTTGGCGCGGGCGAGGATGGCGCGCCAGGCCTCGGAGAGGTCGGCCACGCGCACGTCGGGCAGGCGCTCGGCCACCTGCTCGATGTAGACCTCGACCACCGAGAAGTCGCGCCCGGCCACCGGCATCCCGGCGAGCGCGTGGGCGGCCTGCTTCATGCGCTCGTACTCGAGCAGGCGGCGCACCAGCTCGGCCCTCGGGTCCTCGGGCTCGGAGGCGTCCTCGCGCTTCGGTCGCGGCAGCAGCATGCGCGACTTGATCTCGATCAGGAGGGCGGCCATCAGCAGGTACTCGGCGGCGAGCTCGAGCTGGCTCGTGCGCATCATCTCGACGTACTCCATGTACTGGCGCGTGAGCGTCGGCCATGGGGATGTCGAGGATGTCGAGCGAGTGGCGCCGGATCAGGTAGAGCAGCAGGTCGAGCGGCCCCTCGAAGGCGTCGAGGAACACCGACAGCGCCTCGGGCGGGATGTAGAGGTCGGCCGGCAGCTCGGTCAGCGGCTCGCCGCGGATCCTCGCCACGGGGAGCGCCAGGTCGAGCATCGGCTCGGGTCCCACCTGGTCGTTCGCTGCGTGTGTGGTCATCGCGTTGTCTCCGGCGCGCTGGGCGCGTTCATCGGGGTCTCGCCTCGCCTAGCCGTAGTCCAGGCCCATCGCCTCGCGCACGTCGCGCATCGTGTCGGAGGCCAGGTCCGAGGCCTTCTCGCAGCCGTCCTGCACGATGTTGCGCACGAGCGTCGGGTCCTCCTCGTACTGCGCGGCCCGCTCGCGGATGGGCTTCAGTTCCGCGTTCACCGACTCGATCAGCGGCTGCTTGCAGTCGAGGCAGCCGAAGCCCGCCGTGGTGCATCCCTGCCACACCCAGTCGCGCCTGGCCGCGTCCGAGTACACCAGGTGCAGGTTCCACACCGGGCACTTCTCGGGATTGCCGGGGTCGGTGCGGCGCACGCGCGCCGGGTCCGTCTGCATGGTGCGGATCTTGCGCGCCACGTCCTCGGGCGCCTCGCGCAGCATGATCGCGTTGTCATAGCTCTTCGACATCTTCTGCCCGTCCAGGCCCACCAGCTTCGGCGTCTCGGTGAGCATGCGCGTCGGGCTCGGCGAGGATCATCCGCCCGCCGCCCTCGATGTAGCCGTACAGCCGCTCCTTGTCCCCGAGCGAGAGGTTCTGCACGTCGTTCACCAGCTCCTGCGCCTGGGCGAGCGCTTCCTCGTCGCCCTGCTCCTGGAAGCGGGTGCGCAGCGTGCGGTACAGCCGCGCCTTCTTCGGCCCCATCTTCTTCACCGCCGCCTCGGCCTTCTCCTCGAAGCCCTTCTCGCGCCCGAAGAGGTGGTTGAAGCGCCGCGCGACCTCGCGCGTGAACTCGATGTGGGAGACCTGGTCCTCGCCCACCGGCACCCGGGTGGCGCGGTAGATCAGGATATCCGCGGCCTGCATCAGCGGATAGCCCAGGAAGCCGTAGGTGAGGACGTCGCGCCCCTGCTCGGCGTGCCTGTCCACCAGGTCCTTGTACGTGGGAACGCGCTCGAGCCACGCCAGCGGCGTGAAGAACGACAGCAGGAGGGTCAGCTCCGCGTGCTGCGGCACCCTCGACTGCACGAACAGGGTGGCCTTGCCCGGGTCGATCCCGACCGAGAGCCAGTCCACGAACATGTCCCACACCGCCTGCTCGATGACCGACGGCTCCTCGTAGTGCGTGGTGAGCGCGTGCCAGTCGGCGGCGAAGAAGAGGCAGGGAAACTCGTTCTGCAGCCGCACCCAGTTCTTGAGCGCGCCGTGGTAGTGGCCGAGGTGCATGGCGCCCGTGGGGCGCATGCCGGAGAGTACGCGGTCCTGGAACATGTCGTTGTTGTCGTCTGGGCGCTATTGCAGGCCGGCGATGGAGTAGATCTGGTTGAGGGTGCCGTCGACCAGCGGGCCCAGCGCGCGGCTGAAGACCCCGGTCACGATGAGGAGGATCAGGATCATCATGCCGTAGGGCTCGAGGCGGGAGTACTGGTAGGACAGCGGCCCCGGCAGCAGGCTCGTCACGATCCGCCCGCCGTCGAGCGGCAGGATCGGGAAGAGGTTGAGGATCGCGATCACGATGTTCCACTGCACGCCCGCCTCCGAGACCGCGATCCAGAACTGCCCCGGCAGCGTGCCCCCCGCCCCGAGCGCGAGCAGGAGCTTGAGCAGGACCACCCAGAAGATCGCCTGCAGCACGTTCGAGCCGGGGCCGGCGGCGGCCACCCAGAGCATCTGGCGCTTCGGGTCGCGCAGGTTGTTGAAGTTGACCGGAACCGGCTTGGCCCAGCCGAAGATGAAGCCGCCCAGGAGCGAGGTGGCGAGCGGGAAGAGGATGGTGCCGATGGGGTCGATGTGCTTGACCGGGTTCAGCGTCACCCGCCCCAGCATGTACGCCGTGTTGTCGCCGAAGTAGCGCGCGACGTAGCCGTGGGCGGCCTCGTGCAGCGTGATCGCGAAGATCACGGGGATCGCGAGGATGCTCAGCTTGATGAGGACGTTGTAGAGGTCCATCGTCAGTGCAGGGCCGCCTTCACGAAGCCGAAGGGGCGGATGTCGCCCTTGCCCTCGCGCACGAGCCTGGGCGCCTCGCCCGTGAGGTCGATCACCGTCGTCACCTGCCCGTCGCAGGCGCCCGCGTCGATCACGAGGGCGAGCTCGTGCTCGAGGTGGCGGCGGATCTCCTCGGCGTCGTTGAGCGCCACGCCGTGGGCGGGCAGGATCAGCGTCGAGGACAGCAGCGGCTCGCCCAGCGCCGCGAGCAGCGCCTGCGCCACGGGTTGCCCGGGAATGCGCACGCCGATCGTGTGCCGCGGCGTGAGCAGCCGCCGGGGCACGTCGCGCGAGGCGCGCAGGATGAAGGTGTAGCTGCCCGGCGTGTTGGCGCGGATCAGCCGGTACTGCAGGTTGTCCACCTTGGCGAACTGGCCCACCTGGGACAGATCGCTGCACACCAGCGTGAACGGGTGGCGCTCGTCGAACTCGCGGATGCGCCGGATGCGCTCCATCGCCGCCTTGTCGCCGATGTGGCAGCCGAGCGCGTAGCACGAATCGGTGGGATACGCGATCACGCCGCCCGAGCGCACGATCTCCACCGCCTGGCGGATCAGCCGGGGCTGGGGGTTTTCCGGGTGCACCGAGAAGAACTGCGCCATTCGTCGTTGGGGCGCGCCCCGCGGGACGCGCGCGTCAAAACCTGCTTTTCGCGCTCGATGCGGCCCGGGGGCCGAGCGCGGACTCAACGGGCGGCTGCTAATGCGCCCACTTGGACCACACGGGGGTCAGCGAGCCGTGCAGCGGCGGGAGCTCCCCGGGACGGCAGCGGCTTTCGCCGAGCCCGTGGAAATCCGCTCCGCGCGAGGCGAGGAACCCGTGTTCCTGCGCCAGGCGCTGCCAGGTCGCGTACTGCTCGGGACGGTGGCTTCCCGTCACCACTTCGATCGCTTCGCCGCCGAGGGCGCGGAACTCGCGCAGCATCTCGTGGCGCATCATCGGCTTCAGGTCGTAGCGGCCGGGGTGCGCCAGCACCGCCGTGCCGCCGGCCGCGCGGATCCAGCCCAGCGCGTCCTCCAGCCCCGCCCAGCGGTGCGACACGTACGCGGGCTTGCCGCGGGCGAGGTACTTGTCGAATGCCGCCTGCGTGTCCTTCACCCGCCCGCTGCCCACCAGGTGCCGCGCGAAATGCGTCCGGCTCACCATGGCCGGATTCGGCGCGAGCGCCAATGCGCCTTCCAGCGCACCCGCGAATCCCAGCCGCTCCAGGGCCTGGGCGATCCGCCGCGCCCGCGCGAGGCGCCCGTCACGCACCGCGCGCAGCCCCGCGTCCAGCGCCGGGGCCGCCACGTCCACGCCGAGCCCCACCACGTGCAGCGTCGTATCGCCCCAGCTCACGGAGATCTCCACGCCGGTCACGAACGCGATGCCCGCCTGGCGCGCCGCGCGGGCCGCCTCCTCGAGGCCGTCGGTCGTGTCGTGGTCCGTGAGCGCGATCGCCTCCACCCCGTTGCGGGCGGCGAGATCGATCAGCTGGGTCGGCGACAGCAAGCCATCCGAGCAAGTCGAATGGTTGTGCAGGTCGAAATTTTCCAATGGATCGGTTCGGGAATCGTGAAAAATTATATCAAAATGAGCGTTTTACCGCCATGACCGTCCATCCCCTCCCATTCGGCGACGAAGGCACGCGCGCTTCGCGCGAGATGCTGCGCCGTTTCGACGCCCTCGCGCCCGAGCTGGCCGAGGCGGCCGGCCCCGAGCCCGTCGAGAGGCTGCGCGCGGCGCTCGGCGCCCTCGAGGCGCTGGACCGGCGCTACGGCGGCGAGGCGCCCCTCGGGGTCGAGGGACCGGAGGCGCTCGTCGCCTCGGCCCTGTCGGGCCTCTCGGCGCTCGCCGCGCGCCTGCCGGACGGGGGCGCCGGGCGCGCCGCGGTCGACGAGGTCGTGCTCGCCGTCGGGCTCTGGGCGATCCGCCACCAGGTTCACATCGGGGCGGTGGAGCCCGTCGTCAATGCCCTGGCCGAACGCTCGAACCGCGCCGGCTCCCGCGCGGAGCTCGCCGCCGTCTACGGCCTCATGCAGGGCCTGATCGCCCACGTCGCCCCCGCGCTCGGCGCCGACCTCGAGCGCTCCGACCCGCAGCGGCCCTGGCGCGTGCTGCACGCCAACCTCGCGATCACCGCCATCCGCACCGAGGACCCCGACCTCATGGACCACGCCTTCGACGCGCTCGACCGGGCGCTGCCCGACGAGGCCGGCGGCTTCTACGCCGAGGCGCTGGCGCTCGCGCTGGCCCCCGGGATCGCCCCGACGGTGCGCGCCCGCATCGAGGCCCGGCACCGGCGCACCACGGGTGGCGGCGAACCGTTATAATTCCGGGTTGACCGAGCCGGGACCTTCCGTCCTGCGCCTCCCAGCCGAACCCGTGAAGTTCCTCCTCGACTTCTTCCCCGTCATCCTCTTCTTCGTCGCGTTCAAGCTCGCCGGCATCTTCGTGGCGACCGGCGTGGCCATTGCGGCGACCGCGGCGCAGATCGGGTTCAGCCTGGTCCGGCGCCACCGCGTGCCCCCGATGCAGTGGGCGAGCCTGGCGATCATCGGGGTCTTCGGCGGGGCGACGCTCCTGCTGCGCGACGAGACCTTCATCAAGTGGAAGCCGACGGTGCTCTACTGGGTGCTCGCCGCGGTCTTCCTGGGGGGCCTCGCGTTCCGGCGCAACCTGGTGAAGTCGCTGATGTCGGAGAACCTCCCGCTGCCGGACCCGGTCTGGTGGCGCCTGTGCGTGGCCTGGGGCGTGTTCTTCGCGGCCCTCGGCGGCGTGAACCTCTACGTGGCCGAGCATTTCTCGACCGGCGCGTGGGTGAACTTCAAGCTCTTCGGCGCGCTCGGCCTGATGCTCGCCTTCCTCGTGGCGCAGGGATTCTGGATCTCGCGCTACATCCCCGACGAGGAACCGGGCTCGCACCCCGGGGCCGGCGGCCCCCCGAAAGGATGACCATGCTCTACGCCATCATCTCCGAAGACCTCCCCGGCAGCCTCGAGCGGCGCACGAAGGCGCGCACCGAGCACCTCGAGCGGCTGAAGGCCCTGCAGGAGGCGGGCCGGCTCGTGATCGCCGGGCCCCATCCGGCCATCGACGCGCAGGACCCGGGAAGCGCCGGGTTCACCGGCTCGCTCGTGGTGGCCGAGTTCGGCACCCGCGAGGCGGCGATCGCCTGGGCCGCCGACGACCCGTACGCGGGCGCCGGCGTGTACGCGAAGGTCACGGTCAAGCCCTTCAAGCGGGTGCTCTGAGATGCACCCGGTCGAGCAGGCCATGCGCCAGCGCCTGGGCTCGCTCGAGCCCCTGGCGCTGGAATTGCACGACGAAAGCGCGCAGCATGCCGGCCACGCCGGCTCGCGCCCCTCGGGCGGCTCTCACTGGCACCTGCGCATCGTGTCCGCCGCCTTCCGCGGCGAGGGCACGCTCGCGCGGCATCGAATGGTTTATGAGGCGTTGGGCGACCTCATGAAACGGGACATCCATGCCCTCCGGATCGAGGCGTTCGCGCCCGAGCAGTCTTAACCAGTCAAAGGAAATTCCATGCAACGTACCGTCACGCATCTCGCCGTCGCCCTCGTGGCCGGCACGCTCGCCCTCGCGGCCGGGGCGCAGGAGAAGGCGTCCAAGCCGAAGCCGGCCGCCTCGGCACCGACCAAGGTCGTCGTCAACGGCGTCACCATCCCGCAGGCCCGCATCGACGCGATGTCCAAGGAGGTCGAGGCCCAGGGCCATCCGGCCGGCGCGGCCACCGAGAAGGCCGTGCGCGAGGAGCTCGTGAACCGCGAGATCCTCGCCCAGGCCGCGAAGAAGCGCGGGCTGGACAGGAACCCCGACGTCCAGGCCCAGATGGACCTCGCCTCGCAGGCCGTGCTCGTGCGCGCACTCTTCGAGAACGAGATCAAGTCGCACCCGATCACCGACGCCGAGCTGCAGAAGCAGTACGACCAGTTCAAGGGGGCGATGGGCACCAACGAGTACAAGGTGCGCCACATCCTCGTGGACAAGGAGGACGAGGCGAAGGACATCATCGCCCAGCTCGACAAGGGTGCGGACTTCGCCAAGCTCGCGAAGGAGAAGTCGAAGGACCCGGGCTCGAAGGACAACGGCGGCGAGCTCGACTGGGGCCCGGCCGCGCGCTACGTGAAGCCGTTCGCCGAGGCGGTGGAGTCCACGCCGAAGGGCAAGATCACGCAGACGCCGGTCAAGACCGACTTCGGCTACCACGTGATCGAGGTCGAGGACGTGCGCCCGCTCAAGGTCCCCGAGTTCAAGGACGTGAAGGAGCAGTTCCGGCAGCGCGCCCAGCAGCAGCAGATCCAGCAGCTCGTGGCGGAGCTGCGCAAGAAGGCGAAGGTCGAGGAGCGCTGAGCGCTTCCCGCCGGGCCGGTGGCGCGCAGCCGCCGGTTCGGATCGCCGCTTAGGCTCGCTGCAGTCGCCGCGATCGAAAGGCCTCTTCCCTCCGGGGGAGGCCTTTTTTCGTTGCAGGGCGCGAGGCGCGGCGGCTATCGCAGCTCGTACTCGAGCAGCCAGAAGTTGTCCAGGCGCCGGAAGGACGACCGCGAAACGCACGGCGCGAATAGCCGCGTGAGCTCGGCCTCGGTGGGGAAGTTCTTGAGCACGCGGTGCACCGCCCCATCCCGGGTCCGGCGGGCCTGATAGGTGTTGCCGTGGCCGTCCGTCTCCACGATCGGCCACTCCCCGCACTGCACCTCCGAGTTGTCGATGAAGACGACCCGGGCGCCGGGAAGGAGGCGCGCGTGCAGGGACCGAAGGAAATCCGGGCGCGACTCGACGGGCACGTGGGAGAACCACAGCCCGGCGAAGGCGGCGTCGAAGGTGCCGAGCTCGGGCGGCAGGCGGTACGCGTCCTCCAGCCGGAAAGTCACGCGCCCCGCCTCGGGCCGCAGCCTCGCGAAGGCGAGCGGCTCGGGACCCGCATCGGTCGCCACCAGGCGCGCGGCCGTGCGGGCGATGTGCTGCGTCCAGTATCCCGTGCCGCAGGCCACCTCGAGCACGTGGCGCCCCGCGAACACGGCGGGAAGGTGGGCCGAGAGGAAGGCGATGTCCCTCGCGCGCTCGGGCTTGAGGTAGACCGCGTCGTAGTAGGGCGCGCGGCTGGCGTAATAGGCGCGCATCTGCGCGGAGGCGTCGGACGCCGGCGCGCCGGCCCCGCGTTCAGCCGTCATTCCGGCAGTGGCGGCCTAGTCGCCACAGCACCCGGCGCCGAGCTGCTCCGGCGGGCATTTGACGCTCCCGAACGAGCAAAACACGCAGCAGTCACCCTTCCTCGGACGCAGCAGCTCGTGGCACTGCCTGCACTCGTAGAAATAGATGCAGGCGTCGGTCGGCATCTGCTCGGTTGCCGTGGCGCCGCAATGGGGACAGGTAATGACGGACTGCAGGGTTGGTTCCATGGTGACGGGATGATGGCGACGATCAGGATCTCATATCGTGGCCCGCACGCCCTCGGTCAAGGCCTGCCACAAGGCCGTTCATGGACGCGATTGGTCTGCACCCCGCATTTCCCCTGCGCGCCGCCGCGGCCCACGCTCTTTCCAGGTCCGCTCGAACGCGATCTCACGCAGCTTCCTCATGCGTCCATCCCGGGAACACGAGCACACCCGGATGACACTTGAGCGCCCGAGCCAGGACCTTCGCGCGCTCGACACCAAGACGCACCCGTCCGTTCTCGATCGCGGAGATAGTGGCTTGCGAAATGCCCGATGCCTCGGCAAGCTGGTTCTGACTCATCCCCTGAAGTTCACGAAGAATCCGAACCGACTCTCCGACGCTCACCGTCGCTCGCTTCTTGGCGGGGCGATAGTCTTTCATCTCGGCCTCCGGTAGTCGTGAGCGGTGATCGAGGCGACCTGAAACAGCGTCTCGTCCGCCACGACGCGATAGATGACGCGCCGCTGATCTCCCAGTCGGGAAGACCGATAGCCCTTCCATTCGCCGGACAAAGCCTCGTCGCGAAAGCCCTTGATCACGCGAAGGCCCATTGGCCCGGACATGGCGGCGATGTCCTTCCATTTTTCGTAGCGCTTCAAGATCTCGGAGGGCGCGCCAGTGACTTGCTTGTCCACGCGACGATGTTCCTCGATGCGCCACATGCCATATTGTGCCTATCTCATATATAGCATGTCAAGATGGCACCACTGCCCCGGAAGCCGGCCAACGACCGAGTTGAGAGGACCGGAATCGGCCCACCTTCCTGAAGTGCAGAGATGGATGCTTCAAGTCGATCGAGCTTTCCAGCTTTCGCATCCGCCTCGATTTGACGGTCCCAGGCTTCGGCGTCGCACTCGGCATGGCGCCGACCACACCGTACAGCAGCACTCGCTTCTGGAACTCCGTGGGTACCGCGAAGAAGCTGAAGAGGATGATCCACACGAAGACGTTGTCCACGGCAAGGGACTTTTCAATCAGGTAGCCGGTGAGGTATTCGATTGCCTTTGCGTCAGCCAGCTCTCGCCCGAAGCGCGCGTTAAGGTACCACCAGAGCCAACCGCAGAAAGCCAATGCGACAGCGACCATACCGCCGACCACCCTGCCGCTTCCCTCACGCTCACCCGGTGGGCGTCCTGGGCCTTGAGCACGAAGAAGCCCACCGCTAGCAAAACGATGACGAGCAGTGTGAATCCTAGATAGGGACCCGGGGTACCGGTCGATTCGATAATCACTCCTTGCTCTCCAGATCAGAATCGCCATTCTCCCGGCGACTGCGCCGCATGACGTAGTAGCCCAGGGCCAGCGCGACCACTAGGGCGGCGATGCCTAACAGGGTTCCTTCCGGCAGTTCTTTCGGCTCCAGAACGATGACCTTGCGGGCCACGGCAATCATCGCCACCGTGAGCACTGTCTCGAGGTGAAATTCTCGGCGAACGATGTAGGTCTTTACCGAGTGCAGCAGCTCGATTCCGATGAGCACCAGCAAGAACAGGCCGAACAACTGCAGCAACTCGTGGATTTCCAATAGGAACACGGGTGGGGCGAGCACGTCCTTGACGAGGATCCACGCCAACTCGACGGTGGCGAGCAGCACAACGCAAGCCATCAAGACAAGCAGGATGCGGGTAATGATGCGTTCAAATTTCTCCAGGTACGGTAACAAGGGGCCGCTTCTCCTACATTGATGCGGCGCTATGGGGAGGCCGCGACGACGCCCAACGAATGAAAGGGACTTCCCCGTCCCGCAGTAGCACTAGGTGCAAAGATTGAGTTTCCACACACAGTCTTTCGAGAGGGGAAGTCATGGACAAGGTTACTACGGTGGGAATCGACCTCGCAAAGAACGTTTTCAGCCTTCATGGCGTGGATGATGCCGGGCGGGTCCTGATCCGCAAGACGGTGACCCGGGCGCGACTGATGTCGCTCGTAGCGCAGCTGCCCGCCTGTCTGATCGGGTTGGAGGCTTGTTCCGGCGCCCACGAGTGGGCGCGCCGATTCCAGGCGCTGGGCCACGCGGTGAGGATCATGGCGCCGCGTTTCGTTGTGCCCTATCGGCGCAGTGGCAAGAACGACGGCAACGACGCGGAGGCGATCTGTGAAGCGGTTCAGCGGCCATCGATGCGATTCGTCCCGGTGAAGAGCGCGGAGCAGCAGGCGGTGCTCACGCTGCACCGCGTGCGGCAGGGCTTTGTCGAGGAGCGCACCGCGACGATCAATCGGATCCGCGGGCTGATGTCCGAGTTCGGAGCCGTGTTGCCGGCGCGTGCGGCCGAAGTGCGCCGTGGTGCGAGAGCTGCCGCGGAGGCATTGCCCGCCCTCGCACGCACCGCTGTGGGCGATCTTCTCGGCCACCTTGCGGTTCTGGATGAACGCATCGGGTGCTACGACCGCGAGCTCGAGGCGATCGCCAGGTCGGGGGAGACTACGCGACGTCTGATGACGGTGCCTGGCGTGGGTCCCTTGGGCGCCTTGGCGACCGTGGCGACCGTAGGTCACGCGCACGAGTTTGCCAACGGCCGGCAGTTCGCCGCTTGGCTCGGGTTGGTGCCGCGGCAGTGGAGTACCGGGGGCAAGCCACGCCTGGGAAGAATCACCAAACGCGGCGATGCCTATTTGCGAACGCTGCTGATCATGGGTGCTCGGGCCGCGCTGCAGATGGCGGCCGGCCGAAGCGACAAGTTGAGCCGATGGGCTTTGGCAGTGAAGGAGCGTCGGGGCTATCACCGCGCCGTCGTGGCGCTGGCCGCCAAGAATGCGCGGATCTTGTGGGCGTTGCTCACGCGCAAGACGGATTACCGCGCCGCGTGACGCAAGTCGAGGTGTAGAAACAACTTCAACTGGAGGGGCTGCCTTCGCGGCAAGAAACAGGTCAGACCGACGCTCGGAAAACCTGATCAACTTTGGGGCTGAAGGTGAGGCCGACTAACGATCGAGGACCGGGCGTGCGGCTTGCATTCGGGCCAGGAGCGCCTCGTCGCTCGTTAACATAAGGCCGGTTATAGACCAGCAGTCCGACTCTGTTTCAATTGCTGAAGCGATGTGGAGTCCAGAAAGGCGGCAACTATCGTTCAAACCCATTGAACAATTCGGGGAAGTCCTTATAGACCGAGTTGAGCGGCCGGCCACGATGCCGATGCCGCGGCCAGACGCGGCCCACCATGCCTCACGGTCCGCTCCAACGCGTTGTTAGAGGTCACGTTCCCTCTCTCACAAGACCGGTGATGCTGCAAATGCCGAAGATGATATTCGCCACAACAACGTAGGCGTATCCAACGACCAGGCAGTACCCGGCGAATACGGGAATGCCTTGAAGTATGGAAATCCACTCGAAACTCGGCTCTCGAACCCACTGCACCGTAGCGTACAAAAGCACCCCGGCCGCCTGAATGGGCACGAAAACAAGCGGCGAAAATAATGAAAGCTTTTGAATGGCTTCCGTGTCGTTCCGGAGCCGGCCGATCCAAATAAACATCACGACAGCGAAAACTAGGTACTGAAGCCCGCCGAAAGCAAGGGCGATAAGCCCAAGAGCGGCGAATGGCGTAGTTGAGTTGGCCAGGGGCAACAATACGAACGGCAGCACAAACGGGATGGCTAGAGTTGCCCGAAAGATCGTCGCTGGCGTTGCTGCCACGTGACCTCTAACTAGAATTATTGGGATTCCTGTAATGCCGGAGTGTCCTGTAACGCAGCCCGACGCTCCCCACTCCACTCCACCTGCCTCGCAGCCCCCATCGCCGGATCCTCCCTGGGCGGGTTGGCGCCACTATATCCCCGGCCGATTAGCGCCTGTCAATCGACTCGCGCACTTTCGCCGCACCGCGCGACCCTTTCGCCGGCGCCGGCCGTTGAACGGGAAAGGGGCTCCCCTCACGTAGAATCCGGGGCGATGCCCGTTGCCGACGAACAGCTCATGCTCGCGTACGCCAGCGGCGACCAGGCCGCGTTCGAGACCCTTTACGGGCGCCACAAGGGGCCGGTGTTCCGGTTCGTGCTGCGCTCCGTGAAGGCGCGCGGCGAGGCCGAGGAGATCTTCCAGGACGTATGGATCCGCCTGGTCGAGGCCCGCGCGCGCTACCGTCCGCAGGCGAAGTTCACCACCTGGCTCTACACCATCGCCCACAACCGCATCGTCGACCATTGGCGCGCGAAGGGGCTCGCGCTCGTGTCGCTCGACGACGAGGACTCGGGCGCATCCGACCCGCCCGCCCCCCCCTCGGCCGATCCCGCGCGCACCGCCGAGGGCCGCCAGGTGCTCGCGCGGCTGGCCGCCGCGATCGAGGCGCTCCCGCTCGCGCAGCGCGAGGCCTTCCTGCTGCACCACGAGGGCGGGCTCACGGCGGCGGAAATCGGCGCGGCGACGGGCAGCAACGAGGAGGCGGCGAAGAGCCGCCTGCGCTACGCGATGGCGAAGCTGCGCGAGGCGATCGGCGATGACTGACGGCGGCGGGCGCATCGAGCGGCGCTATCGGGAGCTCGCGCGCGAGGAGCCGCCCCCGGCGCTCGACGCGGCGATCCTCGCCGCCGCCCGGCGCGGCGCACGCCGGCCTCGTTCGGTGGCGCGTTGGGCGGCCCCGGTGTCGATCGCCGCGGTGCTGGTGCTCGCCTTCGGGCTCACGCTGCACCTGGAGCGCGAGGACGAGCCCGACCGCAACGCCGCTCCGGCCCCGGCAGCGCCCGCCTCCACCCCCGCCGCGCCCCGGGCCTCGCGCTTCGAGGAACGCCAGGCCGCGCCGATGCAGCTCGCACCCGCCGGGCCGAAGCGGGAGGCGGCCGGCACCAAATCGGCCGTGGCGCCCGAAACCAGCCCGCCCAGGGCGGCGCGGCAGGCCGCCACCCCGGAGGCCGCGCTCGAGCGCGTCGCGAAGCTGCGCGAGGCGGGCCGCGATGCCGAGGCCGATCGCGCGCTCGCCGAGTTCCGCGAGCGCTACCCCGATTACCGCATCCCCGAAGCGATGCGCGCCCGCGTCGAGAAGCGCTAGCGATGCGCTCCGAGATGCGCCGCTCGGCGCACGCCCTCGTGGAGCGGCGCGTGGAGCGCTTCGAGTCGCTCCATCCGCCGGCGCAGTCGCGCGAGCGGCTCGCCGGCGCGCTCGCGCGCCTCGGCCCGGCGCGCGCCGTCGACTTCTCGGGGAGCTGGAGCACGGTGGACGGGCGCGAGGTGTACGAGGCCGCCTTCGCGCCGCCGGCCCGCGTGCGGTGGTACCTGCAATCGAGCTCGATCGTGCTGGTGCTCCTGATGGCCGCGAGCGCGTGGCTGCTCTACGCGGGAGCGCCGGGGGCCCTGCGCTTCCTCGTGCCGCTCTTCACGGCGCTGTCGATCTTCGCCTTCCCGCTCGTGGTGACGATGCTCGGCTCGCAGCGGGAGGCGGAGGAGTCGCGCATCGTGCGCGCGATCGCGCACGCGCTGCGCGACGCGCCGGAGAAGTTCCCGCCCCCGCAGAAGTGGGCGGACGAGGACTAGGCGCGGCTCAGCCGACCCACGCGCGCGCGTTGCGGAACATGCGCATCCACGGGGAATCCTCGCCCCAGCCCGTCGGGGTGCCAGGACAGCTGCACCGTGCGGAACACGCGCTCCGGATGCGGCATCAGGATCGTGAAGCGCCCGTCGGGCGTGGTGACCGCGGTGATGCCCTTCGGCCGACCCGTTCGGGTTGTACGGATACGCCTCGGTCACGCGTCCGCGGTTGTCCACGTAGCGCGCGGCCACGAGCGCGCGGCCCGCGTCGGCGGACGCCGGGTCGCGGAAGACCGCGCGCCCCTCGCCGTGCGCGATCGCGATCGGGATGCGGCTGCCGGCCATGCCGGCGAAGAGGATCGACGGCCGTCGGCGCGATCTCCACGAGCAGCGACCCGCGCCTCGAACTGCTCGGAGCGGTTGCGCACGAAGTGCGGCCAGTTCTCCGCGCCCGGGATGATCGCCTTGAGGTTCGACATCATCTGGCAGCCGTTGCACGACGCCCAGCGCGAAGGTGTCGGCACGCGCGAAGAACGCCTCGAACGCGTCGCGCGCGCGGGCGTTGAAGAGGATCGACTTGGCCCAGCCCTCGCCCGCGCCCAGCACGTCGCCGTAGGAGAACCCGCCGCAGGCCGCGACGCCCTTGAAGTCCGCGAGGCGGACGCGCCCGGCGAGCACGTCGCTCATGTGCACGTCGTACGCGTCGAAGCCGGCGCGGTCGAAGGCCGCGGCCATCTCCACCTGGCCGTTCACGCCCTGCTCGCGCAGCACCGCGACCTGCGGCCGCGCGCCCTTGGCGACGTACGGCGCGGCCACGTCCTCGGCCGGGTCGAACGTGAGATGCGCGTCGAGCCCCGGGTCGTCCTCGTCGAGGAGCGCGGTCGTATTCCTGGTCCGCGCACTCGGGGTTGTCGCGCAGGCGCTGGATGTGCGTGCGTCATCGCGGACCACGCGCGGTGCAGCGCCGAGCGCTTCGCGGCGAACACCGCCCGTCGCGTTCAGCACGACGCGCACCTCGCCCTGCGCGTTCGGGTGCCCGATCACGTGCGCGCCCTTCGACAGGCCCGCCTCGCGCAGCACCGCCATCACGGCGTCGCGCTCGCCGCGCCGTACCTGCAGCACCGCGCCCAGCTCCTCGTCGAAGAGCGCGGCGAGCACGGCCGCGTCGACGAGCCCCGTCACCCCTTCGGTCTGGCGCTCGCGCCCGTCCACGTCGAGGTGGCGCGCGTCCATCGCGAGCGCGTCGAGGTAGAGCGTGACCCCGGTGCGCGCGGCGAACGCCATCTCGCACACCGTCGCGAAGAGCGCCGCCGTCGGAGCGGTCGTGGTAGGCGAGGACGCGCCCCTCGGCGTTGAGCCGCTGGACCGCCGCGAAGAAGGCCGCGAGCCGCGCCGGGTCGTCGAGGTCCGGCGCCTCGTCGCCCAGCCTGCCCGTACACCTGCGCGAGCGCCGATCCGCCGAGGCGGTTGCGCCCGCGGCCGAGGTCGAGGAGCACGAGCTCGGTGTCGCCCGCGTCGGTGCGCAGCTGCGGGGTGAGGGTGCGCGCGCGCGTCGGCGACCGGCGCGAAGGCCGAGACGACGAGGGAGACCGGCGCGGTCACGCGCTTTCGGCCCCGCTTTCCGGGTCGCGCCAGGTGGTGCGCATCGACAGCGAGTCCTTGCCCACGGGAATCGCGATGCCGAGCGCGGGACACAGCTCCAGCGCGACCGCGCGCACCGTGTCGTAGAGCGCGGCGTCCTCGCCCGGGTGGCCCGCGGCCGCCATCCAGTTGGCCGAGAGCTTCACGTCGGCGAGCCGGGCGATGCGCGCCGCGGCGAGGTTCGTGATCGCCTCGCCCACCGCCATGCGGCCCGAGGCCGGCGCGTCGATCAGCGCCAGCGGCGTGCGCTCGCCGATCGCCATCGCCTCGCCGGCATAGGCCTGCGGTAGCCGCAGCAGCGTCACCGCGCAGTCGGCCACCGGCACCTGCCACGGCCCGACCATCTGGTCGCGCGCGCCGAGGCCCCCGACGGTGCGGTCGCCGATCGTGACCAGGAACGTCTTGTCGGCCACGCGCCGGAAGGCGCAGCACGCGCCATGCCGCCTCCTCGAGTGCGACGGCGTCGAGGTCCAGCGCGGCGGGCTTCGCGATCGGCGCGCCGCACGTCGCGGTGCATCCGCGGCGGCTTGCCGAGCAGCACCTCGAGCGGCATGTCCACGGGGCGGTTGCCGAAGAGGGGGTCGTCGACCACGAGCCGGTCGTCGCCGCGGTCGCCCCGCCGACGACCGCGAAGGGGCAGCGCTCGCGCTCGCAGATCGCGCGGAACTCGTCGAGGCGCTCGGCCGGGATCGCGAGCACGTAGCGCTCCTGCGCCTCGTTCGACCAGATCTCGCGCGGGGACATGCCCGGCTCCTCGATCGGCACCTGCGCGCAGGTCGAACGTGGCGCCCCACGCCGCCCGAGTGGACGAGCTCGGGCAGCGCGTTCGACAGCCCGCCGGCGCCGACGTCGTGGATCGACAGGATCGGGTTGCGCTCGCCCAGCTGCCAGCAGCGGTCGATCACCTCCTGCGCGCGGCGCTCGATCTCGGCGTTGCCGCGCTGCACCGAGTCGAAGTCGAGCGCCTGCGGCGTTCTGCGCCCGCGGCCATCGACGAGGCGGCGCCGCCGCCCATGCCGATCAGCATGCCCGGGCCGCCGAGCTGGATGAAGCAGCGTGCCCGGCGCGCAGCGGCTTCTTGTGCGTGTGCGCCGCGGCGATGTTGCCGATCGCCGCCCGCGATCATGATCGGCTTGTGGTAGCCGCGCACCTCGCCCGCGGCCTCGCAGCTCGAAGCGTGCGGAAATAGCCGGCGAGGTTGGGGCGGCCGAACTCGTTGTTGAACGACGCGGCGCCGATCGGCCCTTCGAGCATGATCTCGAGCGCCGAGGCGATGCGCTCGGGCTTGCCGTAGTCGCCCTCCCACGGCTCGCGCGCGCCGGGAATGCGCAGGTTCGAGACGGAGAAGCCGACGAGCCCCGCCTTCGGCTTCGCGCCGCGGCCGGTGGCGCCCTCGTCGCGGATCTCGCCGCCCGCCCCGGTGCCGCGCCGGGAAACGGCGCGATGGCCGTGGGGTGGTTGTGCGTCTCCACCTTCATGAGGATGTGCGTGAGGCCCTCGTGGTAGGCCCACGCGCCCCCGGCGTCGGGGAAGAAGCGCGCGACCGGCGCGCCTTCCATCACCGCGGAGTTGTCCGAGTAGGCCACGACCGTCCCCTGCGGGCTGCGCTGCGTGGGTGTTGCGGATCATGCCGAACAGCGAGCGCTCCTGCGGCTCGCCGTCGATGGTCCACGAGGCGTTGAAGATCTTGTGCCGGCAGTGCTCGGAGTTCGCCTGCGCGAACATCATCAGCTCGACGTCGGTGGGGTTGCGGCCGAGCTTGCCGAAGGCCTCGACGAGGTAGTCGATCTCGTCGCCGGCGAGGGCGAGGCCCAGCGCGCGCGTTGGCCGCCTCGAGCGCCGCGCGCCCGCCGCCCAGCACGTCGACGGTGGCGAGCGGCCGCGGCCGGGCGTGCGCGAAGAGCGCATCGGCCTCGTCGAGCGCATCGACGACGGTCTCGGTCATGCGGTCGTGGATCGCGCGGCGAGGGTCGCGCGCGAGCGGCGTCGAGCGGCCCCACGTCGCGCATCGCTACGTGGTAGGCGATGCCGCGCTCGATCCGCGCGACCTGCCCGAGCCCGCAGTTGCGCGCGATGTCGGTCGCCTTCGACGACCAGGGCGAGATGGTGCCGAAGCGCGGCAGCACGAGGCGCAGCGTCCCCTGGGGCTCGCCGCGCGGGGCGGTGCCGTAGGTGAGGAGCCGGTCGAGGACCTCGCGATGGCCCGGCGCCAGGGGCGCGCAGAGCGCGACGAAGTGCACGAAGCGCGCGTCGAGCGCAATCGCGGCGGCGAGGCTAGGGGGAAGCGAGGCGAGGAGCTTGTCGACGCGGAAGGGGGAGAGCGCGACCGCGCCCGGCAGCGTGAGGACCTGCTGCTGCGGGGGCGCTTCGAGCCGATTCATCGGTGCAATTATACCGGCTCGCCCCGGCCCTCGCCGGGGCGGGGAATGCGACGAAGCATGCGCGACGCCGCCCGGTTTCCGGGCGGCGCGCATCAAGCGCGGCCCCCGCCGTCGCGGGGGCGACGGTCAATACCCGCAGTGCTGCGCGATGTCCGCCTGTGCCGCGTTGATGCGGCCCGCCTCGTCGTCCATGTCGGCCACGCGCGCGTTGTACGCGGCCACGCGCCGCGCCTGCCGGGCCGCGCGCTCGTTGTACGACGCCACCGCCATGGCATCCGAGGCGTCCAGCCCGCGCAGCTCGCGGGCGAGCTGCGCGTTCACGCGGTCGATGTCCTGGCGCTCGGCACTCGCGTCGGCACGCGCCTGGGCGTAGTCGGCCTGGCGCGCGCCGATCGCGTCCTGGGCGTCGGCGCACGTGGTGGCCAGCGGCTCGGCGGGCACGACCACCGGATAGGCGGGAGCCGGCGTCACGATCCAGGCGCGGGAATGCTCCACCTGGGCCAGCGCGGCGAGGGGGACGGCGGCCGCGAGGCACGCCGCGAGTCGGGATGCGTTCACTTCGTCCTCCGCGATAGGTCTTCCAGGCGGGGAAGACACCCCGGGGGGGCGAAAGTTGATCGCCCGTTCGGCGCAGGGGGGCGGGCTAGAGCGCCAGGGCGAGGAACTCGACGCCGGGCAGCCGGTTGTCGTTGTAGGCCGGCACCGCAACGAAGCCCAGCGAGCGGTAGAGCGCGCGGGCGGCGGCGAGCGTCTCGAGGGTGTCGAGGTACATGCGCGCATGGCCGGCCGCGCGCGCTTGCGCGCAGATCCCCTGCGCGAGCGCGCGTCCCAGGCCTTCGCCGCGCGCGGCGGGGCGCACGTAGAGGCGCTTCATCTCGCACGCGCCCGCCGCGAGCGGGCGCAGCGCCACGCACCCCGCCGCCTCGTCGCCGCGCCACGCGAGCAGCAGGCGCCCCCCGGGCGGCGCGTACCTGCCGGGCAGCGTGGCCAGCTCCTCGGCGAAGCCCTGGAAGCACAGGTCCACGCCCAGCTCCGCGGCGTATTCGCGAAAGAGCGTGCGCACGGTCTCGGCGTCGGCGGGCCACTCGGCGGGGCGGATGTCGCTCATGGCGCCCGGCGCATCCCGAGCTGGGCCGTGAGGAACGCGTAGATGTCCGCGTACTCCTCGACGCGGGTGTCGAGCGCCGTGCCGATCCCGTGCCCCGTGGTGGCGCTCATGCGCAGCAGGATGGGCCGGCCGGACGATGTCGCGGCCTGCAGGCGCGCGGCCATCTTGCGCGAGTTGTACGGATCGACCCGCCCGTCGTGGGTGCCCGCGGTGAGCAGCACCGCGGGATAGGCGACGCCCGCCTTCACGTGGTGATAGGGCGAGTACGCGTAGAGCGCGCGGAACTGCTCCGGGTCCTTCACGCTGCCGAACTCGGTCACGTTGAAGGCGCCGTTGGGCGTGGTCTCCACGCGCAGCATGTCGTAGATGCCGACCTCGGCGACGACCGCGCGGAAGAGGTCCGGGCGCTGGGTGAGGATGGCGCCCATCAGCAGCCCGCCGTTGCTTGCGCCCATGGCGGCCAGGCGCGCGGGGGTGGTGTAGCCGCGGGACACGAGGTGCTCGGCGCACGCGATCATGTCGTCGAAGACGTTCTGCTTGCGCGTGAGGTTGCCCGCGAGGTGCCAGGCCTCGCCGAACTCGCCGCCGCCGCGCAGGTTCGCGTCCACGAAGACGCCGCCGTGGTCGAGCCAGACGCGGTTGCCGAGCGAGAAGTAGGGCCGCTCGCTCACGCCGTAGCCGCCGTAGCCGTAGAGGAGCACCGGGTTCGTCCCGTCGCGCCGCGTGCCCTTCTTCATGAGGATGTTCATCGGCACCGGCGTGCCGTCCTTCGAGCGCGCCGTCTCCCGCACCACCTCGGCGTCGTCGAAGTCCACGTTCGGGCGGCCCGCGAGGTCGGTCCTGACGAGCGTGCCGGCCGACGGCGCGTAGCGGTACCACGCCGGGGGCGACACGTAGCTCTGGCTGCCCACCAGGATCGCGTCGCCGTGCAGGCGCGCGCCGAGGTAGACGGTGGACACGGGTTCGGTCGGCAGCGTGCCGAGCGCCTTGCCGTCGAGGCCGAAGAAGCGCACCTCCGAGGGGCCGCCCGCCATGTACTCGACGTAGAGGCGCGTGCGAGTGGGCAGAACCTCCTCGATCGTGTCCCGGCCCTCGGGCACGATGACCTCGGCGTGCGCGAGGTCGGGATGCGCCAGCGGGATCGCGAGCAGCCGCCCGCGCGGAGCGCCGAGGAGCGAGAGCGCGTAGAGCCGCCCGTCGAGGCCGAGCGCCATGCGGCGGATGCGGTCGCGGTCCCCGGCCACGCGCGTCCACCGGCCCTTCGGGTCGCGGAGCCAGAAGGAGAACTCGCCGCCGTCGCCGTTCGCCACGCTCGCCAGCAGCCACTTGCCGTCGGGCGTGGCGTGCAGGGCCGTCTCGGCGATGCGGGGGAATTCCTTCCCGATCACGTAACGGTCCTTCGACGCCGGCGTGCCCAGCCGGTGGTAATAGACCTGCTGGTAGAAGTTCGCGTCCGCGGGCGGGCGCTCCTTTCCCTGGGGATAGCGGGTGTAGTAGAAGCCCTCGCCCGCCGCGTCCCACTCGATGCTGCCGCCGCCCGTCGGGTACTCCACGCGCGGCACGACGTCGGCGAGCTTGCGGCCCGTGGCCACCTCGAAGACCGACGCCGGTCCCGCCTCGCTGCCGTCCTCCGACATCGCGACGGCGACGTAGCGCCCGTCGAGCGAGGGCACGTAGAAGTCGATGGCCGTCGTCCCCTTCGGGTTCAGCACGTTCGGGTCCACGAGCACCCGCTCGCTCGCCGCGTTGCCCGCGGACTTGCGCACGACGAGGAACGGCTGGTTCTTGGGCGGCTGGCGCTTCATGGCGAAGAAGGCGCCGCGCCGGTACATCTCGAAATAGCGCACGGGTGCCTCGCCCAGCAGCTCCTTGAAGCGCCGCTCGAGCGCCGGGCGCTGCGGCAGCGCGTCGAGATACGCCCGCGTGAGCCGGTTCTCGGCCTCGGTCCAGGTCTGCACCGCCGGGGCGTTGCCGTCCTCGAGCCAGCGGTAGTCGTCGGTGACGGTGACGCCGTGGAAGGTTTCGGTCGTGGGCTTCTTCGGCGTGGGCGGGTAGTCGAGGGCGCGCGCGGGGCCGGCGGCGAGCACCACGGCGGCGAGGGCCAGGCGGAAGCCGGCCTTGCGGAACGGATCGCGGATCATGGCGGAGAGGCGGGTCGGGGAAGCGTGAATCTTACGGCAGGGCGCCGCTACCGCTTGCCGCGATCGCGTCCCGGCAGGGTGAACACCGGGAGCGTGAGGTCCCAGACGATGGCGGCGATGCGCAGCGCCGCGATGGCGAGCATCGCGGCGAGCGCCGCGCTCGGGCGCGGCATCGCCATCTGCAGCAGCAGGTACACGCCGGTGCCCGCGATCGCGGCGGTGGCGTAGATCTGGCCCTTGCGCAGGATCATCGGGATCTGCGCCGAGAGCACGTCGCGCAGCACCCCGCCCGCGACCCCGGTGAGCGTGCCCATGAGGATCACGACGATGCCCGGCAGCAGGCGCACCTCGGCGATCTGCGCGCCGCTCACGGTGAAGAAGGCGAGGCCGAGGGCGTCGGCGATGACCAGGCTGCGGTCGGGGATCGGCAGGTACCGCGCCCAGGCGACGGTGCCGAGGGCGGCGGCGACGATCACGTAGAGATACGACGGCTGGCCGATCCAGAACACCGGATGGCGGTCGAGGAGGAGGTCGCGCACGGTCCCGCCGCCGATCGCCGTGACGCTGGCGATCACGACCACGCCGAGGAGGTCGAGCTGCTTGCGCCCGGCGGCGAGCGCGCCGCTCACGGCGTACACGGCCACACCCGCGAAATCGAGCACCTCCGAAGTGGTCATGCCGAAGGGGTCATCCCGGGGCGCGCGCGGGCCGCACCATGGTGTCCATCAGGTGCTCGAGGAGTGCGGCCGGATCGTCGCAGCGGCCCGTGTGCGCGGGCGAGAGCTGGATGACGGTGCTGCGCGGGGCGACCAGCCAGTGGAAGCGCTCGCGCGGGGGAAGCCGCCCGATCGGCCCCGCCTCCGGCCCGCCCGCGCAGATCGCGGGGATAGTGGCCAGGTGCCGTCGCACGGCGTCGAGGTCCGCGGCGGGGTCGAGCGCGAGCACCCGCGCCTCGTCCAGCTCCACCTTCGCCTCGAGGAAGCCGTGGTCCGGGCACGAGACGATCACGCCCGCGTTCACGAACTCGCCGCGCTCCACGCGCGGCACCACGCGGATCAGCGCGTAGTCATAGCTGTGCGCGGGCACGGCGGGCCTCCTCGACGAAGGGGCGCGGCGACGCGAGCCGGCGCGCGAGGAACGCGACATACGCGGCGCGATCGGCGGCGCCCGGCGCGAGCCACGCGTCCGGCACGAGCCCCACGATCTTCTCGAGCGCCTCGCGGTCGAGCCGGTCCGCGAGGGCGCGATCGGCGTCCGCGATGTCGGCGGCGAAGGGCAGCAGGACGTGGTCCTTCACGGCCGGGAACGGGTCCCCGGCGCGGCTCGCGAGGTCCGCGGTCGCATGGTGGAAGTAGAGGGCGGCGCCGTGGTCGATCATCCAGAGGTCGCGATGCCAGACGAGCAGGTTCGTGTTGCGCGCGGTGCGGTCGAGGTTCGCCACGTACGCGTCGAACCAGACGATCGCGGCGGCGAGCGCGGGGTCGGGGCGCTCGACCACCGGGTCGAAGGCGACCGCTCCCGGCAGGTAGTCGAGCGCGAGGTTCACCCCCGCGCTCGCGCGGATGAGGTCCTGGATCTCCGGGTCGGGCTCGGTGCGCGCGAGGTCCGGGTCGAGCGCGACAAGCGCGATCTCCGGCACCGGCAGCCCCAGGGCCCGCGCCACCTCGCCCGCCACGAGCTCGGCCACGAGCGCTTTCGGCCCCTGCCCCGCGCCGCGGAACTTGAGCACGTACAGGCCGTCGTCGTCCGCCTCGACGATCGCCGGCAGCGACCCGCCCTCCCGCAGCGGCGTCACGTACCGGGTCGCGGCGACGGTGCGCAGCGTCACTGCCGCCCGAGGGCGTAGAACTCGTCGTTCGGGCGCATGCCGGTCGCGTTCGCGAGCCGGTTGGACATCGCGAAGAAGGCGCTGATGGCGGCGATGTCCCACGCGTCCTCGTCGTCGAAGCCGTGCTCGCGCAGCAGCGCGTAGTCGCCCTCGTCGACCGCGTGGGCGTCGCGCGAGACCTTCATCGCGAAGTCGAGCATCGCGCGCTGCCGGGGCGTGATGTCGGCCTTGCGGTAGTTGGCCGCCACCTGCTCGGAGATGCGCGGGTCCTTCGCGCGCACCCGCAGGATCGCCCCGTGGGCCACGACGCAGTACTGGCACTGGTTGGCGCTCGAGGTGGCCACGACGATCATCTCGCGCTCGGCCTTGGTGAGGCCGCCCGCCGTGTCCATGAGCGCGTCGTGGTAGGCGAAGAACGCGCGGAACTCGTCCGGGCGGTGCGCGAGCACGAGGAACACGTTCGGGACGAATCCGGCCTTCTCCTGCACCGCCTCGATGCGCGCGCGCACGTCGGCGGGCAGCGCGGCCAGCTCCGGGACGGGAAAGCGCCCGACGGGAGGCGGCGCGCTCATGGCCGCAGGTACGTCCAGCCCTGCCGCTGGCGGCGCATGATCTCCACCACGCCCGCCTTCACGTAGCCGATGCCGTCGATCATCTCCGGGCGGCGGATGCCGTGGCCGATCATCGTGTTCTCGCACGCCACGACCCGCATGCCCGAGAGGGTCGCCTCGTCGATGCGCTGCGCGACGGGCGAGCCCCGCCGCAGCATGTCGATCGCGGGCCCGTAGACCACGATCTCGATCTCCACGTTCTCCGCTCCCAGCTCGGCGGCGACGTTGCGCGCGTTGTCGAGCGCGAGGCTCCAGGTGCGGGGATCGGCGTCGCTCGCCTGGATCACCAGGCCCTGCCTCGCGGCCGGGCTCGCCGCCGCGCCCGGCTGCGCCGCGACGAGCGCCGCGGCGCAAAGCGCGGCCGCCGCCGCGCGCCATCTCGTTGCCATCTCGACTCTCCCTCGAACCCGCCGGGTGGACCGCCCCGGGCAGTCTACCCGAAGCGGCCGCGCTCGCTCCGCGCCCGCGCGTGCCGTACAGTAGCCCCACTGCTCCGGCGCGCCCCGGGAGGCAGCTTGCAAGACACGATCCTCACCTTCCTGTTCACCGACATCGAGGGCAGCACCCGGTTGTGGGAGCGGGAGCCCGCGCGGATGCCCCTCGCGATGGCGCGCCACGACGCGCTCGCGCGCTCGGCCGTGGAGGAGCGCGGGGGCCGGGTCGTGAAGACCACCGGAGACGGCGTGCACGCCGTGTTCGAGCGCCCCCTCGACGCGCTCGAGGCCGCCCTCGCGCTGCAGCGCGCGCTCGCCGAGCCCGAGTCCACCGCGGGGCTCGCGCTGCGCGTGCGCTGCGGCCTGCACGCCGGCAGCGTCGAGCGGCGCGACGGCGACTACTACGGCACGGCGGTGAATCGCGCCGCGCGGCTCGCGGCCGCGGCGCACGGCGGGCAGGTGCTGCTGTCGCAGGCGGTGGCCGAGCGCCTCGAGGGCGCCCTCCCGGCGCGGGTGGCGCTTCGCGACCTGGGCAACGTGCGCCTGCGCGACCTCTCCCGGCCCGTGCGCGTCTTCCAGGCCGAGCACCCGGGGCTGCGCGCGCGGTTCCCGGCGCTGCGCTCCCTCGAGGAAACACCCAACAACCTTCCGCATTCGCTCGCCTCGTTCGTCGGGCGCGAGCGCGAGCTGGCCGAGCTGCGCGGGCTGCTCGCCGGCGCGCGCCTCGTCACGGTCACGGGGATGGGCGGCATGGGCAAGACCCGCCTC
The DNA here is from genome assembly GCA_963741815.1 of uncultured beta proteobacterium. GTDB lineage: Bacteria > Pseudomonadota > Gammaproteobacteria > Burkholderiales > Usitatibacteraceae > Usitatibacter. Next base: position 149,891 of record CAVUJI010000001.1, read on the forward strand.
GCCCTGCAGCTCGCGGCCGAAGCCGCCGACGCATTCGCCGACGGCGTCTGGTGGGTGGAGCTGGCGCCGCTGCACGATGGGCGGCGGGTCGCCGCGGCGCTCGCCGGCGTGCTGGGCGTGCAGGAGGAGCCGGGCGCCGGCATCGAGGCGGCGATCGAGGGCCACGTGCGCGACCGGGTGCTGCTCGTGGTCCTCGACAACTGCGAGCACGTGCTCGAGGCGTGCGCCGCGCTCGCCCGCCGCCTCCTCGGTGCCGGGGCGCGCCTGCGCGTCCTCGCCACGAGCCGCGAGCCCCTGCGCATCGCGGGGGAGGCCGCCTATCCGGTCCTGGGCCTGCCGGTGCCCGGGCCGCTCGCGGCCGAGCCCGGGGCCGTCGACGCCTACGACGCGGTTCGGCTCTTCGCCGAGCGCGCCCGCGCCGCCTCCCCGGCCTTCGCCCTCGCGCCCGACAACGCGGCGCAGGTGGCCGCGATCTGCCATCGCCTCGACGGCATCCCCCTCGCCATCGAGCTCGCCGCCGCGCGCGTGCGGGCGCTGCCCGTGGCCGAGATCGCCGTGCGGATGAAGGACCGCTTCCGGCTGCTCACCGGCGGGGAGCGCGGCGTCCTGCCCCGGCAGCGCACGCTGCGCGCGCTGATCGACTGGAGCTACGAGCTGCTCTCGGCGCCGGAGCAGGCGATGCTGCGCCAGCTCTCGGTCTTCGCCGGCGGCTGCACCCTGGAGGCCGTCGAGGCGGTGTGCGCGGCGCAACCCGGCGAGGACGCGGCGGACCTGCTCGGGCGGCTGGTGGAGAAGTCGCTCGTGCAGCCCGAAGAGGACCGCGGGCGCTACCGCCTGCTCGAGACCGTGCGCGAGTACGCGCAGGAGCGGCTGGAGGCGGGCGGCGAGGCGGCGGGCGCGCGCGCGCGCCATCTCGCGCACTTCCTCGCCCTCGCCGAGGCGGCCCAGCCGCACCTGATGGGTCCCGAGCAGGCACGCTGGCACGCGCGCCTGGACGAGGAGCGCGAGAACCTCCTCGCCGCCCACGCCGCGTCGCGCGAGGCCGCGGGCGGCGCCGAGCCGGGACTGCGGCTCGCGAGCGCGATGAAGTTCTACTGGATCAACCGCGGCCTGCTCGCGCTGGGGCACGGCGCGATCGAGGAGTCGCTCGCGCGCGGCGGGCAGATCGGCGAGCGGGCGCGCCTGCGGGGCCTCTTCCACGCCGGCCAGCTGCTGCACCTCATGGGCCGGTACGCGGAAGCGCGCACGCGCCTCGAGGAAGCCCTCGCCCTCGCCCGCGCGCTCGGCCATCCCCGGGGCATCGCCTCGGTGCTGCAGCCGCTCGGCATGGCGGCGATCGCGGTGGGCGAGCGCGCCTTCGCGCGCGCGTGCCTGGACGAGGCGCTGGTACTCGCCCAGGCCGAGGGCGAGAAGCGCCAGCTCGCGGGCGCCCTGGGGGCCATGGCGCAGCTCGAGCGCATCGAGGAGCGGCCGCAGCGCGCGCACGGCCTCTATCGCGAGGCGGTCCGGCTGCTGCGCGAGATCGGCGACGAGGAGGCGGCGGCCATCGGGCTGCTCAACCTCGCCATGGTCGAGATCGGCCAGCGCCGGGGGGAAGCGGCGGCGGCGATGCTGCTCGAGGTCCTCGCCGTCGCGCAGGCCACCGGATCCCGGCCGATCGGGCAGAGCGCGCTCGAGGCGTGCGCGGGGCTGGCGGGCCTGCGCGGCGACTGGGGGCGGTGCGCGTGGTTCTATGGCGCGGCCGAGGCCCAGGCGCGCGCGACCCGCATGCGCCGCGACATCGCCGACGAGGCGTTCCTCGCCCCCTGGCTCGGGGGCGCGCGCTCGGCGCTCGGGCCGGCGGCGTTCGGCGAGGCCGAGGACGCGGGCCGCGCCGTCGCGTTCGCCGAGGCGCTGGGGCAGGCCCCGGCCTGGCTGCGGGCGCCGGACGCCGCGACGCCCCCCGCCGCCCTGCCCGCTACATCTCGTTGATGATCGGCGGATCGAGCCGGCACTCGCGCCGGCCGTCGGTCACCGTCACGCTGTAGTACCACGCCCCGATCACGGTGTTGCTGTCCACGAACTGGAAGAGCGTGGCCGACAGGGGCTTCGGGTCGTGGAACTGCTTGCCCGGGGCAACCGCGTAGGCGAGCACGCGGCCGTGCTTTTCCGGATCGAAGGCGACGCCGTCCGGGGCGAACCGGTACCCCGGCGTGTCGATCTGCCACCGCACGAGGGCCTCGCGATGGGTGGCCACGATCATCACGTCGGGCACGACCGACACGGTGCACCCGTCGGCGGCGGCGGCGACGGTGACGTGGTGCACGCACGGGCTGGTCGTGCAGCGGGCGGCACTCGTCGCCTCGAGCGCGGGGTCCAGGCCGAGGCCGCGGGCGACCGGGCCGCGCGAGGCGGACGGCGGAGCCGTAGCGCCCATGTGCGCGCACCCGGCGAGGAGCGCGGCGAAAAGGAGCGCGCCGGTGGAATGCCAGGTCTTGTTCGTCATCGTTGTCTCCCTGCATCAGGGCGGGCTGCCCTGCCGGCATCAAGATACTCCCGGCCCCAGCGCAGGATCACGCGAATTTTGCGCAGCGCGTCGGCATCGGCCATGCCGGCGACGAGCAGCACGGTGCGGTCGCGCCGGGCGCCGTCCGGGCGCCAGCGCACGATCGTGAGCCAGGGCGCCACGAAGCCGCCGGCGCGCACGCGGCCCTCGCGCCAGCGCCCGTCCCGTCCGGCGACGGCGAACCCGCCGTCTACGTCGACGCGCACGCCCCGCGGCGCAGCCAGCGCGAGCCCGGCGCGCAGGGCCTCGGCGAGCACCGCGGCGACGAGCGCCAGCCGGGCGCCGGCCGGCAGGGCGAGCGTGGCGGCGAGCGCCGCCGTGGCGGCCGCGGCCACGCCGACGAACGCCAGCGCCGCACGGCTATACTGAAGCTCGCACCTCACGCTCTCCATGTCGCCTCCCATGTCGTCCTGGCTCTCGTTCCTCGCCAGCCGCGGCGCGCGCCTCTCCGCGCACGGCGTGGCCGACTTCGGCGATCCGGCCGCCGAAGCCCTCGCCGCCCGCGACCATGCGATCCTCGCCGACCTCTCGCATAACGCGCTGCTCGCCGTCACGGGCGACGAGGCCGGCGCCTTCCTGCACGGCCAGCTCACCAACGACGTGCGCGCGCTGCCCGAGGGCGCGGCGCAGTGGACCGGATGGTGCTCGCCCAAGGGGCGGCTCCTCGCCACCTTCCTCCTCGTGCGCCGCGCCGACGGCTATCTCCTCATGCTGCCGGCCGCGCTCGCGCCCGCGATCGCCAAGCGCCTCGCGATGTTCGTGCTGCGCGCGAAGGTGAAGATCGCCGACGTCTCGGGCGCGTGGGTGCGCCTGGGCCTCGCGGGCAAGACGGCGGGCGCCCTCGTGGCGCGCGAGTGGGGGCACGTTCCCGACCGCATGCGCAGCGTCGAGAAGTCCGCGAACACCTGCATCGCGCTCGACGCGGAGCGCTTCGCGATCCTCGCCGCGCCCGACGCCGCGCCGGCGCTGTGGGAGACCCTCGCCGCCCACGCGGCACCGGCCGGCGAGGACGCGTGGAACTGGTCGCTCATCGCGGCCGGGATTCCCACCGTGCTGCCCGGGACGCAGGAGGCGTTCGTGCCGCAGATGGCGAACTTCGACCTCGTGGGCGGCGTGAGCTTCAAGAAGGGATGCTATCCCGGCCAGGAGATCGTGGCGCGCACCCATTACCGCGGCATCCTCAAGCGGCGCATGGCGCTCGCGCACCTCGAGGGCGACCGGCGCCCGGAGCCGGGGCAGCCGGTCTACGGCGCCGCCTTCGGCGAGCAGGCCGCGGGCGCGATCGCCAACGTCGCGCGCGCGCCGGGCGGCGGCTACGACCTGCTCGTGGTCGCGCAACTCGAGAGCCTGGACGCGGACGACCTGCGCTGGAACGCGCCCGACGGGCCGCGCCTGGCGGTGCGGGCCCGGCCCTACGCCGCGCCAGCCGCCGAGCCGCCCCCGAGCGGCGCCTAGGCGAAATCCGCCATTCCGTTCCCCGCTTGAAGCCGTCCCGCACCGCGCCGGTCGCGGCCCTCGTCGCCATGGTGCTGATCTGGGGCTACTCGTGGGTCCTGATGAAGATCGCGCTGCGCCACGCGCACCCGTTCGACTTCGCGGCGCTGCGGGTGGGGCTGGGCGCGGTGCTGCTCTTCGCCATCGTCGCCGCGCGCGGGCGCGGGCTGGCACTGCCCGCCTACCGCATGGCGTTCCTCCTGGGCACGCTGCAGGTCGCGCTCTTCATCGGGCTGTCGCACTACGCGCTGCTCACGGCGGGGCCGGGCAAGACCTCGGTGCTCGTCTTCACGATGCCGTTCTGGATGATCGTGTTCGCGCGCCTGCTGCTCGGCGAGCGCATGCGCGGGCCGCAATGGGCGGCGGTGGCGCTCGCGCTCGCGGGCCTGGTGCTGGTCGTGGCGCCGTGGCGGCTCACGAGCCTCGAGGGCAGCGTGCTCGCGGTGGCGGCGGGCGCGACCTGGGCGATGGCCGCGGTGCTCTCGAAGCGCTGGCCCACGCGGGTCGACCCGCTCCTCTTCACCGCCTGGCAGCTCCTCGTGGGCTTCGGCTGGCTCGGGCTCCTCGCCTGGCTGCATCCCCATCCGCCGATCGAATGGGCGGGCGAGTTCGTCGTGGCGCTCGTCTTCTCGGGCGTCTTCGCCACGGGCATCGGCTGGTGGCTCTGGACCTACGTGCTCGAGCACAACAGCGCGGGCATCGCCGGGCTCAACTCGCTCGGCATTCCCGTGATCGCGGTGCTCGCCTCCGCGTGGCAGCTGGGCGAGCGGCCCCCGCCCATGGAGCTCGCGGGGATGGCCGCGATCGTCGCGGCACTCGCGATCCTCGGCGTGCTCGGGGTGCGCAGGTCCTAGCCGCGGAAGCGCTTCACGCCTTCGGCGATGGCGCGGCGCGCCTCCTCGGGGCCGCCCCATCCCTCGACCTTCACCCACTTGCCGGGCTCGAGATCCTTGTAGTGGGCGAAGAAGTGCTCGATCTGCGCGAGCGTGGGCTCGGGCAGGTCGCGCACCGTCTCGATCCGGCGGTACAGGGGCGTCAACCGGTCGATCGGCACGGCCAGCAGCTTGGTGTCCCCGCCCGCCTCGTCGCTCATCTTGAGCAGCCCGATCGGGCGGCAGCGCACCACCACCCCCGGCATGAGCGCGAAGGGCGCGATCACCAGCACGTCCACCGGGTCCCCGTCGTCGGCGAGCGTCTGCGGCACGTAGCCGTAGTTGCACGGGTAGTGCATCGCGGTGGAGACGAAGCGGTCGACGAAGAGCGCGCCGGTGGCCTTGTCCACCTCGTACTTGATGGGGTCGGAATGCATCGGGATCTCGACGATCACGTTGACGTCGTTGTCGAGGTCGCGCCCCGCGTCCACCCGGTCCAGGCTCATGCTTTTTCCTTGGAAACAACCACTAGCATTCGAAATTTGGTAAATTGGTGCAGGTTCTCCAGTGGCATTATCCATGAACCGCACCCTGCCCCTGATCCTCACGCTCGACCAGCATGGCGTCCCGCACCGGTGGGTGACGTGGCAGCAGGCGGTCTGGTACTACGCGAAGCAGCGCGTGGCCTGGGAGCTGGGGCGCGAGGCCTTCACCATCTGGGGCGGGCGCTCGCACCGCACCGGCGAGCGCTCGAGCATCACGGCGAACTCCATCATCGCCATCCGCGGCAAGGCGCTCGCGATCCGGGGCTTCAACCAGGTGCCGCCGCTCAACAACCGGGAGCTCTTCAACCGCGACCACTTCCTCTGCGCGTTCTGCGGCGGGGACTTCTCGCACTACCGCCTCACGTGCGACCACATCGTGCCGATCTCGCGCGGCGGGCGCGACACGTGGATGAACGTGGTGACCGCGTGCCGCGCGTGCAACCAGAAGAAGGGCAACCGCACGCCGGAAGAGGCGCGCATGCAGCTCCTCTACGCGCCGTACGTGCCCAACCGCGCCGAGTTCCTGATCCTCGCCAACCGCCGCATCCTCGCCGACCAGATGGAGTTCCTGCGCCAGCACGTGTCGGCCAACTCGCGCATCAACGCGCGCGCCGCCCGGCCCCCGGCTTCGGCCGTGAACTGACCGGTCCCTCCCGCGGCTTCCCGGCGCCCGCCCCGCCGATCTCCTCGCGCAGCCACGCCACGAACCGCTGCACGTCCGAGCGCTCCTCGCGCCCGCGGGCGAGCACCGCGTGGTAGGCGCGCGGGATCTGCAACGGCTTGCCGAAGAGGGACACCAGGCGGCGCGCGCGGATGTGCTCGTCGGCGAGGGTCATGCGCGCGAGGGCCACGCCCTGGCCGTGGATGGCCGCCTGGATCACCTGGTCGTAGTAGTCGTAGGTGAGGCTGCCCGCGGGGACGAACTCCTCGATGCCCGCCGCCTCGAGCCAGGCGGCCCAGGTGAGCCAGGGCGAGGGGCTGGTGTCCGTGGGATCGTGATAGACGAGCAGCGTGTGCTGGCGCAGGTCGGCGGGGCGCGCGAGCGGCCGGCGGGCCTGCCGCGACTCGCGCAGGTACCCCGGGCTGCAGACGGCCGCGAGGTGCTCGCCCACCAGGTAGACCGCGCCGGCCGGCGCGCGGTCCACGGGCAGGTCGCGGATGGCGAGGTCGATGCCCGCGCGCTCGAGATCCACCACGTCGGGGGTCGCCATGATGCGCACGTCGTGGCCCGGGCCCGCCCTGCGCCAGCGCGCGAGCCGCGGCACCAGCCACAGCGAGGCGAACGAGACCGTGGTGGTGACCGTCAGCGCCCGGCTGCCCTGCATCTCGCGCACCCGGCGCGTCACCGCGCGCAGCTCCTCGAGCATTGGCTCGATCGCGCGGAAGTACGCGCGGCCCGGCTCGGTCAACACGAGCGCCTTGTGCCGGCGCTCGAAGAGCGCCACGCCCACGAACTGCTCGAGCGCCTGGATCTGCCGGCTCACGGCCGACTGCGTGAGGAAGAGCTCGCCGGCGGCCTTCGTGAAGCTCAGGTGGCGCGCGGCGGCCTCGAAGCCCCGGAGCAGGTCGAGCGGCGGCAGGGCGCGGTCTTCAGCCATTCCCGTCAAGCATGCAAAGCATGCGCCGATTTCGTTTGCGCGCTTGACTGCAGGTCATGATACTGGGTCCCCATGCCGGCATTGTGCATGCCGGCAGCGCATCCAACAAGGAGGTTCCCATGGAACGCCGCGGCACCGCCCCCTGCATCGCGCTGGCCCCCGGCCAGCTCCTCACCCTCGACGGCGCCCGCGGGGCGCGCATCGTCGCCCGCGAGGGAACGCTGTGGGTGACCGAGGAAGGCGATCCGGCCGACCACATCGTGCGCGCCGGCGAATCGCGCGTGCTGCGCGGGCGCGGGCGCGCCCTCGTCGAGGCGCTGCGCCGCGCGTGGGTCGCGATCGCCGCGCCCGGCGTGGAGGCGCGTCCCGAGCCGCTCACGCCGCACGAGCGCGCGCTGGCCCGCCGGCACGAGATCTTCTCGCGCTACTGCTAGGGACCGGCCGCGGCGATCCTCACGCCCGCTCGATCAGCATCGCGTCGCCGTAGCTGAAGAAGCGGTAGCGTTCGGCGATCGCATGGGCATAGGCGCACCGGATCGGGTCGAGGCCGGCGAAGGCGGACACGAGCATGAGCAGCGTCGAGCGCGGCAGGTGGAAGTTGGTGAGCAGCCGGTCGACCACGCGGAAGCGGTACCCGGGCACGATGAAGAGCCGCGTCTCGGCGCTGCCCGGCGCGAGCTCGCCGCCCGCGGCCGCCGACTCGAGCGCGCGCAGGCTCGTCGTGCCCACCGCGAGGACCCGCCCGCCCTTCGCCCTCGCCGTGGCGATCGCCGCCACGGTCGCCTCGGGGATGCTGTACCACTCCGAATGCATCACGTGGGTCGAGACGTCCTCGCCGCGCACGGGCTGGAAGGTGCCGGCGCCCACGTGCAGCGTGAGCGTGGCGAGCGCGGCCCCGCGCGCGCGCAGGGCGTCGAGCATCGCCGGGTCGAAGTGCAGCCCCGCCGTGGGGGCGGCCACCGCGCCGGGCACGCGCGCATATACGGTCTGGTAACGGCTCTCGTCGTCGGCCGCGGCCGGGTGCGCGATATAGGGCGGCAGCGGGACCTCCCCCCAGGCCTCGAGCACGTCGAGCACGGGCCCGTCGAGGAAGAGCAGCTCGAAGAGCTCGCCCTCGCGGCCCAGCACCTCCACGACGCCGCCGCGCGCGAGCACGATCTGCCGGCCCGCCTTCGGCGTCTTGCTCGCGCGCACGTGGGCGAGCGCCCGGGAAGCGTCGAGGATGCGCTCGACGAGGATCTCCACCTCCCCGCCCGTGTCCTTGCGCCCGTGCAGCCGCGCCTTGATGACCCGCGTGTCGTTGAAGACCAGCACGTCGCCGGGCGCGACGAGGTCGGGCAGGTCGCGGAAGGCGAGGTCGCGCATCCGCCCCGAGGCCCCGTCCAGATGGAGCAGGCGGCTCGCGGCGCGCTCCGGTGCCGGATGCTGCGCGACGAGCTCGGGCGGCAGGGCGTAGTCGAAGTCGGCGAGGCGCATCGGCCGATTATAGGTTTCGCCGTCGACTATAATTTCCCGCTCCATCGCCGGGATGGCGGAATTGGTAGACGCACGGGACTCAAAATCCCGCGGTGGCGACACCATGTGGGTTCGATTCCCACTCCCGGCACCACCCGCGGCGCACCGCTCCCGCGCCGGCGCGTCCCGCTCCCGTGGGGAATCCTCCTCCCGGCCCGTCCAATTGCGCAGCTTCCCGCTATGCAACCTCCAGACGGCCGGGGAGAATCGTTCGGGTATGCAGCGAGCAGGAAACCCCATGTACGGATACGAATCCCCGAAGCGGCCCGACTGGAGCGCGGAGCGCGTGATGATCCGCGAATCGGAGGTGGCGCGGCTCGAGCGGGCCCATCCCGCCCTGACGCGCCCGGAGGTGATGGCCGTGATGGTCGCCGCCGGGCCGATGCGCCGCGACGTGGAGGCGGGCCTGGCCGCGCTGGAGCAGCGCAAGCAGCGCGGAAGCTCGCACCGGTAGGCGCCCCGGCACCCTTTCGTCACGGCGGATGCCGCGGGGGCGGCGGGGGCGCGCGGCAGTGTAGCATCGCGGCATGGACCGCGAGCTCGTCGAGCGCGAATACGACAACCGGGCGCGGGTGCCCGAGCACGGCGACTATTTCGCCCGCTGGGAGCGCGATGCGGCGTACGTGCGCTCCACGCTCCCCCTCGAACGCGACCTCGCCTACGGCCCCGATCCGCGCCACCGCGCCGACCTCTTCCCGGCCGCGAACGCCCGCGGCACGCTCGTCTTCATCCACGGCGGCTACTGGCGCTCGCTCGACAAGGACATGTTCTCCTGGCTCGCCGCGCCGTGGGTCGCCGCGGGCGTGGGGGTCGCGATGCCGCGCTACCGGCTCGTGCCGTCGGTGTCCCTCGAGGCGATCGTGGACGACACGCTCGCCGCCCTGAACTGGCTCTTCGCCGAGGGCCCCGCCCACGGCATGGCGATGGACCGCGTCGTCGTGAGCGGGCATTCGGCCGGCGGCCACCTCGCCGCCGCCGTCCTCGCCGCCCCGCGCGAGGCGCTGCGCTTCGATCCCGCGCGCATCGCCGGCGCCGTGCCGATCAGCGGGATCTACGACTTCGAGCCGCTGCGCCATTTCTCCCTCAACGAGGAGTTCCGCCTCGACCCGGCGGCGGTCGCGCGGCTCGACCTCGGCAGCCGGCGCCCGACGATCGCCGCGCCGACGGTGATCGCGGCCGGCGCGAAGGAAAGCGGCGAGTTCCTGCGCCAGTCGCGCCACCTCGCGCGCGCCTGGGAGCCGCAGGTGCGCGCGCACCTCGAGCTGCCGGGGCACGACCACTACAGCATCGTCGACGCCTTCGCCGAGCGCGGCCAGGCGCTGCACGACGCGGCCCTCGACCTCTTCGCCTGAGCGCCGCGCGGCCGCCTTGGACGATACCGACCTTTCGCGCCTCTCGATCGACCGCGGCGCCCGTGCGGCGGCGCCCCGCCGGCACCGGCGCTGGCTGAACGCCTGGACCGTCCTCGGCGCCGCGGCGCTCGTCGTCGCCGCCGTCGTCGCCTGGCGCATCGCGACCGCCCCCATGAGCGTCGAGACCGCCACGGTCGGCACCGCCTACCCCACGCAGGCCATCACCGTCCTCAACGCCACCGGCCGCGTGGTCCCCGCGCGCAAGGCGGCGGTGTCCACCAAGGCCACGGGGCGCCTCGAGTGGCTCGGCGTCGAGGAAGGCACGCGCGTGAGGGAGGGACAGGTGATCGCCCGGCTCGAGAACCGCGACGTGGCCGCCGCGCGCGATTCGGCGCTCGCGTCGGTGCGCGCCGCCCGCGCCAACCTCGCGCAGGGGGTGGCGGAGCTGCGCGACGCGCAATCGAGCTACGAGCGGGCGAAGGACCTGCACGCGCGCAACTTCATCTCCGCCTCCGCGCTCGACACCGCGCGCGCCCGCTACGAGAAGGCGAAGGCGTCGGTGGAGAGCCTGAAGGCCGCGATCGGCGTGGCCGAGGCCAACGCGCGCCAGGCCGAGGTGGCCCTCGAGCAGACCCTCATCCGCGCGCCCTTCGACGGCATGGTGCTCACCAAGAACGCCAACGTGGGCGACATCCTCACGCCCTTCTCCTCGGCGGCCGAGTCGAAGGGCGCGGTCGTGAACATGGCCGACATGGGCACGCTCGAGGTGGAGGCGGACGTGTCCGAGTCCTCCATCGCGAAGATCCAGGCCGCCATGCCCACCGAGATCCAGCTCGACGCGTATCCGGACATGCGCCTGGCCGGCCACGTCTCGCGCATCGTGCCGACCGTCGACCGCAGCAAGGCCACCCTCCTCGTGAAGGTCGCCTTCGACGAGAAGGACCCCCGGGTGCTGCCGGACATGAGCGCGAAGGTCGCGTTCCTGTCGCGCCGCCCGACGCCGGCGGAGCGCGAGCCGGTGACGGCGGTGCGGCCCGAGGCGGTGGTCGAGCGCGGCGGGCGCAAGGTGGCGTTCGTCCCGGGGCCGGACGGTCGGGCGAAGGCGGTGGCCGTCGGACCGGCGCCCAAGGTGGGCGACATGGTGCAGGTCACGGGCCTGGCGCCCGGCGACCAGGTGGTCGCGAACCCGCCGGCGGGCCTGCGCGACGGCGACCGCGTCGCCCTCGCGAAGAAGTAGCCGATGGCGGCGGCCGAGCCCCCGATCGTCGCCATCGCGCACGTGTCGAAAAGCTACCGGCGCGGCGACCAGGTGGTGCCGGTGCTGCGCGACATCACCCTCGACATCCCGCGCGGCGACTTCATCGCGCTCATGGGCCCCTCGGGGTCGGGGAAGTCGACGCTGCTCAACCTCATCGCCGGCATCGACAAGCCCGATGCGGGCGGGCTGCGGGTGGCCGGCGAGGACATCACGCGGCTGCCCGAGGCCGAGCTCGCCGACTGGCGCGCCGCCCACGTGGGCTTCATCTTCCAGTTCTACAACCTCATGCCCGTGCTCGACGCCTTCGAGAACGTCGAGCTGCCGCTCATGCTCACGTCGCTCTCCCGGCGGGAGCGGCGCGAGCGCGTGGAGACGGCGCTCGCGCTCGTGGGGCTCGCCGACCGCATGCGCCACTACCCGAACGAGCTCTCGGGCGGGCAGCAGCAGCGCGTGGCGATCGCCCGGGCGTTCATCACCGATCCCACGATCATCGTCGCCGACGAGCCCACGGGCGACCTCGACCGCAAGAGCGCCGGGGAGGTGCTGGCACTCATGCGGCGGCTCAACGCCGAGCTGGGCAAGACGATCGTCATGGTGACCCACGACTGGCACGCGGTGGAAAGCGCCCGGCACGTGACGCACCTCGAGAAGGGCGAGCTGGTGGCTGGGGAAGACCGGCCCTAGGCCGCCGGCGGCGCGCGAGAAGACCCGCAATCCCCGGAACGCAGACGAACCCAGACCCCAGCCCCACGGTCGGCCCATGCACTACCTGAAGCTCGTCTTCAAGAACATCTTCCGCCACCGGCTGCGCAGCCTGCTCACCATGACGGGGCTCGTGGTGGCGATCCTCGCCTTCGGCCTGCTGCAGACCGTGGTCGGCGCCTGGTACGCGGGCGCGGACATGGCCTCGGCGCGCCGGCTCATCACGCGCAACGCGACCTCGCTCGTCTTCCCGCTGCCGATCTACTACCGCGAACGCATCAAGGCCGTCGAGGGCGTGCAGGCCGTGGCCGTGTCCAACTGGTTCGGCGGCATCTACAAGGACGAGTCGTACAGGAACTTCTTCCCGCAGTTCGCCGTGGACCAGGACGTGTGGTTCGACCTCTACCCGGAATTCCGCACGCGCCCGGACGAGCTGCTCGCGTGGAAGAAGGACCGGCGCGGCGCCATGATCGGCCGGCAGCTCGCCGACCAGCACGGCTTCAAGGTGGGCGACACCCTCGCGCTCAAGGGCGCGATCTTCCCGGGCACGTGGGAGTTCACCGTGCGCGGCATCTTCGAGCCGCGCGACGACACCACGATCACGCGGCAGATGTACTTCCACTGGGACTACCTCAACGAGCGCATGAAGCAGCTCCACCCCAAGCGCGCCGAGGTGGCGGGCCTGTTCGTCGAGCAGATCGACGACCCGGGCCGCGCGGCCGAGGTGAGCCGGGCGATCGACCGCGAGTTCCGCAACTCGCTCGCCGAGACGCTCACGGAGACGGAGAAGGCGTTCCAGCTCGGCTTCGTCGCCCAGACCGAGACCATCGTCGTGGCGGTGCGCATCGTCTCCTTCGTCGTCATCGTGATCATCTTCGCGGTCGTGGCCAACACGATGGCGATGACCGCGCGCGAGCGGCTTCCCGAGTACGCGACACTCAAGGCCCTGGGCTTCGGCCCCGGGTTCGTCGCCGGGCTCATCCTCGGCGAGTCGGTCCTCATCACGCTGCTGGGAGGCGGGCTGGGCATCCTCGCCACCTTCCCCGTGGCCGCGGCCTTCAAGAGCGCGCTGGGCACGATGTTCCCCGTGTTCAAGGTGGCGCCGCAGACCGTCGCGATGCAGGCGGCGGCGGCCGCGGCGGTGGGCGTGCTCGCGGGGCTCGCGCCGGCGGTGCGCGCCGCGCGCGTGCGCATCGTCGACGGGCTGCGGTACGCGGGATGAACGGGTATCGAGCGAGCGTCCGTCCCCGGCCACGGAGCGCGGCGTGAGAATTCCGCTCTCCTATATCGCCCGCAACTTGTGGACGCGGAAGGTCACGACGCTGCTCACCGCGGGAGGCATGGCGCTCGTGGTGTTCGTCTTCGCCGCGGTGCTCATGCTCGACGCCGGCCTGCGCCGGACGCTCGTGGCCACGGGCTCGTGGGACAACGCGATCCTGCTGCGCCAGTCGTCGCAGACCGAGATCCAGAGCGCGGTCTACCGCGACCAGGCCTCGCTCCTCGACACGCTGCCCCAGGTGGCGCGCGGGCCCGACGGCTCGCCGCTCGTGTCCCGCGAGATCGTCGTGCTCACCCAGATCCCGAAGAAGGGCGAGGCGAAGCCCGCCAACGTCGTGGTGCGCGGGCTCTCGCCGGCGGGCATCGCGCTGCGTCCCCAGGTGCACCTCGTCGAGGGCCGGATGTTCCGCCCGGGCTCCTCGGAGATCGTCGTGGGCCGCAGCCTCGCCGAGGGCTTCGAGGGCACCGAGATCGGGGCGCGCCAGCGCTTCGCGGGGCGCGAGTGGACCGTGGTGGGCGTCTTCGCCGCCGGCCGCTCGGCGTTCGACTCCGAGATGTGGGGCGACGTGGACCAGATGATGCAGGCCTTCCGGCGCTCGGCGTACTCCTCGGCGATCGTGCGCCTGCGCAGCCGCGGCGACTTCGACGCCTTCGCGCGCGCCGTGGCCGAGGACCCGCGCCTGCTCCTGGACGCGAAGCGCGAGCCGGTGTTCTACGAGGAGCAGTCGCGGGCGCTGTCCCGGTTCATCGGCATCCTCGGCATGACGCTCTCGGCCATCTTCTCGATCGGTGCGATGATCGGGGCCATGATCACCATGTACGCGGCGGTGGCCAACCGCACCGCCGAGATCGGCACGCTGCGGGCGCTGGGGTTCCGGCGCTCGAGCATCCTCGCCGCCTTCCTCCTCGAGTCGGTGCTGCTCGCCCTCCTCGGGGGCGTGGCCGGCCTCGCGCTGGCCGCCTTCCTGCAGCCCTTCACCATCACCACCATGAACTGGCAATCGTTCAGCCAGCTCGCCTTCGGCTTCGAGCTGACGGCGGGCATCGCCGCGAGCACCCTCGCCTTCTCCGTGCTGATGGGGCTCGTGGGCGGGTTCCTGCCCAGCCTGCGCGCCGCGCGCCTCGAGATCGTCGACGCGCTGCGCTCGGCCTGAGGCGGCCCGTGGAGCGCATCCTCGCCACCTACCGCATCGCGGCGCCCGCCGCCGGGATCGAGGCGCGCGCCGAGGCGCTCGCCGCCGAGCAGAGCGTCGAGATGCCGCTCGCGGCGATCGGCGACGAGCGCGTCCTCGCCGAGGTCGTGGCGCGCGTCGAGGAGATCCGTCCCGACGGCGCGCACGCCTTCGCCGTGCGCCTCGCGATCGCGCCGGCCACCACCGGCCCCGAGCCCTCGCAGCTGCTCAACATGCTCTTCGGCAACTGCTCGCTGCAGCCCGAGGTGACGCTGGTGGACGCCGAGTTTCCCCCGGAGTACGAGCGCGCGTTCCCCGGGCCCGCGTTCGGCATCGCGGGCATCCGCGAGCGCACCGGCGCGCACGCCCGCGCGCTCACCTGCACGGCGCTCAAGCCCCAGGGCTCGACGGTCGAGCACCTCGCGCATCTCGCGGGCATCTTCGCGCGCGCGGGCATCGACGTCGTGAAGGACGACCACGGGCTCGCCGACCAGGCCTTCTCCCCGTTCGCCGAGCGCGTGCCCGCCGTGCAGCGCGCGATCGACGCGGCGAACCGGGAAACGGGCGGGCGCACGCTCTACGCGCCGACCTTCTCGGGAGCGCCCGCGCAGCTCGCGCGCGAGGCCCGCATCGCGCGCGACTGCGGCGTCGGCATGGCCCTCGCCGCGCCGATGCTGGTCGGCGTGGCCGCGTTCGCCGAGCTGCGCGCGACGCTCGGCCTGCCGCTGCTGGCGCACCCCGCCTTCGCCGGCGCCGCGCGCGTGGCACCGCCGCTGCTGCTGGGCAAGCTCTGGCGCCTCTTCGGCGCCGACGCCACGATCTTCCCGAACCACGGCGGGCGCTTCAGCTACTCGCGCGAGACCTGCCTCGCGATCGCGGCGGCCGCGCGCGCCCCGTGGGGGGGCCTCGCCCCGATCCTGCCGGTGCCCGCCGGCGGCATGACCGTGGAGCGCGTCCCGGAGATGGCCTCGGGCTACGGCGCGGACACGATGCTGCTCATCGGCGGGGCGCTGCTCGCCGCCGGCGAGGCGCTGCCCGCGCGCAGCCGCGACTTCGTGGCGGCCGTGGCGCGGCGCGGACGGTAGAATCGGGCCATGGACGACGAGGCGCAAGCGCTGGTGCGGCACGCGCGGGACGGCTACCGCTGGGACGCGGTGGACGTGCTGCGCTACAAGCAGGAAGGCGAAGCGCCCTTCCGCGACGTGACCCGCCAGGTGCTCTTCGACGGCGCCGGCATGCCCGGGCAGTGGCGCTACTTCGAGGTGGCCCCCGGCGGCTGGACGACACTCGAGCGCCACGAGCACGTGCACGCGGTGATGGTGATCCGCGGCCGCGGGCGCTGCCTCGTGGGCGAGCGCGCCTACGACCTCGGGATGCACGACCTCGTGAGCGTGCCCCCCATGACGTGGCACCAGTTCCAGGCCGCGCCGGACGCTCCCCTCGGGTTCCTCTGCCTGGTCGCGCGCGAGCGCGACCGGCCGCAATTGCCCGCCGGGGACGAGGCCGAGGCGGTTTCCCGGCCCCTGCGCGGCACCCCGCCCTGCGCCAAATAGCGCATCGGCGGGAAAACCCCGCGGCCCCTTCCCTGTCGTACGGGCGATGAACGCCCGATCCTTCGCGCGCTACGTCCTCGTCGCCCTCGGGCTGGTCGTCCTCGCGCTCTTCCTGTGGAAAATCGTTCCGCTGCTGATGCTCGTGTTCGGCGGCATCGTGCTCGCGACCGCCATCCACGCCGGCAGCGCCCCCCTCGCGCGGCGCTTGCACCTGCGCCCGAGCATCGCCGTCGCCATCGTGGTCCTCGCGGTGCTGGGCGCGCTCGCCTGCGCGGGATGGCTCTTCGGCCGGCAGATCTCCGACCAGGCCGAGGAGATGACGACGGCGCTGCAGCAGGCGACACAGCGCGTGGAGGACTTCCTCGACCAGTCGGCGATCGGCACGCGCATCGTGGGCGAGGTGCGCTCCGCCGCCAACAGCGAGACGGTGAAGCGCGTGGCCCAGGGGACGCTCACCGCGTTCGGCGGCCTCCTCGACGTCCTCCTGGTCCTGGTGATGGCGCTCTACCTCGCGGCCGATCCCGACCGTTACCGCCGCGGCGCCCTGCACCTCATCCCCCCTTCGGCGCGAAGCCCCGTGGGCGAGGCGCTCGACGACGCCGCGAGCGCGCTGCGCCGCTGGCTGCTGGGCCAGCTCGCCTCGATGACCGTGGTCGGCATCGCGACCGGCATCGGGCTGTGGCTCGTGGGCGTGCCGATGGCGCTGCCGCTCGGCGTGCTCGCGGGGCTGCTCGACTTCGTCCCGGTGATCGGGCCCTTCGCCTCCGCGGTTCCGGCGGTGCTCCTCGGCTTCTCCCAGAGCCCGCAGACCGCGCTCTGGGCCGCGGCCGTCTACCTCGTGGTCCAGTTCTGCGAGGGACACTTCATCGTGCCGCTGGTGCAGAAGTGGGCGGTGTCGCTGCCGCCCGCCCTCGGGCTCGTGGGCGTGGTGGTCTTCGGCATCCTCTTCGGGGTGATCGGCGTGCTCTTCTCGATGCCGCTGCTGGTGGTGGCGGTGACGCTCGTCGAGCACCTCTACGTGCGGCCGATGCAGCACACCGCGTAGGGTCGAATTTCCCGCCCGCGGTAAGAATCTCCCGCCGCGCCGCGGCGGCCCGCGCCGCGACCGGCGGCCCGCTCGCGCCGCCGGCCTGCACGCTTCTTGCTGGGGAATCGCTCCCCACCCCTCTTTCGAAGGAGCCCCTCATGCAAGAGCGCCTGCTCGCGAAGGCAGTGCTTCCCATGGCACTGCTTTGCCTCGGATTCACCGGCTCGGCCCTCGCCACCTCCCCCAACAGCTCGACCGGCACGGGCGGCACGACCCACGCCGCGGCGCCGCCCGCGAGCGATGCCCTGAACCAGTCGTCCTCGTCCGCCGCCGCGAAGGGCGCGCAATCGAACGCGAAGCTGTCGAAGACCGACCGCAAGTTCGTCGAGAAGGCCGCGAAGGGCGGGCACGCCGAGGTCGAGCTCGGCCAGTACATGAAGGAGCACGCGCACGACGAGCAGGTGAAGCAGTTCGCCGCGCGCATGGTCCACGACCACAGCCAGGCGGACGAGAAGCTGCAGGCGATCGCGCGCCAGGACAACCTGCAACTGCCCTCGGGCATGGACGAGAAGTCGCGCAAGTTCATGGACAAGCTCGAGAAGCTGCAGGGCGAGGCGCTCGACCGCGAGTACATGAACCACATGGTCAAGGACCACAAGAAGGACATCTCGGCGTTCAGGAAGGAAGCGAAGAAGGCGAAGAACCCGGACCTGCGGAATTTCGCGCAGAGCACCGTGCCCACGCTCGAGGAGCACCTGAAGCTCGCCAAGGCGGCGCAGGGCGCGGTCAAGCCGGGCAAGACGGCCACGCGCGAGCGCGGCTCCGCGGCGAAGTCGGCGATGAACGCCGGCGCGTCGAGCCCGTCGGCCTCGGCCGGCCAGTCGGCGAGCGAGCGCACCGCGATGAACGAGCGCTCCGGCGGCGAGGCCGGCGCGAAGCGCTAGTCGCGGATGTCCTGCAGGAACCACTCGGTCGGGATCTCCCGGCCGAGTCCCTGCGCGCGCGCCGCCTCGTACACCGTCGCGGCGACCGCGTAGAACTGCGCCCCCTGCAGGTTGCCGCGTTCGGAGTAGGTCACCTGGGCCGGCGACGTGCGGCCCGGCTTGTCCCCCGAGGCGAGCTGCCCGAGGTACACCACCTTGTCGGGCAGCGTCACGCCGTGTGCGCGCGCGCCCGGGCGCTTGGTCCTGCGCCGCGCGTGCGCCGCCGGACGCGCGGCATAGGTGAGGTACTCGTCGGCGAGCCCCATCTGCGGCAGGCCCCAGGGCGCGGGCGCGTTGCCGAAGCGCAGGTAGACGTCCACGCGCGCGAGCGTGGCCGCGTCGGGCGCGCCGCCGCCTCCCACGTTGATCACGTGCGTGCCCGGCTCGAGGAGTCGGCCGTCGAGCACCGGCACCGCCGAGTCGGTCACCGCGGCCACGATGTCGGCGCCGCGGTAGACGTCCTCGGGCCGCTCGCACACGGCGACCTCCAGCCCGTGGCGCCCGGCCATCTCGCGCCCGAACGCCTCGCGGTGCGCGGGGGTGGGGCTGTACACCTGCAGCCGGCGCAGCGCCCGCACGCACGCGAGCGCCTCGACGTGCGCGCGGGCCATGCCGCCGGAGCCCAGCATGCCGAGCACCGACGCATCCGGCCTGGCCAGGTGGCGCGCGCCGATCGCGGCGTCGGCGCCCACGCGCATGTGCTGGAGCACGCCGTCGTTGATGAACGCGAGCGGCTCGCCCGTCTCGGTGCTCGTGAGCAGCACCAGCCCGCAGTAAAGCCCCGGGCGCGAGCAGTATTTCTCCTGGGTGACGCCCCCCGCGTGCTCGCGCTCGTGGATCACGTCGGACTTCATGCGGATCGCGAAGTAGCCCGCGGTCGAGCCGCCCTCCATCGTGCCCCACTGGTACGTGCGCGCGGGATCGGCGGTCGGGATCGCGATGTCGATGCGCGGCCGGCACACCGCCTCCTCGAGCGCGAGCGCGCGGTAGGACGACTCGAGGGCGTCGATCGTGGCCTGCATCGTGAGCACGCGGGCCACGTCCGCGTTGGAGATGAGCAGCGTCATGGGGGCGCAGTGTAGCGCGCCGGCCGGCGGCCCCCCTTCCCGCTCAGGCGAGCGCCTTGCGAGCGCGCTCCTGCAGCGCGCGCCACGAGGGCTCGAACTCGCCCGGGCGCGGCGTGGTCCACGCGATCTGCGCCAGCACCGCCTCGAGCGCGCGCACGCGGTCGAGGACCGCGTCGTGCTCGGACGCGTACACCATCTCCACCTTCTGGTCGCGGCACACCCCGATGCACGGCTGGGGGCCCTCGATGCGCCCGCAGCCGATGCATTCCCAGACCTTCCTGCGCTCGGCCATGCGTCGTTCCGTCCGTGATGCGTATCGTTCCACGATAGACCGGGCGCCGGCGCCGGGGATTGACCTCGCGCAACCGGCCGGGCGCGGCGGGCGCCCGGCGCGGGTGTCGCCGATCGGCAACAGGCCGAGATGTAACAAACCTTTGGCGGCGTTCACCTTTCGGGTCCCGGAGCGTTAAGGTTGTAACGCAGGCCGCTAGCACGAAGGGTGCCCATCGCGGTCGAACGCTGGATGACTGGGAAGGAGACCTCCATGTTGAAGAAACCCCTGATGATCGCCGGTACCGTGGTCGCGCTGGGCGCGGCCACCCTGTCCACGCAGGCCTCGGCGGGCGATCCCCTCGCCGGCGCGCTGATCGGCGGCGGCATCGGCGCCGCGATCGGCCACAGCACCGGCGGGCACCACGGCGCGGCCGTGGGCGGCGTGCTCGGCGCCATCGTCGGCTCGAGCATCGCGGCCGACTCCGGCTACTACTACGGCGACCGTGGCTACTACGCCCCGCCGCCTCGCGCGTACTACGCGCCCCCGCCCACCTACTACGCGCCCCCGCCGCCCGTGTACTACGAGCCGGCCCCGGTGTACTACGAGCCCGCCCCGGTGTACTACGGGCCCTCGATCGTCTTCAGCTCCGGCTGGGGCGGCACGCGCCATCCCGACTGGCACGGTCGCCACGAATGGCGCGGGCGCGACGTGCGGCACGAGTGGCGCCGCGGCGGGCACCGCGATGGGCACCGCCGCTGATCAGGACGTGATGACCACGAGCACGCTGCACGGCGCGTGCTCGATCAGCGACTTCGACAGCGAGCCGCGCCACCAGCGGGCGGCCCAGCTGTCGAGGTGCTTGTGGCCGACCACGATGAGGTCGGCGTCGATGCGCGAGGCGTAGTCGGTGATCTCCTCGACCGCGTCTCCCGTGAGCACTTCGCCCTTGGCCTGCCGGCCCGACTCGTTCAGCCGGCGCAGGCCCTCCATGAGGATGCCCTCGTACTGCTTGCGCTCGGCCTCCTCGACCTTCGCGTCGTAGACGAAGCCCTCGCCGCCCACGAACGCCGCCGGCGGCGGCATCACCGCGACGAGGTACACCTCCGAGCGGTTGATCTGGGCGATCTCGTCGCAGTCCAGCAGGGCTTTCTGGCCCGATTCCGAGCCGTCGTAGGCGAGCAGGATGCGCTTGTACATGGGCGGGGCCTCCCTCGGGGACGCCCAAGCTTATCCCGGAGTCCTACAGCTTGGGAATCCGCAGGGTCTTGCTGATCATGAGCGTGCCCGAAAGCGCGAAGAGCAGCGCCAGGGGGTGCAGGTCCCAGCCGAGGGACCACACGCCCCCGTAGATCGCCTCGCCCAGGCGCGCGCGCCACGCGGCCCAGGCGAGCACCCCGGTGAGCACGACGCTCGTCGGGATCGGCGTGCCCTCGAAGTAGCGCACCTTCTCTCCTCCCCCCGAGAGCTGCTCGGCCGTCACGTTGTAGCGGGCGAGCCGGCTCACGCCGCAGCCCACGAAGTACGTGAGCGCGACCCAGTCCCAGCCGCCGTGCAGCCCGCCGGCGAAGGCGAGCGCCGCGGGGGCCACGCCGAAGGAGATCACGTCGGCGAGCGAGTCGAGCTCGCGTCCCAGCACCGAGTGCTCGTGGCGGGCGCGGGCGATGCGCCCGTCGAGCACGTCGAAGGCGAAGGCGGCCGGCGCCATCGCCGCGGCGAGCAGGAAGTCGGCGACCTGGGCGCTCGCCATGTAGCGCATCGCGAGGAAGACGCCGGCGAGCCCGCAGGCGGCGTTGCCGAGCGTGAAGAAGTCGGCCACGCGGAAATCGCGCAGCATGGAGAAGTGCCGGGGGCGGGGCGGGATCATGGCCCCGATTTTTCCATGAACATTGCGCGGCTGCACGCAGTCGTAACGCGGTGGCGCCGCCGGCGCCGCAGACCGGACAAGGAGACGACCATGCAAGTGAGCGAGGCCATGACCCGCGAGGTGACCCTGATATCCCCCGACCAGACCATCTGCGAGGCCGCGCGCGTGATGGGCGAGTGCGACGTGGGCTCGCTGCCCGTGGCCGACAACGAGCGCCTCGTGGGGGTCATCACCGACCGCGACATCGCCATCCGCGGCGTGGCGGAGAACCTCTCGCCCGAGACGCCCGTGCGCGAGGTGATGAGCAAGGAGGTGCTCTACTGCTTCGACGACGAGCCGATCGAGGACGTGGCCCAGAACATGGGCGAGCAGCAGATCCGCCGCCTGCCGGTGGTCGACCGGCAGAAGCGGCTGGTCGGCATCATCTCGATCGGCGACCTCTCCCACGCCGCCAAGCCCGACACCACGGGCGAGGCCCTGTCGCAGATCTCCGAGCCCGGAGGCGACCACTCCCAGTCCATCCACTGACAACCGGGGACGGACCCCGTTTTCCCTTAGGCGGAACGTTCCGCCTAAGGGAAAACGGGGTCCGTCCCCTTTTCACGGATAATCGCCGCTGCCGAAAAGGAGGAGGGTCCCGATGGCGAGCGGCACCGAAGCGACCGTGCAGGCCGCGCCCCACGACGAGCGCCAGCCCCGGGCGCTCGCCACGCTCTTCCTCACGGAGATGTGGGAGCGCTTCAGCTACTACGGCATGCGCGCGCTGCTGGTGCTCTACCTCGTCAACGCGCTGGGCTACGCGCGCGAGGATGCGCTGCAGCTCTACGCCACGTACACGGGCCTCGTGTACATCTCGCCGCTCCTCGGCGGCTACCTCGCCGACCGCTACCTCGGGCGGCGCAAGGCGATCCTCATCGGCGGCATCACCATGGCGCTCGGCCACTTCGCCATGGCCTTCGCCCCGCTGCTGCACCTCGCCCTCGGCCTGCTCATCGCCGGCAACGGCTTCTTCAAGCCGAACATCGCCACCCTCCTCGGCACGTTCTACCGCGACAACGACCCGCGCCGCGACCCGGGCTTCACCATTTTCTACATGGGGGTGAACCTGGGTGCCTTCCTCTCGCCGCTGGTGGCCGGCACGCTGGGCGAGAAGATCGGCTGGCACTACGGGTTCGCCTCCGCGGGCGTCGGCATGTGCCTGGGCCTGGCGCAGTTCGTCGCGGGCCAGGGACGGCTCGGCACGGCGGGACTGCCCGGGGGCCGCAGCCGGCTCGACGCGCGCGACTGGGCCCAGTCGATCGCCATCAGCCTCGCGATGATCCCGCTCGTCTACGCCGTGATGGGCGCCTGGGCGCTCGGCGGCCCGGCCTGGCACGCGCTTCCCGGCGTGGGCCAGCTCGCCCTCGTCGCCGCGGTCGTCGCCGCGCTGTGGTTCGGCGGGCAGCACCTGGGCCGGCCGCGGGAAGGCGCCGACGCCCCGCTCGGCGCCGAGGAGTGGCACCGCATCTTCGCCATCTTCATCCTCGGCTTCTTCGTGATCTTCTTCTGGATGGGCTTCGAGCAGGCGGGCGGCACGATGAACCTCTTCGCCGACAAGCTCACCGACCGCGTGCTGGGCGGCTGGGAGATCCCCGCCTCGTACTTCCAGGCGATCAACCCGCTGGGGATCCTCGTGATGGGGCCGGTGGTCGCGGCGATCTGGCTGAAGGTCGACGAGTCGCGCCGGCCGCTGCCCACGCCCGCGAAGATGGCGCTGGGCCTCGCCTTCCTCTCCCTGGGCTTCGTCGTGCTCGCCATCGGGCAGCACCGCGCCGAGCTCGTGGGCAAGGTGGGGCCGCAATGGCTCTTCTTCGTCTACGTGCTGCACACGATCGGGGAGCTGTGCCTTTCGCCCGTGGGCCTGTCGATGGTGACGAAGCTGGCACCGGCGCGCGTGGCCGCCCTCATGATGGGGATCTGGTACCTCGCCAACGCGGCGGCCAACTACCTCGCGGGCATCCTCGAGGCGCTGCTCGCCGGCACCGCGATCCCGCTCTACTGGTTCCTCGTGGCGAGCTCCGCGGGCGCGGCCGCCGTGCTCTTCCTCCTCACCCCGGCGATCAAGCGGCTCATGCACGGGCGCGCCTAGCCCGCGCGTCGGAGAACGCCGACAAGCACGCGGCAACGGCGACGATAGACCGGGCGGCGGCCATGCCGCAGATTGGTGGGGGCGCGCCATGAAGATCTCCCCCCGCCACTTCCACCGCTATCGCCAGATCGCCCACCTCCTCTGGAGGTACGGGCGCTCGGACCTCGTGCGCGAGATGGGGGTGGCCGAGGAGTTCGGCGCCGCCTCGCCGGGCGCGCCCGACGCCGACGACGGGCTGCGTCCCGACGCCCTCGCCGACGACCTCGAGGCGATGGGACCCACCTACGTGAAGCTGGGCCAGGTCCTTTCCAGCCGCCCGGACCTGCTGCCCGACGCGTACCTCAAGGCGCTCGCCCGGCTGCAGGACCGCGTGAAACCGTTCGCGTTCGCCGACGTCGAGGCGATCGTGGAGCGGGAGCTGGGCGTGCGCATCTCGAAGGCCTTCTCGCGCTTCGAGCGCGCGCCGCTCGCCGCCGCGTCCCTGGGCCAGGTCCATGCCGCGGCGCTGCGCGACGGGCGCGAGGTGGTGGTGAAGGTCCAGCGCCCGGGCATCGCGCGGTCGGTCGCCGGCGACTTCGAGGTGCTCGAGGAGATCGCCCGCTTCATCCAGGAGCACACCGAGGCGGGCCGGCGCCATCGCGTCCTCGACATGCTCGAGGAGTTCCGCGCGTCCATCCGCAAGGAGCTCGACTACGAGCTCGAGGCGCAGAACCTGCTCGCGCTGGACGAGAACCTCGCCGGCTTCGGGCTCATCGTGGTTCCCCGCCCGGTGCTCGACTACACCACGCGACACGTCCTCACGATGGAGCAGGTGTACGGGCGCAAGATCACGGCGATCTCGCCGATGGCCCGGCTCGAGATGGACGGCGCGGCCCTCGCCGAAGAGCTCTTCCGCGCCTACCTCAAGCAGGTGCTCGTGGACGGGCTCTTCCATGCCGACCCCCACCCGGGCAACGTGCTGCTCACCGAGGACTGCCGCATCGCCCTCATCGACCTCGGCATGGTCGGACACACGACGCCCGGCATGCAGGAAAGCCTGCTCAAGACGCTGATGGCGGTGAGCGATGGCCGCAGCGAGCAGGCGGCCGAGACGATCATCGCGATGAGCCGCAAGGGGCGCGACTACGACGCGCTGCGCTTCAAGCGCCACCTGGGGCAGCTCGTCGCCGCGCACCAGGGCCTGCCGCTCGCGCAGATCAACGTCGGGCGCACCCTGCTCGAGGCCACCCGCGCGGCGGGCGAGGCGGACCTGTGCGTGCCGAGCGAGCTCGCCATGCTCGGCAAGACGCTGCTGCAGCTCGACGAGGTCGGCCGCGCGCTCGACCCCGGCTTCGACCCGAACGCCGCGATCCGCCGCCATGCGGGCGAGCTCATGTCGCAGCGCATGAAGAAGGAGGCCACGCAGGGCAGCCTCCTCGGCGTGCTGCTCGAGGCCAAGGGCTTCCTCGCCGGGCTGCCGATGCGGGTGAACAAGATCATGGACGCGGTGGGCGACCGCGAGCTCGAGGTCAAGGTGAAGGCGGTCGACGCGGATTTCCTCATGCAGGGGCTGCAGAAGATCGCCAACCGCATCACCTCGGGCGTCGTGCTCGCCGCGCTCATCGTGGGCGCGGCGCTGCTGATGCGTGTGGACACCGACTTCCGCATCCTCGGCTACCCGGGCCTGGCGATGCTGTGCTTCCTCGGCGCGGCCGCCGGGGGCTGCTGGCTGCTCGCCACCATCTTCATCACCGACCGCAGGCGCTCGGGATCCTCCTAGCTTCGCTATCATGCGGGACCGCCCGACGGCGAGGAGGCGCCGCCGATGCCCGCCACACCCGAACGCCACGCGATCGCCAGGCACCTCGTGCTGCTGTGGCTCTTCGGCCTGTGCCTGCGGCTCACGGTGCTCGCCGTCCCGCCGGTGATCCCGCTGCTGCACGACGCGCTGCGCCTCACGCAGGCCGAGGTGGGCGCGCTGGCGAGCCTGCCGGTGCTGCTGCTGTCGCTCGCCGCGGTGCCCGGGTCGCTCCTCATCGCGCGCTTCGGCGCGCTCGCGGTGCTCGCGGGCGGCATCGCGCTCGCCGGGACGGCCTCGGCGCTGCGCGCCGCGGCGCTCGACGCGCCCGCGCTCTTCGCCGCCACCTTCGCCATGGGAGTCGGCATCGCCGTGATGCAGCCGGCGCTGCCCTCGATCGTGCGCGACTGGCTGCCGCGGCACGTGGGGCTCGGCACCGCGGTCTACTCGAACGGGCTGCTGGCGGGCGAGGCGCTCGCCGCCTCGCTCACGATCCCCGTCGTGCTGCCCCTCGTGGGCGGCAGCTGGCGCGCCGCGCTGGTGGCGTGGTCGCTGCCGCTCTTCGCCATCGCCGCGCTCGCGTGGCGGGAAGCGTCGTGCGCGCGCCGGGGGGAATCGGCCGCATCCCGCCCGCGGCGCAACGGCGCGGTCTCCGGCTGGCCCGACTGGCGCTCGCCGGTCACG
This sequence comes from uncultured beta proteobacterium, assembly GCA_963741815.1. Taxonomy (GTDB): domain Bacteria; phylum Pseudomonadota; class Gammaproteobacteria; order Burkholderiales; family Usitatibacteraceae; genus Usitatibacter. Next base: position 175,579 of record CAVUJI010000001.1, read on the forward strand.
TGGAAGCTGGGCTTCATCGCCGGCGGCTCGTCGAGCCTGTACTTCGCGACCAACGCGTTCCTGCCCGACTTCCTGCGCTACGGCCATCGCGCCGCGCTGATCGGCCCGGCGCTGTCGGCCCTCAACTGGGTGCAGATCCCCGCCTCGCTCCTGCTGCTCGCCTTCGCGCCGGCGCTGGTGCCGAAGCGCTGGCCGTTCGTGGCGACCGGCGTGCTGGCCTCCGCGGCGATGGTGGGGCTCGTCACGCTCGACGGCGCCGGGCTCGTGGCCTGCGCGGGCGCGATCGGCTTCTCCACGGCGCTCGTGCTGATCCTCACCCTCGCGCTGCCCCCGATCCTCGTCGCGCCGCGGGACGTGCACCGCGCCTCCGCGGGGGTCTTCGCGATCGGCTATCTCTGCGCGATCGTGACCCCCGTCGTCGGCGGGTTCGCGTGGGACCTCACCGGGCGCGCGTGGACCGCCTTCGCCCCGGCCGGATGCTTCGGCGTCGTGATCATCGCGCTCGCCGCCGGGCTCGAGCTGCGCGCCCATGGTCCGGATGGCGCACCCCGCCCCTGACCGGAAGGCCTTCCCGGCGCGCGATTCCCGGCACAATGGCGTGCCAACGCAACCGGGAGCCCGCCATGACACGAAGCCGCATCGCCCTCACCTTCGCCGGCGCCGTCGCGGCCGCGGCGCTCTCCGCCTCCGCCCTCGCGTGCGACCCGGTGCCGGGCGCGCTCATCGGCGGCGGCATCGGCGCGGCGATCGGCAACGCCCCGGGCGCGGCCGTGGGCGCGATCCTCGGCTCGGCGATCGCGGCCGACACGCCCTGCGACTACGAGCGCCGCTACGACGGCTACGGGCCGCGCGGCGACTACGGCCCGCGCGGCGACTACGCGCCGCCGCCCGTCGCCTACTACGAAGGCCCCTCGTACTACCCGGCGCCGGCCTACTACCGCGCGCCCGTCGTGGTCTACGGCTCCGCGCGCTACTACGGCCGCCGCCATTCCGGCTACGCGGGTCCTCGCTACTCCTACGGCTACGCCGGTCATCGCCGCCATGTCGAGCGCCGCCACGACGGCGCTCGGCACGGGGACCGGCACTACCGCCGCTACTAGCCGGCCGGGCCGGGCCGGCTCACTCCTGGCGCTCGAGCACCACGCCGAGGAAGGCGGCCACCTTCTCGGCGAGGGAGCGCCGGGCCCACGTGGGGTAGTCGATGCGGTGGGATTGCGCGAGGTCCGCCTCGAATCCCGCCTCGACGCGCGCGGCGAGCGCCTTGTCGCGCAGCGCCACGTTCACCTCGTCGTTCAGCCCGAACGAGCGGTTGTCGAAGTTGGTCGAGCCGAGCACGGTCCAGGTCGCGTCCACGACGAGCACCTTGGCGTGGATCATCGCGGGCTGGTACTCGTGGATCTCGACCCCGCCGCGGATGAGATCGCCGTAGCGCCGCCGGCTCGCCAGGCGCGCGATCGGGTGGTTGTTCAGCCGGTTCGGCGTCACCACCTTCACCGACACGCCGCGCTCCACCGCGCGCAGCAGCTCGGCGCGCACGCTGCGGTCGGGCAGGAAGTAGGGCGAGTTGATGTGGATCGTCTCGCGCGCCGAGGCGAGGAAGAGCTGGAAGAGCATCCGCGCGCGCGTCCCGCGCCCCGCCGAGGGCGTGCTGTTCACGACGAGCCCCGTCACCGGTCCCTCGCCCGGCGCCGGGGTCGCGGCGCTCGCGTAGGGGAACTCCTCCTCGCCGGTGAGGATCTCGCCGCTCGCCTCGAGCCAGTTCTCGATGAACGAGGTCTGCAGCCCCGTCACGAGCTCGCCCGTCACCTCCACCGTCGTGTCGCGCCAGGGACGCCCGCGCTGCGGCCCCGGCAGCCAGTAGTCCGCGATCCCCGCCCCGCCCGCGAACCCCACCTTGCCGTCGACCACGACGAGCTCGCGGTGCGTGCGGTTGTTGAAGCGCTTGAGGGTGTACCAGCGGATGGGCTGGTACCACTCGACCCGCCCGCCCGCGGCACGCAGGCCGTCGAAGTAGCGCCCGGGCGTGCGCCAGCTGCCGATCGCGTCGACGATCACGCGCACCTTCACGCCGCGCCGGGCGCAGTCGGTGAGCGCGGCGAGGAACGCGTCGGCCGCCCTGCCGCGCAGGAAGAGGTACGCCTCGATGTGCACCGAGACGCGGGCGGCGCGGATCGCGGCGAGCTCGGCCGCGTAGATCGCCTCGCCGGTGCCGTGCACGAGCGCCGTGCAGCCGCGGAAGATGCGCGAGTTGATGACCGCGGCGATGCGCTCGAGGAACTTGTCGGTGTCGACCGGCTCGTCGGACTCCGACACGCGGTACTTGAGCCCCGGCTCGAACAGGATCAGCAGGAAGAGGACCGCGAGGATCGCGGCCGAGCCGAGCAGGACGACGTCGACGATCGGCAGGTCCACGCCGCCCCTTCAGCGTCGCCGCGGCCCGCGCCGGGGCCTCATCCGACGTCGAGCTCGAGCGTGCGGTATCCGACCCGGCAGCTGCCGACGCGCACCGCGAGCCGCCCCTTGCCCTCGGCGACCAGGGTCACGAAGCGCTCGTGCCCGTTGCCGCGCGTCCACGGCGAGAAGATGCTGCCGCCGCCGAAGAGGCCCTGTCCCCAGCCGTCGAGGTGGCCCAGCTCCTGCACCGCCTGCATCGGAGCGCCCACCTGCACATCGCCCTCGCAGCGCGTGGTCAGCCGCAGCGGCTCGACGTGGGGCAGGCGGCGCGCCGCCCCCATGCCGTAGGTGGGAAGGTAGCCGCGGTTGGCGATGCGCAGCTCGAAGCGCATCAGGTTCTTGCCGAGCACGTCGCGCCCGACCACCTCGAGCGTCACGCGGGGCAGCAGGGCCGCCACGCGCAGGAACGCGCCGCTCTGCTGCTCGCAGACCTGCCCCAGCTCCTCGTAGGGCGGGTTCGAGATGCCGACGAGCAGGTTCAGCCCGCCCACCTCCACCTCGCCCAGCTGCGGATGGCGGCACTTGCGCCAGTGCCCGAACACGCGCCCCTGGTTGCGGTCGCGGTCCCATTGCGCGAGCGCGAGGAAGTCCTTGCGCTCGAGCTTCGTGTAGTGGTCGACGAACGGCTTCTTCGGCTCGACGCCGATGCGCCGGAAGATGTCCCACAGTTCCACGGCGTAGGCGATCGCCCCGCGCTGCTGGTAGGCGTACTCGACGATGTCGCCCTTGAGCGGCGTCTCGGGCTCGTAGAGGAACTCGTGGTAGCCGCTCACGGTGGGGTAGCCGGTGAGCTCCTTGGCCCACGCCTCGACCTGGCGGTACACGGCGAGGTCGACCGGGTCCATCTTGTGGTCGGGCTTGTCGCCGAGCGGGCGGATGAAGACCCCGCCGAAGGTGTGGAAGTTGAGCCACGCGAAGAGGTTGGGGTGCGCGGCGGCGAAGTCGAGGATCGCCCGCGTCTCGGGGGCGCTGCCGGGGTAGTCGCCCGCGCCCGCCTGCTCGGGCTCCGGCGCCCACTGGTAGGGGAAGTTGCGGTTGAAGTCGTACTGGTTGTCGGAGAGGAAGTGCGGGTCGGGGATGCGCCGGCCGTCGAAGTTGGCGATGGTCCCCTCGGGATAGAGCTTGTAGTACGGGGGCGGGTCCTCGGGCAGGCGCGGCACCATCACGTCCGGGAAGCCCTCGAGCGCCACCATCTCGCCCTCGGCGCTCGCGACGCGCATGTATCCCTCGCGGCCGTCGCCGTCGATGTCCGCGCCTTCCCAGTAGGGATGGCCGCGGTGGCGGCGCGCGTCGGCGGGGCTCGAGCGCACGTAGCGGCCGGTCCGCAGCACCGCCTCGGCGCCGTCGGGCGAGATGCGCGGCACCACGTGGAAGACGACCTCCTTCAGCGCCGCGGCGAGGTGCTCGGGCAGCCCGGCCGCCCCGCCCTGGCGGCGACCCTCGTGCAGCGCGATCGCGTCCTCGGCGATCGCGAGCGCCGCGCTCGAGCCGCACAGCTCCGAGGCGTGCATGTTGCCGTCGACCCATACCGCCGGGCGGCCGTCGTCGGGATCGGGACCGATCGTGAGCAGCGGGATGTCGCGCCCCTCGGGCGTCGTGCCCAGCGTGGACAGGCGCACGAAGGCCGGATGCCGCTCGGCCCACGCGCGCACCTGGGCCATCAGGCCCGCGTAATCGAGGTAGCGCGATCGGAACATGGCGTGGATGGTACCGAAAGGGGACGGACCCCGTTTTCCCTTAGGCGGAACGGCCGTTCCGCCTAAGGGAAAACGGGGTCCGTCCCCTAAAGAAGCTTGTCGAGGGTGATGGGCAGGTCGCGGATGCGCTTGCCGGTGGCGTGCCAGACGGCGTTGGCGATCGCCGCGGCCACGCCGGTGATGCCGATCTCGCCGATTCCGCGCGCGCCGAGCGGGTTGAACGCGCGTGTCGCACTCGTCGACCACGGCGACCTCGATCGCGCCGACGTCGGCATTCACCGGCACGTGGTACTCCGCGAGGTTCGCGTTCACGATGCGCCCGTCGCGCGGGTCCGGCACGCTGTGCTCGAGCAGCGCCATGCCGATGCCCCAGACGATGCCGCCCTCGAGCTGGCTGAGTCCGGTCTTGCGGTTGAGCAGGCGTCCCACGCTGTAGGTGGCGACGATGCGCGGCACGCGCACGACGCCCAGGTCCGCGTCGACGCGCACTTGCGCGAAGACGGCGCCGAAGGAGCGGTGCGCGAGGCGCTGCCCGGCCGCGGACCTGGCGGGCGGCGCCGCCTCGGCCTGCGCGGCGAGCGGCGCGCGCTCGCCCGCCTCGATGCGCCGGCGCAGCGCCAGGCACGCCTCGCGCACCGCGGGCCCCACGCTCGCCGCCGTCATCGAGCCGCCCGAGATCGGCGCGCGCGGCAGGCGCGTGTCGCCCAGCTCGAAGGCGACCTGCTCGACGGGCACGCCGAGCGCCTCGGCCGCGACCTGCGCGCCGATGGTGTAGGTGCCCGTGCCGATGTCCTGGGTGCCGCGGCGCACGATATAGCGGCCCTCGGCGGTGAGGATCGCGAGCGCCGTGCAGCGCGAGCGCTCCGCCGGATACGTCGCCGTGGCCATCCCCAGGCCCACGCGCCAGTGCCCGTCGCGCAGGCTCCCGCGGCGCACGCGGCCGCGCGCGACCACCCGAAGCGCCGCGCCGCGTCCTCGTAGCACTCGCGCAGCTTCTTGCTCGACCACGGCTTGCCCGAGCACGGCTCCACGTCGGCGTGGTTGCGCACTCGCAGCGCGACCGGGTCCATGCCCAGCCGCTCGGCCAGCTCGTCCATCGCGCACTCGAGGGCGAAGGTCCCGGTCGCCTCGCCCGGCGCGCGCTGGAAGGTGGGCGTGCCGAGGTGCATCGGCACGACGCGCTGGCTCAGAAAGCCATGGGGGTATGCGTAGAGCGCGCGCGTCGGCGAGGTGGCCGGCTCCGCATAGTCCTCGAAGACGGAGGTGTGCGAGCGCACGCGGTGGCGCACGGCGAGGATGCGCCCGTCGCGCGCGGCACCGAGCGTCACGCGCTGCTCGGTCATCGGGCGGCTGCCGACCGGGCCGAACATCTGCGCCCGCTCGAGCGCCAGCTTGACCGGCCGGCGCAGCAGCCGCGCGGCCATCGCGCAGAGCAGCACGTGCGACCAGGTCGAGCCCTTGCACCCGAAGCCGCCGCCCACGTAGGGCGAGACCACCCGCACGTTCGCCGCCGGGATGCCCAAGGTCTTCGCCACCGTGTCGCGCACGCCGGAGACGTACTGCGTCGAATCGTGCAGGGTGAGCTGCTCGCCGTCCCAGCGCGCGATGGTGGCGTGCGGCTCCATCGGGTTGTGGTGCTCGATGGGCGTGGCGTAGCGCTCGTCCACGACGAGCTCGGCCGCGGCCATCGCCGCCCCGGGATCGCCCCAGGCGAGGTCCGGCTCGCCGTGGGACATGCGCGAGGGCTGGTGCGCGCGCTCCTCGGCGGCCGCGAAGTCGAGGATCGCCCGGCACGCCTCGTAGCGCACCTGGACCCGCGTGGCGGCCGCGCGCGCCTGCTCGAGCGTGTCGGCGACGACCACGGCGACGGGCTCGCGGTCGTAGCGGACCGCATCGTCCTGCAGCAGCGACATCGCGCGCCCGGCCGGCGGGTCGAAGGCGGCGCGCCCGCCCTCGGGCAGGCGCGGGGCGTTGCGGTGCGTCATCACGTGCACCACGCCCGGCATCGCCTCGGCCTCGGCCGTGTCGATCGCCGCGATGCGCCCGGCCGCCACCGTGCTCGGCACGAGGACCGCGTGGCAGAGGTGCGGGAGCGGGAACTCCGCCGCGTAGCGGGCGCCGCCCTCCACCTTCGCGGGCCCGTCGACGCGCACGACGGCCTCGCCCGTCGCGGCGCGCTCCGGCGCGTTCATGCGATCCCCGCGGCGGCGCGAGCGCGCGCACGATCGCCCCGCGCGCGAGCGGCACCTTGAAGGCGTTGTGCGCGAGCGGGCGCGCCTGCGCGAGGCACGCGTCGGCGGCGCGCTCGAACGCGGCGATCGCGGGCTGCGCGCCCGCCAGCGCGCGCTCCGCGGCCAGGCAGCGCCAGGGCTTGTGGGCCACGCCGCCCAGGGCGATGCGCGCCAGGCGCACGCGGCCCGCCTCGATGTCGAGCGCGGCGGCGACGGAGACCAGCGCGAAGGCGTAGCTCGCGCGGTCGCGCACCTTGAGGTAGTGCGCGTGGCGCGCGAAGCCCTGCGCCGGCAGCTCCACCGCGACCACGAGCTCGTCGGGGTCGAGGTTGGTGTCGCGCTCGGGCGTGTCGCCGGGCAGGCGGTGGAAGTGGGCGATCGGAATGCGCCGCATCCCCGCGGGGCCGCGCGCCTCCACCACGGCCTCGAGCGCGGCCAGCGCCACGCACATGTCCGACGGATGCACCGCCGCGCAATGGGGGCTCGCGCCCAGGATCGCGTGGATCCGGCTGTAGCCCTCGCGCGCGGCGCACCCGGAGCCGGGCTCGCGCTTGTTGCAGCGGCGGAAGGCGGCGTCGTAGAAGTAGTAGCAGCGCGTGCGCTGCAGCAGGTTGCCGCCCACCGTCGCCATGTTGCGCAGCTGCGGCGAGGCGCCGGCGAGCAGCGCGCGGGCGAGGAGCGGGTAGCGCTCGCGCACGAGCGGGTGGTTGGCGCAGTCGCTGTTGCGCGCGAGCGCCCCGATGCGCAATCCCCCCTCGGCAGTCGCCTCGATGGCGGCGAGCGGCAGCCGGTTGATGTCGATCACCCGTTCGGGCCGCTCGACGTCGCCCTTCATGAGGTCCACGAGGTTGGTGCCGCCGGCGAGCAAGCGCGCGCCCGGGCCCATGGCGCCCACGGCGTCCTCGATGCGCTCGGCGCGCTCGAACCGGAAGGCCCGCATGCGTCCCCCTACGCCGCGCCGGCCGCGCACGCGCGCACGGCGGCCACGATGTTCACGTAGGCGCCGCAGCGGCAGAGGTTGCCGCTCATGCGCTCGCGGATCTCCTCGTCGCCCCACGCGACCGGCCGGCCGGGGCGCAGGTCGGCGCTGACCGCGCTCGGCTCGTGGCGCCGGGCCTCCTCGAGCAGCGCCACGCAGGACAGGACCTGCCCCGGCGTGCAGTAGCCGCACTGCAGCGCGTCGTGCTCGACGAAGGCCGCCTGCACCGGATGCAGTCCCCGGCGGGCGAGGCCCTCGATCGTCGTCACCCGGGCGCCCTCGAGCGTCGCGGCGAGCGTGAGGCAGGCGTTCACGCGCCGCCCTTCGACGAGCACCGTGCAGGCGCCGCATTGGCCGCGGTCGCATCCCTTCTTGGTGCCGGTGAGCTGCAGGCGCTCGCGCAGCGCATCGAGCAGCGTCACGCGCGGGTCGATGTCGAGCGCGCAGGGCTCGCCGTTCAGCGTGAAGCGCACGCCGACGGTGCCCGGGGACTCGCGCCGCCCGTCGGGTTGCGGTTGATCCATCGCGATGCCCTTTCCTCGAACGCGGCGAACGCCGCGCACGAGCGCTGCAAGGATCGTTCCTGCCCTTCAGCCCCGATTCAGCGGGGCGACGGCCTTGCGCGGAGAGAAGAATTTCCGCGGGGCCGGAAGCGGCTGCCTAGCGCGGATCGGGCACGAAGCCGCCGGGGAACGGGTCGGGATCGCGCCGGCCGTAGCGCGGGCCTCGCGGCAGCACGCCCCGGGCGACGAGGTGGCGATAGCTGTCGTAGCGCAGCGACACGAGCTGCTCCGGCTGCGCGCTCGCGCGCTCGAACTCGGCGCGGCGCGCGGGCGAGGCCTCCCGCCGGCCGTGCCCGGTGCCGAGCGGCGCCTCCGGGCCGAAGCGCTTGGCCTGCGGCGCCGCGGCGTTCGACTCGCGCTTGCCTTCCCGCTCCCGCCACGGGCCGGGCGCGACGAAGGCGGGCCGCGCGCGGCGGAAGACGGCCACGCCGATCACGCCCACGTCGCCGGGGCGGCCGGTGCGCGCCGCGTAGGAATCGCCGAGGCGCGTGAAGTAGAAGGCGGCCGTCTCCTCGAGGCTCTTGCGCCAGCCCCGGATCACCGCCCGCTGCCACGGCCCGACGACGTAGCCGCCCTGGTCCGGGCTCGCGCTCTGCCCGGTGACGACGTTCACGCCGTCGACGGAAACGACCGCGAGGAGGTCCTCGCCGGTGCGATTGCGCACGATCACCTCGTACTCGTCGCCGGGGCGGCCGACCACGTAGGGCCGGCCGCGGTGCCAGTGCACGGCGAGCTCGGTGCCGAGGGTGCGGTCGCGCACGCGCACGTCGGCGAGGCGCTCGGCGCGCGCGGACAGCGCGAGGGCGCAGCCGGCGAGGAGGGCGGCGGCGACGGCGAGCGCGCGTCGGGCGAGGAACTGCGGGCGTGGGATTGCCATGGAGTCTCCCGAGGGGCGGCCGCGCGACGGCGCGGCCTTCTTCCCGTGCAAACGCGCGAGCGCGCCAAAAGGGTTACTCCCTGTAGCTGCCGCGCGACCGACCGTAGGAGCGCTCCTACATCTCTCTCGGACATGCCTTGCTAGCATCGTGGAGCGTGAACGAAAGAAACGAAGCATCGAACGACGACCAGGCCGCCCTCGAGGCGATCGTCCGGCTGGTGCAGGAAAGGACGCGGCTCGATTTCAGCGGCTATCGCACGCTCACCGTCGAGCGGCGCATCCGCAACCGCATGGCGAGCAGCGGCGTGGCGACGGTCCCCGCCTACCTCGAGCGGCTGCTTGCGTGCGACGCGGAGACCGCGGCGCTGGTGGACCGGCTGATGATCAAGGTGAGCCGCTTCTACCGCAACGCGCCGGCCTTCGACCTGCTGCGCGAGGCCGTGCTGCCTGCCCTTGCGCGCCCCGGACCCGTGCATGCATGGAGCGCCGGCTGCGGGCGCGGCGAGGAGCCGCACACGCTGGCGCTGCTGCTCGAGGACGCGGCGATCGACGGCAGCGTCCTCGCGACCGACATCGACCGCGGCGCGCTCGCCGCCGGGCGCGAAGGCGTCTACCCGGACGCGGCGCTCGAGGAGCTGCCGCGCGCGCTGCGCGAGCGCCACCTCGAGCCGCTCGCGAACGCACCCGGGCGCTGGCGCGTGCGCGAGGCGGCGCGCCGGCGCATCACCTGGCGCGCCGACGACCTGGCCGCGCCCCACGACGAAGAGGCCCGATTCCAATTGATCTGCTGCAGAAACGTGCTCATCTACCTCCAACGATCCCTCCAGGCGCGGGTGCTCTCGCGCCTCGTCGCGTCCCTCGCCCCCGGCGGATACCTGCTGCTGGGCGAGGCGGAATGGCCCTCCACGGCCGCGCTGCCCGCGCTCGAATGCGTGGCCCCGCGCTCGCGGCTCTTCCGCCGGCCCGCCGACGAGAGGATCGCGGCATGAGGTCCCTCGGCGACTGGAGCATCGGGCAGCGGCTCGCCGCGGGATTCGGCGTGGTGGTCGCGGTGCTCGCGGTGTTCGCCGCGGCGAGCGGGTCGTGGCAGCAGGCGAGCGCGCGCGCGCAGGCGGCCTTCGCCCAGCGCATCCATCCGCTCTCGGAGCGCGCCGCCGACCTCGACCGCGCCATCCTCAAGGTCGCGATCGCGGCGCGCGCCTCCGGGGCGCACGCCGCGCCGCGGCACGCGGCGCCGGCGCTCGATGCGGTGGCGCAGGCGCGCAAGGCGCTGCGGGCGCTCGCCGACGCGGCCAAGGAGCCCGACGGCCAGGCCGCGTTCCGCGACCTCGAGCCCAGCGTCGAGCGCTACCTCGACGCCGCGGAATCCGTGGCCCGCCTCGGCCCGCTCACGAGCCGCACGGCCGCCGAGGCCGCGCTCTCGGACGCGCGCGCCGACGCGATCGTGCAGCTCCAGGCCTTCGCCGACCTGCAGCACGAGAAGGCGCGCCAGGCGATCGCGGCGATGGAGGCCTCGCGCGACCGCGTGGCGAGCGGGCTGTGGATCGCGTTCGGCACCGTGCTCGGCGTGCTCGTCGTGCTGGGCGTGGCCGTGACCGCGTCGATCCGGTCGCCCGCGCGCCGCCTCATGGGCCTCGCCCGCGAGCTGCAGCGCGGCAACTGGCAGCCGGCGCTGGAGCTGGCGCCCCGCGCCGCCGCCGCCCGCGGCGAGACGACCGTTCCGCGCGACGAGCTCACGCAGATCGGGCTCGCGTTCGGGGCCGCCGCCGAGGCGCTCGAGCGCCGGGCGCAGCGCCTGCGCGCCGACGCGGAGGTGGCGAGCGCCGCCTCGTCGAGCCTGGACAAGGAGGCCGTGGCCGGGCAAGCGCTGCGCGCGATGGCCGAGGCCACCGGCGCGGGGGCCGGGTGCGTGTACTGGCGCGACGAGGACAGCGGCCGCCTGCTGCCCGTGGCCGCGCGCGCGCTGCCGGCCCCGGCCGCCGCGCTCGAGCCCGGCGAGGGCCTGCCCGGGCGCGCGGCGCTCGAGCGGCGCATCGCGATGCTCGCGGACATCCCGCCCGACGCCCCGACCCGGCTCAAGCTCGGCGTGGACGAGGTCGCGCCGCGCGCGATCGTCGCCGTCCCGGCGATGCTGCGCGGCGAGGTGCTGGGCGTCGTGGTGCTCGCCTCGCTCGCCGAGTTCGACGCGGCCGCGACCGACTTCCTGCAGGCCGCGGCGCTGCAGCTCGCCATCGGCCTGAACAACGTGCGCTCCCACGAGCGCGTGCAGGGGCTGCTCGAGCGCGTGCAGGCGCAGAACGAGGAGCTGCAGGCGCAGAACGAGGAGATCCAGGCGCAGGCCGAGGAGCTGCAGGCGCAGAACGAGGAGATCCAGGCGCAGACCGAGGAGCTGCAGCAGCGCACCTCGGAGCTCGCCGCCGCCGACCGCAACAAGAACGACTTCCTGGGCCTGCTCGCCCACGAGCTGCGCAACCCGCTGGCGGCGATCGGCAACAGCGTCTTCATCCTCGGGCGCGTGGGCGAGCGCTCGGAGATGGAGCGCCAGAGCCTGTCGGTGGTCGAGCGGCAGATGCGCTACCTCACGCGCCTCATCGACGAGCTGCTCGACGTGACCCGCATCTCGCGCGGCAAGCTCACGCTGCAGCGCGAGCCCCTCGACTTGCGCCAGCTCGTGCGCGACGGGGTGAACGACCACCGCGGCACCGCGGGCAACGAGGGCATCGTCCTCGAGGACGCGCTGCCCGAGGCGCCGCTGTGGGTGGACGGCGACCGCACGCGCCTCGCCCAGGTGCTGGGCAACCTGCTCAGCAACGCGGTGAAGTTCACGGAGCCGGGCGGGCGCATCGACGTCGCGATGCACGCCGATGCCGAGGCCGGCACCGTGCGCCTCACGGTGCGCGACACCGGCGCGGGGATCGAGCCCGAGCTCGCCGAGCGCCTCTTCCAGCCCTTCAGCCAGGGCGACACGGGGCTCGTGCGCGGGCGCGGCGGCCTGGGCCTGGGGCTCGCGCTGTCCAAGGCGCTCGTCGCGCTGCACGAGGGCAAGATCGAGCTCCGGAGCGCGGGCCGGGGCCACGGCACCGAGTTCATCGTCACGCTTCCCGTGTGCGCGCAGCGTCCGCTCGCGGCGAGCGAGCCGAAGCAGGCGGTGCCGGGCGGCACGCGCCGGGTGCTGGTGATCGAGGACAACGAGGACGCGGCCGAGACGCTGCGCCTCGCGCTCGCGATGGGCGGCCACAAGGTGGACGTCGCCGGCTCCGGGCCCGAGGGCGTGGAGAAGGCCCGGGCGCACGTGCCGGACATCGTGCTGTGCGACATCGGCATTCCCGGCTTCGACGGCTTCGAGGTCGCCCGGCGCCTGCGCCCCGACCCGCGCCTCGGGCGCACCACGCTCGTCGCCGTGAGCGGCTACGCCACCGCCGAGGACCGCCGCCGCAGCGTCGCCGCGGGCTTCGACGACCACCTCGCGAAGCCCGTCGACATGCAGGCGCTCCTCGCGCGCGTGGCCTCGCTCGAGCCGCCTCCCCGCCACGCCCACGGCGTCGCCGCGTAGCGAATCGGGGTCAGGGGGGCATGTGGGCCTCGAAGAACCGCTCCATGGCCTCGTAGAAGTCGAACTGGTTCTCCTCGTTGCGGAAGCCGTGGCCCTCGTTGTCCTTGACCATGTACTGCACGTCCACGCCGCGCTTGCGCAGCGCCTCGACCATCTGGTCGCTCTCGGCCTTGTTGACGCGCGGGTCGTGGGCGCCCTGGGCGATGAATAGCGGCGTCCTGATGCGGTCCACGTGCATGACGGGCGAGGTCGCGCGCAGGCGCGCCGCGTCCTTCGCCGGGTCGCCCACCATGTCGTGGAACTTGGGCAGGATCGGCTTCCAGTACGGCGGGATGGTGTTCATGAAGGTGAAGAGGTTCGACACGCCCACGTAGTCGACCGCCGCCGCGTAGAGGTCCGGCGTGAAGGCCACACCGGCGAGCGTCGCGTAGCCGCCGTAGCTGCCGCCGTAGATGCCGACGCGCTTCGGGTCCGCGATCCCCTGCGCGATGAGCCAGCGCACCCCGTCGGTGATGTCGTCCTGCATCCTGAGGCCCCACTGGCCGAACCCCGCCTCCCAGAAGCGCCGCCCGTAGCCGGTCGAGCCGCGGTAGTTCATCTGCAGCACGCAGTAGCCGCGGTTGGCGAGGAACTGCACCTCCGGGTTGAAGCCCCACTGGTCGCGTGCCCAGGGGCCGCCGTGGGGGTTCACGATGCAGGCGAGGTTCGAGGCGGGCCGGCCCACGGGCAGCGTGAGGTAGCCGTGGATCGCCAGCCCGTCGCGGCTGCGATAGACGACGGGCTTCATGGGCGCCATGTCCGCCGCCGGCAGCTTCGGGTTGATGTCGCCCAGCTTGGTGAGCGTGTCCGCGCGCACGTCGTAGAGGTAGCGCGCGCCCTCGGTGCGGTCGCTGTAGGAGGCGACCACGTACTTGTCCTCGGCCTTGTTCATGCTTTGCAGGAGCACCTCCATGCCCGGCAGCTTCGCGTGCAGGCGCCCGAAGACCGCCTCGAGGTACGGATCGAAGAAGACGCGGTGCACGCGCTCGCGCAGGTACGAGGCGAAGGCGAGCCGCTTGCGCGCCCGCGACCACACGGCATCTCCCAGGTCCACCTCGGGGTCGGCCGACAGCACCGTCTCGGCATCGGGCCGGTCGGGGTCGACGAGCACGAGGGCCGTCTTGTCGCGCCCGCGGTTGCTCGCCATGTAGACGTCGCGGTTCGCCGCGTCGAAGAAGAGCGGGCCGACCGCGGTCCGGTAGTCGGTCGCGATGATCGGCTTCCAGGCGCTCTCCTCGTCGCGCCGGTAGAGGATGATGTTCTCGAGCCCCTTCGAGCGGATCGCCATGCGCACGCGCCCGTCGTGGTCCGTGGTCCAGCCGACGACGTCGCCGGGGTTGCGCGCCACGGGCGTCTCGGCGCCGGTGCGCACGTCGATGCGGTAGACGTCGAAGAGCCGGGGGTCGCGCCGGTTGTGCTGCACGAGGATGTGGTCCGGGTCCTCCGGGAGGTCGTCGAGGATGCCCGCGCGCACCTTGTCGCCGGGCGTAAGGTCGCGGATCGCGCCGGTGGCCACGTCCACCGCCACCACGTGGAAGTTCTCGTCGCCCTTGAAATCCTTCATGTAGAGGATCCGGTCGCTGCCCTTCCAGTAGTAGATGCTGATGTCGCGCGCGGTCTCGTGCGTGAGCTGGCGCGGCTCGCCCACCGGGGCGCTGCCCTCGAGGCGCTGCACGAAGACGTTCTCGCGGCGCTTGCCGCCCGGCTCGGCCACCGGCTGCATGAATCCCAGCGTGGCGCCGTCGTCGCTCAGCCGGAAGTAGCCGCGCTCGGGCTTGGCGAAGAAGTCGCGGATCGGGTACTGGGGCGGGCGCGGGAGCGCATCGCGAGCCGCCTGCACGGCCGCGGGCGGCGGCGCGGCGCACCCGGCGAGCGCGAGGAAGGCGAGGCCGGCGAAGAGGCGAGGAAGACGGCGCATCGGGGGGCCTTCCGGAACGGGGGAGAGCCGGAATTCTATCCCCGGATCGGCATTTCACGACGCTTTCGTGGCGCGGCCGCCACCCGGCGTCCGTTCGGCGCATCGGCGCTTGTCCGACGCGCCACGAGCCGCATGTAAGCTGGGTCCCTGCGCCGAAGGAAGGAAGGCCGACGCGATGAAGGTTCTCGAGCAGCTGTCCACGATCCTCCACGAGGAGCGCGACGCGCTCCTGCGCGACTGGCGCGAGCGCGTGCTCGCGATCCCCGCGGCCCGCCGGCTCGGCGCGCCCGCGCTCGAGGACCACATGCCGGGGTTCGTCGAGGAGCTGGCACGCGCCGTCGCCTCGGCCGGTCCGGGCGCGCGCGAAGCCGCTCCGGGCGTGCGCACCCCGCCCGCCCACGCCGAGCAGCGCTTCGAGGAAGGCTTCGACATCGGCCAGGTGGTGGCGGAGTACTCGGCGATGCGCGCCTGCGTGCACGCGCTCGCCGGGCGCCGCGGGGTGGTCCTCGCGGGCCCTTCCCTGCGCGTGCTCGACGAGGTGCTCGACGGCGCGATCGCGAAGGCGGTGAGCGCCTTCGCCGACCAGCAGGTGCGCGAGCTGCAGCGCCGGCGCGAGGAGTACCTCGCCTTCGTCGCGCACGACCTGCGCACTCCCCTCAACGCCATCGCGCTGTGCTCGAAGGGGCTCGCGATGGCCGGGGGCGAGTCCGCGCGCGATCCCCGGGCGGCGCGCATGCTCGAGACGCTGCAGCGCAACGCCGAGCACCTCGAGGCGCTCGTGGCCAACGTGCTCAAGGAGAACACCCACCTGGTGACCGAGCTCGGGCTCAAGCTCGAGCGCCGCGCCTTCGATGTCTGGCCGCTCGTCGAGGGCGTGGTCCAGGACGTGGCGCCCGTGGCCGCCGAGCGCCGCACGCGCGTCGTGAACGAGGTGCCCGCCGAGCTCGCGGTGCACGCCGACGCCGGGCTCGTGCGCCGGATCTTCCAGAACCTCCTCGCCAACGCGATCGCCCACACGCCGCTGGGCGTGGTGCGCATCGGCGCGCGCGCCGGCGCGGGCCACGCGCCGCCCGAGTGCTGGGTCGCGGACAACGGCCAGGGCATCGCGCCCGAGCGCCTGGACGCGATCTTCGAGGCGCGCCGGTCCGATTCGCCGGGCGAGCACGCCGGGCTCGGCCTCGCGATCGTGAAGAGCTTCGTCGAGGCCCACGGCGGGCGCGTGTGGGTGGAAAGCGCCCCCGGCCAGGGGTCGACCTTCCGCTTCACGCTGCCCGAGCGCGCGGGGGCGCGCGCGGGCGCCGCCGCGGCGCCCTAGTCGAACATCGGGCTGACGCCCGGCGGCACCGAGAAGCCCAGGTCGCCGCGCGCGATGACCGCCTCGCGCCCGCCGTTGGCCTCGAGCAGCTCGCGCTGGCGCGCCTTCACCTGGCGGTCGACCGCGTCCGGGTCGAGGATCGCGCGCAGCCGCTCGCGCCCCTCCTCGAGCGCCTTCGCGTGCGCCGCGTCGCCGGACAGGTCCACGAGCTCCTCCGGGTCGCGCTCGAGGTCGAAGAGCTGCGGCGGATGGCTCACGTAGTGGATGTACTTGTACGGGCCGTAGCGGACCATGAAGGCCGCCCCGGAGGAGCCCATGCCGTGGTACTCCGAGATCACCGTGCGCTCGGGCCGCGCGCCGTTGGCGAGTGCCGCGAGCGAGGTGCCCGGGAGGTCCTTCTCGGCGGCGAGCTGCGCCTGCTCGCCCACGCACTCGAAGATGAACGGGTACGCGTCGACGTGGCTCACGGGCTCGGCCACCACGCGCCCGCGCGGGATCCCGTCGCCGGCGAGGATGAGCGGCACGGCCGCGGCCTCCTCGAACATCGTCGACTTCCCCCACACGCCGCGCGCGCCGAGGTTGTCGCCGTGGTCGCTCGTGTACATCACGCGGGTGTTGGCGTCCAGGCCCACGTCCTCCAGGGCGGCGAGCACCTTGCCCACCTGCTCGTCCATGAAGGTGCACAGCCCGAAGTAGCCGGCCACCGCGCGGCGCACCTTCTCCTTGGTGTCGAAGTACTTGTCGTAGGCGAAGACGCTGCCGTACTCGCGCAGGTACGGGTGCTGCGGGCGCTCGGCGCGGTCGTAGAGCTTGGGCCAGGGAAGGTCCGGGTGGTTGTAGTAGTGGTAGAAGTACTCGGCGGGGGCGGTGAGCGGGAAGTGCGGCGAGACGAACGAGACGAAGAGCACCCAGGGCTTGTCCTGGGACGGCGCGGTCTCGCGCAGCCACACCTGGGCCTTCTCGGCGATGTCGCGGTCGTAGCGCGTGTACATCGACTCGCCGGGACCGGCCATCCCCGCCATCTTCCAGGCGCCCTTGCGCTCGGGCATGGCCTCGCGCACGAGCCCCATCAGGTCGCCCTTGGCGTCGATCACGTGCATCGGGATCAGCTCCTCGGTGAACCCGTTGTCGTCGGCGGCGGAGCGGAAGTGGAGCTTGCCGATCGCGGTCACGGTGTGCCCGCGCTCGCGCAGCTTGTGGTGCCACGACGGGATGGCGCCGTCGTAGGGGTCGGCGTTGTCCCAGTATCCGACCTGGTGCTGGTAGCGCCCGAGCGCGAACCCCGCGCGCGCCGGGATGCACACGGGGTTCGTGCAGTAGGCGCTCGCGAAGCGCGTGCCCCGGGCGGCGAGCGCGTCGAGGTGGGGCGTGCGCACGATGGGATTGCCGTAGCAGCCGAGGTTCTGGACCCGGTGCTCGTCGGACATGACGATGAGGAGGTTCTGCGGCTTCACTGCGCTCGCTTTCGTGTTCAATGGATGTACTTGGCGCGGATCGCCTGGAAGGCCGTCAGCTGCCGGCGCGTGTCCTTCTCGACCGCGTCGCCGGGCGTCCATTTCGGCGTGAAGCCGAACTTGCTGCCGAACGCCTGGTAGCCCTTGGTGGCCACGGCCTGCTTCGACCACGCCTCGAGCTGGTCCACCCGGGCCCGGGGCGTGCCCTTCGGGACGAGGACCACGCGGGTCACGCCCACGGACGCCGGGATGTCGAGGGACTCGAGCGTGGGCGTGCCGCGGATGGGCGGGTAGTTGATGTCGGTGAGCGGCTCGCCCGTGGCCAAGACGTCGACGGCGCCCGCCTTCACCTCGGGCAGCAGGATCGGGGAGTGCACGACGATGGCGTCGACCTGGTTGCCGAGGAGCGCCTTCTTCACGTCCGCCCCGCCCGAATACGGGATGAGGCGGAAGTCGAGGCCCGTCATGCCGCGGATGGCGGCAGCCATCAGCATGTGCGCGCCGGTCGCCCCGCCCACGCCCACCGTCACCTCGCCCGGCTTCGCCTTCGCGGCCCGCGCGAAGTCGGCGAAGCTCTTGTAGCCGCGCTGGTCGTTGGCGACCATCCACGTGGGGCTGTCGAAGACGCCGCCCACGTACTCGAAATCGTCGAGCGTGTACGGCTCCTTGCGGAACGTGAGGCCCGCGGTCATTTCGCTGTTGCCGTTGAGCAGCAGCGTGCAGCCGTCGGGCCTGGCATGGGCGACCTTCACCGTGCCCGTGGTGCCCGCCGCGCCGTTCACGTTGTCGACGACCACGTCCTTGCCGCTCACCTCGTGCAGCGCCTGGGCGTAGGCGCGGCCGATGGCGTCGGTGCCGCCGCCCGCCTTCCAGGGGACCAGGACGTGGATCGTGCTGCAGGGATAGTCGGCGGCGGGCGCGCTCGCGGCGAACCCGAGCGCGGCGGCGCAAAGGCCCGCGCCGAGCAGGGTGCGGATGGGACGGTTCATGCGGCTCCTCCTTCGTTGTTGAGGGTGGCGGTCGGGTGCGGCGCGGACGGGCGGGCGAAGGTGCGCCACAGCTCCCATCCGACCAGGGCGAGGATGCAGGCGACGAGGCCGATGCGCGGCCAGGTCGCGACGAACGTGGACCAGTGGTTCTGCGCGAGGGCGAGGGCGGTGCGCGCGTTCTGCTCGATGATCGGCCCCAGGATCACGCCGAGCACGACGGTGACGACCGGGAAGCCGCGCGACTCCATCACCCAGCCCGCGAGCCCGAAGGCGCAGGCGACCCAGACCGGGAAGTAGTCGTTCATGCTCGAGAAGGCGCCGAGCGTCGCGAGCACGAGGATGAAGGGGAAGAGCCAGCCGCGGTCGTTGGCGAGGATGCGCACGAACCACGGGATCGTCGTCCACGCGATGAGGAACATGAAGACGGTGGCGATCAGCAGCCCCGCGAGCATGCCCCACACGAGCGGGCTGTCGTCGCGCATGAGCGTGATGCCCGGCGTGATGCCGTGCAGGATCAGCGCGCCCAGCATGATCGCCGTCGAGCTGTCGCCCGGGATGCCGAGCGTGAGCATCGGCACCATCGTGCCGCCGGTGACGCCGTTGGCGCTCGCCTCCGGAGCGAGGATGCCGTCCGGCTCGCCCGTGCCGAAGCGCTCCGGGTGCCGCGAGCGGCTGCGCACCGTGCCGTACGCCATCCACGGGGACGCCTCGGCGCCGATGCCGGGAATCGCGCCGATGCCCACGCCGTAGACGGCGCCGGTGAGGATCGCCTGCCAGCGCCTCGCCAGGTCGGCCAGGCGCGGCATCTCGAAGCGCACCTTGCTCGCGAGCAGCTCGCTCTTCGCGCCGATGAGCGGGATGTCCGAGAGCACCACCGCGAAGCCGAAGAGCCCCACCATCACCGCGGCGAACGGGATGCCCGAGAGCATCCGGTAGCTGCCGAAGGTGAAGCGCTCCACCCCGCTGATGGGATCGATGCCCACGGTGCCGACGAGCAGCCCCAGCACCACGCCGATGAGGCCGCGCAGCATCGAGGCGCGGATGAAGGCGGTCACCATGACGAGCCCCAGCACGCCCACCAGCGCGATGTCGGCGTTGGTCGACTTCACGGCCACGGCGGCGAGCAGCGGCACGCACGTGACGGCGATCGCCCAGCCGAAGATGCCGCCGAGGGTCGCGCCCACCGTCGAGTAGCCGAGCGCCAGCCCCGCCTGGCCGCGCATCGTCATGGGATAGCCGTCGAGCGCGGTGCAGGCCCCGGCCGGCGTGCCCGGCGTGCGCAGCAGGATCGCCGAGAAGGAGCCGCCCAGCTTGGTGCCGACGTACACGCCCATCATCGCGAGCAGCGCCGGCAGCGGCGCCATCGGGTACGTGAGCGGCAGCAGCACGATGATCGCCATGGGCGAGCTCAGCCCCGGCAGGGCGCCCACCACGAGCCCGAGCGCGGTGCCGAGGAAGAGCATCAGCAGGTTGTACGGCTCGGCGCAGGCGGCGAATCCGCCGAGGAGATCGTGGAGCACGGGCGCGGGTCAGTGCAGGGGCAGGTCGATCACGCGCACGAACACCGCGTCCAGGGCCGCGGCGCCGGCGAGCGCGGCGAGCGCCACTCCCCAGAGGGGCCGGCGGCCGTAGACGAGGAACATGGCGGCGAGGAAGGCGGCGGTGACGGGGAAGAACGCGAGGCGCTCGAGCCCCGCCACGTAGAGCGCGGTGAGCGCCACGCTACCGGCGGCGCGCGCGAGCACGGCGGGATCGGCGAGCGCCGAGCGCGCGCGCTGCAGCCCCCCCGCGGAGCGCGCTTCCCGCGCGCGACGCACCAGGGCGCTCGCCCCGAGCAGGACCGAGAGGCCGACGAGCAGCAGGGCGTAGAGCCGCGGCAGGGTCGCGAAGTCGAGCACGTCGGCCACCTGCGCCCCGCTGTTCGGCGTGCGCGCGAGCACGACGAGGGTCCCCAGGCCGAGCGCGGCCAGCGCGACGGCGACGACCAGGTCCTTCATGGACTCGGACACGGGGACCTCCTCCTCCGCGCGGGCCGCCTGCGACGCGGGCCGGGCAGCTACTATGCAGTAATATAGTGATATCGAAGTTAACTATATAGTTGATCGGTGTCAACCCCGCACGCCAAGATCGCGGGGATCATGGGGAGCCGCCCGGCCCGGGAAGGAAACGTGACCCAGCGCGTCAACAGCAAGGAAGAGTTCCTCGAGAGGTACCGCCCCGTCGACATTCCCGGGCTGCCCCGCTACGCGCAGCTGCGCGAGACCCTGATGGCGGCGATCGACGCGGGGCATTGGGCACCCGGCAGCCGCATCCCGAACGAGGCGGCGCTCGCCTCGATGACGCCCTACAGCCTGGGGACCGTGCAGAAGGCGATGCGCGACCTCGTGCAAAGCGGGGTGGTCGTGCGCCGGCGCGGCGAGGGGACCTTCGTGGCGACCACGCGCCGCGCCTCGATGAGCTCGCCGCTGCACCTGCGCTTCGAGACCGGGGCGGGCCGGGTCCTCGCCGTCTACCCGCGCATCGTCGCGCGCGAGCGGGTGACGGACACGGGGCCCTGGACCGAGGTCTTCCGCGGCGAGCCGGCCGACCTGCTGCGCATCGACCGCGTCTTCTCGGTGGGCAAGCTCTTCCAGGTCTTCAGCAGCATCTACCTGGACGAGGCCCGCTTCCCCCTCTTCTCCGAGCGGCTTGCGCCGTCGCTGCAGGCGAAGAACTTCAAGGAAGTGCTGCGCCGGGAGTACAACATCGCGATCCAGCGCATCCAGCAGTACCTGCGGGTGGAGGAGATGCCCCCCGCCGTGTGCAAGGCCCTCGGCCTGGCCCGGGGCAGCGTCGGCACGCGCCTGCAGCTCACCGCGATCGGCGGCGGCGGGCGCCCCGTGTACTATCAGGACGCCTACATCCCGCCCAACGGCTGCCGCCTGCGCCTGTCCGACTGGACGCCGGGATTGTGACGATCGGGCGCGGCGCGGGGCATCGGCCGCCGCGGGTCGCGACCCTGCTTCTCGCCGCCGGGCTCGCCCTCGCGGCGCCCGCGGCTGCCAGGACGCTGCGCTGGTCGGCGCAGGGCGACGCCTCGACGCTCGATCCCCACGCCGAGAGCGAGCTCTTCACCAACGCCGTGAACCAGATGCGCTACGACGCGCTGGTGCGCTACGACAAGGCGGGGGTGGCGCGCCGGATCGACGAGCACACCGTGGAGTTCACGACCCCGGTGCCGAACCCGGCGATGGCGGCCACGGTCGCCAACATCCTCGTGATGAGCCGCGCGTGGTGCGAGAAGCACGGGGCCACGAGGACGCAGGACTTCGTCCACCACCGCCCGATCGTGAACGCGGCCACGCGCATGGCCGCCCTGTACTCCGGCGAGGTCGACTTCGTGCTCGATCCCCCGTGCAGGACGTGCCCCGGCTCGCGCGCGACCCCGCCGTGAAGGTGTGGCTGGGCGACGAGAACCGCGTGATCCTGATCGGGCTCGACGAGGCGCGCGAGAAGCTCCTCTACGCGGACGTGAAGGGCCGCAACCCCTTCAAGGACCGGCGCGTGCGCCTCGCGATGTACCAGGCGATCGACATCGAGACGATGCGCCGGCAGGTGATCCCGTGGGTGACGCGGGCGGGCGTGCGGCTCACCCACCGCGCGAACAACGTGCCGCTCGTCTACACCATCCGCATGCCCTGAGGAGCCGCGCGCGTGAACGCCGTGGCCGGGCAGCCCTTCGCGCAACTCCCCCCGGCGCTGCCGCGGCCCTCGCGCGGCGGCGACGAGCGGCTCGTCACGCCGATCCTCTCGCGGTTCCTGATCCTCTCGGTGCTGCTGCACGTGCTGGGGCTGCTCCTCTTCGGCGCCCCGGCCGGCGGCAGCCGCGAGGGACGCGCGATGTGGGGTGGGCTGCAGGTGGTGTTGCGCGAGGCCCCCGTCCCCGGGCCGACGCCGAAGCTGCGGATGGATACGGGGCTCGCATCGTGGAAGGCGGGCGCGCCCCGCCCGGCTCCCGCGCGTCCGCCGCCGGCACCGGTCGAGGCGCGGCCCGTCCGCGGGCAGGCCGCGCCCCGGGAAGCGCCCTTCGTCGTTCCGGAGCTGCTCGAGCGGATCGCGGCGCCCGAGGCGCTGCCGGATCTCGAGCGCTTCGTGGTGCCGCCGCCGACGCCCGCCCGGGTGGCCGCGCCGGCGGCGCCGATCGAGACGAAGACCGCCGCACCCGGGGAACCGACGCCGGTCGAGCTTTTCGCGGCGCCGGCGATTCCCACGCCGCCCGTGGAGCAACCCGCGGTCGAAGTGCCCGCGCTTCCGACGCCGCCCGTCGAGCGGCACGCGGTCGAAGTGCCCGCGCTTCCCGCGCCCGATGTCGAGGCCGCGCCGCCGCCGCACACGCCGCAGCCGATCGCGAAGCCCGAGGAGGCGCCGAGCGCCGGGCAGCCGAGCCCGATCCCCGCGCTGCCCGTGGTGCCGGCGCCCGCCGAGGCGCCGAAGGCGCCCGCGATGCCGCGCCCCTCGGCGCCGCCGCCCGAGGCTTCGATGCCGCCGGCGATGCCGGCGCCGGCGCCGCCGCCGCGGACACCGATGCCGCCCGCTGCCGTCGCGCCGGCGCCCGCCTCCGCGCTACCTCCGCCGACGTCGCCGCCGCCGTCCCTTTTCCGCGCCGCGCCCCCGCCGGCCACCGACTACGATCCGACCCGCGGCCGCGCGCTCGACCTCGACGCGATCCGCAGGCGCGCCGGCGAGCTCGCGCGCGAGGGCACGGGCCACCGCGCGCCGCTGCCCTTCCCGATGCCGCCGCCGCCCGAGCGCAAGACGAAGATGCAGCAGGCGATCGAGAACGCGCGCAAGCCCGATTGCCGCACGGCGTACCGGGAGCTGGGACTCGCGGCGGTGGTGCCGCTCGTCGCCAACGCGTTCGGGGAAGGGACGTGCCGGTGGTGACCCGCCGTCCCGCTCCCCGCGCGAAGGCCGCCGCCCCCGCCTAGCTCGGCTTGCGCGAGTGCGCGGCGCGCGCCGCGCCGACCGCGGTCTTCACGTGCTGGCGCTCCTCGGGAGGCGGCAGCACGGGCTGCATGCCGAGCTGCTCGATCCACAGCTCGCGGCACCAGCCCCGGGAGTGGTACAGGTGCTCGTCCTCCTGGTCCTCCACCTCCTCGTAGGCGGCTGTCAGCGCCCGCGCCGCGTCGCCCTCGCCCTTCTGGGCGAGCTGGCCGATGAGCTCCCAGTTCAGATGGTCCTTCACCTCGGCGAGCACCACGCATTCGCAGGCCACGATCTGGGCGGCCGCCGGCTTGCCGCCCGACTTCGCCTTGCGCATCGCCTCGACCAGCGATTGCCCCATCATGCGCACCACCTCGCGCCCGGGCGTGTCCTGGTCCGGGTCGACATCGAGCTGGAGGCACGCGTCCGTGAGGATCTGCACGTGCCGGCGGGTCTGCTCGTGGTACTTCCGGAACTCCTCGCGCAAGTCGTCGTTCAGCACGCACTCCAGCGCCGTCTCGTACACCTTCACGCCCCCGCGCTCGTGCTCGAGGGCTTGCAGCAGGAACTCGATGATTTGTGGCTTTTCCATTGCGCCTTCTCCTGTTCGCCGCGTGGCCTGCGCCGTCGCGCGGATGCGCGCGGCGAAGGCCCGCGTGCGATGGACTGGCCGCCGGAAGCGAAGTTTCCGCGGCGACGGGAGCCGGTCCGGCCGAGCGCGAGGCCGCCGGCACGGCGCTGGGCACGCGCCCGTCTGTGGTAAGTTGGGCCATGGGATCCAAGAGCCGACAATGACCACCCCCCACGACACCCGCAACATGGCCGTCTTCTGCGACTTCGAGAACGTGGCGCTCGGCGTGCGCGAGGCGAAGTACGAGAAGTTCGACATCGGCCGGGTGCTCGAGCGGCTGCTGCTCAAGGGCAGCATCGTCGTGAAGAAGGCCTACTGCGACTGGGAGCGCTACAAGGAGTTCAAGGCGCCGATGCACGACGCGGCGTTCGAGATGATCGAGATCCCGCACGTGCGCCAGTCGGGCAAGAACTCGGCCGACATCCGCATGGTCGTGGACGCGCTCGACCTGTGCTACACCAAGGCGCACGTGGACACCTTCGTGATCATCTGCGGCGACTCGGATTTCTCGCCGCTCGTGAGCAAGCTGCGCGAGAACGACAGCACGGTGATCGGCGTGGGCGTGAAGAAGTCCACTTCCGACCTGCTGATCGCCAACTGCGACGAGTTCATCTACTACGACGACCTGGTGCGCGAGGAGAAGGCGCGCCAGCCGGCCCGGCGCAAGGCCGCGGCGAAGGCGGCGCAGGGCAAGGCCGCGCATCCCCCGGCGCCCAAGGCCGCCGCGCGGGACGAGGAGAAGGTGCAGGAAGCGCTGGACCTGGTGCTCGAGACCGTCGAGGCGCTGATCGACGAGCGCGGGGAGGACGAGACGGTCTGGGGCTCGATGGTCAAGCAGGCCCTCAAGCGCCGCAATCCCGGCTTCAACGAGAGCTACTACGGCTTCCGCTCGTTCAACGACCTGCTCGAGGAGGCGCAGGCGCGCAACCTCCTCGACCTCGAGCGCGACGACAAGTCGGGCGGCTACGTCGTGCGCCCCGCCGAGTAGCGCCGGGCGCTACCGATGCCACCCGGCGGTCCAAGGCCGCCCCCACCCGGGCAGCCGCCTTTGGGGTACAATGGCCGGGCAGGACAAATCAAGAAGCAGTGAAGCAGTCTCCCTCCCGCGCCGTGCCCGCATGGTGTCCGAAGTGGCAGTCCCATTCCCTTCCTTGATCGTCGTGGCCCCGTTTCCGGGTCGGGTTATTCCCGGGCATTGATCGAGAAGGAAATACGCAAATGGCATCAGGCACCGTCAAGTGGTTCAACGATTCCAAGGGCTTCGGGTTCATCACGCCGGACGACGGCGGCAAGGACCTCTTCGCCCACCACACCGAGATCCAGATGGGCGGCTTCAAGACCCTCCAGGAAGGCCAGAAGGTCGAGTACGAGGCGGCGCAGGGTCCGAAAGGCCCGGCGGCGACCAAGATCCGGGCCGTCTGAGCAGGCGCGGGAAGGCGGGGCTCGCGTCCCGCCGGCACGGGAAGGGCCCGGTCTCCGGGCCCTTTTTCATGGGGGAAGCGCCGTCGAGGGCCCGCCGCCCGCCCTGCCGCGCCAGTAGCGCACGCAACCCTGCGCCAGCGCGCGCGTCGCATCGACGCTGCGCGCGAGCAGCGCGGAGCCGACCCGCTGCAGGCCGACGGGGACCTCCGTGCACCCCAGCACGAGCTTGCCGGCGCCGCGCTCGAGCAGGCGCCGCCCCGCCTCCTCCAGCAGCCGCCCGCCGCGCTCCAGCTCGCCGCGCTTGATGTCGTAGATGGCGGGCGTGAAGAGCGCCTCGAACTCCTCGGGAGTGTTGACGACGCACGCGTGGCCGCGGGCGCGCAAGCGCGCCTGGTAGAAGCCCGCCTCCACCGTGGCGAAGGTGGCCATCAGCCCGACCGGCGCCCCTCCCGTCCCCGCCGCCTCGAGCTCGTCGCACGCGGCATCGGCGATGTGCAGGATGCGAAGCCCGCTCTCGCGCACCATCTCGTCGTACCAGCGATGGGCGGTATTGCACGGGATGGCAACGAGCTCGGCGCCGGCGCCCCCGAGCACCGCGAGGCCCTCGAGCATCGCCGGCAGCGGCGACGGCCCCGCGCCCCGCAGGTACGCGAGGCGATCCGGGATCTGCGGCACCGCGTAGACGACCAGCGGCACGTGCTCCTGGTCCGTCGCGGCCGGCGTCTGCTCGTAGACCTTCTGCAGGAAATCGATGGTGGCCAGCGGCCCCATGCCGCCGAGCACGCCGATGACGCCCGCCATGGCCGCCTCTCGCTGGGTGTTCACGTTGCACGGAGACTACCAGCGCGCGGTCGCCGGCAGTAGGGGGCCGGCGGTGCGCCGCGGCGAAAACGGCGAGGGCCCGGAGGCCGGGCCCTCGCCGCCGCCGTCAGTGCGCCTGGACGGTGATGCGGCGCGGCTTGGCCCGCTCCTGCTTGGGGATGGTGAGCGTGAGCACGCCGTTGCGCAGGCTCGCGTCGATGCGCTCGGTGTCGAGGTCGCGGCTCAGCACGAAGCTGCGCTTGTACCGCGCCACGCGCACCTCCGCGTAGACGTGCGTCATCTGCGCGGGCTCGCCGAGGTTCACCGCGCCCTCGATCGTGAGGGTGTCGCCCTCGACCCCGATCGCGAGGTTCTCCCGGGCGACCCCGGGCATGTCCGCGCGCAGCGTGATGCCGTCGGGGGTCTCGACGATGTCCACGGGCGGCGCGATCGGGTTGAGGTCGCGCGTCCGGGCCGCGGGCTGCGTCGGCGCCGGGTTCCTCGACGCCTCGGCGCCCGCCGGGGACGGGTTGCGGTTCTGCACCTGCACTGGGTTCTCGGTCGTCGTTTCCATGGTCGTCTCCTTACTTCCCGGGCTCCGGTTCCTTCACCTCGACGCGGCGCGGCTTCGAGGGCTCGCGCTTCGGCACGAGGACCTTCAATACGCCGTCGCGGTACGTCGCCTGCACGCCGGCCGCGTCCACGTCCTCCGGCAGGCCGATCACGCGCTTGAAGCGGCCCGCGAAGCGCTCGTGGGCGTAGAGGGTCGTGGTTTCGCCGCGGCCCCCCGCCAGCTCGCTCGGGCGCTCGCCCGCGAGGGTGAGCACGCCGTTCTCGACGCTGACCTCGATCTTCGCGGGGTCGAGGCCGGGGGCGAAGGCGTAGATCTCCACCGCGTCGGCGGTGCTGCCCATGTTGAGGGCGGGAAAGGTGCCGTGCGCCACGGCACGGATGCTGGACGGCCAGTCGTCCGCGCCGAACGAGCGGGCGAGCTGGCGCTGGATCGCGTCGAATTCGGCGAAGAGGTCGCCGAAGCCGGTGGTCAAGGGTGGATACATGGGGACTCCTCTCCATCGCGGGTTCCATCCGGCGGCCGGGCCGTCCCCGTGCGACGGCAGGGGCACGGCGGCCGCCACCTCGGGACGCTCCCGGGGGAGGTCCCTCTCGTGAGGGAATCTTGGGGGCGCCGGGGCGGCTTTCAAGCCCCGCCCGCGCGATGCCTTTCCTAGCCCACGAGCCACTGCGCGAACGCCGTCCATTGCGTCGTGCGCGCGAGCAGCAGGCGCCCGGCCTGGACGGCGAGGACGAACGCGAAGCCGACGGCGAAGGCGGGGTGCAGCCGCCGGTTGCGCACGGTGTCGAACGCGATGCAGGCGAGCAGGATGAGGTCCACGAGCCCGAAGAAGAGCGGCGGGGCGCCGCCACCCAGCACACGCAGCGACAGCCGCGCGAAGGCGGGCGTCAGCATCGCGACCGAGGCGAGCAGCATCAGGCGCTTGTGCCAGCCGCCGCGCCGGCGCAGCAGCACCGCGGCCGTGAAGAGCCCGGCGAAGGCGAACATCTCGCCCAGCGGCACCACGAGGAACACGAGCGGCGGCACCGGGATCGGCGTGACTCCGCTGCGCGCGGTGGCGATCGCCAGGCGGGTGCCCACGACCAGCACGAGGACCGCGAGCCCCACGCCCGCCCACCCGAGCTTGCGGTGGACGCGCACGTTGCCCGTGGCCACGAGCCGCGCCTGGACGAGGAAGAGCGTGAACCACGCCGTCATCACCGCGCCGTGCACCTGCCTCAGGACGTCGAGCTCGCGCCCACCGAAGGCGCCGCGCAGGTAATAGGTCGGCGCGAAGCCGGCGAAGACCACGAGCGCCGCGACGAGGGCCGCGCCCCCGTAGAGGCGGCGCTCCGCGGCGCCGCGGCGGGCGGGAACGTCGAGCGGGGTGCTGGCCATGATGCCTCCTGGGTCGGGCTGCCGCCGGCTCGGGCCCGGCGGGCGGATTGTGCCAGAACGCGTCCGGGACCGGCCACCCCGCGGACCCGCCCTTGAAGCCGCATCGCCGCGCCCTCACCTGCGCGGCATGGCCCTCCTCCTCGCCGCGGCGCTGGTCGCCCTCTTCGTGGCCTGGGTGGTGGGACAGCCCTTCCTCGTCGAGCGCCGCCGCGCCCGGCTGCGCGCGCGCCCGTTTCCCGCGGCCTGGCGCACCCTCCTCGAGCGCCGCGTTCCCCTCGTGCGTCGCATGCCGCCGGCGCTGCGCGCGCAGCTCGAGGGCCACATCCAGGCGTTCGTCGCGGAGAAGTCCTTCGTCGGCTGCGCCGGGTTCGAGGTCACCGACGAGGCGCGCGTCGTGATCGCCGCGCAGGCGTGCCTGCTGCTCCTCAATCGGCGCACCGACTACTTCCCGAAGGTGGTCGACATCCTCGTCTACCCGGCCGCGTTCGTCGTCGAGCGCGTGCGCCCGGGGCCGTCGGGCATCCACGAGGAGCAGCGCCAGGCGCTCACGGGCGAGGCGTGGACCCACGGCCAGGTGGTGATCTCCTGGGAAGACGCGCTCGCGGGCGCGGCGGATCCGGCCGACGGGCGCAACGTCGTGATCCACGAGTTCGCGCACCAGCTCGACCAGTGGAAAGGCTACGCCAACGGCGCGCCCTGGCTCGGCCGGCGCGACCGCTACCCGCGCTGGTCCGCGATCATGCACGAGGAGTACGCGCGGCTGCGCCAGCAGGCGGCGAGCGGCGAGGCCTCGCTCTTCAGCTTCTACGGCGCCACCGCCCCGGCGGAGTTCTTCGCCGTGGTCTCGGAGGCGTTCTTCGAGCGCGCGCGGGAGGTGGCCCTTCTTTATCCCGCCCTGTACGGGGAACTGCGCGAGCTCTACCGGCTCGACCCGGCGGGCTGGTAGGCCCGGTCGCCGTTCCCGCGCATCGGGCGTCTTTCGCGGGAAGCGGGTGCGCGCCTTTCTTGACCCGCGTCACCCCGCGGCGTCCCCGGCCCGCTACCCTCGCGCCATGGACAGGCTGCGCATCGAATCCACCGTCGGGGGCTCGCTCCTCGAGGCCCTGCACCGCGCGGGCGCGCGCGAGATCTTCGGCATTCCGGGCGACTTCGCGCTGCCGTTCTTCGACGCGGCCGAGCGCATGCCGCTCTTGCCGCTCTACACGCTCTCGAACGAGCCCTCGCTCGGCTACGCCGCCGATGCCGCCGCGCGCATGCGCTCGGCCCCGTCGGTCGTCGCCGTCACGTACGGCGCGGGCGCGCTCAACATGGTGAACGCGGTCGCGTGCGCCTACGCCGAGAAGTCGCCCGTCGTGGTGGTCTCGGGCGCGCCGGGGCGCGAGGCCGCGGCGAGCGGGTGGCTGCTGCACCACCAGGTGAAGGGCCTCGACTCGCAGTTCGCGATCTATCGCGAGATCACCTGCGACCAGGCGCGGCTCGACGATCCCGCCGCCGCCCCCGCGGAGATCGCCCGCGTGCTGGCGAGCGCGCGCCGGTGCAGCCGGCCGGTCTACATCGAGCTGCCGGCGGACATCGTCGACGCGCCGGCGACGAGCGTGCCCGCGCATCCCACGCCGGGCCGGGAGCCCGAGGCGCTCGAGGAGTGCGCGCGCGAGATCGTCGAGCGGCTCGCCGCGGCGCGCCAGCCCGTGCTCATGGCCGGCGTCGAGGTGCGCCGCTTCGGGCTCGAGGAGCGCGTGGCGCGGCTCGCGCGGGCGCTGCGCATCCCGGTGGTCACGAGCTTCCTCGGCCGCGGCCTCCTCGCCGACGCCGACGCGCCGCTGGTGGGCACGTACCTGGGGCTCGCGGGCGACCCGGAGGTGAGCGCCCTCGTGGAGGAGTCCGACGCGCTCTTCCTGCTGGGCGAGATCCTCTCGGACACCAACTTCGGCGTCTCGGGCAAGCGCATCGACCTGCGCCGCGCGATCCAGGCGATGGACAACCGCGTCGCGATCTCGCACCACGTCTATCCCGACATGCCGCTGGGCGCGCTCGTGGCCGCCCTCGAGCGCGCGGCGCGCCCGCTCGCCGAGGCGCGGCGCGTGGAGGCGCCGCCCGTGCCGCGCGCGATGCCGCACGACGCTGCGCCGGTCGCCCCGCTCGACATCGCCGCGGCGTTGAACGACCTCATGGCCGCGCACGGCCGCTTCCCCGTCGCGGCCGACATCGGCGACTGCCTCTTCACCGCCATGGACCTCGTGCACACCGACCACGTCGCCGCCGGCTACTACGCGACGATGGGCTTCGCGGTGCCCGCGGCGATCGGCGTGCAGGTGGCCACGGGGCGCCGACCGCTCGTGCTCGTCGGCGACGGCGCCTTCCAGATGACGGGCATGGAGCTCGGCCACTGCCGGCGCCACGGGCTCGACCCGATCGTCGTGGTGCTGAACAACGCGGGCTGGCGGATGCTCTCGGCGTTCCGGCCGCACGCGCGCTACACCGGCCTGGGCGCCTGGGACTTCGCCGGCATGGCCGGCGCCCTCGGCGGGCGGGGGCACGCGGTGGGCACCCGCGCCCAGCTCGCCGCCGCCCTCGAGGAGGCCGAGCGCGAGCGCGGGACGTTCCACCTGCTCGACGTGCGCATCGCACCCGACGCGCTCTCGCCGCGCATGCGCCGCTTCGCGGGGGCTACGCGCCGTACGCCGGCAGGGTGAGCAGGCGCGGGTCCTCCACCGGCGCGCCCACCGTGAAGTGGTACAGGCTCTGCCAGGCGTGACCGGCGATGCCGAGCAGCCGGTGCATCTCGTCGTCGAAGTAGCAGCCGATGCCGGTGGCGCGCATCCCCGCGGCTTCGGCTTCCAGGTACAGCACCTGTCCCAGCATCCCGCACTCGCGGAAGAGCTCCGGGTAGCGCCACGGCGACCGCTCGACACCGTCGAAGGGGGCGATCATCCCCAGCGCGAAGCAGCCGTCGGCCGCGATGTCCTGGTGGCAGCACACGAGCTTCGCGACGCCGCGCAGGTCGTAGGGAAACAGGAAGTAGAGCGGCAGCGCGCCGGGTCCCGTCCTCTCCCACAGGCACTCCCCCCGCATCGCGGCGCGCAAGGGCTCGAGGGCCGCCTCGTTGCGCACCAGCAGGTAGAGCCCCGGCTCGAGGCCCTCGACGCGATGCACCATGATCGCGGGATGCACGAGCGGCCCGGCCGGCAGCGCGTTCCACGGCGGCGCGCTCGGCGCGGGCAGCAGGCACGCGAGCATCGAGAAGAAGCTCTCCTTCGGGATCGCGGTGACGCCGTCGAAGTCCACGGCGCTGCGGCGCTGGCGCGCGAGCTTCGCGAACGGCCACCCGCAGCGCTCACCCGCAAGCGCGGCGCGATCGGCCGTCCATGGCGCCGGAAGCGCGGGGGCGACGCGCCCGGCGCCGGCCGGCTTCCGGGCCGCGGCCTCCACCCTCGCGATGTCGGGCCACGCCACGTGGGATGCGCTGAGCCGGTTCGCCCGGCCATGCCAGCGCGCGCGCCCGGCCAGCCGCGCCATTGCGCCCGCGTCCGGCATCGCGCCCGGATCGCCGATCCAGAGCAGGACGTCCGGCACCTCGTCCTCGGCCTCCTCGAAATCGGCGGCGCGCCCAAGGCCGAGCAAGCGCGCGCAGTCCTCGTCCGACACCGCGCCGAGGACGCGCGCGTGCCATCCCAACGCCGCCGCGGCGTACGACACGGCGCCGATCGCGTGGCCGCAGTCGTGCTGGCAGTACCGCCACGCGCGCAGCCCGTACTTCCACGCCTCGCGCCAGGGGATCGACGCCAGCCCGACGATCACGCCCGCGCCGCCGAATGCGCGCTCCCAGTCCGCGCCGAGGATCGCCGCGCGCTGCTCGAGCGCGTGGTCCCGGCTCATATAGTGGTGCACGCCCGCCGGGATGCCGTCGAGGGCCGGGCAGACGAGATAGCCCTCGGTGGGATGCAGGTTGCCGCTCGACGGATTGCAGCGCAGCGCCCAGCGGTTGCCGCCGAAGGATTTCCACGCCGAAAGGCCGAGCGAGAGCTCGAAGAGCGTCGCGACGTGCGCGAGGTCGCGCGCCGAAGCCGGCCCCGGCACGCCGCAACGCAGGTCCCCGTACCGGGTGGCGAGCGCGTCGGCCGCGTGGGGCAGGGCGAGGCGCGGCGCGCCCGCGAACCGCCGGAACGGATCGGGCTGGTTCGCCCAGTCGAGCCCGTCCGGCCCCGGCGCGTAGCGGTCGAGGCGGTGCTTGCTGCGCTCGTGGTACGCGAGCACGGCCGCGGCGCGTTCGTTCACGTCACGGCCTCAGGCGGCCCTCGACGAACTCGGCGAGCAGCCGGGTCGCGTCGGGCGGCTTCGGGTCGGCGTACGGATAGTCGGCGTCGCCTCCGCTCCACGCGTGGCCGAGCCCGGGCACCTTCACGACGCGCACGGCAAGGCGCTTGCCGTCGCGATAGTCCGCCACCTTCATCGTGCGCCCGTCGGGCAGCACGACGTCGGCCTCGCCGTCGGGCGGCGGCAGCGCCCCGCGGGGTGCGGCGGCGATCGCGCACCCGTTGAGCGCGAGGTACTGGCGCACGAGGTCGAACGCGTTGACCTCGGCCACCACCGGGTCGCGCTCGCCATACACGGCGAGGAGCGGCACGCGCGGCCTTCCGCCCGCGCCCGCCCGGGCCCGGGCGCCGATCGCCTGCGTGTCGGTGTTCGCCCCGCCGCGCATCGCCTGCGCCGCGCCCGCCGGGTCCGAGGCCGCCCCGCACGGCAGCCCCGAATGCACGAAGACGCCCGCGAACGTGTGCGGCTGGCGCACGCCGAGCGTGGCCGCCAGCGCGCCGCCCGCGGACAGGCCGGCCACGTAGATGCGCCGCGGGTGCACGCGATACGCGCGGCGCATCTCGCGCACCTGCGCGGCCACGATCGCCGCCTCGCCGTGCCCCTCGGCCGTGGCGGCGTCGAACCAGTTCCAGCACGTCCAGGCGTTGGCCTTGGGCGATTGCCGCGGCAGGAGCACGAGCCAGCCGTACTCGTCGGCCATCGCGGTGATGCGCGTGGCCGCGGCGATCTCCTCCGGCGTCTGGCGGCAGCCATGGATCAGCACGACGAGCGAGCGCCGCGCCCAGCCCGCGTATCCCCGCGGCACGTAGACGAGGTAGTCGCGCGCGGGCCACAGCCACGGCGCCGAGCGCAGCTCGCCCCGCCACGCGAACTTGCGGCCGGCGACGAAACGGCCGGGCTGCGCCGGCGGCCGTCCGAGGAGGCGCCCGAGGAGAGCGCCGAGGCGGGCGCGAAGCGGGGCGAACATGGGACCAGTGTGGCAGAAGCGGCGGGACAGCCGCCGCGCCGCCGGGCGCGCCCCGCGGGAGGGGCACCGCGCGGCCCTCAGGCCGCGAGGAGGTCGCGCAGCTTCGCCGGATCCACCGGCTTGAGCAGGTGCAGGTCGAAGCCGGCGTCGATCGCGCGCGCCCGGTCGGCCGCCTGGCCGTAGCCGGTGAGCGCGATGAGCCGCACCTCGCGCGCCCAGGGCGTGTCCTCGAGGCGGATGCGCCGGGCGATCTCGTAGCCGTCGAACCCGGGCAGGCCGATGTCGATGAGGGCGACGTCGGGGCGCTCCTCGCGCGCGCGATGGAACCCGTCGGGCCCGGTCGCCGCGAAGATCACCTCGTGGTTCCAGGCCGCCATGAGCATGCCGAGCGACTCGCGGGTGTCGGCGCCGTCCTCGACCACGAGGATGCGCTTGGCGGCCGGGGCGCTCGTGACACGCGCCGGCGCCCCGCGGGCGTCGCTTCGGGCCGCATCGAGCGGCAGGCGCATCTCGAACCGGGCGCCGCTGCCGAGTCCCTCGCTGTACGCGCGCACGTCGCCGCCGTGCAGCTCCACCAGGCGCTTGACCAGCGTGAGGCCGATGCCCAGGCCGCCCTGGGTGCGCGCGAGCCCGACCGATTCCTGCGTGAAGAGCCCGAAGATCGACTCGAGCATCTCGGCCTTGATCCCCACGCCGTTGTCCTTCACCTGGACCACGGCGTAGCCGTCGGCCTCCGAGGACGCGATCTCGATCGTGCCGGCGTCGGGGGTGAACTTGGCGGCGTTCACGATGAGGTTGCCGACGGCCTGCTCGAGGCGCAGCGGGTCGGCACGCACGGGCAGCGGCCGCGGCGAGAGGCATAAGGCCACGCTGTGCCGGTGCGCGGCCGTCATCGGCGCGCAGGCCTCGGCCGCGGCGGCGAGGGCCTCGTTCAGGTCGACGCGCCGCAGCCGCAGCTCCACCTTGCCCAGCTCGAGGCGGGAGACGTCGAGCAGGTCGTCGACCATCCGCGTCACGTGGCGCGACTGCTTGTCGATCATCGAGCGGCACTTGAGGAAGAGCGGGTCGGCGTATTGGAGCGTGCCCATGAGGTAGACGGCGTTGCTTATCGGGGCGAGGGGGTTGCGCAGCTCGTGGGCGAGCATCGCGAGGAACTCGTCGCGCTGGCGCACATCGCGCTCGCGCAGCGCGAGCAGGTCGCGCACCTCGAACTGGCGCTGGCGCGAGCGCAGCGCCACGTTCACCGCCGACACCAGGCTCACCGGGTGCAGCGGGCGCTGCAGCACCGTCACGTGGCCCGAATCCGGGAACATGCCCTCGACCACGGGCGGCAGCAGGCTGTCGCTGCCGGCGATGAGGAGCAGCGGCAGGTCCGACCAGGGCGGCTGCGCCTGCAGGCTTTCGTGGAAGTCCTCGACCTCGCGCTCGACCAGCCCCTCCTCCACCAGCACGATGCAGCCGATGTCGGTGGCCACCAGGGGGCCCAGCCCGCCCAGCCCGGGGCAGGCGAGCGTCTCGACGCCCCGTTCGGCGAGGATGGAAGCCGCCGTCAGGCTGTCGGCCTCGTTCGGGGTCACGATGACGACTTTCATGGGATCGCGGGGCTCAGCCCCGCTCGCCGCCCGTCTCGAGCCTGCCGCCGAGGAAGCGCGGCACGCCGGTCATGATGCCCTCGAACTCCACGAGCGGCTCTCCGACCCGGATCTCGCCGCCCGCCAGCGCGAGCTCGCGGATCGTGTCCTCGTGGGCGCCGCTGCGCTTCTTGATGATCGATACCGCCTTCTTCACCGCGCCCCGCGCCTCGAAGAAGCGGGTGAGGAGCACGCCGTCGGCGAGGTAGCTCACGTCCACGGGCGCGCCCATCGGGCCCACGAGGCCGTGCTGGGCGAGGACCATGATGGTGGCCACGCCCTTCTGGTTGAGGTAGCTCAGCAGCTCGTGCACGTGCAGGTGCAGGTAGTCCTCCTGCGGCATCGCGTTCACGTAGCCGTTGAGGCTGTCGAGCACCACCATCCGCACGCCGCCCTCGTTCACGCCGCCGATGATCTCGCTGGCGAGCTCGCCGGGCGCGATCTCGGCCGGATCCACCTGGCGCAACTGCAGCGCCCCCGAGGCCATCGCCTCCCGGAAGCCCAGCCCCAGCTCCTCGGCGCGGCCCACGAGGGTCGCGACGACCTCGTCGAAGGCGAAGTAGAGCACCCGGTGTCCGCGGGCGGCGGCGCGCGCGGCGAACATGCTCGCGATGGTGGACTTGCCGCTGCCCGCGGGCCCGATGAAGAGCGTGCCGGTGCCCGCGTGCAGGCCGCCGCCGGCGAGGCGGTCGAGCTGCGCGTTGCCGCTGTCGAAGAGCTCGGAGCGGGCGTTCGTGCCGTGCTGCGAGGCGACCAGGCGCGGGAAGACCGTGATGCCGCCGCGGTGGATCGCGTAGTCGTGGTTGCCTTCGCGGAAGGTCGAGCCGCGCATCTTGGCCACCGACAGGAAGCGCCGGTTGATCCCGAACTTGAGCGGCACGATCTGCATCGAGAGCATGCCGTGCACGATGCTCTGCACCTGGGCGTCCTGCCCGCTCGCGCTGCGGTCGTCGAGGAGGAGCACCGTGCAGTCGCCGGTCGCGAAATGGTGCTTGAAGGCGAGGATCTGCCGGCGGTAGCGCAGCGGGTTCTGCGCCATCAGCCGCATCTCCGAGAGCGAGTCGAGCACCATGCGTGCCGGGCGCACGCGATCGAACTCGGCCACGAGCAGGGCCGACAGCCCCGAGAGCTCGACTTCCGCGGGCTGGAAGAGCGCGTTCTGCGCGCGGACCTTGAAGAGGTTCTCCACCTGGGAGAGCTCGATCACGTCGATGCCCTCCAGGCTCCAGCCATGGGATCGCGCGACCGCGTCGAGCTCGTCGCGGGTCTCGGAAAGCGTCACGTACAGCGCCCGCTCGCCGCGGCGCACGCCTTCCAGCAGGAACTGCATGGCGAGCGTGGTCTTGCCCACACCCGGGCTTCCCTCGACGAGGTAGAGGCGGTTGGCGGCGAGGCCGCCGCGGAGGATCTCGTCCAGGCCCGCGATTCCCGTCGCCGTGCGTGATGGCGCGCGCTGGATCATGAGTTCGGTTCGGGGGGTCAATGAATCACTATAGGCGCAGGATTAAGCAAGCGATGTAGGAGGAGTCCCACGCACGGCGCGCCCGCCCGGGAAGGTCTTTCGCCCCGACGCCGGGCCCGTCTTCGATCGACGACCCGTCCGTGCCGCGACCCCGGGGAATCGCGGGTCTTCCTGCTGGCATGCACCCTGCAAGGGGTGAGGACCGCGGCGCCCGTCGCCGCACCTCGAAACGCCTGGAGAGGAGCACCGCCATGAAGAAGATCCCGACCCTGATGTTGTCGTCGCTGCTCGCCGTCGCGGGCACCGTGGGCTGGACGCAAACGGCGAGCGCGATGGGCTCGAAGCCGCGCGCTTCGCGCCCCGCGACGGCCGACGCGCGCAATCCCAACGCGGCTACGCCGGCGGTTCCCGCGACGCCGGCCACGCCCGCGAATCCCGAGACCGGCTCTGCGGCCACGCCGGCGACTTCCGCCACACCCGCGCAGCCTTCCGCGATGAGCGCGCGCAGCCGTAGCGAGGGCGACGTGAACGCGGGGACCCAGGAGAGCACGGCCGACCTCAGGAACCGGTCGGGCACCTCGACCGGGACCGGGCGCGACGCGGACACGCAAGCCTCGGCGCGTGCGGGCGTGCACGCGCAGGACGAGCACAACGGGCCGGGCGGCAAGTCGCGCTAGCGCAACCGTCCGCAAGGAACCGTCGCGCAAGACCGGAAGCGCCCGCGGCATGCGGGCGCTTCCCCTTCACGAGCTCCTTCCGGGGCCCGGGCCGGCTCAGTACGCCAGATTGACCGTTACGCTCTTGCGGTGCGTGAATCCGTCGATCATCCCCTCGAGGGAGAACTCGCGCCCGATCCCGCTCTGCTTGATCCCGCCGTAGGACTGGCCGAGGAACTGGCCGCTGCCCTGGTTCACCTGCACCCAGCCCGACTCGATCGCGTGCGCCGTGCGCAGGGCCCGGCCGATGTCGTGCGTCCAGACGAAGGCGGCGAGGCCGTAGTGGCTGTCGTTGGCCATGCGGATCGCCTCGTCCTCGTCGTCCCAGGCGATGGCGACCATGACGGGGCCGAAGATCTCCTCGCGCGCGAGCCGCCAGTCGTTGCGCGCGCCGGCGAAAACGGTGGGCTCGACGAACCAGCCCTCGGCGAGCGGCCCCTCCTTCGGCGGCATGCCGCCCAGCACGACCCGGCCCTCGCGCTGCGCGATGCCCTCCTCGATGTAGCCGCACACGCGCCGGAACTGCTTCTCGTTGATGATCGTGCCCATGTCGGTCGCTTCGTCGAGCGGGTCGCCGAGCCTGAGCTGCTTGAGCTTCGCCGCGAGCTTGCCGAGGAAGTCCTCGTAGATCGACCGGTGCAGGAAGAGCCGCGAGCCCGCGGTGCAGGATTGCCCCTGGCGCGTGAAGCGCATGCCGGTGATCACGCCGTCGACGGTGCGCTCGTCGTTCGCGTCGGGGAAGACGATGCACGGGCTCTTGCCGCCCAGCTCGAGGGACACCGGGACGATGCGCTCCGCGGCCGCGTGCATCACGAGCTTGCCCACCTCGGTCGAGCCGGTGAACGAGAGCTTGCGCACCGCCGCGTGGCGGATCAGCGCGGCACCGCACTCCTCGCCGTAGCCGGTCAGCACGTTCAGCACCCCGGCGGGCAGCACCTCGGCGCACATCTCCGCCATCCGCAGCACGCCGAGCGGGGCGTCTTCCGCGGCCTTGAGCACCAGCGTGTTGCCGGCCGCCACCGACATCGCGATCTTCATCGCGCCCAGGAGCACCGGCGCGTTCCACGGGATGATCGCGCCCACGACGCCGATCGGCTCCCGCCGGTTGTAGCAGAGCATGTTCTCGCCCAGCGGGATCGTCTCGCCCTTCATCTCGCTCGCGAGGCCGCCGAAGTAGCGGAAGATGTCCGCGGCGTTGATCGCCTCGGGGCGCGCCTGGGTGCGCAGCGCGTTGCCGGTCTCCTGCGCGATGAGGCGCGCGAGGTCCTCGCGCTGCCCGTCCATCGCGTCCGCGATGCGCATGAGCATCCGGCCCCGGTCGCGCGGGGCGACGCACTTCCAGCTCTCGAAGGCCTTCGCCGCCGCCGTCACGGCGACGTCCACGTCCTCGGCGCCGGCGCGCGGGACTTCCGCGAAGGCCTTGCGGTTGGCGGGGTTGCGGATCTCCAGGAAGCGCCCGTCCCCGCTCGCGACGCGCTGGCCGTCGATCAGCATCAGGCGGCGCTGCAGGGTGGAGGCGGAACCGGACTTGGGTGGGGATGCGATGGCCATGGCGGGGATCCTCGGGGGTGCGGTCGATTCCATTTTGCACCCGCCCGCATCCGCGCGCACGGCGCGCGGTGCGCCGGCGCTCATCGCGCGTAGCGCGCGGCGGCCTCCCGCACGCGCCGGGCGACCTCGTTTCTCAGGGATGCGGGCGCCAGCACCTCGACATCCCCGCCGTACCGGAGGATATCCATCGCGAGCTCGTCCTGGGCGCTGAACGGCACCTCGAGCACGTAGCTGCCGTCCTGCTCCCGGCTCGCACGCTGCTTCGGGTGCCACTCCTCCATCGCCACATACCGCGCCGCCTGTGCGGTGAACCGCAGCCTGGCCCACTGCACCTTCGTGCCCGAGAAGATCCCGTACCCGCTCGCCAGCACCGCGTCGAGGTGCGCGTCGGGCACCTCCCGCGCCTTGCGCGGCACCATCTCGACGCCCCGCACGGCGTCGAGCCCGAAGGTGCGCAGGGCGTTGCGCAGATGGTCCCAGGCATCGAGGTACCAGTTGTTGCGGTAATGCACGAGGCGCTGCGGCGAGATCTCGCGCGTGGTGGTCTCGTCCCTCGTGCGATTCCAGTAGAGGATCCTCACCCGGTCGCGGCCGAGGACCGCGGCGGCGACGAGCTCGAAGTGCTTCGGCTCGTGGCGGCGCGCGCCGAAGGCAATCACGCGGATGCGCTTGCGGACCTCGTCGAGCGAGTGCTCGCCCGTCGTGAGCAACGCCGCCAGGCGCGCCTTGAGCGGCTTCACGTGCGCGCCGAGCAGCCCCGGCTCCATGCCCTCGACGAGGTGCTCGAGTGTCAGCAGCGCCAATGCCTCGCTCGGGCTGAACCACAGGCCCGGCAGCTCGTACTTCGGCCCCTTGCCCCCGCGCGCCTCCTCGAAGCGGTAGGCGCCCGCGTCGCGGTCCCACACGATGGGCGCGTTCAGCCGCTCCCGCATGTACTCGAGGTCGCGCTTGAAGGTGGCCAACGACACGCCGAGCTCGTCCAGGAACTCGCGCACCTTCACGCGGCCCCGCGACTGGAGCATCTGGTCGATCTTGTAGAACCGTTCCGTGCGGTCCATCTTCTCGAAGGGCAGGCTCGCAACATGAGCCACCGCGCTCGATCATAGCAGCCGCGTCGGGCGGCCGGGCTTCGCACCGACCCGCAGGCCCGGCACCTGCGCACGCTCGTTTATCATGACGTAGCGCCGTCCGAGTGCCGCTATCGCATGCTCCACCGGGCCGGCTGGCGCTACGACCTGAAGATGTACCTCCACTTCGCGGCGATGCACGTGCATGACGGCAAGGACCTCATCGGCAAGGCGAGCTACGACGAGCGGTTCGGGGCAAACCGGCTGGAAAAGTATCGTCCCGCGTCCGAGAGAATCGCGCACCTTCTCGACCGCCTGCTTGCCCGCGCCCATTGATGCGCTCGCGGCCGCCGCCGCCCTCCTCCTCGCCGCCTTCTCCCTCCCCGCCCTCGCCCAGGACCTCGGCCCCGTGCTGGGCACCTGGACCGGCCCCGCCCGGTTCGCCTCGAAGGGGGTGCCGGCATCGCGCACGGCCGGCAAGCTCTCCCTCGAGATCACCGACGACGGGCAGGTGGAAGCGTCGGACGCGAACGGCTGCCGGTTCTCCGGGGTCATCGTCCCGGGGCTCGCGCCGAAGGCGTACGACCTCGACGTGCGCCTGCGCGATTGCGCCTATGCGGCGTTCAACCGGCGCTGGAACGGCAGCGTCACGCTCGGCCCGGGAGGAGCGCTCGCGCTCTCGCTCGCGGCGGACGTGTTCGCCCTCGACCGGCCGGCGGAGCACCTCGAGGCCCGGGCCACGTTGAAGCGCTGAGCCGTTCGTTCCGGGCAACGGCGCATCGGGGTCGGAACGGCCCTCAGGTCTGGATGTTGCCGAGGTATGCGCGAACCTGCTCGATCCTCGGGCCCACCGCGCGCACCGCGTCTTCCAGCGCGGCCGTGGACACGCCGAGCGAGAGCGTCCAGTCGCGCACCTGGTCCGGGTTGCGGATGTCGATCTCGTCGTGCACCACGTCGGCGGGCCTCGCCTCGTGGGCCGAGCGGTCGGCGGGTTGGCGGGGCTCGGGCGCCGGCATCGGCGCCGGGCGCGAATCGGCCATGTCCTGCGGGCGTACCAGGCCCCACGCGTCCACCTTCGCGTCGTCGATCTCCCGGCGGGTGTCGACCACGACGCGCCCGCCGAGGCGGTCGACCGCGTCGGCCGTGGCGTAGTCCTCCGAGCGCCGCTCGCGCATCAACTGGCGGTCCAGGTAATCGTAGCGATAGACGATGGCCATGGGGATCTCCTCCGGATTCCCTATTGATCCGTCAAGCGGGGGAAGCGTTCGGGCCGCTCGGGGCGTGCGCGTAGTTC
The DNA here is from genome assembly GCA_963741815.1 of uncultured beta proteobacterium. Taxonomy (GTDB): domain Bacteria; phylum Pseudomonadota; class Gammaproteobacteria; order Burkholderiales; family Usitatibacteraceae; genus Usitatibacter. The sequence goes on from CAVUJI010000001.1 coordinate 216,417, forward strand.
GATCGGCTGATGCGCGCCTCGCCGGACCTTGCAGGCAACAAAGGGGGGGCCGCGCGCTCCGGCGCCGGAGAAGCGGGACTAGAACGTCTCCTTGAAGGGCCGCAGGTCGAGCTCGTGGGTCCACGCCGACCGCGGCTGGCGATGGAGCTGCCAGTACGCCTCGGCGATCGCGTCCGGGTCGAGCAGGCCGCCCTCGCCGCGCTCGGCCGCGACCTGCGGGAAGCGCGAGCGCAGGCGATCGCCGTCGATCCCGCCGTCGATCACCACGTGCGCGACGTGCACGCCCATCGGCCCGTACTCGCGCGCCATGCTCTGCGCGACGGCGCGCAGCCCCGCCTTCGCCGCGGCGAACTGCGCGAAGCCCGGGCGCCCCCGAAGGCTCGCGGAGGCGCCCGTGAAGACGACGGTGCCGCGGCCGAGCGGCACGAGCCGGCGCGCGGCCTCGCGTCCGACGAGGAACCCGGCGAAGCAGCCCACGCGCCAGAACGCCTCGAACTGCCCGGCGGTGAGCTGCCGGAAATCGAGGCGCGCGTTGTGGCCCGCGTTGAAGACGACGAGATCCGCCGGCTCCCGGCCCGCGCCCGGCGCCATCGCCCGGTCGAAGAGCCGCACGACGTCCGCCTCGACCGTCGCGTCGCACACGACCGCCTCGGCGCTGCCCCCGGCCGCGCGGATCGCCTCCACCACCTTCGCGAGCTTCGCCTCGGTGCGCCCGGCCGCGATCGCGTGGTGGCCCGCGGCGGCGAACCTGCGGCACAGCGCCGCCCCGAGCCCGCGCTCGGCGCCGACGCCTACGACGAGCGCCGTCGGCACGCTCACGCCCTCCGGCGCGCGAGCGGCCACATCGCCACCAGTCCGAGCAGGGGACCGGGGACCAGCACCCACGCCGTCCACGCGCCCCAGGCCGAGTATTCGCCGGCCGCGAGCTGGATGGAAACGAGCGTGATGCCGAAGCCCACGCTGTTCTGGATCGCGAGCCCGCTGCCGACGAGCGCCGGCGGGCACGCGCGCGCCGACAACGCCGAGAACTGCGGGGAGTCGGCCACCACGGCCACGCCCCAGACGAGCAGCAGCGCGAGCGCCGCGGCGGGCACGGGTGCGACGAACGGATACGCGATGCCGCAAAGCGCGGAGCCGGCGAGGGCCGCCACCGCCACGCGCGCGCTGCCCCAGCGCCGGCTGAGCCGCCCGCCGGCGATGCATCCCGCGGCGCCGACGCCGATCATCGCGAAGGACCAGGTGGCCACCCGGGCCGCGCTCGCGCCGCCGCCCGGCGCGAGCGCGCTCGCGAGCAGCCACGGCGCGATTGTCCAGAGCGCGTAGAGCTCCCACATGTGGCCGAAGTAGCCGAGGGCCGCTTCCCGGAACTGGGGGATCCGCGCGAGGCGGATCACCGATCGCCATTCCAGCCCCCCCTTGCGCCCCTGGGGCAGATGCGGGCCGTCGCCGAGCACGTGCACCATCCCGGCCGCGACGAGCGCGAGCAGCGAGGCGGCGGCCACGACCCACTGCCACGGCCACGCGGCGCCCAGCGCCCGGATGCCGTGCGGCAGCGCCGTGCCCAGCACGAGCATGCCCACGAGCCAGGACAGCGCCTCGCCCGCGCGCTGCGGCTCCCAGCTCACCACGAGCTTCATCCCGAGCGGATAGACGCCCGCGAGGGCGAAGCCGGTGGCGAAGCGCAGCACCGCCGCCTGGCCGATCCCGCCGGCGAGGAAGGCGAAGGCCGCGTTGCACGCCGCGCCCGCCACCGCGCAGGCCGCGAATAGGCGGCTCGCGGCGTAGCGGTCCGCGAGTCCGGAGAGGGAAAAGGCGAGGGTGCCCGCGATGAAGCCCGCCTGCACCGCGATGGTGAGCAGGCCGACGTCGTGGGGCGCGAGCGCCCAGGCGCGCACGAGGCCGTCGAAGGCGGCATTGGCGCTGAACCAGAGCGAGGTGCCGAAAAGCTCGGCCACGACGATGGTCGCCAGCGTGGAGCGGCTCGCCGGCAGGGAATGCGCCCGGGCGGTCATGGGCGCCATTGTGTCAGATCGCGATCTCGAGCCCGTCGCTCGCGCAACGCTCGGGGACTTCGGGCGCGTGCCGCAGCATGTCCTCGGACATGTGCGTGAGCACGACGGCCTTCGCCCCCACGCTCGGCAGGTTCGCCTTGAGCGTCGCGTAGTTCATGTGCATCCGGATCGGCTTGTCGTAGAAGTAGCACTCGGCGACCAGCAGGTCCGCGCCCTGCGCGGCGGCCACGATGGACTCGGTCCAGTCGGTGTCGCCGGTATACGTCACGACCTTGCCGCCGCACTCGAGCCGCAGCATCGTGGGGCTCGTCTCCGGCGTGTGCAGCGCGGGATACGGCGTCACGGCCGCTCCGGCCACCGCGCTCGGCATGCCGGCGGGAAGCTCCAGGTACTCGTAGGGGAACTTCGGGCGCATGACGCCGCTTCCCGGGAAGAGCGCCTCGCGCAGCGCCTCCATCGCCGAACGCGTGCCCGCCGGCCCGGCGACGACGAGCGGGCGCTGGCGCTTGCTTCCGAGCATCGCGTCGAGCAGCAGGAACGGCACCCCCGCGCAGTGGTCGCCGTGCATGTGGGTGAGGAGCACCGCGTCGATCGTGTTCGGGTCCACGCCCTGGGCGCGCATCGCGACGAGCGACGAGGCGCCGCAGTCGAGCAGGAAGCGGCGGCCCGCGACCGACACCAGGATGCAGGTCTGGAAGCGCCCCCCGCTGCCGAAGGAGTCGCCCGATCCCAGGAACCGGACGCTGTCGCCCAAGCCGCGCCTCAGGCGAGCGCGGGGGCGCTGGACGGCAGGCCGGCGGCCTGCCGGGCGGCCGCCTGGACGGTGTTATGCAGCAGCATCGTCACCGTCATGGGCCCCACGCCGCCGGGCACCGGGGTGATGTACGACGCCTTGCGGCGCACGCCCTCGAAGTCGACGTCGCCCACGAGCCGGCCGTCGGGCAGGCGGTTGATGCCGACGTCGATCACCACCGCCCCGGTCTTCACCATCTGCGGCAGGATGAGGCCGGGCCGGCCGGCGGCCACGACGAGCACGTCGGCGAGGATGGTGTACTGCGCGAGGTCGCGCGTCTTCAGGTGGCAGATCGACACGGTCGCCTCGTTGCGCAGCAGCATCATGGCCATCGGCTTGCCCACGATGTTGCTCGCCCCGACGACCACCACGTTCTGTCCCTCCACGCGGATTCCCTCGTGCTCGAGCAGGCACTGGACCCCGTAGGGCGTGCACGGCGGGAAGATCGTGTCGCCGATGACCAGGCTGCCCACGTTGTAGAGGTGGAAGCCGTCCACGTCCTTTTCCTGCGCCACGGACTCGACGATGCGCCGCATGTCGAAGGCCGGGGGCAGCGGCAGCTGCACGATGACGCCGTGAATCGCCGGGTCGGCGTTGAGCGCGCGGATGCGGCCCAGCACCTCGGACTGCGGGCTCGCGCCGGGAAACACGTGCAGCTCGGAGTGCATGCCGATCTCGCGGCATGCGTTGGCCTTGTTGCGCACGTAGACCGCGGAGGCCGAGTCCTCGCCCGCCATCACCACGGCAAGGCCCGGGGTGATGCCGCGCGAGGCGAGCTCGCGCACCTGCACCGCGAGCTTCGCGCGGATGTCGCGCGCCACCGCCCGCCCGTCGATGATCCGCGCCGTCACGCCGCGGCCTCCCGCGAGACCTCGACGCCCACCCGGCCGACACCCTCGAGCACGCCCTCCTTCGCGACGCGCACCCGCACCCGGGCGGCGCCGAACGCCTCGAGGATGCGCTGCGCCACGAGCTCCGATGCGCTCTCCAGCAGGAAGTAGCGCCGGTCCTCGAGCGATGCGCGCACGAGATCGACCACCGCGGCGTAGTCCACCGTGTCGCGCAGGTCGTCGCTGCGCCCGCCGGGGTTGGACCGCAGCTCGATGTCGACGTCCACGTACAGGGTGCGGGGCGCGATGCGCTCGTGCTCGTGCACGCCGATCACGGTGCGCACGGCGAGCTCGCGCACGAAGATCGTGACCGGCGCCGGGCGCAGCGCCTCGGGAAGGGCCCGGGCGGGCAGCTCCGAGAGCTTCACCGCGGGGCGGGCCGCCGCCCGGGGCAGCGCGCGGCGCGGCGAGCGCGCGGCATCGGCCTAGTCGAGGCCGCGCTGGCGGCAGGTCGCCTCCAGCGTGTTTCGCAGCAGGCAGGCGATGGTCATCGGTCCCACGCCGCCGGGAACGGGCGTGATCGCGCCGGCGACCTTCGAGGCGCTCTCGAAGTCGACGTCGCCCACCAGCACCGGCTTGCCCTCCGGCCCTTCCACGCGGTTGATCCCCACGTCGATCACCGTGGCTCCCCGCTTGATCCACTCGCCCTTCACCATGCGCGGCCGCCCGACGGCGGCGACCAGGATGTCGGCGCGGGCGCACTCCTCCTCGAGCTTGCGCGTGCGCGAGTGGGCGATCGTCACGGTGCAGTCCTCCCGCAGGAGCAGCTGGGCGAGCGGCTTGCCGACGATGTTCGACCGGCCCACGACGAGCGCCCGGGAGCCGGCGAGCACGCCCAGCGTGCGCTTGAGCAGTGCCACGCAGCCGAGCGGCGTGCACGGCACCAGGCAGTCGCGCCCCGAGGCGAGCGCGCCCACGTTGAGCGGATGGAACCCGTCGACGTCCTTGTCCGGGTCGAGCACCTGCAGGATCGCCGCCTCGTCGATGTGGGGCGGCAGCGGGAGCTGCACCAGGATGCCGTTGACCGACGGGTCGGCATTGAGCCCGGCCACGAGGGCGACGAGCTGCTCCTGCGTCGCGCCGGCCGGCAGCCGGTGGATGAAGGAATTCATGCCGGCCTCGCCCGCCTGCCGGCCCTTGTTGCGCACGTAGACCTGGCTCGCCGGGTCGTCGCCGACGAGCACGACGGCGAGCCCGGGGGTGATCCCGTGCTCGCTCTGGAGGCGGCGCACCGCTTCGGCCACCTGCTCGCGGATCTCCGCGGCGACCGCCTTGCCGTCGATGATTTCCGCCTGCCCCTTCACCGCGGCCCCGATCGTGTTCATGCCTGGCGCCTCCGACGCCCGGCGCGCGCCTGCGCGCCCCGATTCATACCGAACCATAGCGCGCCGGGCGCATGCGTCAACAAGGCGCCCGGCATGGCGGCCATGCGGGCCGCACATGGCGACCCCGGCCGCATCGCACGGCTCAGGCGGTCTGCCGCAGTTTCGCGGGGGCGGGCTGCCCCGCGCCGGCGATTCGCGGGTCCCACGCCACGATGAAGGATCGGGCCGCGTGCTCGGTGGCCACCTCCGAGATGTAGCGGCCTTCCTGGGCGCTGCGCGCGCGCAGCAGCGGGTCCGAGAGCGCGAGCGGCGCGAGGCTCTGGTTGACGATCCAGGCGTACGGCTCGATGCCCGCCCGCCGCAGGTCCGACTGCAGCGCCGCGGCCTCGTGCACCGGGGTGGCTTCCGCCAGCGTGCACAGCAGGATGCGGGTGAAGGCGGGATCGCGAAGGCGCGGCAGCAGCTTGCGCACGGATTCGTTCACGCTCTTGGCCTGGCGCATCACTTCCCGGTGGTACGCCTGCGCGGCGTCGAGCAGCAGGATGGTGTGGCCCGTCGGGGCGGTATCGACCACCACGAAGCGGTCCACCGCCTGCTCCACCGCGCGGGCGAAGGCCTGGAAGACGGCGATCTCCTCGGTGCACGGCGAGCTCAGGTCCTCTTCCAAGAGCGCCCGCCCGTTGGCGTCGAGCTTGGCGCCGGTGGTGGCCATCACCTCGGCCCGGTAGCGCTCGACCTCGAGCTGCGGGTTGATCTCGCCGATGGTGAGGTTGGCCGGCACCTGGCCCACCGCGCCCACGACGTGCGAAGCGGGGTCCGTCGTGGTGAGGTGGACGGGGAATCCGCGGCGGGCGAGCGCCAGCGCCACGCGGGCGGCGACCGTCGTCTTGCCGACCCCGCCCTTGCCCATCGTCATCACCAGGCCGCGGCCGTCGGCGGCGAGCTGCTCGAGCAGGGCGTCGAAATCGCCCAGCTCGGGCAGCGGGAGCGGCGCGTGCACGGCCTCGTCGGCCGCGGCGTCCGGCGCGAAGAACGCGCGCAGCGACTCGACGCCCACCACCTGCCGCGCCTTGAGCGCGATCGTCCAGCGCTCGAGCGCCGCGAGCTGCGGCGGCATCGCCGCGATCGCCGCCTGCTGGAGCTGCTGCATCGCCGAGGCGACCGGGTCGCCGGTGCCCGCCGGCTGGAAGACGCCGTTCAGCACCAGCACCTGGTTGCGCACGCCCAGCTCCGCCAGCTCCTCGCTCGTGCGCTCGGCCTCCTCGAGCGACGAGCGCTCGGCGCGGCTCACGAGGGTCATCGTGGTGATGGCCGGATCCGAGAGCGTCGCCACCGCCGCCGCGTAGACCTCGCGCTGCGCGGCCATGCCCTCGAGCGGCCCCACGCAGGAGGTCCCCGCCACGCTGCTGCCGAAGAAGCCGGTCCAGGCCGCGGGAAGTGCCAGCAGGCGCAGCGTGTGGCCCGTGGGCGCGGTGTCGAAGACGATGTGGTCGTAGCGTGCGGCCACGTCCCGGTCGCCGATCAGCTTGGCGAACTCGTCGAACGCCGCGATCTCCACGGTGCAGGCACCCGCGAGCTGCTCCTCGATGCTCGCCACCGCGTCGGCCGGCAGCAGGTCGCGGTAGGGACCGAGCACGCGCTCGCGATAGGCCGCGGCGGCCGCCTCCGGATCCACGTTCATCGCGTGCAGGCCGGGAACCTGCGGCAGCGCGAGCGGCCTGCTGCCGAGGGCGGTGCCGAAGACCTCGTCGAGGTTGGAGGCCGGGTCGGTGCTCACGAGCAGCACCGACTTGCCGCGGTCGGCCAGCGCGACGGCGACCGCGCAGGACGTCGAGGTCTTGCCCACGCCGCCCTTGCCCGTGAAGAAGAGGTTGCGGGTCGGCCGCTCGAGCACTCTCATGGTGTCCTTCCTCATCCGCAGCAGCGCTTGTTGCCGGCGCCCGCGGTGAGCGCGGCGGGGGCGGCAGTGGAGGCGGCCGGCGCGCAGCACGCCGACGCGGCGGCCTTCGCCGCCGGGGCCACGCCGAGCTCCTCGCGCGTCGGATAGCGGCCCTTGCTCACGACGGCGCCGTCGGCGATGACGAGCGGCAGGCAGCCGATGCCTTCCTGGTCGATCGTGCCCTTGACCGCGGCGTTCTGGACGAACGCGCCGGGCTGGTGTCCCAGGTTGTAGCGGGACACGGCCACGCCCTGCTGCTTGAGCGCCTCCAGGGACGAGGCGAACTGCGCGAGCTCGTCGTCCGCATCGGGGCTGCACGCCCCGGTAGCGCAACACTGGGCGGGATCGTAGACGTCGAGGGTCTTCATGGCGGTGCTCCTGGGTGACGGATGGGCGGCCGGGCCGCGGAGGGGTCAGTAGGCGGAATGCGGTTCGCGTCGCGCCGCCGCGGGCGCCGCCTCGCCCTGGCAGCAGTTCTCCATGAGGTACGCGACGAGGCCGTTCATCCGCGCGATGTGCGCGCTGTAGATGATCGAGCGGCTCTCGCGGCGCGACACCACGAGCCCCGCCTGGCGCAGCGCGTTCAAATGGAACGAGAGCGTGGCCGCGTGCAGATCGAGGTGCTCCCCGATGCGCCCGGCGCTCAGCCCCTGGGCGCCGAAGCGGATGAGGTAGCGGAAGATCGCGAGCCGCGTTTCCTGGGCGAGGGCGTCGAGCACCGCCACGGCGTCGGTCATTTTCATGATTGCGATAATGTCATCCGCCGGGGCGGCCGTGTTCTGCCTTTGCCGCGCCCCCCACCCGCGGCCACCGCATGGCTGGGGCGGGCATGGACGGGCCTAGCGCGCCGGCGCGCCCACGCGTGCCGGCTGCAGCATGCGCCCGAAGAGCGCGCCCAGGTCGAGGTGGCCGGCCATCGCGTCGGCGAGCCGGTCGATGCTGTGTTCGCGCAGCGCCCGGTAGTCGAGGGGCTGCGGCCGGTCGAGCCCGGCCCACGCGAGGACCGCCGCGCACGCCGCCGGCTCGTCGAGCAGGCCGTGCACGTGGGTCGCGAGGATCTGTCCGTCGGCCGACAGCGCGCCCTCGGCCCGCCCCCCGATCTCGGCGGCGGGGCGCGACAGGGCCGGCCCGCGCGTCGTCCCCATGTGGATCTCGTAGCCGCGGAACGCGGCGGTGCCCGCGATGCGCAGCGTCCCCGCCACCCGCGCGAGGCGCTTTTGCGGCTGCAGCGTCGTCTCGTAGTCGAGCAGGCCGAGGCCGGCGATGCTGCCGGGCGGCCCTTCCAGCCCTTCCGGGTCGTGCAGGGCGGTGCCGAGCATCTGCATGCCGCCGCACACGCCGAGAAGCTTGCCCCCGTAGCGCAGGTGGCGGCGGATCGCCGGCTCCCAGCCCTGCTCGCGCAGCCACCCGAGGTCCGCCTGCACGCTCTTGCTCCCGGGGAGCACGAGAAGGTCCGCGGCCGGGACGGGCATGCCGGGGCCCACGAACGCGAGGTCGACCTGCGGGTGGGCGCGCAGCGCGTCGAAGTCGGTGTGGTTGCTGATGCGCGGAACCACGGCGACGGCGACGCGCAGCCGCTCCCCCGGCCCGCCGCCGTCCTGCGCGGTCTGGATCGCATCCTCGGCGTCGAGGTGCAGGCCGTGCAGATACGGCACGACGCCGAACACCGGCTTGGCCGTGCGCTCCTGCAGCCAGGCGATGCCCGGCTCGAGCAGCCCGAGGTCGCCGCGGAAGCGGTTGATCACGAATCCGGCCACGCGGTCGCGCTCGTCGCGCGACAGGCACTCGAGCGTGCCGAGCAGGTGGGCGAAGACGCCGCCGCGGTCGATGTCGGCGACGATGAGCACCCGGCAGCCGGCCGCCGTGGCGAAGCCCATGTTCGCGATGTCGTTGTCGCGCAGGTTCACCTCCGCGGGGCTGCCCGCGCCCTCGACGACGACCACGTCGTGGGCGGCGCGCAGGCGCCCGTACGACTCCATCACCGCGCCCATCGCGACGGCCTTGTACGCGTGGAACTGGCGCGCGTCCATGTCGGCGCGCACCCGGCCCTGGATCACCACCTGGCCGCGCGTGTCCGAGGTGGGCTTGATCAGCACCGGGTTCATGTCCGCGCACGCCTCGATGCCCGCGGCCTGGGCCTGGAGCGCCTGGGCGCGGCCGATCTCCCCCCCGTCGACGGTGACGGCGCTGTTGAGCGCCATGTTCTGGGGCTTGAATGGCGCCACGCGCACGCCCTCGCGGTGCAGGATGCGGCAGAAGCCGGCCACGAGCGTGCTCTTGCCCGCGTCGGAGGTCGTGCCCTGCACCATCATCGTGCCGCGCAGGATCGCCGGCGGCTTGCGCGCTTCGCGCTTCATCGGCGCCTCCGGCGCACGGCCTCGAGCGCCCGGCAGAGCAGCGCCACGCCGTCGAGGATACGCGGCGATTGCCGTCCCAGGGTGACCGTGCGCAGCACGACGAGGTTGCCCGCCGCGCTGGCGCGCAGGCCGCGCAGCCGGCGCCAGCCGGCGAGGCGCCCGGGCGCATCCGCCGGGTCGGCGGAGGCGACGATGACGTCGGGATCGGCGGCCACCACCGCCTCGGCGTCGATCGCCGGAACGAGCAGCGGCGCCGCGGCGAAGACGTTGCGCCCGCCGCACGACCGGATCGCGTCGCTGATGATCTGCGCGCCGTTCACGGTGAGGAGCGGCCGCGCCCACACCTCGTAGAACACGCGCACGGGCGCTCGCCCCGCGTATTCGCGCCGCAGCCGCGCGAGCCGCGCGGTGTACCGGGCGGCGGCGCGCTCGGCGGCATCGCGCATGCCGGCGAGCTGCCCCAGGCGCAGCAGCGACGACGCGATGGCGTCGAGCGACCCGGGCTCGCTCTCGAACACCGGGATGCCGAGGGAACGCAGGCGGGCGAGCTGCGCTTCGGAGTTGCCGTGGCGCCATCCGACGATGAGGTCCGGCTTCAGGGCGACGATGCGCTCGAGGTCGAGCGTGCCGTGGTCGCCGACGCGGGGAATCTTCCGCGCCGCCTCGGGATAGTCGGAAGACCCCACGGTGCCCACGATCGATCCGCCCGCTCCGACCTCATAGAGCGTCTCCGTCACGTGGGGCGCGAGGCTCACGATGCGGTGCGCGGGCCCCGGCAGGCGCACTTCGCGCCCGCCGTCGTCGACCCGCGCGACCGGGGCGGCGGCCGCGCTCGCGCCCGCGACGGCGGCGGCCAGGGCCGCCAGCGCCCCCGTGAGGGCGCGCCGGGCATGCCTCGCGGGCGAGCGGCGCGGGGCGCGCAGCCTCATGCCGCCACGAAGAGCCGGTGCGCGCCCGCCGCGACGCAGGCGATGCGGCAGCGCATCGCCGCCGACAGCGACGACTCGTTCAGCACCCGCTCGGCGGGACCCGCGTCGACCGCGCCGTCGCCGTGGAACAGCAGCGCGTGCGTGGCGAACCGCGCCGCGAGGTTCACGTCGTGCACGGAGAACACCACCGCGCGCCCCGCTTCCCGCGCGAGCATCCCGAGGTGGCGCAGGATCGCGACCTGGTGGTGCAGGTCGAGGTGCGCCACGGGCTCGTCGAGCAGCAGCAAGGGCGTTTCCTGCACGAGCAACGCGGCGATCGCCGCGCGCTGGCGCTCGCCGCCGGAGAGCGTGGCCACGGCGCGCGCGCCCATCCCGGAAAGCCCGACGGCCTCGAGGGCGGCCTGCGCGAGGCGCCGCTCGGCCGCCCCCTCCCATTCCCAGCGCGACAGGTGCGGATGGCGTCCCGACAGGACCACGTCGAGCACGCTCGCGCCGAACGCCTCCCCCGGCGATTGCGGCAGGTAGCCGCGCAGCCGCGCCGCCTCCCGCGGCGTCCACGCGTGCGCGGGCCTGCCGGCGATCCGGATCGCGCCCCCGTGCGGCCCGCGCAACCCCACGATCGTCTCGAGGAACGTGCTCTTGCCGGCGCCGTTGGCCCCCACGACGCACCAGACCTCGCCGCCGCGCGCCTGCATCGTGAGCCCGCGCACCAAAGTGCGCCGGCCGATCCGCACCTCGAGGCCGCCCACCTCGAGCGGCGCCGCGCCCGCCGCGCTCACGCCCGCCCCCCGCCGCGCAGCAGCAGCGCGAGGAAGCACGGCACGCCGAGCACGACCATGACGACGCCGACCGGAAGCTGCTGGGGCGCGAACAGGGTGCGCGCGGCCGTGTCGGCGAGCAGCAGCAGCGTGCCGCCGCCCACCGCGCACGCGGGCAGCAGCACGCGCTGGTCGTTGCCGAGGAGGAGCCGCAGCGCGTGCGGCACCACGAGGCCCACGAATCCGACGGCCCCCGCGGCCGTCACCGCGACGGCGGCCGCGAGCGAGGCGGCGAGCAGGGCGGCGCGGCGCACGAACGGCACCCGCACGCCCAGCGCGTGGGCGACGTCGGGGCCGCGCAGCAGGGCGTTGAGGTCGCGTGCGAGCGGGTGCACGAGCAGCACGACGGCGGCCAGCGCGGCCAGGCCCGGGGCGTACGTGTCCGCGCCGCCGAGGTCGCCCATCAGCCAGAAGAGCATTCCCCGCAGCCGGCCCTCGGGCGAGACGAGCAGGATCACCGCCACGATCGCCGAGGCGGCCGAACCGAGCATCACGCCCGTGAGCAGCATGCGCGGGGTGGCGTCGCCGGCGGCGCGGCGCATGCGCGCCAGGTCGCCGCGGGCCAGCACGAACACGAGCGCCACGGTGGCGAGCGCGCCGGCGAACGCGGCGAGGTTCACGAGCAGGGCCCCGAGACCCGCGAGCATGGCCATCAGCGCGCCCACCGCGGAGCCGCCGGAAAGCCCGAGCACGTACGGGTCGGCGAGCGGGTTGCGCAGGAGGACCTGCATGAGCGCGCCGGAGCAGGCGAGCAGCCCGCCGGTGGCGAACGCCGCGAGCGCCCGCGGCAGGCGAAGCGCGTGGATCACCTCGGAAGCGGCGCTGCCGTCGGGATGCAGGAGGAGCGTCACGACCCGGCCCGGCGCGATCGCGCTGCTGCCCACGCAAAGCGCGTACACCATCGCCGCGGCGGCCGCGGCCGCGAGCGCCCCCGCGATGCGCAGCGTGCGCAGGGCCGGCCCGCGCCTCCGTGCCGCGGGGGCCGGCATCGCCCCGCCCGCGGGCCGCTCGCCGAGGGGTGCGGCGCTCATCCGCGCAGCCGGAACCGCACGGGAACATCCATCCACGACGCCACGGGCCGGCCGCCCCGCGTGGCCGCCACGAAGGTCCACCGGCGCACGGCACGCAGCGCCGCGCGATCGAGCACGCCGTACCCGGACGAGCGCCGCAGCGCGATCTCGAGGGGTCGGCCCTCCGCGGAGATGCGCACGCGCAGCACGACCAGCCCTTCCATCTCGTCTTCCCGGGCCGATTCGGGATATTCCGGCTCGGGCGCATCGCGGTAGGCGGCGCCCGTGGCGGCCGGTGTCCGCGACGGCGTCGGGTGCGAGGAGGAACTGGCGGGCATGCCGCCGTCCCGGGATCCGGCCACTGCCGACGCCGCGGCCACCGAAGCCGCGCTCGGCGCCGCACTGGCGGCCTGCGCGCTGGATGGCGGATCCGGTGCGGCGGCGGGCGGCGGGGCGGGCGTCGCCGTGCGCGGCCGCGGCGACGGCGCCTCGGCGGGCGGCGCCGGGGCGCGCGGCGGCGCGCGCGGCGGCCGGGCGGGCGCCGGCGCTGCCGCCGCCACGGCGCGGGCGGCGCTTTCCTGCGCAACACGCGGCGGGGACGCGGTCCGTACCGCGGGCGCCGGGACGAGGAAGACGTGGAGGAGCGCCGGCGCCGCGTCGCCGTGCCGCGCCGTGCCGTGCGCGATCGGCCCGAGGGCGGCGAACGCGGCCAGATGCAGCGCCATGGAGATCGCGAAGGCCCACGCGGGCGCGCTTTGCCGCGGCTCCGCGCCCGAGTGCGGCGCCGCCCCGGCGCCCGCCGCGGCCGGCCGCGCGCGCTCGGGCAGGGCCCAGCCTCGCGCGACGGCGCTCACACCGGGTTCCAGCGCAGGGTGAGCAGGGCGTTGCTTCCAGGCGTGTGGTAGCCGCGCACGCGCTCGTAGGCGGTGTCGCCCACATTGTTCCAGCGCAGCTCCGCCGACCACGCCGGAGTGAGCCGGCGCACGACGGTGAGGTTCAGCACCGCATAGCCGTGCAGCCGGCTGTCGGGCGACTCGTCGGCCGAATCGAAGCGGGGGCCGCTCGCGACAAGCTCCGCGCCCAGCGTCCAGGGGCCGAACGCGCGGTCGGCCGCCAGGCTGCCGTGCCGCCGCGCCCGGCGCTGGAGCATCGACCCCGTGTCCTCCGATTCCGGATCCTGCAGGGTGAGCATCGCCTTCACGCGCGTGCCCCGCCAGCGCGCGCTCGCCGACAGCTCGAGGCCGCGGATGCGCGCGCGCGCGACGTTGACCGGCAGGAACGACTGGCTCGCCGGATCGAACGCGAACACGATGAGTTCGGAGATGCGGTTGTCGAACCAGGTGGCGGCGAACCGCCGCGTCCCCGCCGCGTAGTCGAAGCCGACCTCGCGGCTGCGCCCCGTCTCCGGGCGCAGCGCCGGGTTGCCGAAGCCCGGGTAGTAGAGGTCGTTGAACGACGGCGCGTGGAACGCCTTGCCGTATGCCGCGCGCACCTTCGCCTCCGGCGTGATGCGGTAGCCGTAGGCGACCGAGCCGCTGATCGGGGCGCCGTACTGGGAGTTGTCGTCGCGGCGCAGGTCGAGCTGGACGCGATGGCTGCCGTATTCGCCGATCATGCCGGCGAAGGCCGAGCGGATCGTGCGGCGCGACACGGAATAGTCGGTCGAGGTCGCGACGCGCTCGCGCAGGTATTCGACGCCCGCCACGACGGAGGTCGCGTCGAGGCGCACCGTGTGCTGCCACAGCACCTGGTCCTGGTCGGTGCGGAACTCGCCCGGGTAACCGGCGTCGAGCGTCGAGCTGTCGTCGCGGCTGGTTCCCACCCGCAGCAGGCTCTCCCAGTGCGAGGCGAGCCGGTTGCGGCTGTGGATCGCGTAGCTCGAGAGGGCCTGCTCGGTGCGCGGATCGGTGTCCGGCCCGCTGTCGAAGCGGCTCACGCCGCGGCTGTAGAGGGCCGAGGCGCCCAGCGCCTGTCCCGGGCCGAACGCGTGCTCCACCTTCGCCGAGGCGTTCGCGTTGCGGTAGCCGTCGTCGTCGGGATTGAACTGGCCGAAGGGCACCGTGGGACCGGTCGCGCTGAACCCGTCGGTGCGCGACCATCCCGCGGACACCCCGAACGTCGTGTCCCCCGCCGCGCCGCCCCACGTCGCGGCGAGCGAGCGCGTGCCGTAGCTGCCGGCGCCCGCCGAGAGCGCGGGGGCCGGGGCATGCCGCGCGCCCTTCGTGAAGATTTGGATCACGCCGCCGATCGCGTCGGACCCGTACAGGCCGCTCACGGGGCCGGGCACGATCTCGATGCGCTCGATCTCGGCGAGCGGGAGGTTCTCGAAGGCGGTGGTGCCCGTGGTGGCCGACTGCACCCGCATGCCGTCGACCAGGACGAGCGAGTGCGCGCTGTTGGCGCCGCGGATGAACACCGCCGAGGCGCCGCCCGGCCCGCCGTTGGTCGCGAGCTCGACGCCGCCGTAGAGCTGCAGCACCTCGCCCAGGGTGAGCTGTCCGGCGTTCTCGATGTCGCGCCGCGTGATGACGGTGGTCGCGCGCAGCGCCTCGGGCGCCGCCTGCGCCATCCGCGCGGCGGTGACGACGGTCTCGGCGCCTTCCGGCACCCCCACGTCCTGCTGTGCGCACGCGGCGTGCGCGGCCAGGGCCGCCGCCAGGGCGATGCCCGGGTATTTCCTCCGGATCGAGCGTTCCACGTCCCCCCCGCTGGCCGGCGTCCCCGCGGGCCAAGGATGAAGTCCTGAAACGGCAGGAGAGGTCGTGCGCGCGGGCCGGCATGCCGGCACAGCGCAGCCACCTCCCGCGGCCGCTTCGCCTGGCTTCGGGCCGGTATCCGGGCTGGCGTGTCCTGAGCGGCTCGACCTTCCCGCGGCGTCTGCCGCAGTGGCCCGGCGCCCGGGGCGGGCGCCAACGAACCGATCCACACACGCTTACCGTTGCGGGGGCAGCACAGGTTGCCGGGGGTCCGGTCCCTGTTTCCCGTTTAACGCGACCCGCTCGACGCGGGCCGCGCACCAGAAGCTGCCCGCATGGTAGCAGCCGGCACGGTGCCGAGGCATGCCGGCGCGGCGCGCCCCGCATGCCGGGCGCGCAGGGCTCGCGCCCGCCGTCTTCAGAGGATCTTGCGGATGTCCTGCTGGCGCCGGGCGATGTAGCCTTCCATCGCGCGGCGGGCCTTGTCCGGGTCGCGCCGCTCGAGCGCGGCCACGACGTCGCGGGTCATCTCCTGGTGGGAGGCGGCGATCGAGTGCCAGCCTCCCAGGCGGTTGGAGATGAAGAACCACAGCCTCAGGTGCAGGTTGAAGATGCGCGGGATCGAGTCGGCCACGAGCGCGTTGTGCGCCGACTCGCCGAGCACCTGGTAGAACCGGCGGTCGAGCGCGACGTACTCGTTCACGTCGTCGTCCTCGGTGGCGCGCAGCAGCTTGCGGTGCAGCAGCGCCAGCTCGCGCACCTGCGCGGGCGTGGCGCGCTCGGCCGCCAGCGCCGCGGCGTAGCCGTCGAGCACCGAGCGGAACTCGTAGATCTGCTGCACGTCGGTCGCCGTGATCTCGGCCACGAACATCCCGCGGTTCGGCGAGTGGTCGACGAGCCGCTCGATGGCCAGGCGCTGCATCGCCTCGCGCAGCGGCGTGCGGCCGATGCCGAACTCCTCCATCAGCGCGCGCTCGACGAGCACCGACCCGGGCGGGATCTCCAGGCGCGTGATCTTGCGAACGAGCAGCTGGTAGGCGTGCTCGGCGAGCGAGCGCGGCGCGGCCTCGCCGGAGGCGGGTTGCGGCCCGCGCCGTCCCGCCCGCCCGTCCGGCCCGCGCGCGACCACCGTCATGGCCGGTCCATCAGCGCGAAGCGCGCCTCGATCGCGCAGCGGTCCATGCCGCGGCCGATGAAGACGACCGCCTGCTCCGGCGCCGCCGCGGCGGGCGCGATCTCGAGCTGCCCCATGGCGTACTGCACGAGGCAGGGCCGGCCGTCCAGCTCCACGAATCCCTTCGCGCGCCACACGGTGTCGGGGAGGCTGCCGAAGAAGCGCTCGGCCCCGGCGCGGCTCGCACCCGTCGCGCGCAGCACGAACGACTCGGGGGCGCCGTCGTGGGGCGCGTGGGCGGCGTCGTGCGGGTGGTCGTGATGATGGTCGTGGTCGTGGTCGTGGCCATGACCGTGGTCGCGGCCGTCCGCGGCGCCGGCCGCGCCGGTCCCGGCCGCGGCGAGCGCCCGCTCGAGCACCCCCCGGTCGCGCCGCTCGAAGAGCTCGGCCGGGCGCACCCGGCCCTGCTCGGAAAAGAGGATCTCCGCTTCCGGGTTCACCTCGCGCACCTGGCGCGCGACCTCGGCGAGCTGCCCCTCGTCGACGAGGTCGATCTTGTTCACGAGCACGATGTCGGCGTTCTCGACCTGGTCGACGTAGAAGTCGCCCAGCATCGACAGGAGCTTCGGGAACTTGGCGGCGTCCACGACGGTGACGAGCGGGCCGATCTGCATCCCGGCGCGTCCCGTGGAGCCGGCGAGCGTGTCCACGAGCTCCGCGGGCTGCGCCACCCCCGTGGCCTCGACGATCACGCGCCCGACGTTCGCCTTCTCGCGCAGCTCGTCCACGGCGAGCATGAGGGAGCCGCGCAGGGTGCAGCACAGGCACCCGGAATTGAGCTCGACCACGTCCACGTTGTCGCCGCGCAGGATGTCGCCGTCGACGCCCACCTCGCCGAACTCATTCACGATGACGGCCGTCTTCACGTCGCGCGCGCGCTCGGCGAGCAGGTGCCGGGCGAGGGTCGTCTTGCCCGAGCCGAGGAAGCCGAAGAGGAGGTTCACCTGCATGGGCGCGATTATCGCGCGGCCGCGGCCACGCCGCTCGCCCGGGGCGCCCCGCGGCGCTCCTCGGCGCTGAAGGCCGTGCCGGAGAAGTTCATCCCGTCGACGAAGATCGCCTGGAACTCGGGGCGGGCGGCGAGCGCGACGTGCTCGATGCGCTGCGCGAGCTCGAAGGCGCGCAGCCGCTCGGTCTCGGACAGCAGCGCCATCTGCGCGCCGATCGCCGCGGCGTTGCCCATGTACGTGATGCGCTCGAGGGGCAGCGCGGGCAGCAGCCGGATCTTCACCGAGCTCGCGATGCTGATGTAGTTGCCGAAGCCGCCGCAGAGCATGAGCTCGCCGATGTCCGCGTCGGCGATGCCCATCACGTCGCGCAGCATCGCGATGCCCGAGAAGATCGCGCTCTTGGCGAGCTGCAGCTGGCGGATGTCCGCCTGGGTGATGCCGATGTCGTGGTCGCGCCCGGCCTCGCCGCGGCGCACCAGCACGAACTGCCGCCCGCCCTCCCCGTTCACGATGCGCTCCTGCAGGGCCGGGGCGAGCGCCGGGGCCCCCTCCTTGCGCAGCAGCCCCGTGGCGTCGATCACGCGCGCGTCGAGCATCTTCGCGCAGGCGTCGATGAGCCCCGAGCCGCAGATGCCGACGGCCGGCGCGTCGCCGATCACCTCGCAGGTCACGTCCTCGCCGATCTCGACCTTCTCGATGGCCCCGATGGCGCCCCGCATCCCGTGGCGGATCTGGGCGCCCTCGAGGGCGGGCCCGGCCGGAGCGGAGCAGGCGTAGAGCCCGTGGCGGGATCCCATGACCACCTCGCCATTCGTCCCGATATCGACGAGCGCACGCGTGTCCTCGCTTTCGTAGATGCGCGTGGCGAGCACGCAGGCCATGGTGTCGGCGCCGACGAAGCCGGCGACGATCGGCAGCAGGCACACCATCGCGTTGGGCGCGGCCTTGAGCGGCAGCTCGCGCGCGGGGTAGACGAGCAGGTCGCGCACCGCGGGCGCGTAGGGCGCGAGCCCCACGTAGGTCACGTCCACGCCGAGGAAGACGTGGTGCATGCACGTGTTGCCCACCACGACGATCTTGTACACGTTCGCCGCGGCCACCCCGGCCTTCTCGCACGCTTCCTTCACGAAGTCGTTGATGGCGCCGAGCACCTTCGCGCGCAGCGTGACCAGCTTGCCCTCGTCGAACTGCGCGTAGGCGATGCGCGACATGAGGTCGCCGCCGTACTGGGCCTGGGGGTTCAGGCCGCCGACCGAGGCGAGCTGCTCGCCCGTGCCGAGGTCCATCAGCGCGCCCACGATGCTGGTCGTGCCGATGTCGAAGGCCATGCCGTACGCGCGCCCCGTCGTGTCGCCCGGCTCCACGTCGACGATGGTCGCGCCGAACGTCGTGACGGTGAGCCGCCCCTTGTCCCTGCGCAGCGCCGCGGGCACCTTGCGCAGCACCTCGAGGGGCAGGTGCCGCTCGGTTCCCTGCGGCAGGCAGGCGAGGATCTCCTCCACGTCGGAGGTCTGGTGGTGCTCGCTCACCGGCGCCTTCGCGTCGATGCGGTGCTTCGCGACGCCGGAGTCCAGCCCCAGGCGCGCGTCGCCGGCGACCCCCGCGCCGCCCGAGAGGATCTGGTAGCCCGATTCCGCCTTCGGCGGCATCGGGACCACCGTGCAGTCGGCGATGAGGTGGGTCTGGCAGGCGAGGCGGAAGCGCTCGTGGACCTCGTCGTGGCCGAGCTGGAGCGTGTCCTGGACGGTCGGCGGCGGGATCTCGCCGCTCGTCACCTTGACGCGGCAGCTGCGGCAGCGCCCGCGCCCGCCGCAGGTGGCGTCCATCTCGACGCCGGCCAGGCGCGCGGCGTCGAGCAGGGTCGCGTCCGCGGGCGCGGCGATCGAGCGCCCGGCGCCGCCCGGCGGCGAGAACGTGACCGTGATCGCGCGCGCCACGCGCCTCAGGCCCAGGCGGCCCGCTGCTCGCCCACGAGCCGCAGGGCGAGGCGCACCGCCTCGACCGCGTCCTTGCCCCAGCCGTCGGCGCCGCAGTCTGTCGGCCCATTCCTGCGAGGTGGGCGCCCCGCCGATCAGGATCTTCACCTTTTCGCGGTGCCCCGCCTTCTGGAACTCCTCGATGGTCACCTTCTGGTAGTAGACGGTGGTCGAGAGCAGCGCCGAGAACCCGACGAGGTCCGCCTTGTTCTCGAGGGCAGTGGCGATGAAGCGGTCGGGGTGCACGTCGGTGCCGAGGTTGATCACGTTGAACCCGGCGTTCTCCAGCATGATGGTCACGATCGACTGGCCGATGTCGTGCATGTCGCCCAGCACGGTGCCCATCACGAAGGTGCCGACCGGCTTCTCCTTGTTGGCCGCGAGCAGGGGGCGGATCAGCGCGAGCCCCGCCTTCATCGCCCGCGCCGTGAGCAGCATCTCCGGGATGAAGATCAGCTGCTCGGTGAACCGGTCGCCCTGCAGGTTGAAGCCGGGGAAGAGGCCGTCGTCCAGGATCACCCGGGGGTTGATCCCGGCCTCGATCGCCTCCCTGGTGCGCTTGTCGGTGTACTTGTGGTCGCCCTCCTCGACGGCGACCCACAGCGTCTGCCATTCCCAGCCGGCCGGCGCCCGGGACTCCCAGTTGACCGGCGTCTTGAGCACCGGCTCTTCCATGTCGGACATGCGGTTTTCTCCTGGATGACGGCTCGCGGCCGGCTCAGTTGAGCGGGTACTTTCCGTAGACGCCGAAGTCCTTCTGCGCCTCGAACATCGCCATGATGTTCTGGATCGGCACGTCGGCCATGATGTAGTGCGAGGGCGAGAAGATGTAGCCGCCGCCCGGGGCCAGGTTCTTCATCACCTCGAGCACCGCCTTGCGCACGTCCTCCACCTGGCCGCGCGGCAGGATGCGCTGCACGTCGAAGCCGCCGGCGAGCACGATGTCCTTGCCGTACTTCTGCTTGATCGCGGCCTGGTCCTTCAGCCCCCCGGTGGGCTGCATGAGGCCCGAGAGGTTGGCGCCGAGCTCGATCTCGTCGGGCAGGATCGGCGAGTAGTCCCCGCACGAGTGGAACTTCACGAAGATGTCCTGGTTGGCCTTGTGGAACTGGTCGAGCATGTACTTGAAGCGCGGCTTCGCGTGCTCGCGCCAGGCCTTGGGCGAGAGCATCATCGACTGCTGCGCGCCGACGTCGTCGCCCACGCGGATCATGTCCACGCCCAGCGCGATCGCGTTCTTGCCGAGCTCGGTGTAGTACTCCGTCAGCCCGTCGAGCACGCCCTTGATGAGCTCGGGCTCGTCGTGCATGTAGAGGAAGAAGTTCTGCGTGCCGACCAGGTGGGCGTACGCGGCCTCGATCAGCGTGGACGAGAGATCCACGATGATGAAGTATTCCTTCTGGTAGCGCTCGCACAGGTCCTTGATCGGGGCGAGCATCTCGGGGTCGGCCGGATCGGGCCACTGGTAGTTCCTGAGGTCCTCCATCGTCTTGATCGGATGGACCTTGGGGAAGTTCTCCGGCACGACCTTGGCCGGCCCCCAGAACTCCTGGGTCTTCTTGAATTCGGCCTCCTCCTCCGGGGTGCGGCCCTCCAGGCCGCTCTTGCCGTAGCCCACGTGGAAGTGGTTGTACCAGGTCTCCCCGATCTCGATGTGGCGGTGGGAGAAGTCGGCGTTGATCCCGATCTGGTAGATGATGGCGTCGTTGCCCAGCCGCAGCTCGAGCGTGGGGTCGTGCTTGCGCCCGGTGGCCGCGTTCTCGATGCCGAAGACGCGGGCGATCTTCTGCTTCGCCTCCGCCTTCATGCGGTAGAGGGTGGAGACGCGGTCGATCGGCTCGCGCCGCAGGGTGCGGATGAAGCGCTCGCGCGGGAGAAGTTCTTTCACGGCATTCCTCCTGGGGGTCGGCTCACGCCGCCGCGACGGCGGCGGGCGTGCTGGCGGCGGCCGCGGCGGCCGCGGCCTTCTTCGCGGCGGCGGCGTTCGCGCGGGTGTACTTGAGGTACTTCACGGAATACTCGTCGCGGCCGGTGAGCGCGTTGGCCGCGAACATGAAGTCGTTGAACGCGCGCGGCGGGTTCATGATCGGGTCGATCATCAGCGCGTCGCACCCGGCCAGCACCGACAGCGCCACGAAGGTGAAGTTGAGCGTCTTGCGCTCCGGCAGTCCGAAGGACACGTTGCTGTGCCCGCCGAAGATGTGCACCTCGGGATAGCGGCTGCGGATCGTGCGTACCGCGTCCAGATAGTGCCGCCCGAAGTCCGGCCCCGCCCCGATCGGGAACACCAGCGGGTCCAGGTAGCGGTCGTCCATCGGGATGCCGCCCGCGTCCATCAGCGCCATGCACCCCTCCAGGTGCCCCACCCGCTCCTCGGCGTTCTGCGGCATCCCGTTCTGCCCGCTCGCGTTGGCGAAGAGGATCGCCTTGCGCTCCCGGGCCATGTCCACCAGCACCTGGCGCCCGGCCTCGAGGTTGACCGAGTTGATCGCCGGGCGGCTTCGCCCGCCGTCGTGCGCCTCCAGCCCCGCGCGGATCGTGGCCGGGTCCGAGGAGTCGACCGCCACGATCGCGTCGGTGATCGACTGGGCCGTGCGCACCAGCCACGCCATCCACTCGAAGCGCTCCTCCGGGTAGACACTCATCTCGTCCACGCACAGGTCGATGATGTGCGCCCCGTGCAGCTCCTGGTTCTTGATCGCCCAGCGGATGTAGTTGAGGTCCTTCTGCCGGCACGCCTCGGCGATGTGCGGGATCGGGAAGCCCTGGCGCTTGTTCGGCTCCTGCGGCACGATGCTCGTCACGTCCAGCACCCGCTTGTTGCCGTCGAGGTCCGTGTAGCCGATCCCCACCTTGCCGTCCTGCTGCACCACCTTCGGGCTCGTGATCCGGATCTTGCGCGTGGCGTTGAAGTTCTCGCCGATGATCACCAGCCCGTCGCCTGCGATAGTCATTGCATCCGCTCCTGTGGTGGGATTGCGTCCTGCGGGGTGGCGAGCGGGCCCGAGCCGTACATGCCGGAGCGCGACATCTTCGGCTGCATCGCGCAGCTCGCCATGAGCGCGACCGGAAGGCGCGCGGGCTGCCCGAGCAGCGCGAAGAGGCCCACCTGCTCCTCGAGCGGCCACATGCGCATGGCCCCGGCGATCTTGTAGCTGTAGCCGGGGCCGAGCCGCGAGGTGATGCGCTGGCCGCGCGCGAGGCAGCTCGCGCGCAGGTGGGACTTGAACTGGCGCGTCGCGTCCTCGATGCAAAGCCAGCCGGCCGATTCCAGCAGCACCGCCTCGAGCAGGTCGCCCGCCTCGGCGAGCTCGACGACGCGCCCGCTCAGCGCGGCGCCGACCGTGAGCACGAAGGGCACGACCTCCGAGCAGCCGTCGAGCGCGCGGGAGAACACCGGGCAGTGCAGCTCGATGCCGCCGTCCAGGCGCAGCACGTCGCCCCCCAGCTCCCGGATCGCCACCGGGCGGTACGCGGCGCACGGCGCGCTCAGCGCGCCGGCGGCCGCGGCCATGGCCGCGGCCGCGCGGCGGATGGCCGGACGCACGCGCGCGAGGTCCTTGTATCCCTGCAGCCGCAGCACGCGATCGGCCGGCACCGACGCCGGCGCCAGCTCGAGCAGCGTCGCCTGCGCCTCGCGCCCGGCGGCGTGCGCTTCGGGGGCGAGCGCGGCCATCGTCAGGGGGATCGGCCGATCGGCCAGCGGAAGGTCCATGGGGACATCATATATTGTGAATATATAGCTGCCCCATGCCTTTTTTGCAACGGCCCTACTTCGTGAGCGCCGTGGCTCGGATCTTCTCGTAGTCGTTCTCGAGCTCCGCGGCCACCGCGCGGGCCACCTCGAGCGCCGAGCCCTCGCGCGGGGTCTTCTGGCCCTTGTTCCACTGGTTGATGTAGTCGTCGGAGGCGTCGAGCTTGCGCCGGGTCGCGATGATGTCGATCAGCTCCTGGAACCGCTGGCTTAGCAGCTCCTTGTGGGCCTTGCCGCCCTCGTCGCGGGCATCGACCTGGGACGGGATCTCCTGCCAGTAAGTCACCTGGTATGTGGCCATCGCGGCTCCTTTGCGCATTCGGGGGGCGAACCCGGGCAAATTCTCCCCCCTTCGGCAGGTTGCGAGGTGCGACCGGATTGCATGGCTCCCCCGCCCGGGTCACATGCCTTCTGGCGCGTGCCGCGGGAAGGCGGCTGCTAGAGTGTGCCGATATATTCATTGCATTTTCGGCTGGGGAACGATGACGAGACCGCTGCTCCTCCGCACGTCCCCGCCCGCCCGCGGGCAGGCCATCGTGATCGTGGGCGCGGGGCAAGCCGGCGCCCAGGCGGCGTACACCCTGCGCGAGGGCGGATTCGCGGGGCGCGTCGTGCTGCTCGGCGACGAGGCGCATCCCCCGTACATGCGCCCGCCCCTTTCGAAGAAGGTCCTCGCCGACGCAGCGGCCGAGGAGCGCATCGCGCTGCGGCCCGACGCGTTCTATCCCGACAACGGGATCGAGCTGCGCCTGGGCACGCGCGTCGAGGGCATCGACCGCGCCGCCGGCGTCGTGCACCTGGCGGGCGGCGAGCGCCTCGCCTACGACCGGCTGCTCCTCGCCACCGGCGCGCGAGCGCGCCCGCTGGCCGTGCCGGGCGCGCACTTGCCGCAGGTGCACTGCCTGCGCAGCCTCGACGACGCGCGCCGGCTGCGGGCCGGGCTGCGCCGCGGCGTTCGGGTGGCGATCGTCGGGGGCGGCTACGTGGGCCTCGAAGGCGCCGCCACGGCGGCAGCCGCGGGGGCGCGCGTGAGCGTGCTCGAGCTGGGCGAGCGCGTCCTCGCGCGGGTCACCACGCCGGGCATCTCCGACTTCTTCACCGCGCTGCACGCCGCGCGCGGCGTCGAGGTGCGCTGCGGCGCGCGGGTGGCCGCGCTGCAGCCGTGCAAGGGCGGCGTGCGGGTGGCGATCGACGGGGGCCCGGACGTGGGCGCCGACATCGTGCTGGTGGGCATCGGGGCGCAGCCCAACGACGGGCTCGCCCGCGACGCCGGCCTGCCCTGCGACGACGGCATCGTCGTGGACGAGCGTTGCCGCACCGCCGATCCGGCGATCTACGCGGCGGGCGATTGCACGCGGCATCCCAGCGCCCTGCTAGGCCGGCGCGTGCGCCTCGAGTCCGTGCAGAACGCGGTCGACCAGGCGAGTGTGGCCGCGGCCAACATGGCGGGCGGCGACGCGGCGTATGCGCGCGTGCCCTGGTTCTGGTCGCACCAGTACGAATGCCGCCTGCAGTCGGCGGGCATCGCCGAGCACTACGACGAGGTCGTCGAGCGCGGCGACCGTGCGGCCTCGCGCTTCGCGCTCGTGTACCGCCGCGCCGGGCGGCTCGTCGCCTGCGACGCGGTCAACATGCCGGGCGAATACCTGGCCGCCCGCCGCGAGCTCGAATCGCGCCTCGCCGCGTGCGCCGCCGAGCCGCGCCGCGGCGCCGGGCGCCAGGCCGCGGCGTGACGGGCGTGAGCGATTCGCGCGCCTGCGCGGCCCCCGACGCCGCGCTCTGCCTGGACGATCCGCACCGCGATGTCGGGGCCTCGGGCCGCACGCTCTTCTTCTTCCAGGGCGAGCGCTTCTTCTGCTGGGATGTGGCGCGCGAGACGATGCGCGAGGGCTATCCGCGCCCGGTGCGGGAGGCCTGGCCGGGCCTGCGCGAATCGTCGCCGGGGCGCCGGCTGCGCGGCGCGCTGCACGTGCGCGCGTGGGGCCCGCGGATCCACTTCTTCTTCGAGGGCGACGGCCATGCGACGGTGTGGAACCTCGCGGCGGGCGCCTGCGAGACGGTGCGTCCCGCCGTGCAGGCGCTGCTGCCGGGGCGCCTGGCCGCCGGCGACTTCACGCCGGTCGGCGCCCAGCTCGCCGACGGCAGGGAAGTGGTCTACGGCTTCAGCGGCCACGAGTACACCCGGTGGGCGCCGGGCCCCGGCGCATCGGCCACCGAGGAAGCGGGATTCCCGCGGCGCATCGATGCGGACTGGAAGGACGGCCTGGTGCTGGCCCCGCGCGCCGGCGTGTACGTCGACTGGCCCGGGCGCAGCACGGCGCATTCCAACCGCAAGCTGTACTTCTTCATGGGGGACCTGTACCTGCGCTGGGACGTGCCGACCCACACGCGCAACTACCGGCTCGACACGGTGAGCGGCTGGAAGGGATGGCCGGCGCCGGCCACGGCCGGCGCATGAAGCATTCCCCCCGCGCAATGGCTCCATGCGTCGCCGGCAGCCCTCGCCGCACCCCATCGCGCATCGCTTACCGGGTATGAGCGCAGCACATATCTTCTTTTCATTTCAATCAGTTAGGATCGATCCCGACAGCATCACGCTGGCGCATCGCAACCTTACCGGGAGCAATGAACGTGAAGAGTGCGGCACTCGCAGTCCGGCAGGACGAGCGGCGCGAAATCGCCCGGTTCATGGCCGGCTTCTCCCTCGAGACCACGCCCGGGTCGGCGGCCAGGATCCCCGACTTCCGCGAGCACGTGCGCAAGGGCGCGACCATCTACATCACCTACCTGCCGGGGTCGGATTTCGAGGACACCATCGCCGTGGCGACCCGCCTGCGCAAGGAGGGCTTCAATCCGGTCCCGCACCTCGCCGCGCGCAGCATGGCGAGCCGCGCCATGCTGGAGGAGAGCATCCAGCGCCTCACGCAGGAGGCCGGCGTCACGCAGGCGCTCGTCATCGCCGGCGGGGTGCCCGCGCCGCTCGGGCCCTACGGCGACTCGATGCAGCTGCTCGAGACGGGGCTGTTCGACCGCTTCGGCATCCGCAAGATCGGCGTGGCGGGCCATCCGGAAGGCAGCCCGGACATCTCCGAGGAGGCGGTACGCGATGCGCTGCGCTGGAAGAACGCGTTCGCCGAGCGCACCGGCGCGCAGATGTACGTGGTGACGCAGTTCTGCTTCGAGGCCGAGCCGATCATCCGCTGGGACAAGCAGGTGCAGGCCGAGGGCAACCGGTTGCCGATCCACATCGGCGTGCCGGGACTCGCCACGCTGAAGACCCTCATGGCCCACGCCAAGGCCTGCGGCATCGGCCCGTCGATGCGCTTCATCACGCGCCAGGCGATGAACGTCGCCCGCCTGCTCACCGTCTCCGCGCCGGACCGGCTGGTCGCGCAGCTTGCCGCCTACCGTGCCAACGACCCGGCCTGCGGCATCGCGGGCGTGCACATGTACCCGCTGGGGGGCCTGAAGAAGTCCGCCGAATGGTCGTATGCCGTGTGCGACGGCCAGATCGCGCTCGACGGCGAAGGCTTCAGCGTCGCGATGCCCGCCTGAGCGGCCCCGCCGCGGGCCGCCCGGCGCATCCCGCGTCCGATCCTCGCGCGATCCGTCGCGCCGTCTTCCCGTCCCCGCCCCGCCGCGCCCGCCGCGCGCAGGGCGGCGGCGCATTCCCGCGCGCTTTCCGGAGGCGATTCCCATGAGCAAGCCCGACGAGCGCGAACCGCTCGCGCAGCCCGTCGCCCGGATCACCCGGCGCGATTTCGTGAAGATCGGCGGCGTGGCGGTGTCCGGCACGCTCGCCTGCCGCCTCGCGGCGGCCGCGGCCCCCGCGCCCGGGGCGCCGGCCCGCGCCTATCCCGTGGTGGACGTGGCGCGGCTGGCGGCGATCCGCGTGGACGAGCCGCTCGCCTTCACCTATCCCGACGAGCGCTCGCCGGCGCTGCTCGTGCGGCTGCCCGGGGCGGGCGACGGGGGCGTGGGCCCGGGCAACGCGATCGTCGCGTATTCGATGCTGTGCACGCACAAGGGCTGCCCCGTCGCGTATCGCCCCGAGCGCCGGCTGCTCATCTGCCCGTGCCACTGGAGCAGCTTCGATCCGGCGAAGGAAGGCGAGATGGTGATCGGCCAGGGCAGCCAGGCGCTGCCGCGCATCGTCCTGCGCGTCGAGGGCGACATGGTCCAGGCCACGGGCGTGGAAGGCCTCATCTACGGCCGCTGCGGCAACGTGCTCTAGCCCATGCCCCGCGTCCCGCTTCCGCCCCGAGGCGCCCAGCGCTTCGACACGGTATGCCAGTTCTGCATCGTGGGCTGCGGCTATCGCGTCTACAAGTGGCCGCTCGGGCGCAGCGGCGGGCCGGCGCCCGCGGACAACGCGCTGGGCGTCGACCTGCGCAAGCCCCAGCCGGCCTTCGGCGCCTGGATCGCGCCGAACATGCACTCGATCGTCACCGACCGCGACGGCAGCCGGCACCACATCGCCATCGTCCCCGACGAGCGCTGCCACGTGAACGCGGGGATGGCCTCGGTGCGCGGCGCGGGCCTCGCGCAGACGCTCTATTCGAAGGACCGCGAGACGCGCGCGCGGCTCGCCACGCCGCTCCTCGACGGGGCCAGGGGGCAGGCGCCCGCCCCCTGGGACGAGGTGGTGGACCTGGGCGCGCGCGTCGTGAAGGCGGTGATCGACCGCTGGGGCCCCGACGCGGTCGGCATGAAGTTCTTCGATCACGGCGGCGGCGGCGGCGGCTTCGAGAACAACTGGGCCGTGGGCCGGTTCTTCTTCTCCGGCATCGGCACGCGCTCGGCCTCGATCCACAACCGCCCCGCCTACAACAGCGAGGTCCACGCCGCCGCCGATGCGGGGCTCGCCGCGCTCACCCACAGCTACCAGGATGCGGAGCTCGCCGACACGATCCTCGTCGTGGGCGCCAACCCGTACGAGACGCAGACCAACTACTACCTCGCGCACATCGTGCCCAACCTGCAGGGTGCCACCGTGGAGCGCAAGCGCGCCGCCTTCCCCGGCGAGCCCGCCGAGCCCGCCCGCCTCATCGTGGTCGACCCGCGGCGCACGATGACGGTGGCCACCGCCGAGGCCGCCGGCGGCCCCGGGCGCGTCCTGCACCTGCCGATCGAGCCCGGATCCGACATCGCGCTGCTCAACGCGATCGCGCGCATCGTGCTGCACCGCCGGTGGCACGACGTGGGATTCCTGCGCGAGCGCGTCGAGTGGCAGACGTTCGAGGCGTACCAGCGCTCGACGCTCGACCTGGAGACGCCCTTCGACGCGTTCCTCGCCGAGGCGTGCCGCATCACGGGGCTCGCCGCGGCGCAGATCCACCAGGCCGCCGAATGGATCGCCCGGCCCAAGTCCCCCGACTCGCGCCGGCGCACCCTGCTGCACTACGAGAAGGGCCTCATCTGGGGGCTCAAGAACTACGAGAACGTCGGCGCGCTGGTCGACCTGGGCCTGCTCACCGGCAACGTGGGCAAGCCCGGCACGGGCATCAGCCGCCTGGGCGGGCACCAGGAGGGCTACGTGCGCCCGCCCTATCCCGGCGGCCGGCCGGCGCTCAACATCGACGAGGCCGCGCGGCGCGGCGAGATCAAGTGCTTCTGGATCGGGGGCTGCAACCCGGTGCTCACGAC
Organism: uncultured beta proteobacterium; assembly: GCA_963741815.1. Classification (GTDB taxonomy): domain Bacteria; phylum Pseudomonadota; class Gammaproteobacteria; order Burkholderiales; family Usitatibacteraceae; genus Usitatibacter. Next base: position 244,686 of record CAVUJI010000001.1, read on the forward strand.
GCTGCGCGCCGCGGCGTTCGAGGCGATGCTCGAGGCGCGCTGCGCGCCGGTGCGCGAGGCGCTCGTGCGCAGCGCGGGCCAGCCCGTCGGGCGGCGCGTCGCGGCGATCGTCGAGGCGCTCAAGCGCGGCGGGATGTTCGTGATCGTGCAGGACATCTACCCGACCGCCACGACCCGCCACGCGCACATCGTGCTGCCCGCGGCGCAATGGGGCGAGACCGCCCTCACCTCGATCAACGGCGAGCGCAGGCTGCGGCTGTACGCGAAGTTCATGGACCCGCCCGGCGAGGCGCTGGCCGACTGGGCGATCCTCGCGCGCTTCGCGCGGCGCATCCGCCGGCTGTACCTCGACGACGCCAACCCGCTCATGGCCAACCGCTTCCTGGATTTCGACTGGCGCACGCCCGAGGACGTCTTCATCCACGCGCGCTACCAGTTCAGGGGCGACGGCAGCGACGGCATGGAGGGCTACGCCGGCGTCACCTACGAGCTGCTGCGCAAGCTGGGCAACAACGGGATCCAGACGCCCGTGCGCCTCGTGCGGGGCGTGCCCGTGGGAACGGTGCGGATGCACGAGGACGGGCGCTTCGCCACGCCTTCGGGCAAGGCGCGCTTCATCCCCGCGCCCCGCCCGTGGCCCGGCTACGCGGGCAAGGTGGCGCGGCAGCGCGAGCGCTACCGCTTCTGGATCAACAACGGGCGCTCGAACCACATCTGGCAGACCGCGTACCACCACCGCTACATCCCGTTCTATCGCGACCGCTTCCCGATCCCCTACCTCGAGATGCACGCCGAGGACGCGCGCGCGCTCGGCATCGCGTCCGGCGACCTGGTGGAGGTCCGCAACGACATGGGGACGGTGCGGGCGATGGCCTACGTGAGCGCCGCGGTCCGGCGCGGGCAGACCTTCATGCTGTTCGGCCAGCCGCGCGGCGCCGCGGGCGAGCTCGTCTCCGACCACGTCGACCCGACCACCACCATCCCGTACTACAAGGGCGTGTGGGCGGACGTGCGCCGCATCGGTCCGATGCCCGAGGAGCTCGCCCACGTGAGCCTCGCCCCGATGAACGCCGCATCATGAGCCTGCGCCGGCGATCGGGGCTGCTCGCGCTGCTCGCCCTCGCCGCGGCGGTCGCTGCCGCGCCCGGGTTCCTCGCGAACGCCGGCGATGGGCGCTCCCCGGTGCAGGCGCTGCGCGGGCGCGACCTGCGCGGCGCCGACCTGCGCGGCGCCGACCTGCGCGCGGCGAACCTCGACGGCCGGGCGCTCACCGGGGCGAGCCTCGTGGGCGCGGACCTCACCGGCGCGAGCCTGCGGGGGGCGGACCTGCGCGAGGCGTACCTGCGGGGCGCGAAGGCCCGCGGCGCGGACTTCACCGGCGCGAGCCTCGCCTCGGCGGACCTCACGCTCGCGGACCTGCGCGGCGCCCGCCTCGACGGGGCCGACCTCACCCGCGCCCACCTCGCCAGCGCCCGCCTCGAGGAGGCAGGGCTGCGCCGCGCCTTCCTTCCCGGCGCCCGGCTGGTGAAGGCGAACCTGTCGCGCGCTCATCTCGAAGGCGCGGTCCTCGCCGGGGCCGACCTCACCCAGGCCGTGCTCGCCGGCGCCTTCGCCGCGAACGCCTCCTTCGGCGCGGCCCGCGCCGGCCAGCAGGCCCCGTCGGCGGCCACCCTGGCGGGCGCGGACCTGCGCGGCGCCGACCTGTCCGCGGCGAACCTCACCAGCGTGAACCTGCGCGAGGCGCGGCTCGACGGGGCGCGCCTCGTCGGAGCGCGGCTCGTGAACGCAGACCTGTCCTGGAGCGCGGCGCGGGGCGCGGACCTGTCCCGCGCCGCGATGGGCTGGGTGCGCGCCTACGGCGTGGATTTCCGGGATGCGCGGCTCGTGGGCGCGGTTCTCGTGCAGGCGCAGCTCGAGGGATGCGACCTCGCGCGCGCGGACCTGCGCGGGAGCGTGCTCGAGGGGGCGAACCTGAACCAGTCGGACATGGCGGACGCGCGCGTGGACGGGGCCGCGATGCGCGACGTGCTCGCGAACGGCGCGACCCGCGTTCCGGCAGCCCTGGGGAGAGCGAGCGATGGCCCACGGTGAGGCGGCGAGCCAGGTGCAGGACACGAAGGCGGCGCCCGGGGCGCGCCCCCGGGGCCCGGGCCTGCTCGAGCGCCTGGGCTCGCGCTTCGCCACGGCCATCGTGGCGGCCGTGGTGGGCGAGTTCCTCGGCACCTTCGTGCTGGTGTTCTTCGGCGTGGGCGTGGTGAACGCGGCCGTGGTGACGGGCTCGCAGATGGGGCTCTGGCAGGTGGCGGTGGTCTGGGCCATCGGCGTCTCCCTCGGCATCTACACCTCCGCTTCGCTCTCGGGCGCCCACATCAACCCGGCCATCACCGCCGTCGCCGTGGTCTACGAGCGCTTCCCGCTGCATCGCGCGCTGCTGTACGTGCTGGCGCAGGTCGCGGGGGCGATGGCCGCCTCCCTGCTGCTCTACGCGCTCTTCGCCGAGCCGATCCTCGAGTTCGAGCGCGGCCACGGGCTGTTGCGCGGCGGCCCGGGCAGCGAGCTGAGCGCCATGGTCTTCGGCGAGTACTTCCCGAACCCGGCCGTGTTCGGCACCGCCGAGAACGCGTGGCGCGTGGTGAGCCTGCACGGCGCCTTCCTCGCCGAGATGGTGGGCACCGCCTTCCTCGCCTTCCTCGTCTCCGCGGTCACCCACCCGCGCAACGCCCTGAAGCCGGCCCCCGCGGCGCAGGCCGTGATGATCGGCCTCGGCGTGGCGGCCATCATCTCGGTGATCGCCCCCCTCACCCAGGCCGGCCTGAACCCGGCGCGCGACTTCGGCCCCCGCGTGGTCTCGTGGCTGATGGGCTGGGGCGACATCGCCTTCCCGGGCCCCCGGGGCGGGTGGTTCACGGTGTACATCCTCGCGCCCGTCGTGGGCGGCATCGTGGGCGGCGGCATCTACCGGCTGGTGGCCCGCGGCCTGCTGCCGCGCGCGGCGCAGGATCCGGGCGGCGCGGGGCGCGACACCGACCGGTCCTAGGAGCCCGCGATGGGACAGCGCCCGCTACAATGTCGGACGAATCGACCGCATCCGAGGCCACGCGATGATGCTCACCCTTTCGGCCGAGCTCGAGGAGCTCATCCGGCGCAAGCTGAGGACCGGGTTCTACGACTCCCCGGCGCAGGTCGTCGAGGAAGGACTGATGCTGCTCGAGGAGCGCGACCGCGCCCTGGGCGTGCGCCGCGAGCGCCTGCTGGCCGAGCTGGCCAGCGGCGTGTTCCAGGCGAACAACCGCGAGCTGGTCGGCAGCGCGCAGGTCTTCGCGGGGCTGCGCAACCAAGAGAATCCCGCCGACGAATGAGCGCCAAGCGCGAGCTGCAGTTCACCTTCGTCGCCTGCTCCGACCTCAAGCGCATCTGGGAGTCGATCGCGATCCCGACGGACGTCTGGGCCCACACCGGCTCCGACAACCTCTCGGCCGCGCAGCGCTTCTCCGTGGGCTTCGGCAAGCACTGCGAAGTGCTGGTGCAGCATCCGGAGCTCGGCGTGCCGCGCGACGAGCTGATGCACGAGCTGCGCAGCTCGGTCTTCCAGAAGTACGTGATCTTCTACCGGGTGCGCGGGCAGCGGGTCGAGGTGATGCGCATCCTGCGCCGCAACCGGGACATCGAGCCGGAGTAGGCGCACGGGCAGGCCCGCGCTCACGCCGGGGCGAGGCGGCGCAGGCGCAGCACGGCGAGCAGCCCCGGCAGCGCCCCGATCCCCAGCGAGGCCCACGCCATGCCCCAGGCGAGCGTGGGGCGCTCCTCGCCCGCCCTGCTGAAATGGTCCAGCACGAGCCCGAAGGCCACGGGGCTCACGCCGCCCAGCCCGAATCCGATCGCCGCGCGCAGCGAATACGCGGCGCCCAGCGAGCGCGCGGGCACCAGCTCCGCCAGCGCCGTCGAGTACACCGAGGAGTCGCCCAGCGCCGCGAGGTTGTAGGCGATCGCCATGCCGGCGAGCAGCCAGAGCGGCGCGGCGACCAGCCAGCCGAAGGCGAGCGAGCACGCGAGGCTCGCGGCGGTCATCGCGAGCATCACGGAGGGGCGGCCGACGCGGTCCGACAGCCGCCCCGCCAGCACGCTGCCCACCGAATCGGTGGCGAAGGTGAGGGCGGCGAGCAGCGATCCCACGCCCACCGCCGCCGCCGCGCCGCAGGAGCGGGCCGCCGCCGCGGCGAGGTAGGCGGGCAGCCAGGCCCACAGGCCCAGCAGCTCCCAGGCGTGGAACGCGTAGGCCCAGATCGACAGCATCGCCGCGCGGTTGCCGAGCACCTCGCGCAACGCCGGCAGCACCGCCGCGGCGCTGCCCGGGGCCCCCACGACGTTGCGCGTGCCGCGCAGCAGCCGCGCGGCGATCGCGATGCCCGCCACCGGCCCGAGCGCCGCGGCGAGGAAGGAGGCGCGCCAGCCGAGTGCCTCGAGCAGCCCGGCGCCCAGGACCAGCGACAGCGCGTATCCCATCGTCGAGGCCGCGAGGTACCAGCCCATCGCGGCGCCGCGCCGCGCGGGGGCGAAACGCTGCGCGATGAGGGCGAGGCCGGGGGTGTACGAGCCGCCGGAGCACAGGCCGGCCAGCGTGTAGAGCGCCAGCGCGGAGGCGAAGCCGTGGGCGAGGGTGGCGAAGGCGAGCGCGCTCGCCACCGCCGCGGCGCTCATCGCGAGGAACGTGCGCTTCGCGCCGAAGCGATCCGACAGGAACCCGGCGGCGAAGAGGGAGGCGAGATAGCCGAAGTGCCATCCCGTGTGCACGAGCCCGGCCTGCCCGGCGCTCATCCCCCAGGCGCGCAGGAGCACCGGCACCGCGCCCGTGAACGCCATGAAGATGAATCCGAAGCACATCCGGCTCGCGCAGATCCAGGCCAGCCAGCGCGCGTCGCTCATGGCGAGGCCCGGGCGCGGCGCGGTACGCGCTTCAGGGGGCGGCGCCCTGCGGCGCGGGCGGCGCGGCCGGCTCGTCGCCGGCGCGGTACTCGGCGCGGCCCGCCGGCAGCCTGCCGAGCGCGGCCAGGCGCCGCTCGGCGAGCGCGCGCGTGAACTCGAGGCAGAGCTGCGCGAACACGCGCGCGCGCTGCGCGTCGTCGAAGCAGTAGCGCCCGTCGATCGAGCCCCGGCGGCGGTTGTTCTCGGCGAGCTGCGTGCCCGCCTCGAGCGGCGTGCGGGCGAGGGGACCGGCTCCCGGAGCGCTCGCGCGCTCGATCGCGCTCACGAGGTTGCCCTCGACCACCACCGTGTAGAAATCCGCCATGGCCGCCCGCGGCTCAGATCGCCGGCCCGTCGCCGCCCGCCCGGCGGCCGTGCCCGCGGCAGTTGCCGAAGCAGAACGGCGGGTTGTCGGAGCCCTTGCAGCCGCACATGAAGAACACCGCGCTGATCGGCGCGACGAACTCGACCGGCTCCATTCCCGTGCCTGCGTGGGACTCGTCGCACCACGGCTGCGTCGCACTCAGGCCGCAGCTGCACCAGCGGTAGGACCGGCCCTCCTCGACCCGGACCTCGTAGGGGCCGTCTTGCGCGCGCCGGGGCAGGACCGGCGCGCCGGGCCGCGCCTCGTCCTCGCCGCTCATGGCTGCGCCGCCGCGCGCGGAAGGTCGACCACCCGCGCGAGGTTCGGGAAGGGGTCGGAGGCGTTCGGCAGGCTCATGGCGGCGACGAAGTACTCCTGGAACCTGGGCGCGATCGCGGTCTCGACCTTCTCCACGCGCCGGATCACGGTCTCGATCTCGGCGCGCGCCTTGCCGCTCAGCAGGGCGATGCGCGCCCCGGTGCCCGCGGCGTTGCCCACGGAGCGCACCCTGGCCAGGTCGCAGTCGGGGATCATCCCCAGGGTCATCGCGTACTTCACGTCGATGTAGTTGCCGAACGCGCCCGCGAGCAGGATGCGGTCCACGCTCGCGACACCCATCGCGTCCATCAGCAGCTTGGCCCCGGAATAGCACGCCGACTTGGCGAGCTGGATGGCGCGGATGTCGCTGGGGACCACCTTCACGACGCGCTCGGCGCCGCGGTGGAGCACGTACTCGAAGTTGCGCCCGCGCGGGATCAGGTGGGGATTGGTCTTCGCGTCCTCCCGGCCCCGCGCGAGCATGCGCCCGCTCGCGTCGATCACGCCGGCGAGGAAGAGCTCGCCCACGGCCTCGATGATGCCCGAGCCGCAGATGCCCGTGACCCCGGTGGCCGCCACCGCCTCGGCGAATCCCGGCTCGTGGGACCAGAGCTCGCAGCCGATCACCTTGATGCGCGCCTCGAGCGTGTCGCGGTCGATGCGCACGCGCTCGATGGCGCCCGGGGCCGCACGCTGCCCGCAGCTGATCTGCGCGCCCTCGAAGGCCGGTCCCGTCGGGCTCGAGCAGGCGATCAGGCGGTTGCGGCTGCCCAGCACGAGCTCCGCGTTCGTGCCCACGTCGATCGCGAGCGTGAGCTCGTCGGCGAGGTGGGGCCCCTGCGACAGGATGACGCCGGCGGTGTCGCCGCCCACGTGCCCGGCGATGCAGGGCAGGAAGTAGACGTGCGCGCCCGGGTTGGCGTCCAGGCCCAGGTCGCGGGCGAGCACGGTGACGCCGCGGTCGAGCACGAGCGGGAACGGCTCCATGCCGAGCTGGGTCGGGTCGATCCCCAGGGCGAGGTGGTGCATGGTGGGATTGCCGACGATCGTCATCTCGACGATGTCGGCGGGCGCGACCGCCGCCTCCTGCGCCACCTGCCGCACCAGCTCGCGCAGCGCCCCCCGCACCGACTCCGTGAGCACCCCCGCCTGCCCCTCGTTCTGCTGCAGGTAGGAGATGCGGCTCATCAGGTCCTCGCCGAATCGGATCTGCGGGTTCATCATGCCGCCGCTCGCGAGCACGTCGCCGTTGGCGAGGTCGCACAGGTGGCCGGCCACGGTCGTCGTGCCGATGTCGACGGCCAGCCCGAACACGCGCTCCTTGAAGCCCGGCCACACGGCCACCAGCCGGCGCGACTCGCGCACGGCCACGGTGATCTTCCAGTCGCCGCCGTAGGCGTCCCCGGCGCGCAGCGCGCCCGACAGCCCGCGCAGGAAGGCGATGTCGGCCTCGAGGCCGCCGAGCTGCCATTCGCGCTCGAGCGCCGCCTGCACGCGCGCGAGGTCGCACGTCTGGTCCGCCATGCTCGGGCGCGGCAGCTCGAGGTAGTACAGCCGCACGACCGGGTCGACGACGAGGTCGCGGATGGTGTCGGCCGCCTTGCGCACCATCTGCCGGTGGATCTGGCTCTCCGGCGGCACGTCGATCACGACGTCGCCCTCGAGACAGGCCTGGCAGCTCAGGCGCCGTTCGGGCGCGAGTCCCTTGATCCGGTCGTACTTGCGCTCGGTCTCGCTGCGCGGGGTGAGGCTCGCCTCGGACGAGGCGATGCGCAGCTTGGGGAACTCGCCCACGCCGAGGGTGACCTGGCAGCGGCCGCAGACCGCGCGCCCGCCGCAGACCGAGTCGATGTCGACGCCGAGGCTGCGCGCGGCGGCGAGGACCGGGGTGCCGAGCGCGAAGGCGCCGCGCCGGCCGGAGGGCATGAACACCACCTGCGCGGTGCCCGGCGCGCCCGCCGGGGCCGGCTGCGCGGGCCGACCGGCCGCGAGGGCGTCCATCGCGTCCCTAGCCGCCCGGCGCGTGCGGCTGCACGGCCGGCGGGCGGCTCGACTGCTCCTCCTTCACCTGCTCGAGGAGGAAGTCGCGGATCACGGCCACGCGCTTGGACCAGCGCAGCTCCTCGGGATAGACGAAGTAGGCGTCCATGCTGGGCCCCTGCACGTCCGGCAGGACCCGGACCAGGTCGGGGGACTCGTCGATGATGTAGTAGGGCAGCGCGGCGATGCCCAGGCCGCTCTTCACCGCGCGGTAGATGCCGTAGACGCTGTTCACGCGCAAGGCGGGCGTGCGCACCCGGCCCGGCTCGCAGCCGAGCTCGAGGACCCAGTCGAGGTTCTTGAACGTGGAGTTGAACTCGTCGCCGTAGACGATCAGCTCGTGGCCGTCGAGGTCCTTCCCGGTGGCCGGCGTGCCGCGGCGCTCGAGGTACTCCCGGCTGGCGAAGAGCTCGTAGCGGATGGTCATCAGCCGGCGCTGGATGAGGCGCGAGTTGGTCTGCGCGTAGAAGCGGATGGCGACGTCCGCCTGGCGGGAGAAGAGGTCGATCTCCGTGGAGTCCACGAGGATCAGGGACACGGCGATGTGCGGGTACTGCTCGTGGAAGCGGCTGATGCGCGAGGTGAGCCAGGCCGAGCCGAACGTGACCGAGGTGGTGATCTTGAGGGGGCCCTCGGCCTGGGCGCGGCTCTCGGTGATGCGCGCGAGCCCCTGGGCGAGCTGGCTCTCCATCTCCTGCACCGAGCGGTAGAACCCCTCCCCCTGCTCGGTGAGCACCAGCCCCCGCGCGTGGCGGTAGAAGAGCGGCACGGTGAGCGACTCCTCGAGGGAGCAGATCTGCCGGCTCACGGCGGACTGGCTGAGCTGCAGCTTGCGGCCCGCCTGGGTGAAGCTTCCGGCCTCGACCACGGCGTGGAATATCCGCAGCCGGTCCCAATCCACGATCTTCGGCCGCTTGCTCATGGCGGCGGGCGCGTGGCGCGGGAATGCCGGGACATGGGGAAATGATGTCACAAGCAATGGCGCCGGGCCTATGCGGCGCTCACCTTCGTCGCCTTGAACCCGCCGAAGCTGTCGGCCACGATCTCGAAGGCGACCTTCTGGCCGGGCACGAGCTCCGCGCCGCCCGATACCGCGGACTTGTGCACGTAGATGTCCTGGCCGCTGCGCTCGTCGCTGATGTATCCGCCGAAGGGCGTCTGCTTCGCGCTGTAGCGCTTGACGGTGCCGGTGGCGGGCCCCGGGAAGATGCCCCGGGACGCGGCCTTGTCCATCGCCGGCTTGTTCGTGACGACGCGGATGCCGGACTCGGCCTCGAACGCTTCCCAGATCTGCAGGGCGACCTCGAGCGCCTCGCGCCCGGTCGTGTCGAGGTCCATCGCGGGCCGCACGGCAGCCCCGGCGGCGCCGTAGAGCCGGCGGCGCAACTCGGCGTCCTCGCGGTCGCGCGCGGCCACGCTCTCGCCGAGCTGGCGCGTACGCCCACCGCCCTCCTCCTTGCGCGTCTTCCAGCGCGCCTCGCGCGCCTGGTCGGCGGCCGCGAGGCGCACCAGGAAGACGTTCTCCTGCGTTCCCAGCACCGCGTCCATGAAGGCGCTCTCGAAGATCATGAGATCCTCGTCGCGCCCGGCGATGCGCCGCGTCTCCTCGTCCAGCTCGCGGTGGAAGGCCTCGGGCAGCTCCGCGGTGGTGGCGAGCCGCGTGTACTTCGCCTGCGTGGTGGCCTTCTCGCCGCGGTTGACGAGCTTGCACCCCGTGATGCGCGACAGCTCCTCCGCGACCTCGGTCTTGAGCGAGCACGTCTTCCCGTAGATGGCGATGATGTTGTCCATGGCGTCCTCCGGTTCCGAATCGACCTTGTGCGCTAGCCGCGCGCCGTTCCGCCGGCGCCCGGCGCAACGGCGGGAGCGCTCGCCGCGGCGCGCTCGCGCTGCAGCCCCGCGAGCACCCCTCGCTTCCTGCGCGCGAGCAGCTCCTTCTGCGAGTTCATCAGGCGCCCCACCGGCGTCGCGCACGTATGCACCAGCCGCTTCACCGGCACGTAGGCGATGAAGGCGCAGGCGCCCACGGCGTGCGCGATCCACAGGGGCTCGTAGAGCGCGGCGCGCACGAGCCCGGCCGCGCCGAGCATCGCGGCCGTGGCCAGCCCCACGAACGAGGCGCCGTGGCCGGCCGCGCCCGGTGCCAGCGCGATGCGCAGGCCCTCCACCACGAACCCGCTCGCCACCACGGCGAGCAGGAACACGGTGGTGGGCGTGTCGGCGAACTTGCGCTCGGGCCGCCCCCGCACGCCCACGCGCCAGGCGAGCGCGAGGAGGCAGCCGGCGAGGACCGCGAGCCCGGTCGCGTCGAACGCCGCGTCGAAGGCGAGGCGCAGCGGATGGCCCGGCTCGCGCCATACGTCGCGCAGGCCGAAGGCCGGCAGCGCCTCGCGCGCGAACACGGCCAGCAGCTCGACCAGCACCATCGCGCCGAAGCCCCAGAAAATGAGCGTGTGGCGCCACCAGCGCAGGCGGCTCGCCGCGTAGAGGCTGCGGTGCAGGACGACTTCGTCCACGAGCACCCGGCGCATCGCGGCGGGGTCCGCCTGCTCGCGCGTGACGTATTGCCCGAAGCGGCGCCAGGTGGGCAGGTTGTTCGCCACGAGCTTGCGGTAGAGCCCCTTGTCGAGCACGACGAGGGCGGCGAGCGCCACCGGGCCGAAGACGATCCAGCGCCACTCCATGCGGCCCTGCAGCGTCTCGTGCGCGAAGAACCCGGCGAAGGCGGCGAGCGCCAGCGCATAGGCGGCGATGCCGGCGCCCAGCGCGGCGACGAGGCCGCGCCGCAGCGCGAGGGTGGGGCCCGCGCGAGTGAAGGCGAGGACGCCGAAGGAGCCCGCGGCCGCCGCGAAGAGCGCCGTGGCCGCGGCGAAGAGCGCGTAGCCCCAGGCCGCCGAGAGCAGGCCGGCCAGGCCCGCGGCCACGAGGGCGAGCGCGGCGAAGGCGAGCGCGGCGGCCACGCCGCGGCGGCTTCGGGCCGGTGTCTCGGGCTGCGCGGGGGGCATCGGGCGGCCGGGCTCGGGCAATGGCGGCGGGCGCGCCCTCAGGCCGCGACCTTCGCCTTCATCGCCTCGCGCTCGGCATCGATCGCGAGCATGTTGGCGTGCAGCGCCGGGTCGCCCCCGCCGATCGCCTTGTACTTGACGATGCAGGCGCGCGCCTTGTCCACGGCGATCAGCGCGTCGGCCGCGTAGGCGTCGGCGCCGATCTTGTCGCACCACGCCTGGCTGATCGGCGCGCCGCCGACGAAGACCTTGACCGCCTCGCGCAGCCCCTCGGCCTTGATGAGCTTCAGGGTCTCCCACTGCATGTTCATGGTCGTGGTGAGCAGCGCCGAGAACCCGACGATGACGGGGTTGTGCTTGCGGATGGCCGCGATGAAGTCCTCGGGCGGCACCGACACGCCGAGGTCGATCACGGTGAACCCGGCCGCCTCGAGCATCATCGCCACGATCTTCTTGCCGATGTCGTGCAGGTCGCCCTGCACGGTGCCGACCACGACCGTGCCGATCTCCTCGGTCTTCTCGGCCACGATGAGGGGTTTCAGCACGGCGAGCGCGGCCTGCATGCACTTGGCCGACATCATCACTTCCGGCAGGAAGTACTCGTCCATCTTGAAGCGCCGCCCGACCTCGGCGATGCCGGCCGCCATCGGGCCGGCGATGAGCGTGCGCGGCGAGATCTGGCTGGCGAGCGCCGGCTCGATGAGGCCCGTCGTGCCGGTGTGCTCGCCGTCGATGATGTTCCACTCGATCTGGTGGAAGAGCTCCTTGATCTCGGCGGGCGCGTCGCTCCAGCGGTCCGTCTTCCTAGAGTCCTCGATGTCGTACTGCAGGTCCTCGAGGTCCTGCTCCTTGTCGGTGTCGATCGCCAGGGCCATGGGGCGCTTCCTATGTGGGTGTGCTCGGATTCGGGTTCGGATCGGCCGCGCCGGGGCGCGCCCCGCGGCTCACGCCGCCTCTTCGCTGCGGCGGCGCCGCGGCTTCTTCTCGGACCAGGGCTCGTAGCCCTCGCCCGTGTCCGCCCCGGGCGGCGGCGCCTCGGGCAGGGGATAGACGCCGTACTCGTGCGCCTCGTCGATCATCGCCAGCACGTTCTCCGTCGGGACGTCGTGCTCGAGGCGGTGGGAGCTGCTGAGGAGGTAGCCGCCGCCCCGGCCCATCTCCCAGATGCGCGCGCGCACCTCGGCGCGCACCTGGTCCATCGACCCCCAGGGCAGCGTCTCCTGCACGTCGATGCCGCCGTAGAAGAACATCTCGCGGCCCAGCAGGCGCTTCTTGGCCGCCGGGTTGGAGTGCCGGGCGACCTTCGGCGGCAGGCTGTCGGAGCCGTCCACGCCGCAGTCCATGAGGCCTCGCATGAACGGCTCGGCCAGGGCCCCGCAGCTGTGGAACTGGATCTTGCCGGCCGGGTTCTTCTTCAGGTAGTACTCCTTGATCGTGCGGATCGAGCGCATGTAGTGGGGCTTGAGCTGCGCGTTGAACATGGCGAGCGACTGGAAGCTCGTCTTCTCGCTCGCGAGGTCCTCGGGGCTCACGCGGATCCAGTCGAGGTACTCGCCGCACTGGTCGATCATCGACTTGCTCATCTCGATCTCGAGGTCGACCAGCTTCGTGAGCAGCGCGTCGAGGAATTGCGGCGACTCGATGAAGTCCGAGAAGATCTTGGCGTACCCCACCATGTACTTGGCCTGCTCGTAGAGCCCGCCGCGTCCCGGCTGCCCCATGAGGGCGAACGGGGTGTCCTCGCGCACGTGCTTGCAGTACTCGCGCAGCGACATGCCGGGAATCGGCGAATCGGCCCACAGCGCCGGGTCGCGCGGATCGGGCCAGGGGTAGGCCTCGAGGATCTTCAGCCCCTCCTCGAGCGGCGCGCTGGTCGCGTGGAAGAGCGGGTAGCCGATCATCTCGTAGTAGCCGCCGCGCTCGTGCGGCGTCCACTTCCGGATGACGCCCCACTCGTCCACGTTGATCTCGGCGTTCGGCGGGGAGATGCCCATGTCGAACGGCACCTCCTCGAAGCGGATCGGCCGGAAGCCCGGGGAGCCGCCGGGCGGTCCGGTCGAGATGCGCAGGAAATCGAGGTCGAGCTTCTCGGCCACGTCGATCTCGAAGCTCACGTCCGTGGTCCACGTGGTCGAGCCCGTGCGGTAGTCGCGCACGTCGGCCTTGTAGTCCACGCCGAGATGCTTGCGCAGGTTCTGGTAGCCCTCGCCCGTCGCCCACAGGCCGATGGGCACGCGGTCGGGCTCGCGCAGGTTGAGCGCGTCGAGCACGCGCTTGCGTTGGGGTGGGATCGCCTTGCCGATGATCGCAGCCATGTTCATCTCCGGGAAGCGCGGCCGGCGCCCGCGCCGGTGCGCGAAGGCCATGCGTTGCGGTGGGTACCTGCCATTGGCGCCAATTTACCGCGCATCAGAGCGGGAAGCGCCGCGCATTCGCGCAAGCCAGCCATGCAGGGAAGGCATGGCTCGCGCGCCTCGCGCACGCGGCGGGGCCGGCCCCGCGCCCGGGGGCCGGCCGGCGTCGCGGACCTACTTCTGCCAGGGCGGGACGAACTCCTGGAACCGGCCGTCGTGCACGACCACGTACGACATGCCGCGGACCAGGAAATGCTGGGGCGCGTTGCCGTGGTCGATCGTGATGTCCGGCACGACGCTGCCCTTCCAGTCCTTGATGCCCTCGAGGGTTTTCACCAGGTGGTCCCGGGTGATGTCCTCGTTGCCCATGCGCTTGAGGGCCTCGGTGAACACCTGCGCGCCCGTGAAGCCCCACAGGTGCACCGCGTCCGGCTGCTCCTCGGGGTAGTACTTCTTGAGGATCCGCTGGGCCTGCTGGATCTCCGGGGACGACGAATTGAAGTCGCGGAAGATGGTGGAGAAGTACACGCCCTCGAGCGCGTCCTTGCCGGCGAGCTCGACGACCTTCGGGCTCTTGCCGAAGAACACGTTCACCACCGGCACGTTCCAGCCGAGCTTCTTGCGCTCGGTGTAGAACTTCGCCGCGTGCTCCGGGGCGCACGAGCAGATGACCGCGTCGGGGCGGGCGCTCTTCATCGCCAGGACCTGGGAGCTCACGTCGATCTCCTTCACGTCGTAGCCCTGGGTGGAGACGAGCTTCACGCCGTCCTTGTCGAGCACCGACTTGATGCCCTCCAGGTGCGACTTGCCGGACGGGTCGTTCTGGTACAGCAGCGCGATCGTCTTCGCGTGGAAGACCTCCTTGGCGAAGCGCACCAGGTCGCGTCCCTCGTCGAGGTAGCTCGGGTACAGCGGGAAGACCCACTTGCTCGGGTACTGCACCACCTTGTTGGCGCCCGTGCCGGGGCCGATGATCGGCATGCCGTGGGAGGTGACGTAGTCGATCACCGCGACCGTGGGGGCCGAGCCCAGGGGGGAGACGAGGGCGAAGCAGTCGTCGCGCTCGGTGAAGCGCTTGACGATCTGGGCGGTGCGGGCCGGCTCGTACTTGTCGTCGAGCATGCGGTACTCGATCTTGCGGCCGTTGACCCCGCCCTGGTCGTTCACGTACTTGAACCACGCGTCCGCGCCCTTGCCCATGCGGAAGTAGCTCGATTCGTTGCCCGTCATGGGCTGGTACGCGCACACCCGCACGCTGCCTTTCGACACGCCCGGGCCGTTCGCCCCGTAGGCCGCGCACGCCGCGGCCAGCATGACCGTCCCCGCCAGCCCCCGACTCCACTTCTTCCAATGATCCATGTGCCCCTCCGCGTTATGTAGTGATCCGGAGCGTGCAACCGACTCTCGCGGTGGATGCCGGGCGCCTGGAGCGCGTCGCGGCACGCCGGGCGGGTCAGCCGTGGCCCCCCATGTAGGACTCGACAACCTCCTTGTTGCGGCGCAACTCTTCCGATGCCCCGGAAACCGCCACCCTTCCCACCTGCAGGACGTAGCCGTACAGGGTGTTGCCCAGGGCGACATGCGCGTTCTGCTCGACGATGAGCATCGTCGTCTTCTGCTCCCGATTGATGCGGCGCAAGGCCGTGAAGATGTCGGCGACCAGGTTCGGCGCGATGCCGAGCGAGGGCTCGTCGAGCAGGAGCAGCCTCGGGCGCGCCATGAGGCCGCGGCCGATCGCCAGCATCTGCTGCTCCCCTCCGGAAAGGTTGCCGCCCAGCTGCTTCGAGCGCTCCGCGAGGCGCGGGAACATCCCGAAGACCATCTCCATGTCCTGCCGGATCCCCGCCCGGTCCCTGCGCGTGTAGGCGCCCATGCGCAGGTTGTCGTGCACCGTGAGGTCCTTGAAGATCTTGCGGCCCTCGGGCACGTGCGCCACGCCCAGGCGCACCATCTGGTTGGGCGTCCTGCCGGCGAGCGCGCGGCCGTCGAAGCGGAGGGTGCCGGCGGTCGGCCGGATCATCCCCGAGATCACCTTGAGCGTGGTCGACTTCCCCGCGCCGTTCACGCCGAGCAGCGAGACCATCGCGCCCTCCGGCACGTCGAACGTGACGCCCTGCAGGGCGCGGATCGCGCCGTAGCCGGCGTGCAGCGCGTGCAGGCTGAGCAGGCTCACGCGAGGGCCTCCTCGCCGAGGTAGGCGCTGATCACCGCCGGGTTCGCGCGGACCTCCGCGGGCACGCCCTGCGCGAGGTTGGCGCCGAAGTTCACGACGTAGATGTACTCGCAGCAGCTCATCACCATGGACATGTCGTGCTCGACCATGAGGATCGTGATCCCCAGATCCCGGTTGAGCCGGCGCACCACCTCGCGCAGCTCCGCGGTCTCCTCGTCGTTGCAGCCGGCCACCGGCTCGTCGAGCAGGATCAGGGCGGGGTTCGAGGCGAGCGCCCGGGCGATCTCCACCCGCTTCTGGAAGCCGTAGGGCAGGCCCTTCACCGGGAGGTCGAGCACGTCGGTGAGCCGCAGCAGCGCGGCGATTTCCTGCGCCCGATCCACGAGCTCGCGCTCGCGCCGGCGCGCCGACGGCAGCGACCAGACGCTCGGCAGCGGCGAGCCGGTGAGGCGGTGCGCGCCGATGAGGATGTTGTCGAGCGTGGACTGCTGGCCGAACAGGTTGATGTTCTGGAACGTGCGCGCCATCCCCAGGGACACCATCTCGAAGGGCCGCTTGCGGTCGGTGCACTCGCCGCGGTAGTAGACGTGCCCCTCGTCGTGGGCCTGGAAGCGGGTGAGCACGTTGAAGAGCGTGGTCTTCCCCGCCCCGTTCGGCCCGATGAGGCCGACGATGGCGCCCTCCTCCACGTCGAGGCTCACGCGGTCGCAGGCCAGGACCCCGCCGAAGCGCACGACCACGTTCTCGCAGCGCAGCAGGGGGCTCGGCATCAGGAGTTCACCTTCTGGGCGAGGGCCACGGGCGCCAGGGGATCGGCCGCGGCGGGGGCGGGGGCCGCGGGGGCCGCAGCCGCGGCCGCGCCCGCGGCGGCCTGCTCCAGGCGCCGGCGCCGGTAGGCGCGGAAGGGACGCGCGATCACCTCGCAGATGCCCGCCGGCGCGAACATGAGCACCGCGATCAGCACCGCGCCCTTGAGGATGAACGAGAAGTCGGCGAGCGTCTCGAGGAAGAACGGCAGCAGCGCGACGAACGCGCCGCCCACGATCGGGCCCATCAGCATGCTCGAGCCGCCGACCACGGCCGCCACGAGGATGTCCACCGAGTACCAGATATCGGAATAGACCTCCGCGGACACGTAGTTCACGATCAGCCCGTTCAGCGCACCCGCCATGCCCGTGATCGCCGCGCTGATCGTGAAGGCGAGTGTCCGGTAGAACAGCCGGTTGATCCCGCAGCTCTGCGCCGCCTTCTCCGAGTCGCGCAGTGCCTTCAGCGCCCGCCCGACGCTCGAGCGCACGAGGCTGAAGATGAAGAGCGTGACCAGGCCCATCAGGACCACGGACGCGTAGTAGAACCCGACGTCGCCGATCTCGATGCCGAACACGCGGTTGGGAGGCAGGGAGATCCCGTCGCGCCCCTCGAAGAACCTCGCGTTGTTCACGAGCGCGCCCACGAAGAAGGCGAAGCCGAGCGTGCCGATCGCCATGAAGGGCCCGGCGAGCCGGAGGAACACGAGCCCGAGGAGCATGCCGACGAACCCGGCCATGGCGCCGCCCGCCAGGACGCCCACGACGAGGCCGGTGCCGAAGTACTTCATGAGCAGCGCGGCGGTGTAGGCGCCGATCGCCAGGAACCCGCCGTGGCCCACCGAGACGAGCCCCGTGTAGCCGGTGAGGATGCTCACGCCCTGGGCGGCGACTATATAGATGATCACCAGGGATGCCTGGCCCGCCATCCACCCCTTGAAGCCCGGCGTGAGGGGCACGAGCAGCAGGAGCAAGAACAGCGCCACGACGAGCGCCGCGTTCTGCGCCGCGAACCGCTTCTTCAGCCCCGCGACGGCCGCCGACATGCGCGCCGGCACCGGGATGCGTTCCCCGCTCGCCATGTCAGATTTCCCGCCGCTTCTGGATCCCGAACAGGCCCTGCGGCCGCAGCGCGAGCAGGGCGACGATCATCACGAACGCGGTGGCGGTCTTGTACTGGAACCCCAGGTAGCCGCCCGCCAGGTTCTCGGTGACGCCGATCATGAGCGCGCCGACGACCGCCCCGGGAATCGAGTACAGCCCGCCGAAGACCGCGGCGACGTAGCCCTTGATGAGCACGTCGTCCATCATCTGCGGGGAGACGTACAGGATCGGCGCGATGAGCACCCCGGCGAAGGCACCCAGGAAGCCGGCCATGCCCCAGGTGAGCAGGACGATGAACCGCACGGGGATCCCCATCAGGCTCGCGGTCTCCGGGTCGTCGGTCACCGCGCGCATGGCGATGCCGTGGCGGGTGAAGCGGAAGAAGAGGAAGAGGACGAGCCCGATGCCCGTCACCCACATCATGTTCACGAGGTGCCCCTCGCTGATCACCGTTCCCAGCACGTGCACCGGGGTGGGATCGAAGGTGACGGGGAACGCCTTCGTGTCGCGGCCCCAGATCCAGCCGGCCAGGCCGTGCAGGATGTAGTACACGCCCAGGGTCGCGGTGAAGAGGGTGAGCCAGTCCGAGTCGGCGATCGGGCGCATCACCAGGCGCTCGACGAGGATGCCGAGGAGGACCGTGCAGGCGACGGTGAGCGCGATCGTCGCGTAGTAGCCGATCCCCGCCTTGAGGAAAAGCACGGCGAGGAACGCCGCGATCATGGAGAAGTCGCCCTGGGCGACGTTGATCGTGCGCGTGTTGCGGAACACGACGACGACGGCGATGGCGGTGAGCGCGTACAGGCTGCCCGTAGCCAATCCGCTGATGATCTGCTGGCTCAGCAATGCGTCCTCCTTCCGACGATCAGACTGTCGCGGCCGTGTCCCCGGCCTTCGCGTCGCTCTATTTCACGATTTCATGTCGTATGCAGCATAGACCGCGCCGGGCGCGATTTGAAACACTTGCTCGCATTCTGCAATGCTCGCGCGGCATGCCGGCCATGCAGCGGAAACATGGAGCGCGCTCATGCCGCCACGGACGGCGCCTTCGCGCCCGCGGCGGCCGCGGCGGCCGCGGCGGCCGCGGCCTTCTTCGCGGCGGCGGCGTTCGCGCGGGTGTACTTGAGGTACTTCACGGAATACTCGTCGCGGCCGGTGAGCGCGTTGGCCGCGAACATGAAGTCGTTGAACGCGCGCGGCGGGTTCATGATCGGGTCGATCATCAGCGCGTCGCACCCGGCCAGCACCGACAGCGCCACGAAGGTGAAGTTGAGCGTCTTGCGCTCCGGCAGTCCGAAGGACACGTTGCTGTGCCCGCCGAAGATGTGCACCTCGGGATAGCGGCTGCGGATCGTGCGTACCGCGTCCAGATAGTGCCGCCCGAAGTCCGGCCCCGCCCCGATCGGGAACACCAGCGGGTCCAGGTAGCGGTCGTCCATCGGGATGCCGCCCGCGTCCATCAGCGCCATGCACCCCTCCAGGTGCCCCACCCGCTCCTCGGCGTTCTGCGGCATCCCGTTCTGCCCGCTCGCGTTGGCGAAGAGGATCGCCTTGCGCTCCCGGGCCATGTCCACCAGCACCTGGCGCCCGGCCTCGAGGTTGACCGAGTTGATCGCCGGGCGGCTTCGCCCGCCGTCGTGCGCCTCCAGCCCCGCGCGGATCGTGGCCGGGTCCGAGGAGTCGACCGCCACGATCGCGTCGGTGATCGACTGGGCCGTGCGCACCAGCCACGCCATCCACTCGAAGCGCTCCTCCGGGTAGACACTCATCTCGTCCACGCACAGGTCGATGATGTGCGCCCCGTGCAGCTCCTGGTTCTTGATCGCCCAGCGGATGTAGTTGAGGTCCTTCTGCCGGCACGCCTCGGCGATGTGCGGGATCGGGAAGCCCTGGCGCTTGTTCGGCTCCTGCGGCACGATGCTCGTCACGTCCAGCACCCGCTTGTTGCCGTCGAGGTCCGTGTAGCCGATCCCCACCTTGCCGTCCTGCTGCACCACCTTCGGGCTCGTGATCCGGATCTTGCGCGTGGCGTTGAAGTTCTCGCCGATGATCACCAGCCCGTCGCCTGCGAGGCTCATGGAAGCGACTCCCGGAATGGAAATGGATGAAATTCGGGCTGCCGAGGCCGGGGAGCGGTTCGCGCGCTTCCTGGACCGCGCCACGGCCGTCGCCGCGCCCGCGCTGTGTCCCGAGCTGCGACTTCACGCCGCACGGGACCTCGAATCGCTGTGGGCGCAGCACGAGGCCTGGACGGGGCGCCTGGGCTCGCCGCCGCCGTACTGGGGTGTCGCGTGGCCCGGCGGGCAGGCGCTGGCGCGGTACCTGCTCGACCATCCCGGCGTCGCACGCGGGCGCACCGTCCTCGACTTCGGATCCGGCTCGGGGCTGTGCGCGATCGCCGCGGCCAGGGCGGGCGCGGGCGCGGTCACCGCGGCGGACGCGGACCCGTTCTCGCGCCTGGCCATCGCGGCCAATGCGAGGTTGAACGGGGTGCGCGTGGACACGGCGCGGGCCGACCTGCTCGGCGCGCCGGCGCGATGGGAGCTCGTTGTCGCGGGCGATGTCTGGTACGACCGCTTCCTGGCACAGGCGGTGACGCCGTGGCTGCGCGCGCTCGCGCGCTCCGGCGCGACCGTCCTGGTGGGCGACATCGGCCGTGCCCATTTTCCGCGCACGGGCCTCATCGAGCTTGCCAGCTATGCGATTGCGACATCCCCATCCTTCGAGCGCGATGTGCTGAGCGCCGCGCGCGTCTGGTCGGTTTCCCCTGACGCCACGGCCCGCCGATTGTGACCCTTACCCGAAAATCCGTGGGGTTATTCAGGCCCCCAAATTTGCATGGCTCCCCTGACGCCCCGGCATGCCTGCGGCGGCATGCCGACCGGGCCGTTCTGCTAAATTCGATCGGACGATCCGAACGCTGCCGCAGGAGGAGACCCGATGAGCAAGCGCTTTCCCATCCCCGAATTCGAGCGCGACCGTTACAAGGACATGGCCTGGAGCGAGCCGAAGCTGCTCACGAAGGAAGAGCAGGCGCGCG
This sequence comes from uncultured beta proteobacterium, assembly GCA_963741815.1. Taxonomy (GTDB): domain Bacteria; phylum Pseudomonadota; class Gammaproteobacteria; order Burkholderiales; family Usitatibacteraceae; genus Usitatibacter. The sequence continues at coordinate 264,852 of CAVUJI010000001.1, forward strand.
TGCTCGAGCGGGTGCGCGCCGGGGACGAGGGCGCCTACGGCAGCTATCCGGTGCAGGCCGACGCGGCGCTCTTCGAGCGCTTCCGCATGACCGGGCCGCATCGCCATGCGCTCATGTGCGTCATGCCGGCGCGCGGCGTGACCCTCACCGGGCGCTCGTGGGCGTGGGAGATCCAGCGCGCGGTCGTGCTCGACTCGCTCGACCCGGAGCGCGCGCGCGTCCTGCAGGAGTGGACGACGCCGCGGCCGATGAACACGCGCCTGGGCCCCGACACGGGCGTGCCGCTCGAAGGGGGCGTGGTCTACGTGCTCTTCGGCCACCGCTACGGCGACCACTGGATCGCCAACCGCACGCTCGCCGAGCCGCCGGCGGCGGGCAGCAAGGCGTTCTCGGTGCTGTCCGCGGCGGCCGAGGGCAACAACGACTTCCACGCCTGCAACCTCTCCTTCCACTGGGCCTGAGCCGGGCGCCGTCACTGTGCCCCGGATCACCTTCGTCCAGCCCGACGGCAGCCTGAAGACCGTCGAGGCCGTGGCGGGCAGGACCGCGATGGAGGCGGCCCGCGACCACGGCGTCCAGGGCATCCTCGCCGAATGCGGGGGAGAATGCTCGTGCTCCACCTGCCACTGCTACGTCGACGCCGGCTGGCTCGGCCGCCTGCCGTCGCGCAACGACGACGAGGCGAACCTGATCGAGTTCGCGTGGCAGCCGAGGCCGGAGAGCCGGCTCGCCTGCCAGCTGCTGGTGACCGAGGCGCTCGACGGCCTGGTGCTGCACGTGCCCGAGAAGCAGATTTGAGCGCATCCCGCGCGCCGCGCGGGGGCGCATCCGCCGGCGGGTCCGGCGGCGAGGGAGGCCCATGAACGACCGTCTTACCCGACTGCTCGCGCAACGCGACGTCCTGCTCGCCGATGGCGCGATGGGCACCAACCTCTTCGCGCTCGGGCTGGCCAACGGCGCTCCCGGGGAGCTGTGGAACGTCGAGGAGCCGGACAAGGTGCGCTCGGTGTACCGGGCTTTCGTCGACGCCGGCTCCGACGTCATCCTCACCAACACCTTCGGCGCGAACCGCTTCCGCTTCGCCCTGCACAAGCTCCAGGGCCGGGTGCGCGAGCTCAACCGCGCGGCCGCCGCGCTCGCCCGCGCCGTGGCGGAGCAGGCCGGCCGGCCGGTCGTCGTCGCCGGGTCCATGGGCCCGACGGGCGACGTGCTCGAGCCGCTCGGCCCGCGCACCCGCGCCGAGGCCGAGGAGGCGTTCCACGAGCAGGCCGAGGCGCTGCGCGAGGGCGGCGTGGACGTGGCGTGGATCGAGACCATGTTCGCCGAGACCGAGCTCGAGGCGGCCGTGCGCGGCGCGCAGCTCGCCGGCCTGCCGTTCGTCGCCACCATGACGTTCGACACGGGCGGCCACACGATGATGGGCATCCGCCCCTCGGAGGCCATGCGCATGTCGAGGAAGCTGCCGGCCCGCCCGATCGCGTTCGGCGCGAACTGCGGCATCGGCCCCGCGCAGCTGCTCGATTCCGTGCTCGGCCTGGCCCAGGGCGCCGAGCCCGGCGACGTGATCGTCGCCAAGAGCAATTGCGGCCTGCCCGTGATGGGCGACGACATGCGGGTGCGCTACGACGGCAGCCCCGGGATCATGGCGGCGTACGCCCGTCTCGCGCGCGATGCCGGCGCGCGCATCATCGGCGGATGCTGCGGCACCACCCCGGGGCACGTGCGCGCGATGGCCGAGGCGCTCGCCGCCGGCCCGAAGGGCCCCGTCCCCACGGTGGAGGCGATCGAGCGCGCGCTCGGGCCGATCCCGAAGATCACCACCGGCAGCGCGAAGCGCAGGCGGCCGTTGCGCCAGTCGTAGCCGGCGGCGCATGCCGCAAGGGGGGGTTGCGCCAAACGCATGCGGCCGTGCCGCGGCATCCACCCATAATGGGTTGCGACACGCGGCCCCCGTCCCGGGCCGTGCAAGGGAGGGAGACCGATGACCGCGAAAGTCGATGACCTCGGCGCGCGGCTGGCGCAGGCCAAGGGCGCCACGCTGATCAAGAGCTTCTGCTATACCTGCCCCTGGCAATGCCCGACCGAGGTGCTCGTGCGCGACGGGAAGGTGGTCTACCACAAGGGCAACCCCGAATCGCCGAACAACATCGGGGCGCGCTGCGCGAAGGGCATGGCGAGCTCGTACCTGCCGAGCGACCCCGACCGCCTCAGGTACCCGATGCTGCGGACCAACCCGAAGGGCGGCCCCGGGCAGTTCCGGCGCGCGTCCTGGGACGAGGCCCTCGGGTTCATCGCCGACAAGCTGAAGGCGATCCGCGAGCGCTGGGGGCCGGAAGCGGTGGCGTACACCTGCCACCACGACCCCAACACCGTCTTCTTCCGCCACTTCCTCGGCGACCTCTACGGCTCGCCCAACAACTACACGCATACCTCGGGCTGCGAGCAGGACCGGCGCGCGGCCTGCCTCACGCTCTTCGGGCACGTCTTCCCGATGCACGACTTCGAGAACTCGCGCTACGTGATCCTGTGGGGGATGAACAACCTCGGCGCCAACCAGGGGCTGTGGGAGAGCCGGGCGCTCATCGAGGCGAAGAAGAAGGGCGCGCGGCTGGTGGTGGTCGACCCCAACTTCACCGAGACGGCGCAGAAGGCCCACGAGTGGATCCCGATCCGCCCGGGCACCGACGGGGCGATGGCGCTGGCCATGTGCCGCGTCATCGTCGACGAGAACCTGTACGACCGCGAGTTCGTCGCCCGCTTCTGCGAGGGCTTCGACGGCTTCCGCGAGCACCTGCGGGCGAAGGGATACACGCCCGAGTGGGCCGAGGCCCTCTGCGGCATCGAGGCGGCCACCATCGCGCGCATCGCCCGCGAGTTCGCCACGACCAAGCCGGCGATGTCCGCGATCTTCAAGGGGTCGGGCTACTACACGAACGGCGCCGACGCGGCGCGCGCCTGCTACATCCTCGATGCGCTCTGCGGCGAGGTCGACAAGCCGGGCAACATCAACCTGAAGGACTGGGCGCCGCTCGCCGCGCCGGTTCGCATCCCCGAGGCCGCGAAGACGAAGCCGACGCGCCCCCCGCTGCACATCGCGATGGGCTACCCGCTCGCGCCGGACCTGCCGAACTCGCGGCTGCCCGACGCGGTGATCGACGGCAAGCCCTATCCGGTCAAGGGCCTGTTCGTGCAGTCGACGAATCCGGTGATGAGCGACCCGAACCGCGACCGCGTGCAGGAGATGTTCCGCCACCTCGAGCTGGGCGTGGCCATCGAGCTGTTCATGAGCGAGACCGCGCTCGAGTGCGACGTCGTGCTGCCGGAGACGTCCTTCTACGAGCACGCCGAGATCCGCAACGGCATGTGGCTGGGGCCCGAGGTGATCCTCTGCCAGCCCGCCGTGCCGCGGGTGGGAGAGGCGAAGCCCCTCTACGAGATCGTGCAGGGGCTCGCCGCGAAGATGGGCTGGGAAGAGCACTTCCCGTACCGGAAGTGGGAGGACTGGGGCGAGCTGATGATGCAGGACATCCCGATGTCGCTCGAGGAGCTGAAGATGAAGGGCTTCTGGGCGGGGCCGGTGCGCTACGGGCGCGTGCCGGACGGGCTGCCCACGCCCTCGGGCAAGGTGGAGATCCGCTCGCAGGCCTACGCCGACGCCGGGTTCGACCCGTACCCCGTCTACGTGGAGCGCAGCGTCCTGCCCGATGCCGACTTCCCGCTGCAGCTCACGCACTCGAAGCTCAGCATGCACTGCAACATCATCACCCAGAACAACCCCTTCCTCATGGAGGTCTGCGGGGAGAACTGGATGGAGATCAACCGGGTGGATGCGGCCAGGTACGGCATCCGCGACGGCGAGTACGCGATCGTCGAGTCGCCCAAGGACCACATCCGGATCAAGGCGAAGGTGGTCGAGGGCCTGGTTCCCGGGTGCATCAGCGTGCGCCACGGCCACGGCTTCGGGCACTGGGCGATGGGATCGGTCGCCAAGGGCAAGGGAGCGCACTCGAACAACCTGATGGACACGCACACGAGCCCCATCTCGGGGGCCAACTGCTACAACGAGTGCAAGGTGCGGGTGCGGCCTGCGGACCGAGGCTAGCCGCCGGCCTCGCGCCGGCCGGGAGGAGAACGTGCAACACGGATTCTATTTCGACCAGGAGCGCTGCGTGAAATGCCACGCGTGCGAGATCGCGTGCAAGACCTGGAACGAGGTCGAGATCGGCCCGCGCTGGCGCGAGGTCGTGAAGATCGAGAGCGGGACCTTTCCCGCGGTCAAGGCGATGAACGTGTCGATGGCGTGCATGCACTGCGGGGACGCGCCGTGCAAGGCGGCCTGCCCGGTGTCGGCCATCGCCAAGAGCGCCGAGAACGGCATCGTCACCGTGGACCAGAACAAGTGCATCGGCTGCGGGTTCTGCGCCTGGGCCTGCCCCTTCGGCGCGCCCCAGCTTTCCGCCGCCGCGGGGAAGATGGAGAAGTGCAACTTCTGCCAGACGCCGGGGCGCGTGCGCGCGCTCGACATGCCGCGGGCGTGCGAGGAGATCTGCCCGACCGGCGCGATCCGCTCGGGGCCGATGACGCTGCTCGCCACGCTCGAGCGGCAGAACGCGGCGCGCAGGGGCCATCCCGCCGCGGGACTGCCCGCCCTGGTGCTCGACGCCGCGCGCCAGTTCGGCCCGCCCGTGGCCGCGGACTGAGCGCGCGCGGCAACGCAGCCGCGTGCCATTGCGGCTGCCGTGTGCTCGCCATGGCCCCGGTGCTCGCGTCGGGCGGGGTGAAGGCGGGTCCCCCTCGGGAGGGGCGAGGCGCCGCGCGATTTCCTCGGCGCTCAGCCCTGCGTGCCCCGGGTCTTCACCGCCGAGATCACCTCCGAGAGCACGTCCACCGGCACCGGGAAGACGATCGTGTGCGTCTTTTCACCCGCGATCTGGGTGAGCGTCTGCAGGTAGCGCAGCTGCATCGCCTCGCCGCGGGCGGAGAGCACCTCGGCGGCCTGCAGCAGCTTCTCGGAGGCCTGCAGCTCGCCCTCGGCGTGGATCACCTTCGCGCGGCGCTCGCGCTCGGCCTCGGCCTGGCGGGCGATCGCGCGAACCATCGACTCGTCGATGTCCACGTGCTTGATCTCGACGATCGCGACCTTGATGCCCCACGCGTCGGTGGCCGCGTCGAGCGACTCCTGGATGTCGAGGTTCAGCTTCTCGCGCTCGGCGAGCAGCGTGTCGAGCTCGTGGCGCCCGAGGACCGCGCGCAGGGTGGTCTGCGCGAGCTGCGAGGTGGCGCCGAGGAAGTCGACCACCTGGATGATCGCCTGCTGCGGGTCGACCACGCGGAAGTACACCACCGCGTTCACCTTGACGGACACGTTGTCGCGCGTGATCACGTCCTGGGGCGGCACGTCGAGCACCACCGTGCGCAGCTCCACCCGCACCATCTGCTGGATCACCGGGATCATGAAGATGAGGCCCGGCCCCTTCACGCCGAGGAAGCGGCCGAGCTGGAAGACGACCGCCCGCTGGTACTCGCGCAGCACCCGGATCGACATCGCCACCAGCACGATCACCACCAGCACGAAACCGCTCACGAACTCGTAGATCATGGTCTGGCTCCTGGTTCGTCATTCCCCGCGCAGGGCGGGACTCCTCGTCATTCCCGCGGCGGCGGGAATCCTTGCGCCTCTTCCCCCTCGGGCGGACGCCGCCCGGATCCCACGACCTCCAGCGTGAGGCCGTGCATCGAGGTCACCCGCACCTTTTCCCCCCGTTGCAGCGGCGCGTGGCTCCTCACCCGCCAGGTCTCGCCGTGCACCCGCGCCCAGCCCTCGTGGCCGGCGGCCTCGATCACCTCGCCGTGGCTGCCGATGAGCTCCTCGCGCCCGCTCACCACCGGGCGCTTGCGCGACTTCGCGAGCAGCCCCGCGACGGTGAGCAGGAACGCGGCGCTCGCCACCGCGAACCCGCCGATCAGCGCATACGGGATCCCGTAACCGGGCACGTCGGTATCGATCAGGATCACCGAGCCCACGACGAACGCGATCACCCCGCCGATGCCGAGCGAGCCGAAGGCGGGCACGAACGCCTCGGCGATCATGAGGCCGATGCCCAGGGCGATGAGCGCGAGCCCGGCGTAGTTCACCGGCAGCATGTGCAGCGCGTAGAGGGCGACGAGCAGGCTGATCGCGCCGGCCACGCCCGGCAGCACGAGCCCGGGATTGGAGAACTCGAAGATGAGCGCGTAGATCCCCAGCAGCATCAGCACGTAGGCGAGCGTGGGCTGGGTGATCGCGGAAAGGAACGACGTGCGCCAGTCCGGATCCATGCGGATCACCGGCGCGCCCGCGGTGTGCAGCACGCGCGCCTGCCCGGCCGCGGTGACCTTGCGTCCGTCGAGCTTGCGCAGCAGGTCCGGCACGTCGTCGGCCTCGAGGTCGATCACGTGCTGCGCGAGCGCCTCGTCGGCCGACAGGCTCGTCGCCTCGCGCACGGCGCGCTCGCCCCACTCGGCGTTGCGCCCCCGCAGTTGCGCGAGCCCCCGGATGTAGGCGGCCGCGTCCTGGATCGCCTTGCGCTCGTGGGCGTCGCCCGGCAGCGGCAGGCCGGCCGGCGGCTTCGCGCCCTCGCCCGGCGCGGCGCCGGCGCCCGCCTTGCCCTGGCCTTCGGGCGCCGGCGCGGGAGACGGCGACGGCGACGCGGGTGACCCGCCCAGCTGCACGGGAGTGGCCGCCCCCAGGTTCGTCCCCGGGGCCATCGCCGCCACGTGGCAGGCGTAGAGGATGTAGGTGCCGGCGCTCGCCGCGCGCGCTCCGCTCGGCGCGACGAACGCGGCCACGGGCACCGGGGAGGCGAGGATGTCCTGGATCATCTCGCGCATCGACAGGTCGAGGCCGCCGGGCGTGTCCATGCGCAGGACCACGAGCTGGGCGCCGCGCTGCACGGCACGCGCGAGCCCGCGGTGCAGGTAATCGCTGCTCGCCGGCCCGATCGCGCCGCCGATCGTGAGCACGGCCACGGGCGGCGGTTCGGCGGCGAGGACGCGGGCCGGTTCGAGGAGGGGCGAGCCGAGGAGCAGCCCGAGGAGGGGAATGAGGAGCGCTCGCATGGTGTTCGTGCCTTGCGGGTGCCGCGGTGCCGCACGCCCACTATAGCGCGCCCTCCGGGGCGTTGTATGCTGCGCGCTTCCGGTTCGCCGTCTTCCCGTCCCGTCCGACCAGGAGGCCTCGATGCAGTCGCACGCCCGGTTCCTCGCACCCCTCGCCCTCGCCGCCGCCTTCCTGCTCGCCGCCGCCGGCGCCCACGCGAAGATCGTGGGCAGGACCGTCGAGTACGAGCAGGGCGGCAAGCGCCTCGAGGGCTACCTCGCCTACGACGACGCGCACCGGGGCAAGCGCCCGGGCGTGCTCGTGATCCACGAGTGGTGGGGGCTCAACGACTACATCCGGCACCGCGCGCGCGAGCTCGCGCAGATGGGCTACGTCGCCTTCGCCGCCGACATGTACGGCGACGGGCGCGTGACGACCGACCCCGGGCAGGCGGGCGCGTGGTCGGGCGAAGTGCGCAAGACCCCGGGGCTGCTCGCCGAGCGCTCGAAGGCGGGCCTGGAGATCCTGAAGCGGCAGCGCAACGTGGACACGCACCGCATCGGCGCCATCGGCTTCTGCTTCGGCGGCTCGACGGTGCTGGCGCTCGCCTACAGCGGCGAGCCGCTGCAGGGCGTCGTCACCTTCCACGGCAGCCTCTTCCCGCCCGCGGCCGGGCAGGCGCAGCGGATCCGGGCGCCGATCGTGATCCTGCAGGGCGAGGACGACCCCTTCGTGAAGCCCGAGACGATCGCCGAGGTGAAGAAGGGGCTCGATGAGGGCGGCGTGGACTGGTACATGGTCACCTACGCCCACGCCATGCACGCGTTCACCAACCCGGACGCCGGCAAGTACGGCGTGAAGGGGGTGGCCTACGACGCGAAGGCGGCGCGCCGCTCGTGGCAGGAGATGCGGCACTTCTTCGACGTGCAGCTCAAGGGACGCAAGGGCTGATCGTCGCTCCCGCGGAGCCCACGTGCCGGGCGCCGTGCCCGGCGCTCGGGAATCCACGCCCCGGTTTCAAATGAAAAGGCGGGTACCCCCGCCTTTCTTGCTTCCCGCGCCGGGCGGGAGTATTAGGTACCGAGACCCGGCACAGGGGAGGGAGCGTTGAAGGACCCGGTCGTCCACGAGGCGCTGCGGCAGATCCAGGACATCGTCTGCGGCGACCTCGGCAAGCAGCTCACCACGGGCGCCGCCACGCGCCTGGAGAAGGTGCTGCATTCGGCGCTCGGGCGCGCGGGCCCGGGACAGCGCGAGAACTACCTCACGCGCGACGTGACCATCCTGCTCGCGGACCTGCGCGGCTTCTCCGCGATCAGCGCCGCCTTCCCCGCGCCCGTCATCCTCGACCTGCTCAACCGCTGCTTCGTGGCGATGAGCGAGATCATCTTTCGCCACGACGGCCTCATCGACAAGTTCATGGGCGACTCGATCCTCGTGCTCTTCGAGGGCGGCGAGGGCCCGGCCGACAGCGTGCGCCGGGCGCTGTCGTGCGCCGTGGACATGCAGATCGCGATGGAGGCGCTCAACGGCGTGCACAAGGCGGCGGGACACCCGGAGCTCTACTTCGGCATCGGCATCAACACCGGGCGCGTGATCTCGGCCCTGCTCGGCAGCGACCTCTATTCCGAGTACGCGGTGATCGGCGACGAGGTCAACCTCGCCAGCCGCATCGAGTCGTTCAGCCTCCGGGGCCAGGTGCTGGTGAGCGAGAGCACGTTCACGCACTGCGGGGGCTTCGCGAGCTTCGCCCCGCCCATGGACGCCTTCGTGAAGGGGCGCAGCAAGATCGTGGTGCTGCGGGAGCTGCTCGGCATCCCCTCGCTCGGCAAGTACGTGCCCCGCCAGGAATTCCGGCGCAGCCCGCGCGTGTCCGTGACCCTGCCCTTCACCTACCGGATGGTGGTGAACCACGTCGTGGTGCCCGAGGCGCGCCACGGTCGCGTCCTCGACATCGGCTACCACGGCGTGCTCGCGGAGGTGACGCTGCCGCTGTCGCAGTTCGCCGACGTCTGCCTCGACTTCGAGCTGCCGCTCGTGGGCACGCGCCTCGTGGACGTCTACGGCAAGATCGTGAAGTCGGTGCCCAAGGACGGGGTCACCCGCGTGGGCATCGAGTTCTCCGCGATGTCGCCCGAGCACAAGGCGGCGATCCAGCTCTTCGTCCAGCTCCTCATCCAGGGCTCCGAAGCCCGCGACTAGATCGGGATCTAGCGCCGGCGCAGGCTGGCCACCATCGCGAGGAACTCCGCCGGCTCGAGAGGCTTGCCGCTGTGGAGCTGGAAGCCCGCGCGCAGCGCCTTCACGCGATCCTCGGCGCCGGCGTAGGCGGTGAGGGCGAGGGCGGGCAGGTCGCCGCCCTCCTCCGGCGCGCGGGTCCGCAGCTCGCGGATGAGCGCGTAGCCGTCGGTCCCCGGCATGCCGATGTCGCTCACCAGCGCGTCGAAGGGATGCTCGGCCGCCAGCGCCAGCGCCTCCTGCGCGTTCGCAACGGCGCGCACCGCCACGCCGCACTCCTCGAGCAGGCGCTGCGCGAGCTCGCGAGAGTCGAGGTCGTCGTCCACGAGCAGCACGCGCATGCCCTCCAGGCGCGCGTGGTCGGCTTCGGCCACGTCGAGCGCGTGCGCTTCCCGGCCACCCGTGCCGCCCACGGGCAGCGTGACGATGAACGTGGCACCCTGCCCGCGCCCGGCGCTGTGGGCCGCCACCCGCCCGCCGTGCATCTGCGCGAGCTGCTTGACGATCGACAGGCCCAGCCCGAGCCCGCCATGCCGGCGCGCGCTCGAGGCGTCGGCCTGGCGGAAGCGCTCGAAGATCTGCGGCAGGAACTGCGGTGCGATCCCCTCGCCCGTGTCCCGCACCCGCAGCTCGTACGCCTGTCCGATGCGCCGCAGCGCCGACGTCCACGCGCCCGCCCGCCGGGGTGAACTTGATCGCGTTGCCCAGCAGGTTGCCGACGATCTGCAGCAGGCGGTTCGGCATCGGCGACGGTGGGCGCATCGCCCGGCGGGTCGACCTCCAGCGCGAGCCGCACGCCCTTGGCCTCGGCGCCGGGACGGGCCGCCTCCACGCCGGTGCGCACGAGCGCGGCCAGGTCGACCGCCTCCGGGCGCAGCCGCACCTTGCCGGAGACGATCGCGCTCATGTCGAGCAGGTCCTCGATGATGGCCGATTGCGCCCGTGCGTTGCGCTCGATCACCTCGCCGCCGCGCGCCATCTGCTCGGCCGTCGCACCTTCCCGCCGCAGGATGTGGGACCAGCCGAGGATCGCGTTGAGCGGCGTGCGCAGCTCGTGGCTGAGGGTGGCGAGGAAGTCGTCCTTCATCCGGCTGGCGGTCTCCGCCTCGCCGCGGGCGCGCTGCTCCGACTGCAGGGCCTGGGCGAGCGCGTCCTCCATCTGCTTGCGGTCGTGGATGTCGGTATTGGTGCCGAACCATCCGACCACGCGGCCCTGCTCGTCGCGCGAGGGCACGGCGCGCCCGAGGTGCCACCGGTACTCGCCGTCGTGGCGCCGGATCGGGTACTCGAGCTCGAACGCCTGGCCCGAGGCGACGGCGCGGTCCCAGGCCGCGACCACGCGCTCGACGTGCTCCGGGTCGAAGGCCCGCTTCCAGTCCGGCGCGCCGCGCGACTGCCCCGTGTACTCGTACCACTGCCGGTTGAAGTACGTCGGCTGGCCCCGGGCGTCGGCCGCGATCACGATCTGCGGCATCGCGTCGGCGAGCTGGCGGAAGCGCTCGGCCGTCTCGTGCCGCTCGGTCACGTCCACGCCGTGGGCCATGATGCCGGTGATCGCGCCGCCGGGCGCGCGCATCGGCTCGTAGACGAAGTCCAGGTACCGCCGCTCGAGCTCGCCCGCCTCGTTGGCGAGCTCGACCTGCACGCCCGTGCCGACGAAGGGCTCGCCGGTCGCGTACACGCGGTCCAGGATCTCGAAGAACCCCTGGCCCGCGACCTCCGGCACCGCCTCGCGCACCGGCCGGCCGACGAGGTCGCGCCCGCCGAGAAGCCGCGTGTACGGCGCGTTGACCAGCGTGAACACGTGCTCGGGCCCCTGCAGCACCGCGAGGAAGGTCGGCGCGCGCGCGAAGGCGTCGGCCAGCCGCGAGCGCTCGACCTGCACCTCCTCCAGCAGCCGGTCACGCTCGCGCTCGGCGAGCACGCGCCCCGTCTCCTCGGTCACGGCGCAGAACAGCCCCTCGATGCGTCCCGTCTCCCCGTGGATCGGGCTGTACGACCAGGTGAACCACGTCTCCTCGCGGTAGCCGTGACGCTCCATCACGAGCTTCACGCGCTCGTTCCACGTGGCCTCGCCGCGCTCCATCACGGCGCGGGCCTGCAGCCCCACGACGTCCCAGATGTCGGACCATGTTCCCTGCGCGGGCCGCCCCAGCGCCTCGGGGTGGCGCTTGCCGAGCATCGGGATGTACCCGTCGTTGTAGATGTTGATGAGCTGCGGGCCCCACCACACGAACATGGGGAAGCGCGAGTCGAGGCAGATGCCGACCGCCACGCGCAGGCACGGCGGCCAGGTGCGCATCGGGCCGAGCGGGGTCCGGTCCCAGTCGAACGCGCGCACCCGCGCGGCCATCTCGCCCTCCGAGTGCGCGATCTCGGGGATGACGGCACGCGGCGGCGCGGGGTCGGAAGGGCGCATCAGCGGGGAATCCGGGACCGGGAGGAGCGGCTCCAATCTTGCTTTAGGTTGTCCGCGCGGGGAAGGTTCCACGCCGGCGAAGGTTCCACGCCGGCGAAGGCGCGCGGCTCACCGCGCCTTGCTCGCGGCCTCGCGCGGGGCCGCGTTCGGGGCCTCGCGCCACGCGGCGATCTCCGCGCGCAGGCGCGCGGCGAACTGCTCCGGCGTGCCGACGAGGGGCTGCGCGCCCTCCCGTGCAAAGGCCGCGCGCATCGGCGCGGACGAGACGATGCGCCCCACGTCGGCGTTGATGCGCCGGACCACCGCGGGCGGCATGCCGCGCGGGCCCGCCAGGCCCCACCACGCCTCCATCGAGAAGCCGGGCAGCCCCAGCTCGGCGAGCGGCCTCAATTCGGGCAGCAGGGGCGAGGGCTGCCGGGTGGTGACACCCAGCGCGCGCACGCGCCCGCGGCGCACCGCCTCGTAGATCGAGGGCGCGGACGCGAAGAGCACGTCGAGGTTGCCCGCCGTGAGCTCGCCCACGGCCGTGGCGATGCCGGGATAGGCCTGGGGGGCGAAGTGCACCTGCGCCTGGCGCATCAGCAGCGCCATCGCCACCTGGTTCGCGCTGCCCCGTCCCGCCGAGCCGCAGATGAGCTCGCCCGGCCGGCGGCGCGCGAGGTCGAAGAGCTCGAGCGTGGTGCGCACCGGCAGCGTGTTGGGCACGGCGAGGACGAGCGGGGCCTGCGCCACCATCGCGACGGGCGTGAAGTCGCGCAGCGCGTCGTAGGGAAGGTCGCGGCGGAAGGCCGCGCGCGTGGCGAACGAGGCGGAGACGAGCCCCAGGGTGTAGCCGTCGGGGGCGGCCCTGGCCACCGCCGCCGCGCCCGCTTCGCCGCCGGCGCCCGCTCGGTTGTCCACCGACACCGGCAGCTTCCACGCCTCGGTCAGCGCGCGGGCGAGCTGGCGCGCGAAGAAGTCGTTCGAGCCGCCCGGGGGATACGGCACGACGATGGTGACCGGCTGCGCGGGAAAGGCGCGCCGCGGCTGCGGGAAGGCGAGCGCGGGCGCTGCGGCGAGGAGGACCGCGGCGATGAGCGCAGCCCATCGCCGGACGATCACTGCACGCGCCTTTCGTCGGCGCCGAGCAGGCCCAGCCGGCGCGCGAGAGCCAGCACCTGCTCGGCGCGGCGCACGAAGGGCGCGTCGACCATCCTGCCGTTCACGGTGAAGGCGCCCACGCCCTTGTCCTTGGCCGACTGCGCCGCCTCGACCACCTTGAGCGAGTGGGCGATCTCGTCGTCGGTCGGGCGGAAGACCGCGTTCGCGAGCGGCACCTGCACCGGGTGGATGCAGCTCTTGCCGAGGTAGCCCAGGCGCCTGGCGACCTCCGCCTCGCGCCGGTAGCCTTCGGCGTCGTGGATCTTGGCGTACGCCCCGTCGTAGGCGAAGACGCCCGACTCGCCGGCGGCGACCCGGATCTGCAGCAGCAGCGCCTCGATCACCGAGAGCTGGTAGCGGTCGATGTCGAGCGGCTCGATCAGGTCGCCCCAGCCCGCCTGCAGGCCGGCGACCCGCGGGCTCGCCGCGGCCATCTCGGCGGCGAGCCGCAGCGCCCGCGGCGACTCGATGTTCACGAGCAGGCTCACCGGGTCGCGGCGCGCCCGGCGCTCCGCCTTCGCGAGCGCGGCGGCGCACTCGCGCACGTCGTCCGCGCCCTCGGCCTTCGGCAGGTTCACCAGGTCGAGGGAAGGCGCGCCGACGATCGCCTCGAGGTCCGCCATGAAGTGGGGCGTGCCCATGCCGTTCACGCGCACGATGATCGTCTTGCCGTGGCCCGGCTCGAGCGCGTGGAGGAACTTGCCCAGCGCCTCGCGCGCCTCGTCCTTCATCGCCTCGTCCACGGCGTCCTCGAGGTCGAACGAGATCGCGTCGGCCTCGCCGGCCAGGGCCTTGGCGAAGAGCTCGGGACGGGAGGCGGGGACGAAGAGCTTGCTTCTCACGGGGACATTCTACGAGAAACGCCCGGCCCGTCGGTCCGCGCAGGTCCGTTCCGACCGCAGCTCCACCATCGTCGCGAGCCAGCTTCCCGTCGACCAGTGGCACGCCTACCTCGCCGAACCGCGCTCGCCGACGCGATCCCCGACCGCCTCGTGCACAAAGGTTACTGCCTCGCGCTGAAAGGCGAATCGATGCGAAAGCCAAGGCAGATCGCGCCGCAGAAGTCCGCGGCGCGCAGCAAGACTCGTCGACGAGAATCGGCCGTTCGCCGATGACGTCGCTCGCCCGCTTCAACCCGGCCCGGTATGAGCCGAAACAGTGGCCTGGCATGAATCGGAATGCCGGCCCGGCATCCCCAGAATACGCACCTGCTTCATGCGCCCGCGCCCGTCGTAGGTGAAGCGTCTGGCGACTGCCACGGCGGGCAAGGCTCGCGGGGGGGGGAGACGGCGCTGCACGTGGCGCCTGTGCGTCGTGCAGTGAGGGCGTGAGGGTGGGAGGGGGGGGGGGGGGGGGGTAGCGGGAAGCTGGGAGCGGAAACGTGCAGGGGGGTAAGCGGTGAGAGTGGCGGGAACGGCGGCGCGTAGCCCGGCCAGAGCGGAGCTCGTGCGGACGGCGGAGCAGGCAACGGTGCGGTCGGATTGACGGGGAGCAGACAGCGACGGGAGAAACTGTCGACGAACGGAGCGCTGACCGAGGTCGGGGCAAGCCGCGGTGGGCGAGGCGATCGAGGGGATCGTAGGTGTAGATGCGGTCCACGTCGGGATAGGTGGCGCCCGGCGGGCCCAGGGTGAGGCTCGGGATGCGCCGGTGCATGGCGAAATGCCGTCTACCGCAACCGCGCCACGATCGCCCGCGTGAACTCCCTCGTCCCCGCCTTCCCGCCGAGGTCGCCCGTGCGCACGTGGTCCTCGCGCAGCACCTGGTCGATCGCCGTGCGCAGGCGCCGGGCACGGTCCCGGTGCCCGACGTGGTCGAGCATCAGCGCGCTGGAGAGCATGAGGGCGAGCGGGTTGGCGAGGCCCTTGCCGGCGATGTCGGGCGCGGAGCCGTGCACCGCCTCGAAGATCGCCGCATCGACGCCGATGTTCGCCGCGGGCGCCATGCCGAGCCCGCCCACCAGGCCCGCGATCTCGTCGGAGAGGATGTCGCCGAAGAGGTTCGTGGTGACGATCACGTCGAACTGCCAGGGGTTCATCACGAGTTGCATCGCGCAGGCGTCGACGATGCGCTCGTCGAAGGCGATGCGGCCCTCGTACTTCTTCGCCACCTCCTTCGCGGCGTCGAGGAAGAGGCCCGTGAGCGCCTTCAGCACGTTCGCCTTGTGCACGATCGTCACCTTGCGCCGGCCGTGCCTGGCCGCGTAGTCGAACGCGAATTCCGCGATGCGCCGCGACCCGGCGCGCGTGTTCACGCCCGAGGCGACCGCGACGGCGCGCGGGATCGTCGCCCACCGGGACGTAGTGCTCGAACCCGACGTACAGGCCCTCGAGGTTCTCGCGCACCAGCACCAGGTCGATGTCGTCGTAGCGGCCGCCGGGGATGAGCGTACGGGCCGGGCGCAGGTTGGCGTAGAGCTGGAACTCCTCGCGCAGGCGCACGTTCGAGGAGCGGAAGCCGCCGCCGAGCGGCGTGGTGAGCGGGCCCTTCAGCGCGAGGCGTGTCTTGCGGATGCTCGCGAGCGTCTCGGGCGGGAGCGGGTCGCCGCACGCCGCCACCCCCGCCATCCCCGCCTGGTGCGTTTCCCAGCGGAAGGGTGCCCCGACCGCCTCGAGCACCTCGACGGTCGCCTCCGTCACCTCCGGGCCGATCCCGTCCCCGGGAATGAGTGTGGCGGGGATCTCGTTCATGGCCGGCATTATAGATCGGGGACGGACCCCGTTTTCCGATAGGGCGAATGCCGTTCCGCCAAAGAGAAAACGGGGTCCGTCCCCTCAGACCAGGAGGGGGATGAGGATCGCGCCGGCGATGCCGTGCAGCCCCATGGCGAGGCTCGCGTAGGTGCCGGCCTCGGGATCGACGCTGAAGGCGCGCGAGGTGCCGATGCCGTGGGCGGCCACCCCGATCGCGAAGCCGCGCTGCCACCACGCGCGCGAGCCGACCGCGTCGAGCACGAAGCGCGCGAGCACCGCGCCCAGCACGCCGGTGGTGATCGCGAAGACGGCGGTGAGGGTGGGAGACGCGTGGATGCGCTCGGCCACGCCCATCGCGATCGGTGCCGTGACCGACTTGGCGTAGAGCCCGCCCACGATCTCCGGGCCCGCGCCGAGCAGCTTCGCGATCCCGACCGCGGAGGCGATCGACGTCACCCCGCCCGCGAAGAGCGCCGCCACGAGCGGCACGATCCTGCCGCGCAGCCCCGGCAGCGCCTTGTGGATCGGCACCGCGAGCGCCACGGTGGCGGTGCCGAGCAGGAAGTGCACGAACTGCGCGCCCTCGAAGTACGTCGCGTACGGCATGTCGATCAGCGTGATGGCCCCGGCGACCAGGATCACCGCGATCGCGACCGGGTTGGCGAGCGGATTGCGCCCCGCCCGCTCGTAGACCGTGAGACCGGCCTGGTAGGCGGCGAGGGTCAGCACGAGCGCCAGCAGCGGGCTGCCGGACAGGTAGACCCAGATCTCGTGGATCTTCACCGCACGCCCTCCTTCGCGCCGCCGCGCGCGTCGCGTCCGGCGAGCGCCCGCAGCACGAGCGCGGTCGCGGCCACCGTCGCCACGACGCTGCCCACGAGCGCGGCCACGATGGCGCCCAGGTGCTCGGTGAGCGTGGGCCAGAACATCACCACGCCCACGGCGGCGGGAATGAAGAGCAGCCCCAGGTGCTGCACGAGCGTGGAGGCGACGAGGTCGACGGGCTCGGGAACGCCGCGGCGCAGGTGCAGCCATCGCGAGCAGGAGCAGCAGGCCCACGACCGGGCCGGGGATGAGCGGCAGCGCGAACCGGGACACGATCTCGCCCAGTCCCTGGAAAAGGAGGATCTCGACGAGTCCTGCGATCATGGAATGCCCGCGCGAAAGTCCGACGCCATTCTTCCACAGTTCCTACCGGAACCCGGCTGACGCGGCGCAAATCCAAGCGGGATGGCCCGCCGCATCGCGATCGTCCTCGCCGTCGTCCTGCTCGTCCCCGTGGTGCTGGTGGGCGCCTTCCTCGTCGTCGTGCAATCGGCGTGGGCCGAGCGCTGGGTCGAGGCGCGGGCGAGCGCGGCGCTGCACCGCGACGTCCAGCTCGACGGCATCGGCGTGCGCCTCGACTGGCCGCCCACGGTCACGTTCCGCCACCTGCGCATCGCCAACCCCGAGTGGGCGAAGACGCCCGCGCTCGTCGACGCGACGGATCTGTCGGCGCGGGTGCTCGTGCCGCCGCTTTTCGCCGGGCGCGTGATCGTGCCGTACCTCGCGGCGGCGAAGGCCACGGCCGGGCTGGAGGTCGCCGGCGAGCACGCGACCTGGAAGTTCGGCGCCGCTTCCCGGGGCGAGAGCCGGCTTCGGGTGGCGCGGCTCGACCTCGGCGACGGGCGCATCCGCTACATCGACGCGGCCGACCGCACCGACCTGGACATCGCCGTGCAGGGCAGCGCGGGCGCGGGCGGCCGGCTGCGTGCGGCCGCCCGCGGCACCTTCCGCGGCGCCGCGTCGAAGGGGAGCGCGACCATTCCCCACCTCGACCCGCAGCACGAATCGCCCATCGCCTTCGACGGCGAGGCGACGGTCGGAAAGACGCGGGCGAAGGCCCACGGCCACTTCCGCACCGACGGCGATGCGCTGGACGTGCAGCTCGACCTCGCGGGCGAGACGATGCAGGAGCTGCACCGGCTCTTCCACATGGTCCTGCCCGATACGCCGCCCTACCGCGTCCGCGGCCACCTCCTGCGCGACGGCCCGACCTGGACCTTCTCGCCCTTCGACGGGAAGGTGGGCGACAGCGACCTCGAGGGCGGCCTCACGTACCGCACCGGCGGTAAGCGCCCCTTCCTGCGCGCGGCGCTGCAATCGGGCGTGCTGGACATGAACGACCTCGGCCCGATCGTGGGCGCGCCGCCGGGCACCGGCCGGGGCGAGACGGCCTCCCCGGCCCAGCGCGAGCGCTCCGCCGAGCGCGAGGCGCGGGAGCGCTTCCTGCCCGATGCGCGCTTCCACGTCGAGCGCTGGAACCGGATGGACGCCGACGTGCGCCTCGAGGCGAAGCGCGTGTTGCGGCCGAAGGCGCTGCCGATCGACGCGCTCTCGACACACCTCGTGCTGAAGGACGCGGTCCTGCACCTCGATCCGCTCGACTTCGGGGTGGCGGGCGGGAAGCTGCGCTCCGAGGTCACGATCGACGCGCGCCAGCGTCCGGTGCGCGGGCGGCTCGAGGGCGTCGTGGAGGGCGTCCAGCTCGATCGGCTCTTCGGCGGCGCGTCGAAGGAGATGCGCGACGCGCTCGGCACGCTCTACGGCCGCGCGAGGCTGGAGGGCACCGGGCAGTCGGTGGCCGCCCTCCTCGGCACGAGCGACGGGCACCTCACCGTCGCGGTGAACGGCGGGCGGGTGAGCGATCTCCTCGTGAACCTCCTCGAGCTGGACATGGCCGACGTGCTGCGCCTGCTCGGCACGCGCGACCGCCAGGTCCGGCTGCGCTGCGCCGTGGGGGGCTTCGAGGTGAAGGACGGCGTGGCCGAGCCGAAGCCGTTCGTGGTGGACACGACCGACTCGCAGGTCGAGGTGGGCGGCAAGGTGAGCCTCGCGCACGAGACGATCGACCTCACCGCGCACCCTCTGCCGAAGGACGCGAGCCTCTTCTCGCTGCGCTCGCCCGTGGACCTGCGCGGCCCGATGCGCCATCCCGAGGTGCACGTCCACAAGGCCCCGATCGCCGCGCGCGTGGCCGGCGCCGCCCTCCTCGGCGCGGTCAATCCCGCGCTGGCGCTGCTCGCCTTCGTCGACGACGGTCCCGGCAAGGACAGCGACTGCGGCCGGCTCATGGCCGAGGCGCGGAGGAAACAGGACCGGTAACATCGCGGGATGACCGACGACCCCCGCGACAAGGGCCTCGACAAGGGCCTCACGAGCTACGGCGACCGCGACTTCTCGCGCTTCCTGCGAAAGGCGTTCATCAAGGGCGCGGGGTACACCGACGAGGCGCTCTCGCGCCCCGTGGTCGGCATCGCCAACACGGCGAGCGCGTACAACCCGTGCCACGGCAACGCGCCGCAGCTCCTCGAGGCGGTCCAGCGCGGCGTGATGCTGGCCGGCGGGCTGCCGATGCCCTTCCCCACCATCTCGATCCACGAGAGCTTCGCGCACCCCACGTCGATGTACCTGCGCAACCTCATGTCGATGGATACCGAGGAGATGATCCGCGCGCAGCCGATGGACGCCGTCGTGCTGGTCGGCGGCTGCGACAAGACGGTGCCCGCGCAGTTGATGGGCGCGGCCTCGGCGGGCGTGCCGTGCGTGCAGCTCGTGACGGGCTCCATGCTCACGGGCTCGCACCGCTTCGAGCGCGTGGGTGCCTGCACCGACTGCCGCCGCTACTGGGGGCGCTACCGGGCCGGGGAGATCGGGGCCGCCGAGATCGCCGAGGTGAACGACCAGCTCGTGGCTTCCGTCGGCACGTGCTCGGTGATGGGCACCGCGAGCACCATGGCGTGCGTGGCCGAGGCGCTCGGGATCGCGGTGCCGGGAAGCGCCAGCCCTCCCGCCGTCACCGCCGATCGCATCCGGGTGGCCGAGCGCACGGGCGCGGTGGCGGTCGAGATCGCCGGGGCGAAGCGCACGCCCGGGCAGGTGCTCACCGCCCAAGCCTTCGAGAACGCGCTGCGCGTGCTGCTCGCCATCGGGGGATCGACCAACGGCGTGATCCACCTCACCGCCATCGCCGGGCGCCTCGGGATCGACCTCTCGCTCGACCGGCTCGACGCGCTCGGGCGCGAGACGCCGGTGCTGGTCGACCTCAAGCCCTCCGGGCGGCATTACATGGAGGACCTGCACCATGCGGGCGGGCTCATGGCGGTGCTTCGCGAGCTGAAGCCGCTGCTGCACCTGAACGCGCGCACGATCACCGGCCTCACGCTGGGCGAGGAGATCGACGCGGCGGGCCCCGGCTTCGCGCAGGACGTGGTCCGGCCGCTCGACCGCCCCCTCTACCGCGAGGGCGGCATCGCGGTGCTGCGCGGCAACCTGGCGCCCGGCGGGGCGATCATCAAGCAGTCGGCGGCGGACGCAAGGCTGATGCAGCATGAGGGCCGCGCGGTCGTGTTCGACAACGCCGAGGACCTCGCGCGCCGCATCGACGCGGACGCCCTCGACGTGACGGCGGACGACATCCTGGTGCTCAAGAACATCGGCCCCAGGGGCGCGCCGGGGATGCCCGAGGCGGGGTACCTGCCGATCCCGAGGAAGCTCGCGCGCGCCGGCGTGAAGGACATGGTGCGGATCTCCGACGGGCGCATGAGCGGCACCGCGGCCGGCACGATCGTCCTGCACGTCACGCCCGAGGCCGCGATCGGCGGCCCGCTCGCCTGGGTGCGAACCGGCGACCGGATCCGCCTGGACGTCCCGGTCCGGCGCCTGGAGCTGCTGGTGCCCGACGAGGAGCTCGCGCGACGGCGCGCGCAGCATCCCGTGGCCCCGCCCACGGCCCCGCGCGGCTACCGCAAGCTCTTCCTCGACAGCGTCACGCAGGCCGACCGCGGCGTCGACTTCGACTTCCTCCGCGGCTGAATCGGGGACAGGTTCCGTTTTCCCCTCGGCGGAATACGGAACCTGTCCCCAATTCACGCCCTCCGCGGCTGAACCGGGGCCAGACCCCCGGTTCAGGAGTTCCCCGGTTCAGGGGTTGGGTCCCGCCGCGAGGAGCTGCTCTCCCGCCGCCAGCACGTGCGCCGAGGCGATCCGGCTCGCCTCTGCCGCGCGGCCCGCGGCCATCGCGGCGAGGATCCGGCGGTGCTCGCGGTTCGAGCGACGCATCTTCGCCTCGTGCTCGAAGGCCGGGCGCCGGAAGAGGTGCAGCTCGTTCACGCACTCGAGGTAGGTGCGGGCCGCGCGGCGGTTGCCCGCGTAGCGCAGCACCGCCGCGTGGAACTTCAGGTTGAGGGCGTAGTACGCGCTGCCCCGGCCCGCGTCGGCCGCGCGGTCCATGCGCTCGACGAGCGCCTCGAGCGCGCGCATCCGCGCCGGGGTGCGCGACGCGGTCGCCCGCGCCACCGCGAAGCCGAAGATGAGCGCGCGCACCTCGTAGAGGTCGCGCGTCTCCTCGAGCGACACCTGGCGCACGAAGACCCCGCGGTTGGGCACCGGGATCACCAGGCCCATGCCGGCCAGCACGCGGATCGCCTCGCGGATCGGCCCGCGGCTGGTGCCCATGTCCTGCGCGAGCGTCGCCTCGTTCAGCCGCTCGCCCGGGCGGAAGCGCCCGGCCTCGATCTGCCGGCGCAGCTCCGGGGCGATGGTCGCGCCGAGGCGGCGGTGGGGAACGGGAGGCACGTCGCGGGGCATGGGCCGATGGTAGCCCAAAGCGCGCCGGGGAGCGCCGCGAAGTGTTGACACTTGCGAGCCGCGCGCCTAGGCTTTCCCGAAATCCCCCCGCGCCATGGCCCACCTCGAGCTCGATCGACTCACCAAGCGCTATGGCGGCGCGACCTCCGTGGACGGCATCGGGCTGGGCGTCGGCGAGGGCGAGTTCATCTGCCTGCTCGGCCCGTCCGGCTGCGGCAAGACCACGACGCTGCGCATGCTCGCCGGCTTCCTCGAGCCCGACGCGGGCGAGATCCGGGTGGCCGGCCGCACCATCTCCGCCCCCGGCGCGGTCGTGCCGCCCGAGCGGCGCAACATGGGGATGATCTTCCAGAGCTACGCGGTCTGGCCGCACATGACGGTGCGCGAGAACGTGGGCTACGGGCTGAAGATGCAGAAGGTGCCCGCGGCCGAGCGCGACCGGCGCGTGGACGCGATGCTGCGCGCGACCAAGCTCACGGACTACGCGCAGCGCTACCCGGCGGAGCTCTCCGGCGGGCAGCAGCAGCGGGTAGCCCTCGCCCGAGCGCTCGCGCCGAACCCCGACATCCTCCTGCTCGACGAGCCGCTGTCGAACCTCGACGCCAACCTGCGCGGCGAGATGCGCCTGGAGATCCGCCGCCTGCACGAGGAGTTCCGCAACACCTCGATCTACGTGACCCACGACCAGGTCGAGGCGATGACGATGGCCGACCGCATCGTCGTGATGAGCGCCGGGCGCATCGAGCAGATCGGCTCCGCCCAGGACGTCTACGACCGGCCCAACTCCCGCTTCGTGGCGCGCTTCATCGGCGCGAGCAACGTGCTCGACGCCCGGCGCATCGCCGCCGACGCCGTGGACGTGTCGGGCCAGCGCGTGCGCGTGGGCGCCGGCGAGTTCCCGGCCTCGGGAGAGGAGATGGGCATCTGCGTGAAGATGCACGACATGGAGCTGGTGGCGGCGGAAGGCGGCGTCGACGGCGACAACGTGCTCTCGGGCGTGGTGCGAAGCCACGCGTACCTCGGCAGCCACCGCGACTACGTGATCGACGTGGGGCAGGAGCTGCTCATCACGGCGCCGGCCGCGCTCGAGATCCCGGCGGGCTCGCCGGTGAAAGTCCGCTTCCGCGCGGAGCGCTGCCGGGCGCTCGCGCGATAGACAAGCCGTCAACCCAGAGGAGGAGTCCATGAAGCACTGGCAGCCGATCGCGCTTTCGTTGCTCGCATCCGCCGTGGCGTTTCCCGCGGCGGCCCAGGACTCGCGGCTCGCCGCCGCCGAGAAGGAAGGCAAGGTGGTGTGGTACGCCTCCGTCGACATCAAGGTGGCCGAGGCGGTGGCCGACATGTTCCGCAAGCAGCACCCGAAGATCGACGTGGAGGTCGAGCGCTCGGGCTCGGAGCGCGTCTTCCAGCGCGTGAACCAGGAGCACCAGTCGGGCATCAAGCACGCCGACCTCGTGAACACCTCCGACTCCACGCACTTCATCACCTGGAAGAAGCAGGGGATGCTCGCCAGGTACACGCCGAAGGACGTCGAGAAGTACGACGCGGACTTCAAGGACAAGGACGGCTACTACCAGACCTGGCGCGCCACCCTGTGCGTCATGGGCTACAACACCAACCTCGTGCCCGCCGCCGACGCGCCCAAGGGGTACCGCGACCTGCTCGATCCGAAGTGGAAGGGCAAGCTCACGAAGGCGCACCCGGGCTACAGCGGCACGGCCCTCACCGGCACGTACGCCATCACGCAGAAGCTGGGGTGGGACTACCTCGAGAAGCTCTCGAAGCAGAACGTCCAGCAGCTCCAGTCCACCACCGCCACGCCCAAGAGCATCGCGAGCGGCGAGCGCGCCGTGATGGTCGACGGCAACGAGTACAACATGTTCATCGAGGAGAAGAAGAAGAGCCCGGTGAAGATCATCTACCCGGTCGAGGGCGCGCCGCTCGTGTCCTCGCCCTCGGCGATCTTCTCCGACGCCCCGCACCCGAACGCCGCGCGCGTCTTCGAGGACTTCCTCTTCAGCGCGCCGGTCCAGCAGTACCTCGTCGACAAGGGCGGGCTGCGCTCGCCGCACCCGGAGGTGAACGACCCGCCCGGGCGCACGCCGCTGAAGCAGATCAAGCTGATCCCCGACGACCCGGAGGCGATGCTGGCGCACGTCGACGAGATCAAGAAGCGCTACGCGAGCCTCTTCGGGGGCAAATGAGCGCACCGTCGCTGCCGGGCGACCGCGACGCGGACCGGGCGCGCCCCGGCCGCGCGCGGGCGTTCGACCCGACGGCGCCCTTCTCGGCGGCGATGGCGCTGCTGCTCGCCGCGCTGATCCTCATGCCCGTGTTCTGGCTCGCCGTGACGAGCCTGCGGGACGACGCGCGGCACTTCACGCTCGCCAACTACCGCCAGCTCGTCACCGACACGGCGTTCCTCAAGCCGCTGTGGACGACGCTCTGGACCTCGGCGGCGGTGGGCGTGCTGTGCGTGGCCTTCGCCGCCCCCATGGCCTGGCTCGTGGCGCGCACGGACCTGCCCCTGAAGCGCGTCCTGCGCACGCTCATCCTGGCCTCGTTCGTGACACCGCCCTTCCTCGGCGCCTTCGCGTGGGTGCTGCTCGGCGGGCCCAACGCGGGGCTGGTGAACCAGTGGTACTACGCGCTCTTCGGCCTCAAGCCGTTCGAGGCCTCCTCGCTCGTGAACATCTTCTCGGCGTGGGGGATCGTCTTCGTGACCGCCCTCTATACCTTTCCCTACGTCTTCACCTTCGTCGCCACGAGCCTCGACCTCATCCCCAGCGAGCTCGAGGAGGCCGCGGCGATCCTCGGCGCCCCCGCGTGGCGCACCGCCCGCGACGTGACGCTGCCGCTCGTGCTCCCGGCGCTCCTCGCCGGCTTCCTCGTGGCCTTCCTGCAGTCGATGACGCTCTTCGGGCCGGCCGCGATCCTGGCGCTGCCCGCGGGCGTGGACACGATGACCACGAAGATCTGGAGCCTCTTCCAGTTCCCGCCGCGCCTCGGGCTCGCCGCCGCCGCCTCGCTGCCGCTGCTCGTCGTCACCGTCGTGCTGCTGCGCGTGCAGGGGACGATCATGGGCCGGCGCGGCTTCTCGGTGGTCCACGGCAAGAGCACCGGGCAGCGCGCGATCCGCCTGGGCCGCTGGAAGCCGGCGGCGCTGCTGCCGTTCGCCTTCGTGCTCGCCTGCTCCGTGGCACTGCCCTACGGCGTGCTCCTCTGGACCGCGTTCGTGAAGAACTACTCGGCCCCGCTCGCGGGCAACTTCACGCTCGACAACTGGAGGTTCGTGTTCCTCGAGTTCAGCCAGACGAAGCTGGCGCTGCGCAACACGTTCGTGCTCGGCACCACGGCCGCGACCGCCGGCACGGTGCTCGCCACGGCGATCGGCTACCTCAGCCTGCGCAAGCTGGTCTGGGGCCACCGCTATCTCTCGTTCCTCGCCACGGTCCCCGTCGCGATCCCCGGCATCGTGCTCGCCGTCGGGCTCTTCCTCAGCTACACGCACCCGCCGATCGTCCTGTACGGCACGCTCACCATCATCTTCCTCGCCTACCTCACGAAGGAGATGCCCGTGGGCTACCAGCAGGTGTCCTCGGCGCTGAAGAGCGTGCACCCCGAGCTCGAGGACGCGGGCCGCATCTTCGGCGCGACTCGGCTTCGCGCGCTCGTGGACATCACCGCGCCCCTGGTGCGCAACGGCGTCATCGCCACGTGGATCTTCATCTTCATCGGCTGCATCCGGGAGCTGTCGGCCACGATCCTGCTCTTCACGGCGAGCACGAAGACCGTCTCCGTCACGATGTTCGACCTGCGCGAGAGCAACGACTGGGGGCCGATCGCGGTGCTCTCGCTCACCATGCTCGCGATCACCTTCGCGATGATCGCCGCCATCAACCATTTCGCGGACCGGAGGAAGGCGTGAGCGCGCTCCCCCTGATCGGGCTCATGCCCGGCGATTTCACCGGCATCGGGCCCGAGCAGTGCGCCCGCATCCTCGCCGACCGGCGCCTGGCCGCCGACGCGCGGCTCCTCGTCGTGGGAGACGCGCGGGCGCTCGAGATCGGCGCGCGCGACGCCGGCGTGCGCCTCGCGATGCGCGCCTACCGCGAGCCGGAGGCCGTCGACTGGTCGCGCGGGGACGAGACGCCGATCGTCGACCTCGCCAACCTCGACCCCTTCCGCATCCCGCGCGCGGCCGTGAGCGCCGAGGCGGGCCGCATCGCCGGGGAGACGCTCGCGGCGATGGTCGACTACGCGCTCGCCGGGCGCCTGGACGCGATCACCTTCGCGCCGCTCAACAAGGCCGCGCTGCACGCCGGGGGCTGGAAGTTCCACGACGAGCACCAGATGTTCGCGCACCTCACGGGCCACCGCGGCTACTTCGGCGAGATGAACGTGCTCGACGGCAAGTGGATGTCGCGCGCCACCTCCCACGTGTCGCTGCGCGCCGCGCTCGACCAGATCACCGGGGAGCGCATCGTCGACGCCCTGGCGCTCGCCGACGCGACGATGCGCGGGGCCGGCATCGAGCGCCCGCGCATCGCCGTGGCGGCCCTCAATCCCCACGGCGGCGAGGGCGGGCTCTTCGGGCGCGAGGAGATCGAGGTGATCGCCCCGGCCGTGGCGCGCGCCGCGCAGCGCGGCATCGACTGCCGCGGCCCCTTCCCCGCCGACACCGTCTTCATCCGCGGCTTCGGCGAGGAATTCGACGGCGTGCTCTCGATGTACCACGACCAGGGCCAGATCGCGACCAAGCTCAAGGGCTTCAACCGCGGCGTGACCGTCACCGGCGGGCTCGCCGCCGTCTTCACCACGCCCGCCCACGGCACCGCGTTCGACATCGTGGGCCGGGGCGTGGCGACGACCGGCGCGCTCGAGAACGCGATCCGCCTGGCCGCGCGCCTGGCCGCGAGCCGCCGGGCGGTGCCCGCCGCGGTCGCCGGCGCACCCGGCTGAGCCCGCGCGCGACGTCGAACGCCTCCCCTTTCCACTGCCTGCAAGGAACTCCCATGGCCGTCAGCGAACCGCCCGTGAGGGCGAAGTCCTCCTCCGTGACCGACGAGGTCGCCGGATTCGTGGTCTCCACGCGTGCCGCGGACATTCCCGCGGACGTCGCGCGCCTGGGCAAGCGCTCGGTGCTCGACGGGATCGGGCTCGCGCTCGCCGGCGCCGCCTCGGAATGCGGGCACATCGTGCAGCGCTACCTGGCGCAGCTCGGCGTCGAGGGCGGCGCCTGCACCGCGATCGGCTCCGGGCAGCGCCTGCCCGCGCGCTTCGCCGCCTTCGCCAACGGCCTCGCGATCCACGCCGACGACTACGACGACACGCAGCTCGCCGTGGCGAAGGACCGCGTCTACGGCCTGCTGACACACCCCACGGCGCCCGCGCTGCCGCCCGCGCTGGCACTGGCCGAGCGCGACCGGCGCAGCGGCGCCGACATGATGCTCGGCCTACCAGGTGGGCGTGGAGGTCGAGTGCAAGGTGGCCGAGGCGATCCTGCCGCGCCACTACCAGACGGGCTTCCACAGCACGGCGACCTGCGGCTCGATCGGCGCCGCGGCGGCCGCGGCGAAGCTGCTGGGTCTCGAGCGCGAGGCCACGCGCCGGGCGCTGTCGCTCGGCGCCACCCAGGCGGGCGGGCTGCGGGAGAACTTCGGCACGATGACCAAGCCGTTCCACGCGGGACGCGCGGCCGAGAACGGCGTCGTGGCCGCCGAGCTCGCCGCCCTGGGCTTCACCGCCTCGCCCAACGGGCTCGAGGCCGACCGCGGCTTCTTCCGCGCGGCCGGCGGCGGCTTCAGCGCGGAGATGATCGAGGGCAAGCTCGGAAAGCCCTGGACCTTCCATGCGCCGGGCGTGTCGATCAAGCCGCACCCGTCGGGCTCGCTCACCCACCCCGGCATGGCCGTGATGATGGAGCTCATCCGCAAGCACGACATCCAGGCCGCGCAGGTGAAGCGGGTGTCCGTCGGCACCAACCACAACATGCCCAACGCCCTCATCCACCACCGGCCGGGCAACGAGCTGCAGGCCAAGTTCAGCATGGAGTTCTGCATGGCCATCCTGCTCATCGAGCGCCAGGGCGGCCTCGAGCAGTTCACCGACGCCGTGGTGAACCGGCCCGACGTGCAGGCGATGATCGGCAAGGTGGACTTCGGCGTGAACGCCGAGGCCGAGGCCGCGGGCTTCGACAAGATGACCACGATCATCGAGGTCCACATGAACGACGGCCAGGTCTACAAGGGCCGCGCCGACTTCGGCAAGGGCAGCCCGGCGAACCCGATGACGGACGAGGAGCTCTCGGAGAAGTTCCGCCAGTGCGCGGCGTGGGGCGGGCTCGAGCGCGCGCGCGCCGAGGAGGTGCTCGCGCTCGTGTGGAAGATCGAGGAGCTGGCGGACGTGGGGGAGCTCACGGGATTGCTGCGGAAGTAGGGCGCGCCCGCGATGTTCGAGGGCTTCTCGGTGCGCGACATGGACACGACCGGCGCGCGGATCCACCTGCGCGTCGGCGGCAGCGGCCCGCCGCTCCTGCTCCTGCACGGCAACCCGCTCACCCATGTCATGTGGCACAAGGTGGCGCCCCGGCTCGCGCAGGAGTACACCGTGGTCGCCGCGGACCTGCGCGGCTACGGCGACAGCGCGAAGCCGCCCGGCGGCGGCGACCACGCGGACTACTCGTTCCGCGCGATGGCGCGCGACCAGGTCGAGGTCATGCGTTCACTCGGCTTCGAGCGCTGGCGCGTGGCCGGCCACGACCGGGGTGCCCGCGTGGCGCACCGCATGGCGCTCGATCACCCGCAGCGCGTCGAGCGCGCGGCCTTCCTCGACATCGTCCCCACGCAGCACGTCCTCACGCACATCTCGAAGGGCTGGGCGGTGGAGTCGTACCATTGGTTCTTCATGGCGCAGCCGCACGACTATCCCGAGAAGATGCTCGAGGCCTACGGGCTCGAGCGCTACATCCGCCGCAAGCTCGACAAGAAGGGCGTGGGACTGGGCGGCTTCACGCCGGAAGCGCTCGCCGAGTACATCCGCTGCTGCACGCCGGAGAACATCCACGCCGTGTGCGAGGATTATCGGGCGGCGGTCGGCATCGACCTCGAGCACGACGCCGCGGACCTGCACGTCAGGCTCGCGATGCCGGTGCTGGTGCTCTGGGGCGAGAGGAGCCACGTGAACCGGCACTTCCGCCCGCTCGAGGCGTGGCGCGAGCGCGCCGCCGACGTCCGTGGGAAGATGCTGCCCTGCGGGCACTATCCGGCCGAGCAGGTGCCCGACGAGACCCTTTCCGCGTTGCGCGATTTCTTCCGCTAGCGAGGCAGGCATGGAGCGCAAGAAGGCGAGCGATTTTCCCCCGGAAGTCCTGCAGCTCTTCGACGGCTACGTCCACGGCGCGCTCTCGCGCCGCGATTTCCTCGAGCGCGCCGCGCGCTACGCCGCCGGCGGGTTCACCGCCGCGGCCATGCTCGAGGCGCTGGCGCCCGATTTCGCGCTGGGCGCGCGAGGTCGATCCGGCGGACCCGCGCATCGCCGCGGGCTACGCGCTCTACGATTCGCCGAAGGGCTCGGGGACCATGCGCGGCTACCTCGCGCACCCGGCGGCCGCGGGACGGCGTCCGGCGGTGGTCGTGATCCACGAGAACCGCGGGCTCAATCCCTACATCGAGGACGTGGCGCGCCGGCTGGCGCTCGTGGGCTACACCGCCTTCGCCCCCGACGCCCTCACCCCGCTGGGCGGCTATCCCGGCGACGAGGACGCGGCGCGCGCGCTCTTCGCGAAGCTCGACCCCGCGAAGCGCACCGAGGACTTGATGGCCGCCGCCGGGTTCGTCACGCTGCGCCCCGACTTCGGCGGCAGGCTGGGCGCGCTGGGCTTCTGCTTCGGCGGGGGGATCGTGAACGTGATGGCCACCCGCCTGCCCGACCTCGCCGCGGCGGTCCCGTACTACGGGGTGCAGCCCCCCGCGGCGGAGGCGGCGAAGATCCGCGCGCCGATGCTCCTGCACTACGCCTCGGAGGACCACCGGATCACGTCCGGCTGGCCCGCGTTCGAGAAGGTGCTCCTCGCCCAAGGCGTCGAGTACCACGCCTACATCTACCCGAAGACCCAGCACGGCTTCCACAACGACACGACGCCGAGGTACGACGAGGCGGCCGCGAAGCTGTCGTGGCAGCGCACCCTCGACTTCTTCGCCCGCCACCTGCACGCCTGATGCCCCACCTGCCCGCCTCGGAGGCGCTCGCGCGCTTCCGCGTGATCGACATGACGCAGGTGCGCGCCGGCCCCACCGCCGCGCGCCAGCTCGCCGACTGGGGCGCGGACGTGATCCAGGTGCAGATGCCCGAGTCCATGCGCGGGGACGACACGCTGGGCGGGCAGGAAGGCAGCGACTACCAGTACACGCACCGCAACAAGCGCTCGATCACGCTGAACCTCAAGGCGCCCGAGGGCATCGCGGTGCTGAAGCGGCTCGTCGCGGAGGCCGACGTGCTGCTCGAGAACTTCCGGCCCGACGTGAAGCACCGGCTCGGCATCGACTACGAGGCGCTCTCGGCGCTGAACCCGCGGCTCGTCTACGCGAGCATCTCGGGCTTCGGGCAGACGGGGCCG
Organism: uncultured beta proteobacterium; assembly: GCA_963741815.1. Classification (GTDB taxonomy): domain Bacteria; phylum Pseudomonadota; class Gammaproteobacteria; order Burkholderiales; family Usitatibacteraceae; genus Usitatibacter. Next base: position 294,665 of record CAVUJI010000001.1, read on the forward strand.
TATGCGGGTCGGCCGGGCTTCGACCAGATCGCGCAGGGCATGGGCGGACTCATGTCGGTCACGGGAGTGCCGGGCCACGGGCCGCTGCGCGTGGGCATCCCGATCGCCGACCTGTGCGGCGGGATCTTCGCGGCGTACGGCGTGACGGTGGCGCTGCTCGAGCGCGAGGCGTCCGGCCGCGGGCAGTGGCTGCACACGTCGCTGCTCGAGGCGATGATCTACATGATGGATTTCCAGACCGCGCGCTGGACGGTCGACGGCGAGGTCCCCGGCCAGGCCGGCAACTTCCATCCCACCAGCATCCCGACCGGCGTCTACCGCACGAAGGACGGCCACATCAACATCGCGGTCTTCGGCGGCAGGATCTGGGAGCGCTTCTGCCATGCGCTGGGCGCGCCCGAATGGATCGACGACGAGCGCGCGCGGACGAAGGCCTCGCGCTCGGCCCACCGCGACTGGCTCAACGCCGAGATCGAGAAGCGGCTCGCGCACGAGACGAGCGAGCACTGGATCGGCAAGCTCAACGCCGAAGGGGTGGCGTGCGGCCGGATCAACGACATGCGCGCGGTGTTCGAGGAGCCGCAGGTCCGGCACCTCGGGATGGTGAAGACGGTGGTCTCGGATCTCCTGGGCGAGCAGCGGCTCGTGGGACAGCCCGTGACCTTGGCGCGGACCCCCTCGACGATCGCCCGGGCCACGCCGCGGCGGGGCGAGCACACCGAGGAGGTCCTGCGCGAGATCGGCTACGGGCCGGAGGAGCTCGCGCGCATGAAGGAGGCCGGAGTCTGGTGATGAACGATGCGAGCCGTTACGTTTCGCCCACCGAGCGCGTGAAGGCGTGGCAGGAGGGCCCGGTGCTGCAACGTGCGGTTCGACAACCCGGCGCGCCACAACGCGCTCTCGGTCGAGATGTGGGAGGCGGTTCCCGCGCTGCTCGCTCCGGCCGCGCGCGACGACGGCGTGCGGATGGTCGTCTTCTCGGGCGCGGGGGAGAAGGCGTTCGTCTCGGGCGCGGACATCTCGCAATTCGAGGACATGCGCGCGGCGAGGGAGGCCGTCGCCCGCTACGAGGCGGTGGCCGAGGCGGCGCTCGAGGGGATCCACGCGTTCCCCAAGCCCACGGTCGCGTGCATCCGCGGCTACTGCATCGGCGGCGGCGTGAACGTGGCGATCGCGTGCGACCTTCGGCTGGCGGCGTCCGATGCCGTCTTCTCGGTGCCGGCCACGCGCCTGGGGCTGGGCTACCGCTTCTCGGCGATGAAGAACCTCGTCGACCTGGTGGGCCCCGGCAACGCCAAGGACATCTTCTTCACCGCCCGGCGCCTCGATGCGGCCGAGGCGCTGCGCATCGGGCTCGTGAACCGCGTGGCCGAGCCGGCGGCGCTGCCGGCGCTGCTCGACGAGTACGTGAAGTCCGTCACGACCGGCGCGCCCCTCACCATCCAGGCCGGCAAGCGGATCATCGCGGAAGTGCTCAAGCCCGACGCCGACATCGACATGGACCTCTGCCGCCGCCTCCTCCTCGACTGCTTCGAGAGCGACGACTACATCGAGGGCCGGCGCGCGTTCATGGAGAAGCGCAAGCCCGTCTTCCGCGGCAAGTAGCCGGCCCTTCTCCCTCCCCCTCGGGGGAGGGCCGGGGAGAGGGTCACGCCGTTCTCCCTCCCCCTTGGGGGAGGGCCGGGGAGAGGGTCACGCCGTTCTCCCTCCCCCTTGGGGGAGGGCCGGGGAGAGGGTCACGCCGTTCTCCCTCCCCCTTGGGGGAGGGCCGGGGAGAGGGTCAGCGCATCTTCCTTTCCCGCGTTACATCCCCATGCCCCGTTCCCGCCTCGCTTCCCTCCGCCTCCCGCGCTCCTCCCAGCGCGCGAAGCACCTGCGGTCCCACATGACGGATGCCGAGCACAGGCTTTGGTACTACCTGCGCGCCGGGCGCTACGGAAATTTCAAGTTCCGGCGGCAGGTACCGCTGGGTCCCTACGTCGCGGACTTCCTTTGCGAGCGGGCGCGGCTGATCGTCGAGGTCGATGGCGGCCACCATGCCGATTCGCAGGATGCGGACGCGGTCCGCAGCGCCTGGCTCGAGCGACACGGATATCGTGTGGTACGCGTGTGGAATAACGATGTGCTCGGGAATGTGGAGGGGGTGCTGGAGGCGCTTGCGGGTCTGCTGGGCTGACCCTCTCCCCGGCCCTCTCCCAAGGGAGAGGGAGCGCTTCACCCTCTCCCCGGCCCTCTCCCAGGGGAGAGGGAGCGCTTCACCCTCTCCCCGGCCCTCTCCCAGGGGAGAGGGAGCGCTTCTCAGGCGTGCGAGTAGAGCGGGGCTCCTGGCGCGGGCAGGTCGGCCTCGAGGATCGTGCCGGTCTCGGATTCGGTGAGGACGATGCGCGAGGTGCCGGGCCGGTAGGCGACGTTGGTGACGGTCGAGCCGGCGGCGGTCTTCACGAAATGGGTGACCTCGCCGCGCGCGTTGATCACGAAGGCGCCGCCCAGGCTCGCGTGGGCGACCACGAGGCGGTTGTCGACGTCCACCGCCATGCCGTCGGGGCCGCTCGTGCCGAAGAAGGTGCGCAACGCCCCCACCTTCGAGACCGAGCCGTCGGCGAGCAGCGGACCGCGCCATACCGCGTTGGCCCGCGTGACCGCCACGAAGAGCGCGCGGCCGTGGGCGTCGAGCGCGACGCCGTTCGGGCTCGGGATGCCGCCCATCACGAGGTCGAGCTGCCCGTTCGTGCGCAGCCGGTACACGCGCCCCGAGGGATCGTGCAGCCCGCTCTGGCCCTGGTCGGTGAAGTAGCAGTGGCCCCCGGCGTCGAACGTGAGGTCGTTGAGGCCCCGGAACGACTCGCTGTTGCGGTGCCCCAGCAGCACCTCGGGCGTCTTCGCGCGCGCCGGCAGCCGCAGCAGCCCGCGCCGGTAGTCGGCGATCCACAGCGACCCGTCGGCGTGGATCGCGATCCCGTTGGGCCAGCCGTCGTACTCGGCCACGAGCGTCCACTCGAGCGCCTCCGAGATGCGGAAGATGCGCCCGTGCGGGATGTCGGTCACGTAGAGGTTGCCCGCGCGGTCGAACGCCGGCCCCTCGAGGAAGCTGGCCACCGGCTGCCCCGCCTTGTTCGCGTCGGCCCAGGCGGTGCGCACGGGACGGGCGAGCGCCTCGGGCATGCGCGTGAGCACGCGCGACTGGATCACGTGCGGGGGCGAGAAGGTGAGGTTCCACATGGCGGGAAAGGGGTCAGATCCCTTTATCGGGCGATGATAAAGGGATCTGACCCCCTTTTTCGTCGCGCAGCGGGCCGAGGATCGCGTCGTTGTGCTCGCCGGGCTTCGGCGGCGGCGCGCGCACGCCGAGGCGCTCGCCGTGCAGCAGGATCGGCAGCGCGGGGATGCGCGTGGCCTTCCCGTCGGGCAGCGTCATGTCGAGCAGGTCGCCCGCGGCGAGGTGGGGATCGTCGAAGAGGTCCGAGGGCGTGGCGATGCGCGCGAAGGGCAGCCCGCCCTCCTCGCAGATGCGCTCGATCTCGGCCAGCGTGCGCTTGCCGAGCAGCCGCGCGACGAGCGGGATCAGCGTCGGGCGGGCGAGCGAGCGCTGGTTGTTCGTCGCGAAGGCCGGGTCGAGCAGCTCGGGCGCGCCGAACGCCCTCGTGAAGATCTCCCACTGCCGCTCGGTCACGACGCCCACGAACACCTGCGCGCCGTCCGAAGTCACGAAGATGTCGTACACGCCCCACGCCCGCTTGCCGGAGGCCATGGACTCCGGGACGACGCCGGAGACGGCCTGCTGCATCATCGCCGGGGACATGAGCCAGGCGGCGTTCTCGAAGAGGCCGCTCTGCACGTACTGGCCCTTGCCGGTGCGGTCGCGCTCACGCAGCGCGGCGAGCACCGCGATGGCGCCGAACATGCCCCCCATCTGGTCGTTGACCGACGCTCCCGCGCGCAGCGGCCGGCCCGGCGGCCCCGTCATGTACGCGAGCCCGCTCATCATCTGCACCACCTCGTCGAGCGCCGTGCGCTTCTCGTACGGGCCGGGGAGGAAGCCCTTGAGCGAGCAGTAGACGAGCCGCGGGTTGTCCTTCGCGAGCGCCTCGTAGCCCAGGCCCTTCGCCTCCAGCGCACCGGGACGGAAGTTCTCGAGGAACACGTCGGCCGTCGCCACGAGCCTGCGGGCGAGGTCGATCCCCACAGGGCTCGAGATGTCGAGCGTGACACTCTTCTTGTTCCGGCTGAACGCGGCGAAGAAGCCCGCTCCCGTGCTCTTGAGGTAGCGCGTGGGGTCTCCCCTGCCCTCGGGCTCCACCTTGACCACCTCGGCGCCGAGGTCGGCGAGCACGAGCCCGCAGGCCGGCCCCATCACCATGTGGGAGAGCTCGACCACGCGGATGCCGGCGAGCGGCAGCGGTTCGGCCGCGGTCACGGCGCGGGGATCTCGAGGTTGTCGATGAGGCGGGTGGCGCCGAGGCGCGCGGCGCCGAGGACCACGAGCGCGCGCTCGCCCGGCTGCGCGGGCGCGAGGTCCGATTGCCGGCGCAGCGCCACGTAGTCGACCTTCCAGCCGTGGGACTCGAGGTCCCGCCGGGCGGCGGCGCACAGCGCGTCGAAGTCGCGCGCGCCCGGCGCGACCGCGGCCCGGATCGCCGCGAGCGCGCGGTGGAGGCGGATCGCCTCGGCCCGCTCGGCCGGCGTGAGGTAGGCGTTGCGCGAGGACATCGCCAGCCCGTCGGGCTCGCGCACCGTCTCGGCGCCCACGATCTCGATGCCGAAGTTCAGCTGCGCCACGAGCGCGCGGATCACGTGCAGCTGCTGGTAGTCCTTCTTGCCGAAGACGGCGAGGTCGGGCCGCACGAGGTGGAAGAGCTTGGTGACGACGGTCACCACGCCCTGGAAGTGTCCGGGCCGGAAGCGGCCGCAGAGCTGGTCGGCGAGCTTCGGGGGTGTCACGAAGATCTCCTGCGGCTGGGGATACATCGTGCGCTCGTCGGGGGCGAAGACGACGTCGCAGCCGGCGCGCTCGAGCCTGGCGCAGTCCTCCTCGAGCGTGCGGGGGTAGCGCTCGAAGTCGCCGCCGGGCTCGAACTGCAGGCGGTTCACGAAGATCGAGGCGACCGCGCAGCCGCCGCGCCGCCGGGCGATCTCCACGAGCGCGATGTGGCCCGCGTGCAGGTTGCCCATGGTGGGCACGAAGGCGACCGGGCCCTCGCCCGCCAGCCGCTCGCGCAGCCGCGGCAACTCGCGAATCAGCTCCACCCGTGTTCCGGTCCCGGGAAGCCGCCGTCCTTGACCGCGCGCACGTACGCGGCCACCGCCTCCTTCACCGAGCCCGCGCCCTGCATGAAGTTCTTCACGAACCGCGCCTTGCGCCCGGGATAGATGTCGAGGATGTCGTAGAGCACGAGCACCTGGCCCGAGCAGTCGGGCCCGGCGCCGATGCCGATCGTGGGCACGCCGACCGCGGCCGTCACGCGCGCGGCGAGCGACGAGGGCATCGCCTCCATGAGGATCAGCGCGGAGCCCGCGGCGTCGAGGGCCTTGGCGTCGTCGAGCAGCCGGCGCGCGTCGTCCTCGCCGCGGCCCTGCACGCGGTAGCCGCCGAGCAGGTGCACCCATTGCGGCGTGAGGCCGATGTGCGAGCACACGGGGATGCCGCGGTCGGTGAGGAAGCGCACCGTCTCGGCCATCACCTCCCCGCCCTCGATCTTCACCATCTGCGCGCCGGCGGCCATCATGCGCGCGGCGCTGCGGAACGCCTGCTCCTTCGACTCCTGGAAGCTCGCGAACGGCAGGTCGGCGATGACGAGCGCCTTGCGGCTGCCGCGGGCGACGCACGCGACGTGGTACTCGGTCTCCTCGAGCGAGACGGCGAGCGTCTGGTCCCGGCCCTGGATCACCATGCCGAGCGAGTCGCCGATCAGCAGCATCTCCACGCCGGCGTCCTCGCACAGGGCCGCGAAGCTCGCGTCGTAGCAGGTGAGCATCACCAGCTTCTCGCCGGCGCGCGCGCGCTGCTGGAGCTGGGGAATCGTGACGCGGGGAGTGGTGTCGTGGACGCTCATCGGTGTGCGCGGAAGGCTCGCCGTGCGATGAAACGCGAATTCTGACACGGTTTGCTGCATTGCACCAATCCCGGGCCTCAGGCGCGGCTGAAGAACTCCCGCCCGCCCCGCATCGCCTCGATGCGCTCGACCAGCAGGTCGAGGTGCTCGGGAACGTCGACGAAGTCGAGGTGCTCGCTGTTCACGATGAGCAGCGGGCCGTCGCCGTAGTCGTAGAAGAAGCTGGTGTAGGCCTCGGAGAGCCGGCGCAGGTAGTCGTCGTCGATCGTGCCCTCGGCCGGGTTGCCCCGCTTCCTCACGCGGGCGAGGAGCGTGGGCACCGAGGCCTGCAGGTAGATCACGAGGTCGGGCACCGGCGCCTGGGGCCGCAGGTGCTGGTAGATGCGGGTGTAGAGCTGGTACTCCGCGTCGTCGAGGGTGAGGCGCGCGAAGAGCGGGTCCTTGGCGAGGGTGAAGTCGGAGACCGTGGGCCTGGCGAAGAGGTCCGGCTGCCGCAGCCCCTCGAGCTGGCCCACGCGCTGGAAGAGGAAGAAGAGCTGCGTGGGCAGCGCGTAGCGGCGCATGTCGCGGTAGAAGCGGGCGAGGAACGGGTTCGCGTTCGGGTCCTCGAGCAGGACCGAGGCGTTCATGCGCTGCGCGAGGTTGCGCGCGAGGCTCGTCTTCCCGCAGCCGATCGGCCCCTCGACGACGACGTAGCGCTGCTTCATCCGCGCATCGCCTCGACGCCCGCGCGGTCGACCCGCGCGAGGCACTCGCGCGCGCTGCCGTGGCCGGGGATGCGCGCCTCGGGCCACGCGTCCACGAGGGGGGCGAGCACGAAGGCGCGCTCGTGGGCGCGCGGATGCGGCAGCGCGAGCCCGGGCTCGTCGACCGTCGCCTCGCCGTAGACGACGATGTCGAGGTCGAGCGTGCGCGGGCCGTTGGGAATCGTACGCTCGCGGCCGTGCGCGCGCTCGATGGCGAGGAGTGCCTCGAGGAGCGCGCGCGGCGCGAGCCGCGTCTCCACGCGCACGCACGCGTTCACGAACGCGGGCTGGTCGGCGTAGCCCACGGGGGCCGTGCGGTAGAGGGGCGAGCGCGCGACCACCCGGGTGCCGGGCAGCGCGTCGATCTCGTCCATCGCGCGGCGCACCTGCCCGGCCGGGTCGCCGAGGTTCGCGCCGAGGGCGATCGCGGCGGTCGCGGGCGCCGTCATTCTTCCTCGATCGGCCCGCGGGAGTCGGGCAGCATGCCGGCCTCGCCGCCGCCCTCCGCGGGCTTCCGGCGCGCGCTGCGCCGGCGCCGGCGCTTCTTCTTCGGGCCCGCCTCCTCGGAGACCAGCAGGCGCTCGCGCTCGTCGGGGCCCGCGTCCTGGAAGCGCTCCCACCACGTCGCCGCCTCCTGCGGCGCGTTGGCCGACTCCGCGCGCAGGGCGAAGAAGTCGTACGCGGCGCGGAAGCGCGGATGCTCGAGCAGGCGGTAGGGCCGCTGGCCGCCGCGCTGCAGGAACCGCGGCTGCAGCAGCCACAGCTCCTTCATCGTCGCGTCGAAGCGCCGCGGGATCGCGAGCGTCTCGCGCTGCTCGTCGAGCGCCTCGTGCATCGCCGAGTGCAGGGCCGGGATCGACGGCATGCCCTGGGACTCGAAGCGGCGGTGGCTCTTCTCGACCTGCCCCCAGAGGAGGGCGGCGAGCAGGAAGGCCGGCGAGACGGGCCGCTCGGAAGCGAGGCGCTCGTCGGTGGCGCGCAGCGCGGCCATGGCGAAGGGGCCGGTCTCGGAATCCTCGAGGGCGGTGTCGAGCAGCGGCAGGAGCCCGCGGTGCAGCTCCAGCTCGCGCAGCACGCGCACGCACTCGACGGCGTTGCCCGAGAGCAGCAGCTTCAGGATCTCCTCGAAGAGCCGCGCGTGCGGGACGTTCTCGAGCAGGTGCTTGAGCGTGGCGATCGGCGCGCGGGTCCTCGCGTCGATCTCGAGGCCCAGCTTGGCCGCCAGGCGCGCGGCGCGCAGCATGCGCACCGGATCCTCCCGGTAGCGCGTGGCCGGGTCGCCGATCATCACGAGCTTGCGCGCCTTGAGGTCCTTCAGCCCGTGCACGTAGTCCCAGATCTCCTCCTTCACCGGATCGTAGAAGAGCGCGTTCACGGTGAAGTCGCGGCGCAGCGCGTCCTCGGCCTGGGTGCCGAAGACGTTGTCGGAGAGCATGCGGCCGTGCTCGTCGAGGTTGCCGGCGTCGGGCTCGCGGGCGAAGTGCGCGCGGAAGGTGGAGACCTCGACCGTGTCCGCGCCGCAGAGCACGTGCACGATCTGGAAGCGCCGGCCGATGATGCGCGAGCGGCGGAAGATCGAGCGCACCTCCTCGGGGGTCGCGCTCGTGGCCACGTCGTAGTCCTTGGGCCGGCGCCCGAGCAGCAGGTCGCGCACCGCCCCGCCCACCACGAAGGCCGCGTGGCCGGCGCGCTGCAGCTCTTCGCACGTCCGGCGCGCGCACTTGCTGATGTCCTCGCGGCGCACCGCGTGCTTGTCGGCGCCGTGGATCACCGGGCGCGCGTCCTTGTGCGTCACGCGCTCGCGCCGTCCGAAGAGCTTGTCGATGTATTTTTTTATCATGGGTGCATCCATTGGCGGCATGGGTTGCCCGCGAACCGGCGGCGGGTCGGGGAGGAGCTCCTCATTCCCGCAGGCTGATGACGGGCCAGCCGTGCTCGGCGGCATGGGCCCGCAGGAAGGGATCGGGATCGACCGCCACGGGGTGCGTGACGAGCTTCATGAGGGGCAGGTCGTTCATCGAGTCGCTGTAGAACCAGCTCTCGTAGTCCTCGAGCGCGGCCCCGCGCGCGGCGAGCCACTCGCGCACCCGCGCGATCTTGCCCTCCCGGAACGTGGGCGTGCCGCGCGGCCTGCCGGTGAAGCGGCCGTCGACCTCCTCGATGTCGGTGGCGAGCAGGTGCTCGATGCCCAGCTCCGCGGCGATCGGCGCGGTGATGAAGCGGTTGGTGGCGGTGACGATCGCCTTGAGCGCGCCGTCGTGGCGCGCGACCAGCTCGACCGCCTTCGACGGGATCATGGGCCGGATCTTGCGCTGCATGAAGTCCGCGTGCCAGGCGTCGAGCCGCTCGCGCGCCACGCCGGCGATGGGCTTCAGCTGGAAGTCGAGGAACTCGTGGATGTCGAGCGTGCCGTCCTTGTAGCGCTCGTAGAACCACTCGTTCTTCGCGTGGTACTCCTCGGGGTGCAGCACGCCCTCCTCGATCAGGAACTGGGCCCACGCGTGGTCGCTGTCGACCGCGAGCAGGGTGTTGTCCAGGTCGAAGAGGGCGAGCCGCGGCCGGCTCATGCGAGCGCGGCCTTCAGCAGCGGTACCGTGATCGGCCGCCCGGTCTCGAGCGAGTAGCGGTCGAGCGAGTCGAGCGCGGCCACGAGCGAGCCCATGTCGCGCCGGGCATGGGTGAGGAGGTAGGCGCTCACCTCGTCGGCGAGCGCGAAGCCCCGGCTGCGGGCGTGGGCGGCGAGCGCGGCACGCTTCTCCTCGTCGCTCAGCGGGACCATGCGGTAGGCGAGGCCGGTGGCGAGCCGCGTGGCGAGGTCGCGGCGCAGGCGCACGTCCCGGGGCGCGGCGTCGGCGGCCACCGCGAGGAATTCGAAGGCGCGGTCGATGAAGGCGTCGAAGAGCGCGACCTGCTCCTCCCCGCCCAGGCGCTGCACGTCGTCGAGGGCGAGGCGCCCGGTGGCATCCGCCGCCCGGAAGTCCTCGGCGCGGACGTAGCGCGCGCCGGCCGCGTCCGCGTACGCCCTGAGCAGGTGGGTCTTGCCTGCGGCGGCTTCGCCCCACACATAGAGGACGTGCTCGCGCGCGGCGCCCCGCGCCGCCGCCTCGAGGGCGTAGGCCGCTTCGGCGTTCCCGCCGGGGACGAAGTTCGCGAAGGTGGGCGCCGGTGCGCGCGTGAAGTCGAGGAGGAGCTGCCTCATGGGATCCCCTCGGGCCGGCGCCGCCGCGGAGGATTCCGCCGGCCGGCTTGGCCCGGGCGCGCCCCGGAAAAGCGAGGCGCTCGAACGCCGAGCATGGTAGCACGGAGCGGGCCGCCCCCGCGAAGGCGGGAACCGTCCCGACGCACACGTGAGAAAATGAGCCATGGCCATCGCATCTCCCATCCAGATCCGCTTCGAGCGCGTCAACGGCGACGTGGGGATCGCCCCGGCGATGCCGCCGCGCTTGGTCTCCCCCGAGGACAAGCCCGCCCTCTTCGAGCGCGCCCGGCGCCTGCTCGCCGAGCGCGACGCGGTGCTCGTCGCCCACTACTACGTCCACCCCGACCTGCAGGACCTCGCCCAGGCCACGGGCGGCACGGTCGCCGACTCCCTCGAGATGGCGCGCTTCGGGCACGAGCACCCGGCCGGCACCATCGTCGTCGCGGGCGTGCGCTTCATGGGCGAGACCGCGAAGATCCTCAATCCCGAGAAGCGGGTGCTGATGCCGGACCTGGCGGCCGAATGCTCGCTCGACCTCGCCACGCCGGCCGAGGCGTTCTCGCGCTTCTGCGACGAGCACCCGGACCGCGTGGTGGTGGTCTACGCCAACACCAGCGCGGCGGTGAAGGCGCGCGCCGACTGGATGGTCACCTCCTCGATCGCCGAGAAGGTCGTCGCGCACCTGCATGCCCAGGGCAGAAAGGTGCTCTGGGCGCCCGACAAGCACCTGGGCGACTATGTCCGGCGCGCGACCGGCGCCGACATGCTGATGTGGAACGCCTCGTGCGTCGTGCACGACGAGTTCAAGGCGCAGCAGCTCGAGGAGCTGCGCGCGAAGCACCCGGGCGCGAAGATCCTCGTGCATCCCGAGTCGCCCGCGAGCGTGATCGCGCTGGCCGACGCGGTGGGCTCGACCACCGGCATCATCCAGGCCGCCGAGCGCCTGGGCGCGAAGGAGTACATCGTCGCGACCGACGGCGGCATCCTGCACCAGATGCGCAAGCGCATGCCCGGCGTGGCCTTCATCGAGGCGCCCACGGCGGGCAAGGGTGCGACCTGCCAGAGCTGCGCGCACTGCCCGTGGATGGCGATGAACGGGCTGTACAACCTGCTCGAGACGCTCGAGGGCGCCCCGGGGCACGAGATCCACGTCGACCCGGCGATCGGACGGCGCGCGAAGGTGCCCATCGAGCGCATGCTCGACTTCGCCAGGACCGCGCTTCCCGCGTTCCAGGGCAGCGGGGACGCGTAAGGCGCGGCGATCCGCGTCGGCGCCGGGCCCCTTCGGAGGGCCCGGGGCGGGGTTCCGGGGGTGATTTCAGCTAGAATTTCGGGTTCCATCCCGCCGGAATCCCCGTGAACTCGCCGAGTCCCCTCAGCTACCGTGACGCCGGCGTCGACATCGACGCCGGCGACGCCCTCGTCGAGCGCATCAAGCCCTTCGCCGCCCGCACCATGCGCCCCGAGGTGCTCGGCGGCATCGGCGGCTTCGGCGCGCTGTTCGAGGTCTCGAAGAAGTACCGCAACCCCGTGATGGTGTCGGGCACGGACGGCGTGGGCACCAAGCTCAAGCTCGCCTTCCGGATGAAGAAGCACGACACCATCGGCATCGACCTGGTGGCGATGAGCGTGAACGACATTCTCGTCTCCGGCGCCGAGCCCGTCTTCTTCCTCGACTACTTCGCCTGCGGCAAGCTCGAGGTGGACGTCGCCGCGGAGGTGGTCAAGGGCGTGGCCGCCGGGTGCGAGCTGGCGGGCTGCGCCCTGATCGGCGGCGAGACGGCGGAGATGCCCGGCATGTACGACCCGAGCGAATACGACCTCGCGGGCTTCGCGGTGGGAGTGGTCGAGAAGGACGCGATCATCGACGGCGGCAAGATCACCCCCGGCGACGCGGTGATCGGGATGGCCTCCACCGGCGCGCATTCGAACGGCTACTCGCTCGTGCGCAAGGTGGTCGCGGTAAGCGGCGCCGACCTGCACGAGAGGTTCGACGAGCGCCGCACGCTGGGCGAGGCGCTCCTCGAGCCCACCCGCATCTACGTGAAGCCCGTGCTCGCGCTCATCGGCGAGACGGTGGTGAAGGGCCTCGCGCACATCACCGGCGGCGGGCTGACCGGCAACGTCCCGCGCATCGTCCCGGAGCACCTGTGCGCGCGCCTGGACGCCTCGCGCTGGCCGCGCCCGCCGATCTTCGCCTGGCTGCAGCACCAGGGCGCGATCGACGAGGCGGAGATGCAGCGCACCTTCAATTGCGGGATCGGCATGGTCGCGATCGTCCCGCGGGGCGAGGCGCGGCGCGCCATGGAGCTGCTCGGCGCGGCCGGCGTGCCGGCCTACGAGATCGGCGAGATCGTCCCGCGCGCGAGCGGCGGGCCGCAGACGATCATCGATTGAGCGCGCACCGGACCCCCTCCCCGACCCTCCCCCAAGGGGGAGGGAGCACATCGATCTTCTCCCCGGCCCTCCCCCAAGGGGGAGGGAGCACATCGATCTTCTCCCCGGCCCTCCCCGAAACGGGAGGCAGGCTATCGTGAAATCGGCGGTCATCCTGGTCTCCGGGCGCGGCAGCAACATGCGCGCGCTGGTCGAAGCCGACACGGGCGTCGCGGTGCGCGCGGTCGTCTCGAACCGGCCCGAGGCGCCGGCGCTCGCCTGGGCCCGGGAGCGGGAAATCGCCACCGGCGTCGTGGACCACACCCGCTTCCCCGAGCGCGAGCGCTTCGACGCGGCGCTCGCCCGCGAGATCGACGCGCATGCGCCGGACCTCGTCCTGATGGCCGGCTTCATGCGCATCCTGGGCGACGCGTTCATCCGCCGCTACGAGCGCAGGATGCTCAACATCCATCCTTCGCTGCTGCCCGCCTTCCCCGGCCTGCGCACCCATCGCCGAGCGCTCGACGCGGGCGTGAAGCTGCACGGCGCCACGGTGCACTTCGTGACCCCGGCGCTCGACAGCGGGCCCATCGTGATCCAGGCGGCGGTGCCGGTCCTGCCCGGGGACGACGAGGAAGCGCTCGCCGCGCGCGTGCTCGCGGTGGAGCACCGGATCTATCCTCGCGCCGTGCGCTGGTTCGCCGAGGACCGGATCGCATTCCGCGGCCCCGACGTGGTCGAAGTCCGGGGCGCCGGCGTTTCCGCGGACTGGATCGCCTCGCCCCGCGACGACCGATGAGACGCCTCGCCCTCCTGCTCCTCGCCCCGCTCGCCGCGCTCGCCGCGCTCGCCGCGCCGGCCACGCCGGCCACGCCCGCCACGCCGGCCGCGCCGCGCCCGAACCCGCCGACCGAGATCACCGCCGAGTACAAGCTCACCGCCGACGCGATCCCCGTGGGCCGCGTGCGCGAGTCGTTCGTGCGCAAGGGCGACGCCTACACCCTGCGCAGCGTCACCCAGTCCGAGGGCGTGCTCAAGGTCTTCCTCGACGACAGCGTCACGCTCACCAGCACCGGCCGGGTGGTCGCCGGCGGGCTGCAGCCCCTCGCGTTCTCGCAGCGCCGCAAGAGCACGGACAAGGGGTCGATCGAGGCCACCTTCGACTGGGACCGCAAGGTGATGCACTCGGTGGCGGGCGACAACGTGAAGGACGTCCCGCTGCCGCCCGGCACCCAGGACCGCATCTCGATCCTCTACCAGTTCATGTTCCTGGCGGCCGGCTCCGAGGTGGTGACGCTGCCGATGTCGAACGGCAAGAAGGTCGAGTACTACACCTACCGCTTCGTCGACGACGTGCGCCTGCAGACGCCGGCCGGCACGTTCGACACGCTGCACTACGCCCGCGTGGCGGCCCCCGGCGAGAGCGAGGCCCAGGTCTGGCTCGCCAAGGAGCGCTTCCACTACCCGATCCGCGTCGTGTTCGACGACCACAAGGGCCTGCGTCTCGAGCAGAACCTCGTCTCGCTGCAGTACCACTGACGCCGATGCCCGCGTTCCTCTCCCACGGCCGCCACATCGCGCTCCTCGCGCTGGCGGCCTCGGTCGCGCTGCACGCCGCGCTCATCGCCGGGCTGCCCGCGCCGCCCGATGTCGTGCGCGACCGCCCGTCCGTGACCTACGTGGCCAGCCTCGCGCCGGCGCCCGCCGCCCGGCCCGCGCCCGCGCCCGCACCACCGAAGGCGGCGCCCAAGCCGAAGGCGAAACCGAAGCCGAAGCCGCGCCCGCGTCCCCGCCCGCGCCACGTCGCCCGGGCCGCGCCGCCGCCGGCGCCCGTCGTCGTGCCCCGGCCGGCGCCCCCGCCGCCCCCCGAGCCCGCGACCGACGCCATCGCGAGCGCCGCGCCCGAGCCCGCCGCGCCGCCCGCCACCGACCTCGGCGCCTGGGACTGGCGCCACTCGCTCGCCTTCGCCGCGCCGGCCGCGCTGCCGGCGCCGGGCGCGCCGCCGGAAAAGCCCTTCCCGATGGAAGCGCTTCCCGATCGCCTTTCCATCGACTACCGCCTCACCACCTCGCTCGTCGACGCACAGGCGAGCTACCGCTGGCGCCGCGACGGCGACGAGTACCGCATCACGAGCCAGGGCGAGGCGACCGGGATCTTCTCCCTCTTCCTGCAGGGCGAGATGACCCAGCAGAGCGTGGGGACGGTCACCAGCGCGGGGCTGCGGCCCGAGCGCTTCGTCGAGACCAAGCCCGGCAGCGCGCGCGAGGGCCTCGAGTTCGACTGGCTCGCGCACCGCGTCACCTTCGAGTACTCCGACCATCGCAAGACCGAGCCCCTGCCCGACGACACCGTCGACTGGCTCACCATGATCTTCCAGCTCGCGCACTCGCCGCCGGCGGCCGAGGCGAAGTCGATGCGGATCAAGGTGTTCACGCAGCGCCGGCTCTACGACTTCCACCTGAACGTCCTCGGCGTGGAGCGGATCGACATCCCGCTCGGCAGGGTCCGCGCCCTGCACCTGCGCCACGTGGACCCCGAGAACCAGCAGGCCGTGGACGTCTGGCTCGGCATCGACTACCACTACCTGCCGGTCAGGATGCGCTATCCCGTCGCCCACAACCGCTTCACGGTCGAGCAGACCGCCACCCGGATCGCCGAACCATGAGCCTCTCGCGCACCCAGCTCGACGCGATCGTCCACGCGCTCGCCATCGTGCTCCCGGCGCGCGCGCCGGCCGACGCGCAGCTGCGGCAGTTCTTCCACGACAACCGCAACCTCGGCCACCGCGACCGCGCCGTCGTGGCCGACACCGTGTACGCCGCCCTGCGCCGGCGCAGGCTCCTCGAGCACGTGACGCCCCGCGCCACGCCGCGCGAGATCGCGCTCGCCGCGCTCGTGAAGCTGCAGGGGATGGGGCTGTCGCAGATCGAGTCGTTCCTCAAGCCCGAGGAGAAGGAGTGGCTCGCGCGGCTGAAGGCGCTCGACCTCGACACCCTCCCCTTCGAGATCCGCGCCGACCTTCCGGACTGGGTCCTCGCGCGGCTGCGCCAGGCGATGGGCGACGAGGAGGCCCTCGCCCTCGCCCGCGGGCTGCAGCAGCCCGCGCCGCTCGACCTGCGCGTCAACAGCCTCAAGGCGCCGCGCGAGGGCGTGCTCGACCGGCTCGCCTTCGACGAGATCGAGGCCGCGCCCATGCGCTACGCGCCCCTCGGCGTGCGCCTGCGCGAGAAGCCGGCGCTCAACCGCCACCCCATGTTCCTCGACGGCGCCGTCGAGGTGCAGGACGAGGGCAGCCAGCTCCTCGGGCTGCTGGTCGAGCCGCGCCGCGGCGAGATGGTGGTGGACTTCTGCGCCGGCGCGGGCGGCAAGACGCTGCAGATGGGCGCGGCCATGGCCTCCAGCGGGCGGCTCTACGCCTTCGACGTGTCCGACAAGCGCCTGGCCAACCTCACCCCGCGCCTCAAGCGCTCGGGCCTGTCGAACGTCTTCCCCCAGCGCATCGCCAACGAGAACGACGCGAAGGTGAAGCGCCTGCGCGGCAAGATCGACCGCGTGCTGGTGGACGCGCCCTGCACGGGCCTGGGCACGCTGCGGCGCAATCCGGACCTCAAGTTCCGGCAGACCGAGGAGGGCCTCGGGGAGCTCAACGCCAAGCAGCGCGCCATCCTCGAGGCGGCCGCGGCGCTGCTCAAGCCGGGCGGGCGCCTCGTCTACGGCACGTGCAGCCTGCTCGCCGAGGAGAACGAAGCGGTGGTGGAGCCCTTCCTCGCCGCGCATCCCGACTTCCACGTCGTGCCCGTCGCCGACGTGCTCGCGCGCCAGGGCGTGAAGCTGCCGGGCGCCGGCAAGTACCTGCGCCTCTACCCGCACGTGCACGATACCGACGGGTTCTTCGCCGCCGTGCTCGAGAAGGCGCGCGGCGATGCGAAGGCCTGACCTCGAGGAGCGCCGCAGGCGATCCGCGCCATGACGATAGACCCCGCATCCCCCCTCGAGCGGCTGCTCGCGGCCCTCGCGAGCGATACGTCGAGCACGCTCTGGCTCTGGCAGGTCGGCATCGCTCTCCTCGCGGCGTTTCTCGGCTGGGCCGTGGCCCGCGTCAGCCTCGGGCACATCCGCACGAGCCCGCGCTGGAAGTTCGGCAAGGGCGACTTCGAGCGGGTCGCCGGCCCCCTCCTCGCGCTCGTCTTCGTGGCCCTGGGCAAGCTCGTCCTCGGCCGCCACGCGCCCACGCCGGTGCTCGCGATCGCCGAGTCGCTCCTCGAGGCGCTGCTCGCGATCCGCCTCGCCGTCTACGTGCTGGGCCTCATCCTTCCCGAGGGCGCGATCCTGCGCAACGCCGTGCGGCTGGTGGCGTGGATCGCCTGGATCGGCGTCGCCCTCTACGTGACGGGGCTCCTTCCCGACGCCATCGCCGCCCTCGAGGACGTGGGCTTCAACCTCGGCAAGCAGCGCATCTCGCTCTGGCTCGTGCTGCAGGCCGTCGCCGCGCTCGCCCTCACCCTCGCCGTGGCGCTGTGGGTCGGGCGCATCACCGAGAGCCGCGTGCTGGCGGCGGCGACCGTGGAGATGTCCACCCGCATCGTGGTCGCCAAGCTCGTGCGTGCGAGCTCGGTGCTGGTCGCGATCCTGGTCGCCCTGCCGATGGTCGGGATCGACCTCACCACGCTCTCGGTCTTCACCGGGGCGCTGGGCGTGGGCCTCGGCTTCGGCCTGCAGAAGATCGCGAGCAACTACGTGAGCGGCTTCATCGTGCTGCTCGACCGGTCGCTGCGCATCGGCGACGTGGTCACGGTCGAGGGCCGGCGCGGCGAGGTGAAGGCGATCGCCTCCCGCTATACCGTGCTCCGCGGCCTGGACGGGGTCGAGTCGATCATCCCCAACGAGACGCTCATCACCCAGACCGTCGCCCACCACACCTACACCGACCCCCGCGTGCTCGTGATCCTGGACGTGGGCGTGGCATACGACACCGACATCGACAAGGCCTGCGAGCTGCTGGCCGGGATCGCCCGCGCCCACCGGCGCGTCCTGCAGGAGCCGGGGCCGGCGGCCCGGATCAAGGAGCTGGCGGACTTCTCGATCAACCTCCAGCTCCTCGTCTGGATCGGCGACCCGGAGCAGGGCGAGGGGCAGCTCAAGGGCGAGCTCCTGCGCGAGATCGTCCTCGCCTTCCGCGCCCACGGCATCGAGATCCCGTTCCCGCGCCGGGACGTGCACCTCCTGCCTACGGTTGAAACGCGCGAAAAGGGCCCAACATCAGAGACTTGAAGATGCGCCGGCCGGGCGACACCCCCCGCCAGCCCGGGGCAAGGTACAATCACGGACTACATCCCATCCCCCGCGGGTGGACGACGCCCTCCCGGCACCCCGGCGCGGGCCAACCTGAAGAGGCGCATTCCTAAATGTTGAGCGGTTTCCTGAATCTGCCCTGGTGGGGCGACCTGATCGCAGGGCTGGTGCTGGTACAGATCACCATCGCCGCCGTCACCCTGTATCTGCACCGCTGCCAGGCGCACCGCGCCCTCGAGCTGCACCCGATCGTGAGCCACTTCTTCCGCTTCTGGCTCTGGCTCACCACCGGCATGATCACCAAGGAGTGGGCGGCGATCCACCGCAAGCACCACGCGAAGTGCGAGACGGAGGACGATCCGCACAGCCCGCGCATCTACGGCATCAACAAGGTGCTCTTCGGCGGCGTGTTGCTCTACGTGAAGGAGTCCCACAAGGCCGAGACGATGCAGAAGTACGGCCACAGCACGCCGGACGACTGGCTCGAGCGCCGGCTGTACACCCCGCTGCACAAGTGGGGCATCCTGCTCATGGCGGCCATCGACATCGCGCTCTTCGGCGTGGTCCCCGGCGCCATCATCTACGGCCTGCAGCTCGCCTGGATCCCGTTCTGGGCGGCGGGCGTCATCAACGGCCTCGGCCACTACCTCGGCTACCGCAACTTCCAGACCGGCGACGACAGCACCAACATCACGCCGATCGCGGCGTGGATCGGCGGCGAGGAGCTGCACAACAACCACCACGCCTATCCGACCTCGGCCAAGTTCTCGATGCGCTGGTACGAGTTCGACCTGGGCTGGATGTACATCCGCATCCTCCGGGCCTTCGGCCTGGCCACCGTGCGCAAGCAGGCGCCGAAGGTGAAGCTCGATCCCTCGAAGATCGAGGTCGACGCCCAGACGCTGCAGGCGGTCATCATGCACCGCTACGACGTGATGGCGCGCTACGCCAAGTCGATCAAGCGCGCGAGCCGGCTGGAGATCGCCGCGCTGCGGGCCAGGGGCCAGGACATCGACACGCTCCGGGCGATCCGCAAGTGGCTGCACCTGGACGAGGCCGTGGTGCCCGCCCAGCACCGCGAGACCATCGAGCGCGTGGTGGAAGCGAGCCCGGCGCTCAAGACCACGCTCACGATGCGCCAGGAGCTCGCCCGCATCTGGGAGCGCTCGACGCTCAACACCGAGCAGCTCGTGCACCAGTTGAAGGACTGGTGCGAGCGCGCCGAGAAGAGCGGCGTGGAGCCGCTGGTGGCGTTCTCGCGCCGGCTGCGCTGCTACGCCTGACCTCCTCCCGGGGAGAGAGCCGAGAAAAGCCGCGCATTGCGCGGCTTTTTGTTGCCCGTCCTGCCGGGCGCGAAGCGCGTCCGGCACCGCGCTCGCCGCCGGCGAGCCGCGGCCCCGTCGCTCAGTAGCCGAAGAACTCGTCGGTGCGCACGTCGTCGTCGGGCACGCCCGCGGCGCGCAGCGCCTGGCGCAGCGCCGAGACCATGGCCGGCGGCCCCGCGAGGTAGGCCACCGGGCGGTCCGCGAGCCCGCCGTGGCGCTCGAGGAAGGCCGCTTCGATCGGCGTCGTCTCGCCGCTCCACTCGCGCCCGGGCCCCGCGAGGCCGGTCATCGTCGCAACGAAGGTGAAGGCGGGATCGGCGGCCATCGCCGTGAGCTCGGCGAGGAAGGGCGCGTCCTGCGGCCGGCGATTGGCGCAAAGGAGGCGGCGCGGGCGCTGCGAGCGCTCGTGCGCCTCCTGGCGCAGCATGCTCACGAAGGGCGTGATGCCGATGCCGCCCGCGACGAGAAGGACCGGGCGCGGGTCCCCGGCGGGCAGGGTGAAATCGCCCCCCGGGCCGCGCAGCTTCACCGCCGCACCCGCCGGCAGCTCGGCGAGCACGCGCTTGAACGCGGTGTCGCGCATGCGCGTGGCGACCTGGATCTCGCCCTCGAAGGGCGCGCTCGCGACCGAGAACGTGCGCATGTTGCCGCGGGCGTCGGTCTGCGGCGGCTCGACGAGGGTGAGGTTGACCGACTGCCCCGCGCGGAAGTCGAAGCCGGCCGGGCGTGCGAACCGGAACGCCCACGTGCCTTCGGCGACCTGCTCGCGTCCCAGCGAGCGTGGTGGCGAAGAGCGGCATCGCACGCGCTACGCCGTGGCGTCCTGGCGGATTCCCGCGAAGGTCTCCTCCACCTCATGGGCTTCGGCGTCCGCGTCGTACCAGTAGAGCTTGCCGGGCTCCTCTTCGGCGGTCACGGAGTGGGTGCCGTCGCAGAAGGGCAGGTTGGCCGAAAGGCCGCACGCGCAGATGTACTTCGTCTCGCCGCCGACGCTCACCTCGTAGGGTTGGGTCCGGTTGCGCTTCACCAGTCTCGCCATGGTTTCCTCCATCCGAAAGGACCCATTGGATGCACCGGCCGCCGCGCGCGTTCCGGACCCCCGGGGACGAAGGGGGCGCGGACCGGCGCTGCCGAAAACAAAAAGCCCCGCATCGCGGGGCTTTCGTCTTGTCCGGCAGGCGCGGCTTACTTCAGCTTGGTTTCCTTGTAGATCACGTGCTTGCGGGCCACCGGATCGTACTTCTTGATCTCGATCTTGTCGGGCGTGGTCCGCTTGTTTTTCGTGGTGGTGTAGAAGTGGCCGGTGCCGGCGGAGGACTCGAGCTTGATCTTGTCGCGGGGCATGGTCGGAACTCCTTCCTCAGACGGCCTCGCCGCGGGCGCGCATCTCTGCGAGCACCTCGTCGATGCCTTTCTTGTCGATGAGGCGCAGGCCCGCGCTCGTGAGGCGCATCTTCACCCAGCGGCTCTCGCTCTCGACCCAGAAGCGGCGGTACTGCAGGTTGGGCAGGTAGCGGCGCTTGGTCTTGTTGTTCGCGTGGGACACATGATTGCCTACGCGGGGGCCTTTGCCCGTTACTTGGCAAACGCGGGACATGGGAAGCCTCGTCAATCGGGATGTAAAATCAAAGCATTGGATTTTAGCATCTTTTCCTATCCCGTCACAACCAGACCCACCCGATGCCCGCCCGTACCGCCCCGCACCGCCGCCCTCGGGGCTTGCCGGTCCTCCTCGCCTTTTGCCTCGGCCTCGCCGCCCCCCTGGCGCATGCCTTCCCCGTCACGCTTTCGGTCCGGGTGGTGGAGTACTTCAACGTCTACCTCGGCCATTACTTCATGACCGCAAACGACCGGGAGATGCAGGACATTGCGGAAGGCAAGGCGGGTCCCGGGTGGGTCCCCACCGGCTTCACTTTCGACGCCAAGCCAGTGGACGGGTGTTGGGTCGACTGCGGGGTCCCGGTAACGCGCTTCTATGGCACTCCGGGCCTCGGGCCCAACTCACATTTCTACACCGCCGACCCGGCCGAGGCGCAGGGGCTCGGCGTCCCGGGCTCGGGATGGACGTACGAGGAGGTCGCCTTCCACACCGAGCTGCCGGACGCGGCGGGCAACTGCCGAGAGGGCCTCGTCCCCGTCTATCGGCTCTACAACAATCGCTGGATGTACAACGACAGCAACCATCGGTACGTCACGACGGAGGAGCAGCGCCAGAGGATGCGCGGCCTGGGGTGGGTCGACGAGGGTGTGCGGTTCTGCGCGATGGGCGCATCCGACGGGCCCATCAAGTCGTTCCGGTTCCAGACCGACTACGTCCCCAAGATCCTTCCCAGCGCGGAATGCGAGGACGAGTCCGTCAACCTCGGCTCCTGCGTGGCTGTCAACAACTTGCCGCCGCCGACCATCGCCTACGCGACGGTCCAGCCCGCGATTGCCGACCCTGAGTTCACGGCGGTGACCGGCCTCTCGTTTCCGGTCTACTACGTCACCCTCACCGGCGACGCGGCCGCCGTGGCCTATCCGTTCGTCCAGGGCCGCTACGCCAGCCTGGGCCTCCATGTCGATACGCTCGAACGCGGTCCTTCCTCCTACTCGAGCCTGAACCCGCTCTACCAGATGCGTACCACCCTCGCGCCCGGCGCGTTCGACGACCGCTTCTTCCCCTGGCATCGCACGGAATCGCCGGCGGAACTGCGCATCCGGTTCGACCTGCACGTGAAGCGTATCTCGACCACCCCAGGCAGCGCCGCCTATGGCCACCCGACCGTCGAGTTCATCGATCGCACCTCGGGCCACCATGTCTATTTCACCGTGGGCACCTACGGCACCCTCGATTTCGGCCAGGACTACCTCGCGCCCGACGTCGCCACTGGCAAGGTGATCGTCGGTACCACGTTCCGTCCCACCACGCCTTACGGCCGCAGCCCGGGCGAGGCCTCGATCCCGACGCCCGCGCCTTACGTGTCCGCCGCCGTCGAAGGCACGGGCGGTCACTTCGAGTTCCGCATGGACCGGGCCGAGTTCCAGAACGTGATCGATGCCGCGCGCCAGGTGGACCCGGCGCTCTCCCGGTCCCCGGACGACTACCTCGTGGACAACTTCCACTTCAACAACGAGGTGTACGGCGACGGCGAGATCGGACTGCACCTCGAGAACTTCTCGCTGGCGCTGGTCCGCCGCTGATTCCGGCTCGTCGCGGCAAGGCGAGTCGGCGAGTGGAACGCCGGCCGCCGTATAATCGCCGCCGATGAACGACGCCCCGGACCGCCCGCATGCGCTTCACCGACCCCGCGGCGGGAAGCGGCGGCGGGACGGCCTTCGTCGAGGCGACGCTGCAGGTAGCGGAGCCGATCGTCTTCGCCCCGCGCTTCGTTCTCGAGATCGACCGCGCGTCGCAGCCCCCGCTCGCCGTCCACGCGTTGCCCGCGATCAATGTCGGCTGGCTTCCTCGCGGCAGCTACCGCCTGCGAGTCGAGTGGCCCGCACGCCCGGCTGCCGGCACGCATGCGGCTGTCCTGCAGGTCGTGGAGCGCCGGGCGATGCGCGACGAGGTCGGCGGACGCATCGAGGCGAAGGTAGCGACCGTGCCCGATCCCGCCGCCGCCCGCTGGTCGCTGCGCTCGCTGCCTCCCGCCCCGGCCCTCGAGAAGCTCTCCTGGAGCCGCGGCCACGAGGACTGGTTCTTTCGCCACTTCGACCATGCGGCGAGCATCTCGATGAGCTACCTGCTCTGCGACCATCCGCTGCTGCGCGGGCGCATCCTCGACGTGGGCTGCGGAGACGGCATCACGGACCTTGGGGTGGCGCTGACGGACCGGGTGCGAGGAGCTCGTCGGCATCGACCCTTTCCGCGGCTTCGAGCGCCTGCCCGCCATCGTGGCGGAGAACCACCTGCCGGCCGACATCATCCCGCCCACGCTGCGCTTCATGGCGCAGGACGCGAACTTCCTGCCCTTCCCCGACGACAGCTTCGACGTGGTGCTCTCGTGGGGCTCGGTCGAGCACATGGCGGGCGGATATCTCCAGGCGCTGCGCGAGATCAAGCGGGTGCTGCAGCCCGAGGGGCTGCTGATGATCGTGCCCGGCCTCTTCTACTCCAACATCGGGCACCACCTCACGGAGTTCTCGACCGAGCCCTTCTTCCATTTGAAGAAGAGCGAGCCCGAGATCCGGAAGATGGTCCTCGACACGCCACCCCGGTACATCGATCGCGCCGGCGAATTCTCGAGCAACGAGCAGTTCTTCCAGTGGTATACGGAATTGAACCGCATCACCGTGCCGCGTTTCGAGCAGGAGCTGCGCGCACTCGAGTTCGCGCCGTGGCGCATCGCGCTGCGCACGGAGCCCGTCATCGAGTACACGCCCGAGATCGAGCAATACCCGATCCAGGACCTCGCCACCACCGAGCTCTACTCCTCCTGGATCAGCCGCAAGAAGGTCCGGGCGTCGTCCTGATCAGCCGCGCGCCGTGAAGGCCCTCGTCCTCACCTATCATTCCCACAATATCGGGAGCCGCATATGCCGAGAACGACCATGTGGCGCTCGCGAGCGACCTGCGCACTCTGACAGCCGCCGGGGCGCACATCGTCCCTCTCGAGCGCATCGTCGAGGGCTTGCGTGCGAGGGAGGCCGAATCAGACCGGCGATCAGCCGTTGATCGGCCTCACCTTCGACGACGGCCCCCTCTTCGACTTCGCCGACTTCGTCCATCCGCAGTTCGGGCCGCAGCGCGGCTTCCTCGGCATGCTCCGGGACTTCCGCGACGAAGCCGGCGCTTCCCAGCCCGAGCTGCACGCCACGAGCTTCGTGATCGCCTCGGCCGAGGCGCGCGCCGCCATGGAGCGGGCCGAGGACTGCGGCTACCGTACCTCGACCGTGGCTCACGGACGAATGGTGGGCGCAGGCGGAAGAAACCGGGCTGCTCTCGATCGGAAACCACAGCGGGACCACGTGCACCACGCGGCGGAGGCCACGGCGATCAGCCGGCCCGAGCGCGACAACTTCTCGTTCGTGGATAACTACATCGACGCCGACCGCGAGATCAGGCGCGCGACCGACTTCATCCGAGCGCGCGGCGTGGCCTCCTGCCGGCACTTCGCGTTTCCCTTCGGCCACACGAACGCCTACCTCGTCGACGACTACCTGCCCACCCGGCGATTCGAGCACGGCATGGAAGCGGCCTTCGGAGTGGACGGGCGGGCGATCGAGTCCTCGGACTCCATCTGGAATATCCCGCGGCTGGTCTGCGGATACCACTGGCGTTCTCCCCAGGAGCTGGAGGCCCTGCTGCGGGGCTAGAAAGGCCCGATCTTCGCGATGGATTCGATGAGCGCCTCGCGCTCGGGCGCCGGCAGGTCGCGGAACCATTTCACGATGAGGTAGCGGTGGGAGGTCGGCACGTAGCCCGCGCGCAGGTCGACCGCCATCGCCTTCGCGTCGCCGCAGTAGCCGAACCAGGCCGCGCAGTCGGTCAGCCGCGCGGCTCGCGGCCTCCATCATCATCTGGGCCACTCCGCCGCGCTCATTACAGGCACGGAAGTGCTCGCGCGGCAGGCGCCGGTAGAAGCTCTTGCGAACGCACATGCCGCCTTCGAGGTACACGTCGCCGTAATTGATCCAGTTGCAGAAGCCGACCGTCCCTCGCTGCCGTCCGGCCAGCGATAGCGCGCCACGTACTGGCGCCAGTTCTCGGGTGGTGTCGGGATGGACAAGCCGCAGCCGTCCCGGGGCACCGGGAAATCCGTCCCGAAGCTCTCCCGGAAGAGATCCTCGGCATACGGCTTTGCGTTGCCCGCGTCGAAGATGGACAGCGCCTTTTCGAACGCCTCTACCGGTTCGGCAGACCGCACGCGCTCTCCCAGGATGGATGGCATTTCAGAATACCGAAGGCATGATCCTCACAGCAGCCCCCGCTCCGCGAAGCTGAGGCAAGCCCCCGGCGCCACGATGAAGTGGTCCAGCACCTTCACGTCCACGAGGGCGAGCGCCTCGGCGAGCGTGCGCGTGAGTGCCTGGTCCTGAAGGCTCGGCTCCGCGACACCCGAGGGATGGTTGTGCGAGAGGATCACCGCCGCGGCGTTGTGGGCAGCGCGTGCTTCACCACCTCTCGAGGGTAGACGCTCGTCTGGGTGAGCGTGCCGCGGAAGAGCTCCTCGGCGGCGATGACGCGGTTCTGCGCGTCGAGGAAGACGCAGTAGAAGCATTCGTGGCCGAGATCCTGCATGCGAAGGCGAAGGTAGCCGCGCACGGCCGCGGGCGAGGCGAGGCTGTCGCGGGACTTCATCTCCTCGGCGAGCGCCCGGCGGGCGAGCTCCATCACCGCCGCGATCTGCGCGCAGCGCGCCGCCCCGACGCCGGACACGGTATCGAACTCGCCGGGAGAAGCGGCGAGCAGGCGCGAAACCCGTCCGAAACGGGCCAGCAGCTCGCGCGCGAGGGCGAGCGCGCTCTTGCCGCGGATGCCGGCGCCGAGGAAGAGCGCCACCAGCTCCGCGTCCGACAGCGCCGACGGGCCTTGCGCGAGCAATCTTTCTCTCGGCCGCTCGGAAGCCGGCCACGGTAGCGACGACATGCAAGCCTCGGGGGTCGTGGGTAGAATGGTTCGATGGAAAAGGGCCTCGATCGACGTCTGCTGCTCGGAGTGACGGGGGGGGTGGCCGCCTACAAGGCCGCCGAGCTCGCACGCCTGCTCATCCGCAATAACGTCGAGGTCCGCGTCGCGATGACCGAGGCGGCCACGAAGTTCGTCACCCCCGCCACGTTCCAGGCCCTCACCGGACACCCGGCGTACACCGATCTCTGGGACGCGCGTTTCCCCAACCACATGGCGCACATCGAGCTCACCCGGGGCGCGGACGCCGTGCTCGTCGCGCCCGCCAGCGCCGACTTCCTCGCCAAGCTCGCGAACGGCCTCGCCGACGACCTGCTGTCCACCGCCTGCCTCGCGCGCGCCTGCCCGCTGCTCGTGGCTCCCGCGATGAACCGCGAGATGTGGGACAACGCCGCCACGCAGCGCAACATGGCGCGGCTGCGCGACGACGGCATCGCGATCCTCGGGCCGGCCGCCGGCGACCAGGCCTGCGGCGAGGTCGGCATGGGCCGCCTGCTCGAGCCCGACGAGCTGCTCGAGGCCGTGCTCGCCTGCTTCGCGCCCAGGCGCCTCGCCGGCAAGCGCGTGCTCGTCACCGCCGGGCCCACCTTCGAGGCGATCGACACCGTGCGCGGCATCACGAACATGAGCTCCGGGAAGATGGGCTACGCGATCGCCGAGGCCGCGCTGGCCCAGGGTGCGGAGGTCACGCTCGTGAGCGGCCCCACGGCGCTCGCGGCGCCCGCGGGCGCGCACTTCGTGTACGTGACGAGCGCGGCGGAGATGGCCAACGCGGTGCGCGCGCACGTGGACGACGCCGACTTCTTCTTCAGCGTGGCGGCGGTGGCGGACTACACGCCGGTCGCGGTCTCGGGGCGCAAGCTCAAGAAGACGCCCGAGGAGCTGCAGCTGAAGCTCAAGCCCACCGAGGACATCCTCGCGGCCGTGGCGGGCCTCGAGCGCGGGCCCTTCTGCGTGGGCTTCGCCGCCGAGAGCGAGGACGTCGCGCGCTACGCCCAGGAAAAGCGCATCCGCAAGAAGATCCCGATGATCGTCGCGAACCTCGTCCAGGACGCCATCGGCCGCGACGAGAACGAGGTCACGATCTACGACGACGCGGGCGAGCACGCCCTGCCCCGCGCGCCCAAGTCGCGCATCGCCCACCAGATCGTCGCGCACGCCGCGGCGCTCGCCACCCAACGCGCCGCGCCCGCTCCGGGCGTGCGGCCGCTCAAGCAGGCCTCCTAGGCTCCGCCCCGCTTCCCCGGGGTCCGCTTCGCGCAGCCAGGGCGACCTTCTTGCCCACCGATAGGCACGATCGTCCATCTGTGGTTTGATGCGCCTTTTGCCGTGAGCCCCCGATGAGAAAGCTGGACGTCCGCATCCTCGACGAGCGCATCCGCGCGCACCTGCCCGCCTACGCCACGGCGGGCTCTGCCGGCCTCGACATCCGCGCCTGCCTCGACGCGCCCCTCACCCTCGCCCCCGGCGACACGCAGCTCATCCCCTCGGGGATCGCGATCCACCTGGGCGACGCGTCGCTCGCGGCGGTGCTGATCCCGCGCTCGGGCCTCGGCCACAAGCACGGCGTCGTGCTCGGCAACCTCGTGGGGCTCATCGACTCGGACTACCAGGGACAGGTGTTCGTGTCGTGCTGGAATCGCGGGAAGGAAAGCTTCGTGGTGAACCCTTTCGAGCGCATCGCGCAGCTCGTCGTGGTGCCCGTGGTGCAGGTCGAACTCAACGTCGTGGCTTCGTTCGACGAGAGCGCGCGCGGCACGGGCGGCTTCGGCTCGACGGGCAAGCACTGATGCGCGGCATCGTCCTCTTCGCCCACGGCTCGCGCGATCCCGGATGGGCGCGGCCCTTCGAGGAGATCCGCGCGCGCATCTCCGCCACGCGGCCCGAGTACCCGGTCGCGGTGGCCTATCTCGAGCGCATGGAGCCGACGCTCGAGCAGGCGATCGAGCAGGTGATCGACCAGGGTGCACTCGCCATCACCGTCTTCCCGCTCTTCATGGCGGAGGGCGGGCACATGCGCGAGGACCTGCCGCGCATGGTCGAGGCGATCCGCGCCGAGCGCCAGCGCATCCCCATCTCGCTGGAGCCGCCGATCGGCGACGTGCCGGAGATCATCGCCGCCATCGCGGCATGGGTGCTCGGGCGCGCGGGCGGATAGCGAAACGCCGCTCAGGGAAGGGCGAGGACCCGCTCGAGGACGTGCGGAAACGCGCCCCCATAGTTGCCCTGGCAGATCGTGCCGCCACAGTCGAGCCGCCCATTCTCGAACGTCCGGACCATGAAGCCGACGGCGGGCACCCCGCTAAGCTGCACGTCCTCGGTGCGCACGGTGCCGTCCGCCAGGTCGAGCGATGTCGCCTGGAACGATCCGCCACGTACGTTGAAGACGACCCTTCCGGCGCCGTTCTGCGCCGTAGTGGGCAGCGTGATGCGCGCGGCATTGGTCGACCCGAGGACACGCGATGCCACTTCTGGCTGGGCGTCGGCCAGCCCGCCGGTGGCGAAGTCGAGAACGCTGGCAGCCCAGGGCAGGCGGGGATTCACTTCGTACGTGTACCCTGGACACAGGAACCCGCATTCGTCGAGCAGCGTCATTGTCGGTGCGCCATCCCGTGCCCGCCACTGCATCATGAACGGCAGTCCCGAGGTCTTCGCCGCCGGGTACGAGGACGGCAACGCGACAGCGGGACGTCCGAGGCGGCGCAGGGGAAGCGTCACGATCCAGTTCGTGCCGGAATTCGTCGCGGTGTCGAGGATCGTCTCGTTGCGAAGCGACTGAGCGGTGAGGGCGCCGGCGACGGCGTCGAGCCCCGAAGGCCAGCTCGCGCGATAGCTCCTGCCGCCGATCACGAAGTGGCTGACGGGCAGCACTTCGGCGGAATCGAAGTCCGGGTACGGATCGCCGTAGTCGCGATAGAACGCCGCGCCGGCGAGTTGCGCGAGGGCGACCGCGTTGGTGCTGAACTCCATGCCGTTCGCGACGTTGATCAGCGTGAGGGTGCCGGAGAGCCGGTCCTCGGGGGCGGCCGTCTGGAGCGCCACGTGCTCGCCCTGCACCGCCCCGCAATTCGCGGGGACCGTCGGATCGCCCAGCGTGCCGGGGTTATCCACGCCGCTCACGTTCGTCTCGCTCTCGCCGGTGAGCCCCGCCATCTCGATCATCTCGACATAGCCCTCGCGCACGCGCTCGGGACCGGTGCCCAGTCCATCGCCCGCACTCCCCGTGTACGAGGCATTGCTCAGGTCGTACGACCACGACAGGCCGCTTGAGTCGAAAGGCCCGTTGACACACGAATGGTCGGCCGAGACGAGGCGCGCGCCGGTGGCCGTCGGCGCGATCGCGGCGGTCCACGTGTCGCCGCCGGAGAGGTAAAGGTTGAAGGACGCGACTTCCTTCGCCGCGCGCCCCTCCCGCACCCGCACGCGCACGACCGCGGCGCCCGGGCGCCGATTGACCACGGAGAAATAGGTATTGAAGGGGTTGCCTTCGGCCGATTGCGCCGTGTAGTACGGGTAGATGAGCGCCTGCCCGAGCCCGTCGGCGTTGACATACACGGCCCGCGCGAGGATGGGGAGCGCGCAGCCGAGCACTGCGAGCGCCAGACCGAGCGCGCCGTGCCGGAGGTGCGAGAAACTCATCGCCGATCGACCCTCGAACCGTGGAGAGCCGAATCTGGCATCTTTGCCCGGCTCAGGCAAGCCGGAGAGCCGTTACTTCGGCTGGCAGATCCCGAACCCGTCGTTCCACCCCATCGCGTACTGCCGGTCGTCCTCCATCCGCCGCGCGTCCTTGCGCGCATATGGCGAATCCTTGGCCGACTCGCACCCGTCGATGTAGCCCTCGCGCATCGCGGGCGGGTATCCGGCGAGGTTGTACGCGGGCTTCGCCGCCTTCGCCCGGCGTTGGGCGGCGTGGGCGGTGCTCTCGGGCTGGTCGGGCGGGATGTAGGAGGCGCATCCCGCGGCGGCGAGCAGGAGTGCCAGGGCAAGGTGTCGTCGCATCGAGGGTTCCTGCGTTAGGCTAACGGGTCGATTCCCGAGGGAGAAGCGGAGTGCGGCATCGCATGCGTCGGTTGGACCACCGGATCGCGGCGCGGTTTCTCGCCGCCCTCCTGCTCTGCGCCGCGGCCCTCGGCGCCTTCGCCGAGCCGAAGCTCCCCGTCATCCGGCTCCACGTGGGCCCGCACCCGCTGCAGGTCGAGGTGGCGGCCACCGAGCCCGAGCGCCGGACGGGCCTCATGAACCGCGACACGCTCGGCGGCGACGAGGGCATGCTCTTCGTCTTCGACGACCCGGGCTACTACACGTTCTGGATGAAGAACACGCGCATCCCGCTGTCGATCGCGTTCGTCGATTCCGAGGGCACGATCCTCAACATCCTCGAGATGCAGCCGAGGACCCTCGACACGCACGGCGCGGCGGGCCCCGCGCTCTACGCGATCGAGGCGAACAAGGGCTGGTTCGCGGCGCACGGCATCAAGGCCGGCGACAAGGTACGGGGACTGCCCAAGCCCGCGCGCTGAAGCTCGCCGCGCTCAGGGGAACATCACCGGACGGAACATCCCGCCCGAGGCCACCATGAAGAAGAGCAGCGGCAGCGAAAGCGCCACGTTCGTGCGCGAAGCGAGGAACGCGGTGCGGCGCGCGGCCTCCTTCTCCGCGTCGCTCGCCGGCACGATCCCCAGCGCCTTCTTCTGGTTGGGCCAGATGAGCGCCCAGACGTTGAAGAGCATGATCGTGCCGAGCCAGGCGCCGATGCCGATCGGCACGTAGGCGCCGGAGAGCAGGAAGGCGTCGCCGAAGCGATCGCCCAGGACGAAGGCGCCCATGAACCAGGTCCCCACCGCCGCCCAGCGGAAGACGAAGAGCGCGCGCGGCGTCACGTACCGGTTGATCGCCGCCGCCGCGGCCGGCGCCTCGGCCGCCGCCGCCTTCATGGCCGCGCCGTGCACGAGGTTGAAGTAGTAGAGCAGGCCCACCCAGAGCACGCCGAAGAAGATGTGCAGCCAGCGCCCGATGCCGTAATGGACGAAGTCCCAGCCCATCGCTAGCCGCCCATGATCGCGCGCGCGAGCGCGTAGAGGACCGCGGTCAGCGCGAGGCCCAGCAGGAACGTACCCCAGAGCGAGTCGAGCGGGTTCTTCACGAGGTCCTCCGCGGCGGCGACGAGGGCTACGCGGCGATTCTAGCACCCGCCCCCCGCCGTGCCAGCGCGAAATTGCGCGTGCATCGAAGGCGATATCATGGCCCGGTGACCGATCCCCACCCGTACTCGCGCCTCACTCCCGACGTCGTCCTCAACGCCCTCGATTCCCTCGGCCTGCGCTGCGACGGGCGCCTGCTCGCGCTGAACAGCTACGAGAACCGCGTGTACCAGGTGGGGTTGGACGAAGGGATGGTGGTGGCGAAGTTCTACCGCCCGCAGCGCTGGAGCGACGCGCAGATCCGCGAGGAGCACGACTTCGCGCGCGAGCTCGCCGAGGCCGAGATCCCCGTGGTGGCGCCGCTCGAACGGGGCGGCGCCACGCTGCACGCGTTCGAAGGCTTCCGCTTCGCGGTCTATCCGCGCAAGGGCGGCCGCGCCCCGGAGATCGAGGACCCGAAGGTGCTCGAGTGGCTGGGCCGCTTCATCGGGCGCATCCACGCGGTGGGCGCCGTGCGGCCCTTCGTGCACCGGCCCGCGCTCGACATCGCGAGCTTCGGCGAGGAGCCGCGCGAGTTCCTCCTCGCCGGCGGCCTCGTCCCCGACGACCTCCTTCCCGCCTGGAAGCAGGTGACCGCGCTCGCGCTCGAGGGCGTGCGCGCGGCCTTCGCGCGCGCGGGCGACGTGGCGATGCTCCGCGTGCACGGCGACTGCCACCCGAGCAACGTGCTGTGGACGCCCGATACGGGCAACGCCCCGGGCGGCCCGCACTTCGTCGACCTCGACGACGCGCGCATGGCCCCCGCCGTGCAGGACCTGTGGATGCTCGTCTCCGGCGACCGGCACGACATGGGCCGCCAGCTCGGTGCGATCCTGAAGGGCTACGAGGACTTCGCCGAGTTCGACGACCGGGAGCTGCACCTGCTCGAGGCGCTGCGCACCCTGCGCCTGCTGCACTACTGCGCATGGCTCGCCCGGCGCTGGGACGACCCCGCCTTCCCCATCGCGTTTCCGTGGTTCGGAACGCCCCGCTACTGGCAGGACCGCGTGCTCGAGATGCGCGAGCAGGTGGCGGCCCTGCAGGAGCCCCCGCTCGTTCCCCGGTAGCGGGGTTTTACATTTGGATGCACCTTCCGCGAAACCGCGTGCGCCGGAAGTGCTCCAATGGGTTCAAGAAGAACCCCCTCCTCCCGCGGTCCCCATGAACGAACCCCCTCCGGCAGCCCCCGCGCCCCGGGACGCGCCCCCCACGGGCCGCGGCGTGCGCATCGCCCTCGTCCTCGTCGCGATCGCCCTCGTCGCCCTCGGCGGGTGGTGGTGGTTCCGCGGCCGCGCCCCGGCCGCGCCCGCCGCTTCCGCGGCGACTTCGGCCCGACCGGCCAAGTCCCAGGGCATGTTCGGCGCACCCGGGCGCCCGAGGCGCGGCACGGCCGACACGGGCCGTCCCCAGCCGGTCGCCGCCGCGGTCGCGAAGCGCGGGGACGTGAACGTGGTGCTTGCCGCGCTGGGCACCGTGAGCCCCCTGCAGACCGTCACCGTGCACCCGCGCGTCGACGGGCAGCTCCGGTCGGTCGCGTTCACCGAGGGGCAGATGGTGAAGAAGGGGCAGTTGCTGGCGCGGATCGACCCGACATCGTTCGAGGTGGCGCTGCAGCAGGTGCAGGGCCAGCTCGCGCGCGACCAGGCGGCGCTGGCCAGCGCGCGCCAGGACCTGCAGCGCTACCGCACGCTCCTCGCGCAGGACTCGATCGCCGCGCAGCAGGTGGACCAGCAGTCGGCCCAGGTGAAGCAGCTCGAGGGCACGGTGAAGGTGGACGAGGCGCAGGTCGCGAACGCGAGGCTGCAGCTCTCGTACACGCGGGTGACCGCGCCGATCGACGGGCGCGTGGGCCTGCGCCAGGTGGACCCGGGCAACATGGTGCGCACGAGCGACGCCAGCGGCATCGCGGTCATCGCCCAGCTCGATCCCATCGCGGTCCTCTTCGCGATCCCGCAGGACCGCCTGCCCCAGGTGATGGGGCGCCTGCGCTCGGGTGACAAGCCCGAGGTCGCCGCGTGGGACCAGGCGCAGAAGACGCTCCTCGCGCGCGGGCACCTCCTCACCGTCGACAACCAGATCGACGTGGCGACCGGCACCGTGAAGGCCAAGGCCGAGATGCCGAATCCCGAGGCGCGCCTCTTCCCCAACGAGTTCGTGAACGTGCGCATGGTGGTCGACACCGTGCGCGACACCGTCGTCGTCCCCACCGCGGCGATCCAGCGCGCGACCGGGGGCGCCGTGGTCTACGTCGTCAGGCCCGACGACACCGTGGCGCTGCGCCCCGTGAAGACCGGCCCCACCGAGGGCGAGGTGACGGCGGTGGCGTCCGGGCTGAAGCCCGGCGAGCGCGTGGTGACCGACGGCGTCGACCGCATTCGCGAGGGCTCGAAGGTCGAGGTCACGCGGCCCGGCGGGGGCAAGGCCCCGGCGCAGTGAACCCGTCGCGCCTCTTCATCCTGCGGCCGGTCGCGACGGCGCTGCTCATGGTCGCGATCCTGCTGGCGGGCATCGTCGCCTACCGCCAGCTCCCGCTCTCGGCGCTGCCCGAGGTGGACTACCCCACCATCCAGGTGGTGACGCTCTACCCGGGCGCGAGCCCCGACGTGGTGACGTCCACCATCACCGCGCCGCTCGAGCGCCAGTTCGGGCAGATGCCGGGGTTGAAGCAGATGTCGTCGACCAGCTCCGGCGGCGCCTCGGTCATCACCCTGCAGTTCGACCTCGCCGAGTCCCTCGACACCGCCGAGCAGGAGGTGCAGGCCGCGATCAACGCCGGCGGCAACCTCCTGCCACAGGACCTGCCGGCGCCGCCGATCTACAACAAGGTGAACCCGGCCGACGCGCCGATCCTCACCCTCGGCGTCACCTCGCGCACGATCCCGATGACGGAGGTGCAGAACCTCGTCGACACGCGCCTCGCGCAGAAGATCTCCCAGGTCGCCGGCGTGGGGCTCGTCACGCTCTCGGGCGGCCAGCGCCCGGCCGTGCGCGTGCAGGTGAACCCGCAGGCCGCCGCCGCCAAGGGCCTGTCGCTCGAGGAGGTGCGCGCCGCCATCGCCGCGGCGAACGTGAACCAGGCCAAGGGCAGCTTCGACGGGCCGGCGCGCGCCTACACCATCGACGCCAACGACCAGCTTCGCAGCGCCGCCGAGTACCGCGACATCGTGGTCGCGTACAAGGGCGGGGCGCCGGTGCACCTGTCCGACATCGCCGACGTGGTGCAGGGCCCGGAGAACGCGAACCTCGCCGCCTGGATGAACGACACGCCGGCGATCATCCTCAACGTCCAGCGCCAGCCGGGCGCCAACGTGATCGCGGTGGTCGACCGGGTGAAGCAGCTCCTGCCCGGCCTCACGGCCACGCTCCCGGCGGGCGTCGCGACGCAGCTCCTCACCGACCGCACGGTCACCATCCGCGCCTCGGTCCACGACGTGCAGTTCGAGCTCATGCTCTCGATCGCGCTGGTCGTGATGGTGATCTTCGTCTTCCTGCGCACCGCCGCCGGCACCCTGATCCCGAGTGTCGCGGTGCCGCTGTCGCTCGTGGGCACCTTCGGCGTGATGTACCTCGCCGGCTTCAGCATCAACAACCTCACGCTCATGGCGCTCACGATCGCCACCGGCTTCGTGGTCGACGACGCGATCGTCGTGATCGAGAACATCGCCCGCTACGTCGAGGCGGGCGAGGACCGCCTCGAGGCGGCCCTCAAGGGCTCGCGGCAGATCGCCTTCACCATCATCTCGCTCACCTTCTCGCTGGTGGCGGTGCTGATCCCGCTCCTCTTCATGGGGGAAGTCGTGGGCCGCCTCTTCCGCGAGTTCGCGATCACGCTCGCCGTGGCGATCCTCATCTCCGCGTTCGTGTCGCTCACGCTCACGCCGATGATGTCCGCGCGGCTGCTGCGCCACGTCCCGCCCGAGCGCCAGAGCCGCTTCTTCCGGCGCACGGGCGCGATGTTCGACGCGGTGATCGCCCGCTACGGGCGCGCGCTTTCCTGGGTGCTCGACCACCAGCCGCTCACGCTGCTGGTCTTCGCCGGCACCGTGGTGCTCACCGCGATCCTCTACCTCGCGATCCCCAAGGGCTTCTTCCCGCAGCAGGACACCGGGCTCATCCAGGGGATCTCGGAAGCGCCGCAGAGCGTGTCCTTCGCGGCGATGTCGGAGCGCACCCGCACGCTCGCCGGCGCCGTCCTCGAGGATCCGGCCGTGGCCACCGTCTCCACCTTCATCGGCGTGGACGGCACGAACGTCACCCTCAACACCGGCCGGGTGCTGATCGCGCTGAAGCCCCACGGCGAGCGCGCCGGCATCGCGGCCGTGATGGGCCGGCTCAAGGCGCGCGTGGCGCGGCTCGAGGGCATCACCCTCTACATGCAGCCGGTGCAGGACCTCACCATCGAGGACCGGGTGAGCCGCACGCAGTACCAGCTCACGCTGGAGAGCGCCGACGCCGGGGAGCTCGCGGACTGGACCGGCCGCCTCGTCGATCGCCTGCGCCGGCTCCCGCAGCTCGCCGACGTGGCCTCCGACCTGCAGGACCAGGGCCTCAAGGCGTACGTGACGATCGATCGCGACACGGCGGGGCGCCTCGGCGTCACCCCGGCGGCCATCGACAACGCGCTCTACGACGCTTTCGGCCAGCGCCTGGTCTCGACGATCTTCACGCAGGCGAACCAGTACCGGGTGGTGCTCGAGGTGGCGCCCGGGTTCCGCCGCGGGCCGGACGCCCTCGCGGAGCTGCACGTGCCCGGCGCCAACGGCACGCAGGTGCCCCTCACGGCCGTGGCGAACGTGAGCGAGCGCCTGGGCGCGCTCGCCGTGAACCACCTCGGGCAGTTCCCCGCGACGACCGTGTCGTTCAACCTCGCCCCCGGCCATTCCCTCGGCGAGGCGGTGAGCGCGATCGAGCGCGCGGAGCAGGCGGCCGGACTTCCCGCCGGCATCCACACGAGCTTCCAGGGGGCGGCCCTCGCCTTCCGCGCCTCGCTCGCGAACACGCTGCTGCTCATCCTCGCCGCCGTGGTCACGATGTACATCGTGCTGGGCGTGCTCTACGAGAGCTACATCCACCCGCTCACGATCCTGTCGACGCTGCCCTCGGCGGGCGTGGGCGCGCTGGCCTCGCTCCTCGTCGCGGGGCAGGACCTCGGCATCATCGCGGTGATCGGCATCATCCTGCTGATCGGGATCGTGAAGAAGAACGCGATCCTGATGATCGACTTCGCCCTCGACGCCGAGCGCGACGAGGGGCTCGCCCCCCGCGAGGCGATCTACCGGGCGTGCCTGCTGCGCTTCCGCCCGATCCTCATGACGACCCTGGCGGCGATGCTGGGGGCGCTGCCCCTCATGATCGGCACCGGCGTGGGCTCGGAGCTGCGCCACCCGCTCGGCATCGCCATGGTGGGCGGGCTCGCGGTCTCGCAGCTCCTCACCCTCTTCACCACACCCGTCATCTACCTCTACTTCGACCGGCTGGCCGCGCGCTACCGGCGCCCGCGCGGGCTCGGCCAGCCGAAGGCGCCGCCGCCGCCCGATGCGGGCGACCCCGAGTTCCAGAAGGGCGGCGAATGAGCTTCGTCGAGCCCTTCGTGCGCCGGCCGGTCGCCACGACGCTCCTCACCCTCGCGGTGGCCCTCGCGGGCGTCGTCGCCTTCGGCCTGCTGCCCGTCGCGCCGCTGCCCCAGGTCGACTTCCCCACCGTGTCGGTGTCGGCGCAGCTGCCGGGGGCCAGCCCCGAGGTGATGGCCGCGACGGTCGCGACCCCCCTCGAGCGCGCTCTCGGGCGCATCGCGGGCGTGACCGAGATGACGTCGCGCTCCTCGCTCGGCAGCACCCGCATCACGCTGCAGTTCGAGCTCTCCCGCGACATCGACGGCGCCGCGCGCGAGGTGCAGGCGGCGATCCAGGCGGCGAGGAGCCAGCTGCCCTCGAGCCTTCCGAACAACCCCACCTACCGCAAGGTGAACCCGGCCGACGCGCCGGTGATGATCCTCGCGATGACCTCGGAGCGCCTGTCGCGCGGCGAGATGTACGACATCGCCTCGACCAACCTCGCGCAGCGCATCTCCCAGGTGAAGGGCGTGGGGCAGGTGACCGTGGGCGGCGGGTCGCTGCCGGCGGTGCGCGCGGAGCTCAATCCCACGCTCCTCAACCGGCTCGGCATCGGCTTCGACCAGGTGCGCGCCGCCATCGCCGCGACCAACGCGAACAAGCCCAAGGGCTTCCTCGAGGACGGCGAGCGGTACTGGCAGATCGAGGCGAACGACCAGGCGCGCAAGGCGGCGGACTACGCGCCGATCGTGGTCGCCTACCGCAACGGCGCGCCCGTGCGCCTGGGCGACCTGGGCCGGGTCGTGGACAGCGTGCAGGACCTGCGCAACTACGGCATGTCCAACGGCCGGCCCGCGGTGCTGCTCATCATCAACCGCCAGCCCAACGCGAACATCATCGACGTGGTCGACAGCATCAGCGCGATGCTGCCCGAGCTGCGGGCCTCGATCCCCGCGGCGGCCAGCCTCGACGTGATGATGGAGCGCACGACCACGATCCGGGCGGCGCTGCACGACGTGGAGACGGCGCTCGCCTTTTCCGTGGCGCTCGTGATCCTGGTGGTGTTCCTGTTCCTGAGGAACGCCCGGGCGACGCTCATCCCGGCGGTGGCCGTGCCGATCTCCCTCGTCGGCACCTTCGCGGCGATGTACCTGCTGGGCTTCAGCCTCGAACAACCTCTCCCTCATGGCGCTCGCCATCGCCACGGGCTTCGTCGTGGACGACGCGATCGTCGTGCTGGAGAACGTCTCGCGGCACATCGAGCGCGGCATGTCGCCCTTCGAGGCGGCGCTGCGCGGCTCGCGCGAGGTGGCGTTCACGGTGCTGTCGATGAGCGTGTCGCTGGTGGCGGTGTTCATCCCGATCCTCTTCATGGGCGGGATCATCGGGCGGCTCTTCCGCGAGTTCGCGGTGACGCTGTCGGTGGCGATCGGGATCTCGCTGCTGGTCTCGCTCACGACCACCCCGATGATGTGCGCGCGGCTGCTGAGACGCGACGACGAGCGCCGCCCGGGCCGCTTCGCGCGCGGCCGCCGAGCGCGCCTTCGAGGCGATGCGCCGCGGCTACGCCCGCAGCCTCGCCTGGGCGCTGCGCTTCCCCCTGCTCATGCTGGGGGTCTTCCTCGCCACCCTCGCCCTCAACTTCTGGCTCTTCGCCATCCTGCCCAAGGGCTTCTTCCCGCAGCAGGACACGGGGCGCCTCATCGGCTTCGTGCGCGCCGACCAGTCGATCTCGTTCCAGGCGATGCGCACCAAGCTCGACGACCTGGCCGCGATCGTGATGCGCGACCCGGCGGTGGAGAGCGTCACGGCCTTCACGGGCGGGGCGCGGCGCAACTCGGCGATGATGTTCATCGCGTTGAAGCCCCTCTCCGCGGGCCGCGAGCCGCTCGACCGGATCCTCGCGCGGCTGCGCCCGGCGCTGTCGAGGCAGCCGGGTGCGAACCTCTTCCTCAACCCGATCCAGGACATCCGTGCCGGCGGGCCGGCAGTCGGAGGCGACCAACGAGTTCACGCTGCGCGGCGACGACCTCGGGCAGCTGCGCGAGTGGGCGCCGAAGGTGGAGGCGGCGCTGCGCCGCATCCCGCAGATCACCGACGTGAGCTCCGACCAGCAGGACCGCGGCCTGCAGATGTCGCTCGTGATCGACCGGGCGGCGGCCGCCCGCCTCGGCATCACGATGCGCGCGATCGACACGGCGCTCAACCTCGCCTTCGGCCAGACGCCGGTGTCCACCATCTACCAGGACCGCAACCAGTACCGCGTCGTGCTCGAGGCCGCCCCCGAGTACTGGCAGTCGCCGGCGACCCTCGACCTGCTCCACGTGCTCTCGCCCACGGGCGCCCAGGTGCCGCTGTCGGCCATCGCGCGCTACGAGCCGACGCTCGCGCCGCTGTCGGTGAGCCACCAGGGCCAGTTCGCCGCGGCGACGATCTCGTTCAACCTCGCCCCCGGGGTCGCGATGTCCGAGGCCTCCGACGCCATCCGCGACACCCTGTCGCGCATCGGCGTGCCGGGGACGATCTACGCCTCGTTCGAGGGCACCGCCAAGCTCTTCCAGCAGGGCCTGGACAAGGAGCCGATGCTGATCGCGGCCGCCCTCCTCACGGTCTACATCGTGCTGGGGATCCTCTACGAGAGCCTCGTGCACCCGATCACGATCCTCTCGACGCTGCCCTCGGCGGGGGTGGGCGCCTTCCTGGCGCTCCTCGCCTTCCACACCGAGTTCTCGATCATCGCCCTCATCGGCGTGATCCTCCTCATCGGCATCGTGAAGAAGAACGCGATCATGATGATCGACTTCGCCCTCGACGCCGAGCGCCGCGACCACCGGGAGCCGCGCGACGCGATCTACGAGGCGGCGCTGCTGCGCTTCCGCCCGATCATGATGACCACGATGGCCGCGGCCTTCGGCGCGCTGCCGCTCGCGCTCGGCTGGGGCGACGGGGCGGAACTGCGCCGCCCGCTCGGCATCTCGATCGTGGGAGGGCTGCTCGTGAGCCAGCTCCTCACGCTCTACACGACGCCGGTGATCTACCTCTACCTCGACCGCTTCCGGCTGCGGGCGCGCCGAGTCCTTTTCCGTCGTGCGGCGGCGGCGCAGTGAGAGGCGAAATGCACATGCGATGGGAACCCGCGGTCTTCCTGCTGATCCTCGCGTCCTGCGCCGTGGGACCGGCCTACGAGCGGCCGAAGGTCGAGGTGCCGGCGGCGTACCGGGAGGCCGGCGACTGGCTCGTCGCGAAGCCCGCCGACGCCGTGCCGCGAGGCGAATGGTGGCGGGTATTCGGCGACCCCGTGCTCGACGGCCTCGAAGCACAGGTGGCCGTGTCGAACCAGACGCTCAAGGCGGCCGAGGCGCGATACCGCCAGGCGGCGGCCGCGGTGCAGGGCGCGCGCTCGGGCCTCTTTCCGACGCTCGGGGCGGGCGCCTCGGCCGCCCGCAGCGGCGGCGGCGGCGGGACGGGCACCGAATCGCGCCGCTACCACGTGAGCCTCGACGCGGGCTGGGAGCCGGACCTGTGGGGGCGCGTTCGCCGCACGGTCGAGGCCGGCGAGGCCGCGGCGCAGGCGAGCGCCGCCGACGTCGAGGCCGCGCGCCTGTCGCTGCAGGCCGAGCTCGCGATCGACTACTTCCAGCTGCGCGCCGCCGAGCGCGAGATCCGCCTGTTCGGCGACACCGTGCAGGCGTTCGAGAAGTCGTACCAGGTCACGCGGAACCGCTACCGCGCGGGCGTCGCCGCGAAGGCCGACGTCGTGCAGGCCGAGGCGCAGCTGCGCGGCACCCAGGCGCAGGCGATCGACCTGCGGGCCACCCGCGCCCAGCTCGAGCACGCGATCGCCGTGCTCGTGGGCAAGCCGCCGGCCGAGCTGTCCCTCGCGTCTGCCGAGCGCGAGACGGCGGTTCCCCCCGTGCCGCCGGGCGTGCCCTCCACGCTCCTCGAGCGCCGTCCCGACGTGGCGGCCGCCGAGCGGCGCGTGGCGGCGGCCAACGCGCGCATCGGGGTGGCCGAGGCCGCGTACTTCCCGTCGCTCACGCTCACGGGCAGCGGCGGCGTGGCCGGTGGGACCCTGGCCGGGCTCTTCTCCGTGTCGAACCGCGTGTGGTCGCTCGGGCTCGGGCTGGCCGGCACGATCCTCGACTTCGGCGCGCGCGCCGCCGACGTCGCGGCCGCGCGGGCGGCGTACGACGAGGCCGTGGCAAACTACCGGCAGACGGTGCTCACGGCGATGCAGGAGGTCGAGGACGACCTCGCCGCCCTGCACTGGATCGAGGAGGAATCGAAAGTGCAGCAGCAGGCCCTCACGGCGGCGCGCGAAAGCGTGGCCCTCACGCTGAACCAGTACAAGGCGGGCACGGTGAGCTTCCTGAACGTGGTGCTGGCGCAGGCCACGCAGCTCGGCGACGAGCGCGCGGCCGTGAACCTGCGCGCGCGCCGGCTCGCCGCCGACGTGGCCCTCATCCGCGCGCTCGGCGGCGGCTGGGCCCCGAGCGCGCCATGAGCGGCGGGCTCGATGCCCTGCGCGACTGGATCGGGCGCAGCGAGACGCGCAACGACACCATCACCCCCGCGCCGCTGGCGCAGTTGAACGCCCTCCTCGACCGCGACGAGCCGCCGCCGGCCGCGGGCGACGCGGCGCCCCCGCTCGCGCACTGGCTCTACTTCCTGCCCACGCAGCCCCAGTCCCGGCTGGGCCGCGACGGGCACCCGCACCGCGGCGGCTTCCTGCCGCCGGTCCCGCTGCCGCGGCGCATGTGGGCCGGCAGCCGCCTCGCCTTCGCGCGCCCGCTCGCGGTCGGCTGCGAGGTCTCGCGCGTGTCCACCATCGCGGACGTGGCGGTGAAGGAAGGGCGCAGCGGCCCGCTCGTCTTCGTCACCGTGCGCCACGAGGTGCGCGACGCCGGGGGCGTCGTGCTCACCGACGAGCACGACATCGTCTACCGCGGCGAGGGCGGCGCGGCAGCGCCGGCGCAGCCGGCGCCCGCCGAGGCGCCGTGGCAGCGGGAGATCCGCCCCGATCCCGTGCTCCTCTTCCGCTACTCGGCGGTGACGTTCAACGGCCACCGCATCCACTACGACCAGCCGTACGCCACCGGCGTGGAGGGCTACCCGGGGCTCGTGGTGCACGGGCCGCTCATCGCCACGCTGCTCGTGGACCTGCTGCGCCGCGAGCGCCCCGACGCGCGGCTCACCGCCTATCGCTTCCGCGCCATGCGCCCGCTCTTCGACACCGCTTCCTTCGCCGTGTGCGGCGCGCCGGGCAGCGACGGGCGCTCCGCCCGCCTCTG
The DNA here is from genome assembly GCA_963741815.1 of uncultured beta proteobacterium. Classification (GTDB taxonomy): domain Bacteria; phylum Pseudomonadota; class Gammaproteobacteria; order Burkholderiales; family Usitatibacteraceae; genus Usitatibacter. The sequence goes on from CAVUJI010000001.1 coordinate 336,290, forward strand.
GACGCGCGATGCCGCGGCGGCCCTCACGATGGAGGCCGAGGCGCGCTGGTGAGCGCTATGAGCGCTAGAAGGGCAGGTCGGCGAGGAGCTTGAAGGTCCAGCGGTCCGCGGGACCGTGCACGCCGCGCCCCGCTCCCACCGTGAAGGACCAGGGCGCGCGGTCGACGTCGAGCGTGAGGTAGACGATCTCCGCTTGCTCGGCGCGTGGCAGCCAGCGTCCCACCCGTCCCACGTCCCCGAAATACTCGATCCCCGCGTCGAGGCCGTCGTCCACGCGGCGCGCGAGCTTCACGGCGGGCGCCAGCGCCGGGCGCGCGCCGCGCTCCTCGCCGGAAAGGTCGAAGACGAGGATCGGGTTGGCCGCGAGGCGCCAGTCGGCGCCGCGCCAGCCGACGATGGGCCGCACCTCGAGTGTCCGCGCGACGGGCTGGATCGCGGTCGGCAGCCAGGCGTATTCCACGTTCACGCCCGCGTACGCGCCGCGCGCGTCGGCGTCGACCTCGAGGGGCATCCACTTCACGTTCACCTTGAAGCCGGCGTGCCCCGCGTCGCCGCGGCGCGCGAAGGCGATCGGGACGCTCGCGCCCGCCTCGAGGCCGGGGGCCAGGCCGCGCGCGACCGCGGGCACGAGGCGCCAGCCGTGCGCCGGAGGGATTTCACCCGGATAATCCGGGAGCGAGCGGCCCGCGGGCGTGGTCGTCACGTGCAGGTTCCATCCCACCTCGCCCGGGGCGGCCAGGCCCTCGGTGTGGACCTCGTCGTCGGGGAAGGCGGCGCCCGCCGGCGCGGCGGCACCGGCGAGCGCGAGGAGCAGGAGGGCGGGAAAGGAACGCATCGGGCGCGGGCGGGGTCGGTTCGAATATAACAACAAGGAGAGGGGCCATGATCGTCAACTGCGTCGCCTACCAGGAGGGGCGCAAGCTCGCGGACATCCGCATCGAGGAGATCAGCGACTACGTGAAGCGGCCGGAATGCTTCGTGTGGGTCGCCCTCAAGGATCCGTCCGACGCCGACCTCGAGCAGATGCGCGCCGAGTTCGACCTGCATCCGCTCGCGGTGGAGGACGCGAGCCACGGCCACCAGCGGCCCAAGGTCGAGGAGTACGGCGACTCGATCTTCGCGGTGCTGCACATCGTCGAGCTGCGCGGCGACGAGGCGGAGGTCGCCGAGCTCAGCATCTTCGTCGGCACCAACTTCGTGCTGTCCGTGCGCAAGGGCACGGAGCACGGCTTCGCGGCGGTGCGCGAGCGCGCCGAGCGCGAGCCCGAGCTGCTGCGGCACGGCGCGGGCTTCGTGTTCTACGCGCTGATGGACCACGTGGTCGACCTCTACTTCCCGGTCGTCGACGCGCTCGAGGTGGAGCTGGAGGGGCTGGAAGAGCGCATCTTCGCCGGGCACTCGCCGAAGGCCACCATCGAGCAGCTCTACCGGCTCAAGAACAAGCTGATGGTGCTGCGCCACGCCGTCGAGCCCCTCGGCGAGGCCATGCACCGCCTCTTCGGCGGGCGCGTGCCGCCGACCTGCCAGGGCACGCAGCACTACTTCCGCGACGTCTACGACCACCTGGTGCGGGTGAGCCAGGCGCTCGACGGCCTGCGCGACATGGTGGTCACCGCGATGTCGGTGAACGTGTCGATGATCGCGCTGGGCGAAAGCGAGGTCACCAAGCGCCTGGCCGCGTACGCCGCGCTCGTGGCGGTGCCCACCCTCATCGCCGGCGTCTACGGCATGAACTTCCGCCACATGCCGGAGCTCGACTGGGTGTTCGGGTACCCGGTCACGCTCTCCGTGATGGCGCTGGCCGACTGGCTGCTCTGGCGGCGCTTCCGGCGCGTGGGCTGGATGTAGCTACTCGCCGCCGGCCGCGCGCAGCGGCTGCGTCTCCTCGAGCAGCCAGGCGCGGAAGGCCTTCACCGCGGGAATCCCGAGCGCCGACTCCGGCATGACGAGGTAGTAGGCGAAGCTCGACGGCGCCGGGATGTCGAAGGGGATCACGAGGCGCCCGGCCTCGATCTCGCCCAGCACGAGCGGGCGCATCGCCAGCGCCACGCCCATGCCCTCGCTCGCCGCCTCCACGGCGAGGGACGCGTCGCTGAAGTGGGGCCCGCGCGTGCCGTCCACCCCTTCCACGCCGGCCGCGTCGAGCCAGTCGGTCCATTCCGGCTTGGCCCCTTCCTCGACCACCGTGTCGTCGTGCAGGAGCGTGTGGAAGCGCAGGTCCGCCGGCTCGCGCAGCGGCGGCTCCCCGCGCAGCAGCGCCGGGCTGCACACCGGCACGTACACCGTCGCGAAGACCCGGTCGACGTGCGCGCCCGGGTAGCGCCCGTCGCCGAAGCGCACCGTGACCCGCGGGGAATCGTCCCGCGGCTCGCCCGCGCGCTCGGCGGGCTCGGCGTCCTCGCGCCCGTCGATCGTCCAGGGGCGGCTCGCCACGTGCAGCTCGAGCATCGGATGGGCCCGCGTGAACCGCGCCAGCCGCGGGATGAGCCAGCGCGCCGCGAAGTTGGGCGGCGTGATCACCGTGAGGGATCCGCCCTCGTCGCGCGCTCGCACGCGCTCGACCGCCTCGGCGAGGCACGCCAGCCCCTCGCGCACCTTCGGCAGCATCGCCTGCCCTTCGGGCGTGAGCTCGAGGGCGCGCGTCAGGCGCCGGAAGAGGGCGACGCCCAGGAAATCCTCGAGCACCTTCACCTGGTGGCTCACCGCCCCGGGCGTGACGTGCAGCTCCCGCGCCGCCTTCTTGAAGCTCAGGTGGCGCGCTGCCGCCTCGAAGAAGCGCAGGGCGTTGAGCGGCGCGGAGCGCCCTGTGGGAACGGTCATGCCTCAATATCTCTCATGTGTCGCGAAAAAACAAATCGTTTGTTGCACTGCAACATAACCACTATATTTCGTACACGGGCCCGGGGACAAGCCCCACCGGCAACTCCCGACGAAAGCCCGCATTTCCCACAAGGAGAAGCAGCATGCAACCGAATACGATTCCCGACTACGAGGCCATCGACAGGCTCATCCGCGAGGCGCAAGTGCAGCGCAGCATCGTGGTCGGCGACACGCTCGCGCGATTCGCCCGCGCCGTGGTGCGGGGCCTGAAGCGCCTGGGTGCCACCATGAGCACCGGCTACGCCGCCGAGCTCGACCGCCGCGCCATCGAGGCCGACGCGTTCCTCAAGCGCTCCGTGCCGCACTACTGATCGCGCCACCAGCTTACCCGGGCCCGCTCTCTCCTCCTCCTGAGTAGCCCGGCGGGCCGCCCCTGGCGGCCCCTCCACAGCCCCGTTCGCGGGGCTGTTTTTTTCGCGGGCGGCGATGCGGAGGCAGCGCACACTGCGCCGCGGGGGGCCGCCGCAACTTTCCCGCGGTGTATCGTTCCAATCCGCCATGCCCGCGCCCCCCCTCCTCATCCTCCCCGGCCTGCTCGAGGATGCGGACGCCTTCGAGCACCAGGTCCCCGCGCTGCGCGCGATCGCCCCGTGCGTCGTCGCCGACCTCACGCGGGGCGAGAGCATCGGCGCGCTCGCCGAGCAGGCGCTGGGCCAGGCGCCGGACGGCCCCCTCGCGATCGTCGGGCACTCGATGGGCGGCTACGTCGCGCTCGAGATCGCCCGCCGCGCCCCCGCCCGCGTGGCGCGCCTGGCGCTGCTCAACACCCACGCACGCCCCGACGCGCCCGAGTCCACCGAGAACCGGCGCCGGCTCATGGCGCTCGCCGAGAAGGACTTCCCCGCCGTGATCGCGGCGCTCACGCCGAAGCTTCTCGCCGCCGAGCACCTCGGGGAGATCGGGCTCACCGGCAAGATCGCCGAGATGGCGCTGGCCGCCGGCAAGGAGGCCTTCGCGCGGCAGGAGCGCGCGATCATCGGGCGCATCGACGCCCGAGCGCACCTCGGCGCGATCGCCTGCCCCACGCTCGTGGTGGCCGGCCGCGACGATGCGATCATGCCGGTGGCATGGCTCGAGGAGCTCGCGCACGGCATCCCCGGCGCGCGCCTCGCGGTGATCGAGCATTGCGGCCACATGGCCTCGATGGAGCGCCCCGCGGAAGTGACGGCCCTGCTGCGCGAATGGCTGCAGGCGGCCTGAGCGCAGCGCACGAAGAACAGCCACAATCCACGCAACCCCGGGAGAACCCATGAACATGCACCTCGCGCTCGGCCCGATCGTCTCGCTCATCGCCGGCATCCTCATCCTCATCGTGCCGCGGCTGCTCAACTACATCGTCGCCCTCTACCTCATCGTGATCGGGGTCCTGGGCCTGTTCGCCGGCACCGGCGCGCGCATCTGAGGCCCGGCAGGTGCCGCCCGCCCTGTCCCTGCTGGAAACGCGGGTCCTCGGCGTGCTGGTCGAGAAGCAGCACACCGTCCCCGACACCTATCCCCTCACCCTCAACGCCCTCGTGGCCGGCGCCAACCAGAAGACCGCGCGCGATCCGGTGATCGAGGCGGGCGAGGCCGAGGTCCAGGGCGCGGTCGACCGGCTCAAGGGCCTCGCGCTGGTGGTCGAGTCGAGCGGCGGGCGGGTGATGCGCTACGCCCACAACGTCGGCAAGGCGCTCGGCATCCCGCCCCAATCCGTCGCGCTGCTCGCGGTGCTCTTCCTGCGCGGCCCGCAGACGGCCGGGGAGCTGCGCATCAGCAGCGAGCGGCTGCACCGCTTCGGCGACATCCTCTCGGTCGAGGCCTTCCTCGAGGAGCTGGCCGAGCGCCGCGACGGCGCGCTCGTGCGCCTGCTGCCGAAAGCACCCGGCGCGCGCGAGGCGCGCTGGACCCACCTGCTGTCCGGCGAGCCGCTTGCGCAGTCCGCGCCCGGCGCTTCGGCCGCGCCTTCCCACGACGCGGTGGGGGCGAGCGAGCTCGCGACGATCAAGGCGAACGTCGACCGGCTGGCGTCGGAGGTGGCGGCGCTGCACGGCACGGTCGCGCGCCTGTGCCGCGAGCTCGGGATCGAGCCGTAGCGCCGGGCCCTCAGCGCCGCTCGCGCCAGCCGCGCACCAGCGGGAAGTAGAGGCCGAGCCCGACGTCCTCGCCCGCGAAGGCGGCCGCGTAGCGGTCGAGCTGATCGGCGTAGCGCTCCAGCTCGCGGTCGAGGAAGGACTCGAGGTCGCCCCCCTCGTGGCCGCCGGTCTTGTAGTCGACGATCCAGCGCCGCCCGTCCTCGTCGCGGAAGGTGCGGTCGATCACGAGCAGGCGCACGCCCCCGGGTTCCGGCACGCGCAGGCGGTACTCGCAGCGCGCGTCGGCGCGCTGCCCGAGCACCCAGCGCCCGCGCGGGTCCGAGATCGCGCCGGCGAGCGCGTCCAGCACGCGCGCGACCGCCGCGGGGCGCTCCTGCGGCGGCACGCCGCGCCGCGCGAGCTCCCGCGCGAGCGCCGGCGCGAGTGCCGCCACCCGCGGCGCATCCCACCGCGCGAGCCCCTCGAGCGCGATGCGCTGCAGCCAGCCGTGCGCCACGATGCCGACGTGCCGCGCCGTTTCGCCCACCCACGAGAACTCGATGGCCGGCGGCGATTCCGACGGCGGCGCGGGGAGCGCGACGGCGGGCGCGGCCGCTGCCACGGCGGTGAGCACCGCGGGATCGAGCACGCGCAGGGTCGCGGGTTCGGGAGCCTGCGCGCGCGCGGGCGCGGGCGCGGTGCGTGCGCGGGCGAGCGCGCGCGCGAACGCGTCCTCGGCCGCGGACCACGCCTTGCCCAGCAGCGAACGGGCCGACGGCGCGCGCACGTGCCACGCCCCGCCCTTCTCCTGCGCGCGGGCGAAACCCAGGAGGTGCAGGCGGCGCACGGCGCGCGTGGCGGCGACGTAGAGCAGCCGCTCGGCCTCGTGCTCGACCGCTTCCTGGTCGAGCGCGCAGAGGTAGTCGTACGCCGGCTCGCTCGCCTCGCCCGCCGCGCGCACCGGGGCCATCATCAGCGCGCCGTCGGGCCGCGCCTTCCACGCGAAGAGCGGGCGCTCGGCCGCGCGCGGGACGCGGTCGAGGCCCGGGACGATCACCGCGTCGAACTCGAGCCCCTTCGCCTTGTGGATCGTCATGAGTTGCAGGCGCGCCTCCTCGCCCGCGTCCGGCGCCGCGTGCAGCGCCTCGAGGTGCTCCTCGAGCACGGTGGGATCCGGCAGCTCGGCGGCGTGCTCGAGCGCATCGAGCTGCTCGAAGAACGCCTCCGCGTCGTCGAGGTCGCTCGCGGCCGCGGCGCAGGCCGGGCCGCCCAGCGCGAGCCACGCGCCCTCCACGCGCTCGCGCAGGCGCGCGCGCGAGCGGCAAGCCATCCACGGCGCGAGCGCCTCGCGCAGGCGCTGCGCCGCCGCACGGGCGTCGGCGCCGAGGCGCGCGAGCGCCCGCTCGTCGTGCAGCTCCTCCCACACCAGCGCGCGCCCTCCCTCCTGCGCGGGCGCCGCGGCGGCGAGCGCGTGCAGGTCGGCGAGCGGCAGCGCGCACCACGGCGCGCGCAGCAGCGCGAGCCAGGCGATGCGGTCGGCCGGGTGCGACAGCGCCCGGGCGAGCGCGAGCAGGTCCTGCACCACGGGACGCGCGCCCAGCGGCTCGATGTCCACGGCGCGGAAGCGGATGCCCGCGGCCTTCAGCGCGGGCACGACGCGGTCGAGGTGGCTGCGATTGCGCACCAGCACCGCGACGCTCGCCGCCGGGTCGCGCAGCGCCTCGCCCGCCAAGAGCGCCACCGTGCGCGCTTCCTCCTCGCGCGCCGCGGCCGCATCCTCGCCCACGAAGGCGTGCCAGCGCGCCGCCTCCTGCGCCTCTTCCGGATGATGGGCGCTCGCGGCCGCGTACGCGACGGCGCCGGACTCGGCGTCCTCGGCGGCGCGGAACACGCGCACGAAGGTCGCGTTGACCCACTCGACGATGCCCGCGCGCGAGCGGAAGTTGGTCGCCAGCCGCAGGCCCTCGAGCGGCACCTAGGGAAGGCCCGCGTCGCGCGCGCGCAGGAAGAGCGCCACGTCGGCCTCGCGGAAGCGGTAGATCGACTGCATCGGGTCGCCCACGAGGAAGACCGTCCGGCCGTCGCCCTCGGTCCAGCCGGCGGTGAGCCGCGCGAGCAGCTCCCATTGGCTGCGCGAGGTGTCCTGGAACTCGTCGACGAGCAGGTGGCGCAGGCGCACGTCGAGCGCGAGCAGCAGGTCCGTGGGCGCGTCCGCCTCGCCCAGCGCGCGCAGCGCCGCCTGGGCGATGCCGGTGAAGTCGATCTCGCCGCGCTCGGCGAAGACGACCTGGAGCTCGGCGGCGGCGCGCGGCAGCATCGCGACGACGGCGCCCAGCGCCTCCCACTGCGCCTCGGTGTACGCGCCCGGCGGCATGCCGCGCACGGCGTGCAGCGCCTCGCACGCGCCCTCCAGCCCCGCGAGCCGGTCGAGGAGCGCCTTCATGCGCAGCCGCATCGCGCGCGTGGCGTCGTCGTCCGAGGCGAAGCCGTGGCGGCGATCGACGGTCTTGCGCGCCTGCGGCTTGTCGGCGACCAGCAGCAGCGCGGCGATCGCGCACCAGGCCTCGGCGCCGTCCTCGTGCGGGGGCGGATACCCGGCCAGGCGCGCCAGCCGCGCGACGGGCGAGTCGGGCGCCGTGCGCCCGAGGCTCGCCGCCGCGAAACGCGCGAGCTCGGCGAGCTCCGCCTCGGCGTCGTCCGGCAGGCTCGCGCGCGCCCGGCGCAGGATCGCCGCGCGCTCCTCGCGCAGGGCCGCCTCGAGCAGCCCCCGGGCCTCGTCGTCGACGCGCAAGGCGGCCACGCGGTGCAGCCACTGGTCGCGCCGGGCCAGCATCGCCTCGAGCAGCACGCCCGCCGTCGCCCAGTCGCCGTCGAGGTGACGCAGGAGGCGGCGCACCGGCTCGGCCTCGCGCTCGGCGCCCTCGATGCGGGACAGGGCACGCTGCGCGGCCTCGCGGTAGAGCGCGCGCGCGTCCTCGACGATCGCGGGCGCGCCGCCGGTCCCCGACAGCACCGGCATCTGCCGGGCGAGGGAGGCGCACAACGCGTCGATGGTCTGGATGCGAAGCCGCGCCACGTTCTCCCGCAGGCCCCAGCCCCGCTCGCGGTCGCGCGCGAGGACGGCGGCGGCGAGCTCGCGCGCGCGCCGGGCGTTCGCCCCTTCGGGCGGCGCACCGGCGGCGGCCGCCTCGAGCGCTTCCATCACCCGGCGGCGCATCTCGGCGGCGGCCTTGCGCGTGAAGGTGATCGCGAGCACTTCCTCGGGACGCTCGACCGTGGCGAGCAGCCGCAGCATGCGGTGGATCAGCAGCGCCGTCTTTCCCGAGCCGGCGGGCGCCTGCACGATGAACGAGCGCCGCGGGTCGAGCGCCGCCTCGCGCGCGGCCGCGTCGACGACCGGCCGCCCGTTCATGCCTCGTCGGCCTCCGCGCCCTCGCCCTCGCCCTCGGCGAGCGCGCCGAGGCGCTCGTGCACCCGGCAGAGCGTGCGCAGGTCGCAGAGGCGGCAGGTTGCGAGCTGGCGCTTCGGGTCGACGCGCGCCTCGCCCTGCGCGAATTCCGCGCCGAGGCGGTCGACCTGCGCGCGCCAGATCGCGCGCAGCGCCGCCCACGAATCGGCGTGGCGGCGGGCCGAGCGGCTCTCCTCCACGGTGCCCACGCCCGGCAGCGCGGCCGCATCCGCGGCGAGGCCGACGAAGCCGAGCTGGCCCGTGCGCAGCCGCGCGAACGCCACCGCGCGCACCGTCTCGCCGCCGGCGGCCAGGGCGTAGAGCGGCAGCTGCGCGTCGTCCGGCCGCTCGCCGAGCCACGCCGACACCGACACCGCCCCCGACTTGTAGTCGATCACCGCCAGCCCGCCGTCCTCGAGCCGGTCGACGCGGTCCACCCGTCCGGCCAGCCGCAGCCCGCCCGCCTCCAGCGCCACCTTCTCCTCGTGCATCCGCACCGTGAACGGCGCGCGGTCCTTCTCGATGGCGAGCCACGCCAGCGCGAGCGCGGCGAGCCGCTCGCGTTCGAGCGCGGCGAAGCGGCCCTCGAGGCGGCCGGGATGGTCCGCGGCCACGCGCGCCACGGCGTGGGCGGCGGCCTCGCCCGCCTTCGCCGCGAGCTGCGCGGGCGGGGTCGCCCGCAGCGTCGCCTGGTCGTCCAGCGCCGCCCACAGCCGCGCCATCATCGCGTGCAGCAGCTGGCCGCGCTGCGCGGGGCCGAGGCCCGGCTGCGGCCGCTCGAGCGCGCGCGCGTCGAGGCGGAAATGGGCGAACGCGCGGAACGGGCACGCGGCCTGGTCGGCGAGGATCGCCGTGCCGCCGGCCACCCGCTCCCCCTCGAGCGGCGGGGCGGGCGTCTCCTCGCGGTTGCGCACGCCCCCGGCGCGCCGCGCGGCGGCGTGCAGCGCCTCGGCGCGCGGCGTGAACTCCGGAAGGGCGAGCACGGCGGGGTCCACCCGCGCAACCGGCGCCACCAGCGGGCTGGCGAGCAGCTCGCGATCGCCGTCCCGCCGCGGGCTCGAGAAGACGACCTCGGGCGCCGCCTCGCGCCACGCCGCGGTGAGCGCGCGGTCGAGCGCGAGCGAGGCCTCGGGGCTCGCCTGCGGGATCCCGGCCTTGCGCTGCAGCGCCGGCGGGATGAGCGGATGGGCGCGCGCCGGCAGCGGCCAGGCCTCCTCGGTCATGCCGCACACCCACAGGTGGTCGAAGGCGAGGCCGGCCGACTCGAGCATGCCGAGCACCTGCACCGGCGCCGCACCCGTGGCCGGCTGGAAGACGGTGTCCGCGCACAGGCGGTGCAGCCGGGAGCGCGCCTCGTGCGCGTCCCAGGGCCCGGCCACGGCGCCCATCGCCGCCAGCGCGCCGAGCGCCTCGCGCCACTTCGCCAGGGCCTGGAACTCGGCGCTGTCGAGCGCGCGCTCGCCCGGGAAGCCGGCGGCATCGAGCATCGCGGTGAAGCGCCGGGCCCACTCGTGGGGCGGCGCCCGGCGCGGCACGCGCGCGGCCTCGGCGGCGAGGCGCTCGAGGGCGCGCTGCAGCCCGGCACAGGCCGGCGCGCCGGCGCGCGCGCAGGCCGCCGCGGCGAGCGCTCGCAGCCGCGCGAGCGGAAGGTCCGCCGGGGCGACGCGGCGCAGGGCGGCATCCAGGCGGGCGCGCTCGCCGCGCTCCGATTCGCCGCCGGCGAGGAACGGCGCGCGCAGCAGGCGGCTCACCCGCTCGAAGGCGACGGATCCCAGCGCCAGCTCGAGGAGCCCCGAGGCCGCCTCGACGAGCGGCACCGCCGCGAGCGGCTCGCCGAGGGACAGGTTGTAGAGCGGCGCGCCGCCCGCGCCATCGCCCAGCACGCGGGCGAAGACCCGCGCCGCTTCCGCCCGGCGCTGCGCCAGGTCCGGCAGCACGATGCCGATGCGCGGCGGGCGGCCCGGCGCGGAGGCCTCCAGCCGTGCGCGTGCCCAGCGTGCCGCCCACGCGAGCTCCTGCGCCGGCGACGCGAGCTCGACCCGCCGCGCGGCGCCGTGCGCGCGCGCCGGTGCGCTGCGCCGCGCCTCGACCCCCGCGCCCGCGCACGCGGCGAGGAAGGCGCGCAGCTGCGGCGTGACGATGTCGAAGCCGTGCAGCACCAGCAGCGCCGGCGCGGGCACGGCGCGGCCGATGAGCCCGGCCACGAGCGGCGGCAGGCGGGCGGCGTCGACGAGCCGCCCGGCCTCGGTCCGGCGCCGGTACTGCGCGCACCAGGCGGCGAACGCCTCGGCATCCTCGTCGCCGGGCCACGCGCCGATCGCGCCCTCGATGCCCCATGCGTGCGCGAGCTCCCAGCCCTCGGCGGCGAGCGCCGCGGTCGACGCGAGGGACAGCAGGCCGTCGCGCCAGCGGCTGGCCGCGATCACCTCCTCCCACACGAGCCGCGCCTCGGCGTCGGTGAGCAGGATCGGCAGCGCCGATCCCGGATCCGCGTAGGCGGCCTGCGCGTGGCACCGGGCGAGGAACGCGGCGAAGGGCAGGATGTCCGGCGCCTCCCAGGCGCGCGCCCCCGACAGGAGGCGGTCGCGGTCGAAATCCGCCTGGAGCGCCCGGGCGAGGCGCGCGTTCGGCGTTACCACCGTAACCGCCCCGCCGCCGGACAGGGACGCGAGGAGCGCGGCGTCTCCTATCTCACGGATTTGCATGGACATCTCGCCATGATACCGGGGGCCCTTCCTTACAACTGTAATCGCGGCTACAGCTGTAATCGGGGGGTGTGAAGCACGTCACAAAACCACCTGTCCGTCCGGACTATCCTCGGGCCGTCAGTTCAAAAATGTGCGCTCGGTCACAGCGCGTGGGAGGCGGCAAATGCACCACCAACACATCGCACCGTCCGACATCCTCCGTCGCATCCTGCGTCGCTCCGGCGCCTGGGCGCTTTGCGTGGCCCTGTCCTTCCTCGCGCTGCCGTCCGCCTTCGCGCACACCACGACCGCCGAAGCCGCCGCCAAGCTCTCCGCGGACCTCACCCACGCGATGGCCGCGGCAAGCGTGACCAACGTGCGGTGGGCCAAGGACACCTCGAGCGGGCGCATGGTCAAGGTGCTCGTGGTCGCCGCGAGCGGCACGGACCCGGACCTCGCGGGCCTGCGCTCGGCGATCGTGCACGCCGGCGGCACCGTCTACTACCGCTACATCTCGGTGACGGGCGTGTACGCGCTCCTGCCCGCCGCGAAAGTGCTCGACATCGCCCGGCGCGACGACGTGCAGAGCATCTCGCCCAACCGCCTCACGATCCGCACGCGCAGCCTGCTCGAGTCGGCGACCGGCTCCTACGAGGCGAACGGCTGGGGCGCGGTGATCTCCCCCGGCGTGGACGGCTCGGGCGTGGGCATCGCGTTCCTCGATTCCGGCGTCATGGCCGCGCACAAGGCCTTCGCCGGCAGCTCCGGCAGCTCGCGCGTGAAGCGCAGCGTCGACTTCCTGAAGATCAACGAGTCGCGCATGCTCGGCTCGGCCGAGTGGAAGGGCGGCAGCGACTACAGCAAGTCGTACTACCCGGGCAGCTCCACCCAGAGCGCGATCGAGTCGGCGATCGACAGCGCCGGCGACGCGTTCCAGGACCCGCTGGGCCACGGCACCGCCGTCGCCTCGCTCGCCGCCGGCCGCCCCGTGGGGGGGCTCGACAACACGGGTGTGGCCCCCGGCGCCTCGCTCTTCGACGTGCGCGTGCTCGACGAGAACGGCGTGGGCGACGTGGCCGACGCGCTCGCGGGCATCGACTGGGTGATCTACCACGGCAAGGAGTACGGCATCCGGGTGCTCAACGTGAGCCTCGCCGCCGACTCGACCGAGTCCTACCGCACCGACCCGCTCTGCCGCGCGGTGCGCAACGCCGTGGCCGCCGGCATCACGGTCGTGGTGGCCGCGGGCAACTACGGCCTCGACGCCAACGGCCACGAGGTCTACGGCAGCATCAGCGCGCCGGGCAACGAGCCCTCCGCGATCACCGTCGGCTCCGCCAACCCGCACGACACCGGCTCGCGCGCCGACGACACCGTCAACTTCTTCAGCTCGCGCGGCCCGACGCGGGGCGGATACTACGACGGCGCGGCCTACCACGCCGACAACGTGCTCAAGCCCGACCTCGTCGCCCCCGGCAACCACCTCGTGGCCGCCCTCGGCACCAACACCCGCGGCACCACGCCGAGCGGATTCGGGCTCGACTATCCGCAGCTCGTCCTGCAGACCGGGTTCGGCACGGGCCTCATCCAGGTGAGCGGCACCTCCTTTTCCGCGCCCGTCGTCGCCGGCGCCGCCGCACTCCTCCTGCAGGCCAACCCCGGCCTCACGCCCCCGATGGTCAAGGCGATCCTGCAGTACACCGCCGAGCCGCTGCCCGGGTACAACCTGCTCGAGCAGGGCACGGGCATGCTGAACGTGCCGGGCGCGCTGCAGCTGGCCAGGGCGCTGCCCACCAACATCGCCTCGCGCGTGGCCTCGGGCGGCATCCGGACGGGCGCGCCGTTGCTCTCCGCGAGAGCGAGCCTGCCGCAGCCCTACTCGACCATCGAGGGCCGCCGCGCCGACTGGAGCCGCATCGTCTTCCTGGGCGGGCGCTACGTGCTGGGCGGCGAAGACCTCTTCCGCAAGTTCCAGGGCGTGTACGACCCGGCCGTCTCGTGGGTGTGGCGCGACGCGTATGTCTCGAACCCCGAGTACTTCGACACGGGCCGCAACCGCGACACGTACATCTCCGGGTTCGACGTGCGCAAGCTGCGCTCGCGCACCCTGGTGAGCAGCGGCGTGGTGAACATGAGCGGCGCGCTCGGGGTGAGCAGCTTCCTCGGCAAGACCGGGGTCTTCACGCCGACGACGGTGGTCGCCGACGGGATCACGAAGGCGACGGGCCTGATCATGTCCGAGGGCATTATCATGTCCGAGGGCCTCATCATGTCCGAGGGCCTCGTGATGTCCGAGGGCCTGGTCATGTCGGAGGGGCTCGTGATGTCGGAGGGGCTGGTGATGTCCGAGGGCCTCATCCTCTCCGAGGGCCTCATCCTCTCCGAGGGCCTGGTGATCAGCGAGTCGACGGTCGGGGAACCCTGAGAGCCGCGGCCGGCCCCGCGGGAGAAGAAGATGCCGCTCATCGACATGCAGGACTACCTCCCGGCGGGACGCCGGTACTGGTGGATCGCGGCGATCCTGGGCACCGCCGCGCTGCTGTACGCGGTGGCCGACGTGGTCGCCGTCGACGGCACCTTCCTGCTGCAGGTGCTCGCGGGCGCGGCGGTGGCCGCCATCGTCGGGCTCTTCCCGGTGCGCATCCCCGGGGCCAAGACCTCGATCGCCGGGGCCGAGATCTTCATCTTCCTCGCGATGCTGCTCTACGGCCCCTCGGCCGCGGTGATCGCCGCGGCGTTCGAGGGGTTCGTGGCGGCGGTGCGCACCTCCAGGCGCTGGACGAGCCGCCTGGGCACGCCGGCCATGGCCTCGATCGCCATGACGATCTGCGCCTACGCCTTCGAAGGCGTGCGCGGGCACGCCGCGCAGCTGAGCAACGGCGCGCTGCTGGCCTCGCTCTTCGCCTTCGCCGCCCTCTACTTCGTGGTCAACACGCTGCTCACCTCGTTCCTGTTCGCGCTGAAGAGCGGGGCGGCGCTCACGCCGCTGCGCTGGCTGCGCACCTACGGCTGGATGGGCCTGGCCTACCTCACGGGGGCGTCGATCGCGGGGCTGCTCTACGCGAGCTTCCAGCAGTTCGGCCTGCCGGTGCTGCTGGTGTCGGTGCCCGTGATCGCGATGTTCCTCTCGACGCTGCACTCCTACTTCCAGCGCAAGGAGGCCGACCAGCGCCACATGGAGGAGCTCAAGGAAAGCGAGAGCCGCTTCCACAGCGCCTTCACCCACGCCGCCATCGGCATGGCGCTGGTGTCGACCGACGGGCGCTTCATCCAGGCGAACAAGTCCTTCTGCGACATGCTGGGCCGGCCGATGACGGACCTGCTCGCCTCGCGGCTGGCCTCGCTGGTCCACCCCGACGACCTCTCGGCGCTGCAGGGCCCGATCGACAAGCTGGTGAAGGGCGAGCTCGCGAGCGTGCACACGGAGGTGCGCGGCGTGCACCGCGACGGCTCCGACGTGTGGATGGCGCTCAACATCTCGCTCGCGCGCGACTGGCAGTTCCGCACCCACAACCTGATCGTGCAGGCCCAGGACATCAGCGCGCGGCGCCGGGCGGAGGCCGAGCTCTACCACAACGCCTACCACGACAGCCTGACGCAGCTTTCCAACCGCACCCACTTCGTCGAGCAGCTGAACCGCGCGATCGCGCGCGTGCAGCGCCATCCCGAGCAGCGCTTCGCGGTGATGTACCTCGACTTCGACCGCTTCAAGATGGTGAACGACTCGCTCGGCCACAAGGCGGGCGACGAGCTGCTGGTGAACGTGGCGCGCAGGCTGAAGGCCATGCTGCGCCCCACCGACGTGCTCGCGCGCCTGGGCGGCGACGAGTTCGCGATCCTCGTCGAGGACCTGCACCGCCAGCGCGACGCGGTGGAGCTGACCGAGCGCATCCAGCAGGAGCTGCAGAAGTCGATCCAGCTGGGCACGATGGAGGTGACGGTGAGCGCCAGCATCGGCATCACCTTCAGCACCAACGGCTACCAGACCTCGGACCAGATCATCCGCGACGCCGACATCGCGATGTACAAGGCGAAGTCGAAGGGCAAGGCCCAGTACGCCCTGTTCGACTCGAGCCTGCACCAGCACGTGACCGCCCAGCTGCAGCTCGAGACCGAGCTGCGCCGCGCCCTGGGCCAGGGCCAGATCTACCTCGAGTACCAGCCGATCTGCTCGCTGCGCGACCGCTCGCTCATCGGCTTCGAGGCGCTGGTGCGCTGGAACCACCCCGAGCGGGGGCTGCTCGAGCCCGCCACCTTCATCCCGGTGGCCGAGGAGACGGGCCTCATCGTCCCCCTGGGCAACTGGGTGCTCACCGAGGCGTGCCGCCAGATGGCCGAGTGGCGCGCGATCCGGGTGAGCGACAGCCTCTTCATGAGCGTGAACGTCTCGAGCCTGCAGCTCATGCACCCGGACTTCGTCGCGCACGTGCACCACGCCCTGCAGGCCGCCGAGATGCGCCCCGCGCAGCTCACGCTCGAGGTGACCGAGAGCGTGCTGATGGACGGCATCGAGAACGCCGTGTCGACCCTCACGGCGCTGCGCAACATGGGGGTGACGCTCAGCATCGACGACTTCGGCACCGGCTACTCGAGCCTGTCCTACCTCGCCACCCTCCCGATCGACGCCCTCAAGGTGGACCGCTCGTTCATCGAGCGCATGAACCGCGACGGCGAGGGCAGCGAGATCGTGAAGGCGATCTTCAAGCTGGGCCAGGCGCTGTCCAAGCAGGTGTTCGCCGAGGGCATCGAGACCGGCGCGCAGCTCACGCTGCTGCAGGAGCTGGGCTGCGAGTTCGGCCAGGGCTTCCTGCTGTCGCGCCCCGTGGACGCGGCGCGGGCGGGCGTCTTCCTCGCCGGCAAGCCCGACGACGTCGCCTTCGTCGCCTGAGCGGGCGGGCGGATGCCTGCGCCGTCCGGACCAGGCGCGGCCCGGCGCGGGAAACTTCGCGGGCCCGCCGCGGCCGCACCCGGGTCGCCCCACTGAAGCGCGCCTTGCCCCCTTTCGCCCGCCGCCTCCCGCTCGCCATCGTCCTGGCCGGCCTCGCCTTCACCCCCGCGGCGCGCGCGCAGGGCAGCCCGATCTCGCGCCTGGCGCCCGGGGCCGTCGCGCAGGCCGGCGGCTACCCGATCGAGGGCGCGTGGAACGGCACCAACCTCGAGCGGCGCAGCCAGTGCGCGAACGCGCAGAACGACGGCAGCCGCGGGACCTACGCCGCGTTCGACGTGACGACCGACCGCGCCGCGCACGTGATGGGCATCCACGAGACGGCCATCACCGGGCTCGTGTGCGGCTACTTCGGCGACTTCCACGAAAGCGGCCTCGCGCGGGAGTCGAGCGGCACCTACTCGTGCAGCGACGGCAAGAAGGGCAGCTACCGCACCCGCTCGATCATCGCCACCGAGAACGCGCTCTCGATCCGCATGGACATCCGGCTCGAAGGCACGGAGACCTGCGCGATCGACGCGGTGATCGCCGCCGGGCGCTTCTATCCCTGAGCGCGCAGCGGCAGGGTGAAGACGAAGCGCGCGCCCCGGGGCCGCCCGCCCTCGGCATGGACCGACCCGCCGTGGGCCTCGACGATCGCGCGGCAGATCGCGAGCCCGAGGCCCGCGCCGCGTCGCGCCCCCGCCGGCTCGCCCCGGGCGAAGGACTGGAAGACCTCGTCCTCGCGCCCGTTCGGCAGGCCCGGGCCGTCGTCCTCGATGCTGACCTCGATCCGCTCGCCGCGCACGCGCCCGGCGATGGTGACGTGCGTGCCCGCGGGCGTGTGCTTCACCACGTTGCCCACCATGCTCCTGAAGACGCGCTCGAGGAGGTCGCGGTCGACCTCCACCGCGGGCAGCTCCGGCGGCACCTCGACGCGGATCTCGTGCTTGGCGGTGGCCGCGCCCATGCGCTCCACGGCCGACTGCACGATGTCGGCGAGCCGGTAGCGCTCGCGGTTCAGGCGCAGGTCGCCGCTCTCGATGCGCGCCATGAGCATCGCGTCGCGCGCCACGTCCACGTAGTGCACGCGCTCCAGGGCCGTGGCCACGAGCGCGGCGAAGATCTCGAACTGGTGGCGCTGCTCGGGGATGAAGAGGTCGCGGGTGCGCTCCGGGCGCACGGCGAGCACGCCCCGGTTGCTCGTGGGGGCCTTGAGCGGCAGGAAGAGGTACTCGTTGCCCGCGAGGGTGTCGGTGCCCGCTCCCGCGCGCTGGGCGCGGTCGAACGCCCACTGCGCGGCGGTGCTGTCGAAGGGGTTGGTCATGCCGCGGGCGGTGGGCGAGACGAGCGAGCCGGTGGCGTCGGGCACGAGCACCGCCACGCGCGCCCGGAAGTGGCGTGACATGAACGACTCGGTGGTCTCGATCACCTCGGTGGTCGTCTGCAGGCGGGCGAGGTCGCGGGTGAACTCGTAGAGCGTGCGCGCGCGCTTCTCGCGGTGCGAGGCCACGCGCGCCTGGAACCGCAGGCTGCCGGCGAGCTGCCCGATGAAGACGCCCACGGCGAGCATCACCAGGAAGGTGAGGAGGTACTGCACGTCGGCCATGGCGAACGACAGGCGCGGCGGCACGAAGAAGAAGTCGAGCGCGAACACGTTGAGCACGGCCGCGAAGATCGACGGGCCCCGGCCCCACCGCACGGCCACCATCACCAGCGCCAGCGTGTAGACGAGCACGAGCGTGGCGAGGTCGAAGTGGGTGTGGAGCAGGCCCGCGGCGACGGTGGCGCCCAGGGACACGAGCGCGGTCCAGATGTAGCGCACGCGCTTCTCGCCGGCCCGCGGGCTGGGCACGTCGGGACGCATCGGCGGGGCGACCACCGTCGTGCCCGCCTCCGCGCCCGCGCGCCCGATCTCGATCACGTCGATGTCGGGGCTCGCCGAGGCGATGCGGTCGCTCGTGCTCTTCGTGAGGCGCAGCGGCCGGGCGCGCTCCCGCCCCACCAGCACCGTCGAGATGTTCTGGTCGCGCGCGTAGTCCACGACCGCCTCGGCCACGTCGTTGCCGGTGAGGATCGCCGTGCGCGCCCCCAGCTCCTCGGCCAGGCTCACGACCCCCAGGATGCGCGCGCGCTCGTCGGCGCGCAGGCGCTGCAGCCTGGGCGTTTCCACGTACGCGGCCGTCCACTCGACGTCGAGGCGGTTGGCCAGGCGCGCGGCGCTGCGCACCACGTGCTCGGAGCCCTCGCCCGCGCCGATGCAGCACAGCAGGTGGCCCTGGGTCTTCCACACCTGGTCCACGGAGCGCGCCGCGCGCACCTTGCGCACCTCGTCCTCGACCACGTCGGCGGTGCGGCGCAGCGCGATCTCGCGCAGTGCCAGCAGGCTGCCCTTGCTGTAGAAGGTCGTGGCCACGCTCTTCTCGTCGTCGCCCACGTGCACGCGCCCCTCGCCGATGCGCGCGAGCAGCTCGTCGGCGGACATGTCCACCATGACGGTCTCCTCGGCGCTGTCGAAGAACGTGTCGGGCACCGTCTCGCGCTCGTGGATGCCGCTGATCTCGCCCACCACGTCGTTCAGGCTCTCGAGGTGCTGCACCCCCAGCGTGGTGTACACGTCGATGCCGTTGTCGAGCAGCTCGTCGGCGTCGTTCCAGCGCTTCGGGTGGCGCGAGCCTTCCGGGTTCGCGTGCGCCAGGTCGTCGATCACGATGACCTCGGGCTTGCGGGCGAGGGCCGCGTCGAGGTTGAGCTCGCCGGGACGCGGCGCCCCGCCGATCACGGGCGGCGCCAGCATCTCGATGCCCGCGAGCAGGGCGCGGGTGTCCGGCTCCTCGTGGGTCTCCACCACGCCCACCACGACGTCGCGCCCGGCCTCGTGCACGCGGCGGGCCGCGGCGAGCATCGCGTTGGTCTTGCCGGCGCCGGGGAAGGCGCCGAAGAAGATCTTGAGCTTTCCCCGGGTCATCCCCGAATTGTAGCTAGAATGGGGAACGCTGCGCCCCGCCCCGCGGTCCGAGCCCCCGATGGAAGACCCCGTCCTCCTCGCGCGAGCCCAGTTCGGCTCAATATCGGCTTCCACATCCTTTTCCCGGGCATCACCATAGGGCTGGCGTGGTTGCTGGTGTACTTGCGCAGCGCGCTACGCGCTCACCGGCGACGCGGCCTGGCTCGCCACCTACAAGCGCTGGACCAAGGTCTTCGCGCTCACCTTCGCGATGGGCGTGGTGACCGGCGATCGTGATGTCGTTCCAGTTCGGCACCAACTGGCCGGGCTACATGAACCACGGTCGGCAACGATCGCCGGTCCGCTGCTCGCCTACGAGGTGCTGACCGCGTTCTTCCTCGAGGCCACCTTCCTCGGCGTGATGCTGTTCGGCATGAACCGCGTGCCCGACTGGGTGCACATCACCGCGGCCGTGCTGGTGGCGCTGGGCACGACGTGTCGGCGTTCTGGATCCTCGCGCTCAATTCCTGGATGCAGACGCCCACCGGGCTGGGCTTCGCACGAGGCGGGCAAGCTGGATCGCCGGCGACTGGGTGAGGTCGATCTTCAACCCTCTTTCCCTACCGCTTCGTGCACATGATGCTCGCCTCGGGGCTCACCGCCGCGTTCGTGGTCGCGGGGCTGTCGGCGTGGCGGCTGCTGCGCGCGCGCGACGACGCCGGGCGCGGCGCGCACGCTGCGCACCGGCATCGTGATCGCCGCGGTGCTGGCGCCGCTGCAGATCTCGTGCCGGCGACCGCACGGCCTCAACACCCTCGAGCACCAGCCCGCCAAGATCGCCGCGCTCGAGGCGATCTGGCAAGCCGAGCGCGGCGCGCCCCTCGACGCTGTTCGGCATCCCCGAACGAGGACCGGCGGCGCACGGACTACGCGATCGAGCTGCCGAAGGGCGCGAGCCTGATCCTCGCGCACTCGGCCGAACGGCGAGCTGAAGGGGCTCGACGCCTTCGCGCCGACATCCCCCGGTGGCCCCGGTGTTCTTCGCCTTCCGCATCATGGTCGGGGTGGGCTGCTCATGCTGCTCGTGTCGTGGTGGGGGCCTGGGAGACGCGCCGCGGGGGCGGCGCGCCTCGACCAGGATGCTGTGGATCTTCGCCCGCTGCACCTTCTCCGGCTGGGTCGCGGTGCAGGCGGGCTGGATCGTGACCGAGATCGGGCGCCAGCCCTGGCTCGTCACCGGGCTGTTGCGCACGGCCGACGCGTCGGGGGGGCGACGCGGGCGCCGAGCTCGGCGCGAGCCTCACCGGATACGTGGCCACCTACGCCCTCATGTTCATCGCCTACATCGTGGTGCTCACGCACATGGCGGGCAGCGGGGCGGAGCAGCCCCCGCCGCCCACGAGCTGGCCCGCGAGCGAGGCCGTCGCGAAGGAGGTCCGGCCGTGACGATCCTGCCGCTCGTCTTCATGGTGCTGATGGCCGTGGCCGTGCTCGCCTACGTCGTGCTCGACGGCTACGACCTGGGCGTGGGCATGCTGCATGCCCGCGGCGAGCGCGCACGAGCAGTCGGTGATGGTCTCCTCGATCGGCCCGTTCTGGGACGCGAACGAGACCTGGCTCGTGCTCGGCATCGGGCTGCTGCTGGTCGGCCTTCCCCGTGGCGCTGGGGCCCGTGCTGGTCGGGCTCTACCTGCCGGTGGTCGCGATGCTGGTCGGGCTCATGATCCGCGGCGTGGCCTTCGACTTCCGCATGAAGGCGCAGGGCTGGCACCGGGAGCTGTGGAACTGGCTGTTCTGGTCGGCTCGTTCCTCGCCGCGTTCTGCCAGGGCCTCATGCTCGGCCGCTACCTCACCGGGTTCGCTTCCGGGTTCGGCTACTGGCTCTTCGCCGTGCTGGTGGGGGCGAGCCTGTGCGGCGGCTACGTGCTGCTCGGCGCGACCTGGCTCATCCTCAAGACCGAGGGGGACGCTGCAGAAGAAGGCGCTCGCGCTGGGCGCGCTGGGGCCTCGGCTGGGTGGCGCTCGGCGTGGCGCTGGTGAGCCTCGCCACGCCGCTCGTGAGCGAGACGGTGCGGGAGAAGTGGTTCGACTTCCCGCGCACGCTCTGGCTGATGGTGCTGCCGCTCGCCACGCTCGGCTGCGGCTTCTGGGTCTGGCACGGCACGCGCGCGGTGGAGCGCGACCCGTCCCGCGCCCAGGGGCGGCCCTTCGCGGCGCGGTGGCGATCTTCGTGCTCGCCTTCCTCGGCCTCGCCTACAGCCTGTATCCGTACGTGGTGATCGACCGGCTCACGATCTGGGAAGCGGCCGCCCATCCGAGCGCGCTGCGCGTGCTGCTGATCGGCGCGGCCATCGTGCTGCCCTTCATCGTGGGCTACACGATCCTCTCGTACCGCATCTTCCGGGGAAAGGCGAAGGCCGGGCTCTACGACTAGGGCGGGCGAGCCGGGCCTACTTCTCGATCAGGTTGCGCTTGTCCTTCACGTCCTTGCCACTCGTCGGCGTCCGGCGGCGCGGGCTTCCTCTCGATGATCGGCTTCCAGTCCTTCGCGAGCTCGGCGTTGAGCCGATGAAGTCCTGCTGGTCGGCGGGCACGTCGTCCTCGGCGAAGATCGCCTCGACCGGGCACTCGGCCACGCACAGCGTGCAGTCGATGCACTCGTCGGGGTCGATCACGAGCATGTTCGGCCCCTCGCGGAAGCAGTCGACCGGACACACATCCACGCAGTCGGTGTACTTGCACTTCATGCACGATTCGGTCACGACATAAGTCATGGAACGCCTTTCACGACACGGAAAACGCGGCAGGGGAGTCGGATATTTTATCAGACCGGCGGCCCCGGGCACGCCGCGCGGCTTTGCACGGCGCGGCGGTTTGGTCTACGATTCGGGGTGTCCCGGCCGGCCCCCGCACTTGCCCCCCTTCCGCGGGACTTCCCCGCACGCCCAATGCAGAGGTGAAATGAGCGAGAAGATCAACCACGTGACCGACGACAGCTTCGAGCACGAGGTCCTGAAGTCCGACACGCCCGTGCTGGTGGACTACTGGGCCGAGTGGTGCGGCCCGTGCAAGATGATCGCCCCGATCCTGGACGAGTCGCCAAGGAGTACGCCGGACGGCTCAAGATCGCCAAGATCAACATCGACGAGAACCAGGCCATGCCGCCCAAGTTCGGCATCCGCGGCATCCCGACGCTGATGCTGTTCAAGAACGGCAACGTCGAGGCCACCAAGGTCGGCGCGCTGTCGAAGATCCCAGCTCGACCGCCTTCATTGACAGCAATATCTGAACCGCGTTACGCCTGACTCCCGTCCTGCGCTGTTCGCTCGAACAGGCCGCCAAGAAGGTCCGCAGCACCCCCCCGCAGCCAGGCTGATCCCCGCAACTCCTATCGCACCGTCAGCGCCGGCCCGTAGGTCTCCGGGCCCGTTCCCAACCCACACTTCCCAGGCAGGTCCGCGGCATGCACTTATCCGAACTCAAGCTCAAGCACGTCTCCGAGCTGGTCGACATGGCGAGTCGCCAGCGAGATCGACGGCGCCAACCGCCTGCGCAAGCAGGAGCTCATCTTCGCCCTCCTCAAGCACCAGGCCAAGAAGGGCGAGGCGATCTTCGGCGACGGCACGCTCGAAGTGCTGCCCGACGGCTTCGGCTTCCTGCGCTCGCCCGACACCTCCTACCTCGCCGGCACCGACGACATCTACGTCTCGCCCGTCCCAGATCCGCCGCTTCAACCTGCACACCGGCGACACGATCGAGGGCGAGATCCGCACGCCCAAGGACGGCGAGCGCTACTTCGCGCTGGTCAAGGTCGACAAGGTCAACGGCGAGCCGCCCGAGAACGCCAAGTCGAAGATCCTGTTCGAGAACCTGACGCCGCTGCACCCCGACGAGCCGTTCGAGCTCGAGCGCGACATCAAGGCCGAGGAGAACATCACCGGGCGCATCATCGACATCATCGCGCCCGATCGGCAAGGGCCAGCGCGGCCTGATCGTCTCGCCGCCCAAGGCCGGCAAGACGGTGATGCTGCAGCACATGGCGCACGCGATCACCGCCAACCATCCCGAAGCGATCGCTGATCGTGCTGCTGATCGACGAGCGCCCGGAGGAGGTGACCGAGATGAGCCGCACGGTGCGCGGCGAGGTCGTGGCCTCGACCTTCGACGAGCCCGCCACGCGCCACGTGCAGGTGGCCGAGATGGTGATCGAGAAGGCCAAGCGCCTGGTCGAGCACAAGAAGGACGTCGTGATCCTGCTCGACTCGATCACGCGCCTGGCGCGCGCCTACAACACCGTGGTGCCGGCCTCGGGCAAGGTGCTCACCGGCGGCGTCGACGCCAACGCGCTGCAGCGCCCGAAGCGCTTCTTCGGCGCGGCGCGCAACATCGAGGAAGGCGGCTCGCTCACCATCATCGCCACCGCCCTGATCGACACCGGCTAGCCGCATGGACGACGTGATCTACGAGGAGTTCAAGGGCACCGGCAACATGGAGATCCACCTCGACCGCCGCATGGCCGAGAAGCGCATCTACCCCGCGATCAACGTCAACCGCTCCGGCACCCGGCGCGAGGAGCTGCTGATCAAGCCCGAGATCCTGCAGAAGGTCTGGGTCCTGCGAAAGCTGCTCTACCCGATGGACGAGCTCGAGGCGACCGAATTCCTGCTCGACAAGATGCGCGCGACCAAGAACAACGACGAGTTCTTCGACTCGATGAAGAAGGGCTGAGGCATGGACCGTGCTTGCCCCGGCGGCCGAGGAGGCGAGCACGGGAATGCTGCAGCGCAGCGGGGGCGCGACCGCTAGCAAGCGCTCACATCAGGAAAATTCCCTGTTTCCTCAACGGCCTGGGTGCGGCGGGCACCTCCCAACAACCCCTTGCTTTCATTCATCTTTTCGGGGATAATCTAGTGTTTTCGGGGCGAATCCTCGCGTTCGCGACCACCCACAAGGCGAAGACAATGAAAGACGGCATCCACCCCAATTACCGAGAGGTCGTGTTCCTCGACACCAGCTGCGATTTCGGTTTCGTGACCCGTTCGACGGTCGCCACGAACGAGACGATCAAGTGGAAGGACGGCAAGGAGTATCCGGTCTACAAGATCGAGATCTCGGCCGAGTCGCACCCCTTCTACACCGGCAAGCAGAAGATCATGGATACCGCCGGCCGGGTGGACAAGTTCAAGAAGCGCTACGCCCGCAAGGGCGCGGCGAAGGCGGCCGAGTAGGACGGCGGCCGCACGCCAGAAAGGCAGCCCCCGGGCTGCCTTTTTTGTTGCGCGCGCCTCGTAGAATGCCTCCATGACCGAGCGCCTCGAGGACGCCTCCCGCGGCCGCATCGCCTACGACGGCACCCGCACGCCGCTCAAGGCGGCGCTCTTCCTGCTGCTGTGCCTCACCTGGGTCCTGCCGGGGCTGGTGGGCCACGACCCGTGGAAGGTGGACGAGGCGGCGGCGTTCGGGGCGGTCACCGAGATCCTGCGCACGGGCGACTGGGTCGTCTTCCGCATCGCCGGCGAGCCGGTGTTCGGCAAGCCGCCCCTGTACCTGTGGACCGCGGCCCTCGACGTGAAGCTCTGGGGATGGCTGCTGCCCGCGGCCGATGCCGCGCGCCTCACCTCGGGCCTGTTCCTCGCCGCGATCCTCGGCGCGCTGTCCCTCGCCTGCCGGGAACTCATCGGCGGGCGCGCGATGCGCATGGCCGCCCTCCTCTTCATCGGCTGCCTGGGCCTGCTCCTGCGCGCGCACGAGATGCTGCCGGACCTCGCCGGCGTCTTCGGGCTCGCCGTGGCGCTCTACGGCCTGGCGCTCGCCCGGCGCCGCCCGGCGGCGGGTGGGGCGGTGGCCGGCATCGGCGCGGGCCTCGCGTTCCTGGGCGGCGGCTTCCTCCCGCTGCTCATGGCGGTCGTCCTCGCCGCCGTGCTGCCCCTCGCCTCGCCGCTGTGGGCGGGACGCCGGTACGCGCTCACGGCGGCGATGGCGGCCCTCGCGGCCGCTCCGCTCGTCGGCGGCTGGCTCGCCGCGCTCGCCCACGCCTCGCCCCCCGCCCTGGCGCCCTGGCTCGCCAGCGCGCTCGCCACGCCGTGGGGCGAGCTCTTCGCGCATGACGAGGCGCCCCAGGTCACCTACTTCGTGCGCAACCTGCCCTGGTACGCGTGGCCGGCGTGGCCCCTGGCGGCGTGGTCGCTGTGGCGCGGCAGGCGCACGCTGCGCTCGCGCCCCGAGCTCGTCCTGCCGCTCGCCGCCTTCGCGGCGTTCCTCCTCGTGACCTCGTTCTTCGGCGAGCCGCGCGAGGCGAACGGGATCGCGCTGCTGCTGCCCCTCGCGCTGCTCGGCGTGGCCGAGCTCGACAGCGTGCCCCGCGGGGCGGCGAGCGCCCTCGACTGGTTCGGCATGACCACGTTCTTCCTCTTCGGCGCGCTGGTGTGGGTCGCGTGGCTCGCGGCACTCACCGGCAAGCCGGCGTTCATGGCGGCGATCCTCGCGCGGGAGGTCCCGCACTTCCGCTACCGCTTCGACTTCCTCGCCTTCGCGCTGGCGATGCTGCTCACGCTGGTCTGGGTCGTGGTCGTCGCCCGCTCGCTGCGCTCCACGCGCCGCGCGCTCGTCAACTGGACCGCGGGGATCGCGATGGTGTGGATGCTGATGATGACCCTCGGGCTGCCCCTGGTCGACCAGGCGCGCAGCTACCGCGGCGTCGCGCTGCGGCTGGCGCAGAACGTGCCGGCCGGCTCGCGCTGCATCGCGCGCTGGGGGGTCGGAGACGCGCAGCGCGCCCTCCTCGACTACTTCGCGGCCGTGCGCACCGTGGACATCGACGCACCCGGGGCACGGGCCTGCCGCGCGCTGCTGGTCCAGGCCTCGCCCGCGCGGCGGCTGCCCGCGCTTCCCGGCTGGACCGAGACCTGGCGCGGCTCGCGCCCCGGCGACCGCAACGAGCTGTTCGTGCTCTACCGCCGGGCGGGCTGAGGGCCGCTTCCGGCGGGCGCGAGGCGCTCGTCCACCAGCTCGATCCAGTGGCGCACCGGCAGCGCCGCGCCCGAGGCGATGTGGGCGAGGCAGCCGATGTTCGCCGTGGCGATGAGCTGGGGCTCGCCGGACGCGAGCGCCTGCACCTTGTTGCGCAGCAGGCGCTGCGAGATGCCGGGCTGCAGGATCGAGTAGGTGCCGGCCGAGCCGCAGCACAGGTGCGCGTCGGGCACCGGGGTGAGCGCATAGCCGGCCTCGCGCAGCAGCGGCTCGACCACGCCCGTGATGCGCAGGCCGTGCTGCAGGCTGCACGGCGAGTGGAACGCGACGCGCGCGCCCGGCGCCGCGTCCTTGCGCAGCCGCCCGGCGAGCGCCGGGGCCTCGGCGGCGACCACCTCGGAGACGTCGCGCGAGAGCGCGCTCACCCGCGCGGCCTTCGCGGCGTAGTCCGGATCGAGGCGCAGCAGGTGCCCGTAGTCCTTCACCATCGTCCCGCACCCGCTCGCCGTGACGACGATCGCCTCGGCGCCCGCCTCGATGTGCGGCCACCACGCGTCGATGTTGCGCTTCACGTACGCGAGCGCGTCGTCCTGGTAGTCGAGGTGGAACGGCACCGCCCCGCAGCAGCCGGCCTCGGGGGCCGCCACCAGCGAGACGCCGACGCGGTCGAGCACGCGCGCGGCCGCCGCGTTGATCGAGGGCGCCATCGACGGCTGCACGCAGCCCTGGAGCACGAGCATGCGGCGCGCATGGCGCGGGGCGGGCCACGCGCCGGCCGGGCGCGAGGCGGGGATGTGGCGCGCGAGGCGCCCGGGCAGCAGCGGCCGGAAGGCGCGCCCGAGCGCCAGGCCCGCGGCGAAGAGCCGGCGCGAGGGCAGCGTGCGCGCGAGCACCCAGCGGCGGATGCGCTCGCCGGCGGGACGCGCGACCTTCTCCTCCACCACCCGGCGGCCGATGTCCACCAGCTTGCCGTACTCGACCCCGGACGGACAGGTCGTCTCGCAGGCGCGGCAGGTGAGGCAGCGGTCGAGGTGCAGCTGCGTGCGGTGCGTGACCGGCGCGCCCTCGAGCGCCTGCTTCATCAGGTAGATGCGCCCGCGCGGGCTGTCGAGCTCGTCGCCCAGCAGCGTGTAGGTGGGGCACGTGGCGAGGCAGAAGCCGCAGTGCACGCACTTGCGCAGGATGGCGTCGGCCTCGCGGCCCGCCTCCGTGTCCTTGATCCAGTCGGCGAGTTGGGTCTGCATCTTTCAGAAGTCGTAGAGGCGGCCGGGGTTGAGGATGCCGGCGGGGTCGAAGGCGTCCTTGAGGCGGCGGTGGATCTTCGCGAGCGCGGGCTGCAGCGGATGGAAGGCGCCGGGCGACTTGTCCGCGGCGCGGAAGAGGGTGGCGTGCCCGCCGGCGCGCTCGGCGGCCGCGCGCAACACCAGCGGGTCGAGGGGCCCGCGCAGCCAGCGCACGCCCCCGCCCCACTCGACGAGCTGCGCGCGCTCGGCGAAGAGCGGCTCCGTGGTCGGCGGCACCGACAGGCGCCACAGCGGCGCCTCCCCGGCGAAGAAGGGCAGCCGCTGGTCGCGCAGGTCGGCCCAGAAGCCGCCCGCGTCGGTCTCCTCGCCGCCCATCTTCGCGCGCGCGGCGGACACGGCCGGCGGCGCGCCCGACAGGCGCACGCGCAGCACGCCGTCCTGCCAGGCCGTGGCCGACAGCGGCAGCGGCTGGCCGGCCCAGCGGTTCGCCTGCCCGATCGCCGCGGCGGCGTCCATCTCGAAGGCGAGCGTGCATTCGGCCGCCGGGCGGGGCAGCACCTTGAACGAGACCTCCGTCACCACGCCGAGCGTGCCGAGCGCGCCCACCATGAGGCGCGAGACGTCGTAGCCGGCCACGTTCTTGATGACGCGCCCGCCGAAGGCGAGGTCCTCACCCTTGCCGTTGACGATGCGCGCGCCGAGCACGAAGTCGCGCACGGCCCCGGCGTAGGGCCGGCGCGGCCCGGACAGCCCGCTCGCCACCGCGCCGCCGATCGTGGCCGCCGCGGCGCCGCCGGGCGCGTCGAAGCGCGGGGGCTCGAAGGGCAGCATCTGGCGTTCGGCGGCGAGCGCGTCCTCGAGGTCGCCGACGCGCGTGCCCGCGCGCACCGTCACGACGAGCTCCTTCGGCTCGTAGGCGACGATGCCGGCGTAGCCCGCGACCTCGAGCGGCTCGCCGGCGCGAGAGCCGCCGCCGTAGAAGTCCTTGGTGCCGCCGCCCACGATGCGCAGGGCGCTTGCGCGCCCGGCGTGGTCGCGTACGCGCTCGCACAGGGCCGGGATGAACGACGCGTCCATGTCAGAACCTCGGGATGTCGGGATGGGGAATGGCGCCGCCGCGCACGCGCATGCCGCCCCACTCCGCGCAGCGCTTGAGCGTGGGCACCGCCTTGCCGGGATTGAGGATGCCCGCCGGGTCGAAGGCGCGCTTCACGTCGTGGAAGGCGGCGAGCTCGGGCGCGCGGAACTGCACGCACATCTGCCGCAGCTTCTCGATGCCCACGCCGTGCTCGCCGGTGATGGTGCCGCCCGCCTCGACGCACGCCTCGAGGATGCGCCCGCCCAGCGCCTCGCCGCGCTCGAGGTCGCCCGGCTTGTTGGCGTCGTAGAAGATGCACGGGTGGATGTTGCCGTCGCCGGCGTGGAAGACGTTGCCCACCAGCAGGCCGTACTCGGCGGCGAGCGCGTATACGCGCTCGAGGATGTCCGGCAGGGCCTGGCGCGGGATGGTGCCGTCGATGGTGTAGAAGTCCGGCAGGATGTGGGCGAGCGCGGTGAACGCACCCTTGCGCGCCCGCCACAGCCGCTCGCGCTCGGCGTCGTCGGCCGCGGCGCGCACCTCCGTCGCGCCGCAGCGCTCGAGGATCGCGCGCACGTCGCGCATCGCGGCCGCCGCCTCCTCGGCCCCGCCGTCCACCTCGGCGAGCAGCAGCGCCTCGGCGCCCGTGGGCAGGCCCAGCGCCATGAAGCGCTCGCAGGCGTCGATCACGATGCGGTCCATCATCTCCAGGGCGGCCGGCACGATGCCCGCGCCGATGATCTCGCCCACCGCCTCGGCGGCCGCGCGCACGCTCGCGAAGCCCGCGAGCAGCGTCTCGGTGCGCTCGGGCAGCGGCAGCAGGCGCACCGCCACGCGCGTGACCACGGCGAGGTTGCCCTCGCTGCCGGCCAGGAGCGCCAGCAGGTCGTAGCCTGGCGCGTCGAGGGCGAGCGAGCCCACGTCGATCGCGTCGCCGTCGCCGTCGATCGCGCGCACCGCGAGCACGTTGTGGACGGTGAGGCCGTACTTGAGGCAGTGCACGCCGCCGGCGTTCTCGGCCACGTTGCCGCCGATCGAGCAGATCGACTGGCTCGACGGATCGGGCGCGTAGAAGAGCCCGTGGGGGGCCGCGACCTCGGAGACCTTCAGGTTGCGCACGCCGGGCTCCACCACGGCCAGGCGCGCGAGCGGGTCCAGGCGCGGGATGCCGCGCATGCGCGTGGTGACGAGCAGCACGCCGTCGCGGCGCGGGATGGCGCCGCCCGAGATGCCGGTGCCGGCCCCGCGCGCGACGATCGGCACGCCGAGTGCCCGGCAGGCGCGCACCACCGCGCGCACCTGGGCCTCGTCCTGCGGCATCACCGCGAGCATCGGCAGCTCGCGGTGCGCGATGAAGGCGTCGGTCTCGAAGGGCTTCAGCCGCTCGTCGTCGTCCACGACGGCGAGCGCGGGGCGCACCGCGCGCAGGGCGGCGAGCATCCGGGCGCGCAGCTCCGGAGCGGCGGCCACGGCGTCCATCAGAAGCGGGGAAGGTCGGGGTGCGGCAGCGCGCCCGCCTTCACGTGCATCGCGCCGTACTCGGCGCAGCGGCGCAGGGTCGGAACGGCCTTGCCCGGGTTGAGGAGGCCCGCGGGATCGAAGGCGGCCTTCACGCGGTGGAACTGGCCGAGCTCGGGGGGCGCGAACTGGCTGCACATCTGGTCGATCTTCTCGACGCCCACCCCGTGCTCGCCGGTGATCGTGCCGCCCACCTCGATGCACAGCTCGAGCAGCTCCGCGGCGAACGCCTCCGTGCGCTCGAGCTCGCCGGGCACGTTGGCGTCGTAGAGGATCAGCGGGTGCAGGTTGCCGTCTCCCGCGTGGAAGACGTTGGCGCAGCGCAGCCCGTACTTGGCGCTCATCTCCTCGGTGCGGCGCAGCACGTGGGCGAGCGCCTTGCGCGGAATCGAGCCGTCGATGCAGTAGTAGTCGGGCGAGATGCGGCCCACGGCGGGGAACGCCGCCTTGCGCCCGGACCAGAAGCGCAGGCGCTCGGCGTCGTCGCGCGAGCAGCGGATGTCGGTCGCCCCGCTCGCGCGCATCACCTCGATGATCTTCTCGATCTCGTGCGCGACTTCCTCGCGCGTGCCGTCGCTCTCGGCGAGCAGGATCGCGGCCGCGTCGACGTCGTAGCCCGCGTGCACGAAGTCCTCGACGGCGCGGGTGGCGAGCCGGTCCATCATCTCGAGGCCCGCGGGGACGATGCCGGCGCCGATCACGTTGGCCACGGCCTCCCCCGCGCTCTCGACGTCGCGGAACGATGCCATCACCACCTGGGCGAGCTCGGGCTTCGGCAGCAGCTTCACGGTGACCTCGAGCGTGACCGCGAGCAGGCCCTCGGAGCCCGTGGCGAGGGCGAGGAGGTCGTAGCCGGGGGCGTCGAGCGCCTCGCTGCCGAGCTCGACCACGTCGCCCTCGATGGTGATCGCCCGCACACGCATCACGTTGTGCACCGTGAGCCCGTACTTGAGGCAGTGCACGCCGCCGGAATTCTCCGCGACGTTGCCCCCGATCGAGCAGGCGATCTGGCTCGAGGGGTCCGGGGCGTAGTACAGGCCCAGCGGCGCCACGTGCTGGGAGATCCGCAGGTTCGTGACGCCCGGCTGCACGCGGGCCGTGCGGGCGAGCGGGTCCACGTGCACGATGCGGTTGAACCTGGCCAGAGAGAGCAGGATGCCGTCGGCGAGCGGCAGCGCCCCGCCCGACAGCCCGGTGCCGGAGCCGCGCGCGACCACGGGAGTGCCGGTCTCGCGCGCCGCGGCGAGCACCGCGGCCACCTGGGCCTCGTCGGCGGGGATCGTCGCCACGAGGGGCGTGGCGCGATAGGCCGAGAGGCCGTCGCATTCGTAGGGCTTGAGGTCCTCGCGTTCCACGAGCACGCTGCCGGCGGGCAGCTCGCGGGCCAGGCGCGCGGCCACCTCGGCCTGGCGGCCGGGCTTCACGGCGGGGGCGGGGTCTCGGACGGCGCTCATGGGCACGGCGAAGGGGAGCTCACCTACAATGATACCGTGATGGTGCCGGTCCTCCTTTACGTGCTGTCGGCCATGCTTGTGATCGCGGGGATCGCCGGCACCGTGCTGCCCGTGCTGCCCGGCCCCGCGCTCGTCTTCGCGGGGCTCCTGCTGGCGGCATGGACCGACGGCTTCGCCCACGTGGGGGTCGCGGGCCTCGCGATCATCGGCACGCTCGGGCTGCTCGCCCTCGTGGCCGACATCGCCGGCTCCGCCCTGGGCGCCCAGCGCGTGGGCGCGAGCCCGCAGGCCCTGGTCGGCGCCACGATCGGGGGCGTGGTCGGCATCTTCCTCGGCATCCCGGGGCTCATCCTGGGGCCCTTCCTGGGGGCGGTGGCCGGCGAGCTCCTCGCCCGGCGCGGCCCGCTGCACGCCGGGCGCGTGGGGGTGGGCACCTGGATCGGCCTGGTGCTCGCCGCGGTCGCCAAGCTCGTGCTCGCCTTCCTGATGCTGGCGACCTTCCTCGCCTTCTACCTCTTCAACGGGTAGAAAGCGGGCTCAGGACATGACCGCGAGCTGCTGGTTGGCGGCCTCGAGGCGCTCGACGAGGGTGTTGAGGAACTTCTCGTCGAAGAGGCGCCGGCACGTAAGCGAGGCGCCGCGCAGGTCCTCGGCGCGGATCTTGATCACGATGCAGTCGGAGGTAGTGGTCACCGTGGCCGAGCGGTGCGAGCCGCCCTTGTTCTGGGCGAGGTACGACATCTCCCCGAAGCAGTCCCCGGCGCTCAGCACAGAAAGCGTGCGCTTGCCGCGGGTGACCCGCACGTAGCCGCCGGCGAGGATGTAGAACGAGTCGCCGTGGTCGCCCTCCTTGATGAGGGCGGTGTCGGGGTGGAACTTCGCCCACTTGCTGATGCGCATCACCTCCCAGAGCTCGTTCTCGGGGAATTCGCGGAAGAAGGGCAGCGTGCGCAGCACGCTGAAGCGCTCGGCGTCGGAAGTGCCGCGTTTCTCCTCGGCCTTCTGGTCGCGCTTCCACGTCTCGGCGAGCGCCTGGCCGAACTCGTCCCAGTGGGCGTAGCGCTGCGCCGGGTCCTTGGCGATGGCCCGCATCACGATCGCGTCGAGCTCCGGGGGCAGGCCCTCGCGGTGCGCGCCCGGCGGCTGCGGCTCCGTGTTCACGATCTGGTAGATCACGCTCATCGTGTTCGCCCCGGCGAAGGGCAGCCGCCCGGCGAGCAGGTAGTACATCACGATGCCCAGGGCGTAGATGTCGGTGAGGTGGGAGGCCTGCGCGGTGCCGGTCACGAGCTCGGGGGCCATGTAGGCGGGCGAGCCCACGTTGGCGATGATCGTGCGGTCGGACACTCGGTTGATGGCCGCCCCGAAGTCCGCGAGCTTGATGTCCGTGCCACCGTGGTGGAGGATGTTGCCGGGCTTGATGTCGCGGTGGGTGAGGCCGAGGGCGTGGGCGAAGGCGAGCGCGCGCACGCACTTGAAGACGATCTCGGCCACCTCCCGCGGCTCGAGGAGGCTGCCCTCCTGGCAGAACTTCTCGAGCGTGCCGCCCTCCACGTACTCCATCACGATGTAGCTGTACTCGTCCTCCACCACCGCGTCGAAGATCTGCACGATGTGCGGGTGGTTGAGCTTGCCGGCGAGCGCGGCCTCGTTGAGGAACATGCCGCGGTAGAACGCGCCGTCCTCGCGGTTCTTGAGCGCATCGGGGTAGGCCACCTTGATCGCGACCTTGCGCCGGGCGAACGGGTCCTCGGCGAGGTAGACGCGGCCCGTGGCGCCGCGCCCCAGCTCGTCGAGGACGCGGTACTTGCCGATCGCGCGCTGCTCGCTCATACGCAGCGCCCGCCGTCGACCTCGAGGCACGTGCCGGTCACGAAGGCGGCCTCGTCGGAGGCGAGGAAGACGGCGGCATTGGCGATGTCGGCGGGCTTCGACATGCGGCCCAGGGGGATCGTCCCGACGAACTTCCTGCGGTTCTCGGGCGTGTCGGGCACGCCCATGAACATCTCGAGCATCCCCGTCTCCCCGATCACGGGGTTGATCACGTTCACCCGGATCCCGTCGGGGCCCAGCTCCGCGGCCATCGAGCGCGAGGTCACGATCGCGGCACCCTTGGAGCCGTTGTACCAGGTCAGTCCCGGCCGCGGGCGCACGCCGGCCGTGGAGGCGATGGTGAGGAAGCAGCCCCCGCCCGCCTCGCGCAAGTGCGGCACGGCGTGCTTCGCCGTGAGGAAGAGCGACTTCACGTTGACCGCATAGATGCGGTCGAACTCCTCCTCGCTCACCTCGAGCATCGGGCGGTTGCGGTGCGTGGTGCCGGCGTTGTTGACGACAACGTGCAGGCCGCCGAAGGCGT
Source organism: uncultured beta proteobacterium (assembly GCA_963741815.1). Taxonomy (GTDB): domain Bacteria; phylum Pseudomonadota; class Gammaproteobacteria; order Burkholderiales; family Usitatibacteraceae; genus Usitatibacter. The sequence goes on from CAVUJI010000001.1 coordinate 369,846, forward strand.
CGAGCGCCGAGCGCACCAGCCGGGCCACGTCGGCGTCCCTCGACACGTCGGCCACGCAGGCCACCGCGCTGCCGCCCTCGGCCGCGATCGCGCCGGCCACGCGCCTGGCACCCGCCTCGACGATGTCGTTCACGACGACTCTCGCCCCTTCGCGGGCGAAGCACCGCGCGATGGCCTCGCCGAAGCCCGACCCCGCGCCGGTCACGATCGCCACCTTGTCCTGCAGCCGCATGCCGCCTTCTCCCTCAGATGCGCCGCGCGAGATGCGCAGGGGGATTATCCGTGAAATGGCGGCGGGCCGGTGAGCGTCGCGGGCGTCCAGCCACTCGGGGCGGATGAGGCCGCGCTCGCGCCGGACGTACAACGCCTGGTCCAACGTGGGCAAAGGAAAACGCCGCCCCATCGGGACGGCGTTTCTGGTGGGTTCCCCGTTCCCCGAGCGGGAATGACGGCGATCAGAACAGCCCGACGATCTTCCCGTCGTCGGTCACGTCGATCGCGCACGCCGAGGGCACCTTCGGCAGCCCCGGCATCGTCATGATGTCGCCGCAGACCATCACGATGAACTCGCGCGCCCGCGGCGAGCCGCACCTCGCGGATGTTCACCACGTGCCCCGACGGCGCCCCGCGCAGCTGCGGGTCGGTCGAGAACGAGTACTGGGTCTTCGCGACGCAGATCGGGTAGCTCGCCGTAGCCCGACTCCTGGAGCTTCTTGATCTGCGCGCGGACCTTGGAGTCGGCGGTGACGTCGGCCGCGCCGTAGATCTTCGTGGCGATCTTCTTCATCTTGTCCCACAGCGGGTCGGCGTCGTCGTAGACGAACCTGAAGTCGTTGCGGCTCGCTCGCACAGTCGCACTACCTCCTTGGCCACGTCCACCGCGCCCTTGCCGCCCTCGGCCCAGTGCCGCGCGAGGATGCACCTGCGCGCCGTGGTGGGCCATCTTGTCCTGCAGCAGCTCCATCTCCGCGTCGGTGTCGTCGGTGAAGTGGTTGATCGCCACCACGCAGGGCAGGCCGTAGTTGTTGCGGACGTTGTTCACGTGGCGCTCGAGGTTGGCGATGCCCTTGTCGAGCGCCTCGAGGTTTTCCTTGTCCAGCTCCTTCACCTCCACGCCGCCGTGGTACTTGAGCGCGCGGATGGTCGCCACCAGCACCACCGCCTCGGGCCGCAGCCCGGACTTGCGGCACTTGATGTCGATGAACTTCTCCGCGCCCAGGTCCGCGCCGAAGCCCGCCTCGGTCACCACGTAGTCGGCGAGCTTGAGGCGCCGTCTGGGTGGCGATGCACCGAGTTGCAGCCGTGCGCGATGTTGGCGAACGGGCCGCCGTGGATGAACGCCGGGTTGTGCTCGAGCGTCTGCACCAGGTTCGGGGCTGAGCGCGTCCTTCAGCAGCACGGCCATCGCGCCGTGGGCTTGAGGTCGCGGGCGTGGATCGGCTTCTGGTCGCGGGTGTAGCCGACGACGATGTTGCCGAGCCGCTCCTTCAGGTCCTTCGAGCGACGTGGCAGGCAGAAGATCGCCATCACCTCGGAGGCGACGACGATGTCGAAGCCGTCCTGGCGCGGGAAGCCGTTGGCGGGGCCGCCGAGGGCCACCACGATCTCGCGCAGCGCCCGGTCGTTCATGTCGAGCACGCGCTTCCAGGCGATGCGGCGCACGTCGATGCCGAGCTCGTTGCCGTGGTGGATGTGGTTGTCGATCATCGCCGCGAGCAGGTTGTTGGCGAGCTGGATCGCGTTGAAGTCGCCGGTGAAGTGCAGGTTGATGTCCTCCATCGGCACGACCTGCGCGTAGCCGCCGCCGGCGGCGCCGCCCTTCATGCCGAACACCGGCCCCAGCGAGGGCTCGCGCAGGCAGATCATCGCCTTCTTGCCGATGCGGTTGAGCGCGTCGCCCAGGCCCACCGTCGTGGTGGTCTTGCCTTCGCCCGCCGGCGTCGGGCTGATCGCGGTCACGAGGATGAGCTTGCCGTCGGGCTTGCCCTTGAGCGAGTCGATGTAGTCGAGCGAGATCTTCGCCTTGTAGCGGCCGTAACGGCTCGACGGCCTCGTCGGGGATGCCGAGCTTCTTGGCGATCTCGGCGATGGGCTTCATCTTCGCCTTCTGGGCGATCTCGATGTCGCTGGGAACGGGCTTCGGTTTCGCCTCTTTGGCGACTGCGGTGTCCATTTGGGGGATCTCCTCGAAAACGACGGGTGGCGCCGGCGGGTGCCGCGAGCCATGCCGGGAAGTATAGAAAGCGGCAGAATGGGCGGGCCTTGACTCGGGTCAAGCGCCGCCGGCCGCCCCATGCACCCCCACGAAGCCCTCCTGCGCCGCTTCTACGAGCGGCTCGCCGCGCGCGACGCCGACGCGCCGGCCGCCTTTTACCACCCGGACATATTCTTTTCCGATCCGCTCTTCCCGCGCCTGCATGGCGCCGATGCGGCCGACGCATGGCGGCTGCGGCTCGCGTGCGCCGGCGCCCTGCAGCTCGCGCTCGCTGACGTCGAGGCCGACGACCGGGGCGCTCGCGCCGCCTGGACGGCGCGCTACACCTTCGCGCCGACCGGGCGCACCGTCGAGACCCGGGTCGAGGCGCTGTTCGCCTTCCGCGACGGGCGCATCGTGCGCCACCACGAGCGCTTCGGCCTCCGGGCGTGGATGGCGGGCGCGCTCGGTCCGGCGGGGGCGGCCCTCGGGTGGCTGCCGCCGGCGCGCTGGGTGCTGCGGCGGCGCGCGGCCCGCGCGCTGGAGCGCCTCAGCGCAGGGCCGGCTTGAGGGTCGGCGTGCCGAAGAACTCGCGCAGCAGGAATTGCTCGAGCTGCGCGTTGTCCTCGGGCCGCGCCGAGAGCACCACCACCTTGCCGAGCCGCCGCGACTCCCACCGGAAGTCGCCGTCGTAGTGCGTGCGGATGAGCGCGATCATGCGGCGCACGATCGCCAGGTCGATGTCGCCGCCCTCGCCCGCGTCCACCTCGATCACCTCGCGCCAGCGCCGGCCCGTCTCGGCGCGCCAGCCGTTGAACGCGAACTCCGCGGTGCGCGTGCCCTTCTCGAGGATCTGGAAGACGCCGCCCGTGCCATCGTCGCCGGAGAGCGAGCGCAGGTTGCGCTCGATCGCGGCGTTCGCCCGCTCCTCCTCGGTGGGGGGCGGGAGCCGGTAGGGCGAGCCCGGCGCGGAGGCGGCCTCGCGCTCCTCGGCCTGGCGCCGCGCGCGACGGGCGTTCACGAGCGCCTGCATGTCCGCCGCGGGCGGCGGGGGCGCGGGGGGCGGGCGCGCGGGGCGCGGGGGCGGGGCCGGCACGGCGAAGGGCGCGGGCTTCGTGTCGCGGCGGGCCGTGATCGTGCGCTTCGGCGGCGGCGCCGGCCGCGCCGGGGCCGGCTTCGCCGCCGGCTCGCGCGGCACGGGCGCAGGCGGCGGCGCCGGGGCGGGCGCCGGGGCGACCAGCTCGACCACGAGCGGGCCGCGCTCGCCTTCCTTCGGCCCGGCGCGCAGCAGCGGCGGGGACGGGCGCGGCATCGCCAGGAGGAGGAGCGCGTGCAGGAGCGCGGAGGCGGCCAGCGCGAGCGTGAGGCGAGATTGCGGCCGCACGGCCTATCGGCCCTCCGCCGCCGGCGCTCGACGGCCCGGCCCCGCTGCCCGGCCTCGCCGCATCACCGCGCTTCCCGCGCGAGGCTCTCCTCGACCATTCGCACGTACAGGGCTTCGATGTCCGAGGTGAAGCCGCGCGCGTCCATCAGGGGGGACGCCTCCAGGCGCGGGCGCAGGCTCGCGCGCAGGCGCTCGCGCAACGGCGCGTGCGCCGCCAGCCGGACGTTCGCCGCGACCCACTCGGCGCGGGTGGGCGCGAGCAGCTCTTCCAGTCCCGCCGCCCGGGCGATGCTGAAGGAGCTGCGCGAGACGGACCGTTCGCCGCGCAGGGCCACCAGCGGAGTTCCCATCCAGAGCGTATCGAGCGTGGTCGTCCCCCCGTTGTAGGGATACGCATCGAGCGCGATGTCCGCCTCCCGGATGGCTTCGAAGTACGCGCCGATCGGCATGCGCGGGAAGAGAGAAGCGCGCTCGCCCGCCACGCCCCGGGACGCGAGCCGGGCCCGGAAATCCGCCGGGTCCGCGGCCGCCGGCACCCCGTAGACCCGCAGGACGGAATCGGGAACCGCGCGCAGGACCTCGCACCACAGGTCGAGGGCCGCGTCGCTCACCTTCACGAACTGGTTGAACGAGGCGAAGGCCAGCGGACCGCGCGCGCGCGGCGGCCCTTCCAGCGGGACCCGGTGGACGGGCACATAGCACCATTGCGCATGGGGAAGGCGCAGGAGGCGCTCGCGGTACAGCCCATCGGCTTCGCCCTCGGGGTCGGTGTTCGCATCGCAGATCCGGTAGTCGATCGCCGCGAGGCCCGTGGTGTTGAGGTAGCCCAGCCAGGTGGCCTGCACCGGGGCGGGCTTGCGCGCGAAGAGGGACAGCCGGTTGCCCATGGTGTGGCCGGAGAGGTCCACCAGCAGGTCGACGCGGTCCTCGCGCACGAGCTGCTCCACCCACGGATCGCTGCGTCCCGCGATGCGGCGCCAGGCCGGGCAGAGCGCGCGCAACTGCGCGGTCATCTCGTCCTCGTCGTGGAGGTTCGAGTAGCAGAGGATCTCGAACCGGTCCCGGTCGTGATGCTGCAGGAGGGGCCGCAGGAAGAGGCCCACCGGATGACGTCCCAGGTCCGCGGAGACGTAGCCCACCCGCAGGCGCCGGCCGGGACGCAGCGGCGGCGGGCGCGCGGGCACCCGGCGCGCCATCGTGTCGCCGAAGGCGAAGTGCTCGCGCGCCACTTCTCGCGCGTCCACGTCGTCGCGCAGGTTCAGCCCGAACAGCAGCGGGCTCCAGACTTCCGGATCGTCGGGCGCGAGGGCGAGCGCCCGGCGCAGGTACGGATCGCCTTCCGGGGCGCGGCCGAGCACCGTGCGAACCCGGGCCAGCCCGACGAGGGCGGGCACGCAATCGGGATCCGACGCCAGGGACTCGGCGAAACGGCTCTGGGCGAGGGCCGTCTCGCCGGCGGCGATGAGGGCGAGGCCGAGGTTCGCCAGCACCCCCGCGTGCCCCGGCGCGAGGGCCGCCGCCCGCTCCAGCGCCTGGCGCCCGCCCGCCGCATCGCCGGACCGCTCGAGCACCTCGGCGAGGCGCACGAGCGCATCGACGAACGCCGGATCGATCTCGAGGGTGCGCCGCAGCTCGCGCCCGGCGTCCTCGAGGCGGCCGAGCTCGAGGAGCGCGGAGCCGAGGTTGAAGTGCGCGCCCGCGTAGCCCGCCCTGCGGGCGATGGCCGCACCGTACGCCGCGACCGCGTCTTCCAGCCGTCCCCGGCGCCGCAGCACGTTGCCCAGGTTGAGGTGCGCGCGGGCGGAACCGGGCTCGGCCGCGATCGCCGCCCGGAACCGCGCTTCGGCCGCGGACAGGTCCCCCGCGTCCTCCAGCGCCTGGCCCTCGGCCACCAGCGCCTCGGCCGCGGGTGCCGGTTCCCGTGCGCCGGCCGCGCGCCGGGCCGGCAGCAATCGGCTTAGAATCCCCACTCGGTTTTCCGCCGCCACCGGCATTCGTGAAGAGGAGCGTCCATGGTACTCGGCTGGCTCGACTCCCGCGCCGCGGTGCAATTCGCCGACAGCATCGCCCGCGACATCCGCGCGGCGCTGCCGCCGAGCGACGAGCGACCCGGGCGCAAGGAAGCCGACAAGCGCGCGCGCAAGCTCGAGCGCATCGTCGAGCGCACCCGCGGCTTCAGCCGGGACCACCGGCTCAACATGTACAAGAAGGCCAAGTTCGCGAACACGCTGCGCTGGTCGTTGCGGGAAGCCGGCTACTCGGACGTGTTCGTGCGCGAGGTGGTCGGCCTCGTCCTGGTGAACCTCTAGTCCGGGGCGCGCTCCCGCAGGATCGCGACGTTGCCCGCCACGGACACCGCGATGCCGACCCAGGTGAGCGCGTGCCAGCGGAAGCCCTCGAACGCGGCCGACACGGCGAGCGCCACGAGGGGAACCATGACGCCGACGTAGCCGGCGCGGGCCGGCCCGATCCGGCGCAGCACCGTGAGGTAGCCGGCGAAGGCGGCGATGGAGCCGAAGAGCGCGAGGTAGGCGAGAGACGCCACGTACGGCACGCTCCACGGGAACGCGAGCGGCCTGCCGGCGGCGAGCGCCACGGCGAGCGAGGAGAGCGCGCCGTAGAGCATCCCCCACGCCATCGACTGCCACAGCGGCAGGCGCAGCGCCAGGTTGCGGTGGGCGACCAGGCTGCCCAGCGCCGAGGCGACGACCGCCGCGGCCGTGTAGAGCGCGCCCAGGGCCGTGCGCCGGTCGGCGCGCAGGTGCGCGAACTCGGGCCAGAAGACGAGCACGATGCCGGCGATGCCGAGCAGCGCGCCGAGCGCGACGGCCGGGGGCATGGGCGCGCGGAAGAAGAGGCGCATGCCGAGCAGGCCCAGGAGCGGGCTCGCCGAATACCCCACGGCCACCAGCCCCGAGACCACGTTGCGCTCCGCGTAGTAGACCCAGATGTAGCTCACGCCGAACATGAGCACGCCCTGCAGCGCGATCCAGGCGTGGGCGGCGGGCGGCAGCGCGAGCGGCACGCCGCGCAGGCGGCAGCCGGCGAAGAGGACGCACGCGGCGAGGAGGAAGCGGTAGGCCACGCTCGCCTCGGGGGCGACGGCGCCCAGCTGGTAGGTGATGGCGAGCCAGGTCGTGCCCCAGATCGCGACCGAGGCGAAGAAAAGCCGCCCCGTGGACGAACGGCGCGCGCCCTCCCCGAGGACCGGGCGCGCGCCGGCCGGGACCTCGTCGACCCGGGCGCCGCTCACCGGGCGAGCCCCACCTGGCCGAGGATGAACGCGTAGGTGAAGGCGAGCTCCTTCAGCGCGTCGTAGCGCCCCGACGCGCCGCCGTGCCCCGCCGCCATGATCGTCTTCAGCAGCAGCGGGTTGCGGTCGGTCTTGAGCGTGCGCAGCTTCGCCACGTACTTGGCCGGCTCCCAGTACATCACCTGGCTGTCGTTGAGCGAGGTCTCGACGAGCATGGCGGGGTAGGCGCCGCGCGCGAGGTTGTCGTAGGGCGAGTACGAGCGCATGTAGCGGTAGTCGCGCTCGACGTTCGGGTTGCCCCACTCCAGGTACTCGGGCACGGTGAGCGGCAGCGACGTGTCGAGCATCGTGGTCATCACGTCGACGAAGGGCACCTGGGCGACGACCGCCCGGAAGAGGTCGGGGCGCAGGTTCACGGCCGCGCCCATCAGCAGCCCCCCGGCGCTGCCGCCCTGGATCACGAGGCGGTCGGGTGCGGTGTAGCCGCGCCGCACCAGCGTCTCGGCCGCGGCCACGAAGTCGGTGAAGGTGTTCTTCTTGCGCAGCAGCTTGCCCGCGTCGTACCAGAGCCGGCCGCGGTCGCCGCCGCCGCGCACGTGGGCGATCGCGAACACCATCCCCCGGTCGAGGAGCGAGATGCGGGTCGAGCGGAAGTACGGGTCCATCGGCATCCCGTAGGCGCCGTAGCCGTAGAGCAGCAGCGGGCGCGGCCCCCTGGCGGCCCCGCGGCGGTAGACGAGCGAGACCGGGATGCGCGTGCCGTCGGGGGCGAGCGCCGTGACCGCCTCCGAGGCGTAGCGGCGCGGGTCGTAGCCGCCGAGCACGGGCTGGCGCTTGAGCAGCCGCCGCCGGCGCGTGGCCACGTCGTAGTCGTACCACGAGCGCGGCGTCACGAGGCTCTCGTAGACGAACCGGAATCGGCGCGTGGCGTACTCGGCGTTCGTGCCCGGATAGGCCGAGTACACCGCCTCGTCGAAGGCGATGTAGTGGTGCTCGCCGCTCGCGAAGTCGGTCACGCGCAGCCGCAGCAGCCCGCGGTCGCGCTCCACCGCCACCCAGAAGTCGCGATAGACGTCCACTTCCTCGAGCATCACCAGCGGCCGGTGGGCCATCACCGACTTCCAGTGGCGCGGCCGCGGGTCGGCCAGCGGCGCGCGCACCAGGCGGAAGTTGGGCCCCTTGTCGTTGGTGCGGATGAGCAGCTCGTCGCCGTGGTGGTCCACGTAGTACTCGTGTCCCTTGCGCCGGGGCGCCACCGTGCGCAACGCCTCGAGCGGCCGGTCGGCGGGCAGCAGCCGCATCTCGGCCGTGTCCTTGCTCGAGATGCCGAGCACCACGAAGGCCTCGCTGCGCGTCTCGCCCACGCCGATGTCGAAGAGCTCGTCGGGCTCCTCGTAAACGAGCGTGGAGCCGGCGCCCAGCGCGAGCCGGTGCAGCCGCCAGCTGCGCTTCGTGGTCTCGTGCTCCTCCACGTGGAAGAGGTGCCGGCTGTCGGCGGCCCAGGCGAGGGAGGTCACCCGCGGCGCGGTGTCGCGCAGCAGGCGCCCGGTCTCGAGATCCTTCACGTGGAGCGTGTACTGGCGGTAGCCGCTGAAGTCGACCGTGTAGGCGAGCAGGCGGGCGTCGGGGCTCACGTCCATGGCGCCCAGGGCGGTGAAGCGGTGCCCGCGGGCGAGCGCGTTCACGTCGAGCAGCACCTCCTCCGGCGCCCGCATGCTGCCCTTGCGGCGGCAGTAGATCGGGTACTGCAGGCCCTCCACCTCCCGCTGGTAGTACCAGTAGCCGTGGCGGCGGTACGGCACGCTCTCGTCGGTCTCGCGGATGCGCCCGAGCATCTCGGCGTAGAGCGCCTTGCGGAAGCGCGCGAGCGGCTTCGTGACCGCCTCGGTGTAGCGGTTTTCCGCCTCGAGATACGCGATCACCTCGGGGTTCGACTTCTCGCGCAGCCAGTAGTACGGGTCCACGCGCCGGTCGCCGAACTTCGCCATCGCCTTCGGGCGCCGGGCGGCGGCCGGGGCGGGCGCGGCGTCGGGATCGAGGACCGGGGCGCCGGGAAGCGGCGGGGCGGGGGAGCGCATGGCGGAAAGCTCGGGGGAACGTCGCGGGCCGCCGGGATGCGGCCGAGGCGGCGATTATACGTGGGGCACGGGCCGCGACGGGCGCGGGCCCGGCGGTTCCCGCCTGCCCCGCCGGCCGGGAAAGGGGCCCGGATTTGCTAAGCTAGGGCTCCCCCGCGCCGGTCCCCCATGTTCGCCCTCCAGCCCCACGCCGCCGCCTCGAAGCCGCAGCTCTACGCCGAGCTGCTCGCGCAGGCGCGCGCGCTCCTCGCCGGCGAGCGCGACCGCACCGCCAACGCGGCGAACCTGGCCGCCCTGCTCTTCCACGGGCTGCCGGAGCTCAACTGGGCGGGGTTCTACTGGGTGAAGGGCGGGGAGCTCGTCCTCGGCCCGTTCCAGGGCAAGCCCGCGTGCGTGCGCATCGCGCTCGGCGAGGGGGTCTGCGGCACGGCCGCGCGGCAGGCGCGCGCGCTCGTGGTCCCGGACGTGACCGCCTTTCCCGGGCACATCGCCTGCGATGGCGACTCGGCGAGCGAGATCGTGACGCCGGTGGTCGCGCACCGGCACGTGGCCGGCGTGCTCGACCTCGACAGCCCGCGGCGCGCGCGCTTCGACGCGCACGACGAGGCGGGGCTCGCCGCGCTGGTCGGCGCCTTCGTCGCGGCGACGGACTTCGGCACCTGACGTGTCGTACATCGACGAGTCGCTGATCGAGGGCGAGCGGCTGATCCACCGGGCGCGGGTGTCGTGGTGGTCGCAGGCCGGGTTGATCGTGCTCGGCGTGGCGCTGCTGCCCGCCTTCCTGCTCGGCGCGCTCCTGCTCGCCGCCGCCTGGGTGCGCGTCTCGTCCTCGGAGCTGGCCATCACGAGCAAGCGCGTGATCGCGAAGTTCGGCTTCATCCGCCGGCACACCGTGGAGATCGGGCTCGACAAGGTCGAGGCGCTGCACGTCGAGCAGGGCTTCTTCGGCCGCTTCCTCAACTACGGCACGATCCTCATCTCGGGCTCGGGCACCTCGGTCGCGCCGATCCGCGACATCGCCGACCCGCTCGTCTTCCGCCGCAAGTTCATGGAGGCGACCGACCGCCCGATCACCCTGCCCCGGCAGTGAGGGCGGGGACGCACACCCGCCGCCGTGAGCCCCCGCCCGTGACCCTGCGCTCGCTCCTGGTCGACTTCAACTCCTACTTCGCCTCCGTGGAGCAGCAGGCCGAGCCGCGGCTGCGCGGGCGCCCCCTGGGCGTGGTCCCGATGCTCGCGGACACGACCGTGTGCATCGCCGCGAGCGTCGAGGCGAAGACCTTCGGCGTGAAGACGGGCACGAGGGTGGCCGAGGCGCGGCGGCTGTGCCCGGGCATCGAGTTCGTGGTCGCGCGCCACGCGCTGTACATCGACTACCACCACCGCGCGGTGGCCGCCGTCGACACCGTGGTGCCGGTGCGCGCCGTGCTCTCGATCGACGAGATGGACTGCGAGCTCACGGGCCGCTGGCGGGAGCCGGCGCGCGCGCTCGAGCTCGCCCGCAAGGTGAAGACGACCCTCGCGTCGGCGGTGGGCGAGCACCTGCGCACCTCGATCGGGATCGGCCCCAACACCTTCATCGCGAAGACGGCCTCCGACATGGTGAAGCCCGACGGGCTGGTGCTGATCGAGAAGCACGAGCTGCCGCAGCGCCTCTTCGCGCTGCCGGTGCGCGCGCTCTCCGGCATCGGCAGGCAGATGGACAAGCGCCTCGCCGCCCACGGGATCGCCACGGTGCGCGACCTTTGCGCGCGCTCCCGCGACGAGCTGCGCGCGATCTGGGGCGGGATGGGCGGCGAGGTCCTCCACGACCGCCTGCGCGGCGAGGAGCAGCACGAGCGGGCCTCGGAGACGGCCTCGATCTCGCACTCGAGCGTGCTCGCCCCGGCGCTGCGCAACCCCGAGGACGCCTTCGCCGTGCTCGACCGCCTGGTGCAGAAGGCGGCGATGCGCCTGCGCAAGGCGGACCTCTACGCGGGGCGCATCGCGGTGGGCGTGAAGTACCTGGACGGCGCGCGCTGGGACGCCGACATGCGCCTCGTGGACACCCAGGACACCATGGCCTTCCTGCACGCGCTCGAGAAGCTCTGGGCGAAGCGCCCGCGAAGCGCGCGCACCATCCTGCAGGTGGGCATGGCGTTCTCGGAGCTCGTGGCCGAGGCGCGGCGCACGGGCTCCCTCTTCGCCTCCGAGGCGCGCTCGAAGAGCCTCTACACCGCCCTCGACCGGCTCAACGCCCGCTTCGGCAGGCAGGCCGTGTACTTCGCCAGCGCCCACAAGGCGCGCGAGGGCGGCGGCATGCACATCGCCTTCAACCACATTCCCGATCCGGATACGGAAGGCTAGGGGCCGGCATGCGGGACAAGGTCGTCGCCATCACGGGGGCCTCGAAGGGCATCGGTGCCGAGCTCGCGCGCCAGCTCGCCGGGCGCGGGGCGCGACTCGTGCTCGCGGCGCGCGACGAGCGAGCGCTCGAGGCGGTGGCGGCCGAGTGCCGCGAGCGCGGCGCCGCGGTGGTGGCCGTGAAGGCCGACGTGGCTTCGGAGCGCGACTGCCAGGCGCTCGTGTCGGGTGCCGCCGTCGCCTTCGGCCGCATCGACGTGCTCGTCAACAACGCGGGGGCGAGCATGTGGGCGCGCTTCGAGGACATCGCCGACCTCGCGGTCTTCGAGCGGCTCATGCGCGTGAACTACCTCGGCGCCGTCTACTGCACGCGCCACGCGCTGGCGCACCTGAGGGCGAGCCGCGGGCTCGTGGTCGGCATCTCGAGCCTCGCCGGGCGCACGGGCGTTCCCACGCGCACCGCCTACGCCGCGAGCAAGCACGCGATGGCGGGCTTCTTCGATTCGCTGCGCATCGAGCTCGAGGGCTCGGGCGTGGACGTGACCATGATCTACCCGGGCTTCGTCGCGACGGGCATCCGCGAGAACGCGGCCGGGCCCGACGGGCGGCCCATCGCGGTGAGCCCCGTGCAGGAGGGCCGCGTCATGAGCGCCCCCGACTGCGCGCGGCGCATCGTGCGGGCGATCGAGCGGCGCGAGCGGGAAGTCGTGATGACCGCGCGCGGTAGAATCGGCCTTTGGCTGCGCCTCCTCGCCCCCGGCCTCGTGGACCGGATGGCGCGGCGCGCGATCGAACGGGGCCGCTGAAGCCGATGCCACTCACCGCCTGGATCCCCTACTTCCTCGCCACCCTCGTGCTGTCGGTCACGCCGGGGCCGGGTGTCTTCTCGAGTGTCTCGAGCGGGCTGCGCCACGGCTTGCGCCGCGGGTTGTGGAACGGCGTGGGCATGCAGGCGGCCAACCTCCTCCTGGTCCTGGTCGTCTCGCTCGGACTGGGCGCGCTGCTGCTCGCCTCCGAAACCCTCTTCGGCATCGTGAAGTGGCTGGGGGTGGCCTACCTGGTCTACCTCGGCGTCGTCACCTGGCGCGCCCCGCCCCGCGGCTTCACGATGGATCGCGACGACGGGGCCCGAACCGCGGGGCAGGTGTTCGTCCGCGGCTTCCTCGTGAACATCACGAACCCGAAGGGCATCGTCTTCTTCGCGGCGATCCTGCCGCAGTTCATCGACGCCGCGCGCCCGCAGCTCGCGCAGTACGCCATCTTCGCCGCCACTACCTTCGGCGTGGACCTCGCCGTGATGCTGGCCTACACGGCGCTCGCGTCGCGGGCCGTGGCGGCCCTGCGCGACCCGGCGCGGCTGCGCTGGATACACCGCGGCCTGGGCGGCGCCTTCATCGCGGCGGGTGTCGCGCTCGCCGGCTTCCGGCGTGCGCTGGCCGCCGCCTGACTTCCATCCCCCCCAAGGAGAACGACATGACGATCAAGGCCGGCGACACGCTGCCCGACGGCAAGCTGCAGGAGTACATCGAGGTCGAGGGCGACGGCTGCAGCGTGGGGCCGAACACGTTCGACGTGCGCGCGCAGGCGAAGGGCAAGAAGATCGTGATCTTCGGGCTGCCCGGCGCGTTCACCCCCACCTGCTCGGCCAAGCACGTGCCCAGCTACGTGCAGAACCTCGACACCCTCAAGACGAAGGGCGTGGACGAGGTGTGGTGCCTCGCCGTGAACGACGCGTTCGTGATGGACGCCTGGGCGCGCGACCAGAAGGCCTACGGCAAGATCCGCTTCATGGCCGACGGCAGCGCCGACTACGCGAAGAAGCTGGGCCTGGAGCTCGACCTGAACGCCCGCGGCATGGGCATGCGCTGCCAGCGCTTCTCGATGCTGGTCGACGACGGGGTGGTGAAGTCGTTGAACGTCGAGGCGCCCGGCAAGTACGAGGTCTCCGACGCGCAGACGATGCTCAAGCAGCTCTGAGCGCCCGGTGCGGCGCCGGCCCGCGCGCCGGCGTCGGCGCCCTCCGACGCGCGTGTAGCCTCGCGTCCGGGGCCTCCTCCGTCCGGACGCGAACCGGCGATCCTCCCGTGCTTCCAACCGGGAATCACAGGAGGGACGCCATGAAGATCCATACCAGCCTGCTCGCAGCCGTCGCCATCGCCGGCACCGCCCACGCCGCCGGCATGACCATCTACAAGCAGCCCGACTTCAGCGGCCGCTCGCTCGATGTGCGCGGGGTGACCCGCGACCTCACGGGCTCGGGCTTCATCGACCAGGCCTCGAGCGCCGTCGTCCACTCGGGCCACTGGCAGCTTTGCAGCCAGCCCGACTTCCAGGGCGACTGCACGGTGCTCGGTCCCGGCCGGTACGACTCGCTCGATCCGAGCATCTATCACCGGGTGGAATCCGTGCGGCCGGTGCACCGCGCGCACGCCGGGCTCACGCTCTTCCGGCGCCCCGGCTTCGACGGCAAGTCGCTCGCGCTCGCCGACGATGCCCGCAGCCTGCGCGGCTCCGGCCTCGATGCCCGGGCCTCGAGCCTCATCGTGCACTCCGGGCGCTGGCAGGTGTGCTCCGACCCCGGCTACCGCGGCGAGTGCCTCGTGCTCGGCCCCGGCCGGTACGCCCACCTCGACCGGCGCCTGAACAACCGCATCGAGTCCGCCCGCGAGGTGAGCCGCCATGCCCGCGCCGGGGACTGGCGCCCGGGGCACGCCGCCCGCCTCGAGTGGCGCGACGCGCGGAGCGAGCGCTACGCCGAGCGCCGCGACGACTACCGACCGCGCTGGGACGAGCGTGGGAGCTGGGTGCAGGGCGAGCGCGACCGCGACCGTCGCTAGTCCGCGCGCCCGCGAGCCGCGGGCGCGGGACCTGCCGCGCCGCTACTGCGGGAGCGGCGGCGGGACGTTCGCGAAGAGCGCGGCGAGCTCGGCCTGCTCGCCCGCCTTCGCCCACTGGGCCATTCCCGCCCGCCACACCAGCGACTCGCGCGTGAGCTGCCCTTGGGCGGCCTGGGCGCCCAGCGCGGCGAGGTCGTAGGGGCCGGTCTGCCGCCCGCCGGCGACGACGTGGAAGCCGCCCGCGCCGGGCACCGGCGGCGGGTTGGCGCCGCCCGCTGACGGCACCGGCGGCGGGTTGGCGCCGCCCGCGCCGAGGTGGTTCATCATCTGCGCGCCCATCGCGATGCCGGCGCCGAGCCCGACGCCCGCGCCCGCCGCGCCCCCGGGATTCGCCGCCGCCTCGCGCATCGCGCTGGCACTCTCGTAGCGCGAGTACGCCTGCAGGTCGCCCACGGCCGCCATCGCGCCGCGCTTGTCGATCGCGCGCTCCACCTCCTCGGGCAGGCCCACGTCCTGCACCTGCACCTCGCAAAGCTCCAGCCCCATCGCCGCGAAGTCCGGCACCAGGCGCTCGCGCAGGCGATCGCCCAGGTCGGCCACGCGCGCCTCCATCTCGATCGCCGGGATGCCGAGCTCGGGCATCAGCTCCTTCACCCGCAGGCCGATCTTGCCCCGCAGGTTGTCCTCGACCTGCCCGACCGTGAAGCGCCCCTCGGTGCCGACCAGGTCGCGCAGGATGATCGCGGGATCCTCCGCGCGCACCGCGTACAGGCCGAAGGCGGTGACGCGCACCATGCCGAAATCGGCGTCGCGCATCATGGCCGGGCCCGGCGTGCCCCACTTGAGGTCGGTGAACTTGCGCGTCGAGAGGAAGTAGACCTCGGCCTTGAAGGGGCTCGAGAAGCCGTATTTCCAGCCGCGCAGCGTCGCGAGGATGGGCAGGTTGCGCGTGGTGAGCTCGTAGGTGCCCGGGCGGAACACGTCCGCGAGCCGGCCCTCGTTCACGAACGCGGCCATCTGGCCCTCGCGCACGACGAGCCTCGCGCCGTACTTGATCTCGTTCTGGTAGCGCTCGAAGCGCCAGGCCAGCGTGTCCTGCGTGTCGTCGAGCCACTCGACGATGTCGACCAGCTCGCCCATCAGCTTGTCCCAGAGGGCCATGCGCTCGCTCCTTTCGTCGCGGGTTGCGTCGGCGGATTAAGGTACTCTTGGACGCCCCCCGGCACAATGACGCATCCCACATGCAAGCCACCGTCGCCTCGCTCCACGTCTACCCCGTGAAGGGCCTCGCCGGAATCGCGCTCGAGCGCGCGAACTGCGGCAGCCGCGGCCTCGAGCACGACCGGCGCTGGATGGTGGTCGACGCGCAGGGCCGCTTCCTGTCGCAGCGCGAGCTGCCGCGCATGGCCACGATCTGGACCGACCTGCGCGAGGGCGTGCTCGAGCTGGCGGCCCACGACATGCCGTTGCTCGAGGTGCCCCTCGCGCCCGCGACCGCGCCCACGCTGCGCGTGCAGGTCTGGCGCAGCGAATGCGACGCGGCGCCGGGCCCTCCCGAGGCCGACGCGTGGCTCAGCGATTACCTGGGCCTCGCCTGCCGGCTCGTGTACATGCCCGACACCACGCGGCGCCACTCCAACCCGGAATACGCGGGCGCCGGCCGCCTCGTGGGCTTCGCCGACGGGTACGCCTACCTGGTGGTGGGCGAGGCGTCGCTCGCCGACCTCAACGCGCGCCTCGCGGCCGCGGGCTCGACAGCGCTGCCGATGAACCGCTTCCGCCCGAACCTCGTCGTGCGCGGCGCGCCACCCTACGCCGAGGACGGATGGAAGACGCTGCGCGCGGGCGGCGCGGTGCTCGGCGGGGCGAAACCGTGCGGCCGGTGCGAGGTGACGACCACCGACCAGGCGAGCGGCGAGCGCCGCGGCCCCGAGCCGCTCGCCACACTCGCCACCTATCGCGAAAGCCCGCGTTTCGGGATCATGTTCGGCATGAACTTCGTGACGCTCGCGCCCGGCCCCATCGCCGTGGGCGACCCGATCGAGGCGGCCTGAGCGATGCTCGAGTTCGTCTCGGCCACGCGGCGCACCGAGGACGATTTCTGGGCGGCGAGCGCCCTGGGCCGGTCGCTTCGGCGCCTCGAGCCCGACGAGCGCTGGGTGCCGCGCGTGGCCTTCGAGAACCGCCGCGGGCTGCCGGAGGTCTTCAACGAGCGCATCCGGCTGCAGACCGAGCACGACATCCTCGTCTTCCTCCACGACGACGTGTGGATCGACGACTTCTTCGTGGTCGACCACCTGCTCGAGGCCCTCGACGAGTTCCACGTCGTCGGCGTGGCGGGCAACCGGCGCAGGGTGCCGGGGCAGCCGGCGTGGGCCTTCGTGCAGGGGGCCCCCGGCTTGACGTGGGACGAGCGCGCGAACCTGAGCGGCGGCGTGGCCCACGGGGCGCACGCCTGCGGCGCGGTGAGCCTGTACGGGCCCGCGCCCGCCGAGTGCGAGCTCCTCGACGGGGTCTTCATCGGCGCGCGGCGCTCGACGCTGCTGCAGCACGAGGTGCTCTTCGATCCCGCCTTCGCGTTCCACTTCTACGACGTGGACCTCTGCCGCACGGCGCGCCTGCGCGGCCTGCGCCTGGGCACCTGGCCCATCGCCCTCACGCACCAGAGCGGCGGCGCGTTCGGCTCTCCCGCCTGGCAGGAGACGTACGCGAAGTACCTGGCCAAGTGGGGGGAATGAGGGCGAACGAACCGGGCGGAAGCGCGTCTACCCGGTAGTTACCCCGGCCGGATCCCGCCATGAAGCCGCGCATCTCGCTCGTCTGGCAGCGCGTCCACACCTCGTACTGGTTCTACCCCAGCCTGCTGCTCGCCGCCGGGGCCGGGGCGGCGTTCGCGCTCACGGCCGTCGACGAGCGGCTCGGCAGCTCCTTCGGCGCCATGAGCCTCATGGGCATCTACTCGGGCGGGGCCGACGGCGCGCGCGCGATGCTGGGTGCGATCGCGACCGCGGTGCTGGGTGTGGCGGGCACCGTCTTCTCGATCACGGTCGCGGTGCTCTCGCTCACCACGTCGCAGTTCGGCCCGCGGCTGCTGCGCAACTTCATGCGCGACACGGGCAACCAGGTGGTGCTCGGCACCTTCATCGCGACCTTCCTCTACTGCGTGCTGGTGATGCGCACGGTGCGCAGCGCCGACGAGTCGCCCTTCGTGCCGCACGTGTCCGTGAGCGTCGGCGTCGGGCTCGCGGTGCTCTCGGTCGCGATGCTCGTGTACTTCATCCACCACATGGTGACCAACATCCAGGCGGCGAACTTCATCGCCGCCACGGGCGCGGAGCTCCTCGCCGCGGTCGAGCGCCTCTACCCCGACCAGATCGGCCGCGCCGCCCCCCGCGCGCCCGGGCCGTCCTTCCGCCCGGCGGCCCGCCCCGTCGCGCTGAAAGCGCGGCGCAGCGGCTACGTGCAGGCCTACGACGGCGAGGCGCTGCTGGCGCTGTCCCGCGATTCGGGCGCCCCGGTCGAGCTGCTGCGCGAGCCCGGCACGTTCGTCGCGGCGGGCACGCCGCTCGCCCGGCTGCACGGCGGCGCGCAGGACGCGGACGAGGCCGGGCGCCGCCTCGACGGCGCGACCTCCCTCGGGCCCGAGGCGACCGAGGTGCAGGACGTGACCATGCCGCTGAACCAGCTCACGGAGATCTCGATGCGCGCCCTCTCGCCGGGTGTGAACGATCCCAACACGGCGCTCATGTGCGTGGACCGCCTGTCCGCGGGGCTGTGCGCACTCGTGGCGCGCCGCTTCCCCTCGCCCTGCCGGGAGGACGACGACGGGCCCGCCCTCGTGATCGCCACGGCGCCCACGTTCGCGGACCTGGCCCACCTCGCCTTCGACCCGCTGCGCCATTACGGCCGGCACGACCTGCGCGTGCTGCGGCGCCTGCTCGATGCGCTCGAGGACATCGCGTCCTGCGGCGAGGACCCGGAGCGGCACGCGGCCCTCGCGCACATCGCCGACCAGGTGCTCGAGGCCGGGCGGCTCGCGCTGCCGCTCGACGACGAGAAGCGCACGCTCGCCGAGCGGCAGCGCGAGGTGAAGCGGGCGATCGCGCGGGGCGCGCGGGCGGAGGAGGCGGCGCCGCGCGCCGCGCAGGGCGGCGGCTAGCGGCCGGCGTCAGCCGCGCGAGGCGAGCGCGTGCACGGCGAGGGCTGCCCAGCCCGCGGCGAACGCGAGGCCGCCGGTGGGCGCGACCGGGCCCAGCGAGCGCGTGGTGAGTGCCAGCACCCAGAGCGCGCCGCAGAAGAGCACGATCCCGGCAAGGTGCAGCGCGCCCGCGGCGGCGAGCCACGCGGAAGGCTGCGAACGCGCGAGCACGCCGGCGAGGAGCACGCCGATGCCGTGCACGAGCTGGTAGAGGACCGCGGTCTGCAGCAGCCGCGCGGCGTCGGGGTGCGCGGCCGTGCCGCGCGCGGCATGGGCGGCGTAGGCGCCGAGCAGGACGCCCAGCGCCATGACGAGCGCGCCGGAGACGAGGAAGAAGCGGGCCATGGCGCGATTATGCGCCGGGGCGGGGGGCGGCGGCGCGAGCGCCGAGCAGGAACGCGGCCAGCGCCGGCAGCAGGAAGAGCGCGCCCAGCATGTTGAGGAAGAACATGAAGGCGAGCAGCACGCCCATGTCGGCCTGGAACTTGAGCGCGGACAGCGCCCACGTGCCCACGCCGATCGTCATGGTGACCGCCGTGAAGACCATCGCCGTGCCGCGCTCGTTCAGCGCCTCGTAGAACGCCGTGGCGAGCGCCTTGCCCTCGTGCAGGTGCACCTCGATCCGGTCGTAGAGGTAGATCCCGTAGTCCACGCCCACGCCCACCCCCAGCGCCACCACGGGCAGCGTCGAGATCTTCAGCCCGATCCCCAGCGTGGGCATGAGCGCCTCGCACAGCACGGAGACGATCGCGAGCGGCACCAGGATGCACAGCGTGGCCCGCAGGCTGCGGAAGATCGCCATGCACATGACGGCGAGCGCGCCGAAGATCGCGAAGTTCATCTGCCAGCGTGCGCGGTCCACCGCCTCGTTGGTGGCCGCGGCCACCCCCATGTTGCCGGTGGCGAGCTTGAACTCGAGCCGGTCCGTGTTCTCGGCCGCGGCGAAGCGCTTGACCTCCGAGACCAGGCGCGCGATCGTCTCGCCCTGCTGGTCGGTGGTGTTGACGAGCACCTGCATGGCGCTGCAGTCGGGGTCGAGCAGGCCCGTGGAGGTATCGATGGGCGTGACGGCCTGGGCCATCACCTGGGGGTCGCGGGGAAGGGCGCGCCACTTGAGGTTGCCCTCGTTGAAGCCGGCGTTCACGACCTTGGCGAGGCTCGCCAGCGAGATCACCGACTGCGTCCCGGGCACGTTCTGCATGAACCAGTCGAAGCGCTCGATCGTGCGCATGATGTCGTAGTGCGTGCACGCGCCCTTCACGCCGTGCGTCTGCGCCACCACGCCGAGCGTGTTCACGCCGATGGCGAAGCGCTTCACGATCGCGGCGTTGTCCCGGTTGTATCGCGACCCCGGCCACAGCTCCGGCACGCCGATGCCGTAGTCGCCCACCTTGAGGTGGTGCGCCTGCCAGACGCCCGCGCCCAGCAGGACGGCGGCGCCGGCCACGATCGCGCGCGCGCGGCGGGGCTCGACGCAGCGCGCGGCCGCCCGCCACATGCGGCTGGCGCGGCTCTCCTGCCACGCCTCCTCGGTGATCGCCCGGCGCGACAGCCTCAGGTGCGACAGCAGGACCGGCAGCAGCATCTTGTTGGTGAGGATCATCCAGCCCACGCCGAGCGAGGCGGTGATGCCCAGCTCGCGCACGATCGCGATGGGGATCAGCATGATCACCGCGAAGCCGAGCACGTTGGTGAGCAGCGCGAAGGTGCCCGGGATGAAGAGCTTGGCGAAGGCGCGCCGCGCGGCCGCGAGGCTGTCGGCGCCGCCCGCGGTCTCGCGCTCCCAGGTCTTCACCATCTGCACCGCGTGGGAGACCCCGATCGAGAAGATGAGGAACGGCACCAGGATCGACAGCGGATCGATGCCGTAGCCCAGCAGCGGCAGCGTGCCCAGCAGCCAGAGCACCGGCAGCATCGCGACCGAGAGCGCGACGAGCGTGAGGCGCAGGTCCTTCACGAACCAGAGCATGAGCGCCAGCGTGACCGCGAAGGCCACGCCGAAGAAGAGGATCACGCCCCGGGCGCCGTCGCGGATGTCGCCCACCGCCTTCGCGAAGCCGATGATCGCGACCGTCTGGCCGCCGCCCGAGTACTTCGCGCGCAGCCGCTCGAGCTCGTGGGCGACCTTGAAGTAGTCCAGGCGCTTGCCGGTGCGGGGATCGACCTCGAGCAGGCCCGCGCTCACGAGCGCGGCCGAGAAGTCCGTGGCGACCGTGCGGCCGACCTCCGAGGACTTGCCCACGTTCTCGCGCACTTTCGCCAGGTCGGCATCGGTGCCCTGGAACGTCGCGGGGATCACGTTGCCGCCCGAGAACCCCTCCTCGATCACCTCGATGAAGCGGGTGTTCGGCGTGAAGAGCGACTTCACCGACGGGCGGTCGACGCCGTTCAGCAGGAAGACGTCGTCGGTGAGGGCCTTGAGCTTGGCCATGTACTCGCGCGTGTAGATGTCGCCGCGGTCCTGGATCAGCGCGATGGCGATGCGGTTGGCCCCGCCGAAGACCTTCTCGTACTGCCGGTACACCTTCATGTACGGGTGGTCGAGGGGCACCATCTTGTTGAAGCCCGCGTCGACCGTGAGGTGCGAGGCCGACACCGCGAAGAAGAGGGTGGCCAGCGCGAAGACGGCGAGCCAGACCCGGCGCGGGCCGAAGACCGCGCGCGAGACCGCCTCGATGAAGCGCTCGAGCCTCACCCCGCCGGCGCCCGCCGCCGCGAGGGCAGCGCCACCTCGCGCGCGCCCGTCTCGCCCAGCAGCAGCACCGCGCCCGGCCCGGCCGTGACCGCCGTGGCCCAGGCGCGCGGCGTATGGGTCGGGAGCGGCACGAACGAGGCGCCGTCGTCGCGGCTCACCAGCACCCGCCCGGCCGCGCCGGCGAGCACGAGCGTGCCGTCGGGGAGGCGCGAGCCGCCCATCAGGGTGGCCGTGGAATCGTTGTCCACCGCCGTCCACGTGCGCCCCGCATCGGTGGAGCGGTAGACGTGGCCGCGCAGGCCGAACGCGACGAGCGTGCCGGACTCGCCCGCCACCACGCCGAAGAGCGATCCCTTGTACGGGGAGGCGAGCGGCGCCCACGTCCTGCCCGCGTCGTCCGAGGCGAGCACGGTCCCCGCCTCGCCGACGATCACCAGGCGATCGCCCGCCGTGCGGGCGATCGCGTTGAGGTGCCAGTCCTGGGGCGTGATCTTGCGCGCCTGCCAGGTGCGCCCGCCGTCGGCCGTCTCGTAATAGGCGCCGTAGGCGCCGATGGCGATGCCCTCGCGCGGGGTGAGGAAGAGGACGTCCATGAGGGGGCGCTCCTCCTTCGGCGCGGAGAAGCGCTCGGTCCACGTCTCGCCGCCGTCGGTCGTGGCGAGGATCACCGAGTCGTGTCCCACGGCGAAGCCGGTGCGCGCGTCGAGGAAGGTCACCGCGGTGAGCAGCGGCGCGGCCGGTGCGCGCGCGCGCCGCCAGTGCGCGCCGCCGTCGTCGGAGAGCACGATGTAGCCGCGGTCGCCCACGGCGACCAGCCGCGCGCCGACGCGCGCGCCGTCGAGGAGAAGCAGCCGATGGACGGTCGCCTCGCGCAGGGGGCCCGCGTCGGGCAGCACCGCCGGGTCGACGGCCGCCCACGCGGCCAGCGCGATGCCGCCGCCCAGGGCGGCGGCACCGAGGAGCCTCTTCATGCGGGGGAGAACGGGCCCTTCGCTAGCGCGTGCCGATCGCGCGCAGGGCCGCCGGCGTGTAGTCGGCGGGCGTGCGCTTGAGCGTCTTGTAGATCGTCTTCTCCTCGTTGCGCAGGCCCATGGCGATGTAGCGGCCCGATTGCAGGTCGTTGTGCACCTCGATGCCGGCGTACCACATCGGGACGTTGTACCAGTTCTCGTTGTGCTGCTCGGAGTAGCGCCAGAGCTCGCCGCGCCCGTCGTACTGGTCCTCGGCGACGATCCCCCAGCTGTCCTCGTCGATGTAGAACGTGCGCCGGGCGTAGATGTGGCTCACCCCGGGCTTCAGCGTCGCGTCCACGACCCAGACGCGGTGCAGCTCGTAGCGCGCGAGGTCCTGGTTGATGTGCCCGGGCTTGAGGATGTCGGAGTACTTGAGCTTCGGATCGTCGAGCCGGTACGAGTTGTACGGGATGTACATCTCCTTCTTGCCCACGAGCTTCCACTCGTAGCGGTCGGTGGCCCCGTTGTACATGCCGAAGTCGTCGTTGGTGCGCAGGCCGTCGGCCGCGGTGCCGGGGTTGTCGTAGCCCACGTTGGGCGCCAGGCGCACGCGGCGCTGGCCGGGGTTGTAGGTCCACGCCGAGCGCGGCTCCTTGGCCTGGTTCACCGTCTCGTGCACGAGCAGGATCTGGCCCGCGAGCCGCGCCGGGCCGGTGGTGTTCTGCAGGTAGTTGAGGATGAGGTTGGGCTCGCGCTCGCTGTCGGGCTTCGTGCAGTTGCCGTACGAGAAGTCGTACTCGTACTCGAAGTTCACGAGGGCGTAGTCGCCGCTCCTCGTCACCGCGGCCTGCGACCAGTCCATGCCGTAGGTGTCGCCGCGGTAGCGCAGCAGCGAGTTCCAGATCGCCTCGTTGCCGTTCTTCGGGATCGGGAAGGGGATGCCGCCGGTGCAGCCGACCACGCCGTTGCCGCCGGCGGCGAGCTGCGCCTTCGCCGCGCACTGCTTCGTCTCCCGGTAGTGGCATTGCGGGAAGGCGGCGCTGCGGCGCGAGGGATAGACCACCATCTTGTAGTCGGCGTACTTGCGCATCATCGCGACCTGGCCGGGGGCGAGGCTGTCGCGGTACTTGTCCGCGTTCTTCGCGTCGATGGTGAAGAGGGGCTTGTCGCCCGCGTACGGGTCCGGGTAGTGGCCGCCGGGGGTATAGCCGGGGACGGGCCGGGTGATGCCGCCGTCCCAGGCGGGGATCGTGCCGGCGGCGTTGCCCGCCTTCTCGGCGCCGAGCGGGGTGAGGGTGGTGCCGAGCTTGGCGAGCTCCGCGGGCGAAAGCTCGGCCGCGGCCGGCACGGCGAAGGCGACGCCGAGGGCGAGCGCCGCCCACGAATTGCTGGGGATGAACCGCATGGTGCTTTCCTCCTATCCTTGTTTTCGTCGCGGGGCGCGGCGCGGGCCGCGCCCCGGCATCGTCAGAACGAGTAGCTCACGCTCACCGAGTAGAAGTCCCGGTCCTTGAGCGGGTTGGCGCTCGAGCACCAGCTCGCCGGCTGCCCGGGCGTGACGGCGGAGCCGGGCGGCGGCACGTCCGTGCCGCAGAAGGTGCGCCCGCCCCAGTAGCCCGTGTACTGCGCGTCGACCACCCACCGGCGCTGGTACTCCCAGGACGCGCCGATCGAGCCCGACTTCACGCCCTCGTTGAAGTTCGGGCCCACGCCCTTCACGTCGTGCGTGAAGGCGATCCGCGGCGAGAGGTTGCCGCCGAGGAACGCGTTGGCGTACTCGAGCCGTGCGGCGATGCGATAGCCCCACGAGAAGTTCGTGAGGAAGCCGCCGGGCTGGGTCGAGTAGGCGCCCGAGACCACCGCGCCGAACTGCGTGGCCGGCAGGTAGGTGGCCGGGCCGGCGAAGGCGAGGTCGGTCGGCAAGTTGTGGAAGTAGTTCGCGCCCACCTCGGCCAGGCCGATCAGCTGCTCGGCCCCGGCCACGTGGGGCCACGACTTCGTGCCCGTGAACTGCAGCTGGCTCATCTTCGTGCGCCGGTAGCCCTCGAGGTACGTGCCGTCGGGCACGAGGGCGGCGGCCGTGGCGCCCGTGGGCGCGCCGGGGATCTGCGTGTAGCCGGTGATGAGGTTCGGCAGCCCCAGGGCGGCGAGGATCAGCTCCGCCGTGGCGAGCTGCACCGGCTGGTTCGGCCGGTACGAGTACTCGCCCTGCAGGGCGATGCCGCCGGGGATCTGCGTGTTGAAGGACAGCCCGTAGAGGCGGATGTCCTCCGGGTACTCGGTGAAGTAGGTCGCCGTGCCCGTCGCGCACAGCGCGCGCAGGGCCGCGGTCGCGCAGATCGGCTGGATCAGCGGGCCGCCCGTGAGCACGGAGGTGGTCGTGCCCTTGATCCCGCTGAAGAACGGGATCCGGCTGTGGTAGTTCAGGAAGTAGAAGCCGAACTCGGTGTCGTTGAGCGCCGGGGCGAAGTAGCGCAGGGCGAGGCCGTACTGCCCGCTGTCGCTCGGGTTGTGGTCGGCCGAGCGCGGCACCCAGATCTGCGCGGCCGGATCGAACGGGCCGTAGAGGGCCTGCGCCGTGCTGCTCAGCACCGGGATTCCCGGCGGCACGGGGTTGCCCGGCGGGGTGCGGTTGTCGCGCCGGCGCCCGAACGAGACGATCAGCCGGTCGGCGTCGTCGGAGGCCGCGTCGTTGGTCGAGAAGTACGACCCCCGGGGGTCGAGGCGGATCTTGTCGAAGTTCGTGAGGTAGAAACCCTCGAGCGTGGCCGACTGGGTGAGCTCCTGGCTCGCCCAGATGCCCGCGGTCGGGATGAACGCCTCCTTGAGCTCCGAGCCCGGGATGCGCAGCTTGGACAGGTCCACCGGGTTGACCACGTTGATCCCGTTGGGGATGAACGTGCTCTCGCCCCAGCTGATCACCTGGCGGCCGATGCGGATGTTGAGGTTGCGCCCCCCGGGGGCGAAGGCCGCGCTCACGAACCCGTCGAGCCCGACCACGTCGCTGCCCAGCCGGTCCTGCCCGGTCGGGCCCAGCTTGTCGCTGTCGTGCAGGTCGAAGTCGTAGAAGGCGGTGCCGCGGCCGAAGAAGCCGAAGTTGCGGTACTTCAGCTCCACGTCGGTCGTGGCCTTCACCACGTTGGCGAACCGGTCGCCCTTGGCGAAGTTGAGGTCGCCGTCGTCCTCGTTCACGGAGCGCGACGTGCCGCCGTTGGCGATGCCGATGAGCGACGGGTCGCGGTCCTCGGCGCGGATCGACACGCCGTAGCTCAGGGTCGTGTCGACGCTGCCGCGCACGCCGTTGTCGAGCTCGAACTGCAGGGCGTAGGCGGGGGCGGCGCCGAGCAGGGCCAGCGCGATCGCCAGCGGCTTCAACGCAGGTCGGTAGGGCGTCCTCATGGGCTCTTCTCCTCTCTCGTTCGTTCTTCGACTGTTGTAAGGCGATTGTGCATTCAGCGCAGGCACTCGAAAAGCCCCGCCGCGCCCATGCCGGTGCCGATGCACATCGTCACCATGCCATAGCGGCCGCCGCGGCGGCGCATGCCGTGCAGGAGCGTGGCGGTTCGCACCGCCCCGGTGGCGCCGAGCGGATGGCCCAGCGCGATCGCCCCGCCCTGCGGGTTCACGCGCGCGGGGTCGAGCCCGAGGTCCCGGATCACGGCGAGGGACTGGGCGGCGAAGGCCTCGTTCAGCTCGATCCAGTCGAGCTCGTCCTGCCGGACACCGGTGGCGGCGAGCACCTTGGGGATCGCGTGGATCGGCCCGATGCCCATGATCTCGGGCGGCACGCCGGCCACGGCATAGCCCGCGAAGCGGGCGAGCGGCTTCACGCCGTAGCGCTGCATCGCCTTCTCGCTCATGAGCACCACGGCCCCGGCCCCGTCGGACATCTGCGAGCTGTTGCCGGCGGTGACCGTGCCGCGGGCGGCGAACACGGTCCTGAGCTTCGCGAGCGCCTCCATCGAGGTATCGGGCCGCGGCCCCTCGTCGGCGTCGGCCACGCGCTTGCGGTG
This sequence comes from uncultured beta proteobacterium, assembly GCA_963741815.1. Taxonomy (GTDB): domain Bacteria; phylum Pseudomonadota; class Gammaproteobacteria; order Burkholderiales; family Usitatibacteraceae; genus Usitatibacter. The sequence goes on from CAVUJI010000001.1 coordinate 395,794, forward strand.
CGCCACCTCGCCGCGGGCGAGGTCGGGCGTGGCGTGGTCGATCTCGTAGGGGAGGATCTCATCGCGGAAGGCGCCCTCGGCGATCGCGGCGGCGGCCTTGCGGTGGCTCGCCACGGCGAAGGCGTCCTGGTCCTCGCGCGAGACCTTCCAGCGCTTCGCGACCTTCTCCGCCGTGATGCCCATGCCGTAGGCGATGGCGACGTTCTCGCCCTTGTCGAACACGGCCTCGTTGAGCGCGACCTTGTTGCCCATCATCGGCACCATCGACATCGACTCGGTGCCGGCGGCGATCACCACGTCGTCGTCGCCGGTGCGGATGCGGTCGGCGGCGATCGCCACCGCCTGCACGCCCGAGGAGCAGAAGCGGTTGATCGTCATCGCCGGGACCGAGTCCGGCAGGCCCGCCAGCAGCACGCCGATGCGCGCCACGTTCATGCCCTGCTCCGCCTCGGGCATCGCGCAGCCGACCACCACGTCGGCGATGTCGTGGGGGTCGAGCCCCGGCACCCGTGCCAGCGCGCCCTTCAGCACGTGGGCGAGCATGTCGTCGGGGCGCACCGTGCGGAACATGCCGCGGGGGGCCTTGCCGACGGGGGTCCTCACCGCGGCGACGATGTAGGCGTCCTGGACTTGCCTGCTCATGGCTTTACCTCCGGTTGCATCAGTTGCGCAGCGGCTTGCCGGTCGCGAGCATGTGCGCGATACGCTCCTGGGTCTTCGGCGTCTTCGCGAGGGCCACGAAATGGCGGCGCTCGAGGTCGAGGAGCCACTTCTCGTCCACCATGCTGCCCGGCTCGACCTCGCCGCCGCACAGCGCCTCGGCGATGCGCGAGGCGATCTCGAAGTCGTGCTCCGAGATGAAGCCGCCTTCCTTCATGTTCACGCCGAGCATCTTGAGCGTGGCGATGCCGGTGGCGCCGGCGACCGCGATCCGCGCCGGGGGCAACGCCGGCCGCACGCCCGAATCGGCCATCGCCCGCGCCTCCTGCTTCGCCACGTAGAGCAGCTCGCCGGGGTGGAACACCACGACGTCCGAGGGCTCGAGGTAGCCCATCTCGCGCGCGTGCTCGGCGCTCTTCGACACCTCGCCCATCGCGACCTGGCGGAAGGCTCTCTGCAGCGCCGGGAACGCGTCGCCGCCGTGCGCCCAGGCCGCGCTGCGCTCGGCGAGCTCCTTGAGGCCCCCGCCCGCGGGCAGCAGCCCCACGCCGACCTCCACCAGGCCGATGTAGCTCTCGAGCGCCGCCACCACGCGCTGCGCGTGCATCACGAACTCGCACCCGCCGCCCAACGCCATGCCCTCCACCGCGGCTACCGTCGGCACCGCGCTGTACTTGAGGCGCTGCGAGGTCTGCTGGAAGAGGGCCACCATCGCCTCGAACGCGTCGTAGCGCCCGGCCTGCAGGGTCTCGAGCGCGGCCTTGAGGTTGGCGCCCACGGCGAAGGGCGCCTCGTGCCAGATGACCAACGCGGCGAACCCGCGCTCGGCCTCGTCGAGCGCGCGGTTCAGGCCCTGGAGCACCTCGGCGCCGAGCGCGTGCATCTTGCTCTTGAAGGAGACGATCGCGATGCCGTCGCCCTGGTGCCACATCCGCACGCCCTCGTCCTCGAAGACGGTGGTCCCGCGGTCCGGCGCCTTCTCCCCCAGCACCTGCTCGGGGAAGAGGTGGCGGCGGTACACGGCGAGCGTCGAGCGCGTGTGCAGCGTGTCGTCGGCCGCGGAGAACGAGCCCTGCGGCGCGTGCACGCCCTGCCGCCCGTCGGTGACCCACGCCGGCAGGGGGGCGCGCGCCATCGCCTTGCCGGCGGCGATGTCCTCGGCGATCCAGCCCGCCACCTGCTGCCAGCCGGCCGCCTGCCATATCTCGAACGGGCCGCGCTTCCAGCCGAAGCCCCAGCGGATGGCGAGGTCCACGTCGCGCGCGCAATGGGCGATCGCGGCCAGGTGCACCGCGCAGTAGTGGAAGAGGTCGCGGTAGATCGACCACAGGAACTGCGCCTGCGGGTGCGCGCACGCGCGCAGCTTCGCGAGCTGCTCGGCCGGGCTCTTCTCGGCGAGGATCGCCTGCACCTCGTCCGCGACGGCGCCGGCGGAGGTCCGGTAGCCGCCCTGCCCGAGGTCGAGGACCTGGATCTCCTTGCCCTGCTTCACGTAGATGCCGGCCTTCGTCTTCTGGCCGAGCGCGCCCTTCGCGATCAGCGCCGCCAGCCACTCCGGCGCCTGGTAGTGCGCCGCCCACGGATCGTCCGGCAGCGTGTCCGCCATCGTCTTCACGACATGCGCCATGGTGTCGAGCCCCACCACGTCGGCGGTGCGGTAGGTGGCGCTCTTCGCCCGTCCGATCGCCGGGCCGGTGAGCGCGTCCACGACATCGAACCCGAGCCCGAAGGCCCGGCGTGTGATGCATGGTCGCGAGCATCGAGAAGACACCGACGCGGTTGGCGACGAAGTTCGGCGTGTCCTTCGCCCGCACCACCCCCTTGCCGAGCGTCGTGGTGAGGAAGGACTCGAGCCGGTCGAGGATCGCGGGATCGGTGTCGGCGGTCGGCACCAGCTCGACGAGCCGCATGTAGCGCGGCGGGTTGAAGAAGTGCACGCCGCAGAAGCGGGGGCGCAGCGCGGCCGGAAGCTGCCGCGAGAGCTCGGCGATGGAAAGGCCCGAGGTGTTGGAGGCGAAGATGGCGTGGGGGGCGATGTGCGGCGCCACCTTCTCGTAGAGCGCCTTCTTCCAGTCCATGCGCTCGCTGATGGCCTCGATCACGAGGTCGCAGCCGGCGAGCCGGTCGAGGTGCTCGTCGTAGTTGCACGGCACGATCTGCTCGCGCGTCGAGGCCGTCGCGAGCGGGCTCGGCTCGAGCTTCGCCAGGCCGTCGAGCGCCTTCTTCACGTTCGCGTTGCGGTCCTTGCCCTCGGCCGCCAGCTCGAAAAGCAGCGGCTTCACGCGCGCGTTGGCGAGGTGGGCGGCGATCTGCGCGCCCATGACGCCGGCGCCGAGCACGGCGGCCGTGCGGATGTGGTCCGGCAGGCGCGGCCCCGCGCCGGCTTCCATCGAGGCGCTGTTCCCGCCCCGTGCGGCATCGTTCTGCCCCTCGCCCTCTGAGGCGCGGCTCTCCCCCTCGCCCTCTGAGGCGCGGCTCTCCCCCTCCCTTGGGAGGGGGCGGGGGGAGGGTCGGGCCTTGCCGGCGATCTCGTTCATCTCAGGCCTCCACGGCGCCGCCGGGTACCGGGCGCGGCCTGCGCTGCGCGTCCACGGCGACGTAGGTCAACTGGGCTTCGGTCACGCGTACGACGACACTCTTGCCGTCGTCGCGGCGCTCGGAGAAGACCTCGACGTCCACGGTGATGGAAGTCTTGCCCACGCGCAGCACCCGCGCGTAGAAGCTCACGAGGTCGCCCACGAACACGGGCTCCCGGAACACGAAGGAATTCACGGCGACGGTGACGATCGGCCCCTGGGCCCGCTGCCATGCCGCAACGCTGCCCGCGATGTCCACCTGGGACATGACCCAGCCGCCGAAGATGGTGCCGTGGGCGTTCGTGTCGGCCGGCATCGGGACGATGCGCAGGACCGGCTGCTCGCCGGGGGGAAGGGTCGTCATCGCGCTCGGATCGGATCGGATTCAAACGGGCGTTTGAATGTTACTCCCGTTCCGGAAACGGTGCAGCGCCCGGGCTCGGGTTCGTCCCGCCGACCTTCGTGATCGTGATCGAGATGACGCGCGACTCGGAGATGGCGCTGCCGATCATGGCCGCCTCCCTCATCGCCTACGGCTTCTCCCGTCTCATCTGCCCGCGCCCGCTCTACAAGGTGCTCGCCAAGTCCTTCCACCCCCGGACGCCCCGCGCCGACCTCACCGCCACGCAGGGATGAAAGATGGGGTCAGGTGGGTTTTCCAACCTGTCCCCATTTCGGTGCGTCGGCGGGCGCTCATGAACTTCCTGTGCGCGCCGCATCCTGGCCGGGAGTTCCTCCGCTGGCAATCGCCCCCGGCGCCTGTCGCCCCGCGCCGCTCAGACCTCGAGCACGAGCTTGCCGAAGTTCTCGCCCCGAAAGAGCCTGAGCAACGCTTCCGGGAACGCGTCCACGCCGCCCGGCACGATGTCCTCGCGCGCCTGCAACCGCCCCTCGCCGATCCAGCCGGCCAGCCGCGCGGCCGCCTCGGCGTAGCGATCGGCGTAGTCGAGCACCACCATGCCGGTCATGCTCGCGCGGTTCACGAGGAGCGAGAGGTAGTTCGCCGGCCCCTGCACGGGCCCCGTCGCGTTGTACTGCGAGATCGCCCCGCAGATCACGACGCGGGCGTTGAGCGCGAGACGGGCGAGCGCCGCATCGAGGATCGCGCCGCCCACGTTGTCGAAGTAGACGTCGATGCCCTTCGGGCAATGGGCCGCGAGGCCGGCGGCGACGTCCTCGCCGCGGTAGTCGATCGCCGCGTCGAAGCCCAGGTCCTTCACGACGTGCCCGCACTTGCGCGCGCCGCCCGCGATGCCGACCACGCGGCAGCCCTCGATGCGCGCGATCTGGCCCACGACGGAGCCCACGGCCCCCGCCGCCGCCGACACGACGACGGTCTGGCCCGCCTTCGGGCGGCCGATGTCGAGCAGGCCGAAGTAAGCCGTCATCCCCGGCATCCCGAGCACGCCGAGGTAGCGCGCGAGCGGCGCGAAGCCGGTGTCGACCTTGCGCACCCCCTTGCCGTCCGAGAGCGCGTACTCCTGCACGCCGAAGGCGCCCGCGACCGCGTCGCCCGCGGCGAAAGCCGGGTGGCGCGAGGCGAGCACGTTGCCCGCGCCGCCCGCGCGCATCACCTCGCCCAGGCCCACGGGCCGGATGTACGAGCGGCCCTCGTTCATCCATCCGCGCATCGCCGGGTCCAGCGAGATGTAGCGCACGGCGACCACGAGCTCGCCCTCGCCCGGCTCGGGCACCGGCTCCTCGGTGTAGCGCCAGTCCTCGCGCCGCGGCAGGCCGCTCGGCCGCGCGGCGAGCCGCACCTGTCGATTCGCGTCGTTGCGATTCATGCGCAGTCCTCGGCAGTCCTCGCGCGCAGCCAGTCGAGCGACTCGCGCCAGAGCGTCTCGCGGCTCGCCTCGGCGAAGTAGCCGAAGTGGCCGATGGCCGCGCGCCCCACCTCGCCGGGTGCCACGTGGCGGCGCTCGATGCGCGCGTGGCGATAGTGGCGCTCGAGGCGATCCACGGCTTCCCGGGAGATCATCGGGTCGTCCTCGAAGGACCACGACAGGATGGGGGCGGACACGCGCGCATAGGCCGCGCGGGCCGCCTCGCCCTCGGACAGCAGGTAGTCGGGATGCAGGCACCAGCGCCGCCATTGCCGCGCGACCCCGTGCGGCAGGTCGCCCACCGCGCGCAGCGCCTTGCCGGGAAAGTAGCCGGCGAGCGGCACGGCGAGCGGCATCAGCACGAACCACAGCAGCCGCACCCGCAGCGCCATGCGGCGGTTCAACCGGTACCATCCCGAGCCCGCGGTCACGTGCACGGCCGCGCGCACCGCGGCGTTCGAGGGCGCCAGGCCGAGGATCTGGCCGCCGAGGCTGTGGCCCACGACGACCAGCGGCAGCGCGGTCGCCGCGCGGCGCGCCTCGGCGAGCACGGCCTCGAGGTCCCGCGCCGCCCAGTCGTCCACGCTCGCCTCGAGGCGGCCCAGCCGCGCCGGGCGCGACCCGCCCATGCCGCGGTAGTCGAACGTGAGGACGTGCGCGCCTTCGGCGGCGAGGTGGCGCGCATAGGGCGCGTAGAAGTCGCGGCGCACCCCCATGGCCGATGCCACGACGACCGTCATCCACGCGCTGCCCGAAGGCGCGAAGCGCGTGACGGCGAGCGGGTAGCCGTCGGTCGCGGCGAGCGTCGCCGCCGCCTCCCGCACCGTCAAAGCGATTCCCACCCGGCGTCGGGCGCGAAGCGCGCGCCGTGGGCCGCGCGCAACTGCTCGAGCACCGCGAGCCAGTGCGCCTTGCCCCCCGCGCGGATCGTCTCCAGGGGGCCGCCGCGATGGGGCGCGAAGCCGGTGCCGAAGACGACACCCGCGTCGCAGAGGTCGGCGTCGGCGACGATGCCCTCGCGCACGCACGCGACCGCCTCGTTCAACGCCGGCGCCACCAGCCGCTCGGCGAGCGCGGCGAGGTCGGCGCCGCCCGCCGGCGCGGCCTTGCGCGCCTTGCCCTTCACCCACGGGTAGTAGCCCCGGCCGGTCTTCTTGCCCAGGCGCTTCGCCTCGACGTGGGCCTGCAGCCCCTTCGGCACCGGGGTGTCGGGGCGGGCGAGCTCCTGGCCTACCGCCCACGCCACGTCGAGGCCCACCATGTCCGCGAGCTCGATCGGGCCCATGGGCATGCCGAAGTCGCGCGCGGCCGCATCCACGGTCTCGGGGGCCACGCCCTCGTCGACCATCAGCATCGCCTCGAGGAGATAGGGCGAGAGCACGCGGTTCACGAGGAAGCCCGGCGCGGACCTGCACGGCAGCGGCAGCTTGTCGATCTGGCGGGCGAAGGCCTGGCCCGCGCGCATCACGTCCTCGCCCGTCTCCTCGCCGCGCACGATCTCCACCAGCATCATCTGCGCGACGGGGTTGAAGAAGTGCAGCCCGACGAGGCGCCCGGGCGCCTTCAGCGCTGTCGTGAGCTCCGCGAGCGGGATGCTCGACGTGTTCGTGGCGAGGATCGCCCCGGGCTTCATGCGCGGCTCGACGTCCGCGAAGAGCTTGCGCTTCGCCTCGGCGTTCTCGAAGATCGCCTCGATCACGAGGTCGGCGCGGGCGACCCCGTCGCCCGCGACGTCGGGAATGAGGCGGTCGAGCGCGTCGCGCGCGAGGTGCGGCTGGCGCAATCTCCGGCGGTAGAGTGCGGCGGCGCGCCGGATCGCCGGCGCGATGCGCTCGGGCGCCAGGTCCTGCAGCGTGGTCGTGATGCCCTTCATCGCGCACCAGGCCGCGATGTCGCCGCCCATCGTGCCCGCGCCCACGACGTGCACGCGGCGCACGGGCGGCAGGTCCTGGCTGCCGAAATACTTGAGCCGGTCCTGCAGCAGGAAGAGCCGGATGAGGTTGCGCGTGGTCGGGTGGAAGAAGAGGCTCGCGGCCGAGGCGGGATGCTCGCGCGGCACTCGCCGGACGTCGCCGCCGAAGTCCTTCCACAGGTCGATGATCGCGTACGGGGCGGGATACTGGTCGCGGCGCACCTTCTTCGCGACCTGCCGGCGCGACATCGCGGCCACGATCTCCCGCACGCCGGGCCAGCCCGTGACCGCGGCCGCGAAGGGGGGATGCGAGGGCGCGGGGGGATCGAGGAGGAAGCGGCGCGCGGCATTGCCGAAGTGCCTGCGGGGCGTGAGCGCATCGACCAGGCGCAGCCGGCGCGCGCGCCTGGCGTCCACGCCGCGGCCCGTGAGCATGAGGTCGAGGGCGGGTGCGGCGCCGATGAGCGCCGGCATGCGCGCGGCGCCTCCCCAGCCCGGCACGATCCCCAGCATCACCTCGGGCAGCGCGATGCGCGTGCCGGGCGCGTCGTCGGCGACCCGGTAGCGGCAGGCGAGCGCCAGCTCCGTGCCGCCGCCCATGCAGAAGCCGTGCAGCAGCGCCACCGTCGGGAAGGGCAGCGCGGCGACGGCATCGAAGACCTCGTTGCCCAGGGCGGTGAAGGCGGCGACCTGCTCGACGTCGGTGACGCGGGTGAACTCCTCGACGTCGGCGCCGGCGGCGAAGCCGTTGTCCTTCGCCGAGAGGATCGCGAGCCCGCGGGGCCGGTTCGCCCCGAGGAAGGCCACCGCCTCGCCCAGCTCGCGCAACGCCGCGCCCGAGAAGGTATTGGTGCCCGTGCCGGCGCGATCGAACGCGAGCCACGCGAGGTCGTCGCCATCGATCGTGAGCTTCCAGTGCTCGAGCCGCGGAATGTCGCCGCGAGCCGCCGCCCCGGGCGTGCCGGGGTCGGGCTGCGGGGCCTGCACCGCGCCGGCTTCGCTCATGCCCGCTCGACCAGCATCGCCCCGCCCTGGCCGCCGCCGATGCACAGCGACGCCACCGCGCGCCGCCCCCCCGTGCGCTCGAGCGCCTTCAGCGCGTGCAGCACGACGCGCGCGCCCGAGGCGCCGATGGGGTGTCCCAGCGCGATCGCGCCGCCGTCGATGTTGAGCTTGTCGCGCGACGGCGCGCCGAACGCCCGGTCGAGCCCGAAGTGCTCGCGGCAGTAATCGGCGCTCTCCCACGCCGCGAGGCAGCCCAGCACCTGGGCGGCGAAGGCCTCGTTGACCTCGACCACGTCGATGTCGTCCCAGCCGAGGCCGTGGCGCAGCAAAAGGGGCGTGATCGCGTGCACCGGCCCCAGGCCCATCTCGGCGGGATCGAGCGCGCCCCAGTGGCTGTCGACGATGCGGCCCAGCGGTGCCAGGCCGTGCTCGCGCGCCGCCTCCTCGGAGGCCAGGACCAGCATCGCGGCCCCGTCGGTCACCTGCGAGCTGTTGCCGGCGGTCACGTTGCCGTAGGTGCGGTCGAACACGGGCTTGAGCTTCGCGAGCTTCTCGACGCTCGAGTCGCGGCGCAGGCCGTCGTCGGACGCGTACACCGTGCCGTCCTCGCCGTAGAGCGGGACGATCTCGTCGAGGTGGCCGTGGTCCTGCGCGAAGGCCAGGCGGTGGTGCGACTCGGCCGCGTACGCGTCCATCATCCCGCGGGTGATGCCGAAGCGTTTGGCCACGATCTCCGCGGTCGCGCCCATGGAGATCCTCACCACCGGATCGGTGAGGCCGCGCAGGATCGCGATCACCGGGGCGAGGTACGACGGCCGGAAGCGCAGGGCGAGGGCGGCCTTGCGCCCCGCGCCCTTCGCGGCATACCACTGCGCGAGCCACGTCGCCATGGCCGGGGCGAAGAGCAGCGGCGCGTGGCTCATGGCGTCGGTGCCGCCGGCGAGCACGAGGCGCGCGCGTCCGGCGACGATGTTCGTGGCGGCCGAGTCGAGCGCCTGCATGCCGGAGGCGCAGTTGCGCATCACGGTCCACGCCGGGCACGCGATGCCCGCAGCCCAGCCGCAGCGACACCACGCGCGCGATGTTGGCCTCGTCGGCCGAGGGGAGTGCCGCGCCGAGGATGACCTCGTCGAGCGCCTCCGGCGCGAAGGGCTGGCGCAGCAGCAGCGCGCGCCCCGCGGCCACGGCGAGGTCGGAGCCCGCGAAGGGCCCCGGCCCGGTCCGCGCCTTGAGGAAGGGAGTGCGCGCGCCGTCGACTACAAGGACGCGGCGGCCAGCTTCTTCGCCGAGTCCGGCGACTGCCATGGCTCCTCCTGGGATCGCGGGCGCGAGAGGTCGGGATCGAAATCGTCCACGTGCACGACCTCGCGGCGCAGGCGGTCGGCGTACTCGAGCGCCTCGAGCTCGGCGGCGCTCACGAGGCCCTGCGCGAGGGCGGCCGCGCGCCGCTCGGCCAGCGTGCGCTGGGGCAGCATCCCGTCGCGCACCGCCCGGCGCAGGCGCGCCTCGATCGGCTCGGCACGGATCGCGGCGTGCATCGCGAACTCGAGGCGGCCCACGACGTCGTCCTCGCGCCTCGGCACGTACGCGCCGGCCGTGAGCCGATCGCGCGCGGCCCCCGGCGTGATGAGGATCTGCGCCACCTGCGAGCCCACGCGGTCCGTCGGCGCGTCCAGCGTGAGCCCCTTCGGGAACACCAGCACGCGCAGGCACGCCGCGGCGAAGCGGCTGGGGAAGTTCTCCAGCACGCCGTCCATGGCGACCTGCAGCTTGAAGAAGCTGTCGTGGATCGCCCACGTGAGCAGCGGCACGTCGTCCTTCTGCCGGCCCTCGTCGTGGAAGCGCTTGACCGTGGCCGAGGCCATGTAGAGCAGCGACAGGATGTCGCCCAGGCGCGCGGAGATCTTCTCGCGGCGCTTGAGGCTGCCGCCGATCACGAACATCGACACGTCGGAGAGCAGCGCGAAGGCCGCCGAGAAGCGCGCCATCATCTGCAGGTAGCGCCGCGTCTCGGGCGCGCCGGGCGCGGAGGTGCCCTTGCCGCCCGTGAGCCCGAGCCACAGCGAGCGCGCGGCGTTCGAGATCGTGAACGCGATGTGGCCCCAGAGCGCGCGGTCGAAGCCGGCGAGGTCGTCGCGCCCGGCCGCCTCGATCTCCCGCAGCACGAACGGATGGCAGCGGATGGCGCCCTGGCCGAAGATGATCATCGAGCGCGTGAGGATGTTGGCGCCCTCGACGGTGATGGCGATCGGCACCGTCTCGTAGGCGCGCCCGAGGTAGTTGTTCGGCCCCAGCATGATCCCCTTGCCGCCGTGCACGTCCATGGCGTCGTTCAGGACCTGGCGCATGCGCTCGGTCATGTGGTACTTGCAGATCGCCGAGATGACCGACGGCTTCTCGCCCGCGTCGAGCGCGACCATCGTCATGCGCCGCGTGGCGTCCATGAGGTAGGTGTTGCCGCCGATGCGCGCGAGCGGCTCCTCCACGCCCTCGAACCGCCCGATCGGCAGGCGGAACTGCGAGCGCACGCGCGCGTAGGCGCCCGTCGCGCGGCTGCCCAGCTTGCCCGCGGCCATCGCCATCGAGGGCAGCGAGATCGACCGTCCCGCGGCCAGGCACTCCACCAGCATCCGCCAGCCCTTGCCCACCTGCGGCTGGCCGCCGATCACCCAGTCGAGCGGCACGAACACGTCCCTGCCCCGCGTGGGACCGTTCTGGAACGCGGCCGAGAGCGCCACGTGCCGGCGTCCGATCTCCACGCCCGGGTGCGTGGCCGGGATGAGCGCCAGCGTGATGCCGAGCGCCTCCTCGCCGCCCAGGAGGCGCTCGGGGTCGAAGAGCTTGAACGCGAGCCCGAGGAGCGTCGCCACGGGGCCGAGCGTGATGTAGCGCTTGTCCCAGGTCAGTCGCATGCCGATCACCTCGCGGCCCTCGTGCATGCCGCGGCACACGATGCCGAAGTCCGGGATCGCCCCCGCGTCGCTGCCCGCCTCGGGGCTCGTCAGCGCGAAGCACGGGATCTCGAGCCCCCTGGCGAGGCGCGGCAGGTAGTGGTCCTTCTGCGCCTCGGTGCCGTAGTGGATCAGCAGCTCCGCCGGCCCCAGCGAGTTGGGCACCATCACCGTCACCGCCGCGGTCCCGCTGCGCGTCGAGATCTTGGTCACGATCTCGGAATGGGCGTACGCCGAGAAGCCCAGGCCACCGTACGCCTTCGGGATGATGATGCCGAGGAAGCCGCGCTCGCGGATGAACGTCCACGCCTCCGGGGGCAGGTCCATCCGGTGGTGCGTGATGTCCCACTCGTCGAGCATGCCGCACAGCTCCTCGACGGGCCCGTCGAGGAAGGCGCGCTCCTCGGCGCTCAGCGCGGGCTGCGGGAAGGCGAGGAGCTTCTTCCAGTCCGGCCGCCCCGTGAAGAGGTCCCCGTCCCACCACACGCTGCCCGCGTCGAGCGCCTCCTGCTCGGTCTGCGAGACCTGCGGGAGGATGCGCTTGTAGAGCGCGAAGACGGGTCCGGTGATCGCGGCCCGGCGCAACGGCCGCACGATCGAGAACGCCGCGAAGAGCGCGACGACCGCCCACGTCGCGCCGGCGAGCGCGGCCGGCGCGCCGGCGAGGGTGAGCGCCGCCGCCCCCGCGGCGAGGGCCGCCGACCAGGCGAGCGCTCCCGCCCCGTGATAGGCCAGTCCCCAGGCCAGGGCCACGCAGGCCGTGGCCACGACAGCGGCGATCGCCATGTCCGTCTCCTTTCCTTCAGTCGCCCGAGACCAGCTCGAGCCGGCGCCCTTCGCCCAGGGGCGGGGCCTTGAGCCCGGCCACGAGGAACGGGGCGAGGCGCTGCAACAGCAGCTCGTCGTCGTCCGCGGCGCCGACCTGCGCGAAGAGCTTGAGGGCGTCGGTGCCCGCGAGCGTGTACGACAGGGCGCCCATCACGAAGTGCAGCCGCCACGTGAGCTCCTGGCGGCCGAGGTGCGGCAGCGCGCGCAGGAACGCCTCCTTGTACCGCCCGATCATCCCGGCGTACTGCGCCGAGAGGAACCGCCGGATGAAGGGCGCCGGGTCGGCGTAGGCGCGCCCGAGCAGCCGCAGGAAGTTGCGGCCCCCGAGCCGCTCGTCGCGCGCGAGCCGCAGCGCCGGGATCAGCATCGCGAAGAGCACCTTCTCGCACGTCGGCGCCCGCGCCCCGGCGTCGCGCTCGAGCCGGTCGAGCAGGGCGATGCGCTCCTCGTTCATCGGGTCGAGCCGGCGCGTGAGCACCGCCTCGAACAGTTCCTCCTTCGACCCGAAGTGGTAGTGCACGGCGGCGAGGTTCGCGCCCGCGGCCGCGGTCAGCTGGCGCAGGCTGGTGGCCTCGAAGCCGTGCTCCATGAAGAGCAGCTCGGCCGCGTCGAGGATGCGCGTCTTGGTGTCGGCGGAGGTCGCGTCGAGGGCTGCGCCCTTGCGCGCGGCACGGTGGGTGCCCATGGGGAAACGCCCGATTCAAACGCTCGTTTGAATCGCATCGTAAGGCGGCGGCGGCGGCGAAGTCAAATCGCGCGCCTCCAGGATGGCAAGGATCTCGGCGGGATCCGCGGGCTTCACGAGGTGGCGGTCGAAGCCCGCCTCGCGCGCCCGGGTGCGGTCCTGCTCCTGGCCCCAGCCCGTCACGGCCACGAGGAGGCAGCCGGCGGTCGCGCTCGCGGCGCGCAGCCGGCGCGCGACCTCGTAGCCGTGCACCTTCGGCATGCCGATGTCGAGGAACGCGACGTCCGGGCGGAACGCCTCGGCCTCGGCGAGCGCGGCCGCCCCGTCGTGCGCGAGGCGGACCTCGTGGCCGCGCAGGGCCATCAGCTGGGCGAGCGTGACCGCGAAATCCACGTTGTCGTCGGCCAGGAGCACGCGGCGCCCGTGCCTGGGCGCGGTCCCGCAGGCCGCGGGCGCCTGCGACGCGGGCACCGGCGCGGCGGCCAGCGGCAGGCGCACGGTGAACCGGGTGCCCTTGCCGAGGCCGTCGCTCGTCGCCTCGATCGTTCCCCCGTGCAGCTCGACGAAGCGGCGGGCGAGCGTGAGCCCCACGCCGAGGCCGGCCTGGGTGCGCTCGAGGGAGTGGTCCGCCTGCACGAACATGTCGAAGATCGACCCGGCCGCCGCGGGATCGAGCCCGATCCCGTTGTCGCTCACCGTCACGACCGCCCAGCCGTCCTCGCAGCGGGATTCGAGGCGGATGCGCCCGCCGGGCTCGGTGTACTTGGCCGCGTTGTTCAGGAGATTCGCGACCACCTGCGCGAGGCGCGCGCGGTCGCCCTCGACCGGGCAGGGGCCCTCGGCCAGCCGCACCTCGAGCGCGTGCCCGTGCGCGTCGACGAACGGGCGCGCGGTCTCGAGGGCGTCGTCGACGGCCTTGCGCAGGTCCATGGGAGTGCGCCGCACCGCGAGCTTGCCGGTCGTGATGCGCGAGACGTCGAGCAGGTCGTCGACGAGGCGCACCATCTGCGCCACCTGCCGCTGCATGATCTCGCGCGCCCTCGCGTCGCGCGCGGGGTCCTCGCCGGGGGCGGCGAGGAGCTCGAGCCCGGTGCGGATGGGTGCCAGCGGGTTGCGCAGCTCGTGCGCGAGGGTGGCGAGGAACTCGTCCTTGCGCCGGTCCGCCTCGCCCATGGCCTCGGTGCGCCGCCCGATCTCCGCGAGCATCGCGTTGAAGGCGTCCACGAGCAGGCCCGTCTCGTCGCGGGTCGTCTTGCGCACGCGGGGAGAATAGTCGCGCCGCTCGACCACGCGGCGCGCGACCTCGGCCACCTCGAGGATGGGCGCGGTGACCCCGCGCTGCATCCACCCGGTCAGCACCGCCGCCACCGCGAAGCTCGCGACCATGACGAGGGCGAGGATCGAGAGGTAGTCGCGCAGGCGCGGCCAGGGATCGTAGGCCGTGCGCACGAGGACCGCGCCCACCGTCTCGCCGTTCTCGACCACCGGGCGCACCACCTCGAGCACGCCCTCGCTCACGCCGGGCTCCGCGGCGACGGGGCGCGTGGGAAACGACTGCTCGGGAGAGCCGGGCGCGAGGTAGGTCGCGAAGAGCCGGCCGTCGCGCCCGTAGAGCGCGGCGGCACGCACCGAGGGGCGGACCTGCATGATCGCGAGGTCGCGCGCCGCGGTGTCGGGATCGCTGAACGACAGCGCCGGCCCGCTCGCCCGTCCCAGCACCTCCGCGACCGACGCGGCGTCGCGCGTCGCCTGGCGCTGGTAGGCGCCGAGGTCGTAGAAGACGAGCCCGACGGCGCTCAGGCCGAGCGCGAGCACGGTGATCGCGAGCACGAGCCCCATGACGCGGCCCTGCAGCGAGCGCTGGAAGACGTCGCGCAGGCTCAAGTGCGCCCCACCACCCGGCGCGCCACCGACAGCATCCGCGAGCTGATCCGCAGCCCCGCGCGCCGGGCGCCCGGCAGCGACACCTCGAAGCCGACGCGCTCGTCCGCGGTCACGAGGTTGACCGCGCTGCCGGCCTCGAACGCCGCGATGCTGTCGCTCACCACGAGCACGCCCCGCTGCTCGGCCATGCGGATCGTCGCCGCCGGGTGCTCGGCCTGCCGTCCCACGAAGAGCTCGGACAGGCCGTGCAGGGAGTCCCCGGCGCGCAGGCGCTTCGACATCACGGGGTGGCCGTCGATCGCGTGGCCGGGCAGCAGCCGCTCGAGCTCCGAGGCGACGGCCTCGTCGCCCAGCACGCCGATCACGTACGGGCTGCCGTGCGGGGGAACGGCGGCCGCGGGCCACTCGACGTAGCCGAGGAACTTGTAGAGAAAGGCCGCCTTGACCGTGCTCTCGGCCACCGGCTGGGCCTGGGCCGCCCACCCGACGAGGGCGGCGAGCGCCAGCGCGAGGGCGCGCGCCGCGGCCCTCACGGCGACCATGTCACCTTCAGCAGCACGCTGCGGCCGAACACCGCCCCCTGCGACGCCGTCGCGAACTCGCGGTGCTCGCGGTCGAACACGTTCGCGACCAGGAGCGACACGTCGAGCTGCGCGCTGGGCCGCCAGCCGAGGCGCGCGTCGAGCACGCCGTACGCGGGCACTTCCGGCGTCTCGAGCCGCCCCTGGTAGCGCCACGCGAGGTCGAGCTCGTGCTCGGGCGTCACGTTCCAGAGCGAGCGCAGCATCGCCGTGCGGCGGGGGTTGTTGCCGAGCGGCGGGTCCGAGAGGTTCGTGTGCCCGGGATCGAGCGACGTCTCCTGGGTCATCACGGTGAAGCCGCCCACGAGGCGCCAGCCCGGGCGCACCATCCAGTCGCCCCACGCCTCGAGCCCCGACAGGCGCCCGTCGGCGCCGTTGGCGACGACGAGCCCCGCCGCGCCCGGCTCGACGGTGCGCAAGTCGCGGAACTCGTGGTGGAACGCCGTGAGCGAGAGCGTCGCGTCGGCGGCGAACCGCGCGCGGTAGCCGAGCTCCGCCACGTTCGCCTTTTCCGAGCGGAACGAGTCATTGCTCACGAGGACGTAGGGCGGCATCCCCGGCACGACCAGGTCGCGGTCGATGCGCGAGGGCGAGCGCACGGTGCGCGTGAGCGCGGCCCACACCAGGTGGCTCGGCGCCGCCTCCCAGGCCAGGCGCAGGTTGGGCAGCCACTCGAGCCCGGTGTAGGAATTGTGCTCGGCGCGCACGCCCGCGGTGAGGTGCAGCGCCGGGGCGAGCGCGATCTCGTCCTGGCCGAAGAGGGTCGCGACGCGCAGGTCGCGGCTGGCGGGGAGGAAGGCGAGCACCGGCGTCTTCTGCGTGCGGTCGCGCGAGCTGCGCAGCCCGCCGCCCCACGCGAGCTCGTGGCCCCGCCGCCGCGCCAGCGTGTGCAGCGCCTCGAGGTCGTAGGTGTCGCGCGTTTCCCGGAAGGAGCCCTGGTGCTCGCGCTCGGTGCGGTCGTAGTACGCCTGCACCATGAGCTGCGAGCCCGACGCGTAGGTCGTGCGCCAGCGCGCGAGCAGGTTGCCTCCGGAGAGGTCCCGCGGCCCGCCCAGGTAGTCGACATGGGCCTGGTACACGTCGCCCTGGAAGGTGGACTGCGCGCGTCCCGCCCCCCAGTCGCTGCGGAATCCCGCCTGCCAGCGCTCGGAGGCGTCGTGCGCCGAGGCGCCGCTCGCCAGCGCGAGGTCGTCGCGCTTCGCGTACTTCCCATAGGCGCGCCACGCCCCGCCGCCGCCGAGCGCCGAGCCGGTGCGGGCCACCACACCCCGCTCGTCGCCGCCGGCGTAGGCCACGCCGAGGCCCCCCTGGGTCTCGCGCGCCGTCTTCGTGATGATGTTGATCACGCCGTTCACGGCGTTCGTGCCCCACAGCGTCGAGCCGGGTCCGCTGATCACCTCGATGCGGTCGATGTCCTCGAGGACGACGTCCTGCGCGTCCCAGAACACGCCGGAAAACAGCGGCGAGTACACGGTGCGCCCGTCGACCAGGACGAGCATCTTGTTGGCGGTGCCCGCGAGTCCCCCGCGCGCGCTGGCGATGAACTGGTTCTGGTCGCCGCGCACCACCATGAGGTTCGGCGCGAGCCGCAGCACCTGGCCGAGCGACGTCGCTCCCGAGCGACGGATGTCCTCGGCGGTCATCACGAAGATGGAGGCGGGCGCATCCACCAGCCGCTCCTCGCGCCGGGAGACCGTCGTCACCCTGACGCCGGCCAGTTGCTCGAGCGAGTAGTCGGCGAGGTCGGCGACGAGCGTGCGCTCGACGGCGAGTGCGGGCAACGACGGGGCGACGATGCAGGCTGCAAGGGCGAGGATCGGAAATTTTTTCATGGTCCCTCGGACGGCTCCCGGCTAGCATACCGTGCGCGCCGTGGCCTTCGACTAGAATTCGGCCATGAGAATTCCCGCGCTCCTGCTTGCCGCCGCACTCGCCGCCGGCCTTCCCGCCGCCGCCATCGTGACGCGGCCCGATCGCGACGACGGCGAGTACCGCGAGCTCGCCTCGCGCTACGCCTCGGCGATCGCGCTCGGCAGCGCCGGCCAGGGCGTGCTCATCGCGCCCCGATGGATCCTCACGTCGGAGTGGGTCGGACGGCTGCTGCGCGATCCCTCGGTCGCGGGCAATGTCCGAATCGCGGGACGCCGCGACGCGATCGCCGCGGTGATCCTGCCGCCCGCGGACCATCGCGGCGTGGCCCTCGTGCTGCTGCGCGAGGCCGTCGCGAACGTGCGCCCGACGCCGCCGTATCGTGGCGCCGGCGAGGAAGGCAAGGCCGTCGTGATCGTGGGCAGCGGCGCCACCGGTCGCATCGGGTCCGGCGAGGTGCGCCACGACGACCGCGAACGCGGCGCGATCAACACGATCGCGCGCGTGGACGCGGACACCTTCGCGGTGCGCGTCGAGTCGGGCGACGCCGCCTCGGACCTCGAGGGGGCGGCGGGCCCCGGCGACGAGGGCGCGCCCGCCTACATCGAGACGCCGAAGGGGCTCTTCGTGGCCGGCATCGCCCGGGGCCGCGGCGATGGGCGCGCGCCCATGCCGGGCGACTGGGACACGTACGCGCGCGTTTCCGCGCTCGCGCCGTGGATCGACGAGGCGATGTTCCGCGCGGCGAGCGACGAGGCGGCCGCGGCGAGCGCGGGCGCGCGCCGCAAGGGCACCCCGAGGCGCTGAGCGCGCACGGCGTGCCGGAGGACTTCGGCGCTCACGCCGACGCGAGCGCCCGGTCGAGGTCCCAGACGATGTCGTCGAGGCTTTCGAGGCCGATCGACAGGCGCACCATGTCGGGCGGCACGCCCGCCTTCACCTGGTCCTCTTCGGAAAGCTGCCGGTGCGTGGTCGAGGCCGGGTGGATCACCAGCGACTTCGCGTCGCCGATGTTGGCGAGGTGGCTCACGAACTGCAGCCCCTCGATGAATTTCACGCCCGCCTCGTAGCCGCCCTTGATGCCGAACGACAGGAGCGCGCCCGAGCCCCTCGGGAGGTAGCGCTTCGCGAGGGCGTGGTAGCGGTTGTCCTCGAGCCCGGGGTAGTTGACCCACGCGACCTTCGGATGGTCCTGCAGGTAGCGCGCGACGGCGAGCGCGTTGGCGCAATGCCGGTCCATGCGCACGGGCAGCGTCTCGAGCCCCTGCAGCAGGAGCCACGCGTTGAAGGGCGCGATCGACGGCCCGAAGACGCGCAGGATCTCCATGCGCGCCTTCATGGTGAAGCCGAAGTCGCCGAACGTCTCGTAGAAGCGCACGCCGTGGTAGCCGGCCGACGGCTCGGTCATCGACGGGAACTTGCCGTTGTCCCAGGGAAACTTCCCGCTCTCGATCACGACGCCGCCCATGGACGTGCCGTGCCCGCCGATGAACTTCGTGGCCGAGTGCACCACGATGTCGGCGCCGTGGGCGAAGGGCTGGCAGAGGTAGGGCGAGGCCGCCGTGTTGTCGACGACGAGCGGCACGCCCGCCTCGTGCGCGATGTCCGCGATCGCGGCGATGTCGATCACGTTGATCGCGGGTTGCCGAGCGTCTCGGAGAAGAACGCCTTGGTGTTGGGCTTCACCGCGCGGCGGAAATTCTCCGGCTCGTCGGGATCGACGAAGGTCGCCTCGATGCCGAGCCTGGCGAAGTTGACGGCGAGCATCGTGTAGGTGCCGCCGTAGAGCTTCGACGACGACACGACGTGGTCGCCGGCCTCGAGGATGTTGAGCAGCGCCACCATCTCGGCGGCCTGTCCCGAGGCGGTCGCCACCGCGGCGCGCCCGCCCTCGATCGCGGCCATGCGCTCCTCGAAGACGGCCGTGGTCGGGTTCGACAGGCGCGTGTACACGTTGCCGAAGGTCTGCAGGTTGAATAGGCTCGCCGCGTGGTCGGCGCTGTCGAACACGTACGACGTCGTCTGGTAGAGCGGCACGGCGCGCGAGCCCGTCTGCGCGTCGGGGATCTGCCCCGCGTGCAGGCACAGCGTCTCGAACCCGAATTCCCTGTCGGCCATCGCTGGGTCGGGTCCGCTACGCGGCCGCCTGTCCCGCCTTCGCGCGGTCGAGCACCGTCATCGCGCTGGCGACGAGCCCCGCCACGTCGGAGACGTTGGAGGGCACGATCAGCGTGTTGCTCTGCTTGGCGAGGTTGGCGAAGGCGTCGATGTACTGCTGCGCCACCTTGAGGTTCGCGGCGCTCAAGCCCCCCGGCTCGCCGATGGCCGCGGCCACCGCGCGCACGCCGTTGGCGGTCGCGTCGGCCACGAGCTGGATCGCCGCCGCCTCGCCCTGGGCCTTGTTGATCGCCGCCTGCTTCTGGCCCTCGGAGGCGAGGATCGCCGCCTGCCGGCTGCCGTCGGCGATGTTGATCTCCTGCTGGCGCTTGCCCTCGGAGGTCGCGATGACCGCGCGCTTCTCGCGCTCGGCGGTGATCTGCGCCTGCATCGCGCGCAGGATCGCGTCGGGCGGTGTCAGGCTCTTGATCTCGTATCTCAGCACCTTGATGCCCCACGTGCGGCCGGCCTCGTCGAGCACGGTCACGACGATGTGGTTGATCTCGTCGCGGCTCTCGAACGTCTTGTCGAGCTCCATCTTGCCGACGACGCTTCGCAGCGCGGTCTGCGCGAGCTGCGTGATCGCCTGGATGTAGTCCGACGAGCCGTAGGAGGCGAGCTTCGGGTCGACCACCTGGAAGTAGATGATCCCGTCCACCGAGAGCTGCGTGTTGTCCCTGGTGATGCAGATCTGCTCCGGCACGTCGAGCGGCACTTCCTTGAGCGAATGCTTGTACGCCACGCGGTCGAGGAAGGGCACGATCAGGTTCAGGCCCGGCTCGAGCACCTTGTAGAACTTGCCCAGGCGCTCCACCACCCACGCGTTCTGCTGCGGCACGATGCGCACGCCCTCGAACACGATGACGACCGCCATGGCGACCACGAACACGGCGATGGTGGCGGGCACGCTGCGCGTGAGCGTGGCCGCCGCCAGCGAGATGACCAGCGCGACGAGCATCTTCCAGAACATGCGACTCCCCCTTCTTGTCGTTGTGTCCGCGCCTTCAGTGCGCGGGCGGTGCCGCCCCGACCACGAGCGTCGTTCCCTCGAGCCCCTCGATGTAGAGCGTCGCGCCCGGCGCCGGCGCGGCGCCGGCGCGCGCGAGGCGCGCGTCCCACGTCGAGCCGCGGTACTTCACCCGCGCGATGCCCGCGGCCTCGTTCGCCCATCCCTCGAGGACGACCGCCTGCCCGCGGTCGAGGAAGCTCGCCCCTTCGCCGGGCGACCCGCGGTGCGCCCCGTGCCAGTGGTGCACGGCCACCGCCCCCGCGATCGCGACCCCGCCGCCGGCGATGGCCTGCAGCAGCTCGTTCAGCCCGATCCACGCCATCAGCGCGCCCACGAAGGCGCCCAGGCCGATCATCAGCAGGTAGAACGTCCCGGTGACCAGCTCCGCGATCACCAGCACGAAGCCGGCGATCAGCCACACGAGCCAAAGCTCCATCACGCCTCCCCTTTCACGCGCGAATCAGGCCGCGGCGCGCTTCGCGGAGATCACCTTCGTGTTCACGCCCGCCCACCCCAGGCCGCCGAAGAAGCGGCCGTGCTCGATCTTCATGCAGCGGTTCTCCACCACCTCGAGCCCGGCGGCCTGCGCCCGCGCCCGCGCCTCGGCGTTCTCGACCCCGAGCTGCATCCACAGCACCTTCGCGCCGATCGCGATCGCGTCCTCGGCGAGCGCCGGGATCTCGGCGCTGCGGCGGAAGCAGTCGACCACGTCCACCTTCTCCGGGATGTCGCGCAGCGACGGGTAGCACTGCTCGCCGAGGATCCGCGGGTACGCGGGATTCACGGGGATCACCCGATAACCGTGCTCCTGCAGGTACTTGGCGGCGAAATAGCTCGGCCGGTGCCACTGGGCCGAGAGGCCGACGACGGCGATCGTGCGCACGTGGCGCAGAATGCTCCTCACCTTGTCGCTGTCGTCCATGGCGCCCGCTCCCCACCTATAATTCCCGCGATGGATTCTACCTCGGCCCGCCGCGCGCTCCGCGGCCTCGCCGCCGTGCTGCTCGCGCTGGGCGCCCTTCCCGCCCTCGCCCGCAACCACGAGCTCGTCGTCCCGCCCGTGGCCGCCGGCCGCTTCGCCGTGGCCTGCACGAACGTGGAGCAGGACGCCGCGCGCATCGCGCCCGGTGCCAGCGCCACCGACTACTGGGAGGGCCGCCCGACGAACGACCAGGCGCACTACGTGACCGACCTCCTCGTCCATCCCGACGCGGCGATCGTCTACCCGGTGGCCGTCCCCGACCAGCGCTCGCTCTACCCGGGCCACGCCGGCGACAGCGTCGACTTCGCCGCGATCGTCTGCTATCCGACCTCCCAGGGCAACACGGACCCGGACTACGTGCTGCCCCAGACGCACGGCACGATCCCGCACATGCAGCGCCCGGGCGAGGCCCCGGTGCTCGTGAGCGCGGCCGAGTACGCCGCGACGCTCGGCCTCGTTCCGCCCGGGACGGTGGGCTTCCCCGAGCCGCCGCCCAGCGCGCCGCAGCCCCTTCCCCTGATCGTGTTCTCCCACGGCCTGGGCGGCAGCCCCGTGAGCCCCGGCTACGTCGACGTGCTCGTGCAGCTCGCGGCGCAGGGGTACATGGTGGCGGCGCCCTTCCATGGCGACTCGCGGTTCTCCCGCATCCGCGTCGAGGACCTCTCCGACGCCTACTACCTGCTCGACCAGTTCGACCGGGTGGTCGAGATGCAGCTCATGCGGCCCCTGTCGCTCTCGGCGCTGCTCGACCGCCTCCTCGCCGACCCCGCCTTCGCCGCCGGCGTCGACGCGCAGCGCATCGGCGGGTTCGGGGCGAGCCTGGGCGGCGAGGCGATGGCGCTCCTGCTGGGTGCCAAGCTCACGACCGGGATCGGCCTGGCCTGCAGCGATGCGCCGCACGACGCGCGCATCCGCGCGGCAGTGGGCTACGTGCCCTACGCGGGACAGAGCTTCCTGCCCGCGTTCTGCGGCGGCCAGTCGGGGGCCGAGGGCGTGGACCGGCCCTACCTCGCGATCTCCGGCACGGCGGACACGACGGCCCCGATCGGGCTGGCCGCGCAGGCGGTGAACCGCTTCCGCGGCTCGCGCTACCTGGTGCAGCTCGTGGGCGGGCGGCACGAGCTGCGCCCGGAGGACGCGGGGGACGTCTTCACCTGGACGATCACCTTCCTCGACGCCTACCTGCAGGTGCCGGCGGACCCCGGCGCCATGGCCCGGTTCATCCGGATGAACGGCGTGACGGGCGGGCGCGACGACAGCCTCGTGGTGGACGTGCACGTGCCGTTCCCCCCCGAAGCGGGCGACACGCCGGTGGTCGAATTCCACAACACCGTCCTCGACCACTACTTCATGGCGGCCGGCGCGGGGGAGATCGCCGGGATCGACGCCGGCGCGGCCGGCCCGGGTTGGGAGCGCACCGGGGAATCGTTCAAGGCGTGGCTCGCGATGCCCGCGGACCCGTCCGTCCTCGCCGCGCCCGTGTGCCGCTTCTACGGCGTGCCCGCCGGCGGCCCCAACTCGCACTTCTTCACGAGCGATCCGGCCGAGTGCGACCTGGTGAAGCGCCAGGGCGGCTGGTACTACGAGGGGATCGGCTTCTACATCCGCCCGGCGCCGGCCGACGGCCGATGCCCGGACGGCTATCTCGGCGTGATGCGCGCCTACAACATGGGCTTCCCGCGCAACGACTCCAACCACCGCTACAGCACGAGCGACTCCACGATGCGCGACATGGCGCGCCTGGGCTGGGTGGTCGAGGGCACGGCGATGTGCGCCCTGCCCTGAGCCCCGCGCGGCGCGCCGGCCCCGGCTAGCGGCAGGTCGTCTTCGGCGACGAGAAGACCTCGCGCGTGATCGGCTTCGACTGCGCGACGCCGCCCACGCTGTAGCTGAAGACGCCGTTGTCCGGGTCGCTGAAGGAGAGTGTGACCGTCCCCACCGCCGTGACCCGGACCTGCGACGGATCCCAGGCCGGCGCGTCGAACGCCGGACCCGTCGTGCGGTAGAGCGTGCCGCTGTAGGTCCCGGCCGCCGTCTTCACGACGTCGGAGCCCACCAGCCACATGCCCTTGCCCCCGGCATCGTAGGTGAACCAGGTGACGAAGAGGGTATCGCCCTGGTGCGCGACGTTGAGTCCCCAGCCCGACTCCCCGCCGCCGGTGCGCCACCAGAGGTCCTGGTAGTTCGCGCTCGGCGTGCCGGCGGTGTCGGCGCTGCACACCGGGACCGCCGCGTTCCACACCTGGCGCGTGATGGCCTTGCTCACGGTGCGCCCGTCGAGCGTCGCCGTGAACATACCGTGGCCGGCGTCGCTGAAGGCGAGCGACACGGAGCCCACGGGCGTGACGCTCACGCGGGACGGGTCGAACGGGGCGCCGAAGCCCGGGCCCGTGGTGCGATAGAGCGTGCCGGCGAACGTGCCGGTCCCCGTACGGCGCCCGTCGGACATCACCAGCCACTGCCCGTTGCCCTGCGCGTCGTAGGTGAACCACGTGGCGAAGACGATATCGCCCTGCTGCACGAGGTTCAGGCCCCAGCCGGATTCGCGGCTCGATCCCCACCACAGGCCCTGCACGTTGAGCGCGCCGGAGGCGGTGCCCGCGGTGACGGTCTGCGTGATCGGTCCGGCGATCCCGGCGCCGTAGCTGCCGTTGCCGGAGTAGACGCCGCGGATCGCGTGGCTGCCGGCGGCGAGCGCGCTCGTGGTGCAGGCTGGCGCGGCCCGCGACGACCGCGGCGGCGTCGCAGCCGCCGATCGCATGGCCGTTGTCCTCGAAGCGCAGCGAGCCGCCGTCGCCCGGGACCGTCGCCGTGAACTTGACGCTCTGGCCCGCGCCCACGGTGTACGACGACGAGTCCATCCCGAAGCGCGCGGGAAGCGCCAGGCTCGTGGAGGTGCCGCTCACCGCGACGGTGATCGGGCCGGCCCGCCCCGCGGCGTATGAGGCGTCGCCGGAGTAGTCGCCGGTGATGGCGCGATTGCCGCCGCCGAGCGCCGAGGTCGTGCAGGCGGCCCGGCCGCCGGAGAGCGCGGCCGCCTCGCAGCCGGCGATGCTCGCGCCGTCGGCGCGGAAGGCGATCGTGCCCGTGGGCGTGCCCGACGCCCCCGCGACGGTCACGGTGAACGTGACGGCCTCGCCGGCGGCGAATGCATAGGAGGAGGCGTCGATGCCCAGGCTCGTCGATGCCGAGCCGCTGCCGGCCGAGGTCCCGGACGACGGGGAGGGCGTGGGGTCGGGCGTCGGCCCGGCGGGCAGGGTCGTGGGCACGGTGGCCGCTCCCGAGTTGCCGCTCGAGGCCGCCACCCCGAACTTCATCGCCGTGTCCCCCGCTTCCGCGGCACCCACATCGGGTGCGGTGCCGTTGAAGTGGTCGTTGAAGTTCGGGATGCGCAGGCCCGCGTCGTAGCCCGGGCTGCCGGCGGCGAGCTGGTACAGGCCGCCCGAGCCGCTCTGCCAGCCGTTGCCCGAGGCGTAGACGGGCGTGGCCACGATCCCGCCCACTTCCGGCGTGGAGACCGCGTTGGTGAGGTCGTTCTGGAAGGTGACGTCGGAGCCGACCTGGTAGAAGGCGCCGTTGGGCTTCCACAGGTGGTAGATGTTGTTCATCGAGACCGTGTTGCGCACGAGCTGGGAATCGCCCGTGCCGCCGATGCCCGCGCCGCCGCCCAGCCCGTACTGGCACCCGGACTGCTGCGCCTGCAGCATCGTGTTGTGGAAGAGGTAGCGCCGGCCGTTGGCGAAGTCGGCGCTCGAGCCCGACTTGAACATCGGCTGCTTCTGGTCGGAATCGCAGGCCGCGCCTTCCATGAACTGGTTGCGGTTCCAGACGTTCCTGAAGATGTAGAGCGGGCCCACGGAGTCGACGGTCGAGGCGATGCCGGTGGCGGTCCGGTCGAGGTAGTTGCCCCAGATGCGCACGTTCCTGTTGCCGCCCTCGCTCTCGATGCCGTCGTCCCACGCCATCTCGATGCGGTTGCCGTAGATGTCGCTGTCGGCGTTCGGAAAGCCGGTGTTCGAGAAGTTGTCCTCGCCGCCCATCGCGTCGTTGAAGTGGTTCTTCGCGCTGTAGATCTCGTTCCAGCGCAAGACGTGGTTGCCGCCGCAGTAGCTGAAGGTGATGCCCTGGGGGCCGGCCGGGTGGCCGTCGGTCCAGCTGTTGGCGGGGTAGCGCGGGTCGTGGATCCTGTTGCGCTGGATCGTCACGCGCGTGAGCTCCTCGCTCTTGCAGATGGCGCGGATGCCCGAGTCCATGTCGGCGCCCCACTTGCCGTCGCGCGTGCGGCCCCAGCCGCTGATGTCGTTGTCCTCGATGATCACGTCGTGCACCGTCGGCGCGATGCGGATCGCGTCGATCTGCGCGCCCCTCAGGGTGAAGCCGCGCACGATCACGTACGAGGCGTTGATCGTCACGTTGTACTGCGCGCCGTTGGCGGCATCGAGCACGGAGCCGGTGCCGTCGTACAGGACATAGCCGGCCGCGCTTCCGCCCGCGCTCACGTTCAGGGTGCCCGAGCCGCTCGGCACCGCGATCGTCGTCGCGATCGGGACCTGGTTCGGCCAGGTGGCGAACGTGGTGCCGCGGGTGTACGCGCCGGAGACGCCGAGCTGGACCTCGTAGGCGGTGCCGGGCGCGAGGTTCACGAGGCTGCCGCGGCACTCGTTGCTCGCCGCATCGAACCAGAGCGCGAGGCCCTGGGACCAGGCCGATGCCCCGCTGCGGCGATAGCGCACGTCGCATCCGGCGCTGCCCGCGCCGGGCGCGGACCAGTACAGCCCGACCGCCTCGTAGGTCGGCACGGCGCGCACGCCGCTCGAGGACAGCGACTGCGCCGTGGCGGACGCGGTGGCGAGGCCGCACAGGAGGACGAGCGCGATCCGCGCCCTTGTAGTCGAAACGGAGGGAGGCACGACGGAATTCTCCTACATCTTGCGAGGAACGGCTCGCACCGAGCAGGAGACGTGCCATGGAAATTATCTTCTTTCGCATCAGCGGCTTGTGCCATCCTCGCGGCATCCCGAAGGCGACGCGTGTGGAGGTCGTACCCCGGCGCGTGTAGTCGGGGCGCGATCGTGCTGTAGGACGAGGGCTACACCGCGTCGGCGGGCGGCTACAAGCGTCGTCGAAAGGCGACGACAGGCCGTGGATGTTGCCGCACGGCGTCAGGAGGGCAGTGGACCCCCGCTACGCGGGGTGGACGGTGTCGTTTCACGGCAACGGGCCGCGCGACGCCGCCTACCGCCGTCGGCCGGAGCCAAAGCTGCCCTTATGCCTTGCGAGAACAAAATAAATTTCCCTTGGGCCCGGTTCTCGGCCACCCTCGCCGCTGGGCGAATGGCGCCAGGCACGGAGGACGGCTCATGGAACGGGACAACGGTGGCAGCGCGGGCGGCACGGCGCGGCGCATCGACGGCGTGGCGGCGGCGGCGCGGCGCAATGCGGAATCGGCGTGGCGGGCCGCGGCCCTCGCCGCCCATGGCGTGCGCCCGACCCTGGCGGTCGTGGTGGTCGGCGACGATCCCGCCTCGCGCGTCTACGTGCGCAACAAGGAGCGCGCGTGCGAGGCCGCCGGGGTGGCCTCGCGGCGCGTGGCCTTCGACGCCGACGTGCCGGCCGCGACGGTGCTGCGCAGCCTCGCGCAGCTCAACGCCGATCCCGGCGTGCACGGCATCCTCGTGCAGCTTCCGCTGCCGCCCCACTTCGACGTGGCGCAGGTGATCCAGGCGATCGACCCGGCGAAGGACGTGGACGGGTTCCGCACCGACCATCTCGGCGCGCTGGTCGCGGGGCTGCCCGGGTTCGTGCCCTGCACGCCCCAGGCGGTCGTGGCCCTCCTCGACGGCGAGGGCATCGAGATCGACGGGCGCGAGGCGGTGGTCGTCGGCCGCAGCAACATCGTCGGCAAGCCGCTCGCCGCGATGCTGCTCGCGCGCGGGGCCACGGTCACCGTCTGCCACTCGCGCACCGCCGAGCTCCCGGCGCATACGCGCCGGGCCGACATCCTCGTGGCCGCCGTGGGACGCCCGGGGCTCGTGCGCGGCGACATGGTCAAGCCCGGGGCGGCCGTGATCGACGTGGGCATCAACCGCCTGCCCGATGGGCGCATCGCGGGCGACGTGGACGCGGCGAGCGTGGCGGCGGTCGCCGGCCGGCTCACCCCGGTGCCCGGGGGCGTGGGACCGATGACGGTCGCCTGCCTCATCGCCAACGCCGTGGAAGCCGCCGAACGCTCCCACGGTGCCGCCATGCCGGCGGCGCTGCGCCGCTAGGCCGGGCCGGCCGGGGCCTGCCAGCCGCCGCCCAGCGCGTTCATCAGGTCGACGGTGTACGAGAGGTAGGCCTGGCGGTTGCGCAGGTAGGCGAGCTGCGCGTCGTTGAGGGTGCGCTGGGCGACGAGCACCTCGAGGTACGCCGAGTAGCCGCTGCGGTAGCGCAGCCCGGCGAGGTCGAGCGCCTTGCGCGCCTGCGCGACCTGGGTGGCGAGGTCCGCCTGGGCCTCGCCGGCCAGGCGCACGTTCGAGAGCGCGTCGGCGACGTCGCGGAACGCGTTGCGGACCGTGCGCTGGTAGGCGGCCTGCGCCTGCCGCGCCTGCGCCTCGGCCTGCGCGGTGCGCGCCGCGTAGCGCCCGGCGTCGATCACCGGGCCGAGGAGGTTCGCCCCCACGGACCACACGCGCGATCCGGTCGAGAAGAGCGAGCCCAGCTCGTCGCTCTGCACCCCGAGCGAGCCGGTCAGGGACAGCGTGGGGAACTGCGCGGCGCGCGCCACGCCGATGCGCTGGGTCGCGGCCGCGAGCGCGGCCTCCGCCGAGCGCACGTCGGGACGGCGCTCGAGCAGTTGCGAGGGCAGGCCGGGGGGCGGCAGCGGCGGCACGGGAAGCGCCGTCACGTCGCCGGCGGCAAGCGCCAGGTCCGGGCGCCCGGTGAGCACGCCGAGCTCGTGCACGAGCACCGCGCGCTGGCGGGCGATCTCCTTCGATTGCGCCGAGGCCGAGGCGCGCAGGAGCTCGGCCTGGTGCACGTCGAGCGCGGAGGCGACGCCGCCCTCGAGGCGCTTGCGCGTGAGGGAGAGCGACTCCTCGGCCGCCTTCACGATCTGCTCGGACGCGGCGTGCTGCGAGTCGAGCGAGCGCACGCCGAAGTACGTGCGGGCGATGGTGGCGGCGAGCGTGAGCGCCACGGTGTCCCCGGCGTAGCGCGTGGCGAGCAGCGTGTCGCGGGTCGAGAGCTCCGCCCGGCGCAGCCGTCCCCAGAGGTCGATCTCGAACGCGGTCGACAGGCCGAGGCTGAAGCTGTTGCCGGTGCCGAGCTGCACGCTGCGGCCGCGGGCCGCCCCCGCCTGCCCCTGCACGAGCGGGAAGAGCAGCGTGGCGCGCGCCTCGCGCACGGCGGCCTGCGCCTCCTCGACGCGTGCGGCGGCCTCGTGCACGTCGGCGTTGCGCGCCAGGCCCGAGCGCACGAGCGCGTCGAGGGTCGCGTCGCCGTAGAGCGTCCACCACTGCGGCGGCACGGGCAGCAGGGCGCCGGCCGGCGCTCGCTCGCCGTAACCGGCCGGGAGGTCCGTCGCGGGACGCTCGTAGTCGGGACCGACCATCGCGCAGCCGGCGAGCGCGGCGGCCAGCGCGAGCGCGGGAACGCGCCTCATACGGCCTCCTGCTTCGGCGGCGTGGGCACCTCGTCGCGGTGGCCGACGCGCTGGCGGCGCGCGAAGAGCGTGAAGAAGAGCGGCACGAAGATGGTCGCCACGAAGGTCGCGACCAGCATCCCGCCCACCACGCCGGTGCCCATCGAGCGGCGCGCGGCGGAGCCGGCGCCGCTCGCGATCGACAGCGGCATCACGCCGAAGACGAACGCGAGCGAGGTCATGACGATCGGGCGGAAGCGCAGGCGCGCGGCCTGCAGCGCCGCGTCCTTGGCGCTCATGCCGTCGAGCAGGCCCTGCTGGGCGAACTCCACGATCAGGATCGCGTTCTTGGCCGCCAGGCCGATCAGCACCACCAGGCCGATCTGGAAGTAGATGTCGTTTTCCATGCCCCGCAGCCACACGAGGCCCAGGGCGCCGAGCACCGCGAAGGGCACGGCGAGCACCACGGCCGAGGGCAGCCGCCAGCGCTCGTAGAGGGCCGCGAGGATGAGGTAGACCATCACGATCGCGAGCCCGAAGGCGAACACCGACGCGTTGCCGGTGCGCAGCTCCTGGTACGCCTGCCCGCTCCAGGCGAGCGTGTAGCCGGGCGGCAGCGTGCGCGCGGCCACCTTCTCGACCTCCGCGATCGCCTCGCCCGAGCTCACGCCCGGCTTGCCGCTGCCCAGCATCTTCGCCGCGATGAAGCCGTTGAAGCGGTCGACCTGCTCGGCGCCGATCGTGTTGGTGACGCGCACGAGCGCGGCGAGCGGGACCATCTCGCCGCTCGTGGCCGAGCGCACGAAGAGACTGCCGATCTGCTCCGGGCGGGCGCGGAACGGCGCCTCGGAGGACACCTGCACCTTGTAGGTGCGCCCGCCCATGTTGAAGTCGTTCACGTAGAGCGAGCCCAGCGTGCTCTGGAGCGCGTCGAAGACGTCGGCCACGGGCACGCCGAGCGAGATCGCCTTCTCGCGGTCGACCTCGACGTGCAGCTGCGGGACCGTCGAGCGGAAGAAGGTGTTGATGCCGGTGAGCTTCGCGTCCTGCCGCAGCGCCCCCGCCATCGCGTTCACCACGTCGCCCAGGCGCACCGGGTCGGAGTCCTCGCGCGCCTGCACGTAGAACTCGAAGCCGCCCGCGCTGCCCAGGCCGCGGATCGCGGGCGGGTTGAAGACGATCGCCATGCCGTCGGGCAGCATCATGCCCTTGCGCGTGAGCTCGCCGGCGATCTGCGGCGCGGCGCGGGTGCGCTGGTCCCAGTCCTTGAGCAGGATGAAGGACGTGCCCGCGTTCGGCTTGTTGCCCCCGCCGATGAAGTCGCGGCCGGCCGCCACGAACACGTGCGCCACCGCCGGGTCCTTCGCGAGCATCTGCTGGAACTGCGCGCCGGTGCGCTTCGTGCGCTGCAGCGACGCCCCGTCGGGCAGCAGGATCGAGGCGATGAGGTAGCCCTGGTCCTCCGGGGGGATGAAGCTGCGCGGCACGGTCCAGAAGAGCGCGCCCACGGCGAGCACCACGACGAGGAAGGCGATGCCCGCGACGAGGCGGCGCCTGAGCGCCAGGTTCACCCCCGAGAGGAACGTGGAAGTGACCTTCGCGAAGCCCGCGTTGAACGGATGGAAGAGGCGCGACTCGTGGTGGCCCGGCTTGAGCAGCAGCGCGCACAGGGCCGGGGTGAGGGTGAGCGCGGCGAGCCCCGAGATCACGACGGCCACCGCCACGGTCACCGCGAACTGCTTGTAGAGCTGCCCGGCGATGCCGCCCAGGAAGGCCACCGGGATGAACACCGCGCACAGCACCAGGATGATGGCGACCAGCGCCCCGGAGACCTCGCGCATCGCCTCGATGGCCGCCGAGCGCGCGCTCATCTTCTGCTCGCGCATCAGGCGCTCGACGTTCTCGAGCACCACGATCGCGTCGTCGACCACGATGCCGATGGCGAGCACCATGGCGAAGAGCGTGAGGGTATTGATCGAGAAGTGCAGGAGGAAAAGGCCCGCGAACGTGCCGATGATCGACACCGGGACCGCGAGCATCGGGATCAGCGTCGCGCGCCAGGTCTGCAGGAAGACGAAGACCACGAGCAGCACGAGCAGCCCCGCCTCGGCGATCGTCTTCTGCACCTCGTGGATCGAGCTCTTCACCACGAGCGTGGTGTCGAACGGGATGAGGTAGTCGACGTCCGGCGGGAAGGCGGCCTTCATCTCCTCGAGCCGGGTCTTGATCGCCCGCGAGACCTCGAGCGCGTTGGCGCCCGTGCGAGGAAGACCGCCATGCCCACCGAGGGCTTGCCGTCGACGGTGGCGGGCACGTCGTAGGTCTGGGCGCCCAGCTCGACCGTGGCCACGTCCTTCAGGCGCAGCACCCCGTTCGGGCCGCTGGCGCGCACGATGATGTTCTCGAACTCGTCCACGCGCGCGAGGCGCCCGCGCACGGTGACGGTGTAGGTGAGCTGCTGCCCCTTGGGCGCCGGCTCCGCGCCGATCTTGCCGGCGGCGTACTGCGCGTTCTGCGCGCGGATCGCGTTGGCGACGTCGGAGGGCGTGACCCCCAGGCGCGCCATCCGGTCCGGGTGCAGCCACACGCGCATCGAGTAGCCGGAGCCGAAGAGCAGCACGTCGCCCACGCCGTTGATGCGCTTCAGGTCGTCGATGATGTTGACGGCCGCGTAGTCGGCCATCGTGGTGGTGGCCTGCGTGCCCTTGGGCGAGTACAGGCCGATCACGAGCAGGATGTCGTTCGAGCGCTTCTGCACGAGCACGCCGTTGCGGCGCACCTCGTCGGGCAGCCGGGGGAGGGCCTGCTGCACGCGGTTGTTGAGCTGGAAGGTCGCGCGGTCGACGTCGGTGCCCACGTCGAAGGTGGCGGTGATGTTGAGCTGGCCGTCGGAGCCGGCGCTCGAGGTGAAGTAGAGCATGCCCTCGACGCCCGAGAGCTGCTCCTCGATGGGCGCGGCCACGGTCTGGGCGATGGTCTCGGCGCTGGCACCCGGGTAGCTGGTGCTGATGGTCACCGTGGGCGGCGAGATGTCGGGGTACTGCGAGATCGGCAGCGAGAAGCCGGCGATGACGCCCGCGATCGTGATGAGGATCGCGAGCACGCTCGCGAAGATCGGGCGCTCGATGAAGAAGCGGGAGAAGCTGCCCATGGCGCTACCGCTTCGCGGCGGACGCGGGGGAGGCCGGCGCGCCGGCGGGCGGCGCGCTCGGCTCGCCCGCCGGATGGGGACTCACCGGCGCGCCCGGCCGCACCTTCACGAGGTTGTCGACGATGACCTGGTCGCCCTCGGCCAGCCCGCCCATCACCACGATGTCGGAGCCGACCCAGTTCGCGGTCTGCACCGGCTTCGGCACGACCTTGTGGTCCGGTCCCACCGTCATCACGATCTTCGACTGCTCCGTCTGGAGCACCGCCGCCTGGGGCACGAGCATCGCCGACTGCTCGCCCGCCAGCACCCGGACCTTCAGGAACTGGCCCGGCAGCCAGCGCATGCCCGGGTTGGGAAACTGCGCGCGCATCTCCACCGCGCCCATCTTGGGATCGACCGCGATGCCGGTGTAGTTGAGGCGGCCGTGGTCGGCGCGCACCTTGCCGTCCTCGCCCACGATCTGCACGCGGGCGTCGCGGGAGGCGCCGCGGATGCGGTTGTAGTCGCCCTCGGCGAGCGGGAAGCGCACCCAGATCGGCTGCACCTGCGTGACGGTGGTGAGCAGGCTCGCGTCGGTGTTGGCGGCGACGAGGCTGCCCTCGGACTGCAGCGCCCGCCCGGCGATGCCCGCGATCGGCGAGGTCACCTTCGTGTAGGAGAGGTTGAGCTGGGACTCCTTGAGCTTCGCCTCGTCGGCGGCGATCGCCGCCTCGGCCGTCAGCCTGGGTCGCCACGGCCTGGTCGAGCTCGCTCCGGGAGACCGCCTTCTCCTCGGCGAGGGGCTTGAGCCGCCGCGCCTGCGTCACGGCGAGCTGGCGCCGGGCGCGGTCCTGCTGCAGCGCCGCCTTCGCCTGCTCGACCGCGAGCTCGTAGGGGACCGGGTCGATGCGGAAGAGCACCTGGCCCGCCTTCACCGCCTCGCCCTCCTCGTACAGGCGCTTCTCGAGGATGCCGTTCACCCGCGCGCGGATCTGCACCTCCCGCGAGCCCTCGGCACGCCCGACCGCCTCGAGCGAGACCGGGATCTTGCGGGTCCGCACCTGCACGACGCTCACGGGCAGCGCGGGCGGCGGGCCGCCGGCGCCGGGACCCGCGGCGGCGCCGGGGGCGCCACCCTCACCTTCCTTCTTCGAGCACGCCGCGAGGGCGATCAGGCAGGCGGCGAGGACGGGGAGGACGCGCGCGCGTCGCGGGGGCGGGCGATTGGGCATGGGATGGACGGAAAGGAAGGCGGCGGTTCGGCCGATCGCGTATTATATACATACCGGAACGTATGTAAATTGAGTCGGGCCCAGACCCGAGGGAGCCCGGAAAGCCGATGCGCAGGACCAAGGAGGAAGCCGCCCGCACCCGCGCCGCGATCGTGGAGGGCGCATTGACGTGCTTCGACCGCCACGGCATCGCGAGTTCCACCCTCGAGCAGATCGCCACGGCGGCGAACGTGAGCAAGGGCGCGATCTACCACCACTTCGGCGGCAAGGGCGGGATCCTGCGCGAGATCCGCGAGCAGGTGTCGCTGCCGCTCATCGACGAGGCGGACACCACCGTCCTGCGCGGCGACGGCGTTCCCCCGCTCGAGCGCATCGAGCGCTTCCTTACCGCGATCCTCGACACGCTCGAGGGCGATCGGCGCAAGCGCCTCGCGCTCGCGGTCATGCAGTTCAAGTGCGAGTACGTGGACGACCTCGCCTGCGAGCTGCAGGCCTCGGTGAAGAGCGTCGAGAAGCTGCTGAAGGCGTTCGAGGGCGCCTATCGCGAGGCGGGCGCCCGGGGCGAGCTCGCCGCCGCGTTCGCGCCCGAGGTGGCGGCGCTCGAGACGCTCATGTTCCTCAGCGGGCTATTGAAGATGTGGCTGCTGCTCGATCACCACGGGCCGGTGCGCAGGAACGCGCGGGCGGCGATCAAGGCGCACATCCGGGCGCGGCGCGCCGGCTGAAGGCTCGGGGGGCTCGTTCTCCCTTCCCCTTCCGGAACGGCGGGGGAGAGGGTCGGCGGGGAAGGCGGGTCCGGAATCGAGACCCGAGGCTCGCGCCGGGGCTCGGTGCCCCGGTGTCCCGGACCTTCACGGTTCGCGACCGAGGCTCGACGAAAGGGCGCGCCGTGGAGCATCCGCGCCCGCTGTCGCCTCGATGGACGTCGCGCCGTCGTCGAGCCCGAACCTCGGCCGCTCCCGTGACGGTCCGGCGCGATCCAGGGTCGTCGATTCCGGACCCGCCTTCCCCGCCGACCCTGCGCCCGCTGGTGGCTCGCGGAAACGGCAGGGGCGAGGCGGCAAGCTGCCGCACCTCGCGAGTCGCTTCTCCTCTCCCCGGCACTCAGTCTTCCACCCGGAACCGGCAGGTGCGATAGAACCCGCCGAAGATGTCCACCTGCTCGTCCAGCGCGACCTTGCGTCCCACGTCCTCGCCGCATTCGGCGAGCACCTGCGCCAGGCTCTCGTTCCAGAAACCGCCGAGGAAGGGCTCGGCCCAGGTGAGGATCGCGCGCGTGGGCGCGAAGCGCTGAAGGAGGTGCTTGCCCCGGAACTCGCCGTACTCGGCGATCACGAGCCTGCCGCCGGGCTTGAGCACCCGCACGGCCTCGCGCAGCGCCGCGCGCCGGGCCTGGGGCGGCATCTCGTGCAGCAGCAGGAACATCAGCACCGTGTCGAACGAGGCGCTCTCGTACTGCAGCGCCTCGGCGTGCATGCGCGCCAGGTGCAGCGACTTCCCGGCCGCCTCGACCTTGCGCCGCGCCGCCTCGAGCTGGATGGGGGCGGCGTCGATGAGGTGCAGCTCGGCCACGGACTGGGCGAGCGTGGGCGAGAGCTCGCCGTACACGCCGGCCACCTGCAGCGTCCGGCCCGCGTTCGCGAGGTCCATGAGCCGCATCGTGTGGCGCATGATCTTGCGGTAGTTGCCGAACAGGATCGCGTTGATGATCGGCTGGTGGTCGAAGAACCAGACCGAGAACGGCCAGACGTACGCCCAGGCATAGTGGCGCTCGAGGTATTCCGGCAGGCCCGAGGGTGTGGCGGGGGCCGCGGAACGGAGCGGGCCGAAGGCGTCGGCCGCCTCGGAGGCGACCACCTCGGCCCGCGCGATGGATGCGAGGCTGCGCATGTCCAGTGGCTTCATGGGAAGTTTCCCTGCGTCCTTGTGTGAATTCGTTGCCGACAGCATCGCACCCGCGGCGGCGCGCGCTTTGATCTGTGTCACGGCGAAGGGAAGGTATGGGGCGTGTTGCACGCGATGCATGCATTCGCCGAAAGGGGTGGGCCCGCCTGGATTCGAACCAGGGACCAAGGGATTATGAGTCCCCTGCTCTGACCACCTGAGCTACGGGCCCGCCGAGGAGTGCGCATTCTAGCAACCGGGGCCGGCGGACCCCGCCGCCCCGGCGCGAACCGCGACGCGCTACGATGGTCCGAACGGACGAGGGCGGCGCCGCCACCCGGCTCACGCCGCCCGTGTCGAATGGAAGCTGCGCACCTCCCCGACCACCCGTTCCCATGCCCGAAAGCCTGTTCCAGGAGGGAAAGAACTGCTGCGCCGTCGCCCGCGCGGAGCGCGTCGCGTTCCTCGTGGACGCCGACGCGTACTTCCGCGCCTTCCGCCAGGCGGCCGAGCGCGCCGAGCGCTCCATCCTCATCCTCGCGTGGGACTTCGACAGCCGCACCCCCCTCGGCTTCGACGCGGAGGGCGAGCCGCAGCCCGTCGGCGAGTTCCTCAACCGGCTCGTCGCGCGCAACCGCCACCTGCACGTGCGCATCCTCGACTGGGACTACCCGATGGTCTTCGGCGCCGGGCGCGAGCTGCCGCCGATCTACGGCATCAACTGGAAGCCGCACCGGCGCATCGCCTTCCGCTACGACGACACCCACCCCGTCGCCGGCTCGCACCACCAGAAGATCGTGGTGGTCGACGACAAGCTCGCCTTCGCCGGGGGGCTCGACCTCACGAGCAAGCGCTGGGACACGCCCGCCCACGCTCCGCACGATCCCCGCCGCACCGCGGGCGGCACCCCGTATCCGCCCTTCCACGACGTGATGGTCGCGGTCGACGGCGAGGCCGCCGAGGCGCTCGCGCAGATCGCCCGCGAGCGCTGGCACAAGGCCACGGGCAAGCACGTGCCGCCCGTGCAGACGCGTTCCGATCCGTGGCCGCCGGAAATGACCGTCGTGATGCGCGAGACCTGGTCCGCGGTCGCCTGCACCTCCCCGCCGATGAACGGCGACCCGGCGGTGCACCACGTCGAGGCGCTCTACCTCGACATGATCGCCGCGGCGAAGCGCACGATCTACATCGAGAACCAGTACTTCACCTCCGGCACGATCGGCCAGGCGCTGCGCAAGCGGCTCGAGGAGCCCGACGGGCCCGAGATCGTGCTCGTCACGCGCCTCCTGAGCCACGGCTGGCTCGAGGAAGCGACGATGCACGTGCTGCGCACGCGGCTGGTGCGCGAGCTGCGCGCGGCCGACCGGCACGGGCGCTTCCACGCGTACTACCCCCACGTGGAAGGACTGGCCGAGGGCACGTGCATCGACCTGCACTCGAAGGTGATGGTGGTCGACGACCGCTGGCTGCGGGCCGGCTCGTCGAACCTGAGCAACCGCTCGATGGGCATGGACACCGAATGCGACGTGGCACTCGAGGTGCGGGGCGAGCCCGGCATCGCCGCGGCGATCCTCGCGTTGCGCGACGGCCTGCTCGCCGAGCACCTCGGCTGCGCGCGCGAGGACGTCGAGCGCGAGCTCGCGCGCTCGGGCAGCCTCGCCGGCGCCATCGCGGCCCTGGCCCGCAACGCCCGGCGCCTGGAGGTGCTCGAGGCCCCGGAGCTGTCGGAGGCGGCCCTGTCGATGGCCTCCGTGGGCGACCTCGAGCAGCCGATCCCGCTCGACACCATGGTGCAGGAGATCTCGGCCGCCTCCGGCGAGGACCCGCGCGAGGAGCGGCGCGAGAAACGCCACCGGCGCATCGTCGTGGGCGGCGTGGCCGCGACCGTCGTGGCACTCGCCCTCATGTGGCGCTACACGCCGCTGGCCGACCTCGTGAGCGCGCAGAACGCGATGAACATGGCCGACGCGTTCGCCGGACACTGGTGGGCGCCGATCGCGCTCATGGCGGCCTACATGCCGGCGATCCTCGTGATGTTCCCGCGCTGGATCATCACGCTGGCGGGCGTGCTCGCCTTCGGGCCCTGGCTCGGCTTCTCCTACGCCATGGCGGGCATGCTCATCGCGTCGGTCCTGAGCTACCTGCCCGGGCGGCTCGCGCGGCGCGACACGGTGCGCCGCCTCGCGGGTGCGCGCCTGAACCGGCTGAGCGACATCCTGCGCAAGCGCGGCGTGATCGCGGTCACCATCGTCAAGCTCGTGCCGGTGGCCCCGTTCGCGGTGGTGAACTTCGTGATGGGCGCCATGCGCATCCGCTTCGTCCAGTTCCTCGTCGGCTCGACCATCGCCTACCTCCCCGGCACCTTCGCCGCCACCGTGCTGAGCGACCAGGTGGCCACGGGCCTCGTGCACCCCCACCGGATCAACCCGTGGCTCATCGGCGTGGCCGTGGCGGTCCTCGCCGCGCTCGCCTTCGGCGGCCACCGCTGGCTCAAGCGCCAGCCCCATTGAGGGCGATGGCGAGACTGCGCATCGCCACCTACAACACCCACTGCGGCATCGGCCGCGACGGGCGCTTTTCCGAGCAGCGCATCCTCGACGTGCTGCGCGAGATCGACGCGGACGTGGTGGCGCTGCAGGAGCTGGAGTCGCGCGCGAGCGGCCTCGACATGCTCGCCTGGCTCGCCCGGGAGACCGGCCTCGCCGCCATCGCCGGGGCGACGCTGCAGCGCGCCGACGGCCACTACGGCAACGGGCTGCTCACCCGCTGCCCGGTCCTGGGCAGCGAGCAGGTGGACCTCAGCTTCCGCCGGCGCGAGCCGCGCGGGGCGATCGCCGCCGACGTCGACTGCGGGGGCGTCGCGCTGCGCGTGGTGGCCACGCACCTGGGACTGCGGCCCGCCGAGCGGCGCGCCCAGGTCGAGCGGCTGATCCCGCTCTTCCGCTGGGAGCCCGAGCACCGCGCCGTGCTCCTGGGCGACCTGAACGAGTGGTTCCTCTGGGGCCGGCCGCTGCGCCGCCTGCACCGCTACTTCGAGGAGACGCCCGCGCCGGCGACCTTTCCCGCGAACCTGCCGGTGTTCGCGCTCGACCGCGTCTGGGCGCACCCCGGCTCGATCCTGCGCGCGATCGCGGTGCACGCGACGCCCGCGGCGCGCGCCGCCTCGGACCACCTGCCGCTGGTGGCGGATCTCGAGCTGTAGCTCAGCGGCCGCGCCCGCGGCTGCTACCGCACGCAGCCTCGATGCGCTCGACGAGCGTCTCGACGCATTCGGCGGGCGAAAGGCGCACGGTCTGCACGCGCACCTCGGGCGCGATCGGCCGCTCGTAGGCGCTGTCGACGCCGGTGAAGTTCGCGAGCTCGCCGCGCCGCGCCTTGGCGTAGAGGCCCTTCGGGTCGCGCCGCTCGCATTCCTCGAGCGGCGTATCCACGAAAACCTCGAGGAACTCGCCCTCGCCGAAGAGCTGGCGCGCCATCCGGCGCTCGGCCGCGAAAGGCGAGATGAACGCCACGATCACGACGAGCCCCGCGTCGACCATGAGGCGGGCCACTTCGGCCACGCGCCGCACGTTCTCGACGCGGTCGGCCTCCGTGAAGCCGAGGTCGCGGTTCAGACCGTGGCGCACGTTGTCGCCGTCGAGGAGATAGGTGTGCCGGCCCTCGGCGTGCAGGCGCCTTTCCAGCAGGTTGGCGAGGGTCGACTTGCCCGAGCCGGAAAGGCCGGTGAACCAGATGCAGCGCGGGCGCTGGCCCTTCAGCGCGGAGCGCGCCGCCTTGTCGAGGTCGACCGATTGCCAGTGGATGTTCGCGGCGCGGCGCAGGCCGAAGTCGATCACGCCCGTGCCCACCGGATCGGCGCCGTCCTTCTCCAGCAGGACGAACCGGCCGAGCGCCGGGTTGTCGTCGACGCGGTCGAACACGACGGGCCGCGCGGTCGAGACGTTCACGACGGCGATCTCGTCGCGGGCGAGCGTGCGCGCTGCCAGCCGTGCCCCGGTCTCGGGATCCTCGTGGTACTTGATGGCGGTGATCGTCGCCGTCGACTCCGCGGCGTTCAGGCGCAGCCGGTACTGCCGGCCCGGGATCATCGGGTGCTCGCCGGTCCAGAGCAGCCGGGCTTCGAACTGGTCGGCCCTCTGCGCCGGATCGCCGCGCGCGACGAGCGCGTCGCCCACGGCCGCCGCGCCGCCGCCGCACGCCTGCGCCGCCTGCGCGAGCAGCCAGGCGCACAGCGTACCGTCCTGGTGCCAGGGCATGCTCGCGCCGGGCTCGGCGACGTTCTCGCCGGTGCGCGCGCACACCGGGATCGCCTCCGCCCGGGCGAACCCGAGCGTCGCGCAAAACGCCCGGAATTCCCCGGCCAACGCGAGGAACGGCGCCTGCCCGAAGCCCACGAGATCCATGTGGTCGACCACGAGCGCCGCGCGCCGCACGCCCATGAGCGCGGCGATGCGGGCGTCGCGGCGCGCCGCGACCGGCAGGGGCGCGCCGGCCCGCGCGAGGATGAGCACGATGTCGGCCGAGGCGGCCGCGAGGGCGAGGCGGCCCACCGAGCGCGCATCGCCCTCCACGGCGGCGATGCGCGAGCCGGGCATGGCCTCGGCGAGCCTCGCGAGGAGCGTGGTCCTGCCGGCGTCCGGTTCACCGGCCGCGAGCAGGTGCAGCGCGGCGCCGGGAGCGCGAAGCGGGGGCGCGCGTTCGTCGGGGGCTTCGGAGGGGGTCAGCGGCGCTACTCCTCGTGAAAAGGTGGCCGGGTCGGCGCGCCCGACCGGCCGGCGCGATCGAAGCCGCCGGTTAGCGGGCATCATGTCGCGTCGGGGCCGGCTTCACTCCCGCAACCCGGTGCCGGACGATTCCGGGCGGCGGGTCACGAGCATCCAAAATGATACAATTTTTCATGGTCTTATGCCCTGCAGCGCGCTTCGGTAGGCGCGCCGCCCCGTTCCCTTCCACGTCCCGCAGGGCATGAGCGCGAGATTCCAGCGTCGGGAGTGGGCCTGGCTGCCGCTCGTGGTGGCGGCCATGCTGCTCATCTACCTGCCCGGCCTCGGCAACGATCTCGTCTACGACGATGCGTTCCTCACGGACGGGCTCTTCTCCCAGTACGCCTCGCTCCACGCCCACGTGCGGATGCTTTCCTACGGCAGCTTCGTGTGGGTGCATGCGCTGCTGGGCGACGGCTGGTGGAAGCAGCGACTGGTCAACCTGGCGCTGCACCTGGGCGTCGTGCTCGCGCTGTGGGCGCTGTACCGCGAGATCCTCCGCCACATCGTCGCACCCGCCGACGAGCCGCCCTACGCCGCGTCCCCGGCACTCGGCATCGCGATCGGGTTCTTCGCGCTGAACCCGGCGGCGGTCTACGCCGTGGG
The DNA here is from genome assembly GCA_963741815.1 of uncultured beta proteobacterium. Classification (GTDB taxonomy): domain Bacteria; phylum Pseudomonadota; class Gammaproteobacteria; order Burkholderiales; family Usitatibacteraceae; genus Usitatibacter. The sequence goes on from CAVUJI010000001.1 coordinate 435,958, forward strand.
CTACCTCATCCAGCGCTCCATCGTCATGGCCACGCTCTTCTGCGTGCTGGGGCTTTGGCTCTTCGCCGTCGGGTTGCGCCGGCGCCGATGGTGGCTGCACGGGGCCGCGCTCGCGTGCTACGCGCTCGCCGTCATGTCGAAGGAGTACGCGGTCCTCATGCCGCTCGCGGCGCTGCCGCTCTACGTGCTGGTGGCGCGTCCCGGCGCGCGCCGCCTGGCGATCCTCTCCCTCGCCGGTGCGCTGCTCGTCGCGCTCGCCGCGGGGATACTCTTCCTGCACTACCGCGGGATCCTCGGCAAGCCGTTCGACGAGTACTCGCACGTCTATCTCGCGCAGCTCGCGCAGCTCGATCCCGCCGCGCCGAAGCGCGCCTACCCGCTCAGCATCCTCAACGAGGCGTACCTCTTCTTCCGCTACGGGATCGACTGGCTGATTCCCTATTCCGGCTGGATGTCGATCAACCTGCGCCCGCCGTTCCCCGTGACGTTCCTCACCTTTCCGCAGGCGCTCGGCGTCGTGGGCTACCTGGCGATCCTCGGGGGCGGCTTCTACCTGCTGTTGCGCTACCGGGACTGGCGCGCGCTCCTCGGCATCTCGCTCCTCTTCCCCGCCCTGCTCTTCCCCACCGAGTTCGCGACGGTGTGGGTGCAGGACCCGTTCGTGCTCTACCGCAGCTACCTCTGGGCGATCGGCGTGCCGGGCATCGTCTTCATCCTCGTGCACGGGCCCTCCTGGCGCGTGCTCCTGCCGCTGGGACTCGTGATCGGCGCACTGCTCGCCTGGCAGGCGCTCGACCGGGTGCTGTCCCTGGGCACGAAGGAGAGCGCCTGGAGCGATGCCATCCAGAAGCTGCCCAGCGACCCGCGCTCGGTCGGGCGCTGGTTCCCCTACCTCAATCGCGGCGCCGCGTACGTCGACCAGGACCGGTTCGCGCTCGCCCTGCGCGACTTCGAGTCCTCCGCCGCCCTCGGCGACCAGGGCATGGGGATGGTGAACAAGGGCTCGGTCCTGTCCGCCCGGGGCCGGCAGGAGGAAGCGCTCGCGGCATTCGACGCGGCGCGCGGGCAGGGCTACGACCTCTTCAACCTGCACTTCCAGCGCGCGCTCGCGCTGGAGCGCCTGGGCCGGCTCGAGGAAGCCTACGGCGAGCTGCAGGCCACGCTCGCGCGCGACCCCTCGTCGCCCACGCGCGAGCTCGCCCTGCTCGCGCTGGGCCGCGTGGGCATGCGGACCGGCCACCGCGCCGAGGCGATCGCCGCCCTGCAGCGCCTGCTCGCCATCGCGCCCGGCCATGCGCAGGCGCGCTACCTCCTCGGGATGGCGTACGTGATGGGCAAGCAGCCGGGGCGCGCGCGCGAGGTGCTGGATCCGCTCTTCGCGGGCGGCAGGGGCGGCGCGCCAGCGTACTATGCGCGTGCGCTCGCGAACTACGAGCTGGGTCGCAAGGCCGAGGCACTCGCCGACATCGACGCGGCGATCCGCCTGGGCGGCGAGAATCCCAACCTGCGCGCGTGGCGCGAGAAGATCCTGGCGATGCCCCGATAGCGATGCGCGTCCTCCACGTCGGAAAGTACTATCCGCCCGTGCCCGGCGGCATGGAGCGGTTCCTGGCGGACCTCGTGGCCGCACAGCGCGACGCCGGCCATGAGGTGGCCGTGCTCGTGCACTCGGCCGGGCGCGGGGACGCGGCCGGCGATCCGCCGTGGGTCATGCGATGCCCGGTCTGGGTGCGCCTGCTCTTCGCGCCCATCAGCCCCGCCTTCCCGTTCTGGCTGGCGCGCGCGATCCGCCGCTACCGGCCCCAGGTGCTGCACTTCCATGCGCCGAACCTCGGCGCGTTCTGGGCGCTCCTGCTGCCTGCGGCGCGGCGGATCCCCTGGGTGGTGCACTGGCACTCCGACGTCGAGGTCTCGCAGCGCGCGCTGCGCCTCGCCTATCCGCACTACCGCATCTTCGAGCGGGCGCTGCTCGAGCGGGCGGGGGCGATCATCGTGACCTCGCACGCCTATCTGCAGGCGAGCCGGCCCCTGCGCGCCTGGGAGCACAAGTGCCATGTCGTGCCGCTCGGCGTCGATGCCCGCCGCCTGCCCGCCGTGGAGCGGCACGAGGGCGACGCGCTCTGGCACGGCGAGGGGCTGCGGCTGCTCGCCGTGGGGCGGCTCACGTACTACAAGGGGTTCGATACGCTGCTGCGGGCGGTCACGGGGCTCGCGGGTGTCCAGCTCCTCGTGGTGGGCGAGGGCGAGGAACGGGACGGCCTCGAGCGCATCCTCGCCGACGCCGCGGGTCTGGCGCCCGCGCGCCTCCTCGGCGCGGCGGACGACGCGACGGTGCGCCGGCTCCTCGCCTCCTGCGACGTGTTCTGCCTGCCGTCCCGCGAGCGCACGGAAGCGTTCGGGATCGTGCTCATGGAAGCGATGCGCTACGGGCGCCCGCTCCTCGCGAGCGAGCTCCCCGGAAGCGGCGTGAACTGGGTGGCGCGCGGCGGCCAGAACGCGGTGCTCGTGCCCCCCGACGACGTGCCCGCATGGCGCGCGGCGATCCAGGCGCTCGCCGCGGCCCCCGCTTCCCGCCTGCAGACGATGGGACACCTCGGCCACCAGCGTTACGCGCGCGAATTCGGCATCGAGCGCATCGAACGGCTCGTGTACGACGTGTACCGCAAGGCCTCGCTCGAGGTGGAGCGGAACATCGAGGCCGACCTCTCGCACAGCGGCGCCTGGGACGCCCCCGAGGACCATCCCGAGGTCCTTCCCCTGTCCGACCGCCTCCTCGTCGTGATCCCCGCGCTGAACGAGGCCGCGTGCATCGGCTCGGTGATCGACATGGTGCGGGCCCAGGGCGCGGTCGACGTGCTGGTGGTCGACGACGGCAGCACCGACGAGACGACCTCGGTTGCGCGCCTGTGCGGAGCGAAGGTGGTGAGCGCGCCGCTGTGGCAGGGCGCGTGGGGCGCGATCCAGACCGGGATCCGCTATGCGGTGCGGCACGGCTATTCCGCCGTGGTCACGATGGACGCCGACGGGCAGCACGAGCCGATGTACCTGCCGCGCCTGCTCGAGGCCGGCAACCGCGGCAGCGACGTCGTGATCGCCGCCTGCCCCACCCGGGGAAGCCGCCTGCGCCACCTCGCGTGGGCCTACTTCCGCTTCCTCACCGGCTTCGAGTTCGACGACCTCACGTCGGGCTTCCGCTACTACAACGCGAGGGCGTGCCGCCTGCTCGTGCGGGAAGAGGCCACTTTGCTAGACTATCAGGACCTCGGCGTTCTCCTGCTCCTGCGCCACGCGGACCTGCGGATCGCCGAGATCCCCGTGGCGATGAACCCGCGCCGGGACGGCGCCTCGCGGGTCTTCTCCTCGTGGTGGACCGTGGCGCGCTACATGGCCGAGACCTCGCTGCTGTGCCTCGCCCGCTGGAACCAGCCTTCGAGAAGAAGACGCCCCCGCGCCGCCGGTTGAGCCGATGAAAGACTATCACTACACCGTTCTCGTGATCGGGGTGGGACTCGCCGCGGCGATCCTCTACCTCGTCCGGCGCGACCACATCTACATCCGGCAGGGCCTGTTCTGGATCGTCGTCGCGTTCCTCTCGCTCGCCTTCGCCATCTGGCCCCGGCTCATCGACGCCATCGGCGGCCTGCTCGGCATCGCCTATCCGCCCACGCTGCTGCTCCTCGGGGCGATCGTGGTGCTCGTCGTGAAGGCGCTCTTCGCGGACATCGCGCTCACCAAGATGCGCCGGGACATCCGCAGGCTGAACCAGCGTATCGCTCTCATGCACACCGAGGCGCCGTTGCCGGGTCGCGACGAGGCGCCCTGATCCCTCCCCGGGATCGCTAGCCGCAACGGCTACTGCCGGCCCGTCCCCTGGGGGTGGTCCGCCCACCGTGCAGGGGCCGCCCGTCGCCGCCCGGAAACGTCTCCGCGCTTCCTACAGCCGCTGGGCGGGCGTTCCGACACGAGGGCGAGGGCTGGCCGACAGAAATGTCCGCGAGCTTCGACGACGATGGTCGTCGATCCACCACATTCCCGATTCGCGATGCGCAGTTTCCGGTTCCTCGCGGCGACGCTCTGGCTGCTCGCCTTGCTCGCCTGCCCGGCGTTCGCCCAGACCGCGTCCCTTCCGCCCACGCCCCCGGCCAAGATCGCGGTCAATCCGCTGACCGACAAGGTCTACGTGACGGACACGGCCGCGAACGCCGTGACGGCGTACGACATCGCGGCGGGGACGAGCAAGTCGATCGCGGTGGGCGCGGGCCCCTCGTTCATCGCCGTGAACCCGGTCACCAACCGCGTGTACGTCGACAATGCGACCGACGCGACCCTGTCCGTGATCGACGGGGCGACCGACTCCCTGCTGGGCACGCATGCGATTGGTTCGATGGGCCCGATCACGATCGATCCGCTCACGAACGTCGTCTACGTGGTCCGGATGACCGGCCTCGGCAGCGACGAGGTGACGTACTTCAACGGGAACACCGACACCTGGTACACCGTCGCGACCGGCTCGTTCCAGCCCAACGCGCTCGCCGTGAACCCGGCAACGCACACGATCTACGTGGCGCACTACGGCACGGGCGACGTGCGCGTTATCAGCGGCGCCTTCGACCCGTCGAACGACTTCCCGTCCACCGTCTCCATCCCGGTCTTCTCGCACCCGTACGCGATCGCGGCGAACCCCGCCACGAACAAGGTGTACGCGATCACCGAGGATTCCCGGGGGCCGATCGTGGTGATCGACGGCTCCGACAACACCGCCGTCTTCCCCGCGGTGCTTTCCGGGCACGCCCAGCAGCCCCAGGCGGTCGTCGTGAACCCGGTCTCGAACAAGGCCTACGCGGCCTTCGCGACCGAGGTGATCGTGATCGACGGCGCCTCGAACGCCCTCACCTACGTGCCGATCTCCGGCGACGGCACCGGCAGCGTCGCGCTGGGCATCGATTACGCGACCAACCGGATCTACGCGGCGAGTTCCCTCGGCACCCTGGACGTCATCGACGGCGACACCGACACGGTGGTGGCCACGGCATCGATCCCCGCCGGCACGTCGGGGATCGGCGTGAACCCGATCTCGCATACCGCCTACGTCTACGATTCGGTCCTCGACCGCTTCGAGGACACGGGCGGCGCCCCGCATGCCGTTGCGCTGACCGCCACCATCGCGCCGTTCACCGACGACACGACGACGCCCACGGGGAGCACGACGATCGACGCGGCGAGCGGCTTCTCCCCCACCGCCCTGCCCGCCTCGCGCGTGTACTACCGGCTGGATACGCTCGCCGGTCCGTGGAGTCTCGCCTCGGGCAGCGGTCCGTTCACCGCCGCCTTCACCGACCTCGATGCCGGCAGCCACACGCTGTACGCCTTCGCCGCCGACGGGCAGGACGCCCCGCTCGCGACCGGGCCGCAGAGCGTTCCGCTGCTGGGGCAGCTTGCCGCGTACGCGTTCACGGTCGAGGTGCCGAAGGTCGATCCCACCGTCTCGCTCGCATCTTCCGCGAACCCGGTGGCGTTCGGCGCGCCGGTGACCTTCACCGCGAGCGTGGCCGGGTCGAAGGGCACGGCGACGGGTAGCGTCGCGTTCCTGGACGCAAGCACCGCGATTTGCTCGTCGGTCGCGCTCTCGGGCGGCTCGGCGTCGTGCACCACGTCGGCACTCGCCTCCGGCTCCCATGCGATCACGGCGCAGTACTCGGGCGACTCGAGCTACAACGCCGCCACCTCGGCCCGCCTCGACCAGTCGGTCGACCCGCCCAAGGCCGACCCGGCCGTGTCGCTCTCGTCGTCGGCGAATCCGTCGCTCGCCGGGCAGAGCGTGACCTTCACCGCGACCGTCGCCGGCTCGGCCGCACCGCCGACGGGCACGGTGACGTTCCGCGACGGCGGGAGCGCGCTCTGCACCGCCGTGCCGGTTTCCTCGGGGGCCGCCTCCTGCGCCACGGCGAGCCTCGCCGTCGGCACGCATTCGATCTTCGCGGACTATTCGGGGGACGGCGCGTACCAGACCGCGACGTCGAGCGCCCTGGCCCAGTCCGTGAACGCGCCGAAGGCGACGGCGACGGCTTCCCTCTCCTCGTCCGCGAATCCGTCGACTGCCGGGCAGAGCCTGACCTTTGCGCTCGTCGTGACCGGCAGCGCGGGAACGCCTTCCGGCACCGTGGACTTCCTCGATGGCGCGAGCGCGATCTCCGGCTGCTCGACGGTCGCCCTGTCCGCCGGGTCGGCCTCGTGCACCACCTCCTCCCTCGGGGCGGGCAGCCACGCCATCCGCGCGAGCTATTCCGGCGATGCGGCCTACAACGCCGCCACCTCGAACACCGTGACGCAGACGGTGCAGTCGGCCCCCGCGCAGTTCACCCTCACCGTCGCCAAGGGCGGCACGGGTTCGGGCACCGTCACCTCCGCCCCCGCCGGCATCAACTGCGGCGCCACCTGCTCGGCCTCCTTCACCTCCGGCACCTCGGTCACCCTCTCGGCGGCGGCCGACTCGGGCTCGACCTTCGCCGGCTGGTCCGGCGGCGGCTGCTCGGGCACCGGAAGCTGCACCGTCACGATGAGCGCGGCCCAAAGCGTCGACGCCACGTTCGACGCGGCCACCACCGAGCCCGTGCGCCTCACGAACCTGTCGACGCGCATGCAGGTGCTCACCGGCGAGAACGTGCTGATCGGCGGCTTCATCGTCGGCGGCTCGAGCAGCAAGACCGTCGTCGTGCGCGCCCGCGGACCCTCGCTCGCCGCCTTCGGCATCAGCAACGCGCTCGCCAACCCGACGCTGCAGCTCGTGCGCTCCTCCGACCAGAGCGTGGTGGCCACCAACGACGACTGGGGCAGCGCCTCCAACGCCGGCGACATCACCGCCAGCGGCTTCGCGCCCTCGGACTCGCGCGAGTCGGCCATCCTGGTGACGCTCCCGCCCGGGGCCTACACCGCGATCGTCAGCGGCGTGGGCGGGACGACCGGCGTGGGCATCGTCGAGGTCTTCGAGGTCGACCACCCCGAGATCCCGCTCGCCAACATCTCCACGCGCGGGCAGGTCCTCACCGGCAACAACGTGATGATCGGCGGGTTCGTGGTGCAGGGCAGCGGATCGCAGACGGTGATCGTGCGCGCCCGCGGGCCCTCGCTCGCCGCCTTCGGCGTGGCCAACCCGCTGGCCAATCCGACGCTGCAGATCGTGCGCTCGTCCGACCAGAGCGTGGTGGCCACCAACGACGACTGGCAAAGCGCCTCCAACGCGAGCCAGATCTCCGCCAGCGGCTTCGCGCCCTCGGACTCGCGAGAGTCGGCGATCCTCGTGACCCTGCCGCCCGGGGGCTACACCGCCATCGTGAGCGGCGTCGGCAACACCACCGGCGTAGGCCTCGTCGAGGTCTTCCCCCGGTAGCGGGCCGGGCACCTGTGGCGCCGCCGGCGAAACGTTTATCGGACGCCTGCAGCCCGTAGCCGCAACGCGCGGTCGCCGTCCCCCGACGTCATCGCCGGTCCTACAGAGCGTTCCAGGAGTCGCCGACAAGCGCCCGCCCGGGAGCCGACAGAACTTTCGACGGGACATGACGAAGATGTCGTCATTCCTCCGCCATCGACGTGCGAATGGGGGAGGAGCACTTGTCAGCTACCCAGGAGCCTTTCCCCATGCGTTCGCGCCTTGCCTTCGTCCAGCGAATCTTCTTCTTCCTCGCCTGCATCCTCGCGGTCTTCTTCTCGTCCTCCTCGCTGGCGGGGCCGGGCGCGCTCGAGCAGAAGAGCCTTCTGACGATCCCCGGGGGCGACAACAAGGCCCTCGCGATGACCGTGCAGTCCGACGGCAAGATCCTCGCGGCCGGTTATGCGTACTTCGGCACCCAGCAGTTCGCCATTACCCGCTACAGCGCCAACGGCACGATCGACACGACGTTCGGCGAGGCCGGCACGCGGCTCGAGTGGCTCGGGCCGGGCAACGCCGAAGCCCACGGCATCGCGGTGCAATCGAGCGGCAAGGTCGTGGTCGGCGGCTTCGCCGTGAGCGACAAGAGCCGCTTCGGCCTCGCGCGCTTCAATTCGGACGGCAGCCTCGACCTCACCTTCGGCGGCGGCGGTGCCGTCACCGAGATCGGCACGGATTCGGCGGCCTACGCCATGGCGCTGCAGGCCGACGACAAGATCCTGCTGGGCGGATGGTCGATCTCCGGCGGCAAGAAGGTCTTCACCATCGCGCGCTACGATGCGGACACGCCGCTCCTCGACACCGGATTCGGCTCGGGCGGTGCGGTGATCGCGGCGGCGGGCACGAACGACCAGCAGATCAACGCCCTTGCCGTCCAGCCCGACGGCAAGATCGTGGCCGCGGGCTCCGACGGCGCCTCGGCGATCGTGGTGCGCCGCTACAACCCCGACGGCAGCCTCGACACCGGCTTCGCGAGCGGCGGGACCTTCTCGTCCACCAGCATGGCGGGCGCACGCGACCTCGCGATCCTCGGCAACGGCGACATCCTCGTCGCCGGCGAAGTCCCCGGCGGCAGCGCATTCGAGGTCGCGCGTCTCACGGCCTCCGGCGCGCTCGACACGACGTTCGGCGCGGGCGGCTTTGCGCAGCAGGGCGTGGGGGGCGGCGCGCTGGCGAACGGCCTGGCCGTGCAGGGCGACGGCAAGATCGTCGTCGCGGGCACCGGCAGCGGGCCCGCCGTCGCCGTCGCGCGCTTCAACGCGAACGGCAGCAACGACACCGGGTTCGGCACCAGCGGCGTGACGTTGCAGCAGTTCACCAGCACGTCGGATGAAGGCAACGACGTGGCCGTCCTCTCGAGCGGCCGCATCGTGGTCGCAGGCACCGGCGGCACCAGCAGCGCGCACGAGGCGCTCCTCGCCGGCTTTACCGCCGGGGGCGCCCTCGACGGCGGCTTCGGTACCTCGGGCTCGGTGCTCGCCGACGCCGGCAGCAAGCAAAGCGCCGGGCGCGCGAGCGCCCTGCAGTCCGACGGCAAGCTCGTCGTCGCCGGGATCGAAAGGCCGACGCCGACCTCCCCGTCGGTGACGTCCACCGTGGTGGCGCGCTACCTCGCCGACGGCTCGCTCGACACCGCCTTCGGCAGCGGCGGCTGGGTGGCGCTCGGTCCGGAACAGGCGAACGCGGTGGCGATCCAGCCCGACGGCAAGATCGTCGTCGCGGGCTGGGCGGACGCAAGCTTCAGCGCAACGCCCGCCCATCGGGTCGCCGTGAGCCGGCTGCTCCTGGACGGCACGCTCGACACCAGCTTCGGCGGAACCGGAACGGTATTCGTCACGCTCGCCTCGCCCACCGAGGAGGCGAACGCGGTGGCCATCCAGGGCGACGGCAAGATCGTCGTGGGCGGCCGGGGACAGAACGGCAGCTTCCTCGATGCGATGTTCGTGCGCTTCAACACCGACGGCTCGCTCGATACCGGCTTCGGCGGCACGGGCAAGGTGTTCGTCGCGATGAGCACCGGCAACGACCAGGTGAACGCGATCGCCATCCAGGGCGACGGCAGGATCGTGGGCGTGGGCGACGGCAACGTCTCGAGCTCGCAGGACAGCGTGATGCTCACGCGCCTCAACACCGACGGCTCGGTCGACACGGGCTTCGGCACCGGCGGGGTGGCGACCACCTCCGTGGGCACGACCACGTCGAACGGGAACGCGGTCGCGCTGCAGTCCGACGGCAAGATCGTGGTCGGCGGCCAGTGGTTCAACCCGTCGGGCACCACGGACGACTTCCTGGTCGCGCGCTACGCCGCCAACGGCACGCTCGACGGCACATTCGGCAGCGGCGGCATCGTGACGACCGACGCCGGCAACCACAATCGCCTCTTCTCGGTCGCGATCCTGCCGAGCGGCAAGATCGTCGGTTCCGGCCTCACGGCGGACGGCTTCGCGCTCGTGCAGTACCTCGCCGACGGCACGCTCGACACCACCTTCGGCACGAGCGGCACGGTCTACCAGCCGATCAACGCCGGGGCGGATGTCGGCTACTCGATCCAGCTGCGCTCGGATGGCAAGTTCTGGGTCGCGGGCGACGGCACCAACCTCCTCGCCACGGCGATCTTCACGGGCGACGGCGGCAGCACGCCGAAGTCCACCGCGACCGCCTCGCTCTCCTCCTCGCGCAATCCGTCCACGACGGGGCAGAGCGTGACCTTCAGCGTGTCGGTGAGCGGAGCCGTGGGGACGCCCACCGGGACGGTCTCCTTCCTCGACGGGACGAGCGCGATCTCGGGCTGCGCCAGCGTGGCGCTGACCGCCGGGGGTGCCACCTGCGCCACCTCGTCGCTTCACCAGGGCAGCCACGCCATCAGCGCGACCTACTCGGGTGACGCGGCCTACAACGCCGCGACCTCGAACACCCTCACGCAGACCGTGCAGGACGTGGCGACCTTCGCCTTGACGGTCACGAAAAGCGGCACCGGCTCGGGCACCGTCACCTCCGCCCCCGCCGGCATCAACTGCGGCGCCACCTGCTCGGCCTCCTTCACCTCCGGCACCTCGGTCACCCTCTCGGCGGCGGCCGACTCGGGCTCGACCTTCGCCGGCTGGTCCGGCGGCGGCTGCTCGGGCACCGCAGCCTGCACCGTGACGATGAGCGCGAGCACCTCCGTCACCGCCACGTTCACGGCGGCCACCTCCGATCCCGTGCGCCTCACGAACCTGTCGACGCGCATGCAGGTGCTCACCGGCGAGAACGTGCTGATCGGCGGCTTCATCGTCGGCGGCTCGAGCAGCAAGACCGTCGTCGTGCGCGCCCGCGGACCCTCGCTCGCCGCCTTCGGCATCAGCAACGCGCTCGCCAACCCGACGCTGCAGCTCGTGCGCTCCTCCGACCAGAGCGTGGTGGCCACCAACGACGACTGGGGCAGCGCCTCCAACGCCGGCGACATCACCGCCAGCGGCTTCGCGCCCTCGGATGCGCGCGAGTCGGCCATCCTCGTGACCCTGCCGCCCGGGGCCTACACCGCGATCGTCAGCGGCGTGGGCGGGACGACCGGCGTGGGCATCGTCGAGGTCTTCGAGGTCGACCACCCCGAGATCCCGCTCGCCAACATCTCCACGCGCGGGCAGGTCCTCACCGGCAACAACGTGATGATCGGCGGGTTCGTGGTGCAGGGCAGCGGATCGCAGACGGTGATCGTGCGCGCCCGCGGGCCCTCGCTCGCCGCCTTCGGCGTGGCCAACCCGCTGGCCAATCCGACGCTGCAGATCGTGCGCTCGTCCGACCAGAGCGTGGTGGCCACCAACGACGACTGGCAAAGCGCCTCCAACGCGAGCCAGATCTCCGCCAGCGGCTTCGCGCCCTCGGACTCGCGCGAGTCGGCGATCCTCGTGACCCTGCCGCCCGGGGGCTACACCGCCATCGTGAGCGGCGTCGGCAACACCACCGGCGTGGGCCTCGTCGAGGTATTCACGCAGTAGCGGGTCCGACAAGCGGCAGGCCCATCGGGCCCGGGGCAACCCGGGCCCTTCTTTTGTTCTTCACCCGTTTCGGGGCGCCCCGCCTCGCGCTTCCGCGGCGCGAACGAGGTCGCGCAACGCGTCCTTCACGAAACGCGGCTCGTAGAAGTGGGCGTCGATGTGCGAGCGGAACTCGGCGAGGCCGACGCGGCGGCTCGCCTGCACGACGCGGCGCTCGCGCAACACGCGGGGAAGGCCCGCCACGGCGTCGCGGTAGAGCCGGCCCAGCGTGCGCACGCGCCCCTGCAGCGTGTGGCGCAGGACGATGCCCGCGTGAAGCAGCACCACCCACGGAAGGTGGCGCACCAGCACCCAGAACGGCATCGACTTCGCGACCATCCAGATGGAGTTGCGGATGCCGTGGTACAGGATGAAATCGTCGTACACCCCGGAGTTGCTCGACTGGCCATGGTGGAACCCGACGGTGGCGTCGGTATAGCCGATCGACACGCCGAGGAGCCGCGCCCGCACGCAAAGGTCGGTGTCCTCGGCATAGCAGAAGTACGCAGGGTCGAAGACATGGCCGTGCAGGCGCGTCACCTCCTGCAGGAATCGGCGCGAGTACACCGCGAAGCCGCCGGTCGGCCCGAGGTACGCGTCGGCGACGGACTTGCGGTTCGAAGCGAGGAGCGACTTGTAGAGCGCGATGCCGAGGGAATCGACGCCCTCCTCGCCCGCCGCGCCCGGCTTGAGCATGCGGCCTCCCATGAGGTCGTGACCACCGGCCGTCATCGCCTCCAGGCACGCGCCGACGCCGCGGGCATCGACGACCGCGTCGCTGTTGAGCAGGAGCACCCGCTGGCACGCGGGATCGCGCAAGGCCTCTTCGACGAGGGCGTTGCTGCCCGAGGCGAAGCCGAGGTTGCGATCGGAGCGGATGAGGCGCACGGCGGGGCCGAGGGCGTCCACCGCCTTCGCGAGCCGCTCGAGATCCGCTGCCGAGGACGCATTGTCGAGCACGAGGATCCGGCCGAAGCCGGCGCCGGCCAGGGAGCGCACGCACTCGCCCGTGAGCTCGGCCGTGTTGAAGTTCACGACCGTGGCGACGACATCGTCCTTAGCTCCCGCTCCCATCACCGGCCACCCGCCAATCCGATTGCCGGATTGTACGGGGCCCGGCCGCGGCGCACGCGCTCAGCGGGCGAACACCTCGACGATCGCCACCCCGGCCGTGTTCGACGCCCCGTTCACGACGGCGGTGTAGGCACCGGGCGGGAGGGTCACGAGCACCGCCGATTCCCGGGCGTCCGAGGGTGCAAGACCGCTCGCCACGATCTCGGAAGCGTTCGAGGCGCTCCCCCAGTCGTCGTTGGTGGCCACGACCGCCTGGTCCGAGGAGCGCACGACGGTGAGTGTCGGGTTGGACAGCGGACTCGAGATCCCGAAGGCCGAAAGGGACGGCCCGCGCGCCCGGACGAGGACGGTCTGCGCGCTGGTTCCCTGCACCACGAAGCCGCCGATCATCACGTCGTCGCCGGTGCGCACGCGTCCGCGCGTGGACATGTTGGCGATCGGCGCGTCCGCATGGTCGACCTCGAAGACCTCGACCATGCCGACCCCGCTCGTGCCGCCGGCGCCGCTCACCACGGCGGTGTAGGCCCCGGGCGGCAGCGTGACGAGGATGGCCGACTCGCGCGAGTCCGAGGGGGCGAAGCCGCTGGCGGAGACCTGGGCGGCGTTGGAGGCGCTTTGCCAGTCGTCGTTGGTCGCGACCGTGGCCTGGTCGGAGGAGCGCACGAGCCGGAGGGTGGGATTGCCGAGGGCATTGGCGACGCCGAACGCGGCGAGCGAGGGGCCGCGAGCCCGCACCACGAGCGTCTTGCCCGTCGTGCCGCCCACCACGAACCCGCCGATCATCACGTCGTTGCCCGTAAGCACGCCCATGCGCGTGGAGAGGTTCGCGAGGCGCCCCGCCGCCGGCGACCCGCCGCCCGCCGTCGGGCTTGCGCCGACCGTCTCGGTGATCGGGCCCGCCACCCCGGGGCCGTAGGTGGCATCGCCGGAGTAGACCGCGCTCACGTGGTGCGTGCCGCCCGAGAGCGACGAGGTCGTGCAAAGGGCCGTGCCCGACGCGAGCGCGACCGCAGAGCAGCCGGCAAGCGGCACGCCGCTGTCCTGGAAGCTCGCGCTTCCCGTGGGCGCGCCGTAGCTGCCGCGGATCATCGCGGTGAAGGTGACGGCCTGTCCCGCCGCGATGGTGTACGACGAGGAATCGAGGGCCGCCGAGACCGGCTGGGTGCCGGTCGCCCCGCCGGTCCCGCCGCCGCTGCCGCCCGTCGATCCCGAGCCGCTCGTCGTGGTCGTCGTGGTCGTACCGGTGCCCGAGGTGCCGGCCGTGTCGGGCGTGGCGCTCGCCGCGGCGAGCCCGAATTTCATCGCCGCCGCGCCGCCCTCGGCCGCACCCACGTCCGGCGCGTTGCCCAGGTAGCCGTCGTTGAAATTGGGGATGCGCACGCCCTGGTCGTAGCCCGGCGTGCCCGCGGCGAGCTGGTACAGGCCGCCCGGACCGCTCTGCCAGCCGTTGTTCGGCGCGTACTGCGGCGTCGCGACGATGCCGGCCACCTCCGGGGAGGAGGCGGCGTTGGTCATGTCGTTGCGGAAGGTGACGTCGCTTCCCAGCTGGTAGAAGGCGCCGTTGGCCTTCCATACCTGGTAGATGTTGTTCATCGACACGGTGTTGCGCACGAGCTGCGTGCTGCCCGTGCCGCCCACGCCTGCCCCGCCGCCCAGCCCGTACTGGCAGCCGGCCTGCTGCGCCTGCAGCATCGTGTTGTGGAAGAGGTAGCGCCTGCCGCTGCCGAAATCGGCCGACGAGCCCGACTTGAACATCGGCTGCTTCTGGTCGGAGTCGCAACCCGCCCCCTCGATGAACTGGTTGCGGTTCCAGACGTTGCGGAAGATGTAGAGCGGACCCACGGCGTCGACCGTGCTCGCGATCGCGGTGGCGGTACGGTCGACGTAGTTGCCCCAGACGCGCACGTTGCGGTCCCCGCCCTCGATCTCGAGCCCGTCGTCCCACGCCATCTCGACGCGGTTGCCGTACACGTCGCTGTCGGCGTTGGGGAATCCCGAGGTCGAGAAGTTGTCCTCGCCGCCCATCCCGTCGTTGAAGTGGTTCTTCGCGCTGTAGATCTCGTTCCAGCGGAAGACGTGGTTCCCGCCGCAATAGCTGAACGTGATGCCCTGGGGCCCCGCCGGGTGCGCCACCGCCCAGGAGTTGGCCGGGTAGCGCGGGTCGTGGATGCGGTTCCTCTGGATCGTGACGCGGGTGAGCTCCTCGTTGCGGCAGATCGCGCGGATGCCCGAATCCATGTCGGCGCCCCAGGTGCCGTCCCGCGTGCGTCCCCAGCCGCTGATGTCGTTGTCCTCGATCACGACGTCGTGCTGGTTGGGATCGATGAGGATCGCGTCCTTCTGCGCGCCCCGCAGCGTGAAGCCCCGCACCACGACGTAGGACGCGTTCACGGTGATGTTGCTCGGGGCGCCGTTGCGCGCATCGAGCGTCGAGCCCGTGCCGTCGTAGACCACGTAGCCGGAGGGACTGCCGCCGGCGGTGATGTCGAGCGTCGCCGTGCCGCTGGGCACCTTGATCGTCTGCGCGACCGGCACGCTGTTCGGCCACGTGGTGAACGCGATCGATTTCGCGAAGGCGCCGTTCACGCCGAGCTGCGCCTCGTAGGGGGTGCCGGGCGCGAGGTCCACGAGCGAGCCGCGGCACTGGCTCGAGGCGGCGTCGTACCAGAGCGCGAGCCCCTGCCGCCAGGCGCTCGTGCCCTGCACCCGGAAGCGCACGTCGCAGCCGTTCGAGCCCGCACCCGGGTTGTCCCAGTAGAGGCCCACTGCCTCGTAGGTCGGCACGGCGCGAACTCCGATGGCGTCGAGCGCGTGCGCGGGCAAAGCCGAAGCGGCCCCCAGAGGCAATAGGAGGGACAGCAAACGGCTTGTAGTCCGGCGGATGATCGGCACGAAGGATTTCTCCTACACGCTGCAATGAACCGTCGCACCGTAGCAGGAGCCGTGCCCGGGAGAAATAGTCCTTTTGGTTCCACTATTTAAATTGATGAAACGCGGCCCGGCGGGGGAGCCGCTGTAGCGCGTGATGCCGGGCGCAGCGGCTGAAAGGCCACATGGCTGTAGGACGACCGCCAGGTGCGTCCGATTCGCAGCTACAAGCGTCTGCGAGGAACGACGACACGCGGGAATGCATGCCGCGAAACGGCCATTTCCGGGCGAAAGCCCGGGATAGGGAGGGTCGAGCCGTCGCCATGCGGCGACGGCCGGGCGACGCCGGCGAGGAACCGCGGCTTACTCGGTGAACACCTCGACGATGCCCACGCCGGTCGTGCCGCCGGCCCCGCTCACGATCGCCGTATAGGCGCCGGGGTCGAGCGTGATCAGGATGGCCGACTCGAGCGGGTTCGACGGCGCGAAGCCGCTCTGCGTGATCGCCGCGACGTTGCTCGCCGACTGCCAGTCGTCGTTGGTGGCCAGCACGGTCGAATCCGAGGAGCGCACGAGCCGCAGCACGGGGTTGGCCAACGCGTTCGGGATGCCGAAGGGAACCAGGGAGGGGCCCCGCGCGCGCACCATGACGGTCTGCGGTGCCGAGCCCTGCACGACGAAGCCGCCGATCATCACGTCGTTGCCCGTGCGCACCTGTCCCCGCGTGGAGATATTCAGGAGCGGCACGTCGAGGGCATCCACCTCGAAGACCTCGACGATGCCCACGCCCGTGCCGCCTGCGGTGCCGTGGACAATGGCGGTGTACCCGCCCGGCGGCAGCGTCATCAGGATGGCGGATTCGAGCGCGTTCGACGGCGCGAAGCCGCTCGCGGTGATCGCCGAGGCGTTCGGAGCGCCCTGCCAGTCGTCGTTGGTGGCGAGCACGGTCGAGTCGGACGAGCGGACGAGCTGAAGCGTCGGGTTCGCGAGCGCGTTGGCGATGCCGAAGGGAACGAGCGAGGGGCCGCGGGCGCGCACCACGACGGTCTTGCTGCTCGAGCCGCCCACGATGAAGCCCCCGATCATCACGTCGTTGCCCGTGAGCACCTGCATGCGGGTCGAGAGGTTGGTCAGCCGGGGCGGATCCGGCAGCGTGCCCGTGCAGTTGCCGCTGACGCCGCCCGTCCCGTTGAAGCGGAGCGTCGCGCTCGCCGTGCACCCTGCCGTGATGGTGATCGGGATCGGGCTGGCGTTGCCCAGCGTGAGCGGTGCCATCGCCGTGCCGAGGGCGTAGAGCGGCGCCTGGAACGAGAGGTCGGTCGAGGACTCGGAGTAGGGCCCCACGCTCGATCCCTCGGTGAAGCGCGTCTGGACCGCCTCGGCGTGGAGCGTGTACGTGCCGGGCGGCAGGAGCATCCGGAAGTAGCCCGTGCCCTGGCGCAGGTAGTCCGACACGACGCTGAAGACCTTGCCCGATGTATTCTCCTTCGCCCAGATGTTCGCGCCGAGCAGCCGGGTCATCCCGTCGGCGAGCTGGAAATCGCCCTCGAGCATGCCGTAGGTGGTGCCGACCGTCGCATCCGGATAGAGCCCGCTCACCGCCGCGACATCATCCTCGTGCAGCGTCGGCAGGGTGCGATGGGCGATTGGATACATGAGCGGATAGTTCGACATCGCCAGGCCCTGGGCCGCGTCGAGCTGCGTGTGATCGAGCCCGATCAGGTGGCCCAGCTCGTGGGCGAGGACGTTCGTGAGGGTAGCGTCGCTCACGGCGATGTGCCCGTTGATCACCGCCTGGCCCTCGACGTACTGGCAGACCCGGGGAGTGGTGCCCGAGATGGAGTACGCGGACCCGGCAAAACCGAGAACGATGTTCTCGTTGCCCGCGCCCAGCGCATCGATGATGATCGAGCCGTCGTCGTCGTAGATGACCGGGTTCCTGCCGTCGTTGTACACGCCATAGTAGGTGCCGTAGTTCGCGGCGGTGACGTCGACGGGCAGGTCGGAGCCGCGCGAGAACGTGAACGTGGCCGTGGGCACGCCGGTCCAGAGCGCGGTCGCGTCGCCGACGATCGTGTCGGCCTGCGAGTTCGTCCGTACGCTTCCTCCCGGACGCGTGCCCAGGTTTCCGCCGCCGTCGTAGTGGAGGGTCACCGCCCCCGCGCCCGGATACTTCACCGGGGTATAGCTGCCGCTCGCGGGATCGCAGACGCTGAGCGGCCCTCCCGCCCGGGCGATCGCGACGGCGACACCACACGCGGCCACCACGACGCGCCAGAAGGCGAGCCGCCTCATCGCAGGATCCCCGTCACGCGGCCGCGCACGAGCTGCTTGAACTGGTCGAGGTCCATCTCGCGCACCGGCTCCGCCTGCTGCATCTTTTCCCTGGCGGCCGGCGGCAGCGAGGCCGACATCCGGGCGGTCAGCTCCCGGAAGTCGCCGCCGTTGCCCACCTTCCGGATGCCGCCTTCGGAGCGGATGCCGAACTTTCCCTGGCCCAGGCCGATGGGGCTGGAGAACCCCGAGCGGGAGACGCCGGCGAGGAAGACGACGTAGTCCTCGCCGACGGTGAACTTCGGCACGCCGGGGACGCGATACACGAGGCCCTCGCCGGGCAGCGAGCCGCCGATCTGCTTGATCGTGTGCGTGGTGCCGGCGTGGCCCTTGAGCATGTCGCGCACGGCGAAGGTCGTGTACGTGACGACCATGCCGTTCGCGGGGTCGCGTGCGCTGTGCGTCTCGATGCACGTGCCCTCGAAGGCGAGGCGCGCGTCGTCGATCACCTGGTCGAGGTAGAGCGGCAGCACGCTCGCCGCGTTCGCCGCCAGGAGGCCCGCGAGCGCGAGCCACAGGGCCGCGAGGGCGCGTGCGGCGAGCCTCGCCGCCGGCGCGATCCGGAATCGATCCATGGGTGTTTCCTCCCGTTTCGGAGCCGTGGACCGCGCATGGAATCGCGTCCGCTCCCTGATGCCACCGCGCAAGCAGTTCCCGTGCCAGATCAGCACGCGATCCCGCCGGTCGGAGCCGGCGGGCGCTCAGCCGGCCGGGCTATGGCATGGCGAACACCTCGACCATGCCCACGCCCGTGGTCCCGCCCACGCCCTGCACGACGGCGGTGTACGCCCCGGGACTCAGCGTGGCGAGGATCGCGGACTCGAGCGGGTCCGGGGGTGCGAACCCGCTGGCCGCGATCGCCGAGGCGTTGGACCCGCTCTGCCAGTTGTCGTTGGTCGCCAGTACGGCCGCGTCGGACGAGCGCACGAGCCGCAGCGTCGGATTGGCCAGCGCGTTTCCGGTGCCGAAGGGCGCCAGCGAGGGACCGCGCGCGCGCACCACGACCGTCTGCGGCCCGCCGCCCTGGACGACGAAGCCGCCGATCATCACGTCGCCGCCCGTGAGGACTGGCGCGCGAGCCGAGAGGTTGGCGAGCGGCACCGACGGGGAGCCGACTTCGAAGATCTCGATGATGCCTGCGCCGGTGCCCCCGGCGGCCCCCGACTCGATCGCCGTATACGCACCGGGAGGCAGCGTCATCAGGACGGCCGACTCGAGCGGATCGGACGGCGCGAAACCGCTCGCGCTGATTTGCGAGGCGTTCGCCGCACCCTGCCAGTCGTCGTTGGTGGCGAGCACCGCCTGGTCGGACGAGCGCACGAGCTTCAGGGTGGGATTGGCGAGCACGCCGGCGACTCCGAGCGGGCCGAGCGAGGGACCGCGCGCTCGCACGACGACCTTCTTGCTCGACGTGCCCCCGATCACGAAGCCGGCGATCGTCACGTCGTCGCCCGTGAGGACCTTCGTTCGCGCCGAAAGGTTGCCGAGCCGGGGGTCGAGGCCGAAGACCGCGACGCCCCCGACCAGGGTGCGCGTGTTGTAGACGCTTCCGTTGGCGGGATTCAGGGCGAGGTCGACATTTTGCAGGACCGGGCTGGCCGAGAATTCGTGGACCGCATTCGTGGCTCCATCGATGGCGTAGATCCCGTGGGGAGGCCCCGTACCCGGCATGTAAACCACGTTCGCGGCCTCGTTGACCACCAGATGGGGGGCGTTTCCAGCGGTTCCGACCGTCAGCCCGGGAATCGAGGCGAGGACGTTGCTCGCGCCATCCATCACGAGCAATTGCCCGCTGGCGTTGTCGCCCACGTAGATCCGGTTGGTCACGGTGTTGACCGCCATGCCCATGGGACCGGCGATCGCCGCCGCGGGGACGGTCGTCGTCGCGAGCGTCGCCGCGTCGATGACGGAAACGCCACCCTCCTGCGCGACATACACCTTGCCCGTGGCCGGGTTCACCGCGATCGCCCGCGGCGAGGTCGGAACCGGGACGGTGGTGGTCGCCTTGGTCGCGCCGTCGATCACGGTCACCGTGTTGTCTCCGGCGTTGGCGACATAGACCTTGTTCGTGCTCGCATCGACCGCGGCCGCGACCGGGCTCGACCCGACGGCGACCGTCGAGGTCGCATTCGCGGCTCCATCGACGACCACGAGGCCGGTACCGAGCACGTAGGCCTCTCCCGTCGTGGTGTTCACCGCGATGGCCTGCACACTCGAGCCCACCGCGACCGTGGACGTGGCGTTCGTCGCCCCGTCGACGACGGTGACGGCGCCGGAGCCGTCGCCCACGTAGATCCGGTTCGCCACGTCGTCGACCGCGACCGGGCCCGCCGATGGCAGGGGGATCTGCGTGATCACCGAGTTCGTCGCCCCATCGGCCACCGTCAAGCCGCCAAAGGTCGTGACGTAAACCCGGTTCGTCGCCGGGTTCACCGCGATGAAGTAGGCGAGCGCCGGATCGGCGAATATCGTGCCGGTCTGGATCTCCGCGCGAGCGGACAGGAGCGCGGTCGGCATCAACGCGCATGCGATCAACCTGATGAACAACCGAACGTTGCATGCCAGCATCGTTCCTCCTCCCCAGTGGGCCATCGGTTCCCCGATCCCGTCAGGGCGTCGTGAACACCTCCACGATGCCCACGCCCGTGCCACTTACGCCCTGCACGATCGCCGTGTACGCTCCCGGGTTCAGCGTGATGAGGATTGCCGACTCGAGGGAATTCGACGGGGCGAATCCGCTCGAGGTGATCGCCGCGGCGTTGCCGGCCGTCTGCCAGTCGTCGTTGGTGGCGAGAACCATCGAGTCCGACGAGCGCACGAGCTGCAGCGTGGGGTTGGGGAGCGCATTGGTGATGCCGAACGGCACGAGGGAGGGACCGCGCGCGCGCACCACGACGGTCTGCGGTCCGCTGCCCTGCACGACGAAGCCGCCGATCATCACGTTGTTGCCCGTGAGGACCTGCCCGCGGGTGGAGATGTTGATGAGCGGCACCCCGGGCGCGTCGACCTCGAAGACCTCGACGATGCCCACGCCCGTCGTCCCGCCGACGCCCTGCACGATGGCCGTGTACGCGCCCGGCGGCAGCGTCATGAGGATCGCCGATTCGAGGCTGTTCGAGGGGGCGAAGCCGCTCGCGGTGACGGCCGAGGCGTTGCCGGCGCTCTGCCAGTCGTCGTTGGTCGCGAGGACCGCCGAGTCCGAAGAGCGTACGAGCTGCAGCGTGGGATTGGCGAGGGCGTTGCTGATGCCGAACGGGATGAGCGAAGGCCCGCGCGCGCGCACCACCACGGTCTTGCTCGTGGATCCGCCGATCACGAAGCCCGCGATCATCACGTTGTTGCCCGTAAGCACCTGCATGCGGGTCGAGATGTTCCCGAGGCGCGGCGGATCGGCCGGCGGCGTGGTGAAGGCGGTGGCGCCGTTCGTATTGCTCGACGAGGCGATCGTCGTGCCGTTCGTCTGCTTGTACGTGATGTCGAGCTTGAGCGACCCGCTGCCCATCTCCGGCACGATCCAGTCGAAGCTGCCGCGGTCGGGGAGGTTCGAGGCGACGGTCTTCACCGTGGCCCCCACCGTCGCGGTGATGTCCACGAGACGGGAGTTCTGCGGCGAGGCCCACTCGAGGCGCTCGAGCTGGCCCATCGATGAAACTGCGGCTCGCCGGCACGTTGGCGAAGCCTGCACCGGAGCTGCCCCGGATGGCGAAGACGCCGTCCGTGTAGTCGACGTTGGCGCCGCTCTTCACCCGGATGAGGGCGTAGGCAGTGCTTGGCACCGCGGGCAGCGTCACGCGGGCGACCGTGCCCTTGACGCCGGTGCCCAGGCTGGTCCAGCTCGTGCCGCCGTTCGTGGAAACGTCGATGTCGACCGACGAGATCCCCGAGGACTTCTTCCAGGCCACCGCGATCTCGGAACCGGCGTTGAACACGTCGTCGCGCCCGGGCGCCATGAGCTGGAGGTTCGAGGACGTGACGTTGAAGGCGGGGCTGGTGCCGCTTCCCCGCTGCACGCCGCCCGAGTCCTTGCAGGTGACCGTGAGGCTATGGCTCGTGACCGCGGCGCTCCCGGGAATGGTCACGATCGCATAGCCGGTGTTCGGGAAGTTGTTGCCCAGCGAGATGCTGCCGTCGAGGAGGATGTCGGCGTACACGCAGCCCGGGGCGTACCAGCGCACGGTGCGCTTCGTGCCTTGGGCGAACGAGAGGCCGGCGCGCGGCTCGGAGACAGTGACGGTGTAGCCCTTGCCGAAGTCCTCGCTCTGGTAGGGATAGCGGTCGACGATGTTGCCGGTGTGGTTCGCGCCGTCGTGGAAGACTCCCAAGGCCGCGTTGCTGATGCCGGCCGTGCCGTACGCGTTCGTGCTCGGGTTGCCCGTCACCGGGTGCTGCGTCCAGTAGTTGCCGCCGGTATTGGGGCCGCCGTCCCAGGTCGTGGGGCTCAATATGAAGTAGCGGCTGAACGACGAGACGTTCGGCTGGATCATCCGGTTGTAGGCGAACTGGACGTTCGTGATCGACGTGGAATCGCCCTGGAAGCCCCGGATGTTCTCGTGGTTGGTGTTCGCGAGGATCTGCACGCCGCTGGATCCGCCGCCACCGTTGGTATCGAGGCCGAATGCGCTTTGGCAGAACGAGGTCACGCAATCGGCGCGCAGTGCGCCGCCGAAGCCGTTGCGAGGCGACAGGAGGTTGCTCGACAGAAGGGTGTTGTCCGCGTCTCGGACGTAGGTCTGGTCGTTCTTGTTGAAGTAGGCGTAGTTGGCCTGGAAGTAGTTCCAGTTCGGCTTCACCGCGAAGCCGCTGCCGCTCGCCGTGCAGAAGGGAGCCGTCTCCGCGCCGCCGGAGAGCACGATTCCCGCGATGTTGTTGTTGTGCAGCTTGTTGCCCAGCACCATGTTGCTCTTCGACGTCCACACGCACAGTCCGCACTCGACCGAACCGAACGAGTCGTTGCCGAAGAGCCAGCTCCCGTTGCTCGAGCAGTTGGACCAGATTCCGGACCCGCCCCCCAGGCCGTCGGCCGCACCAGTCGAGATGACGATGTTCTTGGCCGCGTAGTTGTCGGTCGCCGCCTGGGTCGGAACGCCAAGGCTCGTGAGGTCCCCGTTGGAGACGGTGAAGTCCAGGCCGTCACCGCTGTGGCCCTGCAGCGTGTTGTTCTCGAAGCGGTTGCCGGGGCTGTTGTAGAAGACCGTGTTTCCGGCTTGCGGCACGGCGGAGGCCGGGCCGATGGTGTAGTTCGCCGTCTTCGGTGAGCCGAAGGTGTTGCCCACGATCACGTTGCCCGAGCCTCCCAGCACCCCCAGGGCGTTCGCGTTGGCCGCCGTGGCCGCCACGACCGTCGAGTTCATGATCAGGGACTGCGCGGTGTTGATGAGCTCGAAGCCGGTATGCGAGGAGGTGACCGTGAGGTTGTCGATGTTGATCTTGTCGGCATCGCGCAGCAGCACGCCATTGCCGGTACCGGCCGCGACCGTCGTGATCACGATGTCCTTCAGCGTGATGTTGTTCAGCCGCCCGGCCGGCAGACCGTTGAAGTTGTAGACCTGGATGCCGCCGTTGCTGCCCTGGATCTTGAGGTTCGTGAGGGTGGCTCCGCTCGCCACCTTGCCGTTATCGAGGTAGTTGGTGAAGTAGACCGCATAGTCGCCGCCGCCACCCGCCTGGAGGACGACCTGGCTCGGGTCGGTTCCGAGCCCGCGGACGATTACCGCGTTCCCGATCGCGAAGGTCTGGTTGTTCGGGAAACCGGACGATGGCGGAAAGTACGTTCCGACGTTCAGGCAGATCATGTCGCCCGCGGTCGCGCCTGCCACCGCCGCAGTAAGGTCGGCACCCGGGCTCAAGGTGGTCACGCACGCTTGTCCATAAGCGGCAATCGCGCCGACGCTCATGAGGACGGCGAGAGCTGCACGGTACCAGCGGATCATGGCTAGTTCTCCCTTCGTGACGGCTGTATCGGCCCGGGGCGGCCCGCCGTTTCGTGGCCAGCGATCTTACTTCATCCCGCGAACTTCCTGCGCAGGTACAGGCGCAAGGGTTTTTCATACCACAAGTAGCTCGCCGCGGAGAACAGAATAGTCAGCACGATCACCCCGGCCACCAGTCCGGAGGGCGACCGGCCAGCCGGCCGCCTTCGCGTGGGCGACGACCGTCCAGGGGGTCCAGTGGTAGATGTAGACGGCGTAGCTGATGTCGCCCAGGAACACCGGGAACGCCCGTTTCAGCAAGGGGGAGGCCCAGGTCGGCCCGGCCGCCAGCGCCAGGACAATGGCCGCAAAAGGGAGCATGTAGGCCACGTCCAGCCGGAACTGTCGCATGACCAGGATCGCGGTGCCGTCCGTGGGCCAGGGGGCGACGTTGAGCGCGCTCACCAGCACGAGGCCGGCGACCAGCAGGACGTTGCGCGCGGAGACGTTGCCCAGCCAGCCCAGGTGGCCGCCATACAGGAGGCGGGCCGCCACGACGCCGGTCAGAAACTCCGGCAGCCGCCAGAAGATGTTCCGGGAGGCCACGAGATCGAGCCAGAACTCCCGGCTCCAGCCGTAGCGGAAGACCAGCACGAGGGCGAGCGCCTGGGCGGCGACCCCGAACGCGACGGTGAGGCCGAGCAGGGCCGCCAGGCCGCCGCGCGTCCGGAAGTGACGAGCGATCAGGGCCAGGATGAGCGGGCAGGCGAGGTAGAAGCCGAATTCGGTGGAGATGCTCCAGCCGGGGCCGTTCCACCACTGCTGCGTCGCGTACGTGGGCGCGAAGGTCTGGAGGGCGAAGAGGTTCGCCAGCCACGAGGACACCGCGTTCGGCGGCAGCCCGATGGTGCCCGGGTGCACCGCGTTCATGAGGAAGTACAACACCGTGATGAGGACGAGCGCCATCGCGTAGGAGGGATAGACGCGCGCGATCCTCGCCACGAAATAGCGGCGGTAGCCGCTCGGCCCCACGCCCGGCGCGAAATCGTCCCAGTAGCGGTAGCAGAGGATGAATCCCGAGAGCACGAAGAAGAAGCTCACGCCGTAGCCCCCGGCGATCCAGCGCGACAGCCACGTCGGCAGGCCCAGGAACGGGTCGAAATGGCCGAGGAGCACGGCCAGCGCGGCGAAGAAGCGCGTGCTCGTGAGCTCGAGGAGCTGGCCCTTGCTCGCGCAGGCGCCAGCCGCGGCGCGCGTGGGGGCAGGCACCACGCCGGCCTCCACCGGTCGGCCGCCTTCTTCCTGGACGGTGCTCAGACGGCCTCGCAGCCGGCGTATCGCAACGACCGGCCGCGCCCCCGAGGATCGTCGACGGGATCGTCGGGGCCTCGACCACGATGCAGAGCGAGGCCGCCGCCCTGCGCGCCTCCTCTTGCGTCGCGTAATCGGCATCGAGCCGGAATCCGGAGAACACGAGATTCGCGTCACCGAAGATCTTCGCGACGTCCGTGCGGTCGACGACTCGCAGCATCGCGTTTGCGAAGGAAGCGTCCGCATGGACGCGCATCGTGCGCCCGGGCGCAAGTGGCAGGACGTCCGTCCATCCGGTAACGGTGACGTGCCTTCCCGCGGCATGCACGTCGTCGACGTTCCCGGCGATGCGGGCGCCGGCGGGAAGGGAGCCGATGGAGATCACCGTCGTGGGATGGATGGTCTGCCGCCTGGGAACGTAGAGCCCCCGCTTCTCGGCCGCGAGCAGGATCCGCGTGGACCAGGCGAGGTTGGGATGCAGCATACCGAAATATCTGTCTGTCGAGACGCCGGGCGAGGCCGGCACCGCCTCGGCGAGGAGATGGCCGCCGAGCGAGTACTGGCGTGCATCGTTCCAGCTCGCCCAGGACACCCCGGCACAGATCGCCGCCGAGGCGGCGAACGCGGCCGCGGTCCGCCAGCGGCTCCAGGGCGCTGCTTCCTCGGCGGCGAGGAGGAAGACGATCACGACCACACACGACGAGTAGATCCCGTAGCGCGACGCGTGGAAGACCCCGAACCCCACCCTGCCCGTCGCGGCGGCAGCGGCGGAAACGAGGAGGAAGGCGATCCAGAGCCAGGCTGCCGGATGGCGCTCGCACGCGCCGCGCCGGGCGAGCAGCCCGAGGACGGCGAGGATCGCCGCGCCGAGGCCGATCGGAAGCCAACGTCCCGGGACGATTCCCCCCAGCACGATGAGGAAGAGCTGGACGGCGTCGAGCGGGCGCGAGAAGGCGAGCCACGGCGAGGGATGGCTGGGCGGACGGCTGTATCCGGCGAAGTAGAGGATCCACAACACGAGGGCGAGGCCAGCGAAGATCCAGGCCCGGTCGCGCCGGCCCCGCAGCGCGCAGGCCGCCGCCGCCATCGGCAGCGCGAAGAGGCCGTTCGCCTGGCAGCCCGCCGCGAGGATTCCGGAAACCGCCGCCGCGGCCCCGGCGCCGCGCCCGTCGCGCAGCGCGAAGAACAGGCACGCGAGCGAGAAGAAGACCACGCCGATGTTCGCGAGCGCCGCGCTCGCCATGAGCGTCGCCTCGAAGTAGCTCCACTGAAGGAGGAGGAAGGCCGCGGCGGCGAAGAGCGGCGCGGCGAGCCGGTCGCGGAACTCGGCCCATGCGAGCGCGAGGATCCCGACCAGCGTGAGGTCGCCGGCGAGGACCAGCATGCGGAAATCGATATGCCCGGCGCCGCCTGCGAGCGCCCAGGCGGCGAGGCGCACGACCGCGATCCGGTGCTCGTTATGCTGGGCGACGACGATCGCGAGCCATTGCGTGCCGGACGCGGCATCCTTCATGCGCATCACGCAATCGAGGATCGCGTCGTAGTCGTCCCAGACGGGAGCGTTGAACCAGAGTCGCGCGAGCACGAGGAAAAACAGCGCAAGGGCCGGTGCGGCCCATGCGAGCCCGGCCCTGGAAGGCGTCATCGCGCCGGTGAGGCCCGCCAGCGCGCCTCACGCCTCACTCGTCGACGCCTCCTGCGCCACGAGAGCGCCGAGGCGCTCGCAATAGGCCTCCATGATCGGCGAGATCAGGCCCCACGGAAACTGGAACTCGACCGGGGCGCGGCCCAGATACCAGACGAGGTAGGCCCCGCGGTCCGCGCCCACGGGATCGGGAAAGGCGGTCTGCAGGTCGAGGCGCATGCGATGCACGACGGCCATCAGGTTCGTATAGGTGCCCCAGGCGAAGTCGCGATTGCGGGACGCCTCGCCCGCCGGCGCCCGCAGCCAGTTCCAGAAGCTGTCGCCCAGGGTCTTCCCGGGGTCCGGCCACCGTGCCGCAGCGCCAGGCACTTCGTCGAGGTAGACCTTGGCAAGCGACGGCCCGATCGGCTCGCCGTTGTCGAAGCATTCCCGCCCGCGGAAGGGATCGATCGACGTGTAGTCGAAGGCCGGTGCGTCCTCGATGGCCCGGTCCCAGTCGTAGCCATAGTCCTCGCACGCCGATTTGAACGGCTCCATTGCGGCCATCGCGTCCGCGATCTCGTCGGGCACCTCCTTCACCCAGCGCCGCGCGGTGCCGGTGCGGATGTGGCGGGGATCGACATGCCCCGGGCGCGTGATCCGTTCGGGCTGGCAAAGCAGCGCCGCGGTCGTCGCCTGCTGGCAGCTCGCCGGTACGATGCACGACGCGAGCCGATGCAGCTGCCGCACGGGGTCGGCGAGCATGTCCTCGTAGCGCACGACGTGCGCGCCGAGGCGGGCCCACGAGAGCGAAACCGAGTACGACTGCGCGAAGGAGTACTTCGCGAACTTCATTGCGTTCTTTCCCGGCCGCTCCCCGTCCTTGATCATGGCCGCCGCGTCCGGATCGCCGCTCATGTCCTGCCACTTCGCGAAGTGGAAGTAGGAAAGGAGCGTATCCGCCGGATGGCGGATGGTGGTGACGACCACGGCATCGTTGGCCACCAGCCATCGCACCAGGCTTTCCGTCGGCCAGAGGTGCTGGTGTGTCACGAATGTTTCCGGCAGCTTCTCTGCGTACTCGTCGGTCCACGACAGCGGCAGGCTCACGATCGGCAGGCGGTACATGTAGTGCATGAGCCAGCGCAGCCAGGTGTTTCCGGTCTTCGGGCAGGAAAGGATCATTACCTTGAGCCGCGAAGGATCCGGAGCGCGCGCGTTGAGGATCGCCGTGGTCATTTGCCACCCCAAATGAAATTCAAATCAAATTGAGTACCGCCAGGTCGACAAGTGCGAGGCTTGAAGCCTCGACGAATCGGGCAGGGCTTCCGCCTCCCGTTGCGCCTCAATGGTATCGCGAATCGGCGGCGCGCCGACGCCCGGGCGGCCGGCCCCGCCGCTGGTGCTACACTTCGACTGCGCGCGGGAAGCGACCGGCGCGAGCGAGCCACCGGAAGCCAAATTGCCCAAGACGAAGACCTCGGAGGCAATCATCCTTGCCGGCGGAAAGGGAACGCGGCTGCGCGGCACGATCGGCGAGATTCCCAAGCCGATGGCGCCCGTCGCGGGCCGTCCCTTCCTCGAGTGGCAGCTCGATGCGCTCGAGCGGCGCGGAATCCGAGACGTGGTCCTTTCGGTCGGCTACCGAAGCGAGGCAATCGAGGCCCACTTCGGCTGCGCCTACGGGCCGGTGCGCATCCGCTACGCGCGGGAAACGGTGCCCCTCGGCACCGGCGGCGCGATCGTCGCCGCGATGAGGATGGTCGAGGGCCCGGCGGCGTTCGTCCTCAACGGCGACACCTTCGTCCGCGCACCCCTGGAGGAACTGGAGGCTCGCGAGGCGTGCGCGCTGTCCGTGCTCGTCGCGCAGGTCGACGACGCCTCGCGCTACGGCACGGTGGTCGTGTCCGACGGGCGCGTGGCCGGGTTCCGCGAGAAGGGCGTGGGCGGCCCGGGGCTCGTCAACTGCGGCGTCTACTGGATCACGAAGGCGGCCCTTGCCCGGATCGCGCATCCCGTGCCGTTCTCCTTCGAAAACGACTTCCTCGAGCCGTGCGCCTTGCAGGCCGGGTTTTGCGCGGTCGTCACGGGCGAGCCGTTCGTCGACATCGGCATCCCCGAGGCGCTCGCGGCCGCCGCAGAATCGATTCCGTTCCTCGCCGCGGGTGACGAGCGCCGCAACTGAGCGGCCGTACTCCGGCGCTATGCGGCTGCCGCGGGGTCGCGCAGCGGCCGGGCGTCACGGCCGGGGCGCTCGCCCCCGTCGTCGAGGTTGATGCGTTCGCGTTCCACGACCAGCGGGCGCTTTCGCACCTGGAAGTGGATGGCGCTCACGTATTCCCCGATGATCCCGAGGAACATCAGCTGCACCCCGCCGAAGAAGAAGAGCGCGACGATCAGGGTCGGGATGCCTGGCGGCGCAAGTGCGCCGAGCGCGACGAAGCTCGCGACGATCGTGAAGGCCGCGTACAGGAAGCTCAGGAGCGCGATGCCAAAGCCCGCGAACATCGCTATGCGCATGGGCAGGTTCGTGAACGAGATGAGGCCGTTCAGGCCCTGATCGACCAGGTGGTACAAGCGATTCTTGGAGAAGCCCCTGCGGCGAGCCCGCCACACGTATGGCACGGCCTTCGTGCGGAAGCCGCAATTTGCGATCATCCCTCGGATGTAGGGGTAATAGTCCTCGTGCTCCATCAGCGCGGCGAGGACCTTCCGATCGATGAGCTGGAACTCCCCTACGTCAAGCGGGATATCGATGCCGGCAAACCGACTCACCATGCGGTAATACGCCTTGCGCACGCTTCGCATCACGAGCCCCTCCTCGCGCTGCGTGCGCACGCCCCAGACCACCTCGGCGCCATTTCGCCACTCCCTCACGAAGTCGGCAATCAGCTCCGGGGGATCCTGGAGATCCGCGGCGAAGAGGACGACCACCGCGTCGCCGCCGGCATGGCGCAGCCCATTGAAGGTCGAGCGGAACGGTCCGTAGTTGCGGGCGTTCACGACGACCTTCACCGCCGGATCCTCGCGTGCGAGGCGGCGCAGCACCTCGACGCTCGCGTCACTGGACGCATTGTCGCAGAAGATATGCTCGAGGTCGCAGTCCGGAAGGTCACGCTCGAACACCTCCTTCAGCTCCCGATGGCAGTCCTCGAGGTTCGCCTCCTCGTTGAAACAGGGCGTGACGACGCTGATCAGCGGCCGGTGCGATGCGTTCATGGGCGCTCCCGAAAGACCCTCGACCTGAGGAGCAGGTACGCGCCCGGGGCGACGACCGCCAGGCACGCGAGCTGCGCCGGGATCGGCCCGAGGCCGGTCGCGGCTCGCAGCGCCTCGAGGAGCGCGAGGTTGAAGAGGTATATCGCCGCGTAAGCCACGAGGAACCGCGGCAAGTGACGCATGTGCAGTTGCCGGAACGCGAACGCCCCGAACGTGAGGAAATTGAAGAACACGCCCGCGACCGTGGCGGCGAGGAGTGCGATAGCGGGCGCCGCGCCGAGAAGCACGAGGCCCGAGTAGACGCCGAACCCGAACGCGGTGTTCGCCACGCCTGCGACGCCGAAGCGGAACACCTCGCCGAAGGAGAGCGTCATCGCCGGCAAAGCGCGTCGACGACGACCTTTCGAAGGTCGCCCATCATCTCGCGCATGTAGCCGTGGCCGCCGACGCGCGAGTAGCGCTCGTCGGGCAGGCCGAACATCCGGAATCTCGCGCGCGGGCCCTCGTGCGCGGCGACGACCTGGGCGACCGCCGCGCCGAGGCCGCTCCCGATGTTGTGCTCCTCGACAGTGACAACGACCTTCGTCTCGGCGAGCGCGCGCCGGACCGCCTCCTCGTCGAGCGGCTTCACGGTGTGCATGCTGAGGACGCGCGTGGTGAGGCCTTCGCTTCGCAGCACGTCGGAGGTCTCGAGAGCGTACACCAGCATCCCCCCCGTGCTGATCAACGTGACGTCGCTTCCCTTCGCGACCTCGATCGCCTTGCCGATGGCGAAATCGATCTCGCCCATGTGCACTTTCGGCTCGCCGGCCTTGCCCAGCCGAAGGTACGCGGGCCCGGGCAGCTTGCACAGCGCTTGCGTCGCGCACGCCGCTTCCATCGGATCCCCGGGCGCGATCACCACCATGCCGGGCAGCGCGCGCATGACCCCGATGTCCTCGACGCCGTGGTGGGTATATCCCTGGCTTGCGTAGGTGAGGCCGCCCCCGACGGACACGATGCGCACGGAATATCCGTGGTAGCAGACGTCGTTGCGGATCTGCTCCAGGCACCTCATGGTGGGAAAGTTCGCGATCGAGTAGGTAAACACGGTCTTCCCGACGTCCGCGAGCCCCGCGGCGATGCCCATCATGTTCTGCTCTGCCACGCCCACGTTGAGGTACTGCGAGGGCAGCGCGTCCCGAAAGCGCTCGAGGACCGAGAAGCCGAGGTCCGCGGTGAGCAGCATGATGTCCTGGCTGCCCCTCGCCTGCTCGAGCAGGCTCTCCACGAACGCGGTCCTCACCGCTTGCCCCCCACTTCGGAGAGCGCGGCCTCGAGCTGCTCTTTGCTGGGCGAGCGATAGTGCCAGAGGAGCTGCCCCTCCATGAACGAAACGCCGCGGCCCTTCACGGTGTTGGCGATGATCACCGAGGGCTTGCCCTTCTGTCCGGGGATCGCCGCGAACGCCTTGCCCAGCGCCGAATGATCGTGGCCGTCAACGACCTGGACGTGCCAGCGGAATGCCGCCCACTTGTCCGCGAAGGGCTCGAGGTCGAGCACCTCCTTTACCGAGCCGAAGCTCTGGATCTTGTTGTAGTCGACGATCGCGACGAGGTTGTCCAGGCCGTGGTGCGGGGCGAAGAGTGCCGCCTCCCAGATCGAGCCCTCGTCGCACTCGCCGTCGGACAGGATCACGAACGCGCGGCCGGGCTTGCCGTCGCGCTTGAAGCCGAGGGCGACGCCGCAGCCGAGCGAGAGGCCGTGGCCGAGCGATCCGGTGGAGAAATCGACGCCCGGCACATGGTGCGAGACGTGGCCGGCGAGCGCCGAGCCATCCTGGCAGAACGTCTCGAGGCGCGAGGGATCGAAGAAGCCGTACTCCGCGAGCGCCGCATAGAACGCGGCGGCGCCGTGGCCCTTGCTGAGAATCACGCGATCGCGCCCGACGGCGCGCGGATTCTTCGGGTCGACGTGTGCGACACCGTCGTAGAGTACGGCGAGGATATCCGCCATCGACAATCCGGTGCCGATGTGCGAGGCGTTCGCGCGATGCACCATGCGCAACGCATGCTCCCGTATGCGGCGAGCGCGCGCCCGCGTGAGCTCAATGTCCGGCATCGTGCTTCCTGTACCAGTCCACGGTCCTTCGGATCCCTTCCTTCAACCCCACCTTCGGGCGCCAACCCGTCGCCTTCACGAGCCGCGAGATGTCGGCCTCGAGGTGCATCACCTGGTCCGGCCGGTAGGGCACCTCGCCGAAGCCGACCGCGAGCGATGGATCGATCGCGTCGCGCACGCCCTCGATGATATCTCGGAGGCGAGGCGCGGTCCCGGAGCCGAGATTGAAGATGCCGCCCGCCCCCTCCGTGGCCGCGACCGTCGCGACCGCCGCCGCCGCGTCCTCGACGTAGACGTAGTCCCAGCGCTGCTCGGCCGCCGTGACTGCGGGGCGCTCGCGCGCCAGAAGCTTCAACGCCAGGTACGGGACCATCCACTCGGGGCTGTCCATCGGCCCATAGGACGAGAAGAGCCGAAGCCAGGCGAAGCGCGCGCCCGACAGCTCGCAAAGGCGCGAGGCCATGATGCAGGTCGCGAGCTTCGCCGCGCCGTACATCGTCGTCGGAGCGGTCGGCGTCGACTCGTCGATCCGCGCCCGGCAGGGGCCGTACTCCGCCTGGGAGCCCAGGCCGATGAAGTGCTTCGCGCCAGCCTGGAGCGCGAATTCGAGCAGGCGCATCGAATGGAATACGTTCACGTGCTGCGCCGGATCGTTGCGGTCCTTGCCGAGCACGCCGCCCCATGCGAGGTGCACGACATGGCTCGGGCGCAACTCGGCGATCGCGCGCTCCAGCGCCAAGCCGCCGTCGAGGGCCAGGGGAAGAACGTTCGCGCGCGCGAGCTCGCCGCGGATGCGCCACGCCGCGCCGGGGCTGCGCACGAGCGCCGCGACCTCGACACCCGGGCGGGCGAGGAGATCGCGCAGGACGTACGAGCCGATGAAGCCCGAAGCGCCGGTGAGGAGGATCCTCATCCGCCCTCCATCCGATCGAGGGCGAGCTGGATGCGGCGCGAAGC
This sequence comes from uncultured beta proteobacterium, assembly GCA_963741815.1. Taxonomy (GTDB): domain Bacteria; phylum Pseudomonadota; class Gammaproteobacteria; order Burkholderiales; family Usitatibacteraceae; genus Usitatibacter. The sequence continues at coordinate 468,796 of CAVUJI010000001.1, forward strand.
GCACGCGCGGCCCGGACGCTCGCCGTAGCCGAAGCGAGCCCGGTGCACGGTCTTGGCCAGCGCGATGCGCAGGAAGTAGAGCCAGAATCGCCGCCAGGCATCGTGGCCAGGCACGAGCTCGACCCCGTATGCGTCCCAGATTGCGCGGTGCCGCCTCTCCGGATGAAAGGTGCAGAGCGAGGCGAGGTCGAAGAGCGGGTCGCCGAGGAGCGCGTCCTCCCAGTCGATCACGCCGCGTATGGACTCGCCCTCCACGATGAAATTGTGGCTGCCGGGATCCCCGTGCAGCAGCGCCGACGGCTGCGAGCGCAATGCCGGGCCGGCCGCCTCGAATTGTGCGGTGATGCGCGCGCGTTCCGATGCATCGATCGCACTTGCGTCCTCGCACGCGCGCAGGTGCTCGTCGAGGCGCAAGCCCACGTACGCATCCCAGCGCGCATGCAAGCCGGCGAGCCTGGGCGGGCGTTCCTCGAGCGCGGCGAGCGATACAGGGCCGAAGCCGCTCCCGCGGATCGCGTGCAGCCGCGCAAGGAATCGGGCGACCGAAGCGAGCGCCGCCGCCATCCGCAGCTCGTCATCGTCGAGCGCCGTGAGACTCGTGCGCCCGGCACGTTCGACCAGATGGACGCCGCGCGCGCCGCCCGACTGGTCGAGCGCACGGAATTCGCACGCCGGCACCGGAAGCCCGGCTGCGCGAACCTGCGCCATCACGTCGCGCTCGAGCGCCATGATGTCGGCCGCTTCCTCGCCCCGAAGCGCCGCCACGCGCAGCAGGCGCGCCGCGCCACCCGGCTCATGAAGGTCGTACAGGCGATGGAACGTGCCTTGGGTTTGCGCGCGCGCGAGCGATGTCGCGGGGGGCAGGCCGAAGGCGTTCATGGCACCGCGCAGGAGGACGTCGTCGATTCCAAGCTCGGCGTCGGAGGCGGATCGAAGGCCGGCGAGCACCGCGTCGGGAAGCGCCGAGTCCGCCTTCTCGAGGAAGGCGCCGGCACGCCCGCGGTCGAAGACCGCCGACCGCCTAGAGGAAATTCTCGTAGCCGAGCACGCGCAGCATCACGATCGTCTCGGTCTTCATCTCGCGCTTCTGCGCCGCGGTGAGCTCGTTTGCCGTGGCCATGTTCGCCTCCGGCGTCGGTACGCGAATCGTCCCCCAGGGATAGACCTGCTCGAGCTTCACCGCGTTGAAGCTCGGATGCAGGCACTCGTCGGACATGGGAAGCCCGATGCGCTTGAGCAGCTTCTCCATGGTCGCACCCGGGTTCGCGACGAGGTCCTCGAACCGCACGAGATGGAAGCGATCCGGGTACTTCTCCTGGTACGTGAGCGCCATGTGCTGGCACAGGTTCCACGTCCACGCGTAGCGCTTCAGGCCCAGCGGGAACGGGCGCTTGCTCGTGTCCGCGAAGCCCGAATAGGGGTTGCGCACGACGTGGATCACGTGACCGTCCGCGAAGTCCGCGAGGATCTTGTCGCTGTCGAAGACCTGCACCGGGTTGTAGCCGACGTAGTACTGCTCCTTGCCGGTGCGGCGGACGTTCTTCCACGCCTCGAACGTGGACTGGAAATACGCGTTCACGAAGGTGGCGCGGCTCGCGGGCCGGCCATCGCACGCCTTCACGAACGCGGCGATGCGCTCCTTCTCGTTCATCTGCAGGCCGCAATCCCTGAACTTGCTGCGCGAGGGCACGCGAAGCAGGGTCTTGAGCTCCTCGTCCCAGAACATCTCGTACGCCTGGGGGGGCGCCACGTCCATGGGGAACTCGGGCCAGCGGTAACGGATCGGCACGTACGAGGTGAGGAAGTCGTTGTTGAAGCCGGTGCCGACCTGCGATTCGAAGGGATAGACGAAGAGGTTCGGATGCCCGTCCAGCATGCGATGCGTGGTGTTCCCTCCGTTTTCGTACATCGCGGACAACATGATGATTTTCATGGGATCTTGCTTCGCTTCCCCGGGTTGGACCGATGTCAGGCAAAGCTTGAATAGTAGCGGATTTGCTCCTCGCTCGCCTGCCTGAGTCGCCCTTTTCCGCCCATGAACGCGTCGTACCACTCGGCCGTGAGCCGCAGAGCATCGTCGAGCGGGAGCCGGGGTTTCCAGCCGAGGCGGGAGCGCGCCTTCGTCGAATCGAGCATCAGTCTTCCCGCCTCGTGCGGTTGCGCCGCTCCGTCCACGCTCCAGCGCAGCTTGCCCGGCCAATGGCGGGCGAACCGTTCGACCACGGCGCCTACGGGCTGGTCCCCGCCCTCGTCGGGCCCGAAGTTCCAGCCCTCGGAAAAGGCGGGCGCATCCTCGAGCAGGCGCTCGGCGAGCGCGAGGTAGCCGCTCAGGGGCTCGAGCACGTGCTGCCAGGGGCGGGTCGCGCCGGGGTTGCGGATCACCGCCTCCCGCCGCTCGATCATCGCGCGTACGAGGTCGGGGATCAGGCGATCCGCGGCCCAATCGCCGCCTCCGATCACGTTGCCCGCGCGCGCCGTCGCGAGCCCCACCGGCGGGGCGGCCCGCGAGAAGAACGAGCGGCGGAACGAGTCGCTCACGAGCTCCGTACACGCCTTGCTGTTGCTGTAGGGGTCATGGCCGCCCAGCGCGTCGCTCTCGCGGTAGCCCCACACCCACTCGCGATTCTCGTAGCACTTGTCCGTCGTCACGACGACGATCGCGCGAACGGCGGGCACGTGCCGGCATGCGTCGAGCACGCTCGCCGTGCCGACGACGTTCGTCGCGTAGGTCTCGACGGGGGCGCGATAGCCGTCGCGGACGATCGGCTGCGCCGCCAGGTGGAAGACCACATCCGGGGCGAAGTCCTCGAGCGCCCGGCGCGTGGCCACGAGGTCGCGGATGTCTCCGCGCACGTCCTGCACCAGTTCCTGCATTGCGCATGCCGTGAAGAAACTCGGCTCTGTCGGCGGATCGAGCGCGTAGCCGCCGACCTTCGCACCCATGCTCGTGAGCCAGAGTCCGAGCCAGCCACCCTTGAACCCCGTATGCCCCGTCACAAGGACCCGACGCCCTCTCCACGCTCCGGTATCGGCCATCACCACACCTTCCACGGCGCATTGCCGCCCGCCCAGAGCTCCTCAAGGACGTTCTTGTCGCGCAACGTGTCCATCGGGTGCCAGAAGCCCTCGTGGTAGTACGCGCCGAGCTGCCCGTCGCGCGCGAGGTCCGCGAGCGGCTCGTGCTCCCAGACGTCCGCGTCGCCGTGCAGGTAGCGGAACACTTGCGGGTCCAGCACGAAGAAGCCTCCGTTGATCCAGCCGCCGTCGCCGGCCGGCTTCTCGACGAAGCCGGTGACTCGCCCGCCGTCGAGCGCGAGCGCGCCGAAGCGCCCCGGGGGTCGGACGGCCGTCACCGTGGCGATCCGCTTCGCCTCGATGTGGCAGTCGATCAGCCGGCGCACGTCCACGCTCGCCACGCCGTCGCCATAGGTGAAGCAGAAAGGCGCGTCCGACACGTACTTCTCCACCCGCTTGAGGCGCCCGCCCGTCTGCGAAGCCTCGCCCGTATCGATCAGCGTGACGCGCCACGGCTCGGATGCCTTCTGGTGCACGTCCATTCGGTTGTCGGCGAGGTCGATGGTGACGTCGGCCATGTGCAGGAAGTAGTTCGCGAAGTACTCCTTGATCATGTAGCCCTTGTACCCGAGGCAGATCACGAAGTCCGTGAGGCCGTGCGAAGCGTAGATCTTCATGAGGTGCCAGAGGATCGGTCGCCCGCCGATCTCGATCATCGGCTTCGGGCGCAGCGTCGACTCCTCGCTGATGCGGGAGCCGAGTCCTCCGGCGAGAATGACGACCTTCAACGGTGATCTCCTCGTCCCATTCCTGCCGTCAATCGTCACGCCGCGGCAACGGCTCTGGCGCGCGGGCGAGCAACGGATCGGATCTCATGGCTCAAGTATCCGCACGTGGAGCAGCGCGATTCCGAGCTCGCGACGGTCGCCGCGCCCTGGCGACGCCGGTCGGGGAATCCGAATTGCGATCCTTTTCGCTCCGGACCGGTTCGCGAACCTCATGCGCACCACCTCGGGCGGGCCCTTTCCCAACTCGTGCTCGAACGACGCGCTTCGGCGCTCCGTCCCGATCTCGAACGCGACGGGCTGCCCGAGATTCGGGCCGTATGCCGCGGCAGTGACCTCCAGGACGAACTCAACGGGCAAAGTACGCCGAAATTCGATCGTCGCCACCGGTCCGTCCGTCCACCGGCCCCATCGCTCCATCGGGGCGAAGCCGGCGACATCGGACACCACATCGGACGGAAGCGGCAACCAGAACCTGATCTCGTCCCCATAGCCCGGCAGCAAAGGTGCTTGCTCGACGGTATCGGGAGCCGCTGGCGATTCCGGCGGCTTCCTCGCTGTGGTCGGCTCCCTCGGATGGCAGCCCGTGCACGCCGCAGCGGCGGCGATGACCAGCGCGACCAGCCGATTCCCGCATGCGCCCACCCGGAATCCTTTCGGCCGTTTCGCCGCTGCGCGCATTCTAGCAGCGATGCACCCGGTATGGCCCGGCCCGGAAAACCGGCGCGCCGCACTCCAGGAGCGTCCGGGCGAAGCGCTTGTCCGACTGCACCACGAAGTCCTTGCTGTACGCGACCAGGGCGCCGGTGCCTCGAAGGTCTCTCGGGTAGCGCGTGTATCCGTCGAAGATCCACACGTCGCTCGACGCATACTCCAGAGCGGCCGAGGTGGCCCACCACTGCGTGAGCACCACATGGCCGTCGCGCTCGCGGTCCAGGTAGCGGGCGGCGAGCTCGACCGCGGAGGCGGCCGGACGAACGGCGCTCGGAGAATAGAAGGTGCGGTAAAAGGGCAGGCGGGCGGCGGGTTCGGCCACGCATATCACGAGGATGCCGAGGAGGGCGGCCCGAGCCAGTGCGCCCGCCTCCGACATGAAGCCGAGACTTACCGCCGCGGATACGGCCAGTACGGCGGCGAAAGCGTATCGGGGGTTGCCGTTGGACAGCAGCAGCCAGTAGAGGATCTGGATGCCCGCGCCCAGCGCCAGAAGCGCGAAGAGGTCGCGGACCGCTCCCGCGCGCCGTGACAGCAGCCCGCCGGAAAGCGCGCAGAGCAGCAGGAGCACGGGCAGGCCGATTGCGTACCGTGACTCGAATGTGTGAAGCCTGCCGGCGATCCGGCCAGCGAGCGATTGCGTGTCCGATTCGATTCCGGTGGACCGGACGAACTGCCACATTCGCATGAGCGAGTCGAGATAATGCGGTCCGAGGACGGACCACTTCCATGCCTCGAAAGCAACCGCCGGCGCGGCGGCGCATGACAACAGCAGCATCAGGCCCGGAAGTGCCCGATCGCGAACCGGCCTGCGAAGCAGTACATAGCCGGCCGCGGGAAGCACGTAGATGAGGTACAGGAGCTTCGCTTCCACCGCCAGCCCGAGCAGCAGCCCGGCGAGGGCGATGGAAGCCGCGCTCGACCTTCGCACCGAGAGCAGCGCGAACGCCATGAGCACCATCAGCGCTCCCGGGACCTCGCCGAGCAGCGCGAACCACTCGGGCGCGTCGTATGCCGACAGCAGGAAGCACAGGAGCAGGAAGCACGCGCCCGCGCCCGCCAGCCGGAGGCGGTCCGGTTGAATGGGGCGCAGGGACCAGAACAGGGACAGGCTCAGCGTGCCCCACATGAAGACTGCCGCCAGCCCGGGGACCGCGGGCCTGTTGCCGAAAAGCCATATGGCCGCGGCCGCCGGAAGAATGATGGTCGGCCCGGTGCCGATGACCGGGTCGAACCGCTTGAAGGCGAAGACGTCGGTGACGTGCCCGAGCGTATTCGCATATCCGTAGCCCCACGCGAGGTTCTTGGCGATGACCGCGTGTGCGGCATCGTCGCCGCAGCATAGGGGCCTGGCGAGGGAAAAGAGGACGAACACCCCGACAAATGCGGCGAACAGCAATCCGAGCGCGAAACAGGCGGTCGCGCCGCCGCGCCCCGGCCTCAGAGGCACGACAGCTCCTTTTGCGCCGTGCCGGGGCCGGCGACGACCTCGCGGCGCCCGCCGAAGTCGTCCCCGCGAGTGAGCCGCAGTCGCTGCCCGGAACCATCACGGCGCGACGGCGAGGGTTTCCTCGGCATGAACCGGTTTGCGCGCCCTTCCGACATCGATCTCCCATCCCGAGGGGTCCCGCCGACGCGGACCGCGAGCCAGGCGAGAGAATACACTGCGTCTCCACCCAGAATGCATGGGTGCAGGATGCGCGCGGTGCGAACCTTCACAATGCCGCGCGCGCCGCAGATAATGTCGCGCGCCGGCGCCCGGCAGCCTGAATCCGGACCAATGTACATTCCCGAGAGAAGGTACCAGAGCCTCGTCCTCCTGATCCTGTCGCTCGCAGCGATAGCAGTGTCCCACCTGTGGCAGGGGCACGCCGGGTTCAACATCGGGGACGAGGGCTACCTCTGGTATGGCGTGCAGCGCGTGATGCGGGGCGAGGTCCCGATCCGCGACTTCATGTCCTACGATCCGGGCCGCTACTACTGGTCGGCCGCGCTCATGGGACTGCGGGGCGACGACGGGATCGTATCGCTTCGCGTCGCATCGCGGCGTTCGAGGCGATCGGCCTTTTCGCCGGCCTTTCCCTCGTCGCGCGCGAGGGCCGCAGGACGAATCCCGCGCTGTGGCTGGTCGCCCTCGCCACGTTCTTCTCCTGGACCTTCGTGCGTCACAAGCTCTTCGACGTCACCTGGTCGATCCTGCTCGTGGCCGCGATCTCCTTTCTGCTGATCCGCCCCGACCCGCTGTCGGCATTTCCTCGCAGGCGCGGCCGTCGGCCTCGCCGCCGTGTTCGGCCGCAATCATGGCCTCTACGGGGCGTTGGGCAGTCTGGGGGCTCTGGCGTACCTCGCGATCCGGCGCACTCAGGGCCCGCCTCCGCTGCAGGCGATCTTCTGGTGGGCGGCGGGCGTCGCGACCGGGTACTCGCCGGTTCTCTTCCTGCTCGTCGCGGTCCCCGGATTCGCGCCCGCATTCGTCGAAAGCATCCGGTTGCTGGTCGAGGCGGGCGCCACGAACCTGCCGCTGCCCGTGCCCTGGCCGTGGAAGGCTCCCTATGGCGCGGTCCCCTTCGTGCAGGCCACCCGCGAGGCGCTGGTCGGCGATTTTCTTCATCGGCATCGTGGGTTTCGGCGTCGCCGCGATCGCCGCCTCCGTGCGCGGCGCGGATGCGCGGCCGGGACCTGCCCGCCGACGTTCGTGGCCTCCGGATTCATGGCGATTCCCTACGCGCATTTCGCGTACTCCCGTGCGGACGTCGGTCACCTGGCGCAAGGGATGTTCCCGCTGCTCGTCGGAATGCTCGCCCTCGCCGCCCTGTGGCCGCCGCGGGCAATGTGGCTCGCCGCGGTCGGACTCTGCGCGGCGAGTCTTTTCGTCGCGCTGCCGTTGCAGCCCGGCTGGCGCTGCGGGGCGGCGTCCGGGGGTGCGTCGAGGCCGCCGTGGGCGCGAACCGACTCACGGTTCCGCCGCCCACGGCGAAGGACCTCGCGATGCTTCGCGTGCTCGTCGACCGGTACGCGGAAGGCGGGCGCACGTTCTACGCGGCCCCTTCTGGCCGGGGCGTACGCGGCGTTCCATCGCAAGTCGCCGGTCTGGGAGATCTATCCGCTGGTGCCGCGCGGCGAGGCGCTGCAGCGCGCGGAGGTGGCGCGGCTGCGGTCAGGCGCGTCCGGGGTTCGCCGTCGTGCTCGACCATGCCCTGGACGGCCAGGAGGGTTTGCGCTTCCGCAACTCCCATCCCATAATCGACCGCTACATCCGGGATAATTTCCAGCCGCTGCCCGGTTTCGCGCGCGATCCCATGTACCGCGTCTATCGCAGCCGGCTCCAGCCGTGAAGCGGGTGGCCATCGTGCAGTCGAACTACATCCCGTGGAAGGGCTATTTCGACATGATCGCCGCGGTGGACGAGTTCATCCTGTACGACGACGTCCAGTACACCCGCCGCGACTGGCGCAACCGCAACCGGATCAAGACGCCCCGCGGCCCGGAGTGGATCACCGTGCCGGTGAAGGTGAAGGGCCGCTACTTCCAATCCGTACGCGAGACCGAGATCGACGCAACCTCCTGGCCGGCCGCGCATTGGGCCCGACTCGCGCACAACTACTCGCGCGCCTCGCACTTCGCGGACGTCGCCGCGATCCTCGAGCCCTTCTACGCGACTTGCCGGCACTCGCGGCTGAGCGCGCTCAACCGGGAGCTGATCGAGATCGTCTGTCGTTTCCTCGGCATCACCACGCGGATCGCCGCCTCGTCCGACTACGCCCTCGAAGAAGGAAGGACCGAGCGCCTGGCCGGGATCTGCGCACAGGCGGGGGCGGCCGAATACGTGTCCGGCCCGTCGGCCCGCGCATATCTCGACGAGAGCGCGTTCGCGCGGCGCTCGATATCGCTCTCCTGGTTCGACTATTCCGGGTATCCCGAGTACCCGCAGCTCTGGGGCGCGTTCGTGCACGAGGTGAGCGTCCTCGACCTGCTCTTCAACTGCGGACGCGAGGCGCCCCGCTACATGAAGCACGTGCGGACATGAAGCTGTCGATCGTCGCGACCCTCTACGGGTCCGAACGCTTCGTCGGCGAGTTCCATCGCCGGGCGAGCGATTGCGCGCGCGCGGCAGCCGGCGAGGACTACGAGATCCTCCTCGTGAACGACGGCTCCCCCGACCGCAGCCTGGAGCTCGCCGTCGAGCTGGCGCGCGGGGATCCGCACGTGGTGGTGGTCGACCTCTCGCGCAACTTCGGCCATCACAAGGCGATGATGACCGGCCTGGCCAACGCCCGGGGGGAGCGGATCTTCCTGATCGACAGCGACCTCGAGGAGGAACCCGAGTGGCTCGCGACGTTCAGCGGGCGCATGGACGCCGAGGCGTGCGACGTGGTCTACGGCGTCCAGAACAGCCGCAAGGGCCGCGCCTTCGAGCGCGCCAGCGGCCGCTGGTTCTACCGCATCTTCCGGACGGTCGCGCGCATCGAGATCCCGGAGAACCTGGTGACGGCGCGCCTCATGAGCCGCCGCTACGTCGACGCGCTCCTCCTGCACGACGAGCGCGAGATGTTCATGGCCGGCCTGTGGGTCATCACCGGCTTCGACCAGCGCGCCGAGGTCGTGACCAAGCACGGCACCAGCCGTTCGACCTACACACTGCGGCGCAAGCTCTCGCTGGTCGTGAACTCGGTCACGTCCTTCAGCAACGCGCCGCTGATCGGCATCTTCTACGTCGGCCTGATCATTTCGGCGATCGCCGGGCTCTACACCGCCTACCTCGTGGTCCATTGGCTGTTCTTCTCCCGACCGCCGAGCGGATACACTTCGGTGATGGCCTCGATCTGGCTGCTGGGCGGCTTCGTCATCTCGTTCATCGGCATTGTCGGCATCTACCTCTCGAAGATCTATTCCGAGGCGAAGAGGCGGCCGTACGCGATCGTGCGCCGCGTCTACGGGCGCGGCGACGGCGCCCCCGGCCGCGTACCGGGGCGCTCCCCGTGAGCCGCAAGCTCGTGATCCTCGGCACCGGCGAAGTGGGCGAGCTCGCCCACTACTATTTCGGCCGGGAGCCGGACCATGAGCCGGTCGCCTTCACGGTGGACGCGCGCTACGCGACGTCCCAGTCGTTCTGCGGCCTGCCGGTCGTCGCCTTCGAGGAGCTCGACGAGCGCTTCGGGCCCGAGTCGCACGACCTGTTCGTCGCGATCGGGTACAGCCACCTCAACGAGGCACGCAAGGAGAAGTACATGGCGGCGCGCGCCCGCGGCTACCGCCTGCCGAGCTACGTGAGCCCGCGCGCGACCGTGCTCAACGACGGGCGCATCGGCGACAACTGCTTCATCCTCGAGGACAACACGATCCAGCCCTTCGTCACGATCGGGAACAACGTCACCCTCTGGAGCGGCAACCATATCGGGCATCACTCCACCATCGCGGACCACTGCTTCGTCACCTCCCACGTCGTGGTCTCGGGAGGCGCCCGCATCGGGGAATCGTGCTTCATCGGCGTGAACGCGACGCTTCGCGACCGCATCACCGTCGGGGAGCGGTGCGTGATCGGTGCGGGGGCGCTTCTCCTGTCCGATGCCGCGGCCGGCGGCGTCTATGCCGCCGAGGCGACCGAGCGCGCCCGGATCCCGAGCGCCCGGCTGAGAAAGCTCTAGGACGCCCGTGGGCTGGAAGAAGCTCGGGCTCCTCTACCGGCCGCAGCCGGTCCACCCGAAGCTCGCGACGCACGCGGCCAACCCGCTCGCCGTGCCCCTCGACGGCGAGCGCCATCGCGTCTTCTTCAGCGGCCGCGACCGGGACAACCGCTCCTCGGTCGGATTCGTCGACGTGGACATCGCCCGGCGGAAGGTGGTGCACGTGCACGACCGGCCGGTCTTCGAGCACGGCCCGGAGGGCAGCTTCTACTCCCACGGGGTGAGCATCGGAAACTGCTACGAGGTCGGAGCGGCCCGCTACATGGTGTTCATGGGATGGCAATGCCCGTCGGGCGCGCATTGGCGCGGAGACATCGGCCGGCTCGTCGTGAACGACGAGCTTTCGCTGTGCGCGGATGCAACCGAGCCTCTCATGGGCGCGGATCCGAGCGATCCCGTCAGCCTGTCGTATCCGTGGGTCCTGCCAGAGGCGGGCGGCGGCTATCGCATGTGGTACGGATCCACGCGCAGCTGGGACGCGGGCAACGGCGAGATGCTGCACGTGATCAACCAGGCGGCCTCGCACGACGGGCATCTCTGGTCGCGCGAAGGGCTCGCGCTTCCCTACGTCCTGGGCCGGGCGCAAGCGTTTTCACGGCCCAGCGTCATGCCGCGGGGCGGCGGCGGATACGAGATGTGGTTCTCGTATCGGGGCGCCGGCGGCACGTACCGGATCGGCTATGCGTCGTGCACCGATTCGGCGCCATGGCGGCTGCGGCTCGACGAATCGGGCATCGACGTCTCCGCCTCCGGCTGGGACAGCGAGATGATCGAGTACCCGTTCGTGTTCGAACACCGCGGTGAGCGCCTCATGCTCTACAACGGAAACGGCTTCGGCCGCTCGGGATTCGGGTTGGCGGTGCTCGAGTGAGCCGGCCGGCGCCGATGGGCACGACCGCGCTGCTCCTGCGCTACGGCGCAGTCGGCATGATCGTGAACGCCCTGGGCTACGCCGTCTACCTGCTCGCCACGTGGATGGGCGCGGGACCCAAGTCCACGATGTCGGCGCTCTATCTGGCGGGCGCTGTCGCCGGGTATTTCGGTCATCGGCGCTACGCCTTCGCCTACCGGGGCTCGGTCCTGCCCAGCCTCGTTCGCTATGCGCTCGTGCATGCGGCGGGATACGGGATCAACTTCGCGATGCTCGCCGTGCTGTCCGACACCCTGGGCCTTCCGCACCAGCTGGTCCAGGCACTCGCGATCGTCACCGTCACGTCCTTCCTCTTCATCGCGTTCCGGTACTTCGCGTTCGCCGGCCCCGCGCCGGAAGGGCGCACGTCTCCATGATCGACCTGGGGACCCTTTCGCCACGGCTTCGGCGAGGCGACGACGGCATCTGGTACGCGCCGGAGCGCACGCGCGTCTCGTACCCGGCCGAAGGCGCCCTGCAATGCGCGCAGATCGAGGACCGCTCGTTCTGGTTCAGGCACCGCACCGCCTGCATCGTCCAGCTCGTCCTCGCGCATCCACCGCGCGGCCAGGGCGCGATCTTCGATGTGGGCGGGGGCAACGGGCACGTGGCGCGGGGGCTCGCGCAAGCCGGCTTCGATGTCGTTGTGGTCGAGCCGAGCCCCGAGGGTGCCCGCATGGCCCGGCAGCGCGGTATCGCGCAGGTCGCGTGCTCGACGCTCGGGCACGCCGGATTCGCTGCGGGCTCGCTGCCGGCAGTCGGTCTCTTCGACGTGCTGGAGCACATCGAGGACGACGCGTCGTTCATGCGATCGGTGCACCGCCTGCTCGGCAAACGCGGGAGGATCTACCTGAGCGTCCCTGCGTACCGCTGGCTCTGGTCCAACGAAGACGCCTTTACCGGCCACTACCACCGCTATGCCCTGCGCAGCCTCGAGTCGCTCCTCGACTCGACGGGTTTCGCGCTCGACTTCTCGACCTACATCTTCCGCGTCCTGCCGCTTCCCATCCTCCTCACGAGGACGCTCCCCTCGTGGCTCTCGGCCCGCCACGCGGGGGGCCGTGCGATGGCCCGGGACCACGCGTTTGATGGCGGGCCGGGTGCTCGCATCCTGGAAGCGCTTCTGCGCGGCGAGGTGCAGCGCGTGCGACGCTCGCGACCGATGGCCTTCGGAGCGAGCTGCCTGGTCGCCGCCTCGAAACGCTGAGCGCCGGGTCCCGTTTCCCGCCGGACGCCGGCCGGGTGCCGACCTACTGCATGTTGAGCACGGCGTTCGGCGCCACCGACGCGCTGAATCCGGCGATCTGGTTGTCGCCTCCCGATTCGATGAAGGCACCGCTCGCGATGCCGAGCGCGATGTTGTTGTTCACGATCGTGTTGCCCGAGATGCGGATGCGGGACCCCGGCGCCGCGGCGTGCACCGCGGTTCCGTTGTTGAAGGCGATCGCGTTGTCCACCAGGTTGACGACCGCCAGGGGATTGCCCGCATACACCCCCTCGCCGGCGCTCTGGTTGATGACCGAATGCCGCACCGTCACGAACACCGCGCCGGGGCCGGCCGTCTGCAGGCCGTTCGCCCCCATCCCCTCGATGCGGACGTTGTCGAGCGTGGCGAGGAGCTGTCCGGACGAGGTCTGCAGGTGGATCCCGGTGCCGTTGTCGGTGATGTTGGTGTCCTTGACCATCACCTTGGCGGACGCCCCCACTGCAACGTGGATCGCGTGGGCGGTGCCCGATTGGAATCCGAAGATGTTGCATCTTTCGACGGTCAGCTGCGAGCCCTGGGTGAAATTCACGCCGATGAGCCCGAAGCCGACCCCCTCGATGGAGAGGTTGCGCAGGATGACCTTGATGCCCGCCCCGTTGACGTTGATGCCGTTGGTCCCCGAGACGAGCACGCCGGCGTGCTCGCTTCCTCCGTCGATGGTGATCGACTTCGTGATCGTCACCGCCCCGAAGCCGCCGGGATCGAGCACGTTGATGAGCCCCCCGGCCGCGGTCTTGGAAATTGCGCCCGCGAACGTCTTGCACGGGGCGGTCCGGCTGCAGGGATTCGCGTCGTCGCCCACGCCCGAGACCCAGGTTCGCGTCGCCTGGGCGCTCGCAGCCGGCGCGAGGGCGAGCATCAGCAATCCGGCGGCCAGGAATCTCAGAATCAGCGGAACATATCTCATCTCAAGAGCACCTCCGAAGGCGGATGGGAAACGCCGCCCCCGTTCGGGGGGCGGGAGCGCAAGCATACACGGCCCGAGGCAACCGCCCCGGACGGAATCCTGCACACCGCCGATGTGAGATATTCCGTGGAATTCCCTCCCGTTTGCACCGTCTTGAGCTATCGACGCGCCGTCGTCGCCTACGCGATCGGCTTTCTCGCGCTCACCGCCCCGTTCTGGCTCCAGGGCGAGGTCGTCGCGCCGGACCGCCAGGTCATCGAGCTCGGGGCGCCGCGCGCGATGGACGGCCCGCGGGTGGAGAACCGCAAGTTCGCCGACTACACGACGGCGTTCGTGCCCGAGGTCGCCCGCCATCTGCGAGGGCCGCGTAGCGGATGGATCGCGACGTGGTCGCAGGAGAATGCGATGGGGCGACCGCTCGGCCAGCTCGCCGGCTTCGGCCGCGCATATCTTCCGACGCTCATCCTGTCGGCGTTCGGCCCGTCGGCCGAGCGATACCTCACGGTGCTCGCCGTCACGACCTGCTTCCTGGCCGGCCTGTTCGTGCTGCTCGCCTGCCGCGAGACGAGGCTGTCGCCCTGGGCGGCCCTGCTGGCCGGCGGCAGCGTGGCCGCCTCACCGCTCTTCGCCTACTGGCTCACCTTCCCGATGTTTCCCGCGGTCTGGTGTTGGTCGGCGGCGACCCTGTGGGGACTCGCGAGAATGCGCGCGGACGTCGACCTCGCGGCATGGGCCATCGTGGCCTTCGGCGTCTACAGCCTCCTGCTCACGGCGCATCCGCAACCCGTCGTCTATCACGCCTACCTTCTCGCCGGCTATACGGCGCACGTTGCCTACCGGAAGTGGCGCGATTCCGGCGCCGCCTCCGCGATGCGCGTGCTGGGGGCGGCGGCAAGCGCGGCGGTGGCGGCTGTGGTGCTCGCGATGCCGGTGTACGCGGATCTCGCGCATACCGTCGCCGAGTCCGCCCGCCGGTCCCCCGATCCGTCCTTCTTCACGGTGGCGCTGCCCACGCTGGAGTCGGCCGCCGGCGCCATGCGCCTGCTCGCCTCGGGTACGTTTCCCGAGCTCTTCGGCAACCCCGTGTCGCCGCGATTCCCCTTGCCGTACGACGGGCTGAGCGTGACGCCCCTGGTGCTCTTCCTCGCTTCGGCGAGCCTGATCCTGCGCCTGCGCCGCACCTGGGGCTGGTGGCTCGCCATCGGCGCGCTGCTCGCGCTCGCGTTCATCCATCCGCTCTACCTCTTCGGCGTGAGGCACCTCGGGTTCAACCTATCCCGCAGCACCCCGCTCGGCACTCTCATGCTTCCTGTGGCGATGGTCGCGGCGCACGGCGCCGACGCCCTGTTGCGGCGCGACTCGATCCGCCGCACACGGCTCGCCACGGCCGCATCGGCGCTCGGGGTGATCGCTCTTCTCGCCTCGGTGACGGCGTTCGGCATCTCGGAGGGGCTCGGCGTGCGATGGGACGTGTTCGCGGCGATCCTCGCCATCGTCGCGTCCTTCGCGCTGCAGTGGGACCGCCCGCGCCCGGCCCTGCTCGTGGCGTCGTTGATCGCGATAGCCGCCTACGCCTCCTTCCCCATGATGCTGCGCCAACCTCCCTCGGAGATCGTCCGGCGCTCGCCCCTCGTCGATCGGGTGCGGGCAAGCCTCGCGCCCGGCTCCCGGTACGCCGTCTGCCGCGCCGGGCATCGCTGTACTTCCCCCCAACATCAACGCGCCGCTCGGTTTGCCGTCGGTGCACGGTTACGACAGCCTCTCGTCGCGGCGCTACCAGGCGGTAATCCGATCCCTCGGCGGGCAGACACGCACCTACGGCCGCTGGAGCGACTCGATCGCTCCCGACTACGGAGGCGCCGTGTTCTGGATGAGCAACGTGGGCCTTGTCCTCGCACCCGCGAGGATCGAGCACCCCAACCTCGAGTACCTCGGCAGCGTGAGCGGCGTCCACCTGCACCGGGTGCGGGATCGGATGGGATGCTGCCTGCAGCTCACGCCAAGACCGCCGCCCGGCACCTTCGAGGCCGCGGGAGACCTCGACCCCCGGGGCATGAAACCCCGGCGGTTGGAGAAGTCGCTCGACCTGGGAGACCGGATCGAACTCGAAGTCGGCGCGGGCGGGGACTCCCTCCTCATCCTGAGCCAGGCGTTCCATCGTGACTGGCACGCCGAGGCGCTGCTCCCCGGCGGATGGTCGGAAGCGCAGACGGTCCGCGTCGACGGGTTCTTCCAGGGCGTGTTGGTCCCGGCCGGCGCGCGCGGCGTGCGCCTCGCGTTCGAGCCGTGGGCGAGGTTCGCCTGGATCGCCCATGGCTTCTGGATCGCCGTGTTGGTAGTGTTGGCCTGGCGCGCCGCGCGATCCCGGCGCCGGGGCACGCGCCGCGATCGGGACCTTCCGGACCACGCAAGGAGCGCTTCGTGACGCTGGGCGAAAAGATTCCGTTCAACTGGCCCTACATGACGGGAAAGGAGCTCGCCTACATCGCGGAATGCCATGCGCAGGGCCGCCTCGCAGGCGATGGACCCTTCACCGGGCGGTGCCACGACTGGATCGAGTCGCGCACCGGATGCGCGAGGGCGCTCCTCACGCACTCGTGCACCGCCGCCCTGGAAATGGCCGCACTCCTTCTCGACATATCCCCGGGCGACGAGGTGATCATGCCCTCCTACACGTTCGTCTCGACCGCCAACGCCTTCGTGCTGCGCGGCGGCGTGCCCGTCTTCGTCGACATCCGGGAGGACACGCTCAACATCGACGAGAGGCTCATCGAATCGGCGATCACGAGCCGCACCCGGGCGATCGTCCCCGTTCACTATGCCGGCGTGGCCTGCGACATGGATCCGATCCTCGACACCGCGCGCCGGAATGGTCTCCGTGTGGTCGAGGACGCGGCGCAGAGCGTCATGGCCGAGTACAAGGGCCGGTCGCTCGGCGCGATCGGCGACCTGGGCTGCTACAGCTTCCACGAGACGAAGAACGTCATTTCGGGCGAGGGTGGCTGCCTGCTCGTGAACGACCCCGCCCTCGTCGAGATGGCCGAGATCATCCGCGAGAAGGGCACCAACCGCAGCCGCTTCTTCCGGGGGGAAGTGGACAAGTACACCTGGCAGAACGTCGGGTCGTCCTTCCTTCCCGGCGAAATCATCGCCGCCTTCCTCTGGGCACAGCTCGAGCAGGCCGAGCGCATCACCGCGCTGCGGCTCGCGCTCTGGCAGCGGTACCACGGGCTGCTGGCCCCGCTCGAGGCCGAGGGGCTCGTGCGCCGGCCGATCGTCACGGCAGAGGCCGCCCACTGCGCGCACATGTACTACGTGCTTCTCGCGCCCGGCATCGATCGCCGGCGCGTGCTGGACGAGCTGCAGCACCGAGGCGTTTCGGCCGTCCACCACTATGTCCCCCTGCACTCGTCGCCCGGGGGACTTCGCTACGGCCGGGCGCACGGCGCGCTGCCGGTCACCGAATCGGCGGCGCGGCGCCTCGTGCGGCTGCCGCTATGGATCGGATTGTCCGAGGCGCAGCAGGATCGCGTCGCGGCCGACCTTCGTGCCGCGTTGAAGGTGGCCGCACGTGAGTGCACAATCCGCTCCGCGCCATGAAACGAAAGCTCCGCATCAGCGGGCACGAATACGCAGATTGACCCCGAGCCACCCTCGGTGTAGCGTGCGTCGATACAAATAATCGACAAAGCGCACGCCGCAACTACCCCTTGGAGGAACTCATGGACGTGACCGGCACTTTTCGCCCGCTCGCTCTCGCCGTGTTGCTCGCGTGCCCCCTGTTCGCCGGCGCGGGTACTCCTGGCGCTCTCGGCGACCAGGCGATCGCAAAGATGGAATTCCAGCCGCGTTCGCTCTCGTGGAATCCGAGGATCGAGTATCGATCGGCCTCGCTTCGCGTGATCGGTCCGGAAGGCGTCGTCATCGACCGCGAGTTCAACGCCGAAAAACCCCACTTCGACGTGCCCGCGGGCGCCGGCCTTGCCGACGGCCTGTACACCTTCGAGCTGGTCTTCGGGCGCAAACCCGACGCAGTCCTCCAGAAGGCGATGGGTGATGCGAAGTTCGACGGTGCCGGCACGCTTTCGGACCCGGCCCTGCGCTCGCAGATCGCCGCGCTGCGGGAGACGGTCTCGGGGTCGTTCCGGGTGCGGGACGGCATGATCGTGTCGCCCAACCTCTATGAGCCGCCCTTCGCCGCCGGCGCGATGACCAAGGACATCGTCAACGCCGACGACCTGATCGTCCAGGGATCGCTGTGCGCTGGACTCGACTGCATCAACAACGAGGTCTTCGGCTTCGATACCATCCGGCTCAAGGAGAACAACACCCGCCTGCAATTCACCGACACGAGCACGTCGGCCGGCTTCCCGGCGAACAACTGGCAGATCCGGGCGAACGACTCCGCGAGCGGAGGCGCGAGCTACCTCGCATTCGTGGACCAGGGCAATACCGGCGACTCGGAGACGGGGCGAATCGTATTCTCGGTGGCCGCGGGAGCGCCCACCAACGCGTTGACCGTAAGCAGCACCGGCAAGCTCGGCGTGAAGACAGCCACGCCGGTACTCGACATCCACGAGCGCTCGAGCGATACGCCGGCGATCCGGATGGAGCAGGATTCGAGCGGAGGGTTCTCCGCGCAAACCTGGGATATCGGCGCGAACGAGGCGAACTTCTTCGTGCGCGATATCACCGGTGGCAGCCGCTTGCCCTTCCGCATCCGTCCCGGCGCGCCGACCAGCAGCATCGATATCGCCGCGGGCGGCAACGTCGGAATCGGTGCGGGCGGTGCGCCTCCTTCGGCAGAGGCCGGCTCTCCGTACCTCTTCGTGGGAAGGCGCTTCAGCCTCGGCACGAGTGCGAGCGCCGGACCGCAGTACGTGCAGATCTCGAACAATGCCATATACAACGGCGCCGCTCCCACGTATCTGGACGCGGGGCCCGCCAATCAGATCTACATGAACGGCGAGACGACGGTATTCCGCCACGCGGCGGCGGGTTCGCCGGGAGCGACAGTGCCGTGGAGCGAAAGCATGCGCATCGATGCCTCGGGCCGCGTCGGCATCGGCGGGACGCCCGCGGCCGCGGAAACCGCCTCGCCCTACCTCTTCGTGGGCAGCCGCTTCAGCATCGGCACCAGCGCCTCGGCCGGGCCCAGCTACGTTCAGCTCTCGAACAACGCGATCTACAACGGCACGAATCCGACCTACGTCGCCACCGGCGGCGCGGGCCAGATGTACATGAACGGCGACTCGATCGTGTTCCGGCGGGCCGCGAGCGGCACCGGCGGCTCGGTCGTCCCGTGGAGCGAGGCCCTGCGCATCGATTCCGGCGGCGTGCGCGTGACGGGCGACCTGCACGTGACGGGGGCATGCTGTTCGCCGGACTACGTATTCGACCCGTCGTTCAAGCTCGCGTCGATCGAAGACAACGCCGCGCTCATGTGGAAGAGCCGGCACCTTCCCGCCGTCGGTCCCGCCAGGGTCACCGCGGACGGGCGGGCCGACGTGAACGTGTTCGAGCAGAGCAAGGGTATGCTCGAGGAGCTCGAGAAGGCGCACATCTACATCGCCCGGCTGAACGAGGAGATCAAGGAGTTGAAGGCCGAGGCGCAGGCGCGTGACGCGGAGTTGCGTCGCGAGCTTGCCGAGCTGCGCGCCCGCGTGGAGAAATAGGAAGGCGGACCGGCGCCCGGCCACCGGCGGCCGGGCGCCTCCCCGTCAGGAACGGGGGAAGATCTCGCGCTCGATCAGGGCACAGAGCGCATGGCCCATCACGATATGCGCCTCCTGGATGTTGGCCGTACGGTCGGAAGGCGCACACAACGCCACGTCGCAGCGCTCCTTCATCTGCCCGCCGCTGCGACCGCAGAATCCCACGGTCCGCAAGCCGGCCGCCCGCGCCGCGTCGAGGGCCCGCAGGATGTTCGGCGATCTGCCCGAGGTCGAGATTCCGATCAGCACGTCTCCCTCGCGTGCGAGGGCCTCGATCTGGCGCGCGAACACATAGTCGTAGCCATAGTCGTTCCCGATCGCGGTCAGCGCGGAACTGTCCGTCGTGAGCGCGACTGCGGCCAATCCCGGGCGGTCATAGGCGAAACGGCTCACGAGCTCGGCGGCCAGGTGCTGGGCATCGGCAGCGCTGCCTCCGTTTCCCGCGAGCACTATCTTGCCTTTTTGGCGCAGCGCTTCCACGCACATCCCGGCGACGCGCGCGATGTCGCGCGCAAGCATGCGATCCCCGGCGAGCTCGTCGATCGCCGACCGGGATCTCGCGAGGTCGGCGAGCACTTCGTCGACAATGTCGTCTCTCATCCTGTCAGCGCCTCCCGACACCCGCTCGCATTGGCGCTCACGGCGCGCGGAATACGAAGTGGGGGTAGATCTGCTCGCTGTTGAGCCCGTCTCGGCGAATGACCAGCTCCTCCGCCGCCTGCGTGGCTCCGATGCAGGACGAGACCGTTGCGTCGTCGAACACGATATAGCCTCTCGGGAGCATGAACGGCTTCACCACGTCGTACGAATACTTCACCGCGGAGTAAATGCCGCAGTCGAAGTGGGCGAGGGCCACCTTCCCTATCCTGCGCTCGAGCGCGCTGTGCGCAGTTTCCTCGAACAGTCCCGGGACGAACTCGATGTTGTCCAGCCCCGCTTGCGCTGCGAGCGCGCGCAACTCGGCGAGGTCGACATTGCCAAAACTGCCCTCGCTATGCGCATCGACGCTCGAGTCCGTCTTCGGCATGCCGGAAAACGTGTCGAACGCGAAGACCTTGATTCCCGGGTAAAGCGCTTTGACGACCCGGGCCATGAAGAGGGCGTTGCCGCCCCTGAATGCTCCGAATTCCACGATGTGCCCCCGACGCTTTGTCGCGCAGAAAGTACCGGAGGATCAAGTACAGATTGAGCCGGTTCCATTCGCTCATCACGCTGCGGCCAACGGCAAGTGGGGCCGCCTGCGCGTAAAGGGGGTCCCGCACGATCTTCTCGCCGAGATTGTTGAATTGAAGCCCCCATCCACGGGCGTATCCGTCGGCGACCGAGCGACCGTTCCGGAAGGCATGCGGCGCCGGCGTGAATGGGCCCCAGAACTCCTTCTGCGAATGCCGCCCGTCCGTCCATGCATCACGGCTCTCGTCAGTCGCCCCGTCCGTCAAGCGATCCGCCATCCCTGCGTCCCCTGTTTCGTGAAATGGCACGGCCTCACCTCCCCCTGTCCCAGCGCATGCAGCGCCCTGCGCACCTCGGCGCGGCGCTCGGGGTCGACGAAGAAGAAGACGAATCCGCCCCCCCCCGCGCCCGACACCTTCGCCGCATAAGCTCCCGAAGCGAGCGCGGCCGAGATCGCCCGGTCGATCCTCGGATTACTGATGCTGCTCGCCGTGAGCTTCTTGGCGTCCCAGCCCTTCTGCATCGACTCCGCGAACTCGCGCAGCGCGCCCTTGAGCAGGCATTCCTTCATCGTGATGGCCTCCTCCTTGAGGGCGTGCAGTGCCCTCAGCGACGCCTCGTCGTGACCCTGCATTCGCGAGCGCTGTTCCTCGATGATCCGCGCCGACTCCCGCGACTCGCCGGTGTAGTACAGGACGATCGAGGACTCGAGCTCCGACAGGATCCAGTTCTTCACGCGCAGCGGGTTCACGACCACCCGCTCGTTCGCGTAGAACTCCATGAAGTTCACGCCGCCGAAGGCGGCGGCGTACTGGTCCTGGCGCCCGCCGGCCAGCCCCAGGTCCACCCGCTCGATGTCGAAGGCGAGGCGGGCGATGTCGTATTCTCCGAGCGGCAGGTTCAGCAGCTCCACGAACGCCTTCACCATGGCCACGACGAGCGTGGACGACGCGCCTAGGCCGGAGCCCGCCGGGGCGTCCGAATGCGTGGAGAGCGTGAGTGCCATCGGCCTTCCGCCCGCGAAATCGCGCACGAGGCGTCGGTACACGCCCTTGTGCAGCATCAGCCCGCCGTTTCCGCCGAACTCCTCGCCGAGGCGGTACGACTCGCGGCTATCCTGGTCGGCGGCGACGAACCGCACGCATTCCTCGTCGTTGGTGGTGATCGTCGCGCTCGCGTACAGATCGATCGTGGCATTGAGGACCGACCCGCCGAACTCGTCGCAATAGGGCGAGACATCGGTCCCGCCGCCGGCGAGACCCAGACGCAACGGCGCACGCGCCCGGATCTTCATCGGGGCGCTCACAGCGGCTCGTCGTTGCCGAACGGCGGGTGGTCGGGATTGCCCGCGATGATCCGCCTCCGGTCGTCCCGATACTGGTTCAAGTGCACGCGCACTTCCCTCTCGGGCTGCACCGCGGAGGGCAGGCGGCCGCACGCCTTCACCTCCGCCGGCATGCGCTTGCGCACGATGAACTCGATCCCGCACTCCGCCACGGGGGTGATCGACTGGTCGTAGCGCGGCAGCGAGAAGCGGTACGCGGCATGGAGCAGCTCGATCTTGAGCAGCTCGGCGCAGGGTCCGAGCGTCTGCAGGAGCTCGAGGAGGTTGATCGAGGCCGGGCTCCACGACGCGGGCTTCCAAACGGTGAAGGTGTGCTTGTGGTCGCGGTTGTAGGTGCTGGGAAAGACGCCCTGCTCGAACAGGTCTTCGTCGGGAACCAGGACGACGAGATGGCCGCCCGGGCGCAGGACGCGAAACCAGTTGCCGAGCCCCGCGCGCGGGTCGACGAGGTGCTCGAGACAGTGGCTCGAGTGCACGAAATCGTAGGAGCCGTCTTCCTCGCCGCCGAGGAACTGCGCGTCGCCGTCCTCCCAGTCCCAGGTGCGCACGGACGTCGTGAGCGGGAAAAGCTCCGCGTAGAGCGCCAGGGGGTCGGGTTTGCCTCCGATGTCGAGCCCCCTTCCGACGAAGTAGCGCGTCGCGAAATTCGCATCGGCGAGCCGCCGGTTGATCGACTTGCTGCACTCCTTCATGTCGCCACCGCCTCCAGCGTCCTCTGTTCGCGCGCGCCGCGCGCG
Source organism: uncultured beta proteobacterium (assembly GCA_963741815.1). GTDB lineage: Bacteria > Pseudomonadota > Gammaproteobacteria > Burkholderiales > Usitatibacteraceae > Usitatibacter. The sequence continues at coordinate 491,047 of CAVUJI010000001.1, forward strand.
ATCGCCTCCAGCCTGAGGCGATAGCGCTCGCCCGCCGCCCGCAGCCCGAAACCCTTGCGCATTCGCACCGACGCCGCGCGCCCCAGTTCGCGGCCGAACCCCGGATCGTCGACCAGCCGCGCCATGAGCTCCGCGGCTTGGGCGGGATCGGGATCGGCCCACTGCTGCCCTTCGGCGTGCGGGTACTCTTCCTCGCGGACCGGCACCATGCCGTGGCGCACGAGAAGGGCCGTCCCGTCGTCGCAGAAGTCCATGTTGCCCGAATACGCCGTCGCGATTACCGGCCGGCCGAGGTACATCGCCTCCGCCATGCCGCGCCCGAATCCCTCGGAGCGGTGCAGCGAGACGAAGCAGTCGCAGCATCGCACCAGGTTCTTCACCTCGTTGTCGGACATCGTCCGCTGCAGCAACACCAGCCGGTCGCCCAGGTCCCCGGCGCTCGCGCGCAGCGCCTCGAACGCGGCCGGGTTCTCGACCGCGCCGTTCACCTTGATCACCAGCGTCGCCTCCGCGAACGGGCGCGCGGCGCGCAAGCGCCGGAAGGCCTCGATGACCGCGCCGGGATTCTTGCGCGTGGTGTAGGAGCGCAGGTCGTAGAAGAAGAGGAAGGCGTAGGTGTTCTCGCGCAGGCCGAAGTAGCGCCGGCCGAGGAACGAGCTGAGGATCACCTCGCACGCGAGCGGCATGTGGTGCACCGGCCGGGTGACGGCCGCCGCGATGGCGTCGTGGATGAAGCGCGAGGGCGCCCAGACTTCGTCGAACCTCTCGAGCTGCGCCGCCCATTGCGCCGGGTACCTCGAAAGCTCCCATGCCGGGTAGATCACGTTATACGCGCCTTGCTGCTGGCGCGCGGCGGTGTGCGCGAGCGACTGCGCCACCTCGTCCCCGTTGATGTGGAAGACGTTCACCCGACCGAAGCCGTCCCGCAGGAACGGCCCGAATTCCTCGGCCTGGAGCGCGTCGCGCTGGACGAGCCCGTAGATGTCGGCGAGCCCGGGCCGCAGCCCCGCGGCCCGCATGGCGCGGAACGTGAGACGCACGTGCTCCCCCATGCCGATCGGGGCGTAGATGTGCCCCACCAGGCAGGGCTCACCCCGGTCCTCTTGTGCCGGGGCGCTCACAGGTCGAGAGCGTAGCGGTTCATCCGGAGCAGGCGCTGGGCATCCTGGGCGTTGCGCACCGCCTCGAGGAATGCGTGACCATAGCGCCGGTCCGGCTCGAGGTAGGCGCCCTCGGCCCACTCGTTCCATGCGTTGACGAACACGATCCGCTCATCTCCCTGGTTCTGCGCGCGCGTCTGCGCGATGGCGGTTTCCAGCCACGCCTGGAAGGCGCCGGGCGTGGAATGCTCGAAACAGAAGCTGTTGTTCTGCCGCCTTGCCGTATTGTCCCATCCCGGCATCACCCCGCGGAAGCGGGTGAACGCGGGCAGCGGCCGCGCGCAGAACCGGGCCGCGAGATCCCTGTAGTCGGCGACCCGGCCGACGAACTCGGGATTGGTCACCGGACCGCTCGGGGGCCGTGTTTCCGCCATGCCCAGCGGAGGGAACTCCACCGATGCATCGCAATTGTAGTGGCCGGGGTCCGCGCAGGCGTGGACCAGGTCGAACGACTCCACCATGGCGATGTAGATGTCCCCGACCCCCTCGCGCCGGCAGATCTGCCGCCACCTCTCGGCGGTCGCCCGGAAATCGGGGAACATCGTGACCCTGTAGACGAGGACGAGCGGCTTGCCGTCGATCCGGATGTAGTTGCGGCCACGGAAGTGCCGGATGAGGTCGAGCATCACCGCCTCGTCGTCCTCCGGAGAGTAGTGCTGGGCGACCAGGATGTCGGTGTCCTGCCCGTCCCACCTGCGCGTCCAGTTCTCGTTCGCCCAGCAAAGGCAGTACGGGATGTCGGGGCGGCCCGTGGCGAGCATGCGCTCGACGGGCAGCTCGAGCAGCCGCTTGCCGGCGAACCAGTAGTAGTAGCAGCAGAAGCCGTGGACGCCGTAGCGGCGCGCAAGCTTCGCCTGCGCCTCCATCACCTCGGGCACGCGCAGGTCGTAGAAGCCGAGGTCCGCGGGAAGGCGCGGCTGGTAGTGGCCGACGAAATTCGGCCTGGCCCGCGTCACGTTGGCCCACTCGGTGAATCCCGCGCCCCACCAGTGGTCGTTCTCGGGGATCGGATGGAACTGGGGGAGGTAGAAGGCGAGCACGCGGACCTTGTTCAGCCGGTCGAGCTCCTCCTGCCATGTCTGCAGGAACCGGTTGACGCTGCCCGCGATGCTGCGCAGCTTGATGTCGCTCGCCGCGTCCGCGGTCGTCTTGGACAGATGGTGGTACACGGTGGCGGCCGGCTGGTACACGACCCGCAACCCCCGTTGCCACACGCGCATGCACAGGTCGCTGTCCTCGCAGTAGCAGGGCAGGTAATCCTCCGAGAAGCCGCCGAGCTCGCGCAGGAGCTGCGTCCGGATGGCAAGGCACGCGCCGGAGACGTAATCCACCGGCCGAACATAGTTGTACCGCGCCCTCTGCGGATCGTCGAACAGTCCCACCATTTCCGCGGAGCCGTCCTCGCGCAGGGAGACGCCCGCCTCCTGGAGGTGGCCGGAGGGATAGACGATCTTCGGCCCTGCGGCGCCCACGCGCTCCTCGGATTCGAAGGTTCCGACGAGGCGATCGAGCCAATGGTCGGTGACCTGCACGTCGTTGTTCAGGAGCACCACGAACTCGCCGTTCACCGCGGGGAGTGCCGAGTTGCAGTTGCGCAGGAAACCGACGTTCTGCACATTCCGGTGGACCAGAAGGCCCGGCACCGCGGCCAGACGCTCCGCGGTGCCGTCGGTCGAGCCGTCGTCCGCGACGATCACCTCGTAGGAAAGCGCCGTCTGCGCGCTAGCGATGGACTGCAGGCACTCGAGCGTGAGCGCGAGCTTGTTGAAGACGGGAACGACGATCGAGACCTGCGGCCGGTCATCGCAGGGCAACGCGAGCTGGCTGACGACGTGGTCGATCGCGCCCTCCTCGACCGTGAAGAGCTTCGCCGGCGCCGGCTGGACGGCGGCGAGGGCCTGCCGGACTTCGGCGGCGACGCGCTGCTTGAGCGGCTCGTAGTCTTCCCACTCGGACGTACCGTCGGCTTCCGGCGCAGGCGCGGCGTGCTGCACTGTGAGGAGCGCGTCCGGACTCGCCACGCGTGCGGGGGGCATCGGCAGGCGCCCTTCGCGGCGGCCCGCCACGACGTAATGCACGAGCGGATTGATCCCCGACGCGGCCACGTCCGGGTTGCTCTGGAGGTACCACCGGGTGTCGAACCCGCGGCCGGGATTGCGCCCCTCCGCCGCGCCGTATTCGAGATAGTGCACGAGGGGATTCGTGCGCGCCGCCTCGACGTCCGGGTATGTCGAAAGGTACCAGTCCGATTCGAACGACTCGCAGGGCGAACATCCATTGAGCAGGACGGTATCGAAGAAGTAGGCGAGAGGATTCACGCGGTCGACCCGGCGGGCGGCGTCCGGATATTGCCGCAGGAACCAGTCGGTATCGAACAGCGGATGGGGGCTGCGCCGCTCCCGCGGGCCGAAATGGAGGAAGTGGTGGAACGGTCCCGCACCGTACGCCCGGACGTCGGGATTCACGTCGAGGTACCACTTGGCATCGAACAGCGGATTCGGGGGGCGGCCCTCGCCCGCCCCGACGCGAAGGTAGTGCTCGAGCCCGCACTCCGAAGGCAGGAGCGTGTCCGCGCTCCGCTCCCGGTACCACGCTTCATGGAACAAGGGGTTCGGATTGCGCCCACCGCGGGAGCCGCTCTGCACGTAATGCCAGAGTGCATCGTCCCGGGACGCGCCGGCGAGCTCCGGGTTCTGTTGCCGGTACCACTCGGCGTCGAACAGGCCCGACTGCGCGAGCGCCGAGGTGCGAGCGGCGTTGGCCGGGAGGCGCCGGCGGATGGCGCGCACGGGAACTGCGCGCCGGAAGACGGCGCGCGCGAACCTGCGCCAACTCGGGACGGCCGCGGCCTTCCGTGCGAGCTTCGATTCGCGCAGGAGATGCGTAGCGTGCGCCAGTTCCGAGCCGCGCCGCCCCAACTGCTCCAGCAGGCGCCCGACGTGCGCGGAAAGGGCGTCGGTGCGCACCTTGAGCGCATCCCGCTCCTCGCGCAGCGCGGACAGCTCGCCGTCGCGCCGCCCCTCTTCCCGCGACCGCTTGCGCTCCCGCTCGACCACCTCGGACAGTGCGCGATCCCGGAGCGCGAGGTCCGATCTCAACGTGTCCACGGCATGCAGGAGCTCATGCTCGCGGCTGCGGGCCTCCATCGCCACCGCTTCCCGCCCCTCGAGTTCCGACCGAAGCTCCTCCAGGCGCTCGAGGCCGCTCCTCACTTCCCACTTGAGGGCGTTGCGCTCCTCGCGCAGGGTGACGACCTCCGCCTTCAGGGCCCGCAGCGCCTCGGCGCTCTCGCTGGCTTCGTCGGCGCTGCGGGCGGTCGGCGCCGCGTGCCGAACCGCGTCGAGCTCGGCACGCAACGCATGCACGCGCTCGTCGGCGTCGTTGACCGTGGAGGCGAGACGCCGATTGTCCCGGGCGAGCGCGGCCCAGCGGCCTCGCTGCAGGGCCAGCGCGCGCAGCGTGTCGTGGTGCGACGCGCCGTCGATGTGGGGCAGCTGCGCTGCGATCCGCTCGGACATTTCGAGCAGGGCCGCAGATGCGTCGATGTACGCCGGCTCGGCATCGGCGGCGGCCGGGTCCGGAAGCATCGCGAGCCAGCGTGCCAGGTCCGCTCCCAGCCCGCCGGCGTTCTCCTCGGGCGGCAACCGGGCAGCGGCCTGCGCGCGCTCGAGGACGGAATGCACGAGGCAGACGGGAAGCTCGAGCCGGGCACGCAGGATGTCGCTCTGGGGTCGCCCCGGCCATGGCCGCAGCACCGCGCGGATCAGGTGGTCCTCGAGGTCGAAGAAGGCGGACCAGTCGGGGACATCGTCGAAGCCGAGGGCGGGGAGCATGTCGGCGAGGAGCGCCTTGAAACCCTGGCGCTCCAGCGCGCGATGCCCGAAGCACTTGGATGCGAGGTGCACGACGCCGCGCAGCGCGATCCAGGGCAGCGGAATGTCGCCCGGCACCGCGAACTCCAGATCGATCGGATGCAGCTTGCCCGAGTCGTCGACCACCAGGTTGGTCGGGATGCAGTCCAGGTAGTCCCCGGATACCCGACGCGCGGAAAGCCGCGTGCCGTCCTCGTGCGAGAGGGCGGCAAGGTAGTCGATCCACGGCAGCAGGAACTTCGCCAGCTCGCGCGCGCCGTATCCCCGCGCGACGGCATCCGTGAAGTGCTGGGCAAGAAGAACGCCATGAACATACGGTTGATCGCCGACCCGCTGCCGCACCCGGAACTCGCCGTCGAAGCCCACGCGCTCGCTCTCGCGCGCCGTGCCGGGCTCGATGAACTCCTTCGAGACCACGATTCCGCCCCGCCGCTTCCTCGCGAACCGGGTAGCAGTGGAGAGCTTGCCCAGACGCTGCGGCGAGTAGCGCCAGGCGAGCCACGCGCCGTCGTCGAGGGGATTTTCGGTGCCCTTGGCGGCAACGACCAGGAACGAGTTCGCGAAATCGCCGAGAAGGGCGTTCCCCTCCAGAACGCGCCATACGGCCGACTCGTCGAAGTTGCGCAGCGTGGAGCCGCCGTAGTCCCGCGCGAACTCGCCGAGCAGCATGTCGGCGGCGCGGAATTCCCCGTCGGCCAGGGCGCGGGCGGAAACGACCGTCGTAGGCAGCTTGTAGTCCGGGAAAGGGAACGACCAGTCAACGCGCGCAAAGCCGCAGTCGCGCAGCCGCGCCTCCAGCCGGGCCCGCCCGAAGGTCACGGCGGTCCCCGAAGAGTAGAGGCCGGTGATGCCCGAGTAGGGGGTGCCAAGATGGTCCTCGGCGCATCCGTTGAAGTACTTCAGTCCGAGCTGGTTCTCGATGGCGAGCACCAGGACGCCCGCCTCGGAGAGGTGGCTGCGCGCCATCTCGAGGCAGGCGCGGACGGGATCCTCGCCCGCGATGAAGAGCGGCGCGTACTCGAGCACGCCCACGAGCGTCACGACGTCGTACTTGCGCTCGGACCGGAACGACGAGATCTCATCGCCGAAGACCCGCACCCCCGGGAGATCGCGACATCGCTCCGCCGCGCACTCGGCGCGCAGCAGGTTTCCTTCGACCGCGTCGACCTCCACCCCGCGCTCGCCCAGGTAGCGGGTGAGCGCGCCGCAGCCCGCGCCGATCTCGAGCACCCGGCGGCAGCGGCTGAAGTCGAGCGCACGCAGGAGATTGGCTCGCGCCGGGCTCAGGTGGGCCTCGGTGGCCCAGTCCCGGATCGCGAGCGCCAGCTCGTCGGAGTTGGAGCCGATGTCGGCGGTGCGCTTGAGCAGCGCGAGCAGCTCGCGCTCGGTCGCGTCGCCGTCCGAATAGCCGATCCCGCTGAACCCGGGGCGCGTCCAAACGCGGCTCGCCGGACGCTTCTCGTATGTCGCGCCGCTGCGCACGCGCCGCGGCCCGGGCTGCCCCGACTTCTGCCCCGCGTCAGCCATGGGCGCGTGTCCGGCCCGGGCCGGCATCGAGGGACGTCACCGCGAGCGCGCCGAGCGCGAAGCCGAGCGGCCGGGGATCGACCCTGCTGCCGCGCTCCACGTCGGGGATCAGGATGTCCAGGCACCGGGCCGGCTCCCCGGGATGGAACCGGATCTTCGCGGTCTCGAGCCCGTTGGCGACGAGATGGGTGCAGACCAGCCGGCGGACGCACCGGCCGGCCAGCAGGATGATCACGCGCCCGACATTGGCCGGTGCGATCGCACAGGCGATCCTCACCTCGAAGGCGGAGGGCAAATCACGGTCGAGCCGGATCGTGATCCGGTTGTCGGAGTTCCATCGGCCCCAGCCCTCGAACCGGCCGAGGCCGGAAACGCTTTCGACGGGCGGTGCAAGGGATTCCTGCGCGAATGAAACGCTGAAATCGGTGCGCGAGTCGCTCAATCGATCAAGCCGTCGGAAGAATACGGACCCGGGGAGGCACGTAAATGGCTGAAAATTCTAGCATGTCGCCTTTCGCCCCAGTATTCGGAGCAGGCCGGCGCCGCAGCCCGCACTCAGGCCATCCGGTCGAAGCGGATCGCCGCGCGGCAGTTGGCGATGCCGAACGAGCGGTCCACGGGAAGCACGTCGAGCCTCACGACGTCGTACCGGCGATGCACCACCCGCAGCTCCCGCCCCTCGAAATAGGTCCACCCGGTCGAGACGAAGTAGGTGCCGGGCATCAAGTTGAGCTCGAGCTCGAAGGAAACGCAGAAGCGGGAACCCGCCGGCATTTCAGGGGTGGTCTGGCCGCGGAAAAACGTGTTGGTCCCGTAGATCTCCTGTCCGCGCACGTCCTTGATGGTGAGGGCGTAAATGGTGTCGGCCAGGTCCGCGTCTCCCACGCGGAGCAGGTACTCGATCCGGGCCCGCTCGCCGGAGGTGAAGGTGGTCCGGGGCCTGGAATCGCTGTCCGTGACGAAAATCGACTCGATCTTCCCGAGCTCGCCGCCGTAGGCGAACTCCGTTCCCGTCACCTGCTTGTGCTCCCGCTCGCTCGCCACCAGCATCGTGGCGCGCTCGTCGACGGGACGAGCGGCCGACGCGGGCGCGGCTCCCGCGCCGATGCGCGGCCCCTTGCCCTCCAGCAGGAGCCGGATGTCCTCTTCCACGGCCTCCGCACCGCGCTCGTCGGAGATCAGCTTGCTGTAGATGTTCATCGTGTCGTTGGGAGAGGCGCGCAGCAGCATCCTGCCGCGTTCGAGCAGGATCGCCTCCGAGCACAGGCGCTTGATGGAGTTGCCGTCGTGGCTCACGAACAGCAGCGTCTTTCCGCTCTCCCGGAGGCGGTCCATCGCCTTCGCGCACTTGAGCTGGAAGCGCGCGTCGCCCACAGACAGCGCCTCGTCAATCACGATGATGTCGGCGTCCACATTGACGGAGACGGAGAACGCGAGCCGCACGATCATGCCCGAGGAATACGTCTTGATCGGCTGGTCCAGAAACTCCTCGATCTCGGAGAAGGCCACGATGGCGTCGAACCGCTCCTCGATCTCGCGGGCGGTGAGGCCGAGAATCGTCGCATTCATGACGACGTTCTCCCGGCCGGTCATCTCCGGGTTGAACCCGCTTCCAAGCTCGAGCAGCGCGGCGACCCGGCCCCGCACCGCGATGCTGCCCGACGTCGGCGTCAGCGTGCCGCAAATGAGCTGCAGGAGCGTGGACTTCCCGGAACCGTTGCGGCCGACGATGCCCAGCGCCTCCCCCCTGCGAAGCTCGAACGAGACGTCGTTGAGCGCCCAGAATTCGCGATAGAAGTTGCGCCGGCCCCGCCACAGGGCCTGCGCCAGCCGGTCCCGCGGCTTGGCGTAGATCTGGTAGCACTTCGACAGGCCGCTCACGACGATGGCCGGCTCTTCCGGGCGGGCGGGCGCCTCGCCGGCGGCTGCATCGCGCGCCGTCGCGGTTTGAACCCCCGTCACGGAGGCGTTCAAAGCACGTCGGCGAACGCGTGCTTCGTCCGCAGGAACCACCACAGGCCGAGCCAGGCGAACCCCGCCGCGAGAAGGCAATTTGCCGCGTAGTGCAGCGGATCGGGCAGCGTGCCGAGAACCACGACCGAGCGGCAGTCCTCGATGGAGCGGACGATCGGATTCCACTCGTAGACGGCACGGATGCCGGCCGGGACCGCCGACAGCGGATAGAAGATCGGGCTGAGGAACATGGTCACCATCACGAGCAGCCCCACCGTATGGCTCGCGTCGCGGAAGAATACGCCCAGCGAGGAAAGCAGCCAGCTCATGCCCAGCGACAGAAGCGCGACCGGCACGATCACGGCAGGGAACAGCAGCGCGGTGACGTGCAGCTTGCCCAGTACGACGGCCGAAAACAACAGCAGCACGGCGAAGCTCACGAACGCGTGGAACAGGCTCGACACGAGCGTGACCCAGGGAAGCACCTCGAGGGGAAACACGACTTTCTTCACCAGGTTCGCACTCTGGACGATGAGCGTGGGCGCCCGCGAGACCGACTCGGAGAAGATCGTGAAGACGATCATCCCTGCGAAGGCGTTGATGGCGAACCCGGAGCTCCCCGACGCCGAGTTCGGCCACCTCGAGTGGAACACGACCGTGAAGACGAACGTGTACACCGCGAGCATCAGGAGCGGATTCAGCAGGCTCCAGAGGAAGCCGAGCATCGAGCCCCGATATCTCTCGATCACGTCCCGCTTGGCCATCTGCAGGACGATGTGACTGTTGTCGCGGAAGGTGGCGAAGACCTTCCAGGGCCTCACCGGCGGGCGCCGGAAATTGACGGACGAACTCACGGAAACAAGGGGTGCGGCATCTCTCATAGGGGGCCGAGATTGGCTCGGAACGGGCATTGTGCGAGCCGGCCGAGAGTGCTCACATTGTAGCGGCTTTCGGCGCCGGTTTCGGCCCGCGCGGGCCGGCGCTCATCCGTCCATCACTCGATGGGGCGCGCAGGAGCGGGCCCTATAATATCGGACCCGCCGACGCCGGGCAGACGCGTCGGAACCGCCCCTCGGCCCGCGCCTTTCATCGTGTCCATCGCCCTCGCGCTTCAACCCCTCAAGTCCGACCCGACGCTCGTGCGCGATGCCGCGGGCGCGACCTTCTGGCGCTCCGAGTCGTGCGACCCGGCCTTCATTGCCCGCGTGCCGGGCGGGCGCCCGCTCGCGAGGGGATGGTACCTGGCCACCGTACGGCTCGCCGAGCGCGGCGGACGCATCGCCGGCCCCCGTCTGTACATTCCGTTCCCGGAAGGGGGCTACTCGGAGTTCCGGTCCGTGGAGCTCACCCCGTCCGCCGGCGGCTACGCCGCGGAGTTCTTCATCTCCGACCCCGCCGCCGAGTTCCGCTTCGATCCCAGCTTCTATCCTTGCGAATTCGAGTGCGCCGGGCTCGAGCTCGCGCGGGTTTCGAGCGTGCGGCGCTGGATCAGGACGGCCCTCGGCGCCGGGCGCGTGGTCGCGCGCCTCAAGCCGGCGCAGCTCGCCGTCTGGACAACGCAGGGGCTACGCGTACTGTTCACCCGCGGGCCCCGGGCGCTTTGGGATGCCGCCTTCTGGGCCGTGACGAACCATGCGCGGGGACGGGATCCCGCGTATGGGGACTGGCTGCGGCAGTACGGGACCCCGTCCGAGGACGACCGGGCGGGCATGGCGCAGGCGTCCGCCGGGTTTTCCCGGCGGCCCCTCGTCAGCTTCATTACTCCCGTCTACAACACACCGGAACCGTACCTGCGCGCGATGATCGACTCGGTCCTCGCCCAAACCTACCCGAACTGGGAGCTGTGCATCGCCGACGATGCCTCCACTTCCCCGGGTGTGCGCCGCGTCCTCGAGGAATACCGCGCGAAGGATGCGCGCATCAAGGTCGCCTGGCGCGAGCGCAACGGGCACATCAGCGCCGCCTCGAATACGGCGCTCGAGCTTGCGCGCGGCGAGTACGTCGCACTCCTCGACCACGACGACGTGGTGCCCCCCGACGCGCTGTACTGGATCGTGAAGGAAATCAACGATCGTGCCGACGCCGCACTGATCTACTCGGACGAGGACAAGCTCGATTTCGACGGCGAGCGCGTCATGCCGTACTTCAAGTGCGACTGGAACTACGACCTCTTCCTCGCGCACAACCTGATCACCCACCTCGGCGTCTATCGTGCCGACATCGTGCGCGCCGTGGGCGGCTTCCGCGAAGGATTCGAGGGAGCGCAGGACTACGACCTCGCCCTGCGCTTCGTCGAGCGGATCTCGCCCTCCCAGATCCGCCACGTTCCCCGCGTGCTGTACCACTGGCGGATGCTGCGGGGGAGCACCGCCGTGGGAGCCGGGGAGAAGGACTACGCCGCGGAGCGGGCGCGGCTGGCGGTGGAGGAGCACCTCGCGAGGACGGGCGTGCGCGCGAAGGTCGAAACCATCCGCGATCTGGCGGTCCAGCGCGTGCGCTACACGCTTCCGGACCCGCCGCCCCTCGCCTCGATCCTCATCCCCACCCGCAACAGCCACAAGCTCGTGCGCCAGTGCGTCGAGAGCATCCGCAGGGAGACCACTTACTCCCCCTACGAAATCGTGCTCGTCGACAACGGCAGCGACGACCGGGCGGCGATCGCCTATTTCCGCGCGCTTCGCGAGGAGGGGACGGTGCGCCTGCTCGGGGACCCGCACCCGTTCAACTTCTCGCGGATCAACAACGAGGCCGCGCGCGAGGCGCGGGGCGAGTACCTGGTTTTCCTCAACAACGACGTCGAGGTGATCTCCCCCGATTGGCTCTCGGAGCTCGTCTCCCATGCGCAGCGGCCGGAGATCGGTGCGGTCGGCGCGCGACTCTGGTATCCGAACGACACCATCCAGCACGCGGGGCTCGTGCTCGTGGCCGGGCTCGCGGCCCATGCCCACCTCGGGAGGAAGCGGGGCGACCACGGCTATTTCAGTCGGGCGAGCCTCACGCAGTCGCTCTCGGCGGTCACCGCCGCATGCCTGTGCGTGCGCAAGAAGCTCTTCGACGCGGTCGGCGGCTTCGACGAGACGCTCGCCGTCGCCTTCAACGACGTGGACCTTTGCCTGCGCATCCAAGCGGCCGGCTATCGCAACCTGTACACGCCCTATGCCGAGCTCTACCACTACGAGTCCGCAAGTCGCGGATACGAGGACACGCCGGAGAAGATGCAGCGCTTCCAGAAGGAGGCGGATATCCTGCGCGCGCGCTGGATGCCCGTGCTGATGAACGACCCCTACTACAACCCGAACCTGACCCTCTCGGGCGACCCGTTCACCCTGGCTTGGCCGCCGCGCGTCGAGCCCTTCAGGCCCCGGGCGCCGGAAACCGCCGCCGAGACCGCCCCCATCGCCTGACCCCGGCGGCGAGCCTGCCGCCCCGGGTTCCGGCAGGTTCCGAAGCTGCCGCTCCTCCAGTCGTCAGCTTCCCGGCATGACCCGGGTAACGCGGGCATGGCAACCCTCGCCACATCGAAGACCGGTCCTGGACGGGTCGCAAAGCCGCAGTCGCGATTCCATATCCGCGCGAAAGGCCGCCTTTTCGGTCGCCGGCCCCTTCCCGCGGGCGGACACGAAAACCGACGCCGAAAAGCGAACGCCCCGGATCAACCGGGGCGCTTGTTGTTTCGGGGCTCCGATCGCCTCAGCTCTCCCCCTCCAGGAAGCTCCTCAGCTTCTCGGAGCGCGAAGGATGCCGCAGCTTCCGCAGCGCCTTCGCCTCGATCTGCCTTATCCTCTCGCGCGTCACGTCGAACTGCTTGCCGACCTCCTCCAGCGTGTGGTCGGTGTTCATCTCGATGCCGAAGCGCATGCGCAGCACCTTCGCCTCGCGCGGCGTGAGCGAGTCCAGCACGTCCTTGGTGGCGTCGCGCAGCGATGCGTAGAGCGCGGCGTCCGACGGCGCGAGCCCGGCCTGGTCCTCGATGAAGTCGCCCAGGTGCGAGTCGTCGTCGTCGCCGATCGGCGTCTCCATCGAGATCGGCTCCTTGGAGATCTTGAGGATCTTGCGGATCTTCTCCTCGGGCATCTCCATCTTGGCGGCGAGCGTCGCGGGGTCCGGCTCGTTGCCCGTCTCCTGCAGGATCTGCCGCGAGATGCGGTTCATCTTGTTGATCGTCTCGATCATGTGCACCGGGATGCGGATGGTGCGCGCCTGGTCGGCGATCGAGCGCGTGATCGCCTGGCGGATCCACCACGTGGCGTACGTCGAGAATTTGTAGCCGCGGCGGTACTCGAACTTGTCCACCGCCTTCATGAGGCCGATGTTGCCCTCCTGGATGAGGTCGAGGAACTGCAGGCCGCGGTTGGTGTACTTCTTCGCGATCGAGATCACCAGGCGCAGGTTGGCCTCGGTCATCTCGCGCTTGGCCCGGCGCGCCTTGGCCTCGCCGGTGGACATCTGGTTGTTGATCTCCTTCAGGTCCTTGATCGGGATCCCGACTTCCTTCTGCAGGTGGAGCAGCGCGTCCTGCTGCTCGAGCACCGCCGGCTTGAAGCGGTCGAGCGCCTTGGCGTAGACCTTGCCGGAGACGATCTCCTCGTTCACCCACTTGAGGTTCGTCTCGTTGCCGGGGAAGACCTTGATGAAGTGCGCGCGCGGCATGCTGGCGTTGCGCGTGCACAGGTCCATGATCTCGCGCTCGTGGCCGCGCACGCGCTCGACGAGCGCGCGCAGGCCGTTGGAGAGGTGCTCGACCTGCTTCGCGGTGAAGCGGATGGCGATCAGCTCCGTGGAGATCTCCTCCTGCAGGTCCTTGTACGCGCGCGAGCGGTAGCCCTTCTCCGCCAGGATCTTCTTCATCTTCTTGTACAGCCGGCGGATCTTGTGGAAGTGCGCGAGGGCGTCCTGCTTCAGCTGCTCGAGGTCGGCGCTGGCGACGGCCTCGTCCTCGGCCTCCTGCTCCTCCTCGTCGAGCTCCTCGAGCTCCTCCTCCTCGCTCACCTCCTCGCCGCCGCGGGTGATGTCCTCGCCCTCCTCGTCCACCAGGCCGTCGACGAGCTCGTCGATCCTCATCTCGTCCTTCTCGATGTGCTCGGCCATGCGAGGATCTCCTCGATCGTCGTCGGGCACGACGAGATCGCGTGGATCATGTGCTTGAGCCCGTCCTCGATGCGCTTGGCGATCTCGATCTCGCCCTCGCGCGTGAGCAGCTCCACCGAGCCCATCTCGCGCATGTACATGCGCACCGGGTCGGTCGTGCGGCCGAACTCGGCGTCGATGGTGGTCGACAGCGCCTCCTCGGCCTCCTCGACACGTCCTCGTCGGCGATCGGGGAGGGCGCCTCGTTCATGAGCAGCTCTCGGCGTCCGGGGCCTCGTCGTAGACCTGGATGCCCATGTCGGCGAGCATCGAGATGACGCCCTCGATCTGCTCGGCGTCGGCCATGTCGTCGGGCAGGTGGTCGTTGATCTCGGCGTACGTGAGGTAGCCGCGCTCCTTGCCGAGGACGATCAGGTTCTTCAGCCGCTTCTTGTGCGCCTCGACTTCGGCGAGCTTCACTTCGGCCTTCTGGTCTTCCTTGCTGGATTTCTTCACTGGGTGGCGCTCCCGCACGGGCGTTCGGGGAAAACCGGTAATTCTATCATTTGGACCGCGCCTCCGGTACCGGATTCCCGGATTTCGCGGCGGCCAGGCGCGTGAGGTGGGCCTCGAATTCGGCCCGTTCCTCGGCGGTCGCCTCGCCGGCTTCCATGCGCCGCAGGAGCTCGTCGGCGCGGCGCGCCCTGCGCGCCTCCGCCATGTGCTCGATGAGCCCCCGCACTTCGGCCGCATAGTCGAAATCGGGGCTTTCGGCTTGTTTTAAAAGGGGCTCGTCGAGGGCCTGCCGAATGGACTCGGCGTGGGCCGACGCCTCGAAGTAAGCGCTTGCTTGTCCCAGCGTCCGCTGGGGGTCGGCGCGGAAGAACGTCGCCACGGCGGCCAGGGCCTGGCCGTCGGGTCCGGAGCCGGCCTCCAGCGCCTCGGGCAGGCTCCCCGCGAGGGCGGGTCGCGCGAGCAGCAGCGCGAGGAGCTGGCGCTCGACCGGCGACATCGGCCGGCGCGCGCCGCGCCGGGGCGCGGCCGGCTTGCGCACGGGGCCCGGCGCCGGCGGCAGCAGGCCCTCGGCTTCCCCGGGGTCGAGGCGCGCGAGCTCGGCCAGGCGCCGGCGCAGCAGCGCGTGCAGCGCCGGGGCCTGGACCTGGGCGAGCAGCGGGCGGGCGAGGGCCACGAGCCGCGCCCGGCCCTCGTCGCTCGCCATGTCGACCTGCGAGGCGAGCTCGGCGAAGAGGAACTGCGACAGGGGCTTCGCCTCCCGCAGCGCCGCGAGCAACGCCGCCTTGCCCTCCCGGCGCACGAAGGTGTCGGGATCGTCCGCGGGCGGCAGGAAGAGGAAGCGCACGAGCTTGCCGTCGGCGAGCACGGGCAGGCAGACCTCGAGGGCGCGCCAGGCGGCCTTGCGCCCGGCCGCGTCGCCGTCGAAGCAGAAGACCACGTCGTCGGCGAGCTTCACGAGCTTGCCCACGTGCACCGGGGTGGTGGCCGTGCCGAGCGTGGCCACCACGTTCTCGACGCCGTGCTGCGCCAGCGCCACCACGTCCATGTAGCCTTCGACCACCAGCACCTGGCCCGCGTCGCGGATCGCGCGCCGGGCCTGGTAGAGGCCATAGAGCTCGCGGCCCTTCTCGAAGAGCGGCGTCTCCGGCGAATTGAGGTACTTGGGCTCGCCCGCCCCGAGGATGCGCCCGCCGAAGCCGATCACGTTGCCCCGGGTGTCGAGGATCGGGAACATGATCCGGTGGCGGAACCGGTCGTAGCGGCGCGTCCGGCGCTCGGGGTGCGCCTCGTCGGCCTCGGAATCGATCACCAGGCCCGTCTCCTTGAGCGCAGGGCTGCCGTAGTCGGCGAACACCGATTCGAGGTTCTGCCATCCCTCCGGGGCGTAGCCGAGGCCGTAGCGGGCGGCGATCTCCCCGGTGAGCCCGCGCCCCTTGAGGTAGTCGATCGCGGCCTGGGACTTCTTGAGCTGGGCGCGGTAGTAGGACAGTGCCTCCAGCATGCGCTCGGCGAGCCCCGGCCCCTGCGCGGGCGCCGGCCGCGGCCCCCGCCCCGGCGACTCCGGCACGGCCATGCCGACGGTCTCGGCGAGCGCGCGGATCGCCTCCGGGTAGGCGAGCCCGGAGTACTCCATCAGGAAGCCGATGGCATTGCCGTGGGCGCCGCAGCCGAAGCAGTGGTAGAACTGCTTCGACGGGCTCACGGTGAACGACGGGGTCTTCTCGTTGTGGAACGGGCAGCAGGCGGTGAGGTTGGTGCCCGCCTTGCGCAGCTTCACGTACCGGTCCACCACGTCGACGATGTCGACGCGCGCGAGCAGCGACTGGATGAATTCCTGCGGGATCATGGCCGAGGCTAGATTACCGGATCGGCCGCCCGCCGCCGCGCCCGGCGGGGGCGCGGGCGCTAGCCGAGCTTCGCCTTGACCAGGGCCGAGACGCGCGCCATGTCGGCGCGGCCGGCGAGCTTCGGCTTGACCACGCCCATCACCTTGCCCATGTCGGCCGGGGAGCGCGCGCCGGTGGCGGCGAGCGCCTCGGCGACCGCGGCCTCGATCTCGGCCTCGGACAGCCGCTGCGGCAGGTACGTCTCGAGGATGCCCACCTCGTAGCGCTCGCGGTCGGCCAGGTCCTGCCGCGAAGCCTTCTCGTACTGCGCGATCGAGTCCTTGCGCTGCTTGATCATCTTCTCGACCACCGCGACCACACCCGCGTCGTCGAGGCGCACGCGCTCGTCGACCTCGCGCTGCTTCACGGCGGCGAGCAGCAGCCGCAGCGCCCCGAGCCGCTCCGGCTCGCGCGCCTTCATCGCCGCCTTCACGTCCTCGTCCACCCGTTCGCGCAATGCCATGGATCGGTCCTCCGGAATGGGCACGCCGCGCGGGCGGCGCCCGAAACGAACGCGGCGAGCCGGGCGCAAGGCCCCGCTCGCCGCGGGAAATTCGAAGGGCCCCGGCCGTGCCGGGAGCCGGGCCTAGTACAGCTTCGGCGGCAGCATCTGCGCGCGCATGCGCTTGTAGCGGCGCTTCACCGCCGCGGCGTGCTTGCGCTTGCGCTCGGCGGTCGGCTTCTCGTAGAACTCGCGGGCGCGAAGCTCGGTCAGCAAGCCGGTTTTCTCGACGGCGCGCTTGAAGCGGCGCAGCGCCACGTCGAACGGCTCGTTTTCCTTGACACGGACAATGGGCATGGGCAGGACGAAGGGTTTCTGTTGCCGGAAAACCACGCATAATATCAGGATTTTGGCCTTCCGAAAAGGCCGCTCCTCCCCCGTCCCAGCCCCCTCGCCCGTGCTCGTCCTCGGCATCGAGACCTCCTGCGACGAGACCGGCGTCGCGCTCTACGACAGCCGCCTCGGCCTCCTCGGCGACGCCCTGCATTCGCAGGTCGCGCTGCACGCGCCCTACGGCGGCGTGGTGCCCGAGCTCGCCTCGCGCGACCACATCCGCCGCCTGCTGCCGCTCGCCCGCTCCGCGCTCGCGCAAGCCGGGCGCAGCCTCGCCGACGTGGACCTCATCGCCTATACCCGCGGCCCGGGGCTCGGCGGGGCGCTCCTCGTGGGGGCCGCGGTCGCGGCGGGGCTCGGCATCGCGCTCGACCGCCCCGTCGCCGGCATCCACCACCTCGAAGGCCACCTGCTCTCCCCGCTCCTCGCCGAGCCCCGGCCGGCGTTCCCGTTCGTGGCGCTCCTCGTCTCCGGCGGCCACACGCAGCTCATGCGCGTGGAGGACGTGGGCCGCTACCGCCTGCTCGGCCAGACGCTCGACGACGCGGCCGGGGAGGCGTTCGACAAGACGGCGATGCTGCTGGGGCTGGGCTACCCGGGGGGGCCGGCGCTCGCGCGCCTGGCCGAGGCGGGCGACGCCTCGCGCTTCGCCTTCCCGCGCCCGATGATCGCGAGCGGCGACCTCGACTTCAGCTTCAGCGGCCTCAAGACGGCGGTCCTCATGCGCGTGCGCGCGCTGGGCGCGCTCGACGAGCGCACCCGCGCGGACCTCGCGGCGTCGTTCCAGGCCGCCCTCGTCGAGGTGCTCGCCGCCAAGTGCGTCGATGCGCTCGAGCGCGAGGGGCTCGACCGGCTGGTCGTGGCCGGCGGCGTGGGCGCGAACGCGGCGCTGCGCGAGCGGCTGCGCGCCGCGCTCGGCGAGGAAGGCCGGGAGGTCTACTTCCCGCCGCTGCGGCTGTGCACGGACAACGGGGCGATGATCGCCTTCGCCGCGGCGCTGCGGCACGCGCGGGGCGACCTGCGCGCCGAGGCGGGCTTTCCGGTCCAGCCGCGATGGGACCTGGACGAGGCGGCGGCTCAGTCGACGCCGCGCCGGTAGGCGACTTCCGCCTCCGCGACCGCCTGCTCGGCGCGGTGCACCGCTTCCTCGAGCCGGGCGACCCGCTCGTAGTACCCGGTGTTCGGCACGCCGGTGGGACAGATGAGCACCGGCTCGCCCTTGGGATTGATCGCCTTGCGGCAGTTGGCCCGGGGCGCCATGCCCAGCATGCCGCCCCTGGCGGGAATGCTCTGCGTCGTGTCCGAGCCCAGCGTCGTGGGGGGCGCGTCGGGGTTGGCGGCGCCGGCGTCGAACTGGTTCGGGTTGATGCTCTTGGGATCGACCTGCCGGCGCGTGTACTGCTGGTCGGCGTCGGCCATTCCGGTCGCCTCCGCGAGGGCCTTGCGCGCGAGCGCGAGGCGTTCGCGGGCCTGCGCCAGGTTCGCCTCGAGGCGTGCGCGCGTGCTCCGGCGCTGCTCGAGGATATCGGGCACGGCGGGTTCGCCTTCGCCGGGCGCCACCCCCTCCCGGATCACGGGCGCGGGGATCGTCGTCGTGGCCGGGTCCACCTCGATCCGGGTCGCGTCCCGGGCGTCCTTCGGCGGGGCGTCGCCGTAGTGCACGACGCCGTCCTTCCCGGTCCAGCGGTAGAACGTCTCCGCCATCGCCGGCGGCACGATCCACGGGCCGGCGAGCGCCAGCAGCACCGAAAGCACGCGCAGGGCGGTTGCCGAACGCGCGCTAGTCGCCTTTCTCCAGGGCCTGCACCGCATCTTCCGCCTCCTTCACCGCGCGCTCGAGCGCGCCGAGCCGCTGCTGGTATTCCTCGGTGGGCACGCGCCTCACGCCACCGCCGACGTTGCCGACGAACCGCACCTCGTCCTCCCGGGGATGCTCCCGCGCCTGGGCCAGGGCCTCGCGCGCCGCCTTCAGCCGCACACGGGCCGATTCCAGGCGCTGCGCGCGCGCGGCGGCTTTCGGCGCCGGCGCGTCCGGGCGCCGCTGGGCCTGCCGGGCCTCGGCCCCCAACGCTTCCCCGCCGCGGCCGGGGCCGCCCCCGAGCGTCGCCTTGTTCGCGTTCGGGTCGATGTCGATGCGAATCACCTTGCCGTCGAAGTACTTCGGCGGTTCCTCCGCGTAGGTGACCTTCCCGTCGCGGCCGATCAGCTTGTAGACCGTCTGGGCGCCCACGGGTGCCGCGGCGAGGGCGAGGGCCGCGAGCAGGATCGCCGACACCCCCGAAGCGCGCGCTCGCATCGCCCGGGCCTAGGCGGCCGCCCGTGCCCGCCCGCAGGTGCGGCACTGCGGGTCGCGGGCGAGGCGCACTTCGTGCCAGCGGCTGGCGAGCGCATCGAAGAGCAGCAGGCGCCCGTCGAGGCTTTCGCCCACGCCGCACAGCAGTTTGATGGCCTCGAGGGCCTGGAAAGTTCCGATCACGCCGACCAGCGGGGCGAACACGCCCAGGGTGGCGCAGCGCTCCTCCTCCGCCTGCGCCTCCTGCGGAAAGAGGCAGTCGTAGCAGGCCGCGCCGTCGCGCCGCAGGTCGAAGACCGCGAGCTGCCCGTCGAAGCGGATCCCGGCGCCCGAGACGAGGGGCCGGCGGGCGGCCACGCAGGCCCGGTTGATCGCGTGGCGGGTGGCGAAGTTGTCCGAGCAGTCGAGCACGACGTCGGCGGACTGCACGAGGGCCGCGAGCCGCTCCGGCCCCGCGCGCTCCTCGAGGGCCTCGATGCGCACGTCGGGGTTGACCTGCGCCAGCGTCGCCGCCGCCGAGGCGGCCTTCGGGCGGCCGATCGCGTCCATGCGGTGCACGATCTGGCGCTGCAGGTTGGTGAGGTCCACCCGGTCGCCGTCGCAAGGGTGATGCGGCCCGACGCCGCTCGCGGCGAGGTAGAGCAGCGCGGGGCTGCCGAGGCCGCCGGCGCCGACGACCAGGGCGTGGGAAGCGAGGAGCCGCTCCTGCGCGTCCTCGCCGAACTCGTTGAGCAGCAG
Organism: uncultured beta proteobacterium; assembly: GCA_963741815.1. Classification (GTDB taxonomy): domain Bacteria; phylum Pseudomonadota; class Gammaproteobacteria; order Burkholderiales; family Usitatibacteraceae; genus Usitatibacter. The sequence goes on from CAVUJI010000001.1 coordinate 510,894, forward strand.
GTGGCGGCTGTAGCGGAGGCGCTGCCGATCGTCGATGGAAACGCTCCCGGGCGCCGCCCGCCCCGCTAGCGGCTGATCGCCGCCGTGGTGGTGGGCAGGGCCTTCGGCGACTCGCCCTTGAGGAGCGCAGCGCCGCCTCGAGCTGCACGTCCGGCTTCTTGCCGTCCTTGCCCTCGGGCTCGGCCTTCGGCTCGGCCTTCGCCTTGGCCGGCGCCGGCATGGCGGCCGTCGCCGAGGTGCCCGCCGCGGGCCCCGAAATCACCTTCTCCGCGGGCTTCGCGCCCCCGGCCGGCGGCTTCGCGCCGTGCTTGCCGTCCTCGCCGGCGAGGTGGTGCTGCAGGTCCGCCTCGCGCAGGAGCACCAGCTTCGCGTCGGAGGCGTCCTCGACCACGATGTCGGGCGTGATGCCCTTGGCCTGGATCGAGCGGCCGCTCGGCGTGTAGTAGCGCGCGGTCGTGAGCTTGATCGCGGTGTCGTTGGGCAGCGGCAGGATCGTCTGCACCGAGCCCTTGCCGAACGTCTGCGTGCCGATGATCGTGGCGCGCTGGTGGTCCTGCAGCGCGCCGGCGACGATCTCCGAGGCGGAGGCCGAGCCGCCGTTCACCAGCACCACCATCGGCACCTTCTTCACGGCCGGCGGCAGCTTCGCGATGTAGTCCTCCTTGAGGCGCCGCGAACGTAGTTCTCCGGGTTCGCCGTCAGCCGCATCTTCGCGTCCTCGGTGCGCCCGTCGGTGTAGACGACGAGCGAGTCCTTCGGCAGGAACGCGGAGGACACCGCCACCGCGCCAGTTGAGCAGGCCGCCCGGGTTCGTTGCGCAGGTCGAGCACCAGGCCCTTCAGGTGGCCGCCCGACTCCTTGTAGAGCCTCGTCGATCGCCTTGACGAGGCTCTCGCCCGTGTGCTCCTGGAACTGGGTGATGCGCATGAAGCCGTAGCCGGGCTCGAGCATCTGCGCCTTCACGCTCTGCACGTGGATCACGTCGCGGCGTGACCATGAACTCGAGCGGCTGGGTCTCGCCCTTGCGCAGGATGGTGAGCTTGATCTCGGTGTTGGGCTTGCCGCGCATGCGCTTGACCGCGTCGTTCAGCGTCATGCCCTTGAGCGAGACGTCGTCGAGCTTGATGATCAGGTCGCCCGGCTTGACGCCGGCGCGGAAGGCCGGCGTGTCCTCGATCGGAGCCACGACCTTGACGAAGCCGTCCTCCATGCCGACCTCGATGCCGAGGCCGCCGAACTCGCCCTGCGTGCCCACCTGCAGGTCGCGGTAGGCGTCCTGGTCGAGGTAGGCCGAGTGGGGATCGAGGTCGGTCAGCATGCCGTTGATCGCGCCCTTGATCAGCTTCTTGTCCTCGACCGGCTCGACGTAGTCGCTCTTGATGCGCCCGAACACGTCGCTGAAAAGGCGCAGGTCGTCGACCGGCAGCGCGAGCGCCGTCGACTGGCGGTCGGCGACGGCGGAAAAATGCAGGCTCGCCGCGACGCCGAGGACGGCGCCGAACACCACGAGTCCCAACTGCTGAAGCTTCTTGCCCATTCCTCTTTCCTTGCCCCGCGGCGCGGAGCCGTGAATCCGTATGCGGTCCGTGTTGCGCTAGCGGGCGGTCCACTTGAGCGGATCGAAGGGCTTTCCCCCGCGGCGCAACTCGAAGTATAGACCCGATTCCACGCTCTGGCCGGTGGCGCCCACGTTGGCGATCGGATCTCCCGCACGCACCCGATCTCCCACCTCGTGCAGCAGCGCCTCGTTGTACGCGTACAGGCTCATGAAGCCGCCGCCGTGGTCGAGGATGAGCAGGTTGCCGAAGCCGCGCAGCCAGTCGGCGTAGACCACCCGCCCGTCGGCCACGGCGTGGACGATTTCGCCCGTAACTGCCCGGATGAAAAGGCCTTTCCAGGAAGTGCCGGCGCCCTCGCGGGAGGCTCCGTAGCGGTTCATGAGCTCGCCGCGCACCGGCAGGCGCAGGCGCCCCTTCAGGCTCGCGAAGGGCCGCGCGGCGACGGAATCGTCGGCGACCCGGTCGACGGGCACCCCGTGGCGGTCGGTCTTGCCCGGCGGGGCGGCGAGCGCGCGGGCGATCTCGTCGACGAGCCGCGACAGGCGCGCCTCGTCGCGCTTCAACCGCCCGATCTCGCGGCGCCCGCGCGCGATCTGCCCGGCCAGCCGCTTCACGACGGCCGCCTGCGCCGCGCGCTCCTTTTCCAGCCGGCGCGTCTCGCTCGCCTGCTCCGCCTCGTTGCGGGCGAGCGCATCGCGCTGGGTCCGCGCGTCGCGTTGCAGTTGCTCGAGCTCCTCGGAACGGCTGCGCAGGGCGGCGATCAGCCGGCCCTGGGCGCGCTGGATGTAGCCGTAGTACTGGAGCTGGCGCACGATCGTGGCCGCGTCTCGGCCCTCGAGGGCGAGGCGCAGCCGGTCCGGGGCGCCCTGGCGGTACTGCAGCCGCAGGAGCTGTCCGGCGAGCGCCTCCTGCCGGGCGACGCTTTCCCGGGCCTCGTCCTCGCGCCGCACGATGTCGGCGAGGTGTGCCTCGAGCTCGCGGCGCCGCGCGCGCAGCGCGAGCAGCGCGCGCTGGGCCTCGCCGATCGCCCGGGCGCTGCTGCGCAGCGCCCCCGCCGCCTCCCCGCGGGTTTCCTCGGCGCTCGAGACCTCCTTCTGGAGCCGCTCGATGCGCGCGCGCAACGCCCGCAGCTGCGCCTCGTGCGCGCTCTCGCCGCGGGCCGGCAGGCCGAGGGCCGCGGCCAGCGCGAGGAGGGCCGCGAGCGCGCGCGCCGGGCGCGCGGGCCGCATCGCGCCTACCGCGCCTTGCCCTGGCTCGCGACCGAGCCGATCGCGCGCGCCACCGCCTCCGGGTCGCCGAGGTAGTAGCGGCGCTGCGCGCGCAGCGCGTCGTCGAACTCGTAGACGAGCGGGATGCCCGTGGGGACGTTCTCCTTCACGATGGCCGCGTCGGACATCGCGTCGAAGTACTTGATGAGCGCGCGCAGGCTGTTGCCGTGGGCGGCCACGAGGATGCGATCGCCGGCGGCCACGCGCGGGGCGATGCGCTGCTCCCAGAAGGGCACGGCGCGCGCGACGGTGTCCTTGAGGCACTCGGTGCGCGGGATCTCGCCCGGCTTGAGCGCGCGGTAGCGCGGGTCGCGCGCGGCGTCGCGGGGATCGCCGGGCTCGAGCGGCGGCGGCGGCACGTCGTAGCTGCGGCGCCAGACGAGCACCTGCTCCTCGCCGAACTTGGCCGCCGTCTCCGCCTTGTTGAGGCCCTGCAGCGCCCCGTAGTGGCGCTCGTTGAGCCGCCAGTCCTTCTCCACCGGGATCCAGAGGCGGTCCATCTCCTCGAGGGCGAAGTTGAGGGTGCGGATCGCCCGCGTGAGCACCGAGGTGAAGGCGAGGTCGAAGTCGTAGCCCTCCTGCACGAGCAGCCGGCCGGCCGCGCGCGCCTCCTCGATCCCCTTCGACGTGAGGTCCACGTCCGTCCACCCGGTGAACCGGTTCTCCTGGTTCCACGCGCTCTCGCCGTGGCGCAGCAACACGATCTTCTTCATGACGCGAATGTTAGCAAACGTGCGGCGCGCGCTTCCCCTAAACTGCGGGTTTTCGCCCGCCGCACGTGCCACCCGACCCTCCCCGCCGCGAGTTCGCCCAGGGCTGCCGCGCCATGGCCCCCGTCCTCGTCGCCACCGTTCCCTTCGGCTTCGTCTGCGGCGTGGCGGCCTCGGCGGCCGGCATGACGCCCGCGCAGGGCATCGCGCTCTCCGTCTTCTCGTTCTCCGGCATCGCCCAGCTCGTGGCCGCGCAGCTCGTGGCCGTGGGCTCGCCCGTGGTGGTCACCGTGGCCGCCGCCTTCGTGGTGAGCCTGCGCTTCCTCATGTACAGCGCGACCATCGCGCCGCACGTGGCGCACCTCGACCGGCGCTGGCGCGCGGCCCTCGCCTTCTTCATGACCGACCAGAGCTTCGCCGCGGCGATCCGCCGCTACGCGGACCCGGGCGGACCCGCGAACCGCCACTGGTACTTCCTCGGCGGCTCGCTCACGCTCTACCTCTCGTGGCAGCCGGCCGTGGCCGCCGGCGTGCTGGTGGGCGCGAGCGTGCCGGCGAGCTGGTCGCTCGACTTCGCGGTGGTGCTGAGCTTCCTCGCGCTGCTCGTGCCGGCGCTGCGCAACCGCGCCGACGTGGCCGCCGCGACGCTCGCCGCCGCCGTGGCGCTCGCGGCCGCGGGGCTGCCGTACCGCCTCTCGCTCGTGGCCGCCTCGCTCGCGGGCATCGCGATGGGCATGACGGTCGAATCGGCGAGGCGCCGATGAGCCTCTGGCTCGCCATCGCCGGCGTGGCGCTCTCGACCTTCCTGCTGCGCGCCTCGTTCATGGTGTTCGTCGACCCGCACCGCTTCCCGGGCTGGTTCCGCCGCGCGCTCGCGTTCGTCCCGCCGTCGGTGCTCGCCGCGATCGTGGCGCCCGGGCTGCTGATGCCCGAAGGCACGCTCGACCTGCACCCCGGCAACCCGCGCCTGGTGGCCGGCCTCGTCGCGATGGCGGCCACCTTCCGGCTGCGCAACGCGAGTGCGGCGATCGCCGCGGGGATGGGCACCCTCTGGGCGCTGCAATGGGCGATGGGGCACTGGGGCTGAGGCCGGCCGGATGCGCCGCGTCTGCTAAAATTTCCCTTTTTCACCCGGGCCGCACGCCCGCAGGAACCCCCGTGGGCGAATTCGTGATGAACCACCTGGCGCTCGTCGCCCTCTTCGTGGCGAGCGGCGCCATGCTCGTCTGGCCCGAGCTGTCCCGCCTCGTCGGCGGCAGCGTGCACGAGATCGGCACCCTCGAGGCCACGCGCCTCATGAACCAGTCCTCGACGCTCGTGCTCGACGTGCGCGAGACCGACGAGTACGCCGCCGGCCACCTGCCGCGGGCGCGCCACATCCCGCTCAAGCAGCTGGGCAGCCGCGTGAACGAGATCGCGAAGTACAAGGAGAAGCCCGTCCTCGTCACCTGCCGCACCGGCCCGCGCTCGGCGGCGGCGCTGCGCGCGCTGAAACGCGCGGGCTTCACCACGGTCTACCAGTTGAAGGGTGGCGTGACGGCCTGGCAGCAGGCGAGCCTGCCGGTGGAGAAATGAGCATGGCCAAGGTGACGATGTACGCGACGGGCGTGTGCCCCTACTGCCAGATGGCGGAGCGGCTGCTGCGCTCGAAGGGCGTGCAGGAGATCGAGAAGGTGCGGGTGGACCTCGAGCCGGGCCGGCGCGAGGAGATGATGCAGCGCACGGGCCGGCGCACCGTGCCGCAGATCTACGTGGGCGAGCGCCACGTCGGCGGCTACGACGACCTCGCGGCGCTCGACCGCGCCGGCGGCCTCGACCCCCTGCTCGCCGCGCCCTGAGCGCCCCACAACCCCCGATTCAAGGAACCCCGATGACCGAAGCCCAGAACCAGCCCGTGTTCTCGATCGAGAAGGTCTACGTGAAGGACCTCTCCCTCGAGATCCCCAACGCCCCGCAGGTGTTCCTCGAGCGCGAGTCGCCCACGGTCGACATCCAGCTGCACCACAACTCGAGCGGCGTCGAGGAGGGCGTGTACCAGACGGTGCTCACCGTGACGATCACCGCCAAGATCCAGGACAAGACGCTCTTCCTCGTCGAGGCCGCCCAGGCGGGCATCTTCGTCGTGCGCAACGTCCCCGAGCCGGATCTCGAGGCCGTGCTCGCGATCGCCTGCCCCAACATCCTCTTCCCCTACGCGCGCGAGGTCGTCTCCGACGTGGTCACGCGGGCCGGCTTCCCGCCCGTGGTGCTCGCCCCGGTGAACTTCGAGGCGGTCTACCAGCAGCAGCGCAACGCCCAGGGCGCGGGCGGCGGCGAGCAGCAGGACGTGCAGATCATCACCCCCACCGTGTCGCACTGAGGCCATGAAGGGCGCGGCGGCGGCTCTCGCCCTCCTCGCGCTCGCGCTCGCGGGCCTCGCGGGCGCCGCCGAGTTCCGCTCCGTCGGCGCGCAGCCGGCGATCCTCTACGACGCGCCGTCGGTGCGCGCCGACCGGCTCTTCGTGGCCAGCCGCTACTACCCCCTCGAGGTCCTCGTGAAGCTCGACCTGTGGACCAAGGTGCGCGACGCGAACGGCGAGGTCGCCTGGGTCGAGAACTCGGCGCTCGGCGCGCGCGCCACCGCGGTGGTGAGCGCGCCGGTGGCCGACGTGCACGCCGCGCCCGACACGCGCTCGCCCCTGGTCTTCGAGGCCTACCGCTCGGTCCTGCTCGACGTGCTCGCGCCGGCGGCGGACGGCTGGGTGCGCGTGCGCCATCGCGACGGGCAGGAAGGCTACGTGCGCGTCTCCCAGGTCTGGGGCGCCTGAGCCGGTGAAGGTGGCGGTCCTCGGCGCGGGAGCGTGGGGATCGGCCCTCGCGATCTCGCTCTCGGCGAGCCACACGGTCCACCTCTGGACGCGCGACCCGGACGACTGCGCCGCGCTCGGGCGCGAGCGCGCCAGCCGCTACCTGCCGGGCGCGCCCTTCCCCGCCGCGCTCGCGATCGAGCCCTCTCTCGCGGCCGCCGCGCGCAGCGAGCTCGTCGTCGTGGCGACCTCCACCTCGGGGCTGCGGCCCACGCTCGATGCGCTGCGCGCGCACGCGTCCCGGCCCGCGCTGCTGTGGGCGTGCAAGGGCTTCGAGTCGGGCTCGCGCCGGCTCCCCCACGAGGTCGTGGCCGAGGCGCTGCCCGGGGCGACGCAGGTGGGCGCGCTCTCCGGCCCCAGCTTCGCCGCGGAAGTCGCCAGGGGCCTGCCCACCGCCCTCGTGCTCGCCTCGGCCGACGCGGCGTTCGCCGCCGCCACCGCCGCCGCCCTCAACACGCCGCGCCTTCGCATCTACTCGAGCGCCGACGTGCGCGGCGTCGAGCTGGGCGGCGCGGTGAAGAACGTGATCGCGATCGCCGCGGGCATCGCCGACGGGCTCGAGCTGGGCCGCAACGCGCGCGCCGCACTCGTCACCCGCGGGCTGGCCGAGGTGGTGCGCCTCGGCGTGGCGCTCGGCGGCCAGCCCGAGACGTTCATGGGCCTCGCCGGCGTGGGCGACCTCGTGCTCACCTGCACGGGCGAGCTGTCGCGCAACCGCGAGGTGGGCGTGCGCCTCGCCCAGGGGCGCGCGTTGGGCGAGGTGCTCGCCGCGCTGGGGCACGTGGCCGAGGGCGTGCACTCGGCGCGCGCCGTGCGCGACCTCGCGCGCGCGCACGGCGTCGAGATGCCGATCACCGAGGCCGTCTGCGGCGTGCTCTTCGAGGACGTGGCCCCCGAGCGGGCGGTCGAGCGGCTCCTCACCCGGGACCCGCGCTCCGAGTAGCCGGACCGGGGGGCGCACTATAGAATCCCCCTATCCCGACGCCCGAGAAAAAGACTTGCATCGCACCATGCGGCGGCACGGGGCGCTCGCGGCCTCGATCTTCCTGGCGTTGTGCCCGCCCGCTCACGCGGCCGCCGGGGCACAGGACGCGAAGCCGTCGCGCGAGGCGATCGCGCGCGAGCGCGCGCGCAAGGTCGTCGCCGCGCGCGAGAGCGGCTACTGGATCGTCTCCCCGGGCGAGCACCTGCGGCTCATCGCGCAGCAGTTCTTCCACGGCGACCGCCCGCGCCAGCGGCAACTCGCCGCCGAGCTCTTCGCGCGCAACCCCGGCGCCTTCCGCTACGGCGACCGCGACCGTCTCATCGTCGGCGCCCGCCTCGTGCTGCCCCCGCGGCTCGTGGCGCGGGCCGCCGCCGTCGCCAAGCGCGCCGCGGGCGAGCCGGCGGCGCCCGCCCGCGGACGGGACGCGCCCGGACCCGCGCCGGCGCCGTCCCTGCCCGAGTCGCTGCGCGCCTTCGACGCGGGCCCGGCGCGCCCTCCCGCACCCGCGCCGAAGCCCGCGTACGTCGACCAGCTCATCGACCCGGCCGCGGCCGCCGCCGAGGAGGCGCGGCAGATCGAGGAAGAGGCGCAGCCGCCGGGCCGGCGCTCGGTGGCGCTGGAGTACCGGGTCGAGGGGCGCTATCCGCCCGGCACGCGCCACAGCCTCGAGCAGGGCATGAACCTGCAGGTGCGCCGCGAGACGCTCAACTACGGCGACTTCCTCCTCGACGCCGGCGTGCGGGACACGCAGCCGCCCGAAGGCTCGCTCGCGCAGCGGCGCAACGGCGCCCGCTTCACCCTCTTCCAGGAACGCTTCCCGCTCGGCGTGGGCTGGCTCGCCGACTCGGCCATCGGCGTGGTGCGCACGCCGCCCAGCTTCCTCGTCAACTCCTCGTATCGCATCTTCCTGCCCACCTCGCTCGTCTCCGGCGCCACGACGGTCGCCGCCGACGGGCGCCGGCAGGTCATCGCCTTCGCCGGGCACGTGGGCCGCCTCGAGGGCAGCGCGGTGCAGACCTTCGATCCCACGACCGGCACCCTCGCGGGCGCGGGATACTCGCAGCGCTTCGGGAACTGGAACGTCGGCGGGCAGGCGATCGCGCTGCGCGGCAACGCCGAGGTCCGCGACCACACGGCGGCGACCGTCGCGGCGGAGTACGGCTTCCAGGGCGGCCTGCGCCACCACAAGGCGCAGCTCGTGGTGGACGACGACTCGAACGTGGGCGCGTGGTTCGACGGCGACCTCACGACGGGCCGGCTGCGGCAGCGCTTCGGCCTCTTCCACCTCGACCCGGAGCTCGCCTACGGCGACGGCGCGATCGCCAACGACCAGCGCGGCGCCTACTGGCGCGGCGACTACCACATGCTGCGCTACACGCTCTCGGGCGGCGCGGACCTCGGCGAGACGAACCTGCGCGGGGACCCGCGGCGCGCGGCCACGCGCTCGGCGAGCGCGTACGGCACGTTCTCGCTGCGCATCGACCGCAACCTCACCGTGGGCGGCGGCCTCACCCTCGCGCGCGCCCACTCGCGCTTCACCCTGTCCGCGCGCGCCACGACGGTCTCGGGCAACGCCTACGCCGCCTGGTCCAACGCGCTCGGCCTGAGCCGGCTCGACCTCACCGCCTTCCGCGGCACCTCCACCGGCGTGCCGGACAACATCCAGGACCGCGTGTCCTGGAGCCAGGACTGGCCGGACCTCGGGTGGACGCACCTGACCTCCACCGTGAGCTACGCCCGGGAAGATTCGCAGGCGGGGCCCACGCGCCGCGCGAGCGTCGGGCTGTCCGCCCGCGGCAGCCTCCCGCTCGATGCGCTGTGGGACGCGAGCGTGGTGTACGGGCGGGTGGACACGGACGCCGGCACGGAAAACGACGTGAACGTGAGCGCGTCCTCCACGTGGCGGCTCACGCGGCACTGGAGCGCGCTCGCCCAGGTGAGCGTGAGCACGTTCGATCCCCTCCCGCCCCTGCCGGGCGGCCCCGAGCTGCCGCTGCAGCGCGACAAGCGCTTCCTGCTCGGGCTGCGCTACGAGGAGTCGTCCGGGACGCCGTACCAGGTGCTCGGCCTGCGCGCGGGCGTGGGCAGCGGCGTGCTGCAGGGCACGGTGTATTTCGACGAGAACGGCGACGGCTCGCGCCAGCCCACCGAGCGCGGCGCGCCGAACGTCACCATCTACCTCGACGGGCGCTATCCGGCGACCACCGACTCGCAGGGCCGCTTCGCGTTCCCGGTGGTGACGCCGGGCAGCCACGCGCTGCGCATCCTGAGCGAGACGCTGCCGCTGCCGTGGACCTTCGCCGACGACCGCCCGCTGCTCGCCAACGTCCCCCTGCGCGGCGCGGCGCAGGTGGACGTGCCGCTCACGAGGATCCGGCCTTGACGGGAGCGACGATCGAGTCGATCGCCTGCCGGCCGCCGTCCCACTCGATGGTGCCGCGCAGGCGCAGCGGATAGGCGATCTGCGGCGTCTTCTTGTCCGCCGCCTCCTGCGCCCACAGCGCCACGGAGCGCGTCTCCCCGGGCAGGATCGGGAACGGCGATACCACGAACTCGTAGCTTTTCCCCGCGGCGTCGCGCCCCTCCAGGATCCCCTCGGGCCGCCCGTGGGACGAGCCGCTGTTGAGGAACGTGGCCGCCGGCGTGAGCCGCCCGTTGAAGTCCTTGAGGCCCACGTCCTTCAGCTCGAGCCGCGGCGAGACCTCGCCCACGGCGATGTAGACGATCACGCCGATGCGGCCCTGCAGCGGGAACTGGATGTTGCCCGCGGTGACCTCCGGCAGGTCGTCGGAGGCCTTCTGGATGATGATGGCGAAGCGGCATTCCTGCGCCGGCGCATCCGCCGGCACGTGCACCTCGAAGCGGTACTTGCGCACGCCGTGCGGCTGCATCGGGACCTTGTGCCGCTCGATGCGCACCCACGGCCGGCAGCTGCCGGGCTGCAGGGGGTCCTGGAACTCCACGCCGCCCTGGGCGTTCAGGCGCCAGTCCGCGGTGGACACCGCGAACTCGTCGGGCACGGCCGCGTCGTTGCCGATCTCGAGCACCTCGCGCAGCACCGACCCCGGCTTGGTCTTGAGCTCGAAGCGGGGCGGGCTCACGAGCCCGGCGAACGCGAAAGCGCCCGCCGGCGCGCACAGGGCGAGGGCGAGCGCGAGCGCCGCCGCGAACCTAGGGCTGCAGCGGCTCGATGTCGAAGACGGGGTCGAACTGGATGCCACGCTCCGAGGTGCGCGCGTCAAGGTAGATCCTGAAGTCGAAGATTTCGGTCGTTACGGGCTGGGTAATCTTACCGCGATAGACCAGCGCGCGGTCCCCCGGCAGCACCGTCCCCGCGCTGAACAGGCCGCGGGTCTTCCACTCCACGCGCATGGTGGAAGGTACCCGCACGCCGCTCACGTGCCGCGGGATCGACAGGTAGATCTCGACGTCCTTGCCGACGTACGCGGCGGTGCGGAAGCGCAGCTCCATGCCCCGCACTTCCGCCACCAGCGCGTTCAGCTGGTCCTCGGTCCAGTCGCCGGCGCCCTCGTACAGCCATGTCGAGGTGGTGTCCACGCGCTGCCGCGGCGAGAGCGAGTCGTCGAGGCGCGCGCCCGCCGCCGGGGCCGACGCGAGCGCGAGCAGGAGGAGCACGGGAAGGCACCGGGTCATGGCATCGCGAGCGTGTAGGTCACGCTGCCCGTATAGGTGCCGGCGGACACGAGGTTGTCGTTGAGGTAGGTGAACTGCGCGCACACGCACGCGCGCTGGGAGGTGCCGAAGCTGAGCAGCGGCTGCCCCGCCGAATCGTTGAACGCGCCCGACGGAATCGTGGTGGGGGCATTGAGGCAGCCGCTCGGCCCGCCGCCGGGCGTCGACGAGGTCCATGCGATCTGGCTGAACGGGATCGTGTTCCCGGCGGAGAGCAGGGGCGAGGACGAGTCGGCGCTCAGCGTGGCCGTGCGGCGCGACCAGCGGTACGAGCGGGCCTGGGCGTCGATGAGCACGGTGCCCGCCGGGCACGTCGGGCTCGGCGGCGTCACGCTCGAGGCCGGAATGTCGGTTCCGTCGCCGACGCTCGCGCCGGGCACGCTGAAGTTCACCTGGTTCACGGTGGCGTTCGTGCCGCCGACCTGCAGGATGAGGCGCCAGCGCCCGTTGCGGATCGACACGGTCGCGGCGGGGGTCGCCTCGACGGCGGCGAGCAGGAGCGCGAGCGCGAGGGCGAGCGACCTCACGCCGGCCTCACGGCATCGCGAGCGTGTAGGTGACACGCCCCGAGTAGGTGCCGGCCGATACCACGCTCTGGTTGAGGTAGCGGAACTGGGCGCACACGCACGCGCGCCGCGACGTGCCGAAGGAGACGAGCGGCTGTCCCGGCGCGCCGCTGAACGTGCCGGAAGGAATCGTGGTGGGCGCGTTGAGGCAGCCGCTGGGGCCGCCCCCGGGCGTGGACGAGGTCCAGCCCACCTGGCTGAAGGGGATGGTGGACGCGCCCGAGGTGAGCGGCGCCGACGAGTCGGCCGAGAGCGTGGCCGTGCGCGGGCTCCGGTTCTGGGAGCGGGCCTGGGCGTCGATGAGCACCGTGTTGCCCGGACAGCTCGGGCTCGCGGGCGACACGCTGCTGCTCGTCACCGCCACGCCGTTGCCCACGCTCGTCCCCGGCACGCTGAAGTTGACCAGGTTGATCGTCCCGCCGGTGTTGCCGATCTGCAGGATGAGCCTGCCGCCGCCGTTGCCGATCACCACGGTCGCGGCGCCGGCGGGCCCGGCGAGGGCGCAAAGCAGTGCGAGGAGCAGTGTCTTCATGAGGCGAAAAAGCCGGCTGGCTCGCGCCGCGCCGGCTTTCCGTTCTCGCCCGGAGGTGCCGGTTACGGCATGGAGGCAGTATACGTGACGCGGCCTCCCTTCGTGCTCGTGCCGTACGTGCCGGCCGAGTGGATCGCGGAGTTCGCGTACGAGTAGGTCCACACCGCCGAGCGATTCGTCACGTCGCCGGTGTTGAGCACCGGCAGGCTGGTGTTGCCGCCGGCATCCGAGAGCACGGGCCGCTGCAGGTTGGCCGCGTCGCTCGACGTGGTCGAGATCTCGCTGTAGCTGATGTTCTCGGCGAGGCTGGCGTGCGCGAGCCCGCTGCCGCCGCCGTTGTTGTTCTCCGTGATCGTGATCTGGCCGCCGTTGCCCACGACCGTCACGTTGGCCGCGGTGCCGCCGCCGGCGTCGCCGCCCGTGCCCGCGATCGGCGTCGAATCGCCCACGTTGGCCGCGGGGACGGTGAAGGTGATCTGGTCGATCGTCGCGCCCGTGGTGCCCACGCGGAAGGACAGGAAGCGCGGGATCACGATCGAGAAGTCGAGGCGGGCATCGGTGCTGAGCGCGCCGCCGCCGTTGACCGTCGTGCGTTCGGCATGGGCGGGGATCGCCGCCGCCAGGGCCGCACCCATGCCGAGCGCGAAGGCGGTTTTGAGCATTTTCGATTTCGTTTTCATGTGTCACTCCGTCTGCTGGGGTTTATCGGCCGGGCTGCGTTGGCCCGTGTTCATGGCCTGCATTTAGCGCCCGATGGCCCCCGCGGTGCTGTGACACCTCGCACAGAACCCCATGTTTTCACGTGCTTTTTGGCCCATTTCCGATTGCATCGGTAATCGCGCTGTAACATGCGCGCCGCTCGTTCCGGCTTTCGGCCCGCTCGTCGCCACGCTGATGCAAGGAGGGATTTCGCCCTAGGCCGCGCCCGGGAAGCCCTGCTGGCGCCAGGCCTCGAACACCGTGACGGCGACCGCGTTGGAGAGGTTGAGGCTGCGGTTGCCGGGGCGCATCGGCAGGCGCAGGCGGCGCTCGGCCGGGAAGGTGTCGAGCAGCGCGTCGGGCAGGCCGGCGGTCTCGGGGCCGAAGACGAAGGCGTCGCCGGGACGGTACGCCGGGCGCGTGTACGCCACGGCCCCGCGCGTCGAGAGCGCGAACAGGCGCGCCGCGCCGAGCGCGGCGAGGCACGCTTCCCAGCTCGGGTGCGTGCGCACGGTGGCGAGCTCGTGGTAGTCGAGCCCCGCGCGGCGCAGCCGCCGGTCGTCCATCGAGAAGCCGAGCGGCTCCACGAGGTGCAGGCGCGCGCCCGCGTTCGCGCACAGCCGGATCACGTTGCCGGTGTTGGGCGGGATCTCGGGACGGAAGAGCACGACGTCGAACACGGTCACCGCCCCGGCTCGGGGGCGCGTGCGACGACCCACACGCTCACGCGGGCGGCCCCGGCGCGCCGCAGCGCGCAGCCGATCGCGTGCGCCGTGGCGCCCGTGGTGAGCACGTCGTCCACGAGCGCCACGTGGCGGCCGTCGTAGCGGCGCGTGCAGCCGAAGGCCCCGCGCAGGTTGGCCAGGCGCGCGCGCCGGCCGAGGGCCGCCTGGGGGCGCGCCTCGCGCAGGCGCACCAGCGCATGCCGGTCGCAACGCACGCCGAGCGCGCGCGCGACGGGATGGGCGAGCTCGAGGGCCTGGTTGAACCCGCGCCCGGCGAGGCGGGCGCGGGAAAGCGGCGGCACGACGATCGCGTCGGGGAGGGCGCCGGGTGCCGCGGGCGCGAGCGCCGCGGCGAGGCGCTCGCCGAGCCAGCGCCCCACGGCGAGGTCCCCGGCGTACTTGAACCGCTGGACCAGGCGATCGACCGGGAAGCGGTAGGCGAAGCACGCGCGCGCGGCGTCGAAGGCGAGGCGACGCCCCTGGCAGGCGCCGCAGGGTGCGTCCGGCGCGGCCAGGGGATGCGCGCAGCGCGGGCAGGCCGGACCGGGCACCGGCAGGCCGCGGGCGCAGGCCCGGCAGAGGCAGCGCCCCGCCGCGCGCGCCCCGCAGAGCAGGCAGTCCTCCTCCCACGGCAGGGGCCACGAGGCTGCACAAGAAATAGGCGGCGGGAAGGTCGCTCGTCCCATCCGATTTGACAAGTCCCGGAAAATCACGAATTATCAACCCGTTAGCAACAAGACCTCGACCATGGACACCCCCGTCGCCTTCCCCCCCCGCACCGACGCGCGCCTGCAGCCCCTGCGCGACGAGGCCCTGCGCCTCTACGCCCTTCCCTTCAACGATCTGCTCCACCAGGCGCAGACCGTGCACCGCGCCCACTTCGACCCGAACCGCGTGCAGCGCTCGACGCTGCTGTCGATCAAGACCGGCGGCTGCCCCGAGGACTGCGGGTACTGCCCCCAGTCGGCGCGCCACCACGCCGGCGTCGACAGCCAGGAGCTGCTGCCGCTCGAGGAGGTCGTGCGCACGGCCCGGGCCGCGAAGGAGCACGGCGCCACCCGCTTCTGCATGGGCGCGGCGTGGCGCGGACCCAAGGCACGCGACCTGGCGCCGGTGCTCGACATGGTGCGCGAGGTGAAGGCCCTGGGCCTCGAGACCTGCTGCACGCTGGGCATGCTGAAGGACGGCCAGGCCGAGCAGCTGCGGGACGCCGGGCTCGACTACTACAACCACAACCTCGATACCGCGCCGGAATTCTACGGCAACGTCATCACGACCCGGGACTACGAGGACCGGCTCGCGACCCTCGAGCGCGTGCGCGGGGCCGGCGTGCACGTCTGCTCCGGCGGCATCGTCGGCATGGGCGAGTCGCGCGAGGGCCGGGCGGGCCTGCTGGCACAGCTCGCGAGCCTCGACCCGCAGCCCGAGTCCGTGCCCATCAACGAGCTGGTGCCCGTCGAGGGCACGCCGCTCGCCGGCAGCGAGAAGCTGCCGTGGGTGGAGTTCGTGCGCACGATCGCGGTCGCGCGCATCCTCATGCCGCGCAGCATGGTGCGCCTGTCGGCGGGCCGCAGCGCCATGAGCGAGGCCGTCCAGGCGCTGTGCTTCCTCGCCGGGGCGAACTCGATCTTCTACGGCGACAAGCTCCTCACCACCGGCAACCCGGACGTCGCGCGCGACGACGCGCTCTTCGCCGCGCTGGGTCTGGGCGCGGCCTGAGCATGGGCGACGCGGTCTCGCGGCTGGTCGACGGGCTGGCGGGCCTCGACCGCGACGCGCTGCGCCGGCGCCGTCGCATCCTCGACTCGCCCCAGGCGCGCGAGGTGCGCGTGGACGGGCGCACGCTGCTCAACTTCTCGAGCAACGACTACCTGGGCCTCGCCGCCGACCCGCGCATCGCCGCCGCCGTGCATGCGGCCATCGACCGCTACGGCGTGGGCGCCGGCGCCTCGCCCCTCGTCACGGGCCACCAGCGCATCCACGAGGAGGCGGAGGCGCGCTTCGCGGCCTTCTGCGGCCTGCCGCGGGCGCTGCTCTTCGGCAGCGGGTACGCCGCGAACATCGGCATCCTCGTGGCGCTCTCCGGGCCCGACGCCGAGATCTTCGGCGACCGGCTGAACCACGCCTGCCTGCACGACGGGGCGCGCCTGTCGCGCGGCACCTACACGCGCTACGGTCACCTCGACCTGGGCGAGCTCGAGCACGGCCTCGCGCGCTCGCGGGCCGCCGTGCGCATCGTCGCCACCGACAGCGTCTTCAGCATGGACGGGGACGTGGCGCCGCTGCCGGAGCTCGTCGCGCTGTGCGAGCGCCACGACGCCTGGCTCGTGGTCGACGACGCCCACGGCATCGGCGTGCTGGGCCCGCAGGGCCGCGGCACGCTCGCCCACTTCGGCGTCTCCTCCCCGCGCATCGTCTACATGGCCACGCTCGGCAAGGCGCTGGGCGGCTACGGCGCCTTCGCGTGCGGCGCGCCGGAGGCGGTCGAATGGCTGCTGCAGCGCGCGCGCACGTACATCTTCTCGACGGCGCTGCCGGCCATGATGGCCGCCGCCGTCCTCGCCGCGATCGGCCTGCTCGAGGGCGGGCACTCGCCGCTGCCGCGATTGCGCGGCCGCATCGCGGAGTTCGCCGCCGCGGCCCGGGGCCTGCCGCTCGCGCCCTCGCCCACCGCGATCCAGCCCATCGTCGTCGGCACGCCGGAGCGGGCGCTGGCGGCCTCGGCGCGGCTGCTCGAGGCGGGGCTGCTGGTGCCGGCGATCCGGCCGCCGACGGTGCCGCCCGGGACCTCGCGCCTGCGCGTGTCGCTGAGCGCCGCCCACTGCGCGGCGGACGTCGAGCGGCTCGTCGCCGCGCTGCGCGCGTGCTTCCCCGAGGCGCGGGCCGCGGAGTGAGCGAGCCGGCGTTTCCCGACCAGCGCGCGGTGCGGCGCGCGTTCGACCGGGCCGCGCCCGACTACGACCGGCACGCGGTGCTGCAGGCGGAGGTGCGACGCCGCCTGATCGAGCACCTCGATCCCATCCGCATCGATCCGGCACGCGTGCTCGACCTGGGTTGCGGCAGCGGCGGCGGCCTCGAGCCGCTGCGCGCGCGCTTTCCGCGGGCCCATGTCGTCGGCGTCGACTTCGCTCCCGCGATGCTCGCCCGGGCGCGAGGCCGGGCGGCGTGGTGGCGCCGCGCCGCGGGCCGTGCCCCCGCGCTCGTGTGCGCGAACGCCGAGCGCCTGCCCCTCGCCGCGGCCTCTTCCCAGCTCGCGTTCTCCAACCTGCTGCTGCAATGGTGCCGGCCCGAGGCGGTGTTCGGCGAGGCGGCGCGCGTGCTCGCCACCGGCGGGCTCTTCCTCTTCTCGACCTATGGTCCCGATACCCTGAAGGAGCTGCGCGCGGCCTTCGGCCCCGACACCACGGCCCACGTGCACGCGTTCGTCGACATGCACGACCTCGGCGACGCGCTGGTGCACGCCGGGTTCGCCGACCCGGTGATGGAGATGGAAACGGTCACGCTCGAGTACGACTCGGTGGCGGCGATGCTGCGCGAGCTGCGCGGCGGGAGCGCGCGCAACGCGCTTCCCGGCCGCCGCCGCGCCCTCACCGGCAAGCGGCGCTGGGCAGCGATGGTCGCGCGCTACGAGGCCGCCCGGCGCGACGGCGCGCTGCCCGCCACGTTCGAGGTCGTGTACGGCCACGCCTGGAAGGTCGCACCGAAGCGCACGGCCGACGGCCGCCAGGTGATCGACTTCCCGCCGCGGGCGCGATGAGCGCGGGCGCCTTCGTCACCGGCACGGACACCGGTGTGGGCAAGACACTGGTGGCGTGCGCGCTCGTGCACGCGCTGCGCGTCCACGGCGCCGCGGTCTTCCCGATGAAGCCCGTGGCCGCCGGCGCCGAGGAGATCGGCGGGCGCCGGGTGAACGCGGACACCGCGGCGCTCGCCCAGGCCGCGGGGCTCGGCGCCGAGGCGTACGGGCGCATCACGCCGGTGCTCCTGCGCGAGCCGATGGCCCCGCACGTGGCCGCGCGCCGGGAGGGCCGGCGCATCGCGCTGCCCGCGCTGGCCGCGGCGCTCGACGCGCAGCGCCTGCCGGGCCGCTTCCTGCTGGTCGAGGGCGTGGGCGGCTTCGTCGTGCCCCTCGACGACGGGCTCGATACCGTCGACCTCGCGCGCGCCGCGGCGCTGCCCGTCGTGCTCGTGGTCGGGCTGCGCCTGGGCTGCCTCAACCACGCGCTGCTCACCGCCGCGGCGATCGCGGCCGCCGGCCTCGCCTTCGCCGGCTGGGTCGCCAACGCGATCGACCCCGACATGGCCGTGCCGGACGAGAACGTCGAGGCGCTGCGGGCGCGGCTGCGCGCCCCGCTCCTCGGGCGGCTGCCGTATCGCCCCGGCGCCGATCCCGCCGCGCTCGCCGGCCTCCTCGACGTGGCGCCGCTGCTCGCGCGCTCCGGGGCCGCGCGCCCGTGAGGACGCTCCTCTTCGACCTCGACGGCACCCTCACCGACCCGCGCGAGGGGATCACGCGCTCGATCGCCTACGCGCTCGAGCGCATGGGCATGGCGGCGCCGCCCCTCGACACGCTGCACTTCGCCATCGGGCCGCCGCTGCGCGCCTCGTTCGCGCGCCTGCTCTCCACGGACGCGCCCGAGGCGATCGAGCGCGCCGTGGCGCACTACCGCGAGCGCTTCGCCGACGTGGGGCTCTACGAGAACCGGCCTTACGCCGGGATCGCGGAAGCGCTCGCGGCGCTTCGCGATTCCGGCGCGCGGCTCTTCGTCGCCACCTCCAAGCCGCAGGTGTACGCGCGGCGCATCGTGGAGCACTTCGGCCTGCACGCGCACTTCCTCGATGTCCACGGCTGCGAGCTCGACGGCACGCGCGAGGACAAGCGCGATCTGCTCGCGCACCTGCTCCCCCATCACGAAGTGGACGCCTCGCGCCCCCGTTCGCAGCCTCGCTAGCCGAACGCCGCGCCGCGCAGGGCCACGCCGTGCGCGCCGTGCCGGCGCGCCTCGGCGAGGTCTTCCCGGCTGAGACCGCCGATCGCGTAGACCGGCATGGGCCGGCCGGCGGCGAGGGCGGCGAAGCGTTCCCAGCCGAGGGGCTGCGCCTGCGCATGCGAGGGCGTCGCCTTCACCGGCCCGAGCACGGCGTAGTCGAGGTCGAGACGCGCGGCCTGCGCGAGCTCGGCCTCGTCGTGGCAGGAAGCGCCGGCGAGCGTGGCCGCCGGACGCGCCGCCGCGGCCATGAGCGCGCGCGCGGTGAGATGCACGCCATCGCACTGCGGAAAATGCCCGCAGTCGCTGTTCACGACGAGCCGCGAGCCGGCGGCCTGCACGCGGGCGAGCGCGCGCGAGAGCAGGTGCTGGAAGCGCTGCGCGCCCATCTCCTTCTCGCGCAGCTGCACGAGGACGCGCTCGCCGGCGAGCCGCTCGCCCAGCGCCTGCACCCAGGCGTCGATGCCTCGCGTGGCGGCGTCCGAGACCAGCATCACCGGCGGCAGGGCCAGCGCGGCGAGCACCGGGGCGTTGGCGGGCAGCATCGGGCTCACGTCCGGCGCGCCCACCGGCTGCCACTCGATCGCCTGGTCCTCGAGCGGCCGCGGCTCGCCGTCCCACGCCTCGACGCGGAAGAAATGCAGGCGAACCGTCGCATGGGTGTAGGCGTAGACGCGGGTGATCCACGGCGTGGCCGAGCGCGTCTCGATCCCCAGCTCCTCGCGCAGCTCGCGCACGAGCGCGGCGCGCGCGTCCTCGCCCGCCTCGATCTTGCCGCCCGGGAACTCCCAGTAGCCCGGATACGGCTTGCCCTCGGGCCGCTGCGCGAGCAGGAACTCGCCGGGCCGCACGATCACGGCGGCCGCCACCTCGGTGATCCGGGCCGCGCTCAGGCCGGGCCTCGCTTTCGGCAGCGCGCGCGCGGCGACCCCACTGCGGCACTCACCCTGCGGCCTTCATCGGCGTTTATCGGCGGATCCCTGCTTCTTGCGCCCCACCCAGTCCCGCGCGAATTGCCAGGCCACCCGTCCGCTGCGGAAACCGCGCTCGAGCGCCCAGAGCAGCGCCGCCTTGCGCGACTCCTCGGTGGGCGTGCCGCCGAGGCGCTCGACCCAGTGGTCGGCGATCTCGAGGTACTGCTCCTGGTCGAACGGATAGAACGAGAGCCAGAGCCCGAATCGCTCCGACAGCGAGATCTTCTCCTCGGTGGTCTCGCCCGGGTGGATCTCGCCGCCGACGTGGCGCGCCTGCAGGTTCTCGTCCATGAATTCCGGCATCAGGTGGCGCCGGTTCGAGGTGGCATAGATCAGCACGTTGTCCGCGGACCCGGCGATGGAGCCGTCGAGCGCCACCTTGAGCGACTTGTAGCCGGCGTCGGAGGCCTCGAAGGAGAGATCGTCGCAGAAGATCACGAAGCGCTCCTTGCGCTCCGCGACGAGGTCGACGATGTCCGGCAGGTCCACGAGGTCGCGCTTGTCCACCTCCACCAGCCGCAGTCCCTTCGGGGCGAACTCGTTCAACGCCGCCTTCACGAGCGAGCTCTTGCCGGTGCCGCGCGCGCCGGTGAGCAGCACGTTGTTGGCGGGGCGCCCGGAGACGAACTGCAGCGTGTTGTCGCGCAGGCGCTTCTTCTGCTCGTCGATGTCCTTGAGGTCCGCGAAGCGCAGGGTGTGCGGGTGTCGCACCGCCTCGAGGTAGCCGCCGCTCGCGCGCTTGCGCCAGCGGAAGGCGTGGGCGCGCCAGTCGGGCGGCTCGCCGCCGCCGGGAAGGTAGCGCTCGAGGCGTCCGGCGAGCTGGTCGAGCCGGTCGGCGATGCGCTTGAGGTCGTCGTTCATTTCAGGTGGAAGACCAGGAGCCGGTAGTAGGTGAGGGATTCGAGGTGCGCCTCGCGCGCGACCGGGCGCACGGCCTCTGCGAGCTCCGCGGGCCCCGGAAGGTTCCTGAGCACCTCGTGGCGCTCGCCGTTGGCCAGGGTGCGCATCTGGTAGGTGTTGCCCTCGGCGTCGCGCCGGGAGATGGTCGTGGCGCTGTCCTCGGCGTACGCGTTGTCGAGGATGCCGACCACGGCACCGGGCTCGAGGCGCGCGGCGAGGTTGCGTACGAACCGGGCGAGCGCGCCCTTGCCCAGGTGCGACCACCAGAACCCGGCGAACGCCGGCGGTAGTACCGCTCGAGGTGCGGCGTCGTGCTCCGTGCATCGGTCATGGCGCGCTCAACTGCGGTAGTCGGCGTTGATCTTCACGTACTCGTACGACAGGTCGCAGGTCCAGACGGTGGCGCTTTCCTCCCCGCGGCCGAGTGTCACGCGCACCGCGATCTCCGCCGGCTTCATGGCGCGCCGGCCCTGGGCCTCGGTGTAGCCCGCCGCGCGGCCGCCGTTCTCGACCACGGTGACCTCGCCCAGCTGCAGGCCCACCCGGTCCGGGTCCAGGTCCTCGACGCCGGCGTTGCCGATCGCGGCGAGGATGCGCCCGAGGTTGGGGTCGGAGGCGAAGAACGCGGTCTTCACGAGCGGCGAGTGGGCGATCGCCTTGGCCACGCGGAAGCACTCGGCGCGGTCGGCCCCCTCGTCCACGGTGATCGTGATGAACTTGGTCGCGCCCTCGCCGTCGCGCACGATCGCCTGGGCCAGGCGCTGCGCCACGTCGAGCACCGCCTCGCACAGCTTGGCGAACTCGGCCGTGCCCTCGCCCACGATCTCGGGATTGCCGGCCCGTCCCGTGGCCGCGAAGAGGAACGTGTCGTTGGTGGAGGTGTCGCCGTCCACGGTGATCGCGTTGAACGACCGGCTCGCCACGCGCCGGACGAGGTAGCGCAGCGCATCCCGGCCGACCGCGGCGTCGGTGGCCACGATGCCGAGCATCGTCGCCATGTTGGGCTCGATCATGCCCGCGCCCTTGGCGATGCCCGTCACGGTGATCGGGCAGCCGTCGATCTCGACGCGCCGCGAGGCCGCCTTCGGCACCGTGTCGGTCGTCATGATCGCCTCGGCGGCACTCGCCCAATGGTCCGGCGCGAGGTCGGCCGCGCAGTCGGGCAGCCCCTTCGCGATGCGCTCCACGGGCAGCGGCTCCAGGATCACGCCGGTGGACAGGGGCAGCACCTGGTCGGGCTCCACGTCGAGGATGCCGGCGGTGAGCGTGCAGGTGCGCCGGGCGTCGGCGAGTCCCTGCTCGCCCGTGCCCGCGTTGGCCACGCCGGTATTCACCACGATCGCCCGCGGCTCGCCATCGCCCTGGAGGTGCTCGCGGCACACGAGGACCGGGGCGGCGCAGAAGCGGTTGCGGGTGAACAGCCCCGCCACGCGCGCACCCTCGTCGAGGGCGACGACGAGGAGGTCCTTGCGGCCGGGCTTGCGGATGCCGGCGCGGGCGACGCCGAGGCGCACCCCGGCGACGGGAAGCAGGTCTTCGGCGCGGGGCGGATCGAGGTGGACGGCCATCGGGGCGGGAATTCCTGGCGGGATCGGCGCGCGCTCGCGCGCCGGAAACCGTCGAATTCTACACGCCCGGGCGGCGCGGCCCCGGGCGGGCCGCGGACGGCCGCGCCCCTCGCGGGCTCAGGCGGCGAGCGAGGCGCGCTCCGGCTCGGCGGCGACCAGCGCGGGACGCGCCCGGCGCCAGTACGACTGGGCGGCGGCGACCCCGCTGCCCGGGGCGATGGCCATGCCGTGGTCCGCCATCGCCATCTCCGCGCCGGCCAGCGCGCCGAGGAGCATGAGCTCGTTCAGGTCGCCCAGGTGCCCGATGCGGAACACCTTGCCGGCGAGCTGCGACAGCCCGGCGCCGAGCGAGAGGTTGTAGCGCCGGTACGCGGTGTCGATCACGCGCGCGGCGTTCACCTCCGCGGGCACGACGATCGCGGTGACGGTGTTCGAGTGCCACTTCGGCGCCTTCGAGCACGGCAGCAGGCCCCACTCGAAGACGGCCTCGCGCACGCCGGCGGCGAGCCGCGCGTGGCGCGCGAAGACGTGGGGCAGCCCCTCCTCGAAGAGCATGTCGAGGGACTCGCGCAGCCCGTAGAGCAGCGGCAGCGACGGGGTGTACGGGAAGTAGCCGTCGACGTTCGCGCGGCGCATGTCGGCGAAGCTGAAGAACACGCGCGCGAGCTTCGCGCTCTTCTCGGCCTCGAGGGCGCGCGGGCCGGCGCAGACGATGCCGAGCCCGGCGGGCATCATGAGGCCCTTCTGGGAGCCGGTGACGGCGAGGTCCACGCCCCACTCGCTGAAGCGGAAGTCGATGCTGCCGAGCGAGCTCACGGTGTCGACGTAGAGCAGGGCCGGATGCCGCGCCGCGTCCATCGCCCGGCGCACGGCGGCCACGTCGCTCGTGACACCGGTGGCCGTCTCGTTGTGCACGACCATCACGCCCTTGATCCGGTGGCCGGTGTCGGCCGCGAGCGCGGCGGCGATGCGCTCCTCGGGCGCGCCCTGTCCCCACTCGACGTCGAGCACCTCCACGTCGAGCCCGAGGCGCTGCATCATGTCGATCCACAGGTGGCTGAACTGGCCGAAGCGCGGCGCCAGCACCCGGTCGCCGGGCGAGAGCGTGTTCGCGAGCGACGCTTCCCACGCGCCCGTGCCCGTGGCCGGGAAGATGAAGACCTCGCCGTCCTGGCACTGGAAGAGGCGCTTGAGGTCGGGGAAGAGGCCGTGGGCGAGCGCCGGGAAGCCCGGCGAGCGGTGGTCCTCCATCGACACCATCATCGCGCGCAGGATGCGGTCGGGCACGTTCGTGGGCCCGGGAACGAAAAGGAAGTTGCGGCCGGCCATCGGGGTCTCCTCGGGGGTTCTGTGTGGAATCAGGATGCGGCGGCGTACACCGGGTGCGCGGCGCAAACCGCCTTCACGCGCTCGGCGACCCGGGCGAGGCGCGCGCCGTCGCCGGGGGCCTCGAGCACGTCGGCGATGCAATGGGCCACCTCGCGCGCGGCCGCGCCGTCGAGGCCGCGCGTCGTGAGCGCCGCGGAGCCCACGCGGATGCCGCTCGTGACGGTCGGCTTCTCCGGGTCGTTCGGGATCGCGTTCTTGTTGACGGTGAGGTGCGCGCGGCCGAGCGCGGCTTCCGCGTCGCGCCCCGTCACGCCCATCGGCCGCAGGTCGACCAGGAAGAGGTGGCAGTCGGTGCCGCCCGAGACGATGCGCAGCCCCCGCTCGGCGAGGACCTGCGCCATGGCGCGGGCGTTGGCGAGGACCTCGCGCTGGTAGTCCCGGAACGCGGGCTGCAGCGCCTCGTGGAAGGCGACGGCCTTGGCGGCGATCACGTGCATGAGCGGGCCGCCCTGCAGGCCGGGGAAGACGCTGGAGTTGAGCGCCTTCTCGTGCGCGGCGCCGGCGAGGACGAAGCCGCCGCGCGGCCCGCGCAGCGTCTTGTGCGTCGTGCTGGTCACGAAATGCGCGTGCCCGACGGGGCTGGGATAGACGCCGGCGGCGACGAGGCCCGCGTAGTGGGCCATGTCGGCCATGAGCAGCGCGCCCGCCTCGTCGGCGATCCCGCGCAGCAGCGCCCAGTCGATCACGCGCGAGTAGGCGCTGGCGCCCGCCACGATCATCGGCGGGCGATGCGCGCGCGCGAGGTCGCGCACCTGGTCGTAGTCGATGCGCTCGTCGGCGCCGAGCCCGTAGGCGACGCCGTGGAAGAGCCTGCCGGAGAGGTTGACCGCCGCCCCGTGCGTGAGGTGCCCGCCGTGGGCGAGCGACATGCCGAGGATCTTGTCGCCGGGCTTCAGCGCGGCGAAGTACACCGACTGGTTCGCCTGGGAGCCCGAGTGCGGCTGCACGTTCGCGTACTCGGCGCCGAACAGGCGCTTCACGCGCTCGATCGCCAGCGCCTCGGCCACGTCGACGTGCTCGCAGCCTCCGTAGTAGCGCTTGCCCGGGTAGCCCTCCGCGTACTTGTTGGTGAGCACCGAGCCCTGCGCCTCCAGCACCGCCTCGCTCACGTAGTTCTCCGAGGCGATGAGCTCGAGGTGGTCCTCCTGCCGCGCGCGCTCGGCGCGCACGGCCTGCCAGAGCTGCGGGTCGGCGGCGGCGAGCCCGCGGGCCGGCTGCGCCCGGGCGGCGGCGGGTGCGGGAGGGGAAACGGAAACGGGGACTGCGCTCATGCGGCCTTCTCCAGGCAACGGTCGGGAACGGGCGCGCCAAGCGGCGCCGGACTCCAGAGTAGGGTGCCCGGGGTCCAAATCAAAGTTTATTTTTATGGCATCATGCATTAGGTTTTCTTATGGACGGGAACCGCCGGCCGTGAAGCACATCAGCCGCCGCCAGCTGCGCGTCTTCGCCACCGTCGTGGCCGAGCAGAGCTTCTCGGGCGCCGCGAAGGTGCTGCACCTCACCCAGCCCGCCGTGTCGCTGCAGGTGAAGGAGCTCGAGCGCTCCTGCGGGCTGCCGCTGCTCGACCGCTCGGGCGGGCGCATGCGGCCCACCGAGGCCGGGCGCGAGATCCTGCACGCGGCCCACGCCGTGGAGCGCGAGCTCAAGGGCGCCGAGGAGGCGATCTCGGCGCTGAAGGGGCTCAAGGGAGGCCTGCTCACGGTGGCGGTGATCAGCACCGCGCAGTACATCGCGCCTCGCCTGCTCGCCGAGTTCTGCCGCCGCAACGCGGACGTGAAGCTGCGCCTGGACGTGTGCAACCGCGAGGCGATGGTCCGCCACCTCGACGAGGACGACATCGACATCGCGATCATGGGCCGGCCGCCGGGCGAGATCGAGACGACCGCCGAGCCCTTCGCGCCCAACCCCCACCTCGCGATCGCCGCCCCCGGCCACCGCCTCGTGGGCCGGCGGCGCGTCGCCGTGCGCGAGCTGATCGAGGAGCCGTTCATCGCGCGCGAGCCCGGCTCGGGCACGCGCATGCTCTTCGACGCGATCCTCGCGCGCCACCACCTGCCGTTCGTGCCCACGCTCGTCATGAGCAGCAACGAGACGATCAAGCAGGCGGTGATGGCGGGGATGGCGCTGTCGTTCCTCTCGCTGCACACCCTGGGACTGGAGCTGGCCACGGGGGCGCTGCGCGCGCTCGACGTGCAGGAGATGCCGGTGGTGCGCCGCTGGTACCTCGTGCAGCGGCGCGACAAGCGCCTGTCGCCGGCCGCGCTCGCCTTCCGCGGCTTCATGCTGGAAGAAGCGGGCGCCTTCGTCGAGACGATGATGGCGCCGGCGCTGGCCGCGGCGCGCCTGAAGCACCCGCGGCTGAAAGCCTAGGCGGCGGGCGCCGGGCCCGGGGCGCGCGCCCTCAGGCGAGCTTGCCGTGGCACTGCTTGTACTTCCGGCCCGATCCGCAGGGACACGGGTCGTTGCGCCCCACCTTCTGCGTGGAGCGCACCATCGGCTGCGCCGCGGCCACGGCGGCCGCGGCCTGCACGGCGGCGGCCGGGGCCTCGCCCCCGCCTTCGCCCATCGCCGCGTCGTACTCGGAGTGGCGGTACTGCACGTTCTTCAGCGCCCGGGCCGCCTCTTCGGCGCGGCGCTCGGCCTCCTCCACCTGCTCCTTCGAGCGGATCTGCACCGCCATCAGGTGGCGCGTGACCTCGCGCTTGATCGAGTCGAGCATGGCGCCGAAGAGCTCGAAGGCCTCGCGCTTGTACTCCTGCTTCGGCTGCTTCTGCGCGTAGCCGCGCAGGTGGATGCCCTGGCGCAGGTAGTCGAGGGCGGCCAGGTGCTCGCGCCAGTGCGAGTCGATCGCCTGCAGCATCACGGCGCGCTCGTAGTGGTGCAGGTCCTCCGGATCGATGGGCGCGAACTTCGCCTGGTACTCGGCCGCCGCCTGCTCGATCACCTTGCGGGCCATGCCCTCGGGGTCGAGCTCGGCGTCGGCCTTCGCCCACTCGCGCACCGGCGCCTGGATGAGGAAGTCGCTCTCGAGGCGGCGCTCGAGGCCCTCGAGGTCCCACTGCTCCTCGACGCTGTCGGGCGGCACGAGCTGCAGCACGAGCCCGCCGAGGACGTCGGCGCGGATCGTGGCGATCGTCTCCGATATCTCGCGCGACTCGAGCAGCTCGTTCCTCTGCTGGTAGATCACCTTGCGCTGGTCGCTCGCGACGTCGTCGTACTCGAGCAGCTGCTTGCGGATGTCGAAGTTGCGCGCCTCGACCTTGCGCTGCGCGTTCTCGATCGAGCGCGAGACCATCCGCGCCTCGATCGCCTCGCCCTCGGGGATCTTGAGCGAGCGCATGATCGACTGCAGCCGCTCGCCGGCGAAGATCTTGAGCAGCGGATCCTCGAACGAGAGGTAGAAGCGCGAGCTGCCCGGGTCGCCCTGGCGCCCGGCCCGTCCCCGCAGCTGGTTGTCGATGCGGCGCGACTCGTGGCGCTCGGAGCCGATGATGTGCAGCCCGCCGGCGGCCACCACCTTGTCGTGCAGCTTCTGCCAGCCCTCCTTGATCTCGGCGACCCTGCGCTCCCGCGCGGAGTCGTCGAGCGCCTCGTCGGCGCGCACGCGCTGGATCTCGGGCTCGGGATTGCCGCCCAGCACGATGTCGGTGCCGCGGCCGGCCATGTTCGTGGCGATCGTCACCTGCCCCGGGCGCCCGGCCTGCTCGACGATCTCGGCCTCGCGCGCGTGCTGCTTCGCGTTGAGCACGTTGTGGGGGATCTTCTCCTTCTGCATCATCCCCGCCAGCAGCTCCGAGTTCTCGATCGAGGTCGTGCCGAGGAGCACCGGCTGGCCGCGCGCGTAGCAGTCCTTCACGTCGGCGAGGATCGCGCCGTACTTCTCGCCGGCGGTGATGAAGACCTGGTCGTTCATGTCCTTGCGGACCATCGGCCGGTGCGTGGGGATCAGCACCGTCTCGAGGTTGTAGATGGTCGAGAACTCGAACGCCTCGGTGTCGGCCGTGCCGGTCATGCCGGCCAGCTTCTTGTACAGCCGGAAGTAGTTCTGGAACGTGATCGAGGCGAGCGTCTGGCTCTCGTTCTTGATCGAGACACCCTCCTTCGCCTCCACGGCCTGGTGCAGCCCGTCGGACCAGCGCCGGCCCTGCATCATCCGGCCGGTGAACTCGTCGACGATGACGACCTCGTCGTTCTGCACCACGTAGTGCTGGTCGCGGTGGTAGAGCGCCTGGGCGCGGATCCCGGCGTGGAGGTGGTGCATGAGGAGGATGTTCGCCGGGTCGTAGAGGCTCGCCCCCGCGGGCAGCAGCCCCGCCTCGGTCATCAGCTCCTCGGCGTGCTCGTGTCCCTGCTCGGAGAGCGTGACCGTGTGCATCTTGAGGTCGACCCAGTAGTCGCCCTCGCCCTCCTCCTCCTTCTGGGGCTTGAGCCGGGGCACCAGCTGGTTGATGCGCCGGTAGAGCTCGGTCGAGTCCTCGGCCTGCCCGGAGATGATGAGCGGGGTGCGCGCCTCGTCGATCAGGATCGAGTCGACCTCGTCGACGATCGCGTAGTGGAGCGGGCGCTGGAAGCGGTCGGCGACCGTGGTCGCCATGTTGTCGCGCAGGTAGTCGAAGCCGTACTCGTTGTTCGTCCCGTAGGTGATGTCGGCCTGGTAGGAGGCCTGCTTCTCCGCCGGGTCCATCTGCGGCACCACGACCCCCACGGTGAGGCCCAGGAAGCGGTGGATGCGGCCCATCCACTCGGCGTCGCGGCGGGCGAGGTAGTCGTTCACCGTCACCACGTGCACGCCCTTGCCCTCGAGGGCGTTCAGGTACGAGGGCAGGGTCGCCACCAGCGTCTTGCCCTCGCCGGTGCGCATCTCCGCGATCTTGCCCTGGTGCAGCGCGATGCCGCCCACGAGCTGCACGTCGAAGTGGCGCATGCCCAGCACGCGCTTGCCCGCCTCGCGCACCACCGCGAAGGCCTCGGGCAGCACCTGGTCGAGCGGGGCCCCGTCGGCGACCTTGCGCCTGAGCTCCGGGGTCTTCGCCGCGAGCTCGGCATCCGAGAGCTTCGCGACCGACGGCTCGAGCGCGTTGATGGACTCGACCACCTTGCGGTACTGCTTGAGGAGGCGGTCGTTGCGGCTGCCGAAGATGGCCTTGAGAGCGGTGTTGAGCACGGGAGGCGGGAGCTAGGGGGAGATGCGAAACCGGCCCGCGGGAGGGGGCCGGAGGTCTTCGATTATAAGGGAGATGGGGACGCCCCGCGCGGGCGCAACCCCGGGCCCGCGCTCAGCGCTGCAGGGCGGCCTTCATCACGCCTTCCTTGCGGCCCTTGGCGAGGAACTTGTTGGGGTTCAACGGGATGCCGTTCTCCCGCACCTCGAAGTGCAGGTGCGGCCCCGTGGTGCGCCCGGTGTTGCCGACCAGGCCGATCCGCTGGCCCTTCATCACCACGTCGCCCACCTTGACCAGGCGCTTGGACAGGTGCGCGTAGCGCGACGTGAGGCCGTTGTCGTGGTCCACGTCGATCATGTTCCCGTACTCGGAGTTGTAGCCGGAGGTGGAGACCACCCCGCCGGCGGCGGCCATGACCGGCGTGCCCACGTTGGCCACGATGTCCACCCCGGTATGGAACGCGCGATGCCCGTTGATCGGGTCGATCCGGTAGCCGTAGTTCGACGAGTAGTAGCCCGCGCCCACCGGCATCGTCGTGGGGATGGTCTTGCGGGCGAGGCGGTCGTCCATGATGAACGAGTCGAGCACGCCGAACTTGTCGCTGCGGTCGTCGAGCACGCCCGAGAGCTGGTCGAGGAGCTCGTGCAGCTGCGGCACGCTGAGGTCGGGCCCGGCGCTCACCAGGGGGCCGCCCTGTCCCGGCTCGTCGTCGAAGCGGAACTCGTCCTTCTTCACGCCGACCGCCTTGGCCAGGCGCGCGCCGAACGCGTCCAGGCGCAGGATGCGCGCCTGCAGCTCGCCCACCTTCGCGGCGAGCGCGCCCATGTTCTCCTTCAGCTCCGTCTCGTTGCGCTTCAGGTCGTCCTTGTGCAGCGTGGCGACCAGGGAGCGCAGCAGGGGGTTGCGCATGTCGACGGCGAACCGCATCGTGACGAGGTAGGTCGCCGTCGCGAGCACGAAGCCGGCCAGCAGGATCGCCAGCGCGATGAGGACCACCTGCGTTTGCGAGAGCGTGACCGCACGGCTCTTCGCGAGGCTGTCCGAAACGAGAATAATGTTCACCACATACCTCCGTTCCCCGACATGGCACCCGAACCCATCGCCAAGCTGCTCGGCGGCAACGCCGAGCTCGAACCGCTCGCGCGGCGGCTCCACGACATCGAGCGCCTGCAGCGGCGCTATCGGACTCTTGCCCCCGGGCCCCTCGCGCAGGCGAGCCGGGTGTGCGCCATCGACGGAACGACCGTCGTGATTTGCGCGGCCAGCGGCGCCGTCGCGGCGGCCCTGCGGCAGATCGCGCCCCGGTTGCTCTCGGGACTGCGCGGCACGCCGCGAAAGTCCTCGAAACCCTCGGTGGATCAGGAATTTACTGGAATCCGCATCGAAGTTCAAGTCGCGGAACACCCGGTGCGCCGGCCGGTTCGCGCCCGCGGGCCGATGCCGCGCGAGAAGCTGGGCGAGGTCGCGCGCGACATGGCGGACTCGGCGCTGAAGCAGGCGCTCGAGCGCATCGCCGGCCGGCGCAAGTGAAAAAGGGGAAAGTTTCCTACTGCGGCTGGAGCTGGAGCTTGGCGAAGGCGCGGGGGAGCGCCTCGATGCGGTCGAACGTCACCTCCTCCCACGCGCTCTCGTCGGCGAGGAGCTTGCGCAGGAGCAGGTTGTTCAGCGCGTGGCCCGACTTGTGGCCGTGGAAGGCGCCGATGAGGGGGTGGCCCAGGAGGTAGAGGTCGCCCAGGGCGTCGAGCGCCTTGTGCATCACGAACTCGTGCTCCATGCGCAGGCCGTCCGCGTTGAGCACGCGGAAGTCGTCGACGACGATCGCGTTGTCGAGCGAGCCGCCCCGGCCCAGCCCCAGGGAGCGCATCTTCTCCACGTCCTGCATGAAGCCGAAGGTGCGCGCGCGCGAGACCTCGCGCACGAACGACACCTCGGCGAAGTCGACCTCGACGTGCGAGTGCGCCGCCTCGAAGACGGGGTGGCGGAACGCGATCTCGAAGCCGAGCTTGAACCCGTTGAACGGCTCGAGCCGGACGCTCTTGTCGCCCTGCTCGACCGCGACGGTCTTCAGCACGCGCACGTAGCGCTTGGGCGCGGCCTGCTCCTCGAGGCCCGCCGACTGGATGAGGAACACGAAGGTGCCGGCGCTGCCGTCCATGATCGGCACCTCCTCGGCGGACACGTCCACGAAGGCGTTGTCGACGCCGAGCCCGGCGAAGGCGGACATGAGGTGCTCGATGGTGGACACGCGGGCCCCGTCGCGCTCGATCACGGTGGCCATCGTGGTGTTGCTCACGTTGAGCGCGCGCGCCGGGATGGCGGGCGCGCCCGGCAGGTCCGAGCGGCAGAAGACGATGCCGGTGTCGACCGGTGCCGGCCGCAGCACCATCGTCACCTTGCTGCCCGTGTGCAGCCCTACGCCGGTGGCGCGGATCGCGGTCTTGAGGGTGCGCTGCCTGATCATTTTGCCAATCATATCAGACCTTTATGCCCGAGGCCAGCCGGCACCCCCGCACGGCACCCGGGACGCAAGGAAAAGCGGGCCCCGCGGGGCCCGCCAAGGTGCAGCCACGGCGCCGGCGGGAGACGCGCCGGCACCGCTCCCGGGCGGGGGGACACCCCTCGCCCGGCCAACGCACGCTCGCGCGCGGCGTCTAGTCCGCCTGCTTGCGCAGGAACGCCGGGATGTCGAGCATGTCGACGCCCGAGTGCCGCATCGCCTCGACCGTGACGTCGCGCCGGCGGCGGATCGCCGTGGGCTGGTCGAGCTCCTCGTAGTTCACGCCCGGGCCCGCGTCGTCCGTTCCCGTGCGCGGCACCACCTGCATCACCGGCGTGCGCTGCGCGGCCGCCCCGCCCAGCCCCGTGGCCACGATCGTCACGCGCAGCGCGTCGCCGATCGCCTCGTCGATGACGCTGCCGTAGATCACGGTCGCGTCCTCGGCGGTGAACGAGCGGATCGTGTTCATCACCTCGTGCACCTCCTTGAGCTTCATCGAGTGGCTCGCGGTGATGTTCACCAGCACGCCGCGCGCACCCGCGAGGTGGATGTCCTCCAGCAGCGGGCGAGTGCACCGCCTGCTCGGCGGCCATCTGCGCGCGCTCGGGCCCCGAGGCCATGGCCGAGCCCATCATCGCCATGCCGTTCTCGCTCATCACGGTGCGCACGTCGGCGAAGTCGACGTTGACCATGCCCGGGCAGTTGATGACCTCGGCGATGCCGGCGACCGCGCCGTTCAGCACGTCGTTCGAGGCGCGGAAGGCGTCCTCGTAGGTCACGTCCTCGCCCAGCACCTGCATCAGCTTGTCGTTGGGGATGATGATGAGCGAGTCGACGTGCTGCTTGAGCTGGTCGATGCCCACGGCCGCGACCTTCTGGCGCTTGCCCTCGAAGGCGAAGGGCTTGGTCACGACGGCCACCGTCAGGATGCCCAGCTCGCGCGCGATCTCCGCCACCACGGGGGCCGCGCCCGTGCCGGTGCCGCCGCCCATGCCCGCCGTGATGAACAGCATGTCGGCGCCGCTCGATCGAGCTCGATGATGCGCTCGCGGTCCTCCTCGGCGGCCATCGCGGCCCACCTCGGGGTTGGCGCCGGCGCCCAGGCCCTTGGTGACGCCGCTGCCCAGCTGCAGCGTGGTGCGGGCGAGGTTGCGCTTGAGCGCCTGCGCGTCGGTGTTCATCGTGATGAACTCGACGCCCTGCACGCCGTTGTTGATCATGTGATCGACGGCGTTGCCGCCGCAGCCGCCCACGCCGATGACCCGGATCACCGCCTCCGGGGATTGGCTTTCCAGCAGCTCGATCATCTTCGTCTCCTTTGTTGTGGCGTTGCCCATTCGCTTCCGGCGCCTGCGGCGCTAGAAGTTGCCCTTGAACCAGTTCTTCATCCGTTCCAGGACCTCCTTGAAGCCGGCGCCCTGGATGCGCGCATGGCGGTCGCGCCGGACCTGCTCGAGGCCGGCGGCGAGCAGCCCGACCGCGGTCGCGTAGCGGGGGTTGCGCACCACCTCGGCGAGCGCGCCCGAATAGGTGGGCGCGCCCACGCGCACCGGCATGTGGAAGATCTCCTCGCCCAGCTCGACCATGCCCTGCATGAGCGCCGAGCCGCCGGTGATCACGATCCCCGAGGAGAGCAGCTCCTCGAAGCCCGAGGCGCGCAGCTCCCGCTGCACCAGCGAGTACAGCTCCTCCACGCGCGGCTCGATCACCTCGGCGAGCGTCTGGCGCGACAGCTCCCGGGGCCCGCGGTCGCCGACGCCCGGCACCTCGATCATCTCGTTCGGCGTCGGCGAGCTGGCGCAGCGCGCACGCCGTGGCGCGATCTTGAGTTCCTCGGCGTCGCGCGTCGGCGTGCGCAGCGCCATCGCGATGTCGTTGGTGATCTGGTCGCCGGCGATCGGGATCACCGCGGTGTGCGGATCGCGCCGTCGGTGAACACCGCCATGTCGGTCGTGCCGCCGCCGATGTCGACCAGGCAGACGCCGAGGTCGCGTCTCGTCCTCGTGCAGCACCGCGTCGGCGATGGCGAGCGGCTGCAGCATCAGGTCGCGCACCTCGAGCCCGCAGCGGCGCACGCACTTGATGATGTTCTGCGCGGCCGACACCGCGCCGGTCACGATGTGGACCTTCACCTCCAGGCGCACGCCCGCTCATGCCGAGCGGCTCGCGCACGTCCTCCTGGCCGTCGATGATGAATTCCTGCCGAGGATGTGGAGCATCTGCTGGTCGGTCGGGATGTTCACCGCGCGGGCGGTCTCGATCACGCGGTCGATGTCGAGCTGCTGTGACTTCCTTGTCCTTGATCGCCACCATCCCGGTGGAGTTGAAGCTCCGGATGTGGCTGCCGGCGATGCCCGGTGACACGTCGCGTCGATCTTGCAGTCGGCCATCAGCTCGGCTTCCTCGAGCGCGCGCTGGATCGCGTTCACCGTCGACTCGATGTTGACCACCACGCCTTTCTTGAGCCCGCGCGAGGGGTGGCTGCCCAGGCCGATGAGGTTCAGGGTGTCCTCGGGCGTGATCTCGGCGACGAGGGTGACGATCTTCGAGGTGCCGATGTCGAGGGCGACGAGGAGGTTGCGGCTGTCTCGGGGGCGCGAGGGGATCATTTCTTCTTCCGCGCTCTGGCGGCGGGGGGGACGGGTTGGACGTCGGCGGCGCGGCGCAGCGCGAAGCCGTTGGGGTAGCGCAGGTCGGCATGGGCGCTCTCCACCCCCTGGGCGGCGAGCTGCGGCCAGGCGCGGGCGAAGCGCACGAGCCGCGGCAGGTAGTCGCCGCGGCCCAGCTCGAGGACGAGCCCGCTGGCGAGCACGACCTGCCAGGCCCCGCGCGCGGACAGGCGCAGCTCCGCGACCGGGATGCGCAGGGGGGCCAGCGCCTGGGCGATGGCGCCGTACTCGCTCGCCATCAGCGGGGCGGCGCCGTCGGGGCCGCGGAAGCGCGGCAGCTTGCGGCGCTCGTCGCCGTGGAAGACCTCGCCGCGCGGGCTCACCGAGCGCCTGCTCGCCCCAGTAGGCGAGCGCCTGGTAGGTATCGAGCGAGACCTCGAGCGTGGCCGGGAAGCGCCGGCGCACCGCCGCGTCGCGCACCCAGGGAATGCGCCGGGCGGCCTCGCGCACGCCGTCGAGGCTCACGCGGCCGACCGCGCGCCCGCGCAGGCTCGCCGCGAAGGCGTCGAGATCGGCGCGCGCGACCGGCCCCGTGTCGCCGACGAAGACCACGTCCCGGATCGGTTGCGCGGCGAGCCAGCGCCAGCCCTGCCAGCCGCCGGCGCCGACGACGGCCAGCACGGCGAGCGCGGCGAGGGCGCGGGCGAGCGCGTAGCGCAGGCGGCGCGGCTCGCTCATCGCGCGCCTCCCCGGTCGAGCGCGGCGCCCTCGAGGATGCGCAGGCACAGCTCGGCGTAGCCGATGCCCGCGGCGCGCGCGGCCATGGGCACGAGGCTGTGGCCGGTCATGCCGGGCGCGGTGTTGATCTCGAGGAACGCGTAGCTGCCGTCGGGGCGCAGCGATGAGGTCGAGCGCCCCCAGCCGCGGCAGCCCAGCACCCGGAAAGCCTTCAGCGCGCGCCTCGCGGATCTCGGCCTCCAGCGGCTCCGGCAGGCCGCCGGGCAGAGTACTGCGTCTCGTCGGCGAAGTACTTGTTCTGGTAGTCGTAGTTGCCCTGCGGCGCCTCGATGCGGATCAGCGGCAGCGCCGTCCTCGCCCAGGATCGAGGCGGTGAGTTCCGGCCTTCCGACGAACTCCTCGGCGAGCACGAGCGCGGTCGTAGCGCGCCGCGAGCTCGTAGGCGGCCGGCAGCTGGCGACCTCGTCGTCACCTTCGTCAGGCCGAGCGTCGAGCCCTCGCGCGCCGGCTTCACGATGAGCGGCAGGCCGAGCATCGCGGCGAGCGTCGACCAGTCGGTCGGCGCGCGGCGAGCATGCGATAGCGCGGCGTCGGCGATGCCGCACGCGCCAGCCAGACGAGCTTGGTGCGCCACTTGTCCATCGCGAGCGCCGAGGCCATCACGCCGCTGCCGGTGTAGGGGATGCGCATCACCTCGAGCGCGCCCTGCACCGTGCCGTCCTCGCCGCAGCGGCCGTGCAGCGCGATGAAGCACGCGCGCGAAGCCCTCGCGCTTGAGCTCGACCAGAGTCGCGCTCGGCGGGGTCGAAGGCATGCGCGTCCACCCCCTTCGCGCGCAGCGCCTCGAGCACGCCCGTGCCGCGTCATGAGCGAGATCTCGCGCTCGGCCGACGGGCCGCCCAGCAGCACCGCGACCTTGCCGAAGTCGGTCGGTCGTCACGCGGCCTCCCCACGATGCGCACCTCGGCTTGAGGTCGATGCCGGTCTGCGCGCAGCACCGCGCGCGCGCACGTGGCTCGATCAACGGCCTCGATGTCGGCGGCGCGTGCGCCGCGCCCGAGATTGACGATGAAGTTCGCGTGCTT
This sequence comes from uncultured beta proteobacterium, assembly GCA_963741815.1. GTDB lineage: Bacteria > Pseudomonadota > Gammaproteobacteria > Burkholderiales > Usitatibacteraceae > Usitatibacter. The sequence continues at coordinate 546,387 of CAVUJI010000001.1, forward strand.
CTCGCGAGACGCGCGCGCGCGCCGGCCGTGTAGCCCTTGAGCCCGCACGACTCGATGAGCCGCGCCGCGTGGTCGCCGGGCGGGTTGCGGAAGACGCTGCCCGCGTTGGGCAGCGGCAGCGGCTGGGAGGCGACGCGCCGCGAGAGCAGCTCGCGCATTCGCGCGCGTGGCCGGCGCCTGTCGCCGGCGGCGAAGGCGGAAGTCCGCCGCGCACGAACCATTCGTCCTGCGCCCGAGCGCACGCCGCGCGCGTGCCGGTAGCCCAGCGCGTAGTCGGCCGGCACGCGGCTCGTGCAGCGCGCCCGCGCGGTCGATCGTGACGCACGCCGAGCACGATGTCCCAGGTCTCGCTGCCGTAGCAGCCGGCGTTCATCGCGAGCGCGCCGCCGATGCGTGCCCGGCATGCCGGCCAGGAACTCGGCGCCGCCGCCAGCCGTGCATCGCCGCGAAGCGCGCGAGCTTGCGGGCTCGGCGACGCCCGCGCATCGGCGTAGACGCCCATTTCCGTCGATCGCCCGGCATCGGGGTCCGACCCCGATCTCGATGCCCATCAACGCGGGGTGGGTGAGCACGACCGTGCCGCGCAGGCCGCCGTCGCGCACCAGCAGGTTGCTGCCGAGCCCGACGAAGAGCACGCGGCTCGGCGGCGCGGCAGCTCGCGCAGGAAGGCGCCGAGATCCTCGACGATCGGCGGGCTGGAAGAGCAGGCGCGCGCGCCCGCCGGCGCGCCAGCTGCACGTGGCGCGCCATCGGCTCGTCCCGCCGCAGCGCGCCGCGCAGGCCCCGTCGACGAGCTGAGGGGCTCGGCCATGTGCATCGTCCTCTAGCCCTGTCCCGCCGCCGCGGGCTGCGGGGCCTGCGCGAGCTCGGCGGCGAGCCCGCCGATGGATCCGGCGCCCATGGTGACCACGACGTCGCCGTCGCGCGCACGCAGCCGCGCACCGCGTCGCGCCATCTCGCGCGACCGACTCGACGAACACCGGCTCGACCTTGCCCGCGACGCGCACCGCGCGCGCGAGCGAGCGGCCGTCCGCGGCGACGATCGGCGCCTCGCCCGCCGGGTAGACCTCGGCCAGCAGCAGCGCGTCGACGGTCGAGAGCACCCGCACGAAGTCCTCGAACAGGTCGCGCGTGCGGGTGTAGCGGTGCGGCTGGAACGCGAGCACGATGCGGCGGCCCGGGAAGGCGCCGCGCGCGGCGGCGAGCGTGGCCGCCATCTCGGCGGGGTGGTGGCCGTAGTCGTCGACCAGCGTGAAGCGGCCGCCGCCGGCGAGCGCCACCTCGCCGTAGCGCTGGAAGCGCCGGCCGACGCCGCGTGAACTCGGCGAGCGCCTTCTGCGATCGCGCGCGTCCGGCACGCCGAGCTCGCGACGCGACGGCGATCGCCGCGAGCGCGTTCAGCACGTTGTGCCGCCCGGGCAGATTGAGCGTCACCTCGCAGCGGCGCGAAGCCGTTCCGTCGCGCAGCGCGCGAAAGCGCATCGCGCCGCGGCGTGCCCATCGCACGTCCTCGGCGCGCACGGTCGGCGTCGGCGGCGAAGCCGTAGGTGAGCACCGGCTTCGGACCGAGCGGCAGGATCGTCGCGCACGTGCGGCGTCGTCCACGCACAGGACGGCCATGCCGTAGAAGGGCAGGTGCTGCAGGAACTCGACGAAGCGCCTGCTTCGAGCTGCGCGAAGTCGTGCTCGTAGGTCTCCATGTGATCGGCGTCGATGTTGGTGACGACCGCGACCACGGGCTGCAGGTAGAGGAAGGAGGCGTCGCGACTCGTCCGCCTCGACGACGATGAACTCGCCGCCGCCGAGCCGCGCGTTGGAGCCGGCGGCAGTTCAGCCGCCCGCCGATGACGAAGGTCGGATCGAGCCCGCCTTCGGCCGAGCACGCTCGCCACGAGGCTGGTGGTGGTCGTCTTGCCGTGGGTGCCGGCGATGGCGATGCCCTGCTTGAGGCGCATCAGCTCGGCCAGCATCAGCGCGCGCGGCACGATCGGCACGCGCCTGTCGCGCGCGCGCGACCACTTCCGGGTTGTCGCGCGCGCACCGCGGTCGAGACGACCACCGCGTCGGCGCCCTCGACGTTGCGCCGCGGCGTGCCCGACGGCGACGTCGGACGCCGAGCGCGCGCAGGCGCGCGCATCGCCGCGCTCTCGCGCGAGGTCCGAGCCGGTCACCTGCGTAGCCGAGGTTGAGCAGCACCTCGGCGATGCCGCTCATGCCGGAGCCGCCGATGCCGACGAAGTGGATGCGCTTCACCTTATGCTTCACGCGGCGAGCTCCTCGCACGAGTCGCCATGCAGCGCTCGGCGACTGCGCGTCGCGTCGGCTTGCCCAGCGCGCGCGCCTTGCGCGCCATGTCGAGCAGGCGCGCGCGGTCGAGCGCCGCGCAGCACGCCGGCGAGCGCCGTCGCGGCGTCGTCTCGAGCTGCGGCATCAGCGATGCGCCGCGCCCCGCGCGGCGAGGTAGCGCGCGTTCGCGCTCTGGTGGTCGTCGACCGCGATACGGCAGCGGCACGAGGATCGCGGCCACGCCGGCGGCGGCGAGCTCGGCCACGGTGATCGCGCCCGCGCGGCACGCACGAGCAGTCGGCCCAGCCGTAGCGCGCGCGCCATGTCGTCGATGAACGGCACGCAGCTCGCGCGGCCACGCCCGCCGCGGCGTAGTCGGCGCGCAGCGCCTCGCAGGTGCTTCTCGCCCGCCTGGTGCACGACCTGCGGGCCGCTCGCCCGGCGCCATCGCGCGAGCGCGCCCGGGCACGAGCCTCGTTCAGCGCCTGCGCGCCGAGGCTGCCGCCGACCACGAGCAGGCGGAGCGGCCCGCCGCGCCCGCGAAGCGCTGCGCCGGCGGCGCAAGCGCGCGATGTCCGCGCGCACCGGGTTGCCGAGCCATCGACCCGGCGGGGCTTCGGCAGCGCGTTGCCCAGCGCGGGGACCCGCCGCTCGAAGGCGCCTCCATGCCGAGACGACGCGGTCGGCCAGCGGGCGAGCACGCGGTTGGCGAGCCCGGCGACCGCGTTCTGCTCGTGCACCGCGAGCGGCCGCGCCAGCAGCGACGGCCATCATGCCGCCGGGGAAGGCGACGTAGCCGCCCATGCCGAGCACGACGTCGGGCCGCACCCGGAAGATCGCGCGCGTGCGCTCTCCCAGAACGACGCGCAGCAGGTGAGCGGCAGCAGCAGCCTAGGCGAGCAGCGCCCTTGCCGCGCAGCGCCGCGCGCGAATGCCACGCCATGATCGGGTAGCCGCGCCGCGGCACGAGCCGCGCCTCCATGCCCGCCGGCGTGCCCAGCCAGACCACCGTCCCAGCCCGCGGCCCGCGCAGCTCTCGGCGACCGCGAGCCCGGGGAAGATGTGCCGCCCGGTGCCGCCCGCCATGATCATGATGGTCCTGGCCCCTCGGAGCGCCCCGGCGGGCGGCGACGGCATGGGGAACCGGGCGCGTCACAGGCTTCCCCGCGCATGAGCTGGCGGTTTTCCCAGTCGATGCGCAGCAGGATCGCGAGCGCGACGCAAGTTCGACGACGCATCGCCGGTGCCGCCGAAGCGACATCAGCGGCAGCGTCAGGCCCTTGGTGGGCAGCAGGCCCATGTTCACGCCCATGTTGATGAACGCCTGGAGGCCGATCCAGACGCCGATGCCCTGCGCCACGAGCGCGGCGAAGTGGCGCTCGAGGCTGCGCCGCCTGGCGCCCGATCGCGAAGGCGCGGAGCACGAGCCAGCGCGAAGAGCGCGATGACCACCGCGAAACGCCGACGAAGCCGAGCTCCTCGGCGATCACCGCGAGCAGGAAGTCGGTGTGCGCCTCGGGCAGGTAGAAGCAGCTTCTCGACGCTCGCGCCGAGCCCGACGCCGAACCATTCGCCGCGGCCGAAGGCGATCAGCGCATGCGAGAGCTGGTAGCCCGTGCCGTAGGCGTCGGCCCACGGGTCCATGAAGCCGAAGATGCGCTGCATGCGATAGGGCGAGGAGACGCATGAGCGCCGGCGAAGCCGAGCGCCAGCATGACCACCAGCCCCGCGAAGAGGCGCCAGTTCATGCCGCCCAGGAAGAGCATGCCGCAGGTGGCGATCGCGATGACGACGAAGCGCGCCGAAGTCGGGCTCGCGCAGCAGCAGCCGCCGCGATGAGCAGCATCACGCCGAACATCGGCAGGAAGCCCTTGCTGGAAGTCGTGCATGAACGCGGCCTTGCGCACCGTGTAGTCGGCCGCGTAGAGCACCGCGAAGAGCTTCATCAGCTCGGAGGGCTGGACGTTGGCGAACCCGAGCGGGAGCCAGCGCCGGCTGCCGTTCACCTCGCGCCCGAGGCCCGGGCACCAGCACCAGCCACCAGCAGCAGCGACGCCGAGCGACGAAGAGCCACGGCGCGGCGCTGCTGCCACAGCCGCACCGGCACCGGAACGCGACCGCCGCCGCCAGCAGCGATGCCGACGGCGAGGAAGACCGCGTGGCGCACGAGGAAATAGGCCGGGCTGTCGCCCGTGAAGCGGCTCGCCTCGGCGATCGCGATCGACGCCGAATAGACCATCACCAGCCCGATCGCGCCGAGCAGCAGCGCCGACCAGAGCGAGCGCGCGGTCGTAGTCCGGCGTCGGGCGGGCGCTGGGCTGTAGAGCATCAGTAGGCTAGCCGGGCGCCGGGCAGCGCGCGCGCGGCCGCGGCGAAGGCCTCGCCGCGCTGCCCGTAGTTGCGGAACATGTCGAAGCTCGCGCAGGCGGGCGACAGCAGCACCGCGTCGCCGCGGCGGGCGCAGGCGAACGGCGCGCTCGACCGCCTGCCTCCATCGTCGCGGCGCGCTCGAGCGGCGACGCCGGTGCCGGCCGAGCGCGCGCGGCGATCGCGGCGCGTCGCGGCCGATCAGCAGCGACGGCGCGCGCATGCGCCGCGCACCGCGCGCGGCGAGCGGCGCGAAGTCCTGTCCCTTGCCGTCGCCGCCGGCGATCAGCACGACGCGGCTGCGCGAAGCCCGCGAGCGCGGCGATCGTGGCGCCGACGTTGGTGCCCTTGGAATCGTCGTAGAAGCGCACGCCGCGCGCCTCGGCGACCGGCTGCACGCGGTGCGGCAGGCCCGCGGAACTCGCGCAGCGCCCGGGCGAGGCCGTCGCGCGGCAGGCCGGCGGCGCGTCGCGAGCGCGTGCGGCGGCCAGCGCGTTGGCGACGTTGTGCAGCCCCGGCATGCCGCATGTCGGCGGCCGCGAGGATGGGGCGCTCGCCGTGCATGAGCACGCGCCCGCCGGCGTCGAGGCCCCATTCCGGACGCGCCGGCGGGCACGTCCAGCCCGAAGGTGAAGGTGCGCCCCGGCGGCCATGCCGCGGCTCCAGGCGTCGTCGCGGTTGAGCACCCGGGTGCCGTCACCGCAGGAAGATCGCGCGCCTTGGCCCGCGCGTAGTCGGCGAGGCCGTCGTAGCGGTCGAGGTGGTCCTGGCTCACGTTGAGCATCGCCGCGGCGTCCAGGGCGAGCGAGGCGGTGGTCTCGAGCTGGTAGCTGGACAGCTCGACCGCGTAGAGGTCGGCGAAGCCCGCGACCTCGGCCTGCGTGAGCGCGTCGAGCACGGGCACGCCGATGTTGCCGATCGCCTCGGCGCGCATCCCGCAGGCGCCCCCCATCGCCGCGGCGAGCGCGGTGACGGTGGACTTGCCGTTGGTGCCGGTCACGGCGAGCACGCGTACGCCCGGCGCGGCGCGCGCGACCTCGCGCCCGAAGAGCTCGATGTCGCCCACGACCTCGACGCCGCGCCCGCGGGCGGCCCGAAGCGACCGGTTCGCGAAGCGCAACGCCCGGACTCGCAACGATCGTGTCCACGCCTTCCAGGAGCGCGTCGTCGAAAGGTCCGAGCCGCGGGCGCAGCTCGGGAAGCTCGGCACGCAGCGCTCCGAGGGCCGGAGGCGCCGCTCGCGTATCGGCAGCAGCCAGGCGCGCGCCATGCCGCGCGAGCCAGCGTACGGCCGACAATCCCGTGTCACCCAGTCCGAGCACGAGCACCCGCCTGCCTTGCCAGTCATGGGCCATCTCCTTTTGCGTTCGCCTATCGCAGCTTCAGGGTCGAGAGTCCGAACAGCACCAGCATCATCGTGATGATCCAGAACCGCACCACGACCTGGTTCTCCTTCCAGCCCTTCAGCTCGTAGTGGTGGTGCAGCGGCGCCATGCGGAAGACGCGCCTGCCCGTCAACTTGAAGCTCGCCACCTGGATCATCACGGACAGCGTCTCGACGACGAAGACGCCGCCCATGATGAACAGCACGATCTCCTGGCGCACGATCACGGCGATCGTGCCGAGCGCGGCGCCGAGCGCGAGCGCGCCGACGTCGCCCATGAAGACTTCGGCCGGATAGGCGTTGAACCAGAGGAAGCCGAGCCCCGCGCCGGCCATCGCGCCGCAGAAGACGGCGAGCTCGCCCGCGCCCGGTGATGCACGGGAAGCCGAGGTACTTCGAGAAGACGGCGTTGCCCGTCGACGTAGGCGAAGATGCCGAGCGCCGAGCCGACCATCACCGTCGGCATGATCGCGAGGCCGTCGAGGCCGTCGGTGAGGTTGACCGCGTTCGAGGTGCCGACGACGACGAACTAGGCGAGGATCACGAAGCCCATCGCGCCGAGCGGGATCGACACGGTCTTGAAGAACGGCACGATGAGCTCGGTCTGCTGCGGCAGCTTCGCGGTGAAGGCGAGCAGGTACACGGCCACGAGCGCGATCACCGACTGCCAGAAGAACTTCGCCCGCGCCGACAGCCCCTTCGGGTTGCGGTGCACGACCTTGCGCCAGTCGTCGACCCAGCCGACGGCGCCGAATCCCAGGGTGGTCGGCAGGCACAGCCACACGAAGCGGTTGCCGAGGTCGGCCCACAGCAGCGTCGTGACCGCGATCGAGACCAGGATCAGCGCGCCGCCCATCGTCGGCGTGCCGGCCTTCACGAGGTGCGTGGCGGGCCCGTCGTCGCGCACCGACTGGCCGATCTTGTACGCGGTGAGCTTGCGGATCATCGCCGGGCCCACGACGAAGGAGATCGCGAGCGCGGTGAGCGCGGCCAGCACCACCCGCAGCGTGATGTAGCCGAACACGTTGAAGGCGCGGACGTAGCCCTCGAGCCAGTGGGCGAGCTCAACGAGCATCGGCGTCCTCCCCGGTGCACAGCGCGTCGGCGACGCGGTCCATGCGCATGAAGCGCGAGCCCTTCACGAGCACCGTGGTGCCCGGGCGCGCCTCGGCGCGGGCCGCCTCCACGAGCGCCTCGGCGCTCGCGAAGTGCCGGCCGGCGGGGCCGAAGGCGGCGACCGCCTCGCGGCTTTCGGGGCCCAGCGCGAGCAGCGCCTCCACGCCCGCCTCGCGCGCGCAGCGCCCGACCTCGGCGTGCATCGCCGGGGCGTCGTCGCCCAGCTCGCCCATGTCGCCCATCACGAACACGTGCCGGCCGGGCTGCGCGGCGAGCACCGCGAGCGCCGCGCGCATCGAGTCGGGATTGGCGTTGTACGTGTCGTCGATGAGCCAGGCCGCGCCCGCGCGCCGGCGCTGCAGGCGCCCCGGCACGCCGGCGAAGTCCGCCAGCGCCCGCGCCATCGGCCCGGTCGGCACGCCGACGGCGTGGGCCGCGGCGCACGCGGCGAGGGCGTTTCGCACGTTGTGCTCGCCGGCCACGCGCAGCGCCACCTCGAACTGCCCGGCCGGCGTCGAGAAGCGCGTGGTCTCGTCGCCGCGCGCGGCGCACACGTCGGCGGGCTGCGCCAGCCCGAAGGTCACGATGCGCCGCCCCGCGTTGAGGCCCCGCCAGTAGCCCGCGAAGCCGTCGTCGGCGTTGACCACCGCCACGCCGCCGCCGCCGAGCCCGCCGTAGATCTCGCCCTTGGCGTGCGCCACCGCCTCGAGGCCGCCGAGGGGGCCGACGTGGGCGCGCTGCGCGTTGTTCACGAGCGCGACCGTCGGGCGCGCGAGGCCGGTGAGGTAGGCGATCTCGCCGGCGTGGTTCATGCCCATCTCGATCACGGCGTAGCGGTGCGCGGGACGCAGCTGCAGCAGCGTGAGCGGCATCCCGATGTCGTTGTTGAGGTTGCCCGCCGTGGCGAGCACCGCCGCGCGCGACCCCGCGTTCTCGGCGAGGATCGCGGCGAGCATCTCCTTCACCGTGGTCTTGCCGTTGCTGCCGGTGAGCGCGATGAGCGGCAGCGCGAAGCGCGCGCGCCAGTGGGCGGCCAGGCGCCCGAGCGCGAGGCGCGTGTCGGCCACGACCACCTGGGGCACGCCGGACGCGACCGTGCGCGCCGTGAGCGCGCCCGCCGCCCCGCGGCGCGCGGCCTCGGCGACGAAGTCGTGGGCGTCGAAGCGCTCGCCGCGCGAGCGCGACGAAGAGGTCGCCGGGCGCGAGCGCGCGGCTGTCGGTGGCGACGCCCGAGAAGGCGGCGCTCGCGCCGTGCAGCCTCCCCCCGAGCACGCGCGCGGCCTCGGCGAGGTCCATCATCGGGGGCGCGCCCGCGGGGCGGTTCGCCGCGTTCATGGCGCCGCTCCCGACTCGGCGAGCGCCGCCGCGGCCACGTCGCGGTCGTTGAAGGGGTGGCGCGCGCCGGCGATCTCCTGGTACGTCTCGTGTCCCTTGCCCGCGAGCAGCACCACGTCGCCGCGCCGGGCCTGGTGCACGGCGGCGAAGATCGCCACCTGCCGGTCCTCGATCGCCTCGGCGCCGCCCGCGGCGATGCCGGCGAGGACCTGCTCGATGATCGCCCGGGGCGGCTCGCCCCGCGGGTTGTCGCTCGTGACGATCACGCGGTCGGCGAGCCGGGCCGCGGCCTCGCCCATGAGCGGGCGCTTGCCCGCGTCGCGGTCGCCGCCGCAGCCGAACACGCAGATGAGCCGCGCGCCGGGCGCCAGCGCCGGGCGCAGCGACTCGAGCGCCTTCTCGAGGGCGTCCGGGGTGTGGGCGTAGTCGATCACCACGAGCGGTGCCTCGCCGCCGCCGAGGCGCTCGAGGCGTCCCGGCACCGGGGCCAGCGCGCAGACCGCGGCGAGCGCCTCGTCCCACGCGACGCCGGCCGCGAGCAGCGCGCCCAGGACCGCGAGGAGGTTCGAGACGTTGAAGGCGCCCAGCGCGCTCGCGCGCACCTCCCCCTCGCCCCAGTCGCCTCGCACCCGGAAGCGCACGCCCGCCTCCGAGAGCGCGACGCCGGAGGCCACGAGGCGCGGCGCCATGCGCCGCTCGAAGGAAGCCGCGCCCTCGACCGAGAACGGGATGCGCTCGAGGCCGCTGTCCTCGAGCCGGCGCAGGAAGCGCTCGCCCCAGGGGTCGTCGGCGTTGATCACCGCGTGCGTGAGCCCGCGCGCCGAGAAAAGGCGGTACTTGGCCTCGGCGTACGCCTCCATGGTGCCGTGGTAGTCGAGGTGGTCGCGGGTGAGGTTGGTGAAGACCGCCACGTCGAGCTTGACGCCCGCCACGCGCTCCTGGTCCAGGCCGTGGCTCGACACCTCCATCGCCACCGCGCGCGCGCCGCGGCGCAGGTACTCGGCGAGCAGGCGCTGCAGCACGATCGCATCCGGCGTGGTGTTGCGCGCCTCGGTTCTCTCGCCCACCAGGCCGTTGCCGAGGGTGCCCACGACGGCGGCGCGCCGTCCGAGCCCATCGCAGGCCGCGGCGATCCACTGGGACACCGACGTCTTGCCGTTGGTGCCGGTCACCCCGGCGATCCACAGGGACGCCGAGGGGTCGCCGTACACGTGCCCGGCGATGCCGGAGATGCGCGCGCGCAGGTTGTCGATGCCGAGGTGGGGCACGTCCCAGCGCGCGTCCCACGCGAACCCGGCGCGTTCCCACAGCACCGCCGCCGCGCCCCGCGCGATCGCCTCGGGGATGAACGCGCGCCCGTCGAGCACGGTGCCGGGGTAGGCCGCGAAGACCGATCCCCGCTTCACGGCGCGGGAGTCGGCGGTGAGGTCGGCCAGCGGCACGCCGAGGCCGTCGAGGCGCCCGGCGAGGCCGGCGGATCCGCACGCGGGCGTCATCCCGCCCCCGCCTCGCGCGCCGGCGCCCGGGCCTCGAGCGGCCCGGCCCCGGGCACGCGCACCTCGAGCGTCTGCGGCGCATCGGGCGGCACCGAGCGCATGCGCAGCGCCGCGCCCATCACCGAGGCGAAGACCGGCCCGGCCACGTCGCCGCCGTAGTGGTCGCCCGCGGGCTCGTCGAGCATCACGGCGATGATGAAGCGCGGGTCGGTGACCGGGGCGAAGCCCACGAACGAGGAGATGTACTTGTGCTCGTTGTAGCCGCCGCGCTCGGGCTTCATCGCCGTGCCGGTCTTTCCCGCCACGCGGTAGCCGGGGACCGCGGCGAGCGGCGCGGTGCCTTCCGCCGAGACCGCCATCTCCATCATCCGCGTGACCTCGCGCGCGCTCTTCGCCGTGACGATGGGACGGCCGATGGGCCGCGCGTCGCGCTTGAGCAGCGCGAGCGGCAGCAGCTCGCCGCCGTTGGTGAAGATCGTGTAGGCGCGGGCGAGCTGCAGCAGCGACACCGAGATGCCGTGGCCGTACGACATCGTCGCCTGCTCGACCGGGCGCCATTCCGACCAGGGCCGCACGATCCCGCGGGCCTCGCCGGGGAAGCCGGTGTGGGGCGCCACGCCGAAGCCGAGCGCGCGGAACATGAGCCCCATGCGCTGCGGGGTCATGCGCAGCATGATCTTGGCCGCGCCGATGTTCGACGATTTCTGGATCACCTGGGCGACGGTGAGGGTGCCGTGGGGATGGGCGTCGCTGATGGTCCAGCCGCCGATGGCCATGTGGCCGCCCTCGGTGTCGATGCGGGTGTCGGGACGCACGATGCCGTCGTCGAGCGCGGCGGCGATGGTGAACGGCTTCATCGTGGAGCCGGGCTCGAAGAGGTCCGTGACCGCGCGGTTGCGCGTCTGCGCGCCGGTGACCCGCGCGCGGTTGTTCGGGTTGTAGTCGGGCTGGTTCACGAGCGCGAGTACTTCGCCCGTGCGCGCGTCGAGGATCACCAGCGCCCCGCCCTTCGCCCCGTCGGCCCGCACCGCCGCCTTGAGCTCGCGGTGGGCGAGGAACTGCAGCCGCTCGTCGATGGCGAGCACCACCTCGCGCCCGTCGCGCGGGGCGCGGATGCTCTCGACGTCCTCGACGATGCGGCCCTTGCGGTCCTTGATCACCTTGCGGCTGCCGGGCATTCCCGCCAGGCGCGACTGCTCCGCGAGCTCGATGCCCTCCAGGCCCCGGTCGTCGATTCCGGTGAATCCGACCACGTGCGCCATCACCTCGCCGGCGGGGTAGTAGCGGCGGTACTCGCGCTGCTCGAAGACGCCGGGAATCCCGAGCGCCATCACCTTGGCCGCCCGATCGGGCGGAATCTGGCGCTTGAGATAGGCGAACTGGCGATCCTTGTCGGCAATCTTCTGGCGCAGCTCGGGCGCCGGCATGCCGAGGACCCGGGCGAGGGCGGCGAGCTGGGCCGGGGCCGCCTCGAGGTCCTCGGGGCTCGCCCAGATCGACTCGACCGGCGTGGAGATGGCGAGCGGGTGGCCGTTGCGGTCGAGGATCGGGCCGCGGGAGGCGGGCATCTCGATCACGCGGCCGTAGCGCGCCTCGCCCTTGGCCTGCAGGAAGTCGGTGCGCATGCCCTGCAGGTAGAACGCGCGGGCGGCGAGCGTGGCGAACCCGGCCACCACCACCACGAGCACGAAGCGCGAGCGCCAGCCCTCGAGCTTGAGGCGCAGCTCCGGGGTGCGCTGCTCGTACCTCACGGCCTCGCCCCCACGGCGCGCCCGTCCTCGTCGACGATGATCGTGGTGTCCGGCTGCGGCATGCGCATGCCCAGGCGCCGCGCCGCCACGTCGGCGACGCGCTTGTTGTTGGCCCAGGTGCCCTGCTCGAGCTGCAGCTGCGTCCACTCCTCGTCGAGCTTCTTGGCCGCCGCCTGCTCGGACTCGAGCGCGCTGAAGAGCGAGCGGGCGCGGTGCTGGGACGTGACCACGCCCAGGGCGCACGCCACGACCGCGGCGAGGAGGATCGCGCTCACCCGGCCCATGCTCAGTCCCGCTTCTCCGCCACGCGCAGCACGGCGCTGCGGGCCCGGGGGTTGCGCCGCACCTCCTCGGCGCCGGGGCGGATCGCGCGCCCGACGCGGCGCAGCTGCGGCGGGGGCAGGTCCGCGGCGCGCACCGGCAGGCCGCGGGGCAGGCGGTCGGCCGTCGAGCGCTCGCGGATGAAGTTCTTGACGATGCGGTCCTCGAGCGAGTGGAAGCTGATCACGGCCAGCCGCCCGCGGGGAGCGAGGAGCTCCGCGGCCTGGGGCAGCGTCAGCGCGAGCTCCTCAAGCTCCTGATTGACGTGAATCCGAAGAGCCTGAAAGGTGCGGGTCGCCGGATGCTGGCCCGGCTCGCGCGTGCGGACCGCGCGACCCACGATCTCGGCAAGTTGCCGGGTCCCGCGAAGGGGCCCTTGAGCCCGTGCCGCAGCAATCGCTGCTGCAACCGATTGAGCAAACCGTTCTTCCCCATAGGTCGCGATCACCTCCCTGATGTCTTTTTCGTCGGCGCGCATGAGCCATTCCGCCGCGGTCTCGCCGCGGGAGGTGTCCATGCGCATGTCGAGCGGGCCCTCGCGCGCGAAGCTGAAGCCGCGCCGCGGCTCCTCGAGCTGCGGCGAGGAAACGCCCAGGTCGAGGAGCACGCCCGCGACCCGGCGGATTCCGCGCTCGGACAACGCCTCCTGCATCGTCGAGAACCTCCCGTGGATCAGCTCAAGACGCGGATCTTCGAGCGCGCGAGCCGCAACCGCCGCGGGGTCCTGATCAAAAGCGAGAAGTCTTCCGCGAACACCGACACGGGCGAGGATGGCCGCGCTGTGCCCGCCGCGGCCAAAGGTGCCATCGACGTAGGTTTCGCCTTCACGGACGTCGAGGGCAGCGATGGCTTCTTCGAGAAGGACCGGGACATGGGAGACCTCACTCACGGGGGAAGGGAGTCGACGCTGGGCCTGCGCTCTCCGCGGGGAGCGGCTTCGGACCCAGGGTCGTCGGCCGCATCACAGAGAGAAGTTCTCCATCCCCGGGGGCAACTGCGGGCTGCCCCCGGACCTGAGCGTCTCGAGCTGCGCGTTCCACGTCTCGAGGTCCCAGATTTCGAAGTGGGATCCCTGCCCCACCAACATGACCTGGCGCGTGATCTTCGCGAAGTCGCGCAGCTCCGGCGGGATGAGCAGCCGCCCCGCCCCGTCGGGCTCCAGCTCCTGGGCGAAGCCGACGAGCAGCCGCTTCCACAGGCTCGCCTGCCGGTCGAGGCTCGGAAACGCCATGACCTGCGAGCGGATCGGTTCCCAGGCGGGGTTCGGGTAGAGGAGAAGGCACCCGTCAGGGTGCGCAGTGAGCACTAGCTTTACCGTGCCCCCCTGGGTCAGGGGATCGCGGGCGCGGGTCGGCACGGCCATGCGCCCCTTTGCATCCAGATGGATCTGGTTTGCCCCCTGAAACACCATTTTCCCCACGTTTTCCCACTTCCGCACACTGTAGAGAAGCGGCTACAACGCGTCAAGGGAAAAGAAGCGCAATTTTTTCTTGTGGGACAAGGGGTTAGCGGCACTTCGGCGGACGGTGGCGGGTGTGTGCAGTTCCTTTGATATCAGGAAGTTATGCACTTTTCTTTATGTAGTACTGGAGATCTAGCGGTGCGGACCGTCCCGGCGGGGCCCGGTGGACCGCGCCACGCAACGACGTTCCAAATGAGAAAGGGCCCGTCGCCGGGCCCTTGCGCCACCGGGGTACGCCGCCGGGATCAGCCGCCGCCGCGTCCCCGGCCGTGGAAGCCGCCCTGGCGCCCGCCGGGGCCGCCGCCCGCCGTCACCATCCCCAGCCCGAGCGCGTGGCCGCGCCGGCGAGCCGCTGGGATGCGCCGGTCGCGCGGGGCGCCGTGGCGGAATCGCTCGACAGCGAGGCGAGCCTCGTGCGCTGGGAGCGGATGGCGCCCACCACCGCATCCAGCTTCGTGCCCTGCGCCTGGGCGATCTTCCCCCAGCCCATCCCCTCGGCGCGCATCGTGAGCACGCCCCGGAGCGTCATGGTGCTGCCGTCGGCGAGGATCGCGTCGCCGCCGGTGAGCGCGGCCTGGAGCTGCGCGGCCGCGGGCTCGGTGATGCCGACGTTCGCGAGCGCGGCCTTCGCGAGCGCGAGCGAGATGAAGACGTTGCCCCAGCCCATCCGGCCCGTCGGCGGCTCGATCATGGCGCCGCCCGTCGCGCCGCCGGGGCCGGCCCCGATCGCGCCTGCCGCGCCGGTGGCGCCCGTCGCGTCGCCGGTGCCGATCGCCCCCCCCGTGCCGAGGGTGCCGGCGGCGCCCGCCGTCCCGGCGCCCGTCGTCGCGCCGAGCGTGACGGCGGCGCCGTCGCGCAGCGCGTACACGAGCGCGAGCGTGTCCTCGTCCGAGCCCGCGAGGGAGCCGAAGCTCGCGGCGATGCGCGCGGCGACCTGGGCCTGGCCGTGGACCGCGGCCGTCGCATCGAGGGTGCTCACATGGGTGTCGACCGTGGCGGTCGTCTGCGCGGCGGCGAGCGGCGCGACGGCGGCCAGCACGGCCGCGCACAGCAATCGAATCGGCGTTCCCATGGTGCGGCCTCCGTCAAGCGGTCACGAGCAATGTGGCGCGGCGTGCGGGCCGCAGGGCGTGCGCCAGATCATCGGGCGAAGGAGGCGGCGCGAGGTGTGAACGGCGTCACAGTGGCCGCAGAAACACGGGTTTCGTCGCCGTCAGGCGACGCAATCCGGGGGGAAGAAAGTGTGAAGCAGGCCGATAAGCGGGATTCTGTTACGGCGCTTTGGAAGAACCCCGACGAGTCGGAGCCTGCCGCGCGCTATGACGGTCATTCCTCTGGGCCGTGCGTTGCCGCACGGCTCGAGCCACCTACCCGCAGACTCGGTGGGCCACGTCGACGTCTGCCTACTTGGTGTTGCTCCGCGTAGAGATTGGCCGTTTCACCCCGGCGGGCGCCAGCGGCCCGAAGGCCGCCGCAGCCCCGCCGGGCTCGTCTCTGTTCCTCTGATCCTCGCCTCGCGGCGGACGGGCGTTACCCGCTACGCTGCCCTGTGGAGTCCCGACTTTCCTCCGTGCGACCGAAGTGGCACGGCGACCGCCTGGCCTGCTTCACGCGCCATTCTCTCACCTTCCGCGGCGCGCAACGGGCGCGGGGGCCGGAAACGCGCCGGATCATGCCTTCGGCGCCGCGGGAACGGCCGTGCCGCCGCCGCGGCCGCGTGCCGGGCGGAGGCCCTTCGTGCGGAAGTACGACGCGTCGTCGTAGAAGTCCTCGCGCTCGGTCGCGGGATGCCAGCCGGGCACGCCGAGGACGGGCAGCGGCGGCATCGCGCGCGGCGAGGCGAAGCGGGCGCGGTCGGCGAAGTGCGCGGCCAGCAGGCGGTCGGCGTGCGCCACGCGGGCCGCGACGGGCAGCGCGAAGAATGCCGCATCCACCGGGAGGCACACGGTCTTCGCGACCATGCCGATGTAGGGGTCGAGCGCCTGCTCGAAGCACGCGTGGCCGAAGGCGAGGAACGCGACGCGCCCGGCGAGCTCGCCGCGCCGCTCCCAGAAGAGCTCCTTCCACGCGTACGCCGGGATGAGCGCGGCGAGCGCCGGGTCGGCCGCGGCCACCGCGACGCCGCCCTCGTCGAAGAGCGTGAGCGCGTCGCGCTGCGGGCTGCGCCGGCGCCGCTCCGCCGCCCCGCCCGCCTCGAGGATCGCGGCGTGCTGCGCGTTGATCGCCGCCTTCGCGCGCGGGTAGGCCATCCAGGCGAGCGCGTTGAACAGGTCGTGCCAGTTGCGCTCGCGCGTCGGCACTTCCCCCGTGGCCGCGATGCGCAGCTCGTACGGCGTGTCGCCGGCCGCCGCGGGCGGCACGAACCGCAACGCCCGCCCGCCCGCGGTGGCGAGGCCGGCGGCCGCCCGGTTCAGCTCCTCGTGGGTCGGCCAGCGCCCGGCGGGCAGGCGCGCGAGCGCCGGATGCAGCGGCGCGAAGAGGGGTGTCGCGAGGCGCGCGGCCGCCGCGGGCCAGTCCACCGCGGCTCAGTCGGCGAGCCGCCAGCCCACGGAGCCCCCCGCACGCAGCGGCACCACGCTGTCGGCGCCGAACCGGTACTCGCCCGGCACTTCCCACGCCGACTTCTCGAGCGTGACCGTGCCGGCGTTGCGCGGCAGGCCGTAGAAATCCGCGCCGTGGGCGGAAGCGAACGCCTCCAGGCGATCGAGCGCGCCGGCGGAGTCGAACGCCTCGGCGTAGAGCGCCAGCGCGGCGTGGGCGGTGTAGATCCCGGCCGCGCCGCAATCGCACTCCTTCGCGCCCCGCGCGTGCGGCGCGCTGTCGGTGCCGAGGAAGAACTTCGGATTTCCCGAGGTGGCCGCCGCCAGCAGCGCCAGGCGATGCGGCTCGCGCTTGAGCACCGGCAGGCAGTAGTGGTGGGGCCTCAGCCCGCCGGAGAAGATCGCGTTGCGGTTGAGCAGCAGGTGGTGCGCGGTGATCGTGGCGCCGAGGGTGTCCGGCGCCCCGAGGACGAACTCCGCCGCCTCGCGCGTGGTGATGTGCTCGACCACCACCTTCAGGGCCGGGAAGCGCTCGACGAGGGGTGCCAGCACGCGCTCGAGGAACACCGCCTCGCGGTCGAAGACGTCGACCTCGGGGTCGGTCACCTCGCCGTGGACCAGCAGCGGCATGCCCGCCTCCTCCATCGCGCCGAGCACGGCGTCGCAGCGGCGGATGTCGGTCACGCCCGAGGCGGAGTTCGTCGTGGCGCCGGCCGGGTAGTACTTCACGGCGTGCACGAATCCGGCGTCGCGGGCGCGGGCGATCTGCGCCGGCTCGGTCTCGTCGGTGAGGTAGAGCGTCATGAGCGGCTCGAACCCCGCGCCCGGCCCGAGCGCGGCGAGGATGCGCTCGCGGTAGGCGCGCGCCTGCTCCACGCGCACCACCGCGGGCCGCAGGTTCGGCATCACGATCGCCCGCGCGAACTCGCGCGCCGTCGCCGCAGCCGCGACCCGCATCGCCGGCCCGTCCCTCAGGTGCACGTGGAAATCGTCGGGGCGGCGCAGGGTGAGGGTCTGGGGCATCGATCGATTATAGAGGTGGGGGCGCCTTCGCCCGCCGGGCTGCGGCGCATCGGCGCTCAACGGCGCCCCCCGGCCGAGTCCGCGTCGCGGGCCTTGCGCGCGAGGGCGCGCTCGTAGAGCGCGTTGCGCCGCTCCCCGGTGATGCGCGCGGCGAGCGCGACCGCCTGCTTGAGCGGCAGCTCGGCGAGCAGCGCGTCGAGCACCGCGTCGGGATCGGCCGCCTGGCGCGCCGCGACCGGCCGGGCCTCGACCACGAGCACGAACTCGCCGCGCATGCGGTCGGGGTCGGCCTCGACCCACGCGCGGGCGCTGTCCAGCGGCAGCCGCACGATCGACTCGAAGCGCTTGGTGAGCTCGCGCGCGACCACGACGTCGCGCTCGCCGAGCGCGGCGTGCAGGTCCGAGAGCGTGGCCGCGATGCGGTGCGGCGCCTCGAACAGCGCGATCGCCCAGGGCCCCGCGGCGAGCGCGGCCAGCCGCTCGCGCCGCTCGCCGCCGCGGGCGGGCAGGAAACCGGCGAAGACCACGCCGTCGAAGGCGAGGCCGCTGGCCGACAGCGCCGCGGTGAGCGCGCTCGCGCCCGGCACGGGGAAGACGCGCTGCCCCGCGGCGCGCACGCACGCGACCACCGCCGCGCCCGGGTCGCTCACGCCGGGGGTGCCCGCGTCGCTCACGAGCGCGACCGCCTTGCCCTCGCCGATGGCGCGCACGATCGCCTCGGCCGCGCGCGCCTCGTTGTGCGCGTGCACGGCCACGAGGCGCGCGGAGATGCCGAAGTGGGTGAGCAGGCCTCGCGTCACGCGCGTGTCCTCGGCGGCGACGAGATCGGCCGCGGCGAGCGTCTCCAGCGCCCGACGCGTGGCGTCGCCGAGGTTCCCTATGGGCGTCGCCACCACATATAATCCCGGTTCCAATGCCGCGCCGCGGCGAGCGCCTGCCGCCGGCGTATCGGAGCCCTCGCCGCCCTTCCCCATGTCGCGCCTCAACGCGATCCTCCTTCTCGCATCCGCCCTCCTGCTGTCGCCGGCATTCTCGGCCGATGCGCAGACCGGCACAACCACGCGCGTGCGGATCGTGCCGGAGGCGCCGAAGTACCGCGCCGAGGAGATCGATCCGGAAACGGGCCTGGCGCGCAGCACCGTCGTGCGCCCGCTCTACGAGGTCGCCCCCCCGCCGGACGCGCACGCGGTCGGCCGCCAGGTGATCCCCATCGCCCCCGGCCACATCGCCGTGATCCTGCCCACTGCCTCGCCCACGCTCGGGGCGCTCGCCGAGGCGGTGCGCCAGGGCATGGCCGCCGCGCTCAAGGTCGCGGAGAAGGGCGCCCCGGCGGTGCGCGTGCTCGCCGTGGACAACGAGGGCCCGGCGCTCCTCGACGCCTGCCGGCAGGCGCAGATGGGCGGGGCGATCCTGGTGGTGGGCGGCCTCACGCGCGACGGCGCCACGGCGCTCGCCGGCAGCGACTGCGCGCGCCAGCCCACGCTCGAGCTGAACGAGCCGGCGCGCGGCGCGCCCCTCGACTATTCCCCGAGCCTGTTCGCCGTGTCGCTGTCGGTCGAGCAGGAGGCGCGGCAGGTGGCGCGGATGGCCGTGGGCGACGGCTTCCACCGCGCGGTGGTGATCGGCGGCACCTCGCCGCTCGCCCGGCGCGCCCAGGACGCGTTCGAGCGCGAGTGGTCGCGCGCGGCCGGCGAGGTGCGCGAGGTCGCGTACGCGGGCGGCCCCGAGCAGGGCACGCAGCTGCAGGAGCTGCTCGCCGACTCGGACTCGGACGTGGTCTTCCTCGCCCTCGAGGCCGCCGACGCCCGCGCCGCGCGCCCCTACATCCCCGCCACGCTGCCCGTCTACGCCACCTCGCTCAGCGTGAACCCGCGCGCCGAGGCGATCGTCAACCTGGACCTGCAGGGGCTGCGTTATGTGGAGATGCCCTGGTTCGTCCTGCCCGACCACCCCGCGGTGATGGTCTACCCGCAGCCCGCCGGCCCCATGTCCGTGGAGCAGGAGAAGCTCTACGCCTTCGGCATCGACGCGCTGCGCCTCGCCCTGCACCTGCTGCACGGCGACGCCCGCCGCACGCCGCTGGACGGCGTGACCGGGCGCATCACGCTCGAGCCCGGCAACTTCTTCGCGCGCACCCTCACGCCCGCCGAGATCGACGGCGGGCGCGTGATCCCGCTGCGCCCCGAATGACCGCGCCCACCGCGCGGCGCACGAGCGCCCGGCGCGCGGGCGCCGAGGCCGAGGAGCGCGCCGCGCGCTTCCTCGAGCGCCGCGGCCTCGAGATCGTCGCGCGCAACTACCGCACCCGCCTGGGCGAGATCGACCTCGTCGCCCGCGACGGCGCCACGCTCGTCTTCGTCGAGGTGCGCATGCGCTCGTGCTCGCGCTACGGCGGGGCCGCCGCGAGCGTCGGCTGGCGCAAGCGCGCGCGCATCGAGGCCG
This sequence comes from uncultured beta proteobacterium, assembly GCA_963741815.1. Lineage (GTDB taxonomy): Bacteria > Pseudomonadota > Gammaproteobacteria > Burkholderiales > Usitatibacteraceae > Usitatibacter. The sequence goes on from CAVUJI010000001.1 coordinate 565,910, forward strand.
CGGCCCGCCAGTTCCTCTCCCGCCTCGCGCGCGTGCCGCCGTGCCGCTTCGACGTGGTCGCCGTCGAGGGCGACGCGCCCGAGTGGCTGCGCGGCGCTTTCGAAACCGCTTAAACTGGCCGCGCATGGATCTGGCCGCCCACCTGAAGGCCCACTTCGACGAAGGCATCGAGCTGCGGCGGCGCATGGCCGAGACGCTGCCCGCGGCGCTCGCGCGCGCGGGCGAGGCGCTCGCCGCGGCGCTGCGCGACGGGCGCAAGGCGCTCGCCTGCGGCAACGGCGGCTCGGCGGCCGACAGCCAGCACTTCGCCGCGGAGATCGTCGGGCGCTTCGAGCGCGAGCGCCCGGGCATGCCCGCCGTGGCGCTCACCGTCGACTCCTCGGCCCTCACCGCGATCGCCAACGACTACGACTGGGACCACGTCTTCGCCAAGCAGGTGCAGGCCCTCGGACGGCCGGGCGACGTGCTGCTCGCCATCTCGACCTCGGGCAACTCGCGCAACGTCGTCGAGGCGATCCGCGCCGCCCACGCCGGCGGGCTCACCGTGATCGCGTTGACCGGTCGCGACGGCGGCGCCATGGCGAAGATGCTGCGCGAGGGCGACCATCACCTGAACGTGGCCCACCCGCGCACCATGCGCGTGCAGGAGATCCACCTGCTCGCCATCCACTGCCTCTGCGAGGTCGTGGACAACCTGCTCTATGGAGAGACGAAATGAACCGCAAGATCCTCGGCGCGGCGCTGCTCGCCGCCGCGGTGCCCCTGCTGCAGGCCTGCTTCCCGCTGGCCGTGACCGGTGTGGGCGCCGCCGCCCTCATGGCGACCGACCGGCGCACCCCCGGCATGTACATCGAGGACGAGGACATCGAGCTCAAGGCGCTCGCGCGCCTGCACTCCGGCTTCGAGGGCGCGCACGTGGACGTGACGAGCTTCAACCGGCGGGTGCTGCTCACGGGAGAAGCGCCCACCGAGGAGCTGCGCAAGCGCGTCGAGGACACGATCCGCGGCATCGGCAACGTGCGCGAGGTGATCGACGAGATCCGGATCGCCGGCGCCTCCTCGCTCGCCGCGCGCGGCAGCGACGCGCTGGTGACCTCGAACGTGAAGGCGCGCATGGTGAACAATGGCCGCTTCTCGCCCAACCACGTGAAGGTCGTGACCGAAGGCGGCGTGGTCTACCTCATGGGGCTCGTCACGGCCGCCGAGGGCGAGGCCGCCGCGCAGATCGCGCGCACCACGAGCGGCGTGAGCCGGGTGGTGAAGGTCTTCGAGTACCTGCCGTAGCGGCTGCCGCCGCGTGGGGGCCGCCTAAAGGCCGCGCGGGTTTGGTAATCTGGCCGGATGCCCTCCCCCGCGTTCGAAGCCAAGATCTGCGCGCCGGACGCCTTTCCCGACCGCTCGCGGCGCCTGCCGCGCCCGCTCGTCTTCACCAACGGCGTCTTCGACATCCTGCACCGCGGCCACGTGACCTACCTCGCCGAAGCGCGCGCGCTCGGCGCCGCGCTGGTGGTCGCGCTCAACGACGACGCCTCGGTGCGCCGCCTCGGCAAGGGGGCCGACCGCCCCGTCAACGCGCTCGAGGACCGGCTCGCCGTCGTCGCCGCGCTCGAGAGCGTGGCGCTGGTCACGTGGTTCGCCGAGGACACGCCGCTCGAGCGCATCCTCGAGTGCCGCCCGGAGCACCTCGCCAAGGGCGGCGACTGGGCGCCGGAGCGCATCGTCGGCGCCGCCGAGGTGCGCGGCTGGGGCGGCGCGGTGCACGCGATCCCCTTCCGCCACGAGCGCTCGACCACGCGGCTGCTCGCGCGCATCCGCGCATGAGCGACGCCGTCCTTCCCGCCGGTCTCGTCGAGCGCGTGCGCGCCGTCGTGGGCGAGCGCGGGCTCGTGACGGATCCGGCCGAGCAGGCCGCCTACCTCGTGGACTGGCGCGACGCCTACCACGGCCGCTCCGCGCTCGTCGTGCGCCCCGCCGACACGCTCCAGGTCTCGCGCGTGGTCGCCCTCCTCGCCGAGGCGCGCGTGGGGATCGTGCCGCAGGCAGGCAACACGAGCCTGTGCGGCGCCTCCGTGCCCGACGCGTCCGGGCGCCAGGCGGTGATCAGCCTCTCGCGGATGAACCGCGTGCGCGAGGTCGACGCGGACAACGACACCATGACGGTCGAGGCCGGCTGCGTGCTCGCCAGCGTGCAGGCGGAGGCCGACCGCCACGGGCGCCTCTTCCCGCTGTCCCTGGGCTCCGAGGGCAGCTGCGAGATCGGCGGCAACCTCTCCACCAACGCGGGCGGCACCGCGGTGCTGCACTACGGCAACACGCGCGAGCTGGTGCTCGGGCTCGAGGTCGTGCTGCCCGACGGACGGGTGTGGGACGGGCTGCGCGGGCTGCGCAAGGACAACACGGGCTACGACCTGAAGCACCTCTTCGTGGGCGCCGAGGGCACGCTCGGCATCATCACCGCCGCCGTCCTCAAGCTCTTCCCGAAGCCGCGCTCGCGATCGACCGCCTTCGTGGCGGTGGACGGTCCCGCGGCGGCCGTGGCGCTGCTCACCCGCATGCGCGCGGCCTGCGGCGAGCGCATCACCGGCTACGAGCTCCTCGCCCGCGTCTGCCTCGACCTCGTGCTGCGCCACATGCCCGGCACGCGCGATCCCCTGCCCGCGGCGCACCCCTGGTACGTGCTCGTCGAGCTCTCCGACGCCGCCGGGGGCCCGCAGCTCGGGGCGCTGCTCGAGCAGGCGCTCGAGGAGGCGGCCGGCGCGGACCTCGTGCGCGACGCGGTCATCGCCGCGAGCGAGGCCCAGCGCGCGGCGCTCTGGAAGATCCGCGAGGACATCTCGGAGGCGCAGAAGGTCGACGGCGTGTCGATCAAGCACGACGTGTCGGTGCCCGTGAGCCGCGTCGCGGACTTCATCGCGCGCGCCGACGCGGCGCTCGCCGCGCGCTTTGCGGACATCCGCATCGTCGCCTTCGGCCACGTGGGCGACGGCAACGTGCACTACAACTGCTCGAAGCCCGACCGGCAGGAGGCGCGGGCCTTCTTCGCCGAGGCGCCGGAGGTGAACCGCATCGTGTACGACACGGTGGCCGCGCTCGGCGGCTCGATCAGCGCCGAGCACGGGCTGGGGGTGCTCAAGCGCGAGGAGATCCGCCGCTACAAGAGCCCGCTCGAGCTGGAGATGATGGCGGCGGTCAAGCGCGCGCTCGACCCGCACGGCCTCATGAACCCCGGCAAGGTCCTGTAGGCCGCGCCGTGGCCGGGGACTTCTTCCAGAACGTGATCGCGCTCGTCTACGACTTCGACGGCACGCTCTCGCCGCAGCCGATGCAGGAGTACACCGTGCTGCCGAAGATCGGCATCGAGCCGGCGCGCTTCTGGGAGATGGTCAACCGCGAGGCGCGCGAGACCGAGTCCGACCCGATGCTGGTCTACATGCGCCACATCCTCGAGGCGCTCGAGCGGGTGCGCGTGGACGTCAAGCGCGGGGACTTCGCCGCCATGGCGCGCGCGATCGAGTACTTCCCGGGCGTGGCGACGTGGTTCCCGCGCATGAACGCGTACGTGCGCCGGCGCAGCGCCGGGCGCACGAAGCTGCAGCACTACCTCATCTCCGCCGGGCAGAAGGAGATCCTCGACGGGGTGCCGATCCGCCGGCACTTCCGCCGCATCTACGCTTCCGAGTACCACTTCAACCACCACGGCGTGGCCACCTTCCCGAAGCTGCTCGTGACCGACACGATGAAGACGCAGTTCCTCTTCCGCATCAACAAGGGGATCGAGTCGGTCACCGAGTCGATCAACGAGCACATGCCCGAGGCCGACCGGCCGATCCCGTTCACCAACATGATCTACATCGGCGACGGGATGACCGACGTGCCCTCGATGGCGCTCGCGAAGAAGAACGGCGGCCACACGGTCGCGGTGTACGACCCGCGCGGCGAGCGCGGGCGCGCCACCTGCGTGAAGCTGCTCGAGGCCGGCAGGGCCGACTTCGTGGCCGAGGCGGACTACCGCGCCGGCAGCCGCCTCACGCGCCGGGTGCAGCTCCTGCTCGACGCGATCGTCGCCGACGTCGCCTACCGCCGCGAGGCGCACGCCTGCCGCGAGGAAGCCCGCGCGAGGCGATGAGCGCCCTCACCTTCCAGGCCCTGCGCCAGCTCGCCGACGGGCGCTTCCACTCGGGCGAGGCGGTGTCGCGCGCGCTCGGTCGCTCGCGGGCCACCCTTTCCGAGGCGCTCAAGGCGGCGGGCGGCCTCGGCGTGGAGCTGCAGAGCGTGCGCGGGCGCGGCTACCGCCTCGCGCAGCCGATCGAGTTCCTCGACCCGCAGGCCGTGGGCGCGCGCCTCGCGGCGGCGGGATCGCGCGTGCGCATAGAGGTCGTCGAGCAGGTGGACTCGACCAGCACGCGGCTGCTCGAGCTCGCCGCCGCCGGCGCCCCGCCGGGCACCTGTGTCGCCGCCGAATGGCAAAGCGCCGGGCGCGGGCGGCGCGGGCGCGCCTGGGTCTCGGGCCTCGGCGCGAGCCTCACCTTTTCCCTGCTGTGGCGCTTCGAGCGCGGCGCCGGCCACCTGGGCGGGCTCTCGCTCGCCGTGGGCGTGGCGCTGGCGCGGGGCCTCGCCGACTGCGGCGTGGAGCGCGCGCGGGTGAAATGGCCCAACGACGTCGTGTGCGACCTGCGCAAGCTCGCGGGCATCCTCGTGGAGACGAGCGGCGAGATGCAGGGGCCGACCCTCGCCGTGGTCGGCGTGGGCGTGAACTACCGCCTCGGCGACGCCCTCCTCGAGCGCATCGACCAGCCCGTGGCGGACGTGGCCGGCTGCGCCGCGCGGCCCGCCACCCGCAACGCGGTGCTCGCCGCCGTGCTCGTGCGCCTCGGCGCCGCCCTCGAGGACTTCGAGCGCGACGGCTTCGAAGGCGCCCGCGACGCGTGGCGCGCGCTGCACGCCTACCAGGGCCGGGACGTGCGGGTGGTGCCGGCGCGCGATGCGCCGTTCGACGCGCGCGTGGTCGACGTGGCGCCCGACGGCGCGCTCCTCGTCGCCACCGGGGACGGGCGCACCGTGGCCCTGTCCTCCGCCGAGATCTCGCTGCGTGCCCGCTGACGCCCTGCTGGCGATCGACGCCGGCAACACGCGCATCAAGTGGGGCCTCGGGGGGCCGGGGGCCTGGGCGCGCACCGGCAGCGCGCCCACCGCGCAGCCGGCCGCGCTCGCCGCCGCGTGGCGCGGCCTGCCCGCGCCGGCCGCGGCGATCGCGTGCAACGTCGCCGGGCCCGCCGTGGAGGCGGGCCTGCGCGGGGCATGCGAGGCGCTCGGCGTGCCGCTGCGCGTGGTGCGTCCCGTCGCGGCGGCCGCGGGTGTCGTGAACGGCTACCGCGACCCGTCGCAGCTCGGCGCCGACCGCTGGGCCGCACTCGTGGCGGCCCACGCCGCCGCCGCCGGCCACAAGCTCGTGGTCATGGCCGGCACCGCGCTCACGATCGACGCGCTCGCCGCCGACGGCCGGTTCCTCGGCGGGCTCATCGTGCCCGGCCCCGCGCTCATGCGCCGGGCGCTGGGCGAGGGCACCGCGGGGCTGCGCCATACCGAAGGCGCGTTCGACCCGTTCCCGCGCAGCACCCCGGACGCGATCACGAGCGGCGCGCTGCAGGCGCTCGCCGGGGCGGTGCGGCAAATGCACGAGGCGATGGCCGCGCAGGGCATGGAGGTCCGGCAGGTGCTCCTGTCGGGCGGGGCGGCCGGGGAGATCGCCCCGCGCCTTCCCATCGGCTGCGCGATCCACGAGAATCTCGTCCTCGACGGGCTCGCCCTCCTCGCCCGGACCGCCTGAGACCGTGTCGCGCTTCCTGTTCTTCCTCCTCCTCGTCGCCGTCGTCGCCCTCGGCGGGCACCTGTGGCTCAACGCGCAGGCCGGCGGCGGCGACGTGACCGCGCGCGAGCTGCATCCCGAGCGCATCCGCGTGGTCGCCGTGAACCCGCCGCAGCCGGCCGGCGCGCCCGAGGCGGCGGGCGGGCCACCCCAGGCGCTCGCGGGCGCGGCGTGCGTGGAGATGTCGGGCATCGCGGCGGCCGACCTGCCGCGCGCCCGCGCCGCCTTCGCCGCGCTGGGCCTGGGCGAGCGCGTGAGCGAGCGGCGCGTCGAGGAGATCTCGCGCTACTGGGTGTTCGTGCCGCCGGCGCGCGATCGCCGCGCCGCCGAGGCGGCGGTCGCGCAGCTGCACCGCCAGGGCGTGAACGACGTCTCGATCCGCCCCGACAACGCGATCTCGCTCGGCGTGTTCTCGAGCGAGGAGGCCGCGCAGCGCTTCCTCGCCGCCACCGCGGCCCAGGGCGTGCGGGGCGCCGAGATCGGTCCCTTCGCCCGGGAGGTGCGCGAGGCGACGATGATCGTGCGCGAGCCCGACACGCGCACCGTGGCGCGGCTCACCCTCCTGCAGCGCGACTTCCCCGACGCGCGCCTGCGCGCCGTCGCCTGCCCCGCGCCGTCGCCGGCCGCCGGCGCCGGGCCGGGCCCGCGATGAGCCGGGGCGCGACCGGACGGCGGCTGCGTGCCGTCCTCGCGCTCGCCGCGCTCCTCGGCGCCGCCGGCTGCTCGCTGCTCGACCCCTACAACCTCGTCGCGCGGCACCTGCGCGAGCTGCCGCCTGCGGCCACCGAGTTCGTCGCCTCGCCCGCGCCGGCCACGCTCGACCGCGCGCGGCGCGAGCGCGCCTTCGACTTCGTCTGGAACACGATCCACGACCGCTACCACGACCCGCATTTCAACGGCGTCGACTGGGCCGCCGTGGGCCGGCGCTACCGCCCCCTCGCGATGGCCGCCCCCGACGACGCGGCGTTCTGGGACGTGCTCGACCGCATGACCGGGGAGCTGCGCGACTCGCACACGCGGGTGGAGTCGCCGCGGCGCGTGGAGCAGCGCGAGCGCGGCGAGGTCGTCACCCTCGGCTTCTCGTTCCTGCCGCTCGCCGGGCGCATCGCGGTGCTCGGCGTGCATCCGCAATCGGACGCGTGGTGGGCGGGCGTGCGCCCGGGCATGTTCATGGTGTCGATCGACGGCGAGCCCGCCGCCGACGTCTACGCCCGGCTCTATGCGCGCTCGCGCATCGACTCGACCCCCCGCTCGCGCCAGATGCAGGCCGTGCGCCGCCTCGCCACGGGCCCGGAAGGCAGCAAGACCGCCTTCACCTTCGAGCGCGCCGACGGCAGCCGCTTCCGGGCGGTGCTCGCGCGCCGCACGATCGAGGTGCCGAAGCGCGAGATGCACCGCGTGCTGCCCTCGGGCTTCGGCTACGTGCGCTTCTCGCAGTGGACGATCGGCCTCACGCTGCGGGCCCTCGCGGCGCTCGACGCGCTGCACGACACTCCCGGGCTCATCGTCGACCTGCGCGGCAACCCGGGCGGCTCGGTGCACGCGGTGAACCTGCTGCTCGACCGGTTCTTCGCGCGGCGCACCGCGCTCGGGCACACCACGACGCGCGACGGCCGGCCGGTGACGCTCCTCTTCGGCGCCGTGCAGGTGATCCGGCTCGCGCGCGAGGTGGGCGGGCGCGAGGACGCGTACCGGGGACCGGTGGCGATCCTCGTGGACGGCAGGAGTGCCAGCGGCAGCGAGCTGTTCGCCGGCACGATGCAGGCCGCCGGGCGCGCGAGGATCGTGGGCCGCACGAGCTGCGGGTGCATGCTGGGCTTCCTCGGCTACGCCGAGGTGCCGGGCGGGGCCGAGCTCGCCTACAGCGAGGTGGGCTTCGTGCTCTCGAACGGCCGGCGCATCGAGGGCGAGGGCGTGGTGCCCGACGTCGAGGTGCCGATCCGCCTCGCGGACCTGCGCCGCTCGCGCGACCGCCCGCTCGAGGAAGCGCAGGCGCTGCTCGCGCGCATGGCGCGCTCCGGCGGCGGCGCGCGGCCGGGGGCGCCGGGATGAGGCCCGCGGGCAGCGCCCTCAACCCCGGCGTCGCCCCGCGCGAGGTCTTCGCCTGGGCGATGTACGACTTCGCGAACTCGGGCTACACGACGGTCGTGCTCACGGCCGTCTTCAACGCCTACTTCGTCTCGGTGGTCGCGGGCAACGCGCCGTGGGCGACCTTCGCGTGGACCGCGGCATTGTCCGTCTCCTATCTGGTCGTCATGGTGATCGGGCCGGTGCTCGGCGCGTGGGCCGACGCGCACGCGGCGAAGAAGCGCCTGCTCGCCGCCTCGACCGCCGTGTGCATCGCGGCCACGGTCGCGCTCGCCTGGACCGGGCCCGGCGCCGTCGCCTTCGCCGTGGGCTTCGTGATCGTCTCGAACGTCGCGTACTCGATGGGCGAGAACCTCTGCGCGGCGTTCCTGCCCGAGCTCGCGCGCCCCGAGGCGCTCGGCAAGGTCTCGGGCTGGGGCTGGAGCCTCGGCTACTTCGGCGGCATCCTGGCGCTCGGCATCTCGCTCGCCTGGGTGATGACGGCCGCCTCCCGCGGCTCGACGACCTCGCTCGCCGTGCCCGGCACGATGGTGATCACCGCCGTGATCTACGGGCTCGCGGCGCTGCCCACGTTCTTCTTCCTGCGCGAGCGCGCGCGCCCCGCGGCGGTGCCCGGCGCGCGCGCGGCGATGGCCCGCCTGCTCGACACGGCCCGCTCGACGCGCCGCTACGCGGACCTGCTGCGCGTCTTCGCCGCCGGCGTGTTCTACCAGGCGGGCGTGGCCACGGTGATCGCGCTCGCGGCGATCTACGCCCAGCAGGTGATGGGCTTCAAGACGCAGGACACGATCCTGCTCGTGATCGTGGTGAACGTGACCGCGGCGGTGGGCGCGTTCGCCTTCGGCTACGCCCAGGACCGCATCGGCAAGACCGCCGCGCTGCGCTGGACGATCGTGGGCTGGCTCGGGATGACGCTCGTCGCCTACTTCGCGCGCACCACCCCGGCCTTCTGGGTCGCCGCCAACCTCGCCGGGCTGTGCATGGGCTCGAGCCAGTCCGCGGGGCGGGCGCTCGTGGCCTACCTCTCCCCGCCCGAGCGCGCCGGCGAGTTCTTCGGGCTGTGGGGCGTGGCCACGCGGCTGGCGGCGATCCTGGGCCCCCTCAGCTACGGCGCGGTCACGTGGGTGACGGCCGGGAACCATCGGCTCGCGATCCTGCTCACAGGCGTGTTCTTCGCCGCCTCCCTCGTGATCCTCGCCTTCGTCGACGAGCGGCGCGGCCGCTCCCACGTGGCGGCCGCGGCGGCCTCTCCCCAGCCCGCATGACGCTGCCCGCCCTCTTCCTCTCCCACGGCGCACCGACGCTCGCCGTCGAGGAGACGGACGCGACGCGCGCGTGGGCGGCGCTCGCGGCCGGCCTGCCGCGCCCGGCGGCGATCCTCGCGGTCTCCGCCCACTGGGACACGCCCGCGCCGCGCGCGGGCAGCGCCGAGCGTCCGCAGACGATCCACGACTTCCACGGCTTCCCGCCCGCGCTCTACGCGCAGCGCTATCCCGCGCCCGGGGCGCCCGGGCTCGCCCGCCGCGTCGCTTCCCTGCTCGAGGCCGCGGGCCTCGAGTGCGCGCTCGATCCCGCGCGCGGCCTGGACCACGGCGCCTGGGTGCCCCTGCGCTGGATGTATCCGGCAGCCGACATTCCGGTCACGCAACTGTCGGTGCAGTCGCGCCTCGGCCCCGCGCACCACCATGCGCTCGGCCGGGTCCTCGCGCCGCTGAGGGACGAGGGCGTGCTCGTGCTCGCCTCGGGCGGGATCGTGCACAACCTGCGCGAGATCGCGTGGGGACCGGCCGAGCCCGCCGCCTGGGCCGCCGCCTTCGACACGTGGGTGGCCGACCGGGTGGCCGCGGGCGACGTCGCCGCGCTCCTCGACTACCGGCGTGCCGCGCCCCAGGCCCTGCGCAGCCATCCCACCGACGAGCACCTCGAGCCTTTCTTCGTCGCCCTCGGCGCCGGGGGACTGCCCGGGCGGCGGGTGGCGCTCGGGATGAGCATGGGCTCCCTGGGCATGGACGGCTATGTGTTCGGCGCCGGCGGGCCGGTGCCGGGCGCCTGATTGCGGCGCCGCGGCCAAAGCCGGATGATGCGGCCATGGCGGGCCCCCGGCAGACCCTCTACGACATCCTCGGCGTGGCGCGCGACGCCGACGGCGTGGCCATCACCCTCGCGCACGACCAGCGCCGCGCGGAGCTGCAGCGCTCGGGGCAGGACCCGGGCGCGCTGGCACTGCTGCACGAGGCCTACGAGGTGCTCGGCGATCCCGTCCGCCGCGCCGCGTACGACGCGTCGCTGCTGAGCGCCGAAGAAAAGGCCGCCGCGCGCGAGCAGGCGCCCGACCTCGTGCTCGAGCCCGAGCCGCCGACGGCGCGCCGGCGCATCCCGCCGGTCGGCATCGCCGCCGGCATCTTCGTGGTCGCCATCGCCGTCTTCCTCGCGCTGCACCGCCCGAAGCCCGCTGCGCCGCCCGCGCCGCCGCCGGCGGCGGTCGCGCCGGTCCCGCCGCCGCCGCCCGCGCCGCGCACGAAGGGCGCGGCCGAGATCCTCGCCGCCGCCCTGCCCGCCGTGGGACGCGTGCAGAGCTTCGAGACCTCCGGGCGCGCCGTGCCGGTCGGGCTCGCGGTGTCGCTCGAGCCCGGCACGATGGTGACCACCTGCCACGCCATCCCGCCGGCCGCGCAGCTCGTGGTGAGCGTGGACGGCCTGGAGCGCTCGGCCCGGCTCGAGGTCGCCGACGAGGTGCTCGACCTGTGCCGGCTCGCCGTGCCCGGCCTCGACGCGAAGCCGCTCGCGCTCGCCGGGACGCCGCCCGCCGCCGGCCAGCGCATCTACGCGATGGGCGCGAACGCGGCGGGGGACTTCGCCCTCACCGAGGGCACGGTCCGGCAGAAGCTCGCCGATGCGCGCGGCGAGCTGCTCGAGATCTCGATGCCCGTGGCCCCGCTCGGCAGCGGCGGGCCGGTGTTCGACGAGCTCGGCCGCGTCGTGGGGCTCGCGAGCACCACCCGCTCGCACGGCGCGGGCATCGGCGTGGCGCTGCCGGCGGCGTGGATCGCGCGCATGCGCTCGCGCGAAGCGGGAGCGGCGCCGGGCCGCTGAGGCGGCGGGCGTGCTATCCTGAACCCCCTTCCCCCAGGGGGTATCCGATGCGCGTTCTGATCGTCGAAGACGACCCGCTCCTGGCCGACGGCCTCGCCGCCACCCTGCGCCGCGAAGGCTACGTCGCCGACGCCGTCGAGAGCGCCGAGCAGGCCGAGGCCGGCCTCAAGGTCGCCGACGTGGACCTCATCATCCTCGACATCGGCCTGCCGGGCATGGACGGCTTCAGCTGGCTGCGCAGGCTGCGCTCCCGCGGCGGCGAGCAGTCGGTGCTGGTGCTCACCGCGCGCGATGCCGTCTCCGACCGCGTCCACGGGCTCAAGCTCGGCGCCGACGACTACCTGCCCAAGCCCTTCGCGCCCGAGGAGCTCTCGGCGCGCATCGCGGCACTCGCCCGGCGCGGGCGCGCGCAGCGCTCGCGCCTCATCGAGCACGGCCCGCTCACGATCGACCTCGCGCGCAAGCGCACGATGATCCACGGCAAGCCGATCGACCTGCCGATGCGCGAGCAGACGATCCTCGAGTACCTCTTCTCGAACGTCGACGCGATCGTCGCCAAGGAGAAGATCGCCGGCGCCATCGCCTCCTGGGACGAGCAGATCTCCGCCAACGCGATCGAGGTGCACATCTCGCGCCTGCGCTCCAAGCTCGAGCCCTCGGGCATCAGGATCCGGACGGTGCGGGGACTGGGGTACATCGTCGAACCCTGGAGTGATGCATAGCCTGAGGCTCAGGCTCCTCGCCTGGCTGCTGGTCCCGCTCGTTCTCGTAGGTGCCGTCGCCGCCAGCGGCGCGTACGTCTTCATGGACGAGCGCCTCAACACCGCCTACGACCTCGACCTCGCCGACATCGCCCGCACGCTCGTCCCGTACCTGCACCTGCGCGACGCCCGGGTGAGCCTCGAGCTGTCCGAGAGCGCCGACGCGGTGCTGCGCGGCGACAGCACCGACCGCATCTACTACACGGTGCGCAACGCCGCGGGCGCGGTGGTGGCGGGCGACGCGCACCTCGCCCCGCCGCCGCACCCGCCGGGCGCAGGCCTGCTGTTCTGGGACGACCGCATCGACGGCGAGCCGCTGCGCGTCGTGGCGCTCGCCGCCACGGTCGAAGGCACGCCGGTGACGGTGGTCGCCGGGGAGACCACGCACAAGCGCCGCCTCGCCGCCAACGATGCGCTGCTCTCGGCGATCGCCCCCACCGTGCTGCTGTCGCTCGCCGCGATCGTCGCCGTCGTGGTGGGAGTCGGCCGGGGGCTGGATCCGCTCGATGCGCTGCGCCGGGAGCTCAAGAGCCGCACCCACCTCGACCTGCGCCCGGTCGAAGGCGCGCACACCGTCGAGGAGCTGCAGCCGCTGGTGCAGGAGCTCAACCAGCTCCTCGGGCGGCTGCGCGAGGCGCAGAGCACGCAGGCGCGCTTCATCGCCAACGCCGCGCACCAGCTGCGCACGCCCGTGGCGGGACTCCTCACCCAGCTCGAGCTCGCCGGGGCCGGGGGGCCGGAGCGCGAGGCGCACCTGCAGTCGGCGCGCGAGGGCGCCAAGCGCCTGGCCCGCCTCGCGCAGCAGATCCTCTCGCTCGCCGCCGCCGATCCCATCTCGAACCCGAACGCGACCGTGGAGCCCTGCGACCTCGCGGAGATCGTGAAGGCGAGAGCCGACGGCTGGCTGCGCACGGCCAACACGCGCGGCGTGGAGCTCGAGTTCGACCTCGCCGAGGCGCCGCTGCGGGGCGACTCGCTGCTCGTGGGCGAGCTCGCCGCGAACCTGGTGGACAACGCTACGCGCTACGGCGCGCGCAACGTGCGCATCGCCACCTCGCGCCGCCAGGACCGCTCGATCCTCGAGGTGATCGACGACGGCCCCGGCATCCCCGCGGCCGGCCGCGAGCGCGTCTTCGAGCGCTTCCAGAGCCTGGACCGGCGCCCGCGCGAGGGCAGCGGGCTGGGCCTGGCGATCGTGCGCGAGATCGCCGAGCGCCACGGCGCGACGGTCGAGGTCGGCGAGGCGAGCGGCGGGCGCGGGGCGCGCATCGCCGTGGCCTTCCCCTGAGCGCGCCGGTGACGCTCGACCTGCCCACGCTCGTCCAGTCGTACGGCTACGCCGCGGTCTTCGTCGGCGCGTTCCTCGAGGGCGAGACCGTGCTGGCGCTGGGCGGGCTCGCCGCGCGCCGGGGCTACCTCGACTACTACGTGGTCGTCGCCGTCGCGCTCGTCGCCGGGTTCGCCGGCGACCAGCTCTACTTCTTCCTCGGCCGCACCCAGGGCGCGCGCATCCTGCGGCGCTTTCCCCACGCCCGGGAGCGGGCGCTGCGCTTCGACGCGATGCTCTCGCGCTGGCACGCGCCGCTCATCGTGGCCATCCGGTTCATGTACGGGTTGCGCATCCTCGGGCCCGTGCTGCTGGGGATGGGCCGGGTGCCGGCGTGGAAGTTCGCCGTCTTCAACCTCCTCGGGGCCGCACTCTGGGCGCCGCTCATCGCGGGCATCGGCTACGCCTTCGGCTCGCTCATGGAGCGCGTGCTGGGCGAGGTCGAGCACTACGAGATGGCACTCTTCGGCCTGCTGGTCGTGCTGGGGCTCACGGGGGCGGCGCTGCATCGCCTGCACGGCAAGCCGCGCCGGCGCCCCGGGAAGCTTCCCTAGAACTCGTACTCGACCTGCACGCGCAGGGCGTTGTCGGGCGAACCGTCGGTCGCGCCGAAGAGCCACGCCGCGTTGTACCGGATCGCCTGGCGCCCCTCGCCCAGCTTCACCTTGCCGAAGACCGCCGGGCCGATGCGGTGGCTCTGCTGCGCGCGCGGCGCCCAGTGGTTCCACTCGCCCATCTCGCCGAAGGCCTGCACGCCCACGTCCATGCCGTTGCGCAGGCGATAGGCGGCCTGGAGCTGGTAGCCCATCTCGGTCGGGTGCTCGCCCTCCTCGCGGCTGCGAAAGACGCGCTCGAGGAGCAGGTTGGCGTTCCAGCGCAGGGCGCCCGTGTCGAACTGGAGGAGCGGGCCCACCTTGAACTCGTAGCCCTCCTCGCGGCGCTCGCGAGGCACCTCGATCTCGGTGACGAGGCCCACGTCGACCGGGTACTTGTTCGTCTCCGTGAGCTGGAACTTGTTCTCCCACTCGAAGGCGTCGTACTCCGTCTTCTCGCCCGGTTCCTTGTGCCAGATGACGTACGCCTCGGTGAACCACGACGGCGTGGCGCCCCACCCGAGGCCGATGCTGCCCTTGCTCTCGCGCACGGGCCCGTCGTCGAAGCGCCACGTGCCGTACTTGAGGTCGATCTCGCGCTCCCCGTACTCGACGGTGGGCGTGTAGACGTAGTCGGAGGGGCCGGCGAGCGCGACGACGGGCAAGCCGAGGGCGACGGCTCCGAGGAGCCGGCAGATCGGGACCATGGGTTTCCTTTCTAGGGGGAGTGTTGCGTGCGGCGCTTCGCCCACTCCATGCCGGCCCACACCGCGACCAGCACGACGACGAAGAACGCGATCTGCATGCCCGCCGGCTGGGCGTCGTAGCCCACCATGCCCTGGAGGGCCTTGCCGACGAGGGACGAGTTCGGGACGAGCCGCGAGGTGTCCCAGAGCGGGGAGGCGAGGCTCGGGAGCACGTCGGCCTGGATGAGGAACCGGGCGGCCTGCGAGGCCATGCCGGCGGCGAGCAGCAGCACGAGGGCGGAGGTCACGTTGAAGAACCAGCGCACCGGGATGCGCAGCAGCCCCGCGAAGAGGAACCAGCCCACCGCGGCCCCGGCGACGAGGCCGACCGCGCCGCCGGCGAGCATCGCCTCGCTCGATTCCTTGCCCGAGATCGCCACGCCGTAGAGGAAGAGCACCGTCTCCGAGCCTTCCCGCAGCACGGCGATGGCGACCACCACGAGGAGCACCGACATCTCGCGCGTGCCCGTGCGGATGTCGCCGCCGATGCGCTGCGCGTTGGCCGCGAGCTCGCGCCCGTGCACCGACATCCAGATGTTGTGCCACGCGAGCATCACGACGGCGAGGCCGAGGATCGAGGCGTTGAAGAGCTCCTGGCCCATGCCCTCGGCGAGCTGGGACAGGCGCTCGGCGCCGAAGGCCACGAGCACCGCGCCGGCCACGCCCGCGGCGACGCCGGCGCCGATCCAGCGGCTGCGCGCGGGGATGCCGCGCGTGGCGGCCGCGACGATGCCGATGATCAGCGCGGCCTCGAGGACCTCGCGGAAGACGATGAGGGCGGTACCGAACATGGAGGCGCCTACTTCGCGACGACCACGCCGTGCGCGGTCTTCTCGTGGAACTCGCCGACGAACGCGTACTCGCCCGGCTTGAGCGGTCCCACGTACACGATGCCCGTCGCGCCGCCGGGGATCACCTTCTCGATGCGCAGGGACGCGCTCTCGAACTCCTCGGGGGTGGCGTCCTTGTTCTCCACGTGCAGCTTCACCTTCTTGCCGGCCGGCACCTCGATGCGCTCGGGAGTGAACCGGTGGTTCTCGATCGTGACGCGCAGCTCCGGCATGCCGGCGCCGAGGGCGGCGGTGGAGGCGGCGAGGATCACGGTGGCGGCGAGCAGGCGCATGGCTTTCCGAAGCATGGGGACGCGCGCGGTGGCGCAACGGTTCAAATGATAATCGTTCTTATTTCTAATGGCAACCCCCCCGCCCCGTCGGCCGAACCTTCGGCCCCCGCGGCCTGTCCCTGAAGGCAGGAGCCGGCGGTCCCCGGCACGTCCGGGATCCCCGCCGGGAGTCGAACCCCGTTCCGGAGCCGCACATGCGCATCGATCCCTTCGCTCTCCTGCGCGCGCTTGCCGCCCTCGCCCTCGCCGGCGTGCTGGCCCTCGCCCTGTTCGTCGCCCCCGCCTTCGCCATCGTGAACGTGAACACCGCCCAGCAGAGCGAGTTGCAGTTCACCCGCGGCCTCGACCGCTACCAGGCGAAGGCGATCATCGACTACCGCAACGAGAACGGCCCCTATCGGGACCTCGGGGACCTGGCCAAGGTGCTGGGGCCGGCGGCGGCGGAGAAGGTCGCCTCGAGGGTGACCTTCGACGGGCCGCCGTACGTGCCGCCGCCGAAGGCGGCGAAGCCCGTGCGCAAGGGCCCCGCGAAGCGCCGCTGAGCCCGCCTACTCGGCGGGGTGGCGGACCTCGCCGCGCTCCTGCTCGGGCGTGGAGCTGATCTGGTGGATCGCGAGGTCCGCGCCGTCGAACTCCTGCTCGGGCGCGAGGCGGATGCCGAGGGTGGCACGCAGGGCGCCGTAGAGCGCGAGACCGCCCACGAAGGCGATCGCGATGCCGAGCGCGGTACCGAGGAGCTGGCTTGCGAACGAGACCCCGCCCAGCCCGCCGAAGGCCTTGGTGCCGAAGATGCCGCACGCGAGTCCGCCCCAGGTGCCGCACAGCCCGTGCAGCGGCCACACGCCCAGGACGTCGTCGATCTTCCAGCGGGTCTGGGTGAACGAGAACATCCCCACGAAGAGCGCGCCGGCCACCGCGCCGGTCGCGAGCGCGCCCAGCGGATGCATCACGTCGGAGCCGGCGCAGATCGCGACCAGCCCCGCCAGCGGCCCGTTGTGCACGAAGCCCGGGTCGTTGCGCCCCGCGAGCAGCCCGGCGAGCGTGCCTCCGGCCATCGCCATCAGCGAATTCACGGCGACGAGCCCCGAGATGCGGTCGAGCGTCTGCGCGCTCATCACGTTGAACCCGAACCATCCCACGGTGAGGATCCACGCCCCGAGCGCGAGGAAGGGGATGTTCGACGGCGGGAACGCGACGACCCGGCCCTCGCGCGTGTACCGGCCGCGCCGCGCGCCCAGCAGCAGCACGGCCGCGAGCCCGACCCAGCCGCCCACGGCGTGCACCACCACGGAGCCGGCGAAGTCGTGGAAGGCGGCGCCGAAGCGCTCCTGCAGCCAGCCCTGGAAGCCGAAGTGCCCGTTCCAGGCGATCCCCTCGAAGAAGGGATACAGGAACCCCACGAGCAGGGCGGTGGCGACGATCTGCGGGTAGAACTTCGCGCGCTCGGCGATGCCGCCGGAGACGATCGCCGGGATCGCCGCGGCGAAGGTGAGGAGGAAGAAGAAGCGCACCAGCTCGTAGCCGCTCTTCGCCGCCAGCGCCTGGGCGCTCGCGAAGAACTGCATGCCGTAGGCGACGAGGTAGCCGACGAAGAAGTACGCGATGGTCGAGACCGAGAAGTCGACCAGGATCTTCATGAGCGCGTTGACCTGGTTCTTGCGCCGCACGGTCCCGAGCTCGAGGAAGGCGAAGCCGGCGTGCATCGCGAGCACCATCACCGCGCCCAGGAGGATGAAGAGGACGTCGGAGGTCTGCTGCAGCGGCGGTGTCACGAGCGCTCCTTCAGCCGGCGGGTGACGAACTCGCGGATCTCGCGGCCGAGGCCCTCGAGCCGCGCCATCTTCTCCTCCACGAACCGGCGCGCGATGCGCACCTGCTCCGGGTCGAGCATGGCGTAGAGGCGCGCCCACTCGCGGCGCGCCTCGCGAAAGAGCGGGCGGTTGCGCTCGATCGCCGCTTCCTGGGCGCGGGCGAGCGCCTCGAGGTCCGGGCGCGCCTTGGCGAGCTCGACGAGCACGTCCTCCTTCACCTCGAGGACGCTGAACGCGACGGCCATCAGCGCCCGGCGCGTGGCCGCGACCGCGTGGTCGAATTGCGCCTTCTGCGCGTGGTCGAGGCGCAGCCGGATCTCGAGGTCGTCGAAGCCGCCGAGGAGGGACGCGTGCGCCGCCAGCGGGAGCGCCAGCACGAACACCGCGACGAGGGACCGCAGCATCTGCATGCGGCGCATTGTGCCCCAAACCCTCCGGCCTCAGAAGGGCGCTCGGCGCCCCGGGGCGGGCGCGCCCCCCGCCTCAGAAGGGTTGGCGCTGCAGCGTAAGCGTCGCGCTCGCGCCGCCGATGGTGTAGTCGAGGCTCGCCGTGTCGCCGGCGAAGCGCAGCCGGAAGCGGCCGACGGACTGCAGCGCGAGCGCGGCCGGATCGTACCGGGCGCCGAGCCAGGGCGCACCCGTGGCGCGGTAGATCGTGCCCTGCCACGTCTGCGCGTCGCTCCAGGCGCCCGACGGCATCACGAGCCAGGTCGGGTTGCCGGAGGCATCGTAGGTGAACCACACGCAGAAGAGCGTGCGGTACTGGCGCAGCACCGCGATGCCCCAGCCGTTCTGCGCGACGCCGCCCCACCACATGTCCCCGACGTCGGGCGCGGCGGCCGCCTCGGCCGGGCCGAAGGGCTGGCGCGTGAGCGCCTTGCGTCCCGCCAGCCCGGCGATCGTGTAGTCGAGGGTCGCGTGCGCGAGGTCGGCGAAGGCGATCGTGGCGGTGCCGACGGGCTCGCCCACGGCGAAGCGCGAGGCGTCGTACGCGGAATACGGCGAGCCGTGGGGACGATAGAGCGCGCCGGTGAACGCGGTACGGGCCGGATTCCAGGTCCCGTCCGGCATCACGTACCACGTCGGCCGGCCCTGCGCGTCGTAGGCGTAGATCACCGAGAAGAGGACGTCGCGGTGCTGCACGATGCTCATCCCCCACCCGTTTTCGCCCGGCCCGGCCCACCACAGGTCCTGCCATGGATGCGGCGAGGCCGGCACGTCGACGCGCTGCACCTTGTCGCGCCACGCGAGCTCGACCGCGTAGCTGCCGACGTGCCCGTCGGGCGTCACGGTGAAGTCGACCCCGCCCTGCTGGGCGCTGTTCGCCGCCGACGGCGCCAGCGAGGCGGAGGCCGCTCCGGGCACGATGCGCGCGGCGATGTCGACGTTGTAGAGGCGGTAGGCGCCGTACATCGCCGCCGCATTCAGGGTGTAGCGCTCGCCCGGGCGGATGTCGCCGGGAAGGGACGCGACGAGGCGCGCATCGGCCGGGTTGTACGTGAGGACGTTCCAGCGCACCGTCGCGCCCGCGCTCGCCACGACCGTGCAGGTGATGCCCTGGGGGAAGGCGCGGAAGACGGCGCTCGCCTCGCCGCTCGCGTCCGTCTTCTGCAGGATCGAGAACCCGCCGTTCGCAAACCGGCCGCACGCGTCGTTGGCGAAGGTGACCGTCTCGCCGGCGGACGGATTGCCGGCGGCGTCGAAGAAGCGCGCGCTGAACGCCTGCGTCTCGTTTCCCGCCACGCTCTGCCGCAGGGGGGTGATGGGCTGCGCGCGCGCCGCCGCCCGGCCCGCGGGCGACACGGCGAGGGCGAGGGCGAGGGCCGCGAGGGACCCGGCGAGCATGCGCGTCATCCCCGACAGCTTTGCAATCTCCGTGCCCGCCGGCAAGCAGCCGGCGCCTGCATCCCGTCGGCCGGCGACGCTCCGGAAGGCACCGCGGGGGGCAGGCTTGCGTCGGGGTGGGCCGGAATCGGCCAAAATAGACCCTTTGCGCCCGCAACGGCCCTCCATGCCCAACGATTCGAAGGCGCCCGCTCCCGACAGCGCCCACGTCACCAACTTCATCCGCCAGCACATCGAGCGCGACCTCGAGGACGGCAAGTACGCCGAGCGGCGCTGGCGCGGCGAGCCCGGGCCGTGGCCGCTGCAGAAGGACGCGCCGCTCGACCCGGCGCGCATCCGCACGCGCTTCCCGCCCGAGCCGAACGGGTATCTCCACATCGGGCACGCGAAGTCGATCTGCCTCAATTTCGGCGCGGCGAAGGAGTACGGCGGCGTGTGCCACCTGCGCTTCGACGACACCAACCCGGAGAAGGAGGAGCAGGTCTACGTCGAGGCGATCCAGGATGCCGTGCGCTGGCTGGGCTTCCGCTGGGGCTCGGACGACCGCAACCTCTACCACGCGAGCGACTACTTCGACTGGATGCACGACTTCGCCGTCGAACTGATCCGGCACGGCGACGCCTACGTGGACTCGCAATCCGCCGAGGAGATGCGCGCCATGCGCGGCACGCTCACGGAGCACGGCGCCGATTCGCCCTACCGGAAGCGGACGGCCGAGGAGAACCTGCGCCTCTTCTCCGAGATGCGCGAGGGGAAGTACCCGGACGGCGCCCACGTGCTGCGCGCGAAGATCGACATGGCCTCGCCCAACATCAACCTGCGCGACCCGGCGATCTACCGCATCCGCAACGCCGCGCACCACCGCACCGGCGACAAGTGGCACATCTACCCGATGTACACGTACGCGCACCCCATCGAGGACGCGCTCGAGAACATCACCCATTCTCTGTGCACCCTCGAGTTCGAGGACCAGCGGCCGTTCTACGACTGGCTGCTCGACAAGCTCGCCTCCTTCGGCTGCGTGCAGCGCCCGCTGCCCCAGCAGATCGAGTTCTCGCGCCTGAACCTCACGTACACCGTGATGAGCAAGCGCTTCCTCAAGCAGCTCGTGGAGGAGGGCGTCGTCGACGGCTGGGACGACCCGCGCATGCCGACCATCGCGGGCGTGCGCCGCCGCGGGTTCACGCCGGAAGGCATCCGTCTCTTCGCCGAGCGCGTGGGGGTGTCGAAGTCGGACTCGGTGATCGACTACTCGGTGCTCGAGGACGCGCAGCGCGAGGTGCTGAACGAGTCCGCGCCGCGACGGATCGCCGTGCTCGACCCGCTGAAGCTCGTGATCGACAACTGGCCCGCGGACCACGTCGAGGAATGCCTCGCGCCGAACCATCCCCAGAAGCCCGACTGGGGCAAGCGTCCGATGCCGATGACGGCCGAGCTCTGGATCGAGCGCGAGGACTTCATGGAGCAGCCGTCGAAGGGCTACTTCCGGCTCTTCCCGGGCAACCAGGTGCGGCTCAAGTACGGGTACGTGGTGCGTTGCACGGGGTATTCGAAGGACGCGTCGGGGCGCGTGGACGAGGTCCACTGCGATTACCTGCCGCAGACCAAGTCGGGGACAGCGGGTGCCGACGCGGTGAAGGTGAAGGGCAACATCCATTGGGTGTCGGCCGCGCATGCGTACGAGACGGACGTGCGCCTCTACGACCGGCTCTTCAAGGTGCCCCATCCCGGGCGCTCCACGGGCAGCTACCTGGACGACGTGAATCCGGATGCGAAGAAGGTCGTGCGCGCGTTCCTAGAGCGGTCCCTGAAGGATGCGAGGGTCGAGGAGCGATTCCAGTTCGAGCGGCACGGGTATTTCGTGGCCGATGCGGGGGAGTCGAAGTCGGGAGAGCCGACGTTCAACCGGACGGTAACGCTGAGGGATTCGTGGGGGGCGGGGAAGGGGTAAGCGAGGCCGCTTTCGACCCGAAGCGGACCTCAGGCGTCTACGCTCCATGGATCGAGCACCTTTACGCCGCAGCCCTCGAAATCCGCCACGTTTCTCGTCGCGATCGATGCCTTCATCGACCGGGCAATCGAGGCGATCTGGGCATCGAATTGGGAGATCGGCCTTCCGAGCTTCCGCCGCTCGATGGCGATGTGGGCGTAATGAACCGCCGCACTGCTGTCGAAAGGCAGGATGCGGTCGGCGAAATCGGTCGCAAACATGGCTTCCGCGGCCTTCTCGATCGCAGCTCTCTTCTTTCCGGCCGCAAGAAGAAGTACGCCGTGGAGGATCTCCGCCTGAGTGATGCTGCTTACATACAGACTGCTCGCGGGTTGCGACGAAACCCAGTCGAGGACGCGCCCGTCAGGACGTGTCCTCATGAGCTCCGAGATCACGTTCGTATCGAGGACGATCATCGCCGAGGCTTGGGCGGCTCTCGCATGGGCTCGCGGCCCGGGATCTCGAGATCCACGCCTCCGATCGGCTGAAATCGGGCGCGAATCGCATCGGCCAGGCTTCCGGCGGGCATCGCGCCTTGGTCGAGGGCCGATCTCAGAATGTTCCGCGCCTCATCCTCCATGGAGCGCTTGTGGCGCGCGGCCCGGATCCGGAGCCGGTCCTTCGTGCGTTCGTCGAGGTTGCGGATGATGATGCTTGCCATTGATCCTCCAGTGCTATCACTGTAATCATTGATATCACCGATGTCAACACCCATCGCCGGGTAATGGCTGCTCTCGGAGAGCTCCGGTTTGCGCTCAGGGCCGGAAGCGGACCTTAGGCGCCCGCCCGCGGCCGGCTTGATCCAGTGGACTCGGTTGCCGACGCCATTCAGGTGCGACAACCCCGATTCCCCGGCGCGCCGGATCTGAGCTGCAGCGGGAAGCTGCTAGACTAGCGACCCTTTCCGAGGACATGTCGCCGTGACCGAAACTTTGCAGTGCCTGAAAAAACACGGTCAGCGCCTTGATGTGGAGATCGCCAAGGAGATGGGGATGCCCCTCGTAACGGTGAGGCAGCAGCTCAGCGCCTTGGCCGATCGGCGGGAGGCTATCGTGTGCAAGACGACACGATTCGAAAACGGTCGGCAGTTCGAAGCATGGCAGTGTCGCGTTTCGGGTTTTGTCCCCCCTGCCGCGCCCGGTCGAAAGCCGAAGGCCAAGGCGTAGGCCGTCAGACCGACGTGCACGCCGTCGGCCCCGTACGCTACTCGGCAATCCCGGACTTGAAAGCTCGGCTCGCCGCCACCTGCGATGGCGTCATAGGCTAGCGTCCTAGGCGAATCTGCCAGACTCCTGCGAGGAGCAACTGAAGTGCCGCCCGAGGTCGCCGCGAGCGGCACCGCGCAGTTCGCCGTGCGCCAGGCGATCGGCGACCACACCCGGAACTGGGGCGCGCGCTACTCCTCCAGCCGCGCCAGCGCCACCGCCCGCGCCCGGGACCCGCGCACGAGCCGGTCGAACACGATCGAGGTCGGCCTGCCTTCCGCGGGGTGGTAGTTCGCGAGCTTGAGATAGCACGAAACCCCCGGATAGAGCGTGGGCCCGTGGTGGACCAGCTCCCGCCTGCCGTTCAGCCACGCGACCATGTACCCGTCGTCGCTCGACGACCATTTCACGTGGAAGACGAAGTCGTACCACTTGTCGTGGCGCACGGGCCCCAGGTTCGCGTCGTACTCGTCGGGATCGTGCCGGTCGCCGTAGAAGCCGCGCAGGCGCAGGCCCCACTTGCCGGACATCAGGTTGAAGTTCGGCTGGCCGCCGCTCGTGACCGGGTGGAAGTCGAGGACCGCCCCGTCGCCCTCGGGCACCGCGTAGTCGTCGGGAAAGAGGATCGACACCGCCCACCATTCGTCCTGCCCTTCGTTGCAGTACGCGGGCGAGGGCGAGAGCTCGAGGTCATTGCGCTCCCAGGGGCCGCTGCTGTGCACGTGATCGTCGCCGGGCAGCGTCGTGAGCCGCACCGCGAAGCGGCCGTCGCGCGCTTCGCGCACGAACGTCGAGCGGCGCTTCGGCTCGACCTTCGACTGCTCCTCCATGCCGCAGTACGTGCGCTCGAAGTCGCAGGACCAGGCGGGTCGGGCGAAGGCGTCCCGGTCCGGCGTCGGCCGCTGCGCCTCGGCCAGGCGCTGCGGTGCGGCCGTGGGCTCCGATCCGCGCGACAGGTGGGTGGAAAGTACCAGGGCGAGGGCGCCCACGAGGGGGCTTGCCCGCAGGACGGCATGCCGCGAGCGGTTCGGGAATGAGGCCATGCCCGAACTCTACGGGCGCAGCGGCCAAGCCGGACTCGGCGCCCGGCGCCCCGTCCCGTCGCCCCGACGCCCGGCGCGATGTCGGCCTCCGTCGTGGGGACGTGGATGCACGGCCACAACGATGTGGCCGCGCAGCCCGGCGTCGCGATGGAAGCGCTCGGCCCTTCCACCTCCACGGCCCATCCCCGCCGTCGCGCGAACCCCCAGCGCTCAGCCCTTCGGCTCGGCCTCGATCGTGAAGAGCGTGATCTCGGGCGGCGCGAAGAGGCGCATCGGCGGTCCCCAGGTGCCCGCGCCGCGGCTCACATAGAGCCAGCGCCCGTCCGCGAGACGCGTGAGCCCCGTGCCGACGTGGTAGGCGAGGCGCGTGAGCAGGCCGAAGGGAAAGATCTGGCCGCCGTGCACGTGCCCCGAGAGCTGCAGGTCGAAGGCGGGCTCGCCGTTCACGACCGGCTGGTGCTTGAGCAGCACGACGAAGTGATCCCCGCCCGGCGCCGGCGACCCGGGCGCGAGCCCCCCGTGCGGCGGCGGCGTGACCGCACCCCGGTCGTCCACGCCGGCGATCACGAGCGGGCCCGCGCGCACCGACTCGCCGCGCAGCACGGTGAAGCCGGAAGCGCGCAGGATGGCGAGCGACGTGTCGAGCCCGGTGATGTACTCGTGATTGCCCGTGACGGCGTAGGCGCCGAGCGGCGGGCGGTAGGTCCGGAACGCCTGCGCGAGCGCCGTCCAGTCGACGTCGCGCCCGTCCACGATGTCGCCCGTCGCCACCACGATGTCGGGGCGCAGCGCCTCGAGCTCGCCCATCACGCGGCCGAGCACGCCGTTCGCCCTCACGGTGCCCAGGTGCAGGTCGGAGATTTGCGCGACGGTGACCCGGCCCGAGGCGAGCTTCGGCGTGGCGATCGTGACCTTGTCCACCTCGAGCCCGCGGGCCTCGAGCACCGAATAGGCCGCGAGCGCGAGCGCGGCGAGGGCCACGGCGGCCAGGCGCACGCCGGGCCCGAGCGGCCACGGCACGCGCAGCAATGCCGCCGCCCCGTGCGCGAGGTCGAGGGCGAGCCCCACGCACAGGAAGAGGAAGAGGTAGCCCATCCACGCGTAGGCGATCCACGCCACGGCCGGCGCCCCCGCCATGCCGCGCCGCTCGAGGAACCACACGAGCAGCGGCGAGGCGGTGAGCACGGCGCCGGCCAGCACGAGTGCGGCGATCGCCAGGCGCGAGTGCGCAATCGCGGCCCACAGCGCGTGCAGCGCGTAGGCGTTCATCGCCCCGTAGATCGAGAAGGCGACGAGGAGGAAGGTCGGCATCGCGTCGGGCTAGGCCGGCGGCACCGAAGGGCCGCTCATCGCGCCTCGCCCGTTCGGTACGGCGCGACCTTGTCCTGCTCCTCGGGATCGTTGCGCGCGACGACCGCGCGCGCGGGCGCGGTCGCGCTGAGATTGATCGCCTCGTGCGCCACGCCCGGCGGCACGAAGAGGAAGTCCCCCGGCTCGCTCACCACCTCGTGCTCGAGCGCTTCTCCCCAGCGCGTGAGCACGCGGCCCTCGAGGACGTAGATCCCGGTCTCGTAGCCCACGTGGCGATGGGGCGCGGCGCGCGCCCCGGGCGGAATCACCACGATGTGCATCGCGAGCGCGCGAGCGCCGACGGTGTTGCCCGACACGCCGATGAAATAGGGCAGGCCCTGCCGCGTCATGACCTGCGCCTCGGGCCGGATCGCCCGCACCGCCTGCTCTGCCATCCCGCCCTCCTTCACCAGATGTTGCGCGTCACGATCCGCGAGTAGCGCTGGAACGTCCAGTACGACCACGCCCAGTCGATCATCACCACGAGGCGGTTGCGGAAGTTGATGAGGAAATAGATGTGCGCCCAGAGCCACACGAACCACGCGGGGAAGCCCCAGAGGTGCACCCGCCCGATCTCGGCCACCGCGGCCTTGCGCCCGATCGTCGCGAGCTGGCCGTAGTCGCGATAGCGGAAGGGCCGCGTGGGTCGTCCCGCGAGGCGGGCGAGCACGTTGCGCGCGGCGTGCGCCCCCATCTGCTTGGCCGCGGGCGCGATGCCGGGCACGCCCTTCACCGACGCGAGGTCGCCCGCCACGAAGATCTCGGGATGTCCCGGCACCGAGAGGTCGGGTGCCACCTCGACGCGGCCCGCGCGATCGAGCGGCGCGCCGAGCGCGCGCCCGAGCGGCGAGCTGGAGACTCCCGCGGCCCACAGCACCGTCTTCGCGAGGAGCCGCTCGTCGCCCATCGTGACACCCTCCCCGTCCACGCCGGTCACCCGCTTGCCGATCCACACCGTCACGCCGAGCCGCTCGAGCTGCAGCCGCGCCTTCTCCGACAAATCCGGCGGATACGGCGGCAGCACGCGGTCCGTGCCCTCGACCAGCACCACGCGGGCGTTGCGCGGATCGAAGTGCCGGAACTCGCCGGCGAGCGTCTGGCGCGCGATCTCGGCGAGCGTGCCGGCGAGCTCGACGCCGGTGGCCCCGCCGCCGACCACCACGAACGTGAGCCACGCCGCGCGCCGCGCCGCGTCCGTCTCGCGCTCGGCGCGCTCGAAGGCGAGCAGGATGCGGCTGCGGATCTCGAGCGCGTCCTCGAGCGTCTTCAGCCCGGGCGCGTGGGCCGCCCAGCCGTCGTGGCCGAAGTAGCTGTGCGTGGCCCCCGTGGCGACGACGAGCTGGTCGTACGGCACGTCGCCGCCGTCCTCGAGCCGCACCGTGCGCGCGGCCGTGTCGATGCCCGCGACGTTGCCGAGCAGCACCGTGGTGTTGCGCTGGCCGGCGAGGATGTGGCGGATGGGGGCGGCGACGTCGGGCGCGGAAAGTCCCGCGGTCGCCACCTGGTAGAGCAGCGGCGTGAAGAGGTGGTAGTTGTGCGCGTCGATGACCGTCACGTCCGCCGGCGCCCTGCGCAGGCCCTGCGCGGCCCAAAGGCCGGCGAAGCCGCATCCCAGGATCACCACGCGCGCCGGCGGCATCGTGTTGTCGGCCATGCCCATCGTGAGTCGATTGTAGCGCCGCGTTCGCCCACGGGAGCGTGAACGCAGGAGGTTGGATCGCGAAACCGCGGTCGCCGAACTCCGCCACGGCACCCGTGTCGCACCCCTTTACGATCAAGCCGCCGAATGGGGTCCCGCGATGAAGGTACTACGAAAGTTTCAGAATCTCCTCGGGCTCGCGATTGTCGTCCTGTCTTGCGGCGCCGTCCTCCCGGCGGCCGCGGTTCCGGCCGATTCCCTGCAGCGGGTGACGGAAACGCTCGTGCCTCCGCCCGGGGTGCCCGAGCACGAGCAGGTGGACACGGGCCCGCCGAAGGTGATCGAGGTCCGCATGGAGGTCGAGGAAAAGCGCATGCAGGTATCCCCCGACGGGGCGAGCCTCTGGGCGTTCACGTACAACGGCACGGTGCCGGGGCCGCTCATCGTGGGCCACCAGGGGGACTACATCGAGCTCACCCTCGTCAACAAGGGCACGAACACGCTGCCGCACAACATCGACTTCCACGCCGCCACGGGCGCGCTGGGCGGCGGGAGCATCTCGCACGTCGCCCCCGGCCAGCAGGTCGTCATCCGCTTCAAGCTGACCAAGCCGGGGGTGTTCGTCTACCACTGCGCGCCCGGCGGCGTGATGATCCCGCTGCACGTCGTGTCCGGGATGAACGGCGCGATCATGGTGCTGCCGCGCGACGGGCTGCACGACGCCGACGGCCACCCGGTGCACTACGACCGCGCGTACTACATCGGCGAGCAGGACTTCTACATCCCGAAGGACGCGAAGGGCGCGTACAAGCAGTACGCCACCCCGGCCGAGGGGTTCGGCGACATGATGGAGCTCATGAAGAAGCTCACGCCGACCTTCGAGGTGTTCGAGGGCAGCGTGGGCGCGCTCACCGGCGACAACGCGCTGAAGGCCCGCGTCGGGGAGAAGGTGCTCTTCATCCATTCGCAGGCGAACCGCGACACGCGTATCCACCTCATCGGCGGCCACGGCGACCTCGTCTGGCGCGGCGGCTCGTTCAGCGATCCCCCCGCCACCAACCTCGAGACCTGGCCGGTGGCGGCGGGATCGGCCGTCGCGATGCTCTACGAGTTCCGCGAACCGGGGACCTATACGTACCTGAACCACAACCTCATCGAGGCGATGCTGCTGGGCGCCGAGGCCGAGGTGAAGGTCGAGGGCGCATGGAACGACGACCTGATGCAGCAGGTGCACAAGGCCGGCGTCATCGGGGCGAAGTAAGCGGGGCGCCGGCCGGCGAGGCGAGCCGCAGCGGGGTCTCGCGCGGCCTGCCCGCGCCGTCGAGCTCCCGCTCGAGCGCCTCGAGCTTCGCCGCGATCCCCGCCCCGACGGACATCTGGGGGTTCGAGGGATCGAACTCGTCCCTGCGCTCGCGCTCGGCGATGCGCGGGCGCGCCATCTCGAAGGCCCTGGTGAACGAGTGCGTGTGGCGCAGCGCCTCGTCGAAATAGGCCTTGCCGAAGTACGTCCACTCGGCCTCGTTGCTGCATCCGAAGGAGGTGCGGTCGGCGGCGGCGGCGGTGATCACCAGCGTGTTCGGGCCGGCCAGCGGCTTCACGAAGCCGCCCGAATAGCACGCGGCCACGATCACCACCCGGTTGCGGATGCCGGATTCGTCGAGCAGCGCGCGCAGCGCGGCCGGGTCCAGGTCGTGGAAGCGCAACGGCCAGAGGGACAGCGAGAACTTGTGGTCCCCGGAGCCGTGGGAGGTCATGTAGAGCACGAGCACGTCGCGCTCGCGGTCCATCACCTCGGCCACGCGCTTCAGCGCCGCCCGCAGGCTGGTCGTGCTCGCGATGGGCGCGTCGAGCAGCGTGCGGGTGTTGTTGATGAGCTCGACCACGTGCCCCTCGGCCCCGAATCGCTCGCGGAAGATGCGGGCCACGGCGTCGACCTCGCGCCGGAAGACGTCCTGGCCGCCGTATCCCGCCATCCCGACGAAGTAGACGTTGGTCCTGCCGGCGACCGGCGTGCGCACCGCGCGCAGCGCGTCGGCGAGCAGCGTCGGCTGCCTGTAGAACACGTCCTCGGCCGCGGGGCCGTAGGCCGCCGTGCCGTCGTCGTCGCCACGGCTGTACGGCGCATGCCACATCTCCCGGTCGCGGTAGATCGTCGCGAGCGGCCAGCCGACCAGCACGATGCAGCAGGCGACCACCGCGAGCCGCCGCCCCGCGGGCTCGGCCGCCCGCGCCACGAAGGCGGCGAGCGCCAGCGCGAGCCACGCCGGCGGCAGCCACGCGAGCGGCGCCAGCACCCGCGCCAGGACCGGCTGTCGAGCCATCGCCAGCCAGAGCGCCGCGGTGGCGACGTCGATCACGATCGAGACGAGCAGTCCCGCCATCAGGTAGCGCGGCACCTGCGCGGGCCGGCCCACGGCGTACGCGGCAAGGATCGCCGCGCCGAGCAGCATCGGCACGTGCAGCAGCGCGGACGACAGCGAGTACCAGCTCCACTCCCCGTGCATGCCCACCGAATACAGCGCGACCGCGACGGGGACGGCGAGGCTCGCCAGCGCGGCGGCGAGCACCGCCCCCCAGCTCGCCCAGGGGCGGCCCTCGGGAAGCGGCCGGAAGAGCGCCAGCCGCAGCGCATCGCGAACGGTGGCGAGGAGCGCGGGCGCCACGCGGCGCGGCGCGCGCGGCCGGGAGACCGGCGCTCGCATGCACGCATCGAGGGGCAGATCGAGCTGGGCACGTGCCGCATCGCTGCCGGTTGCCGCCTCCCGGCAGCGCGCGTTCACGAACGCGACGAATTCCCGCGCCTCGGCCTCGGAGCCGAACGCGGAGAGCGGGACGGGGCAGTACGAGACGGCGTCGAGGTCCAGGTAGAGCGTGGGGCCCTCGATGGCCGCCCCCGCGAGCTGCGGCCAGCGCAAGACGAGGTCCGAGCCCGCGCTCGCCAGGCGCAACCCGTCGGGTTCCACGTAGAGCGTGCGGGGTGAGGTCATGAAGCGGCTGCGACGCAGCCCCGCGCGCGTGCCCCGCACCGCGGCGGCGAACTGCGCGGGCGTGAGGGTGAACGCGTAGGCGTCTTCCATGGAACCTCGTCGGCTCGGAGGGCCATGCCAAGTGTACGGACTGGCAGGCGCGGCGATGCGAACCCGTTCACAGATCCGCGCCGGCTCGCGCCGCGGAGTCGCCGCGGCGCCCGGCCCTTTCGACGCCGGGATGTATCCTCCCCAGTCGAAAGGAGACCCGCAATGCAGAAGTTTCACGGCGCCGCATCCGGCGCATGAGGCGGCGAAGCGGCGCCGCCCGCGGGGCGTGAGCGCCGAGGCCTACGCGCTCGTCGCCGCGACGGTGGCACTCGGCGCGTTCGTGCAGGGCACGGCGGGCGTGGGCTTCGCGATCATCGTGGCTCCGGTGCTCGCCGCCTTCGCCCCGGGCCTGCTGCCCGTGTGCGTGCTGGCGCTCATGATGCCGCTCAACGTGTACGTCGCGTGGCGCGAGCGCCGCTGGCTCGACTTGCGCGCCGCCGGCTGGGTCACGGCGGGGCGCTTCCTCGGCACCTTCGGCGGGGTGTGGCTGCTGGCCAGCGTCTCCGCCGCCCACCTCGGCACGCTGGTGGGCGCGGCCACGGTGCTCGCCGCCCTCGCGACCCTCCTCGCGCCGCGCTTCGAGACGGGGCGAGGCGCGTTCGGCCTCGCGGGCATCGTGACGGGCGTGTCGGAGACGGCGACCGGGATCGGCGGCCCGCCGCTCGCGCTCGTCTTCCAGCACCATCCCGCGCCGGTGCTGCGCGCCACGATCGCGGCCTGCTTCCTCGTCGGCCAGGCGATCTCGCTCGCGATGCTCGGCGCGACGGGCCAGGCGCACGCCGCGCAATTCGCGATCGCGCTGCTGCTCTCGCCCGCCGTCGCCCTGGGCGCCCTCGCCAGCCGCCTCGCCCACCGGCGCGTGGGCGGCCGGCCGCTGCGCGTCTTCGTGCTGCTCTTCGCGCTCGTCTCCGGCGCCGCCCTGCTGCTGCGCCCGTAGGCCGCGGCGTTCCATCTCCCACCCGCCCGGGTAGTTCTTGCCGCCGGGCGCCGGCACTAGCCTGCGGGCATCCTGCCGCCGCTCGCGCGGAGGAAGACCGCCAGGGAGGCCGCCATGCCCGAACCGCTCTCCATCCTCTGCGTGCACGGCATCGGCCACGGCGATGCCGACGCCACGCTCGCTCCCGCCTGGACCGCCGTCCTCACGCGCGACCTCGCGCGCTGGAACCCGCGGCTGCCGGTCGCCGTCGACTTCCTGCGCTACGACGACCTCTTCGACCACGAGCCGCTGAACCTCGTCGTGTACGGCGACGCGCTGGCCCGTCTCATGGCGAGCGGCGTGGTGCACGGCATCGGCGACCTCTTCGAGGGCACCCGCGGCATCCCCCGCGTGCCGGACCTCGTGCGCTGGACCGCCGGCATGATCGCGCAGTGGGCGAGCGAGGACCGGCTGCGCGCGGCGCTGCGCAAGCGCCTGCTCGACGCGATGAAGGCGCGCGAGTACGGCCTCGTGTGCGCCCACAGCCTGGGCTCCCTCGTCGCCTACGACGCCTTCGCGCGCGAACCCGAGGCGATCGCCGGGCGTACCCTCGTGACGCTGGGCTCCCAGGTCGGCAACCCCTTCGTGCGCGACTGCTTCGCCGGGCGCATCGCGCCCCTCGCCGCCCGCATGTGGTACCACCTCTACAACCCGGACGACCACGTCTTCACCTCGCCCATCCGGCTCGAGGCGCCGAACTTCGCCGAGGTCGTCACCGACTTCGACAAGCCCGGCGACCTGCTGAACCACGACGCCACGTGGTACCTGGACCACGCGAACACCCAGGCGCGCGTGTGGCCCGTGGTCGCCGGCGCCCGTGCCGCGCGCGCGATCACGCGCACGTTCGCGAGGCTGCGGACCGTGGCGCGCAATCCCGACCGCCGGGCGCTGCTCGTGGGGATCAACGCCTACCCCGACCCGGCCGCGCGGCTCGAGGGCTGCGTGAACGACGTCTTCCTCATGAGCTCGGTGCTGCAGGAGTGCGGCATCGCGCCCGAGGAGATCCGCGTGGTCCTCGACGAGCGGGCGACGGCCGACGCCATCCTCGAGCGGCTGCACTGGCTCCTCGACGACGTGCCCGCCGGCGGCGAGCGCGTGCTCTTCTACTCGGGGCACGGCGCGCAGATCCCGTCGTACGACGCCACCGGCGAGGTCGACCACCTCGACGAGTGCCTCGTGCCGTGGGATTTCGACTGGAGTCCCGCGCACGCCATCCGCGACAAGCAGTTCGTCGAGCTCTACAGCCAGCTTCGCTACGAGACGCGCTTCGCCGCGATCTTCGACTGCTGCTACTCGGGCGGGCTCGCGCGCGACGGGGCGCTGCGCATCCGCGGCCTCGAGCCGCCCGACGACGTGCGCCACCGGGCGCTGCGCTGGGACGCGGACCTCGGCATGTGGCTCAAGCGAGCGCTGCCCACGCCCAACCGCTCGCTCGCCCGCTCGGACGACGGCGAGGCGTACCTGGGCCCGGGCCGGTGCACGTACCGCCTCGGGCGGGGGATCGCCCTGCGGGGGATGGAGAACCGCACCTACGACCGGGAGCGGCGCGAGCTCGGCCACAAGGGCCCGTACCTGCCGATCGTGCTCGAGGCGTGCCGCGAGGACCAGTATTCCTACGAGTACCGGGACGGGGCCGCGTCGTACGGCGCCTTCACCTTCTCGCTCGCCCGCTCGCTGCGCGACGAGCGCGCCCGCGGCCGCAACCCCAGCTTCGCCGCGATCACGCGGCTCGCCGCCGCGCGCATCAAGGCGCTGCGCTACGACCAGGACCCGCGCCTCGTGGGACCGGCGAGCGTGATCCGGCAGCCGATCCCGTGGGCGCGCAAGCGCACGCGCCCGGCCGCCTGATCGCGCCGGCAGCGCCCGCGGCGGCGCCGGTTGCGGCGGGGCTGCCGGCCCGCTACCCTAGCCGCGGAGGCACGCTGCCATGGTCGGGACCCGGAAGACGCTGCGGTTCGATCGCGAGGTCGACGCCCGCGGGCTCAACTGCCCGATGCCGGCGCTGCGCGCGCGCGCGGCGCTCTCGCAGATGAAGAAGGGCGAGGTGCTGCGCATCGTGAGCACGGACCGGGACGCCTCCCGCGACTTCCACGTCTTCGCCCGCAAGACCGGCCACGAGCTGGTGGCCGAGACCGCGCAGGGCCGCGGCCGGGAGTTCGTCTTCTACCTGCGCAAGGGCTGATCCCGGCTCACACGTTGCGCACCGCGCTCTTCTCGTACCAGCGCGTGATCGCACGGCCGTCCCACACGAGGCAGACGTGCGCGCCCTGGGCGCAATCGCGCACGATCCGCGGGCGGAAGATCGCCGCGCACTGGCCGCCCTCCCGGCGCACGCTCCCGTAGACGATCCCGCCCGCACCCGCGTCGCGGCGCCCCCGGGCGAAGGCCTGCGAATCGCCATAGCCGTCCGGATCGAGGTAGTCGTCGCGCCGGTGCCGTCCGTAGCCGCGCAGGTCCACGAGCTCGGCGTCGATCCTCGCAACGTAGGTGCGCATGTCGTGCTCGCCCGGCGGCTCGGCGGTGCGCGCGAGGAATCGCGCGGTGTGGAACGCGCGCTCCGCCACCGCCGTCTCGATCTCGCGGGCGGCGTAGTAGACGCCGAACGTGCCGTCGGAGAAGCGGCTGCCTTCGGGATGGAGGTGGGTGAAGGCGGCCATGACGGGAGTGGTCCCCGGGCCCGAGACGCGCTCGTGCGGCGGCACCAGCCGGAGCTCGCCCGCCTCGTCGCGCAGGCGGTCGTTCGTGAGGGCCTCGGCGGCGAAGACGACCTCGAGGTCCTCGGGGCGCGCGACGCGGTCGAAAAGGCCCACGGGCGGGAAGCGGCTGGGCACGAGGCGGAAGCTTCGCGCCCAGCGCACGCGGGCGGCGGCGATCACCCGCGCTGCGCGTCGAGGTAGCGGCGCACCTCGTAGAGGTCCGAGACGTTGCCCGAGAGCAGCCGGTCGAGCGCGCTCGCGCCGCCGAAGAGGGGTGCCGCGTTCGGCTTGCGGATCCACGCGTCCGCCGCCTCGTCCGAGGGCAGCAGGATGCGCAGGGCCTTGTAGATGCCGAGCACGTAGGAGATGCGCTCGACCGTGTCGCGCGGGAGCGCTCCGGCGCGCCCCTCCTTCCACACGTGGTAGGTCGAGCGCGAGCGCAGGCCCAGGAGCGCCATGGCCTCGCGGGGGCCGAGCTTCCAGGCCTCGGCGATCGCGAAGAAGGTGCGCAGCAGCGCCTGGGCCGCGTCCCGGGTGTGGAGGTCCGGGACGGCGGGCGGCGGGGGGACGGCGGCGGTGCGGGTGGGCATGGGCTGGCGCATGGGCTGGCGCTCGCGCGGCCCGTCCAGTGTATGTCCGCCCTTGGACTTCAGTCAACCTTCTGTCCGGGATTGGACAGGGACACGCCGGGGAACCGCTCGCCCACGGCACGCAGGAACGCATCGGGCCGCTCGGGGGTGACCACCACGACGCGGTCGCGCGCGCGCAGGACCACCGCCGCGGCGGGGTTGGTCACGAAGGCGCGGTAGCGGCCGAGGGCGCGGTTGTAGTAAAGGCCGGTGATCGAGAAGAGACCGCCGTTGCCGAACATGCGCACCGACCGGCGCATCGCGCGCGGGTCGTGCCACGCGGCGGTGAGCCCGGCGAGCGGCACGCGCGTCTCCCAGTAGAGGCGGCGCACGACGAGCTCGCCGCGCTCGAGCCGATAGCCGCGCACCACGAAGAGCGTGGCGATGGCCAGCACGGCGAGGGGCACCGTGTGCAAGAGCGCGTCCGCGCTCTGCCGCCAGGGCTCGGCCAGTCCCGGGAACAGGCCGCGGGGCAGGAGCAGCGCGATGGCGAGGAACACCACCACGGATACCGCCGAGGCGGCCTTGAGCACCGTGGACCAGCGCGCGGCGGCGAACCGGGTCACCGGGAAACCGCTTCCGGGAGCCGCGCGGGCGAACGGGCGCGCAGCACTAGACGATCCGCTCGCCGAACTTCTTCACCGCCTTCTCCGAGAGCGTGAGCCCGAGGCCCGGCGCCTCCTTGAGCGTGAGCGTCCCGTCGCGCGATCTTCGGCGGGTCCTCGAAGAGCTCGGCCTGGAGCGGGTCGCGCTCGGGGTCGGTGAACGACTCGACGATGCAGCCCGCGGGGCTCGCGGCCACGATGTGGCGTGGATGAAGCAGTCGTGGTGCGGCGCGACCTGCACGTGGTTGAGCTCGCACAGCGCCGAGAGCTTGCGCCCCTCGGTGTAGCCGCCCATCATCGTGCAGTCGAACTGCAGGATCCGGATCGCCTGCTCCTCGAGCAGCGCGCGGCAGCCGTAGCTCGTGAGCTCGCTCTCGCCCGCGGAGAGCGGAATGCGCGTGTGCTGCGCGAGGAGCTTGAGCTCCCGGCGGTCGTCGGCCCACTCGCACCGGCTCCTCGAGCCAGCGCGGGCGCAGGGGCTCCAGCAGCCGCGCGCCCTCGATGGCGGTCTCGAGGTCCCAGCCGCGGTTCACGTCGATCATGAGGTCGGCCTCGTCGCCGATCACCTCGCGCACCAGCGGCCATGCGCTCGACGTCCTCGGCGAGCGGTGCCCCGCCCACCTTGGCCTTGAAGCCGGTGTGGCCCTGGGCCTTCAGCATCTGCATCTCGTCGCTCAGCTCGGACATGGTCTTGCCGTCGCGGTAGTACGCGCAGGTCACGTAGCACGGCACTTCGCCGCGGAAGCCGCCGAAGAGCCGGTAGAGCGGCAGGCCCGCGGCCTTGCCGACGATGTCCCAGCACGCGATGTCCACCGCGGCGGAGATGCGCACGATCGCCTCGCGCGACCAGCCGCGCTCGCTCGCGATGCGCTTCGAGGTGAGGCGGAAGAGCTTCTGGTACAGGCGCTCGGGGGCGAGCGGGTCCTCGCCCACGACGAGCTCGCCGATGCCGCTCTTGAACGCCTTGATCGCGGCCTCGATCGGGGTGTAGCTGGTGGCGATGCCCACGCCCTCGATCCCTTCGTCGGTGCGAAGCCGCACGAGGATCTCGTTGGCGCGCGGCACGATGAAGTGGCTCACCCAGTGGGGGCGCACGTCGTCGGGGGCGCGCAGGATGTGGACTTCGAGCTCGGTGATCTTCATCGGCAAGGATCCGGCACGGGGGAGCGGTTGGAATCAGTCCGCTAGCGTAACCCACACCGGCGCGTGGTCGCTCGGCTTGTCCCGGCCCCGATGCTCCCGGTCCACGCCGGTCGCCTCCAGGCGCGCGGCCAGATCGGGCGAGAGCAGCAGGAAGTCCATGCGGAAGCCCGCGCCGCGCCGGAAGGCCGCGGCGTTCACCCAGTACGTGTAGATGCGCTCGTCGGGATGCAGGCGGCGCGTCGCGTCGACCCAGCCCTGCCCGAGCAACCGGCGATAGGCCTCGCGGCTCTCGGGCTGCATCACGGCGTCCTCGCGCCACAGGTACGCGTTGTAGATGTCGCGATCGGTCGGCACCACGTTGAAGTCGCCCGCGAGGACCGTGGGCCGGTCCGCGTCGACGAGCCCCTGCGCGTGCGCGATCAGCCGGTCGAACCATGCGAGCTTGTAGTCGAAGCGCCTGCCGGGCTGCGGGTTGCCGTTCGGCAGGTACACGCTCGCCACGACGAGGTCGCCCACGCGGGCCTCGAGATAGCGCGCCTCGCGGTCGTCCTCGCTGCCCGGCAGCCCGCGGCGGATCTCGGCCGGCGCCGCATCGCGCGCGAGGATCGCCACGCCGTGGTGCGAGGGTTGCCCGTGCCAGATCGCCCTGTACCCCGCCGCCTCGATCGCGAGGGCGGGAAACTTCGGGTCGCTCGTCTTGATTTCCTGCAGGCAGGCGACGTCCGGCCCGGTCTCGTCCAGCCACTCGAGCAGGCGCGGGAGCCGGCCGTTCACGCCGTTCACGTTGTAGGTGGCGATGCGCATCGCCACCACGATACACGGCGACGGCGGCGGCGCGCCCGTGTCGCTCGCGAGGGCGCCGCCCGGCCTCGGGTTCATTTATCGCGCGCGATCGGGCATCTTCCCCGCATCGCCAGGGAGGAATCCCGTGACCCCCGCCGCACGCTGTGCTCCCGGACGGCGCGCGAAAGACTCGGCACGGCGCTGCCCGGCTGGACGCTCTTCTGCGCGGCGCTCGCCGCCACGGCCGCCGGCTCGAGCGGGCACACGCTCAAGCACCTCCTCGCCGCGGGGCCGCGAGCGCCGTGCTCGTGGCCGCCATGGCGCGGCGCGCCCGCTAGGCGGCGTCGCCCGCGATCACCATCCAGCCCACGCCGAAACGGTCGGCGACCATGCCGAACTTCGCCGCGAAGAAGGTCTTCGCGAGCGGCATGCGCACCTCGCCGCCGTCGGCGAGCGCGGCGAAGAGCTTCTCGGCCTCGGCCTCGCTCGCCGCGCTGATCCCGAGCGAGAAGCTGCGGAAATCGGGCCGGCCCTGCACCGGCCCGTCCGAGGCCATGAGGCGCGAGTCCCCGATGGTGAAACTCGCGTGCATCACCTTCCCCGGCCCGCCCGGCGGCAGCATCCGCGCCGGCACCGGCTCCGGGCTGTCCGAGTAGCGCATCAGGGTCTGCACCTTCGCGCCGAGCGCCTTGCGGTAGAACTCGACCGCCTCCTCGCAGCGCCCCTCGAAGAACAGGTACGGCTCGATCTTCATCGCGATTCCTCCTTCGCGCTCACGCGTTCTTCGCGGCGCGCTCGCGCAGCCGCTCCTCCTGCTCGCGCAGCTCCGGCGTGAGCTCCTCGCCGAAGTCCTCCGCCTCGAAGACCTGGCGGATCTCGATCTCGCACGGCTGGTCGTGGAACGGCATCGGGCAGCGCATCGCCCAGTCGATCGCCTCCTGGCGCGAGCCCACCTTCCACAGCCAGAAGCCGGCGATGAGCTCCTTGGTCTCGGCGAAGGGGCCGTCGACGAGGGTGCGCTTGCCGTCCTTGGAGAACTTCACGCGCGCGCCCTTCGCGCTCGGCTGCAGCCCCTCGCCCGCCTGCATGACGCCCGCGTTCACCAGCTCCTCGTTGAACTTCGTCATCGCCGAGAGCAGCTTCTCGTCGGGCATCACGCCCGCCTCGGAGTCCTCGGTGGCTCTCACCATCACCATGAATCGCATGTGCGTCTCCTCTCGTGGGGATCGAACGTCATCGGGGCTTGCTCGAGGCCTGGTGCGCGACGCCGCCCACCACCAGGTCGCGGCAGGGGCGCACCTCGACGGTGCCCAGGGGGGCGCTCGGCAGCTCCGCGGCGACCTGGATCGCCTCGTTGAGGTCGCGCGCCTCGACCAGGTAGAACCCCGCCACCATCTCCTTGGTCTCGGCGTACGGCCCGTCGGTGAGCGCCACCTTGCCGTTGCGCACCCGCACGCACGTGCTCGCCGCCGCCGGCTGCAGCGCCTCGGCCTCGACGAAGCGCCCGCTCGCGAGCAGCTCCTCGTTGTAGGCCAGGTGCCGCGCGTTGAGCGCGTCCATCTCGTGCTCGGGCATCGCCGCGAGGTCCTTCTCGTCGAGGTAGATCAGGCAGAGATATCGCATCCGTCGTGGGCCTCCTGACAGCGGGTCGAACGGCGCCCGCCCATTTCGACAACACCGGGGTCAGACCCCATTTTCTCTTTGGCGCAACGTTGGTTCTGCTATGCGGGAAATGGGGGTCCGACCCCGATTTCGGCGAGGCGGCGGGCGAGGAAGCGGCGCTCGGGCTCCTGCTGGCAGCGGGCCAGCGCGTCCTCGTAGGAGCGGCGCGCGTCGTCGTGGCGCCCGAGGCGGCGGCAGAGGTCGGCGCGGGCGGCATGGGCGAGATGGTAGTCGCGCAGCGCCGGCCCCTCGAGGAGCGCGTCGACCAGCCCCAGCGCCGCCGCGGGCCCGTCGCGCATGCCGAGCGCGACCGCGCGGTTGAGCGCCACGACGGGCGAAGGGTCCCTCTCGAGCAGCACGTCGTAGAGCCCCACGATCTGCGCCCAGTCGGTCGCCTCGGCGCTCGGCGCCTCCGCGTGCACGGCGGCGATGGCCGCCTGGATCCCGTAGGGTCCGAACCTGCGCGAGGCGAGTGCCGCCTCCACGAGCGCGATCCCCTCGGCGATGCGCTCCCGGTCCCACAGCGCGCGGTCCTGGTCGGGCAGCAGGACCAGCTCCCCCGCCGCGTCGATGCGCGCCTTGCGCCGTGCCTCGTGCAGGAGCATGAGCGCGAGCAGTCCCACCGCTTCCGGCTCGGGGAGCAGCTCCACCAGCAGCCGCCCGAGGCGGATCGCCTCGGCCGAGAGGTCGTGGCGCGTGAGCGCCTCCCCGGAGCTCGCGAGGTAGCCCTCGTTGAAGACCAGGTAGATCACGCGCAGCACGCTCGCGAGGCGCTCGGGCAGCTCCCGGCGCCCCGGCACTTCGTACGGGATGCGCGCGTCGCGGATCTTCGCCTTCGCCCGCACGATGCGCTGGGCCACGGTCGGCGCGGGCACGAGGAAGGCGCGCGCGATCTCCTCGGTGGCGAGGCCGCAGATCTCGCGCAGGGTGAGCGCCACCTGGGCCTCGGGGGCGAGCGCCGGGTGGCAGCAGGTGAAGACGAGGCGCAGGCGATCGTCCTCCACCGCCTGGGGGTCCCGTGCGCCCGCGGGGTCGGGGATCGCCTCGGCCTGCTCGACCACGTCCTCGAGCGCCACCTCGTGTCGCGAGCGCCGGCGCAGGCGGTCGATCGCCTTGAAGCGCCCCGTCGTCACCAGCCAGGCGCGGGGATTGTCGGGAACGCCCTCGGCCGGCCACTGGGCCATCGCCGCGACGAAGGCGTCGTGCACGGCTTCCTCCGCGACGTCGAAGTCGCCGAGCTGGCGGATGAGCGTGGCGAGGACGCGGCGCGACTCCGTGCGGTAGACGCGATCGACGCGCTCGCGGATGTCGGGACGCTCGGCCTGCGGGACGCTTTCCATCGCGGGATTCTACGGCGGGCGCGCCGCCCGAAAAAAAACCCGGCCGCCAGGCCGGGTTTCGTCCCGCCGCGAGCCGCCCTACGGGCTCGTCTGCAGGTTGTTGGTCACGTTGCCGTTGCCGGCCACGCTGCGCGCGATGAGCTGCGCGTGCTGCGACTGGTCGGCGTCCTTCGCGCTGCCCGTGAGCGTCACCTTGCCGTGGTCCACGTTCACGCGGATGTCGGCGCCGCGCAGCCGGGGGGAGCCGGCGAGCTGCGCCACCACCTTCGCCAGCAGCTGCTCGTCGTTCGGCGCGCCGAGCTGCTGCTCGCTGCCGAGGCCGGCCTCGGTCGTCGTGGTGCCCACCACCGCCTCGTGGGGCGTCACCACGCCCATGCGCTCGGTGTACTGCGTCTCGGCGGCGCTGGGCCCGGAGCCGTCCGCCGACGAGCCGGCCGACGACGACTGCCCGCCGCCGGTCGTGCCCGCGCTTTCCGACGAGGGGATGCCGGCGGAGGAGGAGGATTGCGTGCTTCCGGTGGCGCTTTCGCTCTGCGAGGACGTGATGCCGCTCGACGAGGACTGCGAGGCGCCCGACGACGCGGCGCCCTCCCGGCGCTTGAGGTTCTGGTCGATTCCGCTATCCGAGGGTGAGGCGTTCAGGTCCGACGCGGCCGTCGTGTCGCCGCTCGCGTTCGCGTCGCTGCTCGCGTTCGACGAGAAGTTCGCGCTCGAGCCCGACGAGAGGTCCGCGCCCGACGCGCCTTGCGAGGCCGGCGAGGCGTCGGAGCCGTTGCCGCTCGCCTCGCTCTTCGCGATGCCCTCCCGGCGCTGCAGGTTCTGGTCGATTCCGCTATCGGACGGCGAGGCGTTCAGGTCCGACCCGGCCTTGCCGGGGGCGGCCATCGACTGCAGGCTCTGGTTCGTGGTCACGATGCCGTCGTTGCCGCTGGCCGAGGCCGCGTTCCCGCTGCCTTGGCTGGCCTGGGACTGGTTACTCTGGAGGTCCGGGTTGCTCTGGCTGCTCTCGATGTGGCCGCTCTCGCTGCGCTGGCCGCTCTCGCTGCCCGCCAGGCTCTGGTCGCCGGACTGCGCCGTGCCTTCCTGGCGCTGCAGGTTCTGGTCGGTGCCGGCCTGCGACGGCGAGGCGTTCAGCCCCGACTCGGCGCTGCCCGATGCGCTGGAAGCGTTCGCGCCGGAATTCTCCGACGCGCTGGTGGACGCGGCGTTGTCGGACGAAGCCTGCTGGAACGGCGGCTTGCCCTGCTGCTCCAGCGGCTGCACGCCGTTGTTGACGTCGACCGCCGCGGCGTTGCCCGCGAACAGGAACGGCGAGGCCGCGCAGCCGAGTGCCACGATCACCGCTCGAGCGAGCCGGCGGGGTCGT
Organism: uncultured beta proteobacterium; assembly: GCA_963741815.1. Lineage (GTDB taxonomy): Bacteria > Pseudomonadota > Gammaproteobacteria > Burkholderiales > Usitatibacteraceae > Usitatibacter. Next base: position 606,667 of record CAVUJI010000001.1, read on the forward strand.
TGCGAATGCATGGGAACGTTCATGGAGGTCCTCCTGGGAATGGGGTTTCGGATGTGCGCCTACCGGTAGGCGGCGTTCACCCCGCGCGCGCCGGCGGGGGCATCCCCTTCCTCCGCAATATGCATGCCCCTCGGGAGCCCGCCCATGCCGCCTTCCCGCGCGCCTGCCGCACGCTGGCGCGGAAAGACGTACACGCGGATGACTTCGTTGCAGCCGCGCGGGGGGCATCGTCGCGCGATTGCGGTGCAGGTCGGTGCCGACGCGAACCAGCGGTCCCACCGCGCCAGCTCTTCCGGCGAAACGGCGTCGTGCATGCTCGTGCCCTCGTCGATCGCTATCCCAGCGCCTGCTCGATGTCGGCGCCGAGGTCGTCCACGTGCTCGACCCCCACCGACAGGCGCACCAGGTCCGGCGGGCAGCGGCTGCCGGGACCCTCGACGCTCGCGCGATGCTCGGCGAGGCTCTCCACCGATCCGAGCGAGGTCGCGCGCTTGAACACGCGCAGGCGCGCCGCGAACGCCTTCGCCGCCTCCTCGCCCCCCTTCACGCGAAGCGAGAGCATCCCGCCGAACCCGCCCTGCATCTGGCGCGCCGCGACCGCATGGCCGGGGTGCGACGCCAGCCCCGGGTAGAGCACCTGCGCGAGACGCCCGTGGCCTTCGAAGCGCCGTGCGAGGGCCATCGCGTTGTCGCACGCCGCGCGCACGCGCAAGTGCAGCGTGCGCATGCCGCGCAGCAGCAGCCACGCCTCGAACGGGCCGGGCACGGCGCCGCCGCCGGAGCGGATGTAGCGCAGCCGCTGCCACCACGCGTCGTCCTCGGCGGTCGCGAGCGCGCCGGCGAGCACGTCGGAGTGCCCGTTCAGGTACTTCGTGGCCGAATGCATGACGAGGTGGGCCCCGAGCGCGAGCGGACGCGTGAGCAGCGGCGTCGCGCAGGTGGAGTCGACGGCGGCGACCGCGCGCACCTCGCGGGCGATCGCGGAAGCGGCCGCGATGTCGGTCACGTCCCACGTCGGATTGGCGGGGGTCTCGATCCACACGAGCCGGGGGCGCAGCGCGCGGGCCTTGCGCGCGAGGTCGTCGACGCTCGCGTTGTCGTACGTCTCGACGCGGATGCCGCGCGGCGCGGCGAACTCGAGCAGCCACTTGCGCACGCCCCAGTACATGTCCGCCGGGACGAGCGCGCCCTCGCCGGGCACGAGCGCATGGAAGACCGCCGCGGCAGCCGCCTGTCCGGAGGCGAAGAGCATCGCGCCCGCCGCGCCCTCGAGCCGCGCGAGCAGCGCCTCGGGCGCGTCGTAGCCGGGATTGTCCGCGCGCGAGTAGACGCGCCCGCCGGGGTAGCCGCCGTCGGCGGCGCGCTCGTAGGTGGTCGAGGGATGGATCGGCGCGACGATGTCGCCGTAGGGCGCGGCCGGCGGGCCGAGCCCCTGGGCCGCCAGCGTCTCGGGGTGCAGCGAAAAGGGTGTCGAGGACATGCGGGAAGGCTCGCGGCGCGGTGCCGATGAGCCGCGATCTTACCGCCAGCCCGGCGCGCGCCGGGCGAGGCGCCCCGGCCGGGGCCGGGGCGCGAGCCGATCCGGGGTCAGTAGCCGGTGCCGGTGCGGGTGCCGGTCGTCGTCGCGGAAGTGCTGCCGGTCATGCCGGGGGTGGTGCCCGCGGAGCCGATGCCGGCGCCGCCGGTGCCGTTGTCCGGCGGCAGGTTGGCGCCGTAGGCGCTGCTGTGCGGGTTGTCGGGGTTGATGCGGTACCCGTATGCGTTGCCGTACGGCGCGCAGCCGCTGCGGCCCGATGCGTTGCCGATGCCGTTCGGCACGCCCGAGGCGCCCGGCGTCCCCGGCTGCGTCGCCTGCTCGCAGTTCTCCAGCGCGTCCGTCCCCGGCGCGATTCCCTCGTCCGTGCCGCTCGTGCCGTTGACGGCGCCGCGCGCCGCGCTGCCCGCGTGGATCGAGCCGCTGCCGCCGAGGGGACCCGTGCCGCCAGAGGGGGACCCGGTCGCGCCGGTGGTGCCCATGGTGCCGCCCATGTGCGTCGTCGCGCCGCCGGTGCCCACGGTGCCCGTCGTCGCGCGACCGCCGCCCGTGGCGCTCGTCGCGGTGCCGGCCGCGCTCGCGCTCTCGCTCGCGGACGTGCCGCCGAGCTGCGCGTACGCGCCGCCCGCGGCGAGCGCGAGGACCGCGGCCGCGGCCAGTTGCTTCGTTCGGAATGCACGCATGTCTTGCCTCCTTGGGATTCGCGGGATGAATGGGAGGGACAGGCGCGCTTCACGCCGGTTTTGCCGCATGCGCTGGTCCGTTCGGCGCGACGCCGATCGGCGACGCCGCGCCGCCCGGGCGCTAGCCGGCCTGGCCGGGCTCGCCGTTCTCGCCGCGCTGCGGCAACGGCTTGGCGAAGTTGGCGCACCCCGCCTTGCCGGGGGCCTGCGCCATCTTGTTCTGCATCCCCGGCGTGGTCACCACGGAGCCGATGGTCGTGCCGGGCGCGCCGATCGAGACGTGGCCGCAATCGGCGTTCTCGTCCTGGGCCGGGGCCGCTCGGTCGTTCGCGCGCTCCTGCACCGTGGGCGGGATCGGCTCGGTATAGACGCGCTTCTCCACATAGGCGGGATGCGACGGCGGCGGCACCGCCACGCGCCCGCCCGGCGAGGACGTGGCGTCGCCGGCCGTGGCGGCGAAGGCGCCGCCGGAGATGAGCGCGAGGGCGGCCGCCGCCACCAGGGACTTCATCGGGAATGCGTGCATGACTTCCTCCTTTCGTCGCGTTGACTGGGGAGGGACAGGCGCAGGCGCCATCGGTTTTGCGCGCCGGCCGCGCGCGGCTGGTCCGATCGGTCGCCCGCAGCGGCCGACCGGCGCGTGGCGTGCACGCCACAACGCCGAATGCACGCGCGGTATTGCCCGCGCGTTCCGCAGCGACGCGTCAGCCGTCGAGCTCCGGGTAGTGCCGGAAGATGCCCTGCTCGTTGAACGGCACGCGCCGGCCCGAGGCGAGGTAGCGGCGGATGCGCGGGCGGCGGAACACCGCATCCCGCAGCGCCGACAGCCGTGGATGGCCGGGCAGCAGCTTCGCCATCGCCCGCGGGAACGCGTACTCGCAGCCCGCGATCGCCTGCGCCATCGACAGGTCCGCGTACGTGATGCGCGGCCCCGCCATCCACGGCCCGCGTCCCGGGCTGCGCCCGGCGACGCGCTCGAAATACCCCAGGAACCTGGGCAGGCGTCGGGCGCGGAAATCCGCCGCGCGCCGCTTCGCGGCGGCCTTCTGGTCCTCGTAGTACAGGCTCCCGGCGATCGGATGGTGCGTGTCGTGCGCCTCGGCCACGAGGTCGGCAATCGTGAGCTGGAGCTGGTTCACCCACAGGCGCCCTGCGGCCTCGCGCGGCGCCAGCCCGAGCCGCGGGCCGAGGAAGAGCAGGATGTTCGCGGTCTGGCCGATGCGCCGCGAGCCGGCCTCGAGGAACGGCGGCGCGAACGGGGGCGTCGCGATGTCGTCGCCCGCGAGCCGCGCCATCATCGACGCCACGCCCCCGCCCTGCTCCTCCGGCACGAGCGCGGCGTCCACGTAATCCGCGCCGCCGTCCTCGAGCGCGAGGCGCACGAACTCGCCGCGGCCCTGCAGTCCGGGCCAGTAGTAAAGCGTGTAGCGCATCGTCAGCGCCGAGCGGCCGCGGGCGCGAGCTGCGCGCGCAGGCGGTCGCGCTCCTCGAGCAGCCCGGCGAGTTGCGCGTCGCAATGGGCGATCGGCTGGGGGTACGCGCGGATCTCGTCGTTCAGCGCGGCGAGCCGCGCCTCGAGGGCGGCGCGCTCGGCGACGCCGGCTTGCACGGGACTTTCGAGCGACATCGGGATCTCCGGCGGGGGCGATGCGGACAATGTATCGCCATTCGCCGCACGGCGCGGCGAGCGCGCGGGGATGACGAGGGGAGGGGGAACCGGGCAATATGCGCGGCAGCCCTACCGTTCACCCGCCCACGAGGTCCGCATGAACGTCCGCACCGACTACGCGGCCGCGCCCACCGGCGCGCCGCGCTGGTCCTGGCTTCCCGCCGCCGGCACCTGGAAGTACCACGCGCTGCTCCTCGCCCTCGGCATCCTCGTGCTGGGACCGCTCGGCGGCGTCACCGCCTCGTACATGAACTTCTCGCTGGGCTTCTTCATCGGTGGGCAGGTGCTCGCCGGCATTCTCGGCTCGACCGTCACCTTCGGCTACGGCGCCGAGGGCAAGCACGGCGCCAACTTCATCCAGACCGCCGCCGCGTCGGTGGCGAGCATGAGCGCCATGGGCGTACTGGTGCAGGCGATGGTGTGGATGGGCCTGCCGCAGCCGCCGGTGTGGCAGCTCGTGCTCTACTTCCTCTGCATCGGCATGTTCGGCGCCGGCGTGGGCATGCTCTACACGCCGATTCTCGTGGATCGCATGCAGCTCACGTTCCCCTCGGGGCTCGCGGTGGCGAACATCCTGCGCGCCCTCACCGATCCGGTGCTGCTGCGCCAGTCGGTGAACAAGCTGGGCGGCGGCATCGGCCTCGGGATCGCGAGCGGGATCGCGGCCACGAAGGTGGCGTTCCTCGGCGCGATCGAGTTCTCGGCGTCGACTTTCGGCGCGGGGATGGTGGTGGGTGCGCGCATCGGCGTTCCGGCCATCGTCGGCGCGTTCCTGGGCGTGGCCCTCGTGCCGTACTTCGTCTCGATCGGGTGGCTCGCCCCCGGCGACCCCTTCCGCAAGATCACCTTCCTCATCGCCCTGGGCACCATCATGGGGGCGGCGATCATCGACCTGACGCTCGTGATGTGGGAGGCGCTGCGGCGGCTGCGCGGCGCGCGCACCGAGGCGGCGGCCGAGCGGGAGGAGGAGGCACAATGGAAGCGCTTCAGCAAGCGCGGGCTCGTGGCGTGGGTGGCCGCGTGGGGGCTGGGCATTGTGCTGACCGGCCACCTCGTGCTGTCCGAGCCCGTGGGCTACCTCGTGCTCGCGGTCGCGATGGTGTTCGTCTTCGCCGTGGTCAACGGGATCTCGGTGGGCATCAGCGACAGCAACCCGATCTCGTCCGCCTTCGTCGTGTGCGTGGTCGTGATGGCGGCCCTCGGCCTCACCGACCCGGGCGTGGGTCTCATGGCGGGCAGCGTGCTGCTCATCTCCACGAGCGTGGCCTGCGACATGCAGCAGGACCGCTCGACCGGCTGGCGCCTGGGCACCAACCGCGTGATCCAGTTCCGCTACCAGGTGGCGGGCATCCTCATGGGCGCGATCATGGCGGTCGCGTTCGCGAAGCTCTTCATGGCGGCCTACCCCGTGCTGCTGCAGGACCAGACGGTGCTCAAGGCCTCGGAGCAGCCGGCGAACTGGACCTCGGCCATGACGTACAAGTTCGTGGGGATCCTGCGAAGCCTCACCGAGCCCAAGCCGTACCAGATCACCGCCATCTGGGTGGGCGTGGCGATCGGCTTCGCGATCCAGCTCGCGCGCCGGCTCCTCAAATCGAATGCGGCGTACCGGCGCTTCGCCGCGAGCGGGCGCGCGGGTTTCGCGACCGACTTCGTGCTCGACGCGATCGTGCTGCCTTCGCCCTACGCGCTGTCCTTCGGCGGCTTCGTGAACCTGCACACGTCGCTCTGGTTCGGCGGCGGCGGCATCTTCTCGAGCCTCGTGAATACCTTCGTTGCCCGCAAGCCCGCTCGCGCGGGCGAGGGCCTGCCGGAGGACATGAGCAGCACCTCGCTCTTCGGCGGCGGGCTCATCGCGGGCGACGCGCTCGCCGCGCTCGGCATCGGCATCGCGGGGCTGCTCGCCACGGTGTTCGGGCGCTAGGCCGAAGTTCTCCCTCTCCCTTGGGACAGGGCCGGGGAGAGGGTCCGGCGCATCACCCTCCCCCTACCCCCTCCCAGGGGAGGGGGAACGGCTAAGTCGTCCTGCGCCACGCGCTCGCGAGCCAGGGCTGGCGCTCGCGCGGCAGCCCCTCGGGCCGGTAGTAGTGCTCGAGCTCGTCGAAGCCCGCCGCGTCGAGGTAGGCGCGCCACGCGGCGAGGTCGTGGTAGGCGCCGTAGCGCCCGCGGTTCCACCCCTCCTCGTTGGACCCCCGCGGGTTCGAGGTGAAGAGCACGCCCCGCGGCACGAGCGCGGCGCGCAGCTCGCCGAGCACGCGCGGCAGCTCCTGCGCGGGCACGTGGAAGAGCGAGGCGTTGGCGAAGATCCCCTCGAAGCGCCCGTGCGGCAGGTCGAGGGCGAGGAAGTCCTGCTCCCACACCTCGCATCCGGTGTCCTCGCGCGCCATCGCGGCCAGCCGCGCGGAGCCCTCGAGGCCGACGGGCGCATGGCCCAGGCGGCGCAAGGCCGCGAGGTCGCGCCCGGGCCCGCAGCCGAAGTCGAGGATGCGAAACGGCGGCGCGCCCTCGATGTGGCGCAGCAGCGTCGCGATGTTCTGCGACACGTCGTGCCCGAGGGTGCCTTCCCGGAACGCCTCGGCGTTCGCGTCGTAGTGGGCGAGCGTCGCCGCGCGGATGCGCGCCAGCTCGTCGGGATCCAGCGGCGCGGCCATCGCGTCAGCCCGAATTGCGCAGCCCCGCGGCGAGGCCGTTGATCGAGATGTGGATCCCGCGCTTCACCCGCTCGTCGGTGCTGCCGGCGCGGTGGCGGCGAAGCAGCTCGAGCTGCAGGTGGTTGAGCGGATCGAGGTAGGGGAAGCGGTTGCGGATCGAGCGCGCGAGCGAGGGGTTCGAGGCGAGGAAGCCGCCCGCGCCCGTGATGTCGAGGAGCGCGGCGGTCGTCGCGTCGAACTCCGAGCGGATGCGCCCGAAGATCGCGTCGGCCAGGCGCGCGTCGGCGAGCAGCTCCTTGTAGCGCGCCGCCACCGACAGGTCCGCCTTCGCGAGCAGCATGTCGAGGTTCGAGAGCATGGCGGCGAAGAACGGCCACTCGCGCCACATGCGCCGGAGCAGCTCGCGTCCCGGCTCGCCGCGCCGGGCGACGAACGCGCGCGCGGCCGCGCCGAAGCCGTACCATCCCGGCAGCATCACGCGGCACTGGGCCCAGGAGAACACCCAGGGGATCGCGCGCAGGTCCTCGATGCGCAGCGACTTCCTGCGCGAGGCGGGGCGCGAGCCGATGTTGAGGTCGCTGATCTCGACGATCGGCGTGGTCGCGCGGAAGTACTCGAGGAAGCCCTCGGTGCCGTACACGAGGTCGCGGTACGCGGCCATCGCGTCGGCGGAGAACTCCTCCATCGCCGCCTCGAACGCCCCGAGCTCGGCGGTGGGCGTGTCGTCGTAGGTCGCGCGCACCGTGGCCGCGAAGAGCGCCTCGAGGTTGCGCCGGGCGAGCTCGCGGTTGGCGTACTTGCCCGCGATCACCTCGCCCTGCTCGGTGAGCCGAGCTGCCCCTGCACGCTGCCGGGCGGCTGCGCGAGGATGGCCTCGTAGCTCGGCCCGCCGCCGCGGCCCACGGTGCCGCCGCGGCCGTGGAAGAAGCGCAGGCGCACGCCCGCGGCGCGGAACACCTCGACCAGCCGGGTCTCGGCCTTGTACAGCTCCCAGTTCGAGGTGACGTAGCCGCCGTCCTTGTTGCTGTCCGAGTAGCCCAGCATCACCTCCTGCGTGTCGCCGAGCGAGGCGACGAGGCTGCGGGAGGCGGGGCAGTCGAACCAGGCGCGCATCGTCTCGGGCGCGCGCGCGAGGTCGTCGATGGTCTCGAAGAGCGGCACGATCTGCAGCCGGGCGTTGGGCGAGGCGCCCGGCGTCACGAGCGCGGCCTCCTTCAGCAGCACCGCCACCTCGAGGAGGTCCGAGACGTCCTCGGCCTTCGAGATCACGTACTGCCGGATCGACTCCGGGCCGAAGCGCGCGTGCATGGCGGCGGCGGCCTCGAAGATGGCGAGCTCGTCGCGCGCGCGCTCGGAGTACCGGGCGAAGGCCGAGCGCAGCATGCGCGGGGAGGCCAGCTCCTCGAGCAGCACCGCCCGGCGCCCGGCCTCGTCGAGCGCGGCGTAGTCGGCCGCCACGCCGGCCTCGCGCAGCAGCTCCGCGACCACCGCCTCGTGCACGATCGAGTTCTGGCGCAGGTCGACCGTGGCGAGGTGGAAGCCGAAGGCGCGCACGGCCTTGCGCAGCCGGCGCAGCCTGCCGTCGGCGAGCAGCGCGCTGCCGCCCAGGCGCAGGCTCGCGTCGAGCGTGTCGAGGTCCACGAGGAAGTCCGACGGCGCCGCGTACGGCCTGGCATCGCCCAGCGCGGTGCGGTGCTCGTGCTTGAGGCCCAGCATGCGCCCGGTGGCCGCCAGCCGCGCGTAGATGCCGGTCAGCGCGCGCCGGTACGGCTCGTCGGCGCGGTGCGGCGAGCGGTCGGGCGAGGTCGCCGCGAGGTGCAGCAGCTGGGGCGACACGCGCGCGAGCAGCCCCGCGATCGGCAGCTCCGAGCCCAGCGCGTGCACCTCCTCGAAGTAGTGGTCGAACGCGCGCTCGGCCTGGCGCTGGAACGCCGCCTCGAGCATCGCGGCGGTCACGAACGGGTTGCCGTCGCGGTCGCCGCCCACCCAGCTGTCCACCGCGACCACCGGCGGGAGGTCGGGACGCGGGCCCGTGCCGGGCAGCGCGGCGATCGCGTCCTCGATGTCCGCCAGCAGCGCCGGCACCGTCTCGAGGAACGAGTACCCGAAGTAGGCGAGCGCGTTCTCGATCTCGTCGCCCACGCCCAGCCTCACCGAGCGCAGCATCCGCGTCTGCCACAGGGTCGCCACGAGCCGGCGCAGGCGCTCGATCGCCGCCTCGCTCTCCTCGGGCAGCGCGTCGGGCGCGTCCAGGCGCGCGAGGACCTCGGCGATGGCGAGCTGGCGGTCGAGGTTGCTCTTGCGCTGCACCTCGGTGGGGTGCGCGGTGAGCACGGGCCGCACGCGGATCGGCACGAGGCGCCGGGCGGCCTCCTCCCGCCGCAGGCCCCGTGCGGCGGCCTCCGCGAAAAGCCCGCGCACGGTCGAGGCCAGCGGCGGGCGGCCCTCGCGCCGGTTGTCGCGATGGCGGCGGATGTGGTGCCGGTCCTCGGCGATGTTGGCGAGCTGCGAGAAGTAGCTGAAGGCGCGGATCACGCCGACGGCCTGCGCGGTGCTGAGCCCGTCGAGCGTGCGCGACAGGCGCTCGCGCGCGGCGGTGTCCTCGAGGCGGCGGCTCGCAACCGCGAGGCGGCGGATCTCCTCCACGCGCGCGAACGCCTCCTCGCCCTCGTAGGCGCGGATCATCTCGCCGAGGACGCGCCCGAGCAGGCGGATGTCCTCGACGAGCGGCGCGTCCTTGTCCACGCGATCGTCCATCCCCGCAGGATACCGCGTGCGCCGACGGGCGGCCCCGGCGCGAGCGCTACCGGCCCTTGCACGCCGGGCCGGCGTCGGCGGCGGCGAGGAACGCGATGAGGTCGGCGCGCTCGGCGGCGTCCTTCACGCCCGCGTAGCCCATGGCGGTGCCGGGCACGGCGGCCATCGGGTCGGCGAGGAAGCGATCGAGCGTGGACGCCGTCCAGGTGATTCCCGAGCGGCGCATCGCCTCGGAGTACGGGAATCCGGGCACGCTGCCCGCGCGCCGCCCGAGCAGGCCGCAATGGCGCGGCCCGGTGCGGTCGTAGGCGAGCGCATGGCAGCCGGCGCAGCGCTCGTAGATCGCCCGTCCCCGCGCGGGGTCGCCCGCCCCATGGGCCGCGGGCGCGCCGAGCAGCGCGAGGACGAGCGTGGCCGCGCTACGCCACGAACGCATCGGGCACCGGTGCCTGGCCGAGCGCGTGGCGCAGCACCGCCCAGTGCATCGCCTCGTCGCCGAGGATGCTCGCGGCGGCCTTCGCGAGGTCGCGGTCGTGGAACACCGGCACGGCGCCGAGATAGGCGCTCACCGCGCCCTTCTCGAGCGAGGCGGCGAACCCGAGCACGTCGGCTTGCGCATGGAGGGTTTCGACCGGGAAGGTGTAGTGCGCCTTCGCGGGCACCGGACGGCCGCCCAGCTTCTCGACGGTGCGCGCGAGCACCTCGGCGTGGGCCTTGTGGTGCCCCTGGAACGTGAGGGCCAGCGCGAGCGCCGGCTTTTGCAGCAGGCCGCTTTCGGCGCCCACGGCGTAGGCGGCGACGGCCTCGTGCTCGGCGGCGAGCGCGGTATTGAGGATGCGCACGTCGGCGTCGGCGGCGGTGCCGGCGCCGCGGGCGAGCGCCTCGCGCCCGGAGAGCAGCGCCACGGCCGTGCCGGACAGCAGCAGGCCGGATCCGGCGACGAAGCGGCGGCGCGCGAGGCGCAGGGAAGGGTCTTTCGCGAAGGCGAAAAAGGACATGGAGTGACTCCTGGTGGGAAGCGCGCGAGCTTGTGCGGTGTCGCGCGGACCGAAGCCGTGGCGGCGGCGCTAGCCGCCGTGGGGCGGGAGCTGCGGGGGCGGATCGTGCAGGCGCGCGAACACCCGCGCGACGATGCGGTCGCAGCGCGCGCCGGCGAAGGCGAAGGCGTCCTCGGTGGCGAGGTCGAGGTCCTGGGCGAGGGAGGCGCGCAGCAGGGCGCGGGCGCGGAACAGCCGCGTGCGCACCGTCGCCTCCGGGATGCCGAGGCTGGCGGCCACCTCCTCCACGCTCATCTCCTCCACCGCGCGCAGCATGAAGACCGTGCGGAACGCCTCGGGCAGGCCGTCGATGCGCCGCTCCATGAGCGCGCGCGCCTCGGCGCGCAGCGCGGAGCGCTCCGGCTGCGCGCCCGCCTCCGCCCCCGGCTCGTGGGCGCGCTCGTCGGGCTCGTCGCCCACGACGATCACCTCCGCGCCGCGGCGGATGCGCCGCAGCCGGCCGATGGCCACGTTCGCGGTGAGGCGCACGAGCCAGGTCGACAATTTCGCTTCGCCGCGGAAGCTGCCCATCGCCCGCCAGGCCTGCAGCCATGCCTCCTGGAGCGCGTCCTCGGCCTCGGCGTCGTCGCGCAGGATCGCGCGGGCGGTGCGGAAGAGCGTGCGGTTGTGGCGGCGCATGAGACGGTGGAACGCCGCCTCGTCGCCCCCGGCGACGCGGCGCGCGAGCTCGGCGTCGGGAAGGTCCGGCGATGCCGCCGCGACCGCGGTACTGGCTTGCCCATGCATGGCTCCATCCTCCTGTCGCGCCATTCGATGAACGGCGGGCGCGCCGCGTTCCCGCCGGGCGACGGCGGCCGCGGGGGCGTGAGGGAGGATGCTAGCGGGAAGTGGTCCCCGGCGTGGGCGCGGGGGGGCGAAGGGGGCGGAGGGCGCGGGGCGCGGCAGGCGGGAGGCCTAGGCGGCGGGGGGGCGAAGGGGGCGGAGGGCGCGGGGCGCGGCAGGCGGGAGGCCTAGGCGGCGCCGGGCCCGTCCTCGGCGAGGGGCGACGAGGGAATCGCCTCGGCGCCGAGGAGCGCGGCCTCGCGCAGCACCCAGTTGCGGCGGCTCCAGCCGGCCGGCCGGGGAGCGCTCCACCCTTCGGTCTCCACGCAGACGTGGGGGGGCACTCCGAAGCATTCGTACTGTTCCTGTTCGTGCATCGCGGGCCTCGTCGACGGTGCCACCACGGTAATCCGGGCGCGGCTACGGCGCCGTAGGATCGCGCCGGTCCTCCTGTAGGACAGCACCGCCATGGGTGCGTTCGAGGTGCGCGGCCAGCCGCGCGAGCAGGTCGTTGCGGGGCTTCCACTGCGAGAAGGTGTGGTCGGCCCCGGGGATGATCTCGAGGCGGATGTCGCCGCGCCGGATCGCCCGGGTCGCGGTGAGCTTGGCGCCGGCCATCAGCACGTCGCGGCCGGGGTCGCCTTCCGAGACGTAGAGCGCCATCGGCCGGCCCATCGCGAAGAGCGCCTTCAGGTCGCGGGCGAGGCGCGGTCCGGCGTGCGGCAGGACGAGCTCGCGCAGGGCGTCGCCGTAGGTGCGCGCGACGGTGCCCGGCCACGCCAGCGCCACCTCGAAGAGGCGCCGGAAGTCCACGTCCCCGCGCAGCAGCTTGAGCCAGCGGCGCGGGTCGCGCATCGACTTGCGGTACTGCACCATGTCCTCGAAGCGGCGCGAGGTGTCGAGGCTCATGCCCTCCTCCCAGTAGAACTGCATCGGGTTCACGAGGACCACCTCGGCGATCGGCAGGTCGGCGAGCTCGAGGCCGGCGTGGAAGACGGTGTGCGCGCCGGAGCACAGGCCGAGCGGCACGAAGCGCCGGTATCCGTGGCGATCGCGCAGATGCTCGATCGCCGAACGCGTGTCGCCGGTCGCCTGGTGGGGGTACGGGTAGTTCTCGCGCGCGCTCACGCGGTTCACGCTGTCGCCCAGGCTCTCGAGGTCGAAGCGCAGCGAGGCGAAGCCGAGGGCCGCGAGCCGGCGCGCGAGCGTCACGTACAGCCGGTTGGGGCCCACGTGGTGCGCCGCGCCGGCGTTGCACAGCACGATGGCGGGGCGCGCGTCGTCCCCGGCCGCGCCCGTGGGGCGCGCGAGGATGCCGAAGAGGTGCCCGTCGGCGCCGAAGCGGCACGCCATCTCCTCCACGCCGGGGGCGACGGCGACCGGGCCGGACTCGCCGCCGCCGGCCGGCGCGCAGCGCCCGGGCCGCGCCGGCGCCTGCCGGGCGATCCACGCGACGATCGCATCGAGGGCCGCGTCGGGAACGACGGTGAACTGGTGCTCGGCCATCATGCCCGCCCATCCGGGCAGGCGGAGCACGTCGTGCGGCACGCCGCACGCCACGAGGCGCGCGGGCAGGGCCGGGTCGCCCGCCAGGTCGTCGCGCTGCGCGAGGAGCACGCGCCCGCGCACGCGCAGGTCCTCGCGGGCCAGGTCGAGGCCCCGCAGGCCGTCGAGCGTCTCGCCGGTCGTGACGAAGCCCGCGCTCTCGATCGCGCCCGGGAGGTCGCTCGCGGCGCGCTCGGCGCTCGCCGCGAGCGCCTGCAGCTCGCGCACGTAGCGCCGGCCCTTCACGCACGGCTCCCACAGCACGAGGTGCTCGACCCCCGCCTCGCGCGCGGCGAGCGCGGCGAGGGTGGCGCCGAGGCGCACGCCGACGAGGCACACGCGCGCGCACCCGGCCAGGCGGCGCGCGTGCGCGATCGCGCTCTGCACGCTGGCCGTCCACGCCGCGAGGCGCGCCGCGTCGAGGTCGTCGCCCGGGGAGTCGCCGATGCCGTCGTAGTCGAAGCGCAGGGCGGGGATGCCCGCGCGCGCGAGTCGGTCGGCGAGGTGGCGCAGCGAGCGGTGCGAGCGCGTGTACTCCGAGCCCACCGGCGGGCAGATCACCGCGACCGCGTCGCGCGCCGCGGCCGCGGGGGCGGCGTGGTACCACGCGAAGAGGGCGCGGTGCGCCTGCGGCGTGCCGGGCGGCAGGTAGAGCGGCTCGCGGCGCACGGCGGGCTCGGCGCCGGGGGCGCGCACTTCGGGCGCCAGCACCATCTCGTCGCGCTTCATTCGGCCGCCTTCTCCATCGGCTCGTGCTCGCGCTCGGCGCGCAGCGCCACGGGCCGGGCGAGGTTGAGCGCCTCGAGGTGCGCGCGGAACCGCCGCGCGGCCGGATCGCGCGGCGTGAAGACGATGCGCCGGGCCCGTCCGGGCGCGAGGTGGAAGTGGTTGTCGTCCGGCGCGAAACCGGGCGCGACGAGGGCCACGGCCTGCAGGAAGACCCCGCTGCGCAGCCACGTCTCGACCCGGCCATCGCCGCGCCAGCGCGCGCGCGCCTCGATCGTGGCGCCCTGGCGCACCGGCAGGTCCATCCCGAGCGGGAAGTACCAATCCTCCGCGATCGTCTGCCCGTCCGGCGTCGCGAGGCGTGCGGCGATCACGTCGTGGCGCGGCGGGCCGAAGCGGTAGGCCGAGGTGCAGTCCGAGAAGTAGCCGAGCAGCGCGTCGGCCTGCAGCGTGATCGTCGAGCGCGCCGGCACCTCGATCGGGCGCCGCGCGGCGTCGACGGCGCGCTCTCCCGCCTCGAGCATCTCGAGCTCCACCACCGCGGCGAGCGGCTCGGGCGCGTCGTTCACGACGTGGATCGCCAGCCCGTCGAGGCCCTCGTCGGTGAGGTGGATGCCCCGCGGCGACCACGCCCGCTTGAGGTACCAGTACGCCGCCTTCGGCCGCCCCGTCGCGTCGACGATGCCCCAGCCGGCGCCGGGCACGAGGTCGCGGTAGAACCACACGAGCGCCCCGCCGCAGCCGCTCGCCGGCGCCCTCCACTCCGCGAAGACGCGGCGCATCGCCTCGGCGCTCGCCACCCGGGACAGCGCGTAGTAGCGCGCGAGGTCGCGGCTGCGCAGCGCGAAGGGGTCGACGCCGAAGAGCTCGCGCAGGTAGTGGTCGCGGATGTCCTCGAAGTCCCACCCGGCGCCGGTGTCGCGCGGCTCGCCCGCCTTCCAGCGCGGATGGTGCGGCGCCGGCGTGGCGGTGCCGAAGGCGCGCTCGATCGTCTCCGCGTCCGGCACGTTCGCGAAGCCGAGGCACTCGGCGGCGAAGCGCACCCGCGCGGACTTCACGTCGGCGAGGGGTCGGCGGTAGGCACCGACGCCGTAGTAGTGCGAGATGCCGGTGCCGACGTGGAAGGGCAGCGCGCCGCCCCAGGGCGTCGCGGGAAAGTACGGCACGCCCGGGTGCTCGCGCGCGCAGTGGGCGGGCAGCGCCTCGCGGAAGAACGGGTCGCTCCACTGCTCGGGCGCGAGCCCCAGCATCGCCGCCTGCTGCGCGATCTCGCTGCCGCCGCAATAGGCGGCGATGCAGGGGTGGCGATGCAGGCGCGCGAGCTGCTGGCGCACCTCGGCGTCGGCCTCCTCCCGGAAGGCCGCGTCGCCGAACGGGTAGTCCATGTTCGCGAACATGAAGTCCTGCCAGACGAGGATGCCGAGGCGGTCGCACAGCGCGTAGAACGCGTCGCTCTCGTACACCATGGTCCCGCCCACGCGCAGCATGTTCAGGCCCGCGTCGCGGGCGCGCTCGAGCTCCTCGCGCAGCACGGCGGGCGCGGCGCGCAGGGTACGCACATCGGGCGGCGTCCAGCAGGCGCCGCGGCAGAAGACGGGCACGCCGTTCACGAGGAAGCGCACGCGCCCGTCGGCCTCGTCGAGCGCGACCGTGCGGAAGCCCACGGCTCCGCAGTCCACGGCGTGCCACTCGCCGGCCACTCGCAGCTCGAGCTGGCAGCGCGCGAGGTGCGGCGTGCCGTGGGTGTGGGGCCACCAGGGCGCCACGCCGGGGAAGGCGAGCGCGCCCTGCACGCGCGCGGGCTGTCCGGGCGCGAGGGCGAGCGCGCGCGCCTCGCCGTCCACGCGCACGCGCGCGGCCTCGAGCGTGCCGTCGCCGAGGACGTGGACCGTGGCGGAAATGTCCAGCCGCGGCTCGCCGGCCTCGAGGCGCGCGTGCAGCCGCAATCCGTCCAGCGCGAGGCGCTCGACGGGCTCGAGCGCGACCGGCCCCCAGGGCCCGACCGGCGCGGGGGCGGGCGCCCAGCCGGGGATGCGGCCCAGCAGCGTCGTGCGGAACCAGCGCAGCTCCTGGCGCGCCACGAGGGCGGTGCGCCAGCGCGGCCGCGCTCGCTTGGGCGCCATCGCCGCCGTGAGCGAGGCGAAGCGGATCGCGAGCGTGTTCTCGCCCGCGAGCAGCCCCGTCACGTCGACGCGGTGCGCGGCGAACATGTTGCGGGAGGCGAGGATCGGCCGGCCGTTGAGCCACGCCTCGGCGAGCGTGGCGAGCCCGTCGAAGCGCAGGTACCAGCGCGCCCCGGGCGCGCGCTCGGGCCCGGCGAAGCGCACCTGGTACCACCAGTCGTCGGCGTCGCAGTCGCACGCGGCCGCGTCCTCGCCCAGCGCGGCGGCCACGGTGCCCGGCACCGGCGCCTCGCGCCACGCGGCCTCGTCCCGGGGCAGGCCGGCGGGGTCGGCGCACGCGCCGGCCGGCGTGCGCGCGAGCCGCCAGCCCGCCTCGAGCGGGAGGATGCGCTGCGTGCCGGGGAGGGCCGGGGACGGGATCCGCGCCATGGACCCTTCAGCCGAAGCGCGCGTGCAGCGCGTCGGCGGCGAGTGTCCACTGCGCGGCCATGGCGCCCACCGGCGCGAGGTCGAGGGGCTTGCGCCGGGTCATCGCCCGGGCGAGCTGGAACTGGAACGCCTTGGCGGTCTCGGCGATGTGGCGCAGCGCCAGCGCCGGCGCCTCGAGCCCGTCGACCCCGTGCCCGGCGAGCCAGCGCAGGTGCGTCTCGGCGAGCTCGAAGCACGCGCCGTACTGGCGCAGGTTCGCGAACGAGTACGCGTGGAAGCGCGCGAGGTCGGCGCCGAGCATCGCCTCGAGCTCGGCGGCGAAGCGTTCGCGGAAGCGCGGGAACGGGTTGTCGCGCGGCATGCGCGCCACGTGCCGGCGCAGGATCGCGACCGAGGCCTCGGCGAGCGCGGCGCCGCGCGGCGGCGCGAAGCCCGAGCGCCACTTGAGGTACTCCACGTAGGGCGGCAGCACGCGCTCGTGGGGCGCGCCGGCGAGCTGGAAGGCCTCGGCGAAGTCCTCGCCTTCGAGCGCGAAGTAGCCCGCGTTGTGGAAGTAGCCCAGCCGGCGTCGTCCCACGTCGATGTCGTTCACGCCGACGGTGGTCTTCACGTGCGCGCTGCGGTAGGCGGTGCCCGTCGTGTCGGGCAGGAACCAGGCGTCGAGCTCGACCAGCACCGGGCGGCCCGCGTCCACCTGCTCGGCCACGTGCTCCACGAGCGGGCGCCAGATCGCCAGCTCCTGGATGTCGAACCCGTAGAGCTCGGCCAGGTCGCACGCCGGCGGCTTGAAGAACGTCCACTGGTCGCCCTCGAAGTCGACGCCGAGCGTGAAGGGCAGCATGGCCGCCGGCTCGAAGCCCAGCCCGTGCACGAGCTCCACCATGAGGTCGGTGTAGCAGTTGGTCTCAGCCCAGACGCGGTCCTCGCCGTGGATCGCGTGGCGGCGATAGGTGGCCGGGTCGAGGGCCGCGACCCGCGCGCGGCGCGGGCGTTCGCGTCTCGCGCGGTCCGCCTCGAGCAGGCCGGGCGCGCTATCGGTCGAGGGCGAGTACATCGCGCACGTGCCGCGGCCAGGCGCCCACGTCCAGGCCGTGGGTCCGGAAGAGGGCGAGCGCGATGCGCTCGAGCCCGAAGCCCACGCAGGCGCTGTGGGCCACCGCCCCGTCGTCGGTGCGGATGCCGAAGGCCGCGCCGAAGTGGTCGAGGTGGTAGTTGCACGAACCGATCGCGGTCGGCTTCTCCTCGGAGCAGATGGGGATCACGAACTCGTACTTGAGGTTCTGCTCGCGCTGCATCGCCTTCTGCACCTTGCCGCCGCGGCCGAAGAACGGGTCGTTCGCCACCACGGGCCGCACCTCCAGGCCCACGTCGCGCAAGATCTCGCCGCCGCGCTCGAGCCAGCGGTCGCGGTGGGCGAGCGCCTCGGCGGGCGAGCCCAGGCGCACGAACTCGTGCATGCGGAAGATCTGCATGCGCGCCGGGTCCTTCGAGGGCTCGTGGCGGAAGGCGTAGCCCTGCAGGTCCACCCGCCGGCCGCCCGCCGGCAGCGTGGCGCCGTCGAGCGTCGGATAGAGCGGATAGCAGATCGCCGGGGTGAGCATCACCTCGGCGGGCGCCAGGTCCCGGCTCCAGTCCTCGCGGCGCTCGAACTTCCCGAGCATCGCGCGGTGCTCGCGCTCGCCGCCGGTGAAGGTGTGCACCGAGCCCATGAGGTCCGGGAAGTTGTGGATGTGGTCGATGCGCTCGTAGTGCGCGCGGTTGAACATCGGCGGGAAGCGCAGCACCTCGGGCGACTCCTCCGCGCCCGCCCGCGCCACGTGCGCGTCGAAGCCCTCGATCACGCGCTCGAAGTCCGTGCCGCGCCCGTAGACGCCGTCCACGCCGGTGGGCAGCAGCAGCCGCGCGTCGAGCAGCTCGCCGAGGTAGGCGCGGTACGCCTCGCCCGTGGGCATCGCGAGGTCCGCGTGCTCCGCCTGGAATACGCACATCGGCTAGCCCTCCCTGAGTGCGACCTGCATCGCGGCGTTCTGGCCGAGGATGCGGTCGTTGTTGACCATGAGCCCCGCCCCGGTCGCGTCGCGCAGGTGGCGCCCGAGGGAGAGCTTCGAGTCGTTGCGGTAGCCCGCGATCCCGCAGATCACCATCGCGCGCGCGACGATGTCGGCGACGAGCTGCGAGGCGGTGAGCTTGAGGTTGTTCACGCGGATCACGAACGGGAAGGCACCGAAGGCGTCGGGGTCGCCCGCGGCCAGCAGCCGGCGGTACTCCTCGAGCGTGCCGTGCACGGTGGCCCGCATCGTGCCGAGCGCGAGGTCGGCCTCCGCGAGCCGCGTGGCCGAGATCGGCACCGTGCCCGGGCTCTTGCGCGCCTCGGCGCGCACCGCGGCGCGGGCGCGGTGCATGGCGTCGGCGGCGAGGCCGAGCCACAGGGAGGCCCACACCACGTGGGCGAACGGGTGCTGGGTCTGCGCGTGGATCTGCGCGTAGGGCACGGGAAGGATCTGGCGCGCGTCTCCCGCGCTCTTCACCTCGAACCCGGGGCTGCAGGTGCCGCGGAAGCCGAGCGTGTCCCACTGCGAGAGCTGGCGCAGCGTCGCGTCCTCGCGCCGCACGAGCACCTGCACCTGGTCGCTGCGCGGGGCCTCCTCGGAGCTGCGGCAGGTGACGAGGATCGCGTCGGCCTGAGCGCCGTAGGAGATCACGGGCGCCTGCTTGTCCAGCGTGAAGCGCCCGTCCTCGACCTTCACCGCGCAGATGCTCGAGCGCGCGTCGCCGCCGATGCCGAGCTCGGTCGTCGCCGAGGCGAGCAGGTACTGGCGCGCGGCGAGCTCCCGAGCGTAGTCGCGGAAGAAGGGTGCGTCGAGCGCGTGGTGCACGATGCACGCGACCTGGATCTGGTGCATCGCGAAGATCATCGCGGTGGAGGCGCAGTAGTGGCCCAGGGCCTCGCACAGCGCGGCCACCTGGGCCACGTCCAGGCCCAGGCCGCCCAGCTCGGCCGGGACGTAGGCGCCGAGGAGCCGCTCGGCGCGCAGCGCCTCGAAGGCCTCGGCGGGGAAGCGCGCGGCGCGGTCGACCGCGTCGGCGTGGGGCGCGACCGACTCGCGCCCGAGGTCGTGCACCCGCGCGAGCAGGGTGGCGAAGTCCGGCCGGGCGGGGGCGATGGCGCGAATGGCGACGTTCATGGGTTCACTCCGAGGTCTGGGTCTGGTCCTGCCCGGCGCGCAGCTCCTCGATCGCCTCCGCGAGCGCGCGGATCGAGCCGAAGGTCCTGCGCCCGAGCATGCGGTCGGCGAACTCCACGTCGAAGTGCTCCTCGAGCGCGAGCATCAGGTTCACCGTGGCGAGCGACGTGAGCCCCGCCTGGTAGAGGTCGGCGTCGTCGTCGATCTGGTCGGCGGGCACGAGCAGGCGGGCGTGCTCGGCGAGTAGCGGTCGAATTTCCTGTGCGTACATGGGCTCCGGGTCTCCGGGAATCGGGTCACATGTGCCGCATGGTGCGGGGCCAATGGGAAGCTCGCGCGGTCGCCCCAGTCGTCCGGGCGGATCATTTCAAGGCGCGATATGCGACCCCGGCGTAGGACGGCGTTACCCCCCGCGTCGGAGGGCCCGTCGCGGCCGCGGGATCGCCGCCGCCGCCGCGGCGCCGGCGATCGCGCGGCGGGCGGACCGGGTCAGTAGCGGATGATCGGATCGTCGGGCATCTCGTCGGTGCGGTCGACGTCGGTGCGCGGGGCGATGCCGACCACGCCGGGGGAGCCGCCCCGGGCGCGGCGCGCGACGAGCCGCCGCTGCTCGGCGCGCGCGACCTCGTTCAGCACGGGCGTGCGCGGCCGCGCAGGCGAGGCGATCACCGTCCCCGCGCCCCCGCGCGAGCCCACGCCGTTCACCATCGCGCCCGCGGTGCCGGCGGAGCCGCCGCCGATCACCCCGCCGCCCTCCGGCACGACGGTGCCGTTGCCGTTCACGAAGGCGCCCGTGGCGGGATCGAAGACGACCGGGCCGCCGCCGGGCGCGTTGCCCGTGCCGAGGGTGGCGCTGCCGACGTCGAGCCCCGAGGGCTCATTGCCGACCGCGGTGCCCAGGGACGTCTGGCCGGGCGACTGGCCGAGCGCGGCGTTGCCGCTGTCGTTGGCGAAGGACGAGCCGGGACCGAAGGACGACGCGTTGGGCGTCGTCTCGAGCGTGGCGCCGGATTGCGCGTTGGGCGCGTTCGCGGTGGACGCGCCGGCGCCCTGGGAAACGCTCGCCGCCGGCGCCGGGGCGGAGGCGAACGGCTCGGCCGTCTGCGACGGCGCGGCGAAGCCGCTCGCCGCGCTCGGCTCGGCGGCGCTCTTCGTCGTGGTCGCGGTGCAGGTGCTGCCGAGGGTGCCGACGCATCCGGCGCCGAGGGCGGTGCCGCTCGCCGTGCCGGAAGACGCCGGCGTCGTTGGGGATGGAGTCCGGGCCGCGGCGCCACTCGTCGCGGCCCCGGAGGCGGCAGCGCCGCCCGCGGCGGCGGACGTTCGCGCATGCGCCGGCAACGCGGCGAGGGCGACCGCGAGCGCGGTCAGGGGGAGAAGAGGCGCGGGTTTTCGCATGGGAGCATCCTTTCCGATCGCATTGCAGCTTCGATCGGGCTCCCGGCACGACGTTTGCCGCGCCCCATAGGCTGTTCGGCCCGCGCCGTCAGTCGTCGAACTCGGTGGGCCAGTCGTCGAGCTGCAGCCCGCCCGGGGCGTCGTCGTCGGCCGACCAGCGCGGCCGGCTCCAGGCCTGCACGTCCATGGTGGTGTCTTCCTCGTCGATGTCGAGGATGGGCGGGAGCTTGGCACGCCGGCGTGGCTCGATCTTCTGCTTCATGGCGCTCTCTCTCGTGTGGTGATGAACCTGCCACGAATCTAGTCCCGCCCATGGCCCCGCGCCACACAGAAACTCCCGCGCTGCGGTAGGACATTTCCGGCATCGCGCGTGGGATGCTTCGTACCGCTTCAGCGCGGGCGCAAGCGCGCGATGGTCCAGCGCGAGACGTCCTCCTCGGGCTCGTCGCCCGCGGGGGCGGTGAGCGCCCAGCGCGATGTTCGTCACGTAGATCCAGCCGCGCGAGCCGGCGAGGCTCGGGGAAGAGCAGCCCGCGCGGGGCGCCGTCGGGCCCGCGTCGATCGCTACAGGAGCACGATGGCGAGCGCCGCGGCGAGGGCGAGGAGGTAGGCGGCGGCGGTGAGCCAGCGCGTGCGCGGAATGCGGCGCGGGGCGCGGCGCAGTGGCATCGTCCACCCGGCGCGCGAGCGCTCGGCGGTCGCGTCGGCGGGAAGGACGGCGAGTCGCGCGAGGCCCGCGCGCGAGTCGAAGCGGGGCGAGGCGCGCAGCGCGGGCGCGTCCTCATCGGCGCCTGCGGCGCCCGTGGTCGCGAGCATGAGGTCGGGCCCGGCGGCCCCCGCTTGCGGCCGCGTGGCCGCCGCGGCGCGCTCGCGCCACGCGCCCTCGGCCGCCCGCACCTCGGGCAGCGCCGCGCGCAGGTCCCGGGACATCTCCGCCGCGCTCGCGTAGCGCTCGCCGGGCTTCTTGCGCAGGGCGCGGGCGACGATGTAGTCGACCACCGCGGGCAGGTGCGGGGCGAGGTGGCTGGGGGGGCGCGCCGCGAGGTTGGCGACCTTGAACGTGAGCTCGGGAATGTCCTCGCCGGCGAAGGGCTTCTCGCCGGTGAGCATCTCGTAGAGCACGAGGCCCAGGGAGAAGATGTCGGCGCGGTGGTCCACCGGCTGGCCCACGATCTGCTCGGGCGCCATGTACTGCGGGGAGCCGAGCAGCACGCCGGTCTGGGTCTTCACCGTCGGCTCCTGCAGCCGCGCGATGCCGAAGTCCATGATCTTCACGCGCCCGTCGCCGAGCACCATGATGTTGCCCGGCTTCACGTCGCGGTGCACGACGCCGCGCTCGTGCGCGAACGCGAGCCCGTCGGCCACCGCCGCGGCGATCTCCAGCGCGTGCGCCGGCGCGAGCGTCGCCTCGCGGATGAGGGCGCGCAGGTCGGCGCCCTCGAGCAGCTCCATCGCCATGAACGCGACGTCGCCCTCGCGGCCCATCTCGTAGATCGTGACGATCGCCGGGTGGCTCAGGCGCCCGGCCGCGCGCGCCTCCTGCAGGAAGCGCCCCTCGTGCGTGTCGCGCTCGTCGCGCCCGCCCGTGAGCGCGATCGTCTTCACCGCCACCTCGCGCCCGAGCGTGGTGTCCTCGGCGCGGTAGACGATGCCCATCGCGCCGCGCCCCAGCTCGGCGAGCACGCGATAGCGTCCGAGCGTGGCGGGGGCCGCGTCCATCACGAGCCGCCGAAGCGCCGGCGCAGCTCGCGCCAGAAGCCGCCCTTCTGCTCGGTGCGGGCCGCGGTGAAGGTGTGGGAGACGGTCATGCGCTCGCCGGCTTTGAGGTCGAGCTGCAGGTCCACCGGCGCGAAGCCCGGATGGCGCAGGGATATCACGTGCTTGCCGGCGGGTATCTCGACGCTCTTCAGCGGCGGCGTGCGCCCCCTCGACACGCCGTCGACGAACACCTCGCCGCGCGGCTTGACGGCGAGCGCGATGACGGCGGGAGGCGGCGGGAAGAGCCAGGCCTGGGTGAGCCGTGCGGCCACCCCGAGGAGGAGGATCGCCACCACCCCGCCGGCCGCGTGCAGGAAGGCGCGGCGCGCGCGCGCCGCGGCGCCGGGGCGGTCGGGCGCATAGAGCGCGTGCAGGCGCACGCGCGTGTCGGTGAACTCTCCCGCGGGCGCGAGCTCGGGCGCGCGGGAAGGGTCGTCCACCTCGAGCGCGCGCGCGAAGTCGCGCGTGGCGAGGAGCTTGCCGGGCGCGGCGAAGCGGGAGGCGGCCGCGGCCGACCCGAGGCCGTCGCCGATCACGCGCGCGCCGTCGCCGGTTCCGGCGAGCGCGAGCGGACCGTGGTTGAGCCCCGCCTGCACGCCTTGTCCCGCCTCGCGCACGAGTTCCTCGGTGCGGTCGAGCGCGTGGGGCGCCGTGCCGTAGAGCACGACGGCGAGCCCGTCCTCCGCATCGAGCACGACGAAACCGTCCTCCGGCTCGCGGGCCACCACGGCGCGCACCCGCGACTCGAGGGCGGCCTTCGCCGCGGCCTGCGCGGCCACGCCCAGCGCGGGAAAGCGGGGAATGCGCAGGTAGGCGACGTTGGCGTGGACGGGAAGGGCGGAGGCGGCGGGCATCGACCCCATTGTAGCGACCTGCGCTGTAGGCCGGCGCCTACGCCCGGGAGCGAGACCTCACCCGCGCCGACGCGCCTGTCGGGACGCGTCGCGACGGGGACCGAACGCCCTCACCCGCGCCGTCGTGCGCCCCGGGGAGCCGCGCGACGGGCTTCGAGCGCCGCGCGCGAGGTGCCGGCGGCGTGCGCCTGCCGGGGACCGGCGGGGCCGCAGGCGGCCGGAAGCCGCGGGCGGTCGAGGGGATAGCCGCGGAAGTTCATGTGCGCCTCCTGGGTTGTGGAGGTGACTGTACGGCCGCGGGGTCGCGTCGGGTGTCGGCGCCGCGCGCGCCGCCGTGCGTGCGCAGGACGAAAACCGCGTCGGCGCCCGCCTACGCGATGCCCTCCCGCACGCCGGGAGCCTGGGTAGCCGGATCTCCAAGGGCGTAGGCCGCCTCCTACGCGCGCATGGCGATCACGCCTACAGCGCCCCGGCGATGCGCGCCCCAGAATCACCCATCGCCGCCACCCCCGGCGCGTCCATGGTCGGTAACGTCCTGCAGCAGATCGAGCAAGCGGCGAGCGCCGAGGAGGTCGTGCGCACCGTGCGCGACCATGTGGCCACCTGGCTGCCCGAGGAGATCGCGCGATTGCCCGACGGCGTGCGCCCGGGGCGCATCCGCGACGCCGTGGACGTGCAGGACCTGCACCTGCGCCTCATCGAGGAATATCGCGCCACGCGCGCGAGCGGGGACGAGCTCGCGGCGCTGCAACGGCTCACCGGCCTCGTGATGCGCGCCTGCCTGCGCATCGCGCGCCTCGACGCGCAGGCGCCGGCCCTCACCGCGGGGCGCAAGGGCGCGGCGTAGCGCGCGGGCCGGTTCAGGCGCCGCCGCGCGAGCCCCGCGTCGCCGCGTCCGGCGCGCGCGGGTCCTGTGGGCCGCCCTGCGCGCCCGCCCCCTGCAGCCGCGTGCGCGCGTCGCGCAGCACCCAGCGGCGTCCCTCCCGCACCCACACGTGGAAGGGCAGGTCGACGTCGGCGAAGAAGCGCTCGTCGTTCTTCATGGCGAAACTGTACGTTCGCGCGCGCGCCGCAGGTGTCGGCGCCGCCCCCGGCGCCGTGTAGGAGCGCGCCGAACGCGCCGCCGGGAACGCGTGCGCGCGCCCGCGCCGCACGTGCCGCCCGGCGCTCGCCTGAAACTTCTGGCCGGGGCCTTCCTCGAATTCCCAAAGCACAACGGAAGGCGGGCGAGCGATGGCGATGCAGCACCGGGTCGGCGGCGGGAAAGCCGCGCGCGAGTCCGCGCGCCCATGAGCCCGCGCGCCTTCGGCGACATGCTCGAGCGCGCAGCGCTCGCCTGGCGCCGCGACCAGGCCACGAGCATGGCCGCGGCCGTGGCGTTCTACACGCTCTTCTCGCTGGGTCCCCTGCTCGTGCTCGTGATCGCGATCGCCGGCCTCGTCGTGGGCGAGGGCACCGCGCGCGACCAGATGCTGGGCCAGGTCGCGCAGCTCGTGGGCCCCGCCGGCGCGCGCAGCGTGGGAGCGATCCTCGACGCCGCCGGCACCCGCCAGACGAGCCTGGTGGCGACGCTCACCGGCGCGGTCACGCTCGTGATCGGGGTGACCACCGTCTTCGCCGAGCTGCGCGACGACCTCGACCGCGTGTGGAACTACCGCGCCGCCAGGGCCTCGGGCGTGCTCGCGCTGGTGCGCGCGCGCTTCCTGTCCTTCGGCCTCGTGGTGGCGATCGGCTTCCTGCTCGTGGTCTCGCTCGCGGTAAGCGCCGTCCTGAGCTACCTCGGGCGCATGCTGGGCGGGGGCGAGGAGCTGATGCAGGGACTCGACTTCCTCTCCTCGCTCGCGGTGCTCACGGTGCTCTTCGCCCTCATCTTCAAGATCCTCCCGAGCCCGCACGTGGGATGGGAGGACGTGTGGGCGGGCTCGGCCGTGACGGCGCTGCTCTTCTCGCTCGGCAAGTTCGCGATCGGGCTGTGGCTGGGGCGCAGCGTGGTCGCGTCCTGGTACGGCGCGGCGGGCACGGTGGTCCTGCTCGTGCTGTGGGTGTACTACTCGTCGCTCATCTTCTTCTACGGCGCGGAATTCACGCACGAGTACGCGATGCGCCACGGCTCCCGCCGCCACCCGCCGCAGGCGGCCAACTCGGAGTTCCCGCGCGAGGCCGATGCGCTGGTCGCGCGCGCCTGGCGCATCGTGAAGGGCCGCGATCCGCTCGTGCAGAAACCAACGGGGTGAACACATGAAACTGTCGCAAGTGGGCGGCGTGGCCAAGCGCGCCGCGAAGGGATGGTCGGACGACCGGGCCTCGAGCAAGGGGGCCGCGCTCGCCCTCTACACGCTCTTCTCACTGGCTCCGCTGCTGCTGGTGACCATCGCCATCGCGGGGCTCGTGATCGGAAAGGACACCGCGCAGGGCGCGCTGATGGGCCAGATCTCCAGCTACCTCGGCCCGCAGGCCTCCTCCGTCATCGCCAACGTGCTGCACAACGCGCAGCAGCAGGGCGGCGGCGTCTTCTCGCTGTCCATGGGCGCGCTGGCCCTCCTCGTGGGCACCACGACCGTGTTCGCCGAGCTCAAGCGCGACCTCGACGAGATCTGGCACGCGCACCCGGCGCAATCGGGCGTGCGCAAGATGGTGCGCACGCGCCTGCTCTCCTTCGCGATGGTGCTCGGCATCGGCGCGCTGCTGCTCGCCTCCGTGGCGGCGAGCGCCTTCCTCTCGGCCGTCGGCCAGCAGTTCTTCGGCGGGTCCGCCCTCGCCGCGCGCTGGATCGAGTTCGGCGTCTCCTTCAGCGTCGTGACCCTGCTCTTCGCGATGATCTACAAGGTGCTGCCCGCGGCGGACATCGGGTGGGAGGACGTGTGGGTCGGCGCGGCGGTCACCTCCGTCCTCTTCTGGATCGGGAAGTACCTGATCGGCCTTTACATGAGCCGCGCCTCGCTCGCCTCGAGCTTCGGCGCGGCCGGCACCCTGGTCGTGCTGATCCTGTGGGTGTACTACTCGGCGCAGGTCTTCTTCCTCGGCGCGGAGTTCACGCGCGAGTACGCGGGCGAGCGGCGCAGGCCCGCGGCCGGGCACGAGGCCGGAAGCGGCAGCGACGAGGCGCGGCTGCTGCGCCGGGCGCGCCGGCTGGTGCGCGGCGACGACCCGATCCTCGCCCGGCCCTCGTAGCCGTCCCTTTCGGCGGGCGCTACTTGAGGGCCTTGAAGCGCAGCCGGTGCGGCTGCGCCGCTTCCTCCCCGAGGCGCTCGACCTTGTCCTCCTCGTACTCGCGGTAGTTGCCGGGGTAGAAGTACCACTGGGAGTCGCCCTCGGCGGCGAGGATGTGGGTGGCGATGCGGTCGAGGAACCAGCGGTCGTGGGAGATCACCATGACGGTGCCCGCGAACTCCGTGAGCGCGTCCTCGAGCGCACGCAGCGTCTCCACGTCGAGGTCGTTGGACGGCTCGTCGAGCAGCAGCACGTTGCCGCCGGCGAGCAGCGTCTTGGCCAGGTGCAGCCGCCCGCGCTCGCCGCCGGAGAGGTTGCCCACGAGCTTCTGCTGGTCCTGCCCCTTGAAGTTGAAGCGGCCCACGTAGGCACGGGACTGGATCTCGAACTTGCCCACCGTGAGGATGTCCTGGCCGTCGGAGATCGCCTCCCAGACGTTCTTCTTGTCCGGCAGCTTGCGCGTCTGGTCCACGAAGGAGAGCTGGACGGTGTGTCCGATCCTCACCTCGCCCGCGTCCGGCTTCTCCTTGCCGGTGATCAGCCTGAAAAGCGTCGACTTGCCGGCGCCGTTCGGGCCGATCACGCCGACGATCGCGCCCGGGGGCACGTTGAAGGAGAGGTTGTCGATGAGCAGGCGCTCGCCGTACGCCTTCGACACGCCGGCGAACTCGATCACCTCGTTGCCGAGCCGCTCGGCCACCGGGATGAAGATCTCGGCGGTCTCGTTGCGCTTCTGGTACTCGTACGAGTTGAGCTCCTCGAAGCGCTTCAGGCGCGCGTTGTTCTTCGTCTGCCGGCCCTTGGCGTTGCGCCGGACCCACTCGAGCTCCTTCTTGATCGCCTTCTGGCGCGCCGTCTCGCTCGACTCCTCCTTCTGCAGCCGGTCGCGCTTCTGCTCGAGCCACTCGCTGTAGTTGCCCTTGTACGGGATGCCGCTTCCGCGGTCGAGCTCGAGGATCCACTCGGCCACGTTGTCGAGGAAGTAGCGATCGTGGGTCACCGCCACGACGGTGCCGGAGAAGCGGGCGAGGAACTGCTCGAGCCACTCCACGCTCTCGGCGTCGAGGTGGTTCGTCGGCTCGTCGAGCAGCAGCATGTCGGGCTTCGACAGCAGCAGGCGGCACAGCGCCACGCGGCGCTTCTCGCCGCCCGAGAGCACGTCCACCTTCTGGTCCCACGGCGGCAGGCGCAGCGCGTCGGCGGCGACCTCGAGCTGGGTGTCGAGCGTGGAGGAATCGGCCGAGGCGAGCACCTTCTCGAGCCGCTCCTGCTCGGCGGCGAGCTTGTCGAAGTCGGCGTCGGGCTCGGCGTACGCCGCGTATACCTCGTCCAGGCGCCGCTTCGCGCCGAAGACCTCGCCCAGGCCCGCTTCGACCGCCTCGCGCACCGTGTGGCCCGGCTCGAGCTGCGGCTCCTGCGGCAGGTAGCCGACGCGGATGCCGGGCATCGGGATCGCCTCGCCCTCGTAGTCCTTGTCGATGCCGGCCATGATCTTCAGCAGCGTGGACTTGCCGGCGCCGTTCAGGCCGAGCAGGCCGATCTTGGCGCCCGGGAAGAACGAGAGCGAGATGTTCTTGAGGATCTGGCGCTTGGGCGGCACGACCTTGCCCACGCGGATCATCGTGTAGACGTACTGGGCCATCGGGAGTCCGGCGAGGTGAATCGGAGGGGAGCCCGCAAGGATAACAAAAAAAAAACGACCGGCGGGATGTCTCCGGCCGGTCAAGAGCAGGTTCGGGGGGCGGCGGCCTACCGGGCAGCGGCCTCGATGGGGCAGGCCCGGGAGTCGGGACGGGTCGCGGGGGCGCCGCGGTCGTGGACGGTGACGCGCGCCGTCGGGTCGGCGCTCGCGCGGACCGCCACGGGGCCGGCGGCGTCGGCGTGCCACGGGAAGTCGACCGCGGGCCACAGGGTGAACGCGAGCGCGGGCACCGAGGCGGCGGCGAGCGCCGCGGTGGCGAATCCCGCCGAGATGAGCCGCTGCATCGGGTTCATCGTGCGCAGGGTGGGGGTGCGCGAAGCCATGGCTCCAAGGTAACGCGGCGGCTTCGCGGCAACTGCCAGCGTGGTGCGCTTCGTGCGGTCGGCCCCGGCTGACACCGCGTGGGCGCGGGCGCGCCCGGAAACGAAAACCGGCGCCCGCGGCGCCGGTCGGCCGGGCCCGCGCGCGCGCTTCAGCGCAGCGCGCCCTGCGCCACGCGGAAGCTCGCCGGCCCGGCGCCCCACGAGGCGGGCACGTGGCGCGGCAGCGACATCGCCGCGGCAGCCACCAGCGTCGCCAGGAGCAATCGTCGGGTCCACATGGTCTTTCTCCGTTCGTGTCTGGCTCAGCGTCAACGTAACCCGGGGACGACCGCGCCCACTGCCGGTCGTCCCCGGAACGCCGCGTCGGACGAAGCCGACGCGAGGCGTCAGCGGCTGCTGCCCGCGCTGCCGCCGGGGGCCGAGCCGCTCGACGCGCCGCCCGAGCCGCCGTTGCCCGCCGAGGCGGTCGCGCCCGACTGCCCCTGCGTGCTGTTCGTGGCGGCCGCGCCGGTGCCCGAATAGGTCTCGCAGTCCTTCGGCAGCGTCTTGTGCTTCGAGCTGTCGCAGCGGTCGCTGTTGCGCGCGACCTGCTTCTTCTTCGCGATGCCGGAGGTGTCGTCCGAGCTCGCGCCCGCGGCGTCGTCGCCCGAGGCGCTCGTCGAGGCGCCGGCGCTCGCCGAGCCGCCCGTGGCGCCGCCCAGGTCGTTGGGCGTGCTGCTGCCGCCCTTGAGCGAGGTGCTGCCGGCGTTGAGCGACTCGCTGCCGTTCACGTTCTGGCTGGTCGACTTGCCGTACATGCCCGAGTCGGACGCGGCCTTCCCGGAGCTGCTGCCGTAGGTCGACGACGAGGTGGCGCTGCCGTTGTTCGCCTTGTTGTTGTTCTTGTGCATGTCGCCCAGCGCGAAGGCGCTGCCGCTGGCGAGCACGAGCACGGAAGAGAAGAAGAGGGGCGCTAGTTTGCCCATGGAATGCCTCCTGTGTGATGGGGTGGTGGAATTGCGACAACCCACGCTTTGCAAGCGCCGTGCCAGCCGTTGCGGGGGCGTAGCGCGGGCGAAGCGGCGGCGGCGCGAAGTTCTTTCGCCGCGGCGCCGAAAAATGCCGCCTGGCCCCCCGGACGCGCGTCGCCCGCCGGCGACGCGCTACCGGCGGTAGGGATTGTCGGGGGCGCGGTCGTACCGGTTGCGCACGCCGTCGCCGTCGCGGTCGCGGTCGCGCCGGTTCGGGATGCCGTCGCGGTCCTCGTCGCGGCGGGCGAAGCGCCGGTGCTCCCACGGCTCGCGCCGCCAGGCGCCGCGCTCGAGCACCCAGTACCCGTCCCGGCGCGCCCAGTGCTCGGGATGCCAGTGATAGCCGCGGCGCTCGCGCACCCAGTGCCCCTGTCTCCACACGTACCGGCCGCGGCGCCAGTCCCAGTAGCCGGGCGACCAGACCCAGCCGTGGCGGGGCGCGGGCACGACCTCGTGGCGCGGAAGCGGGGGCGCGAAGTCGAGGCGGAAATCCACGGCCGCGCGGGTCGGGACGGGAATCGCGCCGAGCGCGCACGCGGCGAGCGCGCCGGCGAGCAGGTTGCGGTAGTCCATGGTTCGGTCTCCGGAATCGCTTTCGGAATCACCCCACCTTACCCACCGCGCGGCGAGCGCCTCTGTCGGCCACCCGCGTGCCGGACGGTCGGACAGCGCCGACGCGTGGGGCCGCGCACTTGCGGTACATTGGGGATCTTGCGAGGAGGAGTTGCGATGGCCCCATCGACCGATGCGCCGCCGCTCGCGCGCGCGGACCTCGAGGCCTACTGGATGCCGTTCACGGCGAACCGCCAGTTCAAGGCGGCGCCGCGCATGGTGGTGCAGGCCGAGGGCATGTACTACACGACCGACGACGGACGGCGGATCCTCGACGGCTTCTCGGGGATGTGGTGCTGCAACGCCGGGCACTGCCGCAAGCCCATCGTCGAGGCGATCCAGCGCCAGGCCGCGGCGATGGACTACGCGCCGGCGTTCCAGATGGGGCACCCGCTCGCTTTCGAGCTCGCCGGGCGCATCGCCGCGCTCGCGCCGGGCCGGCTCGACCACGTCTTCTTCTGCAACTCGGGCTCGGAGGCGGTGGACAGCGCCCTCAAGATCGCGCTCGCCTGGCACCGCATGCGCGGCGAGGGCGGGCGCACCCGGCTCATCGGGCGCGAGCGCGGCTACCACGGCGTGGGCTTCGGCGGCATCTCCGTGGGCGGCATCGCGAGCAACCGCAAGATGTTCGGCTCGCTCCTCGCGGGCGTGGACCACCTGCCCCACACGCACGACCTCGAGCGCAACGCCTTCAGCCGCGGCCAGCCCGAGTGGGGCGCGCAGCTCGCCGACGCGCTCGAACGGCTCGTGGCCCTGCACGACGCGTCCACCGTCGCCGCCGTGATCGTCGAGCCGATGGCGGGCTCCACGGGCGTGCTGATCCCGCCGCGCGGCTACCTCGAGCGCCTGCGCGAGATCACGCGCCGCCACGGCATCCTGCTCATCTTCGACGAGGTGATCACCGCGTTCGGCCGCCTCGGCGCCGCGTTCGCCTCCGAGGTCTACGGGGTCGAGCCGGACATGGTGACCTTCGCCAAGGGTGTCACCAACGGCGCGGTGCCGATGGGCGGCGTGGTCGTCTCCTCCGGCATCCACGACGCGTTCATGGCCGGCCCGCCGGGCGCCATCGAGCTCTTCCACGGCTACACCTACTCGGCGCACCCGCTCGCGTGCGCCGCGGGCATCGCCGCGCTCGACCTCTACCGCGACGAGGACCTCTTCGCCCGCGCCCGGCGCATGGCGCCGAAGCTCGAGGCGGCGCTGCACGCGCTGAAGGGCACGCGGCACGTGATCGACATCCGCAACCAGGGGCTGGTGGGCGCCGTGGAGCTCGCCCCCCGCTCCGGGGCGCCGGGCGCGCGAGGCTACGACGCCTTCCTGCGCTGCTTCGAGGCGGGGGTCCTCGTGCGGCAGACCGGCGACATCCTCGCCCTGGCGCCGGCCCTCGTGGTCGAGGACGGCGAGATCGACCGCATCGCCTCGACGCTGCGCGCGGTGCTCGGCAAGCTCGACTGACGACGAATGGGAGGAGAAGCATGGAAGCCGGAGCGAAGGCGGCGCTGGTGACGGGCGCGGGAACGGGCATCGGCAAGGCGGCCGCGCTCGC
The DNA here is from genome assembly GCA_963741815.1 of uncultured beta proteobacterium. GTDB lineage: Bacteria > Pseudomonadota > Gammaproteobacteria > Burkholderiales > Usitatibacteraceae > Usitatibacter. The sequence continues at coordinate 638,199 of CAVUJI010000001.1, forward strand.
GCTGCTCGGCGCGGGATGGCACGTGGCGCTCACGGGGCGCCGGGCCGAGCTGCTCGAGAAGGCGGCGCGGGAGTCGGGCGCCGGCGCGCGCGCCCTCGCGGTGGCCGCCGACGTCGGCGACCCCGCCTCGGTGGACGCGCTCTTCGATCGCGTCCGCGGCGCCTTCGGGCGCCTGGACCTCCTCTTCAACAACGCCGGCTGCGGGGCGCCCGCCGTGCCGATGGAGGACCTCTCCTACGAGCAGTGGAAGACGGTGGTCGACGTGAACCTCACCGGCGCCTTCCTCTGCACCCAGCACGCGATCCGAATGATGAAGGCGCAGTCGCCGCGGGGCGGGCGCATCATCAACAACGGCTCCATCTCCGCGCACGCGCCGCGCCCGTACTCGGCGCCCTACACGGCGACCAAGCACGCGATCACGGGACTGACCAAGGCGACCTCCCTCGACGGGCGCCGGCACGACATCGCGTGCTGCCAGATCGACATCGGCAACGCCGCCACCGAGATGACCGATCGCATGGCCCGGGGGATCCTGCAGGCCAGCGGCGAGACCGCCGTGGAGCCGCGCATGGACGTGCGCCACGTGGCGAGCGCGATCGTCTACATGGCGGGGCTGCCGCTCGACGCGAACGTGCAGTTCATGACCATCATGGCCACGAAGATGCCCTTCGTGGGACGCGGCTAGGACGACGAATCGCCGCCGAGCTCGCGGCGCTTCATCGCGAGGTACTCGCCGCGGTCCATCTCGTGCAGTCTGCCGCGGGTAGCGCTCGGTGGCCGCGAACCAGGCGGCGAGCCGCCGCTCGGCGCGCTGCCCCGGCGGGACCGAGAGCGAGTCGAGGTAGGCCTCCACCGCGAGGAAGTAGCGCATCGTGTTGCGCTCCATGACCCCGCGCATGCCCTGCACGAGCCCGTCGCCGTCGTGGGTGAACCCGACCTTGTCCGCGCCCACCGTCGAGAGGTACGTTTCCATGGCCATCCGCGACATGAAGCTGTAGCCGTACGAGTAGGTGAGGTGCAGGAACGTGCGGTCGTGGCCGACCGGCGCGGCCTCGAGCACGATGCGGTAGTCGCGGGTGTCGAGAGGGCCGCTGGGCGCGGTGAGCACGAAGGCGAGGAAGTCGCGCTCGCGCTCGGCGGTGCGCAGCCTGAAGTCCAGGCGATACGATTCGGCGACGGTCTTGCGGCTCTTGCTGCCGATGTAGAGGCTCAGCGATTGCGCCCCGCCGCCGCCCTGCGCCGCGCAATGGCGGCTGTTGAACGGCAGCATGAGGATGTCGCACCAGTGGCGCGCCTCGCGCAGCGTGGCGAAGCGGTCGATGGGCTGGCGCACCACCGCGTACACCTCGCCGCGCACCTTGTCGTCGCCGTCGTGCGACGCGAGCCGGATCGGGCGCCCGAAGGGGCTGTGCGCGAGCTCGCCGCGCATGCGCTCGTAGCGCGCGCGCAACGCGGCCGCGCCGGACGCGTCGGGGTCGGGCCGCGCGCGCGCGAACGCGGGCGCGGCGCCGAGCAGGACGCAAAGCAGGGCCGCGGCGCGCGCGGCGGGGAATGCGGCTCTTGCGGTCATGGGGTAGCCTCCGCCTGGACTGACTCCCGGCCGGTCCCGGCGTTCTGACGGCGGGCGCAGAAAACGAAAAACCCCGCCGAATGGCGGGGTTTTCGGAAGCCGGCAGCGCGGTCAGGCCGGATACGGCTGACGCGAGCGCGTGTCGGATTCCTTCATCGTCGGCTGCTGCGGCATCGCGTTGCGGGGGAGCCGGCGGACCTCGTCCTTCTCCCGCGCCCGGCGGGCCATCTCGGCGTACGCGCGCTTCACCATCTCGAAATCGTACTCATACGTCATGGCCTGCTCCTTCTCGATAGTTACGCGGACAGTCTCCTTCACGGCCGCAGACATGCCTATCAGACACGTCCTACGCGGCGGGGAAAATCCGGGCTGAGTGGGCGCTCACCAGTCCATGGGGACTAGCGGCGCGGTTCCGGACGGGGGATTCCGGCGCGCGCCGCCGGCCTCGCGGCCGGCGGCATCGCCGTCGAACCCGGCCCCCGCGCGCGGGCGTGCCCGTTCGCGGTCCGGGCGGCGACCCGAAATCCTCGTTAGGCGGGCCGCGCACAGCCCGCGAAGTCGCCGGTCTACAACATCAGCCATTCGCGCATCGCCTGCCGCGCCTCGTGCTCGAAGCGGGCGTGGGCGTTCGCGACCCGCGCGGGCAAGCCCGGGCGGCGCTGCTCCTCGTACAGCGCGTAGCCGCGCTGCTTCTGCTGCAACTTCAGGCGCCGCGCCGGCATCGGCCGCCACGGCGTCCCCATCGTCATCGCGTTCATCGTCGTCACTCTTTTCGTTCTCTCTCGGGTTCCGGAAACACGAAGCCCGGAGGTCTTTCGGCTCTCCGGGCTTCGCTGGAACTTCCTCGACGACGTCGATGAGGTCTATCCCGCCGTTCCCCCGGACAGAGGCCGCTTCCCTACGAACCGGCGCTCGCGGCCCCGCGCCATGCGGGACCCCGGCGCGCAGCGCAGGGTGGGCAGATGAATGGAGGTGTTCGCCATATCTCTCGAAGGAACTCTCGGGCGATGCGTGATGGCCGCATGCTGCCATGCAGCATGGGCGGCGTCAAGCCGGAACTAGCGCCCCTGCGCGGCGGTCGCATCGATCGAGCCGACCACAGGAGCTCGCGCCATGAGGCATCCGCCACCACCCGGCGGGAAGAACGGCAGTTCGCCGCGTCCGCGCACCCGCGGCGCCATCCGCACGCACCTCGGGCGCAAGCGCCTGGGCCCGCGCGGCCGGCCGGGGCGCGAATCGGCCCACCGCCTCGTGCCCGGCTCGCCCGACGCGCGCCAGCAGGAGGACCGGTTCGACCGCCTGCTCGGCGCCTTCCAGGATCTGTTCGCGCAGGCGGGCGAGACCACGGCCGCCGCCTTCGAGCGCGCGCTCGACGGCGCGTGCGACGCGCTGGTCGCCGCCGGCGAGTTCACGGCCGACAACGCGGAGCGGCTGCGCCAGCTCCTGCGCCGCGACCTGCTCCAGCGCGAGCACCCCGGCATGACCTTCCGCACCGGCGACATCACCACGGCGGGCACGCTCACCTGCAGCGGGTGCGGCTGGACCGTGCGGACCTCGCGCACGACGGTCCTTCCCCCATGCCCGCGCTGCGTCGACACCTCGTACCGGAAGTCGGGCTGACGCACCCCTTGGGATCGATCCAGGCCTTTCCCCGACGCCGGGGCCCGCGCACGCTCGCCGACGTCTGGCGCCTGGCCGGGCTGCCCGGCGCGAGCTCCCCGCGGCTGCGCCCCGCGCGGCTCGAGGACTACGCCGCGCTGCGCGCCTTGCAGCGCCAGGCGTTGCCGTGCGTGCCGCCGCTCGGCCTGCGCCAGCTCGAGAGTCGCCGCCAGGTGTTTCCCGAGGGCCAGCTCGTCGCGGAAAGCGACGCCCAGGCCGTGGGCGCGGGCTGCGCCCTCGTGGTCCCATGGGATGCGATCGCGCAGCCGACGTGGAGCGCGGTGACCGGCGATGGCTACTTCACCACCCACGACCTGCGCGGCGACACGCTCTTCGCCTGCGACTTCGCCGCCGACGTGTCGCGGCGCGGCTTCGCGGTGGGGCGCACGCTCAACCTCGCGCGCCGCCGCCTGTGCCGCCGCCTGAACCTGCGGCGCGTCGCGGCGGCGGTGCCGCTTTGCGCCCCTGCCGCGGGCGGGGACGCGGCCGGTGCCGAGGACTACGCCAAGCGCGTCGTGTGGGGTGAAGCCGACGACGCGATGCTGCGCTTCCATCTCTCGCAGGGATTCCAGTACTGCGGCCCCGCGCCGGGATTCTTCCCCGAGGGCGCGGGGCGGCACGCGGCGCTCCTCGTGTGGGTGAACCCGCACTACGCCCCGCCGGGGCCGGGCGCGGACGCGCACGCGCAGCAACGGCAACGCCGCTGCGCCTGAGCGGCGCCCGGATGGTAGGCTGAGCCGCCCGTGCGGCATCTGGCGCGGCGCCGCTCCCTTCCCCGTGAACCGACCGATCCTCCTCCTCGCGCTCGCCGCGTTCGCGAGCTCCGCCTCGATGCGCGTGACCGACGCGCTGCTGCCGCGCCTCGCCGCGGATTTCGCCGTCGGCATCGCCGCGGCCGCCGGCGCCATCACGGCCTTCTCGGTCGCGTACGGCGCGATGCAGCTCCTCTTCGGCCCGCTCGGCGACCGCTTCGGCAAGCTGCGCGTCATCGCCGCGGCGGCCGCGGGCGCGTCGATCGCCAGTTTCGGCTGCTTCGCCGCGCCCGACTTCGGCACGCTGCTCGCCGCGCGCGCGATCGCCGGGGGCTTCTGCGCGTGCATCATCCCGCTCGGCATGGCGTGGATCGGCGACGTCGTGCCCTACGAGGACCGCCAGCCGGTGCTCGCCCGCTTCCTGCTGGGGCAGATCCTCGGCGTGGCGGCAGGCTCGGCGCTCGGCGGCTTCGCCGCGGAAACCGCCTCGTGGCGCTGGCCCTTCGCGGCGCTCGGGACGTGGCTGCTCGCCGGCGCGGCCCTGCTCGCCGCGGCCGCCCGCCGCGATCCCGCGCCGCGGCGGGCGAGCGGCGGCACGTTCGCGCGCGACCTCGCGGGCGTCGCCGCCCGGCCGTGGGCACGGGTGGTCGTCGCCTGCGTCTTCCTCGAGGGGATGCTGGTGTTCGGCGCGCTCGCGTTCGTGCCCACGCACCTGCACTTCGCGCGCGGCGTGGAGCTGTCGCACGCGGGGCTCGCGGTGGTGGCGTTCGCGCTGGGCGGCGTGGTCTTCGCGCTCTTCGCGCGCCACGCCGTGCGCCGCCTGGGCGAGGCGGGGCTCGCGCGCTGGGGAACGCTGCTGCTCGCCGCGGGGCTCGCGCTGGTCGCCTGGTCGCCGGCGCGCGCGATCGCGCCCGCGGCGTGCTTCGTCGCCGGCCTCGGCTTCTACATGCTGCACAACACGCTGCAGACCAACGCCACGCAGATGGCGCCGGAAATGCGCGGCGCGGCGATGGCGCTGTTCGCCTCGCTCTACTTCCTCGGCCAATCGGCGGGCGTGGCGAGCGCCGGCGCGCTGGCCCAGCGCACCGGCACCACCCCCGTGCTCCTCGGCGCGGCGCTCGCGCTCATCCCGGTCGGCCTCGCCTTCGCGCGGCTGCGGCGGGAGCGGCCCCGCCGCGCCGCGCCCTAGGCGCGCCTCAGCGCTCGCTCGGCTTCGTCACCTCGTGGCCGACGACGCCGCCGACGGCCGCGCCGGCCAGCGTGCCGGCCGTGCTGCCGCCGGTCACCACGTGGCCGGCCACGCCGCCGACCGCGGCGCCCGCCGCCATGTTCTTCTCGTGCTGGGTCATGCCGGAGCAGCCCGCCAGGGCGAGCGCGCCCACGGTCGCGGCCACCGCCGCGCGAATTGCGTTGCCCATCATCTCCTCCTGCCTTCCGGTCGTGCGGTTGCACACGTTCCCAGCATGCGCGAGGAGGCGGCAGGGGTGCAGTCGGCGTGGGGCGCGAATCGCTGTCCGCGCGGGCTTGCGCCATGTCGGCGGGGGCCGACGCCGTCCGGTGCAGGGGCTGCCGCGCGGCAGCGGCCCGGACGGGGGATGCAGGTCACTTCATCGCTTCGAGCTTCTTCAGGTCCACCGTGTTGACGCCGGACTTGAGCGTGTCGAGCGGCACGCCGTTGCCATGGGCGGACACGACGAAGCGCCGCCCCACGACGACGGTGTACTCGCTGCCGCCGCCCTGCTTGTCCACCTCCTCGTGCACGAGGCGATCGCCCTCGGCGCGCGTGACCTCGCGGCGCTGCGAGTCCTCGTGCTCGCCCTGCACGCCCATCCACGCCGCCAGGCCCATCAGCCCCGCCGCCCCGCCCGTGTCGGTCACCTCGAGCTCGACGCTGCGGGTGTTGCCCGGATCGGCGTAGCTCGCCTCGGCCTTCGCCACCATGAAGCCCTTCACGCCGCTGCGGTCCGTGCGCAGGTCCGTGCGCGCGAGGCCGGCGAACTTCTCCGGCACGAGGGGCTTGAGCGCATCGAGCTGCACCGGCTCCACGCCCTGGCCACCGGACATCGCCGTGCCCAGGGCCGCCATCGCCGCCTCGGCCTGCTTGCCCGGATCGCCGCTCTTCTGCGCCGCCTCCATCTTGCGGTTGGCTTCCTCCATCTTGCGCGAGAAGTCGTCGAGCTTGCCCATCGCGCCGTCCCCGTCGAAGCTCACGTTCGCGCCCCGGCCCATGCCCGGGCCGAAGTGCGGCATGCCGGCGGAGGTGATGAGGCCGCCGACGAAGCCGATGATCACGCCCACCACGATCGCGGCCACCACCACCACCGCCGTGTAGCCCGCGGCCTTCTCCGGCGGCGCGCGCATGACGCGCGGCAGGCCGAGGTAGAGCAGGTAGATGCCGTAGAGCCCGGCGAGCAGCACGAGGATGCCGAGCATGGGGATGATCGTGAGCACGCTCGCGATCCACACCGGCGTATAGGCGTAGGCCGCCACCTTGAGCGCCTGCCCGAGCCCCTTCTGGGCGCCGAACGTGGGCGCGAGCGCGTCGATGATGAACGCGACCACGTACACCATCACCACCGCCATCACGACCTGGAAGACGGCGTTGACGATGCCCCAGACGATGCCCATGCGCACGGTGCCGACGAACGGCGCGCTCATGCCGACGATCGACAGGCCGATGAAGCCGGCGATGGCGGCGAGCGCGGCCAGCGGCAGCACGTAGCCGGTGATCAGCGCCGCGTTGTTCGCGGGCTCCGCCGCGACGGCATCCCACTCCGTCTTCGGCGTGACGAGGATGTTCTTGACGCGGTCGACCAGTCCCATTGCCGCCTCCCTGTGTTGTTGTTCAACAGGCGCGAGTGTACTGCCACGGGCGCGGCCGGTACATTCCGTAACACCCCTGCGCGCCCCCGCCGCTAGGATGGCGCGATGCGATGGCTGGCCCCCCTGCTTTGCCTTTGCGCGTGCTCCGGCGGCGGAGGCGGAAGCGCGGGCGGTCCCTCCCCGCCGCCGCCGTCCGCGCCCGCGGGCGCGCCGGCGGTGCAGGTCTCGGGCCTGTCGCCCTTCGTGCCGGGCTGCGGGGGAACCGGCGGCACCCTGTACGTGAACGCCGAGGTCGAGCCGCACCTCGCCGTCGATCCGCGCGACGCGAACCACCTCGTCGCCGCCTGGCAGCAGGACCGCTGGTCCGACGGCGCGGCGCGCGGCCTCCTCGCCGCGGTGTCCTTCGACGGCGGCACGACGTGGGCCGCGAGCATGCCCGCCTTCTGCGTTTGCGCGGGCGGCACCGCGGCGGCGCACGGCGACTTCCTGCGCGCGAGCGACCCCTGGCTGAGCTTCGGCGCCGACGGCAGCGTGTACCTCGTCGCCATCGCCCTCACCGGCGCCACGTTCGCGCCGGGCTCGGTGAACACCGTGGCGGTGGCGCGCTCGACCGATGGCGGGCGCTCGTGGTCGGCGCCCGCGCTCCTCATCCGCGACCTCGCCGACCACTTCGACGACAAGCCCACGGTGACGGCCGACCCCCTGGACGCGCGCTATGCCTACGCGACGTGGGACCGGCTCGCGCGCTCCGGCGGCGGGCCGGCGTACCTCGCCCGCAGCAGCGACGGGGGCGCCACCTGGGAGCCCGCCCGGGCGATCTACGACCCGGGCAGCGGGGCGCAGACCATCGGCAACCTCGTGCGCGTGCTGCCCGACGGCACCCTCGTCAACCTCGCCACGCGCCTCACCGGCGACGAGAACACCGTGAGCGATTCGGCGCTCGAGGTGGTGCGCTCGCACGACCACGGCGCCACCTGGTCGGCGCCGGTCCGCGTGGCGGCCTACCAGCCGCTCGGCGTGCGCGATCCGGCCACGGGCCAGCCCATCCGCGACGGCGTGCCGGTGGCGCAGATGGCGGTGGCGCCCGACGGCACGCTGGTCGTGGCGTGGCAGGACGGGCGCTTCACCGGGCTGCGCGACGCGATCGCGCTCTCGCGCTCGCTCGACGGCGGGCTCACGTGGTCGGCTCCGGTGCGCGTCAACGCCGATGCCGCGGTCGCCGCCTTCACGCCGCAGGTGCACGTGGCGGGCGACGGCACCATCGGCGTGTCGTACTTCGACCTGCGCCCGGACACGGCGGACCCCGCGACGCTGCTCGTCGAGCACTGGCTCGCGCGCTCGGTCGACGGGGTGACGTGGACCGAGACGCTCGTGGCGGGCCCGTTCGACCTGCTCGTCGCGCCGCGGGCTTCGGGCGCCCCCTTCCTCGGCGACTACACCGGGCTCGGCGCGGCCGGATCGACCTTCCTGCCGCTTTACGCGCGCACGACCGGCACCGCGGCCGACCGCACCAACGTCCACCTCGCCCGCGTGGGGCCGGCGGCGAAGCGAGCGGCCTACCGCGCCGGCGGTCCGCCCGCGGCGAGGCCGCCGGGCTTCGCCGCCGCGGTCGCGGCGAACCTCGCTCGCACGCTCGCGTCGCGCCGGGCGCGATGGGCGAGCCCTTCACCGGCGCCTCGCCGAGCGCCCTGACGCGCTCCCGCCGCGTCGCCCGGCGCCGGGGGATCGTGCCGTACGGGATGGGGGCGGTGCGATAATGGCCGCCATGGCGACGACCGACCACATCGTCGAGGTGCGGGGACTGCGCTTCGCCCACGGCCCCCGTGCGGTGCTGCGCGGCGTGGACCTCGACATTCCCCGGGGGCGCGTGAGCGCGATCCTCGGCACCAGCGGCTCGGGCAAGACCACGCTGCTGCAGCTTCTCGCCGGATTCCTGCGCCCGGACGGCGGCAGCGCGAGGGTGTTCGGCGAGGAGGTGCACGCCCTGGGACGCCGCGAGCTCTACGCGATGCGCCGGCGCATGGGCATGATGTTCCAGCAGGGCGGGCTCTTCAGCGACCTCACCGTGTTCGAGAACATCGCCTTCCCGGTGCGCGAGCACACGGCGCTCACCGAGGCGCTGATCCACGACCTCGTGATCATGAAGCTGCACGCGGTCGGCCTGCGCGGCGCCCAGGCGCTCATGCCCGCCGAGCTCTCCGGGGGCATGTCGCGCCGCGTGGCGCTGGCGCGCGCCATCGTCCTCGACCCCGAGCTGCTCGTCTACGACGAGCCGTTCGCCGGCCTCGACCCGATCACGCTCAACGTGATCTGCAACCTGATCCGCACGCTCAACGACGCGCTGGGCGCCACCACCATCGTGGTCACCTACGACGTGCGCGAGGCGCTGGGCCTCGCCGACTACCTCTTCCTGCTGAACGACGGGGTGATCGCCGCGCACGGCCCGACCGCGCAGATGGTCGCCTCGAGCGACCCGTTCGTGCACCAGTTCCTCCACGCCGAGCCCGACGGCCCGGTGCGCTTCCACTATCCCAGCGCCGACTTCGCCACCGAGCTGGGACTGGCGGGGAAGGCCGCGTGAGGCCCCTCGGCCGCGCCGCGGCCGCCGCCGCCCTCGCCGCCGCCGCGCTGGGCGCGACCGCGCGCGAGCCGGCTCCCTCCCGCGCGCTCGCCGCCTTCTTCGAGCGCGAGTTCCGCTACGAGCTCGCGCAGCACCCCGAGACGGCCACCGAGCTCGGCATCGCCGGCTACGACGACCGGCTGGCCGACCGCTCCGCCGCGGCGATCGCCGCGCGCAAGGCCCATGTGAAGGCCGCGATCCGCACGCTCACGCGCTTCGACCCGGCCCGCCTCGGCCGCGAGGACCGGATCTCGCGCGCCGTGATGCTCGAGCAGCTGCGCACCAAGGACGCGCTGAACGCGCTCTACGCCGGGCTGCCGTTCGGCGCCGACCGCTCCGACTCGTGGTTGCAGCTGTCGCCGATGCACGGGCCCCACGCGCTGCTCGCGCAGCTCGCGCGCGCCGCGCCCTTCGCGGACGGCGAGGACTACGCGCGCTACGTGAAGCGGCTGGAGGCGCTGCCGCGGCTGCTCGAGCAGTCGCGCGCGGCGATGGAGGCGGGAATGCGCTCGGGCTGGGTGCCGCCCGCCGCCGCGATGGCGCGCGTGCCCGACATGCTGGCACCGTTCGGCGCCGGCGATCCCGCCGCTTCGCCCCTCTGGGCGCCGTTCGAGCGCTTTCCCGGGGCGATGCCGGCGCAGGAGCGCGAGCGCTGGCGCGCCGCGGGCCGGCGCGTGCTCGCCGGGCGCGTGCAGCCCGCGTTCGCCGCCTACCGGGACTTCGTCCAGACCCGCTACCTGCCCGCCTGCCGCGACACCCTCTCCGCCTCGGCGCTGCCGGCGGGCGCGGCGTACTACGACCTGCGGGTGCGCGAGAGCACGACGAGCGCCCTCGGCGCCGAGGAGATCCACGCCCTCGGCGAGCGCGAGGTGAAGCGCATCGGCGCGGCGATGGACGAGGCGATCGCCGCGACGGGCTTTCCCGGCGACCTCGGGCAGTTCCTCACGTTCGTGCGCACCGACCCGCGCTTCTTCTTCCGCAGCGCCGAGGAGCGCCTGAGCGCCTACCGCGACATCGCCAAGCGCGCCGACGCGGCGCTGCCGCGGCTCTTCGCGGTGCTGCCGCGCCTGCCCTACGGCGTGCGGGCCATGGAGGCCTACGAGGGGGACAACGCCGACCATTACACCCCGGGCGCGGCCGACGGCAGCCGCGCCGGCTGGTTCGAGGCGAACGTGAACCACCTCGGCAAGCGCCCTTCGCCGGAGATGACCGCCGTGCTGCTGCACGAGGCCGTCCCCGGCCACCACCTGCAGACCGCCCGCGCCTACGAGCTGGCCGGCCTGCCGCGCTTCCGGCGCACCGGCTGGTACGTGGCCTACGGCGAGGGCTGGGCGCTCTACGCCGAGAGCCTCGGCTACGAGATGGGGATGTACGACGACCCCTACGCGCGTTTCGGCGCCCTTTCCGCCGAGATGCTGCGCGCCTGCCGGCTGGTGGTGGACACGGGGCTGCACCGCCACGGCTGGACCCGCGAGCGCGCCATCGCCTACCTCGTCGACAACGCGGGCCTGCATCCGGACTTCGCCGCCGCCGAGGTCGACCGCTACATCGTCTGGCCGGCCCAGGCGCTGGGCTACAAGATCGGCGAGCTGCGCATCCAGGCGCTGCGCGCGAAGGCGGCCGCCGCGCTCGGACCGCGCTTCGACCTGCGCCGCTTCCACAACGCGATCCTCGACGAGGGGCCGCTGCCGCTCACCGTCCTCGAGGAACGCATCGACGCCTGGATCGCCGCGCAGCGCCGGTGACGGGCTGCATTGCGCCGCCGCGCCGAGTGCGCTTACGCTGCCGCCCATGATCGACGTCGCGACCCTCCTCGCGTTGCTCGCCCTCGCCGACGGGCTGCTCGCCGCCGCCCTGGCCGCGACGGCGACGGGCCCGGGAAGCGACGGCATGCCCGCGTGGATCCTCGCGCTCGCCGCCCGCGCGCTCGCCTTCGCCCTGCTCGCCGCCGGCGTGCAGCCCGCCGGCGGCGCGCTCGCGGTGTCCGCGGGCTTGCTCGCGCTCTCCCTCACGCTGCAGGGGCACGCGCTGCTCGCATTCGCCGGCCGCGGCCTGCCCGCATGGGTGCACACCGGCGCCATCGCCGCGGTCGTGGCGCCGTTCGCGCTGCTGCAGGGCGAACCCGGCCGGCTCGTGGTCTTCGGCGGGCTCGTCTTCGGCACCCTCGCCGCGCTGCTCGCGCTGCTCGCCCCGCAGGTGCAGCGCACGCGCGCGGCCGCGCCGCGGCGACTGCTCTGCGCGTGCTTCGCCGTGGCCGCGCTCGCCTTCGTCGTGCGCGCGCTGGCTTCCCTCTTCGCCGCCGACCCGCTCCTCGCCTTCCGCGCCCCCCAGGCGCCGCAGTCGGCGACGCTGCTCGCCGCGGCCGCCGCGGACCTGCTCGCCAGCTTCGCGTTCCTCGCCATGCACAAGGCGCGCGGCGACGCCGAGGCGCTGCGGCTGGCGACGATGGATCCGCTCACGGGCACCTACAACCGGCGCACCTTCCAGGAGATCGCGGCGCGGGAGCTGTCGCGCGCGCGGCGCTTCGGGCAGCCCCTGTCGATCATCCTGCTCGACGTGGACCATTTCGGCGCCGTGAACGAGGCGCACGGGCCCGAGGCGGCCGACGCCCTGCTGCAACGCGTTGCCGATGTCGTGCGATCGGCGCTGCGGCGCGAGGACATGGTGGCGCGCTTCGGCGGGGAGGAATTCGCCGTGCTGCTGCCCGAGGTGCCCGGCCCCGGCGCGGTGGTGGTCGCCGGGCGCATCCGCACCGCCGTCGAGCAGGAACCGCTCGCCGCCGCCGGCACCGCGGTCGCCGTGACGGTGAGCGCCGGCGTGGCCGCCCGCCTCGACGAGGGGCCCGAGAGTGTCGGCAAGCTCCTCGAGCGCGCCGAGGAGGCGCTCGCGCTCGCCAAGCGCCGCGGCCGCAACCGCGTGGTCGCCCTCTCCCTCGGCCGCTCGCTCGCCGCGTGAACGCCCCGCTCGACCTCCTCTACGTGGCCGACCCGATGTGCTCGTGGTGCTACGGCTTCGGCCCGCAGCTCTCGCGCCTGCTCCTCGCCTTCGAGGGCGCGCGCGTCGAGCTCGTGATGGGCGGGCTGCGGGCGTACCACCGCGAGCCGATGACCCCGGCGCTGCGCGAGATGCTGCGCGGACACTGGCGGCATGTGGCCGAGGCGAGCGGGCAGCCGTTCTCGGAGGCGCTGATCGCGCGCGACGATTTCGTCTACGACACGGAGCCCGCGTGCCGCGCGGTGGTCGCCGCCCGCCAGGCCGACCCCGCCCGCGCCCTTTCCTACCTGGAGGCGGTCCAGTCGGCGTTCTATCGCGACGCGCGCGACGTCACGCGGGCCGAGGTGCTGGCCGACATCGCCGCCGACGAAGGGTACGACCGCGGCGCGTTCCTCGGTGCCGTCGCGTCGGACGCGATGCGCGAGGACACGCGCGCCGATTTCGCCCGCGCGCAGTCGCTCGGCGCGACCGGCTTCCCCACGCTCGCCGTGGCGCTCGGCGGCGAGCTCTTCCTGGTGGCCGCGGGCTTCGCGACGGCCGACGTGCTCGCGGAGCGCATCGGCGAGATCGCCCGGCGCGTCGCCGCCCGCGCGGGCAGCGCGCCGGGCGCCGCGTAGATGGCGCGGCGCGCGCTGGCCGCGCTGTGCCTCGCCGCGTACGCCGCATGGGCCGCGGCGGCCGTGCCCGGCGCGCGCGCCCGCGCCGAGGACTTCGACGCGATGTGGCGCGCGGTCGACCGCGGTTACGCGTACTTCGAGGGCTCGCACGCGGCGTGGAAGCGCGCGCGCTCGGCCTGGCGTCCCCGCGCGCTCGCCGCCGCCGACGACGCCGGCTTCCTCGCCGCCCTCCAGGGCGCGCTCGACACGCTGCACGACGAGCACGTCGCGCTCTCGCGCCGGCCCCCGGACGCGCCGGCGCGGCCCGAGCGCACCGACATCTGGGCGCGCTGGCGCGGCGGCGAGGCGGTGATCGAGGCGGTGCGCACGTTCAGCGACGCGGACGTCGCGGGCGTCGTCCCCGGCCAGGTGGTGGTGCGCATCGGCGGCGTGCCGGTCGCCGAGGCAGTGCGCCGCAGGGTGGGCGCCGCGGCGTCCGGGCCCGCGCGCGACTGGGCGCTGCGCCGGCTTCTCGCCGGCCCGCGCGAGGGCGTGCTGCGCCTGGAGGTGCGCAAGGACGGGCGCACGCGCGCGCTCGAGGTGGCCCACGCGGCCGCGCCGGAGGCCACCGCGCCGGCCGTGTCGTGGCGGCGCATCGGCGAGCGGCGCGACCTCGGATACATCCGCGTGCGCGCGGGGCCGTCGGACGCCCGGCTCGTGCCGCACCTCGACGCCGCGCTCACGTTCGTGCGCGGCACGCGCGCCCTCATCCTCGACCTGCGCGAGTCCGAGGGCACCGCGGGGCGCGAGGTCACGGCGGCGGTGCTGGCGCGCTTCGCGCCGGCAGGCGCGATATGGGAGGTGCGCACGCGCCCGGGCGGTGCGCCGGTGCGCGACCGCGTCCCGGCCGGCGGCGTGCGCTACGACGCCCCGGTCGTGGTCCTCGTGGACCGGTGGACCGCCGGACAGGCCGAGGCCCTCGCCGCCGGCCTGCACGCGGCCGCCGGCGCACGGCTGGTCGGCACGCCCATGGCGGGCGAGCGCGGCGAGGCGGTCGAGGTGGCGCTGCCGCGCAGCGGCGTGAAGGTGCGCTTCCCGGGCGCGCGCACGGCGCTGCCGGACGGCACGCCGCGCGAGGCGCTGCGCCCGTCGGTGCCGGTCGATCTCGCCGCGCCGCGCGGCGGCCCCGGCGACCCGATCCTCTACCAGGCGCTCAAGCTCCTCGAGCCACCCGCGCGCTGATCCGCGCGGATCCCCGGCGTCGGGCCCGCGCTACGCCTTGCGCGCCTTGTCCTGCACGCGCTTGTCGAAACGCTCGACATTGACGACGACGCGCTCGTGCGCGCCCTCGCCGATCAGCTCGCGCTCGTCCTCGGCGCGGACCTTGAAGTGGATGGTGCGGCCTTCCACGCGGACCACCTCCGCGGTGGCGCGCACCCGCATGCCCACCGGCGTCGCGGCCACGTGCGAGACATCCAGGCGCGTGCCGAGGCTCTGGTGGTGCTCCGGAAGGGACTGCTCCACGGCGGCGAGCGCGGCGGCCTCGATGAGGTTGATCATCACGGGCGTGGCGAGCACGCGGATGCGCCCGCTGCCGATGCGCGGCGCCGTATGCTGCTCGCCGACCACCATCTCGGCGGTGCCGGTGAGCCCGGCGGGAAGGTTCAGTTCGAGGGCCATGGGCGCCATTATCGGACAGGTAGGAGGATTCCTGCCGATAATCCTGCGCGCGTCCGACCCGATTTCCGGCGCGCGGTCTCGAACCGGTTCCCCGGGACCGCATCTTACCGATACGAGAGGGGGACCCGCGATGATCGATACGACGCTTTCCGCCTTCGAGCGCGACGTGCTCGAGGCTTCGATGGAGGTTCCGGTGCTGGTGGACTTCTGGGCGCCGTGGTGCGAGCCGTGCAAGCTCATGGGCCCGCTGCTCGAGCGCCTCGAGCGCGAGTACGGCGGGCGCTTCAAGCTCGTGAACGTGAACGCCGACACGAACCCGGAGCTCGTCTCCTCGTTCAACCTGCAGTCGCTCCCGCACGCCGTGGCCTTCGTCGACGGCAACGCGGTCGCCCAGTTCATGGGCGCGCAGCCCGAGGGCTTCGTGCGCGCCTTCCTCGACCGGCTGATCCCCGATCCCTCGAAGGTGGAGCACCGCAGCGCCCGCGAGGCGCTCGCCAAGGGGCAGCAGGCGATCGCCGAGGAGTACCTCAAGAACGCGCTCGCCCTCGACCCCTCGAACGACGGCGCGCGCCTGGACATCGTGGCGATGCTGCTCGAGCGCGGCAATGCGCTCACCGCCCGGGCGCACTTCGACGTGCTCTCCTCGAAGGCGCGGCAGCAGTCGACCTACGCGGCGGTGCACGCGCGGCTGCAGGCCGGGGAGGCGGCGCTCGGGCTGCCGCCGGCCGCGCTCCTCGCCCGGCGCGTGCGCGTGGACCCCGGCGACCTCGAGGCGCGCATGGAGCTCGCCGAGCTGCTCGTGGCGCGGCGCGACTTCGCCCCCGCCCTCGAGCAGCTCCTCGAGGTCCTGCGGCGCGACCGCGGCTTCGGCCGCGGCGCCGCCCACCGCAAGGTGCTCGAAGTGTTCGAGATGGCCGCCGCGGACCCGGACCTGGTGTCGGAGTACCGCGCCCGGCTCTCGGGCGTGCTCTTCTGAGTACCCGGGTCGGTCGTCGGGCGCCGAGGCGCTGAGCGGCCCGATTCCGCACGCGACGCGGCCGCGTCCGGCCGTCTCGCGACGCGCCGGGGCGCCCTTTTTCTCCTTTGGGGGCGCAGGGGGCGCGCCGCGCCGCCGGGCGGAATCGCTATGATGGGCGGATGCCCTCCGCGCCCGTCGCCGTCCCCACCGCGGCGCTCGCGCGCGACGCGGCGGGCACGCTCCATTCCCCCGAAGCGGGCGACGTCTACCATTGCGCGCAGGGCGGGCTCGCGCAGGCGCGCGCCGTCTTCCTCGGGGGCAACGCGCTGCCGGCGCGCTGGCAGGACCGGGAGCGCTTCGCGATCCTCGAGACCGGCTTCGGCGCGGGGCTCAACTTCCTCGCCACCTGGCAGGCCTGGCGCGCCGATCCCGCGCATGCGCGACGGCTGCACTACGTCTCGACGGAGCACCGCCCGTTCGCCGGGCCGGACCTCGCGGCGGCCCTCGCGCCCTTCGGCGAGCTCGCCCCGCTCGCCCGGGCGCTGTGCGCGGCCTGGCCGCCCCCGATCGAGGGGTTCCACCGCCTGCACTTCGACGCCGGGCGGGTGAGCCTCACGCTGCTCCTCGGCGACGCGCGCGCGCACCTGCCCGCGCTGCGCGGATGCTTCGACGCGTTCTACCTCGACGGCTTCGCCCCCGCCCGCGACCCCGGGATGTGGTCGCCGGAGGTGATGCGCGAGCTCGCGCGGCTCGCCGCGCCGCACGCGACCCTCGCCACGTGGACCGTCGCGGGCGGCGTACGCAAGGCACTCGCCGACGCGGGGTTCGCGCTCGAGAAGCGCGCGGGGTTCGGCGCCAAGCGCGAGATGCTCGCGGGCCATTTCGCGCGCGCCGCGGCGAGCACCGCCCCGGCGGGCGCCGCGCGGCGCGCCGTCGTGGCGGGCGGCGGGCTCGCCGGCACCCTCGTCGCCGACCGGCTGGCCGCGCGCGGGTGGGAGGTGGAGGTGATCGAGGCGCGCGGGCCGCGCGACCTCCCCACCGCCGGGCTCGTGCGCCCGATCGCCAACCTGCGCGATGCGACCAACGCGAGGCTGTCGCGCTGCGCGTTCCTCTACGCCCTGCGGCACTTCCGGGCGCTGCAGGACGAGGGCTACCCGCTGGCATGGAACCCGTGCGGCGTGCTGCAGCTCGCCGACGGCGAGGAGGAGGCGCGCCGCTTCGCCGCGATCGTGCAGGGCCAGGGCTACCCGCCGCAGCTGCTGCAATCCGTCGACGCCGCGCGCGCGCGCGAGCTCGCCGGCAGGACGGTGCGCGGCTGCGGCTGGTGGTTCCCGTCGGGCGCCGTGGTCTCCCCCGCGAGCCTCGCCGTCGCCTCCGCGGCGCGGGCCGGCACGCGCGTGCGCCGCCGGATGAGCTGCCGCGTGGAAAGCGTGCGGCCGAACGACGGCGGATGGGAAGCGCTCGACGCGGCGGGGGCGCCGATCGCGGCCGCCCCCGTGCTGGTCGTGGCGAACGCCGCCGATGCCGCGCGCCTGCTGCCCGAGGCGCGGCTGCGGCTCGCGTCCGTGCGCGGCCAGGTCACGTACCTGCCGCCGGCGCCGGACCGGCGCCTCGACATCGCGGTGAGCGGCAGCGGCTACGTCGCCCCGGTGGCCGACGGCGGACACATCGTGGGCGCGACCTACGGGCACGACGACGCGGACGAGGGCGTGCGCGCCGAGGAGCACCGCGAGAACCTGGCGCGCGCCGAATCGATGCTGCCCGGGTTCGCCGCGGGCGTGCGCGAAGGCGAAGCGCAGGGTTGGACCGGCTTCCGCACGACGGTGCCGGACCGCCTGCCGGTGCTCGGCGAGACCGAGGCGCGCGGCCTTTACGTCGCCACGGGCCTGGGCTCCCGCGGGCTGCTGTGGGGGCCGCTCGGCGCCGAGCTGCTCGCGAGCGCGATCGCCGGGGAGCCCTCGCCGCTCCCGGCGCCGCTCGCCGCCGCCGTCTCGCCGCGGCGCTTCCTTTCCTGAGCGCGACCTACTCGGGTCCGTACTCGGGCAGGCAGTGCATCTCGCACTTCACCGAGCGCGACAGGAAGCAGCGCTCGTGCGCGTCGTGGTGCAGCGCCTCGAGCTCGGTGCGCGTGGGCAGCGGGAAGCCCGAGAAGGCCACGCGCGGGCGCAGCGTCACCCGCGTCATCGCGAGCTTGCGCTCGGCGTCCTCCTCGAGCACGCCCTCGGCCGGATCGTCGTAGCGGTCGACGCGGAAGCCGCGGGCGGCGGCGAGCGACAGGAACCACAGCATGTGGCAGCTCGACAGCGCGGCGATGAACGCTTCCTCGGGGTCGACGGCGGAGGGATCCGAGAAGGGCGCCGCGACCACGTGCGGCGAGGAGGAGGCGCGGACCACGGCGCCCCCGTCGAAGCGCCAGAGGTGGGCGCGGGAATAGCGGTTGTCGAGGAAGGGCTGCTCGCCCCGGTCCCAGGAGACGTTCGCGGTGTGGATCTTCAAGGCTTGACCCGGGTGCTGCGACGCTCCACTGTAGCGTCCATTCCGCCGAGCCCACAAGCGCCCCATGCGTCCCGACCTGTCGTCGCTCGCGCTCTTCATCCGCATCGCCGAGGCCAAGAGCATCACGAAGGCCGCGGCCGCCTCGCACATCGCGCTCGCCGCGGCCAGCCGCCGCGTGTCCCAGCTCGAGGACCAGTTCGGCGTGTCGCTGCTGCACCGCACCGCGCGCGGCGTGCAGCTCACCCCGGCCGGCGAGGCGCTGCTCTTCCACGCGCGCCAGATGATGGACGAGGTCGACCAGATGCGCGCCGAGATCTCCGACTACGCCCTCGGCGCCAAGGGGCTGGTGCGCGTGCAGGCGAACGCCTCGGCGCTCGCGCAGTACCTGCCCGGGGACCTGGCGTCCTTCTCCGGCGCCCACCCGGCGATCAAGGTGGCCCTCGGCGAGGAGCGCAGCTCCGCGATCGTGGCCGCGCTGCTCGACGGGCACGCCGACGTTGGGATCGTGATGGAGGGCGCGGAGCGCGGCGAGGCGCTGCAGCTGTTCGACTACCGCGCCGACACCCTGGTCGCCGTGCTGCCGGCGCGCCACCCGCTGCGCGCGCGGCGCGTGGACTTCGCCGACCTGCTCGACCACGACTTCGTGGGCCTCGAAAGCAACACGGTCATCTCGCGCATCCTGGGGCAGCAGGCGGACCTCGCGAACAAGACGCTGCGGCTGCGCGTGCAGGTGAAGAGCTTCGACGTCGTGGCGCGCCTCATCCAGTCGGGGCTCGGGATCGGCGTGCTGCCCGAGGCGGCGGTCGAGGCCTACGAGCGCTCGATGGGGCTGCGCCACGTGCGCCTGAACGACGCGTGGGCCGCGCGCCGGATGTACGTCGGGGTGCGGCACTACGCCTCGCTGCCCGGGGCGGCGCGCCAGCTCGTCGACCACCTCCGGGCCTTCAGCCAGCCTTCGCAATCCGCGAAGGCCCCATTGCCCACATAGCGATTCTCCCCGCGGCACCCGGGATGGTCTGATCGGTCCCACCGATACGTGCAACCCACGCCACGGGCGCTTCGGCGCGCGCGGCGAGCGAGGAGAAGACCCATGAAACGAGACGACCTGCCGGGCCGCGGCATCCACGTGGCCGGCGCCGATCCCGAGCTGCACGAGCGCATCCTCACCCCCGCGGCCCTCGCGTTCGTGGCCCACCTGCACCGGCGCTTCGAGGCGCGGCGCCGCGAGCTGATGGCCGCGCGCGCCGAGCGCCAGGCGCGGCTGGACGCGGGAGCGAGCTTCGACTTCCTGCCCGAGACGCGCTCGGTGCGCGAGTCCGACTGGACCGTGGCGCCGGTGCCCGCCGACCTGCGGGACCGCCGCGTCGAGATCACCGGGCCCACCGACCGCAAGATGGTGGTGAACGCGCTCAACTCCGGCGCTTCCACGTTCATGGCCGACTTCGAGGACTCCCTCACGCCCACCTGGGAGAACGTGGTGCGCGGCCAGCTCAACCTGCGCCAGGCGATCGAGCGCACCATCGGCTTCCGCAGCCCCGAGGGCAAGGTCTACGCGCTCGCGCAGAAGACGGCGACCCTGATCGTGCGCCCGCGCGGCTGGCACCTGGTCGAGCGCCACATGCGGGTCGACGGCGAGCCGGTGGCCGGGGCGCTCTTCGACTTCGGGCTCTTCCTCTTCCATTGCGCGCACAAGCTCGTCGCGCAGGGCAGCGGCCCGTACTTCTACCTGCCCAAGCTCGAGAGCCACCTCGAGGCGCGGCTCTGGGACGAGGTGTTCACCGAGGCCGAGGCCGAGCGCGGCCTCACCCACGGCACGATCAAGGCGACCGTGCTCATCGAGACGCTGCCCGCGGCCTTCGAGATGGACGAGATCCTCTACGAGCTGCGCGAGCACTCGGCGGGCCTGAACTGCGGGCGCTGGGACTACATCTTCTCGTGCATCAAGAAGCTGCGCCGGCACGACTTCGTGCTCGCCGACCGCGCCCTCGTCACGATGACCAGCCCCTTCCTGCGCGCCTACTGCCAGCTGCTGGTGAAGACCTGCCACCGCCGCAGCGCCCACGCGATGGGCGGGATGGCCGCGCAGATCCCGATCAAGGGCGATGCGCAGGCCCACGAGGCGGCCATGGCGAAGGTGCGCGCCGACAAGGAGCGCGAGGCGAACGACGGCTTCGACGGGACCTGGGTCGCGCACCCGGGCCTCGTGCCGGTCGCGAAGGAAGTGTTCGACCGCATCATGCCGGGCGCGAACCAGCTCGAGCGCAAGCGCGAGGACGTGGAGGTGAAGGCGGCGGACCTGCTCGACTTCCAGCCCCAGGCGCCGATCACCGAGGCGGGCCTGCGCACCAACATCAACGTGAGCCTGCAGTACATCGGCTCCTGGCTGGGCGGGCAGGGCTGCGTGCCGATCAACCACCTGATGGAGGACGCGGCCACGGCCGAGATCTCGCGCACGCAGATCTGGCAGTGGGTGCGCTCGCCCCGCGGCGTGCTCGACGACGGCCGCAAGGTGACGATGGAGGGCTTCCGCCAGATGCTCGCCGAGGAGCTGCGCAAGGTCTCGGCGATGCCGGGCGCCTTCGGCATGCCGTACGACGAGGCGGCGTGGCTCCTCGACCGGCTCGTCGCGAGCGACGAGTTCGTCGACTTCCTGACGGAGCCCGCGTACGGCATGGTCGCGCGACCCGCGGCCGAGGGCGTGCAGGAAATGGCCGCCTGAGCCCACGAGGAGGGGGAGCACCACCCGCCCCGGGGAGCGATCCCCGGGGCTTTTTTCGCCGCTGCGAATCGTTGCCGCCACGCGCGGCGTTCCACCGCCCCCGCAAGGCCGCGGCCTGATCCGCACGGCGCACCCGGTCCGGCCGCGGCTTGCAGGCCGGCGGCACCACCCCCACTTGATGTGCATAACCGGCCATTTCCGCGGTGCCCGCGGGGACTTGTCCCCAATCTTGCGGCGAGCGGGAACGCGCGCGTTTCCGAACTAAAATAGCCGGTTCGCCCCCATTTTCCGGCTCGCGCCGAAGGCGCCCCTGCTCCCGCCCCCATGAACGACCTTTCCGCGGCCCGTGCCGCCGACGCCCCCGCCGTGAACGACGAGCGCGAGACCATCCGCATCCGGGGCGCACGCCAGAACAACCTGAAGAACCTCGACGTGGACATCCCCACCGGCGAGCTGGTGGTGGTGACGGGGCCGTCGGGCTCCGGCAAGTCCTCGCTCGTGTTCGACACGCTCTACGCCGAGGGCCAGCGCCGCTACGTCGAGACCTTCTCGCCCTACGCGCGGCAGTTCCTCGACCGGATGGACAAGCCGCAGGTGGACGCCATGGAGGGCATCCCGCCCGCCATCGCCATCGACCAGACGAACCCGGTGCGCACCTCGCGCTCGACCGTCGGCACGATGACCGAGATCAACGACCACCTGAAGCTGCTCTTCGCCCGCGCCGGGCGCCTCGCCTGCCGGCGCTGCGGCGAGCCGGTCCGGCGCGACACGCCGGAGAGCATCTTCGAGGGGCTGGCGCGGCGCGCGCAGGCGGCGGGAGACCCGCGGCTCGTCGTGGCGTTCCCCGTGGACGTGCCCGCCAACTTCACCGAGGAGGAGATCACCCGGCTGCTCCAGGCGCAGGGCTACACGCGCATCCACCATCGCGACGGGCCACGGCTCGAGGTGGTGCAGGATCGCCTGCGGATGGCCGGCGTGGAGAAGGCGCGCGTGGTCGAGGCGATCGAGGCGGCCCTGCGGGTGGGCAACGGCCGGGTGAACGTGTTCGTGGGGGATGACGCCGGACCCTCTCCCCGGCCCGCCCCCGAAGGGGAGGGAGCAGTCGTCTGGCGCTTCTCCACCGACCTGCACTGCGCCGAGTGCGATATCCACTACGCGGACCCGACCCCGGCGCGCTTCTCGTTCAACTCGCCGATCGGCGCCTGCGACGCCTGCCGCGGCTTCGGGCGCGTGATCGGCGTCGACTACGGCCTGGTGATCCCCGACGAGTCGAAGACGCTGCGCGCGGGCGCGGTGAAGATCTTCCAGTCGAAGAGCTACGACGAATGCCAGGACGACCTCGAGAAGCACGCGCCGAAGCGCGGCATGCCGCTCGATACGCCGTGGAGGGAGCTCACCGAGGCGCAGAGGCGCTGGGTGATCGAGGGCGACGACGGCTGGGTGAGCTGGAACAAGTCGGGCAAGACCCACTGGTACGGCGTGCAGCGCTTCTTCGACTGGCTCGAGACGAAGGCGTACAAGATGCACATCCGCGTGCTGCTGTCGCGCTATCGCGCCTACACGCCGTGCGCGGCCTGCGGGGGCGCGCGCCTGAAGCCCGAGGCGCTGCTCTGGCGCATGGGCACGAAGGCGGACGCGGACGCGGTGCTGGCGCCCGCCGGGCGCTACCTGCCGAAGGGCGCGCAGTGGGACCGCGCGCGGCTCGAGGACCTGCCGGGGCTGTCGATCCACGACCTGATGCTGCTGCCGGCCGACCGCGCCGCCGCCTTCTTCGCCGCGCCTGACGCTGCCCGCGCCGCTCGACGAGGCGACCCAGCTGCTGCTGGGCGAGATCCGCTCGCGCCTGGGCTACCTGCGCGAGGTCGGGCTGGGCTACCTCACCCTCGACCGCCAGTCGCGCACGCTCTCCGGCGGCGAGGTGCAGCGCATCAACCTCACCACCGCGCTCGGCACCTCGCTCGTGAACACGCTGTTCGTGCTCGACGAGCCCTCCATCGGGCTGCACCCGCGCGACATGGGGCGCGTGATCGACGTGATGAAGCGGCTGCGCGACGCGGGCAACTCGCTGGTGGTCGTCGAGCACGACCCGCAGATCATGCTCGAGGCCGACAAGCTCCTCGACATGGGCCCCGGCCCCGGCGAGCACGGCGGGCGCATCGTCTTCTTCGGCCCGCCCGCGGACCTGAAGCGCGCCGACACGCTCACCGCCGAATATCTCTCCGGGCGCCGGCGCGCCGACGCGCGCCCCGCCGACCCCGAGCTGCGCCGCCCCGGGATGCAGATCCCGAACGACCTCGGGCGCGATCCGCTCCACGGCACCGTCTGCCTCGGCATCCGCGGCGCGACCGAGCACAACCTGAAGGACGTCGACGTCGACCTGCCCCTCAACCGGCTGGTCTGCGTGACCGGCGTGTCGGGCTCGGGCAAGTCGACGCTGGTGCAGGACGTGCTCCACCCGGCGCTGCGCAAGCGCCTGGGCAAGCCCACGGACGCGCCGGGCGCCTTCCGGGAGCTGCTCAACGCCGAGCGCGTGAGCGACGTGGTGTTCGTCGACCAGTCGCCGATCGGGCGCACCACGCGCTCGAATCCGGCGAGCTACGTCGGCGCCTTCGACGCGATCCGCGCGCTCTTCGCGCGCGCGCCGGACGCGCAGGCGCGCGGGTACACCCCCGGCACCTTCAGCTTCAACTCCGGCAACGGGCGCTGCCCCACGTGCAGCGGCAACGGCTTCGAGCACGTCGAGATGCAGTTCCTCTCCGACGTCTACCTGCGCTGCCCGGACTGCGACGGGCAGCGCTACCGCGACGAGGTGCTCGAGGTGACGGTCGACGGGCGCAGCATCGCCGACGTGCTCGAGATGACCGTCGAGGAGGCCGTGCGCGCCTTCCCCGGCGAATCCGAGGTCGTGCGCCGCCTGCGCCCGCTGGCCGACGTGGGCCTCGACTACCTGCGCCTCGGCCAGCCGGTGCCGACGCTCTCCGGCGGCGAGGCGCAGCGGCTGAAGCTCGCCGGGCACCTCGCCGAGGCGGCCGGGCGCCCCGTCGCCGCGCTGCCTCGGCGTCCCCGCGAAGGCGCCCACCCGCACGCGACGCGCCTGTTCCTCTTCGACGAGCCCACCACCGGCCTGCACTTCGACGACATGGCGAAGCTGCTCGCGTCGTTCCGCAAGCTCGTGGCCGCCGGGCACTCGCTCGTCGTGATCGAGCACAACCTCGACGTGATCCGCGCTTCCGACTGGATCGTGGACCTGGGCCCCGAAGGCGGGGAGGCGGGCGGGGAGCTCGTCGCCTGCGGCACGCCCGAGGACGTGATGGCGAACGCGCGCTCGCACACCGGGCGCGCGCTGGCCGATTACGAGACGGCGCTGGCGCCCTCGCCGCGGCCTTCCGCCGCTGCCGGCGTTCCCCAGGTTTCCTCGGCGCTCGCCGGCGCATCGGCGGAGGCGCGCGAGCCCCGGGCCGCGACCCCGCCCCGGGGCGGCGCGTCCGGGTCGATCTGCGTGCGCCACGCGCGCGAGCACAACCTCCAGGGGATCGACGTCGAGATCCCGCGCGGGCGCTTCACCGTGCTCACCGGCGTGTCCGGCTCGGGCAAGTCCACCCTCGCCTTCGACATCCTGTTCGCCGAGGGACAGCGCCGCTACCTCGAGTCGCTCAACGCGTACGCGCGCCAGTTCGTGCAGCCCGCCGCGAAGCCGGACGTCGACGCCATCTTCGGCATCCCGCCGACGGTGGCGATCGAGCAGCGCACGAGCCGCGGCGGCTCGAAGAGCACGGTGGCGACGCAGACCGAGATCCACCACTTCCTGCGGCTGCTGTTCGTGAAGCTCGGCACGCAGCACTGCCCCGAGTGCGACGCGGCGATCGAGCCCCAGAGCGCCGAGGCGATCGTCGCGCGCCTGATGCGCGAGTGCCGCGGCGAGACGATCGCCCTGCTGGCCCCGCTCGTCACCAGCCGCAAGGGCATCTATCCCGAGCTCGCCAAGTGGGCGCTCGGCAAGGGCGTCTCCCACCTGCGCGTGGACGGCGAGTACCTGCCCACCCGGCCGTGGCCGCGCCTCGACCGCTTCCGCGAGCACACCATCGAGCTGCCCGTGGCCGAGCTCGCCGTGGACCCGGAGCACGAGCCGGCGCTGCGCGCCGCCGTCGACGCCGCGCTCGAGCTCGGCAAGGGGGTGCTGCAGGTCGCCCGCGGCGGCTGGGGCGGGCGCGAGACGCAGGTCTACTCGGTCAAGCGCGCCTGCCCCTCGTGCGGGCGCAGCTTCCCGGAGCTCGACCCGCGCCTGTTCTCGTACAACTCGAAGCACGGCTGGTGCCCGAGCTGCTACGGCACCGGGCTGCAGATCGAGCAGGTGCACTGGGACGACGAGCGCGCGCGCACCGGCGCCGAGGACCACGTGCTCGACTCGTGGGTCGACTGGCTCGAGCTCGACGAGCCGTGCCCGGCGTGCGAGGGCAGGCGCCTCAACCCGGAGGCGCTCGCCGTGCGCTTCCGCGGCCAGTCGATCGCCGACATGAGCGCGCGCCCCATCGCGCAGGCCCGTCGCTTCTTCGGCGAGCTCGCGGTGGCCGGGCGCGAGCGCGAGATCGCGCGCGACATCCTCGCCGAGCTCACCGCGCGCCTCGGCTTCCTCGAGCAGGTGGGGCTGGGCTACCTCTCGCTCGACCGCGGCGCCCCCACGCTCTCCGGCGGCGAGGCGCAGCGCATCCGGCTCGCCGCCCAGCTCGGGTCGAACCTGCGCGGCGTGTGCTACATCCTCGACGAGCCGACGATCGGCCTGCACCCGCGCGACAACGCGATCCTGCTCGACACCCTGGCGCGGCTGAACGCGAAGGGGAACACGCTCGTCGTGGTCGAGCACGACGAGGACACGATCCGCCGCGCCGAGCACGTGATCGACCTCGGGCCCGGCGCCGGCCGGCAGGGTGGCCGCATCGTGGCCGAGGGCACGGCCGCGCAGATCGAGGCGAACCCGGCCTCGCTCACCGGGCGGTTCCTGCGCGAGCCGCTGCGCCACCCGCTGCAGGACCGCCGTGCCGTGGACGCGTCGACCCCGTCGATCGCCGTGCGCGGGGCGAGCCTGCACAACCTCCGGCAGGCCGAGGCGCGCTTCCCGCTCGGCCGGCTCTCGGTCGTAACGGGCGTGTCCGGCTCGGGCAAGTCGACGCTCGCCCGCGACGTGCTGCACGGCAACCTGCGGCGGCTGGTGGGCGAGGAGCGCAAGGGGCGGTCGCCTTCGCGTCCCTCCGGCAAGGCGGGCGCGGGTCTGGTCGGCTGCAAGTCGATCGAGGGCTGGCACGCGGTCTCGCGCGTGCTCGAGGTCGACCAGACGCCGATCGGCAAGACCCCGCGCTCGTGCCCCGCGACCTACGTGGGCTTCTTCGACCAGGTCCGCAAGCTCTTCGCCGACACCCAGGAGGCGCGCATCCGCGGCTATACCGCGAGCCGCTTCTCGTTCAACACGGCGGGCGGGCGCTGCGACGCGTGCGAGGGCCAGGGCGTCAAGACCATCGAGATGAGCTTCCTGCCCGACGTGAAGGTGGCGTGCGAGGTGTGCGGCGGCGCACGGTTCAACGCCGAGACGCTCGCCGTGAAGATGCGCGGCAAGAGCGTGGGCGAGGTGCTCGCCCTCAGCGTGGACGAGGCCGTCGACTTCTTCGCCAACCACCCGTCGATCCACCACTGCCTGCGGCTGCTGCAGGACGTGGGCCTGGGCTACCTCACCCTCGGGCAGCAGAGCCCGACGCTCTCGGGCGGGGAGGCGCAGCGCATCAAGCTGGTGACGGAGCTCGCGAAAGTGCGCGGTTCTCCCTCTCCCCTGGGAGAGGGCCGGGGAGAGGGCCGGGGACGCCGAGGCGTCGCCCAGCACACCCTCTACGTCCTCGACGAGCCCACGGTCGGGCTGCACATGGCCGACGTGGAGAAGCTGATCCGCGTGCTGCACCGGCTCGTGGACGCCGGCAACAGCGTGGTCCTCATCGAGCATAATCTCGACGTGATCGCCGAGGCCGACTGGATCGTGGACCTGGGACCCGAGGGCGGCGACGGCGGCGGGCGCGTGGTGCTCGCCGCTCCGCCCGAGGCGTTCCTGCGCCCCGGCGCGAAGACGCACACGGCGCACGCCCTGCGCGAGTTCATGGCGGGGCGCGGCCGCGAGGGCAGGGAGGGAAGTTGAGGCAGAGGTTCATCGCCGCGGTGGCGGCGCTCGCGCTCGCGCTCGCGCTCGCGCTGGCGACGGCGGCGGCGCCGGCGCCCGCCGCGCCCCAGAAGGTCCTGCGCTACGCGTTCGAGATCGCCGAGACGAGCTTCGACCCGCAGCGCATCAGCGACGTCTACTCGAACATCGTGAACCAGGGGATGTTCGACGCGCCGCTCACCTACGACTATCTGTCGCGCCCGCTGCGGCTCAGGCCCAACACGCTCTCGGCCATGCCGGAGGTGAGCGCCGACCGCACCACGTACACCCTGCACGTGAAGCCCGGCATCTTCTTCGCGGACGACCCGGCCTTCGGCGGCAGGAAGCGCGAGCTCACCGCCGCCGACTACGTCTACACCCTCAAGCGGCTGCTCGACCCGAAGGTGCGCGCCTCGCAGCAGGGCGAGGTCGAGCCGTACATCGTGGGCGCGGAGGAGGCGGCCGCGAAGGCGCGCCGGGAGGACCGCTTCGACTACGACGCGCCGATCGAGGGGCTCAAGGTCCTCGACCGCTACACCTTCCAGGTGCGCATCAGGCAGCCGATGTACGTCTTCCTCTACAACTTCGCCGACTGCCGCATCACTTGCGCGGTGGCCCGCGAGGTGGTGGAGAAATACGGCGACGACCTGGGCTCCCACCCGGTCGGCACCGGCCCGTGGCGCCTCGCCTTCTGGAAGCGCTCCTCGAAGATGGTCTTCGAGCGCAACCCGAACTACCGGGACGAGCGCTGGGACGCGCAGCCGAATGCCGACGACGCCGCGGGCCAGGCCCTGCGCGCGCGCCTCGAGGGGCGCCGGGTGCCGATGATCGACCGGGTGGAGATCTCGGTCATCGAGGAGACACAGCCCCGGTGGTTGTCGTTCCTCAACGGCGAGATGGACCTCCTCTTCCTGGTTCCCGAGGAGTTCGCCTACCAGGCGTTCCCCGACAACCGGCTGGCGCCCTCCCTCGCGAAGAAGGGGATCGCGATGCAGCAGGCGCCCGCGCTCGACCTCACCTACGCCTACTTCAACATGGAAGACCCGGTGGTGGGCGGGTACGCGGCGGAGAAGGTGGCGCTGCGCCGCGCCATCGCGCTCTCGTACAAGACCACCGACGAGATCGCGATCCTGCGCAAGGGCCAGGCGATCGTCGCCGAGACGCCCTACAGCCCGGGCGTGGCGGGTTACGACCCGGACTTCCACACGACCGCCAACGAGTACGACATCCCGAAGGCGAAGGCCCTGCTCGACATGTACGGCTACGTGGACCGCGACGGCGACGGCTACCGCGAGCTGCCCGACGGCAGCCCGCTCGTGATCCACCGCTATTCGACCCCCACCCTCGTCGACCAGCAGTACGACGAGCTCTGGAAGCGAAGCCTCGACGACATCGGCGTGCGCATGGAGGTGATCAAGGGCAAGTGGCCGGACCTGCTCAAGGCCGCCCGCCAGGGCAAGCTGCAGTTCTGGGCGCTCGGCGGCAGCGCGTCCGCGCCCGACGCGGACACCTGGCTCGGCACCCTCTGGGGAAAGAACCCCGAGAACAACCTCGCCCGCTTCCGCCTGCCCGCCTACGACCGCCTCTACGAGAAGGCGCGCTCGCTGCCCGACGGGCCCGAGCGCACGAGGATCTACCAGGAGATGACGAAGCTGGTCGTGGCGTACGTGCCGTGGAAGATCAACGTGCACCGCATCCGCACCTCCATGTGGTACCCGCAGCTGGTCGGCTTCCGGCGCTCGCCGCTGCTCACCTACAACTTCTGGAAGTACGTCGACATCGATCCGGCGCTCGCGCGCGAGTGACGGGCCGCGTCATCGGCCCCCGGCGGCCGAAGGCCCCTTCTCGTCCCCCCGGGCGCGCTCGCGCAGCTGCTCGCGCAGCCGCACCTTCGAGAGCTTGCCGGTCGCCGTGTGCGGCAGCTCGTCCACGAACAGCACGTCGTCGGGGATCCACCACTTCGCCACCTTGCCCTCGTAGAAGGCGAGCAGCGCCTCGCGGGTCACCTCGGCGCCCGGGCGCTTCACCGCGACCAGCAGCGGGCGCTCCGACCACTTGGGGTGCGGCACGCCGACCACGGCGGCCTCGAGCACGCCTGGGTGTCCCATCGCGACGTTCTCCAGGTCGATCGAGCCGATCCATTCGCCGCCGGACTTGATGACGTCCTTCGAGCGGTCGGTGATCTGCAGGTAGCCGTCGGGGTCGATCGTGCCCACGTCGCCGGTCGGAAACCAGCCGTCGCGCAGCGGGTCGCCGCCCTCGCCGCGGTAGTACTCGCGCACGACCCACGGCCCGCGCACGAGCAGGTCGCCGAAGGCCTTGCCGTCGCGCGGCAGCTCGCGCCCTTCGGCGTCCACGATCTTCATGTCGACGCCGTAGAGCGGCCGGCCCTGCTTGAGCGCGAGCCGCAGGCGCGACTCGGGGTCGAGCCCGGCGTGCTTCGCCTTGGGCTCGTTCACCGTGCCCACGGGGCTCATCTCCGTCATGCCCCACCCGTGCAGCACCTGCAGGCCGAACTCCTCCGTGAGCGCGCGCAGCATCGACTCGGGCAGCGCCGACCCGCCGATCACGACCTTGCGCAGGGTCGAGAAGCGCAGCTTGCGCTCCCGCATGTGGTTGATCACGTTCAGCCACACCGTCGGCACGCCCGACGAGCGGTTCACCTTCTCCTGCTCGAAGAGCGCGTAGAGGCTGGCCCCGTCGAGGCCCGGACCGGGAAAGACGAGCTTCACGCCGGCGAGCGGCGCCGCATACGGGATGCCCCAGGCGTTGACGTGGAACATCGGCACGATGGGCAGCACCACGCTGCGCGAGGAGTAGTCGGAGCACGTCCGGCAGCGAGATCGCGTAGGCGTGCAGGACGCGTCGAGCGGTGGCTGTAGAGCACGCCCTTGGGGTTGCCCGTGGTGCCGGAGGTGTAGCACAGCCCCGAGGCCGTGTTCTCGTCGAACACGGGCCACTCGAAATCGTCGCCCTCGGCCGCGACGAGGTCCTCGTAGCAGAGCGCACCCGCGGGCGACGCGGGCATGTGCGCCGCGGTCGGTCATCGCGATCCAGCCCTTCACGCCCGGGCAGGCGGGCGCGAGGCGCTCGACGAGCGGCACGAACGGCAGGTCGAAGCACACGTACGCGTCCTCGGCGTGGTTCGACGATGTACACGATCTGCTCGGGGAAGAGCCGCGGGTTGACGGTGTGGATCACCGCGCCCATGCCGGAGACGCCGTAGTACAGCTCGAAGTGGCGGTGGCCGTTCCAGGCGAGGGTGCCCACGCGGTCGCCCTCGCGCACGCCGAGACGCGCGAGCGCGTTGGCGAGGCGCCGGGCGCGGGCGTGCGGCGTCGCGGTAGGTGTAGCGGTGGATCGGCCCCTCGCAGGTGCGCGAGACGATCTCGGTGTCCGCGTGGTTGCGATCGGCGTGGACCAGCAGCGACGAGATCAGCAGCGGCCGCTCCATCATCAGTCCTCGCATCGTTCCTCCTCGCTTCTCGTCGGTTGTGGCCGCGGCCGGTCGTGGCTACGATCGTACCGCGAAGCCCCCGGGGAAGGACCGATGCCCGCGAAACCCTACGACGTGGAGGGCGATGTCGCCCTCGTCATCCTCGACAACCCGCCGGTCAACGGCCTCGGCCACGCGCTGCGCGCGGCGCTCGCGCGCGCCGTCGCCCACGCGCAGTCGGACCCGGCGGCCGGGGCCATCGTGCTCATGGGCGTGGGCGCGCTGTTCTCGGGCGGGGCGGACATCCGCGAGTTCGGCACGCCCGAGGCCGCCGCCAGCCCCACCCTGCGCGAGCTCATCGCCGGCATCGAGGCGAGCGCCAAGCCGGTGGTGGCGGCGATCGCGGGCGCGTGCATGGGCGGCGGCCTCGAGCTCGCGCTCGCCTGCCACTACCGCGTGGCCCTCCCCGACGCGCAGCTCGGGCTGCCCGAGGTGAAGCTGGGCCTGCTGCCCGGCGCGGGCGGCACGCAGCGGCTGCCGCGCGCGGTGGGCGTCGAGACGGCGCTCGACGATGATCCTCTCCGGCGCGCCCGCGAGCGCCCGGTCGCTGCAGGCGACCGCCCTGGTCGACGCGGTGGTCGAGGGCGAGCTGCGCCAGGGGGCGATCGCGTTCGCCCGCGGCGTCGCCGCGAAGCGCCCCTTGCCGCGGCTGCGCGACCGGCCGTCGGCCCCGCCCGCCGAGGCGCGCTTCTTCGAGGCGGCCCGCGAGCGGGTCGCGCGCGAGGCGCGGCACTATCCCGCGCCCGCCCGGTGCGTCGACGCGGTGGAGGCCTCGGTCACGCGCGGCTTCGACGACGGCCTCGCGCTCGAGCGCTCGCTCTTCCTCGCGCTGCTCGCCTCCCCGGAGTCGCGCGCGCTGCGCCACGCCTTCTTCGCCGAGCGCGCCGCGGCGAAGATCGCGGACGTGCCTGCCGACACGCCGCCGCGCGCCCGTCGAGTCCGTGGCGATCGTGGGCGCCGGCACCATGGGCGGCGGCATCGCGATCGAACTTCCTCGACGCCGGCGATCCCGGTGACGCTCCTCGAGGCGGACGCCGGCGGCGCTCGGGCGCGGCGTCGACGCGATCCGGAGCGACTACGACGACCGCGTGCGGCGCGGCAAGCTCGCGCCGGCCGCGCGCGACGAGCGGCTGGCCCGGCTGCATCCGACGCTCGCCTGGGAGGAGCTGGAACAGGCCGACCTCGCCATCGAGGCGGTGTTCGAGGACATCGCCGTGAAGGAGGACGTCTTCCGGCGCCTCGACGCGGTCATGAAGCCGCGCGCGATCCTCGCCACGAACACCTCGACGCTCGACGTCGACCGCATCGCCGGCTTCACCCGCCGGCCCGCCGACGTGCTCGGGCTGCACTTCTTCAGTCCCGCCAACGTCATGCGCCTGCTCGAGGTGGTGCGCGGCGGCGCGCACGGCGGGCGACGTGCTCGCCACCGCGATGGCCGCTGGCGAAGAAGCATCCGCAAGACCGCCGTGGTCTCGGGCGTGTGCGACGGCTTCATCGGCAACCGCATGATCGAGCAGTACCTGCGCCAGGCGATGTTCCTGCGTCGACGAGGGCGCGGCGCCCGCCGCAGGTCGACGCGCGCTCGAGAAGTTCGGCATGGCGATGGGGCCGTTCCGGATGAGCGACCTCGCGGGCAACGACATCGGCTGGGCGATCCGCCGGCGGCGCTACGCGGAGCACCCCGACATGCCGTACTCGCGCGTGGCCGACCGGCTGTGCGAGCGGGGGCGCTTCGGCCAGAAGAGCGGCGCGGGCTGGTACCGCTACGAGCCGGGAAGCCGCGACGCGACCCTCGAGGACCCGGCGGTCGCGGCGATGATCGCCGACTACCGCCGCGAGGTGGGCATCCGCGCCGCGCGCGATCGGCGACGACGAGATCGTGGATCGCTGCGTGTATGCGCTGGTGAACGAGGGCGCGCGCATCCTCGAGGAAGGAATCGCGGCCCGGGCCTCCGACATCGACATGGTCTACCTCACCGGCTACGGCTTCCCCGCCTTCCGCGGCGGCCCGATGTTCTACGCGGACACCGTGGGGCTGGCCGCCGTGGTCGAGGCGATGCGCCGCTTCGCGGGCACGGTGCCGTCCGATTCCGCCTTCTGGCGCCCGGCGCCGCTGCTCGCCCGCCTCGCCGCCGCCGGGGCCACCTTCCATCCGCGCACCGCCCCGTGACCCGCCGGTCGAATGGATAGAATGGACCGTTTCCCCCATGCGAAAGGCCTCGCCGTGACCCGCTTCGTGCTCGCCGCCTTCCTCGCCGCACTTCCGGCCCTCGCGCTCGCCGACGGGGGCGACCAGGCCGCCCTCGACCAGTGCATCTCCCATTGGGGCAAGTCCTCGCCTTTCCGCAAGGGCAAGCCCGCCGACGGCGTGATCGCCCCGGGCGTGAAGGTCTTCGGCCTCGGCGGCAGCGGCACCGTGGACGACAAGGTGACCGCCCGCCCGCGCCTCGTGCTCGTGCGCCCGGCCGTGAACGTGATGGGCAAGAGCACGATCCGGCTCGAGAATCCCCACGGCTGGTACTGCTTCCGCTCCAACGTGACCGTCGCGGGCAAGCTCGAGATCGATGCGCACTGCGACGCGCACATCGCGAGCGCGCGCGAGCAGGGCACGGCGGTGGGGGCGGCCGACGAGAGCAACAAGGGCGTGGCGGTGTTCGGGGCGCTGCGCGTGCACCGCTTCGGCTGCCGCGGCAGCTAGGCGCGCGAGCGCCGCGGCCGCCTTCCCGCCCCCGGCGCCATGAGCGAGCTCGCCGACTACACCGGGACCCGCCCCGTCGCCGAGGCGCACCGCTTCGACGTGGCCGCGCTCGAGCGCTACCTGCGCGGGCACGTCGAGGGCTTCCGCGGGCCGGTCTCGGTCGAGCAGTTCCGGGGCGGCCAGTCCAACCCCACTTTCCTGCTGCGCTCGAGCGGCGGCGCGTACGTGATGCGCCGCAAGCCCCCGGGACAGCTCCTGCCCTCGGCGCACGCCGTCGAGCGCGAGTACCGGGTCATCACGGCGCTCGCGGCGACGGACGTTCCCGTGGCGCGCACCTACGCCCTGTGCGAGGACGAGTCGGTCATCGGCGCGATGTTCTACGTGATGGAGTACGTGGAGGGCCGCGTGCTGTGGGACCCGCGGCTGCCGCGGCTCGCCGCCGCGGAGCGCGCCGCCATCTACGACGAGCTGAACCGCGTGATCGCGGCCCTGCACCGCGTCGACTACGCCGCCGTCGGGCTCGCCGACTTCGGCAAGGCGGGCAACTACTTCCGCGCGCCAGATCGACCGCTGGACCAAGCCAGTACCGCGCCTCCGAGACCGAGAAGATCGAGGCGATGGACCGGTTGATCGCCTGGCTTCCCGACAACATTCCCGAGGGCGACGCGACCGCGATCGTGCACGGCGACTACCGGCTCGACAACGCGATCTTCCACCCGGCCGAGCCGCGCCTGCTCGCGGTGCTCGACTGGGAGCTGTCCACGCTCGGCCACCCGCTCGCCGACTTCTCCTACCACGCATGGCCTGGCGCATCTCGGCGCGCGAGTTCCGCGGCATGCGCGGGACGGACCTCGCTTCCCTCGGCATCCCCGACGAGCAGGCGTACCTCGCGAAATACCTCGAGCGCACCGGCCTCGCGCCGCCCAGCCCGCGGGAGTGGAGCTTCTACATGGCCTACAACATGTTCCGCATCGCGGCGATCTTCCAGGGCGTGATGGCGCGCGCGCTGGCGGGCACCGCGGCGAGCGCGCAGGCGCTCGACACGGGACGGCGCGCCCGCCGATGGCCGAGCTCGGCTGGCGGCAGGTCGAGCAGGCCGGCGGCGGCCTGAGCGTGGACTTCGCGCCCTCGCCGCGTGCGGCCGCACTGCTCGAGCGCCTCGGCGCGTTCATGGACAGCACATCTATCCGAACGAGGCGCGCTTCGCGGCGGAGCGGGACGAGGCAGGACGCTGGCGTCCGACCGCCGTGGTCGAGGAGCTCAAGGCGAAGGCGCGCGCGCCGAAGGCCTGTGGAACCTGTTCCTCCCCGCCTCGGCCGAGGGGGCCGGGCTCACGAACGCCGAGTACGCGCCGCTGTGCGAGATCATGGGCCGCGTGCCCTGGGCGGCCGAGGTGTTCAACTGCTCCGCGCCCGACACCGGCAACATGGAGGTGCTCGAGCGCTACGGCACGCCGGAGCAGAAGGCGCGCTGGCTGGCGCCGCTGCTCGCCGGCGAGATCCGGTCGGGCTTCGCCATGACCGAGCCGGAGGTCGCCTCTTCCGACGCCACCAACATCCGCGCCTCGATCGTGCGCGACGGCGACGAGTACGTGCTCAACGGCCGCAAGTGGTGGACCTCCGGCGCCGGCGACCCGCGCTGCAGGGTGCTGATCTTCATGGGCAAGACCGACCCGGCGGCCGAGCGCCACCGGCAGCAGTCGATGATCCTCGTGCCGATGGACGCGCCGGGCGTGCGCGTCGTGCGCGCGCTGCCCGTGTTCGGCTACGACGACGCGCCGCACGGCCACCTGGAGATCGACTTCCGGGACGTGCGCGTGCCGGCCTCCAACCTCCTGCTCGGCGAGGGCCGCGGCTTCGAGATCGCGCAGGGGCGCCTCGGCCCCGGGCGCATCCACCACTGCATGCGCCTGGTCGGCGCGGCCGAGCGCGCGCTGGAGAAGATGTGCGCGCGCGCCGCCTCCCGGGTCGCGTTCGGCCGCCCGCTGGCCGAGCAGGGCGTCATGCTCGAGCGCATCGCCGAGTCGCGCATCCTCATCGACCAGGCGCGGCTGCTCACGCTCAGGGCCGCCTGGATGATGGACACGGTCGGCAACAAGGCGGCGCGAGGCCGAGATCGCGATGATCAAGGTCGTCGCGCCGGACGATGGCCTGCCGGGTGATCGACTGGGCGATCCAGGCGCACGGCGGCGCCGGCGTGTGCGACGACTTCGGCCTCGCGCACGCCTATGCGAGCGCGCGCACGCTGCGCCTGGCCGACGGACCCGACGAGGTGCACCGCGAGCAGCTCGCGCGGCTCGAGCTCGCGAAGCGCCGGCCCGCGTGACACGGGCCCGGGCGCGGGCTTAATTACAATAGCGGGTTCTTTCCCGCCCCGGGCCCCGAACTTGCCGAAGCTTCCCCGTGCCGCCGCGCTCGCCCTGCTCGCCGCAGGGTGCGCCGCCCCGCCGCAGTCGCTGCAGCCCACGGCGCACGAGGTCGAGCCGGCGCGGCTTAGCCTGGACCGCACGCTCGACGCCCTGGCTCCCGCGCGCGCACCGCTCGCCGATGCGTGGTGGAAGCGCTTCGGCGATCCGCAGCTCGACCGGCTGATGGACGAGGCGCTGGCGGGCAATCCGTCGCTCGGGGTGGTGCGCGCGCGCGTCGAGCAGGCCCGGGCGGGCGCCTCCGCGGCCGGGCTGCCGCTCACCCCGTCGTACACCGCGCGGGCTTCGTCGAGCCGCCAGCGGCTGTCCGAGAACGGACTGGTGCCGCCGCCGTTCGGCGGCGCCTGGATCTGGCAGAACGAGGCGATGCTCGACTTCCGCCGGGACTTCGACTTCTGGGGACGCCACCGCAAGGCCTACGAGGCCGCGCTGGGATCGCTGCGCGCGGCCGAGCTCGACGCGCACGCCGCCCGGCTCGTGCTCGAGGCCGCCGTCGCCAGCGGGTACTTCGCCCTCGAGGCCGCGTTCGAGCAGCGCGACATCGCCCGCGACGCCGTGGCGCAGCGCGAGCGCGTGCTCGAGCTCACGCGCGCGCGCGTGCGCGCGGGGCTCGATTCCCGGCTCGAGGCCCGCGAGGCCGAGGGCCGGGTGCCCCAGGCGCGCGAGGCCGTCGCGGCGGCGGAGCAGGCGATCGCCCTCGCGCGCGACCGGCTCGCCGCCCTGGTTGGCGCCGGGCCCGACCGCGGCCTCGCGCTCGCGGCCCCGCGCGCGCGGGCCTTCGAGGTGGGCCTGCCGGCGCGGCTGCCGGCCGACCTGCTCGCGCGCCGACCCGACATCGCCGCCCAGCGCATGCGCATCGAGGCCGCGGCGAAAGGCATCGACAGCGCCCGGGCCGCCTATTTCCCCGACCTCGAGCTCACGGCGTTCGCGGGGCTGCAGTCGCTCGACTTCGCGCGCTTCCTGCGCCCCGGCAGCCTCACCGTGGGCGCCGGCCCCGCCCTGCACCTGCCCCTCTTCGAGCGCGGAGCGCTCGACGCCGCCCTCGAGGCCCGCAACGCCGAGTGGGACCTCGCCGTGGCGCAGTACAACCAGTCGATCGTCGACGCCTTGCGCGAGGTGGTCGACCAGCTCGCGACGCTGCGCGGCCTCGACATTCGCGAGCGGGAGACGGCGGCGGCGGTGCGCTCGCTCGAACAGGCCCACGAGCTCGCCCTCGCACGCTATCGCGGCGGCCTCGGCGACTACCTGCACGTGCTCGCCGCCGAGGACCCGCTGCTCGCCGCGCGCTCGCGCGCGGCCGAGCTGCGCGCCCGGCGCCGCGATGCGACCGTCGCGCTGATCCACGCCCTCGGCGGCGGCTACGAGCCGGCCCGCACCCGCACCTCCGCCCGCTGACCCCATGGCCACCCCCTCCGACAGCCCCCCGCACGCCGCCGTCGCCCAGGACGCCCGGAAGAAGGAAGGCCGGCGCAAGCGCCTGCTCCTCGTCGCCGCCCTCGTGTTCGTCCTCGCCGGCCTCGCCTGGGCGGCCTGGTACTGGATGGCGGGGCGCTGGTACGAGTCGACGGACGACGCCTACGTCGCCGGCAACGTCGTGCAGATCACGCCGCAGCAGGCGGGCACCGTCGTCGCCGTCGCCGCCGACGACACCGAGCGCGTGCGCGAAGGGCAACTGCTCGTGCGCCTCGACGACACCGACGCGCGCGTGGCGCTGCGGGAGGCCGAGGCGAACCTCGCGCGCACGGTGCGCCAGGTGCGCACGCTTTTCGCCTCGTCGGGCCAGTCGAACGCGACGGTCGCCGCGCGCAGGAGCGACCTGGCGCGCGCCCGCGCGGACCTCGAGCGGCGCGAGCGGCTCGCGGGCATCGGCGCCGTGTCCCAGGAGGAGCTGCAGCACGCGCGCGAGGCGGTGTCCGCGGCGAAGGCCGCGCTCGAGGCCGCGGGCGAGCAGCGCAGCGCGAGCCGCGCGCTCGTCGACCGCACCACGGTGGCCGCGCACCCCGACGTGCAGGCGGCGGCCGCGCGCCTGCACGAGGCCTACGTCGCGCTCGCCCGCACCCGCATCCCCGCCCCGCTCGAGGGCATGGTGGCGCGGCGCACGGTCCAGGTGGGCCAGCGCGTGGCGCCCGGCGCCTCCCTCATGGTCGTCGTGCCGCTCGCGCGCGTGTGGGTGGACGCGAACTTCAAGGAAAACCAGCTGGGCGACCTGCGCCTGGGCCAGCCGGCGAAGCTCGTGGCGGACGTGTACGGCGACGCCGTGACGTTCCACGGGCGCATCGTCGGCTTCGCGCCGGGCACCGGCGCGGCCTTCGCGCTGCTGCCCGCGCAGAACGCGACGGGCAACTGGATCAAGGTGGTGCAGCGCCTGCCGGTGCGCGTGGCGCTCGACCCGAAGGAGCTCGCCGAGCACCCGCTGCAGGTCGGGCTGTCCATGCAGGTGGAGGTGGACACGCACGCGCGCGGGGGCGGGCGCCTGCCCGAGGCCGGCGCCGCCCCGGGCGCGCCGCAGCAGACCCGCGTGTTCGAGCGGCTGAACGCGCAGGCCGACGAGCGCGTGGCGCAGATCATCGCCGCGAACGCGCCGCCCGACGTGAAGGCTGCCCCACCGCGATCCTCGGCGCCGCGCCATGGCCGCGGCCGCTGAGGCCGCGCCGCGCGGCGGCGCCCCCCCCGCCGGCCCGTACTACACGGGCGGGATGCGCCTCGTCCTCACGCTCGTGCTGGCACTCGCGAACCTGATGGAGGTGCTCGACATCACCATCGCGAACGTCTCGATCCCGTCGATCACCGGCGAGCTCGGTGCCGCGCCCAGCCAGGGGGCGTGGATCATCACCTCCTACGCGGTGGCCAACGCCATCACGGTGCCGATCACGGGGTGGGTCGCCGAGCGCATCGGGCAGGTCCGCCTCTTCGTGGCGGCCATCGCGCTTTTCACGATGTCGTCGCTCCTCTGCGCCGTCTCGGTGAGCCTGCCGATGCTCATCGCCTTCCGCGTGGTGCAGGGCGCGGTCGCGGGCTTCATGATCCCGCTGTCGCAGTCGCTGCTCATGATGAACTACCCGCCCGACAAGCGGACCATGGCGCTCGCCATCTGGGCGATGACCGTGACGATCGGCCCGATCATCGGGCCGATCCTCGGCGGCTGGATCACCAGCAACTACCACTGGTCGTGGATCTTCCTCATCAACATCCCCGTGGGCATCTTCGCCGCCTTCGGCACCTGGGAGCTGCTGTCGGACCACGACACGCCCACCCACCGCGTGCCGGTGGACTACGTGGGGATCGCGCTGCTCGTGCTGTGGGTGGGATCGCTGCAGGTGATGCTCGACAAGGGCAACGAGCTCGACTGGTTCGGCTCGCCCTTCATCGTCGGCCTCGCCGCGGCGGCCGTCGTGGGGTTCACGTTCTTCGTGATCTGGGAGCTCAACGACCCGCACCCCATCGTCGACCTGTCGCTCTTCGCCAACCGCAACTTCACCCTCGGCGTGGTCACGCTCTCGCTGGGCTTCGCCCTCTTCTTCGGCATGACGCTGCTGCTGCCGCTGTGGCTGCAGACGCAGATGGGCTACACCTCGCAATGGGCCGGGTTCGTGCTCGCGCCCGCGGGCGTCTTCGCGGTGATCCTGTCGCCCTTCGTGGGCAAGACGATGCCCGTCGCCGGCCCGCGGCTGTACGCCACCATCGGCATCGCGACGCTCGGCGCGCTCGCCTTCATGCGCGCGCACTTCACCACCCAGAGCGACTACTGGACGATCGCCACGCCGCAGATCCTCCAGGGCATCGGCATCGCGTTCTTCTTCGCCCCGCTCATCAGCATCTCGCTGGGCGGGCTGCCCAACGCGCGCATCGCCCGGGCCGCGGGGGTGCAGAACTTCATGCGCATGATGGCCGGCAGCTTCGGCGCCTCGATCATCATCGCCGCGTGGGACCACCGCCAGGCGCTGCACCACACGCGGCTGGCCGAGCACCTCGCCGCGGGCGACCCGCGGGCGGCGGGGTTCGTCGCCCAGGCCTCGGGGCTCGGCTTCGACGGCACCCAGGCCCGCGGCCTGCTGGAGGGCATCGTGACGAACCAGGCGTACATGCTCGCGACCAAC
This sequence comes from uncultured beta proteobacterium, assembly GCA_963741815.1. Lineage (GTDB taxonomy): Bacteria > Pseudomonadota > Gammaproteobacteria > Burkholderiales > Usitatibacteraceae > Usitatibacter. Next base: position 677,957 of record CAVUJI010000001.1, read on the forward strand.
GACATCTTCTGGCTCTGCGGGGTGCTCTTCGTGGCCCTCGTCCCGCTGATCTGGATCGCCCGCCCGCCCTTCGGCCAGCCGGGCGCGGGGCACTAGGCACGCGCGTTCGCGGCCTGCCTAGCGCCGGTCGCGCAGGCCCTCGAGGCGCGCCTTCACGGCGGGCCATTCGCTGTCGACGATGGAGAAGTAGACCGTGTCGCGCACCCGGTTGGCCCACGGGATCTGCATGTGGCGCCGGAAGACGCCTTCCTGCGTGGCGCCGATGCGCGCGATCGCGGCCCGCGATCTCGCGTTCAGCGCATCGGTCTTGAGCTCCACGCGCACCGCGCCGAGCGCCTCGAACGCGTGGGTGAGGAGCAGGAGCTTGGCCTCGGTGTTCGCGCCGGTGCGCTGCCACGCGCTCGCGAGCCACGTCCAGCCGATCTCGAGGCGCCGGTGGGCGGGCTCGATGTTGCCGTACCGGGTGCAGCCGATGACCGTGCCGGTGGACGCATCGACGATCGCGAAGGGCAGCGACACGCCGCGGCGCTGCTCGTCGAGCGCCGCCTCGACGTAGGCGCGCATCTCCCCGGCCGTGGTCACCCGGTTGGGGATCCAACGCCAGAGCTCGGGATCGAGGCCCACGGCCGCGAGCGGCCCGGCATGCTCGGCGCGCAGCGGCTCGAGGCGCACGACGGCGCCCTCGAGGGTGACGGGGGCGACCCGCATCGGGGACGGGATCGGCGGGGCGGCGGGCGGGGGCGGGGACATCCGTCAAGAAAGGGCTTCGGAATCAATGGGAAATGCGCGGGATTCCCGGTATAATACGGCCTCAGGTGTCCGAGGCGTCTCATCCGGTTATCGTCTCCACCCATTCGCATCCCGGTCCGGGCTGCCGAATCACCCGAAGCAACCACCATCTGCCTGAACCGGTGTCGAGGGCATTCCCTCGCGGGCCGATCCTCAGGAGACCGTCATCAGTACGTCGTTCGAAAGCCTCGGGCTGCTGCCCGAGCTGCTGCGCGCAGTCGCGGAGCAAGGCTACACGGAACCCACCCCCATCCAGGCGCAAGCCATCCCCGTCGTCCTTTCCGGGCGCGACCTCCTCGGCGCCGCCCAGACCGGCACCGGCAAGACCGCCGGATTCACCCTCCCGCTGCTGCAGCGCCTGGCGCCCATGGCGACCAAGAGCTTCTCGCCCGCGCTGCACCCGGTGCGCTGCCTCATCCTCACGCCGACCCGCGAGCTCGCGATCCAGGTCCACGAGAGCGTGCGCACGTACGGCAAGCACGTCCCGCTGCGCTCGTTCTGCGTGTACGGCGGCGTCAACATCAACCCGCAGATCGAGGAGCTGAAGCGCGGCGTCGAGATCCTGGTCGCCACCCCGGGGCGGCTGCTCGACCACGTGGGGCAGAAGGCCGTGAACCTCGGCAAGGTCCAGATCCTCGTCCTCGACGAGGCCGACCGCATGCTCGACATGGGCTTCATCCCGGACATCAAGCGCATCATCGCGCTGCTGCCCAAGCCGCCGATGCGCCAGACGCTGCTCTTCTCGGCCACGTTCTCCGACGAGATCCGCAGGCTCTCGGCCCAGTTCCTCGACGACCCGGCCACGGTGGAGGTGGCGCGGCGCAACACGCCCGCCGAGCTCGTGACCCAGTACGTCTACCACGTGGACGCGACGCGCAAGCGCGAGCTGCTCGCGCAGCTCGTGAAGAAGAACGGCTGGAGCCAGGTGCTCGTCTTCACCAGGACCAAGCACGGCGCCAACCGCCTCGCCGCGCAGCTGCAGCGCGACGGCATCAACGCCGACGCGATCCACGGCAACAAGAGCCAGAACGCGCGCATCCGGGCGCTGGAGGACTTCAAGGCGGGCAACGTGAAGGTGCTCGTCGCCACCGACATCGCCGCGCGCGGCCTCGACATCGAGGAGCTTCCGCACGTGGTGAACTTCGACCTCTCGCACATTCCCGAGGACTACGTGCACCGCATCGGCCGCACGGGCCGCGCCGGATCGTCCGGCGAGGCGGTCTCGCTCGTCTGCGGCGAGGACCGCCCGCTGCTCGCGGCGATCGAGCGCCTCATCAACCGCAAGATCGACGTGCGCTCGTTCGACGGGTTCGACGCCGCCCGTCGCCCGGCCGATGCCGAAGAGGCGCGCCCCAGCGCGCCACGCGGGCGGCAGGAATCGCGCGGGGCAGGCAAGAAGCCGCCCGCGCCCCGTGCGCCGCGAGGCCGCAGCGAGGCCCGCCGCCAGCCCGATCGAGGCCCGCGCACCCAGGCCCAGTCGGCGCGTGCGCCGGCCGAGGGCGGCATCGACTTCGACAAGCCATACGAGCCGTCGCCCTCGGCCGCCGCCGAGCGGCCCGAGCCGGCGCCGCTGCGTCGCAACAAGGGCCCCGAGCAAGTCCCGGTGCTCTTCCGCCGCAAGGCGACGGCGTAGCGCGCGGCGACCGCGGGCCGCCCGCGCGCGGCCTGCGGTAACATCGCTCCATCCCCATCCCATTGCCCGGGGCCCGCGCCGGACGCGCGGGTCCCGTTCCGTCCGATGCGCGACGCCGCCTCCCGATCCATCCAGCTCCACGACTACACCCCGCCCGCCTTCCTCGTCTCGCGCGTGGCCCTCGACGTGGACGTGGGAGACGACCGGGTGCGGGTGCGCTCCGTGCTCCACCTCGCGCGCAATCCCGCCGCCGGGTCCTCGCCCCAGCCGCTGGTGCTCGACGGCGAGGCGCTCGAGCTCGAATCGGTGCGGCTCGACGGCCGCGAGCTGCGCGAGGGCGACTACCGGGTCGAGGGCGCGCGCCTGCGCATCGACGCCGTGCCCGACGCCTGCACGCTCGAGACGGTCGTGCGCATCGATCCGTGGAGCAACACGAAGCTCGAGGGCCTGTACGCCACGCGCAGCGGGCTGGTCACGCAGTGCGAGGCGGAGGGCTTCCGCCGCATCACCTGGTTCATCGACCGTCCCGACGTGATGGCCCGCTACACCGTGACGCTCTGCGCGGATCGCGCGCGCTTCCCGCGGCTGCTCGCCAACGGGAACCTGGTCGCCGAGGGCGCCGGCGAGCCGGGCGACTGGTTCGCGCCGGGCGGGCCCGGGCGGGCGTCCGCCCGCCACTGGGCGCGCTGGGAGGACCCTTTCCCGAAGCCCTGCTACCTCTTCGCGATGGTGGCCGCGGACCTCGAGGTGATCGAGGACCGGTTCACCACGCGCTCGGGCCGCAGCGCGCTGCTGCAGGTGTACGTCGAGCCGGGCAAGCTCGACCAGGCGGGCTTCGCCATGCAGGCGCTCAAGAAGTGCATGCGCTGGGACGAGGACGTGTTCGGGCTCGAGCTCGACCTCGAGCGCTTCATGATCGTCGCCGTCTCCGACTTCAACGCCGGGGCGATGGAGAACAAGGGACTGAACATCTTCAACACGAAGTACGTGCTCGCGCGCGCCGACACGGCCACCGACCTCGACTACTTCGGCGTCGACAAGGTGGTGGCCCACGAGTACTTCCACAACTGGACCGGCAACCGCGTCACCTGCCGCGACTGGTTCCAGCTGTCGCTGAAGGAGGGGCTCACCGTCTTCCGCGACCAGGAGTACAGCGCCGACGAGTACTCGCGCCCGGTCGTGCGCATCCAGGAGGTGCGCGACCTGCGCACCCGCCAGTTCCCCGAGGACGCCGGGCCCATGGCGCACCCCGTGCGGCCGGAGTCGTACGTCGAGGTGAACAACTTCTACACCTCCACCGTGTACGACAAGGGCGCGGAGGTCGTGCGCATGTACGCGACGCTCCTCGGCCGCGAGGGGTTTCGTCGTGGCATGGAGCTTTACTTCCGCCGCCACGACGGCCAGGCGGTGACCTGCGACGATTTCCTCGCCGCGATGGCCGACGCCAACGGCGCCGACCTGCGCCAGTTCGGCCGCTGGTACTCGCAGGCCGGCACCCCGGTGGTCGAATGCCGCGGCGAGCACGACGCCAAGGCGCGGTCGTACACGCTCCACGTGCGCCAGTCCTGCGCGCCCACGCCCGGCCAGCCCGCCAAGCAGCCGTTCGTGATTCCCCTCGGCGTGGGCCTCGTCGGGCCCGACGGACAGGACCTGCCCCTCGCGGTCGAGGGAGGCCGGGCGATCCCGGTGCCCTCGGCGGGTGGGCACACGGCGATCCTCGTGCTCGAGCACGAGGAGCAGCACTTCGTCTTCCGGGACGTGGCCGACGCCCCCGTCGCCTCGCTGCTGCGCGGTTTCTCCGCGCCCGTGCACGTGCGCCACGGCTACACCGACACGCAGCTCACGCACCTCATGGCGCACGATTCGGACCCGTTCAACCGCTGGGAGGCGGGGCAAACGCTCGCCACCCGCATCCTGCTCGCGGGCGTCGGCGCAATTCGCGCCGCACGGGAGATGGAGATCCCGGCCGCATACGTGGAGGCGGTAGGACGCACGCTCGCCGACGGTGCCCGGGACCCGGCCTTCGCGGCCGAATGCCTCCAGCTGCCCTCCGAGGCCTACCTCGCCGAGTGCATGGAAGTGGCCGATCCGGACGCGATCCACGCAGCGCGCACGCACCTGGTGCGCGAGATCGCGCTGCGCTACCGCACGCGCTTCGAGGGGGCGTTCCGGCATTTCACGGTACCCGGCCCGTACTCGCCCGACGCGGCGGCCGCGGGGCGGCGCGCCCTGCGCAACACGGCCCTCGCCTACGTGAGCGCGATCGACGACGCGACCTCGCGCGCGCTCGCGTTCCTCGAGTTCCGCCGGGCGGAGAACATGACGGACGCGATGGCGGCACTCGCGTGCCTCGCGGACTCCGACGGGGCCGAGCACGAGCGTGCGCTCGCGATGTTCCTCGAGAAGTGGAAGGACGAGGCGCTCGTGGTCGACAAGTGGTTCCGGGTGCAGGCGACCTCCTGCCTGCCCGGCACGATCGATCGGGTGAAGGCGCTCGCCGCGCACCCCGCATTCGACCTGCGCAATCCGAACCGGGCCCGCGCCCTGCTCCACGCGTTCGCCACGGAGAATCCGCTGCATTTCCACGCCGGCGACGGCAGCGGCTATCGCTGGATCGCCGAGCAGGTCGTGGCGCTCGACCGGTTGAACCCGCAGGTGGCCTCGCGCCTCGCGCGCGCGTTCGACCGCTGGAGGAAATACGATGCGGGCCGGCAGGGGCACGCACGGCGCGCCCTCGAGTCGATCCTCGCCGCCGAGGGCCTGTCCGCCAACGTGTCCGAGATCGTGGGCCGCGCGCTGGCCTGAGGCGGCGCGGTCGCCAGCGAAAACGGCCGCGTCGAGCGGCCGTTTTCGCTGGATGCGGCGGCGGTCAGTGCTTCTTGATCGTCTCGAGCATCTTGAAGATGCCCTTCGGCGCGCCATTGAAGAGGCGCTTGAGCGTCTTCGGCAAGCAGCGGCGCTCGAGGGTGTTGCGGCGGACTCGTTTGCGTTCGGCCATGGGATTCTCCGATTCGGACGCGCAATTATACCGGAGCCCGCCTCAGGGCAGGGGCTCGATGCGCCCCTGCACCAGGCGGGCGGGTACGGCGGCGCCGTCCGCGGTCACCACGGTCCCCGCGGCGTTTTCGGCGCCCTCGAAGCGCCCCTCGAAGCGCGCGCCATCGAGCAGCCACAGCACGCCGCGGCCCTCGGGCCGGCCCTGGCGGACCTCCCCTTCGTAGCGCAGCCCCGAGCGGTAGCGCAGCGTGCCCTGTCCGGCGAGCACGCCCTCGTGCATCTCGCCCTCGTAGCGGTCGCCGTTCGCGAACGCGTAGGTGCCGCGTCCGCTCGCCTTGCCGGCGACGAAGGTGGCCTCCAGGGCGTCGCCGTTGCGCCAGCGGTAGCGGCCCTGGCCCTCGATGCGGCCGCCGGCCACCTCGCCCTCGTAGCGCTCGCCGTTGGCGAACCGATAGACGCCGGTCCCGCCCGGCTTGCCCTGCCGGAACGTGCCTTCGAACACATCTCCGTTCGCGCTCGTGTAGGTGCCGAGCCCTTCGGCGAGGCCGCGGTGCATGCTCCCCTCGTACACGTCGCCCTTCGCGAATCGGTAGCGGCCGCGGCCTTCGGGCAGCCCGCCCGCGAAGCGGCCCGCGTACCGGTCGCCGTTCGCCCAGGCGCACTCGCCCTCGCCGTCGAGGACGCCGTCGCGGAAGTCGCCCTCGCAGCGGCCCGCGGGCCCGGCGACCTCGCCGCGTCCGTGGGGCAGGCCGGCACGCACCGCGCCGCGGTACACCGAGCCGTCGTCGTACACGAGCTCGCGGCGACCGGCCGGAAGCTCGCGCACGGAGACGACCGCGGCGCCGTGGACGGCCGGCGGGACGAGGAGGGCGGCGGCGACGAGCGCGCGAAGCGCCGCGCGAAGGAGTCGGGGCATGGGCTGCATGGTGCCGTGCCATTGTCGCCGCAGGCACGCGAAAGAAAAAGCCGCCGCAGGAGCACAAACGCCCCGCCGGGGATTCCGGCGGGGCGCTGGCATAGGGCCCTGGCGATGACCTACTTTCTCACGGGCAATCCGCAATATCATCGGCGCGGCGTCGTTTCACGGTCCTGTTCGGGATGGGAAGGGGTGGGGCCAACGCGCTATGGTCGCCAGGAATTCTGGAAGGAAGGTAGGGGTACTGGGCTGTGCATTGCACCGTGTTCGCGAATCGCCGCCATGGATCAATCGACGTGTTCGCAACTGCACGATCGCAAGGTTATAGAGTCAAGCCGCACGGGCAATTAGTACCGGTTAGCTCAACGCATTACTGCGCTTACACACCCGGCCTATCAACGTCCTGGTCTCGGACGACCCTTCAGGGGGGTCGAGCCCCCGGGAGATCTCATCTTCAGGCAAGTTTCCCGCTTAGATGCTTTCAGCGGTTATCTCTTCCGCATATAGCTACCCGGCAATGCGACTGGCGTCACAACCGGTACACCAGGGATGCGTCCACTCCGGTCCTCTCGTACTAGGAGCAGCCCCCGTCAAATCTCCAGCGCCCACGGCAGATAGGGACCAAACTGTCTCACGACGTTTTGAACCCAGCTCACGTACCACTTTAAATGGCGAACAGCCATACCCTTGGGACCGGCTACAGCCCCAGGATGTGATGAGCCGACATCGAGGTGCCAAACTCCCCCGTCGATATGAACTCTTGGGAGGAATCAGCCTGTTATCCCCAGAGTACCTTTTATCCGTTGAGCGATGGCCCTTCCATACAGAACCACCGGATCACTATGACCTGCTTTCGCACCTGCTCGACTTGTCGGTCTCGCAGTCAAGCCACCTTATGCCATTGCACTATGAGTACGATTTCCGACCGTACCTAGGTGACCTTCGCACTCCTCCGTTACCTTTTGGGAGGAGACCGCCCCAGTCAAACTGCCTACCATGCACGGTCCCCGACCCCGTCAAGGGGCCCAGGTTAGAACCGCAACGTCGTCAGGCTGGTATTTCAACGTCGGCTCCACCGAGACTGGCGTCCCGGCTTCAAAGCCTCCCAGCTATCCTACACAGACAGCGTCACAGTCCAATGCAAAGCTACAGTAAAGGTTCATGGGGTCTTTCCGTCTAGCCGCGGGTAGATTGCATCTTCACAAACATTTCAACTTCGCTGAGTCTCAGGAGGAGACAGTGTGGCCATCGTTACGCCATTCGTGCGGGTCGGAACTTACCCGACAAGGAATTTCGCTACCTTAGGACCGTTATAGTTACGGCCGCCGTTTACCGGGGCTTCGATCAAGAGCTTGCACCCCATCACTTAACCTTCCGGCACCGGGCAGGCGTCACACCCTATACGTCGACTTCCAACGTCTTTGCAGAGTGCTGTGTTTTTGATAAACAGTCGCAGCCACCGATTCTCTGCGGCCTCATTGGGCTTTGGGGGCGAACCCCTCCACCTACTAAAGGCACACCTTCTCCCGAAGTTACGGTGTCAATTTGCCGAGTTCCTTCTCCTGAGTTCTCTCAAGCGCCTGAGAATTTTCATCCTGCCCACCTGTGTCGGTTTGCGGTACGGTCCCAACGGGCTGAAGCTTAGTGGCTTTTCCTGGAAGCAGGGTATCCGCGACTTCCGGAGCCTCGCGGCTCCATGGTCCCGCGCCTCACGGTTGACCCCCCGGATTTCCCTAAGGGATCCCGCTACACGCTTCACCGGCACGTCCAACAGCCGGCTCGCATAACCTTCTCCGTCCCCACATCGCACCCGTCGGCGGTTCCGGAATATTGACCGGATTCCCATCAGCTACGGCTCTCGCCCTCACCTTAGGGGCCGACTCACCCTGCGCCGATGAACGTTGCGCAGGAAACCTTGGGCTTTCGGCGAGCGGGCCTTTCACCCGCTTTATCGCTACTCATGTCAGCATTCGCACTTCCCATACCTCCAGCAGACCTCTCGATCCACCTTCACAGGCGTAGGGAACGCTCCTCTACCACCGCTAGCGATCCCTTGATTGCGCTGCCCCCACGAAGCCCAAGGTTGACGCGTTGAGGTCCGCGGCGCGGACATCAAGGCGTCAAACCGCCCATCGAGGCGAGCGGGCCTTCACCGCTCATCGCGGCAAGGCGCTCAACACTCAACAGGAGTGACTTCGAAGGTCGGAGACCCGATCGCCCATCGGCGACGGCTCCATCTGAACGCAATCAAGTGGATCGCTAGCGATCCGCAGCTTCGGTTCTCGGCTTGAGCCCCGTTACATCTTCCGCGCAGGACGACTCGATCAGTGAGCTATTACGCTTTCTTTAAAGGATGGCTGCTTCTAAGCCAACCTCCTGACTGTCTAAGCCTTCCCACCTCGTTTTCCACTTAGCCGAGATTCGGGACCTTAGCTGGCGGTCTGGGTTGTTTCCCTCTTGACCCCGGACGTTAGCACCCGGAGTCTGTCTGCCGTGCTCGAGCTCTTCGGTATTCGGAGTTTGCCATGGTTTGGTAAGCCTATAGCGGCCCCCTAGCCATAACAGTGCTCTACCCCCGAAGGCAATACACGACGCACTACCTCAATAGTTTTCGAGGAGAACCAGCTATCTCCGGTTTTGTTTAGCCTTTCACCCCTATCCACAGCTCATCCCCGACCTTTTCAACGGGCGTGGGTTCGGCCCTCCAGTGGGTGTTACCCCACCTTCAGCCTGGCCATGGATAGATCAACCGGTTTCGGGTCTACGCCGCGCAACTGAACGCCCTGTTCAGACTCGCTTTCGCTACGCCTCCGGCATCAAGCCTTAAGCTCGCTACGCAACGTAAGTCGCTGACCCATTATACAAAAGGTACGCGGTCACCAGATTGCTCCGGCTCCCACTGTTTGTATGCATGCGGTTTCAGGATCTATTTCACTCCCCTCCCGGGGTTCTTTTCGCCTTTCCCTCACGGTACTGGTTCACTATCGGTCAATGATGAGTATTTAGCCTTGGAGGATGGTCCCCCCATCTTCAGACAGGATTTCACGTGTCCCGCCCTACTTGTCTCGAGCCTGGTTCCACACCGGGGTTTTCGCGTACGGGGCTATCACCCGCTATGGCCGGCCTTTCCAGACCGTTTCGCTAACGCCGATGCTAAAGCTCGAAGGCTCTTCCCGTTTCGCTCGCCACTACTCCGGGAATCTCGGTTGATTTCTGTTCCTCCGGTTACTGAGATGTTTCAGTTCTCCGGGTTCGCTCCATTGCCCCTATGTATTCAGGGCAAGGTGACCCTCGCGGGCCGGGTTTCCCCATTCGGAAATCTGCGGATCAGCGCCCATTTGCCGGCTCCCCGCAGCTTATCGCAGGCTGTCACGTCCTTCGTCGCCTATCATTGCCAAGGCATCCACCACATGCACTTATTCGCTTGACCCTATAACCTTGCTGCCTCCCCTGGCAGGGGAAGCGACGCGAGCCAAAGTCGCTCACGCCATCACTCGATCATAGGAAACTCTCGCGCTTGTGCATCCCACCGATCGCTCGATGGGACACGATGCAATACATAACCCAGTGTCCAAGCTACTCCGGGCGTCATCACAACACCCTTTCGCAAGGACAACTACCTTCTTTCCAGATTGTTAAAGAACAGCCGATCGGTTCGAGGAACCACCGGTCAGCATCGAGCGCAAACCACCGCACGACACTGGCTACTGGTCCTTCCAAGAACGCTGGTGGAGCCAATCGGGATCGAACCGATGACCTCCTGCTTGCAAAGCAGGCGCTCTCCCAGCTGAGCTATGGCCCCCCGCGGGCCCGACCCGCACACGCGCCGGGCCCCGTTGGTTGGTGGGTCTGGATGGATTCGAACCATCGACCCCCGCCTTATCAAGACGGTGCTCTAACCAACTGAGCTACAGACCCGCCCGGGCCGCCGGCCCCAGAGGCGGGTCGGCGCTGTTCGCAGCCTACAGCCGATAGATGGTGGGCGCTGCAAAGCGCCTTCTCTGAGAAAGGAGGTGATCCAGCCGCACCTTCCGATACGGCTACCTTGTTACGACTTCACCCCAGTCATGAATCTCACCGTGGTCGGCGCCCTCCTTGCGGTTAGGCGACCGGCTTCTGGTGGAACCCACTCCCATGGTGTGACGGGCGGTGTGTACAAGACCCGGGAACGTATTCACCGCGACATGCTGATCCGCGATTACTAGCGATTCCGACTTCATGCAGTCGAGTTGCAGACTGCAATCCGGACTACGACGCGCTTTGTGGGATTGGCTCCAGGTCACCCCTTGGCAACCCTCTGTACGCGCCATTGTATTACGTGTGAAGCCCTACCCATAAGGGCCATGAGGACTTGACGTCATCCCCACCTTCCTCCGGTTTGTCACCGGCAGTCTCATTAGAGTGCCCAACCGAATGTAGCAACTAATGACAAGGGTTGCGCTCGTTGCGGGACTTAACCCAACATCTCACGACACGAGCTGACGACAGCCATGCAGCACCTGTGTTCCCGTTCCCTTTCGGGCACACCCGGCTCTCACCGGGCTCCAGGACATGTCAAGGGTAGGTAAGGTTTTTCGCGTTGCATCGAATTAATCCACATAATCCACCGCTTGTGCGGGTCCCCGTCAATTCCTTTGAGTTTTAACCTTGCGGCCGTACTCCCCAGGCGGTCGACTTCACGCGTTAGCTTCGTTACTGAGAGTGTCAAACCCCCAACAACCAGTCGACATCGTTTAGGGCGTGGACTACCAGGGTATCTAATCCTGTTTGCTCCCCACGCTTTCGTGCATGAGCGTCAGTGTCAGCCCAGAGACCTGCCTTCGCCATCGGTATTCCTCCTGATATCTACGCATTTCACTGCTACACCAGGAATTCCAGTCTCCTCTGCCGCACTCAAGCCTTGCAGTCCCAAATGCCGTTCCCAGGTTAAGCCCGGGGCTTTCACATCTGGCTTACAAAACCGCCTGCGCACGCTTTACGCCCAGTAATTCCGATTAACGCTCGCACCCTACGTATTACCGCGGCTGCTGGCACGTAGTTAGCCGGTGCTTATTCTTCCGGTACCGTCAGTAGCCGCGAGTATTAGTCGCAGCCGTTTCGTTCCGGACAAAAGAGCTTTACAACCCGAAGGCCTTCTTCACTCACGCGGAATGGCTGGATCAGGGTTTCCCCCATTGTCCAAAATTCCCCACTGCTGCCTCCCGTAGGAGTCTGGGCCGTGTCTCAGTCCCAGTGTGGCTGATCATCCTCTCAGACCAGCTACCGATCATCGCCTTGGTAGGCCTTTACCCCACCAACTAGCTAATCGGACATCGGCCAACCCAATCGCGCCAGGCCTTGCGGTCCCCGGCTTTCCCCTCTCGGGCATATGCGGTATTAATCCGGCTTTCGCCGGGCTATCCCCCACGACATGGACATGTTCCGATGCATTACTCACCCGTTCGCCGCTCGCCGCCAGGTTGCCCCGCGCTGCCGCTCGACTTGCATGTGTAAAGCATTCCGCCAGCGTTCAATCTGAGCCAGGATCAAACTCTTCAGTTCAATCCATCAAAGTCCACTCAACTCGAATCACTTGGATCCAAGTGAGCACTGCTTTTGCCTTCGCCTCGACCCCCGAAATGCAGAGCCTCGGCCGGCGCCGCAGCACCCACCTCTATCGGCTGTAAGTTTTTAAAGAGCGTTGCCGACCGGTTCCGCGTCGCCGCGGTGATCGATCAGCAGAGCCAGCGATTATACGCAGGTCCCGCTCCAATGGTCAACGCGGACCGAAAAGATCCGCGGGGGGCGCGCGCCGGTCAGGGCGCCTTGCGCAGGGAGACCCTGGCGAACTTGCGCTTGCCCACCTGCAGCACGTGGCTCGCGCCGGGAAGCAGGCGCAGGCCCTTGTCCGCCACCTTCTCCCCGTCCACCCGGACCCCGCCCTGCGCGAGCATCCGCAGCGCCTCCGAGGCGCTCGCGCACACGCCCGACGCCTTGAGCACCTGGGCGATGGCCACCCCTTCGGCCGGGACCTCGACCACCTGCTCCGGAAGGTCCTCCGGAATGCCCCCGTGCCGGAAGCGCGCCTCGAAGTCGGCGAGCGCGGCCTCGGCGGCCGCACGGTCGTGGAAGCGGGCCACGATCTCCTGGGCGAAGCGCACCTTGACGTCCCGGGGATTCGCGCCCTCGGTGACCGCGCGGCGCCACTGGGAGATGGTGGCGAGCGACTCGAACGACAGGAGCTCGATGTAGCGCCACATCAGCTCGTCGGACATGGACATCAGCTTGCCGAACATTTCCGGCGGCGCGTCGTCGATCCCCACGTAGTTGCCCAGGGACTTGGACATCTTGTTCACGCCGTCCAGCCCCTCGAGCAGCGGCATGGTGACGATCACTGCGGCTCCTGGCCGAAATGCTTCTGCAGCTCCCGGCCCACGAGGAGGTTGAACTTCTGGTCGGTCCCCCCGAGCTCCACGTCCGCCTTCATCGCCACCGAGTCGTATCCCTGCATCAGCGGATAGAGGAACTCGTGGATCGAGATCGCCCGCTGCTCGGCGAAGCGCTTGGCGAAGTCGTCGCGCTCGAGCATGCGGGCCACCGTGTAGGTCGCCGCGAGCTGGATCATGCCCGCCGCGCCGAGCTGCGAGCACCAGGTGGAATTGAAGAGGATCTCCGTGCGCTGCGGGTCGAGCACCTTGAACACCTGGGCCTTGTAGGTCTCCGCGTTCTGGGCGATCTGCTCGGGGGTGAGGGGCGGACGCGTCGCGTTGCGCCCGCTCGGGTCGCCGATCATCCCGGTGAAGTCGCCGATCAGGAACATCACGTGGTGCCCCAGGTCCTGGAACTGGCGCATCTTGTTCAGCACCACCGTGTGCCCGAGGTGCAGGTCCGGCGCCGTCGGGTCGAATCCCGCCTTGACGCGCAGCGGCTTGCCGCGGCCGAGCTTGCGCAGGAGGTCGTCCTCCAGGATCAACTCGTCGGCCCCGCGGCGAATCAACGCGAGGTCATTCTTCTGAGTCATTGATTTGATTCCGATTTTCTGCTTGCATGTCGGCGTTTTCTGATATCCTGTGCGGGACATTTCCGACAGCGGCCCGATGAAACATCAAAAAGGCGACAGTGTAGCGCAGCGCTCCCCGGTTCCCGGCTTCCTCCGCCAGTCGCTGTTCGGCGTGCTGCTTCTCGTGCTGCCGGCGCTCACCGTCCTCACCGCCTTCGGCATCGCGCCCGGGACGGTACCCGATCCGGTAGACCAGGTCCTCGTCCGCGACGACATCCCGCTGCCCGATCTGGCCGACGCGGCCGAGGCGACCCCGCCCGGCTTCATGAGCCAGGAGACGGTGCTGCGGGGCGACACGGTGGCCGCCCTGCTCGACCGCCTCGGCGTGCATGACGACGCGGCCATGCGCTTCCTGCGCTCGGACCGGACCGGTCGTCTCATCTTCCGCCAGCTGGTCCCGGGCCGGATGCTGCAGGCCCAGACGGACGCCGAAGGCGGCCTGCTCGGGCTGCGCTACTTTTCCAGCCCCTCGAAAGTGCTCGAGGTGAGGCGGGACGGCGCCGGCTTCATCTCGCGCCAGCGCACCATCGCGGACCCGCCGCGGCTCGTCTACAAGAGCGCCACGATCGACTCCTCGCTGTTCGCGGCGACGGACGCCGCGGGCATCCCCGACGCCATCGCGCTGCAGGTCGCCCGCGTGTTCGCGACGGACATCGACTTCCACACCGACCTGCGGCGCGGCGACCGCTTCTCGGTCGTCTACGAGATGATCTACGACTCGGGCGAGCTGGTCGGTCCGGGGCGCATCGTCGCCGCCCAGTTCGTCAACGCGGGACACGCCTACCAGGCCGTCCTGTTCGCCGACGAGGACGGCCACGACGGGTACTACTCGCTCGACGGGAGCAGCCGCGCGAAGGCGTTCCTGCGCTCTCCCGTGGAGTTCACGCGCATCAGCTCGCGCTTCGGGCGCCGCTTCCACCCCATCTTCAGGAACTGGCGCGCGCACACGGGCGTCGACTTCGCCGCTCCGAAGGGAACACGCGTCCTCGCCGCGGCCGACGGCGTGGTGGTTTCGGCCGGCCGGCGGGGCGGCTACGGCAACGCGATCGAGCTTCGCCACGGTGCCGGGATCACCACGCTCTACGGGCACCTGAACAGGTTCGCCAGGGGAATCCGCGCGGGCGCCCGCGTGCACCAGGGCGAGGTCATCGGCTACGTGGGGATGACCGGGTGGGCGACCGGCCCCCACCTGCACTACGAGTTCCGCATCGCCGGCGTCTACCAGGATCCCCTGCGCGTGGCGCTTCCCAAGGCCGATCCCGTGCCCGAGCGCCTGCGCGCGCGCTTCCGGGCCGTCGCGGACCGCGCGCGCAGCACGATCGAGCTGGTCAGCTCCGCCACCCCCGCCCGCTTCGAGTAGCGTGGCCCAGCTCTTCGTCGGCCTCATGTCGGGGACCAGCCTCGACGGCGCCGACGCCGCCCTCGTCGACTTCTCGCGGGGCCGGCCGGACGTCCTCGCGTTCGCCACCGTCGCCTTCACCCCGCTGCTGCGCGAACGCCTGCTCCTGCTATCGCAGCCGGGTCGGGACGGTCTCGACCTGGCGGGCGAGTTGAGCGTCGAGCTGGCCGCCCTCTATGCCCGCGCCGTGGACGAGGCGCTGCGCGCCGCCGGAGTCGGCGCCGATGCGGTGACGGCGATCGGCTGCCACGGCCAGACCGTGCGCCACCGCCCGGACCTGGGCTTCACGATCCAGATCGGCGACCCGGCCCGGCTGGCGGAGGCCACCGGGATCGACGTGGTCGCGGATTTCCGCCGCCGGGACATGGCGGCCGGCGGGCAGGGCGCGCCGTTGGCGCCCGCTTTCCACGCCGCCGTTTTCCGCGACGCCTCGCGATCGCGGGCGATCGTGAACGTGGGCGGGATCAGCAACGTGACGTGGCTGCCGGCCGCCGGCCCGGCGACGGGCTTCGACTGCGGCCCCGGCAACGTGCTGCTCGATGGCTGGGCCGGCGAGCACCTGGGCGCCGCGTTCGACGAGGACGGCCGATGGGCCGCGCGCGGGGCCGTGGACGCGGCCCTGCTCGGCCGGCTGCTCGCCGAGCCCTTCCTCGCCGCGCCTCCGCCCAAGAGCACCGGACGGGAGCTCTTCCGGATGGCGTGGCTGCGTTCGCGCCTGTCCCCGGGGCTGCGCCCGGAGGACGTGCAGGCGACCCTTGCCGAGTTCACCGCCCGCGCGATCGTGCAGGCCATCGACCGGCATTGCCCCGGGACGGAGGAGATCTACGTGGCGGGCGGCGGCGCGCGCAATCCGGAGCTCCTGCGCCGGATCGTCGCCGCGGCCGGCCCGCGCCCGGTGGTGCCGACCGATGCGCTGCAGGTGCCGTCCGCCCACCTGGAGGCGATGGCGTTCGCGTGGCTGGCGATGAAGTGCGTGCGCCGGGAGCCGGTGGACCTCGCCGCCGTCACCGGCGCCCGCGGACCGCGCATCCTCGGCGCGGTCTACCCCGCCTAGAAAAGACGAGGGGGAGCACGCGCTCCCCCTCGGATCCTTCCGGGCGCAGCCCGGCCGGGGACGTCAGGCCGAAAACGACGATCCGCAGCCGCAGGTCGAGCTGGCGTTCGGGTTCTTGATCACGAACTGCGCCCCCTCGAGGCCCTCGGTGTAGTCGATCTCCGCGCCGACCAGGTACTGGTAGCTCATCGGGTCGATCAGGAGGCTCACGCCGTTCTTCTGCATGACGGTGTCGTCCTCGTTGGCGACCTCGTCGAAGGTGAAGCCGTACTGCAGGCCCGAGCAGCCGCCGCCGGTCACGAAGACCCGCAGCTTGAGCTCGTTGTTGCCTTCCTCCTCGATGAGGGCCTTCACCTTGTTGGCCGCGCTCTCGGTGAAGAGGAGCGGTTCCGGCATCGCCGTGGCCATGTCATTCATGATGGTTCTCCAATGGGATCGCGATTCAGTCGGAGTTGCCCGTCGCGGACTTGAGCTCGACCACCTTCTCGCTCTTCTGGGCGCTTTCGTACACCAGCTGCCCCATCACGATCGCCCCGACGTGGATCTCGATCGATTTGTACGAAACATTCCCTGTGACACGCGCCTTGGGCAGGAGTTCGACATATTCCGACCCCCGCACGGGTCCTGCGACGGTGCCGTTGATGACCACGTGGGCGACGTCGATCTCGCCCTCGACCTTCGCCAGCTCCGAGACCACGAGCGTGCCCGGCTTGCTGCCGGTCGCCTTCACGCAGCCCTTCACGTGCCCGTCGATGCGCAGGCCCCCCGTGAACGCGACATCGCCCTCGATCGTGCTGCCGGCGCCGATCAGGCTGTCGATCGGGCTGGGCTTGTTGGATTTCCCGAACATGCGGACTCTCCCCTTACGGCAGGTTCACCGTACGGGACAGTTTAACCTGTCCCTCCGGAAGCGCAAGGACGCGCACGTCCACGCTCTTCAGCACCGATCCTTCGGGCAGCGGGATCCGCCCCTCGAGCTTGCGGTAGATGCGGAACGCGAAGGCAGCGGCCTGGGGCGAGGACGGGTCGGGCAGCGTGAGCGTCTGGGGCACCCCCCCCTGCTCCAGGTGCACCACGAACTGCAGCCGGCCCTTGAAGTCCTGCTTGCGCTGGCCGCCCTGGGTGAGGAGCAGGTGGTAGCGGAAGCCGCTCGCCTGGGTGTCGCGTTCGACCTGGACCTCGGTGGCGCTCAGTCCTTCCGGGGCCGCTCCCGAGGACATCAGCCGGCGCAGGAACCCGAGGTCCTCCCGCTGCTGGGCGTTCTCGTCCTGGAGCTGGGCCACGGTCCTGGCGAGCTCCCCCTGGGCCGCCTTCTCGATCTGCAGCTGGCGCTCCCGCTCGACGAGCGCGCCGCGGGCCGAGGCCAGCTCCGCGCGCAGCTGCGTGTTCTCCGCCGAGAGCGACTCGATCTTGCCGCGCACATCGTCGAGGCTCTCTCCGGTTACCCGATAGCTGTTCAGCACGAGCCACCAGACGACGGCCGCCACGAGCGCCATCATCAGGAGGTTCAGGCCCCAGCGCCAGTACCAGGCGAGCTGGGAGCGGATCGCCATGCGCGAGGACCCGATCCCGAAGCTGCTGCGGAAACGCCTGCCCAGTCCCCGCATCAGGGCACCACGGCGATCTGCTCGAGACCCTGCGTCTCGGGAAAGCCGAACATGAGGTTCATGTTCTGAACCGCTTGTCCCGCGGCGCCCTTGACCAGGTTGTCCTCCACGGCGAGGACGACCAGCGTGTCGCCGTCCATCGGCCGGTGCACCGCGATGCGGCACTGGTTCGTGCCGCGCACCCAGCGGGTCTCCGGCTGCGAGCCGGGCGGCAGCACGTCCACGAACGGCTCGCCGGCGAAGCGCTGCTCGTACAGGGCCTGGAAGTCCGCCTCGCGCACGATGCGCGCGTAGACCGTCGCGAGGATGCCCCGCACCATCGGCACGAGGTGCGGCACGAAGGTGAGCCCCAGGCGGCGCCCCGTCGCCTGCTCGATGTTGCCGAGGCTCTCCAGGATCTCCGGATGGTGCCGGTGTCCCTTCACGGCGTAGGCCTTGAAGTTGTCGCTCGCCTCGGCGTGGAGAATGTCGATCTCCGGCTTGCGCCCCGCGCCGCTCACGCCCGACTTGGCGTCGGCGATGAGGTGGCCGAGATCCACCAGATCCGCCTGCACGAGCGGCAGGAGCGCGAGCTGGACCGCCGTCGCGTAGCAGCCCGGATTGGCGACGAGCCTGGCGCCCCGGATGCGCTCGCGATTGATCTCCGGCAGGCCGTAGACCGCCTGCTCGAGCAGCTGCGGGGCGGCGTGGGGGACCTTGTACCACTTCTCCCACGTGGCCCGATCCTTCAGCCGGAAGTCGGCGGAGAAGTCCACGATGCGCGCGCCCGCATCGAGCAGCGCCGCCGCCTGCCCCATGGCCACGGCGTTGGGGGTGGCGAAGAACACGCAGTCGCAGCCCGCGAGGGGCGCCTTCGCCGGGTCGGAGAACACGAGCTCGCAACGCCCTCGCAGCGACGGGAAATGGTCCGCCACGCGCACGCCGGCCTCCGCGCGCGAGGTGATCGCCGCCACCGCGACGCCGGGATGTCCGGAGAGCAGCCGCAACAGCTCGACGCCGGTATATCCCGTGCCTCCCACGACTCCGACCTTGATCATGCCGTCCCGATCCTCCTTGCTGCGCCGCCCCGGAACGACAAAGCCGCCCACGGGAGGCGGCTTTGGGGGTGCGACAACGAGCTTGCGCTCTCCGCCTTACCGCTTGGAGAACTGCTTGCGGCGTCGCGCCTTGTGCAGGCCGACCTTCTTGCGCTCGACCTCGCGCGCGTCGCGCGTGACCAGCCCCGCCTTCGACAGGACGGGCTTGAGGCCGGCGTCGTACTCGATCAGCGCACGGGTGATGCCGTGGCGCACCGCACCCGCCTGGCCCGACTCGCCGCCGCCGAACACGTTGACCTTGATGTCGAAGGACTGCGCGTTGTTGGTGAGCTCGAGGGGCTGGCGCACGATCATGCGCCCGGTCTCCCGGGAGAAGAACTCGTCGACGGGCTTGTCGTTGACGATGATGTCGCCCTTGCCGGGCTTCATGAAGACGCGGGCCACGGCGTTCTTGCGACGGCCGGTGCCATAGTTGTATTTGCCGATCATGGGGTTTCCTTAGATCTCGAGGGCTTTGGGCTGCTGCGCGGTGTGCGGGTGCTCGGGGCCGGCGTAGATCTTGAGCTTCTTGATCATCGCGTAGCCCAGCGGGCCCTTGGGCAGCATGCCCTTGACGGCGAGCTTGAGCACGCGGTCCGGGATGGCGCGCCTGCAGCTTGGTGAAGTTCGTCTCGTAGATGCCGCCCGGATACGCCGAGTGGCGGTAGTACTTCTTGTCCGTGGCCTTGTTGCCGGTGACCCGCATCTTCTCGACGTTGACGATGACGATGTAGTCGCCGGTGTCGACGTGGGGCGTGAACTCCGGCTTGTGCTTGCCGCGCAGCCGGCGCGAGACTTCGGTCGCCAGACGGCCCAGCACCTTGTCCGTGGCGTCCACGACGTACCAGTCGCGCCGCACCGTCTCCGGCTTGGCCGAGTAGGTCTTCATGCGTTTCCTTTCCATGACGCGACCCTGGGTGCCGGGGGAGCCCGATACGTTGGCCGCTTTGTTTTGGGATTGCGACAGCGAATCTGAAATTATAGGGAAATCAGGTCTTTGTGTCAAAGCCGCCGTCGGCTAGAATCGCCGTTCCCCGACCGCCCCCGTCCCCGGTGATTCCCTCGTCCGCCCCCCGCTTCGAGCAGTACGCCCGGATCACGGCGATCGCGCTGCTCATGATCGGGTGCATCCTCGTGGTGCAGCCGTTCGTGGGGGCCATCCTGTTCGCGGCGGTCCTGTGCTTCTCCACCTGGCCCGCCTTCGTCGCCCTGCGCGACCGGATGGGCGGGCGGGCATGGCTCGCCGCGCTCGTCCTCGTGCTCGTGATGATCCTGGCGCTCGCGCTACCGGTCGCCCTCGCCGCCCAGAGCCTGGTCGTGCACTCGGGCGAGATCGTCGAGACCCTGCGCACCTTCCTCGAGCGGCGCGCCAACATCGACCTGCCGGCCTTCGTGGTCGAGCTGCCCGTCGTCGGCCGGTCGATCCAGGACTACTGGCAGATGCTCATGCAGAGCAGCACGGAGGTGGTGGCGCTCGCCAAGCGCGTGGCCGAGCCGGCGCGCGCGCTGCTCGTCGCGCTCGGCGGCGCCGTCGGCCAGGGCCTGATCCAGATCCTGATCGCGATCTTCGTCGCCTTCTTCTTCTACCGCGACGGGGACCTCGTGCGCGCC
Source organism: uncultured beta proteobacterium (assembly GCA_963741815.1). Classification (GTDB taxonomy): domain Bacteria; phylum Pseudomonadota; class Gammaproteobacteria; order Burkholderiales; family Usitatibacteraceae; genus Usitatibacter. Next base: position 698,078 of record CAVUJI010000001.1, read on the forward strand.
CTGGTGCTGCGGCTCATGGCGCGGCTCGCCCCCGAGCACGGCGGGCGGCTCCTCGACACGGCGCAGAACGCGGTGCGAGGCGTCGTCTACGGGCTCCTCGGCACCGCGCTCGCGCAGGCCGTGGTGGCGATCATCGGCTTCCTCATCGCCGGCGTGCCGGGGGCGTTCCTGCTGGGGGGCGCGACGTTCATCCTGTCGCTCGTCCCTATGGGGCCCGTCGTGGTCTGGGGCGGGGCGGCCGTGTGGCTCTATTCGCAGGACCAGCTCGGCTGGGCGATCTTCATGCTGGTCTACGGCACGGCGGTGATCAGCTCCGTGGACAACTTCGTGAAGCCCGTGCTCATGAGCCGCGCCGGGGGCCTGTCGATGCTGCTGGTGGTCCTGGGCGTCTTCGGCGGCGCCGTGGCCTTCGGCGTGATCGGCCTGTTCGTCGGGCCCGCGCTGCTGGCGGTGGGCTGGAGCCTCACCAAGATGTGGCTCGTGGAGCCCGCGCTGGGCGAGGAACGCAAGTTGCCGGCCCCGGCGCCGGCCGAAACGGGGAGGATCGAGTGAAGGCGAAAGTGCAGCTCCTGGAAGGCATGACGTTCGTGGCCGAGAGCGGCAGCGGACATGCCGTGGTGGTCGATGCATCCCCGGACGTGGGCGGCAGGAACCTGGGCGCCCGGCCGATGGAGCTCGTGCTCATGGGCGCGGGCGCCTGCAGCGCGATCGACGTCGTGCACATCCTGCGCAAGTCGCGCCAGGCCGTGAGCGGCTGCACGGTGGAGCTCGACGCGGACCGCGCGACCGAGGAGCCGAAGGTCTTCACGCGCATCCGCATGCACTACGTCGTTCGCGGCAAGGGGCTCGCCGCCGCCCAGGTGGACCGGGCCGTGCGGCTGGCGAAGGAGAAGTACTGCTCGGCCACCGCGATGCTCGGCAGGACCGCCGAGATCGAGTGCGACTTCGAGCTGCGCGAGGACTAGCGGCTCAGAACCAGAACGCGGTGCGCGTCATCGCGCGCGAGGCCGCACGCATCGCCGCCTTCACGGGCCCGGGCAGCTGCGCCCCGCCCATCGCACGGCCCATCGCGCCGTGGCGGTTCTCGTCTTCGCGCATCTGGCGCAGCACGGCACGGCTCGCCTCGTCGCCCGCGGGCAGCCGTTCGAGGTGCCCCTGCAGGTGGCGTTCCACCTGGTCCTCCGTCTCGGCGAGGAAGCCCAGGCTCCAGCGATCGCCGGCCAATCCGGACAACAGCCCGAAGCCGAACGACCCGGCATACCAGACCGGGTCGAGGATGCTCGGGCGCGAGCCCAGGTCGGTGAGCCGCGAGCGGCACCAGGCGAGGTGGTCGCGCTCCTCGGCGCCGGCCCTGCGCAGGGCGTCGCGCACCGCGGGCTCGCGCGCGACGAGCGCCTGCCCGCTGTAGAGCGCCTGCGCGCAGATCTCGCCCGTGTGATTGACGCGCATGAGGCGTCCCGAAAGTGTCCGCTCGGCATCGGCCTGCGGCCCTTGCGGCTCGCCACTCGCCGGCGTGGGCCGCGCGGCGGTGATCGCGCCGGTGAGCGAGCGCAGCGCCTCGTCGGCGGCGATCAGGAGCTGGTCGACGGCTTCGGGCAGGGAGCGCGGGAGCGGGAGTGCCATGCGACGATGATCGCACGGATGGCGCGGGACCGGACGCGAAAGAAAAAGGGCGCGGCCGAGGCCGCGCCCTTCATCCAGCCGGCCGCAGCCGGCGAGGATCAGAACACGTGCTTGAGACCCAGCGAGAAGCCTTCCGGATCCTGGCCCGCCGCGATCGTCGGGCGGTTGGCGCCGAAGCTGCACTTCGAGGCTTCGTTGTTGTCGACCTTCGTCCACGAGCCGACGAACGAGGTGCGCTTCGTGAAGTTGTACTGGTAGCCCAGGGAGTTGCTGTTGCAATCCGGCTGGGTCGCCGCGCCGTTCACGCCGCCGTCCTTCGCCTGCATGTACTGATAGATCAGCTGGTTCTTGCCGATCGTCCAGACGACGTTGCCCATCCACGCCTTCTGCTTCTCGAAGCCGTCCTTGCGGAACTCCTGATAGAGCAGGCCGAGGCGGATCGGGCCGAACGAGAACTTGCCACCGAGCGCGTTGCCGTCGTCCTTGGAGCGGCCGGCGGCGGGGTCGCGGTGCTCTTCGTACGAGTACTCGAGGTAGAGCGGGCCGCGGTTGTAGGTGATGCTCGCGCCGTAGTCGCGCGGGTTGGCAGTGGCGGTCTTGCCTTCGTTGGCGGTGCCGGCCAGGCGCACGGCGAGGCCCGCGAAGTTCGGCGACCAGTACTGCGCGACGTTCTGGTCGCGACGGTCGAAGTTGCCGATGTCCTCCATGACGCCCGTGAGGCCGCTGATGGTCAGGTCGCCGAACGCGTCGATCGCGATGTTGGCGCTCTTGAACGGCATGTCCCAACGGCCGATGAGGAAGCTGCCCCAACCGCCGCGCAGGCCGATGCCGCTGTTACGCGTCGCGAACGCGCTGGTGTTCTGGTCGGGACGCCAGCCCGTTTCCAACTGGAAGAACGCCTTCAGTCCGCCGCCGAGGTCCTCGGTGCCGCGCACGCCGAGCAGCGAGGCCTGGTCTTCGATCCGGGTGCGGCGCTCGAGGTCGGCGACACCGCCGCCGCTCGCCTCGATCTGCTCCGCCGTGACGTACACCCGGCCGTACAGCGTGACCGGGTTCGCGCTTTGAGCCATCGCCGCGGGCACCACGGAGGCGCCGGCAATGGCCAGAGCGATCAGCTTCTTGTTCATCAGAATCTCCTTTGTTGAAGTGAGGCCGGATTTGCTTCTAGTGTTTCTTCGAAACCCCTGGGGTTTTTTTCGCGCCCCGATGGTGGGAACTTGGGAATTCTTTTTGTGTAGCCAAGCGCATCATGCCAAAGCGTCTGCCTTCGCTCAAGGGGTTTTTCGCCAAGCGCGCAACAAATCGGGGCGCTTGTTGTGCCGACACAACACCCTCAGGAAGCCGCCCCGAAGAGCCTTTCCAGCTCCGCGCCGGGCTCGGCGGCGGCCATGAGCGAGCCCCCCACTAAGTAGGCGCTCACTCCAGCCTCCCGCAGGCGCCCCACGTCTGCCGGGGTGGAGATGCCGCTTTCCGTGACGAACAGCCGGTCCGCGGGGACGGCCGCGAGCAGCCCCAGGGTGGTTTCCAGGCGGATCTCGAAGGTGCGAAGGTCCCGGTTGTTGATGCCGACCAGCCCCGGCAGCCGCAGCGCCCGTTCGAGCTGGGCGCCATCGTGGCTTTCCACCAGGACGTCCATGCCCAGCTCCCCGGCCAGCGCCGCGAGCCGGGCGAGCTCGTCGTCGGCGACGGCGTCCATGATGAGGAGGATGCAGTCGGCGCCCCACGCGCGCGCCTCGTGGACCTGGTACGGGTCCACCATGAAATCCTTGCGCAGGACCGGCAGGCCGCAGGCGGCGCGCGCCGTGCGCAGGTCCTCCGAGGAGCCGCCGAAGTACGGCCCGTCGGTGAGCACCGAAAGGCAGGTCGCGCCGTGCGCCTCGTAGGAGGCGGCGATGCGCGCCACGTCGACGTCCCCGCGGATCTGGCCGCGGCTGGGGCTCGAGCGCTTGATCTCGGCGATCACCGCCCGGCCCCGCTGCGCGATCGCCCGGCGCATCGCCCGCTCGAAGCCGCGCGGCGCCGGGGCCTGGGCGGCCTGCTCGCGCAGGCGCCCGGGCGGCACCCGCGACTTCGCCCGCGCGACCTCCTCGCGCTTGGAGGCGATGATGCGCTGGAGGATGTCCGCCACTTCAGGCCGCCTTGCCGAAGGCCCGCGTGAACTCGATCAACTGGTCGAGCTTGGCGCGCGCCCTGCCGCTTTCGATCGCGTCGCGGGCGGCGGCCACCCCGTCCCAAAGGCTCGGGCACACGCCCGAGGCGTAGAGCGCCGCGGCCGCGTTCAGCACGACGACGTCGCGGGAAGGGCCCGCCTCGTTGGCGAGCACCGCCTCGACCCGCGCGCGCGACTCGGCGGCATCGTGCACCTGGATCGACTCGATCGGCGCCACGTCGAAGCCGAACTGCCCCGGCTCGATCGTGTACTCGGTGATGAAGTCGTGCTTGAGCTCGGCCATGTGGGTGGGGCCGGTGATGCTGATCTCGTCGAGCCCCTCGTGGCCGTGGACGGTGATGACGTGGCGGCTGCCCAGCATCTTCAGCACGCGCGCCTGGATGCCCACGAGGTCGGGATGGAAGACGCCCATCACCTGGTTGGGCGCGCCGGCGGGGTTCGTGAGCGGGCCGAGGATGTTGAGGATCGTGCGCATGCCCAGCTCCTTGCGCACGGGCGCGGCGTGCTTCATCGCCGGATGGTGGCTCGGCGCGAACATGAACCCGACGCCCACCTCGCGCAGGCACACGGCGACCTGGTCGGGCGAGAGCGCGAGGTTCACGCCGAGCGCCTCGAGCACGTCCGCGCTGCCGGACTGGGAGGACACGGAGCGGCCGCCGTGCTTGGCCACGCGCGCGCCGGCGGCGGCGGCCACGAACGCGGAGGCGGTCGAGATGTTGAACGTGTGCAGCTTGTCGCCGCCGGTGCCGCAGGTGTCGACGAGGTGCTCGAGGCCGGAGGCGTCGACCTTGGTCGAGAACTCGCGCATCACCGAGGCGGCCGCCGCGATCTCCGAGACCGACTCCGTCTTCACGTGCAGCCCCATCAGGATCGCGGCCAGCTGCACGGGTGCCACCTTGCCCTCCATCACCTGGCGCATGAGGTCGACCATCTCGTCGTAGAAGATCTCGCGCTTGTCGCACAGGCGGTTGATCGCTTCCTGGGGCGTGAACATGTCCTCCTACTCCTCGAGAAAGTTGCGCAGCAGCGCGTGGCCGTGCTCGGTGAGGATCGACTCCGGGTGGAACTGCACGCCCTCGACCGCGAGCGAGCGGTGGCGCACGCCCATGATCTCGCCGTCCTCGGTCCACGCGGTGACCTCGAGCGCCTCGGGGCAGCTCGCCCGCTCGATCGCGAGCGAATGGTAGCGGGTCGCCCGGAAGGGCGTGGGCAGCCCGCGGAAGACGCCCCGCCCCTCGTGGTGGATCTCCGAGACCTTGCCGTGCATGAGCGTCTTCGCGCGCACGATCCTGCCGCCGAAGGCCTGGCCGATCGCCTGGTGGCCGAGGCACACGCCGAGGATCGGCACGCGCCCGGCGAAGCGCCGGATCAGCTCGAGCGAGATGCCGGCCTCGTTCGGCGTGCACGGGCCGGGCGAGAGCACGATGCGCGCCGGGGCGAGGCGCTCGATCGCGTCGGCCGTGAGCTCGTCGTTGCGCACCACCTTCACGTCCTGCCCGAGCTCGCCGAGGTACTGCACCAGGTTGTAGGTGAAGGAGTCGTAGTTGTCGATCATCAGCAGCATGGCCGCCCCCTCACGCGACCGGCGCGTCGAGGCCGGCGTGCACCTGCTCGGCCGCGCGCAGGAGCGCGCGCGCCTTGTTGCGCGTCTCCTGCCACTCGTTGTCGGCGATCGAGTCGGCGACGATGCCCGCGGCCGCCTGCACGTAGAGCGTGCCGTCCTTCACCACGCCGGTGCGGATCGCGATCGCGAGGTCCATGTCGCCGTTGAAGCCGAGGTAGCCCGCCGCCCCCGCGTACACGCCGCGCTTCTCGGGCTCGAGCTCGTCGATGATCTCCATCGCGCGCACCTTCGGCGCGCCGGTGACGGTGCCCGCGGGGAACGTGGCGCGCAGCACCTCCATCGCGGTGAGCGACGCATCCACCGTGCCCTCGACGTTCGAGACGATGTGCATGACGTGCGAATAGCGCTCGACCACCATCGTCTCGGTGACCTTCACGCTGCCGACCCGCGCGATGCGGCCCACGTCGTTGCGGCCGAGGTCGATCAGCATCACGTGCTCGGCGCGCTCCTTCGGGTCGGCGAGCAGCTCGCGCTCCATCTCGAGGTCCTTCTCGGGCGTGGCCCCGCGCGGGCGCGTGCCGGCGATCGGCCGCAGCGTCACCTTGTCGCCCTCGCGGCGCACCAGGATCTCCGGCGAGGCGCCGACGAGCTGGGCGTCGCCGAAGTCGAAGTAGAACATGTACGGCGACGGGTTGAGCGAGCGCAGCGACCGGTAGAGGTTCACGGGCGAGTAGGGGAACGGCTGCGCGATGCGCTGCGAGATCTGCACCTGCATGATGTCGCCGTCCTCGATGTAGCGCTTGCAGCGCGCGACCGCGTCGTGGAACGCCGCCTCGGCGATGTTCGAGCGCGGCGCCTCGAGCGCGGCGCGCGCCGCGTGGACGGGAAGCGCGGCGGGCTTGCGCAGCTGCGCGCGCAGGGCCTGCAGGCGCGCCTGCGCGGCGCGATAGGCCCCCGGCGCCGCCGGATCGGCGTACACGATGAGGTGCAGCTTGCCCGAGAGGTTGTCCACCACCGCGAGCTCCTCGGAAAGGAGCAGCCGGATGTCCGGCAGGCCGAGCGGGTCCGGCTTGGGCGAGCGCCCGAGCCGGCGCTCGATGTAGCCCACGGTGTCGTAGCCGAAGTAGCCGGCGAGGCCGCCGCCGAAGCGCAGCGCCCCGGCGGGCGCCGCGGCCCGGAACCCCCGCAGGTAAGCGTCCACGTAGGCGAGCGGATCGGCCGCGTCCCGCTCCTCGACGGCGGCGCCGTCCCGAAGCCGGCGCACCCGTTCGCCCCGCACCTCGATCCACTCGCGCGCCGGCAGCCCCACGATGGAGTAGCGGCCGAAGCGCTCCCCGCCGATCACGCTCTCCAGCAGGTACGAGCCGGGGCGGTTGGCGAGCTTGAGGTAGATGGAAAGCGGCGTGTCGAGATCGGCGAGGGTCTCGAGCTGCAGCGGGATCCGGTTGTAGCCGGCGCGGGCGAGCGCCAGGAATTCGTCTTCAGTCATGGTTCACCACACGGTTCGCGTTTCGACGGGAATGGCCGGGCGGGCGCGTCAGCGCCAGCTTTGCCATCGCCAGTCGATACGGATTCCGCGCGGTGCCATGGGAGACGTGGGGGTTCGGGATGCGATCAGGCCGGCATTGTAGCCCGCTTGAGCGCCTCGCGCATCCGGCGCATCGCCGCCGCGCGGTCCTTCTCGCCGAAGATGGCCGAGCCGGCGACGAACGTGTCCGCCCCCGCGCGCGCGACCGCCTCGATGTTGTCGGCCTTGACGCCGCCGTCGACCTCGAGCCAGATGTCGCGGCCGCTCGCGGCGATGCGGCGGCGCGCCTCGGCGATCTTCGGCAGCGCCGAGGCGATGAACGACTGCCCGCCGAAGCCGGGGTTCACCGACATGATGAGGACGAGGTCGACCTTGTCCATCACGTGGTCGAGGTACACGAGCGGCGTGGCCGGGTTGAAGACGAGCCCGGCCCTGCATCCGGCGTCGCGGATGAGGGACAGGGTGCGGTCCACGTGCTCGCTCGCCTCCGGATGGAAGCTGATGATGCGCGCCCCCGCCTTCGCGAAGTCGGGGACGATGCGGTCGACGGGCTTGACCATGAGGTGCACGTCGATCGGCACGGTGGCCACGGGGCGGATCGCCTCGCACACGAGCGGGCCCACGGTGAGGTTCGGCACGTAATGGTTGTCCATCACGTCGAAGTGGATGAGGTCCGCGCCCGCCGCGATCACGTCGCGGACCTCGTCGCCCAGCCGCGCGAAGTCGGCCGAGAGGAGGCTCGGTGCGATGCGGAAAACGGGCTCGGCCATGGCCTGCGGCGATCGGGTCGGTGGGGGCTTTTCCCATTCTACTGGAAGGCCCGGCCGCCCCCCGGAGCGGCCGGCATCTCTGCTACCATCGTTCAATGCCCGAGCAAAAGAAATACAGTGTCGCGGTCACCGCCCATTCGACCTACCTCCCCGACCAGTCGGACGAGGAGGAGGACCGCTACGTCTTCGCGTACACCATCCGGATCACGAACGACGGCGACGTCGCCGCGCAGCTGATGAGCCGCCACTGGATCATCACCGACGCCGACAACCAGGTGCAGGAAGTGCGCGGCATGGGCGTGGTCGGCGAGCAGCCGGTGCTCAAGCCCGGCGACACCTTCGAATACTCGAGCGGCTCGTCCATCCCCACCGCGGTCGGCACGATGCGCGGCAGCTACCAGCTGGTCGCCGAGGATGGCACGAGGTTCGAGGCGAGCATCCCGGAGTTCACGCTGAGCGTCCCTCGCGTCCTGCATTGAGCGCCCGGCCGGCATCGACGTGCGCCGGCCGCGCCGCGGCCGCGCTCCTCGCCGCCGCATGGGTGGCCGGCTGCGCGGGGCCCCGGCCCGCGCCCGAGCCCGCGCCGCCCCAGCCGGCCCCCGTGGCGCCCGCGCCCGTGCCTGTGCCTGCCCCGCAGCCGCAACCGCAGCCGCCCGTGTGCCCGCCCGTCGAGCAACCGACCTGCCCGCCGCCCGCCCCGCCGCCCCCGCCGCCGCAGCCGCAGATCCGCGGCCGCCTCGAGCCGTCGGACTGGAGCGTGCTGCCCGCCTGGGGCAGCGAATCCCTGCGGCGCTCGCTCGAGGCGTTCGTGCGCGGCTGCGAGGTGCTCGAGAAGCAGGACAATTGGAAGGCGGTGTGCGCCGGAGCGGCCACGCTGCGCGACGAGCGCGACGAGGCGGTGATCTCGGGGTTCTTCCGCATGAACTTCGATCCCTGGAAGGTGGTGAACGCCGACGGCTCCGACAGCGGCATGGTCACCGGCTACTACGAGCCGCTGCTGCACGGCAGCCGGGTGCGCACGGCGCGCTTCCGGTACCCCATCTACGGCGTCCCGCCCGACCTGCTCACGATCGACCTTTCGTCCGTGGATCCGGACCTCGCGCACAAGCGCCTGCGCGGCCGGCTCGAGGGCCACCGCGTCGTGCCCTACCTCGCCCGCGCCGAGATCGACCGCACGCCTTCGCCGCTGCACGGCCTGGAGATCGCCTGGGTGGACGATCCGATCGACCTCTTCTTCCTGCACATCCAGGGCTCCGGGCAGGTCGAGCTGCGCGGCGGCGAGCGCATCCGCGTCGGATACGCCGACCAGAACGGGCATCCCTTCCGCTCGCTGGGCCGGCTGCTCATCGACAGCGGCGAGATCCGTCCGGGGCACGCGTCGATGCAGGGCATCAAGAAGTGGGCGCAGCGCCATCCGTTCAAGGCGCGGCGCTTCCTCGACGCGAACCCGAGCTACGTCTTCTTCCGCCGGCTTCCCGACGACCTGCCGGGACCCATCGGCTCCCTCGGCGTGCCGCTCACGCCGGAGCGCTCGATCGCCGTGGATCCGCGCGTCATCCCGTTGGGCGTGCCCGTCTACCTCGCCACCACCTGGCCCAACACGACGGAGCCGCTCCAGCGGCTCGTCATGGCGCAGGACACGGGCGGCGCGATCAACGGCGGGGTGCGGGCGGACTTCTTCTGGGGGTTCGGCGACGCGGCGGGCCGGCTCGCGGGCCGCATGCGCCAGGACGGCCGCATGTGGGTGCTGCTGCCCAAAGGCGTCGCGCCGCCGCCGCCGGGCTAGCGCCGCGCGATCACTTCGCCGGCGCCTTCGCGCTGCCGAGCTTCTTCTGCAGGTCGGCCATCGAGATGGCCCCCGGCACCCGCTCGCCGTTCTCGAAGATGATCGTGGGCGTGCCGTGGATGCGCTTCTCGCGGCCGTACGCCACGTTCTTCTCGAGCGGCGTGGAGCAGCTGCCCTCGTCCTTCGGCAGCTTGTCGTGCACCATCGTGTCGATCCACGCCTTCGCGGGATCCGGGGCGCACCAGATCGCCTTCGCCTTCGTGACGGAGTCGGGCGCGAGGATCGGGTACAGGAAGACGTAGGTCGTGAGGTCCGTCATGCCCTGCAGGTCCCGCTCGAAGCGCTTGCAGTAGCCGCAGTTGGGATCCTCGAAGACGGCCATCTTGCGCGCGCCGTTGCCCCGCACCACCTTGATCGCGCGCTCCAGCGGCAGGGAGGCGAAGTCGATCGCGTTCACCTGGCGCAGCCGGGTCTCGGTCACGTTCTCCTTGGTCTTCAGGTCGATGAGCGGCCCCAGCACGAGGAACGAGGCCTTGTCGTCGGTATAGAAGATCTCGCCGCCGGCCACCACCTCGTAGAGGTTCGAGTAGGGCACCTTGCGCACGCTCTCGACCGGCGCCTCGGGAACGTTCTTCTTGAGCTCGGCCTTGATGCTGTCGACGGAGACCTGGGCGAGCGCCGGCAGGGCGAGGAGCAGCGCGGCGGCCGCGGCGGCCAGCCTGGAGGGGAATTTCATCGGGAAGGCTTCCTGGAAGAACGACCCGCCATTATCGCATCGCGCGCTCGGCCAGTGCGGCGCGCATCCAGGGCTGGCTCTCGACCAGGCGCAGACCGAGGTTGCGCAGGGTGTAGGCGCCGGGCTTGCCGGTGGCGAAGAGGCGGTCGAGGCCGTCGGTCACGAACTGCATCGCGGTCACGTCCTCGCGCCGCTCGCGGGCATACCGCCGCAGCACCCGCAGGTCCCCCGGGCGCTCGAGCGCCGAGCGCCCGGCGAGCGCCTCGACCAGCGCGCGCACGTCCTGGAACCCGAGGTTCACGCCCTGGCCCGCGAGCGGGTGCACGGCGTGCGCCGCGTCGCCGACGAGGGCCACGCCGGGCGCCACCGGCTGGAGCACGCGGATGAGGCGCAGGGGGAAGCGGGGGCGGGGCGAGGCGAGCCGCAGGGCTCCGAGGGCGTTGCCCCCGGCATCCGCCACGCGGCGGCAGAACGCCGCCTCGTCGAGCGCCTCGAGCGCGTCGGCCTCGGCGAGCGGGGCCGACCAGACGATGGAGATGCGCGAGCCCGGCAGCGGCAGCCACGCGAGCACGCCGTCGGCCCGGAACCACTGGCGCGCCACCTCGCCCGGCGGCAGCTCGGTGTCGAAGTTCGCCACCAGCGCCGCCTCGCCGTACGGCCGCTCCTCGTAGCCGATGCCGAGCGCCGAGCGGACGAGGGAGTCGGGACCGTCGGCGCCGACGAGCAGGTCGGCGCCCACGCGCTCGCCGGTCTCCAGCTCGGCCCACGCGCCGCCGGCCTCGGCCCCGAAGGCGACCGCGCGCGCCCCCCGCGTGATGCTCACGTTAGGCAGCGAGGCGGCCTGCGCCGCGAGGGCCGCGGCGAGGCGTCCCGCCTCGACGATCCAGGCGAGCGCCGCCCCGGGGCGCGCGGAGAAGGCGAGCCGCGCCCCGCCGTCGCCCACCACCTCCATGCGCCGCACCGGCGCCACGCGCCGCGCGTCCAGCGCCTCCCACACGCCCAGGTCGCGCAGCAGGGCGCGGGTCCCTGGGCTCAGCGCGAGGATGCGCACGTCGTACGCGTCGCCGGCGGGCGGGGACGGGGACGCGCCGGCCTCGAGCACGCGCACCTCGCAGCCGCCCAGCGCGCACGCGAGCGCGAGCCCGACCGGTCCGCCGCCGGCGATCACCACGCGCGGCGTCATGCGGGCGCCCCGCGGATCATGCGCTCGGCGAGGAGGCGCCGCGCCGGCGGCAGCAGGTCGAGCGCGGTGAGGGCGAGGCCGCGGCCCCAGGTGGGAATGCGCCGGGCGTCGGAAAACGCCGAGACGAGGAAGTCGGTGAAGGCGATTCCCCGAGAGGCGTCGCGCCGGCGCGCGCGCCGGTACGACTCGAGCATCGCCGCGGCGCCCAGCTCGGCGACCGGCGTGCCGCGCAGGATGCCGGCCAGCGCGGCCGCGTCGCGCAGGCCGAGGTTGAGTCCCTGCCCGGCCACCGGATGCAGCGCCTGCGCCGCGTTGCCCACGATCACGGTGCGCAGCGCGACCGGCACGTTCACCGCGCGCAGCCGCAGCGGAAACGAGCGGCGCCCGTCGATCGCGGTGAAGCGCCCGGCCCGGTCGCCGAAGGCCGCCTGCAGCTCGTCGAGGAACGCCGGCTCGCCGAGCGCGAGCAGACGCGCGGCCTCCTCGGGCGCCGCGGTCCACACCAGCGCGTAGTGCTCGCCCACGGGCAGCAGGGCGAGCGGCCCCTGCGGCGTGAAGCGCTCGTAGGCCCGGCCCCCGTGGGGCCGGTCGGTCATCACCGCGCCGATCACCCCGTGCTGCCGATAGTCCTTCTCGCGGAACGCGATGCCCGGGATCCTGCCGGCGCTCGTGCCGCCGTCGGCGATCACCAGCAGGCGGGCGCGCTCCTCGCGGCCCGAAGCGAAGCGCAGGCCCGCCCCTTCGGCGTCGAGGTCGATGCGCTCGCACGCCTCGCCGTAGCGCACCGGCGCGCCCGCCTCCGCCAGGCGCGCGGCGAGGGCGGCCTCGACGGCCGCGTACGGCACGGTGTAGCCGAGGGCGGGAAGGCGCTGGTCGGCCGCGTCGAGCAGCGCGCGGCCCGGGCCGCCCCGCTGCGAGATGTGGATCGAGGTGATCGGCGTCGCGTCGCGCCCGGGCCAGGCCCGCGCCTCCTCGAGCAGCTCGCGGCTGCCGTGGGAGAGCGCGAGGATGCGCCCGTCCTCGGAAGGCCCGGGGCGCGCCTCGAACACCGCGATGCCGAGGCCCGCGTCCGTGGCCAGCGCCGCCACCCCCGCGCCCACCGGGCCCCCGCCGACGATGGCGACGTCGAGCACGCTAGCGGTCCAGGACCGTTTCCTCGACGTCCCTCACCCGCTTGGGGCACGCCGAGGTGAGGATCTCGCGCCCCTTGGGCGTCACGAGCACGTCGTCCTCGATGCGCACGCCGATGTTCCAGAACGCCTTGGGAACGTCGGGCCCCGGGCGGATGTACAGGCCCGGCTCGACCGTGAGCACCATGCCGGAGCGCAACTTGCGCCAGCGGCCCTTCTGCATGTAGTCGCCCACGTCGTGCACGTCCAGGCCCAGCCAGTGCCCGGTGCGGTGCATGTAGAACTGCCGGTACGCGCCGCTCTCGAGCACCTCGTCGACGCCGCCCTTGCACAGCTTGAAGTCGACGAGGCCGCGCACGAGCACCGCCGTGGCGGCGTCGTGGTAGTCGATGAACGCCGCGCCGGGCTTGACCGCGCGGATCGCCGCTTCCTGCGCGGCGAGCACCAGCTCGTACACGTCGCGCTGCGCGGCGGTGAAGCGGCCGGCCACCGGGAAGGTGCGCGTGATGTCCGAGGCGTAGCTGTCGAGCTCGCAGCCGGCGTCGATCAGCAGCAGCTCGCCCTTGCGCAGCGTGGCCGAATTCTCCCGGTAGTGCAGGACGCACGCGTTGGCGCCCGAGGCGACGATCGAGCCGTAGGCGGCGGCGCGCGCGCCGTTGCGCATGAACTCGTGCAGGATCTCGGCCTCGACCTGGTACTCGCGCATGCCGGGCGCGGCCGCACGCATCGCCCGCACGTGCGCGCCCGAGGAGATGCGCGCGGCCTGGCGCATGATCGCGATCTCGTGCTCGTCCTTCACGAGCCGCATCTGCGCGAGCGCCGAGCGCACGTCGCGGATCTCGTCGGGGGCGCCGACGCCGCTGCGCACCTTCGCGCGCACCGCGTTGAGCCAGGAGGCCACGCGCGCGTCCCAGGCCGCGTCGGCGCCGACCGGCGTGTGCACGGCATCCTCGTCGGCGAGGAGCTCGGGCATGCGCGCGTCGAGCTCGGCGTAGGGATGCGCCTCGTCGAAGCCGAAGAGCAGGCGCGCCTGCTCCGGGCCGTGGCGGTAGCCGTCCCAGATCTCGCGCTCGAGGTGCTTCTCCCGGCAGAAGAGGATCGAGCGCGGCTTCGGCCCCAGCACCATCACGAGCACCGCCTCGGGCTCGCGGAACCCGGTGAGGTAGTAGAAGCCGCTGTCCCAGCGATAGTCGTAGTGGGTGTCGGCGTTGCGGTGGCATTCCGGGGCCGTGGGAAGGACGACCACGCCGGAGTGCAGGTGGCGGGCAAGGCGTGCGCGGCGGGCCTTGAGCGGCTTCACCTGCACGGGATGATCGAGTTTCATGGCGAAATTCTACCCTCGGGCCCTGGGCGAGTGCTCGCGCATGAAGGCGGCGAGCCCGTCGTCGCCCTGCGCCTGCAGCGCGTCGGCCACGCGCTTCGCGTCGCCGCCGGGACGGTTCTGCGACAGCTTGAACTTGCCCTCGAGCCGCTCGACCTCGACGGCGAACCCCTCGACCGCCCCCGCCATCTTCGCGGCGTAGTCCCCGGGGAGGTCCTCCATGCGCCAGGGCCGCGCGCGCCCGCGCTCGTGCACCGCGGTGAGCGCGGCGAGCATGTCGCGCACGGCGTCCGGCTCGAGGGGACGCACGCGGCCGTGGGCGTGGACCACCGCGTAGTTCCAGGTGGGCACCGCGGGGTGGTGCTCGTACCAGCCGGGCGACACGTAGCCGTGGGGCCCCTGGAAGATGGCCACGACCTGGTGGGCTTCGCGCAACGCCGCGGCGTGCCCGTTGGCGCGCGCGAGGTGCCCCAGCAGCCGGACCGCGCCGCCGGGCACGCGCTCGGGCAGGAACGGCAGGTGGCTCGCGTGCAGCCCGCCCGGGCCGCACGAGACGAGCGTGCCGAACGGATAATCCTCCATGAACCGGTAGAGCACGTCCGGGTCCTCGACCCGGAAGTCGCGGGGAACGTAGAGCGTCATCGGGCAAGCCTCCTTTCGAGCGCGGCCAGCCGCTCGGCCGTTCCGACGTTGTCCCACGGCCCGGCGTAGCGCTCGCCGCTCACGCGCCCCGCGTCCACGAAGCGGTAGAGCCAGGGGAAGAGCTTGCGCCGCGTGCCCGGCGCGATCTCGCGGAAGATCGCGGGGTGGAAGACGCCGATGTTGCCATACGTGAGATGCGGCCCCGCCCGCGTGACGCGGCCGTCGGCGAGCCCCATGTCGCCGGCGGCGTGCCAGCTCGGGTTGTCCACCAGCACGAAGTGCGCGACACAGGCGCCCGGGTCGCGCGCGATGCGCTCGGCCGGCCCGGCGAGCGAGGCGAAGTCGAACGCGGTGTGGATGTCGCCGCTCACGACGACGAACGGCGCCTCGCCCAGCAGGGGCAGCGCCTGCGCGATGCCGCCGGCCGTCTCCAGCGCCGGCGATTCCGGCGAGTAGCGGATGCGCACGCCGAAGCGGCTGCCGTCGCCCAGGGCGGCCTCGATCATGCCGCCCAGGTGGGCGTGGTTCACGACGAGCTCGGCGTAGCCGGCCGCCGCCAGCCGCAGCACCTGCCACTCGATGAGCGCTCGCCCGCCCGCGGCGAGCAGGGGCTTGGGCACCGCGTCGGTGAGGGGCCGCAGGCGCTCGCCCCGGCCGGCGGCGAGGATGAGCGCGCGGCGCATCAGGACGTGCGGCCGACCCGGGGCGCGGCGCCCTCGACCTGGTCGAGCAGCCGGCCGAGGGGCGCGAGCTGGCCGTAGCGGCGCACGGCGTGGCGCACGTAGCCGAGGAAGCGCGGCGTGTCCTCGAGGTAGCCCGCCTTGCCGTCGCGGTAGTGCAGGCGCGCGAAGATGCCCAGCACCTTGAGGTGGCGCTGCAGCCCCATCCACTCGAAGTCGCGCCAGAATTCGGCGAAGTCCGAGCGCACGGGCAGCCCCGCGGCGCGCGCCTTCTCCCAGTAGCGGATCGTGCCGTCGAGCACGCGCTCCTCCTCCCAGCTCACGAAGGCGTCGCGGTAGAGCGAGGCCACGTCGTACGAGACGGGGCCGTGCACCGCGTCCTGGAAGTCGAGGATGCCGGGGTTCGGCTCGGTCACCATGAGGTTGCGCGGCATGTAGTCGCGGTGCACGTACACGCGCGGCTCGGCGAGGTTGCGCTCGAGGATCGCGCCGAAGACGGCCTCGAGCGCCTCGCGCTGCGAGGCGTCGAGCGCCATGCCGAGGTGGCGGCCGAGGTACCACTCGGGAAAGAGCGCGAGCTCGCGGCGCAGCAGCGCCTCGTCGTACTCGGGCAGCACCCCGGGCCGGCTCGCCGACTGCCAGCGCACGAGCGCCGCGCCCGCCTCGCGCAGGAGCGCGTCGGCGTCGGCGCCGGCGCGCATCGCCGCGAGGTAGGAGGTCGTGCCGAGGTCGGTGAGCAGCAGGAAGCCCTGCGCCAGATCCTGCGCGAGGACGCGGGGGACGTGCAGCCCGGCCTCGTGCATCAGGCCGGCCACCCGCACGAAGGGCCGGGAGTCCTCGCGATCGGGCGGCGCGTCCATCGCGATGCGCGTGGCGCCGTCGTCGAGGAAGACGCGGAAGTAGCGCCGGAAGCTGGCGTCGGCGGAGGCCGGCTCGATGCGCGGGCGCGCGCCGCCGAGCGCGGCGCGCAGCCACGCGTCGAGCGCGCGCAGGCGGTCATCCATCGAGGGGCCGGGCGGGGATTTGCGTGTATCCTTCGGCATTCATTCTAGCATCGACCCCCACGCTGCCCTTGCGGCCGAGAAGCACCACGACCTTCGCGCTCGCGCTGCTGTGCGCGTGCGCGCCGCGGCTCGCCGCCGCGCAGATCGGCGAGGACCTGCGCCTGCGGATCGAGCGCCAGCTCCACCTCGCGCCCTCGCGGCCCGAGCGCGACAGCGCCAAGTTCCTCGAGGCCGACCGCATCGTCGGCGACCAGAACCGCAACTTCACCGCCACGGGCGACGTCGTGCTGCGCCAGCGCGGGGCGGCGATCCGCGCCGACCGCGTCGACTATTCCGCGAGCGACCAGACGGCGGTGGCCACGGGCGACGTGAAGCTCGAGCGCGCCGGCGACACCGCCGAGGGGCCGCGCCTCACCTACCACCTCGACGACAACACCGGCGAGATGGCCTCGCCCGTGTTCCAGTTCCCCAAGACGGGGGACCGGCGCGTCGCCTCGCGGGGCCTGGCCTCGCGGGTCGTGCTCGAGCGCGACGACAAGAGCCGGCTCTTCGACGCGGAGTACACGTCGTGCCCGGCCCCGCGCGACGACTGGTTCCTGCGCGTGCGCGAGCTCGAGGTGGACAGCTCGCGCAACGTCGGCACCGCGTTCGGCTCGACGGTCTACTTCCTCGGCGTGCCGATCCTCTGGACGCCGTACCTGAGCTTCCCGATCGACAACAAGCGCCGCTCCGGCTTCCTCGCGCCGAGCTTCGGCAGCTCGGGCAAGAGCGGCTTCGAGGCCTCGCTGCCGTACTACTGGAACATCGCGCCGAACATGGACGCGACGATCGCCCCCAAGGTCTTCACCAAGCGCGGCCTGCAGATGACGGGCGAGTACCGCTACCTCGAGCCGCGCTTCTTCGGGCACCTGGAAGGCGAGTACCTGCCGAACGACCGCATCGCCGAGCGCGACCGCTACTTCGTGGGGCTCGCGCACGCCCAGCAGTTCGGCCACGGCTGGAGCGCCGGGGTGAACGTGCAGCAGGTCTCCGACGACAACTACTTCCGCGACCTGTCCACCCAGGTGGCGGCCACGTCGCAGACGAACCTGCCGCGCGACGCGGCGCTCGCGTACAGCGACGAGCGCTGGACGTTCAGCGCGCGCGCGCTGTCCTACCAGACGCTGCAGGATCCGCTGGGCCCGCCGGTGCCGATCCCCTACCGCATCCTGCCGCAGCTGCTGCTCAATGGCGCCGGCCAGAACGTGGGCGGAGTCCTCGACTGGCAGTTCGCGAGCGAGCTGTCGAACTTCCGGCACCCGCAGCTCGTGAACGGCCAGCGCCTCATCGCCTACCCTTCGGTGTCCTTCCCGCTGCGGCGCAGCTACGGCTACGTCGTGCCCAAGCTCGGCTATCACTACACGCAGTACAACCTGCAGGCGCACGCCGACGGCCTCGAGGACGGCCCGCGCGGCCTGCCCATCACGAGCGTGGACACCGGGATCTTCTTCGAGCGCGACATCCGCTGGGGCGGCCGCGGCTTCCTGCAGACCCTCGAGCCCCGGCTCTACTACCTCTACGTGCCCTACGACGACCAGGGCAAGCTGCCCAACTTCACGACCGCCGAGTCGGACTTCAACTTCGCCCAGATCTTCACCGAGAACCGGTTCGTGGGCGGCGACCGCATCGGCGACGCGAACCAGGTCACCCTCGGCCTCACCTCCCGCCTGATCGAGTCGTCCACCGGCCAGGAGCGCCTCACCGCCTCCCTGGGCCAGGTCTACTACTTCCATCCGCCCCGGGTGAGCCTCGGCGAGGCGTCCCAGGACAGCAAGCACTCCGACATCCTCGCCGCGGTCAGCAGCCGGATGGCGCCGTCCGTGAGCGTGGACGCCGGCTTCCAGTACACGCCCAACCTCAACCGCTCGGCCAAGGTCACCCTCGCCGGGCATTACACGCCGGTGCCGGGCAGCGTGATCAACGCGGCCTACCGCTACGCCCGCGGCTCGGTGGACCCGCGCGCCGATCCGTCGGTGCGGGCGGGCATCAGCCAGCTCGACTTCTCGGCCCAGTGGCCGGTCTACCGCAACGTGTCGGCGCTCGCCCGCTGGAACTGGAGCGTGAAGGACCGCAAGCTGCTCGAGGGGCTGGTGGGCTTCGAGTACAATGCAGGCTGCTGGCAGCTGCGCGCCGTGGCCCATCGATTCATCGCGGCGACGCAGCAGTATTCGACCTCCTTCCAGATCCAGCTCGAGCTGACCGGGCTCTCGAGGATCGGGATCAATCCCCTGGAGACCCTGCGGCAGAACATCGCCGGCTACCGCCGCTCCGACGAGATCGCACCATGATGTCCGCATCCAGACTGTTCCGTACCGTGGCCGCCTGCCTCGCCGCCACGGCCGCCTGCGCCTTCGCCCAGAAGGCGCCCGAGCCGCCGGCCGGCCGCCTCGACACGCAGCTCGCCGCGCCGCCCTCGCGCATCGTTCCCGTCGACCGCATCGTCGCGGTCGTGAACGACGACGTGATCACCCAGAACGACCTGAACGAGCGGGTGAACCTGGTCGTGCACCAGCTGCAGCGCCAGGGGGCGAAGCTGCCGCCGGCGGACGCGCTCGCGCGCCAGATCCTCGAGCGCATGATCAACGACCTGCTCCAGACCCAGCTCGCCCGGGAGAACGGCATCAAGGTGGACGAGCCGACCCTCGAGCGCACCATCGAGCGCATCGCCCAGGAGAACAACCTCTCGGTGCCGGAGTTCCGCGCCGCCCTGTCGCGCGACGGCATCAAGTACGACCGCTTCCGCCAGGACATCCGCAACGAGATCCTGCTCGCGCGGCTGCGGGAGCGGGAAGTCGAGAACAACATCGTCGTGACCGACGCCGAGGTCGAGACCGAGCTCGCCCGCGAGGCGCGCGAGGCGAGCAGCGCCTCCGAATACCGGCTGGGCCACGTGCTCGTCACGGTGCCCGCCCAGGCGAGCCCCGAGCAGATCGAGGCCCGGCGTCGGCGCGCGCTGCAGGCCCTCGCGGAGCTGCGCCGCGGCGCCAACTTCTCCCAGGTGGCGGCCCAGTACTCCGACGCCCCCGATGCGCTGCAGGGCGGCGACCTCGGCTGGCGCCCCTCGGCGCGCCTGCCCACGCTCTTCCTCGACGCGGTGCGGGACCTCAAGGCGGGCGAGGTGAGCGACATCCTGCGCAGCCCGAACGGCTTCCACATCGTGAAGCTCATCGACAAGCGCGGGCGTGCCGCGGTGCAGCCCGTGCAGCAGACCCACGTGCGGCACATCCTGCTGCGCCCGCGCGAGGGACGCTCGGATGCCGAGACCCGCGCGGAGCTGGAGCGCCTGCGCGAGCGCATCGAGAAGGGCGCCGACTTCGCCGAGATCGCCCGGTCGTACTCCGAGGACGGCAGCGCGCCGAAGGGCGGCGACCTCGGCTGGGTCGCGCCCGGCGACACCGTGCCCGAGTTCGAGCGCGCGATGAACGGGCTCAAGGAGGGCGAGGTGAGCCAGCCGGTCCACACCCCCTTCGGCTGGCACCTCGTGCAGGTGATCGGCCGGCGCAGCGACGCGCCGACCGAGGCGCACAAGAAGGCCGCGGCGCGCCAGGCGATCCGCGCGCGCAAGGCCGACGAGGCGTACCAGGACTGGCTGCGGCAGATCCGCGACCGGGCATTCGTCGAGAACCGCTACGACGAGCGCTGAGACCGCGCCGGTCCATGGGTAGCGCACCGCCGCTCGTCGCGCTCACCGCCGGCGAGCCCGCGGGCGTCGGGCCCGACCTCTGCGCGATCCTCGCGCGGGAGCGCTTCGCCGGGCGCGTGGTCGTCCTCGGCGACCGCCGGGTGATCGCCGAGCGCGCGCGGGCCCGAGGCCTCGCCGCCGATCTTCCCCCCTACCCCGGCCGCGACGCGGCCCCCGCGATCTCGCTGCTCGACCTGCCCGCGCCCCGTGCCGTCACTGCCGGGCGCCTCGATCCCGGCAACGCGCCCTACGTGCTGGCGATGCTCGACCGCGCGATCGACGGGTGCATGGCGGGCGAATTCGACGCCATGGTCACCGCGCCCGTGCAGAAGAGCGTGCTGAACGACGCCGGGATCGCCTTCACGGGGCACACCGAGTACCTCGCCGAGCGCACCGGCACGCCCCAGGTCGTGATGCTGCTGGCCGGCGGCGGGCTGCGCGTGGCGCTCGCCACCACGCACCTGCCGCTCGCGCGCGTGCCCGCGGCGATCACGGCCCCGCTGCTGCGCTCCGTGCTGCGCATCCTCGCCGCCGACCTCGAGCGCCGCTTCGGCATCGCCCGTGCGCGCATCCTGGTGGCGGGGCTGAACCCGCACGCGGGCGAGGGCGGCTACCTCGGGCGCGAGGACGGCGAGGTGATCGCCCCGGTCGTCGAGGCCCTCGCCCGCGAGGGACTGCGGGTCTCCGGTCCCTACCCGGCGGACACGCTCTTCACCCCGCGCCTGCTCGCCGGCGCCGATGCGGTGCTCGCGATGTACCACGACCAGGGCCTGCCCGTGCTCAAGCACGCGGCCTTCGGCGAGGCGGTGAACGTCACCCTCGGCCTGCCGATCGTGCGCACCTCGGTCGACCACGGCACCGCGCTCGACCTGGCGGGCAGCGGCGGGGTCGACGCCGGCAGCCTGCGCGCCGCGGTCGCGCTCGCCCTCGAGATGGCCGCGCGCGGCCGCTAGGATCCCGCCCCCGTGCTCCCCGCCGCCAAGAAGCGCTTCGGGCAGCACTTCCTCACCGACCGCCATTACCTCGATCGCATCGTCGCGGCGATCGACCCGCGGCCCGGCGAGGCGATGGTGGAGATCGGGCCCGGCACCGGCATCCTCACCGCGCAGCTCGTCCGGCGCGTGCGGCCCCTGCACGTGGTCGAGATCGACCGCGAGCTGGCCCGCGGGCTGCGGGAGCGGTTCGCGCCCGACGACGTGGTCGTCCACGAGGACGACGTCCTCGCCTTCCCGTTCGACTCCCTGCCCGCGCCGCTGCGGGTGGTGGGGAACCTGCCGTACAACGTGTCGAGCCCGATCCTCTTCCGCCTCGCCGCGGTCGCCGAGCGGCTCGCCGAGTGCGTCTTCCTGCTGCAGAAGGAGGTGGTGGACCGGATGGTGGCCGCGCCGGGCACGGCCGCGTACGGGCGCCTGTCCGTGATGCTCCAGTACCGTTTCGCGATGGCCGACGTGCTCGAGGTCCCGCCCGGGGCCTTCACCCCGGCGCCGAAGGTCGACTCGGCCGTGGTGCGCATGCGCCCCCTGGGGCCCGAGCGGCCGCGGGCCGCCGACGAGGCGCTGTTCGCGCGCATCGTGGCCGCGGCCTTCTCCCAGCGGCGCAAGACGCTGCGCAACGCCGCCCGGGCGGTCGTGCCCGCGCCCGCCTATGCCGCCGCCGGCATCGACCCGGGGCGCCGGGGCGAGACGCTCTCGGTGGCGGAGTTCCTGGCGCTCGCGCAGGCGGCGCTCGCCGCGGACACCGGACGGTGAACCGGTTGTCAAGGCCTCGTGTCTCACGCGCCGAGTCGGTAGAATCCCCCGCTTTCCCACGGACTCCCGCCGCATGAAGAATGGCAAGCCCTTCCCGGTCAAGGTGCGCGTGACCTACGCGTGCCACAAGTGCCCCGCGTGGTGCTGCACCTACGACGAGATCGAGGTCACCCGGCGCGACATCGAGCGCCTCGCGCGCCACTTCGGCCTGGAATTCGAGGCGGCCGCGGAGAAGTTCACCAAGCTGAAGAAGGGCGCGCACCTGCTGCGCCACCGCAAGGACACGGTGTTCGACACCGCGTGCATGTTCCTCGACCAGGAAAAGCGCCGCTGCACCGTCTACGCGGCGCGGCCCGGCGTCTGCCGCAAGTACCCGGACAGCAGCAAGTGCGGCTACTACGAGTTCCTGCGCTTCGAGCGCGAGCAGCAGGGCGACGAAGAAATGGTCGCCGAGACCTGAGCGCGCGGGCGCCGCCGGCCCTCAGGCGCGCTCGATGAACTCGATCTTGTAGCCGTCGGGATCCTCGACGAACGCGATCACGCTGCCGCCGAACTTCATCGGCCCGGCCTCGCGCGTGACCTTCCCGCCCCTCGCGCGCACCGCCTCGCAGGCCTTCGCCGCATCGGGCACGGCGACCGCGACGTGGCCGAAGGCGTCGCCCAGGTCGTACGACTTCGTGTCCCAGTTGTGGGTGAGCTCGATCACCGCGTGCCCGCTCTCGTCGCCGTAGCCCACGAAGGCGAGCGTGAAGCGCCCGTCGGGATAGTCCTTGCGGCGCAGCAGCTTCATGCCCAGGGCGCCGGTGTAGAAATCGATGGAACGGTCCAGGTCGACTACCCGGATCATGGTGTGCAGGATGCGCATGTCGCTCTCCTCAGAAGGCGCGGTAGAGGGGGTCGGCCGCGTGCAGCGCCTGCCGCAGCCGCCGGTAGTCGGGACACTGGCGCTCCACTTCGGCCCAGAACGCCGGCGAATGGTTCATCTGCCGCAGGTGGGCGAGCTCGTGGCAGATCACGTAGTCGATGAGCGCCGGGGCGGCCTTCACGAGCCGCCACGCGATCCGCACCTCGCGGCGCGAGTTGCAGCTGCCCCAGCGCGACATCGCCGAGGACAGCAGGAACCGCGGCGCGGCCAGGCCCGCGCGCCCGGCGAGCGCCTCGAGGCGAGCGGACAGGTGCTCGCGCGCCCGGTGCTTGTACCAGGCCACGACCGTGGCCCGGATCTCCTCCTCTCCGGGCTCGCGCGCGCTCACGACGAGGAGGCCGTCGGCCAGGTGCGCGCCGCGGCGCCCCCCGGCAGCCACGCGCAGCGTGATCGCCTCGCCCAGGTAGGGCAGCGCCTGCCCGTCGGCCCAGGCGACCGCGGGCACCCGGCGCCCGCGCCACTCCGCCAGCTTGCGCAGCACCCAGCCGCCGCTTTCGCGCACCAGCGCCTCGACCGCCGTGAGCGGCATCGAGACCGGCGCGCTCACGGCCAGGCCCGCCTCGTCGACCTTCAGGCCCACGCCGCGGCGCCCGCGCCGGCGCACCAGCACGTACTCGACCGGCTCCCCGGCGAGCTCGAGGCGGCGCACGTCGCGCGAGACGAGCTCACGGGCCGGCATAGCGCTCCGGGGAGATGAGGCGCATCTGGCCCTCGATCCATCCCTCGACCTCGCCGTGGACGGAGAGCACGTCGCGCCCGGCCGTGGGGATCGCCGGGCCGATCACGACCTGCACGGTGCCCGCGCGCTTGCGGAACGCGTAGCGGCCCCAGTACTCGCCGGCGTTGTGCGCGATGGGGACGATGGGCGCGCCGGTGCGCGCGGCGAGCAGCGCCCCGCCGATGCCGTAGCGCCCGCGCTTGCCGGGGGCCACGCGCGTGCCCTCGGGGAAGATGGTGATCCACAGCCCCTCCCGCAGGCGCCCGGCTCCCTGCGAGACGATCTGCTCGCGCGCGCTCTGCCCGCTCGAGCGGTCGATCGCGATGGCGCGGATCGCCATGAGGCCCCAGCCCACGAAGGGCAGCCACAGCAGCTCGCGCTTCACGATCCAGCACTGGTCGGGGAAATGCGTGTCGAGAAAGAGCGTCTCCCAGGCCGACTGGTGCTTGGCCATGATCACCGAGGGCTCGTGCGGCACGTGCTCCCAGCCCCGCACCTCGTAGCGGATGCCGCAGGCGATCTCGGCCCAGCGGAGCATGACCCGCGTGTAGGCCCGCGCCATGGCGAAGGGCGCATGCCGGCCCAGGAGCCGCGACAGGGGAACGATCACGCCGAAGGGCGCGGTGACCAGCAGCGCCCCGAGCAGGAACAGGGCGGAGCGCAGCGTCGTCATGCGCGGGCGATGATGTGCCGGCTCGCCTCGGCCAGGTCCTCGAAGACGAGCGTCTTCTTCGGCAGCCCGCCCTCCTCCTGCGTCCTGCGCCCCTTGCCGGTCAGCACCAGCACGGGCTGCGCGCCGACGGCATTGGCCGCCTGCAGGTCGCGCAGGCTGTCGCCGACGCAGGGCACGCCGTTCAGGTCGGCGTTGAAGCGCGCGGCGATCTCCTCGCAGCATGCCGGTGCGGGGCTTGCGGCAGTCGCATCCTCGTCCGGCGTGTGCGGGCAGAAGAAGATCGCGTCGATGCGCCCGCCGCTGCCGGAAGAGCGCCCGGTGCATCTTGTCGTGGATGGCGTTGAGCGTCGCCATGTCGAAGCAGGCCGCGGCCGATGCCCGACTGGTTGGTCGCGACCGCCGACCCGGTAGCCGGCCTGGTTCAGGCGCGCGATCGCCTCGATCGCTGCCCGGGATCGGCCGCCACTCGCCGGGCGACTTGATGTACTGGTCGCTGTCGTGGTTGATGACGCCGTCGCGGTCGAGGATGAGCGAGCTTCATGCCGCGAGCCTGGAGATCGTCGGCGACCGGTTCATCGTCGGCGACTGCAGGTCTCGCCAGCAGCGCCAGGCGCGTTGCGGCGCAGGGCCGCGTCCTCGGCCATGACCATGACCTCGTCGAAGAAGGCGTCGACCGGCGCCTTCAGCGCCGCGAAGCTGCGCAGGTACGCCGGCGTAGTCGCCGCGCTCGAACTGCGGGACCGGCCCGGGCGGCCGCGCGCTGCAGCGCCTCGACAGCTCGCGCTCGCGCGGGCTCGTGCAGGAGCCGCGGGTCGGCGCACGCCGATCGGCTCGCCCTTGGCCGCGGCCTGGCGCAGGATGTTGGCGATGCGCTTGTTGGCCGCGGCGAGGCCGCCGCCTCGGGCATGCCGAGGAAGGCCGCACCGCCTCGAGCTGCGCGGCACGAGGTCGAGGCGGTCGTGCCGCGACTCGGCCGACTGGACTCGAGCACGGCCGTCGACCTCGTGCGCCGTGTAGCCCTGCTCGCGCAGCAGGTGCTCGAGGCGCTCGTAGAGGAAGTCGCGCAGAGCTCGTCCGTCACGCGCCCGAAGAGGTCGTCCGCGCCCCGCACGAACGCGCGCAGGGCGGCCTGGATCGAGGCGGCGCAGCTCGAGCGGCGAGCGGCGCTTCTCGATCAGGATGCGGATCACGCCCAGCGCCGCGCGCCGCAGGCCGAACGGGTCCTTGTCGCCGGTCGGCCGCTGCGCCGATGCCGAACAGGCCGGCGAGCGCTCGAGCTTGTCGGCGAGCGCGACGCGCGATGCTCGATCGTCGCCGTGCGGGCAGCGCGTCGCCCGCGAAGCGCGGCCGGTAGTGCTGCTCGATCGCGTCGCGCCACCGCGCGGCTGCTCGCCGTCGTGACTCGCGTAGTAGCGGCCCATCGTGCCCTGCAGCTCGGGGAACTCGCCCACCATGTCGGTCGACGAGGTCGGCCTTCGCGAGCCGCGCCGCGCGGTCGGCGATCGCGCCGCGTCGCGCGCCGATGCGCGCAGGCCGACCTGATCGCCACGGCGAGGCGGCGCAGCCGGTTCGACGCGCTCGAGCTGGCGTGCCGAGCTTGTTGTGGTAGACGACCGCGGCGAGCTGCGGCACGCGCGCTGCCAGCCGGACTTCTTGCGGTCCTGGTCGAAGAAGAACTTGCGCGTCGGCCAGGCGCGGGCGCACCACGCGCTCGTTGCCGCCGACGATGTTGCGCGGGTCGGCCGGCCGCATGTTGCTGACGACGAGGAAGCGGTTCGGTGAGCCGCCCGCCGGCGTCGAAGCAGCGGGAAGTACTTCTGGTTCTGCCGCATCGTCAGGATCAGGCATTCCGGCGGCACCTCGAGGAACTCGGCGTCGAAGCTGCCCGCGTAGACCGTCGGCCATCTCGACCAGCGCCGTCACCTCGTCGAGCAGGGCGATGCGCCTCGTCGCCAGGCTCGAGCCGGCCGCGCCGGCCGCCGCGCCGCAGCTGGCGCTGCGACCTCGGCGCGGCGCGCCGTCGAAGCCGGCGATCACCTTGCCCTCGGCCGCGCAGCCGCGTCGCGTACGCGTCGGCGCTCGCGCAGCGCGATGTCGCGCCGGCGCCAGGAAGCGGTGGCCGTGCGGTCGTGCGGCCGGCCGCGAGCCCGAGCGCCGCGCCGGCACGCACGCGCCGCGCCGTGCAGCGCGACGAGGCCGTGCGCCGGGCGCACGAACCGCACGTCGTCCTGCCGTCGGCGCAGCTGGTAGCTCATCACCTTCGGGATCGGCAGGCTGCGCGATCGTCTCGTCGAGCGCCTCCTGCAGCGCGCGCCCGAGCGGGCTGGCCGACGGCGACGGTCTCGAGGAACACGTACTCGGCCTTGCCGTCGTCGCCACGTACGAGCTGGTCCGGCCCGTCGCCTGCGCCGGGCGCCGCGTCGGCGAGTGCGGCGCGGCCCTCCTTGGCCAGGCGCTTGCGCAGCGCCTCGGACGCACGTTCCGTCGCGTCGTGCGGCGACGGCGACCGGCATGAGCCTGCTCGTCGACTCGGCAGGTCCGCGCCTTCGCGCTGCACGTCCGGAGATGCGCACGGCGAGCCGGCGCGGCGTGGCGAACGGCGTCGACCGACGCCGTCGGTCGCGAGCAGCCCGCGCCTTGCCAGCCCGTCGGCGATGCCCTGGGCGAAGGCCTCGCCGAGGCGCCGCAGCGCCTTGCGGCGGCAGCTCCTCGACGAGCAGCTCCGACGAGCAGGCTCGGCCTCGCTCACGCCGCCTCCTCGGGCGAGCATCGGGAAGCCGAGCCGCTCGCGCGACTCGTAGTAGCTCTGCGCGACCGCCCGCGCGAGGGCGCGGATGCGGCCGATGTAGGCGGCGCGCTCGGTGACGGAGATCGCGCCGCGCGCGTCGAGCAGGTTGAAGGTGTGCGCGGCCTTCAGCACCTGCTCGTAGGCGGGCAGCGCGCAGCTGCGCTTCCATCAGGCGCTTCGCCTCGGCCTCGTAGTGCGGCGAAGTGCGCGGAAGCAGCATCGTCGGCGTCGGAGTGCTCGAAGTTGTACGCGACTGCTCGACCTCGTTCTGGTGGTAGACGTCGCGTACGTAGCGTGCAGCGCCCGCCTGTCCACTGGTCCAGACCAGGTCGAAGACGTTCTCCACGCCCTGCAGGTACATCGCCAGGCGCTCGAGGCCGTAGGTGATCTCGCCGGTGATCGGCTTGCAGTCGATGCCGCCGACCTGCTGGAAGTAGGTGAACTGGGTGACCTCCATGCCGTTCAGCCACACTTCCCAGCCCAGGCCCCACGCGCCGAGCGTGGGGTTCTCCCAGTCGTCCTCGACGAAGCGCACGTCGTTGTGCTTCGAGGTCGAAGCCGAGCGCCTCGAGCGAGCCGAGGTAGAGCTCGAGGATGTCGGCGGGCGAGGGCTTGAGCACCACCTGGTACTGGTAGTAGTGCTGCAGCCGGTTCGGGTTCTCGCCGTAGCGGCCGTCCTTCGGGCGGCGCGAGGGCTGCACGTAGGCCGCGCGCCAGGGCTCGGGCCCGAGCGCGCGCAGGAAGGTCGCGGTGTGGGAGGTGCCGGCGCCGACTTCCATGTCGTAGGGCTGCAGCAGCGCGCAGCCCTGCCGGTCCCAGTAGTCCTGCAGCGTGAGGATGAGTCTGCTGGAAGGTCAGCATCGGGGAGCGGGAACTCGCCAAATCGTGAATTCTAGAGGTTTTTGCGCCGCCCCGATCAGAGCGCGCCGGCGCAGGAGCACGCCGGCGAGCAGTGCCGCGAGGGCCAGGGCCGGGCCGTTGCCCGCAGCGCACGTAGGGCGTGGCGCCCCGAGCGCGGCACCACTCGACCTCGAGCGTGCCGCGAGTGAACTCGGGCAGGCGCGCGACGATCGCGGCCGCCGCGCGTCGATGGCCGCGGTGATCCCGGTGTTGGTCGCGCGCAGCATCCAGCGGCCGGTCTCGAGCGCGCGCATCGCCGCGATCTGCAGGTGCTGCGCGGCCGCGAGCGAGTGGCCGAACCACGCGACGTTGCTCACGTTCACGAGCAGGTCGCGGCGGGGAGCGCCGCGATCAGCTCGGCGCCGAACACGTCCTCGTAGCAGATGTCGACGGCGACGCGCTGCGCCCGCGACCGCGAGCGGGTGCTTGCCGGCGCTCGCCGCGCGGAAAAGTCGGCGAGCGGAATGTGCAGGATCCGCGACGACCCAGCCGAAGCCTCGGCGGGATGAACTCGCCGAAGGGCACGAGGTGGCGCTTGCGGTACGACTGCTCGCCGGCGACCGGTGATGCGCACCACGCTGTTGTAGTAGCGCGCCGCGCTGCGTCGCGCCGGCGTGCGCTCGACCAGGCCGAGCAGCACGTCCTTGCCCGCCGCGTGCGGCGCGCTCGCGGAGTCGCGCAGGTACGCCGCGGGCGAGCTCGTCGAGGAACGCGGCAGCGCCGTCTCGGGCAGCACGATCAGCCTGCGCGCTCGCCCGGTCGATCAGCCGGCGTACGGTCGAGGGTGCGCTCGCGCATGTCCTCGGGTCGAACTTGAGGTCCTGCGAGACGTCGCCCTGCAGCAGTGCGACGCGCAGCGGCGGCCCGGACGGGCGCCGTCCAGGCGACGCAGCGAGCGCGAGGCCCCCGCCGGCGAAGCAGCGCGGCGAGCGCGCCCGCGGCCAATGCGCGCACCCGCCGGGCGCGTCGCCGGCCGCACGACGGCGGCCAGCAGCGCGGCCGCCGCCGCGACGGCGAGCGACACGCCGTAGATGCCGCCGAGCGGCGCGAAGCCGGCGAGCGGGGCTCGTCGGGCACCTGCGGTAGCCGAGCGCGAGCCAGGGAAAGCCGGTGAAGCAGCGTAGCCGCGCATCCATTCGGTGAGCGTCCACGAGCGCGGGCACGACGAGCGCGACGCGGCCACCGGCGCCGCGCGCCGCAGCGCGCCAGCAGCCCAGCCCGCGAGCGCGGGAAAGAGCGCGAGGTAGGCGCAGAAGAGCGAAGGTGGCGAGCGCCGCGAGCCGCGCCGGCATGCCGCCGAAGTCGGTGCAGGCTCGACGTAGACCCACGACACGCCGGCGAGCCGAACAGGCCGAGCCCGAACGCGAAGCCGCCGAGCGCGGCCTGCGCGCGGCGAGCCGGCGCGACGCCCAGAGCGACGAAGAGGACCGCGAGCGCGGCGATCCCGAGCGGCCAGGCGCGCAGGGGCGCGAAGGCGAGGACGCAGGCCGCGCCGGCGGCCAGCCGGCGCCGCCGAGGGCGAGCGCGACCTCGCGCGCGGCCGGTCGCGCGGGCGTGGCCACGCGGTCATTGCGGCTCCGGCTCCGGCTGCTTCGGCTTCTCGACCAGCAGGGTGTAGACCGCCGGCTGTCGGCGCGCAGCACCTGGAAGCGCGAAGCCGTCGATCGTCGATCGACTCGCCGCGCTTGGGCAGCCGCCCGAAGCGCGTCGATCACCAGGCCGCCGACGGTGTCGAAGTCCTCGTCCGAGAAGTCGGTGCCGAACTGCGCGTTGAAGTCGGCGATCTCGGTCAGCGCCTTGACCCGGAAGCGGCCGCTGCGACTCCGCGAGGATGTTGTCCTCGGTCTCGTCGAAGTCGTACTCGTCCTCGATGTCGCCGACGATCTGCTCGAGCACGTCCTCGATGGTCACCAGCCCCGACACGCCGCCGTACTCGTCGACCACGATCGCGATGTGGTTGCGGTTGGCGCGGAACTCGCTGCAGCAGCACGTTCAGGCGCTTGGACTCCGGCACGAAGACCGCCGGGCGCAGCATGTCGCGCACGCTGAACTCCTCCTCGCCGCGTAGTAGCGCAGCAGGTCCTTGGCGAGCAGGATGCCGATCACGTCGTCGCGGTTGCTCGTCGATGACCGGGAAGCGCGAGTGCGCCGTCTCGATCACGAGGGGGATGAAGTTCTCGGCGGCTCGTCGATGTCGATCACGTCCATCTGCGCGCGCGGGATCATGATGTCGCGCACCTGCATCTCCGAGACCTGGAGCACGCCCTCGATCATCGACAGCGCGTCGGCGTCGAGCAGGTTGCGCTCGAGGGCCGAGCGCAGCAGCGCGAGCAGCTGCTCGCGGTCCTCGGGCTCGCGCAGCAGCAGCGCCGACAGGCGCTCGAGCAGGCTCGGCTTGGCGTGGTCGTTCATGCAGGAAGCGGGAGTCGCGACGGCCATACTGTAGCAAGGCGACCCGAAGCCTGCACGGCGCTACCCGGCGGCGTAGGGGTCGCCGAAGCCGAGGCGCCCGCAGGATGCGCGCTCTCGCGCGCTCCATGCGCGCGGCCTCGCGCGCGCCTCGCTCGTGGTCGTAGCCGTGCAGGTGCAGCATGCCGTGCACGACCAGGTGCGCGTAGTGCGCCTCGATCGCCTTGCCCTGCGCGTGCGCCTCGCGCGCGACCACCGGCGCGCAGAGCACGATGTCGCCTCCGCACCGGGCCCTCGCGGCCGTAGGCGAAGCTGAGCACGTTCGTGGCGTGGTCGCGGCCGCGGAAGCGCCGGTTGAGCGCGGCGCCCCTCGGCCTGCGCCGACGACGCGCAGGGTGACGCTCGCGCCGCGCGCGGGCCGCGGCGCGCGCCCAGGCGCCGCAGCTGCGGTCGGACGGGACGCGGGAGGCGCGCGAGGCGCGCTGGATCGCCAGCGCGAGGCGCGGCCGCGCGCGGCGGGGGCGGCGCCCTCACCGCCGGCGTGCCGCAGGCGCGGCGATCGTACGCGTCGACGATCGCCTGCACGAGCGGGTGGCGCACCACGTCGTCGGACTGTGAACTGGGTGAACGCGATGCCGCGCACGCCCGTGAGGACGTCGCGCGCGTCGATCAGGCCCGCGCTTCTGGCCCTTGCGCGAGGTCGATCTGCGTGACGTCGCCGGTGACGACGGCCTTCGAGCCGAAGCCGATGCGGGTGAGGAACATCTTCATCTGCTCGGGCGTGGTGTTCTGCGCCTCGTCGAGGATGATGAACGAGTGATTGAGCGTGCGCCCGCGCATGTAGGCGAGCGGCGCGAGCTCGATCGCGCCGCGCTCGAGCAGCTGCGGGCGACCTTGTCGAAGCCCATCAGGTCGTAGAGCGCGTCGTAGAGCGGGCGCAGGTAGGGATCGACCTTCTGCGCGAGGTCGCCCGGCAGGAAGCCCAGCCGCTCGCCCGCCTCGACCGCCGGGCGCGTGAGCACGATGCGCTTGACCGCGTCGCGCTCGAGCGCGTCGACGGCGCAGGCGACGGCGAGGTAGGTCTTGCCGGTCCCGGCGGGGCCCGATGCCGAAGGTGATGTCGGGCTCCTGATCTGCTGCAGGTACTGCGCCTGGCGCGGGGTGCGGGCGGTGAGCTCGGTGCGCCGGGGGTCATGAGCGACGGGGAGTCGGCGGGCGGGGCCTCGCGGGCGTGGGCGAGCTCCACGAGGCCGAGCTGGATGTCGTCGACGGTGAGGTCGCGGCTCGCCTGGCGGTAGAAGCGGCGCAGGGCCTGCGCGGCCTGGGCGGCCTTGGCCTTCTCGCCCTTCACGGTGAAGCGCTCGCCGCGGCGCGAGATCGCCACGTCGAGCGCCGTCTCGATCTGGCGCAGGTTCGCGTCGAGCGGACCGCACAGCGCCGCGAGCCGCGCATTGTCGACGGGCTCGAACGTCACTTCCTCGCTGGCGGATCTGCGTCGGGAGGTCAAGGGGGCATTGTGCCGCAAAAAACGACGAGGGCCCGCCCCGGGCGGGGACGGGCCCTCGCGGCGCGCGGGCGCCGGTTACGCGGAGGCGCGCACCAGCGGCGCCTTCAGCGCCTCCTCGAGGGTCGCGAGGCTCTCGCCGAGGTGGGCGCGGGCGACCTTCGACAGCCCCGCTCGGTGCTGCGCCTTGCGGATCCCGGCGGCGAGCGCCTGCGCGTTCATGCGCAGCAGGGCGCGCGCGTCGGCCGGCATGGCGCCCGAGCGGTTGAGGAGCACGTCGACCATGCGCCGCAGGTGCTCGCGCTGCAGGTTGCGCCGCATCGGCGTGATGTCGCCGCCGGTCTTCAGCTCGCTCCAGATGGAGGCCTGCAGGTCGTCGTAGAGCTCGGAGAGCGTGAACGCCTGCTTGGGGTCGGGGCTGATCTCCTGCGAGTCGATCAGGCGCTCGGCCACCACGCCGCTCATCACCTGGTCGAGCACCGTGCGCTGCATGCCCAGGATCGTGCGCGGCAGGCTCACCATCGGCTGCGAGGCGACGTTGGCGCCCTCGGACATGAGCGTGAAGTAGTCGAGGCGGCTGTGGGGCAGGCTCGCGAGCAGCTGCGGCTTGAAGCGGAAGCTGTCCACCGAGAACATGCCCTGGGAGAGGATCTTCAGCGCGTCGCGCTGCTGCGCGGCGGGCACCGGCGTGAAGGGCAGCCGCCCGGTGCCGGCGCGGTCGCGCACCTGCACGATGCCGCCGATGTACTTGGTCACCGGCAGCAGGCCGCGGTTCAGCTGGTTGAACCCCGCGAGGAAGCTGCGGCGCAGCCCGTCGTAGGACTCGCCCGGGGCGAGCTGCTTGGCCTCCAGCCGTTGCCACAGCTCCTTGGACAGCTCGAGGCGCTTGCGATAGTAGGCGAGCGGGTCGTCGGAGAGGTCCCAGACGTTGGCCGTGGGATCCATGCCCTGGGGCGAGCCGCCGATCGTCGAGTCCTCGTCGGTGGCGTAGGCGAGCCACGGCTCCTTCGAGCCGCGCGCGGCGATCCTCGCCAGCTCCTGCGCGTCGTGGGTGCCGTCGAGCGGCTTGTAGCCGTACTCGATCGCCCAGTAATCGTAGGGGCCGAGGCTCGGGTTCACGTACGCCGCCTTGCGCTCGCCCCGGGTCGGGATGTTGAAGGGCACGTAGTCCATCACCGAGGCGGCCACCCCGTTCTTCGCCGTGAAGGCCGGGTCCTCGAGCTGCTCGGGGGTGTAGGCCATCGAGGCGCGGAAGTTGTGGCGCAGGCCGAGCGTGTGCCCCACCTCGTGCATGATCACGGACTTCACGTAGTTGAAGACGAACTTGTCGGCCTCGGGGCTGTTGGGGTCGAGCTCGCCGCGCGACTCGAGCACGTCGAGGGCGAAGTCCGCCTCCTGCTCCGCGCTCTGCGCGTAGGCGCAGTACGCGGCGCCGTTGCCGCGGGCGGCCGAGGGCAGCGCGGTGCCGGACGTCTTCTGCGGCATGTCCTCCACGATGAAGCGGCGGCTGCCCCGGGCGAAGACGTCGGTGAACACGATGTCGGCGTCGAGGATCTCGCCGGTGCGCGGGTCGACCTGGCTCGGGCCGATGGCCGGGCCGCCGTCCGAGGAGAGATACCAGCGGATCGAGGCGTGGTTCACGTCGGCCGTCTCGAACGAGGCGTCCTCCGGCTGCAGCTTCACCTGGATCGCGTTCCTGAAGCCGATGCGCTCGAAGGCCTTGTTCCACTCGAGCACGCCCTCCTCGATCGGCTTGCGATACTTCACCGGGATGTTGCGGTCGAGCCAGTAGACGATGGGCTTCACCGGCTCCGACAGCGGCGCGTTCGGGTCCTTCTTCTCGAGCCGCCAGCGGTTGATGTAGTGCACCGCGGGATTCGGCCGGAGGTCGTCCGAGAAATCCATGTGGCTGGTGGTGAAGTAGCCCACGCGCTCGTCGGCCACGCGCGGGGTCATCGGCACGGGCAGGCGCGCGAAGTTGTATCGGTAGCCGAGGAAGAGGCTGCGCGGGTCGGGCGTGTCGAGCGGCGGGCGCGCGTGGCCGTTGCCGGACGGCAGCTTCGAGACCGAGAAGTGCAGCGACACGTCGAAGCCCGCCGAGCGCGGCGTGGTGTCCACGCGCACGAGGCTCGAGTTGCGCCCGTCGAGGGCGTAGGGAACGTGGAACGCGCCCTCGAGGAGGGTCGCCGCGCCCGGGATGTCCGAGAGCAGCAGCGCGTTCACGTCGACGAGGATGGCCTGGTTGTCGGGGCTGGGCTGGCTCGCGACCGGCGCCGAGGCGATCATGCTCTCGGAGAAGCTCGTCGCCACCGCCTCGGCGTTGGGCGTGCCCTCGCGCGCCGTGAAGCGCGTGTTCTTCGCGACGAGCTGGATATGGCCGTTGACCTTGCGGAAGTAGACGATGTGGCGCTCGCCCATGAGGCCCGCGATCACCATCCGCTCGCCCACCCCGGTCGTGCGCACGGTGGAGAAGAAGAAGGGCTTGTCCATCTGGTCGGGGCGGATCTCGATCCAGGCCCGGTCCTCCTTGCGCCAGACGTTGAAGAACCCGCGCTCCTCCTGCGCGCCGCTCACCACCTCGCGGAAGGGCTTGGCCGAGGGGCCGGGCCGGGGCGCCTTCGCCGGGGACCCCGGAGCGGCCGAGACGGGCGGGGGCGTGAGCGGCGCCGACTGCCCGTCGTCCCGGGGGGCGGGGCCCGCCTGGGCGAACGTGGCGAGGCCGGCGACGAGCGCGACCGCGAGGGCCGGGCGCAGCAGCTTCGAGGGGGTGGCGAGATGACTCATCGGTGCTCCTTGTCGTTGCACTTGCATGTACTCAGGCCGGGACGCCCTGGCGGGCGACGGCGCGCCCGCGCAGGCTGTGGGGCATCGCGTCGACCACGTCGACCTCGACGTAGCGTCCGGCAAGCCCCGGGTGGCCGGGAAAATTGACGATGCGGTTGTTCTCCGTGCGCGCCGAAACCTCGGCGGCATCCTTGCGCGAGGCGCCCTCGACGAGCACGCGCTGGCGCGTGCCCACCATGGCGCGCGAATACTCCATCGAGAGCTCCTGCAGCCGCGCCTGCAGGCGCTGCAGGCGCGCGAGCTTCACCGCATGGGGCGTGGCGTCGGGCAGTCCCGCCGCGGGGGTGCCGGGGCGCGGGCTGTAGATGAAGCTGAACGCGCCGTCGAAGCGCACGTCCTCCACGAGCTTCATCGTCTGCTCGAAGTCGGCGTCGCTCTCCCCGGGAAAGCCCACGATGAAGTCGGTCGAGATCGAGATGCCGGGGCGCGCGGCGCGCAGCCGGCGCACGATGGAGCGGTACTCCATCGCCGTGTAGTTGCGCTTCATGGCCGCGAGGATCCGGTCGCTGCCCGACTGCACGGGCAGGTGCAGCTGCGAGACGAGCTTCGGGATGCGCGCGTAGGCGTCGATGAGGCGCTGGGTGAACTCGAGCGGGTGCGACGTCGTGTAGCGGATGCGCTCGATGCCCTCGACCTTCGCCACCTGTGCCAGCAGCAGCGCGAAATCCGCCGCCTCGCCGTCGGGAAGCTCGCCGCGATAGGCGTTCACGTTCTGCCCGAGGAGGGTGACCTCCATCACGCCGCCCGCGGCCAGGTGGCGCACCTCGCCCAGCACGTCGGCGAGCGGGCGCGAGACCTCCTCGCCGCGGGTATAGGGGACCACGCAGAAGCTGCAGTACTTGCTGCAGCCTTCCATGATCGAGACGAAGGCGGAGGCGGCCTCGGCGCGGGCCGGGGGCAGCGCGTCGAACTTCTCGATCTCGGGGAAGGAGATGTCGACCTGCGCTCGCCCGCTCTCGCGCCGCCGGTCGATGAGCTCGGGCAGGCGATGCAGGGTCTGGGGCCCGAAGACCACGTCCACGTAGGGCGCGCGCCGGACGATCTCCTCGCCTTCCTGGCTCGCGACGCAGCCGCCCACCCCGATCAGCACGCCGGGACGCGCGGCCTTGAGCGCGCGCGCGCGCCCGAGGTCCGCGAACACCTTCTCCTGCGCCTTCTCGCGCACGGAGCACGTGTTGAAGAGGATGAGGTCCGCCTCGGCGGGATCGGCCGTGGGCCGGTAGCCCTCGGCGGCGGCGAGCACGTCGGCCATCTTGTCCGAGTCGTACTCGTTCATCTGGCACCCGAAGGTGCGGATGTAGACCTTCTTTTGCGTCATGTCGTCCTGGGGGCGGAGCGTAATCCGGGCAGGGGTTTCCACTACGGCTGCGACGGATTAATCCTACAGCACGCCAGGGCCGATGTCGGACGTTTTGCATGACAAATGTAGGGCATGACCTACAAATTGGTCCTGGTGGACCATGCCGCAAGGCCGTCCGGACCAACCAGCGCAACTCCCCTGCGGACGCGGCTGCCTCAGGCACGTGAGTCTCAATACCGGAGGAAAGCAATGACGCGCAATTTCACGACGAAGGTGCTCGCGGCGGCCGTCCTGGCGGCGGTCTACCCCGCCTTCGCGGACACCACGACGACCATCACCACCGACACCTCGCGCCTCGAGCCCAAGTGCATGGACGCGGCGAACACCAGGCCCGAGGGCTGCATCCCGAGCGTGCCGCTGGCCCAGGTGCAGTCGGGCACCACGACCGAGTACGTCGGCCCGGGCGCGGCGAGCGGCTCGACGGCCTACCAGTACTCGGCCCCCGGCGCGGCCGCCGGCACGGCCGCCTACGGGTCGTCCTCGAGCACCGACGTGGACGTGGCGGGCAGCCGCTCCTCGACGGGTGACGACAACCGCGCGCCGGAAAGCAGCTCGGCCACGACCCGGAGCGACATCACCCACGAGAGCACGATCACCGGGCAGGGCAGCACCAGCGCGCCCTCGAGCACGGCCGAGCTGGGCGGCGCCTCCAGCCCGCAGAGCGGTTCGACCAGCGCCGAATCGACCACGCCCTCCTCGAGCGCGAGCGCCTCGTCCACCACCGAATCGACCGAACCCTCCTCGAGCGCTGGCGCCTCGTCCACCACCCTCAACGCCAACCCGAACGTCGGCGTGGACGCCAACATCGGGCTCGGCAACAACGACGTGAACGCGGGCGTGAACGCGAGCCCGGGCATGAACCTGGGCAGCGGCTCGCAGACGGTGGAAAGCGGCACCTC
Organism: uncultured beta proteobacterium; assembly: GCA_963741815.1. Classification (GTDB taxonomy): domain Bacteria; phylum Pseudomonadota; class Gammaproteobacteria; order Burkholderiales; family Usitatibacteraceae; genus Usitatibacter. Next base: position 734,704 of record CAVUJI010000001.1, read on the forward strand.
CGCAAGCCAGCAGTCGACCGACATCAATGCGTCCTCGTCGATGTCGCAGGGCGCCTCCTCGGACCAGGCCTCATCGACGGACCAGGGCACCTCGTCGGCGGACCAGGGCACCTCGTCGGCCGACCAGGGCACCTCGTCGACGGACCAGGGCACCTCGTCGACGGACCAGGGCACCCCTTCCTCGGGCATCGGCGCCTCGACGGGCGGCACGAGCGACCACACCTCGAGCGGCACGTCGTCGACCTCCACGGACACCCAAGTGAACCCCAACGTGGGCGTGGACGCGAACGCCGGCGTGGCCAACTCGGACGTGAACGCGGGTGCCAACGTCAGCCCGGGCGTGAACACCTCGAGCGGCGACCAGACGGTCACGAGCGACGTGAACGCGAGCCAGCAGTCGACGGACGTGAACTCCACATCGGAAATCGACCAGGGCGCCTGGGCGACCCAGTCGTCGTCCACGTCGAGCGGCACGGACCAGGAGAAGAAGGACCAGACCTCCAGCCAGTGAGGGCTTGGTCGGCGCCACGGGAAAGCGGGCCGCGAGGCCCGCTTTTCTTCATGGGGCGCCGGCCGTGCGCTCCCGCGCGGAAACGAAGAGCCACACGAGCCCGAACGCGGCCGAGAGCGCCGAGGCGAGGAGGATGCCGATCTTGGCCTGCTCGACCGCGGCCGGGTCGGCGAACGCGAGCTGCGCGATGAAGAGCGACATGGTGAACCCGATGCCGCCCAGCCACGCCGCCCCCAGCATGTGGCGCCATTCCACGCCCGCGGGCAGGCGCCCGAGTCCCAGGCGCACGGCCGCATAGCTGAACCCGGCGATGCCGGCGAACTTGCCGAGGAAGAGCCCGGCGAGCACGCCCAGCGTCACCCGGTTGCCGAGCACCTCGCCCCACGCCACGGCGCCGAGGTCGATGGCGGCGTTCGAGAACGCGAAGACGGGGATCACGAGGAAGGTCACCCAGGGGCTCAGGTCGTGCTCGAGCCGCTCCAGCGGGCTCCTCACGAGCATCGCCGAGTGCTCCGTGGCCGCGGCGATGGAGGCCATGCGGGGGTTGCTGAGCGGGTCGTCGGGCGTGTCGGCGGCGCGCTCGTCGCGGAAGGCCTCGTGCAGCTCGAGGATGCGCCCGTCGAACTCCGCGGGCGTGCGCGCGGGGCGGGCCGGGATCGCGAGCGCGAGGACGATCCCCGCGAGGGTCGCGTGGATCCCCGAGGCGTGCATGAAGTACCAGAGGGCGAGGCCGGCCAGCACGTAGGGCAGCCGGTTGCGGATGCCGGCGCGGTTCAGGAGGAGCAGCAGCGCGGCGAGGAATGCGGCCACGCCGAGGGCGACCCAGTCGATCTGCGCGGTGTAGAAGAGCGCGATCACGAGCACCGCGCCGAGGTCGTCGGCGATCGCGAGCGCGGTGAGGAAGATGATGAGGTTGCGCGGCACGCGCCAGGCGAGCAGCACGAGGATGCCCACCGCGAAGGCTATGTCGGTGGCCATCGGAATGCCCCACCCGTGCGCCCCCGCCCCGCCCGGGTTGAACGCCACGTAGATCGCCGCCGGCACGACCATGCCGCCAGCGGCGGCGATCACCGGCAGCGCCGCATCGCGCAGCGACGAGAGCTCGCCCACCGCGACCTCGCGCTTGAGCTCGAGCCCCACGAGCAGGAAGAAGAGCGCCATCAGCCCGTCGTTGATCCACTGGTGCAGCGAGAGGTCCACGGCGAAACGCCCGGGCACCCCGAAGGCGAAGCGCTGCTCCCAGAAGTGGCGCAGCGGCTCCGCCCCGAGCGCCGCGGCGAGCACGAGGGTGGCCGCGGTCGTCGCGACGAGCACGATCCCGCCGGCCGTCGTGCGCCGGAGGAATTCCTCGAAGGGGGAGAGGATGCGCCCGAACAGGCGCTCGAGCGGGTAATGCCTGCGCTCCATGGCGCGACTCTATGCGCCGGGGGGGCGGCTGTCGAGCGCGGCTATCCCCGCTTCGCCAGCAGCCGCTCGATCTCCTCGGCCGCGGCGGTCACGAGCTCGATCCGGTCGGGGCGCGCCTCGGCGACGACGCTGCTCACGTCCAGGGCGCCCGTCACCTTGCGATCCGGCCCGCGGATGGGCGCGGCCGTGCAAGTGCAGTCCTCGAAGGCATTCATGAAATGCTCGGGACCCGCGATCACGACCGGGCGCTTTGTGACGAGGCAGGTGCCGGCGCCGTTGGTGCCCATGACGCGCTCGTTCCAGTCGTACCCCGGCAGCAACCCCCACTGCTCCCTTTGCGGCCTCGGGCCGACGGAGTCCAGCACGACGCCGTCGCGGTCGACGATGTAAGCCACGTTGGTCGAGCCCGGCAGGCGGGCCATCAACCGCTCCATCACGTCCTTCGCCACGGCGATCAGGCGCTTCGCTCCCGCGAGGCGCCGCTCCAGCTCCTCGGGCGGAATCTGGCGGAAGCGCACACTGCCGTCGCGCGCGAGCTTCGCCTCGAGGCACCGCTGCCACGACTCCACGATGGTGGCGCGCGCCGGATGGCAGGGCGGGAGCGCCTCGACGTGCTGCACGAAGCAGGAAATGGGCTCGTCCATGCGACTTCGCCGAAAGGGCCGGTGTGCGGGAAAGGCGCATTCTAACGCCCGCAACCCGCACCGGCCTTCCCAGAAACGGCGAGAAAGAACGTTGCGGCCGGTGGACAGCCCGTTCGGCACGAGGTTGTCACCAATCTGTCTCACGCCGCCTATCGGGACCTTGCACTCCGCGGGACGTCGAGTCTCGCGCGGTTTGGTTGGACGGCCACATGTTAGACGGCCACACCCGCCACCATCTAGAATCGCCGGTCGATCCTCCAGGCAAGGCGAGCGCCCCCATGACCGACCGTCGCAGTGCTCCGCCGGACATCGCGACTCGTCGCCGCGATTTCCGCAAGCTGCACGAGGCGGGCTGCTTCGTGATCCCGAATCCATGGGATACCGGCAGCGCGCGCTATCTCGAAGGGCTCGGCTTCAAGGCGCTCGCGACGACCAGCTCCGGTGCCGCCTGGGATCATGGCCGCGCCGATGGCAGCTTCCGGCTGGAGGAGACGCTCGATTACCTGCGGCAAATCGTGGGCGCGACGAGCCTGCCGGTGAACGCGGACTTCGAGGCCGGCTACGCGCCGGACGCTGCCGGCGTCGCGCGAAACGTCGGGCTCGCGATCGAGGCCGGGGCCGCGGGGATCTCCATCGAGGACTCGACGGGCGATGCGTCCGATCCCATCCGCGACCTGCCTTCATCCGTCGCCCGGATGCAGGCGGCACGCCGGGCCATCGACGAGAGCGGCACCGGGACGCTGCTCATCGGGCGCGCGGAGAACTTCATCCTCGGGCGACCGGACCTCGAGGACACGCTGCGGCGGCTGCGCGCCTATTCCGATGCCGGTGCGGACGTCCTCTACGCTCCGGGCATCAAGACGGTGGACGAGATTTCGGCGGTGGTGCGGGCGGCAGGACCGAAGCCGGTGAATCTCCTCGTCGGCTGGGCGAGCGACCTCACGCTCGAGCGGATCGCGGCCCTCGGCGTTCGCCGCGTGAGCGTGGGTGGCGCGCTCGCGCGCGTTGCCTGGGGCGGCGTCATGCGGGTGGCACGCGAGATCGCGGAGGAGGGCCGCTTCGATGGGCTGGCCGCGGCCGCTTCGGGCGCGGAGTTGAACAAGCTCTTCGGCCCGGTGCAGCCCTGAGCCATTCGCGGCGCTTCGAGGGCCTGCTGTGTCACCCGTGTGTCAGGTACGGCCTGACACCTATGTGTCGAGGTCGTACCCGGAATGGAGTGGTGGCGAGTCAGGGATTTGAACCCCGGACCAACGGATTATGATTCCGCTGCTCTAACCGCTGAGCTAACTCGCCGAAGAGCCCTGTATTTTAACGGTTCAGACGTTGAAGCGGAAGTGCATCACGTCCCCGTCCTTCACGACGTATTCCTTGCCCTCGAGGCGCATCTTCCCGGCCTCCTTCGCGCCCTGCTCGCCCTGCAGGCGACGTAGTCGTCGTAGCCGATCACCTCGGCGCGGATGAAGCCCCTCTCGAAGTCCGTGTGGATCACGGCCGCGGCCTGCGGCGCGGTCGCCCCCTTGCGCACGGTCCAGGCGCGCACCTCCTTGTCGCCCGCCGTGAAGTAGGTCTGCAGGCCGAGCAGGTCGTAGGCCGCGCGCATGAGGCGGTTCAGGCCGGGCTCGGCCAGCCCCATGTCGGCGAGGAAGACCTCCTTCTCCTCGCCGGAGAGGTCGGCGATCTCGGCCTCGAGCTTGGCGCAGATCGCCACCACCGGCGCGCCCTCCTTCGCCGCGTACTCCTTCATGCGGTCGAGGAGCGGGTTGCCCTCGAAGCCGTGCTCGTCCACGTTCGCCACGTAGAGCGTGGGCTTGGCCGTGAGCAGGCACAGCGGCTTGAGGAGTGCCCGCTCCTCGGCCGTGAGGTCCATCGCGCGCACCGGGTGCAGCCCGTCGAGCGCCTTCTGCACCCGCTCGAGCAGCACGACGAGCTTCGCCGCCTCCTTGTCGCCGGACCGCGCCGTCTTCTGGTGCCGGGCGATCGCCTTGTCGACCGTCGCCAGGTCGGCCAGCGCCAGCTCGGTGTGGATCACCTCGATGTCGGAGAGCGGATCGACCTTGCCGGCCACGTGCACGACGTTCTCGTCCTCGAAGCAGCGCACCACGTGGGCGATCGCGTCGGTCTCGCGGATGTTGGCGAGGAACTGGTTGCCCAGGCCCTCGCCCTTCGAGGCGCCGGCGACGAGCCCGGCGATGTCGACGAACTCGACGATCGCCGGGACGATCTTCTGCGGGCTGCGCGATTTCCGCGAGCCGGTCCAGGCGCGGATCGGGCACCTCGACGATGCCCACGTTGGGCTCGATGGTGCAGAAGGGATAGTTCTCCGCCGCGATCCCCGCCTTGGTGAGCGCGTTGAAGAGGGTGGACTTGCCGACGTTGGGCAGGCCCACGATGCCGCATTGCAGGGTCATGGTTTCTTCGCTTCCCGGGGCTCGGACGGCGCCTTCGCGCCGCCCGGGGCCTCCTCGGTTTTCGGGGGGTGTGCAGCCAGGTCATCGCGTCCTGCAGCCGCCCGGAGGCGATGCGCGCCAGCAGGTCCAGGCTCCTCTCGAACGCCGGCTCGATCGCCGCCTGCTCCTCGCGCCGCGCCTTGGCGAGCACGTAATCGGCCACCGGCGTCCTTGTCGCCCGGATGGCCGATGCCGATGCGCAGGCGCCAGAAGTCCTTCGTGCCCACCGCCTCGACGATGTCCTTGAGGCCGTTGTGCCCGCCCGTGCCGCCGCCCTTCTTCAGCTTCACGCTGCCCGGCGGCAGGTCGAGCTCGTCGTGCACGACCAGCATCTGCGCGGGCTCGATCCTGTAGAAGCGCAGAATCGCGGCCGACGCTGCGCCCGCTCTCGTTCATGTAGGTGGCGGGCTTGAGCAGGCGGATGTCGCGGCCACCCTCCTCGATGCGCGAGGTCCAGCCGGAAAACTTGGCCTGCGCTCGCCCAGCTCGCGCGCTCGCGCCCGGCGACGGCGTCCACCCACCAGAAGCCCGCGTTGTGGCGGGTCTGCTCGTACTCTCGCCCGGGGTTTCCCAGGCCCACGATGAGTCGGATGTCTTCCATGGCGGCGTGAAAACGAAATGCCCGCCGGAGGGCCGGCGGGCACTTCCCCGCGGCGGATCGGCCCTTTCTTCTTCGCGGCCGGCTTGGCCGCGGGGGCGGCCCCGGCCGCGGCCTCCTCCTCCTTCGCCTTCTGGGCCGAGCTCGGCACGTCGGCGGCCGACGGCGCGATCGCCGCGGCTTCCGCGGCCTCTTCCTCGGCCGTCACGACGCGCGGGATCACGATGGTGGCCACGGTGAGGTCCTCGCCCTTCTGCACCACGGCCTCGACCCCCGCCGGAAGCTGCAGGTGGGAGACGTGCACCGAGTGCCCCGCCTGCATCTGGCCGAGGTCCACCTCGATGAACTCGGGCAGGTCCTTCGGCAGGCAGCGCACCTCGAGCTCGTTCATCACGTGCTGGCGAGGCCGCCGGCAGCTTCACGCCCGGCGAGGTCTCGGCGTTCACGAAGTGCAGCGGCACCTTCATGTGGATCTTGCGGTCGGTGGCCACGCGCTGGAAGTCGACGTGCAGCACGCGCACCTGGAAGGGGTGCATCTGGTAGTCGCGCAGCAGCACCTGCTCGTCTCGCCGCCCAGCTCCATGTCCAGGATCGAGGCGTGGAAGGCCTCCTGGTGCAGCTTGAGGAGGAGCTCCTTGTGGTCGAGCTCGATGGGCTGGGCTTCCTTGCCGCCTCCGTAGACGATTCCGGGCACCTTGCCCGTGCGGCGCAGGCGGCGGCTCGCACCCGATCCTTGCACCTTGCGCGGTTCGGCTTTGATGGCGATCTTCATGTTCACTCCTGTTGCTCGGCGTCCCGCGACCAGGTGCGCCGATGTTCCGAGGGAAGTCCCCTCACTGCGACCTCTCCGCGAGGCGAGGGTGGAAACGCACTACTCGACGAACAGCGAGCTCACCGATCTCCTCGTGAATATCCGGCGCATCGTTTCCGCCAGCAGCTCCGCCACGCTGATCTGGCGGATCTTGCGGGCACGCCTGCGCCTCGGCCGAGAGCGGGATGGTGTCGGTCACCACCAGCTCGTCGATGTCCGAGGCGGCGATGCGCTCGACCGCGCCGCCGGAGAGCACCGCGTGCGTGCAGTAGGCGACCACCTGCGTCGCGCCCTGCTCCTTCAGCGCCTTGGCCGCCTTGCACAGCGTGTTCGGCCGTGTCGACCATGTCGTCCATGATCACGCAGGTGCGCCCGTTCGACGTCGCCGATGATGTTCATCACCTCGGCCACGTTCGCCCGCGGGCGGCGCTTGTCGATGATCGCGAGGTCGGACTCGAGCCGCTTGGCGATCGCCCGCGCCCGCACCACGCCGCCGACGTCCGGCGACACCACGACCAGGTTGTCGTAGCCTGCTTCCACAGGTCCCCCAGCAGGAGCGGCGTCGCATAGATGTTGTCGACCGGGATGTCGAAGAAGCCCTGGATCTGGTCGGCGTGCAGGTCCATCGTCAGCACGCGGTCGACGCCGGCCGACCGTGAGCATGTTGGCGACCACCTTGGCGCTGATCGCCACCCGCGCGCGAGCGCGGCCGGCGGTCCTGGCGCGCATAGCCGAAGTACGGGATCGCCGCGGTGATGCGCGCGGCGCCGAGCGCGCTTCAGCGCATCGACCATGACCAGCAGCTCCATCAGGTTATCGTTGGTCGGCGCGCAGGTCGACTGCAGCACGAAGACGTCCTTGCCGCGCACGTTCTCGAGCAGCTCGACCATCACCTCGCCGTCGCTGAACTTGGCCGACGATGCGCCTTGCCGAGCTGGATGTTGAGATGCTGCGTCGACATCCTGCGCGAGCTGCGGGTTGGCGTTGCCGGTGAACACCATCAGGTTGCTCGAAGGCCACGTGCCGTCTCGTGTCGCCGCGCTGCAGCGCTCAGTAAGTGGCTGGGGAGGAAGGATTCGAACCTTCGAATGCCGGAATCAAAATCCGGTGCCTTAACCAACTTGGCGACTCCCCTTCGGCCGCCCGCGCCGCTAAGCCGGCGCCGGCGGATACTCAATCTGCGCGTACAGGGGATGACGCGTGAGGCCCCGTGCGATGAATCCGTGCATCGTTTCCGGCAGCCGGCCGTGGACGGCCTCGGCCTGCCCGCGGCTGGCGAAAGCCGCGAAGACGCAGCCTCCCGACCCCGTCATGCGGGCCCTCGCCCGCTCGCGCAGCCACTCCAGGTGCTCGCGAACGGCCGGGTAGCGCGCGGTGACGACCGGCTCCAGGTCGTTGCGGAGCCGGGAAGAGTCGAGATCGTCCGGCAGGTGCGCCGAAAAGTCTTCCATTTTAAGGGGTTCCGTATCCCGGGTCAATTCCGGCGCGGCGAACGCGGCTGCCGTGGGGACCGCCACCGGCGGGACCAGGACCAGGTACCACCGCTCGGGCAGTTCGACCGCGGCCAGCCGCTCTCCGATCCCTTCCACCCACGCGCTGCGGCCGAAAAGGAAGAAGGGGACGTCCGCGCCGAGCGCGGCGGCATGCTGCCTCAGGCCCTCGGGTCCGAGGCCGGTGCCCCAGAGGCGGTCGAGCGCGAGGAGGACCGTGGCGGCATCGGAGCTGCCGCCGCCCAGGCCGGCGCCGAGGGGGATGCGCTTTTCTACCTCGATGTCCGCGCCCAGCGGGGTGCCGGACAGGCGCTGCAGGAGCCGCGCGGCGCGCACCGTGAGGTCGGACTCGGCGGGCACCCCCGGCAGGTCGTGCACGCGCGCGATCCGCCCGTCCTCGCGCACCCGCAGCCGCACGCGATCCCCATGGTCGATCAGCGTGAAGACGCTCTGCAGCAGGTGATAGCCGTCGGGGCGCCGCCCGACCACGTGCAGGAAGAGGTTCAGCTTGGCGGGAGCCGGGTAGTCGGGACCGGGAAGCCGCAAGCGCTCACTCCCCGAGGGGGTGGAAGCTGTCGATGGCGAGTCGCACGACGACCTCGCCGTTGCGGGCGGTAAGGCGCCTGGCGAGGCGCACGGCGCCGGCGGCCTGCGTCTCGTCCACGTGCAGCTCCCAGCCGGGCGGCGCCGCGCCCTGCGGCTGGCCATAGAGGCCGGCGGCGAGCCAGTCCGGATCGAGCGCCACGCCGAGCACGCGCCGGGTCAGCGCCTGGAAGCTGGGCGCGGCCTGGGTTTCGCCGTTCGCCTGGGAGAGGGTGGCCCCCGAAGGGCCGGACTCGATGCGCGCGATCTCGCTGCCGAGGGGAGTGGTGAGGACCCACGTGTCGCGCGGCGGCGAGCGCGTCCAGCGCAGCCCGGCGATCTCGCTGTGGTCGCCCTCGCGCACGGCGATGCGCCCGGACAGCTCGAAGGCCGCGGGCACGGACGCCAGCGGGGCGACGGCGGGCGGCTCGGGGGGCAGCGCGGCGCAGGCGGCCAGGCCGAGCGCGAGCACGAGGGACGCGGACCGCGCGCTCATCGCGCTCCCGGCCGGAAGCGCCGGCTCAGGGGCGGTACTTCTGCATCACCGCGAGCAGCGACTCGTGGTTCGGGTTCTCCGCGAGGGCCGCGCGCCAGATCTTCTCGGCCTGGTCGTGCTGCCCGCTCTTCCACAGCACCTCGCCCAGGTGCGCGGCGATCTCGGGATCCGGACGCTGGGTGTAGGCGAGCTGCAGCTGCTTGAGGGCCTCCTGGACGTGGCCCATGCGGTACTCGACCCAGCCGAGGCTGTCCATGATGAAGGGGTCGTCGGGAGCGAGCTGGTAGGCCTTCTCGATCAGCTCCTTCGCCTCCCCCAGCCGGTTCGTCTTCTCCGCGAGCGTGTAGCCCAGCGCGTTGTAGGCATGCGCGTAGTCCGGCTTCATGCGGATCACGTGCTTGAGGTCGGCCTCCATCACGTCGAGCCTGTCGACGCGCTCGGCGGCCATCGCCCGGTCGTACAGCAGCTCGTACGAGTCCGGGTACTTCGCCACGGCCTTCGTGAGCATCGTGTATGTTTCCTGCCACTCCTTCGCGTCGCGCAGGAGCTGCGCCTCGACCTGGATCATCTGCACGCGCTCCTCGGTGGAGCGCGGGTCGATCTTGCGCAGGTACTCGCGCGCCGCGGGCAGGCCCTGCTGGCGGTAGACGAGGGTGGCGATCTTGAGCTGGGCGCGCACCCAGTCGCTCGACTCGACCTTCTGGTACCAGCCGATCGCCTCGTCGTAATGCTTGAGGCCCTCGGCCGCCTGCCCCATGCCGAGGTAGATCGCCGCGGCGTCGCGGTAGCCGAGCTTGAGCGCGCGGGAGAACGCCCCGTGGGCGTCGGCGTAGTCGTCGAGCTGCAGCGAGAGCAGGCCCACGGCGTACACGGCCTGGGCGTCCTTGTCGGAGATCTTCTCCACCGCCCGGAACTGGTCGCGCGCGGCCACGAGCTTGCGCTCGGCGGCGAGCTCGCGCCCGAGCTGCATGCGCACCTCGACGGAGGCCGGGTATTTCGCGACGAACCCCTCGTAGAAGGGAACGACGCGCGCGGCGTCCGTCTTGTGCAGGACCTGCGCCTTCAGGATCGCGCCCTTCCCCCAGGACGGGCCGAGCCGCAGGGCCGCGTCGGACTCCCGCGCGGCCACGTCGAACTTGCCGGCGAGGAGGGCGGCCACGCCCACCGCGTAGTGCGCCTCCGGCATCGCCTCGTACGGGGCCGAGACCGAGCGCACGGTGTCGAGCACCGCGGACTTGTCGGGAAACTTGGAGAACAGGTACGACAGCTGCATCAGCAGGGCGCCGCGGTTGCCGCTCTTCTCGAGGATGTCCGCGGTCATCTTCCGCGCCTTGCCGAGGTCGCCCTCGTTGCCGAGGAGCGCGGCGAGGATCTCGCGCGCGAGCGTCGACTTCGGATCGAGCTCGAGCAGGAGCGAAGCGTTCTCGAGCGCCGGGCCGTACTGGTGGGCCCGGATGGCCGTCTCGACCGCCCGCCGCGCGATGCGGGGATCGCGCAGCTCCCGGGCCAGGCGGTGGAAGATCTCCACGGCGCCGTCCGTGTCGCCGCGCTGCGCCGCGAACTCCGCGACCAGGTACTCGAACATCTCGTCCGAGGCCGACGGGCCGGTGTCCCGGATCACCTCCTCGCCCTGGTCCTGCGCCGCGACGGGCGTGGCCACCGCCGCGGCCACCGCCAACCCCCATGCCAGCAAATAGGATCTCGACAACGTCATTCCTTGCTCCCTGCGAGCGCCGGCACGGCGCTCCGATGCGTCTATCATAAAACGATTCGCTCGCCTTGGACCGGCCTGTAGCCCGTCCACGCGGACCGGTGTAGGCCCTTTCCCGCGCCCGCCCCCGTATAATCGGGACTGGACGAAAACACCCGGAATTTCAGGCCCTTCCGATGCCAGAGCTGCCCGAGGTCGAGACCACCCGCCGGGGACTCTTGCCGCACGTCGTCGGACAGCGCATCCGGGAGGTCGTGGTGCGCAACCCCCACCTGCGCTGGCCGGTCCCCCGCGACCTGCCCCGGACGCTGCGCGGCGAGCAGGTCACCGCGATCCGGCGCCGGGGCAAGTACCTGCTGTTCGATTGCCTCCACGGCCACCTCCTCGTGCACCTCGGCATGTCCGGGCGCCTCACGCTCGTGGAGGACGAGGCCCCCGCGCAGGCCCACGACCACGTCGACCTGTGCCTGGAGGGCGGGGCCCGGCTGCGCCTCACCGACCCGCGCCGCTTCGGCGCCGTGCTGTGGGTGCCCGGGCCCGCCGAGCGCCACGTCCTGCTCGACGGCCTGGGCCTGGAGCCCTTCGAGGCGGGCTTCACCGGGGAAGCGCTGCGGGAACGCGCCCGGGGGCGGCGCTCGGCGGTCAAGCCGTTCCTGATGGACGCGCGGGTGGTGACCGGCGTGGGCAACATCTACGCGAGCGAGGCCCTGCACGCCTCGGGCATCCATCCCCTGCGCAGCGTCGCGCGCATTTCGCCCCCCCGCTGGACGCGGCTCGCCGGCGCGGTGCGCCAGACGCTGCAGCGCGCGATCGCCGCGGGCGGCACGACGCTGCGCGATTTCGCGGGGGTCGACGGGATGGCCGGCCACTTCCAGCACGAGACCGCCGTCTACGGACGCGAGGGCCTCGGTTGCCGTGCCTGCGGCACGGCCATCCGCGCGCTGCGCCAGGGCCAGCGCTCGACCTTCTACTGCCCGAAATGTCAACGCTGAGCGCGACGGGCCGTCAGGCCCTGGTCCCACGCCCGCTCGAGGCGAGCCTCGCGGAGTTCCGCCAGTGGCGCCAGTCCACGGTCGAGGCGCTCGCCGCGTTCCGCCGCTGGGCGCTCGTGCACCAGCTCCTCGACGAGCAGGAGGCCACGAGGCTCGCGCACCTCGAGCGCCGGCTGCTCGCCGAGCGCCTCACCATCGCGTTCGTCGCCGAGTACTCGCGCGGCAAGAGCGAGCTGATCAACGCGCTCTTCTTCGCGGAGATGGGCCACCGGCTGCTTCCCGCCGGCGCGGGACGCACGACGCTGTGCCCGACCGAGATCGCCTGGAACCCCGGGCTGCCGCCCTCGATCCGCCTGCTGCCGGTGGACACGCGCGAGAGCGAGCGGTCGCTGCGGGAGTACGCGCTCGACCCCTCGGCGTGGACCGAGGTGGCGCTCGATCCGTCCCGCCCGGAGTCCGTCGCCCAGGCCTGCGAGGTGATCGGCGAGTCGCTCCAGGTCGACCCCGAGCGGGCGGTGGCGCTCGGCTTCCCGGCGCAGCCCGGCGCCGCCGTGGAGATCCCCCGCTGGCGCTACGCCCTCCTCAACTACCCGCACCCGCTGCTCGAGGCGGGGCTGACGCTCCTCGACACGCCCGGGCACAACGGGCTGGGCGGCGAGCCGGAGCTCAGCGTGCACCGCATTCCCGACGCGGCCGCGATCGTGTTCATGCTGACCGCGGACACGGGCGTGACCCGCAGCGACCTCGCGCTGTGGAGCGAGCACCTCGCGCCCGTCGACGGCATCCAGCGGCGCTGCTACGTCGTCCTCAACAAGATCGACGGCCTGCGCGACGGCCTGAAGAGCGAGGGCGAGGTGCTCTCCGAGATCGACCGCCAGGTGCGCGCCACCGCCGAGGCGCTCGCCATGGAGCCCACCCGCATCTTCGCGCTCTCCGCGCGGCAGGCCCTGGTCGCCAAGGTGCAGAAGGATCGCGACGCGCTGCTTCGCAGCCGCCTTTACCGGCTCGAGCAGGCGCTCGCCCGCGGCACCGTGCACGAGCGCCGCCTCGACCACTGCGCGGCGCTGCGCGCCGAGCTGCGGCCCGTCTTCTCCGAGGCCGCCGCGCTCCTTTCCGGCCGCCTCGCGTTCACGCGCGAACGCGCCGCCGAGCTCGAGGCGCTGCAGGCCCGCAACCAGCAGCTCGTGGAGACGCTCGCGCGGAAGTCGGCCGACGAGCGCCGCCGGCTCGAGCAGGCCAAGGCGACGCTGCTCGGGCTGCGCAGCGTGCACAGCCGGCGTGCCGACGAGCTCGGGCGCCTCTTCGACCCCAACGCCGTGCGCGAGGCCGCCATCGAGGCGCGGCGCGAGGTGTCGAGCAGCGCCTTCTCGAGCGGGATCGCCGGGGCCATCGACCGCTTCTTCCGGCGGGTGCACGGGCGCCTGGCCGCCGGCGTGGAAGTGGTGCACGAAGCGCGGTCCATGATGGCCTCGTCGCGCGAGACCTTCGAGCGCGAGTTCGGGCTCGCGGCCGGGGAGACGGAGGACTTCGCGACCGAGCGCTTCCGCGTCGAGCTCGAGCGGCTCGAGGAGCGCTGCGAGCGCGAGCTCAAGCACCCGGGCAGCTTCGCCCTGCGGGGGCGCAAGACGCTCGCCTCGCTCTTCTTCGACACGGTCGCCCTCAAGGTGATCCACGTCTTCGAGATCGCCGACCGAGAGGCGCGCACGTGGATGAACGGCTTCATCCGGCCGCTCGACGGGCAGATCAACGCGCGCCAGGAGCAGGGCAACAGCCGCATCGAGGGGATGGGCCGCATCCGCGATGCCGAGACCGACCTCGTCGAGAGCGTGCGGGAGCTGCGCGCGATCGCCTCGGAGCTCGTGGCGCTGCGCGGCGAGCTCCAGGCGGGGCAGGAACGGCTGGCCGCGCTGCTCGAGGTCGAGCGCGAGCCCTCGCTCGCCTAGCCCTTCTTTCCCGCCGCTTCCCTTTCCCGGCGCAGGCGCTCGGCCTTCGCCTCGAGCGCCTCGCGCGACTCGACGTGGTCGGGATCGAGCGGGATGCAGTCGACCGGGCAGACCTCGCGGCACTGGGGCGCGTCGAAATGGCCCACGCACTCGGTGCAGCGGGCCGGGTCGATCACGTAGTACTCCGGCCCCATCGAGATCGCGTCGTTGGGGCACTCCGGCTCGCAGACGTCGCAGTTGATGCACTGGTCGGTGATCTTGAGCGCCATGCCTCCATTATGAGGCCGCGCGGGCCCCGCCCCACGCGCCGATCAGCGCTTGGACCGGCCGATCTTCTCGCGCATGCGCTCGGCCGTGAGGGGGTGCACGAAGGCCGCGATGTCGCCGCCCAGCACCGCGATCTCGCGCACGATCGTGGCCGACAGGAAGAGGTACTTGTCGGAGGGGGTGAGGAAGAGCGTCTCGACGCCGGGCGCCAGCCGCCGGTTCATGCCCGCGAGCTGGAACTCGTACTCGAAGTCGGACACGGCGCGCAGGCCGCGCAGGATGACGCTCGCCGACTGCTCGCGCACGAACTCCGACAGCAGCCCGGCGAACCCGAGCACGCTCACGTTCTCGTACGGCGAGAGCACCTCCTGGGCGAGGGCGACGCGCTCCTCCAGGGAGAAGAACGGCCGCTTCGCCTGGCTGTGGGCCACGCCCACCACCACCTCGTCGAACAGCCGCGCGGCGCGCTGGATGAGGTCCTCGTGCCCGTTGGTGATGGGGTCGAAGGTGCCGGGATAGACCGCGCGCGTAATCGTCATGGGGGCGCCAGCTCGAAAAGCGCATAGCGTACAGCGCCGGCGCGTCCTTCGCGAAGCGCGCGCCATCCGGGGGCGGCGATCGGCTCCCCGCTCTCCACGTAAACGCGCGCGCCTTCGCGCAGGCATCGGGGCAGCAGGGAGAGGCAGCGCGGCGCCAGCCCGCTCGCGTAGGGCGGGTCCACGAAGGCCACGTCGAAGCGCTCGGCGCAGCCGCGCAGGTAGGACTCGGCGTCGCCGTGCACGATGCTCGCCGCCCCCGCCCCGAGCTCGCGCGCGCCCTCGCGCAGCGCCGCGGCCGCGCGGCGGTCGCGCTCCACCATCACGACGCGATCGGCGCCCCGGGACAGCGCCTCGAAGCCCAGCGCGCCGCTGCCGGCGAAGAGGTCCACGCAGCGCAGCCCGTCGAGGGTCTGCCCCAGCCAGTTGAAGAGGGTCTCGCGCACGCGGTCCGGGGTGGGGCGAAGCTGCGCCCCCGCGGGGAAGCGCAGCACGCGGCTGCGCCACCGCCCGCCGATGATGCGCACCCGGTTCGCGCCGGAAGGCTGCGTGCGCGCGCCCGGCACTGCGCGGATGCGTCGCGGCGACGTCATGGTCGGGCGATCATACCGTAGAATATTTCCGTACTTTCCCCACGCCGGCCCGCCCGGGCCGACCGCCATGCCCCTGTTCTCGAAGAAGGACAAGACCGATGCCGGCAACGGCTCGGGCCTGCGCGCGTTCCTCAAGCGCGACCTCGAGCAGACGCGCGCGCGCTGGGGCAAGGCGCTCGGGATGCTGCGCGCGCGCCCGAAGATCGACGAGGCCCTCTACGAGGAGCTCGAGGCGCAGCTGCTGCTGGCCGACGTGGGCGTGCCCGCGACCCAGAGCCTCGTCGAGCGGCTGCGCAAGGCGCAGCGCGACAAGCGCCTCGAGGACGGCAGCGCCCTCGCGGCCGAGCTGCGGGACGCGCTCGTGGCGCTGCTCGCGCCGCTCGAGAAGGCGCTCCCGGCCGAGCGCCCCAGGCCCTACGTGATCCTGCTGGCCGGCGTGAACGGCGCGGGGAAGACGACCACCATCGCCAAGCTCACCCACCTCTTCCAGTCCGAGGGCCGCACCGTGCTCCTCGCCGCGGGCGACACGTTCCGGGCGGCGGCGCGCGAGCAGCTCGCCGAGTGGGGCGCGCGCCACGGCGTGACCGTGATCTCGCAGGACAAGGGCGACTCGGCCGCCGTGATCTTCGACGCGATCCAGTCGGCGCGGGCGCGCGGCATCGACGTCGTCCTCGCCGACACCGCCGGGCGCCTGCCCACGCAGCTGCACCTCATGGACGAGATCCGCAAGGTGAAGCGCGTGATGGCCAAGGCGGACGCTTCGGCCCCGCATGAGACGTGGCTCGTGATCGACGCGAACACGGGCCAGAACGCGGTGCGCCAGGTGAAGGCCTTCGACGAGGCCCTCGGGCTCACGGGCCTGGTCGTGACCAAGCTCGACGGGACCGCCAAGGGGGGCGCGGTGGCCGCGATCGCGCGCGAGCACCCCGTGCCGATCCGCTTCATCGGCATCGGCGAGAAGGCGCCGGACCTGCGCCCGTTCGTCGCCGCCGACTTCGTCGACGCGCTCTTCTCGTGATCCAGTTCTCCGCCGTGGCCAAGCGCTACCCCGGCGGCCACGAGGCGCTGCGCGGGGTGACGCTCGAGGTCGCGGCCGGCGAGATGGTGGCGGTCACGGGGCATTCGGGCGCGGGCAAGTCGACGCTGCTCAAGCTCGCCGCGGGCATCGAGCGCGCCTCGAACGGCACGATCGTGGTGCAGGGCCAGAACCTCGGGGCGCTCGGGGAGACCGCCCTCGCCGTCCTGCGCCGGCGCGTGGGCTTCGTCTTCCAGGACCACAAGCTGCTCTTCGACCGCAACGCCTTCGACAACGTCGCCCTGCCGCTGCGCATCGCGGGGATGCGGGCCGAGGAGACGGGCCGGCGCGTGCGCGCCGCGCTCGACAAGGTGGGGCTGCTCGCGCGCGAGAAGGCGATGCCGGTGGCGCTGTCGGGCGGCGAGCAGCAGCGCCTGTGCATCGCGCGGGCGATCGTGAACCGCCCGTCGATCCTCGTGGCCGACGAGCCCACCGGCAACCTCGACGCGGACTACGCGCGCGCGATCCTCGACCTGTTCGTCTCCTTCCACCAGGTGGGTGTGACCGTGCTGCTCTCGACGCACGACGAGGCCGGCCTCGCGCGCCTCGGCTGCCGGCGCGTGGCGCTGGCGGGGGGCGGCCTCGCGGCGGCGGCGCCGTGAGCGGCTGGCTGCGCCTGCACGCCATCGCGTTGGGCGCGGCGCTGCGCCGGCTCCGGTCGCAGCCGTACACCTTCGTGGTCTCCGCGCTCGTGCTGGGGCTGGCGATCGCGCTGCCGCTCACCGCCGCGGCGGTGCTGAGGAGCGTGGCCGCCATCACCCGCGGCATCGACACCGAGCCCCACGTGAACGTCTATCTCGCGCTCGATGCGACGGGCGACGACGCGAAGCGGGTGGAGTCGGCCCTGCGGGCGCACCCGGACGCGCTGGCCGTGCGCTACATCCCGCGCGCGCAGGCGCTGGAGGAGCTGCGCCGCACGACGCAGCTCGCGGACGTCCTCGCCAGCCTCGACGCCAATCCGCTTCCCGACGCGTTCACCGTGCGGGTGCGCACGACCGATGCGGGGCGCATCGCCGCGGCGAGGGCGGCATGGTCGGCCCTGCCCAAGGTCGACCAGGTGGTCGCCGACTTCGAATGGGCCCGGCGCCTGTCGCGCTGGACGCGGCTGGGCGAGCGCCTCCTCGTGGTCGTGGGCGGGGTGCTGGCGCTCGCCGTGCTCTTCATCGTCGGCCACCTGATCCGCCTGCAGGTGGTGACCCGGCGCGAGGAGATCGTGGTGAGCCAGCTCGTGGGCGCGACGGCCGCCGACGTGCGAAGGCCTTTCCTGTACCACGGCGCGCTCCAGGGCCTGGTCGCCGGCGCCGCGGCGCTCGGGATCGGCGCCGCCGTGGCGTGGGGGATCCGGGCAGAAGTGTTAGCGCTTACTCCTGAATATGCGCCTGATCTGGCGGCCTTTTTCCTGCTCCCCGCGACGCTGCTCGCGGTCCTGGGCGGCACCGCCCTCCTCGGCCTCGTCGCCGCCTGGCTCGCCGCCGGCCGCGAGGTGCGCCGGTTCGCCGGACCGGCAAGAAGGCCCTGAGATCGGTAAAAAAGGGGAACCTCGGGCCCCATTAGCACTCGAATAAGCTGAGTGCTAAAATTCGCCCGAGGAGGCTTTCCGTCCAGATGACCAGTATCACGCTGCCCGCCCTGCCCCCGATCTCCAGCCTGGAGTCGTACGTCCACGCCGTCAACGCCGTTCCCATGCTCACGCCCGAGCGCGAGACGGAGCTGGGACGGCGCCTGAAGGAGCACGACGACCTCACGGCCGCCCGCGACCTCGTGCTTTCGCACCTTCGCCTCGTCGTCTCCGTCGCCCGCAACTACATGGGCTACGGGCTGCCCCAGGCCGACCTCATCCAGGAGGGCAACCTCGGGCTCATGAAGGCCGTGAAGCGGTTCGACCCGGAGCGCGGCGTGCGGCTCGCCTCGTTCGCGATCCACTGGATCAAGGCCGAGATCCACGAATACATCCTGCGCAACTGGCGCATGATGAAGATCGCCACGACCAAGGCGCAGCGCAAGCTCTTCTTCAACCTGCGCAGCATGAAGCCCTCCTCGGCCGCGCTCACCCCGACCGAGATCCGGCAGGTCGCCACCACGCTCAACGTGAAGGAGAGCGACGTGGTGGAGATGGAGAAGCGCCTGCAGGGCGGCGACGTGGCCCTCGAGCCCTCCGTCGACGATTCCGACGAGGCGGCCATGACGCCCATCGCCTACCTCGCCGACGCCGCCGAGGGCCCGGCGGAGACCTACGAGCGCGAGCAGGGCGAGGCGATGCAGACGCGCGGCCTCACGCGCGCCCTCGAAAGCCTCGACGAGCGCAGCCGGCGGATCATCCGCGCCCGCTGGCTCGCCGAGCAGGAGCCGAAGACCCTGCACGAGCTGGCGGGCGAGTTCGGCGTCTCGGCCGAGCGCATCCGCCAGATCGAGGCGAAGGCCATGCAGAAGATGAAGAAGGAGCTCGTCGAGCTGCGCTAGGCGGCCGGGGTGCGAACGCGACGGGGCCCGCGGGCCCCGTTTTGCTTTGCCGCGCGCGCGGCGCTCAGGACGCGAGGAGCCGGCGCAGGTCCGCGGCGATGGCCGGGGGGGAGGTCCCGGCCGGCACGATGAGGCGCAGCTTCCCCGCCGGGTCGTACACGAACACCTGGGAGGAATGCTGCACCGCGTAGTTGCCGCTCGCGTCCGCCGGCCCCTTCTCGACGTAGAGCTTGAAGTCGCGCACCACGCGCGCCGTCGCCTCGGCGTCCCCGCGCAGCCCCAGGAACGCGGGATCGAATGCGGGAACGTAGCTGCGCAGCAGCGCCGCGCTGTCGCGCTCCGGGTCGAGCGTCACGAAGAGCACCTGCACCCGGTCGCCTTCGGGCCCCAGCAGCTTCACCGCCTTCGCGTAGTCGGCGAGCGTGGTGGGGCACACGTCCGGGCAGCGCGTATATCCGAAGACGACCGCCACCGCCTTGCCGCGGAAGTCGCCCAGGCTGCGCGGCCTTGCCTTCGGGGTCGGCAAGCCGCAGGTCGTCGCCCAGCGTCGAGCCCGTCACGTCCACGCCGGTGAAGGCCGGGGCCGGCGTGCCGAAGAGGCGGTCGCAGCCGGCGGCGAGGACGGCGGCGAGCGCGAGGACCGCCGCGAGGCCGCGCGCGTTCACCCCGGGAAGGCGGGAAGGTAGTGGTCGATCATCAGCACCGCGAAGAGCATCGCGAGGTAGAAGATCGAGTAGGCGAACGTGCGCCGGGCGAGCGCGTCGCTGTAGCGGCGCCAGAGCGCGACGGCGTAGCCGAGGAAGGCCAGGTCGAGCACGGCGGCCGCGCCGAGGTAGAAGTGCCCGGCCATGCGCGTGGCGAAGGGAAGCAGGGTCGCCGCCACGAGCAGCAGCGTGTAGAGCAGCAGGTGCAGCCGGGTGAACTCCTCGCCGTGCGTGACGGGCAGCATCGGCACGCCCGCGCGCGCGTACTCCCGGCGCCGGTAGAGCGCCAGCGCCCAGAAGTGCGGCGGCGTCCACGCGAAGATGATGAGGAAGAGCAGCAGCGGCTGGTAGCTCACGTCCCCGGTCATCGCCGCCCACCCGAGCACCGGCGGCATCGCCCCGGATGCGCCGCCGATCACGATGTTCTGCGGCGTGGCGGGCTTGAGCACCACGGTATAGATGATCGCGTAGCCCACGAACGTGCCCAGCGTGAGCCACATGGTGAGCGGGTTCACCGCGTGCCAGAGGATCGCCAGCCCCAGCCCTCCGACGGCGCCGGCGAAGAGCAGCACCTGCACGGACGAGATCGTCCCCGCCGCCGTGGGCCGCGCGCGGGTGCGCGCCATCAGCGCGTCGATCTTCTGCTCGACCAGGCAGTTGAACGCGGCGGCCGCGCCGGCCACGAGCGCGATGCCGACCGTCGCGGCCAGCAGCAGGCCGGGCGGCGGCACCCCGGGAACGGCGAGCAGCATGCCGATCACCGCGGTGAAGACGATGAGCGAGACCACGCGGGGCTTGGTGAGGCGCCAGAACTGCACGCCCAGTCCCGGCGTGTCGGAAGGGATCGTTTGCTGGAGCATGGGAACCTGCAATTATAAATCCTTCAGCCGATCTGGGAGGCCTTGAGCAGCCGCTGCAGGTCCTGCAGCATGCGCTTGGGGTCCGGGGCGGCCGGCCACCGCATCATCACGTTGCCGTGGGGGTCGACCAGGTAGAGATGGTCGCGGTCGCCGGGCCCGGGCACGGGCGCCGTCCCCGGCGGGGGAAGCGCGGCGACGGTCCCCGGGAAAGGCTCGATCGCCCCCGGCCGCAGGGGTTCCCGGTCGTCGACCACGAACACGCGGGCCACCCGCTCGGCGTCGCGGCCGAGGGCGAGGCGGACCTGGCGCAGCCATCACCAGCCGGCGCAGGCAGGCCTCGCCGCAGGCGCCGGAGCCGGTCGCGACGAGCACCCAGCGCCCGCGCAGCTCGTCGAAGGAGAAGCGCCCGCCGTCCGGTTTCGCGAAGCTGCGCGAGGTGACGGTGGCCGGGGGCAGGAGCAGCTCGCCGTAGTTCGCCGTGGGCGCCGGGCGCAGGTAGAGGTAGGCGAGCGTGGAGGCGAGCACGGGCGCGAAGAAAAGCGCCATGATCAGCAGCAGCTTCGCGCGCGGGCCGAGGCGCGTCATGCGCGCCTGCGCACGTTGAGCCCGACCCAGAGTGCCGCGGCCGTGAGCGCCATCGAGAACCAGGTGACTTCATACTCGCGGTGCTTGGAGGCGCCGGCGTCGGGCGCCTCGGGCACGCGCACGAGCCCCGGCGCGGGCGCGTCGGCGAGGACCACCACGGGCAGGACGGCGAGCCCGGTGCGCCGGGCATAGCGTGCGATGGACAGGTTCTGGATCACGTTTCCCTCGACGGTCTCGGAAGAAAGCTCGAGGAAGCGCTTCGGCGGCAGCGTGGCGATTCCCGCGACCGCGACATCCCCGGGCGGCACCGGTACGGCGGGCGCGCGCGGGTACCGCGGCCCGCGGGGCACCCAGCCGCGGTCCACCAGCACCGCCTCGCGGCTGCCGGCCAGCCGCAGCGGCGTGACCACCTCGAAGCCGGCCCGCCCCTCGTGGACGCGGTTGTCCACGTACACCTGGCCCTCGGGGATCCAGCGTCCGCTCGCGCGCACGCGCCGGAAGAGGAGCGCGGCCGGGTCGCGCATTCCCGGGGCCAGGCGCAGCGCCGGCTCGCGCATGCGCGCCTCGTAGACCGCCTGCCGGCCCTCCTTCTCCTCGGCGCGGTGCAGCTGCCAGCGCCCCAGCCACACGGTGAGCGCCACGAACGCGACCGCGGCGAGCGTCGGCACGAGCCGCGGCGCGAACACGAACGGGCCGATCGTCAGGCGCACGGCCGCACCGGGCGATACACTAGGTGCCCCCGCCGTCCTCCGCCCTCCCGTCGCGCATGCGCATCCTGATCCTCCTGCTGCTCCTCGGCGTGCTCGTGAGCCTCTTCTCGGGCCTGTACTTCGTCTACAAGGACAAGGGCGTGGGCAACCGGGCCGTGACGGCGCTCACCGTGCGCATCGTCCTGTCGCTGCTGGTCTTCGCGATCCTCATCGCCTCGTACTACTTCGGCTGGATCCCGGCCGGCGGCGTGCGCTGAGCGCGCGCGGAGAAAAAAGCCGCACCGAGGTGCGGCCTTTCCCGGGGCGGCGCGGCGGCCGGGCCGCCGGCGCGCTAGACCAGCCAGTAGACGAACACGAACAGCAGCAGCCACACCACGTCCACGAAGTGCCAGTACCAGGACACCGCCTCGAAGCCGAAGTGGTGCTCGGGCGTGAAGTGCCCGGCCACGCACCGGAAGAGGATCACCGTGAGCATCGTCACGCCGAGCGTCACGTGGAAGCCGTGGAACCCGGTGAGGATGAAGAAGGTGGACCCGAAAACGCCCGTCGTGAGCTTCAGGTTGAGCTCGTGGTAGGCGTGGAAGTACTCGCCGGCCTGCAGCGCGAGGAAGATCGCGCCGAGGATGATCGTGAGCGACCAGGCCGAAGATGAGGTTGCTGCGGTCGTTCTTCTTGAGCGCCCAGTGGGCCCAGGTGACCGTGACGCCCGACGAGAGCAGCAGCAGCGTGTTGATCGCCGGGATGCCCCAGGCGTGCATCGGGGAGAACTCGGGCGGGCGGTAGGGGCCGGCCGTGGGCCAGTGCGCCGCGAACTGCGGCCACAGCAGCTTGTTCTCGATGTCGGCGAGCCACGGCACCGAGTACGCGCGCGCATAGAAGAGCGCGCCGAAGAACGCCGCGAAGAACATCACCTCGGAGAAGATGAACCAGCTCATCGCCCAGCGGAACGAGCTGTCCACCTGCCGGTTGAACAGGCCGCTCTCGCTTTCGCGGATCACGGTGCCGAACCAGCCGAAGAGCATGTAGAGCAGGATGAAGAAGCCGAGGCCGAAGGAGATCCAGCCGATGCCGTAGCCGTTGAAGAGCAGCGCGCCGCTGAACGCGAGGAAGAAGAGCGCGGTCGAGCCCACCACGGGCCACTTGGAAGGAGGTGCGAAGTAATAGCCGGACGTCTGTGTGTTGGCCACGATCGATTTCCCTTTTTTGCAGTTCCGTTGTTTCCCTCGCGCCGTCCCGCCTAGCGCGTCACCAGCATCACCACGCCGTACAGCACCAGCACGAAGACGACCGCCGCCACGATCCCGGCGGCGATCACGTGCTGGGGCTTGAGCCGCTGCGTGTCCGCCTCGTAGTCGGAGCGCCTGCGCACCCCGAAGAAGCTCCAGAACACCGCCGAGAAGGCCTCCCGCACCGTCGCCTCGCGCCGCTCACGCTTCCCCCCGGGCTCATCCGCCATACGCGTGCCGCATCACGACGGCCAGGTACAGGCCGACCGCCGCCGCGGCGAGCACGATCGCCGTAACGAGGGCCGCCTTCCTGCGCCGGTCCACCATCGCCCGCCTACTTGACGACCGGGGCGGTCTCGAACGAGTGGTACGGCGCCGGCGTGGGCAGGTGCGTCCACTCGAGCGAGTCCGCGCCCTCCCACGGGCGCTGCTCGGCCTTGCGGCCGCCGCGGATCGTCGAGACCACGTTGTAGACGAAGATGAGCTGCGAGGCGCCGAAGAGGAACGCGCCGATCGACGACCACATGTTCCACTCGGCGAACTGCAGCGCGTAGTCCGGGATGCGCCGCGGCATGCCGGCCAGCCCGAGGAAGTGCTGCGGGAAGAACGCCAGGTTGAAGCCGATCATCGACAGCCAGAAGTGCCACTTGCCGAGCGTCTCGCTGTACATGTTGCCGCACCACTTCGGCAGCCAGAAGTACACGCCGCCGATGATGGCGAACAGGGCCCCGGACACGAGCACGTAGTGGAAGTGCGCCACCACGTAGTACGTGTTGTGCAGCGTGATGTCCACGGGGACCACCGCGAGCACGAGCCCCGAGAAGCCGCCGATCGTGAACAGGCACAGGAACCCGATCGCCAAGAGCATCGGCGTCTCGAAGGTCATCGAGCCGCGCCACATCGTGGCGATCCAGTTGAAGATCTTGACACCCGTGGGCACCGCGATGAGGATCGTCGCGTACATGAAGAAGAGGTTGCCCGCGGCGGGCATGCCCACCGTGAACATGTGGTGGCCCCAGACGATGAACGACAGGATCGCGATCGAGGCCGTGGCGTACACCATCGAGGCGTAGCCGAAGAGCGGCTTGCTCGCGAAGGCCGGGATGATCATCGAGATGATGCCGAAGGCCGGCAGGATCATGATGTACACCTCGGGGTGCCCGAAGAACCAGAAGATGTGCAGGAACATCGTCGGGTCCCCGCCGCCGGCCGCGTTGAAGAAGCTGGTGCCGAAATGGCGGTCCATCAGCAGCATCGTGATCGAGCCCGCGAGCACCGGCATCACCGCGATCAGCAGGTAGGCCGTGATGAGCCAGGTCCACACGAACAGCGGCATCTTCATGAGCGTCATGCCCGGGGCGCGCATGTTGAGGATCGTCGTGATGATGTTGATCGACCCCATGATCGAGGACGCGCCCATCATGTGCACCGCGAGGATCGTCATGTCCATCGCCATGCCCTGCTGCACCGACAGCGGCGGGTAGAGCGTCCAGCCCGAGGCGATCGCCCCGCCCGGCGCGAAGAACGAGCCGATCAGCAGGATCGCGGCGGGGATGAGCAGCCAGAAGCTCCAGTTGTTCATCCGCGGGAAGGCCATGTCGGCCGCGCCCACCTGCATCGGCACGAGCCAGTTCGCGAAGCCCACGAAGGCCGGCATGATCGCGCCGAAGATCATCACCAGGCCGTGCACCGTGGTGAGCGAGTTGAAGAACTCGGGATTGAAGAACTGCAGCCCGGGCTTGAAGAGCTCGGCGCGGATGCCCATCGCCATGCTCCCGCCCACGAAGAACATCAGGCACGAGAACCACAGGTACATCGTGCCGATGTCCTTGTGGTTGGTCGTGTAGAGCCAGCGCGTGATGCCGTGCGGCGGCCCGTGGTGCTCGTGCGCCTCTCCATGGGAATGGTCGAGAGGTGGGGTGGCTGTGCTCATGGGGGCTCCGGTTCTGTCTCGGGGGAGGTTTCAGGGCGCCTTGCGGGCGGCGGCGATGTCGGCGGGTTGGACGGCGCCGCCATGGTTGCCGAAGGCGCTGCGCTCGTAGGTGATGACCTCGGCGAGCTCCTTGTCGGACAGCCGCGCCCAGGAGGCCATCGCGGTGCCGGGACGGCCCTTGAGGACCGTGGCGATGTGGGCGGCGGCCGGGCCGTTGGCCGTCGGCGAGCCGGCGATCGGCTTGAACGTGCCGGGGATGCCCTTGCCGTTGGGCTGGTGGCAGGCCGCGCAGTTGGCCAGGTAGACCTTCTCGCCGCCGGCCTTGAGGTCGGCGACGCTCATCTTCGCGCCGCCCGCGGGCGCCGAGGGCGACACCTGCGCCGCGGCGGTGCGCCCGGCGAGGGCCTCGCCCTTGCCCGCCTGCTTCGCGGCCGCCATCTGCTCGCCGGCCACGGGGGAGGTCGGCGCGGCGGCCTGCTGCGGGACCGCCTCCGGGGTGGGCGGGGCCATCTTCGCCTTCTGCTCCTTCACCCAGGCGGCGTAGTCCTCGGCGGACTTGGCCATCACGACGATCGGCATGTAGGCGTGCTCCTTGCCGCAAATCTGGCTGCACTGGCCGCGGTAGACGCCGGGCTTGTCCGCCTCGAACCACGCGTCCTTCACGAAGCCGGGGATGCCGTACTGGTTCACGCCGAGCTGCGGCACGTACCAGCCGTGGATCACGTCCCCGGAGGTGATCAGCAGGCGCACCTTCTTGTGCACCGGCACCACCAGCGGGCGGTCGACCTCGAGCAGGTAGTTGTCGTTCTTGGGCTGGCCGGGGCCGTCGTAGTTGTCGATCTGGTCGCGCGGCGTGGCGAGGTTCGAGATGAACTTGATGCCCTCGTTCTGGTAATCGTACTCCCAGCGCCACTGGTAGGCGGTGACCTTCACGGCCATGTCCGAGCCCGAGACGTCCTTCATCTCGATCACCGTGCGCGTGGCGGGGTAGGCGATGCCGATCAGGACCACGAACGGCACGATGGTCCAGATCACCTCGATGGTCGTGTTCTCGTGGAACTGCGCGGCCCGGGCGCCCTTGGAGCGGCGGTGCTTGAAGATCGACCAGAACATCGCCCCGAAGACGATGAAGAAGATCGCGATGCACACGTACATGATGCCCCAGTGCAGCCCATAGGACTCCCGGGCCATGGGCGATCCGGGCTCGAGGATGTCGACCTTGTAGTCGGCGAGCGCCGCGCACGAAACGAGCAGCGTCGTCGCGAGCGCGGCGGGGGCGCGGAGGAATTTCAGATGCATGGCCAGGCCTTTTGTTCTCCAGAATTCTCTGTTTGCCGGTGAACCGGAATGCGCCCGCGCAGGTGTCCCGCGAGCGCACGCCGCCCCTCGTCCGACAGCAACCTCCCCAGCGGCACGCTGCGTCCCGCGTACGCGAGGCGAAGCGAGCACCGCCGCCCCCGCTCGCGCACGACGACCCGAGCCCAGGGGCGATGCGCCACGAAGCGCGTGTGGCGGTGCGCCTCGCGCGCCTCCAGCCGCACCTCGTGCTCGCCGATCTCGAGCCGCTCGAAATCCGCGTCGTGGGACTCCACGAGGCGGAAGGCGAGCGCCACGAGCGCGACCTCCAGTCCGGCGAAGGGCATCGCCGGCCATGCGCCGAGGGCGGCCGCGGCCGCCGATACGCCGAACGTCGTCGCGGCGATTCCCCGCAGCACCCAGCGCCGTCCCTCCGGCCCCAGCGAGCGGTTGGGGACCGAATGATGGACGAACGGTGGGGGGTATGCCTCGGGAACCACCGGGATGCCGCTCCTAAAACCGGCCCATTTTAGCCGAACCGATTGAGGCAGCGCAAAAGGCGTGGAATTATTTTCCCGGATCGGGGTTGCCGTCGTCCTCGCCCTCCTCGTCGGCGGGGCGGGCGGGGATCCGGTACGACTCGGAGGCCCAGGCGCCGAGGTCGCGCACGCGGCAGCGCTCCGAGCAGAACGGGCGCCACGGGTTCCAGGGCTCGAGGGCGGCCTTCTTGCCGCAGGTGGGGCAGGCGACCGTGCGCGGGCCGCTCGGGTCGCTCACAGGTTGCAGAAGGAAAGCTCGAAGGGAACGTCCTGCTCGTACACGCGCGTCTTCTGCACGCCCTCGGGCAGCAGGAAGCGCACGTTCAGCGCGTACTTGTTGGCGCTGATCTCCGGCACGCACGGAAGCTCGTCGTCGATCGCGAGGCGCAGCAGCTGGGCGGGGCGCTCGGCGGGGGTCTGCTGGAAGACGCCGCGGAAGGCCATCAGCGAGACCGTGCGCCCGCTCTCGCGCAGCACGCGCAGCACGATCGACAGCGCGTCGTGCACCGGCAGAAGGGGCTTGAGCCACTCGGCCAGGTCGTCGCGGCGCCGGCGCGCGGGGTGGTGCAGCCAGTGGTGGTACGAGGGCAGGTCGAACTCGCTCGTGCCCCCGGGAATCGCCGCGCGCTGCTTGATCGCCATGAGCCACTCGTTGTCGCGCAGGCTCTGGCCGGTCTTGCCGGAGGTGGCGTGCAGGGCGGCGAAGGCCGCGTCGATCTCGCCCAGCACCGCCTCGAGGCGCTCCTCGGAGATCGCCGGGTTGCTGCGCAGCGCCTCGAGGAAGCCGCGCTGGCGGTCGAGCTCCTGCAGCAGGTCGCTCTTCAGGTCGGCACGGCTCGCCACGTCGATGATCTCGAAGATGGCGCCGAGGCAGGCATGGTGGTCGTGCGGGCTTTCCTTGTCCAGGAAGAAGCGCACGCGCTCGTAGAGGTCCTCGAGCCGCAGGAGGGTTCGCACCCGCTCGTTGAGGGGATATTCGTACGTGATCACGGACCCCGCCTTGGGTTGGCCGGGATTGTGGGGCAATGTGCCGGCCGTGACAATTCTATCGGCCTCGGGCGGCGGCGAGGTAGCGCGAGTGCAGCCGGTCGCATTGGGGTTCGAGCGCCGCGGGCGCGCCGCCGTTCCATATCACGTCGTCGGCCGCCTGCAGCCGGCGCCAGCGGGGCCACTGCGCCGCCATGATGGCGCGCACGCGCGCCGGGTCCACGCCCGGGCGCGCCGCGGCCCGGCGCACCTGCAGCGACTCGTCGCAATCGACCACGAGCGTGCGCGCCACGCGCCCGGCGTAGGCGCCGGTCTCGAAGAGCAGCGGCACGGCGAGGAGCGCGTAGGGCGCGTCGGCCGCGCCGAGCGCGCGGTCGGCCTCGGCACGGATCGCCGGGTGCAGGATCGCCTCGAGCCGCCGGCGTGCCGGCGGATCGTCGAAGGCGAGCTCGCGCATGGCGTCGCGGTCGAGCGCCCCCTCGGGGGTGACGAAGCGCTCGCCGAAGGCCGCCCGCACGGCCGGCATCGCCGCGCCTCGCGGCCCGGTGAGCGCGTGCGCGATCGCGTCGGTATCCACCACCGCCGCCCCGTGCGCGGCGAAGAGCGCGGCCACCGACGACTTGCCCGACCCGATCCCGCCCGTGAGCCCGACGACGAAGCTCACGCGGGAAAGTGCCCCAGCCACGCGACGACGGCCGCGCGCCCCCACAGCAGGCCCACGACGCCGCCCAGGGCGAGATAGGGCCCGAAGGGGATGCGCGTGTCGGCTCCGCGGCGCGACAGCCACAGCGCGAGCGAGCCCAGGATCGCGCCGAGGCCCGCGGACACGACGATCACGAACGGCAGCACCTGCCAGCCGGTCCACGCGCCGATCGCGGCGAGCAGCTTGAAGTCGCCGTAGCCCATGCCCTCCTTGCGCGCGACGAGCCGGAAGAGCCAGTACACGCTCCAGAGCACGAGGTAGCCGGCGACCGCGCCGAGCACCGCGGAGCGCAGGTCGGCGAAGGTGCCGCCCACGTTCACGAGCAGTCCCAGCCAGAGCAGCGGCAGCGTGATGTCGTCGGGCAGCAGCTGCGTGTCGAAATCGATGAAGGTGAGCGCGATGAGCGCCCAGGCGTAGGCGAGCCCGGCCACGAGCGCGCCGGAGTATCCCAGCCGCAGTGCGAAGAGCGCGCCCAGGGCGCCGGCGAGCAGCTCCACGCCGGGATAGCGCGCGCTGATGGGCGCCTTGCACGCCGCGCACCGCCCGCGCAGCGCGATCCAGCTCACGACGGGGATGTTCTGCAGGGCCCGGATCGGGGTGCCGCACGCCGGGCAGCGCGAGGCGGGCGTGAGCAGGTTCAGCCGCTCGGCCTGCGGGGCCTCGCGCCCCTCGAGCGAGGCGCACTCCGCCTGCCACTGCGCCTGCATCATCCGGGGCAGGCGGTGGATCACCACGTTGAGGAACGAGCCCACGCACAGGCCCGCGAGCGCGGCGGTGGCCGCCAGCCACGCGGGCGAGGACTGCAGGATCGAGAGCAATTGCATCGCGGCGGCGTCCTCTGTAAACGAAGGGGCGCGAGGATCGCTCCTCGCGCCCCGGGTTGCGCGGCCGGGCCCCGGCGCTACACCGCCTCGCCCATCTTGAAGATCGGCAGGTACATCGCGACCACGATGCCGCCGATGAGCACGCCGAGGACCACCATGATCATCGGCTCCATGAGCGACGAGAGCGCGTCCGACCGCCTCGTCGACCTCGCTCTCGTAGAAGTCGGCGACCTTGCCCAGCATGGCGTCGAGCGAGCCGGACTCCTCGCCGATCGCGCACATCTGCAGCACCATGGTCGGGAAGACGCCGGTGTTCGTCATCGCGGCGGTGAGGCTGGTGCCGGTGGAGACCTCGTTCTGGATCTGCTTGGTCGCCTCGAAGTAGACGTAGTTGCCCGAGGCGCCGCCGACCGAGTCGAGCGACTCCACCAGCGGCACGCCCGCGGCGAACATGGTCGACAGCGTGCGCGTCCAGCGCGCGATCGTCGACTTGCGGATCAGGTCGCCGAAGACGGGCAGGCGCAGGATCATGCGGTCCATGGAGCATCTGCAGCGTGACCGAGCGCTTCCAGGCGTAGAAGAAGCCCGAGACCGCCGCCGATCGCCGCCGAAGAGCATGTACCAGCCAGTTGGCGACGAAGAACTCGGACACCGCCATCACGAACAGCGTCGGCGCCGGCAGGTCGGCGCCGAAGCTCTTGAACACGTCCTTGAACGCCGGGATCACGAAGATCATGATCACCGCGACCACGACGAAGGCCACCACGATCACCGCGACCGGGTAGAACAGCGCCGACTTGATCTTGCCCTTGATGGCGAGGATCTTCTCCTTGTAGGTCGCCAGGCGGTCGAGCAGCGCTGTCCAGGATGCCCGCCGCCTCGCCGGCCTCGACCAGGTTGCAGAACAGCGCGTCGAAGTACAGCCGGGTACTTGCGGAAGGCCTGGCGGCGAGCGACGAGCCGGTTTCGACGTCGGTCTTGATGTCGAGCAGCAGCTTGCGCCACCGCGGGGTTGCGTGGCCGCGCGCCGACGATGTCGAAGGACTGCAGCAGCGGCACGCCGGCCTTCATCATCGTCGCGAGCTGGCGCGTGAAGAGCGTGATGTCCTTCTCGCGTGATCTTCTTGCCGCCGCGCTGGTGCGACGCTTCTTGACCTTGGTGCACCAGGATGCCCTGGCGGCGCAGGGTGCGCGAGCACGACGTTCTCGCCGCCGGCGCGCATCTCGCCGCGCACGCACCTTGCCGGTCTTGTCCTTGCCGTTCCAGGCGTAGTTGTAGAGCTTGACGTCCTTCAGCGCCTCGCGCTTCGCCAGCTGCCTGCCATGTCGATCTCGCCTACTCGTTGGTGACGGCCTCGACTTCCTCGAGCGAGGTGAGGCCCTTCCTCACCTTGAGCAGCCCCGACTGCCGCAGGTCGCGCACGCCCTCGCGCCGCGCCTGCTCGGCGATGTCGATCGCGGTGCCGTTCTTCATGATGATGCGATGCATGTCCTCCGTGATCGGCATCACCTGGTAGATGCCGACCCGCCCCTTGTAGCCGGTATTCTTGCAAACGTCGCATCCGACGGCCTCGAAGGACTGCCAGGTGCCGTCGAGGTCTTCCTCGCGTGAACCCCGCGTCGCAGCAGCGCCTCGTCCGGGATGTCCGCGGGGCGCTTGCAGGAGCACAGCTTGCGCGCCAGCCGCTGGGCCGTGATCAGGATCACGCTGGAGGCGATGTTGAAGGGCGCGATGCCCATGTTCAGCAGGCGCGTGAGCGTCGTCGGCGCGTCGTTGGTGTGCAGGGTGGACAGCACCAGGTGGCCGGTCTGCGCGGCCTTGATCGCGATCTCGGCGGTCTCGAGGTCGCGGATCTCGCCGACCATGATGATGTCCGGGTCCTGGCGCAGGAAGGCCTTCAGCGCCGCGGCGAAGGTGAGGCCCGCCTTGTCGTTGACGTTCACCTGGTTGATGCCCGGGCAGGTTGATCTCCGCCGGGTCCTCGGCCGTCGAGATGTTGATCCCCGGCTTGTTCAGGATGTTGAGGCACGTGTAGAGCGAGACCGTCTTGCCCGAGCCCGTCGGCCCCGTCACCAGCACCATGCCGTAGGGCCGGTCGATCGCCTTGAGGAGCAGCTCCTTCTGGTCCGGGTCGTAGCCCAGCGCGTCGATGCCGAGCGTGGCGCTCGAGGGGTCGAGGATCCGCATGCAGATCTTCTCGCCGAACAGCGTGGGCAGCGTGGAGACCCGGAAGTCGATGGCGCGGGTCTTGGACAGCACCATCTTCATGCGCCCGTCCTGGGGCACGCGCTTCTCCGAGATGTCCAGCCTGGACATCACCTTGATGCGCGAGGCGATCTTCTCCTTGATCGCCAGCGGCGGCTGGGCGATCTCGCAGCAGGATCGCCGTCGATCCGGTAGCGGATGCGGTAGTACTTCTCGTAGGGCTCGAAGTGGATGTCGGAGGCGCCGCTGTTGATGGCGTCGAGCAGGATCTTGGTCACGTACTTCACCACCGGCGCGTCGTCGATGTCCTCGAGGACCACGTCGGGCTGCGCCTCGCCGTCGGTGATCTCCATGCCGGAGAGGTCGACGTCCTCGGTGACGGCCTCCAGGCTCCTGGCCGACGAGTCGGTGAGCTTGCGCACGACCAGCGAGAGCTTGTCGTCCTCGACCACCACCGGCTCCATGGTCATGCCGGTGGCGAACTTCACCTCCTGGAGCACCTGCTCGTTGGAGGGGTCCGACATCGCCACGAACACGCGGTTGCCCCGCTTGCCCAGCGCCACCACGCGGTGGTTCATGACGATCTTCGCGTCGAGCAGGTTCAGCGGAAGCTGATCCAGATCAACCGCGTTGAGGTCGAGCAAGGGATAACCGAAGGTGTGGGCGGCGAACGACGAGACGTCCTTGGCCGAGAGCTTCTTCGAGGCGACCAGCTGCTGGATGAAGGCCACGCCCGAGCGGCTGGCCTCGGCCTGGATGGCGTTCGCATCGGCCTGCCCGAGGCGGCCGTGCTGGACCAGGGCGCGCCCGAGGGCGCTGAAGGAAGTCGGCTGCGCAGCCATGAAATTCCCCGTTGAATCAGGACGATAATGCGCCTTTTGCGTCTTGTTTGTAAACTTTTGCCCCATCATACCAACTTGCGCGGCGCAAGGCGTCCCTGCCGGCCGGGGGGGCGGGGGCGGCTGCTATAATTTCAGGCTTCCCATGGCTGCTCTCCACGTCCTCGGGCTCAACCACGTCAGCGCCCCCCTCGAAGTCCGGGAGAAGCTCGCCTTCCCGCAGGAGCACCAGGCCGAGGCCCTCGCCGACCTCTCCGGCCAGCCCGGCGTGACCGAGGCCGTGCTGGTGTCCACGTGCAACCGCACCGAGCTCTACTGCCGCGCCGAGGACCCGGGGGTCCTGCGCTCCTGGCTCGCCCGCCGCGCGGCCGCCGCGGGCGTGTCGGTGGACGGTCGCCTCTACGAGCACGTCGACGACGCGGCGGTGAAGCACGCCTTCCGGGTCGCCGCCGGCCTCGACTCGATGGTGCTGGGCGAGCCCCAGATCCTCGGGCAGGTGAAGCAGTCGGT
The DNA here is from genome assembly GCA_963741815.1 of uncultured beta proteobacterium. Taxonomy (GTDB): domain Bacteria; phylum Pseudomonadota; class Gammaproteobacteria; order Burkholderiales; family Usitatibacteraceae; genus Usitatibacter. The sequence goes on from CAVUJI010000001.1 coordinate 767,189, forward strand.
GCGCACCGCCCAGGCCGTGGGCTCGCTCGGCACGACCCTGGGGCGGCTCTTCCAGCAGACCTTCGCGGTGGCCAAGCAGGTGCGCACCGAGACGGCCCTGGGCGCGCAGTCGATCTCGATGTCCGCGGCCGCCCTCAAGCTCGCCCAGAACCTCTTCGGCGACCTCTCCCGCACCCGCATGCTGCTCATCGGCGTGGGCGAGATGGTCGAGCTCGCCGCCACCTACTTCGTGGGGCAGCAGCCCCTCGCCGTGGTGGTGGCCAACCGGACCCTCGCCCGCGGCGAGGCCTTCGCCGAGCGCTTCGGCGCCCAGGCGATCGCGCTGGCCGACCTCGGCAGCCGCCTGGCGGAGTTCGACGTCGTGATCACCGGCACGGCCTCGACGCTGCCGATCCTGGGCAAGGGCATGATCGAGAGCGCGCTCAAGGTCCGCAAGCGCCGCCCGATGTTCATCGTCGACTTCGCCGTGCCCCGCGACGTCGAGGCGCAGGTCGCGGAACTGGAGGACGTGTTCCTCTACTCGATCGACGACCTGGGCGGCATCGTGCAGGAGGGCGCCGAGAGCCGCCGCGTGGCCGCCGCCGAGGCCGAGGCGATCGTCGGCAAGCAGGTGAAGGCGTTCCGCGGCTGGCGCGAGCAGCGCGCGGCCGTGCCCGCCATCGTCGAGCTGCGCCGGCGCGCCGACGGCTACCGCGAGGCCGAGCTCGCCAAGGCCCGCGCGCGCCTCGCCCGCGGCGACGACCCGCAGTCCGTGATGGAGGCGCTCGCCAACGGGCTGGCGAACAAGTTCCTGCACCACCCCACCCAGGCGCTCGCGAAGGCGACCGAGGCCGACCGCGACTCCCTCGCGCGCGCCATCGACCGGCTCTACCCGCAGCTCGAGGAGCGCGAGCCGGGCCGGGACGCATGAAGGAGTCGATCGCCGCGCGCCTGCAGGGGCTCGATGCGCGCCTGAAGGAGATCGACGCCAAGCTCTCCGACCCGGACGCCACGAGCGACCTCGAGAGCTACCGCCGGCTCTCGCAGGAGCGCGCCGAGATCCAGCCGGTGGTCGAGGCCTACGGCGAGTACCGCCGCACCGAGGGCGACCTCGCCGCCGCCGAGGAGATGGCGCGCGACCCGGAGATGCGCGAGCTCGCCGCCGAGGAGATTCCCGGGGCCCGGGAGCGGCTGGCCGCGCTCGAGGCCCGGCTGCAGGCGATGCTGCTGCCCCGCGATCCCAACGACGAGAGCAACCTCTTCCTCGAGATCCGCGCGGGCACGGGCGGCGACGAGAGCGCGCTCTTCGCCGGCGACCTCTTCCGCATGTACTCGCGCTTCGCCGAGCGCAACCGCTGGCAGGTGGAGGTGGTGAGCGAGAGCCCGGGAGAAGCCGGCGGCTACAAGGAGGTGATCGCGCGCATCGTGGGGCACGGCGCCTACTCGAAGCTCAAGTTCGAGTCGGGCGGGCACCGCGTGCAGCGCGTGCCGGCCACCGAGACCCAGGGGCGCATCCACACCTCGGCGGCGACCGTGGCGGTCATGCCCGAGGCCGACGACGCCTCCGAGGTGCAGATCAACCCGGCCGAGCTGCGCATCGACACCTTCCGGGCGAGCGGCGCGGGCGGCCAGCACATCAACAAGACCGACTCGGCGGTGCGGCTGACGCACCTGCCCACCGGCATCGTGGTCGAGTGCCAGGACGCGCGCAGCCAGCACAAGAACCGCGAGCAGGCCTGGCGCGTGCTCGCCGCGCGCCTGAAGGACAAGCAGGCGCGCGAGCAGCAGGCGAAGGAGGCCTCGGAGCGCAAGAGCCTCATCGGCAGCGGCGACCGCTCCGACCGCATCCGGACCTACAACTTCCCGCAGGGGCGCGTGACCGACCACCGCATCAACCTCACGCTGCACAAGATCGACGCGATCATGGACGGGGACCTCTCGGAGTTGAGCGGGGCGCTCGCCGCCGAGCACCAGGCCGAGCAGCTCGAGCGGCTCGGGCGCGGCTGAGGCCGGGCCGTGCGACGCACGCTCCAGGCCGCGCTGCAGGAAGCCGCCGAGTCGATCGGGCGCACCGACGCGCGCGTGCTCGTCGCCCACCTCCTGGGGGTCGACCGCGCCTATCTCGCCGCCCACCCGTTGCGCCTGCTCTCGGAAAGCGAGGACGCCAAGGTGGACAACTTCGTGGCCCAGCGCGCGCTCGGCCAGCCCGTGGCCTACCTCGTCGGACGCCGCGAGTTCTACGGGCGCGACTTCGCCGTCGACGCCTCGGTGCTCATTCCGCGCCCGGAAACCGAGACGCTCGTGGAGGCCGCGCTCGAGCGCCTCGCGCCCGGGGGCGCGTGCCTCGACCTCGGCACGGGCAGCGGCGCCATCGCGGTCACCCTCGCCTGCGAGCGGCCGCGGGCGCGCATCGCCGCGACGGAGTCGAGCGCCGCGGCGGCCGAGGTGGCGCGCGCGAACGCCCGGGCGCACGGATGCGCCGGGCGCGTCGAGCTCGTCCTCGGCTCGTGGTTCGCGCCCGTGGCCGGGCGCCGCTTCGACCTCGTGGTCTCGAACCCGCCGTACGTCGCCGCCGGCGACGCGCATCTCGGGCGCGGCGACCTGCGCTTCGAGCCGCCGCAGGCGCTCACCGACGGCAGCGCCGACGGCCTCGCCTCGCTGCGCGCGATCGTCGACGGTGCCCCCGCGCACCTCGTTCCCGGCGGCTGGCTGCTGGTCGAGCACGGCTACGACCAGGCGGGCGCGGTCGACGCCCTCCTCGCCGCGGCCGGTTTCGCCGAGCGCGTCTCGATTCCCGACCTCGCCGGCATTCCGCGGGTGGCCGGCGGTAAAATGGCCGCATAGCGGCCCCAAACGCGGCCGCCCGGCCCGCGCCCCCCAAGGAGATTCCATGAGCGTCCAGGACACCATCAAGCAGCAGGTCACCGGCCACAAGGTCGTGCTCTACATGAAGGGCTCGCCCCAGTTCCCGATGTGCGGCTTCTCGGCCACCGCCACGCAGCTTCTGCGCCAGGCCGGCGCCGAGGACCTCTTCACCGTCGACGTGCTGAAGGACCCCGAGATCCGCGAGGGCATCAAGCAGTTCGCCAACTGGCCCACCATCCCGCAGCTCTACGTGAACGGCGAGTTCGTCGGCGGCTGCGACATCCTGCGCGAGATGTTCCAGAGCGGCGAGCTGCAGAAGCTCGTCGCCAGCGCCAAGGGCTAGGTTCGCGCGTGGGGGCCGGGCGCGCCGGGTCGCGGCGCCGCGCCCTCGCGGCCCTCGCCGCTTTCGGCGCGGCCCTCGCCCTGCCCGCGCCGGCCGCCGGCACCGGCACGCCCGTCACCGCCTTCGCGGCGGCAAGCCTGAAGGAGTCGCTCGACGACGTGGCCGCGGCGTGGCGCGCGCGCGGCGGCGCCCCCTTGCGCATCGCCTACGGCGCCACCTCGGCGCTCGCGCGCCAGGTGGCCGCCGGCGCTCCGGCGCAGGTCTTCGCCTCGGCCGACCGCGACTGGGTGCGCTGGCTCGACGCGCGCGGCCTCGTGCAGCGCCCGTACGCGCCGCTGCTCACCAACACCCTCGTGCTCGCCGCGCCCGCCGCGAGCCCGGTGCGCGTGCGCCTCGCCCCCGGCGTGGACCTCGCCGGCGCGCTGGACGGCGGCCGCCTCGCGATCGCCGATCCGCGCGGCGTGCCCGCCGGCAAGTACGCGCGCGCCGCGCTCGAGGCGCTCGGCGCCTGGGACGGCGTGCGCGCGCACCTCGCCCCCGCCGCGAACGTGCGCGCGGCGCTGGCGATGGTCGCGCGCGGCGAGGCGCCGCTCGGGATCGTGTACGGCACCGACGCGATCGCCGAACCGAAGGTGCGCGTGGTCGACGCCTTCCCGGCCGCGAGCCACCCGCCCATCGAGTACTTCCTCGTCGCGCTGCGCGACGCTTCCGGCCCCGCGCGCGCCTTCGTCGCCTTCGCGGCCTCGCCGGGCGCGCGCGCGATCTGGGCGCGCCACGGCTTCGGCGCGCCGTAGATGCCCACCGCCGAGGAGCTGCAGGCCGTCGCGCTGAGCCTCCAGGTGGCCGCGGCGAGCGTCGCGGCGAGCCTGCCGCTCGCCGTCGCCGTCGCCTGGCTTCTCGCCCGCCGCACCTTCCCGGGCAAGATGGCGCTCGACGCGATCGTGCACCTGCCGCTCGTGCTGCCGCCCGTGGTGGTGGGCTACGCGCTGCTCGTGCTCTTCGGGCGCCAGGGCCCGCTGGGATCCGCCCTCGCCTCCGTCGGGATCGTGTTCGCCTTCCGCTGGACGGGAGCCGCACTCGCCGCGGCCGTCATGAGCTTCCCGCTCGTGGTCCGGGCGATCCGGCTGTCGATGGAGGCGGTCGACCCGCGGCTCGAGGCGGCGGGGCGCACCCTGGGCGCCGGCCCCTGGCGCGTCTTCTTCACCGTCACGCTGCCGCTCGCCTGGCCGGGGGTGGCCACCGGCGCGCTGCTCGGCTTCGCGCGCTCCCTGGGGGAGTTCGGCGCGACCATCACCTTCGTCGCCAACATCCCGGGCGAGACGCAGACGCTGCCGCTGGCGATCTACAGCGCGGTGCAGGTGCCGGGCGCCGACGTCGAGGCGCTGCGGCTGTCGATCCTCTCGGTGGCGCTGTCGCTCGGCGCGCTCGGCCTGTCGGAGTGGCTCGCGCGCCGGCGCGGGCCGGCGTTGCGCGGTGCTTGAGGTCGACATCCACGTGCGCCGCGGCGCCTTCCGCCTGGCGGCGGCGTTCGCGAGCGACGCGCCCATCGTCGCCCTCTTCGGCCGCTCCGGCTCGGGCAAGACCACGATCGTCGAGGCGATGGCGGGGCTGGTGCGGCCGGAGTCGGGGCGCATCGTCGTGGCCGGGCGCACGCTCTACGACAGCGCGGCGGGCATCGACCTCACCCCCGAGGCGCGTCGCGTCGGGTTCGTGTTCCAGGACGCGCTGCTCTTCCCGCACCTTTCGGTGCGCGCCAACCTCGCCTACGGCGAGCGGCTCGTGCCCCAGGCCGAGCGCGTGGTCGACGGCGAGCGCATCGTCGCCCTCCTCGGGCTGGGGCGCCTGCTCGAACGGCGCCCCGCCACGCTCTCGGGCGGGGAGAAGCAGCGCGTGGCGATCGGCCGCGCGCTCCTCGCGAGCCCGCGCGCGCTGCTGATGGACGAGCCCCTGGCCGCGCTCGACGCGGCGCGCAAGGCCGAGATCATGGGCTACGTCGAGCTGCTGCGCGACGAGCTGCGGCTGCCGATCGTGTACGTGAGCCACGCGATCGAGGAGGTCACGCGGCTCGCCGACCGCCTCGTGCTCGTCTCCGACGGGCGCACCATCGCCCAGGGCGAGGTGGCCGAGGTGCTCGGGCGCGCGGACCTGCGGCCGCACACGGGGCGCTTCGAGGCGGGGGCGGTGGTCGAGGCGCGCGTGGCCCGCCACGACGAGCGCTACCAGCTCACGGTCCTCGCCTTCGACGGCGGCGAGCTCGTGGTGCCGAACGTCGAGGCGCTGCCCGGGGAGCCCGTGCGCGCCCGCATCCGCGCCCGGGACGTGGCCCTCGCGCTCGAGCGTCCCGCCGGCACCAGCTTCCAGAACGTGCTCGCCGCGCGCGTCGAGGGCGTGCGCAGCGAGTTCGGCGCGATCGTCGACGTGGCCCTGCGCGTGGGGGACACCCCGCTCGTGGCCCGCATCACGCGCAGCTCCGCCGAGCGCCTGGCGCTCGCGCCCGGCATGGCCGTGTTCGCGCTGGTGAAGGCGATCGCGATCGACCGCCGCAGCGTCGGCTACGCCTGATCGTTCCAGCGCACCGCGCCCGCGTGGGCGAGGTCGTAGCCCGTGAGGGCGGCGGCGTGGGCGGCGAAGCGCCGGGTGCGCGCGAACTGCCAGAGCGACTGCAGCGGCGGGTCGAACCAGCGCGCGCGCCGGACCGCGAGGTCGAGGCGCTCGACCACGAGCGGGACGAAGTCGAGGTGGAAGAGGTGGGCCGCCGCGCGCGCCCCCAGTCCCGCGTCCGCCTCGCCGGCCGCGATCGCCGCGGCGAGGTCGCTCTCGGTGGGCGCCGGGGACACGCTCGGGCGCAGCGCCGAGGCCCTCATCCCCTCGCGCTCGAGCAGCCGCTCGAGCAGCTCGCGGCTTCCCGCGCCCTCCTGGCGCAGCGCCACGCGCACGCCGCGGGCGGCGAGCTGGCGCACCGAGCGCACTCCCTTGGGGTTGCCGCGCGCCACGAGCAGCCCCTGGTCGCGCCGCGCCCACTCGAGGAGCGCCACGTCGCGGCCGCGCAGCCGCTCCTCGGCCGCCTGCACGTTGAACTCGCCCACCGCGGCGTCGGGCAGGTGCAGCAGCGCCGCGCACGCCTCGCCGGCGGCCAGCCGCTCGAGCCCGTCGCGGCTGCCCTGGGTGAGGAGGGCCAGGCCGCAGCGCGACTCGCGCACCGCCCATTCGAGCAGCGGGTCGTGGCTGCCGGCGAGCGTGGCGGGCGGCTGCGCGCGCGGGGCGGGCCCGGCCGAGCGCGCCGCGAGCCAGCGCTCGACGTCGGCCGGGGCGAAGAGGATCTTCGCGCCGGCGCGCGTGTGCGGGATGTCGCCGCGCGCGACCAGGTCGTAGACCTTGCGCTCCTTGAGCCGCAGCCAGCCGGCCAGCTCGCGCACGTTGAGGAGGGGACGCTCCATGGCGGCCATTCTACGGCCCCCACTTTCCGCGCAGTTTGCGAATTTTCCGGTATTTTGCAAAAATTCCGGATGGTCGAAATCCTTGCGAGCCTCGGCATCGCCTTGCGCCTCGTCGCGCGCGCCGACCCGGAGTTCCTGCGCATCGTCGCGCTCTCGCTCAAGGTGAGCGTGGTCGCCGGCGCGCTGGGCTGCGCCGTGGGGCTGCCCCTCGGGGCGCTGCTCGCCGTGGCGCGCTTCCCGGGGCGGCGCGCCGCCGTCGTCGTGTTCAACGCGCTGCTCGGCCTGCCCTCGGTCGTGGTGGGCCTCACGGTCTACCTGCTGCTCACCCGCGGCGGCCCGCTGGGCGAGTACGGGATCCTCTTCACGCCCACCGCGATCGTCTTCGCCCAGACGCTGCTCGTGATTCCCATGGTGACCGCCCTTTCCCGCCAGATCCTCGAGGACGCGTGGCGCGAGTACGAGGAGCAGTTCGCCTCGCTGGGCGTCGGCGTCGCGCGCGCGGTCCGCACCCTGATCTGGGACACGCGCTACTCGCTCTTCACGATCGCGCTGGCGGGCTTCGGCCGCGCGGCCTCGGAGGTCGGCGCCGTGATGATCGTGGGCGGCAACATCGACGGCTACACGCGGGTGATGACCACGGCGATCGCGCTGGAGACGGCGATGGGCGACCTGCCCATGGCGCTCGCGCTCGGCGTCGTGCTCCTCGCCCTGGTGCTCGGGCTCAACGTCGCGGCGTTCCTCGTGCGCGAGTGGAGCATGCGCCGCCATGGATGAGCCGCGCGCGCTCCCGCTCGAGGCCGAGGACCTCGCCGTGACCGCCGGCGGGCGCGAGATCCTCTCGGGCGTCACCTTCCGCCTCGAGCCGGGCCTGCGCACCGTCGTGCTCGGCGCGAACGGCGCGGGGAAGACGACGCTGCTGCGCGCCCTGCACGGCCTCGCCCCCCTGGCCCGCGGTCGCCTCACCTGGGGCGGCGGGCGCCGGCCGCCCGACGCCGACGCGATGGTCTTCCAGCGCCCGGTGCTGCTGCGCCGCGACGCGCTGGCGAACGTCGAGTACGCGCTCGCCGTGCGCGGCGTGGAACCCCGGCAGCGGCGCGCGCGCGCCCGCGAGGCGCTCGAGCGCGTGGGGCTCGCCGCCATCGGCGAACGATCGGCGCGCGTGCTCTCCGGCGGCGAGCAGCAGCGCCTGGCGCTCGCGCGCGCCTGGGCGGTGCGCCCGCGCATCCTCTACCTCGACGAGCCGACCGCGAGCCTCGATCCGGCGGCCGCGGCCGAGATCGAGCGCGAGATCCAGGAGATCCACCGGGCCGGCACCCGCATCGTCATGACCACCCACCGCCTCGGCCTCGCCCGGCGCGTGGCCGACGAGATCCTGTTCCTGCACGCGGGCCGACTCGTCGAGCAGACGGGCGCGGACCGCTTCTTCGAGTCGCCGCGCTCGCCCCAGGCGGCCCAGTTCCTGAAAGGAGAATCGCCATGGCACCAGTGAAACGAGGCATCGCCCGGGCAATCCTCGCGTCGACGGCGCTCGCCGCCGCCCTCGCGGCGGGCGCCGCCCAGGCGCGCGACTTCATCACCGTCGCCTCCACCACGTCCACCGAGCACTCGGGCCTGTTCAAGCACCTGCTGCCGCCCTTCGAGAAGAAGTACGGCATCGACGTGCACGTGGTCGCCGTGGGCACGGGCCAGGCGCTCGACATGGGCCGGCGCGGCGACGCCGACGTGGTCTTCGTGCACAACCGCAGCGCGGAGCGGAAGTTCATGTCCCAGGGCTGGGGCGTGAAGCGCTTCCCGGTGATGTACAACGACTTCGTGATCGTCGGCCCGCGGTCGGACCCGGCCCACATCAAGGGGCTGCACCTGCTCGACGCGATGCGCAGGATCGCCGCCGAGAAGGCGCCCTTCCTCTCCCGCGGCGACCGCAGCGGCACGAACGCCGCGGAGCTGCGCTACTGGAAGGCGGCCGGGATCGACATCGGCAAGTCCAAGGGCCCCTGGTACCGCTCGACCGGCTCGGGAATGGGGCCGACGCTCAACACCGCGGCCGGGATGGACGGCTACACGCTCACCGATCGCGCCACGTGGCTCTCGCACCAGAACAAGGGCGACCTTGCGATCCTGGTCGAGGGCGACAAGGCGCTCTTCAACCAGTACGGCGTGATGCTCGTGAACCCGCGCAAGCACCCGCAGGTGAAGCGCAAGCTCGGCCAGGAGTTCATCGACTGGCTGCGCTCGCCCGAGGGGCAGGCCACCATCGCCTCGTACAAGGTGCACGGCGAGCAGCTCTTCTTCCCCAACGCGAACGACCCGAACGCGTGACCTCCGCGAGGGGTGGGCCGAGCGCCCCGCCCCTCGCGCGGCGATAATGCGGCGATGAGCTGCCTCGCGCGCCCCGCCTCCCGGGCGGCCGGCGCCCTCCTCGCCGCGCCGGGCGCGTCGCCACGATGACCGTCGCGCGCGAGCGCTTCCCCGCCTGGCTCGCCCTCGCCGCCGCGCTCGTCGCGCTGCTCGCGGCCTGGAGCCTCGCGGTGGGCCGCTTCCCGGTGCCGCTCGCGCAGGTGTGGCACGCGCTGGCCGCGGCGCTCACGGGCCGGGAAAGCACGCTGCCCGCCACGGTGCAGGCGGTGGTCACGCAGGTGCGCGCCCCGCGCGTGGCGAGCGCGCTCGTCGTGGGGGCCGCGCTCGCGGCGGCGGGCGCCGCGTACCAGTCGATCTTCAAGAACCCGCTCGTCTCCCCGGACATCCTCGGCGTTTCCGCCGGCTGCGCCCTGGGCGCGGGCATGGCGATCCTGCTCGGGCTGCCCATCGCCGGCATTCAGGCGCTCGCGTTCGGCGCGGGCCTCGCCGCCGTGGGCCTCGTCGTGGCGGTGGGCAGCGCCGTGCGCGGCCGCGACCCGATCCTCACCCTCATCCTCACGGGCGTCGTGGTGGGCTCGCTCTTCGGCGCCGGGGTCGCGCTGGTCAAGTACGCCGCCGACCCGTACAACCAGCTACCCGCCATCACCTTCTGGCTGCTGGGCAGCTTCAGCGGCGCGGCGCCCCACGACCTCGCCGCCTGCACCGTGCCCATCGCCGCGGGCGTCGTGCCGCTGGCGCTCCTGCGCTGGCGCATCGACGCGCTCTCGCTCTCGGAGGACGAGGCGCGCTCGCTGGGCGTGCCCGTGGGCGCGCTGCGCCTGGCCGTGATCGTGTGCGCCACGCTCGCCACCGCCGGGGCCGTCTCGCTCGCGGGCGGCATCGGCTGGGTGGGACTCGTGATCCCGCACGCGGCGCGGCTGCTGGCCGGCGCGCGGTTCTCCCGCGTGCTGCCGCTGTCGCTGCTGCTCGGCGGCGGCTTCCTCCTCGCCGTCGATACCGTCTGCCGCACCGTCTTCGCGACCGAGATCCCGCCCGGCGTGGTCACCGCCCTCGTCGGCACCCCGGTATTCATCGCGCTGCTCGCCGTGGGCCTGCGGAGGGCGCCGTGAGCCTGGAGGCGCGCGGCCTGGCCTACGGGTTCCGCGGCCGCACCCTCGGCCACGGCATCGGGCTCGCGCTGCCGCAGGGATCGGTCGCGTGCCTGCTGGGCCCCAACGGCAGCGGCAAGACGACGCTGCTGCGCACGCTCCTCGGGCTGCTCGCGCCGCGCGCCGGCGCCGTGCTCCTCGACGGCCGTCCCCTCGACCGGTGGCCGGCCCGCGAGCGCGCCCGCCGCCTCGCCTACGTCCCCCAGGCGGCGGAGAGCTATTTCGACTACAGCGTGCTCGAGATGGTGGAGATGGGGCGCATCGCGCACCAGGGCCTCTTCGCGTCGCCGGCGCGGCGCGATCGCGAGCTCGCGCTCGCCGCCCTCGAGCGCGTGGGCCTCGCGCCGCTCGCCGCGCGCCCGATCCAGCGCGTGAGCGGCGGCGAGCGCCAGCTCGCCCTCATCGCGCGCGCGCTCGCCACCGGGGCCCCGTCCCTGGTCATGGACGAGCCGGCCGCGAGCCTGGACTTCGGCAACCAGGCGCTCGTCCTCGACGAGATCGTGCGGCTGCGCTCGGCGGGCGCGACCGTGCTCTTCTCGACGCACCATCCGGACCACGCCCTGCGCGTGGCCGATTTCGCGATCCTGCTGCGCGACGGCGGCGTCCTCGCCCACGGGCCCGCCGCCGCCGTCCTCGACGGCGAGCACCTCGGCGCGCTCTACGGCCGTCCCCTGGCGGTGGTCCCCGTGGACACGCCCGCCGGGCCGCGCCGGGTCTGCGTCGACGCGGCGGCCGCGCCCGGCGCAGCTTCCCGATAGCGCCTTGCCGCAAACCGCGGGCGGAAACCCTTCGCCGAAAAGCCGGACAAATTGCCCTATCATGGGCGCGCCGCCGGTACCGTCCCGGGTGCACGACATGCCTCCACTCGCCTCCAAGCGCTGCGCGCGCGCCGACGATCTCGGGCTCACCGCCCGCGAGTACGCCACGCTCGAGCGGCTCGCGAGCCCCGAGAAGATCCAGGCCTTCCTCAACGCGATCCCCATCAACCACGAGATCGGCGGCGAGACGGTGCTGTCGGTGCGCGAGGTGCTGCGCCAGCGCCGCGCCCACTGCATCGAGGGGGCGATGGTGGCCGCCTGCGCGCTCTGGGTCCACGGCGAGCCGCCCCTCGTGATGCACCTCGACTGCCACGAGAGCGACTACCCCCACGTGATCGCGCTTTTCCGGCGCGCGGGCGGCTGGGGCGCGATCTCGAAGACGAACGGCGCGCCGCTGCGCTACCGCGACCCGATCTACCGCAGCCTGCGCGAGCTGGCACTTTCCTACTTCCACGAGTACTCGAACCGCCGCGGCCACAAGACGCTGCGCAGCTACTCGACCTCCTTCGACCTGCGCCGGGTGGATCCGCAGCGCTGGGTCACGGCGCCCAAGTCGTGCTGGGACGTGCACGACCGGCTGGTGGAGCTGCGCCACTACCGCCTGATCTCCCGGCGCCAGGAGCTGCTGCTGTCCAAGCGCGACCCGTTCGAGCGCCGCGCCGCGCGCCTCGTGGAGTACCCGGCGCCGCCGAAGACGGGCTGATCCGCCGCGCCGCCTCAGGCGAGCGCGAACTCGAGCACGGTCATCGGCACGCGGTGCGGGCGCTCGCCCACCGCCCGCCAGCCGAGCGCCTCGTAGAAGGCGATCGCGCGCCGGTTGGCGCGGCTCGCGCTCAGCCGCATCGCCCGCATGCCGCGCGCCCGGAAGGTACGCGCGGCATGCTCGTGCAGGAGGCGCCCGAGGCCTTCGCCCCGGCATTCGGGGCGCAGGTAGAAGAGGTTCACGTAACCGAGACCCGGATCCTCGGGGACGAGCCGCACTTCGGCCTGTCCCACGATGCGCTCGCCCTCCCACAGGTGCACGTTGCCCTCCGGCACCTCGGTGATGCGCGCGCGCAGCCGCTCGAGGTAGCGGGCGCCGTCGGGGCCCAGCTCGTCTTCCATGCCCCGGAGCGTGCCGAACCCGGCCATGTACGAATCCCGGCGGAAGGCGACGCACGTGGGCGCGTCGCGGCAGAGGTCGATCGGGGCGAGCCGGCGCGCGAGGTCCCCCCGCTCGAGCCACATCACGCACTCGGTGCGCCCGTCGCTGCGCGCGCGTCCCACCTCGCGGAATCCCGCCTTCGCGAAGGCGCGGATGCCCGCGACGTGGCCTTCCTCCGGCCCGGCCACGCAGGCGCGCACCGCCGGGTCGGCGAAGAGGCGCCGGGCGGCGGTGCGCACGATGCGCGGCCCCAGCCCCCGGCCCACGCGCTCGGCCTCGCCCACCAGCACGTCGATGCCGATCACCCCGGCGCTCGCCGGGAGCTGGCGGGCGTAGTCGGGAAACGCCGACACCGGATAGCGCTGCAGGTACGCGAGGTCCGTGCCGGCGCACGAGACGACGAAGGCGCTCACCGGGTGGCCCGGCTCGGTGCGCGGCCCGTAGCGCGCCACCACTTCCGCATAGGACGATGGCGCCGGCGCGTACCACTTCGCCGCGTGGGGCCGCGCGAGCCAGGTGAAGAGCGTCGCGAGGTCGTCGACGCCGAGCGGCCGGAAATCGAGGGGCATCGCCGGGATTCTAAACGGCGAGCTGCAGCAGCTCGGCGCGCACCGCGCCGGGCCCCAGGAGCAGGCGTCCCACGCCCACCGGCAGCCGGAAGCGCCGCGGCCCGGCACTGCCCGGATTCACGTAGAGCACGCCGTCGCGCTCGAAGCGCCCGGGCCGGTGCGAGTGGCCCGCGACGACCACCGCGATCCGCTCGGCCACGGGATCGATCGCGAGGGCCGCGAGGTCGTGCACGACGTGGATGCGCACGCGGGCGATCTCGACGGTGACGGTCTCGGGGACCGCGCCGGCCCAGGGGCCGGTGTCGTTGTTGCCGCGCACCGCGGTCACCGGCGCGATGCCGGCGAGCGCCTCGAGGATCGCCGCCTCGCCGATGTCGCCCGCGTGCACGATCGCGTCGCTCCCCGCGAGCGCCTCCAGCGCCTCGGAACGCAGCAGTCCGTGGGTGTCGGAGATGAGCCCCACGCGCACCGCCTTCACGGCGCGCCTTCCCCGGCCGCCCCGGCCATTCCCGCCGTCGGGTTCATGGGCTCCTTACCTTTCGCGCCTTGACCCGGGACCGCGTTGCCGGCGACCATGCGCCAAAGCGAAAAATGAAAAGGCGTTCTGCGGGGAGGAACGCCCGTCCAAATTCACTCGAGAAGAAGGAGGAGCCATGGCAACGAGCATCACGAGGCGCAAGATCCTGGCCGGCGGCGCGGCGCTTTTCGGCGCGGCCGTCCTGCCGCGGGCCCGCGCGGCGGGCTACCCCGACCACAACATCCACGTCGTGATCCCCACGCGCCAGGGCGGCAGCGCCGAACGCCTGGCGCGCACCTTCGACGACTTCTGGGGGCCGCTGCTCAAGACGCACTTCGAGTACGGCTTCTTCCCGGGCGCGGCCGGGCAGGTAGGGTACGAGCTGTTCATCCACAAGCGCGACCACGACGCGTACAACCTCCTCTTCGGGAACATGGGCCCGGAGATGATCATGTATGCGTTGCGCAATCCCGACTACAAGTTCCCGCAGGACTACTTCTATTTCTGCCGCACCGACGTCGACGACTCGATCCTGTTCGTGCGCAAGGACAGCCCCTTCAAGCGCATCGAGGACGTGGTGGCCGAGGGCAAGAAGCGCACCCTCAACGTCGCCGTGAGCCGCCTGCCGCACCCGGCCTCCATCGGCGCGCTCGCGCTGGGCAAGGCCACGGGCGCCAAGTTCAACCTCGTGCCCTATGGCGGCGGCAACCCGACCTCGATCGCGGTGCTCAACGGCGAGGCCGACCTCGGCGCGCTGCCGATCGCCGGGGTGATCGCCCTGGGCGACCAGATGCGCATCCTCACGGTCTTCAACGACGACTTCAAGCTGCAGAAGTACACCGACGCGCCGCCCGTGAACAAGGTCTTCGGCACGAAGATCCCCGACCTCTTCTCCTCGCGCTCGTGGGCGATCCACGCCGACGCCGCGGCGAAGTACCCCGACCGCTACGCGCTGCTCGCGAAGACGTCGCGCGAGGTGTTCCAGAACCCGAAGTACAAGGAAGCCTACGAGAAGACCGGCGCGCCGGTCGAGACGATCCAGTACGGCGACCGCGCCGTCTGCACCAAGTACGCCGAGTCGATGATCGAGCTCGCCAACGAGTACCGCACGCTCCTCACGGCGAAGGGCGGCGCGCAGGGCAAGCGCAAGGGCAAGAAGCGCTGAAGATGGCACGCGAAGAATTCCCCCAGGGCCGCGGGGCCCTGGGGGCGGATCTCGTCATCCCCGTGCTCGCGCTCGCCTTCGCGGGCTACTTCTTCTACTCGGTCGAGGGACTGCCCTGGGAGGCGCGCGCCAACGGCGACGTCATCGGCACGGCGCTGGTGGCGCTCGTCGCGATCCAGCTCGGGCGCATCGGCTGGGCGGTCGTGCGCCAGCGCGAGCGGCTGGGCTTCGCCCCGATCCTCGAGCCCCGGGAGGCGCTGCCGAAGCGCCTGGGCATCGTCCTCGTCTCGGCGTGCTTCCTCCTCGCGCTGCCCTGGCTCGGGCTCACGCTCTCGCTCTTCCTCGCCATGGCGGCGGCGCTGTGGGTGATGGGCGTGCGCAAGCGCACCCAGCTCGTCGCGATTCCCCTCGTCGCGTCGCTCGTCGCGTACGCGCTCTTCATCGCCGTGCTGCGCAGCGACTTCGAGCCCGGCCCCGTGGAGCGCGCGCTCGCCCCCATCCTCGCCAAGGTCCGCTCGTGAGCTGGGACTTCCTGTGGTCGCAGTTCGGGGTGCAGCTCGGGATGTGGTACGTGATCGTGCCCGCGATCCTGATCGGCATCGTCGTGGGCGCGCTGCCCGGCTTCAACGCCGAGAACACGCTGATCATCCTGCTGCCGCTCACGCTCAGCATGGACATCCACCACGCCCTCGCCTTCATGGTGTCGCTCTACTGCGCCACCCACCTGGGCGGTGGCATCCCGGCCATCCTCGTGCGCATTCCCGGCACCGGCGGGGCGGCGGCGACGACGCTGGACGGATATCCCATGACGCGCAAGGGGCAGGGCCAGCAGGCGCTCGTGCTCTCGTTCACCTCGTCGGTCTTCGGCGGGCTCATCGCCACGCTCGCCACCTTCGCGCTCCTGCCCTGGCTGTCGAAGGCGGGCCTCTACCTGCGCTCGGTGGAGATGGTCGTGGTGATGCTCTTCGGCCTCACGCTGATCGCCGCGATCGCCGCGCGCGACTTCCTGAAGGGCATGATCGCCGGCCTCTTCGGGCTGCTCATCGGCGTCATCGGCACCGACCACATCTACAGCGCGCCGCGCGCCACCTTCGGCTTCCTCGAGCTCTACGACGGCGTGCCGCTGGTGCCGGCGCTGATCGGTCTCTTCGCGATCTCCGAAGCGCTCGTGATGGTGGAAACGAAGCTCATCGTCTCCCGCGAGGGCCGCGAGCGCGCCGAGCGCAACCGCTGGGGCGACACCGTCGAGGGCCTGCGGATCTCGCTGCGCAAGTGGTGGCAGATCGTGTGGACGAGCTTCGTGGGCCTCTTCATCGGCATCATCCCCGGCGCCGGCGCGAGCGTGGCCTCGTTCGTCGCCTACCAGCAGTCCCGGCTCTGGTCGAAGCACCCGGAGCTTTACGGCACCGGCATCCCCGAGGGCGTGATCGCCCCCGAGTCCGCCAACAACGGGGTCACCTCGGGCACGCTCGTGCCGATGATGGCGCTGGGCGTGCCGGGCGGGAGCACCGCGGCGGTGATGATGGTGGTGCTGCAGTACCACGGCATCGTCATGGGCCCGCAGCTGTTCGTGATGGAGCCGCGCATCGCCTACGGCGTCTTCGTGTCGATGGCGGTGGCGTACATCTTCATGATCTTCACGATCCTGCCGCTGGCCCGCTACATGTCGCGCATCGTGCTGGTCGGCACCCAGTACCTGGTGCCCGTCATCGTGCTGATGACGCTGGTGGCGGCCTTCGCCGAGCGCCAGTACCGCTTCGACATGTGGCTCGCGCTCGTCTTCGGCGTGATCGGCTACCTCGCGCACAAGACCAACTACCACGTGACGGCGATGCTGATCGGCATCATCCTCGGGCCCATCTTCGAGGAGTACCTGGTGCGCTCGCTGCGGCTGTCGCAGGGGCACCTGTCGATCCTCTTCTCCTCGACGATCGGCAACGTGCTCTGGGGGCTGCTGGTGCTCTCGGTGATCCTGCCCATGTGGCGCGGCTGGCACCACCGGAGCACGGCGCGCGCGGGCTAGCGGCTCAGATCCCGTCGTCGGCGAGGAGCTCGCGCAGGAACGCGCGCGTCGTTTCCACCTCTCGGCGCTCCTCCTCGGTCAGCTCCCGGAACTCGGTCCACGCGAGCGGCCGGCCGCAACCGCTGCGCGCGGCCGCCTCGGCCTGCGCGACGTCGAGGTGGCTCGAGGCGGCCATCGTGTCCCAGTCGCGATTGCAGGCGATGAGGAACGTGTCTTCCCCGGCGAGGTTCTCCGCGATCACGAGCGCGGCGAGGGTGTCGGAGTCCACCGCCACGCCGCCCACCACCGCGCTCACGCGATCCTGCGCGCGCTCCGCCCGGGGGAACACGACGTAGCGCAGCACGCGCGCCACGTCCAGGAGCAACGGGGGACTGCCGGGTTCGATCGCGGCCATCAGTGCACCTCCCGCAGGGGCTTTTCCATCACGATCACGTCGCCGCGCAGGCCCGGCACGGCCCTGCGCACGCCCGTGGGCCGGAACCCGCAGCGCGGCCAGAACGCGAGCGCCGGCGCGTTGGTCTCCACCACCCCGATGCGCAGCCGCTGCACCTCGGGCCACGCGGCCGCGGCCGCCTCGATCGCGCCGAGCGCCGAGCGGCCGTGGCCGAGCCCCTGGAAGGGCTCGGCGAGCAGCAGCAGGCCGATATGGCAGCGGCTCGCGTCGGGCCAGCCGCGCACGACGTCGGCGCAGCCGATGAGGGTGTCGCCGAGATAGATGCCGTAGACGCGCTTGGCGCTCGCCGGGCAGTGGGGCGGCAGCGCCTCGAGCAGGTCCCGCGCGTCGCCCGCAGCCGGGGCGCGGCCCTGGCACAGCTCGGTGTAGCCGGGTGCCGCCATGAGCACCGCCTCCAGCGCCGCGACCTCCCGGGGGGAGGATGCGTCCAGGACGCGCAGGGCCACTTCCACCGCGTAGGCGCTCACGAAGCCGGCGCCCCCTCGCGCGCGCGCTTGGCCCGCAGCACCCGGGCATGGACGCGCCAGCCGATGAGCGGCAGCGGGACCAGCAGCACGAGGTTCGGCGCGGGTGGCGACATGTGCCGATTGTGCCGCAAGCGCCGCGCGGTGGGGGCTAGAACGTGCCGTTGTAGATGGCGCAGCCGCGGCAGATTTCGGGCGGGTCGTCCGAATCGAGTCGCGCGCGGAACGCCTCGTACGCGGGGCCGTTCCAGACGCGAGCCACGCCGTCGCGCGCCATGTCGCCGAAGTGGATCCGATCGGGGGTGGCGACCATGCAGCACGGCATCGCCTTGCCCGAGTAGCTCACGTAGGCGCCGCGCCAGGGCCAGTCGCAGCGCGCGCGGCCCTTCCTGCCCCCGACGCGGCCCGCGGCGTCCAGGCGCGGCAGCCGCAGCTCCACGCCCAGCGATCGCGCGACCGACCGCGCCTCGGCGAACCACTGCTCCACGCGCGCCGCGTCCTCGTCGAGGAGGGTCTCGCCGTCGACGAACGCGCGCATCGGGGCGTAGCGCTCCGGCAGCGACCCCTCGCTGAAGTCGTGGGCGAGGTGCTGGACCGACACGAGGCCGACGCCGTGGGCGTGCGCGAGGCGCACGAGCTTCGGCAGCTGCTCGAGGTTGCGGCGCATGGCGACCGCGACGATCCCGACGTGCGGCGTCCCGGAACGCAGCCGGCGGCGCGCGTCGACGACGCGATCGAGGTTGCGCAGCACGCGGTCGAAGCGCGAGCCCACGCGGATCGACTCGTAGAGCGCGGCGTCGGCCGCGTCGAGCGAGACGTACAGGGTCCTGAGGCCGCTGCGCACGCACTCTTCGGCGCGCCGCTCGGACAGCGCCGTGAGGTTCGTGTTCGTGGTCACGGCGATTCCCTTGCCCGCGGCGTAGCGGACCATGGCGAGGAAGCGCGGGTGGAGGAACGGCTCACCCAGCCCCTGCAGGTGCAGCTCCGAGATGCCGGCGAACTCGTCGAGGATGCGGCGGTAGGTGTCGAACGGCATGAAGGCGGGGGGGTTGCCCCCGGCGCCGATCGCGCCCTCCTCGCGGTAGACCACCGGGCACATCCGGCAGCGCAGGTTGCACTGCCCCACCGGCTCGATCTGCAGGTAGCTCGGCATCGGGGCCGCCCCGACCGGCGGCGGTGCCGGCACCGCCACCACCCGGAGCGGGACACTGCGGCGGCTCATGCCGCGCTGGTTGCCGCAATCGGGGTGCGGGCCGCTATCGACCATCCGCCGCTTCGCGCGTCGGCGGGCCTAGCGGCCGTAGTAGTAGCCGTAGCCGCCGGCGTACTCCGGCTTCAGCCGGCAGCGCGAGAAGTCCAGGTCGTCCTGGATGTCGCCCGGGCGCACGCCCTCGAAGTGGCCGGCATGCGGATTCCAGCACTCGTAGCGGTCGTCCAGCCCGT
Organism: uncultured beta proteobacterium; assembly: GCA_963741815.1. GTDB lineage: Bacteria > Pseudomonadota > Gammaproteobacteria > Burkholderiales > Usitatibacteraceae > Usitatibacter. Next base: position 785,916 of record CAVUJI010000001.1, read on the forward strand.
AGGCGCGCCCGTCGTTCGGGGAGTACCGGTTGTAGCCGTAGGAGGGCTGGCCCCCGTAATAGGGCTGCGCATAGCCGTAGGCGGGAACGCCGATGCCGAAGGACAACGTGCTACCCCCATGGTCGCGCCAATGGCGGTCGTGGTCGTGGTGCTCGTCGCGGTCGCCGCGCACGTAGTCGTGCGGGCCTGCGCCCTGGCCGTTCCACTCGGGCTGGCCGTTGTAGCGATCGCCCCAGTGCGCCTCGCGCGCCTGCTCGCGGGCCATGCGCCCGGCGTCGTACGGATAGTTGCGGTCGGAATTGTCCTGCGCGAGCGCCGTGGCCGAACCAGCGGCGACGAGCAGACCCGCGGCGATGGCGATGGATTTCATGGCTTCCTCCGATGGGTATCCCCATGGGACACGGTGGAGTGCCGGGCCGTTCGGCACCGGCATGGGCCCGACGGCGTAGGACGATGGAGCGTCAGCGCGCTGCGGTTCCGCCCGCCTGCGCGCCGTCGTCCTCGCGCGTCCAGCTCCCCTCGCCGCTCGCCGGGTCCCCCGCCAGCGCGAAGCGCGCGCCGCACGCGGCGCACTCGAAGCGATAGTCGATGCGGGCGGGAAGGGCGCCGGTCGCCCACGCCGAGTTCAGGGCCTCGCGCTCGGCCACGCCCGGCGCCTCGTCCGCGCCCAGCCGCACCAGCGCCCCGCGCCCCATCTCCTCGGCCGCCACCCGCAGCGCGTGGATCAGGTCGTCGGCCGAACGGAACGAATGGCTCGCGAGCGGTGCGCACTCCTCGCAAGTCGGGCTCGGAGGCGGACCGGCCCCGGGCGCAGCCCTCATCCGCGCCGACGCCCGTTCAGGCGCCCTCCAGGTCGAAACGCACCGCGTCGATGCCCGCCTGGGCGCACTTCTCGTCCGTCTCGCCGGAGGGCGACCCGCTCACGCCGACGCCGCCCAGGATCCTGCCGCCGCCCGTGATCGGAAGGCCGCCCGCCGAGATCACGAGCGTTTCCAGCTTGGGCACCGAATAGGCGCCCTTGAACCGGCTCTCGAGCTCCGAGGTGGGCGCGTTGAAGGACATCGCCGTGTACGCCTTCTGGCGGCTCACGACGAGCGTCAGGTCCATGGCGAGCGTGTCGCGCAGGACCACCTGCGGATGGCCGCCGCGGTCCACCACGGTCACGGCGACGTTCACGTTCTCCTTGCGGCAGGCCTCGATCGCGGCGCGCGCGAGCTTGAGTCCCACCTCCATCGACAGGCGCGGGACCGAGATGGTCACGGGAGGCTCCTCGGCTCGGGCGACGGCGGCGAACGCCCATGCGGCGAGAAGAAGCAGGCGAGCGGTTCCCATGTCGGCACCCTCCTTCGGTATCGGGGCTTTCCCCCTCGGACGCCGGCGGACCCGTGCGCCGGTCGTGAAGGCGCTGTGCGGATCCCCGGCATGGTCGGTAAACAGCCCACAGTATGTGAACCGGTCGGCCTCGCACAAGTCCCTCGGCTCGCCGCCTTCCGCACGGGCGCGCCCATCCTTCTTCCGGGTCATGGAGACCTCCTCGCCCGGGACGGGACATTCGCCGCCAGCGCCCGTCACTCACTGCGCCACCATGCCTCCGCGCCGTCGATGTGAATGAGGATCTCGTCCGCCTCGTACGACTTGTCCGGGGATCGCAGCCGCAGTCCCGGCTCATGCAACTCGGCATGGACCGCTTCCCAGTCGTCCCACTGGGCCGAGTCATCCGCCGTGTTGGCTCGGAGCAACCCGAGCTCGTGATCGAAGAGATCGCGAACGCGCTCATACTCCGCCGTGGGGTGAAATGCACCGCTGAACCACGGGAAATCCGCCTCGCCCGACTTCACGTCGATGGTGCCCAGGACGGCATTTCCGCGCACAAGCTCCAGCGTTCCCGGCAACTTCCGTTTCGACACAGCCTCTCCTTCTCGATTCTGGTTCTGAGACGACTAACGACCGAGTACAGCGGCCAGGCTCCGCGACGTCCGTTGGCGATTCCGTCTTGCCCGGGGTCCGGTGAGCACGCCCTTGGACGAATCGTATGTGCATTCGTCACTCAAAGGGTGCGTGAGTTCGGAACAGTCTTCGTCATCGAGCGCCGTGCTGCGACGCGTCCGCCGCATGCAGATTCGATCAGCACCGCCGTGATCCGCGCCTTCAACCGCGGCGCGCCGCCTCGATCGCGGCGATGTCGATTTTCCTCATTCCCATCATCGCATCGAACGCGCGCCTGGCCATACCGGGGTCGGGATCGGTCACTGCCTTGGTGAGCGCGATCGGAGTGATCTGCCACGACAAGCCCCACTTGTCCCTGCACCATCCACACGCACTCTCCTCGCCGCCGTTGCCGACGATCGCGTTCCAGTAACGGTCGGTCTCGGCCTGGTCGGCGGTCGCCACCTGGAACGAGAATGCCTCGTTGTGCTTGATCGCCGGCCCGCCGTTGAGACCGAGGCACGGAATTCCCATCACCGTGAACTCGACCATCAGCACATCTCCCCTTTTCCCGGAGGGATAGTCCCCCGGGGCGAGGTGCACCGCGCCCACGGAAGAACCGGGAAAGGTCCCGGCATAGAACCGCGCCGCGTCCAGGGCGTCGCGGTCGTACCAAAGGCAAATCGTGTTCCTGGCTTGCTTGTCCATCTCGCTTCTCCCCCGTGATGAGCCGCTGAACAATCGACACGATGTGCGGCGCACAACTGTCGTAAATCGCTTCTACCGCGCGGATACGCGAAATCGCAGAGCGCTTGCCCCCCGGTGCCCGTTCATTGGGCGAACGGACGGGCTGCTCATGATCGGCAAACTGGCGAGCCGCACAACGGCTGCGCTAAATGCGAGAACAATTGAGCTCATGCAGTCGCATCGGGGGCCCTTCATCACCATCACCGCCGACAACGGCACCGAGTTTCACAACTACGCCGAGATCGAAGCGTATACGCGGGCCACTTTCTATTTCGCGACGCCCTACCATTCCTGGCAACGCGGGACGAACGAGAACACCAATGGGTTAATCCGCCAGTACTTGCCGCGCGGAACAAGCATGTCGAGCCTCACGCAACGGCAATGCGATTACATTGCTCATTGCATCAACACACGCCCCCGAAAGCGCCTCGCTTACCAAACTCCACTGGAGTGCTTCTATGAGTGACGTTTGTTGCGCTTCAAACTTGATGTCACGGGGGCGCATTCTTCCTCTTCCGCCAATAACCTGGTTTGCGGCGTTGATGGGCTATCGCGATGATCGTGACTTCGGCTGAGTCGGCCCGGTAGATCACCCAGAAGGGAAAGTTTGCGGTGATCCTTCCGCGGGTCGAAGCACTAAACTTGGCACCGGACTCTGGAAATGCGCAGATGCGGTCCACTGTGCGCTCGACCTCCAGCGTGAAGGCGGCGCCCAATCCGATTTCGGCCCGTTCATAGAACTGCACAGCCTCGGAAAATTCGTCCTCGGCCTCGGGCAGGAAGCGTGCGCGAGTCACCCCGAGCGCAGGCGGCTGCGAATTGTGGCGAAGACTTCATCTCCTGGAATGGCCTGAACTTCGCCACGTTTGTATTGCTCGTAACGCCGCTCCGCCTCGACACGCCAAGCCTCCGCGATGTCGCCTTCGTCCTCGGGCTCAAGTGACTCAACTAGCGCCAGAGCAAGTTTCGCTCGCTCGTCGGCCGGGAGCTCGGACAGCTCACGTTGAATCTCGGCAAAGTTCCTAGCCACGACCACCTCCGCTCGCGCACCCCAGACGATATTCTAGCCCCGCTGCTTCGCGGCCCGCTAACGACCGAGTTGAGCGACCGGCCACGATGCGGTTGCCGTAGCGGCGCGCATCATTTCTTCGGCGCGCCGCTGCGGCCCACGACCTTGCCCGGTCCGCTCGAACGCGTTGTTAGACGTCGTGCAGTCCGCCCCGCCTTGAGCACCACCCGCAATGCTTCGTTGACCGATGCGGAGTCGGGAAAAGCCTTCGCGATATCGGGGTCCAGTACGACGACGTTCGAACCTTCCTTGGCCAGGCGATTGTGATACTTCCCACGCACGGCATTCGAGAAGTCGTAATCGGGGCGCATTTCGGCGACACGGCCGGATTTAGGTTTCATAGCGTTTGCGCTCTGAGGCGCTGGCCAATCTTGCACTGATGATTCGAAGGGTTGAGCCGCGCTCGGTGTGCGCCACGACGATAAGGCGACCGCGCGAGGAGGCACCCATGGTGATGAATCGCCGCTCTCCAGCGGAGTGGTCCGGATCTGGGACCGTCATCGAGAGCGGGTCAAAGAACGCGGTGGCCGCCTCGTCGAATGAGATGCGGTGCCTGCGGAGATTATTCGCCGCCTTCTCGCTGTCCCATTCGAAGCGCATTGGTCAATTCTAGACGGCCCCTTGCACGACGTCTAACGAATGAAAGGGACTTCCCCGTCCCGCAGTAGCACTAGGTGCAAAGATTGAGTTTCCACACACAGTCTTTCGAGAGGGGAAGTCATGGACAAGGTTACTACGGTGGGAATCGACCTCGCAAAGAACGTTTTCAGCCTTCATGGCGTGGATGATGCCGGGCGGGTCCTGATCCGCAAGACGGTGACCCGGGCGCGACTGATGTCGCTCGTAGCGCAGCTGCCCGCCTGTCTGATCGGGTTGGAGGCTTGTTCCGGCGCCCACGAGTGGGCGCGCCGATTCCAGGCGCTGGGCCACGCGGTGAGGATCATGGCGCCGCGTTTCGTTGTGCCCTATCGGCGCAGTGGCAAGAACGACGGCAACGACGCGGAGGCGATCTGTGAAGCGGTTCAGCGGCCATCGATGCGATTCGTCCCGGTGAAGAGCGCGGAGCAGCAGGCGGTGCTCACGCTGCACCGCGTGCGGCAGGGCTTTGTCGAGGAGCGCACCGCGACTGTCTGGCGACAATTAGAAATGCCGGTGGCGACAATTAGATTTGCCGGTTGAGAGGGCTGCTTCGGCGCCCTCGTTATCATGCGGCTCCAACCGGAGCCGGCATGAAAAAAGACGGAGAAATCAAATTGTTGATCGATGAACGCGGCAAGGGAGTGAGTCAGAAGCTGGCGGCGGCCAGGGCGGGGGTGAGCGAGCGCACCGCGCGCAAGTACGAGCAGGCCGGGAAGTTGCTGAGCCAGATGAAGAAGCCGCGCAAGCACCGCACGCGCGACGATCCGTTCGCCGGCGACTGGCCGTGGGTCGAGGCGCAGATCTGCGATGATCCGGCGCTGCAGACGAAGACGTTGTTCGCGCTGCTGTGCGCGGCGTTCCCGGGGCGTTATCAGGAAGGACAATTGCGCACGCTGCAGCGCCATGTGCAGGCGTGGCGGGTTCGCCACGGACCGGGACAGGAAGTGATGTTCCCGCAGCAGCATCAGCCGGGACGCATGGCGCAGTCCGACTTCACCTCCATGAACGCGCTCGGCGTGAGCCTCGCCGGCACGCCGTTTCCGCATCTGGTCTATCACTTGGTGCTCACCTACTCGAATGTGGAAGCGGCGCGTGTGTGTTTCTCGGAGAGTTTCGAGGCGTTGGCCGAGGGGCTCGAGAGCTGTCTATGGCAAATCGGCGGCGTGCCCGAGTGGCACCGCACCGACAACCTGACCGCCGCGGTGCGTGATCTGGACCGCGACGGTCTGCACGAATTTACCCAGAACTACCGAGCGGTGCTGGCCCATTACGGAATGCAGCCGTCGGCCAACACGGCCGGTCAGGCGCATCAGAACGGCGACGTCGAACAATCGCACTTCCGTTTCAAGCAAGCGGTGGATCAGGCGCTGCGGGTGCGCGGCAGCCGCGACTTTGCCGATCGCGGCGCCTACGAGCGCTTCCTGGCCGAGTTGATCCGGCAGCGCAACCTCACGCGCTCCGAGCGCTTCGAAGCCGATCGCGCGGCACTGCGCCCGCTGCCTGCGGCACCCTTGGACTTCACCCGCGAGATCACGGTGCGGGTGTCGCGCTTTAGCCTCATCCGGGTGCTGCTCAACCACTACTCGGTGCCTTCGCGTCTCATCGGCGCCACGCTCAAGGTGCGCGTGCGCTCCGAGACGCTCGAGCTCTATCACGGCCCGGTGCAAGTGCTGATGCTGCCGCGCCTGTCGGGGCGCAACCGGCACCGGATCGATTACCGCCACCTGATCTGGTCGCTGGTGCGCAAGCCGGGTGCGTTCGCGAACTACTGTTACCGCGAGGAGTTGTTCCCGACCACCGTGTTCCGCTGCGCCTACGACAGCTTGCTCGAGGCAAAGCCGACAAGGGCCGACGCCGAATATCTGCGGCTGCTGCACTTGGCGGCCAGCACCTCGGAAGCCGAAGTCGAGCTCGCGATCAAGCTGTTGCTCGAGGTCGGCCGCACGCCGAGCTTCGACGCGGTGCGCGATCTCGCAGGGAGCAACAAGCCTGCCTCGACGCCGGCGATCGCCAAGACAACGGTCGACCTGAGCGGCTATGACACGCTGCTCGCCTCGCGGGGTCAGCATGTCTAGCCCGCGCGAAGAGTTGCTGGAGCTGCTGCGGGGGCTCAACCTGGGTGCGATGGCGAGCGCGGTCCAGGACACCGCCCTACGCGCCGCCAAGGAGGGGCTCAGCCACGAGACCTTCCTGCTCGAGCTCGCCCGCACCGAACGAGCGGCCAAATCGGCGCGGCGCGTCGAGCGCCTGCGCAACCATTCGGGGCTGCTGACGGGAAAGACCTTCCGTGCGCTCGATCTCGGGCGCTTCGCTCCGGCAGTGCGGATGCAGATCGAACGCTTGCGGGATGGCAGCTTCCTCACCGAATCGATCAACGTCGTGGCCGTGGGTCGACCCGGCGCCGGCAAAAGCCATCTTGCTTGTGCCCTCGGCCACGAGCTCGTCGAGCATGGTCACCCGGTGCTGTTCGCGTCCACCAGCGACCTGGTGCAACGGTTGCTGGCGGCCAAGCGCGATCTGCGCTTGCCCCAGGAGCTCGCCAAACTCGATCGATTCGAGTGCCTGATCCTGGACGATATCGGATATGTCCAGCACGACCGCGACGAAATGGAAGTCCTGTTCACGCTCCTCGCCGAGCGCTACGAGCGTAAGAGCGTCGTGATCACGACCAACCTCGTGTTCTCGGAATGGGATCGCATCTTCAAGGACCCGATGACCACGCTGGCGGCCATCGACCGCGTCGTCCACCACAGCGTCGTTCTGGATCTGATGGCGGTCGAGAGCTACCGCGCCAAGGCGGCCGGTGCGAAGTCGAAATCACGCGCCGCCGCTGAGACGGCGGCGTAATAGGCGGCAATTTTAGTTGTCGTCATCGGAAAAAGTAGTTGACGCCAGACACCGCGACGATCAATCGGATCCGCGGGCTGATGTCCGAGTTCGGAGCCGTGTTGCCGGCGCGTGCGGCCGAAGTGCGCCGTGGTGCGAGAGCTGCCGCGGAGGCATTGCCCGCCCTCGCACGCACCGCTGTGGGCGATCTTCTCGGCCACCTTGCGGTTCTGGATGAACGCATCGGGTGCTACGACCGCGAGCTCGAGGCGATCGCCAGGTCGGGGGAGACTACGCGACGTCTGATGACGGTGCCTGGCGTGGGTCCCTTGGGCGCCTTGGCGACCGTGGCGACCGTAGGTCACGCGCACGAGTTTGCCAACGGCCGGCAGTTCGCCGCTTGGCTCGGGTTGGTGCCGCGGCAGTGGAGTACCGGGGGCAAGCCACGCCTGGGAAGAATCACCAAACGCGGCGATGCCTATTTGCGAACGCTGCTGATCATGGGTGCTCGGGCCGCGCTGCAGATGGCGGCCGGCCGAAGCGACAAGTTGAGCCGATGGGCTTTGGCAGTGAAGGAGCGTCGGGGCTATCACCGCGCCGTCGTGGCGCTGGCCGCCAAGAATGCGCGGATCTTGTGGGCGTTGCTCACGCGCAAGACGGATTACCGCGCCGCGTGACGCAAGTCGAGGTGTAGAAACAACTTCAACTGGAGGGGCTGCCTTCGCGGCAAGAAACAGGTCAGACCGACGCTCGGAAAACCTGATCAACTTTGGGGCTGAAGGTGAGGCCGACTAACGATCGAGGACCGGGCGTGCGGCTTGCATTCGGGCCAGGAGCGCCTCGTCGCTCGTTAACATAAGGCCGGTTATAGACCAGCAGTCCGACTCTGTTTCAATTGCTGAAGCGATGTGGAGTCCAGAAAGGCGGCAACTATCGTTCAAACCCATTGAACAATTCGGGGAAGTCCTTATAGACCGAGTTGAGCGGCCGGCCACGATGCCGATGCCGCGGCCAGACGCGGCCCACAATGCCTCACGGTCCGCTCCAACGCGTTGTTAGATTGCAAGCCTTTACCCCTTATGGCGAGTTGCACGCGAACCCACGACTCCTCGGTAAATGAGCCAGGCGCCGCCCAAGTACCACAGCCCCCCAAGCATGAACTTGCCCCAGTGATCGTCGAAGAACGCATATAGCAGGCCATTGAACCAGCAATCTGTGCGACACATGCGGAGAAGGGCGCTCGACGAAACCGCGGTTCCGAGGCCGATGATCAAGCAAATTACCCCGAACGTGATTCCAAGGACTCGGCGTTTGCTATCAGGCACGGCGCTTTGCTTGCAATCTAACGCCCGCGTTGAGCGGCCGACCACCACCGCAGTTGCGCATCGGCGAGCAAGCAATCCAATGCGAGCACGATGCGCCCACGGTACTTCACGGTCCGCTCCAACGGGTTGTTAGCCATCAACTCACCACGACCCCCTCAATCAAACACTTGCTCATCGAATGTGTAGTAGGTCTCACCTTTAATCTCGGCTGACACAAGTACCTTTCTATTCAGCGACCCGGGATTTTTCTTGTCGTAATTTGAGAGATTGTGATTTGGATCCTCAATCTTTGCCGCTCGCAAATCAGAACTCGTAAAGATCGGTGGGACGCGATGTTCTTTCACCGCTTGCCTTAAGGACTCTATGAATGTCATTCGCGACGCTCCGCTGGGGGTTGTACAACCTATTGCGCCTTGTGCTCCCCCGACTTGGTCGAGGGCTTCTTCGCTCGCTCGGCGCGCACCTTGTCTATTTCCTCCATTGAGCGCGGGCTGTAGAACGTCAGTCGAGCAACGGCCTTTGTGATTGGCGGAATCGCCGAGGCCATGAACAGCGACACCCCGGAGTTATCCTTCGCTCGCCACTCGTCGCGCGTGTACATGCCCTTTTCACTGTGAGTTCCGGCCTCATCCTTTGTGGGAAACAACTTCTCAATCTTCTGGTGCAACTCAATTACGTCGGATAGGCTCCTCAAGCCGATCAGTTCCGCTTTTATTTCGTCAACACGATTCGAAGTGCCAATTCGAACTTCGTAATCTTTCGCGGGGATTCCGAAAGCAACCCCTGTCATGTCCATATGGTGACACTCAGCAATGACCAGCGGGTCGGGCCGCTTTGGGGGATTACAGAAAAAGCCCTTTTCTTCGACTTGCTTTTTCGTCATGTCAAACTTTATGCCGTTGTGGCCGTCGATGGCCTGCGCGGTAAATGAGATGACCGCGATGCCGATCGCGATGAAGCAGCCGGTTTTCATTTCAGCACTCCCCCTATTGTTGATGGCTAACGTTCGCAGTCACCGGCGCGCGCCGCTCTTGCGCGCGTCCGGTGCACTGCGCTGTTGGGCGTCATAGTTACTCGGTTCCGTCGCCAAATTCGATGTCCGTGACCTGCGCTTTTGCAGCGCCTTCCTTCCATTCGGTCGGGACCGACTTCGCCTGGTAGAACTTCCCGCGTTCTAGCTGCCAAATGTAGTTTGGCCGAAGCGGCTTGTTGTCGCCCCCAAACGAGTACTTCGTAACGAGCACCGGGTTGTATTTTTGCTCGGCGATTACCGCGCCAGAGCCGTCCTGAAAGTAGATAGTGACCTCGACTTTCCGAAGGCTGCGATTGCCTTTATTGCGCAGTTTGAACTCGACACCCGGGATGCGCCGTTCCAAGTAGCTGTCGTAGTACCTCGCTTTGAAGTCATATAGTTCGACATTCGCGACGTACGCTTGCTTTTCCTCAAATACCGCTATCTCGCGGCCAACTTCATCTCGACCTTTCTGAGCCTCAACAACCTTGCTATCGAGCTTTAACACGGCGTCGTACTTGTCGCGCGCCGCAGGTAGTTTCCGTTCTTTTCTTAGTTGTTCCGCATCAGCAAGTAAGCTGGCAACCTGTTTCTTGGTGGCCCAGTCCAAGAAGACTCGCCACCCTTTTTCTTCGCGAACTAACGCGAATTCTTCTTTCTGGGTCTTGGTCGGTAGTTTTCCCGCTTGAAGCTTTTCCGCCATTTGCTTCTGAACGTCGGAAGCCGGCTTTCCACCGAAAGCCGAGGCCAATGCACTTTGAAACAGTTCCGCGAACATGCCGGTTAGGTCAGGGCTCGTTACCTCAACGCTCGCCTTTGCACGATTACCTTGCTTTTCGACAGAAAGCACCTTGTAAGAAGTCTTGCTCAAGACGGCAGCGGCAAGCGCATGGTCCCCGGTCGTTTCCGACTTGTAGTCGGCTAATGGCTTTGCTGCTTGGTCTTGTGTAGAGATATGGGCATACGCCGCGTCCCAATTGCCTGCCTTGGTTGCGTCGAAGTACGCCGTCAATACTTTCTCTGGAGACGGGCCGGTGAGATCTTGAATCTGGTCACACGCCGCCAGCAATGTGAGTAACATCGCCGCGCCCAAGGCAGTAATCCGCTTCATTGACGGCCCCCTCCTGAGAATGACGCCCAACGACCGAGTTGAGCGGCCGGCCACGATGACCGTGCCGCGGCCAGACGCGGCCCACTATGCCTCACGGTCCGCTCCAACGCGTTGTTAGCCAGCAATGACTCCGCCAGCCCCTCTTGGAACGTAACCATTGCCCTGAGCTGCCTGAGCTTCGGCATGCGGCCCAACTTTTCAGCGTGGCACACCCAGCACCGCGGATTGCCGCAGCCACCGATGCGCTGGCCCTTGCGAAAGCGGCCGACCTGGAGCTCGCAAACGCAAGCCACCGGTTCTGCGCGATGCGTGCGGAGATGGCTGCGCCATACGTGCATTGTGCGCAATTTCTCGACGGCGGCTCTCTTCATTGCTGGTCTAACGAATGAAAGGGACTTCCCCGTCCCGCAGTAGCACTAGGTGCAAAGATTGAGTTTCCACACACAGTCTTTCGAGAGGGGAAGTCATGGACAAGGTTACTACGGTGGGAATCGACCTCGCAAAGAACGTTTTCAGCCTTCATGGCGTGGATGATGCCGGGCGGGTCCTGATCCGCAAGACGGTGACCCGGGCGCGACTGATGTCGCTCGTAGCGCAGCTGCCCGCCTGTCTGATCGGGTTGGAGGCTTGTTCCGGCGCCCACGAGTGGGCGCGCCGATTCCAGGCGCTGGGCCACGCGGTGAGGATCATGGCGCCGCGTTTCGTTGTGCCCTATCGGCGCAGTGGCAAGAACGACGGCAACGACGCGGAGGCGATCTGTGAAGCGGTTCAGCGGCCATCGATGCGATTCGTCCCGGTGAAGAGCGCGGAGCAGCAGGCGGTGCTCACGCTGCACCGCGTGCGGCAGGGCTTTGTCGAGGAGCGCACCGCGACGATCAATCGGATCCGCGGGCTGATGTCCGAGTTCGGAGCCGTGTTGCCGGCGCGTGCGGCCGAAGTGCGCCGTGGTGCGAGAGCTGCCGCGGAGGCATTGCCCGCCCTCGCACGCACCGCTGTGGGCGATCTTCTCGGCCACCTTGCGGTTCTGGATGAACGCATCGGGTGCTACGAACGCGAGCTCGAGGCGATCGCCAGGTCGGGGGAGACTACGCGACGTCTGATGACGGTGCCTGGCGTGGGTCCCTTGGGCGCCTTGGCGACCGTGGCGACCGTAGGTCACGCGCACGAGTTTGCCAACGGCCGGCAGTTCGCCGCTTGGCTCGGGTTGGTGCCGCGGCAGTGGAGTACCGGGGGCAAGCCACGCCTGGGAAGAATCACCAAACGCGGCGATGCCTATTTGCGAACGCTGCTGATCATGGGTGCTCGGGCCGCGCTGCAGATGGCGGCCGGCCGAAGCGACAAGTTGAGCCGATGGGCTTTGGCAGTGAAGGAGCGTCGGGGCTATCACCGCGCCGTCGTGGCGCTGGCCGCCAAGAATGCGCGGATCTTGTGGGCGTTGCTCACGCGCAAGACGGATTACCGCGCCGCGTGACGCAAGTCGAGGTGTAGAAACAACTTCAACTGGAGGGGCTGCCTTCGCGGCAAGAAACAGGTCAGACCGACGCTCGGAAAACCTGATCAACTTTGGGGCTGAAGGTGAGGCCGACTAACGATCGAGGACCGGGCGTGCGGCTTGCATTCGGGCCAGGAGCGCCTCGTCGCTCGTTAACATAAGGCCGGTTATAGACCAGCAGTCCGACTCTGTTTCAATTGCTGAAGCGATGTGGAGTCCAGAAAGGCGGCAACTATCGTTCAAACCCATTGAACAATTCGGGGAAGTCCTTATAGACCGAGTTGAGCGGCCGGCCACGACGCCGATGCCGCGGCCAGACGCGGCCCACGCTGCCTCACGGTCCGCTCCAACGCGTTGTTAGAAGTCATGTCCCCGTTTTGTTCCATTTCGGCTTCAAGTCCCTGATGAGCGCATCCTCGAGGCCGGCCGCCAAATTTACGTGAAACCCTCCATAACGGAGCAGTCCATTATCGGGGAGCGCGTAGACGTCCACCGATTTGCCCCGCGCAAGAAACCCCTTAATCAGTTCGTTGCCGCGTTTGCTCGTTAGCTGTGAGGGGCCAGGATTCTGATAGTTGTACATGCGCTGCTTCAAAGAGCGCACGGTCTTTCCGATGTAGAGGACAAGCCCCTCCGACACAAACGCGTAAAGGACGTTTGGCGCTGATGCCTGGTCGACTAGAGAGCATTTGACGCAATCCGCATCGTGCTTCCACTCGCCACACTTACGGAAGCCCATGTTCTCGAGTCTCTGAAGCGGAGAGGCTTCCATGACTTCTAACGACCGAGTTGAGCGGCCGGCCACGATGCCGATGCCGCGGCCAGACGCGGCCCACGCTGTTCCACGGTCCGCTCCAACGCGTGGTTAGACCTCATTGTTGATTAGGCTCATCTGGATAGAGTCGTACTAGCCCTCAATCGATGGCCCGACGCTTCACCGCTCGCAGCGAAGCCAAATCGCTCATCAATTATGCGCTCGTGTTGTCGTCGAACTTCCAGCTCGGTTCGCGTGATCCCTCAACTGCCTTTGAGCAAGCACCAAGCGAGTAGGTGCTCTCCATCCTGGCCTCAATTCAGGTAGCAAGCCCATTTCAAGGCTACCGCATGAGAACTCCCTCCAGCCGCAATTTTCGCCCGGCGCGCGACACGTCCTCCGCATTTACGCTTCCAATCGTTCGCAAAGTGTCGTCGGATGAGCTCACGATCGCTCTAGCGCGGCACTTCGACTTGAGGTGAGCCATTTCGCTTGCGTCGAACCAGGCGACTCCCGATAGCGGTGCCGTCGTGGCTTTGAGTGGCATACGAACGACATTGTCCCTATGAGGTCTAACGACCGAGTTGAGCGGCCGGCCACGATGCCGATGCCGCGGCCAGACGCGGCCCACCTATGCCTCACGGTCCGCTCCAACGCGTGGTTAGCCAGTCATTCATTCCCATTGCCGACGGCGATTGTCCTGGATGATGACGTCCGGCGGATCGTTCGTACTCGGGCCGCCGGTATTGAGGATCTTCGAATTGCCGACAGCGGAAAACTGTGGTAGCCCCGTCGAAGCGTTGCTGGGTGTTCGTAATTAGCACCTGCTTCCCCATTTGCGCACAGAAAGCGCCAGCTTGTGGCGGCCCATAGAACGATTGGCCAGTTTCTACGGCGAACGTATCAGGGCCCGTTGGGAGAACTGCACGAACGGCGCACATGCCACTCGGCTAGGGCCGCGAGCGAAAGGAAAAACGTCTTCATATGTCCTCCCTTGTTGTCAGATTTTAGCGATGCTCGTCACTTCCCGAACCGGATGCTGGCTAACGACCGAGTTGAGCGGCCGACCACGATGCCGATGCCGCGGCCAGACGCGGCCCACCCTGCTTCACGTCCGCTCCAACGCGTGGTTAGACAGCACTTTTGCCTTCCTTTCGAAAGTGCTCAATTGACTGACGCATCTTTTCGCGGAGTCCCGGAGACAGCCTTTCCACAGAGATCGCTCCAATTGCGACGCCGCGTGCGACTAGCATTTCCTCGGGCACGTCTGATACATGGACCACAGCGCGACCGAGTTCCCATTCGATATAGCCGTCGCCCGCCAAGGCACGAAGCTCCGGCGCGCTCTCGCTGTTTGCCTGATTCCACGACTCACAGCGCCTCGAAGTGCTGTCTAACGACCGAGTTGAGCGGCCGGCCACGATGCCGATGCCGCGGCCAGACGCGGCCCACCATGCCTCACGGTCCGCTCCAACGCGTTGTTAGGCAGCAACCTTGACGGATGCACGCAGAAACTCGGGCGCAAATTCGGCCGCCGTTCGGCCACACGATCGATGCCTAGCTCACGGTTGACCTCGAACCGGCGGAAGTACTCGAGGTCGCGCACGGTTCGAAGACCTCCCCGTGAATCTCGGCGGCAAGGTCAACTTCACCCTCCGCGCCATCGTAAAGCGAAGCCAGACGGTGCGGCCTGAAACGTAGCGAGCTTCGGTGACTCGAGGAATCATGGTTCACTGCCAACTGTTCAATTTTCGGGAGCGGCCGATTGTCGCGAGCAAGCGTCCAGGCAGCGAGGAGTTCCGTGCGATGAAGCTCCGACCACTCCATTACGTGAGACTCAGCCCTCTTCGGGAAAGTGCCGTTCACGTGGCCGGTCTCAATTTCAACCGTTACCTCGAACTCGCCATAGATAGCGCGAAAATGTGCCGGCCCATGTTCCCGGTAGTACATCGCAATCACAATTCCGAGAAAGCGGCTGATCTCACGCATGCCGCCATTTACGCCCGTTGTTGTTGCTGCCTAACGACCGAGTTGAGCGGCCGGCCACGATGACCGTGCCGCGGCCAGACGCGGCCCACGCTGCTTCCACGGTCCGCTCCAACGCGTGGTTAGCCGTCATCGTTTGCCCCCACCACTGACCCGCCGAACGTACGCAAAGCTGGCCGCCAGTGCAATGACCAATGGCACAACGAACACGAGCAACCCGATGAACGAGCGCCCCGATGAGTATTCGGGATGAACTGCGAAGACGGCGGCGCTTGTCCCTGCGGCGATGAAAAGTGCGTACCCCGCAAAGCGATTGGCACGGAACCACAGCTCGCGATTCGCGAGGGTTTGCTCGTGTCCGAAAGCCATAGACGCCATTGGGTGGCACGACATTGAGCATGAGACGGGATGCTTCGCCACGGCGATGATTCCGCACGGCACCAGGAAGGAGATGGCGGAACTCACGGTCTATTCGATGACGGCTAACGACCGAGTTGAGCGGCCGGCCACGATGCCGATGCCGCGGCCAGACGCGGCCCACCATGCCTCACGGTCCGCTCCAACGCGTTGTTAGCGGTCATGCGCTTCGCCTCGACACTGCTCCGATGCGTGTGCGCCTCCGATAGCTTTCGTCAGTTGATTCCACTTCGGCCTGCGAAAATGAACAGATATTGATCATTCGGAAGATGGTCGACCATCGAAGCCTATATGTGTCGTGTACCTCGAACGGCAGCTTCTCACGCGAGGCCCAGACCACGACTGCCTGCCTCATCGGCATGCATTTCGCAGTGTGTCCGCTACCTCGAAGAAGGCGATCCAGCTCTCGCCGGCCGCTTTGACCTTCGGCGCCTCGCCCTCGGAAAGGCACCACCACGCCGGGCTGCACTGAGTTTGCGACGCCGTTCGCGGCAAGAATGCGGAAAGGCCCCGGTTGTAGTAGGCATTGCCGTCATCAGATGCATTGCTCTGCAGTTGTGTGCGCGCCACTAGTCTACTGACGATGCAACTCAAACTCGCGACGATTTTCATGACTGCTAACGACCGAGTTGAGCGGCCGGCCACGATGCCGATGCCGCGGCCAGACGCGGCCCACGCTGTTCCCCGGTCCGCTCCAACGCGTTGTTAGATGGCACCGTTAGCCCCAGAAGCACGCGTATTGGTCCTCATCGACGACCTTCACGAACTCCTCCAAGGACTTCACCAGCGGAGCCGGTTCATAGCGATGCCATTTCAGATCGGCACGCTGCCAAAATACGCGCCAGGCTTCTTCGGTCTTGACATAGGTGGCCTTCGCCACTGAATGCTCCATCTTTTCGCTCGGCTCTTTCCACCGAGGTCGAATCTCAAAAATCTCGACGCTCTGGCCCGTGAGTCGAAAGCCGATATCTAGTTCGGGGCGAATATGCGGAGGCGGCCGCTTGCGCTGGACATAGGCGCCAACAATCCGCTCGCACCGCCTTTGCTCAAATTCGCTCAGCGCCATTTCGGTGCCATCTAACGACGAGTTGAGCGGCCGGCTGCCGAGCCGAAGGCGTAGGCAGCCAATACGTCCGCTCGAACGAGAAGTTATACGTCGTCGCCTCCGTGAGCCACCTCGAGCGCATGAGATTCGCGTGATGGCTGCCACAGGGACCTTCGCACGATGCGGCAACGTGCGGACCGAGGCCGAGCTTCACGAAGCGATGCTCAGCCGCAGCCACATGCGCCACCACAGCTTGCCCCTGGCCAAACGAAGCCACGGCG
>CAVUJI010000002.1:0-392124 GCA_963741815.1 uncultured beta proteobacterium
TCCAGCTCCAGAGTCGGCCCTGGCCGATTACGCCGTGCTGTGGCGATCTGCATCTCCTCCCGGTCAGGTTGAAGTATTCCGCATCGCTGTATTTCAGCTTCGATCTGTAGCCGGATTGGCCAGCCAGCCATACGAAGAACCGTTTGACGTGGGCAAGCGTGGTTGCCAAGGTTGCAGCGCTCAATCTCACGCCAGTTCGGACCTTAGGGGGTATCACGAAGGGCGCGCTTGAACGTTATGGCTTGTTCGTAGTGGAAGTTGCGGAAGTCGCGATGGCGCGTTCCTGTTCGAACCGCGATGGCCTTCGCTGCTGCATCAACCGAGACGTCACTCTGCCTGTACGCCTCCCGTAGGAAAGCGAGTATCGTCTCTTGATGTGCTCATTCTGTGGAGTGGGAGTTGGCATGGGTGCTGGCTGCCCTTGTGAAGTCACAATCTAGGGAGGGTGTCGCCCGCTGGCTTATGTGCAATTCCGCTACCGGTAAAGTTTCCTCCATTCCGGCGAAAATCGCTGCCATTTTTTGGCGATTGGCGCGGCGGTACATCATGGAATCGCACATTGGACAGATCGCGATGAGGTTCCCGATGGGTTCCCGAAGCAGCCTAAACTCGACTAGGCCCCCCGCCGGCGTGCGAGGTCGCCGACACTTCACGCAATAGAGCTGGTCCGGCTTGCAGGGCCGCTTTGCAGATTCGCGGCGCCTCTTGAGAAAGCTCGCTAGGTCGCTGCCTAGGATGAGCAAGGGTCGCTTTCTATCAATGGTCGGAAGTCCCCGGCGCAGCCACTCACGCACGGTGTTCTTGTGGACTCCGAACAGTGCCGAGACGTCCTCGACTGAATAGTTAAAGTGAATCTTGACTAGTCGATAGTTTGGACTGATCGTTCGCCATTCGGCTTCAGCGTCCGCGGCTGGCATCGACCCGGGCGGCGAGCCATGCGTCAATTTCACTCGCCAACCAGCCAGCGGCCCGGCAACCGAGCTTGATCGGGCCAGGAAACCTACCCATTGCCGCCAACGCGTAGATCGTGCTGCGGGACAACCCGAGCGCTGACGAACTTGCGGCAGGCGCAGAACGGCTTCGGTAGAACGCGCTTTCATGTATGGCTCCGTCTGATGAAGGACGGCGCCATCCTGCGACGGCTTATGCTGAACTTGGGCGAAATCGCCTTAGCTCAGGACGATTTCGTCTTAGCGCTTTTCAGTCTTGCCGCTTAGCGAACTGCCTGGGAGGAACTCGGCGCCTTCGCGGAGGTACTTGCGCACGGTATCAGCGTCGAGGCCGATGCCAAGCTCGGTGAGGTCGGTCGCGATCTCGGTCGCAGTCGGGCTCTTGAGCGCCTTAGGGTCGTATGAGTAGCCGCGAATCGTCATCCCGATAACTAGCTTCAGGAGGGAGTTTCTTTCAGGCGTCGAGAGGTCTGCCGATGTCGCAGGCGGCGGATTTGCGGGCGCGGAGGCTGTGATTTTCTCCAGGGTGGGCGGCATCGTCCACCCTAGCTCTTTAGCCCATGCGACGAAATCGGCCGTGCGAATCCGACGATAGTCGGGCGTGACTATGCCGTCTGACCCAACGTCAAACGATTCGATGTTCCGCCGGAGGACCTCCAATCGGTCCTCAAAGGCGGCTCCCTCCATATGCAGGAAGTTTGTTGGGCCACCCGCCATCCAGGCATGGGGATTGACAAGGACGTCGCGCGGGTCGAGATCAGGGAGAGTGCGATAGCCTCCCATGCCTTTACGCGCGGCGCATGGGTCCAAACGTCCCAATTGGGTGGGCGAGAGGGTTTCCCCGAGGGCAAGCGAAGAGCCAGTGACGTCCAGTGATGACTGGAAGTGTATCGCGCCCCCTCTGTCGCTTACAAACAGACCCCAAGTGGCTGGGTTGTCGAACTTCCAACCTAAGCCGCAGCGCGGATGGCAGCGACATCGTTTGTTATGAATGGCTGGGCGACGAACTCAGACCAGGCATTCATTAGCAGACGCCGTTTCAGGAAGAGATCGCCGCGCCGGTAGGCCGCTTCAGCCGCGTTCGAATAGTGTGGGCAAGCGCCATCTCGCAGACTTCGTGAGGGAAGCTGGTTTGCTCGGCCGCCCAATCGCGGAAGCACGAACGAAAACCGTGGACTGTAAAGCCGACGCCCATACGATCAAGCAGGTTCAGCATCGCCATATTGCTGAGGGGACGGCCAGAGCGAGCGCCCGGAAATACGAACTTCCCATCGAGCGACAGGGCAGCCCGAGCAATCTCGACCGCCCGGCCTGATAAAGGCACACGATGTTCCTTTCCGGCTTTCATGCGGCTGGCGGGTACGATCCAAGTTCCAGCATCGAGGTCGAACTCTTCGGGCAGCGCACCAAGCACCTCGTTCGTGCGAGCGGCCGTGAGGATGGTGAACTCCAAGGCAAGCGCCGCCGTGCAGGACCGCTCGCGAAGCGCTTTGATGAAGGCGCCCGCCTGAACAAATGGCATAGCCTTATGGTGTTTGACCCGCTGCCGCGCGGGGTTGGGCGGAAGCAACTGGTTCAGGTGACCTTTCCAGCGTCCTGGGTTCTCTCCGGCGCGATATCCCCGGGCGCGAGCCCAATCGAGGATGTTCTCTATCCGGTTCCGTACCCGGCTGGCTGTCTCCGGCTTCGTGTGCCAGATGGGTTCTAGGACTCGCAAGACTAGGCCGGTATCCACCTCCGCGACTGGGACCGCCCCTAGAACCGGATCGCAATAGGTTTCGAGTGTATTGACCCATTGTTGCCCATGCTTGGCGTTCTTCCAGCCGGGCGCGTGGGAGGCGATGTAGCCGGACGCGCATTCGGAGAATGTAAGGCAGCGGGCCGCCTGGAGGGCCTTTTGCTGGGCCGTGGCGCGACGCGCAGCAATAGGGTCAACCTCGGTCGCCAGCAAGGCGCGTTGTGCGCCAGCAGCCCTTCTGGCGTCGGCCAGGGGTAGGTCTTGAACGGACCCGAGGCCCATATCGCGCAGCTTGCGCGTGGCGAGGTCTCGATAACGGAAAATCCAAGACTTCGACCCACTGCCGGTAACCTGTAGGTAGAGGCCGCCTCCGTCGCAGTAGTAACCAGGGTTGCGGCGGGCGGTGACGAAGGCGACTGAAAGGCGGTTCAGTTGTCGAGTACCCATATTCCTACCCCTATTCGGCAGGCGGTTGTTACTGAACGCGCCTGCATCAAGTTGGACGATCCGTTCAGGACCCTTTTCGGGCCTCTGGCGCTATCCGTCAAATTTCGGATGTGCCCGGACATCTATGGATATAGACTCTAAGTCCTCTCTCTCCGCCAGCACTGCCGCGACGCCGCCCTGCCGATCCGCGCTGCGGACCAAGGCAGGCCTCCGAGCATGTACCGCGGCGAGCGCTTCAACGGTTATACCCACCTCGTCGGCGCGGTCCTCGCGCTGGCGGGCGCGACCATGCTCGTCGTGGCCGCGGCGCTGCGCGCCGATCCCTGGCGCATCGTCACCTTCTCGGTGTACGGAGCGACGCTGGTCCTGCTCTACCTGGCCTCGACGATCTACCACAGCACGCGGGGCCGGGCGAAGGCGGTCTGGCGCAAGCTCGACCACAGCGCGATCTACCTGCTGATCGCCGGGACCTACACGCCCTTCGCGCTGGTGGCGCTGCGCGGCCCGTGGGGATGGTCGCTCTTCGGCGTCGCCTGGGGCCTGGCCGCCGTCGGGATCGTCCAGGAGGTCTGGCTCGCCCGGGGCGCGCGCGTGGTCTCGCTCGCGATCTACCTGCTGATGGGCTGGACCGCGCTCGCGGCCATCGGCCCCCTCGCCAACGCGCTGTCGTGGGCGGGGCTCGCGTGGGTCGCCGCCGGCGGGCTCGTCTATACCGCGGGCATCGTCTTCTACGTGTACGACGAGCGATTCCGCCACTGGCACGGCATCTGGCACCTGTTCGTGATGGGGGGCAGCGCCGTGCACTTCGCCGCCATCGCGCACTACCTCGCCTGAGGCGCGCCGCGGCGCTCGCGCCGCGCCGCATCCCGTCGTTCTCCACCCACGCTCGCCGGGCGCGAGGAAAAGGTGGATGAAAAATCCACCTTTTTGATTCCCGTCAAAAGCGCGGCGCCCGTGGCGTGGTCCCATGGTCCTCATTCCCCAACGCCATGAAGAGGACAGCATGCAACGCGACGCCAACGAACCGCAGACCGACGACCAGCCGCCGGAGAGCACGGCACGCCGAAGCTTCCTCGGCACCGCGATCGCCGGCGCGGCGGGCATCGGCATCTCGTCGGCGCTCGTCGCGTGCGGCAACGCCGGCGAGGGCCAGGCCGCGGGGACCGCGAACGCCGAGCCGTCCCCAGCCGGCGGCGGACAGGCGCGCGCGCGCTACGAGGTGCCCCCGGGGCAGCTCGACGACTACTACATCATGGCGAGCGGCGGGCACTCCGGCGAGATGCGCATCTACGGCCTGCCCTCGGGACGCACCATCAAGCGCATCCCCGTCTTCAACGTGGACCCGATGGTGGGCTGGGGCATCACCAACGAGTCGAAGAAGATCCTGGGCACGAAGCCCGACGGAAGCCTGCGCTACCACACGGGCGACACGCACCACGTGCACGGCTCGTACACCGACGGCACCTACGACGGCAGGTACTTCTGGGTGAACGACAAGCTCAACTCCCGCGTGGCGCGCGTCCGCGGCGACTACCATGGAGTGCGACCGCATCACCGAGGTGCCGAACGTGCAGGGCTTCCACGGCATCTTCCCCGACAAGCGCGACCCGGTCGACCCGGCGGTCAACCACACCACGCGCGTGTTCTGCGGCGCGGAGTTCCACATCCCGTTCTCGAGAGGGCCGCGACGTGGACGACGCGAAGAAGTACGCGTGCCTCTTCACCTGCATCGACGCCGAGAGCATGGAGGTGCGCTGGCAGGTGAAGGTCGACGGCAACATGGACCTCTGCGCCACCTCCTACGACGGCAAGCTCGCGGCGCTCAACCAGTACAACACCGAGAACGGCCTCACCTTCCAGGAGATGATGGTCGCTCGAGCGCGACGCGTGCGTGTTCATGAACATCGCCCGCATCGAGGCGGCGGTGAAGGCGGGCAAGACCTTCACGCTCGGCGACTCGAAGGTGCCGGTGGTCGACGGCACGAAGGCGGCGAACAGCGACCCGAAGACCGCGCTCACCTGCTATGTGCCGGTGCCGAAGAACCCGCACGGCGTGAACATCACGCCCGACGGCAAGTACTTCGTGTGCTCGGGCAAGCTCTCGCCGACGACCACCGTGATCGCCACGGAGCTGGTCCACAAGTGGTTCGCCGGCGAGGTGAAGGAGCCGCGCGACACGGTGGTGGCCGAGCCCGAGGTGGGCCTGGGCCCGCTGCACACGGCCTTCGACGGGCGGGGCAACGCCTACACCACGCTCTTCCTCGACAGCCAGATCGTGAAGTGGGACATCGCCAAGGCGATCGCGAAGTTCCAGGGCGACAAGCAGGCCCAGCCGATCCTCGACCGCATCGACGTGCACTACCAGCCGGGCCACGGCTACACGTCGATGGGCGAGACGAAGGAGGCCGACGGGAAGTTCTTCAACTCGGGCAACAAGTTCTCCAAGGACCGCTTCCTGCCGGTGGGCCCCCTGCACGTGGAGACCGAGCAGCTGATCGACGTCTCGCGGCGACAAGATGAAGCTCATCCACGACCACAGCGCCTATCCGGAGCCCCACGACGCGATCATCGTCCGGCGCGACATCATCAAGACGAAGCAGATCCACTCCATGTCGGAGTACCCGTACGCGATGAAGAGCTTCGACGAGTCGCGGGTGGAGCGCAAGGGGCGCAAGGTGACGGTGCACCTCGCCTCGGTGGCCCCGATGTACAGCATGCCGCAGTTCACCGTGAAGCGCGGCGACGAGGTCACGATCATCCTCACCAACCTCGACACCGTGGAGGATCTCACCCACGGCTTCGGGCTGCAGCACTACGACATCAACTTCATCGTCAACCCGCAGCAGACCGCGTCGGTCACCTTCAAGGCCGACAAGCCCGGTGTCTTCTGGTACTACTGCACGCACTTCTGCCACGCGCTGCACCTCGAGATGCGCGGGCGCATGATCGTTGAAGCGTGATCCACCAGGGGCCCCCGGCGTGCGCGAGGCCCGCCCCGCGCTGAGCATCGCGCGGGCCTTCCTCATCGCGTGCGCGGCGCTCCTCGCCGCCACGCTCGCGAGCGCCGGCACCTACGACGCGCCGCTGCCGGAAGGGCTGCGCTCCGACCCGGACCTGTGCGCCTACGTGCCGTGCCGGGAGGTGATGCCCGGGGCCGACGCCTTCTCCGCGCGCAAGGGCACTCCACCCTACGTCGAGGCGTACCGCACCAGGGGCGCGAAGCGCGAGCTCGCGGGCTACGTCTTCCTCTCGACCGACACCGCGAAGATCCCGGCCTACTCGGGCAAGCCCGTCGTGACCCTGGTCGGCATGGACGCCGCGGGCCACATCGCGGGCGTGAAGGTGCTCCGGCATTCGGAGCCGATCCTGCTCGTGGGCATCCCCGAGTCGGAGCTCATGCGGTTCATCCGCCAGTACGTGGGGCGCTTCGCCGGGGACAAGGTGAAGATCGGCAAGGGCCCCGAAGGCCGCGACCCGGACGGCGTCGACGCGATCAGCGGGGCGACCGTCACCGCGATCGCCGAGAACCAGACGATCATGCGCTCGGCCTACGAGGTCGCGCGCCAGGTGGGCCTGGTGAAGGTCGTGCCGCGCCCGACCGCGCGAGGCTCGCCCCGTACCACGGCCCGATGGGCTGGCAGGCGCTGCTCGACGAGGGCAGCATCGGGCGGCTCACGGTGCAGCCCTCCGAGCTCGGCCTGCCGGACGACGGCCAGCCGTACATCGACCTGTACTTCGGCGACCTGGTGGCGCCCGACGTGGGCCGCAACGTCCTCGGCGATGCGGCCTACGCTCGCTCCTGCGCGAGCTCGCGCCCGGCGAGCACGCGATCTTCATCGCCGCGCGGGGAAGGGCGTCGTTCAAGGGGTCGGCCTTCGTGCGCGGCGGCATCTTCGACCGCGTCCACCTGCGCCAGGACCACGACACCTTCACCTTCCGCGACACCGACTACCGCAACCTCTACGGCATCGAGGCCGCGGGCGCCCCGCGGCTGCCCGAGGGCGGCATCTTCTTCATCCGCGGCCGCGCGTTCAGCGCCGCCTATCCGTGGAAGATGGTCTTCCTCGCCAACCGGGTGGACAAGGCCACGGGCAGGAAGACCTTCGAGGACTTCGAGCGCGAGTACTGGCTGCCGGACCGCGCGCTCGTGGGCGGGCGCCCGCACATCGAGCAGCCCGAGGCCGCATGGGTCGGGATCTGGCGGGCGAAGGCGTGGCCGCTGGCCGCGTTCGTCGTCCTGCTGGCCGCGGTGAGCGCGCTCTACGCCGCGCGCGACCGGCTGGTGCGCCGCGCCAACCGCGGGGACAAGCGCTGGGTGTCGGTCCCCCGCTACTTCACCTGGGCGGTCGCGATCGGCTTCGTCGGCTTCTACCTCAAGGCGCAGCCGAGCGTGACCCAGGTGCTCACGTGGTTCCACGCGATCCTGTTCGAGTGGCACTGGGAGCTGTTCCTGTCGGACCCGTTCATCTTCGTGTTCTGGTGGTTCGTGATCGTGGGCGTGTTCCTCGTCGGCCGCGGGCTCTTCTGCGGCTGGCTCTGCCCGTACGGCGCGCTCTCGGAGGTCGTGTACAAGCTCGCCCGCGCCGTGGGCCTCGGGCGCTTCCAGTTCCAGCTTCCCCCGCGCTGGCACCATCGGCTGAAGTGGGTGAAGTACGGGGTCTTCGTGGCGCTCCTCGCCGTGTCCTTCCACTCGATGGGGACCGCGGAGAAGCTGGCCGAGGTGGAGCCGTTCAAGACGACGTTCCTCGTCGGGGTGTGGAACCGCTCGTGGCCCTACGTGCTCTTCTGGGGCACGCTGCTCGCGTGGTCGATGCTCTCGGAGCGGCCGTTCTGCAAGTACCTCTGCCCCCTGGGCGCCGGGCTCGCGATCCCGTCGACCTTCCGCAACTTCGGGCTGAAGCGCAAGGCCGAGTGCGACACCTGCCACGCGTGCCAGAAGGGCTGCGGCGCGCAGGCGATCGACGATGCCGGGCGCATCGACCAGCGCGAGTGCCTGCTGTGCCTCGACTGCCAGATCCTCTACTACGACGACCATGCGTGTCCGCCGCTCGCCAAAGAGCGCAAGGCGCGCGCCAAGGCCGGCGAGCCGCTCACGCCCATCACGCCCGAGGGGTACTTCGCCCCGCTGCGCGTGGTCCCGATCGCCGCCGTGGCGCCCGCCGTGCCGCAGGGCGTGCGGGCGCCGCTCGGGGCCGCCCATCCGCACGCGGGCTGGCTGCGCCGGGCGTGGGAGGAGGCGAAGTTCCACCTGCTGCCGTGGCGCCGCGGGTACGAGGCGGGCCGCCGCGGGATGC
Source organism: uncultured beta proteobacterium (assembly GCA_963741815.1). Taxonomy (GTDB): domain Bacteria; phylum Pseudomonadota; class Gammaproteobacteria; order Burkholderiales; family Usitatibacteraceae; genus Usitatibacter. The sequence continues at coordinate 8,430 of CAVUJI010000002.1, forward strand.
TCAAGGCCGCCGGCATCGCGCTCGCCGCCGTGGTGAGCGTGGCGTGGCTGCTCTCGGGCACCGGGCGGATCGGGCCGGCGGCGGTCATCGCGCTGGTGGATCGGCTGGAGCGTCTACGAGGTGGGAAGCCGCCTCGTGAACCTGCCGTGGATCAAGGAAGGGCCGTGGTGGGGCCGGGACTTCCGGCGCGGGACGCCCGGCCGACATCATCGCCTACGTCGCGACCAAGAACCTGCTCGTCGGCGCCGTGCTCTTCGCGGCGCTGCATTCGACCGGCGTGCTGCACCTGCTCGCGGGCGCGGAGGCGCTGCGGTGGCTGCACTGAGGAACGTCCTGCGCCTGGCCGCCGCCGCGACGCTCGCCGCGGCGAGCCTCGCCGCGACGGCGGCCGAGTGGACGGTGCGCCCCGGCGAGCCCATCGCCGCGGCGATCGCGCGCGCCGCCCCGGGGGACACCGTGGTGGTCGAGCGCGGCCGCTACGAGGGGCACCTGGTGGTCGACAAGCCCCTCATCCTGCGCGGCGTGGGGCGCCCGACGGTGAGCGCCGGCAACGCCGGCGACGTGGTGCGCGTGCGATCGAGCGACGTCACGATCGAGGGCTTCATCCTGCGCGACAGCGGCGACGACCTCACGGCGCAGAACGCCGGCGTGTACGTGGAGCCCGGCTCGGCGCGGGTGGCGATCGTGCGCAACGTCTTCGCCTACACCCTCTTCGGGATCTGGCTGCAGAAGGCGGACGACGCGCTGGTGCGCGGCAACGTCATCACCGGCAAGCGCGACCACGCCTCGGCCCAGCGCGGCAACGGCATCCAGCTCTATGCGAGCGAGCGCGCCCGCATCGAGGCGAACGAGATCTGCTTCACGCGCGACGGCATCTACGTGGACATCTCGCACCACGCGCGGTTCGTCGGCAACCGGATCCACGACGTGCGCTACGGCACCCACTACATGAACTCCTGGCACAACGTCTGGGAGAACAACGACTCGTACCACAACCGCGGAGGCCTCGCGCTGATGGACGTGCGCGACCAGGTGGTGCGCGGCAACCGGGCGTGGGGCAACACCGACCACGGCATCATGCTGCGCTCGATCCAGGACTCCGTGATCGAGGACAACGTGGTGGCCGGCAACGCGCGCGGCTTCTTCATCTACGACGCCGAGCACAACGTGATCCGCGGCAACCTCGTCGCCGGCAACGGCGTGGGCGCCCACGTGGCGGCCGGCTCCTACCGCAACGTGGTCGACGGCAACGACTTCGTCGGCAACCGCGAGCAGGTGCGCTACGTGGCCACCCGCGACGAGGCATGGGGCGGGCACGAGGGCAACTTCTGGAGCAACTACCTGGGCTGGGACGCCGACGGCGACGGCGCGGGCGACGTGGCCTACGAGGCCAACGACCTCGTGGACCGGCTCACGTGGCGCTACCCGATGGCGCGCCTGCTCCTCAACAGCCCCGCCGTGCACGCGCTGCGGCTCGTGGCCGAGGCCTTCCCGATTCTCCGCCCGCCCAGCGTCGTCGACGCCCATCCCCGCATGATCCCCCACCATCCCGACTGGAGACGCTGGATTGAAACCGAACGTCATTGAGATCCGCGCGCTCGAGCGGCGCTTCGGCGCGCTGCGCGCGGTGGACGGCGTCACCCTCTCGGTGGGCGCCGGCGAGGCGCTCGGGCTCATCGGGCACAACGGCGCCGGCAAGACCACGCTTTTCAAGCTGATGCTGGGCCTGGAGCGGCCCACCTCCGGCAGCGTCACGATCGAGGGCGTGTCGGTGCACGGCCCGCGCTTCCGCGAGGTGCGCCGGCGCATCGGCTTCATGCCCGAGAGCGCCTCCCTCTACCCGAACCTCACCGGCCTGGAGACGCTGCGCTTCTTCGCGCGGCTGAAGGGCGCGGACCCGAACGAGGCGCCGCGGCTGCTCGAGCGCGTGGGGCTCGCGGCGGCGGCGGCCCGGCCGGTGCGGCACTACTCCAAGGGCATGGGGCAGCGCCTGCTCTTCGCCCAGGCGCTGCTGGGCGCCCCGCGCATCCTCTTCCTCGACGAGCCCACCCACGGCCTCGACCCCTCGGGCGTGTCCGACTTCTACGCGGTGCTGCACGAGCTGCGCGCCGACGGGGTGACGGTCGTGCTCACTTCCCACGTGCTGGCCGAGGTCGAGCAGCGGGTCGACCGCCTCGCGCTCATGAGCGGCGGGCGGCTGCAGGCGACCGGGACGGTGGAGGCGCTGCGCGACGCGCTCGACCTGCCGCTTGCCTTCGAGGTGCGCCTGCACGGCGGGGCCGAGGCGGCGCTGCGCGCGGCCGTGGGAGCGCTCGCCATCGAGCCGCCCGAGTTCCGCGGCACGCGCGCGACGTTCCGCTGCGCGCGCGGCGCGAAGCTCGCCACGCTCGGCGCGCTCGCCGGCCTGGGCGCGGGGCTGGCCGACATCATCGTCCGGGAACCCACGCTCGAGGACGTCTTCCTCGGCTTCCGGAGGGCCGCCTGAGCATGCGCCTCGACCTACGTCCCGTCGCGAGCCTCGCGGCCAAGGAATTCCAGGACCGGATGCGCAGCCGCTGGACGCTCGCGGTGGCCGGCGTCTTCACCGTCTTCGCGCTGGCGATCGCCTACTTCGGCGCCGCCCAGCAGGGCGCGGTCGGCCTGCGCGGCGTCGACGTCACCATCGCCAGCCTCGTGAGCCTCGTGATCTACCTCGTGCCGCTGATCGCGCTGATGCTGGGCTACGACGCCATCGTCGGGGAGCGCGAGCGCGGCTCGCTCGCGCTGCTGCTCACCATGCCCATCACCCGCTTCGAGCTGCTGCTCGGCAAGTACCTGGGCCTCGCCGGCGCGCTCGCCGCCTCCACCGTCGCGGGCTTCGGCGTGGTCGGCGTGCTCCTGGCCGCCCATGCGGGCGCCGGCGCCTTCGCGCATTACGCCGGGTTCATGGCGAGCGCGGTGGCGCTCGGGCTCGCGTTCCTCAGCATCTCGGTGCTGGTCTCGGTGCTCGCCTCCACCCGCGTGGGGGCGAGCGGCATGGCGATCGTGTCGTGGTTCGCCTTCGTGCTGGTCTACGACCTCGTGCTCCTGGCGCTGCTCGTGGCGCTCGGCGCTCGTCTCGCCGCGTGGACCGCGCCCGTGCTGCTGCTTCTCAACCCCGCCGACGCCTTCCGCATGGTGAACATCTTCGGCTTCGCCGACGTGGCGCGGCTCTACGGCCTGGCCGCCGTGGTGCCGCCCGCCTTCGCGAGCCCGTTCGTGCAGGCCTCGGCCCTCGTCGCATGGATCCTGGTGCCGCTCGGCATCGCAACCTGGAGATTCCGATGATCGTGCCCCGTTTCACCCGCAAGACCGCGCGCCCGCGCCTTTCGCTCGCCGCGCTGGCGCTCGCCGCGGCCTGTGCCGCGCCCTTGGCCGCCCCGCCGGCGCTCGACTTCACCGACGCGACCCTCTGCGCGATGGACGGCATGCAGGTGGCCGAGTTTCCCGGCCCCAAGGGCCAGGTGCAGTACGACCGCGGCGGCCCCGAGTTCTACTGCGACACGGTCGAGCTGCTCTCGGCGCTGCTGCGGCCCGAGCAGCAGCGGCGGGTGGCCGCGGCCTACACGCAGGACATGGCGCAGGCGTCGTGGGACAAGCCCCGGGGCCACTGGATCGACGCGCGCGGCGCCTACTACGTCTTCGGCAGCCGCCGCACCGGGTCGATGGGCCCGACGGTGGCCACCTTCGCCCGCGAGGTCGACGCCAAGGCCTTCGCCCGGGAATACGGCGGCACCGTGCGCCCGTTCGCCGAAATCCGCCCGGAGATGGTGGCGCTCGACGGCGGCGTGATGAAGGACGGGTTGACGCGATGAGCGCGCCGGCGAACGAGCGCTTCCGCACGCGCCGCGCGGTGCTCGGGGCGGGACTCGCGCTCTGCGGGGCGGGCGCGGCGGGCGCGCTGGGCACCCGGCTCCTCGACCCCCGCGGGCCCGCGGAATTCCGGTTCGGGGGCGAGGTGATGGGCACGTACTACGACGTGCGCTTCCTGGCCCCCGCGGGCGGGCGGCGGCTGGGAGAAGCGGCGCGCGACGCGGTGGACGCGGCGCTCGCCCGGGTGGATGCGCGCATGTCCACGTTCAAGCCGGACTCGGAGATCTCGCGCCTCAATCGCCACCGCGCCGACGCGCCCTTCGCGCTCTCGGCGCAGACCTTCGCGGTGCTCGCCGCCGCGCGCCGCGTGAGCGAGGCGAGCGCCGGCGCCTTCGACGCGACCGCGGGCCCGCTCGTGAACGCGTGGGGCTTCGGCCCCGGCCGGCAGGCGCGGATTCCCTCCCCCGCGGAGCGCGCGGCATTGCGCGAGCGCGTCGGCTTCCGCCTGCTCGAGCTGGATGCACGCTCGGGCAGCGCGCGCAAGGCGCACGCGGACATGTACGTCGACCTCTCGGGCATCGCCAAGGGGCACGGAGTGGACCGCGCCGCGGCCGCGCTCGACGCGCTCGGCATCGCCGACTACGTGGTCGAGGTGGGAGGCGAGGTGCGCGCGCGCGGGCGCCGCCCCGACGGACAGTCCTGGCGGGTGGCGATCGAGGAGCCGCGGCCGGGTGCCCGCGTGCCCCGGCGGGTCCTCCCGCTCGCCGACCGGGCGATGGCCACCTCGGGCGACTACCGCATCCGCTTCGAGCGCTCGGGACACGCCTACTGCCACGAGATCGATCCGGCGAGCGGCGGCCCCGTGGAGCACGCGCTCACCTCGGTCACCGTGGTCGCCGCCGATTGCGCGAGCGCCGACGCGCTCGCCACCGCGCTCATGGTGCTGGGGCCGCGCGAGGGGCTCGCGCTCGCCGAGCGCAGGGGCCTCCCCGCCTATTTCATCGAGCGCGCGGAACCCGGCCGGCTCGTCGACAGGGCGACTGCCGCCTTCGCCGCCCTCGGCTAGGCTAGGCGGCCGCCCGCGGCCTTCCGGGCCGAGCACTGCGAGCTCGTGTCGCGCGCGCGCCGCCCCTACGCCACGATCGCCGGCAACTCGGACAGCCGCTTGATCTGCGCGTCGGGCGGATCGGGCAGGCGCTCGGGCGCCTGGTCGAAGCGGTTGCACCACACCACGCGCATGCCGAAGGCCTTCGCGGCGTAGGCGTCCCAGGCGTTGGAAGACACGAAGCAGATCTCGCCGGGCTGCAGGCCGAAGCGGGACGCGGCCAGTGCGTAGACGCGAGGATCCGGCTTGAAGACGCCGACCTCCTCGACCGAGAGCACCGCGTCGAGCGCGTTTTCGAGGTGCGCATTGCCCACGGCGGAGGCGAGCATCGGCGGTGCGCCGTTCGAGAGGATCGCGGTCTTCCGCCCCGCGGACCGAAGCGCCGCGAGCATGTCGCCCACTTCGGGATAAGCATCCAGCGACAGGTAGAGGCTCATCAACCGCTCGCGAAGCGCCCGGTCGTCGATGTGCAGGCTCGCCATGGCCCAGTCGAGCGCATCACCGGTGACCTGCCAGAAGTCGGCGTGCCGGCCCATCAGGCTGCGAAGCCACGTGTACTGGAGCTGCTTCGCGCGCCATGCCTCCGAGAGCGCGCTCCACTGCGGCCCGAGCGTGTCCTGCGCGTGCCGTGCGGCGCTGTTGAAATCGAATAGGGTGCCGTACGCGTCGAATACGCAGGCCCTCACGTCCAGCCGCATGCCAGCCATGTCGTCCTCCCCTTGTCGGAATCCATCGGGACGTCCCGCTCGACGTACCTTACACTCCGCGCGCGGGAGCGAAGTGCCGGCCCCGCACTTTTCCTTCATGTCGGATTCCTGCGCGGGGGCGACCCGCGCCTGCGCAAGGGGGGCGCCTCGTCCCGCGAGCCCGCGTAATGGCTCACCGACCGCGCGCCGAGCGGCGAGCCTACGAAAGCCTCGGAGCCGCTCCGATGGAAGCGGCGAGCGCCGAGTAGCAACGTGGACGCATGTGGATGCTCTACGCGTTCATCACCATCCTGCTGCTTCCCGCGGCCGCAGTGATCGCGATTTACGCGCCGCGCATCCGGTTCTCGCGGGGGATCGTCGCACGCACGACGCCGGCCCAGTGGTGCCCGGAAGGGTGCTGCCGCACGATCGTCATCGCGGGCGACAGCACGGCCTTCGGGGTGGGCGCGTTGCCGGCCGAGTCGACCGCGGGTCGGCTGGCGGCGGCGTTTCCCCACGCCCGCGTCGTGAACGTCTCCCGTCCCGGAGCCCGCATCGGACACGTCGTGGCGCAGCTCGACCGGCTCGAGTTTTCCCGCGCGGACCTGGTCCTCATCCACGCCTGCGCCAACGACGTGATGGAGCTGCGGGCGGTGCAGAAGGTGGAGGAGGACCTGCGATCGGCGATGGCCCGGGCGCGGCAGCTTGCCGACCACATCGTCCTCATGCCCGGGCAGAACTTCAGCATCGCGCCCTTCTTCCTGCTGCCGATCTCGCGCATCTACACCTGGCACGCCATGCGCGTGCATGCGATGGTGAAGCGGGTCACCGCCGAGCTGGGCGTGGTCTTCGTGGATCTCTTTCGCGATCCCGCCGAGGACCCCTTCGTGCTGCAGCCGCATCGCTATTACTGCCCGGACGGGCTGCACCCCTCGGGGGAGGGCTATGCGGTCTGGTTCGCCGCGCTCATGGCCCGCGTTCCGCTCGCGCGGCTTCTCGCGCAGTCGACCGACACGCTCGCCGGGCGCAAGGCCGCCCGCTGAACGGCGCCCTTCGGCCGCTCAATCGCTGCGCCCGCGCGCGGCCTGCCGCTGCGCGATCTTGTTCGCGTACGGCAGGTTCCTGGCCATCCTCATGTGCTCCTCGAGCGTGTCCAGGGTCCGGCTCGCGAACTGCCTCAGCGGCTCGGCCTGTCCCTGCTTCGCTTCCTGGCCGAAGAGCGCTACCGCCTTTTTGTGCGCCTCGAGCTGCACCTTCGCGTAGGCGGCGTCGAATTCGTCGCCGCTCAGGCTCTTCAGCAACGTGAGCTGGTCCTCCTCGACCTTGTCGCGGCGCTCCGGCGGCCGGTAGCCGAGCTGCCGGGCGATGTCCTCGAGCTTGCGTCCCGCCTTCGCGTGGTCCTCGGCCATTCGCCGGCCGAACTGCCGGATTTCCTCGCTCCGGCCCTTCCTTTGCGCAAGCTTGCCCGCCTCCACTTCGGTCCTGCCCGCCTTGAGCGCGTGGAGGATGAACACGCGGTCGTGGCCCGAGAGCCGGCCGTGCTGCGCCTGCGGCGCCGGCAGCGCAGCCGGCGCCCTGGAGGCGATGGGCGGCTGCTCGCCCCGTGCCGGGCCGGCGAGGGCGAGGGCGACCGTGAGAACGGGAGCCAGTAGTGCGCTCGATGGGATCTTCATGGGGATTCTCCTGTTGCGGTGGGGAGGGCCCTCAGTGCGCGCCGTGCCGATTGCGCAGGCCGATGTAGGCGCCGGTGAGCACTATCCCGAGGACGACATGGTTCAATGTGGTGATGCCGCTTCGCGCCATCACGAACCACGGAAAGACCCCGGGCACCAGGGCGTGGAAGTTGACCAGGTAGATGGCCAGCCCGTAGACCGCACCGATGAGGAGCGCCACGCCGAGATCGACCCGGTGCACGAGCCATGCGCCGAGCAGGCCATAGGCGACGGAGAACATGAAGTGCACCACCATCGCGGCCATCATGACCCCCGGGTCGAAGCCGGCCGGCGGCGGCAGCACGTCCTTGCCCAGGATCATCGCGGCGATCATCCGCGGCGGGCCCCAGGGGCTTTGGCCGTTGACCGCCCAGACGAGCAGCATCTGCAGCATCATGAAAACGGCGCCCGCGATGAGCCCGGCCCATACTCCGTCGAGCCAGAAGGTCCTTCCGTGGACGTCCCCGCCTTCCCATTTCATTGCCAGCGCCATGTCGCACCTCCGTTCGTCGTTGGTCATCCCTCCCGCTCGGCCGGGGGGTTGCAGGCGGTCCCACGGCTTCTCGCCGGTTCCCGTCCGGGGGAAGCGGCGCGCCGCGCCCACCCGTGCGACGGACGGATCCGGCGATGGTTCGGGGAAATGGACCGATCAGTCTAAAAAGGCGGGGGACGATCCCCATCGCGGTCGGGACGCCGGGAATTCCGCTCACGGGGGAGGCGAGCACCACGCCGGCAAAAAGCAGCAGGGGCCCGAACGAGCGGTGACCGATCTCGTCCACCAGGGCGCCGGGCTCGCCGCGCCGCCCTCGGCCCGCGCCGGCCCGGAGCGCGTCCGGCGAAGGCATAATGTCGCGTCCGATGCACGCTGGACGAATGCCGCGGCGCCCGCCGCGCCCCTGCGAAGAGGATGGCCATGCCGACGAGCGCCGAGCACCGCAAATCCCGCATCGCCGAGGCGGTGGGGCAGATGAAATCGACCATCGCCCGCGAGGGCGAGAGCCGCGAGTCGCTGGCGCGCGTCCTCGCGGTGGTGCAGGGGCTCGCCGCCGAGCCCGGCCTTTGGCCGCGCGACGCGTTTCCGGACCCGCCCGAGGGCGAGCTGCAGGTGCGCTACCTCGTCCATCGCGATCCCGACGATACCTACGCGCTCTACCTCAACGTGATCCGGCCCGGGCGCAAGGTCGTCCCGCACAACCACACCACCTGGGCGTGCATCGCGGCGGTGGAGGGCGTGGAGGAGAACCGCGTCTACCGCCGGCTCGACGCCGGCGGCTGCCCCGGTCCCGCCCGGCTCGAGGAGGTGGAGATGATCCCGGTGCAGCCGGGCCGCGGCATCGCCCTCATGCCCGACGACATCCACTCGGTGACCATCCCCGCCGGGCAGGTCATCCGCCACCTGCACATGTACGGCCGGGCGCTCGAGGCGCTGCACACGCGCGTCGCGTACGACCTGGAAAAGGGCACCTGCGAGCGCCTGCAGATCGGCAAGCAGGTCGTCGCGTCCACGCTAGGAAAATAGGGGTCAGTTTCCATTTTCCACGGAGCGGAAAATGGAACCTGACCCCGGTTCCCGTCAGCGGCGGAAGCCGGGGTCGATGCGGTCGAGCATCCGCAGCAGCGCCGGCCACTCCATGACGCCGTAGGGGCGGCGCGTGCCCGGCTGGTAGTTGTTCCAGGTGGCCTCGAGCACGTCGCGCGGCACGTCCCGCAGCTTCGCCCCGGTGGCCATCGCCGCGAGCTGCGAGCGGCAGGCGAGCTCGAGCCGGTGCATCCAGTTGAACGCCTCGCCGACGGTCCGGCCCACCGTGACCAGTCCATGGTTGCGCAGGATGAGCGCCTCGCCCCCGCCCAGGTCGGCCACGAGCGAGGCTTCCTCCTTCGCGTCGAGCACGACGCCCTGGTAGTCGTGGTAGCCGATCTTCAGGAACCGCATCGCCGTCTGCGAGATCGGCAGCAGCCCGCAGTCGAGGGCCGACAGCGCCATCCCGGACCAGGTGTGGGTGTGGATCACGCACATCACGTCATGGCGCGCGCGGTGGATGGCGCTGTGCAGCACGTAGCCCGCCTGGTTGATGCCGTAGTCGAGGGCGCCGAAGTCGGGCTTGAGGAGGATGCGGCCGTCGAGGTCGATCTTGACGAGCGAGGAAGCCGTCACCTCCTCGTAGAGCATGCCGTAGGCGTTGATGAGGAAGGCGCCGTCCTCGCCCGGCACCCGCGAGGAGATGTGGTTGGCCATCATGTCGGACATGCCGTAGCGGGCGACCAGCCGGTAGCAGGCGGCGAGGTCGACGCGGGCCTGCCATTCCCCGGGCGTGACGCGCCCGCGCAGCGAGGCGAGCGGAAGCGGATCGGTGCCGGACATCGCGTCTCCTTTCGCCATTATCATATCCGCCCCTTTCGAAAGCCCGCGCCGATGTCCGGCATCGACACGTTCCTGCGCATCCTCCAGCAAGGCCCGAAGGACCCGACGTCCGTGTTCAATCCCTGGGCGCAATGGGACGAGCGCGACCGCGCGCCGCGCCGCGAGACACCGCGGCTGCGCCGCGAGAACATGGCCGCGTACCTCGCCGCTCGCGAGCGCAGCGCCCGCTTCCTGCTCCTGGGAGAGGCGCCGAGCCACCGCGGCTGCCGCTTCACCGGCATCGCCTTCTGCTCCGAGACCGAGCTCGTGCACAAGCCGAAGCTCGTGGCGCGCGAGCCCCTGGCCCTCACCAGCGCGGCGGGCCGCGACAAGCCGATGCGCGAGCGCAGCGCCGCGGTGCTCTGGAGCGAGATCGAGCGCGCGGGCGCAGCCCACGAGGTGGTGCTGTGGAACGCGTTCCCGTGGCACCCGTACCGGCCGGCGGCCGGGGCGCGGCCAGGCGACGGCCCGAGCGGCGTGACGAGCAACCGCAGGCCCGGCCTGGTCGAGGTGGCCGACGGGCGCCCGGCGCTGGCGGCGCTCCTCGCCTGCTTCCGCCACCCGCTCGAGATCCACGCCGTGGGAAAGGTGGCCGAGCTCGCCCTCGCGCGCTGGCCCGAGTTCCAGTGCGCGGGCTACATGCGCCATCCGGCCCAGGGGGGAGAGGCGCGGTTCCGCGCCGCCTTCCGGGAAGCGGTCGCCGCTCGTTTATAGTTTTCGGTCATGGCCGTCACCCTCGATACCCTCGACACCCCGGCGCTGCTCCTCGACGCCGCGAAGCTCGACCGCAACTGCACCGCGATGCGCGAGCGGTTGCGCGCGCACGGCGTCGCGCTGCGCCCGCACGTGAAGACCGGCAAGTGCGTCGAGGTGGCGCAGTCGGCGCTGGGCGGGCCGACGGGACCGATCACCGTCTCGACCGTGCGCGAGGCCGAGTACTTCCTCGACCACGGCTTCCGGGACATCCTCTACGCCGTGGGCATCGTGCCGGGCAAGGTGCGCCGGCTCGCGGCCCTCGTGCGGCGGGGGGCGCGGATCACGGCGATCGTGGACAGCGTCGAGGCCGCGCGCGCGCTCGTCGAGGCGGCCGCGCGCGAGACGGTCCGCATCCCCGCGCTCGTCGAGATCGACAGCGACGGGCACCGCGCGGGCATCCGGCCCGGCGATCCGCGCCTCCTCGCCGTGAGCGAGGCGCTCGGCGATGCGCTCGCGGGCGTCATGACCCACGCCGGCGACTCGTACAACTGCCGGGATGCCGCGGGCATCGAGGCGGTGGCCGTGCGCGAGCGCGAGGCCGTGGTCGCGTGCGCCGCGGCGCTGCGGGCGAAGGGGGCGAAGGCGGGGGTGGTGAGCGTGGGCTCGACCCCCACGGCGCGCTTCGGGCGCTCGTTCGAGGGCGTGACCGAGGTGCGGGTCGGCGTCTACGTGTTCCACGACCTCGTCATGGCGGGGCTGGGGGTGTGCGCCGCGGACGACATCGCGCTCTCGGTGCTGGCGAGCGTGATCGGCCACCAGCACGACAAGCACTGGATCATCATCGACGCCGGGTGGATGGCGCTCTCCCGCGATCGGGGCACGGCGCGCCAGGCGGTGGACCAGGGCTACGGCGTCGTGTGCGACACGGCCGGGCGGCCGGTCGAGGATCTCGTCGTCGTCGACGCGAACCAGGAGCACGGCATCGTGGCGCGGCGCTCGGGCGGCGCGATCGACCTCGCGCGCTTCCCCGTCGGCTCGCGGCTTCGCGTGCTGCCCAATCACGCGTGCGCGACGGCGGCCCAGCACAGCGAGTACCAGGTGCTGCGCGAGGGCGAGATCGCCGAGGTCTGGGAGCGCTTCGGCGGCTGGTGAGCGCCGCAACAATTTCCGGCACGGCGAATTCCTTTCCTCTTTTTTGCGCGCTCGCTGTAGGCGCGCGCAAGAGTGCGAGCGCTCGCGCATCCTCCGGCATGGCTATTGCAAGACTGCGGATTCCATCCATGCAGAGGAGAAGACCGATGCCGCAGAAAACCCCGGGAGGACGCAGCGCCCGCGGCAGCCGCTCGATCGGCACCATGCGCAGCCCGAAGCCGAAGACGGCCGGCAGGAAGAGCGCGGCCCGCTCGAGCGCCACGCGCGACAAGGCCCGCCGCGCGCAACGTGCGGTGACGCCGACCTCGACCGCGACGCGCTCGAGGAGCGCAGCGGCGTCCGCGCGCACGGCGCGGGTCAAGCGCGGCGAGCCTACCCGCGGCATGCCGGGCTCGCGCAGCACGGCGAGCACGCGGAATTCCGCGACCGTGGGCGAGCGCGCGAAGCGCTCGAACGCCCGGCGCACGCGCGCGCCCGCGCGCATCGGCGCCGGCGGCAACCGCAAGCGCAGCGCCAGGGCGTCCTCGAAGCGCACCAGCGCGGCGCGCAAGGCGGCCCGCAACATGGGCTGAGTCCCGGCATCGCCCGGTCCCGTCCGCTCGCGGGTGGGGCCGGGGCCGTTACCGGTGTAATTCCCGCTGTGACGCAACGCACGGACTTCCCTGCGGGCGCGCCCTATCGTGGCGGCATGAGCCTGGTACCCCAATTCGAAGCGACGCTCGTGCGCAATCGCGAAAAGCCCGTGGCCCCGCGCAGCGGCGGCAAGCACTCCGTGCTCGTGGTGGAGGACGACCTCGAGCTGCTCAAGATGGTGGGCGAGATCATGAACACCGCGGGCTTCGAGATGCGCTTCGCGCGCTCGCGCGCGGAGATGCGCGCGCAGCTCGCCAAGCCGCCGCTGCCGGACCTGATCCTGCTCGACCTCAAGCTGCCCGACGGCGACGGCTTCGAGATCCTGGAGAAGATCCGGGAGGAGGACGCGCTCGACGGGATCGCCGTGCTGCTCATGACGGCGCGCGCCCAGGCGCACCACGTCGTGCGGGCCCTCTCGCTGGGCGCCGACGGCTACCTCACCAAGCCCTTCCGCATCAGCCAGCTCGTCTCCGCCTCGAACGCGGTCCTGGGGCGGGCGTAAGGGCCGGCGGCGTTTGATCGGGCGCGAATTTCCGCTATAATTTCAAGTTCTTCGCGCCCGTAGCTCAGTTGGATAGAGTACCTGGCTACGAACCAGGGGGTCGTGGGTTCAAATCCTGCCGGGCGCGCCAGAATTCGCTTCGAGACTCAGGCGGTTATCGCGTTCGCGATAGCCGCCTTCGTTTTGGGGACCCGCCTCGCACGCCGATCGGCCGCACCCGGCGGGCTCTTCAGCTCCGCCGCGGGCCCCACGGTAGAATGGCGCCCATCAACATTCGCCGAACGTCGCCGACATGATCGAAGCGATCATCCGAATGGCGCGCCGAATGCTCGCGCCGAACGGCCCAGCGCCTTCCGGGCAGTCGGATCAGGATCCGGTCCTCGCGATGATCCCGGACGCCTCGATGGCGAGTTACGTAGGCGCCAATACGGAGCACTTCCGCCTGGTGGGCGAGTACACCGTGGGCCGCATGCGCGAGCTGGCGGGCCTGCGACCGAGCGAGCGCGTGCTGGACATAGGATGCGGCATCGGGCGAATCGCCGTGGCGCTCACCCAGTACCTCGATCACCGGGGGAGTTACGTAGGGTTCGACATCGTCGAGCATGGCATCGAGTGGTGCCGCCAGCGCATCACCCCGCGCTATCCGCGCTTCAGTTTCTTCGTCGCCGACATCCACAACGGACTCTACAATCCGCGCGGGCGCCACAAGGCGGTCGAATACCGCTTCCCGCTCGAGGACGGGAGCATCGACTTCGTGCTCCTCACATCGGTGTTCACCCACATGCCCCGCGACGAGGTCGAGCACTACATCGACGAGATTTCCCGCGTCCTGGACCAAGGCGGCCGATGCTTTTGCACCGCGTTCGTTCTCACGGCCGAACGGCGCGAAACCATCGCGGCCGGGAAGAGCGGCCGGACGTTCATCGACACGGGCGACGGTTACTGGGTCGAGAAGTCCGATAGCCCGATGAGTGCCGTGGCGTTCGATGAGCCGGCGCTGCGGGCGATGTTCGAGTCCCGCGGCCTGGGGTTCGCGCACTTCGCTCCCGACGACTGGACCACCAATCCGTGGGCCCAGGATACGTTGGTGTTCCGCAAGCCCGGCGGGAATCCGGCCGCGTAACGCACCCGGGGCGTGCGGTACCTCGCCGACCCGCCCGGACAGGCGCGCCGATTCTGTGACGTACGTCACAAAGCGCCGCGGGCTTCCCGCGCCGGCGGCGATTGATGTATGTTAATCGCACGCCAAGACCCGTTGGGAAGCGTCCATTGAACTTCAAGGAATTCTCGATCCGCAGCGTGCTGAGGGTGTACGTGGCCCTGATCGCGATCGTCTCGATCGCCGTGGGGGCGGTGAGCCTCGCGAAGCTGCAGTCGCTCGCCGCCATGGCGGGCGAAGCGTCGAGCGGCGCCGCAGGGGTGGTCGGCGCCCTCATCGCGGTGAACATCGCCTTTCTCATGGTCGGCTCCGCGATGCTCTACCGCCACATCACCTTCCGCATCGACCTCATCGCCGGCCAGACCGACAAGCTGCGCGCCGGCGACTGCGACCTCACGGTGAGGCTGCCGAAGATGAGCGGCAAGTTCGGGAAGGTGTGCGAGTCGCTGAACGGCTTCGTCGGCCAGATCCACGGCCTGGTCGCGAGCGTGGCCGCCAACGCCGAGGAGATCGCCGCCGCCTCGCGGCAGATCGACGCGGGCAATACGGAGCTCGCCGGCCGCACGGAGATGCAGGCTTCCACGCTCGAGGAAACCGCTTCCAGCATGGAGGAGTTCACCGCGTCGGTGCGCCAGAACGCCGAGAATACGCGGATCGCCCGCGACCTCGCGGCCTCCGCGTCGAGCGCTGCGCGGCGCGGCGGGGAGGTCGCCGGGCAGGCGGTGGCGAGGATCACCGCGGCGAACGAGAGCTCGCGCAGGATCGGCGCGATCGTCGCCACGATCGACTCGATCGCGTTCCAGACCAACATCCTGGCGCTCAATGCCGCGGTGGAGGCTGCGCGCGCGGGCGAGCAGGGACGCGGCTTCGCCGTCGTCGCCTCGGAAGTGCGCGCGCTCTCGCAGCGCAGCGCCACCGCCGCCAAGGAGATCAAGGCGCTCGTGACCGAGGCGATCGACCAGGTGGACGGCGGCGCGAGGCTGGTGGCCCAGGCGGGTGCCGCGATGCAGGAAATCATCGACGGCATCGGGCGGGCCGCCGCCACCATGAGCGACATCGCGGCGCTGACCGCGCAGCAGGCGGCCGGCATCGAGCAGGTCAACCGCGCCATCGTGCAGCTCGACGACGCGACCCAGCACAACGCATCCATGGTCGGGCAGGCCGCCGCCGCCGCGGGCTCGCTGCGCGAGCAGGCGGAGGGCCTCACGGTCCTGATCTCGCGCTTCCGCATCGACGACCGCGACCCGGGCGGCGCCGGCGAGCGCATCGCGCCGGTCCGCGCCGAGCGGATCGGCGACAAGCCGCGGCACGCGTTGCGCTCGCCAGGGGAACGCGTTTCCCGGCGGCGTCCCGGCCTTTCGAATTCGGCGGCCGAAGCCAGGAAGCGCCTGCCGGCATAGGGCTCGCGCCCGCGGGAACGCCCGCGGGCGAACCCCGGCGTGGCGGTACCGGCAGGGCGGCGAAACCCTAGCGCGCGGCCTGCGCCCGGGAGGGCCGCGCGGTGCTCGCGCCCGGCTCCTCGAAGAGCGCGGCCACCTCGTGCGCGATCGGCGAGTACTTCGCGTGCGTGCGCATCATGAAGCTCGCGAAGCCGTCGCTGTTGTGGTGCTTCTTGCGCTCGTTGGGAAGGTCGATGCGAGCGTTGCGCGCCGCGTCGCGCACCGTGCCCATCGGGTCCTCGCCCTGGGAGACCTTCTTCAGCTCGCGGCGCAGCACCCGGCGGTACAACGCGACCCCCTTGTCCGAGGCGCCGAGGTTCTCGCGCGTGCGATCGGCGATCGTCCCCTGGGTCACCCACGCCATCATGTCCTGGCCGTCGACGTTGTCCACGATGAACTCTCCGTGCTCGTCGAGGTAGGGCACGTCGTAGAGGTGCACGCGCTCGAGCAGGTGGGGCGGCACGGCCGCGCCCTGCGGCGGCAGGTAGGCGTTGTACCAGAGGTGCAGCGTGTGCTCGTCGTCGACGGGGACGCGGATCTGGAAGGAGTAGTAGCGCGACCCCTCGTCGCCGTTGCCCACGGCGAGCATGTTGGGGAAGACGATCGGGTGTCCCACCCGCCAGTCGTCGCCGTCCTCGGAGTGGCCCGCCAGCAGCCGGTGCTTGGTCAGCCCGAACTCGAACTCGCGGAAGTCGATCTTCTCGTGGTGCGCGCTGATCGCGACCTTGATCCCCTCCTGCTCCTTCTGGAACTCGTAATGGTGCCCGTGGAGCCACTCGGTGTGGATCGGGTCCATCGAGTTCTCCATGATCTGCAGCCAGTTCGCCGGCAGCACGACGCGGCCCATCATCCGGATCGCGCCCTCGGCCACGAACCCGTCGAACCGGGGCAGCAGCGGACGCGGCTCGGGACCGAGGTAGGCCCACACGAGCCCGCCCATCTCCTCGACGGGATACGCCGTGGTGCAGACCTTCTCGCGGAACCGGGGATTGTCGCGCTCGTTGGGCTGCGAGAGGCACTTGCCGCCGGCGTCGAACTCCCAGCCGTGGTACGGGCAGCGGATGCCGTCGCGCGTGGGGATGCCGTGCAGGAACGAGGCGCGGCGGTGCGGGCACTGCTCCTCGATGAGGCCCAGGCGCCCCTGCCGGTCGCGGAAGAGCACGAGGTCCTCGCCGAGCAGGCGCACCTTCTTCGTCCAGCGCTTCTCGAGCTCCACGACCGCCGCCACCGGCTGCCAGTACCTGCGCAGGAGCGCGCCCATGCGCGTGCCCGGGCCGATCCGGGTGAGGAGCTCGTTCTGCTCGGCGGTCTCCATCGGCTTTCCTTCGCGATGATATTAGCTGTCTACCGGCTGGCGCGCGGCCATTTCCCATGGGGAAGCCGCGGGCGCTGGTCGCCGCCTTGACTATACGAACTTAGGTACCTAACATCAAGACGACACGCCATGAACGCCGCCCGCAAGCTCCCGCCCCGCCGCGACGCGCCGCCCGTGCGCTGGCGCGAGGCCCTGTCCGACGAGCGCATCGCGCACCTCGTGAAGCTCGCCTTCCGCGAGACCTCGCAGGCGCTGCAGGCGCGGCTCGCGCCCCACGGCGTGCAGTACGGGCACTGGACGCTGCTGCGCGTGCTGTGGCAGACCGACGGGCTCACCCAGCGGCAGCTCGCCGAGCAGGCGCGCGTGGCCGAGCCCTCGGCCTTCGCCGCGCTGCGCCAGATGGAATCGCTGGGCTACGTGACGCGGCGGAAGGTGCCGGGCAACCAGCGGCAGGTGCGCGTGTTCCTCACCGCGAAGGGCGCGGCGCTGCGCGCCGCCACGGTCGGCGCCGCCGAGGAGGTGAACCGCGCGGCGCTCGCGGGCATCGCGAGGGACGACCTCGCGGCGGCGCGCCGGGTCCTGGTCGGCATCGTGGAGAACCTCGAGCGCGAGGCCGCGGCGGACTGAAGGAGGCGAGCGACATGATCCGCATCGGCATCGCGGGGCTGGGCGCGGCGGGACGCGCGTTCGTTCCCGCCATCGACGCCCACCCCGCGTTCACGCTGGGCGCGATCGCCGATCCCTCGGCCGCGATCCGGGACGAGTACGGCGGGCGCGACATCGCCTCGTACGCCGACCTCGACGCGATGCTCTGGGACGGCTCGCTCGACGCCGTGTGCATCGCCACCCCGACCGAGATGCACGCCGGCCAGGCGCTTGCCGCTTTCGCCGCCGGCAAGCACGTGCTGGTCGAGAAGCCCATGGCGACCTCGATCGCCGATGCGCGGCGCATGATCGAGGCGGCCGACCGCGCGGGCAAGGCGCTGCTGGTGGGCCACTCGCACAGCTACGACGCGCCGATCGCCGCCATGCGCGCGCTCGTCGAGTCCGGCACGCTGGGCGCCCCGCGGATGGCCAACACCTGGTGCTTCACCGACTGGGTCTACCGCCCGCGCCGCCCGGAGGAGCTGGACATCGCCAAGGGCGGCGGCGTCACCTTCCGCCAGGGCGCGCACCAGCTCGACATCCTGCGGCTGCTCTGCGGCGGCCGCGCCCGCAGCGTGCGCGCGAAGACGTTCGATCTCGACCCGCGGCGCTCGACCGCCGGGGCGCACATCGCCTTCGTCGACTTCGCCGACGGTGCGGCGGCCACCGCCGTCTACAGCGGCTACGGCCATCTGGCCGGCGCCGAGCTCACCTTCGGCATCGGCGAGTGGGGATTCCCGCAGGCCCCGGCGACGCCGCATTCGCCACCGGCGGCGCCGGTGTCCGGCGAGGAGGAGCTGCGGGCCAAGGCACGGCGCGCGCGCACCGCCATCCCCGCCCGGGCGCCGCATCCGCCGTTCTTCGGTCTCACGGTGCTCTGTTGCGAGCGCGGCGACGTGCGCCAGGTCCCCGAAGGGCTCGCGGTGCACACCCGCGAGGGTGTGGCGACGATCCCGGTGCCCGTGGCGCGCTCGCCGCGCGAGCTGCTGCTCGACGAGCTGCACGACGCCATCGCCGGCGCGCGCCAGGCGCTGCACGACGGGCGCTGGGCGCTGGGCACGCTCGAGCTTTGCATCGCGGCGATCGAGTCGGCGCGCACGGGCCGCGAGGTCGCGCTCGCGCACCAGCTCCCGCCCGCGCGCTCGCTCGCCCTCGCAACGAAATGACGACCTTCGCCGGTACCCGGGCCGCGGCTTCGACGGGTTGCCGGCGCTGCAGCTAGCGCGGGACGCCGCCCAGCGAAGCGAGCATCGCCGCGAAATCCTCCGGCGGCTCGCGCTCGAAGGTGACGCGCTCGCCGGTGCGCGGATGGGTGAAGCCGAGCGTGCGGGCGTGGAGCATGGGGCGCGCCGCCGCGATCCTCGGGCCCGCGTAGTCCCGGATGTAGACGCGCTCGCCCACGAGCGGATGCCCGAGCTCCGCGAGGTGGATGCGGATCTGGTGCTGGCGCCCGGTCTCGAGGCGGCACTCGACCAGCGTGGCGCCCGCGAGCGCCGCGATCGGCCGCACGCGCGTCACGGCCGGCCTCGCCTCGGGCGGCGGCGCGCCCCGCGCGCGGCGCAAACTTCCCCAGGACCCGCGCAGCCCGTCGCCGCGATCGAGCAGGAGGTGCGTGCGCACGTCCGCGGCGGCCACCTCGCCGTGCGCGATCGCGAGATAGACGCGCTCGACATCGTGCGCGCGGAACCGCGCGGCGAGGTGGCGCTTGGCCCGGGCCGTGCGCGCGAACGCGATGAGGCCGCTCGTGTCGCGGTCGAGGCGATGGACGACGCCCGGCTTCGCGTCGCCGGCGGATCCCTCGAGGCGCCGCAGCGCCGTGCGCACGCGATCGGCGAGGGTGTCGTGGTTTCCCGGCTCGTCGGCGACGCTGAGCAGCCCCGCGGGCTTGTCCACGACGACCACGTCGCCGGTCGCGGTGCACGATCGCGCCCTCGGGCAGCGGGCCCGCGCGCAGCTTCGGCCCCTGCGCGTCGACGGCGACCTCGGCATCGGCGCTCACGCGCAGCGCCGGGTCGAGGCAGCGCTCGCCGTTCACGGTGACCCGACCGTCGAGGCAGAGCCGGCGCGCGCGCGACCACGGCGCGCCGGTGCGTTCCCGCACGAGGGAGGCGACGGTGGGATAGGGAGACTTCAAACCGGCTCGCGGGTGGTCGCGTGGGAGGAAATGTCCGGAAACTGGACAAAAATGTACCAAGTTTCAGGAAAAATTGACATCGCGCGCCGGTTGCCCTAATTTTCCCCGCATCGGCCGGGACCTCGGCCGCAGGGAGAAGCGATGCGCTGGAGCGCGAAGGCCGCGGTGAAGGGGCCGCTGGAGGGCCTGCGGGTGATCGACGCGGGCACGATGATCGCGGGGCCCCTCGCGGCGACGCAGCTCGCCGACTTCGGCGCCGACGTGATCAAGATCGAGATGCCCGAGGTCGGCGACTCGATGCGCCACTGGGCGCCGATCAAGGACGGAAAGTCGCTGTGGTGGAAGGTGATCGGCCGCAACAAGCGCCTCGTCACGCTCAAGCTGTCCACGCCGGAGGGAAGCGCGGTCTTCAAGCGCCTCGCGGCCGAGGCCGACGTCGTGATCGAGAACTACCGCCCGGGCACCTTCGAGCGCTGGGGCCTGGGCTACGACGTGCTCTCGCGGGTCAACCCGGGGCTCGTCTTCGTGCGGGTGTCCGGGTTCGGCCAGACCGGGCCCTATGCGAAGCGCGGCGGCTACGGCACGGTGGCCGAGGCGTTCAGCGGCATTCCCTCCTTCACCGGCTTTCCCGACAAGCCGCCGTCGCTGCCCGGATTCCCGATGGCCGACTCGGTCGCCGCCACCTTCGCGGCGATGGCGATCATGTTCGCGGTCTACGAGCGCGACCACGGCGGCGGGGGCCGGGGGCAGGAGATCGACGTGAGCCTGTACGAGCCGCTCTTCCGCCTGGCCGAGTCGCAGGTGATCGGCTTCGACCAGCTGGGCATCGTCAAGCGCCGGCAGGGCAACCGGCTCGCCGAGGACTCGCCGCGCAACACCTACGCGACGCGCGACGGCAAGTGGATCGCCATCTCGGCGAGCTCGCAGAAGACCTTCGAGGCGTTCGCGCACGCGATCGGCATGCCCGTGCTCGTCGACGACCCGCGCTATCGCACCAACGCGAGCCGCTGCGAGAACGCCGATGCGCTCGACGCGACCCTCGCGGCGTGGTTCGCCCGCCACGAGAGCGCGGCGATCCTGCGCGCCTTCGAGGACGCCGGCGTGGTCGCCGGCCCCGTCCTCGACATCCGCGACATCGTGGACGATCCGCACTACCGGGCCCGCGGCAACATCGTGGCGGTGCCCGACGAGGACTTCGGCGAGGTGCGCATGCAGGGCGCGGTCCCGCGCTTCGGGCGCACGCCCGGCGGGGTGGCCCACGCGGGCCGGCGCCTCGGCGCGGACAACGCGTCGATCTACGGCGAGCTGCTCGAGTTGCCGGCCGACGAGCTCGCGCGGCTGCGCGCGAGCGGGACCATCTGAGGGACGCGAAGATGCCGGCCAGGGGATACGAGGGAGTCTTCGTCGTCGGGGCCGGGCAGACGCCCTACGCGAAGAAGACCGGCAAGCCGGTCCAGCGCGTGCTGTGGGAGGGCGCGGACGCGGCGCTGCGCTCCGCGGGGCTCGCGTGGAAGGCGGTCGACGGGCTCGCGGTCACGTCGTTCATGCTCCCGCCGGACAACGTGACCGTGATCGCGGAGCACTTCGGGCTCGAGCCGCGCTGGCTCTTCCAGGGCGTCTACGGCGGCGCCTCGGGGATCATCGGCATGCTGCACGCCGCCCGCGCCATCCAGGCGGGCGACGCGGAGGTGGTCGTGTGCGCCGCCGCCGACGTCTTCGACGTGTCGACCCACAACGACATGATCGACCGCAGCTTCAACGCGCCGCTGCGCGACTACATGGCCCCGTTCGGCTTCGGGGGCGCCAACGGGATGTTCGCGCTGCACACGCGGCTCTACATGGAGAAGTACGGGCTGCGGCGCGAGGATTTCGGCCGGCTCGCGATCGCCCAGCGCGCCAACGCGCTGCGCAACCCGAACGCCCTGTTCAAGACCGCGCTCACGATGGACGACTACCTCGGCGCGCGCCCGATCGCCGAGCCGCTGCGGCTCTACGATTGCGTGCTGCCGTGCTGCGGGGGCGACGCGGTGGTGCTGTGCGGCGAGCGCACGGCCGCCCGGCTTTCGGTCCCCCGCGTGCGCATCCTCGGCGGCGGCGAGCGCCACAATTATCCGGCCGACGAGATCTACGGGCTGCGCGCCGGCTGGGAGTCGTACCGCGAGGCGATGTACGAGCAGGCCGGATGCGGCCCGGCGGACCTGGATTTCGCG
The DNA here is from genome assembly GCA_963741815.1 of uncultured beta proteobacterium. Classification (GTDB taxonomy): domain Bacteria; phylum Pseudomonadota; class Gammaproteobacteria; order Burkholderiales; family Usitatibacteraceae; genus Usitatibacter. Next base: position 30,050 of record CAVUJI010000002.1, read on the forward strand.
CAGCTCTACGACGACTACCCGGTCATGGAATTCCTCCAGCTCGAGGGACTGGGGTTCTGCGCGAAGGGCGAGGCGGCCGCGCTCGTGCGCGAGGGCGCCGGCCCGCTCGGCAGCCGCCTGCCGATCAACACCGGCGGCGGGCAGCTCTCGGCGGGCCAGGCGGGCGCGAGCGGCGGCATGATCGGCGTGTTCGAGGCGGTCACGCAGCTGCGCGGCGAGGCGGGAGCGCGCCAGGTGGCGTCGTGCCGGCGCGGCCTCGCCTCCGGCTTCGGGATGGTCTCGTTCGGCCGCGGCCTGTCGACGAGCGCGATCGTCATGAGCAACGAGAGCTGAGGAGGACGCCATGTCGGATCGGCCGATGCCGAAGATCACCCCCGTGAACCGCCCGTTCTGGGAGGCGTGCGACGAGGGCCGCCTGGCGATGCAGCGTTGCCGCGGCGGCGCGTGCGGCCGCTTCGTCTTCTATCCCCGGGTCTGTTGTCCGCACTGCGGCGGCGGCGAGCTGGAGTGGGTGGACGTGTCGGGCCGCGGGCGGATCGAGACGTACACCCGGGTGTTCCGCCCCCAGCACGAGTCGTTCCAGCGGGAGGTGCCGATCTACTTCATCGCGGTGCGCCTCGACGAGGGACCGCTCATGTACAGCCGGCTGGATCCGCGCCCGGAGCGCGACGAGGGGCTGCTCGGCGCGCGCGTCGAGGTCGCCTTCGGCCCGCCGGTGGCGGGTCGTCGCCTGCCCTATTTCGTCCTGCAAGGTGCCGGCCCGGCGTCCTGAGGCGCGCGCCGCGCCGCGCCGCAAGCGCGACGAGGACGTCTCGCCCACGCGCCGGGCTTTCGACATCCTCGAGATGGTGGCCCGCTCGGGATCCACGTCCGTGGCCGAGGTGGGAGAGGCGATGGGGCTGCCCCGCACGACCGCGCACCGCATGGTCTCCAACCTGGAGGAGTTCGGCTACATCCACCGGTCGATCGGCCGGCGCTACGTGCTCGCCCCGCGCCTGGTGCGCCTCGCCGCCCGCGCGCTCGAGGCGGCGAGCGCGCTCTCGCCCGCCCACGAGCTGCTGCGGCAGGTGGCGCACGCGGCGACGGGCACGAGCGGCCTCGCGATCCTCCAGGGCGGCGAGGTCGCCTACATCGACAGCGCCGTGGCCGACTCCCCGCTCATGCTGAGCTTCCAGACGGGACAGCGCGCGCCCCTCTACTGCACCTCCAGCGGGAAGGTCTTCCTCGCGGCGATGGACCGCAAGACGCTCGAGCGCTACCTCGCCACCGGTCCGTGGGAGGGTGTGACGCCGAGCACCATCGTCGAGCCGGCGCGGCTGCGCGAGGAGGTCGAGCGCGCGCGCAAGCGGGGCTATGCGACGGCGCGGTCGGAGTTCGTCGAAGGGGTCGTCGGCGCCGCCGTGCCCGTGCCCGGGCCGGCCCGCCATCCGCTCGCGGCGCTGACCCTCTCGGTGCCCGAGGCGCGGCAATCGCTCGAGGACCTCGAGCGGCTCATCCCGCTGCTGCAAGGCAGCGCCGCCAAGCTTTCCAGGTTCCTGCTCGCGTCGTGACCGGCGGGAGTGCGCGCTCGCCTGCGCCGGCGAGCGTCCGCGCGCCGCTCCCAGCCGCCGCGCTAGCGGTAGCCGCAGCCCTCGCCGAGGGCGAGCGAGCCGGCCACGGCCGCGAAGTACTCCCACGCCCGGCGCCCCACGCTGTGCCCGATCTGGTCGGCCAGCGGCAGCGCCTCCTCGCGGCTCAACGCGCGGATGCGGGACGCGTCGCCGCCGGCCGCCGCCAGCATGCGCAGCTGCAGCGAGGCGCTTTCCTCGAGATAGCACGCGGCCACGGTCGCGTTGCGCACGTCCTCGAACGCGGTGGTGATCCCGTGGGCACGCATCATCACCGCGTTGCCGGCGCCGAGCACGCGGGCGAGCTGCTCGCCGAGCTCGCGCGAGCGGATGAGGCCGATGGCTCCGTACTCGGGCACGCCGCCGGCGAAGATGCCGCCCTGGTTGTGCACGATGCGGTGCGGCTCGCCGATCTGGGTGAGGCACACGCAGGCGTCGGGATGCGCGTGCACGACGCCGCCCACGTCGGCCCGGGCCGCGTACACCCGGGCGTGGATCCAGAACTCGCTGTTGGGCTCGCCGCCGCCGTCGACGACGCGCCCGTCGGTGTCGATCACGAGGAGGGTGTCCGCCTGCGCGAGCCCGGGGCTGCGCCGCGTGGGCAGCAGGAAGGTGTTCGTGCCGGGAATGCGCGCGCTCGCGTGCCCGAAGGCGCGCGAAAGCCCCATGCGTTCGAGGATCCGGTTGGCGGTGGCGACGTCGTCGCGGAGCGCGTGCAGGTCTTGCATCGGGCGGGTGCCTTTCTCGCGCGGCGGCTGCGGCGCGCGTTCTTCGTGTGGGGATGCGGGTGCGAGCCGCGGCCCGGCCGATCTTAACCGCATCCGGCGGCGCGCCGCTACCCGGGGGCCGCGGCCGCGGCGGCCGCCTCGGCGCTGGCCGCGCATGCGGTGGCGGGGCAAGATGTCCGCATCGCACCGGACAGGAGGGCTCGTGTTCCTCGGACATTTCGGCGTCGGCTTCGGCGCCCGGCGGCTGGCGCCGCGCACCTCGCTCGGCACGCTCTTCCTCGCCGCGCAGTTCGTGGACCTGCTCTGGCCCAGCCTCCTGCTCGCGGGCGTCGAGCGCGTGCGGATCGTGCCCGGCGCCACGCGGGTGGTCCCCCTCGACTTCGTCTCGTACCCCGTTTCCCACAGCCTGCTCCTCGGCGTGGGGTGGGCCGGCGCCTTCGGCCTCGTCTATTACGCGCTGCGCCGCTACCGCGCCGGCGCGTGGGTCCTCGCCGCCTGCGTCCTGAGCCACTGGTTCCTGGACCTGCTCGTGCACCGGCCCGACCTGCCGCTCGCGCCCGGCAGCGCCGTGAAGGTGGGCTTCGCGCTCTGGAACTCGCTGCCCGCCACGCTCGCGCTCGAGCTCGGCATCCTCGCCTTGGGCGTACTCGCCTACGTGCGCGCGACGATCGCCCGCGACCGCTTCGGTGCCTGGGGGCTGTGGGGACTGGTCGCGTTCCTCGTGCTCGTCTATGCGATGAACGTCCTCGGCCCGCCGCCGCCCAGCGCCAGCGCCATCGCCTGGGCGGGACAGGCGCAGTGGCTCATCGTCGCGTACGCGTACTGGCTCGATCGCCATCGCGCACCGCGCCGGTGTTAGCATGGGCTTCCAGAAAGGGAGATCGGAAAGCGTTTCCTGCGCCACGCCGGCACTCCCCACGCAGGCGGCGGCCGGCGTCCCGTACGATCCCCGACCCAGCTCCAGCGACATCCGCATTGCCTGCTCGACAACGGAAAAAAGGAGGAGCTCATGAAGACGCGCACCCTGCTTTCGGCCGTATCCGCGGCGGCGTTCGTCCTCGCGGCCGGCATGGCCCACGCCGGGGCCACGTTCGACGCGGTGAAGAAGAAGGGCTACGTCCAGTGCGGCGTGAACACGGGCCTCGCCGGGTTCTCCGTGGCCGACGCGAACGGGCACTGGAAGGGCATCGACGTGGACGTCTGCCGCGCGGTGGCGGCGGCCGTCTTCGGCGACGCCTCGAAGGTGAAGTTCACGCCGCTCACGGCGAAGGAGCGCTTCACGGCGCTGCAGTCGGGCGAGATCGACGTGCTGTCGCGCAACACCACCTGGACGCTCACCCGCGACGGCAGCCTCGGGATCAACTTCACCGGCGTTACCTACTACGACGGCCAGGGCTTCCTCGTGAGCAAGAAGCTCGGCATCAAGAGCGCGAAGGACCTGAACGGCGCGTCGGTGTGCGTGGGCTCGGGCACCACGACCGAGCTCAACCTCGCCGACTACTTCGCGGTCAACAACATGAAGTACAAGCCGGTGGTGTACGACACCTCCGACGAGACCGTGAAGGCGTTCCAGGCCGGGCGCTGCGACGTGCTCACGAGCGACCAGTCGCAGCTCTACGCGCTGCGCATCAAGCTGCCCGACCCCGAGAGCGCCGTCGTGCTGCCCGAGGTGATCTCGAAGGAGCCGCTGGGGCCCGCCGTTCGACAGGGCGACCCCGAGTGGTTCAACGTCGTGAAGTGGAGCCTGTTCGCGATGATCGACGCCGAGGAGCTGGGCATCGACTCGAAGAACGTCGACGAGATGAAGCAGAGCAGGAAGCCGGATGTGCGCCGCTTCCTCGGGGTGGACCCCATCAAGCACGGCCTCGGGATTCCCGACGACTGGGCCTACCAGATCGTGAAGCAGGTGGGCAACTACGCCGAGATCTTCGAGCGCAACGTCGGCAAGGGCAGCCCGCTCAAGATCGAGCGGGGCCTGAACGCCCTCTGGACCCACGGCGGCATCCAGTACGCCCCGCCCATCCGCTGAGCGGCACCGCGCGCCCGTGAGCGCCAAGCCGGCCGGGCCGGCCGCGCCGCGCCGGGTCCCGCCCTGGCGCGACCCGCGCGTGCGCGCGGCCTTCTTCCAGGTGCTGGTGATCGCGGTGGTGCTCGCCACCGGCGCCTGGCTCGTCCACAACCTCATGCGCAACCTGGAGGTGCGCGGCATCTCCACCGGCTTCGGGTTCCTCTCCCGGCGCGCCGGCTTCGGCATCAACCAGACCCTCATCGCCTACAGCGAGTCGTCGAGCTACGGCCGCACCTTCCTGGTCGGGCTGCTCAACACGCTGCTCGTGTCCGGGCTCGGCATCGTGTGCGCGACGATCCTCGGGTTCGTCGTCGGGATCGCGCGCCTGTCGCGCAACTGGCTCGTGGCGAAGCTCGCCGCGGCCTACGTGGAGATCTTCCGCAACATCCCGCTGCTGGTCCAGATCCTCTTCTGGTACTTCGCGGTGTTCCTCAACCTCCCGCCGCCGCGCCAGGCGCTGCACCTGGGCTCGCGTCTACCTCACGCTGCGCGGCCTGTACGTGCCGCGCCCCGAGCCGGGCGAGGGCTTCGGCTGGACGCTCGCGGCGCTCGCCGCGGCTTTCGCCGCCTCCTGGGCGCTCGTGCGCTGGGCGAGGCGCCGCCAGGAGGACACGGGCCGGCGCTTCCCCGCCTTCCTCGCCTCGGTCGCGGTGCTCGTGGTCGTGCCCGCGCGCCGCCTTCCTCGCCACCGGCACGCCCGCTCGCCTGGGAAAGGCCCGCGCTGCACGGCTTCAACTTCACCGGCGGCTTCACGCTCATTCCGGAGCTCGCCGCGCTGCTCGTGGCGCTGTCGGTGTACACGGCGGCGTTCATCGCCGAGGTGGTGCGCGCCGGCATCCAGGCGGTCTCCCACGGCCAGACGGAGGCCGCCGCGGCGCTGGGACTCAAGCGAAGCTGGACCATGCGCCTCGTCGTGATCCCCCAGGCGATGCGCGTGATCGTCCCGCCGCTGACCAGCCAGTACCTCAACCTCACCAAGAACTCCTCCCTCGCCACCGCCATCGGGTACCCGGACCTGGTGTCGCTCTTCGCGGGCACCACGCTGAACCAGACGGGGCAGGCGGTGGAGGTGATGGCCATGACGATGGCGGTGTACCTGGTCATCAGCCTCGTGATCTCCGCGGCGATGAACCTCTTCAACGCGCGCATGGCGCTCGTGGAGCGCTAGGCCGTGGCCGCCGTGTCCCCCGCCCGCGACGAGCCCGCGGCCCCCTCCGGCGCGCTGGCGGCCCTGGGGTGGGCGCGGCGCAACCTCTTCTCCTCGCCGCTCAACGCGGCGTTGACGCTCCTCGCGCTCTACCTGCTCTGGCTGCTGCTGCCGCCGCTCGTGCAGTGGGCGCTCGTGGACGCCGACTGGGCGGGCGCGAAGCGGGCGGATTGCTCCCGCACGGGGGCGTGCTGGGTCTTCATCCACGCGCACCTCAACCAGTTCGTCTACGGTTTCTACCCCGACGCGCAGCAGTGGCGGATCGATCTCGCCTTCGTCCTGCTGGTCGCCCTCATCGTGCCGCTTTTCGTGCGCGGCGTCCCGCGCAAGGCCTGGCTCGCGGCGGGCACGCTCGCGGCCTACCCCGTCGTCGCGTACTTCCTCCTCTCGGGCGGCGTCCTGGGCCTCGCGCACGTCGAGACGGCCAGGTGGGGCGGGCTCATGCTCACCGTGGTGATCTCCGTGGTCGGCATGGTCGCGGCGCTGCCCCTGGGCATCCTCCTCGCCCTCGGCCGGCGCGCCTCGGACATGCCCGTGGTGAAGGCGCTCAGCGTCGCGTTCATCGAGCTCGTGCGCGGCGTGCCGCTCATCACCGTGCTCTTCATGGCCTCGGTCATGCTGCCCTTCTTCCTGCCCGAGGGCCTCAACTTCGACAAGCTGATGCGCGCGCTCATCGGCATGTCGCTCTTCGCCTCGGCGTACATGGCCGAGGTGGTGCGCGGCGGTCTGCAGGGCATCGGCAAGGGGCAGTACGAGGCGGCCGACGCCCTGGGCCTCGGCTACTGGAAATCCATGGCGCTGGTGGTCATGCCGCAGGCGCTGAAGCTCGTGATCCCGGGGATCGTCAACACGTTCATCGGGCTGTTCAAGGACACGAGCCTGGTCATGATCATCGGGCTCTTCGACCTGCTGGGAACCATCCAGGCGGCGAACGCCGACCCGGACTGGCTCGGCTTCTCCACCGAGGGCTACGTCTTCGCCGCGTGCGTGTACTGGGTCTTCTGCTTCGGCATGTCGCGCTACAGCATCTGGCTGGAGAAGCGGCTGCACACCGGCCACCGGCACTGACGGGAGGACACGCCATGCAAACGCCCGACGCCACCCCCGGAACCGCGCCCGGCACCGAGAGCGGCCCCATGGTGCTGCTCGAGGGCGTGAACAAGTGGTTCGGGAAGTTCCACGTGCTGAAGGACATCGACCTGTCGGTGGCCAGGGGCGAGCGCATCGTGGTCTGCGGCCCCTCGGGCTCGGGCAAGTCGACGATGATCCGCTGCATCAACCGCCTGGAGGAGCACCAGTCGGGGCGCATCGTCGTGGACGGCGTCGAGCTCACCAGCGACGTGAAGAACATCGAGCGGGTGCGAAGCGAGGTCGGGATGGTGTTCCAGCACTTCAACCTCTTCCCGCACCTCACCGTGCTGGACAACTGCGTGCTGGCGCCGATGTGGGTGCGCAAGGTGCCGCGCCGCCAGGCCGAGGCCGCGGCCATGGAGCTGCTCGAGCGCGTGCGCATCCCGGAGCAGGCGAGGAAGTACCCGGGGCAGCTCTCCGGCGGCCAGCAGCAGCGCGTGGCCATCGCCCGCAGCCTGTGCATGAAGCCGAGGATCATGCTCTTCGACGAGCCCACCTCGGCGCTCGACCCGGAGATGATCAAGGAGGTGCTCGACGTGATGGTCGGGCTCGCCGAGAGCGGGATGACGATGCTTTGCGTGACCCACGAGATGGGCTTCGCCAAGACCGTGGCCGACCGCGTGATCTTCATGGACGGCGGCCGGATCATCGAGCAGAACGAGCCGCAGGCGTTCTTCAGCCATCCGCGGCACGAGCGCACGAAGCTCTTCCTCAGCCAGATCCTCGCGCACTAGGCCGCGCCCCGCGGCGCGCCTACTTGATCCCGGCGTGCATGAACGACTGCATGAACTGGCGCTGGAAGAGGAGGAACGCCACCAGCAGCGGCGAGACCGCCATCAGCGTCCCCGCGCTGATCACCGCCCAGTCCACGCCGGATTCGGGCGCGCCGAAGATCGCGAGGCCCACCGTGAGCGGGCGCGTGTTCACCGAGTTGGTGATGACCAGCGGCCAGAGGAAGTTGTTCCAGTGGTAGCTCACCGACACCAGGGCGTAGGCGAGGTAGGTCGGCTTGGCGAGCGGCACGTACACGCGCCACAGCACGCCCAGGCATCGAGCAGCCCTCGACGCGGGCGGCCTCCTCGAGCTCGCGCGGGATCGTCTTGAAGGTCTGGCGCAGCAGGAAGATGCCGAAGGCGCTCGCCATGTAGGGCAGCCCGATGCCGAGGATGGTGTCGACGAGCCCGAGCTGCGCCATCGTGCGGTAGTTCTCGACGATCAGCACCTCGGGCATCACCATGAGCTGGACGAGCACCAGCCCGAAGGCGATGTCGCGCCCGGCGAAGTCGAAGCGCGCGAACGCGAAGCCGGCGAGCGTGCACAGCACGAACTGCGCGGCGAGGATCATCGTGACGAGGATCACGGTGTTCAGGAAATGGCGCGGGAACGGGGCGTAGGTCCACGCCTTGCGGAAGTTCTGTCGAGCGTGAGGGGGGAGAGCGGGTCGAAGTGCGTGGCGAGCACGGCCGGATGCACCGAGGCCCAGGCGGCGTAGAGCAGCGGGGCGAGCCCAGACGAACCCGAGCAGCCAGGCGCCCGCCGTCTCGAGGACCGGCACGCGGCTCGTCCCGATCCTCACCGGTAGTGCACCCGCTTCTCGACGAGCTGGAACTGCACGATCGCCAGGCCCGCCAGCATCACGAGGAGCACCACGGTGAGCGTGGCCGCGTAGGCCGTGTCGAAGAAGCTGAAGGCGACCTGGTAGATGTAGTAGAGCAGCAGGTTCGAGGCGTTGTCGGGGCCGCCCTTGGTGAGGATGAAGAGGTGGTCGACCAGCTTGAACGAGTTGATCGTCGCGTTCACCAGCACGAAGAGGGTGGTCGGCATGAGCAGCGGGAAGACGACCCGCCGGAAGTAGTACCAGCGCGACGAGCCCTCGATCTTCGCCGCCTCCTCGAGCTCCGGCGGCAGCGACTGCAGCGCGGCGAGGTAGAAGATCATGAAGAAGCCGGCCTCCTTCCAGACCGTCATCACGGCGAGGCACGTCATCACCGTGCGCGGGTCGCCCAGCCAGTTGTGGCTGCCCGCGCCGAAGAAGGCGGTGAGCTTGTCGAGCAGCCCGATCTGGGGCGTGTAGAAGAAAAGCCAGAGGTTCGCCACCGCGATCATCGGCAGGATCGTGGGCGTGAAGTAGCTCATGCGCACCAGCGCGCGCGCCGGCAGCCGGTCGGTTCACCCAGATCGCCATGAGCAGCGCGAGCGCGATCGAGGTGGGGATGGTCCCCGCGGCGAAGACCAGGTTGTTGCCGAGGACCTTCCAGAAGATCGGGTCGTCGGCGAGCGAAGCGTAGTTCGCCAGGCCCACGAACCGCGACGGGCGCACCGCCGTGCCGGTGGAGAAGAAGCTGTGGAAGAGCGTGGCCACGGCCGGGTAGTGCGTGAACCCGATCAGCAGGATCGCCGCCGGGGTGAGCAGCAGCCAGCCGTAGACGTGCTTCATCGCGAGACCGGAAAGGGCGTCAGCCGGGGAAAAGGGGCCGGATCGCCCCTTCCGGCGGGCGGAAGGCGCGATCCCACCCCTCGGGGCGTGCGCTCAGCGGTAGGGCCGCAGCAGCCGGTCGGCCTCCGCCTGCGCGCCCTTGAGCGCGGCGGCCGGGGACTGGCGCCCGGTGAGCGCCGACTGGATCGCGTCGTCGAGGAGCTTGCGCACGCGCCCGGTCTGGAACGTGGACAGCTCGGGCGTCGCGTACTGGAACTGGTCGCGCGCGACGAGCGCGGCCGGGAAGGCCGCCGCGTACTCCTTGAGCTTCGGCGTCTCGTAGGCGTCCGGGCGCGTGCCGACGTAGCCCGTGGCGATGCTCCACGCCGCCGCGCGCTCCGGCGTCGTCATGAACTTCACGAATTTGAGCGCCGCGGCGCGCTCCTCGGGCGTGGTCTTCTTGAAGAGGTAGAAGTTGCCCCCGCCCGTGGGCGAGCCGCGCTGCTTGGAGGCGGGCAGCATCGCCACGCCGAAGGGGAACTTCGCGGTGTTCTTCACCGCCGTGAGGTTGCCCGTGCTGTGCCACATCATCGCCGTCTTGCCCTCGGTGAAGGCCTGGCGCAGCGTGCCCCACTCGACGGTGCCTTCCGGCATCACGTGGTACTTGTCGCCGAGGTCGCGCCAGTACTCGAGCGCCGCGATCACGTCGGGATGCGCATAGTTGGTGCGCGTGCCGTCGGGGCTCATGAGGTCCTGGCCGTTCTGCCGGGCGAAGGCCTGGAACATCCAGTAGGGATAGCCCGTGGAAGGCACCTCGACGCCCCAGCGCACGACGTTGCCGCTCGCGTCCTTCTTCACGAGCTTCTGCGCCATCTCCCGCATCTGCTCCCAGGTGGCGGGCGGGGTCTCCGGGTCGAGGCCCGCCTGCCTGAACGCGTCCTTGTTCCAGTACAGCACGATGGTCGAGCGCTGGAAGGGGATGCCGTACACCTTGCCCTTGTAGGTGCCGTTCATCATGAGCGCCGGGTAGAAGGCCTTGAGCCACGCCTTGTCCTCGGCGCTCTTCGCCACGTCGTCCCACGGCATGATGGCACCCTGCTCGAGCAGCTCGTACAGGTCGATCGAGAAGAGCACCGAGAGCTGCGCGGGCTGCCCGGCCTTGAGGGCGGCCAGCGCCTTGATGCGCGCGTCGTCGTAGTTGCCGGCGTAGATCGGATGCACCTTGATGCCGGCGTTTTCCTTCTCGAACTCCGCGGACAGCCCGTCGATTACCTTGGTGAGCGGTCCGCCGACCGCGATCGGGTAGTAGAAGGTGAGCTCGGTGTCGGCCCAGGCGGCCTGGGCGAAGCCGAGGACGGCTGCGGTGAAGAGTGCGAGTAGCTTGCGCATGGTTGCTCCCCTGTGGTCGTGTGCAGGCGCGGAATTCCGCGCGCGAAGTCTATCAGTCGTGGCCGGCGGCGGCTTGCGCGGCGTCAACCGCCCGCGCCCCCGCCGCGGCGTGCTCGGGCTGCCGCACGCCGGTGCCGGAACGGAAGAGGTGCCGGAACTCGGGGCTCCAGTCCATGCGCACGGCGCTGCCCGGCGGGTGCGCATGCTGCCCCGCCGCGCGCACGAGGAGCGTCTCCTCGCCCACCTGCACCGTGAGGACCGTATCGGCGCCGTGGTACTCGCAGCTCGTGACCGTGCCGGCCACGCCGCCGGAATCCACGAGCCGCACGTGCTCGGGGCGCACGCCGAGGGTGAGGCCCGCCCCGCGCCCCGCGTGCACGACGTCCTGGCCGCCGCGGATGACCGCGCCCTGCGGCGCGTCGGCCAGCTCCACGAGGTTCATGCCGGGCGTGCCGATGAAGCGCGCGGCGAACGTGGTCGCGGGCCGGGCGTAGAGCTCCTCCGGGGCGCCCTCCTGCTCGATGCGGCCCTCGCGGATCAGCACCACGCGGTCGGCCATGCTCATCGCCTCGACCTGGTCGTGGGTCACGTACACGACGGTCATTCCGAGGCGCTGCTGCAGCGCGCGGATCTCCACGCGCATGCCGTGGCGCAGCTGGGCGTCGAGGTTCGACAGCGGCTCGTCCATGAGGCAGATCGGGTTCTCGGCCACGATCGCGCGGGCGAGGGCCACGCGCTGGCGCTGGCCGCCGGAGAGCTGCTGGGGCTTGCGCTCGAGCTGCTCGGCCAGGCCCACGAGCTGCGCGACGTGCGCGAGGCGCCGCGCGCGCTCGGCGCCCGGCAGGCGCCGCACCTTGAGCCCGAAGACGATGTTCTCGGCGACGGTGAGGTGGGGGAAGAGGGCGTAGGACTGGAAGACCATCGACACGCGGCGCTTCTCGGGCGTGAGGCGCGTCACGTCGCGCCCGTCGATGAGGATGCGCCCGGCGCTCACGTCCTCGAGCCCGGCGACCAGCCGCAGCAGCGTGGACTTGCCGCAGCCCGAGGGGCCGAGCAGCACGGCGAACTTCCCGGATTCGACGCGGAAGCTCACGTCGTCGACCGCGGTCACGCGCCCGAAGCGCTTGGTCACCCTTTCGAGAACGATTTCCGACACCCTGCCCCCTGCACGCACCGGCGAAGACGCCCGCCGCCATTATGCCCGCGCGCACCGCTCGGCTCGCGCCGGAACTCGTGGTCCGAGCGCGTCTAACGGCCGTGCCGTCCGAGGAAGCGAAGCGGCTGGTGGTCGAGATGACGACGATGCCGCCCGGCCAACCGGCGGCGCCCTGACGCGCCGCGCCGGCCCGCGCCTTCAGGCGACGACGATCTCCCACGGCGTGGGCTCGACCATCTCGAAGCCCGAGAGCGCCCAGCCGCGCCCGCGCCGGCGCAACCGGTCGAACACGAGCGCGAAGTCGCGCCCGCCGCGCCGCACGTGGAAGCGCTCGTTCGACTCGACGAGCCGCAAGGGCACGACGAAGGCGTCGTGCCGGCCCGAGGCATCCTCCCCGGGCACGAACACGTAGGCGCCTTCCTCGCCGCGATCGGGGCGCAGCGTGCAGGGGCGGGCGGGAAGCGCCTCGTGGGACAGCCGCCGCATGCCGACCTGCACGCGCTCGCCCTCGGCCTCGCGCACGCAGCGCACGACGGCGGCGAGCACGCAGGGACGATCGGGCGCGAAGCGCAGCGCGACGAGCTCGCCCACGACCAGCCCGTGGGCGGCGGCGGCTTCGGCGGCGAAGCGCCAGCCGGTGGCGCTCGCGTCGAGCAGCGTGAGCAGGCGCCGGGGCCGGTCGTACACCTCGTCGTACTTGTCGGCGGCCGCCGCCTCCCGCGCCGCGGGGCCGCGGCCCACGCTCTCGTCGGCCAGGAGCTGGCGCGTGACGGCCTCGAGGCCCACCCACGCCTCGACGTCGGCGCGACGCTCCGCATGCCGGAACGCGCGCGCCGCGTCGCCCGCGAAGGCGCGGCGCAGCTGCCCGAGCACCTCGACGTGGGCCTCGAGCCGGATTTCGGCCGCGCGTCCTCGCGTGGGCACCACGCGCCCGGCATGGAACTGCTCGATCACCGCCAGGCGCAGCGCCTCGAGGGGCGCCAGCGCGAGGTAGAGGCAGGGGCCGGAATCGGTGCGCCGGCCGTGGCGCAGGCCGTGGTTCGCGTCGAGGTCGGCGCGCAGCACCGGTCCCGCGGGCTCCGCGGCGGCCGTGAGCGACGGGGCCCATTCCCACAGCCACGCGTCGAGCACCTCGATCTGCGGGCGCGACAGGCTCCCGCTCGCGAAGCGGTCGAGGAGGAGGACGCGGAAATAGAGCGCGTCGACGCCGGCGCGCCGCTCGAGCCCGTCGATCACGAGCGTCGAGGCCGCGCGCAGCCCGCCGCGCTCGAGGGCCGTGCGCGCCAGGCCGTGCAGCGCGGCGTAGTCGCGGCGCGGGCGCCGCCCGGCCATGAGCTCCCACTTCACCGCTTCTCCCAGGTGGGCCAGCGTGAGCGCCACGAGGTGCGACGTGAGCGCGGGGGCGATGCCGGTGTCGGCGCGCGCGGCGTCGACGATGGCGCACCCCAGCGCGGCGAGCTGCGCGTGCCGGTCGTGGATGAGGGCGCCGCGGGCCGCGTCCTCGTCGGTGGCGAGCAGCTCCGAGACCAGCATCGCCGACTTCGTCTCCACGAGCCCGGCGTCGGCCCGCGCGGCCAGCCGCACGAAGCGATCGGCGAGCACCGGCGCGCGCGTGGTCGAGACGGCCGCGCGCAATGCCGCGTGCTCCGCCTCGTATGCGCGGCCTTGCGCGGCCGCGTCGCGGCCCGGACCGCTATCCGCCATCGCGGGCGTCCTGCGTCATCGCGCGGTGGAACTCCGCGGCGGCCGCTTCCGGCGAGTGGTCCCGGGGAGCCTCGATCCAGTTGGGCGGCTCGGGCCAGGGACCGCCGCCGTGGCCCGCGCCCGGCGCCGGCGTGCCGAACAGCGCCTCGCCGGGGGCGAGCGCGCGTCCCAGCCGAGCGGCCTCGTTCCAGGCGGCGTGGCCGGCGAAGGTGTCCCGGAAAGCGCGCGCGGCGGCGACGAAGCGCCGCGCGTCGCGCAGCACGTAGGCGATCTCGAGCTCGGCCAGCCGCAGCCTCGGCTCCCGCGGATCCTGCTCGATGGCGAGCTGGAGGAGCTCGAGCGCCGCGTCGGGCTGCTCCTCCTCGAGGGCGATCCGCGCCGCCTTGATCACCCGGCCGGGGTTCTCCAGGTCCTCGCCGCCGCGCGCGATGCCGGCGAAGCGCACGCCGATGTAGCGGTCGCGGATGCGGCGGCGGCGCGGGTCGAGGGCGCGGGGATCGACCTCGGGGGCGGACGGCGCGGCGCCGGCGGGCTCGTCGCCGCCCGCGCGGGCGGGCAGCGGGATGTCGGGCAGGTCCGGGCGCCGCTGCGCCGCGGCGAGCAGCCGGCGGATCGTTTCCGCGTCTTCGGGGCCCGGCGTGTCCGGGTCGGCCATCGGGATCGGGCTCCTAGCGCTCGGCAGCGCCCCGGTCGGTGCGCTCCTGGTGGCTCTCGCAGCTGCCGTCGGCCGAAAGGTAGATGCCGCGCAGCTCGCAGATGCCGTCCTCGGCGCGGGTCGACCCCCACGCCGAGCCCAGCGCGCGCCACCCCGGGAAGGTCTCCTCGAGGTAGCGCGGATCGTTGGCGAAATGCACGCAGGACCGGCAGGCCTTCGCGCACGTGCCGGTCCCGCGTGCCGGCTTCAATGCCCGAGGCTCGACCAGTAGGCGCCGAACACCACCACCGACAGCACGAAGCCGAGGGCCACGTTCACCACCACGCCGGTCGTGAACGCCCAGAAGGGCTTGGCGCCCGCGTGCGCGAGCTCGCGCACCCGCGTGGTGAGGCCGATGCTGAGGAAGCAGAAGATGAAGGCCCACGTGCGCATGTCCTTGATCGGCCCGACCAGCTCCGGCTTCACCACCTTGTTGAACTCCGCCTGCCCGTAGCCGGCCGCGACCAGGGTGAGGAAGAGCGAGGCGATGGCGAAGCCGATCACGAACTTCGGGAAGCGCCACCAGATCTCCGCGGCGTCCGGCTTCTTGCCCGTGTCGACCTCCCAGCGGGTGGTGGCGATGATCGCCATCACGAACGCCCAGATGCCGATCCACACGTCGCGGCCGACCACCTTCATCAGCGTGAACGCGCGCACCGAGTCCTCGGGCGAGCCGGTGATGCCGGCCACCTGCCCGCCGAGGTTGCCGTAGGCCTGCGCGGCGGCGAATCCGGCGGCGTCGGCGAACTCGGAAGTGCCGATCCACGCACCCGCCACGCCCGTCGACAGCCCCATCATGCGCGCCACGAGCGGCAGGAGGAAGATCATCACGATCGCCCAGCCGATCACCAGGGTGATCGCCACCGGGGCGTGCTCCTTCTTCGCGCCCACCGCGCCGGCGATGGCGATGGCGGCCGAGACGCCGCACACCGCGCCCCCGGCGCCCAGCGTCGCGCACAGCCGGCGGTCCAGCCCCAGCTTCTTGCCGGCGAAGTAGATCACGAGGAAGGTCACGATCGAGACGATGGACGCCTGCGCGATGGCCACCGGGCCGGCCCAGATGATGAGCGTGAACGGCAGCGTGGCGCCGAGCAGCACGATGCCGGTCTTGATGTAGTACTCGACGCGAAAGCCCGTGTCCATCCACTTCGGCAGCCCCACGAAGTTGGAGATGAGCAGGCCCACGAGGAGCGCGACCAGGGGTGGCTCGAGGTTGTAGTACGAGGCCTTGTCCCACGCGCCGATCATGAAGATCACGATCGAGACCCCGTAGAGGAAGATGAAGGCGGGGACGTACTCCGAGAGCTTGTGGCCCATGGCGCGCACGCTCACGCAGAAGATCGCCAGCCACAGCACGAACTGCGCGGCGTACTGGCCCGCGTGGGCGCCGAAGTCGGCGGCGAGCTGGCCGACGTCGTGCCATTTCTTCGGGGTGACGGCGATCCACTTGATGCTCGAGCCGTTCACGAAGAAGAGCCAGGCCACGAGGACGATGCCCACCCCGAGCCAGATGGCCCACCAGTCTTCCTTGAGATACATCTCCTTCCAGCCCGCCTTGCCTTGGGGCGGCGGGACGTGTTCGCCCAGCTCGGGCGCGTGCGCGCTTTGCATCTGAGCCTCCTCTCGAGGGTTGTGGGCGGCCGGTCCGGCGGAGCGGATGGATGCCTCGTCCCTTCGTCGGTCCGGTCCGTTTCGCAGGCCGGAACCTTGTGTTGCACTGCCCGCCCAGCTTAGGCCGATTCGATCCCATCAACAATTTCCCCGCGCCGCCGCGCGGCGTGTTCCACCTGGCGCGGCATCCTCCGGATCAGCCACGGCGGCGGGGCGAACCGGCCACATCGCCCCCGGTCGCACCTTCATGGCGCGCGAGGCGCGCGCAACGCAAGGAGACGACCATGCATCGAGCGATCGAACGCGGCGGCCTCGCCGCGGGCCTGGCCGCGGCCGCACTCTTCGCCGCGCCGGCGTGGAGCGCGAACGCGCAATCCGCGAGGGACGCCTCGAAGCCGGGCGCCCGGGACGGGAGCGCGCGTCCCGCCTGCGCCACCGAGGATGCGAAGCACAAGCCGCTCGCCGGCTGCCTGCCGCTGCACGAGAGCGAGGACGCCGGCAAGGCGGGCGGTGTGAAGGCGGGCGAGCCGGCGTGGACCGGCGCGGAGGGCTCGGCCCAGGGCCCGACGCAGGGCCGCGACCGCTGGGTCGCCGGCGACCGCCACGTCGACGGCAACAGGGAACGCGTCGCGGGCTCCGCATCATCGTCGCTCGACTGAGGCCGTTCGAAGCGGCAGGCCGGGACCGCCGCGTCGGGCTCGCGACAGAAATCGAGCGGACGCTAGAATCGGGGCCGGGAGGAACTCCATGGCCTCGCTCTTCAAGTTTCTCGGCATCCTCGTCGCCGGCTACGCCCTCTACGGCCTCGCGACCGGATCGATCTACGGTCGCTACCGGATGTGGGGGCGCACGTCCCGGCGCGACGAGGACGCGTGGGGGTTCTGGTCGGCGATCGTCGCGTACGGCGTGCTGTCGACGATGCTGCTCTTCGTGTTCTGAGCCGTGCCCGCACCGCAACCGACCCGGGGCGCGCTTCGCACCGGCGCGCATTGGGCGCTCGTCCTCGGCGCCGTCGGCTTCGCCGCGGGTTTCCTCGGGCCCATGGCGCTCGACCCCGAGGCCAACATCGGCCCGCTGGTCGGCATCCTGTTCACCGGCCCGGGCGGTGCCGCCGGCGGCTTCGTCCTCGGCCTGCTCGCCGCCACGCTCGTCGGCTCGGAGGCGGCGCGCGGGCGCGCGCTCGCGGCGGCGAGCGTCGTGTGGGCCGGCGCGATCCTGGCAAGCGTGCTGCCGCAGCCCGCGGTGCGCGGCTACGTGATCGACGCACAGGTCGAGTCGTGCGGACCGCCCGCGCAGGCCGTCGACGCCGCCGCCGCGCGGTGGGAGGAAGCGCTGCAGCGGGTGACGTGGGCGCGCCCCCCGGCGGACTGGAAGGAGCGGGCGATCCGCAACGTCGAGGAAGACCCGGGCGTGCTGCTCACCGTGCGCATCCACCGGCAGCGCGTGATCCTGCGCCACCGCCGGCCCTGGGACCGCGGGCGCACGAGCGCCGGGCCCTGGACCGACGTGAATGCGGCGCGCACCTACTACGGCGACGGCGACGCGGGCGGCTGCGCGGCATGGCTCGCGCGCGACCGCGCGCTCTACTGGCCGTTCGCCGACCGCGACGCGCATCCCGGCGTGCCCTCGAGGGTGTGGCCGCCCGTCGACCCCCTCGGCTTCCTGGGGCTGCAGACCCTCGGGCCCGTGCCGGCGGAATACGCGCGCGCGATGCGAAGCGCGCCGGACTAGGCGGACCCGCGCTCGGCGGCTCGCCGCGTAGCCGGGCACTCTCGGCGCGTTTTCCGGTCCTCCCGGGACGCGACATCCGGGAGAGGACGCGGGACCCATGGACGGCTATTCGTGGTGGCAGCACGGCATCATCTACCAGGTCTACCCGCTGTCGTTCCAGGATAGCGACGGCGACGGCAAGGGCGACCTCGACGGCATCCGCGCGCGCCTCGACCATCTCGCCTGGCTGGGGGTCGACGCGCTGTGGATCTCGCCGATCTACCCCTCGCCGATGGCCGACTTCGGCTACGACATCTCGGACTACCGCGCGATCGCGCCCGACTTCGGAACGCTCGACGCGTTCGACGCCCTCGTGCGCGAGGCGCACGCGCGGGGGCTCAAGCTGATCCTCGACTACGTGCCGAACCACACCTCGGATCGGCACCCGTGGTTCCTCGAAAGCCGTGCGTCCCGCGACAACCCGCGGCGCGACTGGTACCTCTGGCACGACCCGGCCCCCGGCGGCGGCCCGCCCAACAACTGGATGAGCAACTTCGGCGGCAGCGCGTGGGAATGGGACGCGCGCACGGGCCAGTACTACCACCACGCGTTCCTCAAGGAGCAGCCGGACCTCAACTGGCGCAACCCCGAGGTGCGCCGCGCGATGATCGACGTGCTGCGCTTCTGGCTCGAGCGCGGGGTGGACGGCTTCCGCATCGACGTGCTCTGGCACCTCGTGAAGGACGCGCGATTCCGCGACAACCCGCCGAACCCGGGCTACCAGCCGGGCGACCCCGACATCCGCCGCAACCTGCAGCGTGCATTCCTGCGACCAGCCGGAGGTCTTCGACGTGATCGCCGAGATCCGGGAGGCGGTGGACGCCTATCCCGACCGCGTCCTCGTGGGCGAGATCTACCTGCCGCTCGAGCGCCTCGTCGCGTATTACGGCACCGACGGCCGGGGCGTGCAGATGCCGTTCAACTTCCAGTTGATCCAGGCGCCCTGGAACGCCCGCGAGATCGGCCGCATCATCCGCGAGTACGAGCGCCTGGTCCCCGGCGAGCACTGGCCCAACTGGGTGCTCGGCAACCACGACAAGCCGCGCATCGCCTCGCGCGTCGGGCTCGCGCAGGCGCGGGTGGCCGCGATGATGCTCCTCACGCTGCGGGGCACGCCCACGCTCTACTACGGCGACGAGATCGGCATGGAGGATGTGGCGATCGCGCCCGAGGACGTGCGCGACCCCTGGGAGAAGAACGAGCCGGGGCTGGGCCTGGGGCGCGACCCGCAGCGCACCCCGATGCAGTGGGACGCGTCGCCCAACGCCGGTTTCACGACGGGCCGGCCCTGGCTTCCGGTCGGTCCCGACCACGCCGAGCGCAACGTGCGCACCATGGCCGCGGACCCGCGCTCGATCCTCACGCTGCACCGGCGCCTCATCGCGCTGCGGCGCGGGCATGCCGCGCTCGCCGTCGGCGCCAAGTCCCTCATCGCGTGCCCGGACTCGCTCATCGCCTTCGAGCGCCGCCACGGCGAGGAGGCGATCCTGGTGGTGCTGAACCTGGGACACGCGGCCGAGCGCGTGGGCCTCGAGCACCGGCGCGGGCGCGTGCTCCTGTCCACGCACCTCGACCGCGAGGACGAGCCGGTGGCGGGCGAGCTGCCGCTGCGGGCGGACGAGGGCGTGGTGATCCTGCTCGACGCCCAGGCGCGCCGCTCATAGCCACGACAGCTCCAGCCAGCGCGCCTCCCAGGGCTGCATCGGCAGCTCGCGCTCGGGCGCCAGCGCGAGCGTGCCGCCGTTCAGCAGGTCCTGCGCCTCGACCTCGGCCGTGAGCGAGAGGGCCGGCTTCGCGATCGCCGGGCCGCCCGAGAGGTTGTGGAACATGACGAGCAGGCCGTGGCCGGTGTCGTGCGCGAGCCCGACCACCGCGTCGTGCCCGGTCTCGACCGGGCGGCACAGGAACTGCCCGATGCTCCGGTGCCTGCGCCGCAGGTGCGCGAGCTTCGCCACGAAGTGCCAGAGCGAGTTCGGGTCCGCGCGCTGCACCTGCACGTTCACGTTCCGGAAGCCCAGCGGCCCCTCGACCATGGGCTGCACGAGACGGTCGGGTGGCGCCTCGGAGAACCCGCCGTTGCGCCCGGCGTTCCACGGCATCGGCGCGCGCACCGCCGAGCGTCCGTCCTGGGAGAGGTCCTCGCCCATGCCGATCTCGTCGCCGTAGACGATCGTGGGCGTGCCCGGCAGCGAGAAGAGCAGGCTCATGGCGCACGCGATCCGCCGCGCGTCGCCGCCCAGCATCGGGGCGAGGCGCCGGCGCAGCCCGCGGCCGAAGATCCGCATCGAGGGATCGGGGCCGAAGGTGCGGATCACCTCCTCGCGCGCGTCGGCGGGCAGCCGCTCGAGGTCGAGCTCGTCGAGGTTGCGCAGGAAGTTGGCCCACCCGCCCTGCACGGGCGGGCGCGGCACGAGCCGCATGCCGTGCCCGACCGGCTCGGCGAGCTGCCGGGCGAAGGCGTACATGAGCCAGTTGTCCATCTCGAAGTTGAAGAGCAGGTTCACCTGCTCGCCGGTTACGCCGCCCGCGCTGCCGTGGGCGGCGAAGTAGGCGCCGATGCGCTCCGGCGGCACGTCGGCCTCGGCCAGCAGGATCGCCTCGGGCCGGCGCTCCTTCATGTACGCGTAGAGCCCGCGCAGCACCGCGTGGCCGTCCACCGGCGTGGCGTACGGCACGAGCTTGGGCTCGATGAAGTGCGAGGCCGCGTCGAAGCGGAAGCCGTCCACCCCCAGCGAGAGCCAGAAGTCCATGATGCGCCGGATCTCCTCGTGCACCGCGGGATTCGCGCCGTTCAGTCCCGGCTCGAAGGGATAGAAGCGATGGAAGTAGTAGGCGCGGGCCACCTCGTCGTAGGTCCACACGCGGTCGATCTCGCCCTGGAAGACGTTCGACTCGCCCTCGGGCACCGGCGGGGGATGCTTCGACCAGACGTAGTAGTCGCGGTAGCGGCTCTTCTCGTCGTGGCGCGCGGCCTGGAACCACGGGTGCGTGTCCGAGGTGTGGTTTCCCACCAGGTCCACGAGCACGCGGATGCCCTGCTCGGCCGCGGCATGGCGGAACGCGAGGAAGTCGTCGAGCGTGCCACAGCGCGGGTCGACCGCGAGGTACTCGCGCACGTCGTAGCCGTTGTCGCGTCCGGGGCTCGGGTAGAACGGCAGCAGCCAGATGCAGGTGACGCCGAGGTCCGCGAGGTAGCGGACCTTGCCCGTGAGCCCCGGGAAGTCCCCGAAGCCGTCGCCGTTGGAGTCGGCGAAGCGCGAGACGTCGACGCCGTAGATGACGGCGTCGCGGTGCCAGGCGGCGTCCATGCAATCCTTGCCGGTGGGGTTTGCCGGATTGGACCGGCACCCCCGCGGCCGGTTCAGCGATCGGCGATGGGGCACCCTCGCGTCGAGACGGCCTGCAGCACCTCGCCCGTGCGCGTGTCCTGCACGAAGGCGGCGACGGACACGCGCGCGAGGTCCCAGCCGGAGGCGCTGCGCAAGCGCCAGGCGAGGACGCCTCCGGCGGGCGGCACGGCTACGCTCGCCATGTCGCGCACGACCGCCTCGTGGGCGAGGCGCTCGCCGCGGTTCTCCCCCGCGCGCACGTCGCTGGCGAGGCCGTCCTGCTGCGCGACGACGACGAGCGCGAGCGTCGGGGACTTCGCGCCGTCCACGCGCACGTCCACCGATCCCCCGAGCGCGCCGCCGTCGAGCGCACGCGCGTGCAGGGCGAGGTGCGCGCGCGGCGCCCGGCGCCGGGCCGAGGCGACCGCGGCCTCGAACGCGCCCGCGTCCCGCCAGCCGGGGAAGTCCCGGCCGTCCACGACGACCTGCGGCGTGTACACGAACCGCGCGCCGGTGGCGCCGGCGAGGGCGCGCTGGCGCCGCGTGTAGCGCGGGTCGGCGTAGCGGTCTTTCCAGCCGAGCCCGTCCCAGTACGTCACGTGGAAGGCGACGGGGATGATGTGGGGATCGGGGTGCCGCGCGAAGCGCGCGAGCCAGCGCTCCGCGGGCGGGCAGCTCGAGCAGCCCTCGGAGGTGTAGAGCTCGACGAGCGCCGCGGTGCGCGGACCCGAGAGGGCGTCGCACGCGCCCGACGCCGTGCCCGGAAGGAGGCTCGCGAGCGCCACCAGCGCGCATCCCGCCCCGTTCGATCGACCGGTCCCGTTCCTGCGATTCATTCGCGCCTCCCGCGCTCCCGCGGCGCCTCGCCGCCGGGGAATGTACGCGCGCTCGCCGGGCGCGGATTCGGCCGTTACACTGACCCCTTCCGCCATGTTCCGCGCCGGAGGTCCCCCATGAAGCTCGTCGCCTGCCTCGCCGCCGCCACCGTCCTCGCCGCGCCCGCCGCCCTCGAGGCCCAGGGCATGATGGGAGGGCGGGGCATGGGGATGATGCAGGGCGGGGGGATGATGCAGGGGGGGGGATGGGCATGATGGGCGGCTCGCCGCTGCGCCGCCGCTTCGTGATGCAGTACGGGATCGATCCGAAATACGCCGGCTTCGCCAACCCGCTGCCGTCCACGCGCGCGAACGTCGCGGCGGGCCGGCAGCTCTACGAGAAGAACTGCGCCGCGTGCCACGGCGCGCACGGCCTGGGCGACGGGCCGGCGGCCAAGGCGCTCAACCCGCCGCCCGCGTCGCTCGCCGGCATCGGCCGCATGCCGATGACGAGCGACGCGTATCTGTACTGGACGATCGCCGAGGGCGGCGCGCCGGTCGGCAGCGCCATGCCGCCGTTCAAGGCGGCGCTGGGCAAGGACGAGATCTGGAAGATCGTGCTCTTCTTGCGCGCGCTCTGAGGCGGCGCTAGCCCGCTGTGCCCCGGCGTGCGAGCGCTGCGAGGAGCTTCTCGAACGGGTCCACGAACTTGCGCACGCCCTCGCGCTCGAGGCGCTGCGCCACCCCGTCGAGGTCGATGCCGAGCGCGGCGAGCCGCGCCGGCAGCGCGCGCGCCGCGTCGAGGCGGTCGCGGATGCGCACGGCCGGATCGCCGTGGTCGCGGTAGGCCGCGAGCGTTTCCGGCGTGAGAGTGTTGACGGTCAGCGGCGCGACGATGGCGTCGACGTACTTCACGTCGCCGTACGCCGGGTCCTTGGTGCTGGTGCTCGCCCACAGCAGCCGCTGCGGCTGCGCCCCGCGTTCGGCGAGCGCGCGCCAGCGCGGGCTCGCGGCGACGGCCTCGAACTCGGCGTAGGCGAGCCGCGCGCAGGCGACCGCCGCCTCGCCGCGCAACGCGCCGGCGGCTCGCCGGTCCGGATGCGCGTCGAGGAGGCCGTCGACCATCGTGTCGATGCGGCTGAGGAAGAAGCTCGCCACCGAGGCGACGCTCGCCGCGCCGGCGCCGGCGGCGTCCCGTTCCTCGAGGGCGGCGAGGTGCTCGAGCGCCACGGCACGGTAGCGCTCGATGCCGAAGAGCAGCGTGACGTTCACGTTCACGCCGGCGGCGAGCAGCCGGCGGATCGCGGGCAGCCCCGCGCGCGTGGCGGGCACCTTGATCATGAGGTTCGGCCGGCCCACGGCGGCCCAGAGGCGCCGCCCCTCGGCCACCGTCTCCTCGGTCGCGTCGGCGAGCCGGGGCGAGACCTCGAGGCTCACGAAGCCGTCGCGGCCCCCGCTCGCCGCGTGCACGCCGCGGAAGAGGTCGCACGCCGAGCGCACGTCGTCGATCGCGAGCCGCTCGTACATCGCGAGCGCGTCCAGGCCCTCGCGGGCCATCGCCCCGATCGCCGCGTCGTAGTCGTGGTGCCGCGCGATCGCCTTCTCGAAGATCGCGGGGTTGGAGGTGATGCCGGCCAGGCCGTCGTCGGCGATGAGCCGCGCGAAGGTCCCGTCCTCGAGGGCCGAGCGGCGGATGTAGTCGAGCCAGACGCTCTGGCCCAGCGCGGCGAGCGCGCGCAGCGGGTTCGCGCTCATCGCAGCGCCGCCTCGCCGCGGCCCAGCCCATGGGCGGGCACCGCCGGCGCGCCGCCGCGCGCGCCGAGGGGGAAACGCGGCTCGAACGCGGCGAAGAGGTCGAGGTACTGCTCCGCGAGCCGGCTCATGAGGAAACGGGCGCCCACGGTTTCGCGGGCCT
Organism: uncultured beta proteobacterium; assembly: GCA_963741815.1. Taxonomy (GTDB): domain Bacteria; phylum Pseudomonadota; class Gammaproteobacteria; order Burkholderiales; family Usitatibacteraceae; genus Usitatibacter. Next base: position 53,590 of record CAVUJI010000002.1, read on the forward strand.
TCGCACCCAGGCGCCGGCGCAGGTCCGGGTCGCGCAGCAGTTGCGCGATGCGCGCGCCGGCCGCGTCGACCGACGAGACCAGGAAGCCGCTCACGCCGTCGTCGATCTGGCGGCGGATCCCGCCGCAATCGCCGCCCACGACCGCCGCGCCCTTCCACATCGCCTCGGTCACGGTGAGCCCGAAGCCCTCGCGCAGCGACTTCTGCACCACGACCGCCGCGCTGCGCTGCAGCGCGTTCACGAGCACGGTGTCGGTGGCGGTGAGGATGGTGACGTCGTCGTCGCGGCTGGCGAGCAGCGACTCGAACACCTCCTGGCCCTCGGGGTCGTCCGTGGCGACGTTGCCCAGCAGCACGAGGTTCGCGTCCACCTCCCGCCGGGCGAGGCGGAAGGCGTCGATCACGCCCTGCGGGTCCTTCCAGCGGTCGAAGCGCGAGACCTGCGTGACGAGCGGCTTGTCGCGGGGGATGGCGTAGTGGTCGAGCCGGTCGCGCACTTCCGCGTCGGTGAGCTCTCGGTTCTTGTGCGAGAAGGGATCGATCGCCGGCATGAAGAAGACCTGCGGCACGGCGAGCTCCCGCGCGTACTCCGGCAGCGACAGCACCACCGCGTCGTAGCGCTCGACGAACCCGCGCACGTACTCCCACGCCTCGGGGTTCGGGCGCGAGAGGTCGACGTGGCAGCGCCAGACCCAGGGGCAGGTGCGCCGGTAGTGCTCGATGAGCGGCAGCGGCTGCGGGTCGTGGACGATCACGAAGTCCGCGTCGAGGTCCATGCGCAGGGCGTTGTCGTACACGACCTGCTCGTACACGCGCCGCTTGAGCTGCGTCATGTGGATCTCGCCGCCCTGCAGCGCGTTGTGCAGCTTCTTGGTCACGCTGAAGAAGTCGGGGCTGCCCTGGATGAGGCGCCAGTCGGCGCGCATGCCCAGGCGGCGCAGCAGCAGGGTGAGCGAGGAGAGGATCTCGGCCACGCCTCCGCCGTAGAAGGTGGAGCTCAGGTTCATCACGCGCAGGCCGTGCAGGCGGCGGGCCTTGCGCACGATGCGCTCGGCCGCCTCCTCGCCGATGAGCGGCGCGTACGACTCGATCCCGACGGATTCGCACGCGGTCATCGCCGCCTCACCGGTGCCACTTCCACTCGCGCACCTCCGGCATGTCCTGGCCGTGCTCCCGGATGTAGCGGTGGTGCTCGATCAGCTTGTCGCGCACGTACTGCTTGAGGTGCGCGGCCCGGTAGCCCAGCTTCGGCACGCGCTCGATCGCGTCGGAGACGAGGTGGAAGCGGTCGAGGTCGTTCAGGACCACCATGTCGAAGGGCGTGGTGGTCGTGCCCTCCTCCTTGTAGCCGCGCACGTGCAGGTTGTCGTGGTTCGTGCGCCGGTAGGTGAGGCGGTGGATGAGCCAGGGATAGCCGTGGAAGGCGAAGAGGATCGGCTTGTCGGGCGTGAAGAGCGTGTCGAAGTCGCGGTGCGTGAGGCCGTGGGGGTGCTCCTCGGCCGGCTGCAGGGTCATGAGGTCCACCACGTTGATCACCCGCACCTTGAGGTCGGGCACGTGCTCGCGCAGGATCGACACCGCCGCCAGGGTCTCGAGCGTGGGCACGTCGCCCGCGCACGCCATCACCAGGTCGGGCTCGCCGTGCTCGTCGTTGCTCGCCCACTCCCAGATGCCGATGCCCGCCGTGCAGTGCTGGATCGCGGCGTCCATGTCGAGCCACTGCAGCTCCGGCTGCTTGCCCGCGACGATCACGTTGACCTTGTCGCGGCTCCTCAGGCACTGGTCGGTCACGGAGAGCAGCGTGTTGGCGTCCGGCGGCAGGTACACCCGCACGATGTCGGCCTTCTTGTTCACCACGTGGTCGATGAAGCCCGGGTCCTGGTGCGAGAAGCCGTTGTGGTCCTGGCGCCAGACGTGGGAGGTGAGCAGGTAGTTGAGGGAGGCGATCGGCGCGCGCCACGGGATCGCGCGGCTCACCTTGAGCCACTTCGCGTGCTGGTTGAACATCGAGTCCACGATGTGGATGAACGCCTCGTAGCACGAGAAGAGGCCGTGGCGGCCGGTGAGGAGGTAGCCCTCGAGCCAGCCCTGGCAGGTGTGCTCGGACAGGATCTCCATCACGCGCCCGTCGCGCGCCAGGTGCTCGTCGGTGGGCAGCTGCTTCGCCTCCCAGGTGCGCTGCGTCACCTCGAGGACGGCGCCCAGGCGGTTGGAATTGTTCTCGTCGGGCGCCATCATCCGGAAATTGCGGCTGGGGAGGTTCGCCTGCATCACGTCGCGCAGGAAGGTCCCCATCGCGCGCGTGGCCTCGCCGCGCGCCTGGCCCGGCTTCGGCACCTTGAGGGCGTAGTCGCGGAAGTCGGGCAGCTCCAGGTCGCGCAGCAGCACCCCGCCGTTCGCGTGGGGATTGGCGCCCATGCGCCGCCGGCCCGTCGGCGCGAGCTCGAGGATCTCCGGGACCGGCGCCCCGTCGGCGTCGAACAGCTCCTCGGGGCGGTAGCTCTTCATCCACGCCTCGAGCTGCTTCAGGTGCTCGGGCTTCTCCGCCAGCCCCGCGAGCGGCACCTGGTGCGAGCGCCACGTGCCCTCGGTCTTCTCGCCGTCCACCTCCTTGGGCCCGGTCCAGCCCTTGGGGGACGCCAGCACGATCATCGGCCAGCGCGGGCGCTCCTTGCTGCGCCCGTCGCGCGCATCGCGCTGGATCGCGTGGATCCTGCCGACGACCGTGTCGAGCGTGGCGGCCATCTTCTGGTGCATCGCCGCGGGCTCGGAGCCCTCGACGAAGTACGGCTCGTAGCCGTAGCCCGTGAGCAGCGCCTCGAGCTCCTCGCGCGGGATGCGCGCGAGGACCGCGGGATTGGCGATCTTGTAGCCGTTCAGGTGCAGGATCGGCAGCACGGCGCCGTCGGTCACCGGGTCGAGGAACTTGTTCGAGTGCCACGCGGTGGCGAGCGCGCCGGTCTCGGCCTCGCCGTCGCCCACCACGCAGGCGACGATGAGGTCCGGGTTGTCGAAGGCGGCGCCGAAGGCGTGGGAGAGCGAGTAGCCGAGCTCGCCGCCTTCGTGGATCGAGCCGGGCGTCTCCGGGGCCACGTGGCTCGGGATCCCGCCGGGAAACGAGAACTGCCGGAAGAGCCGGGCCATGCCCTTCTCGTTGCGCGGGATGTTCGGGTAGACCTCGCTGTAGGTGCCCTCGAGGTACGTGTTCGCGACCAGCGCCGGGCCGCCGTGCCCGGGCCCCGTCACGAAGATCATGTCGAGGTCGCCCGCCTTGATGACGCGGTTCAGGTGCACGTAGAGGAAGTTGAGCCCGGGCGTCGTCCCCCAGTGCCCCAGCAGGCGCGGCTTCACGTGCGCGAGGGTGAGCGGCTCGCGCAGGAGCGGGTTGTCGAGCAGGTAGATCTGGCCCACGGAGAGGTAGTTGGCGGCGCGCCACCCCATGTCGATCCGGCGCAGCGCGTCGGCCGAAAGGGTCGGGGCGCGGGAGGCGGTGTCCTGGGCGACGCTGCTCATCGTCGATTCTCCTTGGGTTCCGTGGGGTCGGACCGGGCCGGCCGGCGCAAGTTGCGGCGCTAGCGCTGCCAGGCGACGAGCGCGCATTCGGCGGGGACGAGCGCGTCGGGGTGCCAGGGCACGGCGCGCGCCGTGTAGTGTTCCGCCGGACGGGACGCGGGCACCGTGCCGTGGTAGAGGAAGCCGTTGGCCACGCCCGGCAGCGCGGCGCCGCGCGCGAGCGGCGCGCACACCGCGTCGGTCCCCGGCAGCGCCTCGGCGTAGAGCTCGACGCGCACGCCACCGGACGGGACGTCGGCGAGGTGCAGCGGGACCTCGAATCGCCACGCGTCGGCCTCGCGCGTCACCCGCGGATCGCCGAAGCGCAGCTCGTGCCAGCCGCGCGCGAGCGCGTCGTGCCAGGCGACGAGCCGCGCGGCGAGCGCGCCGCCGTCCTGCATGCGGCGGCGCACCGCGCTCGCGGCCGGCGCATGGAAGCGGTCCAGGTACTCCTGCAGCATGCGGTTGCTGCTGAAGCGGGGGGCCAGCGTCGAGATGCTCGCGCGCATGCGCCGGACCCATTCGCGCGGCACGCCCTGCGCGTCCCGGCCGTAGAACGCGGGCACCACCTCGCGCTCGAGGATCTCGTACAGGCGCTGCGCGTCGGCCGCGTCGCAGGCCTGGGTGCCGGCCACGATCGCCCAGCCGTATTCCGGCGCATAGGCCTCGGCCCACCAGCCGTCGAGCGACGAGAGGTTGAGCCCGCCGTTGGCGAGCAGCTTCATCCCGCTCGTGCCGCACGCCTCCCAGGGCCGCCGCGGCGTGTTGATCCACAGGTCGACACCCTGCACCAGCTCCTGCGCGAGCGCCATGTCGTAGTCCTCGAGGAAGACCGCGTGCGCGCGCACCGCGGGGCGGGCGACGAACGCGAGCCACTCCTGCACCATCCGCTTGCCCGCCGCGTCGGCCGGGTGGGCCTTGCCCGCCACCACGATCTGCACCGGCCGGTGCGGGTCGAGCAGGAGGCGCTCGAGGCGCTCGGGGTCCTGCAGCAGGAGGTTCGGCCGCTTGTACTCGGCGAAGCGCCGGGCGAAGCCCAGCGTGAGGACGTTCGGGTCGAGCGCCGTGATCGCCTGCTCGACCTGCTCGGGCGGCGCGCCGCGCAGGCCGAGCTGGCGCCCCAGCCGCTCGCGCGCGCCCTCCACGAGATCGGCACGGCCGGCGCCCGCGAGCTCCCACAGGGCCTCGTCGCCGACTCCGGAGAGCGCGGCCGGCAGCGCGTCGAGCGCGCCCAGCCAGCGGCCCTTGCCGCACGCCTGCGACCACAGCCGGTCGGCCCAGAGCGAGTCCCACGACGGCACGTGCACGCCGTTGGTGACGTGGCCCACGGGCACCTCCGGCTGCGGCCAGCGCGGATACAGCGGCGCGAAGAGCGTGCGGCTCACCTCGCCGTGCAGGCGGCTCACCCCGTTGGCGCGCGCGCACCCGCGCAGCGCGAGGTGGGCCATGGTGAACGGTTCCGCGGCATCGCCCGGCCCGGCGCGCCCGAGCGCGAGGAAGCGCTCCCAGGGCAGCCCGAGCCGCGCCGCGTAGGGCGCGAAGTAGGGACGCATCAGCTCGGGGGCGAACCGGTCGAAGCCCGCCGCGACCGGCGTATGGGTGGTGAAGACGTTGCCCGCCCGCGTGGCCCAGAGCGCCTGCGCGAAATCCGCCCCGCTGTCCTCCATGAACGCCCGCGCGCGCTCGAGCACGGCGAAGGCCGGGTGCCCCTCGTTCAAGTGGCACACCTCGGGTTCCGCGCCGAGGGCGCGCAGCGCCTGCCAGCCGCCCACGCCGAGCACGATCTCCTGCATGAGCCGCATCTCGGCCCCGTCGCCGTAGAGCTTGGCGGTGATGCCGCGGTCGCCGGGACCGTTCATGAGGTGGTTGCTGTCGAGCAGGTACAGTCGCGCGCGCCCCGCCGCCACCTGCCACACGCGCAGCCTCACGGTGCGGCCCGGGAAGTCGACGCCCACCGTGAGCCACCCGCCCTCGGCGTCGAGGGCCGGCTGCAGGGGCAGGCTCGACGGGTCGTTGTACGGGTACGCCTCGAGCTGGCGGCCGCGCGCGTCCACCATCTGGCGGAAGTAGCCCTCCTGGTAGAGCAGGCCCACGCCCACCATCGGCACGCCGAGGTCGCTCGCGGTCTTGAGCATGTCGCCGGCGAGCACGCCGAGCCCGCCCGCGTAGAGGGGAATCGCCTCGCCGAGGCCGAACTCCATGCAGAAGTAGGCGACGGTGGCGATGCCGGCCTCGCGGCAGCGCGCCGCGCAGGCGCCGGGCTGCGCGAGATAGCGGCCGCGCTCGGCGGCGAGGTCCGCGAGGCTGGCGAGGAAGTCCGGCGCGCGCGCGAGCGCCTCGAGCCGCGCCGGCGCGATGTTCTGCAGGATGGCCCAGGGATTGCGCGTGCGTTCCCACAGCGCGGGGTCGAGGTTGCGCCAGAGGGCGTCGCCCGCATGGCTCCATGTCCAGCGCGTGTCGAGGGCGAGCTCGGTGAGCCCGGCGAGCGGCGCGGGAAGCGAGCGGGGGGACAGGGGCGAGGTCACGCCCCGCTCACGTGATCACGGTCGGCCGGTCGCGGCCGCAGCGCTCGCGGATCCCGAGCAGGCGCACGACGGCCTCGGCGAGCGGCGCGAGCACCGCGTCGAGGTCCGCCGCGCCCCCGTCCTGGCGGTAGCGCTCGAGGTACAGGCGCAGCGTCGCGCCTTCGGTGCCGGTGCCCGACAGCCGGCACACGACGCGCGAGCCGTCCGCGAGCAGGATGCGCAGGCCCGCGTGCGCCGTCACCTCGCCGCGGACCGGATCGCGATAGCTGAAGTCGTCGGCCTTCGCGACGGTGGTCCCCCCGAACGCGGTTCCCGGAAGCGACCCGAGGCGCCCGCGCAGATCCTCGACCATCCCGCGCGCGGCCGCCTCGTCGAGCCCCTCGTAGTCGTGGCGCTGGAAGTAGCTCCTGCCGAAGCGCTCCCAGTGCGCCCGGGCGACCTGTGCCACCGGGCGGGCGTCCCGGGCGAGGATCGCGAGCCACGCGAGCACCGCCCACAGCCCGTCCTTCTCGCGGATGTGGTCCGAGCCCGTGCCGAAGCTCTCCTCGCCGCAGATCGTGGCGAGTCCCGCGTCGAGCAGGTCGCCGAAGTATTTCCAGCCGGTCGGCGTCTCGTAGCAGCGGATGCCGAGGGCGGCGGCCACGCGGTCGACCGCCGTGCTGGTCGGCATGGAGCGCGCGACACCGGCGAGGCCCGCGCGATGCGCCGGGATGCAGCGCGGCGCGTGCTCGGCGATGATCGCGAGCGAGTCGCCCGGCGAGACGAGCCCCTGGCGCCCGAGGATCATGTTGCGGTCGCCGTCCCCGTCGCACGCCGCGCCGAGGTCGGGCGCGTCGTCGGCGGCCATCGCGCGCACCAGCTCGTCCGCATGCACGAGGTTCGGGTCCGGGTGCAGGCCGCCGAAGTCCTCGAGCGGGGTGCCGCGCACGACGGTGCCGGCGGGGGCGCCCAGGCGGCGCTCGAAGAGCTCCTCGGCGTAGGGGCCGGTCACGCCGTTCATCGCGTCGAAGCGCAGCCGAAAGCCGCCGCGGAAGAGCGCGCGCAAGGCGTCGAAGTCGAACACCCGCTCCATCAGCGCGGCGTATTCGGCGAGGGGATCGAAGACCACGACGCGGGTCGCCCCGAGCGGGTGCTCGCCTTCGCGGTCGAGATCGATGTCCTGCGCGTCGATCGTGCGGTAACGCGCGAGGGCGGCGGCGACCCGATGGATGCTTTCGGTCACGGGCTCGGGCGCCGGGCCGCCGTTGCGCACGTTGTACTTCACGCCGAAATCGGCGTCGATGCCGCCGGGGTTGTGGCTCGCCGAGAGCACCAGGCCGCCCAACGCGCCGCGGGCGCGGATCACCGCCGACATCGCGGGCGTCGACAGCAGCCCCGCGCGGGCCACGAGCACGGTGCCGAACCCGTTGCCGGCGGCCAGCCGCACGATGCGCTGGATCGCTTCGCGGTTGAAGTAGCGCCCGTCGCCGCCGACCACGAGGGTCTCGGGCGCGAGCCCCCGCGGGGCATCGTGGGCGGCCACGTCGAAGACCGCCTGGACGAAATTTTCCAGGTAGCGGGGCTGCATGAAGACGCGCGTCTTCTTGCGCAGTCCCGAGGTCCCCGGGCGCTGGTCGGGGAAAGGCGTGGTCGCGACCTCGATAGCCGCCTCGATCATGGGAGCCCCTCGATCACGAGCGGCGCGCGCGACGGGGCCACGCGGCCGCGTGGCCGTCCCTCCCGCGCCATGCCGGGGCCTGCGCTCGCTCTCTTCATCGGGACATTCTCCCGGCGCGCGGGACGAGCGCATTGACGCCAGTCAAAGGCGCCGGGGCCTGCCGCCGCAAACTACCCCGGATGAAGCGCCTCGATTCCCTCTTGATCGCCACCGACTTCTCCGACGAGGCGGGGGCCGCGGTTCGCCGGGCCGCGACCTCGCCGAGCTTCTGGCGATCGGCAAGCACGGCGCGGACCTCCTCGAGCGGCTGCTCGTCGGCAGCGTGGCGCTCCAGGTGCTCGAGCGCGCATCGTGCGACGTGCTCGTGGCGCCCGAGGCGTGAGGTCGATGCGGACCGCACCGCTCGCCCCTGGCCGCTCGACGCCGGACATGCGTTGGCACACCCTTTCCACGCAGGCAGCCCTTGCCGAGCTCGGCACGTCCGAGACCGGACTCGCGCAGGCCGAGGCGCAGGCTCGCCTCGCCGGGCACGGGCCCAATCGCCTCCCCGAGCCGCCGCGGCGCGGCGCGCTCGTGCGCCTGCTGGTGCAGTTCCACAACGTGCTCATCTACGTGCTGCTGGGCTCGGCGGGGATCACGGCGCTGCTCGGCCATGCGGCCGACACGGCCGTCATTCTCGCGGTCGTCCTGGCGAACGCCGCGATCGGCTTCGTCCAGGAAGGAAAGGCCGAGAAGGCGATGGATGCCATCCGCGGCATGCTCGCCCTGCGGGCGTCCGCGCTGCGGGACGGGGAGCGGCACTCCGTGCCCGGCGAGAGCCTCGTGCCGGGCGACGTCGTGCTGCTGGAAGCGGGCGACAAGGTGCCCGCCGATCTTCGGCTCCTGCGCACCCACGGCCTGAAGACGCAGGAGGCCATCCTGACGGGCGAGTCGCTGCCGGTCGAGAAGCGAGCCGACCCGGTGCGCGCCGATGCCGCGCTGGGGGACCGGTCCTGCATGGCATTCAGCGGGACCCTCGTCGCGAGCGGCCAGGCCCGCGGCGTCGTCGTCGCGACCGGGGCGGGAACCGAGATCGGGCGCATCAGCGGGATGCTTTCCGGAGTCGAGACGCTGACGACTCCGCTCGTGAGGCAGATGGACGTGTTCGCGCGGTGGCTGACCGTCCTGATCCTCCTCGTCGCCGCCGTGCTGCTGGTGTTCGGTTACTTCGTGGGGCACCACGAGTTTTCCGAGATGTTCATGGCGATCGTCGGGCTGTCCGTCGCCGCGATTCCGGAAGGCCTGCCTGCGGTGCTGACCATCACGCTCGCCGTGGGGGTGCGCGCCATGGCGCGGCGCAACGCCATCGTGCGGCGGTTGCCGGCGATCGAGACCCTCGGCTCCGTCTCGGTGATCTGCACGGACAAGACCGGAACCCTCACCCGCAACGAGATGGCCGTCACGTCGCTCGTGCTCGCCGACGCGGTTGTCGCCGTTTCGGGCGACGGATACGCGCCGGTCGGGACGATCTCGCTCCATGGCCGGGCGGTGACCGCGGACGCAGCGCCCGTGCTCGCGGAGCTGGCGCGGGCCGCCGCGCTGTGCAGCGATGCCTCGCTGCGCGAGAAGGAGGGCGAGTGGAGCGTGGAAGGCGACCCCATGGAAGGCGCCCTGCTCGCCTTTGCCGGGAAGGCAGGCGCCGGGCTGCGCGAGGAGCGCGGAGCATGGACACGCACCGACGCGATCCCCTTCGACGCGAACCACCGCTTCATGGCGACGCTGAACCACGACCACGAAGGTCACGGGGCCATATTCGTCAAGGGCGCCCCCGAGCGCGTCCTGGCGATGTGCGAGGTACAGCGCACGCTTTCGGGCGGTGCGGTCGCGCTCGATCCCGGGTACTGGCGCGAAAAGGCGCAGGAGGTCGCCGCGGCGGGGCAGCGCGTCCTCGCGCTCGCGGCGAGGCCGGTGCCGCCGGGCCATGTCGTGCTCGAGCACGCCGACGTCGATGGCCCGCTCGTGCTGCTCGGCATGGTGGGGCTGATCGACCCTCCACGCGAGGAGACGATCGCCGCGGTGGCCGAATGCCGCGCCGCAGGGATCGGGGTCAAGATGATCACCGGCGACCATGCGGGCACGGCAGCGGCGATCGCCGGCCAGATCGGGCTGGAGCACCCGCAGCGGGTGCTCACCGGCGCCGACCTGGACGCGATGAGCGACGCGGCGCTGGCCGGCGCGGTGCGCGAGACGAACGTTTACGCGCGCACCAGCCCGGAGCACAAGCTGAGGCTCGTCATGGCGCTGCAATCGCAGGGGATGACGGTGGCCATGACGGGCGACGGCGTGAACGATGCGCCGGCCCTCAAGCGCGCGGACGCCGGGATCGCCATGGGCCGGAAGGGAAGCGAGGCCGCCAAGGAGGCCTCGGAGCTGGTGCTCGCCGACGACAACTTCGCCTCGATCGTCGCCGCGGTGCGCGAAGGCCGTACCGTCTACGACAACATCAAGAAGGTCATCAGCTGGACCCTCCCGACCAATGCCGGCGAGGCATCGACCATCGTGATCGCGCTCCTGTTCGGCATGGTCCTGCCCGTGACGCCGGTGCAGATCCTGTGGATCAACCTCGTCACCACCGTCACGCTCGGCGTCGCGCTCGCGTTCGAGCCGACGGAGGACAACACGATGCGGCGCCCGCCGCGTCCCCGCAACCTGCCGCTGCTGGGCGCAGAGCTCGTGTGGCACATCGTGCTGGTCGCGGTGCTTTTCGTGTGCGGCGTGTTCGGCATCTACACCTATGCCGTGGACCGCGGGTACCCGGTCGAGCTGGCGCGCACCATCGCGCTCAATACGCTGGTCGTGATGGAGGTCTTCCATCTCTTCTTCATCCGCAACATCCACGGCAGCTCACTCACGTGGAAGGCGGCGCGCGGCACCCGGGTCGTCTGGAGCACCGTCGTCGCCGTGACCGGCGCGCAGTTCGCGATCACGTACCTTCCCCCGCTCCAGGGCGTGTTCGGAACGCGCCCGGTCGCGCTGCTCGACGGCCTGCTCATCGTCGCGGTCGGGGTCGCGCTTTTCGCCATCATCGAGGTCGAAAAGCAGCTGCGGCTGCGGCTGCGCGCGATGCGGGCGGTCTGAGCAGCTGCACGCGCGGGGCGAGGGCCGCCCGCGCCCGCCGGGATGAGCGCGCCTCAGTCCGCCGGTGCCGAGCCCGCATCGCCGTGCAGGGACAGCCACTTGAGCACGTCCTCGTGGCGCAGCAGGCCCGCCACCCGGGAGCCGTCGAGCACCGGCAGCTGGCTCACCCCGCGGCTCGCGAGCAGGCCCAGGGCCTCGGCCGCGTCCTGGCGCGGCGTGAGGCTCGCGACCGCCGCGGCCGGCGTCATGATCTCGCCCACGGCGGTCTCGCTCCAGCGCGCGCGGGCGAGCTTGCGGATGTCGGCGAGGCAGACCAGGCCCACGAAGCGCCCGTCCCGCTCGACCGGGAACGCGCGCTGGCCGCTCGCCATCAGGTGATCGTCCACGAGCCGCGCCACCGCAAGATCCGGCGCGACGCGCACGAACCGCGTCTCCATGAGGCGCGCGACCGGCACGTCCTCGAGCGCCTCGCGCACCAGCAGCTGGCGGAAGCTCGCCAGCGCCGCGTTGTGCAGGAACCAGCCGATGAACGCGAGCCACAGGCCGCCCACGAGCCCGGTGCCGAAGAACGGCACGCGCAGCCCCAGCATCATGAGGACGCCCAGCCCGATGAGCACCCACGCGACGAGCTGCCCGCCGCGCGAGGCCCAGCGCGTCGCGCGGACCAGGTCGCCGGTCGTCCCCCACAGGATCGCGCGCAGCACGCGTCCCCCGTCGAGCGGAAACCCCGGCACGAGGTTGAACACGCCGAGCAGGATGTTGACGGGTCCGAGCCAGGTGAGCAGCGTCGCCATCGGGCCGAGCGCGGCGAGGAGACGGCCGGGATCTTCCGGATCGAGCTCGCCGGGGCCCGCGGCGGCGCCGGCCAGCCACAGGAACGTGAATCCCAGGACGAGGCTCGTGACCGGGCCCACGATCGCCATGGCGAGCTCCGCCCGCCAGGTCGGCGGCCGGCCCTCCATCTGCGCCATCCCGCCGAAGATGAAGAGCGTGATGCGCCGGATCGGGATGCCGACCGCGCGTCCCACGAGGGCGTGCGACAGCTCGTGCGCGAGCACGGACGCGAAGAAGAGCAGCGCGGCGGCGAGCGCCGTGGCCCAGGCGAGCCCCGCGCTCCAGCCCGGATGCCACGCGGGAAAGACGCCGGCGCCGAGGCTGAACGCGATGAGGAAGAAGATGATGAGCAGGCTCCAGTCCATGAGGATGTCGATGCCGGCGATCCGGCCGAGGCGCACTGCGCTGAACATGGCCAATCCTCCTGGGGTTGCGACAGGGGTGCGCCGCCCGCCGTCCGGTCAGGCCGGCGGGTCCGCGGGCACCTCGAGGAGCCGCATCGTCTCGCGCGCCACCATCGCCTCCTCGTCGGTGGGGATCGTCCACGCCGACGCGCGGCTCGAGGCGGTGCTGATGCGCGGGCCGTGCCGCGCGTTCGCCGCCGCGTCCAGCGCGACGCCGAGCCAGGAGCACGCTTCGCATACCGCGGCACGCACCTGCGGAGAATTCTCCCCGATGCCCGCGGTGAAGACGAGGGCGTCCAGGCCCCCCATCGCGGCGGCGAGCGAGGCCACCTCGCGCGCGGTGCGGTAGACGAAGAGGTCCACCGCCTCTTTCGCGCGCGGGTCGTCGCTCGCGAGCAGCACGCGCATGTCGCCCGCGATCCCCGACACGCCCGCGAGCCCGCATTCCCCGTAGAGCATCGCCTCGATCGCGTCCGCCCCCATGCCGCGCTCGCGCATGAGCCACAGCAGCACGCCGGGGTCGAGCTCGCCGGGGCGGGTGGCCATCGGGATGCCGCTCAGGGGACTGAACCCCATGCTCGTGGCGACACTGCGCGCGTCCACCATCGCGCACAGGCTCGCCCCGCTGCCCAGGTGCGCGACCACGGTGCGGCCCGCCGCCGCCTCGGGGGCGAGCTCGCGCAGCCGCAGCGCGATCGACTCGTAGGACAGGCCGTGGAAGCCGTAGCGGCGGATCCCCGCCTCGGTGAGCGCGCGCGGCAGCGCATAGACCTGCGCCACGGCAGGCATGGTGCGGTGGAAGGCGGTGTCGAAGCAGGCGACCTGGGCGAGCCCCGGGTAGCGCCGGGCGAGCAGCTCGATGGGCTCGAGGTTGCGCGGCAGGTGCAGCGGCGCGAGGGGCACCAGCGCGCGCAGCCGCGCGAGCAGCGCCGCGTCCACGCGCACCGGCGCGCTGTGCTCGCCCGTGCCGAGTGCGACGCGGTGGCCGGCGGCGAGGAGCGGCTCTGCGCCCAGGTGCGACTCCACCCAGTCCGCCACCTCCGGAAGGAGCGCGGGCAGCGGGTGGTCGGCGTCCCAGCGGCGCTCCCCGAGAACGCCGCCCGCCGCGTCGCGCGCGCGGAAGCGCTGCCCGGCACCGGTGCTCTCGATCTCCCCGCGGACCAGGGACTTCGGGGAGGCGCTCCCTGCGCGGTAGAGCGCGAACTTGACGCTCGAGGAGCCGGCATTGAAGACGAGGATCGCGCCACCGAGCGCCGCCTGCGGATCCCTCATGCGGTCACCGCCGCGCGGGCTCGCGCCGCACCCTCCCGCTCATCGCGCTCCATGCGTTTCCTCCATCGTCGCTGCGGTGCTCCACACGATCATCCCGATCTCCTCGGTCGTTTCCTCCGGGCGCCCGGCGTCGCGGCGGCGCATCGCCCGCTCCGTGCGCCAGCAGCGCATCGTACTTGGTCGTGGAGATGCGGTGGGAGCGGCGAACGCGCGCCGGGGCGGGAGGTCGAACCTGTTTGCCGCACGCCGGAGGAATGACGATGGAATGCAACGTCGGAGGCGCGGACCGCGCCGCACGCGCGGCCGCCGGGGCCGGACTGCTCACGGCGAGCGCGCTCGCCGAGGCGGGCACGGGATGGAAGGCGTTGATGGCCGGGCTGGGGGCCATCGGCGTGGTCACCGCCGCCATCCGCTACTGCCCGGTGAACGAGCTGCTCGGCGTCGACACCTGCCGAGAGCCGAGGCTGCCGGGCTAGGCACTGCCGGGCCGGGCGCGCTCCCGGATGTCGCGGATGGCATCGGCGATCTCGCGCGCGACCTGCACCAGCGCGCGGCTGTGCGCGCCGGCGAGCGCGGCGGGCCCCGATCCCCGCAGCGCCTCGTGCACGGTGCTGCGCCCCTCGTAGCGCCGGTCGTCGCGGGTGGTGATGGTCCACAGCGCGTCGATCGTCGCGCCGTCGTCGAGCGAGGACTCGAAGCGCTGCACCTCGATGCCCACGCGGTAGTCGAAGTCCCCGCCCGAGGCCTCGCGGCTCGTCATCACGCGCGAGCTGCCGAGCTCGCGCGCGAGCGCCTGGGCGACCACCACGGGGATCGCGCGCTCGAGCGGCTCGGCCCACTGGTAGGCGTCGGAGATCGCGACCTGGTTCGGCCCGCGGTCGAGCACCATCTCGGAGCGGTCGACGGCCTCGGGGATCGACACCGGCCCCACGTACACGGCGGGCGACGGGCTCGCCGCCGGCGCCACGCCCGGATTCGGCGCCGCGAGGGTGAAGTACTCGATCGTCGGGCCGGGGGCCGCGGCGCACGCCGCGAGCAGCAGGGCCAGCATCACGGCCGCGCAACGGTGCAGGCTCATCGCATCCTCCTCATCGCCGTCCCCGCAGGAGGGACTCGGGGTGGCGTTCCAGGTAGTCGGTCAGGGTGCGCAGCGAGCGCGCGGCGCGGTCGACCTGGTCGAGCGTGGAGCGCAGCTCCGCGGTCACCGGCCGGCCGCTCGCGAGCAGCTTCTCCGCGGCGGCGAGCGTCTTGCCCGCCTGCTCGACCGCCGAGCGCACCTGCGGCTCGAGGTCCTTGCTCACGTGCCGCGCCAGGCCGTCGACGGTCTTCAGCGTCGTGCGCAGGTCCACGAGCGAGCCGCGCAGCTGCGTGCCGATCTCGTCGAAGGGCACCTTGTCGAGCTTCTTCACGATGCTCGCGAGCGTGTCCTGCAGCTCGCCCAGCCCGCCGGCCAGGGTCGGGATCTGCGGCGGCACCGCCTCGAAGTCCATCTTCTCGCGCGCCGCCCTGGGGAAGAAGTCGAGTGCGACGAACATCTGGCCGGTGAGCAGGTTCGCGTTGCGCAGCTGCCCGCGCAGCCCGTGGCGGACCAGCATGCGCATGCGCTCCTCGGGCGACATCGCGTCCCACGTTCCGCCCGGGCGCGCGTTCGAGGGGCGCAGGCGGCGCGGGAAGAGGTCGATGCGCACCGCCGAGCGGAACGTCACCGTCTTGCGGTCGAACTCGAGGGCGATCGCGCGCACCCGGCCCACGGTCACGCCCCGGAAGTCGACCGGCGCGCCCACCGCGAGCCCCCGCACCGACTGGGTGAAGCGCAGCACGTAGGGCTCGACCACGCTCTCGCGCGGGCGGAAGGCATCGCTGCGGTTGTCCCAGAGCCTGAACTGGGCGTCGGCGCCCACCGGCTGCGCCGGGCCCTGGTCCGGCGGCGTCTCGAAGGAGATACCGCCCAGGAGCATCGTCACCAGCGACTGGCTCTGCACCTGCACGCCGTTGGCGTCCACCTGCAGGTCGATGCCGCTCGCGTTCCAGAAGCGCGTGTCGGAGTTCACGAAGCGGTCGTAGGGAGCGTGCACGAACACCTCCATGCGCACCGCCCCCCCGTCGTCGGCCACCTGGCTCGAGACCACCCGCCCGGCGAGCACGCCGCGGTAGTACACCGGCGAGTTCACGTCGAGCGAGCCCACGTTGGAGGCGAGCAGGGTGAACGGGCGCCCCGGCACGTCGGAAGTGACCACGGGGGGCTGCTCGAGGCCCACGAAGTGGCGCTGCTCCTGCTTCGACTGCCCGGGATCGGCGCCGATGTAGGAGCCGGCGAGGAGTGTGCCCAGCCCGGAGACCTGGCCGCCGGCGATGCGGGGGCGCACGACCCAGAAGCGGGTGTCGGCGACGAGGAAGTCCTTGGCGGCCGGGTCCATCTCGGCGCTCACCACGACGTGCTTGTGGTCTTCGCTCAACTTCACCGAGCGCACCACGCCCACGTCCACGGCCTTGTGCTTGATCTTCGTCTTGCCGGCCTCGATGCCGCGGGCGGTGTCGAACTGGATGGTGATGACCGGGCCCTTGTCGAGGATCGCCTTGGCCGCGATGCCCATGCCCACCAGGGCCGCCACGATCGGGACGATCCAGACGAGCTGAAGCGTGCGCGGGCCCGGCTTGCGCGGCACCGCGCGCGGCACCTCGTCGGCGTCGGGCACCGGGGGCAGGTCATGCATGGCGGGCGTCCACCGGGTCCCAGATGAGGCGCGGGTCGAAGCTCTCGGAGGCGAGCATGGTGAGGATCACGACCGCGCCGAAGAAGACCGCGCCGGGCCCCGGCTCGATGGCCGCGAAGGGCCGCAGCTGCACGAGCGCCACGGACACGGCGCCCACGTAGATGTCGACCATCGACCAGCGCCCGACGTAGGCCACCAGCCGGTACAGCCGCGTGCGGTCCACGGGGCGCCAGGTGGACCGGCGCTGCGCGGTGACGAGCAGGAGCGCCAGCGAGGCGATCTTGCCGCCGGGCACCACGATGCTCGCGACGAACACGATGATCGCGAGCGCCCAGGAGCCCGTCTGCCAGAAGTAGATGACGCCGCCGAGGATGGTGTTGGTCTGCGAGGGGCCGAAGATCGAGCCGCTGTGGATCACGGGCAGGAGGTTGGCCGGCACGTAGAGGATCGCCGCGGCGACGAGCAGCGCCCACGTGCGCGCCACGCTCTCGGGCTTGCGCACGTGCAGCGCGGCGGCGCAGCGCGCGCAGCGTCCCGCGCCTTCGGGCGCCCGGCGGTTGAGCTGCCCGCAGGTCCGGCAGGCGAGCAGGCCGCAGGCGATGGCGGTGGGCGCGCTCACGCGCCCAGCTCCCGCGCGCGCTTCCACACCGCCCGCGGCTCGTAGGCCGCGTCGGCGGCCGCGAGCAGCATCACGAACCCGCCCAGCGCGTACAGGGCGATGCCCGGCTCGACGCGGGCGATGTCGTGCAGCTTCACGAAGGCGATGAGCGCGCCGAGGATGTACACCTCCGCCATCCCCCACGGGCGCACGGCGTCGACGATGCGAAAGGCGATGCGCAGCCCCGGCGGCACCTCCCCCAGCCGCAGCGGCAGGAGGATGTAGGTCATCGCGGCGAGCTCGGCCAGCGGGAAGAGGATCGCGGTGAAGAGTACCAGCGCGGCCACCGACGCCTCGCCGTGGCGATAGAGCGTATCCGCCGTGCCGAGGAGCGTGGCGCTCGCGCGCAGGCCGCGGGCGTCCATCGCCATCAGCGGGAAGATGTTGGCGAAGGCGAACACGATCCCCGCGGCGAGGAGGAACGCGAGGGTGTGGTCGATCGCGCGCGGGTGGCAGCGCAGCAGCTCCGCCCCGCAGCGCGCGCAGTCGGCCGTGCCGCCGGAGACGAGCACGGGCACGCGCTGGAGCAAGTCGCAGTCGGGGCAGGCGGCGAGGGGCGCCTTTTCGGGGTCCATTCCCAGCCTTAGTCCGGTCGCGGGGGGCGCCCGTTCCGTCGGAAGCGGCTCTTTGCCGGTAAAATCGTCCGTTCCTCCCGCAAGTCCCCGCACCATGGCCCGTGTCGAAGCGCTTTCCGTCGACGAGATCCGCCGGCGCTACGTCGACTCCGGCGAGCCCGTTTCCGCCCAGGTCCTGAACCGCCTGCAGCGCGACCCGCGCCAGGGTGTGCGCCGGCTGCACGCCGCGCTCAGGAAGCGCCACGAGCGCGAGCGGGAGGAGCGCGCCCGCCTGGACGCGATGCGCCACTTCGAGAAGGTGCTGTGGAAGTCGGGCGTGCGCGATGTCGCCGGCGTGGACGAGGCGGGCATGGCGCCGCTCGCCGGCCCCGTCGTGGCCGCCGCGGTGATGTTCCCGCCCGACACCGGGATCGCCGGGGTGGACGACTCCAAGCGCCTCGACGCGGCGACTCGCGAGCGCCTCGCGATCGAGATCCGGGCGAAGGCCTCGGGCGTGGCGGTGGGGGTGGCCACGGTCGCCGAGGTCGACGCGCTCAACATCTACCACGCGGGGCTGCTCGCGATGCGCCGGGCCGTCGAGGGGCTGCCGCGCGCCCCGCAGCACGTGCTCGTCGACGCGCGCACCATCCCGGGCATCGCGATGCCGCAGAACGCGTTCAACAAGGGCGACGGCATCGACTTCTCGATCGCCGCGGCCTCGATCGTCGCCAAGACCGCGCGCGACGCGATGATGGTGGCGCTCGACCGCGAGTACCCCGGGTACGGCTTCGCGCAGCACAAGGGCTACCCCGTGCCCGAGCACCGCGAGGCGCTGCTGAAGCTCGGCCGCTCGCCGGTGCACCGCGCCTCGTTCCCGGTGCTCAACGAAATCTTCGGCGAGTTCTCCGCGCCCTTCTACGCGCTGAAGGGCGCGCTCTTCGCCGCCGCGGGGCGCGAGGCGCTCGCCGACTTCGAGCGCCGGCTGCGCGCCGAGGGCGAGGCGCTGCCCGAGGCGGAGGGCCGCAAGCTGCGCCTGCTGCTCGCGCGGCGCTGGAAGGCGCTCGCCTGAGGCGCCGCGGGCGCCGTCGGAGGCCCCGCTCCCCGCCTCAGCCGCCGTGCGCCGGCTCGGCGGCCAGCCGCCGCAGGTCGGCCTCGATCGCCTGCGGCGCCGCATCCGCGAGGATGAGCAGGCGCGCGCGTCCCCGGCGGTCGAAGACGAAGACGCCGCTGCTGTGCGTGACGTCGTAGTCGCCGTCCGCGTCCGGCTTGCCCAGGGCGTAGCTCACCCGGTAGCGGCGCGTGAGCGCGTCGAGCGCCTCGCGCCCGCCGCGCAGGCCCGTCACCATCGGCCCGAACGCGTGGACGTACTCGGCCAGGTGCGCGGGCGTGTCGCGCGCGGGATCCACGGTGACGAAGAGCACGCGCACGTCCTTGCCCGCGTCGCCCAGGGCGCCGATCGCGCGGGCGAGCGCCGCGAGGGTGGTGGGGCACACGTCGGGGCAGTGGGTGAAGCCGAAGTAGAGCAGCGCCACGTCGCCGCGGTAGTCCTCGGCGCGCACGGGGCGGCCGGTCTCGTCGGTCATCGCGAACGCGAGGTCGGGGAGCAGGCCGCGCACGTTCTTCGCGTGCCATCCCGACTCGGTGAAGTGGCTGCAGGCGGCGAGGAGGAGCGCGGCCGCCCAAAGCGCGCCGCGCCTCACGCGTGCGGCTCCAGCGCCGCCCGGCCCGCGAGGGGACGGCCGCGGTCGGCGTGCATCCAGCGCGAGATGAGGACCAGGGCGGCGATCACGTGCATCATCGCCGCCGGGATCCACGTGACGAGCCCGCCGATCGTCTGGTCGGTCGCCGCGCTCATGTCCCAGGCGCGCCCGCACACGTCGTAGACGTCGAAGAGGTCGTGCCCGGCCAGCGCGATGTAGGCGCCGAGCACGATCTGCGGCGGCATGGCGAGGATCACCATCCAGATGCGCGGGCCGAAGCCGGCCCACGCGCCCTCGCGCCGGGAGCGGGGATCGAGGACGAGCGCCCAGAAGAGCAGCCCGTCGAGGAGCATGCTCCAGTTCATCACCTCGTACCACGTCGCCGACAGCATCGCCACGAAGTGGATCGCGGGCGTGAGCCAGAAGTAGATGAGCCCCACGAAGAGCACGGGGGCCACCACGATGTTCTGCAGCCAGCCCACGGCGGCCCGCGTGGCGGGGTGGCCCCAGAAGGGCCGCACGGCGCCGTCCACCAGCGGCCGCGGCAATCCCCGGGCCAGCACCGCGAGCGGCTGCGCGATCACGACCAGGAAGGGGCCCAGGTGGTGCAGCACCAGGTGCTGGATGCGGTGGATGAAGAACATGTGCTGGGCGAGGAAGTCCCAGCGCGTCTGCATGACGAAGTACACGGCGGCGCACCCGGCGAGGAAGGCCGCGGAGCGCCAGCGCGAGGGGCGCTGCGGGCGCGGCGTGCGCGCGAGGCCCACGGCATAGGCGAGGGCGCCGCCCACGCACAGCGCGAAGACCGCGGGCGAGAACTCCCAGGGCAGCAGGAACGCGGCCGCCTCGTGCAGCGGCGACGGGAGGAGCGCGTGCGGCAAGGCCTACTTTCCGGCCGGGCCGCGCACCTGGAAGGCTACGGTGACCGACCGGCCGCCGGAGAACTCGAGCACGACGGGAACCTCGTCGCCCACCGCGAGCGGCCGGGCGCGCTGCATGAGCATGAGGTGGTAGCCGCCGGGGGCGAAGCGCAGCGTCCCGTGGGCCGGGACGCCGACCGCGTCCACGCCTTCCATGCGGGCCCGGCCGCTCTCCACCACGGTGCGATGCATCATCACGTGGCCGAAGGCGCTGCAGCGGGCGGCCTCGAGCCGGACCGGCGCGTCCGTGTCGTTGTGCACGGTGAAGTACCCGCCGGCCGGCACCTCGCCGGGCAGCAGGCGGATCCAGGCGTCGTCCACGCGCAGGCCCGCGGCGAGGGCGGAGGCGGAAACGGCGAGGCAGAGGAGGAGCAGGCAGGCGCGCTTCGTCATCCCGCCATTTTAGCCGATGGGCGGCGCCTGCCTCAGCCGGCGACGGCGCCGATCGCGTCGCTCAAGCGCCCGGCGTCGACCGGCTTCACGAGGTGCAGGTCGAAGCCCGCCTCACGGGAGCGCTGCACGTCCCGCTCCTGGCCGTAGCCGCTCACCGCGATGATGCGCGCGCGCGCGGTCTCGGGCGCCTCGCGCAGCAGCACGGCGAGCTGGTAGCCGTCGATGCCGGGCAGCCCGATGTCGAGGAGGATCACGTCCGGGCGGAACGTGCGCGCGAGGGCGAGCGCCTCGCGCCCGTCGCTCACCGTGGCCACCTCGTGCCCCCGGCCGCGCAGCACGAGCTGCATCGCCTCGGCCGCGTCGACGTTGTCCTCGACCACGAGGATGCGCCGGGGGGCGCCGTCCGGGGCCCGCGCGCCCCGGGCCTCGGGTGGGTCGGCGCGCAGGTCCGGCAGCGGCAGGCGGATCTCGAAGCGGCTGCCCTGGCCCGACCCGCCGCTTTGCGCGCGCACGGTCCCGCCGTGCATCTCGACCAGCCCGCGCACGACGGACAGGCCGATGCCGAGACCGCCCTGGGAGCGGTCGAGCGAGCGCTCGCCCTGGGTGAAGAGCTCGAAGACGCGCGGCAGCACCTCGGCGCTGATCCCCATGCCGTTGTCGCTCACCCGGATCGCGAGGGTGTCGCCCTCGATGTCCGCCTCGAGCGCGATGCGCCCGCCCGGGCGCGTGAACTTGGCCGCGTTGTTGAGGAGGTTGCCCACGACCTGGGTGAGGCGCACCGCGTCCACGCGCAGCCACAGCGGCTCGTGCGGCCAGGCGGTGGCGAGCTCGTGGCGCTGGCGCTCGAGCAGCGGGCGGTTCGCCTCGATCGCCGCCTCGAGGATCGAGGCGAGGGTCACCACCGCCGGCTGCAGCGTGACCTTGCGCTGCGTGATCCGCGAGACGTCGAGGAGGTCGCCCACGAGGCGGGCGAGATGCTCGACCTGGCGGGCGATGATGCCGCGCGCGCGCTCGCGGATCGCGGGGTCGTCGGAGCGGAGGATGTCCACGGCGTTGCTGATCGGCGCCAGCGGGTTGCGCAACTCGTGGGCGAGCATCGCGAGGAACTCGTCCTTGCGGCGGTCGGCCTCCTGGAGCGCCTCGAGCGCGACGTGCAGCTCCCGCTCGGCCTTGCGCACCCGCAGCAGCGCGCGCACGGTGGCCACGAGCTCTTCGGGCTCCATCGGCTCGACCAGGTACGCGTCGGCGCCCGCCTCGAGGGAGGCCACGCGGTGGCTCGCCTCGATGTGGGAGGCGGAGGTCTGCAGCACCAGCGTCTGGGCGGTCTTCTCGGACGCCTTGATCCAGGCGCACAGCTCGCGCCCGTTGCCGTCCGGCAGCCGCACGTCGAGGAGCACCAGCTCCGGGGAGCGCTCGAGCAGCAGGCGGCGCGCCTCGGCGGCGGTGCGCGCCTCGACGACGTCGTAGCCCGCACCCCTCAGCACGCGGCTCTTCACGTACAGGCTCGCCGCGTCGTCGTCGACGTTGAGGAGGAGGGGGACGGCGTGCTTCATTGCACCGGCACGTCCCCGATGTCCCCGAGCGCCCGCGCGAGCGTCTCCACCGACAGCTCGCGCTTCTGCACGATCGCCCGCGCCGCGGCCAGCCGCGCGGCGAGCTTCGCGTCGACCTCGCGGGAGGTGACCACCACCACGGGGATCGACGCCGTGGCCGGGTCCGCCTTGAGGTGCGCGAGCACCTCGTCGCCGGGCATCCCGGGCATCGCGAGGTCGAGGATGATGACCTGCGGGTGGATGCGCGAGGCGAGCGCCAGCCCCGAGCGCCCGTCCACCGCCTCCTCGAACTGCATCCGGGTGCGCAGCGAGTGGCGGATCACGTAGCGCGAGGCCTCGTCGTCGTCGATGATGAGGGCGAGGGCGGCCGCCCCCCGGGGGGCGGCGCGCTCGATCGCGGCGAGCAGCGCCTCGCGGCGGACCGGCTTGCCGAAGTACGCGTCGGCGCCGAGCGAGAGCGCCTTGCGCTCGTCCTGCGCCTCGCTCACGACGATCACCGGCAGCGACGGGTCGAGGAGCTTGGTCTCCGACAGCCATCGCCACGTCTCCTGCTCCTCGCCCGGCAGGAGGATGTCGAGGATCACCGCGGCCGGGCGGCGCGACTTGAGGATGTCGCGCCCGCTGGCGAGGCTCGGCACCGCGAGGACGGCGAACCGGCTGCCCTTCAGGTACTTCTCGTAGAGCAGCCGCGTGGCCTCGTCGTCCTCGATCACGAGCACCCACTCGCCCTCGGGCAGCGCCGGCGCCTGGCGGGCCTCGTCGCGCGCGGCCTCGCCTGCCCCCGCGACGCGATAGCGCACCGGAATCGTAGCGGTGAAGGTCGAGCCCTCGCCGGGGCGGCTATCCACGGCCACCTCGCCGCCGAGGAGCACGGCGAGGCGGCGCGACAGCGGAAGCCCCAGGCCCGTGCCCTTCACCCTGCCCTGCAGCGCGCTCGGGATCTGCGTGAACTCCTCGAAGATGATCTGCTGGTGGTCGGGGGCGATGCCGATGCCGGTGTCGCGCACCGAGAAGACCACGCTGTCGCCGTGCTCGTCCAGCCTCGCGTCCACGCGCACGCTGCCCTGCTCGGTGAACTTGAGCGCGTTCGAGATGAAATTGCGCAGGATCTGGGAAACCTTGCTCTCGTCGGTGTGCATCGGGGGCAGTCCCTGGGCGCCGCCGAAGACGAGCTCCACGCGCTCGCTCACGAGCAGGGGCTTGAGCATCCCGCGCAGGGCGCTGAAGAGCTCGCCCACCTCGAAGCGCGCCGGGCGCATCTCGATCTTGCCGGCCTCGATCTTGGCCAGGTCGAGCAGGTCGTTCACCAGCTCGGCGAGGTCGTCGGCCGCCTTCGCGATGAAGCGCACCTGCGTCTCCTGCTCGCCGGAGAGCGGGCCGTCGGCCTTCTTCAGCAGCAGCGCGCACAGCGCGCGCATCGAGTTGAGCGGCGTGCGGAACTCGTGGCTCATGTTCGAGAGGAAGCGCGACTTCATCTCGTCGGCGCGCCGCAGGTGCGCGGCCTTCTCGTCCAGCTCCGCGTAGAGCGCCACCACGCCGCGGTTCGTGTCCTCCAGCTCGCGCGCCATCTCGATCAGCCGCGCCTGCTTCTCCTGCAGCTCGGCGAGCGTGGCCAGCAGCTCCGCGTTCTGCGCCTGCACCTCGGCGATCGAGGTGGGCTGCGGCAGGGCGGTCAGCCGCGAGACGAGCCGGCCCGCGGTCTTGGGCTCGACGAACGCGGCGTGCTCGGGCAGCAGCTTGCCGAGGGTGACGGTGGTGCCCTCGCCCGGGCGCGAGTGGATCTCCCAGCGGTCCATCAGCCGGCGCGCGCCGATGAGCCCGATGCCCATGCCGGTACTCGAGCGGTAGGTGCCGTCGAGCACCTCCTCGAGGTGGTCGATGCCCGGGCCGTCGTCGCGCACCCGGACCAGCAGCAACTGCGGGCGCGTCTCGCCCTCGATCTCGAACTCGACGCGCCCGCCCCCGGCATAGCGGAACGCGTTGCGCGCGATCTCGGACACCGACGTGGCGATGCGCGTCTGCTCGCCGCGGTCGAAGCCCAGGAGCTCGGCGAGCTGGCGGGCGCGCTGGCGCGCGCCCACGACGTCGGCCTGCACGTGCAATGCGACGGTGAGGAGTCGGATGGGCATGCTTCCTCCCTTCAGGCCGCCCGCGCCACGACGACGCACACGTCGTCGCGCCCCCGCGCGTGCTGGCGGTAGAGCAGGCCGGCGATGATCGAGGGGTGGCAGCGCGCGAGCCCGGGGAAGCCGTCGAGGCTCCAGCGCGACTCGAGCCCATCCGTATGCGCCACCAGCAACGCGCCATCCGGCCATGGATAACGATACTCCTCGACGCGGCCGACGTTGTGCCCGACGATCCCGTTGCGCGAGACCATCGCCCGCCGGGTCCCGGGCGCGAGGATCGAGGCGCAGACGTTGCCCACGCCGGCGAACACCGCCTCGCCGGCCGCGCGCTCGTGGCGCACGACCGCGACCGCCGCGCCGCGCGTGGGGCGCAGCCGCAGGTGGGCGAGGGCGACCACGTCGGCGGGCCGGCGCGGGGCGCCCGTCGCGCGCAGGGCCTCCACGGCGAGGCCGCCGGCACGCGCCGCATCCTGCCCGTGCCCGAGGCCGTCGGCCACGAGGAGCGTGGCGCCGGCCGGGTCGCACTCGATGCCCCAGGCGTCGCCGCAGGCGGTCTCGCCCGCCTTCGGCACGGCGATCGCGCCCACCTCGTAGCGCATGGCCGCCGCCGGCGCCGCGCCGGGCGCGGCCCAGACGGCCATGCGCAGGATCGTGCCCGCGCCCGGCTGCGTGTAGACGTCGAACTCGTCGGAGAGCCGGCGGATGGCGCCGAGCCCCGTGCCCGCGCTGCCCGCGGTGGAGTGGCCGTCGCGCGCGCTCGACTCGAAGCTCGCCATGCCGGCCCCCGAGTCGATGGCGAGGATCTCCACGCCCAGCGCGTCGGCCCGGGCGAGGGCGCGCGCCGCGAGCGTTCCCCCGTTCGCGTGCCGCACCATGTTCGTCACCGCCTCGGTCACCACGAGGGCCACGCGCCCGCCCCGGGTGTCGTCGAACCCGACGTCGCGCGCGAGCTTCTGCACGCCCAGGCGCGCCGCGGAGACGTGGCTCGCATCCGACACCCGGATCGACACGGCGCTCATGGGCTCAGTACGGCTTCCAGCGCACGATCGTCACGCGCGTGCCGCGCCCCGGGGCCGAATCGATCAGGAACTCGTCGGACAGGCGCTTCGAGCCGCTGAGGCCCAGCCCCAGCCCGCTGCCCGTCGTGAAGCCGTCCTGGAGGGCGCGGGCGATGTCGGGGATGCCGGGGCCGTCGTCGACGAACTCCAGGCGCAGGCCGCGGCGGCCGCCGTTGGCCACGGTCGCCATGCGCACGTGGCCGCCGCCGCCGTGCTGGATCGTGTTGCGGCCCAGCTCGCTCGCGGCGGTCACGATCTTCGTCTGGTCCACGAGGCTGAAGCCGGCGGCCACCGCCCGCTCGCGCACGCGCTGGCGCAGGCGCACCACGTCCTCGCCCGCCACGAGCGGCATCTCGTCGGAGGCGACGACGACCGGTTCGGGCATGGCGCGTCTCAGTCGGCGGCCGCCTGCAGCAGCGCCATGCCCTTTTCCACGTTGAGCGCCGTGCGCACGCCGGGCAGCTCGAGACCCAGCTCGACCAGCGTGATCGCCACCGCCGGCTGCATCCCCACGACCACCGTGTGGGCGTCGAGCACCTTCGACATCGCGGCGATGTTGCCGATCATGCGGCCGATGAAGGAGTCGACGACGTCGAGCGAGGAGATGTCGATGAGCACGCCCTTCGCGCGGTCCTTCACGATGCGCGCGGTGAGGTCGTCCTGCAGCGTGAGCGCGAGCTGGTCGTGCATGTCCACCTGGATCGTCACCAGGAGGAAGCGCCCCATGCGCAGGATGGGAATGCGCTCCACGGCGCTACCCCTTCGCGGCCGCGGTTATGCTGGCGCCGGTGCGCTTGAGGGCGAGGGAGAACGCGTCGGCGAGGCTCGCCTTGGTGGTCACCTCGGCGAGGTCCACGCCGAGGTGCACGATGGTCTGCGCGATCTGCGGGCGGATGCCGCTGATGATGCAGTCCGCCCCCATCAGGCGCGCGGCGGCGACCGTCTTCATGAGGTGCTGCGCCACGAGCGTGTCGACGGTGGGCACGCCGGTGATGTCGATGATCGCGATCGAGGCACCCGTCTCCACGATCTTCTCCAGCAGGCTCTCCATCACCACCTGCGTGCGCCCGCTGTCGAGCGTGCCGATGAGCGGGAGGGCGAGCACGTCGTCCCAGAGCCGAACCACGGGGGTGGACAGCTCAAGCAGCTCGCGCTGCTGGCGCTGGATCACCTCCTCGCGCGTCTTCTGGTAACACTCCGTGGTGTAGATGCCGAGCTGGTCGACGAGGAGGGTGGCCTCCCAGAGCGCCTCGCCGAGCGCCTCCGAGTCCGACTTCGCCTCCCGGCGCAGCAGCGCGAAGACGGGCTGCTTCAGCGAGAAGACGAAGGTCGCCGTCTCCGCCGGGCTGTAGCCCTGCTGCGCGCGCTCGGTGGAGAATTCGGCGAGCAGCTCCCGGACCCTGCGCCAGGGCTCGGATCCCGCGTCCACGGTGCCGGTCCCGCTGGCCTCGATGATCGCGCCGAGGAGCTCCTTCGAGAATCGGCGGCTCTCCGCCTCGTGCAGCGGGTCGCGGCGCACGGCCTTCGCCTGTTCGCGGGTCCATTCGGAAAGGATCGCATCCTCGTGCGCGACGGAAGATGTCCTTCAATGCGAGCTTGCTGTCGGCGGCCATGAAACGTTCTCCCGCCCGGGGCTACGGGCCGATCTGCTGGTCTGGAGGAGCGCCATTATCGCACCGCGCCGGCGGGCGCGCCAACGCGCGCGGCCTGGCGGGCCGGCGGTCCATCCGGACCTGCCCGAAAGCCGTAGGCGAGTACGGCTTTGACCTATAATGCGGCCCATGCCGACGCCGCCCGACTCCGCATCCGACGAGATCGTGCGCCGGCTCGCCGCCGCGAAGGAAGCGCTGCTCGAGCGCATGCGCCAGGCGGGGTGCGCTCCCGAGGACGGCTGGAAGGTCTACGAGGAGATCCGCGGCCGCGCGCGCGGCGGCACCGTCTGGGTGATGCGCGCCGTGCACGTGCGCCTCGAGCCGCCGGACGGGCTCGAGGCGGTGGTGGAGATCGACGCGAGCGGCAACGCGGTCTGACCGCGGGGCGCGAGGCGCGGCGGGCGCCCGAGGGCCCTGTGCGCACGGGACTGCGCGCGGAACGGCGGGCGGTGCGGCGACGTCCAATTCCCCCGCATCGTCCGTCCCCCGATCCCATGCGCACGCCCGCGAGCCTCGCCGGCCATCCGATCCACCCCATGCTCGTGCCGATCGCCATCGGCTGCTGGCTCTTCTCGTTCGCGGCCGACCTGCTGCGGCTCGGCTCCGGCGCGCTCGAGCCCTGGGCGCCGCTCGCCTACCACACGATGCTGGGCGGGATCGCCGGGGCGCTGTGCGCCGCGATGTTCGGCCTGATCGACCTGCTCGCGCTCCCGGCCGGGCGCGCCCGCACCACGGGCCTCGCCCACATGGCGCTCAACTTCACCGTGCTCGCGATCTTCGTGGTCGACGCCTGGATGCGCCGGGGCGCGAGCGCCGATCTCGCCTTGCCGACGGCGCTCTCGGCCGCGGCGATCGCGCTGCTGCTCGCCGCGGGATGGCTCGGCGGGCGCCTCGTCTACGAGCTGGGCGTGGGAGTGGACGCCGACGCGCGATGAGCGCTAGGGGCGCGACGGCCGCGCCCACGACGCCGCTTTCCTCGAGCGCGCGCATGACGAAGCCGCTGCGCTTCGCCTTCTCGATGAACGCGGCGAGGTAGCGGTGCGCCGCGGGGCGGCCCTTCGGCACGCCCGAGGCCTGGCGGATCACCATGAAGCTGTCGTCCATCACGCGCAGCCCCGGCCTGGCACGGGCCGCGGCGGCGAGGGGCTGGCGCACGCCGGCGACGGCATCCAGGCGCTCGCGCAGGAAGAGCTCGAGGGCGGCCGGCGAGCTCGGGGCGCGCACGAGCTCGGCGTGCCGCAGCTGGCGGGTGAGGTGGAGGTCGTAGGCGGTCTTGAGCCCCACGGCGATGCGCGCGCCCGCGCGGTCGGCGTCGGAGACGGTGCGCAGGGCGCTCGCGTCCGGGACGAGGTAGGTCCCCTCGATGTGGACGTACGGCGGCGAGAAGTCGATCACCTCGGCGCGCTCCGGGTCGATCGCGAGGAAGCCAACGTCCCACTCGTTGCGGCGCACGCCGTCGGCGAGCCGGCCCGCGGTCTCGTAGGGCACGAAGCGCACGTCGAGGCCGAGGCCGCGCGCGAGCTCGCGCGCGAGCGCGGGCCCCACGCCCTGCGGCTCGCCGCCCTTGGCTCCGCCCTGGGCGATCACGGGGTTGCCGAGGTTGATGCCGGCGCGCAGCACGCCCTCGGGGGCGAATTCGCGCACCAGCTCCGGTCCCGCCTGCGTCGCCTGCGTCATCGCATCTCCTCGAGGGTCGATCCGGGAACCCGCACCCAGCCTTCCATCAGCCGCCGGGCGCTGCGGCCCATGATCGCACGCGCCACCCGCCAGTCGCCGCCGCCGCGCGCGAGCTCGGCGCCGACGGTCACCACGCCCGAGGGATGCCCGATGCGCAGCGCCAGCGCGTCGCCCCGCCGCCACGCGCCTCGTGCGCGATCGTGCCCTCGGCGGCGCCGGCCACGGCGAGCGCGATCGCCCCGGTCCCGGTGACGGCGTGGTGGGTGCGGCCCATGGACAGCATGCGCACGAGGAAGTCGACGTCGCCGGCGCCCACGGGCTTGCCGCTCGATGCGGCGTAGGCGCGCGGGGGGGCCGCGAAGGCGATCTTCGGCGTGTGCAGGCGCGTCGCGCTCACCTCCGCGGCCGATGCGCCCAGTCCCATCGCCACCGCCGCATGGGCGCGGATCGCCTCGGCGCGCGCGAGCAGCCCCCGGTCGGCGTCGATCGCCGCCTGCGTCTCGGTGCCCTCGAGCCCGAGGTCGGCGGCGCGCACGACGACGGTGGGGTTGCCGGCGGACACGAGCGTCGCCTCGATCGCGCCCACGCCGGGCACCGCGAGGCGATCGCGCACGTTGCCGGTGGGGAAGGTGCCCCCGGCCGCGCCGCCGTCCTCGCCCGTGCCGCCGGGATCGAGGAACTCCAGCCGGATCTCGGCGCCGGGGAACGCGACCCCGTCCAGGCCGAAGTCGCCCTCCTCGAGGGGCTCGCCGCCGCGCATCGGCACGTGCGCGACGATCGCCTTGCCGAGGTTGGCCTGCCAGATGCGCACGCCGGCCACGCCGTCGTCGGGCGCGGCGACCCAGCCCTGGGCGATCGCGAACGGGCCCACGGCCGCGGTGAGGTTGCCGCAGTTGCCCGACCAGTCCACGAGCGCGCGGTCGATCGCCACCTGGCCGAAGAGGTAGTCGACGTCGAAGCCGGGGCGGCGCGAGGGCGAGAGGATCACCGCCTTGCTGGTGCTCGAGGTGGCCGCGCCCATGCCGTCGATCTGCTTGCCGTAGGGATCGGGGCTGCCGAGCACGCGCAGCAGGATGCGCTCGCGCGCCGCGCGGTCGGCCGGAAGGTCCTCGGCGCGGAAGAACACGCCCTTGCTCGTGCCCCCGCGCATGTACACGGCGGGAATGCGGATCTGCGGCATCGCGCGGCCTGTCGTCGAAGTGCGCGAATTCTATCGCGTGTTCCATCGCGTGCGCGCCGCGCGACGGCGGATGCGGTATCTTTCGCCCTCCATGCCGTTCGCGATCCGCTGCGCCCCGGCCGTGCGCCGCGCGGCCGCTCCCGTCCTCCTCGCCCTGGCCGCCGCGCTTGCGGCGCCCGGCGCCGCGGGCGCCGTCGCCGACACGCTGGCCGAGCGCGTGAAGCCGTGCGCGGCCTGCCACGGCGAGCACGGCGAGGGCCTGCGGGCCAACGCGTACTATCCGCGCATCGCCGGCAAGCCCGAAGGCTACCTCTTCAACCAGCTCGTGAACTTCCGCGACCGGCGCCGCGACGTGCCGGTCATGAACTACCTCGTCGCCTACCTTTCCGACGCGTACCTGCGCGAGATCGCGGCGTACTACGCGAGGCTGCCGGCGGCGCATCCGCCGAGCGTGGCTGCCCCCGCGGCGCTGCGCGCCCGCGGCGAGGCGCTCGTGCGCCACGGCGACCCCGCGCGCAAGGTGCCCCCGTGCTCGGCGTGCCACGGGCCCGCCCTGCAGGGCATGGCGCCCGCGATCCCGCCGCTGGCGGGGCTCGACGCGAAGTACGTCGCGGCGCAGATGGGGGCGTGGCGCAGCGCTCGGCGCAGCGCGCGCGCGCCGGACTGCATGGCGCGGGTGGCCCGGCGGCTCGATCCGGCCGACATCGCGGCGCTGACGGCCTGGATCGCGAGCCGGGACGGGGCCGCCGGCGCGAGACCCCTGACCGCGGGAGCGCTCGAGCCGCCGCTCGAGTGCGGCGGGCTCGACGCCGCGCCGGACCGGCAGGCCGCTGCGAGCCCCGCGCCGCTGCGGCCGGACGCCGCGCGCGGCGCGTATCTCGTGGCCGCGGCCAACTGCCGCTCCTGCCATACGGTCCCCGGCGGCATTCCCTTCGCGGGAGGACGGGCGATCCGCACGCCCTTCGGCACGCTCTACGGGCCGAACCTCACGCCGGACCCGGAAACGGGGCTGGGGCGCTGGAGCGCCGGCGAGTTCCGGCGCGCGCTGCACCAGGGCATCGGCCGCGACGGCGAGCTGCTGTACCCGGCGTTTCCCTACACCCACTATACGAAGCTCGCGCGCGCGGACGTGGACGCGATGTACGCGTACCTGCGCACCCTCGCCCCGGTGCGCCGGCCCAACCGCCCGCCCGAGATGCGCTTTCCCTACGGCGAGCGCGGGCTGCTGCGCGCCTGGCGCGCGCTCTACTTCGATGCCGGCCGCTTCGTGCCGGATCCCGCCCGCCCGGCGGCGTGGAACCGCGGCGCCTACCTCGTCGAGGGCCTGGGCCACTGCCGCGAGTGCCACGCGCCGCGCAACGCCTGGGGCGCGGTGGAGGCGCACGGCAAGGTGCCGGGCGGGCTGATCCCGGTGCTCGACTGGTACGCGCCCCCCCTCACCGCGCCGCGCGAGTCCGGGCTCGGCCGCTGGGCGCCGGAGGAGGTCGCCGCACTCCTGCGCACCGGCGTTTCGTCCCGCGGGGCCGTCTTCGGGCCGATGGCCGAGGTCGTGCGCGACAGCCTGCAGCACCTCGAGCCCGCCGACGTGCGCGCGATCGTGGCCTACCTCGACGCGCAGCGCGCGCCGGGCGGAAAAGTGCGCGTCGCGGCGCCGAAACCCGCGCCCGCGCGGATGCGCAGCGGCGAGCGCATCTACCGCGAGCGCTGCGCCGATTGCCACGGCCGCGACGGCAAGGGCGCGCCGGGCGCCTACCCGCCGCTCGCCGGCAACGAGGCGATCCTCGTGGACGACGCGGTGAACGCGATCCGCATCACGTTGAACGGCGGCTATCCCCCGAGTACCGCGGGCAATCCGCGCCCCTACGGCATGCCGCCCTTCGCCCACGTGCTCGCCGACGGGGAGGTGGCCGACGTGGTGAGCTACATGCGCACGGCGTGGGGCAACGCCGCCGCGGCGGTGGCCGCGCCGCAGGTGGCGCGCGCCCGCGGCGTGCCGCTCGACTGAGGCGGGGCGCGCTTCCCGCGCCGCGCCGCCGCTGCTAAAGTGGCGGCCTTCCCCGACGCAGCTCCCGACCGCTCCCCGATGCTCGACGCGACGCGAACCCACGATGTGCTCGTGCTGGGTGGCGGCAACGCCGCGCTCTGCGCCGCGATCGCCGCGCGCGAGGCGGGCGCCTCGGTGCAGCTCCTCGAGTGCGCCCCCGTCGCCTTCCGCGGCGGCAACAGCCGGCACACGCGCAACATGCGCACGATGCACGAGCGTCCCCTGGGCGTGCTCACCGGCGCCTACCCCGAGGAGGAGTACTGGCAGGACCTGCGCAAGGTGACGGGCGGGATCACCGACGAGCGGCTGGCGCGCCTGGCGATCCGCGGCACCGAGGCGCACCTCGGCTGGATGCAGCGCCACGGCGTGCGCTTCCAGCCCTCGCTCGGCGGCACGCTGCACCTGTCGCGCACCAACGCCTTCTTCCTCGGCGGCGGCAAGGCGCTCGTC
The DNA here is from genome assembly GCA_963741815.1 of uncultured beta proteobacterium. Classification (GTDB taxonomy): domain Bacteria; phylum Pseudomonadota; class Gammaproteobacteria; order Burkholderiales; family Usitatibacteraceae; genus Usitatibacter. The sequence goes on from CAVUJI010000002.1 coordinate 85,629, forward strand.
AACGCCTACTACCGGGCCGCCGAGGCGCTGGGCGTGCGCATCGCCTACGAGGCCGAGGTGCTCGACCTCGACCTCGACGGCGGCACGTTCCGCTCGGCCACCGTGCGCTACGGCGGCACGGAGCACACCGTGCGCGCGAAGGCGGTGGTGGCCGCCGCCGGCGGCTTCGAGTCGAACCTCGAGTGGCTGCGCGAGGGCTGGGGAGACGCGATCGACAACTTCATCGTGCGCGGCACGCCGTACAACCGGGGGCGCGTGCTGAAGCTCCTGCTCGAGGCGGGCGCGCGCCAGGTGAGCGACGCGAAGCAGGGGCACTGTGTCGCGATCGACGCGCGGTCCCCCAGGTACGACGGCGGCATCGTCACGCGCGTGGACGCGGTTTCCCTGGGCATCGTCGTCAACCGCGACGGGCAGCGCTTCTACGACGAGGGCGAGGACTTCTGGCCCAAGCGCTACGCGATCTGGGGCCGGCTCGTCGCGGCACAGCCCGGGCAGATCGGCTACGCGATCATCGACGCGAAGTCGATGGGCCGGTTCATGCCGCCGGTCTTCCCGCCGGTCGCGGCGGCGTCGATCGGCGCGCTCGCCGCGGCCCTCGGGCTCGATCCGGCCGCGCTCGCGGCGACCGTCGAGGCGTTCAACCGCGCGGTGCGTCCCGGCGCCTTCGACCACACGGTGCTGGACGAGTGCGCCACCGAGGGCCTCGCGCCGCCCAAGACCCACTGGGCGCGGGCGCTCGACACGCCGCCGTACTACGCCTACCCGCTGCGCCCCGGCATCACGTTCACCTACCTCGGCGTCGGCGTGGACGAGCGCGCGCGCATGCGCATGGACGACGGCAGCGGCGCGGCGAACGTCTACGCCGCCGGCGAGATCATGGCGGGCAACGTGCTCGGCCAGGGCTACCTCGCCGGCATCGGCATGGCGATCGGGACCACGTTCGGGCGCATCGCCGGCGAGGAGGCGGCGCGCCATGCCCGCGGCTGACCCCCGCGGCCTGCCGGCGCTCGTCGAGGAGGCGCAGCGTATGCTCGCCATCTGCAACGCCTGCCGGTACTGCGAGGGCTATTGCGCGGTGTTCCCCGCCCTCGAGCGCCGGCTCGCCTTCGACGCGCGCGACGTGCACTACCTCGCGAGCCTCTGCCACAACTGCGGCTCCTGCCTCACGGCCTGCCAGTACGCGCCCCCGCACGAGTTCCAGCTCGACTTCCCGCGCATGCTCGCCCAGGTCCGGCCCCACACGTACCGGCAGTTCGCCTGGCCGGCGTTCCTCGGCGCCGCCTTCGCGCGCAACGGCGTGGTGACGGCCCTCGCGTGCGCGCTCGCCCTCGCGCTCTTCCTCCTCGGCGCCGCCGCCGCGATCGACCCGGCCGTGCTCTTCGGGGCCCACCCCGATGCCGAAGGCGCCTTCTACGCGGTGCTGCCCCACGGCTTCATGGCGGGGCTCTTCGGCGCCGTGGCGCTCTACGGGGTGCTGGCGCTCGGCATCCCGTTCGTGCGCTTCTGGCCGGGCATGGGCGAGGACTGGTCGCATTTCGCGCGGGCCGGGTCCCTGCGCGAGGCGCTCGCCGACGCATTCGCGCTGCGCTACCTCGACGGCGGCGGCGAGGGCTGCACGTATCCGCGCGAGGCGCCCTCGTTCGCCCGGCGCAACTTCCACCATCTCACGTTCTATGGCTTCCTGCTCTGCTTCGCCGCGACCTCTGTGGCCACCGTCTACCACTACGGCTTCGGCTGGAAGGCCCCGTACGCGCTCTGGAGCGTGCCCGTGGCGCTCGGGACCGCGGGGGGGCTCGGGCTCGTGGTCGGGCCGATCGGGCTCGCGGTGCTGCGCGCCCGGCGCGACCCGCTCCTGGGCGACCCGGACCAGGCGGGCATGGACGGGGGGTTCCTCGCGCTCCTCGTGGCCACGTCGGTCACCGGCCTGGCGCTGCTCGCATTGCGGGAAACCCGGGCGATGGGCGTGGTGCTGCTCGTGCACCTCGCGACGGTGCTGGCGCTGTTCGTGACGATGCCGTACGGCAAGTTCGTGCACGCGCTCTACCGGCTGGCGGCGCTCGTGCGCTTCCACGTCGAGCGGCGCCGGCCGGTGCCCGGCATGGGCAGCGAGTAGCCTTTCGGCGCGATCAGACGGTCGGCGCGCTCCACTCGGCCGCCGCGCGCGCGGCGGCGGTGCGCGTGTAGAAGAAGCCGTTGCGCAGGAAACCCGAGATGAGCGAGGCCTTCGCCGCCACCACGCGCCCGCTGGGCAGGCGGTCGACCACGACCTCGTCGGGCAGCCCGTCGAGGAGGTGGAAGGGCGCGAGTCGCCCGTCGGCGAAGCGCGACGGGTAGACCTTCTGGGTCTCGAAATCGAGGAACGCCGGACGGAACCCGAGGCGCGCGCTGCCGGGGCTGCGCCCGCCGGTTTCCGCGTGCTGCACGTTCTCGGCGGCGATCAGGGTGGGCGACATGAGCGGCTTCATCGTCGGGTCTCCTTCGGCGTGGGTGCGTCCCTGAAGCCCAGTGTCCGCGCCCGCCGGGCCCGCCGCTATGGGAAATGGCCGAAACGTCGCGCGATGAGCGCCCCATTGCCGGGTAGGACTTTCGCCCGCCGCGCCATGGGAGAAAGTCCGAGGAGGAAATTGCCGCCGGCTTGCGGGCGATTCTCGGTGGCGGCCGCGCGCCGTTGGCGGTCTGATGGCGCCGTTTCCCACCACTCCCGAGGAGGAGAAGATGAAGACGAGGCTGGTTGTCCTCGGCGCCTGCGCCGTGGTCTCCGCGTTGGCCGCCGCTCCCTTGGCCGCCGCGCCGGCGCAGGTGCCGCACGTGCCCACCCAGCAGGAGAAGTTCGCCGCCTGCGCCCACGAGTCGAAGGGCATCCGGGGCGAGGCGCGCCGGCACTTCATGAGCGACTGCCTGAGGGGCCGCCGCGGCGGTGCGCAGGCGAGCAACGCGGATCCCGAGCGCGCGCGCATCCGCGCCTGCACCGCGACCGCCGGCGAGCGCAAGCTGCAGGGCGAGGAGCGGCGCGCCTTCATGGTCTCGTGCATGAAGGGCTGACGAAGGCATGGTCCGGGGCGCCCTCGCGCGTCCCGGACCCTGTGGCCAGCCTGACGTCGGTCCTGTACGCTCTTCCCGGGCAGACCGTTTGCCGCGGCCGCAGCGCGCGCCGCGGAATCTTCGATGCACGCTGTGGTCCATCGGGGAGCAAGCGCGCCGGGCGCCTGCGTGTCTTCCCGCTTCATCTCGAAACGAGGATGCGAATGGATTCGACCCTGGCCGTTTCCAACCCCTCGGCGCCGCCCTACGGCGCCTTCTTCACCGCCGCCTGCAACCAGATGGCGGTCGCGTACCGCGAGGCTTCTCCCGGCTGCGAGCTGCGCGAGCGCCGCGACGAGATCGTGGTGGTCGTCCCCACGAACGACGGCGCGTTCCGCGCCCAGTGGGAAGCCCACGGGCGTGCCTGCGCGAGCGAGCTGCGCGCGCCGGAGGTGGCGATCGTCCCGCCCGCGCGTTCCCACAGCCTCGCCTGCGACGGTCCCGCCGGCTTCGTCTGCTTCGCGCTCGACGGCTCCTTCGTCACCGCCCGTGCCCGGGCCGAGCTGGGGCGCAGCGTGCAGATCGCCGAGTGGCGGGCGGCGCCGGACCCCTACGTGCGCGGCATCGCCCAGGCGCTGCGCTCGGGCTTCCGCGTCGGGCGCCCGCCCGGGCCGGCCTACCTCTCGTCGCTCGCGGGCGAGCTTGCCGTGCACCTCGCGTCGCGCTATGGCGCGCCGAAGTCCGCGGGCGGGTGCGGCGGGCTCGCGCCGCACAAGCTGAACCGCGTCCTCGCGCTGATCGACGAGCGCCTGGGCGAGGCGCTGCAGGTGCGGGACCTCGCGGAGGCCGTGCACATGAGCCCGTTCCACTTCGCGCGCATGTTCAAGCACACCACCGGCCAGGCGCCGCACCTCTTCATCACCTGGCAGCGCATGGACCGCGCCCGCAAGCTCCTCGCCGAGAGCGCGCTGCCCCTCGCGGAGGTGGCCACGCGCGTGGGCTACCAGACGCAGGCGCACTTCACCGGCGTCTTCCACGCCCACGTCGGCACGACCCCGCGCGCCTACCGGCTGCGCTTCCGCGGCGCCGCCCGGCCCGCCGAGCCCCCGGCTTCCTACATGTAGCCGGCGGCGATGCGCAGGTCGGCGACGAAGGCGTCCCACGCCTCGTCGCCGCCGCCGTGCCCCTTGAGCCGCAGCAGGTACGAGGGGTGGTAGGTGGGAAGCACGTCCGGCAGGTCCTCGTGCGATTGCACCCGGCCCCGCTGCCGGGAGATGCGGAACCGCGGCCCGAGCAGCGCCTTGGCGGCGGTCGCGCCGAGGCAGACGACGAGCGCGGGGCGCACGCCGGCCATCTCGCCCTCGAGCCACTGGGAGCAGGCCTCGATCTCGCGCTGCGCCGGCGTCTTGTGCATGCGCCGCTTGCCCCGCGGCGTCCACTTGAAGTGCTTCACCGCGTTGGTCACGTAGACCGCATCGCGGTCGATGCCCGCGGCGCGCAGCGCCTCGTCGAGCACGCGCCCCGCCGGCCCCACGAAGGGCAGGCCCTCCCGATCCTCGAGGTCGCCTGGCTGCTCGCCCACGAGCATGAGGCGCGCCTGCGCCGGTCCGGCGCCGAACACGGTCTGGGTGGCGTGGGCCCAGAGCGGGCAGTCGCGGCAGCGCGCGGCGCGCGCGCGCAGGTCCGCGAGCTTCGGGTCGCGCGCCGCGCGGGCCGCGCCCCGGGCGGCGGCCCGGTGGGGCGTGTCGGGTTCGCTGCGTCGCGTCGCGGCACCCCCGCTCAGGTCGCGGCGAGCGCGGACTCGCCGGCCACGGCGCGCGCCGTATCGCTGCGGGCGGCATGCACGCAGGCGGCCCGTTCGGCCGCCGGCACGTCCCCGCAGCGCGCGCGGGCGATCTCGAATTCGGCGCGGGCCTGCGCGAGACGCGCGCGCGTCTTCGCCTCGACCGTCCCGTAGTACCGGGCGTCGAGCTGCGCGCGGCGCGCGCGGTCGACCGCGCGCGCCTCGGTGGCGCAGCCGAGGCGCGCCTGCGCGCTGCCGCCGCGGCAGCGCTGGAGCGAGGCGCGGGTGGCCGCCTCGATGCGGCCCAGCGCCTGCTCGTAATCGGGGCGCGCCATGAGCGTGGGTGGCGAGTCGAGCGCGGCGCTCACCGCATAGGCGGCCGCGCCGAGGAGGAAGGCGCCGAACGCCGACGCCGCGATCCTGACGGTCTTCACGGGAAAGGCCGCCGGCGCGGCGCGGGCCGCGCCGGCATTCGCGCTCACTTCCCGGCCGCGCTGCCGCTGCCCATGGTCCCGGCGGCGTTCCGGCGCTCGGCGGTCATGGGATTGGCGCGCTCCTGGACCGGCGTTCCCACCGCCGGCGTGGCGGCACCCGGCACCTGGTTGGTCTCGGTGGCGACGTGGCGGTCGCGCGGGGCGGCGGCCGCCAGGTTCCTGTCCGCCTGCTTGGCCTGGGCGAGCGCCTGGTCGCGCGTCGGATTTCGCCTCCTCGCGGCAGGCGGACTTCTCCTTGCCCTTCATGTCGTCGCACTTCTCCTTGGCGACGTCGTAGTCGGCCTTGGCCTTGGCGACCTGCACGTCGCGCCGGGCCGCCGGCGTGCCCTTGCGCTTGGCCTCGAGCTCGGCCTTGGCGACCTTCTCGTCGCCCTTGGCCTTGGCCATGCACACGTCCTTGGCGTTGCCCTTCTCGGTCTTGCACTGCGCCTTGGCCTGCTTGTACTCGGCCTCGATGCGCTGCTTGTCCTCGCGGTAGGCCTTGCTGCTGGCCACCTCGGCGTTCTTGATCGGATGCGCCGCGCTGCTGCCCGCCGGCATGTTGCCGGTCTGGGCGGACGTGAGGGTCGCGGCGCCGAGCAGGAGGGCCGCCGAGACGGCGGCGCAAAGCGTTGTCGTTTTCATGTTCGATGCTCCTAATGCGATCCGCGCGCCCTCCGGGGGGCGCGGCCTCGCGGTTGTCGATGGGTGCCCGGCAATTGCCGTGCCCGGGCAAGGGAAATCATGCGCACGCAGCGCCGGCCCATCTGTCGGCGCAGCGGAACGGCGCAAGAGAAAGGCGCTGATAGCGTTGTGGGAATGCGCCGACAGGCGCCCGGCGGCGGGAAACGCTAGAATTGCGGGTTCCACCCGAGGAGGATTCCATGGCCAACGCATCCGGACCTTTCCAGCTTCCGCCGCTTCCGTGGGCGGAGGACGCGCTCGATCCCGTCATCTCCGGGCGCACGATCAGCTTCCACTACGGCAAGCACCACGCCGCCTACGTGAAGAACCTGAACGACCTCGTCGCGGGCGGCAAGTACGCCGACATGTCGCTCGAGCAGGTGATCAAGGAGACCGAGGGCAAGGAGCAGAAGATCTTCAACAACGCCGCCCAGACGTGGAACCACACGTTCTTCTGGAACAGCCTGCGCAAGGGCGGCGGCAGGCCTTCGGGGAAGATCGCCACCCGCCTCGACAGCGACCTCGGCGGCTTCGACGGCTTCAAGGACCAGTTCTCGAAGGCGGCCGTGGGCTGCTTCGGCAGCGGCTGGGCCTGGCTCGTCGACCGCAACGGCAAGCTCGAGATCGTCGCCACCCCGAACGCCGCGAACCCCCTGACCCAGGGCGCCACGCCGCTGCTCACCGTCGATGTGTGGGAGCACGCGTACTACCTGGACTACCAGAACCGCCGCCCGGACTTCGTGAACGCCGTGCTCGACAAGCTCCTCAACTGGGACTTCGCGAACGAGCAGCTCGAGAAGGCCGGCCAGCGCAAGGCGGCCTGAGGGCCGCGCCCGGGGGCATCCGCACCGCCGCTCCATGATCGCCACGGACGTCCTCGGGGTCGCCGCCGCGCCCCCGCGACAGCGCGCGATGGCCGCGTGGCTCATCGCGTGCTGCGCGCTCGTCTTCTGCATGGTCGTGGTGGGCGGCATCACCCGGCTCACGCACTCGGGGCTGTCGATCGTCGAGTGGCAGCCGATCGTGGGCGCGGTGCCGCCGCTGAGCGCGCGGGCGTGGGAGCGCACCTTCGAGAAGTACCAGGCCACCCCCGAGTACCGGCTGCGCAACCACGACATGACGCTCGCGGGGTTCAAGGGCATCTTCTGGTGGGAGTACTTCCACCGGCTCCTCGGCCGGGTCGTGGGCTTCGCCTTCCTCGTTCCCTACCTCTACTTCCTGCTGCGCGGCGACGTGCGCGGGCGCCTCGCCTGGCGCCTGGGCGGCATCTTCGCGCTGGGCGCGCTGCAGGGGGCGGCGGGTTGGTTCATGGTGAAGAGCGGGCTCGTGGACGACCCGAGCGTGAGCCCGGTGCGCCTGGCGCTGCACCTGGGCCTCGCGTTCCTGATCTACGCCTCGATGCTGTGGGTCGCCCTCGGGCTGCTCGCCCCGGGGCGCTCGACCGCGGGACGGGGCGTGCGCCGGCACGCGGGCGCGCTCGCGGCGATGGTCTTCGTGATGGTCCTCACGGGCGCGCTCGTGGCCGGCATCCACGCGGGGTACGCATACAACACCTGGCCGCTCATGGACGGGCGCTGGGTGCCGCCGGAGATCCTCGTGCTCGATCCCTGGTGGCGCAACTTCGTCTACAACATGGCGACCGTGCAGTTCGACCACCGCATGCTGGCGCTCGCGATCGCCGCGACCGCGGCGGCGCTGTGGTGGCGCGTGCGCGCCGCGGCCGGCGACGACGCCCGCACGCGGCGGTGGGCGAACGCGCTGCTCGCCGCGGTCGGCCTGCAGCTCGCCGCCGGCATCTCCACGCTCGTGCTGCACGTGCCCGTGCCGCTCGCCGCGATCCACCAGGCCGGCGCCGTCGTCGTCTTCACCTGCGCCCTCGGCCTGCTGCACGCGCTCTCGCGCACTCCCGGGTTGCAGCGGTAACGCGCGCCGCCCGCGGCGTGTGACGCAGTTCACGGGGGCGGGTCGGCACGCGCGGCCATAATCGCCGCTCATGAGAAAAAAGAACGACCGACACGCGCCGGGAGGGCCGGAGCCGGCCAAGCAGGCGGCTCGCATGCGCCGCTTCATGCTCGCCGCCTCCGCGTACGCGGTGTGCCTGCCGCTGCTCGCGATCGCGCACCTCCTGGGGCTCGTCGCGCTCGATCCCACCCTGCGCATCGCCGCGGCGATGGTCGCGGTGAACCTCGCGCTCTACGCCGCCTTCCGCACCGGGTTCAACCGCCGCTTCGCCGACGCGAGCCTCACCTGGGCGCAGACGGTGCTCGCCACCGGCGTGCTCCTTTACGCGATCTACCACTTCGACCGCGAGCGCGGCCCCGCGCTCATGATGTGCCTGGTCGTGCTCTCCTTCGGCGCCTTCCGGTTCAGCACCCGGGAATTCTTCACCGCCGCCGGGCTCATGCTCGCCGGCTACGCGCTGGTGATCAACCTGCTCATGTGGCTGAGGCCCTCGGCGGTGGACGTGCCGCTCGCCGCCTTCCAGTGGGTCGCCCTCGCGTTCGTGCTGCCCTGCTTCGCCGTGGTGGCCGGGCGCCTGAGCGAGCTGCGCCAGCGCCTGAGGCGCAGCAACGACGAGCTCTCGTCGGCGCTCGGGATGATCCAGCGCATGGCCACGCACGACTCGCTCACCGGGCTGCCCAACCGGGCGCTCTTCAACGAGACGCTGGCGCACTCGATCGCCCAGGCGGCGCGCCACGGGCGCGCGCTGGCGCTCCTCTTCCTCGACCTCGACCGGTTCAAGAACATCAACGACACGCTGGGGCACGGCGTGGGCGACCGCGTGCTGCAGGAGGCGGCACGGCGGCTCACCGCCGCGGTGCGCGCGGGCGACCTCGTGGCGCGCCTCGGCGGCGACGAGTTCGTGCTGCTCGTGGAGGAGGTGGGCACGGACGTCGACCTGGCCGACCTCGCCGCGCGCGTCCTCGCCGCGTTCGGCCCCACGCTCGCCGTGGACGGCCACGAGCTGGCGCTCTCGGCGAGCCTGGGCGTGTGCACCTATCCCAAGGACGGGCGCGACGCCGAGACGCTGCTCGCCAACGCCGACATCGCGATGTACCGCGCCAAGGAGCACGGGCGCAACCGGCACTGCTTCTATTCGGCCGAGCTCAACACGCTCTCCCAGGAGCGCCTCGCGCTCGAGGCGTCGCTGCGCCACGCCCTGCCGCGAGGCGAGATCGAGATCCACTACCAGCCGAAGATCGCCTTCGCGGGCGGCGCGGTGACGGGCGTGGAGGCGCTCATCCGCTGGCGCCACCCGCGGCTGGGGCTGCTCCCGCCCGACCGCTTCGTGCCGCTCGCCGAGGAGACCGGGATCATCATCCCCATCGGCTACTGGACGATCCGCCAGGTGTGCGAGCGCTCGCGCGAGTGGATGGAGCGCGGGCTCGCGCTGCCGGTGGCGGTGAACCTCTCCGCGGTGCAGTTCCACCAGCCCGAGCTCGTCGCGGAGCTGCGCGCGATCCTGCTCGAGACCGCGATGGCGCCCGACGCCCTCGAGCTCGAGATCACCGAGAGCATGGTGATGCGCGACCCGGATCGCGCCGTCGCCGTGATGGGCCAGCTGCGCGCGATGGGCGTGCGCCTGTCGATCGACGACTTCGGCACCGGGCACTCCTCGCTCGGCTACCTCAAGCGCTTCCCCGTCGACTGCCTCAAGGTCGACCGCAGCTTCGTGCGCGAGCTGCCGCACAGCGGCGAGGACGTGGCGATCGCCCGGGCGGTGATCGCGATGGCGCACAGCCTGCGCATGAACGTCGTGGCCGAGGGCGTCGAGCACCAGCGCCAGTTCGACCTGCTGCGCGAGGAGGGCTGCGACGAGTTCCAGGGCTACTACTGCCGCGCGCCGATGCTCGAGCCGCAGCTGCTGCGCTTCCTCGAGGAGCGCCGGGACGCGGCGGGCACGGGGCTGGCGCCGGCGCGCGCGGGCGGGGCCTAGCGCCCGCGGGTGGTGAGCATGTCGCCGATGGCGCGGGCATTCGCCTGCACGACCTCGCGCACGGCCCCGCGCAGCGACCTCGGGTTGAACGTCTCCGACTGGCTCGCCCAGACGAGCTTGTCCGGCGGCACGCTGTAGACGTTGGTCGCGACCTCGACGATGCGGTCGTTGCGCAGGTAGCCGGGCTCGTACACCGTGCCCCAGCCGTAGCCCCAGTACCCCCAGAAGTCGCGGTAGTAGCCGGGCACCGTGTAGACGTGCCCGGGCACGTAGGTCTGCTCGTGCTCGACGCCCACCACGCGCATGACGACGGCGGAGTCGAAGCCCATCGCCTTCACGCGCCGCTTGACCAGGGGCACGTCGCGCACCTCCTCGTCGCTCACCACCCGGTAGGCGGGCGTGGCGTTCGGGATGCTCGCCGCCATCTCGTCCTCGAGCACGCGGCGCAGGCCCGGGTCGCGGGTCTGGAACGCCACCAGCACCTTCCGGAACGGCACGCTCGCCAGCGCCGGGTCGCGCCACGCGCTCACGATGCGCGTGGTGGCGCACCCGCCGAGCGCGGCGGTGACGACGGCCGCGGCGAGGAGCAGGACGTGGCGGCGCACGGCGCTCACGGGGTGATGCGCCGGCGCGGCAGGTAGGCCGCGTTGCTCTGCAGCAGGGCGCGGCCCCGCGCGGCGTGGGCGGCGATGAGGCACTGCTCGCGCGCGTAGCCGCGCTCGGCGAGGCAGCGGGCGCGCGCCACCGCGTACCTCGCGTCGATGCGCGCGCGCAGGGCCGCCCGGGCGGTCGCGTCGGTGCCGCGGTACGCCTCCTCCAGATCGGCGGTGCGCACCGTCGCGTGCGCCTCCACGCGGGCGAGGCACACCTCGCGCGGTACCCCGCGCAACGTCTCGCAGCCGGCCATCGCCTGCGGCGTGGTGGCCGCGATGCGGTCGAGCTGGGCACGGTACTGGGACACGGTGATCGCCTCGCGCGGCTGCAGTGCCCCGGCCGCGGTGCCCAGGCCGATGGCGGCGGCGCTCGTGATCACCGTCCCGGTCCCCAGCGCCACCAGGATCGCTCGGCTCATGTCGCCTCCGGTTTTCGCGCCCGACGCGGTCCGTCCGCGGTGCGCAGAGACGACATGATCGTGGGAGGCGGCGCCGGGCGTCTGTAAGCCGCCCGCGATGCCGGCGCGCGAAAAGCGCTGATTGCCGCGTCGGATGCGTCCTACAGGCGGGGCGTCACTCCAGGCGCAGGCCGCCGTTCACGTCGAGCACGATCCCCGTGACGAAGCCGGCGAGCGGCGAGGCGAGGAAGCGCACGGCATGGGCGAACTCCTCCGGCTCGCAGAACCGGCCCACGGGAATGCGCGCGAGGAGGTGGCGGCGCTGCGCCTCGTTCAGCGCGTCGCTGGTGGCGGGCGTGCGCACGTGGGCGGGGGCCACCGCGTTGGCGGTGACGCCGTGGGGTGCGAGCTCGCGCGCCAGGGCGCGGGTGAACGCCACGAGCCCGCCGCGCGCGGCGGCGTAGGCCGCGCCCGGCTGCAGCTCGCCGGGATCCCCGACGACGGGGGCGACGCTCACGATCCGCCCCCAGCCGCGCTGCTTCATGCCGGGGATCGCCGCGCGCGTCCAGTGGAACGCGCCGTCGAGGTTCACCGCGGTGACCTGCCGCCACTCCGAATCGCTCGTCGACTCGGCGCGGGGGGGCGAGGAGATCGCCGCCGCGTTCACGAGCACGTCCACGGCGCCGAGGGATGACTCGACCTTCGCGCACGCGTCGCGCACGGCGGCCGGGTCGGACACGTCGCACGCGACGACCATCGTGGCGCCGCGCAGGAAGCGCGAGATCCCGTCCAGGCGCATCGCGTCGACGTCGACCAGCGCCACCCGCGCGCCGTCCTCGAGCAGCGCGCGCGCCGCCGCGAGCCCCAACGTGCCCGCCGCCCCCGTCACCACGACCGTCTTGTCCTCGAGCATCGCCTCGACTCTCGTGTGCCTTCGGACATACTAGCGGATCGTGGACGAGCGTCCCACTCGCCGGGCGCCGCCGCGGGCGCCGCGCATCGTGGACACGCACCTCGGCGCGCCCGCGCGCCGCCGGCGCATGCTGCGCCGGCGCGCGATGCTCAGGGCGTGCGCAGGTGCCAGGCGCGCGGCCGCGTGAAGGTCTCGATGCCGGCGCGGGAGAGTGTCAGCCCGATCCCGGAGTGGCCCACCCCCGACCAGGGCAGGCGCGGGCTCACCCGGTCGCAGCAGTTCCAGTACGACGAGCCCGAGCGCACCCGGTGCAGGATCGCCCGGGCCCGGTCGCGGTCGGCGCTGAACACCCCGGCGGTGAGCCCGTACTCGGTGTCGTTCATGAGTCGCACCGCCTCGTCGTCGTTCGCCGCGGACATGAGGCCGACCAGCGGCCCGAAGGTCTCGTCGCGCATGACCGACATGCCGTGGTCGACGTCCACGAGCACCGTGGGCTCGAACCAGTGCCCCGGCTGGCGCACGCGGGAGCCGCCGGTGAGCACCCGCGCGCCCTTGCGCCGGGCGTCGCGCACCTGCGCCTCGAGCACGCGCAGCTGCGCCGGGCGCGTGATCGGCCCGATGTAGGTGGCCGGATCCAGCGGGTCGCCGCGCCGGTAGCCGCGGACCTCCGCCACGAACGCTTCGACGAAGCGCTCGTAGATGCGCGCGTGGACATAGACGCGCTCGACCGAGCAGCAGCTCTGGCCGGTGTTGTAGAAGGCGCCGTCGGCCACGCTCGCCGCCGCCTTCGCGACGTCCACGTCGTCGCACACGTAGACCGGGTCCTTGCCGCCGAGCTCGAGCTGGAGCTTGACCATGCGGCTCGCCACCGAGCGCGCGATGGCCCGCCCGGTCGCGTGCGAGCCGGTGAAGAAGACGCCGTCGACCGGCTGCAGCACCACCGCCGCCCCGGTCTCGCCGCCGCCGTACACGGGCACGAAGACGTCCTCGGGCACGCCGCTCGCGTGCAGCAGGCGCGCGATCTCGCGCCCGGTGAGCGAGGCGAACTCGGAGGGCTTGTAGAGCACGGCGTTGCCGGCGAGCAGCGCCGGCACGAAGACGTTGGCGCCCACGAACCAGGGGTAGTTCCACGCCGAGACGTTGGCGATCACGCCGAGCGGCTCGCGCGAGATGCGCTCCTCGATCGCGGGCTCGGCGTGCACGCGCTCCTCCCGCAGCACGGAAGCCGCCTCGGCGAGGAAGAAGTCGATGCGCGGCAGCACGCCCGCCAGCTCGTTGCGCGCCTGGCGGATCGGCTTGCCGACCTCGGAGGTGAGGATGCGGGCGAGCGGCTCGGACTCGGCGGCGACGCGCTCGCGGAAGGCGGCGAGCGCCTCGCGCCGGGCGCGCAGGGGCAGGCCGGCCCAGGCGGGCTGCGCCGAGCGCGCGCGGCGGAACTTCTCGCGCACGCCGCGCGGGTCGTCGGCGTCGAGGCTCGCCACCCCGCGCCCGTCGGCGGGGTTCACGACCTTGAGCTTCACGCCGCGCGCACGCCCATCACCGGCGCGGGCTTGCCGGTCCTGCGCCGCGCGTCGCACGCCGAGAGGAACGCCTGCAGCAGCGGCTTGCTGTCGATGAGCTCCGGGTCGGCCGGGTTCATGAACTCCGGATGCCACTGCACGCCGACCACGAAGCTGTGGCCCTCCCAGCGCACGGCCTCGGCGATGCCGTCGGGATCGCTGGTCGCCTCCACCACGAGGCCCTCGCCGAGGCGCTTGAGGGCCTGGTGGTGGATCGAGTTCACGCGCCGGATCGCCACGCCGGGATACAGGCGCTCGAGCCAGCTCCCGGGCAGGATGCGCATGTCGTGGAAGTGGTTCTCGTAGCGCGCGTCGTCCCGGTGCGCGCCCATGTCCGCCATCTGGGTGGCGATGTCCTGGTAGAGCGACCCGCCGAGCGCCACGTTGATCACCTGGTGGCCGCGGCAGATGCCGAACACCGGCTTGCCCTGGGTCACGAACTCGTGGAAGAGCTCGATCTCGTAGCGGTCGCGCACCTCGTCGCCGGCCCACAGCGGGTTGAGCGGCGTCTCGCCGTAGCTCTTCGGGGACATGTCGGCCCCGCCCTGCAGCAGCAGCCCGTCGAGCGCGTCCACGTACTGGCGCACCTTCAGCTTGCGCGGCGGGATCGGCGAGGCGAAGCTCAACGCCGGGATCATGAGCGCCAGCACGTCGCCCGACATGATCCAGTTCGCCGCCGACTGCTCGAGGTACTGCACGGATTTCGTCGGCAGGAAAGCGCGTCCCGGATCGGGATAGAGGAGGCGGGCGGAGACGCCGATGCGAAGGGGTTCCATGGCTCCAGGCGGCAACTATAGCGCTTCCCGGAAGAGGCGCTCGAAGTCGGCCGGGGCGCAGGGGCGCGGATTGGTGCGGTGGCAGCCGTCGGCGGCCGCCACTTCCACGAGCCGCGGGAGGTGCCCGGGCTCCACGCCGCGCTCGCCCAGCCGGGCGGGGATCCCGATCGCCCGCTTCAGCCCCGCCAGCCAGCCGACGAACGATTCCGCATCGGCCCCGGCGCCGCACACGCGCGCGAGCTCGGCCATCCTGCCGCGCGCGGCGGGCAGGTTGAAGCGCATGACGTGGTCGATCATGAGCGCGTTGGCGAGCCCGTGGTGCATTTCGACGACGGTCCCCAGCGCATGGGCGCACGAGTGCACCGCGCCCAGGTCCTTCTGGAAGGCGACCGCGCCCATGAGCGAGGCCATCATCATGTCGGTGCGCGCGGCGAGGTCCGCGGGCGCGGCCACGGCGCGGGGCAGCGCCCGCGCCGCGATGCGGGCCCCCTCGAGGGCGATGCCGTCGCACATCGGGTGCCACTCGGGCGAGAGGTAGCTCTCGACGTTGTGCGTGAGAGCGTCCATGCCGGTGGCCGCGGTGATCGCTGCGGGCAGCCCCAGCGTGAGCTCGGGGTCGGCGAAGACGGCGCGCGGCAGCAGGCGCGGGGAGAAGAGGATGCGCTTCACCCCGGTCCCCGGCTCCGAGATCACGCTCGAGCGGCCCACCTCGCTGCCGGTGCCGCTCGTGGTGGGCAGCGCCACGAGCCAGGGCAGCTCGCGAGCGATCGCGCGCGCGCCCGGGTGGTCCCAGGCGTACTCGAGCACGTCGCCCTCGTGCACCGCCATGAGCGCCACCGCCTTGGCCACGTCGAGGCTCGCTCCGCCGCCGAAGCCCACGACGCAGTCGGCGCCGTGGGCGCCGAACGCCTCGCTGCCCGCGCGCACCTGCCCCGGGGTGGGGTTGCCGTGTACGCCCGCGTACACGGCCGGGGCGAGGCCCGCGAGCCCGGCGAGCAGCTCCGCGAGGATCGGCAGCGAGGCGAGCGCGCGATCGGTCACCACCAGCGGCCGGGCGAGCCCCCGCGCGGCGAGGTGCGCGCCGAGCTCGCGGCGCGCGCCGGGGCCGAAGCGGATGTCCGTCGGAAACGAGAAGCGGTGCACCCCGGCGCTCACGCCCCCGTCTCCAGGTAGAGGCGCTTGCGCACCTTGGCGGACAGCGCGTCGAGCACGATGGCGATCGGCGTGCGCTCGCCGTTGCGCACCCGGGCGCGGAAGCGCTCGAGGGCCTCCGGGTCGCCTGCGGCCGCCGTGTGGAAGGGGATGTAGGCGACCGAGTGGGCCTTCACCGTGGTGTAGTTGTCCGTGGCGAGGCGCACGGTGCCGTCCGGGGTGGAAAGGCTCGCGTGGTTGGCGATGACGCCGTCCTTGTCGCCGCTGTTGAGCACGCCCACCTCGAAGGTGACGTCGCCCGTGCGCTGCGCGGCCACGGGCGCCGCCCCCAGCGTCTGCACCACCCGCTCGAGGCTCTCGAGCTCGCGCAGGTGGCGCTCGAGCGCCGCCTCGCGCCCCTCGGCCGGCGCCGCCGCCCTCGCGCCCGCGCGCTCGCCGGCCGCCTCGCGCAGCGCCGTGAGCTCCCGGTTGTCCATCGAGATGAAGCTGGCGATCACGTTATGCACCACCGGCGCGCACTCGTCGTGCCACTCGCTGCGCTTCTCCAGCCATGCCACGCACGAGGCGCTCTTCGGGTCGGCGGCGAGCTTGGTGAGCGTCTCGCGCAGCCGCGCGAGGATGTCGGGGTTGCCGTGCAGCGCGTCCCACGCGCTCTGCGGGAATTCCCGGCTGCGGATGTCGTAGACGAAGTTCACGCTCGCGATCCCGAACTCGGCCCGCTGCAGCCAGTAGTTCATGTAGTAGCCGATCGCCGCGGACACGGGGTTCAACGCGATGGCCACGAGCGTGGTCGCGAACGCCTTCTTGCTGGCGCTCCAGGCCGTCTCCCGCGCGGCGTCGCGCTCCCGGCGGGGGCGCCATGGTGTCCGGGGCGAAGCCATCCCGGGTCAGATGATCTCCAGGTACCGGCGCAACTCCCAGTCGGTCACCGCGTCGAGCCACTGGCGCCACTCCCACTCGCGGGTGGCGGCGAAGTGGTCCACGAAGGCGTCGCCGAACCAGTCGCGGGCGAGGCGCGAGTCGCGGAAGACGCGCGTGGTCTCGATGAGCGTGCGCGGCGCGCGCCCCACGGCCTCGCCGCCCCGGTTGCTGCCGGTGATGGGCGGGGTGTCGAGCGCGCGCTTCCTCTCGATGCCGTCCAGCCCGGCGGCGAGCACGGCGGCGGTGGCGAGGTACGGGTTCATGTCGGCGCCGGGGCAGCGCGTCTCCAGGCGCGTGGACCTGGGCGAGCCGGCCAGCACGCGAAACGAGGCGGTGCGGTTGTCGATCCCCCAGGTCGGCTTCACCGGCGCCCAGAAGCCGTCCACCAGCCGCTTGTACGAGTTCACCGTCGGCCAGTACATGGGGGCCAGCTCCAGCAGCCCCGCGAGCTGCCCCGCGAGGTAGCTCTCGAAGAGCGGCGACATGCCGCCGTGGCGCCCCTTCGGGTCGTGGAAGAGGTTGCGCTCGCCGTCGGTGAGGCTCTGGTGCAGGTGGCCCGAGCAGCCCGGGTAGCGCGCGCTCCACTTCGCCATGAAGCTCGGCATGATCCCGAAGCGCGCGCCGATCTCCTTGGCGCCGGCCTTGAAGAGGATCGCGCGGTCGGCGGCCTCGAGCGCGTCGGAGAAGAGGATCGCCGCCTCGTAGACGCCCGGCCCGGTCTCGGTGTGCAGGCCCTCGATCGGCACGCCGAAGGCCGCCATGTCGTCCATCAGCGCGTTGAAGTAGTCGCGGTTCACGTTCGCCCGCAGCAGCGAGTAGCCGAACATCCCGGCCGTGACGGTCTTGGGCGGGGCGCCGTCCTTCGCCGCCCAGCTCTCGGGCGTCTCGGCGAAGTTGAAGAACTCGTACTCGGCGCCGACCATCGCCTCGTAGCCCATGTCCCGGGCCCGGGCGAGCACGCGCCGGAGCACCTGGCGCGGGCACAGCGGGTGCGGCTCGCCCGCGCCGGTCACGAAGTTGCCGAGGAAGAACGGCACGCCGCCGTCCCAGGGCACGGTGCGGAACGTGCCGAGGTCGAGGCGCACCATCGCGTCGGGGAAGCCGTGGTGCCAGCCGGTGAGCTCGGCGTTGTCGTAGCACTGGTCGTGGGCGTCCCAGCCGAACACCACGTCGCAGAAGCCGAAGCCCGCCTCGACCGCGGAGAAGAACTTGTCGCGGTGCAGGTACTTGCCGCGCAGTATCCCGTCGATGTCCGAGACGGCCACCTTGACCTTGCCCGCGCCGGTGGCCCGGACCCGGTCCAGCACCTCCGCCTCGCGCGCCGGGCGCTGCCCCGTCATTTCGTGGGGTTGGCGAGGTCGCCCACGCCGGGGGGCTCGCCCGGCCCGAGGTCGGGCCGCGCGGTGAAGACGCCGGTGCCGCCGACCAGCCGGCTGCGCCGCAGCCGGCCCGCCTGCTCGAGGATCGGGTAGGCCGTGGAGCAGAAGAAGGAGTTGATGCGCCGCATGTCGCTGATGATGTCCAGGTGCAGGGAGCTCGTCTCGATCGCCTGGGGGCTCTGGCCGGCCAGGCGGTCGAGGTGGGAGTCGTGGAACGCCCGCTCGAGGTCGCGGAACTTCTCCTTCTCGGCCAGGAGCTGCTGGGCGCTCGCCACGTCCCCGTTGAGGAAGACCGACAAACCCAGCCGCAAGTTCGCGACCAGCCGCGCGTGCATCCGGGTGATCTCCTCCATCCCGGCCTCGGAGAAGGACAGCCGGTGCGCGATCTTCTTGTCCCGCAGGTCGAGGAGGATGCGCTCGAGGACGTCGCCCACGTGCTCGAGGTTGATGGTGAGCGAGATGATCTCCGCCCAGCGTCGCCCCTCGCGCTCGTCGAGCTGCTCGCGGCTGATCTGGGTGAGATAGAGCTTGATCGCCGTGTAGAGCCGGTCGACGTCGTCGTCCAGGCGGATGATCGCGCCCACCTGCGACGCGTCGTTGGTCCGGATCACCTCGAGGACGCCGTCGAGCATGCGCTCGATGGTGTCGCCGATGCGCAGCGTCTCCCGGGCCGCGTTGCCCAGGGCGAGCGCCGGCGTGGACAGCGCCGCCGGGTCGAGGTGGCGGGGCGTGGCGGCCGAGTCGGCGCGGGGCTTGGTGGGCAGCCACCGCTCGGTGAGGCGCGCGACGTGCTCGGTGAGCCCGATGAACACCGCCGCGAGCGCCACGTTGAAGATCACGTGGAAGTGGACCACCTGCCGGCGCGCCTCCGGGTCGATGCGCGCGAGCAGCTGCGGCAGCCACGGCAGCGCCGCCGAGAAGGCGAGGCAGCCGGCGAGCTTGAAGAGCAGGTTGCCGAGGGCCACGCGCCGCCCGGGCCCCGCCGCGCGCGCGTTCACGAGCAGGGCGACCACGCCGCTGCCCAGGTTCGCTCCCAGCACGAGGCACAGCGCCACCGGCACCGAGACCACGCTCGTGGCGGCGAGGGTGGCGGACAGGAGGACCACCGCGAGGCTCGAGAACGACAGCACCACGAGCAGCGCCCCGATCAGCATGTCGAGCATCGCGTCGCCGGAGAGGGTGGCGAAGATGACGCGCGCGCCGTGCGCGCTCGTGATGGGACGCGCGGCGGCCATGATGAGCTGCAGGGCGAGCAGCATGAGCCCGAGGCCGATCGCCACGCGGCCGAGCTGTCCGGCGCGGCTCTCGCGCCGGGACAGGAAGAAGACCACGCCGAAGAAGATGAGCAGGGGCGAGAGCCACGTGAGGTCGAGCGAGAACACCTGCGCCATGAGCGCGGTGCCCACGTCGGCGCCGAGCATGATCGCGAGCGCGGCGGGCAGCCCGAGCAGCTCCTGGCCCACGAACGAGGTGGCGATGAGCGCGGTGGCGCTCGAGGACTGCACGAGTGCCGTCACGCCGAGGCCGGCGAGGAAGGCCGAGCCGCGGTGCGCGACGCTGCGCGAGAGGGTGCGCCGGAGGTTCGCGCCGAAAACGCGCAGCATGCCGGTGCGGACGATGTGCGTGCCCCACACGAGCAGGGCGACGCTGGAAAGGATGTTGAGGAGCGTCTGCACTCCGGTACGACCTCCAAATCGTCATTAAACTCCAGATGCGCCCGGGTTGTCTGCCTGCCCGCCCGCCTGCACGAGTGCCCGCGCGGCGCGAGGGCGCGGCATGCGCGCGCCGCAGGACCCGGCAACGGTATCATCGCGGTCGACCCGAAACGGAGACGCGCCATGAATCGCCTGTATCGACTCCTCGCCGCCGCGGCCGCGGCGCTGCTCGTTCCCGCGTGGGGCGGCGAGGCCGTCAAGGTGGGCCTGGTGGCGCCGTTCTCCGGCTCCTCCGGGGAGTACGGCCGGCAGATGCAGGCCGGCATCCGCACCTGGCTCAAGCTGCATGGCCCGAGTGTCGCCGGGCGCCCGATCGAGGTGATCGCGCGCGACACCGGCGGGCCCAACCCGCAGGTGGCCAAGCGCCTGGCGCAGGAGCTCGTCACCCGGGACAAGGTGGACTTCCTCGCCGGCTTCGGGTTCACGCCCTCGGCGCTCGCCGCCGCGCCCGTGGCCACCGCCGCGAAGACGCCGATGATCGTGATGAACGCCGCCTCGTCGGTCGTCACCACGCGCTCGCCCTACATCGCGCGCTTCTCGATGACCCTGCCCCAGGTCTCGGAGCCGATGGCGCGGTGGGCGGCGCGCAACGGCATCCGGACGGCCTATACCCTGGTCGCCGACTACGCGCCGGGCATCGACGCGGAGAAGGCGTTCACGCGCGCGTTCACCGCGGCCGGCGGCCGCGTCGTGGGCTCGGTGCGCACGCCGCTGCGCAACCCCGAGTTCGCCCCCTACGTGCAGCGCATCAAGGACGCGAAGCCGCAGGCGGTCTTCATCTTCGTGCCCTCGGGCGCGCAGAGCATCGGCTTCATGAAGGCGTTCGAGGAGCGCGCCCTGCGCGCGGCGGGCATCCGCGTCATCGCCACCGGCGACCTCACCGACGACCAGGTGCTGCAGGCGATGGGCGAGCCGGTGCTCGGCGTCATCACGAGCCACCACTATTCCTATGTCCACGACTCGCCGGAGAACAAGGCGTTCGTGGAAGCGTTCCGCTCCCTCGGCACGGACCTGCCCCGGCCCAACTTCATGGCGGTGGGCGCCTACGACGGCATGGCGGCGATCGCCGCGGTGGTGCGCGAGCTGGGAGCGCGCATCGACGGCGACCGGGCGATGGCCATCCTGCGCCACCTCGCGTTCACGAGCCCCCGCGGCCCGATCGCCATCGACCCGGCCACCCGCGACATCGTGCAGACGGTCTACATCCGGCGCGTGGAGAAGGTCGGCGGCGAGTACGTGAACGTCGAGTTCGACCGCTTTCCGGCGGTGAAGGACCCGGGCAAGTAGCGGGCATGGCGGCCCACGTGCCGGACCTGCCGGCCTCCGAGTGGGTGATGCGCTGGGCGCAGGCGATCCGCCCCGGCGGGGCGGTGCTCGACCTCGCCTGCGGCAGCGGCCGGCACGCCCGGGCGCTCGCGCGCCTCGGCTTCGAGGTCGACGCGGTGGATCGCGACCCCTCCCTTTTTCCCGATCCGCCACCGGGCGTGCGCGTGCGGGGCGCGGACCTGGAGGCGGGCCCCTGGCCGTACCCCGGGCGATGCTTCGACGGCATCGTCGTCACGAACTACCTGCACCGGCCGCTGCTGCCCACGCTCTGCGCGAGCCTGGAGCCCGGCGGGCTGCTCGTCTACGAGACCTTCGCGCGGGGCAACGAGC
Source organism: uncultured beta proteobacterium (assembly GCA_963741815.1). Lineage (GTDB taxonomy): Bacteria > Pseudomonadota > Gammaproteobacteria > Burkholderiales > Usitatibacteraceae > Usitatibacter. Next base: position 106,649 of record CAVUJI010000002.1, read on the forward strand.
GCTTCGGCAAGCCCTCGAACCCCGATTTCCTCCTCGCGCCGGGCGAGCTGCTCGAGGCCGTGCGGGGGACGCTGCGGGTACTCGCGTACGAGGACCGGGTGGTCGAGCGTCCGCGCCCCGCCGCGGTGCAGCGCATCGCCGCGCGCAGGCAGTAAGTCGCGGGAAGGCGGTTTTACCGCCCGCATGAGGTAAAATCCGCCTTTTCCATGCCCCCCCGCCCCATGCTGTCCGGAAGCATCGTCGCCATCGTCACCCCGATGACCGCCGATGGCGCGCTCGACCTCGCCCGCCTCGAGGCCCTGGTCGACTGGCACGTCGCGGAGGGCACCGACGGCATCGTGATCGTCGGCACCACGGGGGAGTCGCCGACCGTGGACGTGGAGGAGCACTGCCGGCTGATCGAGTCGGCGGTCGCCTTCGCCCGCGGGCGGGTGCCCGTGATCGCGGGCACGGGCGGCAATTCCACCCGCGAGGCGGTCGCGCTCACGAAGTTCGCGCGCGAGGCCGGCGCGGCCTACGCCCTGTCGGTGGTGCCGTACTACAACAAGCCCACGCAGGAAGGGCTGTACCGCCACTTCCGCGCGATCGCCGAGTCGACCGACATCCCGGTGATCCTGTACAACGTGCCCTCGCGCACCGTCGCCGACCTCGCCAACGACACCGTGCTGCGCCTGGCCGAGGTGCCCAACATCGTGGGGATCAAGGAATCGACCTCGAACATCGAGCGCGTGACCGACCTCATGATGCGCATGCCGAAGGAGTTCCTCGTCTTCAGCGGCAACGACGACGCGGCGCTCGCCTACATGCTGCTCGGCGCCCACGGCGTGATCTCCGTCACGGCGAACGTCGCCCCCCGCCTCGTGCACGAGATGTGCGTCGCGGCCCGGTCGGGAGACGCCGCGCGGGGCATCGCCATCAACAACCGGCTGCTGCCGCTGCACCGCACCCTTTTCCTCGAGAGCAATCCGATCCCGGTCAAGTGGGCGCTGCACCGCATGGGCCGCATCGACGCGGGCGTGCGGCTGCCGCTCACCCCGCTCTCGCCCCGGCACCACGACGCCGTGACGGCCGCGCTGCGCGCCGCCGGCTGCCTCACCTGATCCAAGGAACCGAAACCCCATGATGCTTCTGCGCCGCCTCGCCCTGCCCGCCGTGCTGCTCGCCCTCGCAGGGTGCTCGATGTTCGGCCACAAGACCGACTACAAGAGCGCGCAGGCGAAGGCGGCCCGCCCCCTCGAGGTCCCGCCCGAGCTCACGGCGCCGACGATGGACGACCGCTACGCCATCCCCGATCCGCACGCCCAGACCAGCTACTCGGCCTACAGCCATCGCGAGCAGCCGTCGGCCGGGGCGCGCGGCCCCTCGGTGTTGCCCCAGCCGAAGGACGCGCACATCGAGCGGTCCGGCGACCAGCGCTGGCTCACGGTGAAGGCGCCGCCCGAGAAGGTCTGGCCGGTGATCCACCAGTTCTGGATCGACGCCGGCTACCCGCTCGCGATCGACGAGCCGGAAGTCGGGATCATGGAGACCGAGTGGCACGAGGACCGCAGCAAGATCCCCCAGGACTTCATGCGCCGCACGCTCGGCAAGGTGCTCGACAACATGTGGTCGACCTCGCGCCGCGACAAGTTCCGCACGCGGCTGGAGCGCGGCGCGCAGCCGGGGACGACGGACGTGTTCGTCACCAACCGGGCGATGGAGGAGATCTACACCAACCAGAACCAGGACGAGACGAAGTGGCAGCCGCTGCCCTCCGACCGCGAGCTCGAGGCCGAGATGCTCTCGCGCATGGTGGTGAAGCTGGGCGGTGAAGAGGCGAAGGTGGCCGCAGAGGCGGCGAAGCGCCCGGCCGGCCGCGCCGGGGCCGGGGCGGCGATCGCTGCGGCCGCGCCCGCCGCGCGCAACGCGGTGCTCGAGAACAACGGCGCGGGGCCGCTCGTCGTGAACGACGGGTTCGACCGGGCCTGGCGCCGCGTGGGCCTCGCCCTCGACCGCGTCGGCTTCACGGTGGAGGACCGCGACCGCTCGAAGGGCGTCTTCTTCGTGCGCTACATCGACCCCGAGGCCGAGGCGAAGGGCGGCAAGGGCGGCTTCCTCGACACGCTCAAGTTCTGGAAGCCGTCGCCGAAGGGTCCGCAGCCCCAGTACCGCATCGTGGTGAGCGATGCGGGGGCGAACCTGTCCCAGGTGCAGGTCCAGGACGCCAAGGGCACGGCGGACACCGGCTCCACGGCGCGCAAGATCCTCTCGCTCCTCTACGACCAGCTCAAGTAAGGTGCGCTTCGCCTCGCTCGGCAGCGGCAGCTCCGGCAACGGGCTGGTCGTCGAGAGCGGCACGACGCGGGTGATGCTGGACTGCGGCTTCACGCTCGCCGGGACCCGCGCGCGGCTGGAGCGCGCCGGCCTGTGCCCGGCGGACATCGCCGCGGTCGTGGTCACCCACGAGCACGACGACCACCTGGGCGGGGTCGCCCGCTTCGCGAAGCGCCACGCGATCCCGGTTTACCTCACCCGCGGCACCGCCCAGGGGCTGCCGGCGGATTTCCCCGCCGTGCTCGTGCGCATCATCGACCCGCACACGCCGTTCGCGATCGACGGCCTGCAGGTCGAGCCGTTCCCCGTCCCCCACGACGCGCGCGAGCCGGTGCAGTACACGTTTTCCGACGGCGCCTGCCGCCTCGGGGTCGTGACCGACCTCGGCACCCCCACGTCGCACGTGCAGGAGAAGCTCTCCGGTTGCCAGGCGCTGGTCGTCGAGTGCAACCACGACCACGACATGCTGATGGCGGGATCCTACCCGCCGGGCCTCAAGCAGCGCATCGCCGGGCGCTTCGGCCACCTGGACAACCGGGCGGCGGCCGCCCTCGTCGCGAGCCTCGAGCGCTCGGGCCTGCGCCACCTCGTGGCGGCCCACCTTTCCCGGGAGAACAACCGGCCGGAGCTCGCCACGGCGGCGCTCGCCGGCGCGGCCGGGTGCGAGCCGGCGTGGATCGGCGTGGCCGACCAGGAGCTGGGATTCGGCTGGCGGGAGCTGTAGGCGCCGGCGCCGGTCCGCGCCGACGCCGGGCAATAAAAGGAAAAAGCCGGCCCGAGGGCCGGCTTTTTCGTGGGGCGGTTGCGTCGTTACTTGGCCGCCGGCTTCTCCTCGGCCGGCTTGGCCTCGTCGGCGGGAGCGGCGGCCGGGGCGTCGGCCGGCTTGGCCGCTTCGGCCTGGGCCGGGGCGGCGGGCGCCGGTGCGGCGGCCTCGGGCTTCGGAGTGGGCGACGGGACGGGCGTCTGTTCCTGGCCGCAGGCGGCGAGGCCGGCGGCGAGGAGGACGGCGAGCAGGGTGGATTTCATGTTGTGTTTTCCTTCGATCGATCGGTTATGGGTTTCGCAGCTTCGTGCCGTTCCGGCCGCGTGTTGCACCGCGACAAAGCGGGGCACGGTCGGGCAGGCGCGCGGATTGTATCGGAATCGCGCCCGCGCTTCAAAGCCCCAGCGTCGTCGAGGAAACGGCCGGCTCCGACAGATCCCATATCTCCTCGAAGCGCTGCGCCAGGGGGCTCGCGTCGGGCGGCGAGTGCAGTGCAACAATCGCGCGCGGCTGGGTGTGGTGCAGCTGGTGCCAGACGCTGTGCTCGTCGGCGAGGACGAACGGGTCCTGGGCGTTGCGCGCCTGCGCGAGCGTGCGGTGGATCTCGATCGACATCGGGAACTGCCGCAGCAGCGTGATGAGGCGCGGGCAGTCGCGCTCGAGCCCCTCGGTCTCGTGCAGCGCGACGAGCAGCCGGTGCGCGCGGCTCGCCACGAGGAACGCGCGCAGCTTCTCCGCGCGCGCCGGCGCATTGAAGCCGCGGTGGGCGAGGTTCACGTCGAAGACGCGGATGGTGCGCTGCGCGGCCGCGACCACCTCGTCGATCGCCGCGTTCGATTCCGCGATGCCGGAGATCATCCGGTAGCCGGTGGCGCCGCGTTCCTCGCTCATCGTGTCCGCTCCTCCCCTTCCACGCGCAGGATGCCCCGCGCGTACCAGTCGTACGCCGTGTCCCAGAAGGCGCCGGGCGCCCCGGGCGCGCTCGCCAGGCGGCGGCGGTCCGCGAGCCGGCGCATCGCCGCGCGCGCGGGCGGGGGCACCGCGACCGCCTCCCCGTTGAGGAAGAACATCGTGCCAGAAAAGAGCAGCCGCGCGCGCGCGTCGAGCGCGAGCCCCCGGCGCGCGGCCGCGCGCACGAAGGCCGCGCGGCCGAGCGCGGGGCGCGGCGGCGCGAAGTAGACGTGCGCCTTGGGTTCCGACAGGAACTGCCCGGCGAACGCGCGCACGTCGCGCTCGCTCCAGCGCACCGCGCGCAAGGCGCGCCGCGTGTGCGAGAGGAGCGCCGGCGGGATCTCGCCGGGATGCCAGGGCGGCCGCGCGCCGGGATCGGCGTACTGGCCCGCAGGCTCGAGCCGGTCGCGCAGGTAGTCGAGGAACCCCGCCACGAGCTCGCGATCGGAGGGGGCGCGGAAGCCGATCGACCACGTGAGGCACTCGGTCTCGGCGATCCCGTCGTGGGCCACCCCGGGCGGCAGGTAGAGCATGTCGCCCGGCTCGAGGACCCATTCCCGCGCCGGCGCGAAGCGCGCGAGGATCCTGAGATCCAGCCCCGGCACGAAGGCGAGGTCCCGCTGGCGCGAGATGCGCCAGCGCCGCCGCCCGCATCCCTGCAGCAGGAACACGTCGTAGGAGTCGACGTGCGGCCCCACCCCGCCGCCGGGCACGGCGTAGCTCGCCATCACGTCGTCGATGCGCGCGTGGGGAATGAAATCGAAGGCGCCGAGCAGCGCCTCGGCGCGTGGCGAGAAATGGTTCGTGTCCTGGACCAGGACCGTCCAGTCCCGTTTCGGCAGGCGCGCGAGCCGGGCGCGGGCGAGCGGGCCGTGCTCGACATGCCAGCGCCCGCGCCGGCGCTCGACCAGCCGCGAGAGCGCGTCGGGCGAGGCAGCCAGGGCGAGCACCTCGCGCGGGGAAAGCGGGTCCTCGAAGCCGGGAAAGGCGCCGCGCACCAGCAGCGGCTCGCGCTGCCAGTGCCGGCGCATGAAGCGCTCGGCGTCGAGCGCCGCGGGGTGATTGCGGGGCATGAAAATCGGCTAGAATCGATCGGACCGTCGAGCGAGTCGGGTGCCATGCTCCAGGTAGGTCAGCCAGCACCGCCCTTCACCCTGCCCAACGCGAACATGGAGATGATGGATCTCTCCAGTTACCGGGGCAAGAAGAACATCGTCCTCTATTTCTATCCGAAGGACGGCAGGCCCGCGTGCACGATGCAGGCGATCGGGTTCAGCGACCGCGAGGAGGAGTTCGCGCGGCTCGACACCGTCGTCTTCGGCGTCTCCCGCGACGACGTGCTCTCGCACCAGGCGTTCCGCGACGAGCACGGCATCAGCGTGGAGCTCCTCGCCGATACCGAGTCGGAGGTGTGCCGCCTCTACGACGTGATCCAGGTGAAGGTGGTCGACGGGCACGCGAAGCCGTGCGTGACGCGCTCCACCTTCGTGATCGACAAGCAGGGGGTCGTGCGGCACATCCTCCACGACGTGAACCCCCGGGTCCACGTGGAGGAGGTGCTCGAGGTCTGCAGGAAACTCGGCAATGTCCATGCGTATTGACACCGGAACCGTCGTGCGGCTCGCCTACGAGCTGCGCGACGCCGAGGGCCAGGCCCTCGAGGACGCGGGCTCCGAGCTCGAGTACCTCCACGGCGGCTTCGGCAACATCTTCCCGAAGGTCGAGGAGGCGCTCGAGGGCAAGGAGGTCGGCCACGAGGCGACCCTGACCCTCGAGCCCGACGACGCGTTCGGCGAGTACGACGCGGAATTGCTGCGCGTCGAGCCGCGCGATCGCTTCCCGGAGGCGGTCGAGATCGGCATGCGCTTCGAGGGCGTGCCCGGCGACCGCGAGGAGGACGCGCTCATCTATACGGTCACGGACGTGACGCCGGACGCGGTCGTGGTCGACGGCAACCACCCCCTCGCCGGCGAGCGCCTCTGGTTCCACTGCGCCGTGAAGGACGTGCGCGCCGCGACCGAGGACGAGATCTCCCACGGCCACGTCCACGGCGACTCGGGAGTGCACGCGCACTAGCAAGGCTGCGCGCAAGTCCCGGGGATCGGCCGCAACCCGCGCCCGCTAGTCCGGCGCTCCATCGCAGAGCTTCCGCAGCCCGTAGAGCGCCTCGAGCGCCTCGCGCGGCGAGAGGTCGTCGGGCCGCAGCGCCGCGAGCGCCTCGAGGGCGGGATGGGCCGCCGGCACGGCGGGCGCGGGCTCGGCCGCGCCCGCGCCGGCGGCGAAGAGGTCCGGCTGCGCGCCGCCGGGACGCAGGTGCTGCTCGAGCTGGCCGAGATGCCGGCGCGCGGCGCGCACCACCTCGCGGGGGATGCCCGCGAGGTGCGCCACGTGGATGCCGTAGGAGCGGTCCGCGGCGCCGCCCTCGAGCCGGTGCAGGAAGACGATGCGGTCGCGGTGCTCGACGGCGTCCAGGTGCACGTTGGCCACGTTGGGGACCTCGCCCGCGAGCTGGGTGAGCTCGAAGTAGTGGGTCGCGAAGAGGGTGTAGCAGCGCACGGACTCGGCGAGGTGGCGCGCGATCGCCTAGGCGAGGGCGAGCCCGTCGAAGGTCGAGGTGCCGCGGCCGATCTCGTCGACGAGCACGAGGCTGCGGTCGGTCGCGTTGTGCAGGATCGCCGCCGCCTCGGTCATCTCGACCATGAACGTGGAGCGCCCGCCGGCGAGGTCGTCGGAGGCGCCGATGCGCGTGAAGATGCGGTCGATGGGCCCGAGGCAGGCCGAGCGCGCCGGGACATAGGCGCCGCAATAGGCGAGCAGCGCGATCTGCGCGACCTGGCGCATGTAGGTGGACTTGCCGCCCATGTTCGGGCCGGTGATGAGCAGCAGCTGGCGCGAGCGGTTGAGCGTCGTGTCGTTCGGGATGAAGTCCTCGACCTGGCTTTCCACCACGAGGTGGCGCCCGTCGGCGATGTCGATGCGGTCCTCGGCGGTGAACTCGGGGCGCGCGAGCCCGAGGGCCTCGGCCGAGGCGGCGAGCGCGGCGAGGGCGTCGAGCTCGGCGGCCGCCTCGGCGACCTCCTGCAGGCGCGGCAGCGCCGCGTTCAGCGCGTCGAGGAGCGACTCGTAGAGCGCCTTCTCGCGCGCGAGGGCGCGCTCGCCGGCCGCGAGCGCCTTGTCCTCGAAGGCCTTCAGCTCGGGGGTGATGTAGCGCTCCGCGCTCTTCATCGTCTGGCGGCGCTTGTACTCGACCGGCACCTTGTCGAGGTGGGCCTGGGTCACCTCGATGAAGAAGCCGTGCACGCGGTTGTACTCGACGCTCAGGTTCGGGATGCCGGTGCGCGCGCGCTCGCGCCCCTCCATCTCGAGGAGGAAGGCGCCGCAGTCGTTCTGGATCGCGCGCAGCTCGTCGAGCTCGGCGTCGAAGCCGTCGCGGATCACGCCGCCGTCGCGCACGGCCGCCGCCGGCTCGTCGCGCAGCGCCGCGGCCAGGCGGGCGTGGACCGCGGGCTCGGGGCGCAGGGCGCGCGCGGCCTCGGCGAGCGCGGGCTCGTCGCAATCGGAAAGCGCCGCGTGCAGGGCGGGGAGCGTGGCGAGTGTGTCGCGCAGGCCCGCGAGGTCGCGCGGGCGCGCGGTGCGCAGCGCCACGCGCGCGGCGATGCGCTCGACGTCCGACCACGCGCCCAGCGCGGCGGCGACCTCGCGATGGCGCAGGCGCGAGGCGGGATCGAGGAGCGCGGCGATCGCCGAGAGCCGGCGCGCGAGCACGGCGGTGTCGCGCAGCGGGTGGTGCAGCCAGATGGCGCAGGCGGCGCGCGCCCATCGAGCTCGCCGTGCGGTCGAGCAGCGAGAAGAGCGTGGGCGCATCCGCGCCGCCGAGCGTCTCGGTGATCTCGAGGTTGCGCCGGGTCGCGGCATCCATCAGCACGAGCTCGCTGTCGCGCTCGACGGTGAGGCCCGCCACGTGCGGCAGCGCCGACTGCTGGGTGTGGCGGCAGTAGCCCAGCAGCGCCCCGGCGGCGGCGAGTGCCAGGTCGAGGCCGTCGCAGCCGAAGCCGGAGAGGTCCGTGGTGCCGAACTGGCGGGCGAGGTCGCGCCGGGCCGCGTCGAGGTCGAACCGCCACGGCTCGAGGCGCCGGACCGCGGCACCCCGCGCCTCGGGCGGGGCGTCGCCCTCGACGAGGATCTCGGCCGGCTGCAGGCGCTCGAGCGTCTCGGCCAGGCGCGAGCGCGCGACCTCGGTGATCGCCAGGCGCCCGCTCGAGAGCGCGATCCACGCGAGCCCCACGCGCTCGCCGGCGCCGTGGAGCGCGGCGAGGAAGCTCTCCCGCGAGGCGGCGAGCAGGGCCGAGTCGGTGAGCGTGCCGGGGGTGACGATGCGCGTGACCTTGCGCTCGACCGGCCCCTTCGACGCGCCCGGATCGCCCACCTGCTCGCAGATCGCCACCGACTCGCCCAGGCGCACGAGCTTCGCGAGGTACTGCTCGACGGCGTGGAAGGGCACGCCGGCCATGCGGATCGGTTGCCCCGCCGACTGCCCGCGGGTGGTGAGGGTGATGTCGAGCAGCTTCGCCGCGCGCTCGGCGTCGGCGTGGAAGAGCTCGTAGAAGTCGCCCATGCGGTAGAAGAGCAGCATGTCCGGGTACTGCCCCTTGAGGGACAGGTACTGCTGCATCATGGGGGTGTGTGCGGCGAGCGCGGCGCTCATCGCGACATTCTAAGGGAGCGGCACCTCCCGCGTTCCGCGCGCGGCGAACTGGACGAGCAGCAGCGCGAAGGCCGCGGCCCAGGCGAGGGCGCCGACCGCGAGGCACGCCGCCGCATGCGCGCCGGCGAAGGGCGCGCCCAGCCGGGCGAGCGCGGCGAAGGACACCAGCGCGACGGACCAGCCGGTCGAAGGGCCGGCATCGGGCCGGCGCGCCGTGCGCGCCCACGTGAGCGACATCACGCTCACCGCCAGCGTGCCGATCGCGCCGGCCGTGATCGCGTGCAGGGCGATCGTCGCGCCGGCGCCGGCGAGGAGCGCGGCGCCCAAGGCGGCCAGTCCCGCGGCGAGCCATGCGTAGCCGACGGCGAGGCCGGCGAGGCCCGCGCCGCGGAAGGTCCAGGGCCGCCAGCGCGCCAGCCGCAGCGCGGCGAGGAACGCGGCCCCGATCATCGCGCCGCCGGCGGCGTGCGCGAAGGGCGCGCGCGCCGCGAAGGCGGTGGCGATCGCCGCGACGAGGGAAAGGGCCACGAGGGGCGCCTCCAGGCGCGGCTGCACCGGCGCGGCGAGCCGGCGGCCGCGGCGCTGCGCGTGCGCGGCGGCGAGCGGGGCGATGATGCGCCCGCCCATGAAGAGCATGAGCGCGGCGAGGAGGGCGACGGCGACGAGGAGCACGGCGCGGGGCGACGGTGCCGGCCCATAACGCGCCGCGAGGGGGAAGGCGGCCGCGCACGCGCACACGCCCGCGAGCACGAGGCCGAGGGCGCGGTTGCGCAGCTTGCGCGCGCCGGCGAGGAAGCGCGGCGCGATGCGCGCGCCGAGCAGCAGCGCGAAGGCGGGATCGGCGGCGGCCGCGGCGAGCGAGTGCGGCGCGGCGAGGAACGCCGCCCGGGCGGCGAGCCAGAGCGCGAAGAACGCGGCGAGGCGCCGTGGCGCGAGGGGGCCGAGCTGGTGGCCGGCCACGGCGGCGAGGGCGAAGCCGAACAGCATCTCGTGGCCGTGCGCGGCGGGGGTGGCGAGGCCCGGCGGCACGGGGGCGAGTCCGAGCATGCCGAGCACGGAAAGCGGGAGCGCGACCGCGGCATAGGCCGCGGCCGCCGGGAAGAAGGCGCGGGGCGCCGCCACCGGGCGGCGGCGGGCGCCGCCGGTCACTGCTTGCCGATCCGGACCTTCCAGACCTCGGGTCCCTGCTCGAGGTATTCCCAGCGGAACGCGCCGCTCATCTCGGCCTGGAACTGGTAGTAGAGCGGCTTCGGGTCGTGGTCGTTCACGAGCAGGAATGCCCCGCCCGGCGCGAGGCCCCGGAACGTGTCGAAGATGAGGGGATGGCGCTCGCGCGGCGGGATGGTGCGCACGTCGATGGTGGTGGTGGCGGCGGTCTCTGCGGTCATGCGGTGCCTCCGGTGGCGAGGTGGAAGGGGACGATGCGGACTGAAAGATGGATTCGAAATCCACCTTGACTCTAGCAGCGCCGGCGCGAATAATCAATATCTCAAATACATCTTTCACCGCCGCCATGCGCCTGACCGCCTACTCCGACTACTCGCTGCGCGTGCTGCTCTACCTCGGCGTGCGCCGCGAGGGGCTCGCCACCATCGCCGACATCGCCGCGGCGTACGGCATCTCGCGCAACCACCTGATGAAGGTCGTCCACCACCTGGCCCTGCGCGGCCTCGTGGAGACGGTCCGCGGCAAGGGCGGGGGACTGCGGCTCGGGCGCGACCCGGCGCGCATCAACGTCGGCGCGGTCGTGCGGGCGACCGAGGACCCGCGGCTGGTGGAGTGCTTCGACGGCGGCGAGCGCACCTGCCGCATCGAGTCCGCCTGCCGCCTGCGCGGCGCGCTCGCCGAGGCGCTCGAGGCCTTCTTCGCGGTGCTCGACCGCTACACGCTCGCCGACCTCCTCGTGCCGCGCAACCGCCTCGCGCGCGTGCTCCTCGTGGCGCGCCCGGCCGCCCCCCGGGCGGCGGCCCGCTGACCGTGGCCGCCCGCGCCCCGGCCCCGGTGCGCCCGGCCGCGCGCGAGAGCGTCGAGCGGATCGTGGCCATGCAGCGGCGTGGCGCCCGGACTGCTCGATCTCGCCGTCACGCGGCCCGCCGGGTACGCCTTCACGCCGGGACACTACGCGCGCCTCGGGCTCGAGGCGCCCGACGGCGCGGTGGTCTGGCGCCCATACTCGATCGCCTCGGCCGCGGCCGACGAGCGGCTCGCGTTCGAGCTCACGCCCGTGGCCGGCGGGACGTTCACCGAGCTGCTCGCGGCCGCGCGTCCCGGCGACGCGATCCGGGTGGACGCGCGCAGCTTCGGCTTCCTCACGCTCGACGCGCTCGCGCCGGGCGGGACCCTGTGGATGCTCGCCACGGGCACGGGCGCCGCGCCGTTTCTCTCGATGCTCGCCGATCCGCGCACCTGGTCGCGGCACGAGCGGGTGGTGCTCGCCCACAGCGTGCGGCATGCCGCCGAGCTGGGGGTCGAGCGCGCTCGGGAGGCGGCGCGCCGCGGCGGGGCGGACCCGGCCGCGCGCCTGCGCGCGATCCCGATCGTCACGCGGGAGGCGGCGCCCGGCGCCCTGCGCGAGCGCCTCGGCGCGCTGCTCGAGGCCGGGACGCTGGAATCGGCCGCCGGCGCGCGGCTCGCCGCGGACCACGCGAGGGCGATGCTCTGCGGCAACCCGGAGATGATCCGCGAGATGCGCGCCCGGCTGCGCGAGCGCGGCCTGGAACCGGGGCGCCGCGGCGTCCCCGGCACCCTCAGCACCGAGGGTTACTGGTAGGGAAACGCCCTCAGCCGCGCGCCTTGAGCGTCTTCAGCATCGCGCCGAAGAGCTTGCCGTTGGAGGCGACGATGCGCCCGTTTTCCAGGTAGCGGTCCTCCCCGTCGAGGTCGCCCACCAGGCCGCCGGCCTCGCGCACCAGCAGGGCGCCGGCCGCCATGTCCCAGGGCGACAGCCCGAGCTCCCAGAAGCCGTCCATGCGCCCGGCCGCGACCCACGCGAGGTCGAGCGCGGCCGCGCCCGGGCGGCGCACCCCGGCGCAGGTGAGCGTCATGTTGCGGAACATGGCGAGGTACTCGTCGATGTGCGCCACTTCCTTGAAGGGAAAGCCGGTGCCCACCAGCGCGTCCTCGATCTTGTCCGCGCGGCTGGCGCGGATGCGCCGGTCGTTGAGGAAGGCGCCGGCCCCGCGCGTGGCGGTGAAGAGCTCGTTGCGGTTCGGGTCGAACACGACCGCCTGCTGCAGCGCGCCCTTGTGGGCGAGGGCGATCGACACGCAGTACTGCGGCACGCCGTGCAGGAAGTTGGTGGTGCCGTCGAGCGGGTCGATTACCCACACGTGCTCCGCGCCTTCGCCGTGGCCGCCGCTTTCCTCGGCGAGGAAGCCGTGGCCGGGGTAGGCCTCGCGCAGCACCCCGATGATCGCCTCCTCGGCCGCGTGGTCGACCTCGGAGACGAAATCGTTGCGGTGCTTGCTGCGCACCGTGAGCTTGTCGAGGTCGTGGGAGGCGCGCGTGATGATGGCGCCGGCCTTGCGCGCGGCCTTCACGGCCGTGTTGAGCATCGGATGCATGGGGGCGGTGCGGACGGGACGGGCGGCCGCGGAGCGCGGCCTCGATCCCCGATTCTACTATGCGCGCCTGGAGCGCACCGGGCGGCGGGCGCGGGGTTGGGGCGCGCGCGCGAAGTACTCCATGATGCGGCCCAGGTGCGGGCCGACGCGGCGCAGCTCCGCGCGGTGCATGGCCGCCAGGTTGCCGAAGACCTTGCGCCCCTTCGCCGTGAGCCGGATGCCCACCTTGCGCCGGTCGTCGGCCGGGTGCTCCCGGCGCACGAGGCCGTGCTCCTCGAGCCGGTCGACCATGCCGACCGCGCTGTTGTGGCGGATCAGCATCTGCCCGGCGAGGTCGCTGATGGTGAGCAGCTCCGGCCCCGGATGCGAGCGCACGGCGAGCAGCGCCTGGTACTGCTGCTGCGTGAGGCCGACCGCCTGGGCGGCCTGCTCGCTGAAGTTGAGGAACTGCCGCAGGGTATAGCGGAAGGCGGCGAGCATCTCGTACTCGGCGGCGCTCAGGGGCATCGCGCGCCTCCCTGGGCTGGCGCCGAGGCGCGCGCGCACGAAGGCGCAGCAACATGCAAAAGTGGCGTTGACATCATATCGTTCGACGATATATAACCCGGAACTGTCGCACTACGATATATTTGCCCCGTCCCGCCGTCCAGACCCCGGAGGCGAGGACGATGCTCCCCGAGGATACGCCGGGAAATCTTTACCGTGTGGGGCGCAACTGCGGAGCGCCGGGGGCGGCGCTCCGCTCTTTTTTTTCCACGCACACCAGATGGAGGCTCGCGATGACTGACCGCAACGCAGACGACCGCGCCCGCTTCGACCGGCGCACCTTCCTCAAGGCCGGCGCGGGCGCGGCCGGGGGGCTGCTGCTTCCGCACGCGTTCGCGGCGGGCAAATCGTACCCGGCGCTCGCCAACTACCCCGAGGGCGTGCAGGGCGACAGCGTCTACATCGGCCTGACGGTCGATCTCACCGGCCCGTACTCCGCGGAGGGCGCCGACGAGCGCAAGGGCTACGAGCTGGCCATCGAGCAGCTCAACGGCGGCGACGCGCGGATCCGCAAGATCTCGCCCAAGACGCGCAAGGGCGTGCTCGGCAAGAAGGTCGTGGCCGGCGTGGCCGACTCCGAGACCAAGCCGAACACCGCCGTGCAGGCCGCCACGCGCTTCATCCACGAGAACAAGGCGATGCTCGTGGCCGGGAGCGTGTCGAGCTCGGTGGCGATCGCGCTGGAGAAGGTCTGCGACCGCGAGCGCACCATCTACCTCGCCGCGATCAGCGGCTCGAACGAGACCACCGGGTCGGATTGCCAGCGCTACGGCTTCCGCCTGTGCCACTACGGCTACCAGGCGGCGAAGGCCTTCGCGCCGATCCTGGCCAACCGCCTGGGCAAGAACAAGAAGGCGATCTACCTCGTGCCCGACTACACGTACGGGCACACGGTGCACGACTCCATGGTCGAGTTCACGACCAAGGAAGGGTGGACCAACGTCGGCCAGCAGGTGCACCCGCTGGGCAACAAGGACTTCAGCTCCTACCTGCTCAACATCGCCAACAGCGGCGCGGACGTGCTCGTGAACATCGACTACGGCGGCGACGCCGTGAACTCGATCAAGCAGGCCAAGCAGTTCGGCATCCTCGACAAGATGCAGCTCGTGATCCCCTACATGTCGCCCTTCCTCGGCGAGGAGATCGGCCCCGAGGTCATGCAGGGCGTCTACGGCGTCACCGGCTTCTGGTGGACGCTCGAGGACAAGTACCCGATCGCCAGGGACTTCGTGGGCGCGTTCAAGGAGAAGTACCACGAGGTGCCCCACGACTCGGCGTACATCGCCTACCTCAACCTGGCGCTGTGGGCCGACGCGGTGGAGCGCGCGGGCACGTTCTACGCGCCCGAGGTGATCAAGGCCTACGAGAAGGGCGTGAAGCGCCAGGGGCCGGTGGGCGAGGTGTACGTGCGCGGCGCGGACCACCAGGGCGTCGTGAACTTCCCGATCGTGCGCGGCAAGAAGCCCTCGGCGATGAAGTCGAAGGAGGACCTCTTCGAGATCATCACGGTCGTGGACGGCGCGAAGTACGTGGCCCCCGTCGGGCACTTCGGCTGCAAGCTCGGGCCCTACACCTGAGGCGGGCGGGGGCGTAGCGCATGCCCAGCATGCCGCTCCTGCTGTCGCAGCTGTTCAACGGCCTCGCGCTGGGGCTCCTGCTCGCCCTCACGAGCACGGGGCTCACGATCATCTACGGCACGCTGGGCGTGGTGAACTTCGCCCACGGCGCGATCTTCGTCGTGGGCGCCTACGCGGGCTACTCGGCCTACGGGGCGACGGGCTCGTTCGTGGCCGCCATCGCGGCCGGCTCGCTCGTCGCGCTCGTCCTCGGGCTCGTCCTCGAGCGCGGGATCGTCCGGCTCTTCTACGGGCGCCCGCCCGAGGACCAGATCCTCGTCACCTTCGGCATCGGCATCGTGCTGGTCGAGATCATCCGCGGCATCTACGGCGGGATCAGCCAGCGCGTGCCGCAGCCCCCATGGGGCGAGGGCGTGGTCAACATGGGGTTCGTGATCTACCCGCTCTACCGGCTGGACGTCCTCGCGATCTCCGCGCTCACGCTGGCCGGGCTCTACCTCGTCCTCTACCGCACGAAGCTCGGGCTCATCGTGCGCGCCGGCATCGAGGACTCCCTCATGGTGAGCATGCTCGGCATCAACGTGCGGCGGGCGTTCCTCCTGGTGTTCGGCATCGGGGCGATGGCGGCGGGATACGCGGGCGTGATCAACTCGCCGATCGTCTCGCTCACGCCCGACATGGGCTCGCGGGTCCTGGTCGAGGCCTTCGTGGTGGTCGTGATCGGCGGGGTCGGCTCGTTCCCCGGCGCGGTCGTGGGCGGCATCGTCGCCGGCGAGATCCTGAGCCTCACCTCCATCGTGAACCCCGCCTGGTCCGACGTGATGCTCTTCGCCGCCATGGCGCTCGTGCTGATCCTGCGTCCTCAGGGGCTGATGGGGATCGAGGGGCGGGAATGAGCGGCTCGCCCTCGCTCGCCGGGCGCTTCGGGCCCGAGATCGCCGTGGCCGCCGGGCTCGCGCTCGCCCCCGTCGTGCTGCCGTGGATCGGCGCGGGGCCGGACCTGCTCTCGCGGGTGCTGATCTGGGGCCTGTTCGGCCTGGGCTTCGACCTGCTGTTCGGCTACACCGGCATGCTCTCCTTCGGCCAGGCGGCCTTCTACGGCACGGGCGGCTTCGTGGTGGCCTACCTCCTCACCGAGACCGGCATGACGAGCGCCATGCTCGCGCTCGCCGTGGGCACCGTCGTCGCCTCGGCCGTCGGGCTCGTCATCGGCTTCCTCACCCTGAGGCGCACCGGCATCTACTTCGCGATGAGCACGCTCGCCTTCGCGGAGATGTTCTTCTTCCTCGAGAATTCCCCGCTCAAGGACTACACGGGCGGGGAGAACGGCATTCCGGGCGTGCCCGCGCCGACCTTCACCCTCGGCTCCTACTCGGTGCACGTCTCGAGCGGCTGGCCGATGTACGCCTTTCTCGCCGCCTTCTTCTTCGCCGGGTACGTGATCGCGCGGCGCATCGTGCGCTCGCCCTTCGGCACGGTGCTCACCGCGATCCGCGGCAATCCCGTGCGCGCGCGCTCGGTCGGGCATTCGGTGTCGTTCTACAAGCTCGCCGTGTTCGTGATCGCCGCGGCGTACGGCGGGCTCGCCGGCGGGCTGCTCGGCATCTTCCAGAACTACATGCCGCCGGACGCCTTCCTGCTCGACACCTCGGGGCAGCTCGTGATCCAGACCGTGATCGGCGGGGCCGGCACGCTGCTCGGCCCGCTGCTCGGCGCCTGGATCTGGCTCTACCTCTACGCGATCCTGCAGGGCGTGGCGGGGGTGGGCGCCTACTGGAAGCTGATTCTCGGGCTCCTCTTCGTGGTGCTCGTGGTCGTGTTCCGGCGCGGGATCGCCGGGGCCATCGTGGACCTCGCCCGGCGCCGGCGCGCGCGCACCGCGACCGCCCGCCCGGCGCGCGCCCGGGCCGCGGCCCCGCTCGTGATCGTGCGCGGCGCCTCGCTCGCCGCCGGCGCCCCCGTGCTCGAGGCGCGCGGCCTCACCAAGCGCTACGGCGGGCTCACCGCGGTGAGCGACGTGTCCTTCGCGCTCGCCGAGGGCGAGCTGCGCGGGCTCATCGGGCCGAACGGCGCGGGCAAATCGACCTTCTTCAAGATGCTCGCCGGCGAGGTGCCGCCCACCGCCGGGGAGGTCTTCCTGCGCGGGCAGAACGTGACGGGGATGGGGGTCACGCGGGTTTGCCAGCGCGGCATGAGCAAGAGCTACCAGATCAACCAGCTCTTCGACTCTCTCACCGTGCGCCAGAACCTCGTGATCCCGGTGCTCGCCCGGCAGCGCGGGCGCTTCCGCCCGGACATGCTGCGCGGCGTGCACCGCGTGCCGGGCCTGGACGCGCAGGTCGAGGCGGCGCTCGAGAGCGTGGAGCTCGCCGGGCGCGCCGACACGCCGGTGCACGAGCTGGCCTACGGGGAGAAGCGGCGCCTGGAGATCGGCCTGGCGCTCGCCACGGGCGCCAACGTGCTGCTGCTCGACGAGCCGCTCGCGGGCATGAGCCCCGAGGAGCGCGTGCACACCGTGGCGCTGCTGAAGGAGGTGCGCCGCGGGCGCAGCCTGGTGATCGTCGAGCACGACATGGACGCGATGTTCGAGCTGGCCGAGCACATCACGGTGCTCTACGAGGGGCGGCTGCTGGCCGACGGCACGGCCGAGGAGATCCAGCGCGACCCGCGCGTGCAGGACGCGTACCTGGGGGGGATGCATGAGCCTGCTTGAGGCCGAGCGCCTCAACAGCTACTACGGCGACTCGCACATCCTCTTCGACGTGTCGCTGCGCATCGAGCGCCACGAGGTGGTCGCACTCCTCGGGCGCAACGGCGCTGGCAAGAGCACGACGTTGAAGACCCTGATGGGCGTGCTCGCCCCCCGCTCCGGCACCGTGCGCCTCGACGGCGAGGCGGTGCAGGGCCGGGCGCCCCACGAGCTCGCGCGCCGCGGCCTGCAGCTCGTGCCCGAGGAGCGGCGCATCTTCGGCGGCATCACGGTGCACGACAACCTGCGCGTGGCGGCGATGACGGCGGACAAGCCGCTGCCGTTCGAGGCGATCTACGAGACCTTTCCCCGGCTCGCGCAGCGGCGTCGCAGCCGCGGCCGGGAGCTGTCGGGCGGCGAGCAGCAGATGCTCGCGATCGCCCGGGCGATGATCCGCGACGCGCGGCTGATCCTCCTCGACGAGCCGTTCGAGGGCCTCGCCCCGATCATCGTGCGCGACCTCATGCAGGTGTGCTCGCGGCTCGCCGAGCAGGGCCGCACCATCGTGATCGTCGAGCAGAACGTGGTGGCCGCGCTCGCGCTCGCCCACCGCTGCTACATCCTCAACAACGGCCACGTGGTCTACGAGGGCACCCCCGCCGAGCTGCACGAGGCCCAGCACGTCGTGCACAAGTACCTCGGCGTGAAGGTCTAGGGAAGGCGAAGGCGCGCCGGCGAGTCCGCGCCGCCCGTGCGCATGGCTGCCGGCGCCGCCGCGGCTGCGGCAGAATGCCGGGATGGGAGCGCCCGAGCGGCTGGGCCGCATGTCCGTCGTCCTTTCCCGCCCGAGCCATCCCGGCAACATCGGCGCGGCCGCGCGCGCGATGAAGACGATGGGGCTCGCCGACCTGCGCCTGGTCGCACCCCGGCGCTTCCCCGATCCCCAGGCCGAGGCGCTCGCCTCGGGCGCCGCCGACGTGCTCGCGGCCGCGCGCGTGCATGGGGCCCTTCCCGACGCCCTCGGCGACGCGGTGTTCGCCGTCGGGTTCAGTGCCCGCTCGCGCGACCTCTCGCACCCCGTGCGCTGCCTGCGCGATGCCGCCCCGGAGATCGTCGCGGCGGCCGGCCATGGGCCGGTCGCGCTCGTCTTCGGCAACGAGACCTACGGCCTCAGCAACGAGGAGCTCGGCCACTGCCGCATGCTCGTGGCCATTCCCGCCCATCCCGCGTACTCCTCGCTCAACCTCGCCGCCGCCGTGCAGGTCGCCTGCTACGAGCTGGCCGTCGCGGCCGAGGCGTTCGCGCCGGCGCCCACGCCCGCGCGCGAGCCGGCGAGCGGCGCCGACGTCGAGGCGCTCTTCGCCCACTGGGCCTCGGCGATGGTGGCGAGCGGCTACCTCGACCCGGCACGGCCGGGGCGGCTCATGGAGCGGTTGCGGCGGCTGCTCGCGCGCACGGGGCTGGAGCGCTCGGAGGTGAAGCTGCTGCGGGGGATGCTCGCCGCCTTCGAGAAGCGCATGCGCGGGGAGCGCGGCTGATGGCCCCGCATCACTGGCCGGTGCCGGCACCGGCGACCACGCGCGAGCGTCCCGGCGTGATCGCGAGCGCGAGCAGCGCGACCGCGGCCACGAGCAGCGAGGCGGTCGCGAACGCGTAGCGCCAGCCCACGCGCTCGACGATCTGGCCGCCGATCGCCACCCCCGCCCCGATGCCGCTCACGATCGCTGTCGAGGACCAGGTGAAGGCCTCGGTCGCGTAGCGCGCGGGCGCGAGCCGCGAGACGAGCACCGACTGCGCCGCGATGGACGGGGCGATGAGCGCGCCGGCGCAGAAGGCGACGACCATGAAGGCGCTGCGCGCTCCGACGAGCGCGTGCAGCAGCAGGGGCAGGGCCATCAACGCGACGGCCGCGGCGAACTGGCGTTCCACCCGCGCCCGGAAGTGCAGCCCGCCGTAGAGGGCCCCGCCCAGCGCGCTGCCGAGGGAGTTGAGCGACAGCAGCATGCCGGCGAGGGCCGGAGCGCCGAGCGCCGTGGCGTACGCCGGGTACCCCACCTCGAGGAAGCCGAGCCCGGCGGCGAGGCCGAAGGTCGCCGCGTACAGCAGCAGCAGCCGCGGCTCCGTGAGCGGGCCCAGCATGTGGCGCTGGGCGCCGGCCTCGGCCCGGAAGTAGCGCAGCGCCGGCGACAGCGTGAACACCACCACCGCCAGGACCACGGAGGCGATCGCCATGCCGAAGGCCGCGGCCGCGCCCGCCGTCGAGAGGACCACGGCCACGAGGGCGGGGCCCACGGTGAAGTTGAGCTCGATCGTCACCGCGTCGAGGGCGAAGGCGGTGCGCCGGTCCTCCTCGCGCTCGAAGCGCTGGCGCCAGAACGTGCGCGTGAGGGTGGTGATGGGCGAGGCGAAGGCGCCGGCCAGCGCGGCGGCCGCCGCGACGGCCCAGAACGCCAGCTGCAGCCGCGCCGCCGCGAAGACCGCCGCCAGGGCGAGCGGCTGGACCACGCCCGTGACGAGGAGGAGGCGGCCCGGGCCGTGGCGGTCGATGAGCCGGCCCTGGACCGGCGCGGCCGCCGCGAGGGACACGAAGTGGATCCCGGCCGCGGATCCGGCCAGCGCGAAGTCGCCGAGCGACTCGCGCAGGAACATGAGCATCGCAAAGCCCACCATTCCCACGGGCATGCGCGCCAGCAGGGCGACGGCCAGCAGGCGGCCGACGTCGGGCTGGCGGATGAACGCGACGTATTTGCGGGCGATGCGTCTCACGGGAATAGTTGATAATTTTACTCGGGAATGCGAAACTGCGTCCATCGACCCGAGTCGTCGGCTCTTCCATGTTCCGCCGCATCCGAGAAGACATCCAATGCGTGTTCGAGCGCGATCCCGCGGCGCGCTCGGTCTGGGAAGTGCTCACCTGCTATCCGGGGTTCCACGCGCTCCAGCTGCACCGCATCTCCCATGGCCTGTGGAACCTCGGCCTGCACTGGCTCGCCCGGTTCGCTTCCCATGGCACCCGGTTCCTCACCGGCATCGAGATCCACCCCGGGGCGACGATCGGCCGGCGCGTCTTCATCGACCACGGCATGGGCGTGGTGATCGGCGAGACCGCCGAGATCGGCGACGATTGCACCCTTTATCACGGGGTCACGCTGGGCGGGGTGTCGTGGGACAAGGGCAAGCGCCACCCGACCCTCGGCAAGGGCGTGGTGGTGGGCGCCGGTGCGAAGATCCTCGGGCCCTTCGAGGTCGGCGACGGCGCCAAGGTGGGGTCCAACTCGGTGGTGGTGAAGGCCGTGCCGCCGGGGGCCACCGTCGTGGGCATTCCCGCCCGCGCCGTGGAACCCCGGGCGGCGCAGGGCGAGGTCGGCCCCACGGCCTTCGACGCCTATGCCGTGAGCGCCGACCTCGACGACCCGCTCAACAAGGTGCTGCTGGCCTTGGGATCGCGCACCGACGACCTGGACGGGCGGCTCGCCGCCATCCTCGAGCGGCTCGACCGCCTCGAGGGCGGCGCCCCCGACGCCCCGCGCCGCGCGGCCGGCGGCCGGGGATGAATAGTTGACTGATTCACTCGGACATCGTATAGTTGAGTGAATTGCTCGGGTATCCGCTCGGGCTCCCGGGGACCGACGATGAGACTCACGACCAAGGGCCGTTTCGCAGTGACCGCCATGCTCGACCTCGCCCTGCACGGCGCGAACGGGCCGGTCACGCTCGCCGGCATCAGCGAGCGGCAGAAGATCTCGCTGTCGTACCTGGAGCAGCTCTTCGGCAAGCTGCGCCGGCGCCGCCTCGTGGAGAGCGTGCGCGGCCCCGGGGGCGGCTACCACCTCGCCCGCGACGCGGCACAGGTCACCGTCGCCGACATCATCGAGGCGGTGGAGGAGACGATCGACTCCACGCAGTGCGGCGGCCGCGAGAACTGCCACGAGAACCAGCGCTGCATGACCCACGACCTGTGGGAGGACCTGAACCACACCGTCCACGGCTTCCTGTCGGCGGTGACGCTCTCGCAGCTCGTCGACAAGCAGCGCAGGAAACGCGTGTCGGTGGTGCGAGCCGCCTCCGCGCGCGACCCGCAAACCCTGTCGGCCTGAGACCATGAACCGCAAGCAACCGATCTACCTCGACTATTCCGCGACCACGCCGGTCGACCCGCGCGTGGCCGCGAAGATGATCCCCTGGCTTACCGAGCATTTCGGCAATCCCGCCTCGAGGAGCCACGCCTTCGGCTGGGAGGCCGAGGAGGCGGTGGAGGAGGCCCGCGCCGAGGTGGCGGCGCTCGTGGGCTGCCGACCCGCAAGGAGATCATCTGGACCTCCGGGGCGACCGAGTCGGACAACCTCGCGATCAAGGGCGCGGCCCACTTCTACAGGACGAAGGGCAAGCACCTCGTCACCATGAAGACCGAGCACAAGGCGGTGCTCGACACCATGCGCGAGCTCGAGCGCGAGGGCTTCGAGGTGACCTACCTCGACCCGGAGCCGGACGGCCTGCTCGACCTCGGGAAGTTCCGGGCCGCGCTGCGCCCGGACACGATCCTCGTGTCGATCATGATCGTGAACAACGAGATCGGCGTGATCCAGCCGATCGCCGAGATCGGCGAGATCACGCGCGCGAACGGGAATCGTCTTCCATGTCGACGCCGCCCAGGCCACGGGCAAGGTCGCCATCGACCTGGGCCGGCTCAAGGTCGACCTGATGAGCTTCTCGGCGCACAAGACCTACGGCCCGAAGGGCATCGGGGCGCTGTACGTGCGGCGCAAGCCGCGCGTGCGCCTGGAGGCGCAGATGCACGGCGGCGGCCACGAGCGGGGCATGCGCTCGGGCACGCTCGCCACGCACCAGATCGTGGGCATGGGCGAGGCGTTCCGGCTGGCGCGCCTGGAGATGGCCGCGGAGAACGAGCGCATCCGCATGCTGCGCGACCGCCTGCTCGAGGGCCTGCGGGACATGGAAGAGGTCTACGTGAACGGCGACCTCGAGCACCGGGTGCCGCACAACCTCAACGTCAGCTTCAACTTCGTCGAGGGCGAGTCGCTGATCATGGGCATGAAGGAGCTGGCGGTCTCGTCGGGCTCGGCGTGCACCTCCGCGAGCCTCGAGCCGTCCTACGTGCTGCGGGCGCTGGGCCGCAACGACGAGCTCGCGCACAGCTCCATCCGCTTCACCATCGGGCGCTTCACCACCGAGGAGGAAATCGACTACGCGGTGCCGGCTCATCCGCGAGCGCATCGGCGAAGCTGCGCGAGATGTAGCCCGCTGTGGGAGATGTACAAGGACGGCATCGACCTGAACACGGTCCAGTGGGCCGCGCACTGAATCGGACGGCCCCCTCTTCGCAGAGGGCCGGGGAATCGAAACGCTCCCTCCCCGTGGGGGAGGGCCGGGGAGAGGGTCAACACCCAGGAGACTGAAATGGCATACAGCGACAAGGTCATCGAGCACTACGAGAATCCCGCGCAACGTGGGCTCGTTCGACAAGGGCGACGCAGGCGGTGGGCACCGGCATGGTGGGCGCGCCCGCGTGCGGCGACGTGATGAAGCTGCAGATCAAGGTGAACACGGACAGGCGTGATCGAGGACGCGCGGTTCAAGACCTACGGCTGCGGCTCGGCGATCGCCTCGTCCTCGCTCGTCACCGAGTGGGTGAAGGGCAAGACGCTGGACGAGGCCTCGACGATCAAGAACACGCAGATCGCCGAGGAGCTGGCGCTGCCGCCGGTGAAGATCCACTGCTCGATCCTCGCCGAGGACGCGATCAAGGCGGCGGTCGCCGACTACACGCAAGAAGTACGGCGGGGCCGAGGCCGCGGCCGAGAAGAAGGCGGCGGACTCGATGGCGGTCACCCTGACCGAATCGCGCGGCGCGACCACGTCCCGCGCTACCTCGCCGAGCGCGGCAAGGGGGTGGGCGTGCGGCTGGGCGTGAAGACCACCGGCTGCTCGGGCCTCGCCTACAAGCTCGAGTTCGCCGACGAGGTCCGCCGGAAGACCACATCTTCGAGAGCCACGGCGTGCGGGTCCTCGTCGATCCGAAGAGCCTCGCCTACCTCGACGGCACCGAGCTCGACTTCGTGCGCGAGGGCCTGAACGAGGGCTTCAAGTTCAACAACCCGAACGAGAAGGACCGCTGCGGCTGCGGCGAATCGTTCAACGTCTAGGCGGCCGGGGCCCGGCGCCCCGCCGCGCGAAGGGGCCGCGCGCCCCGTTTTCGTCCCGATGACCCCGGAATTCACGAGGAACCATTTCGAGCTGTTCGGCCTGCCCCTGGCGTACGGCCTCGACGCCGTCGCGCCTGGAGCGGCGCTACCGCGAGCTGCAGGCGCAGGTGCACCCCGACCGCTTCGCCGCCGGCCCGACGCCGAGCGCCGCGTGGCGATGCAGTGGGCGGCGCGCGTGAACGAGGCGTACCGGACGCTGCGCGACCCGGTCGAGCGCGCCGCGCTACCTCTGCGACTCAGGGGCTTCGACACCGGCGACGGAGTCGAACACCGCCATGCCGCCCGATTTCCTGATGCAGCAGATGGAGTGGCGCGAGGCGGCCGCGGAGGCGCGCCGCGCAGCGCGACGCGCGAGACGCTCGCGCGGCTGCGCGCCGAGCTGGGCCACGAGCGCGACGAGCTGCTGCGGCTGCTCGCGCCGCTCGCTCGACGCGAGCCACGTACGACTCCGGCTGCTCGCTCGTGCGCAAGCTGCGGTTCCTCGAGAAGCTCGACGAGGACGATCGAGCGAACGCGCTGCGACGCGCTGACCGATGGCACTGCTCCAGATCTCCGAACCCGGCCAGTCGCCCGATCCCGCACAGCGCCGGCTCGCCGTGGGCATCGACCTCGGCACCACGCATTCGCTGGTGGCCACGGTGCGGCAGCGGCGTCGCCGAGTGCATGCCCGACGAGCAGGGGCGCCTGCTGCTGCCGTCGGTCGTGCGCTACCTCGCCGACGGCCCGTGGCGAGTCGGCTACGAGGCGCGCGCGGCCCAGGCCGACGACCCCGCGAACACGATCGTCTCGGTCAAGCGCTTCATGGGGCGCGGCGTGGCCGACGTCGCGCGCGACGCGAGCGCTGCCCTACCACTTCGTCGACGCGCCCGGCATGGTCGCGATCGCGACCGCGCGCCGGGCGCCAAGATCGCCGGTCGAGGTCTCGGCCGAGATCCTGCGGGCGCTGCGCGCGCGCGCCGAGGCCGCGCTCGGCGGCGAGCTCTTCGGCGCCGTCGTCACGGTGCCGGCCTACTTCGACGATGCCCAGCGCCAGGCGACCAAGGACGCGGCGCGCGCTGGCCGGGCCTGAACGTGCTGCGCCTGCTCAACGAGCCCACCGCCGCCGCGATCGCCTACGGGCTGGACCACGCCTCGCGAAGGCATGTACGCCGTCTACGACCTCGGCGGCGGCACCTTCGACATCTCGATCCTGCGGCTGACCCGCGGCGTCTTCGAGGTGCTCGCCACCGGCGGCGACGCGGCGCTCGGCGGCGACGACTTCGACCATGCGCGATCGCCACCGACTGGCGCATCGCCCAGGGCCGGGCCGACGCGGGCAGCCGCGGACACGCGCCGGCTGCTCGCGGCCGCGCGCGAGGCGAAGGAGGGCTGTCCGACGAGGAGCGCGCTGTCCGCCGCGGTCACGCTCTCCTACGGGCAGAAGCTGCACCGTCGCGCTCACCCGGGCGGAGTTCGAGCGACCTCACGGCCGCGCTGGTGCAGAAGACGCTCGCCGCCCACCGCGCAAGGCGCTGCGCGACGCGCAGCTCGCCGCGCGGACGACGTCGAGGGCGTGGTGCTCGTCGGCGGCGCGACGCGCATGCCGCAGCTGCAGCGCGCGGTCGGGCGAGTTCTTCGGCCAGCCGCCGCTGAACGAACCTCGATCCCGACCAGGTCGTCGCGCTCGGCGCCGCGATCCAGGCCAACGTGCTGGCCGGCAACCGCGCGCCCGGCGACGACTGGCTGCTGCTCGACGTGATCCCGCTCTCGCTGGGCCTGGAGACGATGGGCGGGCTGGTCGAGCGGATCGATCCCGCGCAACACCACGATCCCGGTGGCGCGCGCGCAGGAGTTCACGACCTTCAAGGACGGCCAGACCGCAATGGCGATCCACGTGGTGCAGGGCGAGCGCGAGCTCGTCGCCGACTGCCGCTCGCTCGCGCGCTTCGAGCTGCGCGGCATCCCGCCGATGGCCGCGGGGGCGGCGCGCATCCGCGTCACCTTCCAGGTCGACGCCGACGGCCTGCTGTCGGTGTCGCGCGCGCGAGAAGACCACCGGCGTCGAGGCCTCGATCGTCGGTCAAGCCGTCCTACGGCCTGGCGCGACGACGAGATCGCGCGCATGCTGCAGGAGAGCTTCTCGCATGCGCAGGAGGACACGCGACGCCCGCGCGCTGCGCCGAGCAGCGCGTCGAGGCCGAGCGCCTGCTCGCCGCGCTACGCGCGCCGCGCTCGAGGCCGATGGCGCCGCTGCTCGACGCGGCGGAGCGCGCGGCGCTCGAGGAGCGCATGCGCATCGCTCGACCGTGCCGCGCCGCGGCGACGACCACCGCGCGGTGCGACGCGGCGATCGAGGCGCTCGGCCGCGCCACCGAGGGCTTCGCCGCGCGCCGCATGGACCAAGGCGATCGCCGGGCGCCCTGGCCGGGCGACGGCTCGACGACGTCGGAGCCCGATGCCGAAGATCACCGTGCTCCCCCACGCCGAGCTCTGTCCCGAGGGCGCCGAGATCGAGGCGCCGCCCGGCGCCTCGATCTGCGACACGCTGCTCGACAACGGCATCGAGATCGAGCACGCCTGCGAGATGTCGCTGCGCCTGCACCACCTGCCACGTGATCGTGCGCGAGGGCTTCGACTCGCTCGAGCCGCGACCGACGAAGGAGGACGACCTGCTCGACAAGGCCTGGGGGCTCGAGCCCACCTCGCGGCTGTCGTGCCAGGCGACGGTGGGCGACGCGCCCCTCACCGTCGAGATCCCCAGGTACACCATCAACCAGGTGAGCGAGGGCAAGTGATGAAGTGGACCGACACCCAGGACATAGCGATCGCGCTGGCCGAGGCCCATCCCGACGTCGACCCGGAGCGCGTGAACTTCGTGGACCTGCACCGCTGGGTGCTCGCGCTGGAGGGCTTCGACGACGACCCGAAGCGCTCCGGCGAGCGCATCCTCGAGGCGATCCAGGCGGCGTGGATCGCCGAGGCCGTCTGAGCCCGGCTACTCCGGCTTCGCGACCGTCACCCGGATCGACGAGTACCAGTCGGCCACCGCGTCGATCTCCTCGTCGCTGAGCGTCTTGGCGACGACGCCCATCTGGGGATCCTGGCGCTTGCCGGAGCGGAACGCGAGCAGCTGCGAGCGCAGGTATTCCCTCTGCTGCCCGCTCAGGTTCGCCGCGCCGGGGACGAGCGCCACGCCGTCGAGGCCGTGGCAGGTCTGGCATAGCGTCTTCACCTTGGCCGGGGCGGCCGGCGCGCCCGCGGCGACGGCCCCTGCGAGCGGCGCGGCGGCGAGCAGCAGCGCCAGGGCCGCGGCACGGGGATTCGATCTGCGCATTTCCCGTTCTCCATGCGAAGCGGGCCGGGCGCGCGGCCCGGCCCGCCCGTTTCGCGCCTGCTACTTGTTGCCCTGGTACGAGATCCGGTAGATCGCGCCCGCCTTGTCGTCGGAGACCAGGATCGAGCCGTCGACGTACTGGCGCACGTCGACCGGGCGGCCGAGGTACACGCCTTCCTCGTTCATCCAGCCTTCGGCGAAGGGCTCGGTCTTCACCGCGTGGCCCTTGTCGTCCAGGTAGGTCACCATCACCCGGGCCCCGCGGGGCTTGACCGCGTTCCACGAGCCGTGCTGCGCGCTGAAGATCGCGTTGTGGTACTTCGCCGGGGAACATCCTGCCGGTGTAGAACATCATGCCCAGGTCGGCCGCGTGCGCGATCATGTCGACCTCGGGCTTCGATGTACTTGGCCGCCAGGTCCTTCGGGATCGGCGTGTCCTTGTACTCGTTGGTGCGCGTGCCGCCGCCGCCGTACCACGGGAACCCGTACCACAGGCCCGTCTTGAGCTGGCCGTTTTCCACCGGCACGCGGTTCGAGCTCGCCCGGCGGGATCTCGTCGCCCATGCCGTCGACCTGGTTGTCGGTGAACCACAGGCTGTGGTCCTTCGGGTTGAACGCGAGGCCGGAGGAGTTGCGCATGCCGGTGAGGACCACCTGCCGGTCGCTTGCCGTCACGGTCGAAGCGACACGATGCCGCCGATGCCCCACTTGCGGTACAGGTCGATCTTGTCGGACGGGGTGACGTTGAACGGCTGGCCGAGGGTGATGTAGATGCCGGTTGTCCGGGCCCGATCGTGCACGCGCGCGCGCTGTGGTTGTACGACTCCTCCTCGGGCGGAATCAGCTCGCCCTGCTTGACGATCGGCGACCGCGACCGTGTCCGGGCTTTCCATGAAGTATTCGGCGGCCGGGAACATCATCACGCGGTTGCGCTCGACGACGAACAGGAAGCCGTCGGGCGAATAGCAGGTGCCGGCGGGCTCGTCGAACTTCACGCTCGGGCTGAACTCGTCGACCGTGTCGGCGACGTTGTCCATGTCGCGGTCGGTCACGGACCAGACCGTGGACTTGCGGGTGCCGACCCACACGGTGGCCTTGTTGCGGCTCACCGCCATCTGCCGCGCGTCGGGCACGATCGCGAACAGCTCGATCCGGAAGCCGTCGCGGCAGCTTGATCTGCTGCAGCACCTTCTTCAGGTTCTCGCGCGTACTTCCCGCCCTGCGGCACGCTCTGGCCCGGCTGCGTGTCGGTGCGCTTGAAGCTGCCCAGCCGTTCCAGGTTGTCCTCGTCGCCCTTGGCGAACGCGCCGGGCGCGGCGAATGCCAGCGCGGCGCACACGGCCAGGTAGAGCGCGTTGCGTCTTGCGTTCTTTGCGTTCTCCGGTTTCATGTCCTCTCCTCTCGTGGTGAGCCATCGGCCCCTGGCGGCGATCCTAGATCGTCGGACGCGCCGGCGGCAAGCGGGCAGGCACGATAGCTTAATCCTTTCAAGCGCGGTGCATCCGGGACCATGCGTCGGGCGCCGGGGCGGTGGTACGCTTCGATCTCGACCCCACGCGAAAGCCAGCCCGTGAAGAGCGCCGCCGCACTCCTCGCCGCGACCGCCGCGTGCACGCTCGCGCACGCGCAGCAGGGCGCGCCCGTGCCGCTCGACACCGTCGTCGTGTCGGCCACGCGCGAGTCCGTGCGCACCTTCGACGCGCCGGCCGCCATCACCGCGGTGCATGCCGACGCGATCCGCGAGGCGGGCCCCCAGGTGAACCTCTCCGAGGCGCTCGACCGGGTGCCCGGGCTCACCGTGCTCAACCGGCAGAACTACGCGCAGGACCTGCAGCTGTCGATCCGCGGCTTCGGCTCGCGCTCCACCTTCGGCATCCGCGGCGTGCGCCTCGTCGTCGACGGCATCCCGGCCACGATGCCCGACGGGCAGGGGCAGGCGTCGACCGTGAGCCTGCCCTCGGCCGCGCGCATCGAGGTGCTGCGCGGGCCCCTCGCGCTGCTCTACGGCAACGCCGCGGGCGGGGTGGTGCAGGTGTTCACGCGGGCGGGTGCCGAGCGGCCCACGCTCGCGGCGAGCGCCACGGCGAGCGGCTACGACGCGCATCGCTACGGTGCCAGCTTCGCGGCCACGAGCGGCGCGCACCGCTACATCGTCGACCTCTCGCGCTTCTCGACCGACGGCTACCGCCCGCACAGCGCGGCCCGCCGCGAGCAGCTCAACGCGAAGTGGACCGCGGACTGGAGCGCCGACACGCGCATCGACACGGTGGTCAACGTGTTCGACCAGCCGCTGGCGCTCGACCCGCTCGGGCTCACGCGCGAGCAATGGGAGGCGGACCCGCGCCAGACGCAGGCGATCGCCCTCGCGCAGGACCCGCGCAAGTCCGTGCGGCAGGCCCAGGTCGGCGTGGTGGCGTCCCACCGGATCGATCGCGCGACGCGCCTCGACGCCCGCGTCTACGGCGGCACGCGCGACCTCGACAACGCGCTGCCCATCCCCCTCGCCGCGCAGGCGGGGCCCACGTCGAGCGGCGGCATCGTCTCGTTCGACCGGCGCTACGCGGGCGCGGGCCTGCAGCTGTCGCGCCGCTTCGCGCTCGGGGGCGGCAACGCGCTGCGGCTCCTCGCCGGCGTGGACCGCGACCGCATGGCCGACGACCGGCAGGGCTACGTGAACGACGGCGGCGAGCCCGGCGCCCTCAAGCGCGACGAGACCGACCGGGCCGACAACACGGACCTGCTCGTGCAGGCGAGCGCGGACCTCGGCGAGCGCTGGAGCGCGATCGCCGGGGTGCGCACGAGCCGCGTGGACTTCGAGGTCGACGACCGCTACGTGGCGCCCGGCAATCCCGACGACAGCGGCCGCCTCTCGTACCGCGCGACCAATCCGGTGGCGGGCATCACCTGGCACGCCACGCCCCGGCTCAACGTCTACGCGAACGCGGGACGGGGCTTCGAGACGCCGACCTTCACGGAGCTCTTCTACCGCAACGGGGCCAGCGGCATCAACACCGACCTGCGCGCCGCGCGCAGCCGCGACGTGGAGATCGGCGCGAAGTGGCGCGGGACACGGCACGCGCTGGACGTGGCCGCCTACGACATCCGGACCCAGGACGACCTCGTGGTGGACACCAACACGGGCGGACGCTCGACCTTCCGCAATGCCGGCCGCACGCGCCGCCGGGGGGTGGAGGTCTGGTACACCGGCGCATGGGGCGAGGCGTGGCGCGCCACCGTCTCGTACACGGCCCTGCGCGCCCGCTTCGACGAGGGGTTCGAGACCGGCAGCGGGACCTCGGCGCGGGCGATCCCGGCCGGCAACCGGCTCCCGGGCACGCCCGAGCGCTCGGCGTTCGCCGAGCTCGCGTTCGCGCCCCCCGGCGCCTGGGGCGGCTTCCACGCCGCGGTGGAAGTCGTCCACACCGGCTCGATCGCCGTGAACGACGCGAACGACGATTTCGCGCCGGCCGCCACGGTCGTGAACCTGCGCGCCGCGTGGCGCGTGCGCGTCGCGGGCCTCGTGGTCGAGCCGCTCGTGCGCGTGGACAACGCGACCGATCGCCGCTACGCCGGGTCGGTCATCGTGAACGACGGCAACCGGCGCTACTTCGAGCCGGCGCTGCCCCGCACGTGGACCTTCGCGCTCTCGGCACGGCACGCCTTCTGAAAAAAAACGGGGCAGATGCGATCTGCCCCACAAGGCGCACTCTTGAAGGAGGGTTGACCGTCGGCCTTGCCGCGCCGACGACGCTCCCCTCGCGGGAAGCGGTATCCGGGGATACTCGCGCCTCTATCAGCAAGGAGGATGCCAAACACCGCGCCGTTCGACGGAACAAGCACTTATGCGAGGGTGCGCGGTCCCCGGGGGCCCGGGCCGCGTCTGCGCGAGGCGACAGCCCGGCGGGCGTTATCCGGCAATGGCCTGATTCGGCGGGGAAAAATCCCGTCGCTGTGGAGCGACAGCCACAGCGCGTAGCGGCACGGCTACCGGGCCTACTTCGCCTCGCTCTTGAAGACCGCGGCCTGGATGCCGTGGCGCTGCAGCAGCTTGTAGAACTCGGTGCGGTTGCGCCGGGCGAGCTTCGCGGCCTGGGTCACGCTGCCGCGGGTGAGCTTGAGGATGCGCGTGAGGTAGTCGCGCTCGAATCGCTTGCGCGCGTCCTCGAAGGAGGTCATCTCGTGCATCTCGACCTGGATCGCCTGCTCGACGAAGGTGGGGGGGATGATCGCCGTGGGGCAGAGCGCGATCGACTGCTCGACCACGTTGTAGAGCTGGCGCACGTTGCCCGGCCACTTGGCCTTCACCAGCATCTCGAGCGCTTCGGGCGAGAACGCCGACTTCTCGCGTCCGTAGCGCTCGGCGAGCCGCGAGAGGAAATGGTCGGCCAGCAGCGGGATGTCCTCGCGGCGCTCGTCGAGCGACGGCAGCTTGAGCGTGACCACGTTCAGGCGGTAGTAGAGGTCCTCGCGGAAGGTCCCCGCCTCCTTCTCCCGCGCGAGGTCGCGGTGCGTGGCCGAGATGATGCGCACGTCGAAGGGGGTCGAGCGCGTGGCGCCGATGGGACGCACCTCGCGCGTCTCGAGCACGCGCAGCAGCTTCACCTGCAGCGGCAGCGGCATGTCGCCGATCTCGTCGAGGAACAGGGTGCCCTTGTCCGCGGCGACGAACAGGCCCCGCTGGTCGGCGATGGCGCCGGTGAACGAGCCCTTCTGGTGGCCGAAGAGCTCGGATTCGAGGAGTGTTTCGGGGATCGCGCCGCAGTTGATGGCGACGAACGGCTGGCTCGCGCGCGGGCTCGCCTGGTGGATGGCGCGCGCGAGCAGCTCCTTGCCCGTGCCGCTCTCGCCCTGGATCAGCACGCTCGCGTCGCCCGCGGCCACGCGCTGGGCCTTGGCGAGGAGGTCCTCCATGAGCGAGGAGCGCGTGACGATCTCCTCGCGCCAGACCTGCGCCACCCCCGCCTGCCGGGATCCGCCGTGCAGGGCGAGCGCGCGCTGGATCTGGGCGAGCAGCTCGTCCGGGTCGAAGGGCTTGGTGAGGTAGCCGAAAACGCCCTTGTTCACGGCGGCCACCGCATCGGGGATGGTGCCGTGGGCGGTGAGGATGATCACCGGCAGGCCGGGATAGCTCGCCTGGATCTCGTTGAACAGCGCCATGCCGTCCATGCCCTCCATGCGCAGGTCGGTGAGCACGAGGTCCGGGCGCGCCGCGCCGATCGAGGCGAGCGCCCGGCGCCCGCTCTCCACGGCGGTCACGGCGAAGCCGTTGGCCTTGAGGCGGATGGCGAGCAGGCGCAGGAGGTCCGGATCGTCGTCGACGAGCAGGAGGGAGGCGTTCGGGGTCTTGGGCATCAGCGGGCAGTCGGTTCGCGGTCGGAGAGGCTCTTTTCGAGCCGGGAGAGGGCGTCGAGTTTCTGTTGCAGATCCGCGGCGCGCTCCTCGAGCGCGTCCGCGCGCTGCTTCTGCACCTGCGTCGCATGGCGTTCGTCGCGCAGCCGCCCGTTCGCGGCGGCCGCCTGTTCCCGCAGCTCGCGGTGCTCGGCAGCCATTCGCAGCAAGAAGCTTGCCATCCCGCGCACCTCCCGGCCGGCGGCGGCCCGGCCGGCGACCGGCTCGAGCAGCGATGGCACCCGCGCCTCGTCCGCCCCCGGCGCGATGAGCAGGGCGGCGGCCGCCTTCAGGCGCCCGAGGTCGCCCTCCGCGCGCGCGGCGAGGAGCTGCCGGCGCGCCTCGGCGGCGAGGGCGGCAGCGTCCATCGCCCCCAGCCGCGCGAGATAGCCGGCAAGCTCGTCCGCGGCCG
Source organism: uncultured beta proteobacterium (assembly GCA_963741815.1). Classification (GTDB taxonomy): domain Bacteria; phylum Pseudomonadota; class Gammaproteobacteria; order Burkholderiales; family Usitatibacteraceae; genus Usitatibacter. The sequence goes on from CAVUJI010000002.1 coordinate 139,093, forward strand.
AGCGGCGCGCCGAGAAGAGCGAGCCGGGGAGGGACGCGGCGCCGGCGGCCGGCCCGCGGGGCTCGATCGCGCACCCGGCGAGCACGAGCGCGACGAGGGCGAAGGCCGTCGCTGCGCGCGCGGCGCTCATGCCGCCGCCTCCCGCGCCTCGGCCTTGCGGCGGGGCACGCGGATCTTGAAGTGCGCCCCGGGCCCGTCGAGGACCTCGACGCTGCCGCGGTGCAGCGTCACGTACTCCTTCACGATCGACAGCCCGAGGCCGCTGCCCTTGATCGCCGAGGCGGGCTCGTCGGTGCCGCGGTAGAACGCATCGAAGATCTTCTCGCGCTCGTGCCGGGCGATGCCGGGTCCCTCGTCGAGCACCTCGAAGACCGCATCTTCGTGCTGCTTGTACAGCTTGAACGAGACGAGCCCGCGCTCGGGCGAGTACTTGAGCGCGTTGGACAGGAGGTTGTCGAGGATCACGCGCATCTTCTCCTCGTCGCAGTAGGCGGCGACGTTCTCGCAGTTCAGCTCGATGCGGATGCCCTTGGCGACGATCGCGAGCTTGCGGTCGTTCACCACGCGGCGCACCACGTCGCGCAGCGCCACGATCTTCGGGTCGAGGTACGAGGCCTGCGCGTGCACGGCGCTGTAGTTGAGCAGGCCCTCGATGAGCTTGCGCAGCGCGATCGAGTTCTCGGTGAGGATGCGCGCGATCTCGCGCTGCTCGGCGTTGAGGGTGCCCACCACGCCGGAGGAGAGCAGATCGGAGCCCTCGCGCAGGGCGGTGAGCGGGGTCTTCAGCTCGTGGGAGACGTGCTGCAGGAAGCGCGTCTTCTGCGCCTCGAGCGCCACCAGCCGCTCGCGCAGCCAGTCGAGCTGCTCGCCCAGGCGCACGAGGTCGCCCGGACCCTCGACGCGGATGGGCCGCGCGAACTGCCCCTCGCCCAGCCCGCGGATGCCCGCGCTCACCTGGCGGATCGGGCGGGCGATGAGCCAGGTGAAGGAGGCGATGAGCGCGAGGGCCAGCGGCACGATCGCCGCCATCAGCCACAGCACGTTGTTGCGCGACTCGACCGCGCGGCTGCGCAGCTCCTCGATGCTCGCGTCGATCATGCGGTCGCCGGTCTGCACCAGCGCCGCGCCCTCGTCGACGAGCCGGTCGAAGTCGCCGGCGAGCTGGCGCGAGAGCGCGGGCACGGGGCCCAGGCGCGTGACGAGCCCGTTGATCGACTGCTCGCGGGTCTCGATCGCCACGAGCTGGGCGCGCTGCGCGTCGGTGAGCTCCATCGCCTCGAGCTCGCGGGCGAGGCCGAGGAAGCGCGCGCGGTTGGCGCGGTAGGCCTCGAGGAACGTCGCCTCGCCGGCCACCGCGTACTGGCGCGCCGAGCGCTCGAGGGAGGTGACCGCCGAGAGCACCGCGCGCGACAGCTGCGTGACTTTCACCGCCGCGTGCACCTCCTGCTCCGAGATCCCCGCCAGGCGCTCGAAGGCGACCGCGTTGGACAGGAGCGCGAACAACAGGGGGGCGGCCACGATCGAAAATCCGATGAGCAGCAGCGAGAGGAACGAGCGCGGGTAGGTGATCCGCATCAGCGTCCGATTATCGGTGATAAAATCATGGTGAATCAATTGCTTGTGGAAGGCTTCCCGTGTACGTATCCGACCTGACCAAATTCATCCGCGGGTTCCTGTCGGAGCATCCGCAGGTGCCCGAGCAGCAGCGCAAGAACCGCGCGACGTGGTGGGACCGGCCGCAGGACCTGGAGACCTGGAAGGAGCGCGCCCAGGCCGCGGTGCCGCAGCCGTCGTACGTCTATTTTCCGCTTCCCCGTCCCCCGAAGGGGGATGACGAGCCGGACTCGGGGAAAAGGCTCAGCACGCCGTCCAGGCCGGCGTAGTCGAGCGCGTAGTCCGTGCGCGCCTTCACCACGGGCTTCGCGTGGTACGCGATGCTCGTGCCCGCTTCGGCGAGCATCGCGAGGTCGTTGGCGCCGTCGCCCAGCGCGAGCACGCGCTCGCGGGCGATGCCCAGCTCGCGCTTGAGCCGTGCCAGGTGCGCGGCCTTGCCCTGCGCGTCCACGACCGGCCCCGTCACCCGGCCGGCGAGCCGCCCGCCTTCCTCCACCAGCACGTTCGAGTACGCGTAGTCGAGGCCGAGGGCGTCGCGCACTCGGTCGGTGAAGTACGTGAAGCCGCCGGACACGAGGAGCGTCTTCAGGCCCGCGCGCCGCGCGGCGGCGAGGAGGCGCTCGGCCCCCGGGTTGTAGCGCAGCCGCTCGGCGTACACGCGCGCGAGGACGCGCACGTCGAGGCCGGCGAGGGCCGCCACGCGCTGGCGCAGGCTTTCCGGCCAGTCGATCTCGCCGCGCATCGCCGCGGCCGTCACCGCGGCCACCTCGGCCTTGCGCCCGGCGAAGTCGGCGATCTCGTCGATGCACTCGATGCGGATCAGCGTCGAGTCCATGTCCATCGCGAGCAGGCCGAAGTCGGCGAGCGAGCGGCCTTCGGCGACGAACCCCCAGTCGAGCCGCGCGCGCGCGCAATGCGCGGCGACCGCCTCGCGCGCCGCGGGGTCGGCCCCCGCGATGCGGAAGGCGGCATCCGAGATCGCCTCGATCGCCCCGCCGCGCGCCATGCGGCACAGCGCTTTCAGGTCCGGCGTGGAAACGTCCGCGCCCTGGATGATCAGGTTCATGCGCGCCGAGCCGTGCCGGGGGGACCCGCGCTCACGCGAGCTTGCGCAGGAACTGCCGCACCTCGTTCGAGCGCTGCTTCAGGTCCTCGTGCTTCATCTCGATCTTCACGCGGTCGGGCCCCGGCAGGCGGTAGATGCGGCTCGACTGCACGAGCGCCAGCACCTTGGCGGCGTCGACGTTGGGGTCCACCCCGAACTGCACCACGATCCCCGAGGGTGCGGCGTCGATCTTCTGCACCCCCAGCGGCGCTCCCTGGATGCGCAGGCGGTGGCACTCGAGCAGCACCCGCGCGGGCTCGGGCAGCGGGCCGAAGCGGTCGACGAGCTCCTCGGTGAGGCGCTCGAGCTCCTCGTCGCCCGCGCAGTTGGCCAGGCGCTTGTAGAGCACCAGCCGCTCGTGCACGTCGCCGCAGTAGCTCTCGGGGAGCAGCGCCGGGGCGTGGAGGTTCACCTCGGTGGCCACCTCGAGCGGCCTTCCGAGGTCCGGCTCCTTGCCCTTCCTGAGCGACTTCACCGCGTGCTCGAGCATCTCCGTGTAGAGCGTGAAGCCCACGTCGTGGATGCCGCCCGACTGCGATTCGCCCAGCACCTCGCCCGCGCCGCGGATCTCGAGGTCGTGCATCGCGAGGTAGAAGCCGGCGCCCAGGTCCTCCATGGCCTGGATCGCCTCCAGGCGCTTCTTCGCCGTGGCGCTGAGGGCGTCCTCGGGCGGCACGAGCAGGTAGGCGTAGGCCTGGTGGTGCGAGCGCCCCACGCGCCCGCGCAGCTGGTGCAGCTGGGCGAGGCCGAAGCGGTCGGCGCGGTGGATGAGGATCGTGTTGGCGCTCGGCACGTCGATGCCGGTCTCGATGATCGTCGAGCACAGCAGCACGTTGGCGCGCTGGTGGTAGAAGTCGCGCATCACGGCTTCGAGGTCGCGCTCGCGCATCTGGCCGTGCGCCACGGCGATCCGCGCCTCCGGCAGCAGCGCCTCCAGCTCCGCGCGGCGGTTGTCGATCGTCTCGACCTCGTTGTAGAGGTAGTAGGCCTGCCCGCCGCGCTTGAGCTCCCGCAGCACGGCCTCGCGCACGATGCCCTTCGAAAGCCGGCTGACGAAGGTCTTGATCGCGAGCCGGCGCTGGGGAGCCGTGGCGATCACCGAGAAGTCCCGCAGGCCCTCGAGGGACATGGCGAGCGTGCGCGGGATCGGGGTGGCGGTGAGCGTGAGCACGTCGACCTCGGCGCGAAGCTTCTTCAGCTCCTCCTTCTGCCGCACGCCGAAGCGGTGCTCCTCGTCGATGATGACGAGCCCCAGGGAGGCGAACTTCACGTCCTTCTGGATCAGGCGGTGCGTGCCGATCACGATGTCGATCCCGCCGCGGGCCAGGCCGTCGAGCGCCGCGGCCACTTCCTTGCCGCTGCGGAAGCGCGACAGCTCGGCGATGCGCACCGGGAAGCCCGAGAAGCGGTCGCTGAAGTTGGCGTAATGCTGCTCGGCGAGCAGCGTCGTGGGCACCAGGATCGCCACCTGGCTACCCGCGGCCACCGCGATGAAGGCCGCGCGCATCGCCACCTCGGTCTTGCCGAAGCCCACGTCGCCGCACACGAGCCGGTCCATCGGCCGCCCGAGCGTCATGTCGACGATCACCGACTGGATCGCCTCGGCCTGGTCGGGCGTCTCCTCGAAGGGGAAGGTGGCCGCGAACGCCTCGTAGTCCTGCACCTTGAGCGGGAACGCATAGCCCTCGCGCGCGAGGCGCTTGGCGTAGAGGTCGAGGAGCTCCGCGGCCGTGTCGCGCACCTGGCGCGCGGCCTTGCGCTTGGCGCGCTCCCACTGGCCGCTGCCCAGGCGGTGCAGCGGCGCGGACTCGGGGGCCGCGCCGCTGTAGCGGCTGATCAGGTGCAGCTGCGAGACCGGGACGTAGAGCTTGTCGCCGCCGTCGTACTGCAGGTGCAGGAACTCCATCTCGCCCTCGCCGAGGTCGAGGGTCACGAGCCCGAGGTAGCGCCCGATGCCGTGCTGGCTGTGCACGACCGGGTCGCCGGGCTTCACCTCGGCGAGGTCGCGCACCATCCCCTCGGCGCTCGAGCGCGCGCGCTTGTCGCGCCGGCGGGCCTGGCGCACCTGGCCGGGGTAGAGCTCCGATTCGGTCACCACCGCCAGGCGCTCGTCGGGCAGCGCGAAGCCCGCGGCGAGCGGGCCGTAGGTCATCGCGAGCGGGTGCGCGGCCTCCAGGAAGCGGCTCCAGTCGTCGACGAGGGCGGGGTGGAAGTCGTGCTCGGCGAAGAACTGCGAGAGGGTCTCGCGCCGTCCCGGCCCCTCGGCCACCACCAGCACGCGCCCGTCGAACCCGGCGGCGAAGCGCTTGAGCGCGCGCAGCGGCTCCACGGCCCGGCGGTCCACCTCGACGGCGGGCAGCGCGGGGGGGTCGTCGCGGCGCACGTCGAGGCGCGCCTTGTCGCGCAGACCCGCGAAGAGCTCCTCGACCGGCACGTAGAGCTCGCGCGGCTCGAGCAGCGGCCGGTCGCGATCGCCCCGCAGCAGCTCGTGGCGCGACTTGAGGTCCTTCCAGAACGCCTCGGCCGCCTCGGCGACGTCCCCGTGCACCGCCCAGGTCGCGTGCGCCGGCACGTAGTCGAAGAGCGTCTCGGTGCCCTCGAAGAAGAGCGGCAGGTACGCTTCCACGCCCGCCGGCGCCACGCCGTTGGACACGTCCTTGTAGACGCGGCTCTTCGTGGGATCGCCCTCGAAGCGCTCGCGGAAGCACTCGCGGAAACGGGCCCGCCCCGCCTCGTCCATGGGGAACTCGCGCGCGGGAAGCATGCGCACCTCCGGGACCGGGTAGATCGTGCGCTGGGAGTCGACGTCGAAGGTGCGGATCGTCTCGATGTCGTCGCCGAGGAGGTCGAGGCGGTAGGGCACGGCGCTGCCCGTCGGGTAGAGGTCGACCAGGCCGCCGCGCACGCAGAACTCCCCCGGGCCCATCACCTGCTGGACGTGCGAGTAGCCGGCGAGCACCAGCTGCGCGCGCAGGGCCTCGAGGTCGAGGCGCGCGCCGGCGCGCAGCGCGAAGGTGCGCCCGGCGAGGTAGGCGCGCGGGGGCAGGCGCTGCAGCGCGGTGGCCACCGGGACCACCGCCGCGTCGAAGTCGCCGTCGGCGAGCTGCCACAGGGTCGCCAGCCGCTCGGAAACGAGGTCCGGGTGCGGCGAGAACTGGTCGTAGGGGAGGATCTCCCAGTCGGGCAGGCGGTGCACCCGCAGCGCGGGGGCGAACCACGCGACCTCCTCGCGCAGGCGCTCGGCGTCGCGCGCCGAGGCGGCGAGGATCAGCAGCGGGCCGCGCTCGCGCGCCTCGCGCGCGAGGACGAGCGCGTCGGAAGAGCCCCCGGCGGTGGCGAGGGTGCGGCGCGCAACGTGGTTCAAGCGGCCACGGCGGCGCCGCGGCCGGGACGCCTCGCCCTCATGCGACGGTCACGGGGATCTTGCCGATCCGCGCTCGCCACTGCGCCGGGCCGCTGCGGTGCACGGCGCCGCCGCCCGCGTCGACCGCGACGATCACCGGCATGTCGCGCACCTCGAACTCGCGGATCGCCTCCATGCCGAGGTCCTCGAAGGCGAGCACCCGCGAGGCGCGGATCGCCTTGGAGACGAGGTACGCGGCTCCTCCCACGGCGATGCAGTACACCGCGCCGTGCTTGCGGATCGCCTCGATCGCCGCCGCTCCCCGCTCGCTCTTGCCCACCATCCCGATGAGACCCGTGCGCGCGAGGACCGGTTCAACGAACTTGTCCATGCGCGAGCTGGTGGTGGGTCCGGCCGGGCCCACGACCTCGCCGGCGACCGGGTCGACCGGGCCCGTGTAGTAGATGAAGCGGTTGGCGAGGTCCACGGGCAGCGCCTCGCCGCGCGCCATCATGTCGACCATGCGCTTGTGGGCGGCGTCGCGGCCGGTGAGGAGCCTGCCCGAGAGCAGCAGCCGCTCGCCCGCCTTCCAGCCCGCGATGTCGGCCTTCGTGAGCGTGTCGAGGTCCACGCGGCGGCTCGAGGACAGGTCGAGCGCCAGCTTCGGCCAGTCCTCGAGCGCGGGCGGCTCGAGGTGCGCCGGGCCGCTGCCGTCGAGCACGAAGTGCGCGTGGCGCGTGGCCGCGCAGTTCGGCAGCAGCGCCACGGGCTTGGAGGCCGCGTGGGTCGGGTAGTCGACGACCTTCACGTCGAGCACGGTGGTGAGCCCCCCGAGCCCCTGGGCGCCGATGCCCAGCGCGTTCACCTTCTCGTAGAGCTCGAGGCGCAGCTCCTCGGCGCGGCTGGCCGGCCCGCGCGCCATCAGCTCGTGGATGTTCAGCGGCTCCATCATCGCCCACTTGGCCATCAGCATCGCCTTCTCCGGCGAGCCGCCGATGCCCAGGGAGAGCAGGCCCGGCGGGCACCAGTCGGCGCCCATCGTCGGCACGACCGAGAGCACCCAGTCGACGATCGAGTCGCTCGGCAGCAGCATCGCGAACTTCGACTTGTTCTCGGAGCCGCCTCCCTTGGCGGCGACGATCACCTCGACCTTGTCGCCCGGGACGAGCTCGACGTGGGTGACCGCGGGCGTGTTGTCGCCGGTGCTCGTGCGCTTGCCGTCGGGGTCGGCGAGCATCGAGGCGCGCAGCGGGTTCGACGGGTCCGTGTAGGCCCGGCGCACGCCCTCGTTCACGAGCTGCTCGAGCGAGCGCTTCGTGTCCCAGCGCACGTCCATCCCCGCGCGCACGAAGGCGATCGCGATGCCGGTGTCCTGGCAGATGGGCCGGTGGCCCTCGGCGGCCATGCGGGAGTTCACCAGGATCTGCGCCATCGCGTCCTTCGCCGCGGGCGACTCCTCGCGCTGGCAGGCGGCCCAGAGGTCGCGGATGTAGTCGGCGGGGTGGTAGTAGCTGATGAACTGGAAGGCGTCCGCGACCGACTGGACGAAGTCTTCCTCTCGCAGGGTCGTCATGGCTTTTCCTTCGGCGGCAGGATGCGGTCGGTCGAGGCGATCGCCATCGCCGACAGCAGGAACGCGAGGTGGATCGCCGTCTGGGCCACCAGCGTCTTCTCGTCGTAGGCCTTGGCGTTGATGAACGTCTTCAGCAGGTGGATCGAGGAGATGCCGATGATGGCGGTGGCGAGCTTCACCTTGAGCACCGAGGCGTTCACGTGCGAGAGCCATTCCGGCTGGTCCGGGTGGCCCTCCAGGCGCATGCGGGAGACGAAGGTCTCGTAGCCGCCGACGATCACCATGATGAGGAGGTTGGAGATCATCACGACGTCGATGAGCCCGAGCACGACGAGCATGAGCACCGTCTCGTTCAGCTTCGTCGGTCGCGGCGCCCCCTCGACGTGGACCGCCTCGAGGATGTGGGCGAGCGCGCTCTCGTTGCCGAAGGCGGCGATGACGAGGTAGTAGAGCTCGGCCCAGAACATCCAGACGTAGATCGCCTGGGCGGCGATGAGGCCGAGGTAGAGCGGCAACTGCAGCCAGCGGCTCATGAAGATGAGGTTGGGCAGCGGCTTCAGCGGTCGCAGCTTGGTGCGTTCGTCCATGCTTCGGGCTCGGGTGCGGGAGGTTCGGGTCGGGTGCGGGCAGGAAGGCGGGGCGGGCGCTCAGGCGTCGCTGCGCGCCGTGGCGATGCGCGGCGTGATGTCCCGGCGCAGGATTTTACCATTCGCGGTGCGCGGGAACTCGCGCGCGAAGTAGAGCACCTTCGGCGCCTTGTAGGGCGCCAGGCGCGCGCGGGCGAAGGCGAGAAGCTCGCGCGGGTGCGACTTCGTGCCCTCCTGCGGGATCACGTACGCGGCGACGAGCACCTTGCCGTCGCCGGCGGCCTCGCCCACGCACGCGCAGTCGGCGACCGCCGGGTGGCTCTTCAGGACGCGCTCGACCTCGTAGGGCGAGACGCGGTAGCCGAAGCTCTTGATGATGTCGTCCTTGCGGCCGAGGAACCAGAGGTAGCCGTCCTCGTCGCGGCGCCCGAAGTCGCCGGTGAGGAACCAGCCGTCGCGCTTGAGCCGCGCGGTCTCCTCCGGCAGGTTCCAGTAGCGCAGGAAAAGTCCCGGATCGTCGTCGCGCACGCAGATCATGCCCTCGCTGCCCTCGGCGACGGGCGCGAGGGTGTCGGGATCGAGCAGCGCCACGTCGTGCCCCGGCTGGGCAAAGCCCGCGCTGCCGGGCCGGATCGGCCGCTGCTTGCATTGGGAGAGGTAGTAGCTGATCTCGCTCATCCCCACGGCCTCGTAGACGTCGAGGCCGAAGCGCGCCTTCCACTGCGCGAACACCTCGTCGGAGAGGTGCTCCCCGGCGCTCATGCAGTGGCGCAGCGACGGCACGTCGGCCCGGGCGCAGCCGGTGCGCTGCAGGATCTGCCGGTAGACGGTGGGCACGCCCACGAAGATCGTGGCGGCGTGGCGCGCGATGAGCCGCGGCCAGGCGGCCGGGTCGTTGGGGCCCTCGTAGGCGATGACGGTCTTGCCGAGGTAGAGGGGGTCCATGAGGGCCGAGCCCAGCACGTACGTCCAGTTGAACTTGCCGGAATGGACGATGCGGTCGCGCGCGGCGCCGGACCCGTCGTCGGGGGCGAAGTCGAACCAGTAGCGCGAGGCGGGCGCGCGGCCCAGGAGCGAGCGGTGCGCGTGGAGCACTCCCTTGGGATAGCCGGTGGTGCCGGAGGTGTAGACGAGGTAGGCCGGATCGTCGGCGCGCGTGGGGTGCGGCGCGCTCCACGAGGCGACGGCGTCGAGCTGGGCCTCGAGGTCGAGGCACTCGATGCCCGGCACCTGCACCGTCTCGCCCTCGCCGGCGAGCAGCACGTAGCGCAGGGGCGATTTGCCGGCGAGCAGGGGGCCGAGCTCGGCCCATGCCGCCTTGTCGATTACCGCCGCCCGCGCGCCGGAATCGCGCGCGATGTACTCCACCTCGCCGGCGGTGAGCAGCGGGGAGGTGGGCACGGCCACCGCGCCGCGCTTGAGGGCGCCGAAGAAGGCGACCGGGTAGGCGACCGCGTTGGGCAGCCGCACCAGCACGCGCTCGCCGGCGTCGATGCCCAGCTCGCGCAGCGCCTGCGCCAGGCGGCTCGAGCGGTCCGCGAGCTCGCGATAGGTGATCGCGCTCGTGCCGCGGACGGCGTCCTCGACCACCATCGCGATGCGCGCGGCCACGGGCGTGCCGATGTGCGCGTCGGCGCAGGCCGCGCCGATGTTGAAGAACTCCGGAATCCTCCACTCCCAGGCGGGCGGCGGGGCCGGCCTCATGGCGCGTCGCCGGCCGATGCCGGCTTCTGCGCCCAGAGCAGGTACATCCCCGCGAACGTGCCGGGGTGATCGCGCTCGACCGCGCTCCAGTGCGCGAGGTCGGCGGCGCGCGCCTCGCCCGGGAAGCGCGCGCGGTAGCGCGCGTGGGCCGCGGGGCCGGCCACGATGCCGAGCAGCTCGAGGCCCAGCGCGGCCAGCGCCCGGCCCACCTCTTCCAGGGTGAAGCGGTGCTCCTCGACGTGGAAGAGGAGGTCGCGGCACTCGTGCATGCCGTAGAAGTCGCGCAGCGCCGCCACGCCGGCGTGCTCCGGGGCGGCGAGGAGCGCCTGGCGGCAGCGCCGGATGCCGTCCGGGGTGGGCGCGTACCTCCGCTCGGCGATGAACGCGCGCGCGGCCACCACGTCCCGGCGCGCCGCCTCGCTGTACAGGCCCACCTGCATGAACCCGCCGGGCCGCAGCACGCGGGCGAGCTTGCCCCATCCCGCCACGGGATCGGCGAGGTGGTGCAGCACCCCCACGGCGGAGACGAGGTCGAAGCGGCGGTCGAGGGCGTCGATGGCGAGGATGTCCGCCTGGCCGAAGGCGAGGTTCGCCACGCGCGCCTCCCGCGCCTTGCGCGCGGCGTAGGCGAGGCTCGCCAGGCTCAGGTCCACGGCGAGCACGCGTGCGGCGGGGAAACGGCGCGCGAGCTCCACCGGCTCCTGCCCCGTGCCGCAGCCGGCCACGAGCAGGTCGAAGGCCTCGCGCCCCAGGGGCCGGAAGACGGCGTGCGGGAAGAGCGCGCGCACATGGACGTCGAGCGGCACGGGCTCGACGGGCGCCGGAAGCACCCACCTCGGGTACGGGCTCTCCTCGTACTGGCGGCGCACGCGTTGCGATACCGCGTCCTGCACGGGGGTGAGGCGCGGCATCGTCTCGCGCAGGCCGCGCTCCTCGGCGGGCTCGGCGAGGAGCGGGCGCAGCAGCGCACGCACCGGGCCGGGCCACTGCCGCGCCGCGAGCGCCTCGGCACCGGCGAGCGGGGCGAGCGGGAAATAGGCGCCGACGGCGGCCGGCCAGAGGTCCGGCACGGGACCGGCGTCGGCGAGCGCCGCTTCCAGGCGCGCGCGCAGCGCCGCGGCGGCGTCGAGCTCGGCCTCGCCCGCGGCGAAGACGTAGTCGCCGAGGAAGCACTGGCGCGCGAGCGCGCAGCCGAAGGCGAGGATCGCGCCCGGATCCCCCCGGGCCGGCGCACCGGCGGCGTGCTGCAGCAGGCCGCGGCGTGCCGCGGTGAGCAGGCGCTCGAGCGCGGGATCGCACGCCTGCGCGTGGTCGAGCAGGGCGCCGAGGAGCCCGTCGGGCAGCGCCATCGCCGCCGCGCCCGCGGCGAGCGCCGCCGCGTCGCCGCCCGGGGCGCGCGCGTCGGCGGCCAGGGCGTCGCGCCACGCGGGGTCGGTTCCGAGCAGGGCGATCGCCGCCCGGGCGAGGTCCGCGGGGCGCGCCCAGCCCTCGCGCAGGGCGCGCGCGAGCAGCGGGCGCAGCGCGGCGTCGGCCGGAAGCCGGGACGCGAGCGCCACGCAGCGGGCGAAGTTCTCCCGGAAGCGGGGCCGATCCTCGAGCGCCAGCGCGCGGCGGAAGCTCGCGAGCGCGCCGTCGAGCTCGCCCAGCGCGTACAGCGTCTCGCCGAGGCTGTTGTGCGCGAGGGCGAAGTCGGGTTTGCGCGCCGCAGCCTCGCGGAAGCACGCCGCCGCCTCGTCGAGCCGGCCCATCGCGGCGAGCACCGCGCCCAGCTGCTGGTGGTAGCTCGGGACCCCGGGGCTCGCGCGCAGCGCCCCGCGCAGCAGCTCGGCGGCGGCTTCGAGCCGGCCGGCCCTGCGGGCGACGTCGGCGAGGAGCACCATCGCGTCCGGGCGTCCCGGCGCGGCATCGAGCACTTCCCGGTAGATCGCCTCGGCCTGCGGCAGGCGCCCCGCCTCGTGGTGCGCGAGCCCGGCGCGCAGCGCGCTGCGGATGGCCGCCTCGTCCACGCCGGTCGCCCTCAGAGGATCACGCCGTACGGCCAGTTCTCCCGCACGACCTGCGCCGGCAGCTTGCGCAGGACCTCGATCGCGAACGCCGTGTCCTCGTCGGAGAGGGCATGCAGGGCATGGGCGCGCAGGAGCGTCTGCAGCGCCTTGCCGAACATCGGCGGGTCGAGCATCTCGCCCTCGAACTTGATCGCGCCGCCCAGCAGCGCGTCGGCCTCGATGGCGGCGCTGAGGATGGCGATGCGGGTGCGGATCTCCGACGGCGAGGGGGTGAAGGCGACCTTGCAGGGGTGGATGTGCGAGGGATGGATCACCTGCTTGCCCGAAAGCCCCATCGACGCTTCCTCGCAGGCGTGGCGGTAGACCACGCGGGACTCCTCGTCGCCGTGCAGGTCGAGCCACCGGCGCACGTCGTCGGGCTCCACGATCTCCTCGGGCATGGCGGTCTGCCCGATCAGGGTCTCCACCCCGCCGATCACGCCCTTGCCCGCGATCCGCGCCTCGAAGAGGATGTCGTGCAGGTAGAACTTGAGCTCCTCGGTCCAGTGCTGCGGCGTGATGTGGATGCCCATCGCCTTGGAGAAATCGTGGATGCCGAAGACCACGTGCTTCACCGTCGAGTACTGCATGAGCTCGGGCGCGATCTTGAGCGACTTCGGGTGCTCGATGATCGGCTGGATGCTGATGCGGTGGTTCAGCCCCACGAGCACCGCGGACAGGTCGCGGATCTCGGGCGCGCCGTAGGCCTCGCCGGCCTTGGCGAGGATCACCACGTCGAAGTGGTCGGCCAGGTCGCGCACGAGCTGCAGGTCGCGCTCGTACTCGTCGGTGCGGAAGGGATTGATGCGCACGGCCACCTGCACTTCCTTCTTCGGCGGCAGCAGCGGCAGCTCCCGGCGCAGCAGCTCTCGGCTCATCTCCTTCTGCCGGCACCCGTCCTCGAGGTCGAAGAGCAGCGTGTGGGCGCCCGTGCTCCACGCGTGCTTGCGGAAGCGCTGCGCCGCCTGGGCGAGGTCCTCGTAGATGCCGAGCGAGGGGGCGTACTTGACCGGCGGATAGTAGATCTGGATGCCGGGCCAATGGTCGCCGAGGACCTCCCCGGTCGGTCGGGGGGCGCCCGGGGCGGCGGCGGCGGTTGCGGCGGAGGTGAGTGCGTTCATGGCGATGGCGGACGAGGACGGCCCACGCTAGCATCCTTGCTGCAGTGCGTCAAAAGGCCGTCGTCGCCCGGGCCTGCGGGGCCGCTGTGCTATAAATCGCCCGATACCAGAGGAGAGAGGCCATGACCACCATCGAGTCGGTGCTGCAGGAATCCCGCGTCTTCCCGCCCCCGCCGGATCTCGTCGCACAGGCCAACGTCTCCGGGATGGCCGCCTACGAGGCCCTGTGCCGGGAGGCCGAGCGCGACTTCGAGGGATTCTGGGCCCGGCACGCGCGCGAGCAGCTGGTGTGGACCCGGCCTTTCACGCAGATCCTCGACGAGTCCAAGGCCCCGTTCTACCGCTGGTTCCACGACGGCGAGCTCAACGCCTCGGAGAACTGCCTGGATCGGCACCTGAAGACGCAGCCCGACAAGGCGGCGATCGTCTTCGAGGCCGACGACGGCAAGGTCACGCGCGTCACGTACCGCGAGCTCTACCACCGCACCTGCCGCTTCGCGAACGCCCTCAAGTCGCTCGGCGTCGCGCTCGGCGACCGGGTCCTCATCTACATGCCGATGTCGGTGGAGGCGGTGGTGGCGATGCAGGCCTGCGCGCGCATCGGCGCCCCCCACTCGGTCGTCTTCGGCGGCTTCTCGGCCAAGAGCGTGCACGAGCGGATCGTCGATGCGGGGGCGGTGGCCGTGATCACGGCCGACGGCCAGATGCGCGGGGGCAAGGAGATCCCCCTCAAGCCCGCCTGCGACGAGGCGCTCGGCATGGGCGGCTGCGAGAGCATGCGCCACATGATCGTCTACCGGCGCACCGGTTCCCCGGTGCATATGCAGGCGGGACGGGACCTCTGGTGGGACGACGCGGTGAAGGACCAGCCCGAAGAGTGCAAGCCCACGCCGGTCAATGCCGAGCACCCGCTCTTCATCCTCTACACCTCGGGCTCGACGGGCAGGCCCAAGGGAGTCCAGCACTCGACCGGGGGCTACCTGCTGCACGCGATGCTCACGATGCGCTGGACCTTCGACTACAAGTCCGCCGACGTCTTCTGGTGCACCGCGGACGTGGGCTGGATCACGGGCCACACGTACGTCGTCTACGGCCCGCTCGCCGTGGGCGCGACCCAGGTGATCTTCGAGGGCGTGCCGACGTGGCCGGACGCCGGGCGGTTCTGGAAGATGATCCAGGACCACAAGGTGAGCGTGTTCTATACCGCCCCCACGGCGATCCGCTCGCTCATCAAGGCCGGGCACGACCTGCCCGGCAAGTACGACCTCGCGTCCCTGCGCATCCTCGGCACGGTCGGCGAGCCGATCAATCCCGAGGCGTGGATGTGGTACTACGAGACGGTGGGCCGGTCGCGCTGCCCGGTCATCGACACCTGGTGGCAGACCGAGACCGGCGGGCACATGATCACGCCGCTGCCGGGCGCGACCCCCCTCAAGCCCGGCTCGTGCACCCTGCCGCTGCCCGGGATCTTCGTCGACATCGTCGACGAGACCGGCCGCTCGGTGGGCCGGGGCAAGGGCGGCATCCTCGTGGTCAAGCGGCCCTGGCCGGCGATGATCCGCACCATCTGGGGCGACCCCGAGCGGTACGTGAAGAGCTATTTCCCCGAGGAGTTCCAGGGCCGCTACTACCTCGCGGGCGACGGGGCGAGCACGGACGAGGACGGCTACTACCGCATCATGGGCCGCATCGACGACGTGCTGAACGTCTCGGGGCACCGCCTGGGCACGATGGAGATCGAAAGCGCGCTGGTCGCCAACTCGAAGCTCGTCGCGGAGGCCGCGGTGGTCGGTCGCCCCGACGATGTCACGGGCGAGGCGGTGGTCGCGTTCGTCGTCACCAAGGGGCCGCGGCCCACGGGCGAGGAGGCCAAGCGCATGGCCCACGAGCTGCGCGAGTGGGTCGCGCACGAGATCGGCCCGATCGCCAAGCCGCGCGACATCCGGTTCGGCGAGAACCTGCCGAAGACGCGCTCGGGCAAGATCATGCGCCGGCTGCTGCGCTCGATCGCGAAGGGCGAGGCGATCACCCAGGACGTGTCGACGCTCGAGAACCCGGCGATCCTCGAGCAGCTCAAGCAGAACCAATAGATACGCGCCCCATCCCGCCGCCGCTGCTCGCCGCCACCACCGAGCTGCTGCGGCGGCACGCGCCCTTCGACGCCATGGGCGAGGCCGACCTGCGGCACCTCGCCTCGGGCCTGAAGCTGCGCTACTACGCCGAGGGCGCCACGATCCTGTCGCCCGGCGACGGGCCGGTGCGCACCCTCTTCATCGTGCAGCGCGGCGCCGTCCACGCGGCCGAGCCCGAGCCGGTGTCGCGCAACCCCGAGGCCGCCGTGTTCGGCGCCGGGGAGATGTTCCCCGTGGGCGCCCTCATCGCCCGGCGCGCGACGACGCTGCGCTACGTGGCGCGCGACGACACGTTCTGCTACCTCCTCGACGAGACGCGCTTCGACGAGCTCATGTCGCGCAGCAGCGAGTTCCACGGCTTCTGCACGCGCCGGCTGGCCGCGCTGCTCGCCGCCTGGAGCCGCGGCACCCGGGAGGCCTACGCGAACCGCGTCGCGGCGGAACGCACGATGTCCTCGCCGCTGCGCAGCGCGATCCGCCGCGCGCCGGTCACGTTGCCCGAGACCGCCACGGTGCGGGAGGTCCTCGAGCGCATGAAGGCGCGGCGCATCGGCTCGATCGTGCTCACCGACGCGGCGCAGGCGCCCTCGGGCATCTTCACGCAGACCGACGTGCTCGACCGCGTGGCGCTCGCCGGCGGCGGCCTCGACCGTCCCGTGACCGAGGTGATGACGCGCGCGCCGGCGACGCTGCAGGCGAGCGAGCCGCTGTCGGCCGCCGCCCGGCTGATGGCGCGCGAGGGATTCCGGCACGTGGTGGTCGTCGAGGGGGCGCGGATGGTCGGGGTGGTGTCCGAGCGCGACCTCTTCGGCCTGCAGCGCCTGTCGATGCAGGGGCTGCGCAAGGACATCGCGCGCGCCGAGGGCGTGGAGCCGCTCGCCTTCGCGGCGCGGGAAGTGCGCGAGCTCGCCATGGCGATGCTCGCCCAGGGGGTGGGCGCCGAGCAGCTGACCCAGCTCGTCTCCGCCCTCAACGACGCGGTCACCGAGCGCGCCATCGAGATCGCCTCGCCGCGCCACGGCCTTGCCGGCCTCGCCTTCTGCTGGATGGGGCTGGGCAGCGAGGGCCGCGGCGAGCAGACGCTCGCGACCGACCAGGACAACGCCATCGTCTTCGCACCGCGGGAGCCGGGCGGGCGCGAGGCGGCGCGCGAGCGCCTGCTCGCCTTCGCCGCCGAGGTGAACCGCACCCTGGACGCGTGCGGCTTCCCGCTGTGCAAGGGGGAGATCATGGCGGGCAACCGGTCCTGGTGCCTCACGCTCGAGGAGTGGATCGAGCGCTTCGACGACTGGATCGAGAACTCGGACCCGCAGGCGCTGCTCAACGCCGCGATCTTCTTCGACCTGCGCGCGCTGCACGGCGACGGCGCGCTCGTCGACCGGCTGCGCGCGTTCGTGCTCGCGCGCGTGCGCGAACGCCCCGTCTTCCTGCACCAGATGGCGGCCAACGCGATCCAGACCCGGCCGCCCCTCGGATTCTTCGGCGGCTTCCGGGAGGGGGAGGGCGGCACGATCGACCTGAAGAAGCAGGCTTCGCGCGTGTTCGTCGACTGCGCGCGCATCCTCGCCCTGGGCGCCGGGGTGGGCGCGGTCTCCACCGCCGCGCGCCTGCGGGAGGCCGGGTCGAAGTCGCGGCGGGGACCGGGCGACGTGGAGGCCGCCGTCGAGGCCTTCCACTTCGTGCAGATGCTGCGGCTGCGCGCCCAGGACAGCCTCGAGCGCGGCGCGGGCGCGGGCGAGCCGAACCGCATCGACCCGGACTCGCTCAACGCCCTCGACCGGCGCATCCTGCGCGAGGCGCTGCGCCAGGCGCGCAAGCTGCAGAACCTGCTGGCGCTCGACTACCAGGTCTGAGGCCGGCCGATGCCGCCCCCGCTGTGGCCCTTCCGGCGCGAGCGCGCGGTCCTCGCCCCCGCGCTCGCCGAGCGCGTCGCGCGCTGGCGCGCGCTGCCCGAGTCGTGGCGCGAGCGCCGGCCGGGCGCCGGGCGCTGGGTGGTGGTCGACGTGGAGTCGGGCGGCCTCGACCCGCGGCGCGACGCGCTCATCTCCGTGGGCGCCCTCGGCGTGACCGACGGCGCGATCGGGCTGGCCGACAGCTTCGAGGTCGTGCTGCGGCAGGCCGCACCGAGCGCCGGGGGCAACATCGAGGTCCACGGCATCGCCGGCACCGAGCAGATGCAGGGGGAGGACCCGGCCGCGGCGCTGGCCGATTTCCTCGCGTTCGCGGGCAAGGACCCGCTCGTCGCGTTCCACGCCGCGTTCGACGCCCGACTGCTCGCGCGCGCCATCGACCGGCACCTGGGCGTGCCGTTCCGGCGTCCGTGGGTCGACCTCGCCCACATCGCCCCGCTCGCCTGGCCGCGGCTCGCCGGCCGGCGCGCCGGCCTCGACGACTGGCTCGCGGCGCTCGCGATCCCGGCGCCCTTGCGCCACCGGGCGATCGGCGACTGCCTCGCCACCGCCGAGCTGCTGCTGATGGCGCTGGCGCACGCCGGCGCGATCGGCGCATCGACCGCCGGCACGCTCGTCGCGCTGTCCGGCGGGGACGGCTTGCGGTAGCCTTGCGGCGGTTCGATTGACAAGCCGCCGCGCGTACTCTTTACTTAGCCCGGGCGCTGCCCCGAAAGCTTCCGGCAAGCCGCAGGGCCTCAAGGCCGCGCCGTGGCACACCGCTTCAGTCCGACGACTACAACACTACATATGAGGAGGGACGGAGTATGGCTACCGCACTCGACGACGATGCTGTCGCGCTCGAGAAGGGCAAGGGCTACTGGCACGCGACGCTCAAGTTGCTCGCCACGGTGCTCGTGATCTGGTTCCTGGTTTCCTTCGGCGCGGGCATCCTGTTCGCGCCCTGGCTGAACAACATCCACCTCGGCGGCTATCCGCTGGGGTTCTGGTTCGCCCAGCAGGGCTCGATCTACGTCTTCATCGTGCTGATCTTCTGGTACGCGCAAGAGGATGGGCGAGATCGACCGCCAGTTCGACGTCCACGAAGACTGAGGAGCGCCATCATGGATCTGCAAACCACGATCTACCTCGTCGTCGGGCTGAGCTTCGCGCTGTACATCGGCATCGCCATCTGGTCGCGCGCCGGCACGCACCAGCGAGTTCTACGTCGCCGGCGGCAGCGTGCAACCCGGTGCATGAACGGCATGGCCACCGCGGCCGACTGGATGTCGGCCGCGTCGTTCATCTCGATGGCCGGCCTGATCTCCAACATGGGCTACGGCGGCGGCGCTGTTCCTGATGGGCTGGACCGGCGGCTACGTGCTGCTGGCGATGCTGCTGGCGCCGTACCTGCGCAAGTTCGGCAAGTTCACCGTGCCGCAGTTCATCGGCGACCGCTTCTACTCGAAGTCGGCGCAGCACGGTGGCCGTGCTCTGCCTGCTGGTGGCCTCGCTCACCTACATCATCGGCCAGATGACCGGCGTCGGCGTCGCGTTCTCGCGCTTCCTCGGCGTGTCGGCGCACACCGGCGTCTACGTCGGGCATGGGCGATCGTGTTCCTGTACGCGGTGTTCGGCGGCATGAAGGGCATCACCTACACGCAGGTGGCGCAGTACATCGTGCTGATCTTCGCCTACACGATCCCGGCGATCTTCATCTCGCTGCAGCTCACCGGCAACCCGATGCCGCAGCTCGGGCCTGGGCTCGGGCCTCGTCGGCCACGACATGTCGCTGCTGGCCAAGCTCGACCAGGTGGTCACCGAGCTGGGCTTCGGCAAGTACACCACGGCGCTGCCGGGCAGCACGCTCAACATGTTCGTCTACACGCTGTCGCTGATGATCGGCACCGCGGGCCTGCCGCACGTGATCATGCGCTTCTTCACCGTGCCGTCGCGTGAAGGCCGCGCGCTCGTCGGCCGGCTGGGCGCTGGTGTTCATCGCCATCCTGTACACCACGGCGCCCGCCGTGGCGCGCGATGGCCAAGATGAACCTGATCCGCACGATCAACCCGGGCGTCGGTCATGCCGAACACCGACCTGTTCGCCGCACCGACGCGAGCCTCGAGTACGCCAAGCGCCCCGACTGGATGAAGCGCTGGGAGAAGACCGGCCTGCTGAAGTTCGAGGACAAGAACGGCGACGGCCGCATCCAGTACTACAACGACAAGACCAAGAACGCCGGCAGGTCGCTCAGAAGACGCGCAGCCGCCGGCTGGAAGGGCAACGAGCTGTCGGTGAACGCCGACATCATCGTGCTGGCCAACCCGGAGATCGCGCTGCTGCCCAACTGGGTGATCGCGCTGGTGGCCGCCGGCGGCCTGGCGGCGGCGCTGTCGACCGCGGCGGGGCTGCTGATGGCGATCTCGTCGGCGGTGTCGCACGACCTGGTCAAGAACGTCTTCAAGCCGGACATCAGCGAGAAGGGCGAGCTGCATGGCCGGCAAGATCTCGATGGCGGTCGCGATCGTCGTCGCCGGCTACCTCGGGCTCGAATCCGCCGGGGTTCGCGGCCGGGACGGTGGCGCTGGCCTTCGGCATCGCGGCGAGCTCGCTGTTCCCGGCGATCATGATGGGCATCTTCAGCAAGAAGATGAACAAGGAAGGCGCAATGGCCGGCATGCTGGCGGGCCTGTTCATCACGCTGTTCTACGTGTTCGCGCACAAGGGGCATCTTCTTCATCAAGGGCACCGAGTACCTGGACCTGATCGGCGGGCCGAACTGCGTTCTTCGGCATCACGCCGGAGGCGTTCGGCGCCGTCGGTGCGATGGTGAACTTCATCGTCGCCTTCGTCGTCGACAAGGTGACGAAGGAGCCGCCGGAGCACATCCAGCATCTGGTCGAGGGGGTGCGCGTTCCCGCGCGGCGCCAGGGCCGTGGACGGGGCGCACGCCTGATCGCGCCCGCCGCGTGACGCCGCGCGGGCCCCCGGGCCCGGCGGCGCGGCGAGCCCCGCCGGCGTCCGCCGGCGGGGCTCTCCATTTCCGCGCGCCTCGCCGGCGTGCCGACCGACCATGAAATTCGACATCTCCGTCGCGATCACCTGGATCCTGTTCCTCGCGCTCTTCCCCATGGCGTTCTTCTGGCTGCGTCGCGCCTGGCGCATCCTCGCGCGCCACGATTACTCCGAGGTCGCGCTGAAGGGCGGCGAGCCGCCGCCGGACCCCAAGCGCTACGCGCCCGCGGAGGCGGCCATCAACCTCGCCGCCGGTGCCGTGGCGGTCGCGCTGATCCTGGGCGTGGCGCTCGGGGCCCTGCGCTACGAGACGTGGACCGCGCTGGCGGGCACCACCCTGTGGTGCAAGGTGTTCGCGAACTTCATCCTCGGGCGCCAGGCGCACCTCGCGGGCGCCGGGCGGCGCCGCTGAGGGGCGTGGCCGTGGCAGAATGACCGGGCCCACGCACCGGAATCCCCGCTTGACCCCGCATCCCCCCCTTCGCGTCCGGACCGGCGGCATCGGCGGGCGCACCTAGGCGGCCCGCGATGCTGCTGCGCTACCTCACCCGCGAGATCCTGCTCACCAGCGCCTTCGTCCTGGTCACGCTCCTCGCGCTCTTCGGCTTCTTCGACCTCATCCGCGAGCTCGACGACCTCGGCAAGGGCGGCTATCGCCTGGTGACGATGCTGGGCTACGTGGGGCTCGGCCTCGCCTCCCACGCCTACGTCCTGCTGCCGGCGGCGGGGCTCATCGGCACCCTCTTCGCCCTGGCCCGCATGTCGGAGAGCTCGGAGATCACCGTGCTGCGGGCCTCGGGCCTGTCGCTCGCCCAGCTCGCGCTCTACGTGGCGGGCGCCGGGCTCGTCCTCGCGCTCGCCACGGTCGTGATGGGCGAGCTGGTCGCGCCCTACACGGAGGAGGCGGCGAAGGACCTGCGGCTCAAGGCCACCCACTCGATCGTCGCGCGCGAGTTCCGGTCCGGCTTCTGGGTGAAGGACGAGCGCAGCTTCGTGAACATCCAGGACGTGACGGCGGACACCGACCTCCTCAACCTGCGCATCTACGAGTTCGACCCTTCCTACCGCCTGCGCGCGATCAGCCAGGCGGAAAAGGGCCGCTACGCCGGGCCGAACCGCTGGCAGCTTACCAACGTGGAGCTCACGCGCTTCGAGGGCGACCGCGTGGTGCTCGAGCGCCTGCCGACGGCGACGTGGAACTCGCTGCTCACCCCCGACATCCTCGCCGTCCTGAAGATCGTGCCCGAGCGCATGTCGGCGCTGAACCTGCGCGCCTACATCGAGCACCTGCGGGAGAACCACCAGAAGGCCACGCGCTACGAGATCGCCTTCTGGAACAAGCTGCTCTACCCGCTGGTCGCCATCGCCCTCATGGTGATGGCGATCCCCTTCGCGCTGCAGTCGGCGCGCTCCGGCGGCGTGGGCGCCAAGATCGTGTCCGGCATCCTCTTCGGGCTGCTCTTCCACTTCGCCGGCCGGCTCTTCTCGCACCTGGGCCTGCTCAACGACTGGCCGCCGCTGCTCTCGGCGGGGCTGCCGCTCGTGATCGTGGTGATGGTGGGGGCAGCGGGGCTGCGGCGGGCCGAGCGGCGCTAGCCGCGGCGCGCGTCGACGAGGGCGGTGCCGGCCAGGCGGTCGTGCAGGAACTGGCGGTCCCGGTCCACGAGCGCCCAGGCGAAGCCCATCCCGAGGGCGAACGCGCCGAGGATGGCGAGCGCGTACCGGTGCATCGCGCGCCCGGCGCTCAGGGGGCCGCCGTCGCTCGCCCGCACGACGCGGATGCGCCACGTCTTCATCGGCAGCGTCTGGCCGCTGCGGGTCCAGAACCAGACGTAGTAGGTGCCGGCGGCGGCGAAGAGCCAGGCCTGCAGCAGGTGGCGGCGCCAGCCGTGGGTCGCATCGCCGAACACCGCGAGGAAGGGCACGGTGGCGACCATCACGATGGCCACGGTGAGCAGCAGGTCGTACACCGCGCTCGCCAGGCGGCGCCCGAGGGCGGCCCGGCCCGGCGGCGCGAGCGCGCTCACCGGCGTCCCGGCCTCTGCTCCCGGCCCCTCCCGTGCTCGCGCAGCCAGCGCTCGCGCAACTCGTGCTGGCGCTCCGGGGGCAGCCGCCGCAGGCCCTGGAAGGTCTCGCGGGCGGCCTTGCGCTGCTCCGGCGACATGGCGGACCAGTCGCGGATGCGCTTCTCGAAGCGCTCCTTCTGCACCGGCGCCATGCGCGGGTAGTGGCGCGCCGCGCCGATGAGCCGCTGCTGCTGGTAGCCGGGCATCCGGTCCCACTCGGGCGCGACGGGCGAGAGAATGCGCTGCTGGTCGGGGGTGAGGCGCGACCAGGGCGTCTGCGGCGTCTTGAGCTCCCGGGCCCCGGCGGCCGTGGCGAGCGCCAGGAGCGTGACCGCGATCAGCCTTGCGGTTGCGCGACCCACTCGCGGAGGTCCTGGTCGAGGAATGCGTCGGGGGGCAGCTCCTGGGTGAGCAGCTGGGCGTCGAGGGCGCCGGGGTCCGGTTGCTCGCGCACGGCCTGGAACCACAGGGTGGCCGTGAGGGCGGCGATGGGCAGCCACAGCAGGCAGCGCTGCGCGAGCGCGTAGCGCCACGCCCGGGCGGCGCCGGGAGCGGCCGGGACGAGCCCCGGCCGCCGCTCGCCGGACGGCATCGCATCGAGCGCCCGAAGGCGTGTGGCCTTCAGGCGCGCGGCCCGCAGCTCATCGACCGCCGCGGCGGAGCGGTCGAGCCAGGGCCGCAGCTTATGCGCAAATTCGTTCTCGTTCATAGCGTTATCCCTTTTGACCTCAGGATTTTCGCCAGGGCATGGGTCGCCCGGGAGCAGTGCGTCTTCACGCTCCCCTCCGAGCAACCCATCGCCCTGGCCGTCTCGCTCACGTCCAGTTCCTCCCAGTAACGCAGGAGGAACGCCTGTCGTTGACGCTCGGGCAGCGCCCGCACGGCCTCCTCGATCGTCGCCATCACCTGGGACTGCTCGAGTCGGTCGGCGGGCGAGGCCGGGACGCTGGAGGCGGTATCCACCTCGAGGGTTTCGAGCGGGTCGGCGTCGTCGTCCTCGCCGCCGAGCCCGAGGCCGGACAGCAGCGTCGTCCATGCCGAGCGCACCCGGCCGCGGCGGAAATGGTCGCGCACGGCATTCTGGAGGATGCGCTGGAAGAGCAGCGGCAGCTCGGGCGCGGGGCGGTCGGCGTAGCTCTGCGCCAGCCGCATCATCGCGTCCTGCACGATGTCGAGCGCGGCTTCCGGGTCCTGCACCGAGAACATGCACTGCTTGAAAGCGCGCCGCTCCACCGATGCCAGGAAATCGGACATCTCCTTGCGGCTTGCCAGGGGCTCCTCCCGCTTCCGGGACGGGGCGCCCGGGACACGCGGGAATGGTAGCAAAGGCCCGCCGCGCGCCGCCGCCGCACCCGCCAGGCTTCCCCCGGCCATTCCGGCTTGACCAATCCCCGCCCACCGGCTAATGTCTCTGGTTCCCCCACCGAAACCTCCCGATTAACAAGGCCTTACCCATGGAACTCCAGCTCCCCCCGCTTGCGGAAACCGGCGAAACCCTGACGGGCGCCGAAATCGTCATCCGCTGCCTGCAGGAAGAGGGCGTCGAGTTCGTATTCGGCTATCCGGGAGGGGCGGTCCTGTACATCTACGACGCGCTGGCGCGGCAGAAGGGCACGCTCAAGCACATCCTCGTGCGCCACGAGCAGGGCGCCCTGCACGCGGCCGACGGCTACGCGCGCGCCACCGGCAAGCCGGGAGTGGCGCTGGTCACCAGCGGCCCGGGCGTGACGAACGCCGTGACCGGCATCGCCACCGCCTACATGGACTCGATCCCGATGGTGGTGATCACCGGCCAGGTGCCGACCAAGGCGATCGGCGAGGACGCGTTCCAGGAGTGCGACACGGTCGGAATCACGCGCCCGACCGTGAAGCACAACTTCCTGGTGAAGGACGTGAACGAGCTGGCCATCACGATCAAGAAGGCGTTCCATATCGCCACCACCGGGCGCCCCGGTCCGGTGCTCGTCGACATCCCGAAGGACGTCTCGAACCAGTCCGCGCCCTTCCACTACCCCGCCAAGCTGCACATGCGCTCCTACAGCCCGGTCACCAAGGGCCACGCGGGACAGATCAAGAAGGCCCTGCAGCTGCTGCTCGACGCGAGGCGCCCGATGATCTACGTGGGCGGCGGGGCGATCCTGGGCGAGGCCACGGCGGAGGTGACCGAGCTCGTGCGCCTGCTGGGTTATCCCGTCACCAACACGCTGATGGGCCTGGGCGCCTATCCCGGCACGGACAAGCAGTTCCTCGGCATGCTCGGCATGCACGGCACGGTACGAGGCCAACATGGCGATGCAGAACTGCGACGTGCTGCTGGCCGTGGGCGCGCGCTTCGACGACCGCGTGATCGGCAATCCGGCGCACTTCGCCGCGGGCAACCCCCAGCGCAAGATCATGCACATCGACATGGACCCCTCGTCGATCTCCAAGCGCGTGCGCGTGGACGTGCCGATCGTGGGCGGCGTGAAGGAGGTGCTGCACGAGCTCCTCGCCCAGCTCAGGGCCGCGGCTCGCGCCCCCGACGCGCCGGCGCTCGCCGCGTGGTGGGCGCAGATCGCCGCGTGGCGCGCGAAGGACTGCCTGCGCTACGACCGCGCGGCCGCGATCATCAAGCCCCAGTTCGTGATCGAGAAGCTCTACGAGGCCACGAAGGGCGACGCCTACATCACCTCGGACGTGGGCCAGCACCAGATGTGGGCGGCGCAGTTCTACAAGTTCGACAAGCCGCGACGGTGGATCAACTCCGGGGGGCTCGGCACGATGGGCGTGGGGCTGCCCTACGCGATGGGCGTCAAGCTCGCGTTCCCGAAGGCGGACGTCGCCTGCGTCACCGGCGAGGCCTCGATCCAGATGTGCATCCAGGAGCTGTCCACCTGCAAGCAGTACCACCTGCCGGTGAAGGTCGTGAACCTGAACAACCGGTACATGGGCATGGTGCGGCAGTGGCAGGAGTTCTTCCACGGCAACCGCTACAGCGAGTCGTACATGGACGCGCTGCCGGACTTCGTGAAGCTCGCCGAGGCCTACGGGCACGTCGGCATGCGCATCGAGAAGCCCGCGGACGTCGAGGGCGCGCTCAAGGAGGCCTTCGCGCAGAAGGACCGGCTCGTCTTCCTCGACTTCATCACCGACCAGACCGAGAACGTCTTTCCGATGGTGCCCGGCGGCAAGGGCATGTCGGAGATGATCCTCTCCGAAGAGCTGTAATCCATGCGACACATCCTTTCCATCCTGGTCGAAAACGAGGCGGGGGCGCTCTCGCGCGTCGCCGGCCTCTTCTCCGCGCGCGGCTACAACATCGAGACCCTCACCGTGGCACCCACGGAGGACCGGACGATGTCGCGCATGACCATCGTCACCACCGGCTCCGACGACGTGATCGAGCAGATCACCAAGCAGCTGAACAAGCTCGTGGACGTCGTGAAGGTGGTCGACCTGTCCGAGGGCAAGCACATCGAGCGCGAGCTGATGCTCGTGAAGGTGCGCGCCTCGGGCAAGGACCGCGAGGAGGCGAAGCGCATCGCCGACATCTTCCGCGGGCGCATCCTCGACGTCACCGACAAGTCCTACACGATCGAGCTCACGGGCACCACCGAGAAGCTCGACGCCTTCCTCGAGGCGCTCGACCGCAGCGCCATCCTGGAGACCGTGCGCACGGGCGTATCCGGCATCGGGCGCGGCGAGTGGGTGCTGAAGGTCTGAACCAACGCCAAACCAACGGGAAACGAAAATGAAGGTCTATTACGACAAGGACGCCGACCTCTCGCTCGTGAAGGGCAAGAAGGTCACCATCATCGGCTACGGCTCGCAGGGCCACGCGCACGCGCAGAACCTCGACCGACTCGGGAGTGAAGGTCACCGTGGGGCTGCGCCCCGGCGGCGCCTCCTGGGGGAAGGCGAAGAAGGCCAAGCTCGCCGTGAAGGAGGTGGGCGAGGCGGTGAAGGGCGCCGACCTGGTGATGATCCTGCTGCCGGACGAGAACCACGCCGAGGTCTGGCGCGAGAGCATCGAGCCCAACATCCGCAAGGGGGCCGCGCTCGCCTTCGCCCACGGCTTCAACATCCACTTCAAGCAGGTCGTGCCGCGCGCCGGACCTCGACGTGATCATGATCGCGCCCAAGGGCCCGGGGCACCTGGTGCGCTCCACCTACGCGGCCGGCGGCGGCGTGCCCTGCCTCATCGCCGTGCAGCAGGACGCCTCGGGCAAGGCGAAGGACCTCGCCCTGTCGTACGCGGCGGCGATCGGCGGCACCCGCGGGGGCGTCATCGAGACCAACTTCCGCGAGGAGACCGAGACCGACCTCTTCGGCGAGCAGACCGTGCTCTGCGGCGGCATCGTCGAGCTCATCAAGGCGGGCTACGAGACCCTCGTCGACGCGGGCTACGCGCCCGAGATGGCGTACTTCGAGTGCCTGCACGAGACCAAGCTCATCGTGGACCTCATCTACGAGGGCGGCATCGCCAACATGAACTACTCGATCTCGAACAACGCCGAGTACGGGGAGTACGTGAGCGGCCCGAAGGTGATCGGCGCCCCGGCCCGCCAGGCGATGCGCGAAGTCCTCGACCGCATCCAGAACGGCGAGTACGCGCGCGACTTCATCCTCGAGAACCGCGCCGGCGCGCCCACCCTCAACGCCCGCCGGCGGCTGCTCGCCGAGCACGACATCGAGAAGGTGGGCGAGAAGCTGCGCGCCATGATGCCGTGGATCCGCGACAACAAGCTCGTGGACGTGTCGAAGAACTGATGGACCGCTACCCGCACCCGATCATCGCGAAGGAAGGCTGGGGCCACCTCGGCATCGCGGTGATCGTGGCCGCGGTGGTGACCTGGTACTTCGGCTGGTGGTCGGCTCCGTTCTGGCTGGCCGCCGTCTTCGTGCTGCAGTTCTTCCGCGACCCGCCGCGCGAGGTCCCCCGGGGCGAGGGGCTGGTGCTCTGCCCGGCCGACGGGCGCGTGCTGAAGGTGGGAAGCGCGCGCGATCCGTACCTGCAGCGCGACGCGCTCAAGGTGAGCGTCTTCATGAACGTGTTCAACGTCCACTCGAACCGCTCGCCGGTGGACGCCGAGGTGGTCACGGTGACCTACGACGCCGGCGCCTTCGTGAACGCCTCGCTCGACAAGGCCTCCTCGCACAACGAGCGCAACGCCCTGCACCTGCGCACCGCGTCCGGCGCGGACGTCACCTGCGTGCAGGTGGCCGGCCTCGTCGCGCGGCGCATCCTCTGCTACGCGAAGGCCGGCGACCGTCTCGCGCGCGGCGAGCGCTACGGGTTCATCCGCTTCGGCTCGCGCGTCGACGTCTATCTCCCGCCGGGCTCCCGGCCCCGGGTGGCGATCGGCGACAAGGTGAAGGCCACCTCGACCGTGCTCGCCGAGCTGCCCGCCGCGCCGCACGAGGGCTAGGCGCATGGCCACTCCCGCGCGGCGCCCGGCCCCGCCTCCCCTGGAGTACGCGCGCAAGCGGGGCATCTACCTCCTGCCCAACCTCTTCACCACCCTCGCGCTCTTCGCCGGCTTCTACGCGATCGTGCAGGGCATGAACCACCATTACGAGCAGGCCGCGATGGCGGTGTTCGTGGCGATGGTCCTCGACAGCCTCGACGGGCGCGTGGCGCGCCTCACGCGTACCCAGTCCGCCTTCGGCGCCGAGTACGACAGCCTCGCCGACATGGTCTCGTTCGGCGCCGCCCCGGCGCTGCTCATGTACGAGTGGTCGCTGCGCGACGTGGGCCGGGTGGGCTGGATCGCCGCGTTCGTCTACTGCGCCGGGGCGGCGCTGCGCCTGGCGCGCTTCAACACGCAGCTCGCCGTGGCCGACAAGCGCTGGTTCACCGGCATCCCGAGCCCCGCGGCCGCCGCGGTCGTGGCCGGGATGATCTGGGTGCTCAACGACCACCACGTGGCGGGCGGGACGGTGCGCTGGTACGCCGTGGCGATCACGGTCTTCGCCGGCATCACGATGGTCTCGAACGTGCGGTTCTACAGTGGCAAGGACATCAACCTGCGCCGCCGCGTGCCGTTCTGGGTGGCGATCGCGATCCTGCTCGGGCTGCTGCTCATCTCCCTGCAGCCGTCCCACGTGCTCTGGGGCCTGGCGCTCGCCTACAGCGCCTCCGGCTACGTGGGCTGGGTGGTGCAGCGCGCGCGCTCGACGGCGGCGCAGAAGCAGTACCGCGACATCCGCGACGCGATCGAGGAAGGCAGCGTCACCGCGCTCGCCCGCATGCTCGCCACCACGCCGCTGGATGCGGTCATCGCGACCGGCGGGCGCAGCCTGCTCATGGTCGCCGTGGAGGAGACCAACCTGCCCGCCATCGATCTGCTCGTGGCGCGCGGCGCGCCCCTCGAGCAGCGCGACGAGCGCGGGGAGAGTGCCCTCGCGATCGCCGCCGGGATGGGCTTCCAGGAAGCCGTCGAGGTGCTGCTCGCCGCGGGCGCCGATCCCAACGCGCGGGACCTGTCGGGCATGACCCCGCTCGACGTCGCCGAGGAGCACGGCAGCCACGACATCGCGGCGCTGCTGCTGCGCTACGGCGGCAACGCGAGCAAGGATTTGGCGCCCCGCCAACCGTGAGGCGCCGCCGGCCCGGTGGCGGCCCGCGATTTCGAAGACGGGGAGCGGCGGCAACGCTCCCGAGACGAGGAGAAGAGACGATGCGCAAGGCCCGTAGGATGCTGGTGACGCTGCTCCCTCTCATCGCGCTGGCGCTTCCCGCCGCCGCGCGCGCCGCGGCCGAGGAGGCGGCGCCCGCGCAGGGCGGGGCGGATGCGGGCGGCAAGCTCGCGCGCGCCGGGAAGATGATCGGCGAGAAGCTCGTGGACTCCCACGGCTGGGAAGTGGGACGCGTGGACGACTTCTTCTTCGACCCGACCGACGGACGCATCGTCTACGCGCTGGTGGCCATCGGCGGGCGTTTCCAGGCCAATCGCGAGGGGCTCGCGCTCAAGCTGCCCGACCCCAAGGTCGGGGTGGACGACGGCTACCTGCAGGCGAAGATGGAAATCGACGAACTGCGCCACCTGCCCCAGGAGAAGTATGCCCGCGAGGACCTCGACAAGGACCTGCGCGCGCGGCTGCACAGCATGAAGGCCCTGCTGGGCGCCCCCCTGCGCGGGCCCGGCGGCGAGAAACTGGGCAGCGTGCAGGGCGCCGTCGTGGACGTCGACGCCGGCGTGATCAAGGTCGTGGTGGTCGACTACGACCAGTCCTGGCACGCGGCCGGGAAGATGGTGGCGCTGCCGCAGCTCACGCTGCAGGGAGCGGGCAAGGACCTCGCCGTGCTGGCGGACCCGAAGCGGCTGGCCTCGGACCCGCCGTTCGTGAGCAAGCGCTGGCCCGGGCTGAGCGACGACTCGACGATGCAGAAGGTCGAGCGCGTCTTCAGCTTCCAATAGCCCCCGGGTTGCCAATCCGGGCGGGGAGCGGCTATATTCGGGGCATGCACCCGATCGGCGACCTTCCGCTCCTTCGCCTTTCCCCGGCCCGCGCGCTCGCGCTGGGCCTGCTGCTGCGCCTCGCGCGCTAAATACTCCACCCCCCTCGCGCAGCACCTCGGCCGCCCGGCACCGCGGGGCGGGAGCATTCCATCCGGACCACGGAGACCCCCCATGCAAGACGCATTGATCATCTTCGACACCACCATGCGCGACGGCGAGCAGAGCCCGGGCGCGGCCATGACGCGCGACGAGAAGGTTCGCATCGGCAAGCAGCTGGAGCGCCTGCGGGTGGACGTGATCGAGGCGGGCTTCGCCGCCTCCAGCCCCGGCGACTTCGAGGCGATCCGCGCCGTGGCCGCCGCCGTGAAGGACTCCACGGTGTGCTCGCTCGCCCGCGCCAACGACAACGACGTGCGGCGCGCCGGCGAGGCGATCCGCGGCGCCAACGCGGGGCGCATCCACACGTTCATCGCCACCAGCCCGATCCACATGCAGCACAAGCTGCGCATGCAGCCGGAGGCGGTGCTGGAGGCGGCGGTGCGCGCGGTGAGGCTCGCGCGCGAGTACACCGACGACGTGGAGTTCTCGGCGGAGGACGCGGTGCGCTCGGACGTGGATTTCCTCTGCCGCATCTTCGAGGCGGCGATCGCCGCGGGGGCACGCACGATCAACGTACCCGACACGGTCGGGTACAGCACGCCGGAGCTCTGGGGCGCGCTCTTCCGCGACCTCCTCGAGCGCGTGCCGAACGCGGGCAAGGCGGTCTGGTCGACCCACTGCCACAACGACCTCGGCATGGCCGTGGCCAACTCGCTCGCCGCCGTCATGGCCGGCGCGCGCCAGGTCGAGTGCACCGTGAACGGCCTGGGCGAGCGCGCCGGCAACGCCGCGCTCGAGGAGATCGTGATGGCGGTGCGCACGCGCCCGGACGTCTTCCGCTGCGCCACCCGCGTCGACGCCACCCAGATCGTGCCCGCGAGCAAGCTCGTCTCGACCATCACCGGCTATCCGGTCCAGCCGAACAAGGCCGTGGTGGGCGCCAACGCGTTCGCCCACGAGTCGGGGATCCACCAGGACGGCGTGCTCAAGCACCGGGAGACCTACGAGATCATGCGCGCGGCCGATGTGGGCTGGGGTGCGAACCGCCTCACCCTGGGCAAGCTCTCGGGGCGCAGCGCGTTCAAGGCGCGGCTGCAGGAGCTGGGCATCGCGCTCGCCTCGGAGGAGCAGCTCAACGCCGCCTTCGCCCGGTTCAAGGAGCTCGCCGACAAGAAGCGCGAGATCTTCGACGAGGACATCCAGGCGCTGATGTCCGACGAGACCGTGACCCCCGAGGTCGAGCGCTACCGCCTGGTCTCGCTCACGGCGCACTCCGAGACCGGCGAGCAGCCATTCGCCCGGGTCGTCATCGGCGACGGCGGCCGGGAGGCGCGCGCCGAGGCGCGCGGCGGCGGGCCGGTGGACGCCACGTTCAAGGCGATCGAGAGCATCGTCCAGAGCGCCACCGAGCTGCAGCTGTACTCGGTGAACAACGTGACCGAGGGCACCGACTCCCAGGGCGAGGTCACCGTGCGCCTGGCGAAGGACGGGCGCATCGTGAACGGCATGGGCTCCGACACCGACATCGTGGTCGCTTCCGCCAAGGCGTACATCAACGCGCTCAACAAGATGGGCGCCAAGGCCGAGCGGGTGAACCCGCAGTACGGCGAGGCGGAGCGGGCGGTCTAGGGGCCCGCCGCGGTGGCCGCCACGGAGCGCATGCCGCGCCTGGGCCTGGGCACCTGGCACATGGGCGAGCGCCCGGGCGAGCGCGCGGCCGAGGTCGCGGCGCTGCGCCTGGGCCTGGACCTCGGCATGCGCCTCGTCGACACCGCCGAGATGTACGGCTCGGGCGGGGCCGAGCGCGTCGTGGGCGAGGCGATCCGCGGCCGGCGCGACGAGGTCTACGTGGTGAGCAAGTTCTATCCGCACCATGCCTCGGCCCGGGAGCTGCCCCGCGCCTGCGAGGGCTCCCTCTCGCGCCTGGGCATCGAGTGCCTCGACCTGTACCTCCTGCACTGGCGCGGCGACGTGCCGCTCGCGCAAACCGTCGGCGCCCTCGAGCGGCTGGTGGCCGAGGGCAAGATCCGCCGCTGGGGCGTGTCGAACCTCGACGTGGACGACCTCGGAGAGCTCGCGCGCGTGCCCGGCGGCGAGGGCGCGGCCGCCGACCAGGTGCTCTACAACCTCGCCCGGCGCGGCGTCGAGTTCGACCTGCTGGGGTGGTGCCGCGAGCGCGGGATCGCGGTGATGGCCTACTCGCCGCTCGACGAGGGACGCCTGCTCGGCCATCCCGCGCTGCGCACGGCCGCCCGGCGCATCGGCTGCACGCCCGCGCAGGCGGCGCTCGCGTGGGTGCTGCGCCAGGAGGGTGTGAGCGCGATTCCGAAGGCGGCGAGCACGGCGCACGTGCGCGCGAACGCCGAGGCGGCGGCGATCCGTCTCGACGCCGAAGCGCTCGCCGAGCTCGACCGCGCCTTCCCGCCGCCGCGCGGACCCCAGCCGCTCGAAGTGATCTAGCGCACCCCGCCGCGTTGCGCGAGCGTGTCGGTCGAGGACGACATGCGAACGCGCGCGCGATCAAGGCGTTGCGCGCCGGGCCCCGTGACGCGTAGCCGCGCAACGACGAAAGCGCGCTGCGCGCGCGCGCGGCACGCATGGGCGATTCGGCCTCCTGCCGAGCGGCGCACGCGCGCAAGCGTCGCGCTGGCACGGATCGTGATAGGGCCTTGCCTGTCATTCACCCAGGGAGTCGAAGATGAAATACGGAGAAAGCCTCTTCCAGCGCAACCGCGATCCGCGCGCCCAGCCCGGCGCCGCCGCCCAACCCGGCGCCGGCGCGCAAGCCCATCCCGGCGCTGCGCCGGGCGCGGCGCCCCGGCCCGCGCCGAGCGCGCCCGTGCCCGCGGCGGCGCCGGCGCCCGCGGAGCCGCGCGCCGACGAGCCCGGCAGCAAGCTCATCGTCGGGCCGAACATCAAGCTGAAGGGCGTGGAGATCGATGACTGCGACACGCTGGTGGTCGAGGGACGCGTCGAGGCGACCATGGTGAGCCGCGCGATCCAGATCGCCGAGCAGGGCGCGTTCAACGGCAAGGTCGACGTCGACGTGGCCGAGGTGCGCGGCGCCTTCCAGGGCGAGATGACCGCGCGGCGCAGGCTCGTGATCCACGCGAGCGGCAAGGTGTCCGGCAAGATCCGCTACGGCCGCATGCTCGTGCAGGAGGGCGGGGAGATGAGCGGCGACGTCGCGGCGCTCGGCGAGGCAACGCTCGTCGCCGCGAAGTAGGGCCGCATGCTCCGCGCTCGCGTATCATCCCCGCAATTCTCGAGGCGTCTCGCGGCGCAGGGAGTGGCTGCGGCGATGGGCGCGGAAGAGCGCGGAGCCGCCCCGCGCGTGCTGGCGGTGGTCGAGCGCAGGGCCCGCTCGCGATGGGCGACACGATGGGCTCGGCGCGCGTGCTCGCGATGCTCGAGGGGCTGCACGGCTACTACCGCGATCCCCGCTATCGCCCGAGCCCGTGGCTCATCCGGCGCGCGCGGCTCGGCGTGCCGCTCAACGACTCCCGAGCCCTAGCGAAGCGGCGGACGCGTGCGGCGCGTCCGGCCGTTCAGCCCTCGCGCGCGAGCCGGGGGGCGAGGCCGAGGTAGGTGGCGGGGGTGAGGGCGAGCAGGCGCTCGCGCGCCTCGGCGGGCAGGGGCAGCTCGCGGATGAAGGCGTGCAGCTCCCGCGGCGTGATGCCGCCCGCCTTGCCGCGGGTGAGGTCCTTCAGCTTCTCGTACGAGCCCGGGATGCGATGGGCGCGCATCACGGTCTGGACGGCCTCGGCCAGCACGTCCCAGGCGTCGTCGAGGTCGGCGGCGATGCGCGCCGGGTTCGCCTCGAGCTTGGCCAGCCCCCGCAGGCACGCGTCGTACGCGACGAGGCAGTAGCCGAAGGCCGCGCCCATGTTGCGCAGGACCGTGGAATCGGTGAGGTCGCGCTGCCAGCGCGATACCGGCAGCTTCTCGGACAGGTGGCGCAGCAGCGCGTTGGCGAGCCCCAGGTTGCCCTCGGAGTTCTCGAAGTCGATGGGGTTCACCTTGTGGGGCATCGTCGAGGACCCGACCTCGCCCGCCCTCACCTTCTGCCGGAAGTACCCCAGCGCGATGTAGCCCCAGGCATCCCGGTCCAGGTCGACGAGGACGGTGTTCAGCCGGGCGGCGGCGTCGAAGGCCTCGGCGAGGCCGTCGTGCGGCTCGATCTGGATCGTGAGCGGGTTGTACTCGATCCCCATCGCGGTCACGAAGCGCTGCGCGAAGCGCGGCCAGTCCACCTCCGGGGCGGCGGCGGCGTGGGCGTTGAAGTTGCCCGTCGCGCCGTTGATCTTGCCGCGCATCGGCACCGCCGCGAAGCGCTCGCGCGCGCGCGCCAGGCGGTGGGCGAAGTTGGCCATCTCCTTGCCGAGCGTGGTCGGCGTGGCCGGCTGGCCGTGGGTGCGCGAGAGCATGGCGAGGTCGGCGTGCTGCCGGGCGAGCTCGCGCAGGCGCTCCACGATGCGGTCGATGGCCGGCAGCAGCACCCGCTCGCGCCCGCCGGCGATCATGCGGGCGTGCGCGAGGTTGTTGATGTCCTCGGAGGTGCACGCGAAGTGGATGAATTCGGCGGCTGCGCTCACCTCCGCGTTGCCGGCGAGGCGCTCGCGCAGCCAGTACTCGACCGCCTTCACGTCGTGGTTGGTCGTCGCCTCGATCGCCTTCACCCGCTCGGCGTCGGCGAGGGCGAATCCGGTGGCGGTCGCGCGCAGCTGCGCGACCGTGGCGGCGGAGAAGGGCTCGAGCGCCGGGAACGACGGCTCCGCGGCCAGCGCGAGGAGCCACTCCACCTCGACCGCGACGCGCTCGCGGATCAGCGCGAACTCGCTGAAGTGGTCCTGCAACGGGGCCGTCTTGGCGGCGTAGCGCCCGTCGAGCGGCGAGAGGGCGGTGAGGGGGGAGGCCATTTTTCGAGCGGGAAATGGTATCACGCGCCCCCGCCGCCTCCGCCGCGGCGCAGGCGCGGGCTCACGCGATGACGCCGCCGCCGAGACACTCGTCCCCGCGGTAGAGCACGGCCGACTGCCCGGGCGTGATCGCCCATTGGGGGGCGTCGAAGTCGAGGGTGAAGCGCGCCTCGCCCCCGAGCGCGAGGCGGCAGGAGGCGTCGGCCTGCCGATAGCGCGTCTTCGCGGCGAGCCCGGGGCCCGGCGCGGGGGGCGTCCCGCCGATCCAGCTCGCGTCGGCGGCGACGAGGTGGGTCCTGCGCAGGAGCGCATGGTCGTGCCCCTGCACGACGACGAGCGTATTGGCCGCCATGTCCTTGCCCGCGACGTACCAGGGCTCGGCGCCCGCGTCGCGGCGCCCGCCGATGCCCAGTCCCTGGCGCTGTCCGATGGTGTAGAACATGAGCCCCTCGTGCTCGCCCACGCGCTCGCCCTCGGCCGTCACGATGGGGCCGGGCTCGCGCGGCAGGTAGCGCGACAGGAACTCGCGGAACGGCCGCTCGCCGATGAAGCAGATGCCGGTCGAGTCCCGCTTGGCGTGGTTCGGCAGCCCGGCCTCGCGGGCGATGCGCCGCACCTCGCTCTTGGCGAGCTGGCCGACGGGGAAGAGCGTGCGGGCGAGCTGCGACTGGTTCAGCCGGTGCAGGAAGTAGCTCTGGTCCTTGCCCGGGTCCGCGCCCTTGAGCAGCGCGAAGCCGCCCTCGCGCCGCTGCAGGCGGGCGTAATGGCCCGTCGCGATGCGCTCGGCGCCCAGGGCCAGGGCGTGGTCGAGGAACGCCCGGAACTTGATCTCCGCGTTGCACAGCACGTCCGGATTGGGCGTGCGCCCGGCGCGGTACTCGCGCAGGAAGCTCGGCGAAGACCCGCTCACGGTACTCGGCGGCGAAGTTGACGGCGTCGACCTCGATGCCGATGCGCGTCGGCGGCCGCGACCGCGTCGACGAGGTCCTCGCGGCTCGAGCAGTAGGCGTCGTCGTCGTCGTCCTCCCAGTTCTTCATGAACATGCCGACCACGTCGTGCCCCTCGCGCTTGAGCAGCAGCGCGGCGACGGCGGAATCGACGCCTCCGGAGAGGCCCACGACGATTTTCACGGCGGCAGGGGAGGGAAGGGAGGAGCCATTCTACGGCGGGACCCCAAACGCAAGGCGGGGCCGAAGCCCCGCCTTGGTGCTGCAGGACGACGGCGGCTTACTTCGCGCCGGCTTCTTCCTTCGCGGCCGCGGGCTTGGCGGCCTTGGCCGACTTCAGGGACTTCTTCTTGGCGTGCTTCTTCTTCCCGGCCTTGGCGACCTTCACGTGCTTGGTGACCTTCTCGGTCTTGGCGACCTTGACCTCCTCGGCCTTCGGGGCCTCGGCGGCGGCGGAGGGCGCTTCGGCCTTCGCCGGCGCCGTGGCCGGGGTCTCGGCGAGCACAGTCAGGGTGGAGGAAGCGAAAAGCACTGCGAGCAGGGCGGACAGCTTTTTCATCGTTATGGATTCCTGGTGGTGGTGGTGTGGTGGGACCGGTCAATGGTTCGACAGCCCGAACCGGCGCCGTCGGCGACATTAACGCGGCGGATTATGCGGGGGTTGACAGGGGCCGAAAGGGGTTTCAGCGGGAAGCTTGCCGCAAGCTTTCGGCGCGAGGCGCAGGCACCTCGCGCCACTGCCCGGGGGCGAGATCGCCCAGCTCCCAGGGCCCCACGCGGAAGCGCACGAGGCGCAGGGTCGGCAGGCCGACGCAGGCGGTCATGCGCCGCACCTGCCGGTTGCGGCCCTCGCGAAGGCCCACCTCGATCCAGCTCGTCGGGATCGCCCTGCGATGGCGGATGGGCGGATCCCGCGGCCAAAGCCCGGCCGGTTCCTCGATCGCCCGGGCCCGGGCCGGGCGGGTGGGGCCGTCGGCCAGCACCACGCCGCGGCGCAGCGCCGCGAGCGCCTCCTGCCCGGCGGTGCCCTCGACCTGCGCCCAGTAGCCCTTCTCGAGCGCGTGGCGGGGATGCGAGATGGCGGCCTGCAGGCGCCCGTCGTCGGTGAGGAGCACGAGGCCTTCGCTGTCCGCGTCGAGCCGCCCGGCCGGGTAGACCCGGGGCACCGGCACGAAGGCCGCCAGCGTCGCGCGCTCGCCGCCGCCGCTGAACTGGCACGGGACACCGTACGGCTTGTTGAGCAGGATCAGACGGGGCACGGGGGTGCGTTTGCTATAATTTTCGATTGTGCGACGCGTTGCGTCGCGGCCGCGCGACCTTCCCGCATCCCTTTTTTTCCCCCCAAGAAGAACACCGGAGCCCCCATGAGCAAGATCAAGGTGAGGAACCCCGTCGTCGAGATGGACGGCGACGAGATGACGCGCATCATCTGGCAGAGGATCCGCGAGGAGCTGATCCTCCCGTACCTCGACATCGACCTCAAGTACTACGACCTGTCGGTGCAGAACCGCGACGCCACCGACGACCAGGTGACGGTCGACGCGGCGATGGCGACCCGGCAGCACGGCGTGGCCGTGAAGTGCGCGACCATCACCCCGGACGAGGCGCGCGTCAAGGAATTCGCCCTCAAGCAGATGTGGCGCAGCCCCAACGGGACCATCCGCAACATCCTCGACGGCACCATCTTCCGCGAGCCCATCGTGTGCCGCAACGTGCCGCGCCTCGTCGCCGCACTGGGACAAGCCCGTGGTGGTCGCCCGCCACGGCTTCGGCGACCAGTACCGGGCCACGGAGCTCAAGTTCGACGGCCCCGGCACGCTCAAGATCGTCTTCACGCCGAAGGGGGGCGGCGCACCCGTCGAGAAGGAGGTCTTCCAGGCCCCCGGGGCCGGCGTGTCGATGTCGATGTACAACCTCGACGAGTCGATCCGCGGCTTCGCCCGCGCCTGCTTCAACTACGCGCTCGACCGCAAGTACCCGGTGTACCTCTCCACCAAGAACACGATCCTCAAGGTGTACGACGGGCGGTTCAAGAACCTGTTCGAGGAGGTGTTCGAGGGCGAGTTCCGGCAGCGCTTCGAGGCCGCGGGGCTCACCTACGAGCACCGCCTGATCGACGACATGGTCGCCTCGAACCTCAAGTGGAGCGGCGGATACCTGTGGGCGTGCAAGAACTACGACGGCGACGTCCAGTCGGACACGATCGCGCAGGGGTACGGCTCCCTCGGGCTCATGACCTCCGTGCTCACCACGCCGGACGGCAAGACGGTCGAGGCGGAGGCCGCGCACGGCACCGTCACGCGGCATTACCGGATGCACCAGCAGGGCAAGCCCACGTCGACCAACCCGATCGCCTCGATCTACGCGTGGACGCGCGGGCTCGTCTACCGCGGCAAGATGGACGCCACGCCCGACGTGGTGCGCTTCGCCGAGACGCTCGAGAAGGTCTGCGTGGACACGGTGGAGTCGGGCAAGATGACGAAGGACCTCGCGATCCTCATCCGTCCGGACCACCCCTTCCTCACCACCGAGCAGTTCATGGCCGCCATCGACGCCGAGCTCAAGCGCCGCATGCAGTAGGCGGCATAGAAAAAGCCCCGGGGGCCGGACCGCCCGGGGCTTTTTACGGATGCTGCTCCCTTTGTGCCTATGCCGCCTGGATGTTGGACGCTTGCTTGCCCTTCGGGCCCTGCGTCACGTCGAAGGAGACCTTCTGGCCTTCCTTGAGGGTCTTGAAGCCCTGCATCTGGATCGCGGAGAAGTGCGCGAAGAGGTCTTCGCTGCCGTCGTCGGGGGTAATGAACCCGTAGCCCTTCGCGTCATTGAACCACTTCACAGTTCCGGTTGCCATGCGATTGCTTGCCTCTTGTTAAACGGGTGGAGTCCCGCACATCGTTCGGATCCAGGCCCCGCACGTCAAAAGGCGATGCGAAATGCTTGAAACCAAACTCCAAGGCGCTTTTTACGCGGGGTCCCCGGGAGTGTCAATAGCGGCCCGGAAGTGGGCTTCGGGGGCCCGTCGCCCCCCTCGCGGCCGCCGGACGGCGCGCCCGCGGCGACGGGCGGCGACGCCAAGCGCTTGAAGGTACTTGAAAAGCGGTCCCCGCTTGTCCATATTAGACTAGACAATCGTTCCACCCCGAGAGGGAACCGGAGGTTCTCCGCGTTGAGTGTCCTCCCATCCGTGCCATGGCCGAAAAACCCAGCGGCTCCACGCTCATCAAGCCGAGCGAGACCAAGGCCAAACCGCCGCCGATGTTCCAGGTCGTCATGTACAACGACGATTACACGCCGATGGAATTCGTGGTCGAGGTGCTGCAGCTGTTCTTCGCCCTCACGCGGGAACGCGCTACCCAGATCATGCTCAAAGTTCATACCGAGGGGCGCGGGGTTTGTGGGATTTATCCGAGGGACGTCGCCTCGAGCAAGGTGGAGCAGGTAACCGCATACTCGCGCCAACACCAGCACCCGCTGCAGTGCGCGATGGAGGAAACATGATCGCCCAGGAGTTGGAAGTCAGTCTGCACATGGCCTTCGTGGAGGCCCGCCAGAAGCGCCACGAGTTCATCACCGTCGAGCACCTGCTGCTCGCCCTCTGCGACAACCCGTCGGCGTCGGAGGTGCTGAAGGCCTGTGCGGCGAAGATCGACGAGCTGAAGAAGGCCCTGTCCGACTTCGTGATGCAGCACACGCCGACAGTCGCCGGCACCGGCGAGGTCGACACCCAGCCCACCCTCGGATTCCAGCGCGTCATCCAGCGCGCGATCCTGCACGTGCAGTCCTCCGGCAAGAAGGAGGTGACCGGCGCCAACGTCCTCGTGGCGATCTACGGGGAGAAGGACTCGCACGCGGTGTACTTCCTGCACCAGCAGGGTGTCTCGCGCCTGGACGTGGTGAACTACATCTCGCACGGCATCACCAAGACGCCGCAGGCTCCCGGCTCGCGCGAGGAGAACGAGAACGAGACCGAGGCGCCCGAGGCCCAGACCGGCGGCGCGCTCGAGAGCTTCACGCAGAACCTCAACCAGCTCGCCATCGACGGCAAGATCGACCCGCTCATCGGGCGCGAGGCCGAGCTCGAGCGCGTCGTCCAGATCCTGTGCCGCCGGCGCAAGAACAACCCGCTGCTGGTGGGCGAGGCGGGCGTGGGCAAGACCGCGATCGCCGAGGGCCTGGCCAAGCGCGTGATCGACGGGCAGGTGCCCGAGATCCTCGCCAAGGCCCAGGTGTACGCGCTGGACATGGGCGCGCTGCTCGCGGGCACCAAGTACCGGGGCGACTTCGAGCAGCGCCTGAAGGCGGTGCTCAAGCAGCTCGTGGACAACCCGAACGCGGTCCTCTTCATCGACGAGATCCACACGCTCATCGGCGCGGGCAGCGCCTCGGGCGGCACGCTCGACGCCTCGAACCTGCTCAAGCCCGCGCTGTCCTCGGGCGCCCTGAAGTGCATCGGCGCGACCACCTACAACGAGTACCGCGGGATCTTCGAGAAGGACCACGCGCTGTCGCGGCGGTTCCAGAAGGTGGACGTGAACGAGCCGTCGATCCCGGAGACGGTGGAGATCCTGCGCGGGCTCAAGTCCCGCTTCGAGCTGCACCACGGCGTGAAGTACACCGCCAACGCGCTCACCACCGCCGCGGAGCTCTCGGCCCGCTACATCAACGACCGGCACCTTCCGGACAAGGCGATCGACGTGATCGACGAGGCCGGGGCCCTGCAGCGCATCCTGCCGAAGTCCAAGCAGAAGAAGGTGATCGGCAAGCCCGAGATCGAGGAGATCATCTCGAAGATCGCGCGCGTGCCGACCCGCAACGTCTCGAACGACGACAGGAGCGCGCTCAAGAACCTCGACCGCGACCTCAAGGCCACCGTGTTCGGCCAGGACAAGGCGATCGACGCGCTCGCCTCGGCCATCAAGATGGCGAGGAGCGGCCTGGGCAACCCGCAGAAGCCGGTGGGCTGCTTCCTCTTCTCGGGCCCCACCGGCGTGGGCAAGACCGAGGTCGCCCGCCAGCTCGCCTTCATCATGGGCGTGGAGCTCATCCGCTTCGACATGTCCGAGTACATGGAGCGGCACGCGGTCTCGCGCCTCATCGGCGCGCCCCCGGGCTACGTGGGCTTCGACCAGGGCGGGCTCCTCACCGAGGCGGTCACGAAGCACCCGTACTCGGTGCTGCTCCTCGACGAGATCGAGAAGGCGCACCCGGACATCTTCAACATCCTGCTGCAGGTGATGGACCACGGCACCCTCACCGACAACAACGGGCGCAAGGCGGACTTCCGCAACGTGGCGGTCGTGATGACCACCAATGCCGGCGCCGAGGGGCTGTCGAAGAACGCCATGGGCTTCACGCAGGACAAGATGGCCGGCGACGAGATGGCGGAGATCAAGCGCCTGTTCACGCCGGAATTCCGCAACCGCCTGGACGCGATCGTCTCGTTCTCCCCGCTCGACGAGGATGTCATCCTGCGCGTGGTGGACAAGTTCCTCATGCAGCTGGAGGCGCAGCTTTCGGAGAAGAAGGTCGAGGCCCTCTTCACCGAGAAGCTCAAGAAGTTCCTGGCCAAGAACGGGTTCGACCCGGTGATGGGCGCGCGCCCGATGGCCCGCCTCATCCAGGACACGATCCGCAGGGCGCTCGCCGACGAGCTGCTGTTCGGCAAGCTCGCCAGCGGCGGGCGCGTGACGATCGACGTGGACGACAAGGGACAGGTCGTCCTGGACATCGCCCAGTCGGCCCAGCCGGCCGAGTCCGTGGAATCGACCTGACCGCCGCCGCGCGCCCCCATCCACGCCCGCCGCGAGCGGGCGTTTTTTTCGGCGGCTCCCGGGGCGGGCCATCGGCTATGCTTGGGCCAAGTGCAAGGGGAGGCCCCATGGAATCGCGCGCGCTGCGCACCTGCCTGGGAGCGCTGGCGCTCGCCGCGGCGACCACCGGCGTGGCCGCCGGCGCGCAGTCGCGCGGCGCGCGCTTCGCGCCGCCCAACCTCGCGCCCGACGGGGTGCGCGACCTCGCCGCCGGCTGCGCGGCGTGCCACGGCACGCGCGGGGTGCCCGCGGCCGGCTCCTCGATCCCGCGCCTTGCCGGGCGCGACCCGCGCGAGCTGCGCGAGCGCATGCTCGACTTCCGTGCCGGCAACGCCGCCGCCACCGTCATGCACCAGCTCGCACGCGGCTACAGCGACGCGGAGATCGAGGCGTTGTCGCGCTACTTCGCGGCGCCGGGCGGCTAGCCGCGACGTGCGCCGCCGCCGCTTCCTCGCCGCCGCCGCGTGCCTCGGGGGCCTCGCGGCCGGTGCCCGCGCCGCGCCGCGCCGGCCGAAGGCGCGCGTCGTCGTGGTGGGCGGCGGCTTCGCCGGCGCCACCGCGGCGAGGTACCTGCGGCTGCTCGATCCGGCGATCGAGGTGGTCCTCGTCGAGCCCGCGCCCGCGTTCGTCTCGTGTCCCCTGTCGAACCTCGTCGTGGCGGGGCTGCGCACGCCGGGCGACATCACGCTGCCGTATTCGCCGCTCGCCCGCCACGGCGTGCGCCTCGTGCGCGACCGCGCCGCGCGCGTCGATCCGCGCCGGCGCGAGGTGCATCTGGAGCGCTCGGGGCCGCTGCGCTTCGACCGCGCGATCGTGGCTCCCGGCATCGACTTCATGTGGGAGCAGATTCCGGGATTGCGCGCGGCCGCCGCGCGCAGGCGCGTGCTGCACGCCTGGCAGCCGGGCCCGCAGGCCGCGCAGCTGCACGCGCAGCTCGAGGCGATGCCCGCCGACGGCGTGTTCGCGATCTCGATCCCGGAGCGGCCGTTTCGCTGCGCGCCGGCTCCGTACGAGCGGGCGTGCCTGGTGGCCGGCTGGCTGGCGAAGGCGAAGCCGCGCGCACGCGTGCTCGTGCTCGACGCCAACGGAGAGGTGGCCTCGATGCCCGCGCTCTTCCGCCGCGCCTGGTCCGAGCTCTACGCGGGCATCGTCGACTATCGGCCCAACAGCAAGGTGGTGGACATCGACGCGGCCACCGGCACGCTCAAGCTCGAGCTCGAGGACGTGGGCGCCGACGTCCTGAACGTGCTGCCGCCGATGAAGGCGGCCGCCATCGCCGCGCCGTTCGTGACGATCGACGGGCGCTGGTGCGGGATCGACTGGCTCACCTACGAATCTCTCGCCGCACCGGGGGTGCACGTGCTGGGAGATGCGCTGATGCCGGCACCGGCGATGGCCAAGTCGGCGCACATGGCCAACGGCCACGGCAAGGCCTGCGCGGCGGCCGTGGTGGCGCTCATCGGCGGGCGCGCCCCGAACCCGGCGCCCACGCTCACCAATGCGTGCTACAGCTTCGCCGCGCCGGCGCTCGCCATGCACGTGGCGTCCGTGCACAAGTATGATCCGGTGGAGCGCACCATGCGGCCGGTGCCCGGCGCCGGGGGCGTATCCCGCGCGATGAACGCCGCCGAGGTCCCCTTCGCGCTCGACTGGGCCCGCAACATCTGGGAGGACACCCTTGGCTGATTGCGCCCGCCCCGCATCCGGGCGCGCTCCCGGTCCGTAGAGGCGATCATGGAACGTCCGCGACGCATCCTGGTGCTCTTTCCCGACGAGTGGGACCTCGCCGCGGCGGCCGATCCGCGCCATCGCGGGCGCCACGAGTTCGTCTTCGCCGGCTTCGACCTGTTCCGGTTCCCCGACAACCTGCGCCTCTTCACCTTCGACGCGCTCGCGTTCG
The DNA here is from genome assembly GCA_963741815.1 of uncultured beta proteobacterium. Taxonomy (GTDB): domain Bacteria; phylum Pseudomonadota; class Gammaproteobacteria; order Burkholderiales; family Usitatibacteraceae; genus Usitatibacter. The sequence continues at coordinate 182,406 of CAVUJI010000002.1, forward strand.
TCGAGCGCCTGGTCCGGCGCCACCGCCGCTCGCCGGTCGACGCCGTGGTCACGTCCGACGAGCAGTTCGGGCCCTTCCTCGCCTCGCTCGTGGCCCAGCGTCTGGGGCTGCGCCACGCGAGCCTCGAGGCCGTGCTCGCGATCCAGCACAAGTACCACGCGCGGCGGGCCTTCGAGCGGATCGCGCCGCAGGCCAACCTGCGCTTCGGCCTGCTGCGCCGCGACTTCGCGCGGCCCGAGGACGTCCCGCTCGCCTTCCCGTTCTACGTGAAGCCCGCGAAGGCGGCGTTTTCCGTCCTCGCGCGCCGGGTCGACAGCTTCGCGGAGCTGCGCCGGCACGCCGAGTTCGGGCTCCTGGAGCGGGCGATCATCGAGCGGCTGGTGCGCCCGTTCGCCGACGTCCTGCGCGCGCATTCGGCGCTGGGCGAGCACCCGTTCTCCATGGTCTGCGAGGAGATCGCGCGCGGCCCGCAGGTGACCGCGAACGGCTACGTGCGCGAGGGCCGGGTCACGATGCTCGGCTGCGTCGACTCGATCATGTTCCCCGGCACCGACCAGTTCCAGCGCTTCCAGTATCCGTCGGCGCTGCCCGCCGCCCAGCTCGCGCGCGTGGATGCGCTCGTCACACGCCTCGTCGAGGGCCTGGGCCTGGGGCACGGGATGTTCAACGTGGAGATGCGCATCGATCCGGCCTCGGGCGAGCCGCGCGTGATCGAGATCAACCCGCGCGCGGCCGGCCAGTTCTACGACCTCTTCGAGCGGGTGGACGGCTACAGCCTCTTCGACGCGGTGCTGGCGCTCGAATGCGGCGAGGAGCCGAGGGTGCTGCGCGGCGCCGGGCGGGAGCGGCACGCGGCGAGCTTCGTGCTGCGCGACCTGGCCGGCACGGGACTGGCGCGCTGGCCCGCCCGCGGCGAGCTGGAGGCGCTGCGGCGGCAGAACGCGGACGGCAGGCTCATGATCTATCCGAAGCGCGGCGCCGACCTCGCGCGCGAGGTGAAATGGCTGGGCAGCTACCGCTACGGCATCTTCAACGTGGGCGCGGACAGTCCGGAGGCGCTCTTCGCGCGCTTCGAGCGGCTGCGCGCGGCCATCGACTTCCATCCGCGCGGGCAGCCGGCCGGCGAGGCGACGGCGCGGCTCGCCGAGGCGTCCGCCGGCGAGCCGCTCGGCTAGCGCTGCCCGGCCGCCTCCACCCAGCGCGGGTCGAAGGCCGGGTGCACGAGGGCGGTGAGCACGTGGTCGCGCCAGGCCCCGTCGATGAAGAGGAAGTCGCGCGCGATCCCCTCGCGCGCGAAGCCCAGCCGCTCGAGCACCCGGGCGCTGCGGCTGTTCTCCGGCCGGTAGCTCGCCATGATCCGGTGCAGGCGCAGGCGGTCGAAGACGAAGGCGTTCGTCGCGGTAAGCGCCTCGACCATCAGGCCGCGGCCCTGGTGCGAGCGCGCGATCTGGTAGCCCAGGCTGCAGGCGAGGAGCGGGCCGCGCACGACGTTGGTGTAGCTGCAGGTGCCCAGGATCGGGGCGCGCTCGCCGCTGCCCGCCTCCTGCAGGGCGAAGCGCGCCGAGCGCCCGGCGCGGAACTCCTCGACGGCGAGCGCGAGGCGCTCGCGCCAGAAGCCGGCGGTGAAGAATGCGGGGGCCGCCGGGGGCGACCAGCGGTCGAGGTGCCCCTCGAAGTTGTCGGCGAGGAATCGCGCCATCGCCGCCTCCATCCCGGGGCGCGCGAGCCGGACCGTCAGTCGCGCCGTGGCGAGCTCGGGCAGCGCCGCGTCCATCGCCGCCGCGGCCTCAGCCGTGGAAGACCCGCCACTGCCCGGGCCAGAACTCCATCGGCGCGCGCTTGAAGCCGCTCTTCGCGTACTGGTGCCAGCGCCCGATCACGAAGGCGAGGATCGCGTTCGCGTAGGCGTTCACGTCCCACTCGGCGGGCAGCGCGCCGGCGGTCACGGCGAGCCGCGCGCTCTGCCGCACGCTCGCCTCGAGGCGGTCGAGGAGCTGGTTGACGCGCGCCTGGAGCCGCTCGTCCTCGTTCACGAGGGCGTCGCCGGTGAGGACACGCGTCATGCCCGCGTTCTTCTGGGCGAAGCCGAGGAGGGTGGCGACGATCGCCTCGACCTGCTTCATCGCGTCCTTCTCGTCGGCCTGGATGCGGTTCACGAGGCTGAAGACGGTCTGCTCGATGAACTCGATGAGGCCCTCGAACATCTGGGCCTTGCTGGAGAAGTGCCGGTAGAGGGCGGCCTCGGAGACGTCGAGGCGGGCGGCGAGGAGGGCCGTGGTGATGCGCTCGCCCTTCGGGTCCTCCAGCATGGCCGCGAGGGTCTGCAGGATCTGCGCCTTGCGCTCCCCGGTCTTCGCCATCGTCGCCGCTCCCCCTGTGGCCGCGTGATCTTGTCGTCTCCCGCCCCGCGGACGCTCCCGCATCCGACAGGCGCTTCCCAGGCGCTCGCTCTCTGGAGAAGGGCGGGAAGCGAATGTTACCATTACGTTTTCCCGGGCGTCTGGCGCTCGAGCACGATCGGAAGACCCATATGGCAGGTCACAGCAAGTGGGCGAACATCCAGCACCGCAAGGGCCGCCAGGACGCCAAGCGCGGCAAGATCTTCACCCGCCTGATCAAGGAAATCACCGTGGCGGCGCGCCTGGGCGGCGGCGATCCGGAGATGCAACCCGCGCCTGCGCCTCGCCATGGACAAGGCGACGCGAGCACAACATGCCGAAGGACAACATCGAGCGCGCGATCAAGCGCGGCACCGGCGGGCTGGAGGGCGTGAGCTTACGAGGAGGTGCGCTACGAGGGCTACGGGCCGTGGCGGGCGCGGCGGTGATGGTCGACTGCATGACCGACAATCGCACGCGCACCGTCGCCGACGTGCGGCACGCGTTCGCCAAGTACGGCGGCAACCTCGGCACCGACGGTTCGGTGGCGTTCCTGTTCAGGCACTGCGGCCAGTTCGTGTTCGCGCCCGGCACCGAGCGAGGACAAGGTGATGGAGGCGGCGCTCGAGGCGGGCGCCGAGGACGTGGTGACCAACGAGGACGGTCGCATCGAAGTGCTGCGCGCGCCGGAGGATTCGCGGCCGTGAAGCGAGCGGCTCGAGAAGGCCGGGCTTCAAGCCGGAGTTGGCCGAGGTCACGATGAAGCCGCGACGACCGAGGCGCGACTTGGCGGGCGACGACGCGGCCAGCGCATGCAGAAGCTGCTCGACGCGCTCGAGTCCCTCGACGACGTGCAGGACGTCTACACCACCGCCGTCGCTGGCCTAGCGCGTGAGCGCGAGCGTCCGCATCCTCGGCATCGATCCCGGCCTGCGCGTCACGGGCTTCGGCGTCATCGAGAAGACGCGGCGCCAAGCTCGCGCTACGTCGCGAGCGGGTGCGTGCGCTCGGACGCGCGCACGCCGCTCGCCGAGCGCCTCGGAGGTGATCCTGCGCGGCCTGGCGCGAGGTGATCGCGCGCTAGCGCGCCCGGCGAGGTGCGCGCGTCGAGAAGGTGTTCGTGAACGTGAATCCCCAATCGACGCTGCTGCTCGGGCCAGGCGCGCGGCGCGGCGATCTGCGCGGCGGTGCTGGCGGGGCTGCCGGTGGCCGAGTACACGGCGCTGCAGGTGAAGCAGGCGGTGGTCGGCAGCGGGCAGGCGACCAAGGAGCAGGTGCAGGAGATGGTGCGGCGGCTGCTCGCCTTGCCCGGCGAGCCCAGCCTCCGACGCGGCCGACGCGCTCGCCTGCGCCATCTGCCATGCCCACGGCGGGCTCGGCCTCGGGCGCGATCGCCCGCGCGCGGCACGGCGCGTGCGCGCCGGTCGCATCGTCTGAGGGCGCGGGCGTGATCGGCCGCATCGCGGGCGTGCTGGTCGAGAAGAACCCGCCCCAGGTGGTGGTCGATCGTCGCACGGCGTCGGCTACGAGGTCGACGTGCCGATGAGCACCTTCTACAACCTGCCGCGACCGGCGAGCGCGTGACGCTGCTCACGCATCTCGTCGTGCGCGAGGACGCGCAGCTGCTCTACGGCTTCGGCACTGAAGCCGAGCGCGCCGCGTTCCGCCAGCTGCTGCAGGATGAGCGGGCGTCGGCGCCCGAAGTCGCGCTCGCGCTGCTGTCGGGGCTGTCGGTGGCCGACTGGCGCAGGCGGTGGCCGCGCAGGACGCGGCGCGGCTGACGAAGGTGCCCGGGCATCGGCAAGAAGACCGCCGAGCGCCTGCTGCTCGAGCTGCAAGGACAAGCTGCCGGAGCCGCCGGCCGGGCGCGGCGGGCGCCGCGCGCCGCGCCCGGGCGCGGCGACATCCTGAACGCGCTGCGTCGCGCTCGGCTACAGCGACAAGCGAGGCGCTCAGCCGGCGGTCAAGCAGCCTGCCCGCGGAGCTGCAGCGTCGCCGACGGCATCCGCGCAGGCGCTGAAGCGCTCTCGGCCAAATCCGACGTGAGCGTCGAAACCGACCGCCTGATCTCGGCGAAGCCCGCCTCGCCGTGCAGGAGGAAGGCGATCGAGCGGGCGCTGCGCCCGGCGTCGCTCGCCGAGTACGTCGGCCAGGAGAAGGTGCGCGAGCAGCTCGAGATCTTCATCGAGGCGGCGCAGCGCGCGCAGCGAGGCGCTCGACCACGTGCTGCTGTTCGGCCCGCCGGGGCTGGGCAAGACCACGCTGGCGCACATCATCGCGCGCGAGATGGGCGTCAACCTGCGCCAGACCTCGGGCCCGGTGCTGGAGCGGCCGGGCGACCTCGCGGCGATCCTCACCAACCTCGAGCCGCAACGACGTGCTGTTCATCGACGAGATCCACCGCCTGTCGCCGGTGGTCGAGGAGATCCTCTATCCCGGCGCTCGAGGACTACCAGATCGACATCATGATCGGCGAGGGGCCGGCGGCGCGCTCGGTCAAGCTCGACCTGCCGCCGTTCACCCTGGTGGGCGCCACCACGCGCGCCGGCATGCTGACCAACCCGCTGCGCGACCGCTTCGGCATCGTCGCGCGGCTCGAGTTCTACACGCCGGAGGAGCTCACGCGCATCGTGCACCGCTCGGCGAGCGCTGCTGGAGGTCGCGATCGACGACGAAGGCGCGCTCGAGATCGCGCGCCGCTCGCGCGGCACGCCGCGCATCGCCAACCGGCTGCTGCGCCGCGTGCGCGACTACGCGCAGGTCAAGGCCGACGGGCACGGTGATCGCCGAGCAGTCGCCGATGCCGCGCTGCGCATGCTCGACGTCGACGCGCTCGGCCTCGACCTGATGGACCGCAAGCTGCTGGCTGGCCGTGATCGAGAAGTTCGCCGGCGGCCCGGTGGGCGTGGACAACCTCGCCGCCGCGATCGGCGAGGAGCGCGACACCATCGAGGACGTGCTCGAGCCGTACCTGATCCAGCAGGGCTATCTGCAGCGCACGCCGCGCGGGCGCATCGCCACGCCGCTCGCCTACCGCCACTTCGGCCTGGTGCAGGACGGCGGCAAGGGGCCGGGAGACCTCTTCCCGTGACGCGCATCGCCATGCGCCCCGCGCTCCAGCCCGAGCTCTTCGTCTACTCCTTCCCCATGCGCGTCTACTACGAGAGCACCGACGCGGGCGGGGTCGTCTACCACGCCGAGTACCTCAAGTTCCTCGAGCGCGCGCGCACGGAGTGGCTGCGCCACCTCGGCTTCGACCATCAGGCGCTCGCGCGCGAGCACCGCGTCTGGCTCGTCGTCTCGTCGATCGCCGTGGAATTCGTGAAGCCGGCCCGGCTGGACGACAACCTCGCGGTGAGCGTCCAGCTCGAGTCGCTCGGGCGCGTGCGCTGCCAGTTCGCGCAGGAGGTGCGGCGCGAGGGCGAGGTGCTGGCGCGGGCCCGGGTGGCGGTGGCCTGCGTCTGCGGCGAGGCGATGAAGCCGGCGCAGTTCCCCGAGCCCCTCAAGCGCAAGATGGAGGCCGCCACCTGAGCGGACCGACGCCATGACCGTCACCCAAGACATCACCATCCTCTCGATGATCACGAACGCGAGCGTCATCGTGAAATTCGTGATGGCCCTGCTCGCGTGCGCCTCGATGCTGTCGTGGACGTACATCTTCATGAAGCTCTTCGCCATCCGCCGGGCGCGCCAGCAGGCCGACGAGTTCGAGCGCGACTTCTGGAGCGGCTCCGACCTGGTGGGGCTGTACCAGCGCGCCTCGAGCGGGAGGTACGCGGCCGCCGGCATGGAGCGCGTCTTCGAGGCGGGATTCAAGGAGTTCCTGAAGTTGAAGGGCCGGGCCGGCTCCGACATCTCCGCGCTCCTCGACGGCACCCGGCGCGCGATGAAGCGCCACCTACCAGCGCGAGATGGACGTGCTCGAGTCGCACCTGTCGTTCCTCGCCACGGTCGGGTCGGTCAGCCCCTACATCGGCCTCTTCGGCACGGTGTGGGGGATCATGAACGCCTTCCGGGGGCTTTCGAGCGTCGCCCAGGCCACCCTCGCGCAGGTCGCGCCCGGCATCGCCGAGGCGCTGGTGGCCACGGCGATGGGCCTGTTCGCCGCGATCCCGGCCGTCATCGCCTACAACCGCTTCAGCCACGAGATCGACCGATTGGCCACCCGCTTCGAGAGCTTCATGGAGGAGTTCTGCAGAACATCCTGCAGCGCCAGGCCCACACGGGCGAGCGCGACATGACGACCACCGCCGTGCAGAGGCCGCGCTGATGCGCCAGCGCCGGGCCATGGCCGAGATCAACGTCGTGCCCTACATCGACGTGATGCTCGTGCTGCTCATCATCTTCATGGTGACCGCTCCCCTCATCAACCCCGGCCAGATCGACCTGCCCCAGGTGGGGCAGCGGCTCGACCCGGCCGTGGCCCCGCTCGAGGTGCGCGTGCGCGCCGGCGGAGAGCTCGCCGTGGTCGACCGCAACCAGGGGCCCGGCGAGGTGAGGCTCGACCGGCGCCAGCTCGTGCAGTACCTGCGCGACGCGCAGGCCGCGCACCCCGGCCAGGCGGTGGTCATCGCCGGCGACCGCAACGCGCGCTACGAGGAAGTGCTGCAGGTCCTCGACGTGCTGCAGAGGAACCAGGTGAAGCGGGTGGGCCTGCTCGCGCGACCGGCCCGGTGAAGCGCGCGCCCGCCACGCCGCCCGCGCTCGAGAAGCGCCGCCAGCCCGGCCGGCTGCGCGCGATCGTGCTCGCCGTGCTCGTGCACGTGCTCTTCATCGCGCTCATCGTCTTCGGCGTGAACTGGCAGAACCCGCCCTCGGCGCCGGTCCAGGCGGACCTGTGGGACAAGCTGCCGTCGAAGCCCGAGTCGAAGCCGCAGCCGAAGCCCGCGCCGAAGCCGCAGCCGAAGCCGCAGCCGAAGCCCGAGCCGAAGCCGCAGCCGAAGCCCGAGCCGAAGCCGCAGCCCGCGCCGAAGCCCGAGCCCGAGCCGAAGCCCCCGCCGAAGCCGCCCCCCCGGCCGCAGTACCCTCCGGCGCCCGAGCTCGCGCAGAAGCCGCCCGAGGCGAAGCCGCCGGTGCCCGACCCGGCCATCGCCGAGAAGGCCGCGCGCGAGAAGGCCGAGCGCGAAAGGGCGCAGCGCGAGCAGGCCGAGCGGGAGCGGGCCGCGCGCGAGAAGGCCGCGCGGGAGCAGGCCGCACGCGACAAGGCCGCGCGGGAAAAGGCCGCGCGCGAGAAGCGCGAGCGGCTCGAGAAGCAGCGCCAGGAGGAGATCGCCCGCAAGAAGCGCGAGGAGCAGGAGCGGCTCGAGGAGCAGGCGCGGGCCAAGGCCGAGGCCGAGCGTGCGGCCGCCGCGGCCGCCGCCGCGGCGCGCCAGGCCGAGATCGACAAGTGGACGAACCGGATCAAGGCGGCGATCCGCAATCACGCCAACATTCCCGATACCGTGACCGGCAAGCCGCAGGTGAAGGTGCGCATCCGCGTGTTGCCGGGCGGCGACGTGCTCGATATCCAGGTCGTCAAGTCGAGCGGCAATCGGGTATACGATACGGCCATCGAGCGGGCGATCCGCAGCGCCCAGCCGCTGCCCGTGCCGCCCGCGAACTCCGAACTGTTCCCGCAATTCCGCGACCTGATCCTCGACATCCAACACGATCGCTAGCGCCGCGCCGCGCCGCCGACCAGCCCAAACATGAAGCGATTCCTCCTCTTCCTCGGGACGTGCCTGCTTGCAGCCGCGGCCCATGCCCAGCTCACCATCGACATCACGACCAGCGGCGGGCGGCAGGTTCCCATCGCCGTGGCGTCCTTCGCCGGCGAGTCGTCGCAGCCCCAGCCCGTGAGCACCGTGGTCGGCGCGGACCTCGCGCGCACCGGCCTCTTCCGCCTGGTCGGCACGGCCGGCGTGGAGCCGTTGCCCACGGAGCCCTCCGAGGTGAACTTCGGCGACTGGAGCGCGCGCGCCGCCGAGGCGCTCGTGATCGGCAAGATCGACGCGGCGCCGGGCGGGCGCGTCGAGGTGCGCTTCCGGCTCTTCGACGTGCCCAAGCAGGCGCAGCTCGCGAGCTACTCGTACGTGGTCGCCCCCGTGCAGCTGCGCGCCACCGCCCACCGCATCGCCGACGTGATCTACGAGCGGCTCACGGGCGACAAGGGCGTCTTCTCGACGAAGATCACCTACGTCGTGAAGCGCGCGGAACGCTACGAGCTGCAGGTGGCGGACGCGGACGGCTACAACGCGCAGACGATCCTCGCCTCGCGCCAGCCGATCATGTCGCCCGCGTGGTCGCCGGACGGCAGCCGCATCGCCTACGTCTCGTTCGACCAGAAGAAGCCGATGGTGGTGGTGCAGGACCTCGCGCGCGGCACCACGCGCATCGTCGCCAACTTCCGCGGCAACAACAGCGCCCCCGCCTGGTCGCCCGACGGGCGCTCGCTCGCCGTGGCCCTCTCGAAGGACGGGCTGACGCAGCTCTACCGCATCCCGGCCGGGGGCGGCGCCCCCGATCGCCTCACCGATTCCGCCGGCATCGACACGCAGCCGTCGTACTCCCCGGACGGGCAATGGATCGCGTTCACCTCCGACCGCGGCGGCACGCCCCAGCTCTACAAGATGCCCGCCCAGGGCGGCCCCGCCCAGCGCCTCACCTTCGAGGGCAGCTACAACGTCGGCCCGCGCTACAGCCCCGACGGCCGCTACCTCGCGTTCGTGCAGCGCGGCGACGCCGGGCGGTATCGCATCGCCACGCTGGAGCTGGCCACGGGGCTCGTCCAGGCCCTCACCGACGGCAGCCTCGACGACTCGCCCTCGTGGGCGCCGAACGGTAAGATGATCCTCTACGAGGCGCAGGCCGCCGGGCGCGGGCAGCTCGCCGCCGTCTCGGGCGACGGCCGGGTGCGCCAGCGGCTCACCTCGGCGGCAGGAGACGTGCAGGACCCTGCGTGGGGGCCGATGCCCACGCAATGATCGAGCGGGGCAACCGGACCCCGCGCACCGCCACCGCCTTTCATCGATAACCCAAGGAGGGAGAACGTAATGAAGAAAGCCCCGCTGTATCTGGCCCTTGCCATGCTGGCCGCCGCGTGCGCCAGCAACGAGCCGAAGCACGAGGCACCGGTGAGCGAGCGCGCGAGCGCGCCCGGCACGGCGGCGACCGCGCCGTCCGAGGGCTCGACGGCCACGCCCACCCAGACTTCCCGGGTCGAGGGCAATCCGCTCCACGACCCGAACAACATCCTGTCCAAGCGCAGCGTCTACTTCGACTTCGACTCCAACGCGGTGAAGGACGAGTACCGCGGGCTCATCCAGGCGCATGCGCGCTACATGACCGACCACCAGGAGTCGCGCGCCCGCATCGAGGGCAACTGCGACGAGCGCGGCAGCCGCGAGTACAACCTCGCGCTCGGCCAGCGCCGCGCGGAGGCGGTGAAGAAGGTCATGACCGTGCTCGGCGTGGCCGACTCGCACGTCGAGACCGTGAGCTTCGGCGAGGAGAAGCCGGTGGCCACCGGACACGACGAGGAAGCCTGGGCGAAGAACCGCCGTGCCGACATCCGCTACACGGTGGAATAGCCGCTGCGCGCGGCTTCTCGCCGCGGCCGCGCTCGCGTGGGCGGGCGCGCTTCCGGCGCACGCCGGCCTCTTCGACGACGAGGAGGCGCGCCGCCGCATCGACGCGCTGCGCGACGATCTCGCCCAGCAGAGCCGCCAGAACACGGCGCGCATCGAGAACCTCGAGAAGCAGATCCGCAACATCGGGGTGGTCGAGTTGCTGCAGCAGATCGAGCAGTTGAACGCGGAGATCGCCAAGCTGCGCGGCCAGCTCGAGGTGCTCGCGAACGACAACCAGCAGATCCGCAAGCGCCAGCGCGACTTCTACCTCGACCTCGACTCGCGCCTGAAGCGGCTCGAGACGGCGGCGGCCGGGTCGGCACCCGGGTCGGCGCCGGGCGCCGCCGGCGCCGCCCCTGCCGCCTCCGCCGACGCCTCCGGGGCTCCCGCGGCGGGGGCCGAAACGCCGGCCGCGGAGGGCGGCGCCGCCGCCGGGGGCGACGCGGCCGGGGGCCCCGGGCCGACCCGCGAGGACCAGGCGCGCGAGATGAAGGCGTACGACGCGGCCTCCAACCTCTTCCGCCGCAACGACTTTCCCTCCGCGATCGACGCCTTCCGCGCGTTCCTCAAGGACCACCCGTCGAGCCAGCTCGCGCCGAACGCGGAATACTGGATCGGCATCAGCTACGCGAACGTCAGGGACTACCGCAAGGCGCTCGCCGCGCAGCAGTCCCTCATCGCCACGTACCCCCGGTCGGCCAAGGTCCCCGACGCGCTGCTCGCGATCGCGGCCATCCAGCTCGAGCAGGGGGACGCGGGAAGCGCGCGCAACACGCTGGAGGACATCGTGGCGCGCTATCCCGGCACGGAAGCGGCGGGCAAGGCGCGCACCCGGCTGGCGGCGCTGCGCCGCTAGCCCCAACCGGCTTGAAGTCCGCGGTCGTCCTCGTCTCGGGCGGGCTCGATTCGGCCACGGTGCTCGCGATCGCGCGTGCCGGGGGCTGGACGTGCCGCGCGCTTTCGGTGGACTACGGCCAGCGGCACCGCTCGGAGCTCGCCGCCGCCGCGCGCGTCGCGCGCGCGCTCGGCGCGGCCGAGCACCGCGTGGTGCGCGTCGAGCTGGGGGCGTTCGGCGGCTCCGCGCTCACCGATCCCGCGATCGCGGTGCCGACCGCACCCGCCGAGCGGCATCCCGATCACCTACGTCCCCGCGCGCAACACGATCCTGCTCGCCCTCGCCCTCGCCCATGCCGAGGTGAGCGCCTCGGAGGCGATCTTCACCGGCGCCAACGCCGTCGACTACTCCGGCTATCCGGACTGCCGCCCGGAATTCCTCGATGCGTTCGCGCGGCTGGCGAACCTCGCTACGAAGCGCGCGGTCGAGGGGCGCCCCATCGCGATCGAGGCGCCGATCCTGCGGTTCACGAAGGCCGACATCGTGCGCCGCGGCCGGGCGCTCGGCGTCGATTTCTCGCTCACGGTCTCCTGCTACGACGCCGACGCCGACGGGCGCGCCTGCGGCGCGTGCGACGCGTGCCGCATCCGGCGCGAGGGCTTCCGGGCGGCGGGGCTTCCCGACCCCACCCGTGTACCGGGAGCGCGGCCGAACCCCCCGGGGGCTACGCTAGAATTCGGCCCGAAACAGGAGGAGGAACGCATGGGGGGCATGACGCACGCGGCAGTGGTGGTGGCCTGGGGCGCGTTCGCGCTGGCGTTCGTCTTCGGCGCGGTCGGCAACAGGACCGACTTCTGCACCATGGGCGCGGTCTCCGACGTGGGTGAACATGGGCGACTTCAACCGCATGCGCATGTGGCTGCTCGCGATCGCCGTCGCGATCCTCGGGGCCAAGGCGCTGCAACTCGCGGGCGTGGTCGACCTTTCGAAGTCGATCTACACAGACGCCGAGCTTCACCTGGCTGTCGTTCATCTCGGCGGGTTCCTGTTCGGCGTCGGCATGACGCTCGGGTCGGGCTGCGGCGCAAGACGCTGATCCGGATCGGCGCCGGCAACCTCAAGTCGGTGGTCGTCTTCGTCTTCCTCGGCATCGCCGCCTACATGAGCCTCAAGGGGCTCTTCGCGATCGGCGCGCCCGGTGGATCGACTGCTGGCGAAAGACCTGCTCGCGCTGCCCGGCGGCCAGGACCTGCCGACGCTGATGGCGAGGCGACCGGGGTCGCGCAAGGAACGTGGATCGTGATCGTCTCGGCGCTCGTGGCCGGGGCGGGCTGCTCGCGTTCGTGTATCGAGGACCGCGAGTTCCGCGCGAGCTTCGAGCACACCTGGGCGGCGTCGTCACGGGCCTGGTGGTCGTGGGCGGGTGGTACCTCAGCGGCCACATCGGCTACTGGGGAGAACCCGAACACGCTCGAGACCATGTACATGGGCACCAACAGCCGCACGCATCGAGTCGCTCTCGTTCGTGGCCGCCGGTCGCCTACGCGCTCGAGATACCTGATGCTCTGGAGCGACGCGTCGCTGGATCGTGACTTCGGCGTCGCCGTCGGTCGCGGGAATGATCGTGGGCTCGCTCGCGTACGCGCTCGCCTCGCGCACCTTCCGCTGGGAGGGCTTCCGCGACGCGGGCGACACGGGCGAACCACATGGTAGGCGGGACGCTGATGGGCTTCGGCGGCATGACGGCGCTCGGTTGCACGATCGGGCAGGGGCTCACCGGGCTTCTCGACCCTGGCGCTGGGCTCGATCCTCGACCTTCGCCGTCGATCGTCGCCGGTTCCGCCCGCACCATGAAGTACCAGTATTGGCGCATGATGCGCGAGGCATAGCGCGCGCGGGCAAACCCTCCCGGTTCGTTGACCGGTTTCGCGCCGAACGCTAAAATTCGCCGTTTCTCCGGGGCGTTAGCTCAGCTGGTAGAGCAGCGGACTTTTAATCCGTTGGTCATTGGTTCGATCCGCAATACGCCCTACCAATTCTCAGGGGCAGTAGCGCTTCACGTTCTCCTGCACCTGCTTCAGTGCCGCGGCGCGCTTCTCCGGTGCGAGGATGTGCCGCAGTCCCTTCTCGTCGCGGTACGTGACATCCCCGGCCTCGAGGACCGCCAGCTGGTCGCGCTCGAACTTGCAGCGCTCGGCCCGGGCCTTCGGCTCCAGGGGCTTGGCCGCCTCGTGCGCGCTCGCCCGAGGGGCGTCCTCCTTCGCCTTGTCGGCGGAGACAGCGTCCGGCGCGCCGCCGTTGCCGGAGACGCTCATGCGCTTCGCCTCGACGCCGGCCGGCGGCACCTGCCCGTACTGCGTGTGGCCCTTCTCGTCGACCCACTTGTAGATCTCGGCGTGCGCCGCGAGCGCGAGCGCGGGCGCGAGCACCGCGGCCAGCCATGCCATGTGTTTCATGGTCACCTCCCGTGCCCATCCTAAGCCAAGCCGGCGGGGGCCGGAATAGGGTGCGCCGGGGACTGTTCTCCTCCACGAACGACGCGGCCCGCGACCTGTCGTAGGATGGGACCATGAAACGCGCCATTTCCTTGCTCGCCGCCGCGCTCCTCGCGGGCTGCGCTTCGTACGGCGGGGCGGGCCTGCGCCCCGGCACGGACACCGAAAGCGACGTGGCGCGCGTGATGGGCGCGCCCGCCCTGAGGCTCGCCGCAGCCGACGGCTCGCACGAGCTCATCTACCCCAGAGGTCCCCTCGGCGTGCAGACGTTCATCGCCCATGTGGGGCCCGACGGCGTCCTGCGCTCCATAGACCAGGTGCTCGACGACGACCATTTCTTCCCGATCCACCCCGGGCAGAGCCAGGACGACATCCTGCGGATGATCGGCCCGCCGGGCGAGACGATGGAGTTCTCCCGCCAGCACCAGGTGGCCTGGTCGTACCGCTACCTCGACACGTGGGGCTACCTGTCCGAGTTCTCGGTCACCTTCGATGCGAACGGCCGGGTGGTGAGCAAGTTCTCGCGCCGGCTCAACGACGACAAGGACGACGACCGGCGCTAGGCGCCGCGCGGCGTGCCGAGGCGCTCGAGCCGCAGGAAGCGCACGGGATAGGCGTTGCGCTCGTCGGCGGGGTGGCGTCCCGTTTCCACCTCCCGCCAGGCGCTGCGGTCGAACGGCGGGAAGTACGTGTCCCCCTCGACGTCCGCCTCCACCTCCGTCAGGTGGATCATGTCCGCGAGCGGGAGCGACTCCTCGAAAAGCCGCGTACCCCCGATCACGCACACTTCGTCGGCGTCGCCCGCCGAAGCCCAAGCGGCATCGAGCGAATGCACCACGGTGCAGCCGGGCGCCCGGTAGCCGCGGTTGTGCGTGACCACGATGTTGTGGCGCCCGGGGAGGGCGCGGCCGATCGACTCGTGCGTGCGCCGGCCCATCACGACCGGGTGTCCCAGGGTCACACGCTTGAAGTGCGCGAGGTCGGCCGCGAGCCGCCAGGGCAGGGCGTTGTCGCGTCCGATGACGCCGTTGCGGGCGACGGCCACCACGAGCGATCGGATCATGGTCAGACGGCGATGGGCGCCCGGATCGCCGGGTGCGGGTCGTAGCCCTCGAGGGCGAAGTCGTCGTAGCGGAAGGCGAAGAGATCCTTCACGGCGGGATTGAGCCGCATGCGGGGCAGCGCTCGGGGCTCGCGACCCAGCTGCTCGCGCGCCTGCGCCAGGTGATTCAGGTACAGGTGCGCGTCACCCAGGGTATGGACGAACTCCCCGGGCGCCAGTCCCGTCACTTGCGCCACCATGAGGGTCAGCAGCGCGTACGAGGCGATGTTGAAGGGCACGCCCAGGAAGACGTCGGCGCTCCTCTGGTAGAGCTGGCAGGAAAGCTTCCCCTCGGCCACGTAGAACTGGAAGAGGGCATGGCAGGGCGCCAGCGCCATGCGCGGGATGTCGGCCACGTTCCAGGCGGACACGACCAGGCGCCGGGACGCGGGGTCGCGCCGGATCTGCTCGAGCACCTGGGCGACCTGGTCGATGTGCCGCCCGTCGGGCGCCGGCCAGGAGCGCCACTGGTAGCCGTACACCGGCCCCAGCTCGCCGCGCGCGTCGGCCCACTCGTCCCAGATGGTGACGCCGTTGTCGTGCAGGTACGCGACGTTCGTGCTGCCTTGCAGGAACCAGAGCAGCTCGTGGATCACGCTCTTCACGTGGATCTTCTTGGTCGTCACGAGCGGGAAGCGCTCGGCGAGGTCGAAGCGCATCTGCCGGCCGAAGACGGAAAGCGTGCCGGTGCCGGTGCGGTCCTCCTTGCGCGCGCCGTGCTCGAGGATGTGGCCGAGGAGGTCGAGGTAGGGCTTCATGCGTCGCTCGATTCTATCCCAATGAAAAAGGGGCCTTGCGGCCCCTTTCCCATCCGGAGGTGGTGCTGCGGTTACCGGAACTCGTACTTCACCTGGCCGTACACGAACCGGGCCCGCGCGTCGTAGTACGACGGGTCGTAGCCGGCCTGGAACGTGTTCTGCTGGTTCGTCTTCGGCGGGTTGGTGTCGAGCACGTTCTTGACGCCGAGCGTGAAGACGAAGTGCCTGAGGCCGCTGTACTGGCCCTGCACGTCCCACAGGCTCATCGAGCTCACCCGGCGCATGTCGCCGTTGAGGTCCGTCTGCCAGTCCACGTAGCTCGACTGGAACGTGTTGGCCAGGGAGAACGACCACGGCCCCGTGTCCAGCGTGAACTGCGCGTAGTGCTTCCAGCGCGGGATCACGCCCGTCACGTTGGAGCCGAAGGCGTTCGAGATGGTGCCCGAATACGACCCGTCGAGGTTCTGGAAGTCGTAGCGGCGGAAGTACGTGCCGTTCAGGTCGAACCGCACGCGCCCCCAGCTCATCTGCGGCCACTTGTAGTGCGCCTCGACGTCCACGCCCTCGATGTGGGTCGCCCCCAGGTTGATGTACCGCTGGTCGATCGCGAGGATGCGCCCCGGCAGGTTCGGGAAGTTCGGGTCCACCGGGCCGCGCGTCACGAGGGAGCCGAACTGGGCCAGGTCACCGAGGATCGTGGTGACCGGAATGCCGTTCGTGATCGCGTTGTTCAGGCGGATCTTGAAGTAGTCCGCCGAGATCGAGAACGCGTTGGTGGGCTCGAAGACGATGCCGAACGTGGCCTGCTCGGACTCCTCCGGCTTCAGGTCCGGGTTGCCCCCGAACGTGATGCCGAATTGCGTCTCGCAGTCGATGCCGGTGTCGTTGGTGACCGGGCAGCGGATCGGGTCGGACTGGCCCGTCTGCGAGACACCCGGCTGCTGCGGCAGGAACAGCTGGTAGAGCGACGGCGCGAGGAAGCCCTGGCCGTAGGAGGTGCGCACCAGCACGTCGCGGTTCGGCTGCCAGCGCAGGCTCACCTTCGGGTTCGTGGTGCGGCCGAAGTCGCTGTAGTCGTCGGTGCGCACCGCCAGGTCCGCTTCCAGCGTGCGGATGATCGGCACGTTCACCTCGGCGTAGGCGGCCTTCACGTCGCGATTGCCGGACACCGGCAGGATGCCGCCGCCGTACCCCGTGAGGTCGCCCGTGAAGAGCGCGGGATCCGACTGCTGGTCCAGCGTCTCCTTGCGGAAGTCGACGCCGACGGCGCCGGCCACCGCGCCGGCGCGCAGGTTGAAGAGGTCACCCGAGATCTTCGCGTTGAGGGCCTTGGTGGTCGCCTTGTCCTGGATCACGTCGCCGATGAACTTGGTCGCGTCCAGCTCGGGCCTGCACGTCCGGGGTGTTGGGCCCGAACACGTTCACGACGCCGCTGTTGAGCAGCGGCAGGATCTGCGAGTAGCGCACGAAGCCGTTGTTCAGGTGCTCGATCGTCTTGCCTTCGGAGTAGGCGTACGACACGTCCGTGTCCCAGCGGTTGGCGATCGTGCCCTTCACGCCCACCACGACCTGGCCGCCCTTGTTGGTGTCGGTCGTGTCGCGGTAGCCGACGTCGAAGCCGCGCCAGCGCACGTTGAGCGGCTGGCCGTCGACGCCGGCGGCCTGCGCGAGGTCGTGCGGGTAGTACGGGCTCGAGGGGGGGATCAGGATGGTGCCCGGGAATTCGCCGTTCGGGCCGAAGGTGAAGACGTTCGAGATCGGCGTCGGCTGGATGATGAAGTGGTTCTTGTCCTCCGAGTAGAGCGCCGTGGCGTAGGCCTGCCAGTTGTTGGTGATCTGGAACTTGGCCTGGCCGAAGAAGTTCGTGTTCTTGTTGTCGGGGATGGCCTCGACACCGTTGAGCGCCGAGAAGTCCTCGGTGCATCCGATGCCGAAGAGCGGCACGTTCACCAGGCCGAACGGGCTCACCGTGTCCGTGCAACCGCCGGGCACGCCGATGCCGCCGGTCGTGATGTTGGCCGGGAACGTGTTGCTCGAGCCCGCGAAGCCGCCGAGCTGCAGGAACTCGCGCGTGGAGTCGCGCGAGAAGTCACGCTCGTTCTGGTAGAGGGGCTTCTGGTGGTCGTAGGAGGCCGAGAAAAAGACGTTGTAGCGGTCCCGGTTCAGGTCGCCGAACCCCACGACGCCGCTGTACTTCTCCTGGTCGCCCCCGCCGCTGCGGGTGGGCGAGCCGTACCAGGCCGTGACCTCCGCGCCCTTGTAGTCGGAGCGCAGGATGAAGTTGATCACGCCGGCGATCGCGTCCGAGCCGTAGACCGCCGAGGCACCGTCCTTCAGGATCTCGACGCGCTCGATGGCGGCGAACGGGATGATGGCGAGGTTCACGCCCTGCACGCCCTGGATCTCGCCGGCGAAGCCGTTCACGCGCTTGCCGTTCACGAGCACCAGGGTGTGGGCGCCCTGCAAGCCGCGCAGCGAGGCGGTCTGCGCCGACAGCGTCGCGGCGCCGATCGTCTGGTTCAGGTTGGTGTTGCCCAGGCTGTTGTTGGCCGAGATGAGGTTCAGCAGCTCCATCGGGGTCGTCGCCCCGGACTTCTGGATTTCCTCGCGGCTGATCACCGTGACCGGGAGCGCGGACTCGCCCTCGACGCGCTTGATGCTCGAACCGGTGACCTCGATCCTTTCCTTGGTCTGGGCCGTCTGGTCTTGCTGGGCGAAGGCCGGCGCCGAAGCGACCGTCACCGCCACGCCTACGCCCAGTACCTGCGCCAGGGCGAAGGAAAGCTTTTTCATTCTAGGATTCATTATGAAACCCCCAGGAGTTGAAAAGTATTGCGAAACAAGGATTTGAGAAGGGAGCAAGCCTGTGTTTTCTAGTCCTTCTAGGCCGTTGACAACGGCAGCGATGATAGCGACAGCCTGTGATTTATCCAACAAATAAATGTCCCGAATGTTGCATTTGTGCAACACTCTGGGGGCCCTTCACGGGAGTGCCGGCCGGACGGACCCGGGCGGCGCGGAGCGGCGTCAGGCTGGCCGGGGCGGAGGATCGGTGCTAAAATCTTTCGGTTTCAAAGTGGAGATGGGCCTCGGCCCATTTTTTGTTTGTGAAACCGGTTTCGGACCGCGAGGCGTGGCTGCGCGGGACGCTCGCAAGCCTGGGCTACGAGCTCGTCGACCTGGAGAGCACGCGCTCGGGGCTCATGCGGATCTTCATCGATTCCCCCCGGGGGATCACCGTGGACGACTGCGCCCGGGTGAGCAACCACCTCACGCGCGCTTTCGCCGTGGAAGGGATCGACTACGAGCGCCTGGAGGTCTCCTCGCCGGGGCTGGACCGCCCGCTCAAGCGCCTGGAGGACTACGCGCGCTTCGCGGGGCAGGAGGCGACGGTCCGCCTGAAGCTGCCGCGGGACGGGCGCAGGCGGTTCGAGGGGCGCCTGGGGGGGGTGGAAGACGGCCGTGTCGTACTGGAAATCGACGGGGTCCGGCAGCATATTGCATTCGAGGACATTGACCGCGCCCGGCTCGTGCCGGACGTGTAGCGGGCTCGGAGGCCCAGATTCATGAGTCGGGAAATTCTGCTTCTGGTGGACGCGCTGTCGCGCGAGAAGAACGTGGCGAAGGACATCGTCTTCGCGCGCGCTGGAGATGGCGCTCGCCTCGGCCACCAAGAAGCGCTTCAAGCGACGACGTCGACGTGCGCGTCGCGATCGACCGCGAGACCGGGGAGTACGAGTCGTTCCGCCGCTGGACGGTGGTCGCCGACGAGGAGCACGAGGAGCCGGCGGCACCAGATCGCGATCACCGAAGCGCCGCAGCCGAGAACCCCGACGCTCGAGCTCGGGGACTACGTCGAGGAGCCGCTCGAGCCGGTCGAATTCGGGCGCATCGGCGCGCAGGCCGCCAAGCAGGTGATCCTGCAGAAGATCCGCGACGCCGAGCGCGAGCAGATCCTGAACGACTTCCTGGCGCGCGGCGAGAAGCTCGTCGACCGGCACCGTCAAGCGCATCGAGCGCGGCAACGTCATCGTCGAGTCGCGGCCGGGTCGAAGGCCGTGCTGCCGCGCGACCAGATGATCCCGAAGGAGAACCTGCGCATCGGCGACCGCGTGCGCGCCTACGTCGCTGAAGATCGACCGCGACGCGCGCGGCCCGCAGCTCATCCTGTCGCGCACCGCGCCCGAGTTCATCATGAAGCTGTTCGAGCTGGAGGTGCCCGAGATCGAGGAAGGGCCTGCTCGAGATCAAGGCGGCCGCCCGCGACCCCGGGACTCGCGCGCCAAGATCGCGCGTCAAGTCGCAACGACCAGCGCATCGATCCCGATCGGCACCTGCGTCGGCATGCGCGGCTCGCGCGTGCAGGCCGTGACCAACGAACTGGCCGGCGAGCGCGTCGACATCGTGCTGTGGTCGGCCGACCCGGCGCAGTTCGTGATCAACGCGCTGGCGCCGGCGGACGTCAGCTCGATCGTGGTCGACGAGGAGCAGCCACGCGATGGACGTGGTGGTCGACGAGGAGAACCTCGCGCATCGCGATCGGCCGCGGCGGGCAGAACGTGCGCCTCGCCTCCGAGCTGACCGGCTGGCAGCTCAACATCATGACCGCCGAGGAGTCGCGAGCAGAAGCAGAGCGAGGAAACCGCGTCCGTGCGCGCAGCTCTTCATGGAGAAGCTCGACGTCGACGAGGAGGTGGCCGACATCCTCGATCGCCGAGGGATTCACCAGCGCTGGAAGAGGTGGCCTACGTGCCGCATCAACGAGATGCTCGAGATCGAAGCCTTCGACGAGGACACCGTCAACGAGCTGCGCACGCCGGGCGCAGGAACGCGCTGCTGACCGAGGCGATCGAGAGCGAGGAGAAGCGTCGAGCGACGTCGCCGCAGGACCTGCCTCGACTGGAGGGCATGGACACCGAGACTCGCCGGCAAGCTCGCCCGAAGCGGCGTCACGACGACGCGATGACGCTGGCCGACCTCGCGGTCGACGAGCTCACCGAGATGACCGGCATGGATGCGGACCGCGCCAAGAGCTGATCATGAAGGCGCGCGAACACTGGTTCACGGAACGAAGCGCACGGCCTGAGCGGCGCTGCGACCGCAAGGAAGACTCAGCAACATGGCCAAACAACGTCGCACAATTCGCCAAGGAGCTCAAGCTCCCGGCCGCCGCTGCTGCTCGAGCAGCTGCGGCGCGGCGGGCGTGCAAGAAGAAGGCCGGCGACGACGCGCTCACCGAGCAGGACAAGACGCGGCTGCTCGACTACCTGCGCAAGTACGCACGGCAACAGCGCGAGGCAAAGAAGAAGATCACCCTCACGCGCAAGCAGACCACCGAGATCAAGAAGGCCGACGCGACCGGCAAGGCGCGCACCATCCAGGTCGAGGTGCGCAAGAAGCGCACCTTCGTGAAGGTGCGACGAGCCCGAGGCGGTGCCCGAGCCCGTGGCCGCCGCGCCCGCCGCACCGATCATCGACGAGGAGGAGGCGCGCAAGCGCGAGCAGGAGGCCCGGCGCCAGGCCGAGCTCGCCGCGCGCCAGGCCGCCGACGCCGAGAAGCAGAAGCGCGCCGCGCGCAAGAAGGCCGAGGAGGCCGCGCCCGCCGCCGAGGTCCCGGCCGCCGGCGAGGGCGAGGCGCCGAAGAAGAAGCGCGTCGTGCGCAAGAAGGGCGAGGAGCCGGCCACGGAGGCCGAGGCGCCGGTGCTGGTCGAGGTGAAGGCCGAGGCGAAGGCCGAGGCGAAGCCGCGCGGCCGCCCAGCCGGCGACGAGCGAGGGCACGCTGCACAAGCCGGTGCTCAAGCCCGGCGAGAAGGCCGAGAAGAAGCCCGCCAAGCGCGCGGCGCGGCCCGGCTGTGTCGTGGGCCGACGAGCAGGCGCGCCGGCGCGCGATGAAGACCCGCGGCGACGCCTCGGGCGGGCGCGACGGCTGGCACGGGCGCGGCGGCGCCCGGCACCGCGACGACGCGATGGCGGCAGCACGTTCGCCGCGCCGACCGAGCCCATGGTGCGCGAGGTCGCGGTGCCCGAGACCATCACCGTGGCCGATCTCGCGCACAAGATGGCGGTCAAGGCGGCCGAGGTCATCAAGGCACTGATGAAGCTGGGCACCATGGTGACCATCAACCAGGTGCTCGACCAGGACACCGCGATGATCGTGGTCGAGGAGATGGGCCACAAGGCCAAGCCCGCGAAGCTCGACGATCCCGAGGCCTTCCTCGATCGAGGCCGACGCCGGCCGACGAGTCGCAGCTCGATGACGCGCCCGCCGGTGGTGACGGTCATGGGCCACGTCGACCACGGCAAGACCTCGCTGCTCGACACATCCGCACGCGCGCGCGTGGCGGCGGGCGAGGCGGGCGGCATCACCCAGCACATCGGCGCCTACCACGTGCGAGACGCCGCGCGGGCGTGATCACCTTCCTCGACACGCCCGGGCCACGAGGCGTTCACGGCCATGCGCGCGCGCGGCGCCAAGGTGACCGACATCGTCGTCCTGGTGGTCGCCGCCGACGACGGCGTCATGCCGCAGACGATCGAGGCGATCAACCACGCGAAGGCCGGCAAGGTGCCGATCGTCGTGGCGATGAACAAGATCGACAAGCCCGAGGCCAACCCCGAGCGCGTCAAGCAGGAGCTGGTCAGCCACGAGCGTGGTGCCCGAGGAGTACGGCGGCGACGTCGCCGTTCGTCGACGGTGTCGGCCAAGACCGGCCAGGGCATCGACGAGCTGCTGGAGCGCGATCCTGCTGCAGGCCGAGGTGCTGGAGCTCAAGGCGCCGGTGGACGCGCCGGCCAAGGGCGTCGTGATCGAGGCGCGCCTGGACAAGGGCCGCGGCCCGGTGGCGACCGTGCTGGTGCAGTCCGGCACGCTCAAGCGCGGCGACGTCGTGCTCGCCGGTGCCGGTCTTCGGCCGCGTGCGCGCGATGCTCGACGAGAACGGCAAGCCGATCAACGCAGGCGGGCCCGTCGATCCCGGTCGAGATCCAGGGCCTGTCCGAAGTGCCGCAGCGCGGGCGACGACATCATGGTGCTCGGCGACGAGCGCAAGGCGCGCGAGATCGCGCTCTTCCGGCAGGGCAAGTTCCGCGACGTGAAGCTCGCCAAGCAGCAGGCGGCCAAGCTCGAGAACATGTTCGACCAGATGGGCGAGGGCGAGAATGAAGACGCTGGCGATCATCATCAAGGCCGACGTGCAGGGCTCGCACGAAGGCGCTCGCGCAGGCGCTGCACGAAGCTGTCCACCGACGAGGTGAAGGTCAACATCGTGCACGCCGGCGTGGGCGGCATCACCGAGTCGGACGTCAACCTCGCGCTCGCCTCGAAGGCGGTGATCATCGGCTTCAACGCCCGCGCCGACGCCGCGGCGCGCAAGCTGGCCGAGAGCGCCGGCGTGGACATCCGCTACTACAACGTCATCTACGAGCGGTCGACGAGGTGAAGGCGGCGCTGTCCGGCATGCTGGCGCCCGAGCAGCAAGGAAACGGTGCTCGGCCTGGTCGAGGTCCGCCAGGTGTTCCGGATCTCGAAGGTCGGCACGGTCGCCGGCTGCTATGGTGCTCGAGGGCATGGTCAAGCGCGGCGCGCACGGTGCGCCTGCTGCGCGACAACGTCGTGATCCACACCGGCGAGCTCGACTCGCTCAAGCGCTTCAAGGACGACGTGCGCGAAGTCAAGGCCGGCTTCGAGTGCGGCCTGTCGCTCAAGAACTACAACGACCTCCAGGAGGGCGACCAGCTCGAGGTGTTCGAAGTGGTCGAGGTGCGCGCGCACGATCGCCTAGCGGCATCGCCTGCGATGACAGCGGCACGGCGCGCGGCGCATCGCCGACCAGATCCAGCGGGAGCTCGCGGAGCTGATCCGCCTGCGAGCTGCGCGATCCGCGGGTCGGGCATGATCACGCTCACCGGCGTGGAGGTCTCGCGCCGACCACGCCCACGCCAAGGTGTACTTCACCGTGCTCGGTCGCCGCTTCCCACGGCCGAGGCCGCGCGCAAGGGCTGCAGCGCGCGGCCGGGTTCCTGCGCTCGCAGCTCGCCCACCGGCTCAACCACCCACACGGTGCCGGAGCTCGCTTCGTCTACGACGAGTCGATGGAGCGCGGCGCCCGGCTGTCGCGGCTCATCGACGAGGCGGTGAAGCCGGCGGCGGCGCCGGCGCGCAAGCCCCGCGGCTCCTCGCGCTGAGGCGCCTCCCGATGGCCTCGCGCCCGGGCGGCCCCGACGGCGTGCTGCTGCTCGACAAGCCGGCCGGATCAGCTCGACCCAGGCCCTGGCGCGGGCGCAGGCGGCTGCTTCGGTGCGGCGAAGGCCGGGCACACCGGCACGCTCGACCCCTTCGCCACGGGGCTCCTACCGCTCGCCTTCGGCGAGGCGACCAAGTTCGCCCGCTTCCTGCTCGACGCGCAAGGCCTACGAGGCCACCTGCTTCTCGGGGTCGAGACCACGACCGGCGATCCCGAGGGCGAGGTGAGCGCGCGCTCGGACGTGCGCGTCGACGCCGGGCGGGTCGATGCGGTGCTCGCCGGCTTCCTCGGCCCCGGCAGCAGCTGCCGCCGATGCATTCGGCCGCTGCAAGTGCAGGGCCGGCGCCTCTACGACTACGCGCGTGCCGGCGAGGAGGTCGAACGCCGGCCCCGCGCCGTCGAGATCCACGACATCCGCCGCCTGGCGCTCGAGGCCCCGCGGCTGCGGATCGCCGTGTGCGCTGCACCAAGGGGACCTACATCCGCGTGCTGGCCATGGACATCGGGCGCGCGCTGGGCTGCGGCGCCCACCTGGCGGCGCTGCGCCGCACCGGCGCCGGCCCCTTCCGGCTGGAGGATGCGCTCACGCTGGAGGCGGTCGAGGCACGGCCCGCCGAAGCCCTCGAGCGCCTGCTGCCGCCCGAGGTGCTGGTCGCCGGCCTGCCGCGGCTCGACCTCGACGCCGACGGCCGCGCGCCGCTTCGGGCAGGGGCAGGCGGTGCCGGCCGGCGCGGGCGAGGAGGGGCGGGAGGCCGCCGTCCACGGCCGGGCGCGATCTTCCTCGGCGTGGGCCGCCGCGCGGGGGACCAGGTCCTGCCGCAGCGCCTCCTGGCAGGGGAGGGAAGCGCCGAGTTGCCTGATTTTGCTTGAGAATTGTCGATCGTTTCGCGCTAAAATGGACAGTTCATTCGAGGCGACACAGACAGCAAGAGTCAACGGAGACATTCATTCATGGCCGTCACCACCGCAGAAAGGCGCACATCGTCGGGGAATTCCAGCGCGCGAAGGGCGACACCGGCTCGCCCGAAGTGCAGGTCGCGCTCCTGACCGAGCGCATCAACGGGCTCACCGAGCACTTCAAGGCGCACATCAAGGATCTCCATTCGCGGCGCGGACTGCTGAAGCTGGTGAGCCAGCGCCGCAAGCTGCTCGACTACCTGAAGCGCCAGAACGTCGACGGCTACCGGTCGCTGATCGAGCGCCTCGGCCTGCGCAAGTAAGGCCGCACGCCGCAGCCCGGGCCCCGCGACGACGCCAGCGAGCGCTCGCGGGGCCTTTCGCTTTCCGGGCCATCCTCCTCCACCGCAGCGCGGCCGCTTCCCGGCCAGTCGCCGGGCCCCGCGCTCCAGACGAACAGGACATCATGAAATCCGATCAAGAAGACATTCACCTTCGGGCGCCATCAAGTGACGCTCGAGACGGGCGAGATCGCCCGCCAGGCCGACGGCGCGGTGCTCGTGACCATGGACGACACCGTGGTGCTGGTGACCGTGCGTGGGCCGCCAAGCGAGCACGAAGCCGGGCCAGGACTTCTTCCCGCTGACCGTCGACTACCTGGAGAAGACCTATGCCGCCGGCAAGATTCCCGGCGGCTTCTTCAAGCGCGAGGGCCGTCCTTCCGAGAAGGAGACCCTCACCTGCCGCCTCATCGACCGCCCGATGCGGCCGCTGTTCCCCGACGGGCTTCTACAACGAGGTGCAGGTCGATCGCGACCGTGCTGTCGATCAACCCCGAGGTCGACTCCGACATCCCGGCGATGATCGGCGCCTCGGCCGCCGCTGACGCTCTCCGGCATCCCGTTCAGCGGCCCGATCGGCGCCGCGCGCGTCGGCTACATCGACGGCGCAGTACGTGCTGAATCCCGACCAAGACCGCAGCTCGAGACCTCGAAGCTGAACCTGGTCGTCGCCGGCACCGAGCAGGCGGTGCTGATGGTGGAGTCCGAGGCGCAGGAGCTGCCCGAGGACGTGATGCTGGGCGCCGTGGTGTTCGGCCACGAGCAGATGCAGGCCGCGATCAAGGCCATCAACGAGCTGGCGGACGAAGGCGGCAAGCCGCGAGTGGGACTGGGCAGCCGCCCGGCCAAGGACGACGGCGCTCATCGAGCGCGATCCGCGGGCTGGCCGAGGACGACCTGCGCGAGGCCTACCGCATCAGTCAGAAGCAGGCGCGCAGCGAGCGGCTCGACGAGATCAAGAAGCGCGTGCTCGACGCATGCGTCGTGAACGCCGAGGCGCCGGCCGACGCGCGAACCAGGTCGAGCGACGTGATCTTCAAGGACCTGGAGGCGAAGATCGTGCGCGGCCAGATCCTCGACGGCGAGCCGCGCATCGACGGGCGCGACACGCGCACCGTGCGGCCGATCACGATCCGCACCGGCGTGCTGCCGCGCACGCACGGCTCGGCGCTCTTCACGCGCGGCGAGACGCAGGCGCTCGTGACCGCCACGCTCGGCACCGGCCGCGACGAGCAGATCATCGACGCGCTGCAGGGCGAGTACACGCGAGCGCTTCATGCTCCACTACAACATTCCCGCCGTATGCCACCGGCGAGACCGGGCCGCGTGGGCACGCCGAAGCGCCGCGAGATCGGCCACGGGCGGCTGGCCAAGCGCGCGCTGCTGGCCGTGCTGCCGCTCGAAGGAGGAGTTCGGCTACTCGATGCGCGTGGTCTCGGAGATCACCGAGTCGAACGGCTCGTCGTCGATGGCCTCGGTCTGCGGCGGCGTGCCTGTCGCTGATGGACGCGGGCGTGCCGCTCAAGGCGCCACGTGGCCGGCATCGCGATGGGCCTCATCAAGGACGGCAACCGCTTCGCGGTGCTGACCGACATCCTCGGCGACGAGGACCACCTCGGCGACATGGACTTCAAGGTGGCGGGCACCGACCGGGGCGTCACCGCGCTGCAGATGGACATCAAGATCGAGGGGATCACCAAGGAGATCATGCAGGTGGCGCTCGACCAGGCCGGAAGGCCGGCATGCACATCCTCGGGATGATGAAGCAGGCGGTCCCGGGCCCGCGCGAGGAGGTCTCGGAGCATCGCGCCGCGCATCATCAAGATCAAGATCAACCCGGAGAAGATCCGCGACGTGATCGGCAAGGGCGGCGCCGTGATCCGCGCGCTCACCGAGGAGACCGGCACCACGATCGACATCGAGGACGACGGCACCGATCATCGATCGCCTCGCGTGTCGCGGAGAGGCGGCGACGCCGCGAAGCGAGCGCATCGAGGAGATCACCGCCGACGTCGAGGTCGGCAAGATCTACGAGGGGCCGGTGCTGCGCCTGCTCGACTTCGGCGCGATCGTCCAGCTGCTGCCCGGCAAGGACGGGCTGCTGCACATCTCGCAGATCGCCAACGAGCGCGTCGAACGCGGTCTCCGACTACCTCAAGGAAGGCCAGGTCGTGAAGGTCAAGGTGCTCGAGGCCGACGACAAGGGCCGCGTGCGGCTGTCGATGAAGGCGCTGCTCGAGCCGCAGCAGAAGAAGGAAGAGACGCCGCCGCCGGCGGCCGCCGAGTCCGCGCAGTAGCATGGCCGTTCCTCTGCGGTGGGAGAGGGACGGGGTCTCTCCCTCTGCCTTGGGAGAGGGCGGGGGAGAGGGTAAACTCCACTCCGGGCAGTTCGCATCCGTCGGGGTGTAGCGCAGTCTGGTAGCGCACTTGCTTTGGGAGCAAGATGTCGGGGGTTCGAATCCCTCCACCCCGACCCCCAGGATTCGACGGAAGGCGCCCGTAGCTCATCCGGATAGAGCACCGGCCTTCTAAGCCGGGGGTAACAGGTTCGAATCCTGTCGGGCGCGCCACGTTTGCTGGTCGTGGTTGGCGGCTCTCGGCGGCCTTCGACCTGTCGGTGCTTCGCAACAACGGTGGCTGTAGCTCAGCTGGTAGAGTCCCGGATTGTGATTCCGGTTGTCGTGGGTTCGAGTCCCATCAGCCACCCCATTTTTCCTGCGGCCCGTTGCGACGGGCCGTTCTTGCGTCCGGGCCTCGAAGCGACACGTGAATGGAAAACGCCCCCGCGGGGCGGACCCCGCGGGGGCGAAGCGACGGCGGCCGTCGGGTCGGGAGGCGCTAGGGACTCGTCTCCGGCAGGCAGAAGACCTCGACGATGGCGGTTCCGCTCGTGTTGCCGAGGCCTTTGACGATCGCCGTGTAGGCTCCCGCGTCGAGCGCGATCATGATCGCCGACTCGTACCCGTTGGCCGGGGCCATGCCGCGTTGCTGGATCGCCGTCGCGTTGAGGTTCTGGACGTTCCAGTCGTTGTTGGCCGCGATCTCCTGTCCGTCCGACATCCTCACCAAGCTCAGTGTCGGGTTGGGCAGCGGGTTCGAGACGCCGGCGGCGGCGAGCGAAGGCCCCCTGGCACGGATGACCACGAGTTGCCGGCCGGTGCCCTGCACGATGAAGCCGGCGATCATCACCCCGTCCCCGTCGATCACGGGCCCGCGCGTCGAGATGTTGACGAGCTGGCTTTCGGGATGGTCGACCTCGAACACCTCGGCGATGCCCACGCCGGTATCGTCGGGCCCTTCGCCCGACAGGATCGCCGTGTAGGCGCCGGGAGACAGCGTCATCAGGATCGCGGGCTCGCTCGCGTTGCCCGGCGCGAAGCCGGTGGCCGCGAGCTGCGGCGCGTTGGCCCCTTTGCCCCAGTCGTCGTTGGTTTCGATCACTGCATGGTCGGACATACGCACAAGGGTGAGGCGCGGGTTGCGCAGCGCATTGGCCACCCCGTACGCGGTGAGCGACGGGCCCCGGCCGCGGACGACGACCGCCTTGCTCGAAGTGCCGCCGACGATGAAGCCAGCGATCTGCACGTTGTCGCCCGTGAGCGCGAGCCCCCGAGTCGACAGGTTGGAGACCGCGGCCCCGAGGCCGGACGTCACCCGGACCGACTTCGAGCTGGCGTTGTTCGACGTCGCCACGTCCCACTCCCGCCCCCTCACGTCGGCGCTATTGGTCATCGAGTCGCCGACCCCGGGATGCACCGTCACGCTCAGTTGCGTGCTGGCGCCCGAGGCGAGCGAGCCGATCTCGCAGGTGACTGTTCCGAATGCGGCGCTGCATCCCGGCGAAGCCGACACGAAGGTGGAGCCGCCGGGAAGCAGGTTGCGCACGACCACGTTGGTGGCAGGGGACGGTCCGGAGTTCACCACGTTGAGCGTGAAGGACACGTCCGAGGCGAACGCGACGTCGTCGAAGGCGGTCGTCTGCGTGATCGAGAGGTCGGCGGTATGGGCCATGTCCACGGGTGGGATCCGGGCGAGGTAGAGCCCGGCCCAGCCGAGGCTGGTGTCCACCGTCTCGTACAGCATGCTCACCGCGACCGCGAGGTTCTGGTCACGGAAGCCGTCGCGCTCGATGCCGACCGCGGTCACGATGGAGCCGGCCGGTGCCGAGGCGTCGACCGATTGCCCCGACGAGAGCAGCGTTTCGACCACGGTCTCGAGCGGGGAATCGATGCCTCCTCTGCGCAGGTAGATGCCGTCCACGCCATTGCGGGTGGCCTTGAACGCGGCCTGGAAGTCGGAGGTGGCGAGCGAAGTCCCATAGACTTGCCCGGGCTTGGCCGCCAGGGCCACGAAGGCCGACGACCTCCACCGCGGAGCTTCCCTGCTTTCGTCCACCGGGCCCTCGGTCCCGCCACCCGTCCCGGGAGGCGCGCCCGAATACACCCAGAAGGTGAAGTCGCTGATGCCCTCCTGCATCGTCTTGGCGATCGGGGTGATCGCGCCGGTCTGCGCGTCGACCACGAAGATGCCCTGGTGCAGCGGGACACCTACGGTGAACCCTGCCGGGTAGACGCTATTGCAGTACGCGATCCGATCGACGTTCCCGTCGGCGGGGCAGAAGAGCACCTTCTGCGTGGCCTCGCTTCCCCACGTGGCGAAGAACGCGACGTACCGGCCGTCCTCGCTGATCGACAGGCCCTCGCCGAAGTTCGTGAACGTCGCTCCACCGGCTTCGCCGGGGACCTGCTGGCCGATGGCCGCGAGCGTCTGCAGAGGCGGACTCGGCGAGAGCGGCGCCCGGTAGACGCCTCCCATGGTCGGCGCATCTTCGTTGTCCCAGCCGGTGAACACGATGTAGCCGTTGGCCGCGCTCGGCGCGGCCGTGGCGCCGAAGTTCACGCTGCCGCCGGCGGGCTGGTTCGGAATCCGAGTGTTGGCGCTTGCGATGACCGAGGTGGGCGACTTGCCGCCGGCGGCCAGGATGTCGCGGTAGTACACGCCGGTCTTGCCGAGCCCGTCGCTGGGGTCGGTGAAATTGCCCTTGAACGCGACCTTCGACGCGTCGAAGGCCGTGGGAGAGCCCGGGAACTGGTCGAACCGCGTGCCTGCCGGGGCGTCGGGCACCGAATAGTACGGGAAGCTGAGCCCGTAGCTCAGATCGGGCTGCACTTCCTGCACTGCGCCGAGCAGGCTCGCGCCGGTGGCAAGCGGTCCTCCCGAACCGGCATATACGCCGCTCGTGCCGACCCGCGTTTCGGTGACGCCGTCGGCGAGCAGGTAGCGATAGACGGGAGTGGACTGCCCGCGCGTCACGATGAACGACGAGGTGGCGTCGATGCGGGGTGAGGACGGGAACTCGTTGAAGGTGCCGGACAGGTTGTTCGGCTGGGGCACTGCCTCGCCGCGCAGCGTGACCGCGGAAAGGGCTCCCGCCGACAGCATGTCGCGCAGGAAGATTCCCTCCACCACCGACCCGCTGTCGGAGCTCGTTGCGGCGGACACGGCGAGTTCGCCCTCGCCGCCTCCGCTGCCCGTGGGCAGCCGGCCCCGGCCGCGGAAGACCACCGTGCCCGAGGAGCTCACAGCCGGCTGGTTATACGAGTTGAAGGAGGCGGCAGTGCCGGGAACGGCCGTGCCGTTGTTCACGATGGTGACCCACGAAATCGGGTCGGCACTTGCGATGGGGATCGCGACCGCGGTCGCTACTGCGGCGACAAGGCTGCGCATCGCCAATGAACGTCGTCTCATGTTTCTCTCCTTTGGACCGCTGGATGGCGCGCCGGCAGGCCGCGGGTGCGTTCGCGGATTGCCGTTGCCTCGATTACCTGCGTTCCCGCGGCTCGCGCGGGAATCGCCTCTCGAATCGCTCGGCGTCGGCTCATGGCACGACCGCCGCGAAGCTGCCCTCGATGTGGCAGCCCCGGTTGTTCGCCCCGAAGAGCCGCCCCACGAGGCCGAAGCGCTGGACGTTCATCTCCTCGAAGGCCATCGCGCCTACCTCGCCGTTGCTGCAGCTGTAGGTGGCGTCGAGCCGTCCCAGCCGGCCCTCCTGGCTGTACGTTCCCGCGTAGGTGCAGGACTTGGCCGCGTCGGTCGCGACGATGCTCATCTGCAGCCCGGAGAGCGCGACCTGATAGGTCGTGGGCAGCGTGCGGGTCCCGTCGTCGGCGGGGTTGTTGCAGCTGCTGAGGCTGATGCGGTGCGTGCCGCTATAGGCGCTCTCGTAATCCTCCGCGCGGAAGGTGTAGCGCCGGATCGACTTCGTCACGGTGACGCCGTCGACCGAATAGGTCAGGGTGGCGGCGGTCATGGTCGGCGCCACCACGCTCATGGTCCCCACCTTGCGCAGCCCGGTCATGGTGAAGGTGGGTACCCCGAACCACGTGCCGCTCGCCTCGTACAGGTCGCCGGCGTACGTGATCCGGTGGGTCTGCGGCTCGAGGCCCTGGAAGAAGAGCGTCGCGCTGTACCACACGGGCCGGCCTTCGGGGCCCTGCACGAACACCGCCGCGAAGATGACGTCGCGCTGCTGCACGAACTCGGCCCCCCACCCGGATTCCGCGGGGTTCCACCACATGTCCGAGAGGTCGTAGCCGGAAGCGGCGGACGCGGGCGTCGCGGTGCCCAGGAAGAGCACGAGCGAGGCGAGAATGCCGAGGATGCGTTTCATGGTGGTTCCTTCATGCCGATTGCTTCCCGTAGCGTAGAAGGGACCGGCCCGCGGTTCTGTCGGGAAAGCACGACGTGCGCGGCGGGAATGCCCGATACTTGATTGCGGATTCGGCGGCCGGGACCCGCGCCCCGCAGGGCACGCCAGGCGGCCCGCGCCCTCAGGCCGGGCCGCGGGGATGCGCGATGGCGGAGCGGCCCTTGCGCAGGTACTCGTCGGCGAGCATCCGCGCCAGCTTCTCGCTCACGTAGCGGCCGCTCCTGTGGACGGCGTGGACGGCATCCACGATCTCGGCGGCGGCGCAGCTCTTCGCGAGGTAGCCGTGCGCGCCGGCCGCCAGCGCCCGGAACACGTGCTCCGTCGTGGCGTCCAGGGACAGGGCCAGGAGGCGTACGCCGGGCACGGCCGTGTGCAGGAGCGAAATCGTCTCGAAGCCCCGCGGTCCGCCCCTGCAATCGCCGATGAGGGCCACGTCCGGCCGCAGGGTGGCCACTTCTCCGATCGCCTGCCAGGCGTCCGCCGTTTCGCCGATCACGCCGATGTCGCCGTGCGATGCGAGCAGCAGTCGCAGCCCGTCGCGCAAGTACGCGTCGCCTTCGGCAAGATAAACTCGGATGGTCATTCGAAGAGGCCCTGTCCGTTGCAGCGTATCGCCGCGTGGAGGGGCGAGTCTGTAGGGAAAACCCGGACGCCGGACGGCGAATCCTTGACGCGCCGCGGCGCGTTCCCTACTCGGCGGACGTGAGGCCGTGCACGATGGCGAACTTCACCAGGCCGACGAGGTCGTCCACGCCGACCTTCTGCATGATCCGGCTGCGGTACGTTTCCACCGTCTTCGGCGAGAGCGACAGCATGCGCGCGGCCTCGGCGCTCGTGCGGCCCTCCGCGATGAGGTGGAGGATCTCGCGCTCGCGCACGCTCAGCGCCTCGACGGGGCTCTTCGGGCGGCCTTCGCGCACGTAGTCCTCCACGAGGAGGTCGGCGACCTTCTGGCTGAAGTAGCGCTTGCCCGCATGCACCGAGCGCACGGCCTCCACGAGCTCGGAGCCGGCGGCGCTCTTCAGCAGGTAGCCGCGGGCGCCGGCGTGGAGGGCGTGGTACACGTGCTCCGTCGTCGCGTGCATGGACAGGATGATCACCCGCGAGGAAGGCGACGAGGCGGCCAGCATCGCGGTGGCCTCGATCCCGCTTCTCAGGGGCATCGAGATGTCCATGATCACGACGTCCGGGCGCAGCGCGTCCACGTCGGTGACGGCCTGGCGGCCGTCCGCGGCGCCCCCGACGAACTCCAGGTCGTCGCGCGCTTCGATCAGCGCGCGCAGCCCGTCGCGGATGATGGCGTGGTCGTCGGCGATGTAGACGCGGATCGGCATGGCTATGCCGCAAGCTCGACGGTCACCCGCGTGCCGGCTCCCGGGGAGGACTCGATCGTGCAGCGCGCGCCGATGGCCTGCGCGCGCTCGCGCATCGTGACCAGGCCCCAGTGCGGACTGCCGAGGTCCGCCCTCGTTTCCTCCGGCACGAAGCCGCGGCCGTCGTCGGCGACCACGATCGTCAAGGGCGAGGCGGTCGTGTCCATGCTCACGCGGACGATCCGCGCCTGCGCGTGCCGCACCACGTTCGTGAGCGCTCCCTGCACGATGCGGAAGAGCGCGATCTCCACGTCCGGGGGAAAGCGCCGCTCGCTTCCCGCCAGCCGGAACGATCCGTCGATCCCGGAGCGCGCGCAGACCTGGTCCACGTACCACCGAAGCGCCGTCGCCACGCCATAGTCGTCGAGCACCGGCGGGCGCAGCTGCGCCATCAGGCCGCGCACGGCGTCGACGGTCTCCTCCAGCAGGCCGACCGAGTCCTGCAGGCGGGGCCCGAGCTCCGTCCTGGCCTGCGCGGGGAGGCGCTCGTCCAGAATCGTGAGGTTGAGGTTGAGGGCCGTGAGCGCGGCGCCCACCGAGTCGTGGAGCTCTCCGGCAAGCCATCGGCGGTCGGCCTCCTCCACGTGGGTGAGTCGATGCCACGCCTCGCGCAGCTCCTGGGCCAGCAGACGCTGGGATTCCTCGGCGTGGCGCGATTCCTCGATCGCCCGGCCGAGACGCTCCGCCCCGGCCTCGAGCTCGCGCGTCCTCTCGGCCACCCGCCGCTCCAGGGTCGCGTTGAGCTCCCGCAGGCGCGACTCGCTGTCGACCAGGTCCGCGTTCATGCGGGCGGCGGCGCTGCGCGCGCGCTGCCGTCCGGTCGCCAGGAGCCAGGCGATGCCGGCGAAAAGCGCGCTGGTCGCCACACCGGCCGCGGCGAGCAGGCCGGGGTCCTGGTCCTCGCGCCCGACCCGGAATCCCGGCAACGCCTGCAGCTCGAGCGTCCACCCGCGCCCGCCGACGTGCACCAGCCGGCTGGCGGAAAGCGCCGGCCGCGCCGCGGGAGCGGGTCCGCTGCGGTACAGGAGCGGCGCCGGGGCATCGGCGCCTTCGTCGCGCAACGCGATGCGTGCCCTGGTGGCGTTCTGACGCAGCTCGCCCTCGAGGAGCTTGCCCATCAGCGCGGGCACGGAGATTTCCGAGAAGATCCAGCCGGCCACCGGCGCTCGCGCGTGGCGGCTGGCGTCGAGGTCGGTCGCGGCCACGAAAGGCTCGAACAGGGCGACGTGGGCGGCGCCGCCCGGCGAACCCGCGAAGGCGGCCGACACCGCGATCGCCCCGCTCGTGCGCGCACGTTGCATGGCGTTGCGGCGAATCGGGTCCTTGATGTCGCCGTCCGCGTCCGCGGACTCCCGCGGGCCCTCGCGATAGACGATTCGTGCGGCGCCCGGCAGGGCCGGATCGGGGATGGCGAGGCCCACGGCGACGATCTCGGGGAATTGCTCCCAAAGTCGCTGCGATGCGACGAAGGCGTGGAACTCCCGGCGCCGCACCTGGCGCGAGGCGGCGACGAGGCCGACGGCGCCGCGCAGCAGTTGGGCATGGCGCTGCAGGCGGGCCTGGACATGGTCCACGCTCTCGTTGGCGGCGTGCTCGAACGCCGCGGCGCGGATGCGCTGGGCGTCCGCGTGCACCTGACGCCAGAAACCGTAGGTGGCCGCGAGGCCTGCGCCGAGCACGAGCAGGGCGATCGCGCCGGCGTGGCTGGCGAGCGCATCGAGACCCCGGCGGCGCCGGCCGG
This sequence comes from uncultured beta proteobacterium, assembly GCA_963741815.1. Classification (GTDB taxonomy): domain Bacteria; phylum Pseudomonadota; class Gammaproteobacteria; order Burkholderiales; family Usitatibacteraceae; genus Usitatibacter. The sequence continues at coordinate 216,885 of CAVUJI010000002.1, forward strand.
GCGCAACCTCGCTGGGCGCGGGCGCCGCGGCGGCGCCCGGGGCGGCCCCGATGGGGGCCGGAAATTCTGCGGTCATGCGCCATTATCCGAAAACCGGCCCCCTGGCAACCCGCCAAAGCGCAAACCTTGCCGATTCTTGCCGCACAATGGCGCCTTTGGCACGACGGGAGGGGACTTGGAGCGCAGCGGGGAGGGGAGCACCTACCGGATCGCGGTCCTGCCGGGCGACGGCATCGGCCCCGAGGTCGTCGAGGCCGCCATCCCGCTCGTCGAGAAGGCGGCACACGGGGCGCCGTTCTCGCTGCACTTCGAGGCGTACCCGGCCGGCGCCCTGCACTATCGCGACACCGGGGAGGCGTTGCCGGCGCGCACCCTCGCGGCGGCGCGGGCGGCCGACGCGGTCTTCTTCGGCGCCATGGGCTGGCCCGCGATCCGCTACCCGGACGGCACCGAGATCGCGCCGCAGCTCGACCTGCGCACGGCCCTCGACCTGTACGCCGGCGTTCGCCCCGCGCGGGCGATCCCCGGCATCCCGCTGCCGCTCGCCGATGCGCGCGCCGCAGGCGTCGACCTCGTGGTCGTGCGCGAGTCCACCGAGGGGCTCTTCGCCTCGCGCGGACGCGGCGAGGTGCTGGGCGACCGCGAGGCGCGCGACACGATGGTCATCACGCGTCCGGGCTGCGAGCGGGTGCACGACTTCGCGCTGCGGCTCGCCGCGCGGCGCAAGGCGCGCGGCCGTCCCGGGCGCTGCACCTGCGTGGACAAGGCCAACGTCTTCCGCTCCATGGCCTTCTTCCGCAAGGTCTTCGACGAGCGCGCGGCACGCTTCCCCCAGGTCGCCGCCGACCACCACTACGTGGACGCGACCGCCCTCGACCTCGTGCGCAAGCCCTGGACGTTCGACGTGCTCGTGACCGAGAACATGTTCGGCGACATCCTCTCGGACCAGGCCGCGGCGCTGGTGGGCGGCATGGGCATGGCGCCCTCGGGCGACATCGGCGACGCCCACGGGCTCTTCCAGCCCTGCCACGGCTCGGCGCCCGACATCGCCGGGCAGGGCCGGGCGAACCCGGTGGCGGCGATCCTCTCGGCAGCGATGATGCTCGACTGGCTCTCGGAGCGGCACGCCGACGCGGCGCTCGGGGAGGCGGCCGCCCGGCTCGAGCGGGCCGTGGACGCGGCCTTTGCCGACGGGCGCTTGCGCCCCTTCGAATTCGGCGGCGGCGACGGCACGCGCGCGATCGCCGCGGCGATCGCGGACTCGCTCTGAGCGCGCCTACGCCCGCTTGCGCATCAGCCGCTGCTGCTCGCGCTGCCACTCGCGCTCGCGCTCGGTGTCGCGCTTGTCGTGCTGCTTCTTGCCCTTGGCGAGCCCGATGGCCATCTTCACGCGCCCCTGGGCGTAGTGCAGGTCGAGGGGCACCAGCGTGTAGCCGCGCTGCTCCACCTTGCCGATGAGGCGGCGGATCTCCTCGGCGTTGAGCAGGAGCTTGCGCGTGCGCACCGGGTCCGGCTGCACGTGGGTCGAGGCGGTGGGCAGCGCGCTCACGTGCATGCCGATCACGAAGGGCTCGCCGCCCTTCAGCACCACGTACGCTTCCTTGATCTGGGCGCGCCCGGCGCGGATCGCCTTCACTTCCCAGCCGGCCAGGACCAGCCCCGCCTCGTAGCGCTCCTCGATGAAGTAGTCGTGGAACGCCTTCCTGTTGTCGACGATGCTCATGGCGCATTCTACCGGCCGCACGCCTTAGAATCCCCCCATGCCGACCGTGCGCAAGTCCGCCCTCGTGTCCCGCCCGGCGAGCGCCATGTTCGCGCTCGTCGACGACGTCGAGAGCTATCCCCGCTTCCTTCCGTGGTGCGAATCGACCGAGGTGTACGAGCGCACCGAGGCGCTCACCCGGGCGCGGCTGGACATCGACTACCACGGGCTGAAGACCCACATCGGGACCCGCAACGTGAAGCGCCCGCCGGACGAGATGGTGCTCGAGTTCGTCGAGGGCCCGTTCGAGCGGTTCCACGGCCGCTGGCGCTTCGAGCCGCTGGGCGACGTCGGCTGCCGCGTCGAGCTGGAGCTCGACTACGTGTTCTCGAGCCGGGCGCTGGAGGCGCTGCTGGGACGGGTCTTCGGCCACATCGCCGAGACCCTCGTCGAGCGCTTCGTGGCGCGGGCGGAGGAGGACGCGGCATGATCCGCGTGCAAGTCGTGATCGCGCTGGCGCAGGGGCAGGAGGTGTTCGAGCTCGAGCTGGCCGCGGGGGCCCGGGTGGCGGATGCGCTCGCCGCGCCGCCGGTGGCCGTGCGGCTCGCCGCGCTCGGCCTGCAGCAATCGCCCGTGGGCGTGTGGTCCCGGCGCTGCGAGCCGGCCGCCGCCTTGCGCGACGGCGACCGGGTCGAGATCTATCGCCCGCTCGCCGCCGACGCGAAGGCCCAGCGGCGCGCGCGCCTCAGGACTTCTTCGCGTCGACCTCGAAGCGCGCCTTGATCCAGTCCGCGCCCTTCTTGATGATGCGGTTGAGCCGCACGGTGTAGACGGCGCCCCCGCTGCGGATCGCGTAGGCGCTTTCGGCGCGGAAGTCGGCCACCCGCACCAGCAGGGCATCGAGCTTGCCGTTGCCGTCGAGCCCCGGCAGGTAGAGCGCCGACGCCGCCTCCCCGCCGCCGGGCGGCGTGAGCTCGACCGCGATCGGGCGGTAGGAGAGGACCTCGACGCCCACCAGGACCTCCCCGCGGACCCGGTTGGCGAGCTTGCGCACGACGTTGCCGACGATCCACCCGCCGGTCTCGTGGTTGCGCAGGGCGATCAGCACGTTCAGCCCCACCGTCTCCCCCACGGCCCGGTCCACCAGCAGGCCGAAGCCCTTCGAGCTGAGGTCGTAGACGCGCCAGCGCTCGACGTCGGGGTCCGCCGCCGGCGTCTGACGCCCTGCGTCGGCGATCCGCGCGTCGGGGCCGGGCAGCGTGAGGCCCGCGGGCGACACCTCGAGCATCTCCATGGCCGCCGCCGCGCCCGGCGCCTCGCCCCGCGCCTCGTCGCCGGGCCGCTCGCGTGCCTTGCGCAGGATGCGCTCGACCCCGAGCACGACGTCGACCTCGCGGTCCTCGAAAGGCAGGCGCTCCTCGATGCGGTTCTCGCTGCCGGCGAGGATCGAGTGGTAGAGCTTCTCGATGATGGCGAGCAGCGCCGTGTGCTCCTCGATCGGGAAGAGGGCGCCCCCGCCGTGGCCGGCGTACAGGCGGCCGTGGCGCAGGCCCGACTGCACCTCCTCGATCTGCGCCTTGAGCCCCTCGGCGCGCATGTACCGCAGCGTGCCGCCGTGGCTGTCGCGGCGCATGAGGTGCAGCCCCGAATCGGAGGCGAGGTCCACGAAGAAGAGGTGCCGGCGCGAGGAGTACTCGGTGTCGAGCGCGTAGTCGGCGCACCACGAGGAGAACCAGCCGTCGGCGATCTCCACCTGCACCTTCGACAGGCTTCCGGTGTCGAGGAGCTCGAGGATCAGCGTGCGCAGGTAGAGCGACTGCACCGTCGGCCTGAACGCGCTTTGCGAGGCGTGCAGCACGAACGGTGCCTGCGCGTAGCCGTCCGCCTCCGCCATCGCATAGAGCGCGTGCACCTGCTTCCACGGGGTGGAGCGCCCCGGCTCGTTCAGGAAATGGCCCCACTTCACGAAGCAGTGGATCGCGTTGAGCGCGAGGCCCGTCACCCGGAACATGAGCTCGAGCGACTCGCGCCCGGTCGCCCAGGAAGCGCGGTTGCGCAGGAACCGCTGGAATCCGTTCGCCGCTTCCACGCAGATGCGCTGCACGCCGAGGGCGAAGTCGCGGTCGGCCTCCGCCGCCGGGCCGGTCCGGCGCAGGAACTCGACCTGGTCGTAGAGGAGCAGCGCCTGGAAGTGCTCCTCGACGCGCATGAGCTCGGCGAGGCGCTCCACCGTGAAGCTGCCGGCGTCGCGTCCCAGCTCGCGCACCGCGGCGAGGAGCAGGCCGCGCGCCGCCGGGTCGCGCACGGTCCTCAGGGCGAGGACGCGCTCCAGCTCGAAGCTCGACGCCAGGGTCTCGGGCATGGGTCAGGCTACCGTGAACACCTCGACGCTGCGCAGCGCCGGCATCGGATCGGGCGCGAGATCCTCCTCGGTGAGCGCCGCCTCCGCCAGGAGCGACTTGCGCAGCTCGTTGGCGAGCACCTCGTTCTCGAAGTCCATCGGTGCGTCGAGCCAGTTGTCGGTCACCGGGTCGAACGCGGCATCGGCCGCGCGCCGGGCCTGGGCGGGGCCGATCGTCTCGAGCGCCTCGAACCCCGCGTCCCGATAGAGCGGATTGTCGGGGTCGATCTCGCGGCCGATGGAGCGCACCTTGGGCCATTCGCGGGAGTCGCCGTGGAGCCGGTGGAAGCGCGCGGCCAGCTCGGCGAACTCGCCCGAGAGGCGCTCGAGCCGGAAGATCTCGAAGAGGGCGAGCCAGTAGCGCGTTTGCGCCGGATCGCCCTCGACGGCGAACTGCAGCAGCTCGACCGCCCGGGGCAGGGCGCCGTCCTGGTAGAACAGCCGCGCGCCCTTCACCACCGAATCGGGCTCGGACAGGTCGATCGTGCGGTTGACGATCTCGGGGAAGCGCTCCTCGATGTAGCGCCGGCGCAGCTCGTCGGCGCTCTCCTCCGGAAGCCGCGTGGCGAGCTCGAGGTCGGAGGCGACCGCATGCCGCTCGGGCGCCGCGCCGGGGGCGGTGGCGGGCGCGACCTCGAACGCGGCGGCGGCGTCCGCTTCCGCCGCGGAGGGCTCCTCGAGGGGCAGCTCGTAGCCGAAGTCCTCCTCGCGCCGACGCCGCCGGCGCAGGGAGAGCAGGACGATCGCGAGCGCGACCGCCGCCACCGCCGCGAGCGCGGCCCACAGCCACTCCGGGTAGCGGCTGCCGGCCTCGGTGTTCGCCACGGCCCGGGGCCGCGCATTCGTCACGGCCCGGGGCCGCGCATTCGCCGCGGCCGCCGCGGAGGTCGGGACCGCCGTCCGCTCGGCTGCCGAAGTATTTGCCGGCTGCGTCGTGGCGTCCGGATTCGGCACGCTCGGGCCGGGCGCCGGCGGCGCCGGGATCGCGGCCGGCGCAGCCGCCGGGGACGGGGGCGCGGCGGGCGCGAGCGCGGCGGGCATCGCGGCGAGCTTCAGCCGCAGCTCGGCCACCTGCGATTCGAGCTGGCGCAACTGGTTGCGCATCTCCAGCATCGCCGCAGTCTGGTCGTCCGCCTCGAGCACGAGCAGGCGCTGGCGCAGCGCCTCGCGCTGGTGCTCGTCCATCCTGCGGCTCGGCGCGAGGTCCATGACCGGCGCCGAAAGCCGCAGCCGGAAGCCGTCGGTGGCCGCGCCGGCAGCGGGCGGCCGGGAAGGCCGCGGACGTTCGGTGCCCGCCGTGGGCGGCACCGCCGCCGCGACAGGCTGGGGGGCGGGGCGGGCGGTCGGCGCGGCGGGGGCGAGCGCGGAGGCCGGCGCGCCGGCCCGCGCCTGGGGCTTCGGGCGGCCGGACCGCGCCGAAGCATGGGCGACGCGCGAGAACGCGCGCAGGTCCGGGAGCACCACCGTGCTTCCGCGGGGGATCGGCTCGGCGTCCCCGAGCGCCGCGAGCGCGGGGTTGCCCGCGTGGAGCGCCTTCAGGTACGTGCGGCGCGCGACGCGGTCGCGGGGAAAGATCGCGGCGGCGATCGAGGCGAGCGTGTCGCCGGGCTCCGAGGCGAGCCGGGTGCCGGGCGCGGAGGCGGCCGGCCGCGCCGCGGCGCGGGCGCTCCTGACCGGCGCGGCCACGCCGGGAGCGGGATCGAGCAGCACGGCGTAGTCGCGCTGCGCCTGCGCCGTGCTTCCCGGGCAGGAGACCGTGACCCGCAGGATGAGCGCGGGATCGTGCACGGCCGACTGGCTGTGCACCCGCAGGTAGGCGCCGTGCGCCGAGCGGCGCAGCGTGAGGGCGCCGTCGGTGAGGTGCGGCGTGCCCGGTGCCGACGGGGCCAGCCGGAAGCAGGCGCCGCGCAGGGATTCGCCCGCGGCGGCGGCGACGGGGATGCGGCCATCGAGCGGCGCGCCGAGCCGCGAGCGCACCTCGATGGGGCCGAGGGTGACGGCGAGTGCCGCGGGGGCGGCGAGCGCCGCCAGCGCGGCGAGCCCGCGGCTTCGCGCCCGCCTCGCGGCGGCGCTTCGGGTGCCCGCGTCCGGGCCGCCCGGCGGGTGGAAACGCGGCACGGACCGGCGCTCAGCGCCCGCAGGCCTCGTCGAGCTCCCGCTTCGCGCGCTCGCGCTCGGCGGCGAGCTCGGCGTCGCCCAGGTACACGCGCTGGCCCTTCTCGTACTTGATGACGGGGCCGCCCGCCTCGAAGAGATGGTAGTTGTCGCGCGCCTGGTTGCACCGCGCCTCCGCCTGCCGCGCGGCTTGCGCCGTCTGCTGCAGCTTCTTCGCCTTTTCCTTGGCCGCCTCGCGCGACTTGTCGAGCGCCTTGTCGCGCGCCACGAACGAGGAGGGCGCGGTGGCCGGCGCGACGTGGATGTTGAGCGCCTTGCTCTCCACGTTCGCGGGCGGCTGGTCGGTGTAGACCGTCTTGCCGTTCTTGTCGACGTACTTGTAGAGCTCGGCGCTGGCGGGCGCGATCAGCGCGCAGGCGACGGCGAGGATGGCGAGGCGTTTCATGTTTCCTCCCTGGAAGGTCATTTCACCGCGGGGTAGGCGAGCTGCTCGAGGCCCAGTTGCGCCAGGTCGCTCGCGCGCCGGGCGAGGGTGGCCGCCGCGTCCGGGCGCTCGGCGGCGAGGGCCTGGCGCGCCTGCACCAGGTCCTGCCACGCCTCGAGCCAGAGCGCGCGGCGCGAGCGCGCGCGCTGCACGTCCGTCTCGGCCTGGGCGAGCAGCGCCTTCGCCGCGACGGTCCGGCGCTCGCGCCGCGCGCGCGCCTCGGCCTCGGTCGGCGCGGCCGCGGCGGCGGGGGCCGCAGGCTGCACCGCGGCCGTCACGGGGGGCGCCGACGGGCTCGCGCAGGCGCCCGCGAGGAGCCCGCAGAGCGCCACGCAGAGCCATGGCCAAACGCGTGAAGTTTCAAGCATTTACGCTACCTTATCGAGAATCGACGCGAGCGTCAATGTGAAACGGCACATGGGGCGCGCGCCGGAGGGCGACATTGTCCGGGTGGGGGCCGATCGGTATAATTTCGTTTTGCGTCGAGGGTTTCTGAATGCGCGTCATCCAAAAAGCGCTCACTTTTGACGACGTCCTGCTCGTTCCCGCCCATTCGACCGTCCTCCCCCGCGAAGTCCGCCTCGCCACCCGCCTCACCCGGTCGATCCAGCTGAACATCCCGCTGCTCTCCGCCGCCATGGACACGGTGACGGAGGCGCGCCTGGCGATCGCGCTCGCCCAGGAGGGGGGCATCGGCATCGTCCACAAGAACATGGCGCCCCGGGCCCAGGCGGCGGAGGTCGCGAAGGTCAAGCGCTTCGAGAGCGGCGTCGTGAAGGAGCCGATCACCATCACGCCCACGATGACCGTGCGCCAGGTGCTCGAGCTCAAGCGCGAGCACCACATCTCCGGGCTGCCCGTGCTCGAGGGCAAGCGCGTGGTGGGCATCGTCACCAACCGCGACCTGCGCTTCGAGACCAACCTCGACCAGCCGGTGAAGAACATCATGACGCCGCGCGAGAAGCTGGTCACGGTGAAGGAGGGCGCGCCGCTCGACGAGGCCAAGTCGCTGATGCACCGCCATCGCCTCGAGCGCGTGCTCGTGATCAACGGCGACTGGGAGCTGCGCGGCCTCATGACGGTGAAGGACATCCTGAAGGCCTCCGAGCACCCCGACGCCTCCAAGGACCACCTCGGGCGCCTGCGCGTGGGCGCGGCCGTCGGCGTGGGCGAGGGCACCGAGGAGCGCGTGGCCGCGCTCGTCGAGGCCGGCGTGGACGTGGTGGTGGTCGACACCGCCCACGGGCACGCCCAGGGCGTGCTCGACCGCGTGCAGTGGGTGAAGCGCACCTTCCCCGCCATCCAGGTGGTCGGCGGCAACATCGCCACGCGCGACGCGGCCAAGGCGATGGCCGACCACGGCGCCGACGGCGTGAAGGTCGGCATCGGGCCGGGGTCGATCTGCACGACGCGGATCGTCGCCGGCGTGGGCGTGCCGCAGATCTCGGCGATCCGGAACGTGGCCGAGGCGCTCGCCGGCACCGACGTGCCGTGCATCGCCGACGGCGGCATCCGCTACTCCGGCGACATCGCCAAGGCGATCGCGGCGGGCGCGTCCAGCGTGATGCTCGGCAGCCTCTTCGCCGGCAGCGAGGAGGCGCCGGGAGACATCGAGCTCTTCCAGGGCCGCTCGTACAAGTCGTACCGCGGCATGGGCTCGCTGGGCGCGATGCAGAAGGGCTCGAGCGACCGCTACTTCCAGGACGCGGAGATGAACGCCGACAAGCTGGTGCCCGAGGGCGTCGAGGGGCGCGTCCCCTACAAGGGACCGGCCACGGCGATCGTCCACCAGCTGATGGGCGGGCTGCGGGCGAGCATGGGCTACACCGGCTGCCGTACCGTCGACGAGATGCGCAGCCGCGCCGAGTTCGTCGAGATCACCGGGGCCGGCATCCGCGAGTCCCACGTGCACGACGTGCAGATCACCAAGGAAGCGCCGAATTACCACATCGACTGACAAGATCCTGATCCTCGACTTCGGGTCCCAGGTCACGCAGCTGATCGCCCGGCGGATGCGCGAGACCGGGGTCTACTGCGAGATGCACCCGTACGACGTGGACGGGGATTTCGTCCGCGCGTTCAATCCCCGCGGGATCGTCCTTTCGGGCAGCCACGCCTCGGTGGTACGAGGAGCAGACCGCCCGGGCGCCGCAGGCCGTCTTCGAGCTGGGCGTGCCGGTGCTCGGCATCTGCTACGGCATGCAGACCATGGCCGAGCAGCTGGGCGGCGCGGTCGAGGCCGGCGCCGTGCGCGAGTTCGGCTACGCCGAGGTGCGCGCGCGCGGGCACTCGCGGCTGCTTCGAGGGCATCCAGGACCGCGTGAACGACAAGGGCGACGGCGTTGCTCGACGTGTGGATGAGCCACGGCGACAAGGTGACGCGGCTGCCGCCGGGCTTCAAGCTGATCGCCTCCAATCCCGTCTGCCCGATCGCCGGCATGGCCGACGAGTCGCGGCGCTTCTACGCGGTGCAGTTCCACCCCGAGGTGACCCACACGCGGCAGGGCAAGGGGATGCTCGACCGCTTCGTGCACGACATCTGCGGCTGCGGGGCGCACTGGAACATGCCCGACTACGTGCCGCAGGCGGTGGAGCGCATCCGCGCGCAGGTGGGCAGCGAGGAGGTGATCCTCGGGCTCTCCGGCGGGGTCGACTCTGCCGTGGCCGCCGCGCTCCTCCACCAGGCGATCGGCGACCAGCTCACCTGCGTCTTCGTCGACCACGGGCTGCTGCGCCTGGACGAGGGCGACGCAGGTGATGGACACCTTCGCGCGGCACCTGCACGTCAAGGTCGATCCGCGTGGACGCCGCCGACGAGTACTTCGCGGCGCTCGAGGGCGTGGCCGACCCGGAGGACAAGCGCAAGATCATCGGCCGCCACTTCGTCGAGGTCTTCCAGCGCGAGGCGAAGAAGATGCCGGGGGCGAAGTGGCTCGCGCAGGGCACGATCTACCCGGACGTCATCGAGTCCGCGGGCGCGAAGACCAAGAAGGCGGTCACCATCAAGTCGCACCACAACGTCGGCGGCCTGCCGCGAGACGCTGCACCTGAAGCTGCTCGAGCCGCTGCGCGAGCTGTTCAAGGACGAGGTGCGCGAGCTCGGCGTGGCGCTGGGCCTGCCGCGCGAGATGGTGTTCCGCCATCCCTTCCCGGGGCCGGGCCTGGGCGTGCGCATCCTGGGCGAGGTGCAGGCGCGAGTACGCCGAGCTGCTGCGCCGGGCCGACGCGATCTTCATCGAGGAGCTGCGCTCGGCGATCACCCACGAGGGGTCTCCTGGTACGACCAGATGGCGCAGGCCTTCGCCGTCTTCCTGCCGGTCCGCAGCGTCGGCGTGATGGGCGACGGCCGCACGTACGACTACGTGGTCGCGCTGCGCGCGGTGCAGACCACCGACTTCATGACGGCGGACTGGGCCGAGCTGCCGCTACGGGCTGCTCGCGCGGGTGTCCGGGCCGCATCATCAACGAGGTGCGCGGCATCAACCGCGTGACCTACGACATCTCCTCCAAGCCCCCGGCGACGATCGAGTGGGAGTAGATCGCCCGGGCGGCGAAGCGGGCGCTGTTCCGGCCGGGGACGACGCGCTCTACATGCGCGAGGCGCTGGGGCTGGCCGCGCAGGCGGCGCAGGCGGGCGAGGTGCCGGTCGGCGCCGTGGTCGTCAAGGATGGCGAGGTGATCGGCCGCGGGTACAACCGTCCCGTCTCGAGCGCGGATCCCACCGCCCACGCCGAGGTCGTCGCGCTGCGAGAGGCGGCGCTCAGGCTCGGCAACTACCGGCTCCCGGGCTGCGAGCTGTACGTGACGCTCGAGCCCTGCGCCATGTGCGTGGGCGCCCTCGTCCACGCGCGCCTCGCCCGCATCGTGTACGGCGCGCGCGACCCCAAGACGGGGGCGTGCGGCAGCATCACCGACCTTCCCGCGCTCGCCGAGTGGAACCACCATGGGCGCTTCGAGGGCGGCGTGCTCGCCGACGAATGCGCCGCGGTGCTCAAGCGCTTCTTCGCCGGGCGCCGCTAGGCGCGCCGGACGCGTCCGGGGCGCCGCGTCGCGCCAGGTGCGGACTCGGAGCCCGCGCCGCCCGCCCCGGCTCCTCTTCCCGGCGGCGACCACGTAAAATGGGCCTCGCCGCACGCCCGCCGGAAGACGCATGACCGATCCCCGCTTCGTCCACCTTCGACTGCACACGGAGTACACGGTGGTCGACGGCATGGCGCGCGTGGAGGACGCGGTGGCGGCGGCGGCGGCCGACGGCATGCCGGCGCTCGCGATCACGGACGCGGCCAACGTCTTCGGCGCGATCAAGTTCTTCGAGGCCGCCCGCGCCAAGGGCGTGCAGCCGATCATCGGCTGCGACGCCTGGATCACCAACGAGCGCAACCGCGACGCGCCGCACCGCGTGGCGCTGCTCTGCCGCGACCAGGCCGGCTACCTGCAGCTGTGCGACCTGCTCTCCCGCGCCTACGTCGACAACGCCTGGCGCGGCCGCGCCGAGATGCGCCGCGAGTGGCTGCGCGGCGCCTCGGGCCTGATCGTGCTTTCCGGGGCGGAAGCGGGCGACGTCGGCGCCGCGCTGGCCGCCGGCCACCGCGAGCAGGCCGAGGCGCTGGCGCGCGCCTGGGCCGAGGACTTCCCCGGCGCCTTCTACGTCGAGCTCCAGCGCGTCGACCCGGTGCGGGGCGCCCCGGCGGTGCAGGCCGCCGCCGCGCTCGCCTCCCGTCTCGCCCTTCCGGTGGTCGCCACGCACCCGATCCAGTTCCTGCGCCCGGGGGATTTCCGCGCCCACGAGGCGCGGGTGTGCATCGCCCAGGGCTATGTGCTGGGGGACCCGCGCCGTCCGCGGGATTTCCTGCCCTAGCAGTACTTCAAGACGCAGGCCGAGATGGCGGAGCTGTTCGCCGACATGCCGGAGGCGCTCGCCAACAGCGTCGAGATCGCCCGGCGCTGCAGCTTCGAGTTCACGCTCGGCAAGAGCCGGCTGCCGGACTTCCCGACGCCGACGGCGAGTCGCTCGACGCCTTCCTGAGAACCGAGTCCCTGCGCGGGCTCGAGGCGCGGCTCGCCCTGCTCTATCCCGACGCCGGCGAGCGCGACGCGCAGCGCCCGCGCTACGCCGAGCGGCTCGAGTTCGAGATCGCGCACCATCGTGCAGATGGGCTTTCCCGGCTACTTCCTCATCGTCGCCGACTTCATCAACTGGGCGAAGACCCACGGGGTGCCGGTGGGGCCGGGCCGCGGCTCGGGCGCGGGCTCGCTCGTCGCCTACGCGCTCGGCATCACCGACCTCGATCCGCTGCGCTACGACCTGCTGTTCGAGCGCTTCCTCAACCCGGAGCGCGTGTCGATGCCCGACTTCGACATCGACTTCTGCCAGGACGGGCGCGACCGGGTGATCGAGTACGTGCGCCACAAGTACGGCGCCGAGTGCGTCTCGCAGATCGCCACCTTCGGCACGATGGCCGCGAAGGCCGTGGTGCGCGACGTCGGCCGCGTGCTCGGCATGCCCTACGGCGTATGTCGACCGCATCGCCAAGCTGATGCCGTTCGAGCCCGGCATCACCCTCGAGCGCGCGCTCGAGGCCGAGCCGCAGCTGAAGGCCCTGGTCGACGAGCAGGAGGAAGTCAAGGAGCTCATGGACCTCGCGCGCGCAGCTGGAGGGGCTGACGCGCAACGTCGGCATGCACGCGGGCGGCGTGCTGATCGCGCCGGGCAAGCTGACCGACTTCTGCCCGCTCTACTGCGCCGAGGGCCCGCCGCCACGGTGAGCCAGTTCGACAAGGACGACGTCGAGGCGGTCGGCCTGGTCAAGTTCGACTTCCTCGGCCTCACGACGCTCACGATCATCGACCGAGAGCGAGCGCCACATCCGCGCGCTCGGGACGCCCGGCTTCGATGCTGCAGAACGATCCCGCTCGACGACCCGGCCGCCTACAAGGTCTTCTCGAGCGGCAACACCGTGGCGGTGTTCCAGTTCGAATCGCGCGGGATGCGCGACCTGATCATGAAGGCGCGCCCCGACCGCTTCGAGGACATCATCGCGCTGATGGCGCTCTACCGGCCCGGGCCCGATGGACCTCATCCCCGAGTTCATCGCCCGCAAGCACGGCAGCGAGCGCTGGGACTACCTCGACCCCCGGCTCGAGCCGATCCTCGATCCGACCTACGGCATCATGGTCTACCAGGAGCAGGTGATGCAGATCGCGCAGGTCATCGGCGGCTACACGCTGGGCGGCGCCGACCTGCTGCGCCGCGCCATGGGCAAGAAGAAGCCCGAGGAGATGGCCAAGCAGCGCGAGATCTTCCTCGCGGGCGCCGACGCAGCGCGGCCTCGCCGACGAGCAAGGCCGACGCAGCTCTTCGACCTGATGGAGAAGTTCGCGGGCTACGGCTTCAACAAGTCGCACGCCGCCGCCTACGCGCTGGTCGCCTACCAGACCGCCTACCTCAAGGCGCACCATCCCGCGGCCTTCATGGCGGCCAACATGTCGGCCGTCATGGACGACACCGACAAGGTGCAGGTGCTCTACGACGACGCGGTGAAGGGCGGGCTCGCATCGACTGCCGCCGGACGTCAACGCCTGCGGGCTACCGCTTCGTGCCGGTGGACGCGAAGCGCGTCCGCTACGGGCTGGGCGCGGTCAAGGGCACCGGCGAGGCGCGCGATCGCGGCGCATCGTGGCCGCGCGCGAGGCGGGCGGCGCCTTCCTGGGCCTGTTCGACTTCTGCCGGCGCGTCGACCAGCCGCCTGGTCAACCGCCGCGCGATCGAGGCGCTGGTCCGCGCCGGCGCGTTCGACGCCCTCGACGCGAACCGCGCCCGCCTGCTCGCCAGCCGTCGGCAACGCGATCGAGGCGGCCGAGAAGCGCGAGCAGTACGCCGCCCAGGTGAGCCTGTTCGGCGGCGGCGACGGCCCGGAGGACGCGTTCGAGATGGTGCAGGCGCCGGCCTGGGGCGAGCGCGAGCGGCTGCGCAACGAGAAGCAGAGCCTCGGCTTCTACCTCTCGGGCCACCCGTTCCATGCGTACCGCGACGAGCTGCGCCGCTTCGCGCGCACCGCGCTCGCCCACCTCGTCCCCGGCTACGAGCCGGTGATGCTGGCCGGCGTGATCTACGGGGTGAACGTGCGCAACTCGCGCCGCGGCCGGATGGCCATCCTCACCCTCGACGACGGCACCGCGCGGGTCGACGTGGTGGTCTACGGCGAGCTCTTCCAGGAAAAGCGCGCCGTGATCCAGGAAGACCAGGTCGTGGTCGTGCGCGGCAAGGTCTTCAACGACGACTTCTCGGGGGGCGTGCGCATCACCGCCGACCAGATCCTCGACCTGGCGGAGGTGCGCTCGGCGCACGCGCGGTTGCTGCGCCTGTCGATCAACGGGCAGGCCGACGGTGCGAGGCTGAAGAGCCTGCTCGCCCAGTACGGGGGCGGCCAGTGCCAGGTCGCGATCCGCTACCGCAACGCGAGCGGCGAGTGCGACATCCGGCTGCCGGAGGCCTGCCGGGTGAAGGTCTCGGCGCCGCTGCTCGACTCGCTCGCCCAATGGCTCGACGAGAGGAACGTCGAGGTCGTCTACTAGCGAATCCGGGAAGGAACCACGATGGACCTGCAGCTCCAGGGGCGGGTGGCGCTCGTGACGGGCGCCAGCTCCGGCATCGGGCGCGCGATCGCGCAGGCGCTGGCGCGCGAGGGCGCGCGCGTGGCCGTGTCGGGGCGGCGCGAGGAGAACCTGCGCGCGCTCGCCGACGAGATCGGCGCGGCGGGCGGCGCCCGCCCGGCGATCGTGGTGCACGACGCGATGGACGAGGGCTACGTCGAGGCGCTGTGCGCGGCCGTGGAGCGCGAGCTGGGGCCGGTGCAGGTCCTGGTGAACAACGCCGGGGGCAGCCGCGCCTTCGGCAAGGACGCGACCGAGGCGCAGTGGCACGAGGCGCTCACGCTCAACTTCACCCGCCACCGCCAGCTCACCCACCGGCTGCTGCCCGGCATGATCGGGGGCGGGTGGGGACGGGTCATCAACATCACCGGCAAGTCCGAGCCCGACAACGTGAACGGCGCCTTCTGCGCGAAGGCCGCGCTCACCGCCTGGTCGAAGGGGCTGTCGCGCGAGGTGGGCCGCCACGGCATCACCGTGAACTGCATCCCGCCCGGGCGCATCCTTTCCGAGCAGATCCTGCGCAACTACACGCCGGAGTACCGCGCGTGGCAGTCCGAGCACGAGATCCCGATGGGGCGCTACGGCGAGCCCGGGGAGCTGGCCGACCTCGCCGTCTTCCTCGCCTCGCCCCGCGCCGGCTACATCACCGGGGCCGTGTATCCGGTCGACGGCGGGCTGCGGCGCTACCAGTACTAGCGCTTCGGCAGCCAGCGCTTCAGGCGCTGGGCCGCATCTCGAAGGCGGCGAAGCCGCCCGGCGCTTCCTCGCGCACCTCCAGGCTCGCCACCCCGGCGCCGCGCGGCCCCCGCCGTGCCCATGCCAGGAGGGCCTGCACCGCCTCCTCGCGCCCCTCGACCACCGCCTCGACGCTGCCGTCGGCCCGGTTGCGCACCCAGCCGCGCAAGGCCAGCCGCTCGGCCTGCCGCCCCATCGAGGCCCGGAACCCCACGCCTTGCACGCGACCGCGCACCACCAGCCGGCGCGCGACCTCACTCATCGCCGCGCACCCGGCCGCGCGTGGCCTTGGTCTCGCCGCGCTGCTTCTTCGACTCGATCCGCCGCCGCTTCGAGCCGAGGGTCGGGCGCGTCGGGACGCGCTTGGCCGGCACCCGGTTCAGCCGCTCGAGGCGCTCGGCGAGCCGGCGGAATGCCGTCTGGCGGTTGCGGTACTGCGACGGGGAATCCTGGGCGGTCACCACCACACCGGAAGGAAGGTGGGTGAGGCGCAGTGCCGACTCGGTCTTGTTCACGTGCTGGCCGCCCGGGCCGCTCGCGCGGAAGACGTCGATGACGACCTCGCGCTCGAGGCTGGCGCGGTCCGTGGCGTAGGGCGGGGGACGCTGGGGCGTGCGGGATGGCATGGTCGGCGGTTACAAGTGTATTTCCGGAAGGGCGCGATCTGTGGCGCGCATCACAGGCAGCCGGCCCCGGGCCGTCCACCATGCGCAGCATGCGGGCGCCGTCGGGGCGCCGGGCGGACCGGGGAGGATGCCATGGGCAAGGTCGATCGGGGAACGGCCGCGGAGGTGGTCGCCGTGGTCGTCCTCGGGGCCGCGACGGTCCTCACGATGCGCATCGAGGCGAACGCGGCGGCGCAGCCCGCCGCCGGGACGGCGCACGCGGTCCGGTCGCCCGCGCCGCCCGATCCGGCATACCGGCCCGGGCGCTGAAAGCTTCTCCCCGCAAGGCGCACTTGCGAGGCGGCCCGCCGGACCCCCGGCGGGCCTTTTACTTGATGCGCATCCCCGGCACCGCCCCGGAGTCGGGCGCGAGCAGGTAGATCGCCGCGCCATCGCCCGCCGCGAGGACCATGCCCTGCGACTCGCCGAAGCGCATCTTGCGCGGCGAAAGGTTGGCCACCATCACCGTGAGGCGGCCGACCAGGTCCTTGGGGTTGTAGGCCGAGCGGATGCCGGCGAACACCGTGCGGCTCTCGATGCCGATGTCGAGCGTGAGCCGCAGCAGCTTGTCGGCGTCGGGCACCAGCTCCGCGTCCACGATGCGCGCGACCCGAAGGTCGATCTTGCTGAAGTCGTCGATCGAGATCGTCTCGCCCACCGGCAGCACCACGGGCGGCTTGGGCGGCTCGACGGGCTCGAGCCGGAATTCGGGCGCCTCGGCCGCGGGGGCGGGCTTCGCCGCCTCGACCCTCGCCTCCGCGGGCTGGAGCAGCTGGTCGATCTGCTTGGGATCGATGCGCGAGACCAGGTGGCGGTACGGCTGCACCTTGTGGCCGGGCTTGATCGGCGCGGCCACGTCCTCCCAGGCGAGCGGCTTCACGCCGAGGAACTCCTCGACCTCCTCGGCGACCTTCGGCAGCACGGGCTTCAGGTAGATCGTGAGGATGCGGAAAAGCTCGAGGTAGAGCGTGCAGAACCACTGCAGCGCCGCCTCCTGGCCACTTTCCTTGGCGATCTCCCAGGGCTTCTGCTCGTCGATGTACTGGTTCACCCGGTCGGCGAGGAACATGATCTGGCGGATCGCCTTGCCGAACTCGCGCGCCTCGTAGTCGGCGGCGATCGCGTCGGCGAAGCTGCGCACCTCGAAGAGGATGGCCGGCGCCTGGTCGTCCTCGGCCGGCGTGGCGGGGGCCGAGAGGCTGCCGCGCATCTTGTGCTTGAGCTCCGCGCCGGCGGACAGCGGCTCGTCCGAGAGCGCGCCGCCGAAGCGCTTGGCGATGAAGCCCGCCGCGCGGCTGGCGATGTTCACGTACTTGCCGACCAGGTCGGAGTTCACCCGGGCGAGGAAGTCGTCCGGGTTGAAGTCGAGGTCCTCGACGCGCCCGTTGAGCTTCGCGGCGAAGTAGTAGCGGATCCACTCGGGGTTGAGCCCCAGCTCGATGTAGCGCTGGGGGCTCACGGTCACCCCCCGCGACTTCGACATCTTCTCGCCCGACAGCTGCAGGAAGCCGTGCACGTACACCGTCTCCGGCACCTTGCGCTCGGCGAACCGCAGCATCGCCGGCCAGAAGAGGGTGTGGAAGTAGATGATGTCCTTGCCGATGAAGTGGATCTGCTCGACCTTCGGGTCGGCGAGGTACTTCGCGAAGTCCTGGCCCTTCTTCTCGAGGTAGTTCTTGAGCGAGGCGAGGTAGCCGATCGGGGCGTCGAGCCAGACGTAGAAGTACTTGCCGGGCGCGCCCGGGATCTCGAGGCCGAAGTAGGGCGCGTCGCGGGTGATGTCCCAGTCGTTGAGCCCGCCGTCGAGCCACTCGCGCACCTTGTTGGCCACCTCCGGCTGCAGCCGCCCGTCCTGCGTCCAGCCGCGCAGGAACTCGACGCACCGCGGGTCCGAGAGGCGGAAGAAGAAATGGTCCGACTTCCTCAGCACGGGCTTGGCCCCCGTGAGCGCCGAGTAGGGGCTCTTCAGCTCCGTGGGCGCGTACACCGCCCCGCAGCTTTCGCAGGAGTCGCCGTACTGGTCCTTCGCGCCGCACTTCGGGCATTCGCCCTTGATGTAGCGGTCCGGCAGGAACATGCCCTTCACCGGGTCGAAGAACTGCTCGATGGTCTTCGTCTCGATGAAGCCGGCCGCCTTCAAGGCCTCGAAGATGGCGTTCGCGAGCTCCCGGTTCTCCTCCGAGTGGGTGGAGTGGAAGTTGTCGAAGCTGATGCCGAAGCGCAGGTAGTCGCGCTTGTGGGTCTCCGCGACCCGGGCCACGAGCTCCTCGGGCGCGATGCCCTCGGCCTCGGCCTTGAGCATGATGGGCGCGCCGTGCGTGTCGTCGGCGCACACGAAGTGCACGCGGTTGCCCTGCAGCCGCTGGAAGCGCACCCAGATGTCGGCCTGGACGTACTCCATGATGTGGCCGATGTGGAATGGCGCGTTCGCGTACGGGAGCGCGGTGGTGACGAAGAGTTTGCGGGGCATGAACGGAATTCGGGCGACTGCGCGATCATAGCAAATTGCTTTAAAATTACGGGTCGTCCCCCACTTTCCTCGCGCCGGCTCCCGGCGTCCCCGCATGCCTCCCACCGAGAACCAGATCCTCGAGGCGCTTTCGGCGCTCATCGACCCCGTCACCGGCCGCAGCTATGTCGAGGCCAAGGGCGTGAAGAACGTCCAGGTCGAGGGCGACCGCGTCTCGCTCGACGTCGTGCTCGGCTACCCCGCCCGCGGGGTGCTCGAGAAGGTCCGCGCGCAGGTGGCCGAGCGCCTGTGCGCCCTCCCGGGCGTGGCCCACGCGAGCGTGAACGTGTCCTCGAAGGTGGTCACGCACGCCGTGCAGCGCGGCGTGAAGCTCGTGCCCGGCATCAAGAACATCATCGCCGTGGCCTCGGGCAAGGGCGGCGTCGGCAAGAGCACGACCGCCGTGAACCTCGCCCTCGCGCTCGCGGCCGAGGGGGCGAGCGTGGGCGTGCTCGACGCGGACATCTACGGCCCGTCCCAGCCGATCATGCTCGGGATCACCGGCCGGCCCACCTCCCGCGACGGCAAGACCATGGAGCCCATGGAGGGCCACGGCGTGCAGGCGATGAGCGTGGGCTTCCTGATCGAGGCCGACACGCCGATGGTCTGGCGCGGCCCGATGGTCACCCAGGCCCTCGAGCAGCTGCTCACCGAGACCCAGTGGCGCGAGCTCGACTACCTGGTGGTGGACCTCCCCCCGGGCACGGGCGACATCCAGCTCACCCTCGCCCAGAAGGTGCCCGTCACGGGCGCGGTGATCGTGACCACCCCCCAGGACATCGCGCTCATCGACGCCCGCAAGGGCCTCAAGATGTTCGAGAAGGTGGGCATCCCCATCCTCGGCATCGTCGAGAACATGGCGATCCACGTCTGCTCGAGCTGCGGGCACGCCGAGCACATCTTCGGCTCCGGCGGCGGCGAGAAGATGTGCAAGGACTACGGGGTCGACTTCCTCGGCAGCCTGCCGCTCGACATCCGCATCCGCGAGCAGGCCGACTCGGGCAAGCCCACCGTCGTCGCCGACCCCGACAGCCCCGCCGCGGCGATCTACCGCGACATCGCCCGCAAGGTCGCCGCGCGCATCGCGCGCCAGTCCGAGGACCGCTCCGCCGTCTTCCCGAAGATCGTCATCCAGAACACCTAGAACAACCAGGGAGTGCCATGAGCATCAAGAGCGACCGGTGGATCCGCCGGATGGCGCAGGAGCACGCCATGATCGAGCCGTTCGAGGCCGGCCAGGTGCGCGCCGTCGACGGCAAGCGCATCGTCTCCTACGGCACCTCGAGCTACGGCTACGACATCCGCTGCTCCGACGAATTCAAGATCTTCACCAACATCAACTGCACGATCGTCGATCCCAAGGCGTTCGACGAGAAGTCGTTCGTCGACTTCAAGGGGCCGGTGTGCATCATCCCGCCCAACTCGTTCGCGCTCGCGCGCACGGTCGAGTACTTCCGCATCCCCCGCAACGTCCTCACCGTGTGTCTGGGCAAGTGTCTTACGGCCGACACCAGGGTCGTGGACGCCGACTCGGGCGCGTACCTGCCGATCACCGAGCTGGGTTGGGGCCGCAGCACGCTCACGCTGAAGGACTGGCGGCTGCAGCCGGGGAAGGTCTCCGCGTTCATCCCGCAGGGCGCCAAGCCGGTTTTCGAGCTGCGCACGAAATCGGGCCTGCGCATCAAGGCGACGGCGAACCATCCCTTCCGGCAGCTGCACGGCTGGACCGAGCTGGGAAGGCTCGCGCCCGGCGACCGCATCGCGGTGGCGCGCCACGTCCCGGTCTTCGGCCGCACGCCGATTCCCGACTGGGAGGCGTCGCTCCTCGGTCTCATGATCTCCGAGGGCTGCTGCGACGTGCCCGGGTCGAGCCCCACCTTCACCTCGGAGGATCCCGTCCTGGTCCGGCTGCTGCGCGACAGCATGGCGGCGAGCGGCATGGGCGAAGTCACCGATAGGGGCCGGCTGGGCTACCGGCTCGTGAACCATGCGGGTCGCGGCGGCGTGGCCGAGGCGAATCGCGCCCACGCGTGGCTGCAGGGGCTCGCCTTGAACGTGGGCGCCGCGGACAAGTTCGTGCCGCAGGCCGTCTTCACCGCGCCCGAGCCGTCGGTCCGCCGCTTCCTGCAGGCGCTCTTCGCCGGCGACGGCGGCCTCTACCGCTCGAGCGGCGGCGTCTTCCTCGAGTACTACTCGAAGTCGCGCCGTCTCATCGAGGACGTGCACCACCTGCTCCTGCGCTTCGGCATCTTCTCGCTCGTCCGGGAGAAGAAGACCGCGATCGGCACGGACGCCTTCAGCGTCCGGATCACGGACATCGAGCAGATCGGCCGGTTCTCCGAATACGTGGGCTTCGTGCCGGGATCGATCAAGCAGCGCCGGCTGGAAGAAGAGATCCTGCCGTTCCTGCGCTCGCAGACGCTCTCGCGGCGCTCCAACTTCGACACCCTGCCCAGTCAAGCGTGGCCGATGCTCAACGAGGCGGTGTCACGCGCGGGAACCACCCTCGCCGCAACGGGCATCCGGGCGACGCAGCCCGCGCAGTCGCTACCGTACCGCGCCGCCGGCCGGGTCGCGCTCGCCACGTCGGACCCCGCGCTCACCCCCCTCGTGCACGGTCCCGTGTGGGACGCGGTCGAGTCCATCGTCCCCGCCGGCGTGGAGGAGGTCTACGACCTCACCGTGCCCGGCACCCACAACTTCCTCGCCAACGACATGGTGGTCCACAACTCCACCTATGCGCGTTGCGGCATCATCGTGAACGTCACACCCTTCGAGCCGGAGTGGGAGGGGTACGTGACCCTCGAGTTCTCGAACACGACGCCGCTGCCGGCGAAGATCTACGCCAACGAGGGGATCGCCCAGGTGATCTTCTTCGAGTCCGACGAGGTCTGCGAGACCTCCTACCGCGACCGGGGCGGGAAGTACCAGGGCCAGAAGGGTGTGACGCTGCCCAAGATGTGAGCCCGGCGCCGGGCGGAACCAACCGGCGCATCCCGACACAAAAAACTCACTGCGCGGGCGGGGCGAATTGCCCTATACTGCGCGCACTTTTTTCCCGACGGGCGCCCGGCGGACACGGTCCGGCACCCCTTATTGGCCCCGAAAGGGGACGTGAAGGAGGTCATCATGACAGGAGCGAGTAACCGCCGCGGACGCAACGCCGCCAGGACCCATGGCGCGAGCCCCGCGCCCCGACTTGTGCCCCGTCGCCAGAGACCCCGATGCCCCGAACCGCCACGGTAAAGAAGCTCCGCCCCCAGCCGGAGTTCCCCCTCGACACCCACCCGGAAGTCAGCCTCGACTTCTCGCGCGTCAAGCAGTACCTGCAGCGCCATCCGTACCGCAAGCCCGTCCTCCTCGTGGACCTGGACATCGTGCGCGCCAAGGCGCGCCGCTTCCGCGCCGCGATGCCCCGCGTGCGCCCGCACTTCGCGGTCAAGGCCAATCCCGACCCGCGCGTGCTGAAGGCGCTCATCCAGGAGGGCTGCGGCTTCGAGATCGCCTCGATCGCCGAGCTCGACCTCCTCATGGGCCTGGGCGTGCCCGCCGCCGAGGTCTTCTACTCGAACCCCATGAAGTCCCGTGCCTACCTCACCTACGCGGCGGCCAAGGGGGTGGAGTGGTACGTGGTCGACAGCGTCGAGGAGATCCGCAAGATCCGCTCCGTGAAGGCCGACGCGAAGATGTACCTGCGCATCGACGCGCCGAACATCGGCAGCGACTGGCCGCTGGCCGGCAAGTTCGGCGCGCACATGAACGACGTGCCGGAGATGCTCGAGGCGGCGGTCGACTGCGGGGCCGACCTGGCCGGCGTGACCTTCCACGTGGGCTCCCAGTGCCTGAACCCGGAGAACTGGCGGGTGGGCATGGAGCGCGCGCGCAAGGTCTTCGCCAACATGCGCGCGCTGGGCCTGCGCCCGCGCCTGCTCAACCTGGGCGGCGGCTACCCGGTGCGCCACGTGAAACCGATCCCGTCGATCGAGACCATCGCCGAAGTGGTCGCGAAGGAGCTGCGGCACTTCGGGCCCGAGGTGCAGGTGATCGCCGAGCCCGGCCGCTACCTGGTCTCCGATGCCGGCTACTTCATCTGCCGGGTCGTCGGCACCGCCACCCGCAACGGCCAGCGCTGGCTCTACTGGGACGCGGGGGTGTTCGGCGGCGTGATCGAGACCACCGAGGGCCTGCGCTACAACGTCTACACGGACCGCGACGGGGAGCCCGTGGGCTGGAACGTGGCCGGCCCCACCTGCGACTCGGTGGACGTGGTGATGCGCGACGAGCTCTTCCCCGCCGACCTGCAGGAAGGCGACTTCATCTACATCAAGAACGCCGGCGCCTACACCACGGCGTACGCGAGCAACTTCAACGGCTTCCCGCTCCCCGACGTGGTGACCCTCGGCGGCTAGCGGTGGCGCGCGAGGCCGTGCCCGGGCGGAGGGGCCAGGACTTCTGGGCCTCGAGCGGCTACCGCCTCCTGCGCGACGGGCCCGAGGGGCTCGTCGCCACGGACGCGTGGCTCGCGCGCTTCCTCGCGCGCGAGGAGCTCGTCCCGCCGCCCGAGGCGGGGCCGCGCGAGCGGGACATGCACGCGCGCCTCGCCGCCGACCCGCTCGCGCCCGTGGCGCCCGAGGAGCTCGCCGCGCTCGATGACCCGGACGCGCGCGGCAACTGGGAGGCGTTCCTGCGCTTCCGCGACCGCGTGGTCGCCCACCCGACGCTCGAGGCGTGCTACCGCGACCTCTTCGCGCGCCCGGCCGTGGACCTCGCTCCCGTCTTCATCGACGCGCTGACCCAGGCGATCGTGCGCGCCGCGCTCGAAGGCACCGAAGACCCGTGGCTTTGCCGGGCGGGCGAGCTCTTCTTCCGCCGCCAGCGCGTGAGCAGCGAGCAGGGGCGCGTGCTCTGCGCCGACGCCGCCACGATCGAGGTCTATGCCGAGACCGGCGGCTTCGGCACCGTGGGGCGGCTGCTGCGCAGCCAGCAGGCGCTGCCCGAGGTCCGCATGGACGTCCTCAACCGCGAGAACGCGCCGCTGTACTTCCTGCGCGACGAGCTGTACGGCTTCGTGCTCGACCTCACCGCGGGTGGGGAGGGCGCGGGGGCCCTGGCCCGGGTGCTCGAGCGCTGGATAGCCCGGATGGCGGGGGTGCGCGTCACGGTGGAGCCGGTGCCGCGCATCGATGATGCGCGGTGGCGCTGGCACGTCGGGCTCGACGTGGACGCCACCGCGATCCTGAACGCCCTGTACCGGGGCGAGGCCGTCGCGCCCGGGGACCTCGGGCGCATGGTGCTGCTCTTCCGCCTCGCCTTGCGCGAGCCCGCCGACGGGGCCGAAGCGCTCGCGCAGCGCCCGGTGTACCTCGGCCTCGCGTGCCGCCCGGATCGCACGCTGAAGATGAAGCCGCAGAACCTGCTCACGGGCCTGCCGCTGCGCGACTCGCCGGAAGCCGCGCGGTAGAATCGACGTTCCAAGGGAGCGAGCACATGGAAGCGACGACGGAAAGCAACGGCAACTACATGCTGGGCGAGGAGATCGAGATGCTGATGGCCGAGCGCGCGAGGCTGCTGCGCGTGGCGGGCGCGGCCGCCCAGTTCGTCGCGGCGATGGAAAGCCGCAGCCTGCCGGAGCGGATCGCCACCGAGGCGGAGATCCTCGCCGAGAGCGTCAACGAGCTCCCCGAGGACACCCTGCGCGACGCGCTCGTCTCGATCACCCACGGCCGCCCCGCGGCCTCCTGAGGAGAGACTGCATGGATCCCGATGCCTTCAACATGAGCATCCGCAAGTTCCTGAAGATGGTCGGCGTGCACTCGCAGCGGGAGATCGAGGCCGCGGTGAAGCAGGGCCTGGCCACCGGCAAGCTGAAGGGCAGCGAGACGCTGCCGGCGAAGATGACGCTCACCCTCGGCGGCACCGACCTCACGGTGAGCTTCGAGGACAAGATCACGCTCGAGTGAGCGTGCGCGCGCCTGCCGCGTCCGGCGTGACGGCGGCCGACGTGGACGCCGCGGCCGAGCGCCTGCGCGGCGTGGCGCACCGCACGCCCGTGGCGACCTCGAGCCAGTTCGACGCGCGCACCGGCTGCAGCGCGTTCTTCAAGTGCGAGAACCTGCAGCGCATGGGCGCCTTCAAGTTCCGCGGCGCCTACAACGCGCTCGCGCGCCTTCCCGCCGCGGACCGGCGCGCGCGGCGTCGTGGCGTTCTCCTCGGGCAACCACGCCCAGGCCGTGGCGCTCGCCGGGCGCCTGCTCGGGATCCCGGCCACGATCGTGATGCCCGCCGACGCGCCGCGGGTGAAGGTCGACGCCACGCGCGGCTACGGCGCGGAGGTGATGCTGTACGACCGTGCCGGGGGCGAGAGCCGCGAGGCGGTGGCCGAGCGCCTCGCGCGCGAGCGCGGCGCCACCCTCGTGCCGCCCTTCGACCATCCCGACGTGATCGCGGGGCAGGGCACCGCGGCGCGCGAGCTGCTCGAGGACGCGGGCCCCCTCGACTGGCTCGTCGTGCCCTGCGGCGGGGCGGGGCTGCTCTCCGGCAGCGCGCTCGCCGCGGGCGCGTGCACTCCCGCCCCGCGCGTGGTGGGCGTGGAGCCGGCGGCGGGCGACGATGCGGCCCGCTCGCTGCGCACCGGAACGCTGCAGCGCGTCGACAACCCCGTCACCATCGCCGACGGCGCGCGCACGCCGTCCCTCGGCGCGCTCACCTTCCCGCTCGTCCTGCGCCACGTCCACGACATCGCGACGGTCGAGGACGCGCAGATCGTGGAGGCGATGCGGTTCCTGTGGGAGCGCATGAAGCTCGTCGTCGAGCCGACCGGGGCGCTCGCCGCGGCCGCCGTGCTCTGCGGCGCCGTGGACGTGCGCGGCGCGCGCGTGGGCATCCTCCTTTCCGGCGGCAACGTCGACCTCAAGGCGATGGCGGCCCTCTTCGGGTGAGCGCCCTGCCGCCCCTCGGGCGGGCGGTGCCGCGGCGCGGGAGCGCGGCCGCGCGGGCCGCGGGTCGCAGCGTGCTGTGGCTGCTCGGCTGGCGCATCGAGGGCGAGATCCCGGACCTGCCGAAGTTCGTCGTGGCGGTCGCGCCCCACAGCTCCAACTGGGATTTCGTCGTGGGCGCGGCGGCGATGTTCGCCCTCGACCTGCGGCTTTCCTTCATCAGCAAGCACACCCTCTTTCGCGGCCCCTTCGGCGCGATCCTGCGCTGGATGGGGGGCATCCCCGTGGACCGCTCGCAGCCGCACGGGCTCGTCGCCGCCACCGCGGCGAGCTTCGCCGCCGCCGAGCGGCTCGTCCTCGCCATCGCGCCCGAGGGCACGCGCAAGCCCGTGCCGCGCTTCCGAACCGGGTTCCTGCACATCGCGCGCGCGGCCGGCGTGCCCGTCCTGCTCGCCGCGCTCGACTACGGCACGCGCACCGTGCGCCTCGGGCCGCTGCTCGAGGCGGGCCCCGACGTGGAAGCCGACCGCGTGCGCGTCGAGGCGCATTTCGCCCCGGTGCGGCCGAAGCGCCCGCGCCCGCCGGCGCCGGGCGGGCGCCTATAATCCCCGGTTCACCGCCGCCCGCGCCCCGTGAGCCTTCTCGCCATCCTCGTTTGCCTGCTCGCGCAGCACACGTTCCCGCCGCCGCCGCGCCAGGCCCTCCTGGCGTTCTACGGCCGCCTGAGCCTTTCGGCGGCCAAGCGGCTGAACGCCGGCGACCGCAATTCCGGGATCGCCGCCTGGTTCGTGCTCATGGCCGCGGTGCTCGTCCCCGCCGGTCTCGTCACGGCGCTCGCCGCGGCGATCCATCCCGTGGCCGTGTGGGTGCTCGACATCGCGATCCTGTACGGCACGCTGCGCTTCCTCGAGACCGTGGCGCGCCTGGCCGTCATCGAGCGGGCGCTGCGCGGCGGGGACGCGGTCGGGGCGGCCAACCAGCTCTCGGATTGGCGCGGCGAGCCGGCCGAGAGCTACGATCCGGGCGCCCTGTCTCGCCTCGCCGCCGAGCACGCGCTGCGAGAGGCGCACCAGGCGGCCTTCGGGCCGCTCTTCTGGTTCCTCGTCCTGCCCGGGCCCATCGGGCTCGTGCTCTACCCGCTCGCGTTGCGCGCCGCGCGCACCTGGGAGCACGTGGCCGACGCCAACGACCGCGACTTCGGCTGGTTCGCGGCCCAGGCCTTCCGCGTGATCGACTGGATTCCGCAGCGCATCACGGCGTTCGCCTTCGCCGTGGTGGGGGACTTCGAGGACGCGCTCTACTGCTGGCGCAGCCAGGCCGCCCAATGGCTGCATCCCGACGAGGCCATCGTGCTCGCGAGCGGCGCCGGCGCCCTCGGCGTGCGGCTGGGCGAGCCCATCGCGAGCGGGGAAGACCTGCTCGAGCGGCCCGGGCTCGGGGTGGGCGAGCCGGCGCGCGAGGAGGCCCTGGCGAGCCTCGAGGGGCTGCTCTGGCGCACCCTCGTGCTCTGGCTCGTTGTCTACGTCCTCGCCGCGGCTTTGCAACTCGCCTGAGCGCTCTTGCGAACGTGGGGGGGCGGACCCATCTGGGGACCGTAAGCCAGGAGGAACCCATGCACACGACGCGACCGGCTGCCGTCGCCGGCAGCTTCTACCCGGCAGAGCCGTCGGCCCTCGCCGCCGAGGTGGCGGCGTACCTCGCCGAGGGCGGGCCGGCTGCCGCCGGACCGGCCCCCAAGGCGGTGATCGTGCCCCACGCCGGGTACGTGTATTCCGGGCCCGTCGCGGCGTCGGGGTACGCGCGCCTGCGCCCGCTCGCCGGGCGCGTGCGCCGGGTCGTCCTCGCGGGACCCGCCCACCGCGTGCCGGTGCGCGGCGCGGCCGTGCCGCGCGCGGGCGCCTTCGCCTCGCCGCTCGGCGCCGTGCCGGTCGACCGCGAGACGGTCGAGCGCCTGCTCGCGCTCCCGTTCGTGGAGGAGAGCGATCTCGCGCACGCCTTCGAGCACTCGCTCGAGGTCCAGCTGCCCTTCCTGCAGGCGGTGCTCGGCGACTTCGCCCTGGTGCCTGTCGTGGTGGGCGGCGCCGCGCCCGAGGAGATGGCGCGGCTCTTCGATCGGCGTGGGGCGGCGAGGAGACCCTGGTCGTGGTGAGCTCCGACCTTTCCCATTACCTGCCCTACGAGGAGGCGCGCCGGCGCGACCGGCGCACCGCCGAGTCGATCCTGCGCTTCGAGGGCGGGCTCGCGGGCGACGAGGCGTGCGGGGCGGCCCCCATCAACGGGCTGCTCGAGACCGCGCGCGGCCGCGGCCTGGGCGCCACGCTCCTCGACCTGCGCAACTCGGGGGACACCGCCGGCAGCCGCGACCGCGTGGTCGGCTACGCCGCGTTCGCCTTCCACGAGGCCGCCCATGGCTGACGGATCCGATCGCGGCGCGGCCCTGGTCGCGATCGCCCGCCGCGCGATCGCCGTGGCGGCGGCCGATCTCCCGCAACCGCCCGGCTGGGAGGCGCCCTGGCTGCGCGAGGCCGGTGCCAGCTTCGTGACCCTGCGCCTGGAAGGCGCGCTGCGCGGCTGCATCGGCAGCGTCGATGCCCATCGCGCGCTCGGCGACGACGTGCACGCGAACGCGTTCGCCGCGGCGTACCGCGACCCCCGCTTCGCGCCGCTCGCCGCCGCCGAGCGCGAGGCGGTCGAGGTCGAGGTCTCCGTGCTCTCCGCGCGGGTGGCGGTCGAGGCGGCGAGCGAGTCGGCCCTCGCCGCGGCGCTGCGCCCCGGCATCGACGGCGTGATGCTCGAGTTCCAGGGCCTGCGCGGCGACGTTCCTGCCGCAGGTGTGGGAGAGCCTGCCGGACCCGTACGACTTCCTGGGCGAGCTGCGCCGCAAGGCGGGGCTGCCGCCGCGCTTCTGGCACCCCGGCATCCGGGCCTCGCGCTATACCGTGGAGAAGCACCGGTGAGCGCCCGCGACCGCGAGCCGCTGACGGGCGAGGCGCACCCCGGGCGCTGGTGGCACCGGCTGGACGACGGACGCGTCCAGTGCGACCTGTGCCCGCGGGACTGCAAGCTGCACGAGGGCCAGCGCGGCGCCTGCTTCGTGCGCGCGCGGATGAACGACGCGATGGTGCTCACCACGTACGGGCGTTCCTCCGGGTTCTGCGTCGATCCGATCGAGAAGAAGCCGCTGAACCATTTCCTGCCCGGCACGCCGCGTGCTTTCCTTCGGCACGGCCGGCTGCAACCTCGCGTGCAAGTTCTGCCAGAACTGGGACATCTCCAAGTCGCGCGACATGGACCGGCTGATGGACCGGGCGAGCCCCGGGGCGATCGCGCGCGCCGCGGTCGCGTCGGGCTCGCGCAGCGTGGCCTTCACCTACAACGACCCGGTGATCTTCGCCGAGTACGCCATGGACGCGGCCGACGCGTGCCGGGAGGCGGGCGTGCGCACCGTGGCGGTGACGGCCGGCTACATCTCGCCCGCGGCGCGGCGCGAGTTCTACGCGAAGATGGACGCGGCGAACGTGGACCTGAAGGGATTCACCGACGACTTCTACGTGAAGCTCACCGGCGCACGCCTCGCCCCGGTGCTGGACACGCTCGCGTACCTGCGCCACGATACCGACGTCTGGGTCGAGATCACCACCCTGCTCATCCCCGGGCGCAACGACTCGGACGCGGAGCTCGCCGCCGAATGCCGATGGATCTTCCGCGAGCTGGGACCGGACGTGCCGCTGCACTTCACCGCGTTCCACCCCGACTTCAAGATGACCGACCTCGCCGCCACGCCCGCCGCGACGCTCGCGCGCGCACGGCGCATCGCGCTCGACGAGGGGCTGCGCTATGTCTATACCGGCAACGTGCACGACCGCGAGGGCGGCACGACCTTCTGCCCCGGGTGCGGGGGCGCGCTCATCGCGCGCGACTGGCACCGCATCGACGGCTACCGCCTCACGCCCGAGGGCTGCTGCCCGGACTGCGGCACGCGCGTCCCCGGCCGGTTCGAGGCCTTCGAGCCGCGCGAGCAGTTCGGGCGCCGGCGCATCCCGGTGGTCCTGGGCGGCTGACGCCGGGGATGGCCGCCCGCGCCCGGGCGGCGCGGCCTCCTACCGCGACCACTCCGGGTGCTGCTCGTGCAGTTCCCGGTGCTGCTCGATGAGGACCTGGTAGAACGAGAGGCGCTCGGGGGCGACGCGGCCGCGCTGCGCGGCCTCGATCACCGCGCACCCCGGCTCGCCCAGGTGCGCGCAATCGTTGAACTTGCAGTGGCCGAGGTACGGCCGGAATTCCGGCATCGCCTCGCCGATCTGGGCCTCGGTCAGGTGGAAGAGGCCGAAGGACTGGAAGCCCGGCGTGTCGACGATGGCCGTATCGCGGTCGAGGCGGTACAGGCGCGAGAACGTGGTCGTGTGCGCCCCGGACTCGCGCGAGGCGGTCAGGTCGCCCACCCGCGCGACTTCGTTCATGAGCAGGGCGTTGACGGTGCGCGACTTGCCCATCCCGCTCTGTCCCACCAGCAGCGTGAGCTTGCCCTCGAGGTGCGGCAGCAGCGGCGCCGGGTCGAACTTGGCCGACATCGAGATCACCGTGTAGCCGATGGCCTCGTAGGGCACCAGCGCCTTGCGCGCCGCCTCGTGCTGGGGCAGGTCGGACTTGTTGAGCGCGACCACCACCGGGATGCGCGCGGCCTCGCAGGCGACGAGGCTCAGGTTGAGGAACGCCTCGCTGTAGGGCGGCGCGGGGGCCAGCAGGATCACCGCCTGGTCGACGTTGGCCGCGAGCGTCTTCTCCCGCCACTGGTCCGAACGGTAGAGCAGGTTGCGCCGCGTGCCCAGCCGCTCGATCGATCCCTGGGCGTGCCCCGTGAGGCGCACCTCCACGAAGTCCCCGCAGGTCGCGTCCTGGCGCTTGCCCTTGCGCGTGCACACCACCTGCCGGCGGTCGGGCAGCTCGACCAGGAACTCGCGGCCGAAATCCGCCACCACCCGTCCCTCGACGACGACCTGCTGCTCCCGCTCGCGCCGGGTCGTCATCGGACCGGCACGTGCTGACCGGCGTTCATCGCGTTTCCCCGGCGCCCATGGCCTGTGGCTCAGATCTCGAACAGCGCGTCGAGCTTGGCGGCGCAGATGAAGTCGTTCTCGGACAGTCCGCCGATCGCGTGCGTCACGTAGTCCACGCGGCACTCGTTGTAGCCCACGCTCATGTCGGGGTGGTGGTCCTCGCGGTGCGAGACCCAGGCCACCGCGTTCACGAAGGCCATCGTCTGGAAGTAGTTGCGGAACGGGTAGGGCTTGGCGATCGCGCCGTCCTCGACGGCCCAGCCGTCGAGGCCGTTGAGCAGCGGGCGGATCTGCTCCGGGCCGAGCGGCGCCACCCCGCCCTCGCAGGGCCGGCACTTCTTGCGCGCGAGCTCGTTCATGGGGCGCTCCTTCAGGGGGTCGAGGTCGCTTCGGGGCCGCGCCGGAGATGGTCGATGCGCAGCGCCGCCGGGGGATGCGAATCATAGACCAGCGAGTGCAGCGGGTCGGGCGTGAGCGTGGCGGCGTTGTCGCGGTAGAGCTTGGCCAGCGCGCTGGCGAGGTCGGCCGCGGACGCATGGGCCGCGGCGAAGGCGTCGGCCTCGAACTCCTGCCGGCGCGCGAACAGGCTCGAGAGCGGCTGGAACGGGAAGGTGAAGACCGGCACGACGAGCGCGAAGCCGGCCAGCGCCGCGCCGATGCTCGGGGAGGCGAGGTGCAGGGCCCGGTAGAAGGCCGGATCGCGGTAGAGCCAGCCGAGGATCGCCAGCAGCAGCAGCGCCAGCGCGAAGCGCATCGCGAGCATGCGCGGGATGTGGCCGCGCGCGAAGTGGCCCAGCTCATGGGCGAGCACGGCCTCGATCTCCGGGGGCGTGAGCCGGTCCATGAGCGTGTCGAAGAAGACGATCCGCTTGTGGGTGCCGAAGCCCGTGAAGTACGCGTTGCCGTGGGTGGAGCGCCGCGAGCCGTCCATCACGAACAGGCCCTCGGCGCGGAAGCCGCAGCGGCCGAGGAGCGACTCGATGCGCCGGCGCAGCTCGCCGTCCTCCAGGGGCGTGAAGCGGTTGAACAGCGGCGCGATCCAGCGCGGGAAGATGGTGACCAGCAGCAGCGTGAACGCGATCCAGCCGAGCCAGGCGTAGAGCCACCACAGCGCGCCGGCCTCGCGCACGAGCCAGAAGACGGCGAGCAGCAGCGGCGTGCCGAGGACGAACGCGAGCAGCGCCCCTTTCAGGAGGTCGGCGGCGAAGACGACGGGTGTGGTGCGGTTGAACCCGTGGCGCGCCTCGATCACGAACGTGCGCCAGGCGTCGAAGGGCAGGGCCGCCGCGGCGCTCGCCAGCATGACGCCGAAGACCGTCGCGAGGTCGCGCGCCGCACCCGTGCCGAAGGCGCGCTGCGCGAAGGCGTCGATCGCGGCGAGCCCCCCGCCGAGCGTGAGCGCGAGCAGCACGCCGCCGTCCACGAGCCACGCCTCGATCGTCGCCAGCCGCTGCTTCTCGAGGGTGTAGTCGGCCGCCTTGCGGTGCGCCTCCAGCGGGATGAACGAGGCGAAATCGGCGGGCACCCGGTCGCGGTGGGCGGCCACGTGGCGCGCCTGGCGCACGGAAAGCCACGTGCGCCACGCGAGGGAGGCGATCACGAAGGCGGCGAAGACGGCGGCGAATGCTCTTGCGCTCAAGGTGTCTGGTGAATGCAGGCTGCGCGTGACACAATCCGCTCGACCCGAGGAACCCGGATCTCATGGCTCAACTCACGCAGGACAGGACCCCGCTGGTCTGGATAGACATGGAGATGTCGGGGCTCGTTCCCGACCGCGACCGCATCCTGGAGGTCGCGATGGTGGTGACCGACGCCGACCTCAACACCATCGCGGAGGCGCCGGTGTACGTGCTGCACCAGCCCGAGGAGGTGCTCGAGGGCATGGACGCCTGGAACAAGGCGACCCACGGGCGCTCGGGGCTCGTCGACAAGGTGCGCGCCTCGCGGCTGGACGAGGCCGAGGTGGAGGAGCGCCTGCTCGCGTTCCTCAAGCCCATCGTGGGCGAGCGCATCGCCCCGCTCGCCGGCAACACCGTGCACCAGGACCGGCGCTTCATGGTCCGCTACATGCCCGCCTTCGAGCGCTACCTGCACTACCGCATCGTCGACGTCTCGACGCTGAAGGAGCTCGCCAGGCGCTGGCGCCCGGACGTGCTGCAGGGCGTGGCGAAGGAGGGGCGCCACGAGGCGCTCGCCGACGTGTACGAGTCGATCGAGGAGCTGCGGCACTACCGGCGCCATTTCCTCCGGGTGGACGAGGGCGCCTAGCGGGCTCACCGCTCGCGCGCCCAGTCGCGCGATCGCTCCACCGCCCGGCGCCACGCCGCCAGGCGCCGGGAGGCCGTCTCCGGCGAGTGTTCCGGCTCGAACGCCCGCTCCTGGGTCCACAGCGACGCCACCTCCTCCTCGTCGTCCCAGAACCCCACGCCCAGGCCGGCGAGGAACGCGGCGCCGAGCGCCGTGGTCTCGGTCACGCGCGGGCGCAGCACCGGCACGCCGAGGAGGTCGGCCTGCATCTGCATGAGCAGGTCGGAGGCGGTGGCCCCGCCGTCGACCCGCAGCTCGCTCGGGGCGATGCCGGAGTCGGCCTGCATGGCGTGCAGCAGCTCCGCGCTCTGGAAGGCGATCGCCTCGAGCGTGGCGCGCGCGAGGTGCGCGCGCGTGGTGCCGCGGGTGATCCCCACGATCGCGCCGCGCGCGTGGGGATCCCAGTAGGGAGCGCCGAGGCCGGAGAGCGCGGGCACGAAGTGCACGCCGCCGGTATCGGGCACGCTCGCGGCGAGCGGGTCGATGTCGGCCGCGCGCGCGATGAGCCCGAGCCCGTCGCGCAGCCACTGGATCGCCGCGCCGGCGATGAACACGCTGCCCTCGAGCGCGTAGGTGGTGCGGCCCTCGCGCTGGCAGGCGACGGTGGCCACCAGCCGGCTCGTCGAGGCCGCGGGCGAGGTGCCGGTGTGCATGAGCAGGAAGCAGCCGGTGCCGTAGGTGTTCTTCGCCATCCCCGGGCGGTGGCAGCCCTGCCCGAAGAGCGCGGCCTGCTGGTCGCCCGCCATGCCGGCGAGCGGGATGCCGCGGGGCAGCCCCTCGCACGCCGTGGCGGCGATGCGCGCGCTCGAGGGCACGACCTCGGGAAGGAGCGCGCGCGGCACGCCGAGCAGCTCGAGCAGCGCGTCGTCCCAGGCGAGGGTGTGGATGTCGAAGAGCATCGTGCGCGACGCGTTGGTCGCGTCGGTCACGTGCGCCCCGCCGGTGAGGTTCCACGCGATCCACGCGTCGACCGTGCCGAAGGCGAGCTCGCCGCGCTCGGCCCGCGCGCGCGCGCCGGGCACGTGCTCGAGCAGCCACGCGAGCTTGGTGCCGGCGAAGTACGGATCGATCACGAGGCCGGTCTTGCGCTCGAGGAGCGGCTCGTGTCCGGCTTGTCGCAGCGCGTCACATTGGGACGCGGTGCGTCGGTCCTGCCACACGATGGCGGGTGCCACCGGGCGGCCGCTGGCGCGCTCCCACAGCACCGTCGTCTCGCGCTGGTTGGCCACGCCGATGGCCGCCACGTCCCGCGCGGCGAGCCCCGTGTCGGCGAGCACGCGCGCGGCCACGTCGCGCTGCGTGCGCCAGATCTCGAGGGCGTCGTGCTCGACCCAGCCGGGCTGGGGGAAGAACTGGCGGAATTCTTGCTGCGCCATGCCGAGGATCCGCCCGTCGCGCCCGAAGGCGATCGCGCGCGAGCTGGTGGTGCCCTGATCCAGGGCGAGGACGGCCTTCATCGGGATGGCGGCGTGCGGGAATCGATGGTTCCCGGGCCGATGATACGATAAAATCCGCGGCGCACAGGCGGAATCTGGGGAGAGTCCCGTGGGACTTCTGGACGATCTGAAAAAACAAGCGGAGGCGGTCAAGGCGCAGGACATCGACCGCACCGAGAGCATGCGCGGAACGGCCGTCGCGGTGGACCACGCGCTGCGCCGCTCGTTCCTGTACCTGAACGACCTGGGCAAGCAGCTCAACGTCGTGCAGATGCCGAGCCCCTTCGCGTTCGACCTGCCCACCGTGGGCAAGATCGGCGGGCTCGTCATCAAGGACTTCTTCTGCGACTTCCGCTCCAAGCACTTCATCGACAAGGACTACTACGGCGAGGTGCAGGTCGGCTACCGCTGCACCTGCGACAACGTGGTCACGGTGAAGAAGGGCCCGGACGACATGGAGAAGTTCCGGGACATCCTCTGGCAGTCGAACATCGAGCACAAGAGCGAGCAGTACCGCAACGAGCGCAAGGTGATCACGCACGAGGTCTTCAAGGTGAAGTGCGACTTCCGCGTGCAGGCCAAGATCGAGGGCGACCACGAGACCGGCAAGGTGAGGATCGTCTGCAAGAACGCGGGCCGGTTCGACGTCGACTTCTTCAACGTGCTCGCCGCGGAGATGAACGACCAGGGCGTGGAGGAGTTCGCGAAGTTCCTGATCGGCCGGCCGAACCAGTGGGCCGAGTTCGTGAAGCGCTCCGCGCTCGCGCCGAAGCCCGCCGCGGGCGCCCCGCGGCCCCGGACCGAGCCGCAGTACGCGCCGCAGCCGGCGCCGCCCGCGGCGGAGGAAAAGCGCGGCCTGCTGGGGTCGCTCAAGTCGATCATCCGCAAGGACTCCTGATCCCGGAGGCGCCCATGCCGGCGCTGCGCGTCCTCGTCGCCACCCGCAAGGGCCTGTTCGTCCTCGCCTCCGACGCCCGGCGCCGGCGCTGGTCCCTCGAGGGCCCGCATTTCCTGGGCGAGATCGTCCACCACGCCGTGCTCGATCCGCGCGACGGTCGCACCGCCCTCGCCGCGGTGCGCGCCGGCCACCTCGGGCCGACGCTCTACCGCTCGAAGGACGCCGGGCGCACGTGGACCGAGGCGGTGCGCCCGCCCGCGTTCCCGAAGGCCGCACCCGGACGCGGCGAGTCGGTGAGCCATGTCTTCTGGCTGGCGCCGGCGCACGCCGACGAGCCGCGCCGGTGGTACGCGGGCACCTCGCCCCAGGGGCTGTTCGTCTCCGACGACGCGGGGCGCACGTGGCGGGGCGTGGACGGGTTCAACGCGCACCCGGACCGCCGCCGCTGGATCGGCGGCCCCCAGGACGCGCCCCCCGACGGCGGCACGCTGCACTCGATCGGCATCGACCCCGCGAACCCGCGCCACCTGTACGTCGGCCTGTCGGGCGGCGGAGTCTTCGAGTCGCTCGACCACGGCGCCGGATGGAAGCCGCTCAACCGCGGCTGCGCGGCCGAATTCCTGCCCGACCCCGAGGCCGAGTACGGGCACGATCCGCACTGCCTGCGGGTGCACCCGCTGAGCGGCGACGTCTACCAGCAGAACCACTGCGGCATCTACCGCCTCGACCGCGCCACGCGCGTCTGGGAGCGCATCGGGCGCGCGATGCCGCCGGCGATCGGCGACGTGGGCTTCCCCCTCGTGCTGCACC
Organism: uncultured beta proteobacterium; assembly: GCA_963741815.1. GTDB lineage: Bacteria > Pseudomonadota > Gammaproteobacteria > Burkholderiales > Usitatibacteraceae > Usitatibacter. Next base: position 252,592 of record CAVUJI010000002.1, read on the forward strand.
CGCGCCATCCCGCCTCCCTCTGGGTCTTCCCGATGGACGGCGGCACCGTGTGGCCGCGCGTGCCCGTCGACGGCAGGCCCGCCGTGTACGGCAGCCGCGACGCGGGTGACACGTGGCAGCGCCTGGACCGGGGGCTGCCGCCGGCGCAGGCGTGGTTCACGGTGAAGCGCCAGGCGATGGGCGCCGACCCGCTCGATCCGGTCGGGCTGTACTTCGGCACCACGGGCGGGGAGGTCTGGGCGAGCTTCGACGAGGGGGAGCGCTGGCGCTGCATGTGCCTGCACCTGCCCCACGTCTACGCGGTGGAGCCCGCGCTCGCCGCGTGAAGGTGCTGCTGCCCAGCCCGCTCGCGGGCTACACCGGCGGGCGCCGGGAAGTCGAGGCGCAGGGGGCGAGCGTGGCCGAGCTGCTCGCCGACCTCGACCGGCGCTTTCCCGGCATGCGCTTCCGGATCGTCGACGAGCAGGACGCGATCCGCCCGCACATCCGGATCTTCGTGAACCAGGTGCAGGCCCGCCGCCTCGACCGGGCGCTCGGGCCCTGCGACGCGGTGCTCATCGTGGCGGCCATCTCGGGCGGCTGAGGTTGCGGGCCGTCAAGCGGTCGTCATCCGGAACGTTGTACCATTGGCACCGCCGCACGAGCCGGCCACCCGATTCGCTCGTTCCACCGACAATTCAAGGGGAGACGTTCGCATGATCCGCAAAATCCTCCTCGCGTCCGCGGCGCTCCTCGCGCTGTCCACGGGCGCATGGGCGCAGACCGAGATCCAGTGGTGGCACTCGATGGCGGGCGCCAACGGCGACAAGCTCAACGCGCTGGCCAGCAAGTTCAACGCCGGCCAGGACCGCTACAAGATCGTGCCCGTGTACAAGGGCTCCTATCCGGAGTCGATGACGGCGGCGATCGCGGCCTACCGCGCGGGCAACGCGCCGGCGATCCTGCAGGTCTTCGAGGTGGGCACCGCCACGATGATGGCCGCCAAGGGGGCGGTCGTGCCGGTGTACAAGCTGATGAAGGACGCCGACGAGCCGTTCCACCCGAAGTCGTATCTTCCCCCGGTGGCCGGCTACTACAGCGACTCGCACGGCAACATGCTGTCCTTCCCGTTCAACAGCTCGACCGTGGTCTTCTACATCAACGAGGACGCGTTCCGCAAGGCGGGGCTCGACCCGTCCAGGGCGCCGAAGACATGGAAGGAGTTCGTCGCCGCCGCCGACAAGCTCAAGGCCGCCGGCCAGCATTGCGTGTACACGACCGGGTGGCCGTCGTGGACGCACATCGAGAACTTCTCGGCCTGGCACAACGTCCCGATCGGCACCAGGGAGAACGGGATGGCGGGGCTCGACACGCGGTTCGTGTTCAACACGCCGCTGCACGTGCGCCAGATCCAGATGCTCGCCGACCTCGCGAAGCGGGGCGAGTTCACCTACGCGGGCCGCCACAGCCAGGGGGAGGCGAAGTTCGCGAGCGGGGAATGCGCGATGCTCACCTCGTCCACCGGCGCGCAGGCCAACATCGGGCGCCAGGCGAAGTTCAAGTGGTCCGTGCACTTCCTGCCGTACTGGGACGACGTGAAGGGCGCGCCGCAGAACTCGATCATCGGCGGGGCGTCGCTGTGGGTGATGGGTGGGAAGACCCCGAACGTCTACAAGGGGGTGGCGGAATTCTTCAACTTCCTCTCGCAGCCCGAGAACCAGATGTTCTGGCACACCGGCACCGGGTACCTGCCGATCACCATGGCCGCCTACGAGATGACGAAGAAGTCCGGGTACTACGAGACCCACCCGGGCGCGGAAGTGGCGATCAAGCAGCTCATGCACAAGCCGCCCACGCCCAACTCGAAGGGCCTGCGCTTCGGCAACTTCGTGCAGGGCCGCGAGGTGATCGAGGAGGAGATGGAGTCGGCCTTCGCCGGCAAGAAGAGCGCGAAGGAGGCGCTCGACGAGGCGGTGAAGCGGGGCAACGTGATCCTGCGCCGCTTCCAGGCGGCGAACCGTTGATCGCGCGCCCGGCCTGATCGACGCCGGAGGGCGGCCCCGGGCCGCCCTTCGCTTGTCCGCTCCCGGCTTCCCGCATGGAAAAGCGCGTCGTCTTCCAGTCCGCGTGGCTGCCCTACGCGCTCGTGGCGCCGCAGATCGCCATCACCGTCGTCTTCTTCTTCTGGCCGGCGCTCGAGGCGGTCTACTACGCGTTCCTGGTGCAGGACCCGTTCGGGCTGTCCAGCCACTTCGTGTGGTTCCAGAACTTCCAGGAGCTCTTCGCGAGCTCGAACTACCTCGCCTCGTTCCGGGTGACGGCGGTCTTCAGCGTCCTGGTGGCGTTCGTCTCGATGTCGGCCGCGCTCCTGCTCGCGACGATGGCCGACCACGTGGTGCGCGGGGCGGTCGTCTACAAGACGCTGCTCATCTGGCCGTACGCGGTGGCCCCGGCGATCGCGGGCGTGCTCTGGGCGTTCATCTTCTCGCCCTCCATCGGCATCGTCACCTACTACCTGCTCAAGCTCGGGATCAACTGGAACTGGATCATCAACGGCAACCAGGCGATGCTGCTCGTGGTGACGGCGGCCTCGTGGAAGGAGGTGAGCTACAACTTCCTCTTCTTCCTCGCGGGCCTGCAGTCGATCCCCAGGTCGATGATCGAGGCCGCGGCGATGGACGGGGCGGGGCCGATCCGGCGCTTCTGGACGATCGTCTTCCCGCTGCTGTCGCCGACCACGTTCTTCCTGCTCGTGGTGAACATCGTCTACGCGTTCTTCGACACCTTCGGCGTCATCGACGCGACCACCGAGGGCGGGCCGGCGGCGGCCACCCAGATCCTCGTCTACAAGGTGTACTACGACGGGGTGAAGGCGGCCGACCTGGGCGGCTCCTCGGCGCAGTCGGTGATCCTCATGTTCATCGTCATCTCGCTCACGGTGGTGCAGTTCCGCTTCGTCGAGCGCAAGGTGCAGTACTGATGCGCGCCGACGGGAGGGCCGGGGAATGAGGGGCTCGGCGACGGCCCTCATGGTGGAGAACCGGCCCGTGGCGGACTTCGTCGCCCACCTGATCCTCGTCCTGGGGGTGCTCAGCATCGCGTTCCCGCTCTGGGTGACCTTCGTCGCCTCGACCCGCACCTTCGACGAGATCGTGAACGTGCCCATGCCGCTCACGCCGGGCACGCACCTCTTCGACAACTACTACCAGGTCCTCACCGGCGGCTCGCACCGCGGCTCGGCCGCGCCCGTGCGGACCATGCTGGTCAACAGCCTCGTGGTCGCGCTGTCGATCTCCATCGGCAAGATCGTCATCTCGATCCTGTCCGCCTTCGCCATCGTGTATTTCCGCTTCCCGCTGCGCAAGTTCTTCTTCTGGATGATCTTCGTGACGCTGATGCTGCCGGTCGAGGTGCGGATCATCCCCACCTTCGAGGTGGCCTCGAACCTGCACCTGCTCGACTCCTATCCGGGCCTGGCGCTGCCGCTCATCGCGTCGGCGACGGCCACCTTCCTCTTCCGCCAGTTCTTCCTCACGATCCCCGACGAGCTGGTGGAGGCCGCGCGCATCGACGGCGCCGGGCCGATGCGGTTTTTCTTCGACGTGGTGCTGCCGCTTTCGCGCACGCACATCGCCGCGCTCTTCGTGATCCTGTTCATCTACGGCTGGAACCAGTACCTCTGGCCGCTGCTCATCACGAGCCAGGAGTCGATGTACACGGTCGTGATCGGCATCAAGCGCATGATCGCCTCGGGCGACGCCTCCAACGAGTGGCATCTGATCATGGCCACGGCCATGCTCGCCCTCATGCCGCCCGCGCTGGTCGTGATCCTCATGCAGAAGTGGTTCGTGAAGGGCCTCGTGGACAGCGAGAAATAGATGGCCGAGATCAACCTGCAGGGCGTGAGCAAGCGCTTCGGCGCCATCGAGGTCATCCACCGCACCGACGTGGACATCGCCGACGGCGAGTTCGTGGTGATCGTGGGGCCCTCGGGCTGCGGCAAGTCCACGCTGCTGCGGATCATCGCCGGGCTGGAAACGGCCACCCAGGGCGAGATCCGCATCGGCGGCAAGCGCGTGAACGAGGTCGAGCCCAAGGACCGCAACATCGCGATGGTGTTCCAGAACTACGCGCTCTACCCGCACATGAGCGTCTACGACAACATGGCCTACGGGCTGAAGATCCGCAAGCTCTCGAAGGCCGACATCGACACGCGGGTGCAGCGGGCGGCCGGGATCCTCGAGCTGGGCCCCTACCTCGCGAGGAAGCCGCGGGAGCTGTCCGGCGGGCAGCGCCAGCGCGTGGCGATGGGCCGGGCGATCGTGCGCCAGCCCGCCGCGTTCCTCTTCGACGAGCCGCTGTCGAACCTCGACGCCAAGCTGCGCGTGCAGATGCGCCTGGAGATCCAGAAGCTGCACCGGGAGCTGCGCACGACGAGCGTGTACGTGACCCACGACCAGGTCGAGGCGATGACGCTCGCCGACCGCATGATCGTGATCAACGCGGGCACGGTGGAGCAGGTGGGCGCGCCCATCGCCGTCTACGACGACCCGGCCTCGCAGTTCGTCGCGGGCTTCATCGGCTCGCCCGCCATGAACTTCCTGCCCGGACGGCGCGACGGCGACGCGGTCGACGTGGGCAGCGGCGTGCGCGTGCCCCTTCCCGCGGCGCTGCGCGCCGCCGCGCCCGAGTCGATCACCGTCGGCGTGCGCCCCGAGCACTACGCCCAGTCGGTCACCGACGGGCCGGTGTTTCCCTTCAAGGTCGAGACCATCGAGGCCCTCGGCGCCGATTCGCTCCTGCACGGCCTCTTCGACGGCACGCCGCTCGTGGCCCGCATCGACGGCCACACCACGCCGCCGGCCGGTGAGGTCCTGCGCTTCGGCGTGATGCCGGGCAAGCTCTACTTCTTCGACGGGCCGAGCGGCCGGCGCCTGCGCGCGGGCGCCTAGCGGCCGTGGCGCCGGACCTTCGGCGGCTGGAGGAGGTCGCGCTCAATTCCTCGGCGCCGCCCGGGCAGCTGCTCTACGACGGCTGGCTGCTGCGCCTCGCGCCGGGCAAGGCCAAGCGGGCCCGCTCGGTGAACGCGGTCTACCCCTCGCGCCTGCCGCTGGAAGCGAAGATCGCCCATTGCGAGCGGCAGTACGGCGAGGCCCGGCTGCCCACGCTCTTCCGCATCACGCCCTTCTCGGAGCCGGACACCCTCGACGCGGCCCTCGAGCGGCGCGGCTACGGCCGCTTCGAGACCACGGTGGTGGAAGCGGCGGCCATCGCGGCGCCCGCGCGCGGCGCCTCTTCGGCGGCCGAGCCGATGGCCCTCGAGGCGTGGATCGACGCCGTCGCGTCGCTGCGCGGCTCGCCCGCGCTGCTCCGCGACGTGCACCTGGCGCGCCTGCGCGCGATCGGGCTGCCGATGTTCGCGCTGGGCGTGCGCAGCGGCGGGCGCGTCGTCGCCGCGGGGCTGGCCATCGTCGAGGGCGCCTGGGCCGGCCTCTTCGACATCCTCACCGACGAGTCGCAGCGCCGGCGCGGGCACGCGCGCACACTGGTGGCCGCGCTGCTCGCGCAGGGCTGGTCGGCCGGGGCGCGCCAGGCCTACCTGCAGGTGCGCGAGGACAACGAGAGCGCGCGGCGGCTGTACCGGGCGTTCGGCTTCGCCGAGCGCTACCGCTACTGGTACCGGGCGCGCCCGGGAGAGCAGGGATGAGGCAAGCACACATCACCGCCCTCGCGCGGCGCCTGGGCACGGCCTGCCGCGCCCGCGGCGTGCTCCTGGCGACGGCGGAGTCGTGCACGGGAGGCGGCGTGGCCGAGGCGATCACGCGCATCGCCGGCAGCTCGGCCTGGTTCGAGCGCGGCTTCGTCACCTACACGAACGCGGCGAAGGAAGAGCTCCTCGGCGTCGCGCACGACGCGCTCGCGGCGCACGGCGCGGTGAGCGAGGCCGTGGCCGCGCGCATGGCCGCGGGCGCGCTCGCGCGCAGCTCGGCGCAGGCCGCGGTCGCCGTCACCGGCATCGCCGGCCCAGGCGGCGGCTCGGCCGCCAAGCCCGTGGGCCTCGTGTGGTTCGCCTGGGCGCACCGGGGCGGGGCCGTGCAGTGCCGCCGGTTCGTCTTCCGCGGAGACCGGGCGGCGGTACGCCGGCAGTCGGTGGCGGTCGCGCTGCAGGGGCTGATCGACCTGGTGGGGTGAAGGGGAGTCGGGCAGGCTGAAGGCGGGTCCCCCGTCGAGTCGGGGATCGCCGTTCCATCGACCGGTGTCGCTGAGGTGTCGGCCAGGCGGAAGGCGGGTCCCCCGTCGAGTCGGGGATCGCCGTTCCATCGACCGGTGTCGCTGAGGTGTCGGCCAGGCTGAAGGCGGGTCCCCCGTCGAGTCGGGGATCGCCGTTCCATCGACCGGTGTCGCTGAGGTGTCGGCCAGGCGGAAGGCGGGTCCCCCGTCGAGTCGGGGATCGCCGTTCCATCGACCGGTGTCGCTGCGGGGCTCGTCACATCGCCCACGCTGATTCCTTTCGCGTCGTCGTTCCTGGAGCCATCGCCTCGCCCCTCTCGAGGGGGACCCGCCTTCAGCCTGCCCGACGAGTTGTGCGTTGGGGGCGCGCGGCCCGCGCGGTGTCTCCGACTCTCACCTCGGTTGCGTTCGCGAGAGGTCCGCGACGTCGGCTCTGCCGCGTTCGCCGGCGTCTGCGAGGCGCACCGCAGCGGCGCTCCGGCGCCCACCCGCAATCCGGCAGGGCGGTTCCCATTCATTCAGTCGGTGATCGTCAGCCACGTCCCCGCCCAGAGCCCCTTCGAACCCTGGGGGGTGGGGTCTCGCGGGGGTGAGGGGGCGTCCGAGCGAACGACGACGCCAAGGAAATCAGCGAGGGCGATGTGACGAGCCCCGCAGCGACACTGGTGGATCGGACCCCGGTCCCCCCAGCGACGGCCCCACCCCCCAGGGTTCGAAGGGGCGATCCCGAAAGGTGTCGCCGAGCGCCTTCCCCGGCAGCCTTCGGAGGGGCGATCGCGCCGGCAGCCTTCGGAGGGGCGATCGCGAATGCTTGACGCAGTTATATACTTGACAAACGCATCGGAGTGGCGTCCAATGCGGTTATGGACAAGCGCACCGAAAAAGCCATCGACAAACTAGACACGATCAGCGCCCTAGCGCTGCGGCAAGAAATGCTGTGGTGCATCGCGCAAGCCCTCATCGATACGCATCCAGATCCCGCCGTGCTGCGCGCAGCGTTCGACCGCACTTGGGCCCGGACACAGACGACGGCATCGTTTCTCGCGGCTCCAGAGGACGCTCGGACCTTGATGCGCGATCTCGTGGACAATCTTTTTCGAAAACATCAATAAGCAGCTGGCGCGGATCAAGCTGCCAAGAGGATTTCTTCATGTCTCAAGCCCTTTTCAGTCTGCCCAGGTTCACCGACGACAACGCCGCCCGCGCGCACCTTGAAGCCCTGCGCTGGCCGAACGGCGCGGTCTGCCCGCATTGCGGCGGCACGGAGCGCAACGTCCGGCTTGAGGGCAAGTCGCACCGCCCCGGCCTGTGGTTCTGCGGCGATTGCCGCACTCAGTTCACGGTCACTGTTGGAACCGTGTTTGAGCGCTCCAAAATTCCGCTGCACAAGTGGGTTCTGGCAACGCACCTGATGTGCTCGTCCAAGAAGGGCATCAGCGCGCACCAGCTGCATCGCACGCTCGGCGTGACCTACAAAACTGCGTGGTTCATGGCGCACCGCATCCGCGAAGCGATGGACGACAAGCCCGTTGGTCAACTCGGCGGCAGCGGCGCGCCCGTTGAAGTGGACGAGACCTATTGGGGGAACAAGAAGCGCCCCGGATATTTCGGCAAGAAGGGCAAGGGGCCGCACCACCAGATGAAGATTGTTTCGCTTGTGGAGCGAGGCGGCAAAGCGCGTAGCTTCCAATTTGGAACCGTTTACGGAGGGGTACTGCGCGACCTGATCCATCGCAACGTGATTCCCGGCGCGCCGATCCACACCGACGAAAGCCGCTTGTACGGCTCCCTGCGCCTCAAGTACGACCACCAGACCGTCAACCATAGCCGGGGCGAGTATTCGCGTGGCAACGTCACCACGAACACGGTTGAAGGCTTCTTCTCGATCCTCAAGCGCGGGCTGGTCGGCACGTTCCACCACGTAGGCGAGCAACATATTGGCCGTTACGTGAAGGAGTTCGACTTCCGTTACAACACGCGCACCGCGCTCGGCGTTAACGACGCCGAGCGGGCCGATCTGGCCCTTAAACGTATTGGCGGCAAGCGGCTGACTTACCGGATATCGAACGCTCGTCACAACTAAGAAGCCGCCCCGAAAAATAGGGCGTAAATTCAAGGCTCTATGGGGGTGTCGAGCCCCCCCTCGACACCCCCTAAACGGACCATGGAACAAATCCCCCTCAACTTCGAGCCGATACCTGGCATTGAGAATCCTGGGCTGTGGACGCCCCGCGACCTTTACGTTCGCATGAGCCAGTCGGTTCTCGAATATTTCAGGGAGGATCGGCGGCTGGAGCGCAAGAGCTGGAAGAACATCGATCTTGCCGACCTTGCTACCTACTACAGCACATTCTCCAACACTCCCGAAGGTGGGCTTGTCGTTTTCGGCATCGAGGACAAGGGGAGAATCAGTGGCTGCAATCACCTGAGCGCCGGACAGCTCAATCAGATTGAGACCTGCCATGTGATTCATTGCCCGCAGGCTAGGCCAGAGTTCCGACGTGTCCCGGTAGTGGTAGACGGGACGCAAGACTTTTGCTACGCAATCTACATTCCGTACATTGGGCAGCTTGTAGAAACCAACAAGGGCGAAGCGTGGATTCGATACGGCGAAAGCCGCAAGCTGATGAGCGAAGAAGAAAAGCAAGACTTTCGCTCGACGCGGCAGGAGCGATCCTTTGAACTCACTGTCGCCACAACCTACGATCTGGGAAAGGATTTCGATCAACGCATCATTCAAGACTTCTGCGTTGCATTCCGGAGCCGCGAAGGTCGCGCTGACTGGACCAATCATGAGGTGTTGATCGACCGGCACCTCCTGACTCAGCAAAACGGAAAGTACTTGCCGTACAACACGCTCGTGTTGATGGCCGCTAACGATCCGAGGATGACCATTCCCGGCTGTCGTGTTCGCGTTCAACGCTTCGGTACGGAGACCGAGGGTTCTGGCTCGGGCTATGCGCCACTGCGCGATATGTACATCGAGGGCAACGTCGTAAAGATCATCCAACTGGCCTCTGAGGCCATTAGCAGCTTGATCTACGACGTAACCTGGCTCAATCAAGAAGGCGTGTTTGTTACGACCCCAGAATACCCGCGCAACGCTTGGTTCGAGGCGCTGGTGAACGCATGCGTTCACCGTTCCTATAGCTTTAGCGGCAGTGAAGTAACAGTGAAGCTGTTTCCGAACAGAATGGAGATCGAAAGCCCTGGGGGATTTGTCCCGCCAGTAAACGAGCAGACCATCTACCACCTCAGAACGGCGCGAAACCATCACCTGATGGATGCGTTGAGGTATCTCGGCTATGTGCAAATGGCTCGGGAGGGTACACGACGCATCCGCGACAGCATGAAGGAGTTGCAGCTTCCAGAGCCGCAATTCAAGCAAGAGGCCCTTCATGGCCTTATCGTTCGCGTAACCCTGTTCAATGATCACATCACTCGCAAACGCGCTACGGATCGCGACGTTGCACTTTATTTCGGCGTGGATCTTTGGAAAAAGCTTGAGGAGCATGAGATCAAAATCGCCGCGCACGCCTACCGTAATGGCGTGATTCAGGTCTCGGCCGCGCAGCGGATAACCGGGCGCACATGGGCGACGAGCAAGAAGGACCTCGATAGGCTGGTAGCGAAGGGCGTCCTTGTCTTTGAGCCGGGCAAGTTCGTGCGCGACCCGGCGGCAATCTACCGACTAGCCCCGAAGGAGAAGGCAAATGGTGACCAAGCCTAAGAGCGAGCCGCAAGCGTTCGAGGATCACGTTCTCAGTCGCCTTTTGGCGATGCCGCCTGATCCGAAGGTGACTCCGAAGCCGAAGAAGAAGCGCGCGAAGAAGCCCCCCAAGAAATAGGGGGCTTTCCGCTTGCGGGCCTGTCACGCCCGGTGAGTTTGCCTTGACGTTCTGCATTTGTCATGTATATAACTCCGATGCTTGACATGCAGAACGGTCGTTCTGTAGCCTGCGAACATTCGTTCTGTCATCCGCGAGCCCGCCGTGGCGTTGAATGCCCAGAAGTCCCTCGATCCGGCGTACCTGGAGAAGCTCCAGGACTACTACGCCGAGCACAAGGTGATCCCGTCGTACTCGGTCCTCGCCCAGCTCTGGGGCATCTCGGCCAAGTCGTGGGTCTCGGAGTGCGTGCGGCGCTTCGAGGAGGCGGGCTACCTCGACTGGACGCCCGACCGGCAGCTGAAGCCCGGAGCGCGCTTCTTCGAGCGGCGCCTGGCGGATTCGGCCGTGCAGGCGGGGCTTCCCAACCCGGCGATCGCCGACGGCTACGACCTCATCACCATCGACGACTACCTGGTGAAGGTGCCCTCGAAGACCTCGCTCGTGCGGGTGAAGGGGGATTCGATGATCGAGGCGGGGATCCACGAGGGGGACCTACTGGTAGTCGAGCAGCAACCGAACGCGAACGTGGGCGACATCGTGGTCGCGATCGTCGACAACGCGTTCACCGTGAAGTACCTGGACCGCGAGCGCGGCGCGTTCGTGCTCAAGCCGGCCAACAAGGCCTATCCGGTCATCCGCCCCCGGGGGCGCCTCGAGATCTTCGGCGTCATGGCGGGGCTGGTGCGCCGGGTCCGGTAGCTCATTCCATGAGCCTGGACCCCGCTAGCCTCGAAGGCGTCTCCACCAACCAATCACCGATGGGATAATTCCAATGCTCAAGGTCATCTCCACCCCCGCCGCGGACACCCCGAAGATGGACGAAAACAAGGCCAAGGCCCTGCAGGCCGCCCTTTCCCAGATCGAGAAGCAGTTCGGCAAGGGCTCGATCATGAAGATGGGCGCCCAGGACGTCGACCGCGCCATCGAGGTCGTCTCCACCGGCTCCCTCGGCCTCGACATGGCCCTCGGCGTGGGCGGGCTGCCGCGCGGGCGCGTGGTCGAGATCTACGGGCCCGAGTCCTCGGGCAAGACGACACTCACCCTCCAGGTCATCGCCAAGATCCAGAAGCTCGGCGGCACCGCGGCCTTCATCGACGCGGAGCACGCGCTCGACCCGCAGTACGCCGCAGCGCCTCGGCGTGGTCACCTCGGAGCTCCTGCTGTCCCAGCCCGACAACGGCGAGCAGGCCCTCGAGATCGCCGACATGCTGGTGCGCTCCGCCTCCGTGGACTGCGTGGTGATCGACTCGGTCGCCGCCCTCACGCCCAAGGCCGAGATCGAGGGCGAGATGGGCGAGCCCCAGATGGGCCTGCAGGCGCGCCTCATGAGCCAGGCGCTGCGCAAGCTCACCGCCAACATCAAGCGCTCGAACACGCTCGTCATCTTCATCAACCAGATCCGCATGAAGATCGGCGTCATGTTCGGCAACCCCGAGACCACCACCGGCGGCAACGCGCTCAAGTTCTACGCCTCGGTGCGCATGGACATCCGCCGCATCGGCTCGATCAAGAAGGGCGAGGAAGTGATCGGCAACGAGACGCGCGTGAAGGTGGTGAAGAACAAGGTCGCCCCTCCCTTCAAGACCGCGGACTTCGACATCCTCTACAACGAGGGCATCTCCCGGGAAGGCGAGATCATCGAGCTCGGCGTGCAGCACCGCATCGTCGAGAAGTCCGGCGCATGGTACTCGTACAAGGGCGAGAAGATCGGCCAGGGCAAGGACAACACGCGCGAGTTCCTGCGCGAAAACCCGGACACCGCGCGCGAGATCGAGCAGAGGATCCGCGAGGCGGTCGGCATCGCCGGCGGCATGCCCCAGGCGAAGGAAGCGGCCGAGGCCGATTGAGCGGGAGGCGGCCATGGCCATGCGCCAGAAGCCCTCGCTCAAGGCGCGGGCGCTGCGCCTCCTCGCCCGGCGCGAGCACTCGCGCGAGGAGCTGAGGCGCAAGCTCGCGGCCCACGCGGGCGAGGACGATGACGTCGAGGCGCTTCTCGCCGAGCTCGTGCAGCGCGGCTGGCTCTCCGACGCGCGCTTCGCCGAGCAGGCGATCCGCACCAGGGCCCGGCGTTTCGGCCCGCTCAAGCTCGCCCAGCAGTTGCGCGCGAAGGGCCTCGACGAGGAGACGATCGCGCGCGGCTTCCGCGCCGCGGCCGCGGACGCCGGATCGAGCCTCGCGTCGGTCTGGCGCAGCCGCTTCGGCGCGCGCGCCGGCGACGCGCGCGAGCACGCGCGCCAGGTCCGCTTCCTCCAGGGCCGGGGCTTCGCGCTCGACGACGTGCTCGGTTTCCTGCGCACCGTGGAGAAACCCCGATGAGCTATCGCACGCAGAACCTCCTGTCCCTCCTCGTCGTCGCAGCGGTCCTGCTCCTCAACGCCGCGCTTTGACCCGGCGCCGCGGGCGCTCGGAGCCCTCCAGGAGGGCACGGCCGGCGTGCCTGCGGAGGGCGGCGGCGCCGTGGGGCCGGGCGGTTTCGCGTGCGCCGCCGTTGCCGGCGCACGCCAGGCGCCGGGCCGGCCCACTACTCTTTGATATCCTTACGGTTTGCCCGGGCAACCGGACCCGGACGGGGCGAGCGCCCCCAACACGATGAATACCAAAGAGATCCGCCAGAAATTCGTCGACTTCTTCGTCGCGAAGGGCCACGCGCACGTGCCCTCCAGCTCCGCTCGTGCCGGGCGACGACCCGACGCTGCTGTTCACCAACTGCCGGGATGGAACCAGTTCAAGGACGTGTTCCTCGGCAACGAGACGCGTGCCCTACATCGCGCGCCACGACCGCGCAGAGGTGCGTGCGCGCGGGCGGCAAGCACAACGACCTCGAGAACGTGGGCTACACCGCGCGCCACCACACGTTCTTCGAGATGCTCGGCAACTTCAGCTTCGGCGACTACTTCAAGCGCGACGCGATCCGCTTCGCCTGGGAGCTGCTGACGAAGGATCTACGGCCTGCCGCCGGAGCGGCTCTGGGCCACGGTCTACGTCGACGGACGACGAGGCCTACGACATCTGGACGCGCGACATCGGCGTGCCGCGCCGAGCGCTGCATCCGCATCGGCGACAAGCCGGGCGGGCGAACGTACGCGAGCGACAACTTCTGGCAGATGGCCGACACCGGCCCCTGCGGCCCGTGCCGCGAGATCTTCTACGACCACGGTCCCGGCGTCTCCGGCGGGCCGCCGGGCTCGCCCGATGCCGAGGGCGACCGCTACATCGAGATCTGGAACCTCGTCTTCATGCAGTTCAACCGCGACGAGGCCGGCACGATGCACCCGCTGCCGCAAGCCCTCGGTCGACACCGGCATGGGGCTCGAGCGCCTCGCCGCCGTGCTGCAGCACGTGCACTCGAACTACGAGATCGATCTGTTCCAGTCCCTGATCCGCGCGGCGGCGCGCGAGACCGGCACGGGGGACCTCGCAGCGCCGTCGCTCAAGCGTCATCGCCGACCACATCCGCGCCTGCGCGCTTCCTGATCGTCGACGGCGTGATCCCGGGCAACGAGGGCCGCGGCTACGTGCTGCGCCGCATCATCCGCCGCGCGATCCGCCACGGCTACAAGCTCGGCCAGCAAGCAGCCCTTCTTCCACACGCTCGTCGCCGACCTGGTCGCGGAGATGGGCGAGGCCTACCCCGAGCTGCGCGCGGCCCAGGAGCGCGTGACGCGCAGGTGCTGCAAGCCAGGAGGAGGAGCGCTTCGCCGAGACGCTCGAGACACGGCATGGAGATGCTCGAGGCGGCGCTGCGCCGGCGAGCCGCCGGATGCTCGACGGCGAGACCGCGTTCAAGCTCTACGACACCTACGGCTTCCCGCTCGACCTCACCGCCGACATCGCGCGCGAGCGCGGCGTCGCGGTCGACAAGGCCGGCGTTCGAGGCGCGCGATGGACGCGCAGCGCGAGCGCGCGCGGGCGGCGAGCCGCTTCAAGACCGGCGGCGCAGCTCGCCTACGACGGGCGCGCAAGACGCACTTCCGCGGCTACGACACGCTCTCGCGAGGAAGGCCGGGTCGTGGCGCTCTATCGCGAGCGGCACGCCGGTCGGAATCGCTCTCCACGGGCGAAGACGGGCGTCGTCGTGCTCGACCGCACGCCGTTCTACGCCGAGTCCGGCGGCCAGGTCGGCGACCGCGGCGAGCTGACGAAGGCGGCGCGTGCCTGACGCTCTTCGAGGTCGAGCGACACGCAGAAGATCCAGCCCGAGGTCTTCGGCCACCACGGCGTGGTGAAGAACGGCGAGCTCGCCGTGGGCGACGTGGTCGCCGCCGCAGGTCGACCTCGACCGGCGCGCGGCGCACGATGCGCAACCACTCGGCCACGCACCTGATGCACAAGGCGCTGCGCGAGGTGCTCGGCGCGCACGTGCAGCAGAAGGGCTCGCTCGTCGACGCCGACAAGACGCGCTTCGACTTCGCGCACAACGCGCCGATGAGCGCCGACGAGATCCGCCGGGTCGAAGCGATCGTCAACGCCGAGATCCTGCGCAACGACGCCGACGAGCGCGCGCGTCGATGCCCATCGACGAGGCGCAGGAAGGTCGGCGCGATGATGCTCTTCGGCGAGAAGTACGGCGACGAGGTGCGCGTGCTCGACATCGGCTCCTCGCGCGAGCTCTGCGGCGGCACGCACGTGGCGCGCACGGGCGACATCGGGCTTTTCAAGATCGTCTCGGAGGGCGGCGTCGCGGCCGGCATCCGGCGCGTCGAGGCGGTCACCGGCACGGACGCGCTCGCGCTCGCGCAGCGCCGAGTCGGACCGGCTGGCGCGGGTGGCCGAGACGCTGAAGGCCCAGCCCGCCGAGGTGGAGGCCCGGCTCGCGCAGGCGCTCGACCAGGCGAAGGCGCTCGAGAAGGAGGTCGCGCGCCTCAAGCAGAAGCTGGCCGCGAGCCAGGGCGACGACCTCGCCGGCTCCGCCGTCGAGGTGAAGGGCGTGAAGGTGCTCGCCGCGCGCCTGGACGGCGGCCGACGTGAAGACCCTGCGCGAGACGCTGGACAAGCTGAAGGACAAGCTCGAGGACCGGCGCGATCGTGCTCGCCGCCGCGCAGCGGCGGGCGCGTGAGCCTCATCGCCGGCGTGACCGCGGACCTCACCGCGAAGGTGAAGGCCGGCGAGCTGGTGAACTTCGTGGCGCTCGCAGGTGGGCGGCAAGGGAGGCGGGCGCGCCGACATGGCGCAGGCCGGCGGCACCGACCCGGCGGGGCTGCCCCAGGCGCTGGCCTCGGTGCGCGGGTGGGTCGAGGAGCGGCTCTGAGGAGCCGCGTGCGACGCGCGTGAGCACGGAAAGGTTCGCCTACTGCCCGCGCTGCGCGCAGCCGCTCGCCGATCGGCCGGTCGTCGATGCGGACGGCGCGGCCACGACGCGCCGCGCCTGCTCCGAGGCGTGCGGGTTCGTGCAATGGGGCAATCCCACGCCGTGCGTGGGCGCGCTCGTCGAGCACGAGGGGCGGATCATCCTCGCACGCAACCGCGGCTGGCCCGAAGGCTACTTCGCGCTCGTGACGGGCTACCTCGAGGCGGGCGAGGACCCGCCGGCGGCCGTCGTGCGCGAGGTGCGCGAGGAGCTGGGGCTCGAGGTGACCGGCGCCACCCTGATCGGCAACTACATCTTCGAGGCGAAGAACGAGGTGATGCTCTGCTACCACGCGCAAGCCGCCGGCGAGGTGCGCCTGGGCGCGGAGCTCGCCGACTACCGCCGCATCCCGCCGGAGCGGCTGCGCCCCTGGCGGCGGGCCACGGGCCTCGCGGTGGCCGACTGGATGCGCGCGCGGGGACTCGCCTTCGAGTGGCTCGACCGCCCGGCGCTCGCCACCGCCCCGGACCGCACGTGAGCTCGCCTGCCCAGCGCATCGCCGCCTACCTGCGCATCGCCGGCCTCGAGTCGATCGCCCGGCGCGTGCCCGACGTGGAGCGCGCGGTGCGCGACCTCATGGAGGCGATGGCGGAGAAGGTCGCGGTGGGCGACGCGGATTCCCTCTACACCTACCCGGTGCCGATGCTCACCGGGGACGGCACCTGCTCGGTCCTGGACAAGCTGGCGCCGGTGCCCTACGACCTGGGCGCGATCCTCGGCGGGCGCAGCGAGCAGACGACGCGACGGCTCGCCCTCCTCGAGCGGCTCATCGAGCGCGTGCAGGAGACCACGGGCGCGGACTGGATCGGCGTCTACCAGCGCAGGCCCAACCTCGCCGGCGAGGACGTGCTCGTGAAGCTCGCGTACCTCGGCAAGCCCAGCCGCGCCGAGTTCCCGCTCACCCGCGCCTTCGCCGAGCGCAGCACGAACGCCGCGGTGGGCCTCACCGGACGCGCCACGGTGATCGAGGACGTGGGGCGGCACGTGGAGGCCGGCGGCGGCTTCTACGTGTGCGACGACGGCATCCAGTCCGAGGCCTGCCTGCCGATCCTCGACGGCGATCGCATCGTGGGGATCGTGGACGCGGAGGCGAAGCCGCGCGGCTTCTTCGGCGCCGAGCGCCTCGCGGTGCTGGCCGCGCTCGCGCTGGTGGCTCCCGCCGTCCTGCCCTGAAAACCGGGGACGGACCCCGTTTTCCCATAGGTGGAACATGAGTCCGCCAAAGGGGAAACGGGGTCCGTCCCCGGTTTCAGCGGGGGAAGGGCTTCTTGCCGTCCTTCCAGCGCCGCCAGGCCTTCGGGTTGTCGAGCGCGGCGAGGAGCGCGCGGTTCAGGTCCTCGTTGTGCGCCTCGAGCCCGGCGCCGCGCACCGCGTGCTGCGCCTGCGTGATGATCACCGCGGCGTTGTGGGCGAGCGCCGGATGCATCGGGCTGTCGAGCGTCTCGTCGGAGGGGTTGGCGCGGAAGGCCTCGCAGGTCGCCAGCCGCAGCGAGTGGTAGCGGCGGCACTGGGCGGGGCGCGCCTCGTACGCGATGCACGCGCCGTCCGCGCCCAGGAGCGCGCAGGCGAGGCTTTCGCGCTTGCGGCCTTCCTCGCCCAGCGCCTCGGTGCGCTCGACGTTGGCGCGCAGGCGCGCGACCACGCCCGCCAGCGCCGCGGCGGGCAGGCGCCGGCGCAGCCATGCGGCGAGGGCGAAGGCCTCGTGGGGCTGCACGTGCACGCGCAGGTGGCAGCAGTGGTCGCATCCGCGCCGGCAGGCGAGGTCGAGCCCGTGCCCCTGCACGGTCGCTTCGACCACGGCATCGACGGCGCGGTGGAAGCGCACGACGGCCGCGGCCAGCCGATCCGGGTCGCGGGCATGGGAGAACGCCTCGCGCGATTCCGCGCCCCAGGCCGCCGGATCCGCCATCAGCGCCTCGGCGGCATCATGTCCGTGATCGAGCCCTCGGCGATCTCGGCGCCGAAGAACACCGTCTCGGACAGCGTGGGGTGGGGGTGGATCGTCAGGCCGATGTCCTCGGCATCGGCGCCCATCTCGAGGGCGAGCACGGTCTCGGCGATGAGCTCGCCCGCGTTCACGCCCACGATGCCCGCCCCGAGGAGGCGCTTCGTGTCCTTGTCGAAGAGCAGCTTCGTGAGCCCTTCCTCGCGTGCCATGCCCAGCGCCCGGCCGCTCGCCGCCCAGGGGAACACCGCCTTCTCGTAGGCGATGCCGCGCGCCTTCGCCTCCGGCTCGGTGACGCCCATCCAGGCGACCTCCGGGTCGGTATAGGCCACGCTCGGGATCGTGCGCGCCTCCCAGGCGTGGTGGCTCATGCCGGCGATCACCTCCGCGGCGAGCTTGCCCTCGTGGGTCGCCTTGTGCGCGAGCATGGGCTCGCCGACGATGTCGCCGATCGCGAAGATGTGCGCGACGTTGGTGCGCATCTGCCCGTCGACCGGGATCCAGCCGCGCTCGTTCACGTTTACCCCCGCCTTGTCCGCGCCGATCTCGCGCCCGTTGGGGCGCCGGCCCACGGCGAGCAGGATGCGGTCGTAGGTCCGCGGTTCCGGGGCCGCGCCGCCGGAAGCCGACTCGAATGTCGCGCGCAGGCCGTCGCCGGTCGCCTCGACCTTCGCCACCTTGGTGCCCAGCAGGACCTGCTCGTAGCGCTTCTCGATGCGCCGCGCGAGCGGCTTGACGATGTCGGGGTCCGCGCCCGGAATGAGCCGGTCCATGAACTCGACCACGGTCACCTTCGCGCCGAGCGCGTCGTACACCGTGGCCATCTCCAGCCCGATGATCCCGCCGCCGATGACGAGCAGGCGCTTGGGCACCTGCGCGAGCTCGAGCGCGCCCGTGGAGTCCATCAGCCGCGGGTCTTCGTAGGGCAGTCCCGGGATGCGCGCGGACTGCGAGCCGGCCGCGATGATGCAGTGGTCGAACGAGACGACCTGGCGCCCGCCCGGGCCCTCGACCTCGAGCGCGTGCGGCGAAGCGAAGCGCGCGCGACCCTGCACGAGGGTGACCTTGCGCGCCTTGGCGAGCGCCGCCAGTCCCTTCGTGAGCTTGCCCACGACGCCGTCCTTCCACGCGCGCAGCCTCGCGAGGTCCACCTTCGGCGGGCCGAACGACACGCCGAGCGCGCCCATCTCGGCCGCGTCGGCGATCACGCGCGCGGCATGCAGCAGCGCCTTCGACGGGATGCAGCCCACGTTCAGGCACACGCCGCCCAGGGTGGGATAGCGCTCGACCAGCACGACCTGCTTGCCGAGATCCGCGGCGCGGAAGGCGGCCGTGTATCCGCCGGGGCCGGCGCCGAGGACCAGTACCTCGGCGTGCAGGTCCGCGTCGATGCGCGCGAGAGTCGAGCGCAGCTGGTGGCGCAGGTCGCCGCCCGCCGCGCCGGGCTGCGGGGCGGACGCGGCCGCGGCGGGCGCGGGCGCCGGCGCGGGCGATGCGGGCGACGAAGCGCTCGCGCCCGCCGGTGCCGCCGCAGCGGGCGACGCGGCCTTCGCCGGGGCGGGCGCCGAGGGTGCTGCGGGCTGCTCCGCGCCTTGCGTCTCGACCAGCGCGATCACGGTGCCCTGGGACACCTTGTCGCCCACCTTCACCCGCAGCTCCCTCACCGTGCCGGCGAGCGGCGAGGGCACGTCCATCGTCGCCTTGTCGCTCTCGAGCGTGACGAGCGCGTCCTCCTTGTTCACGGTGTCGCCGGGCCCGACCAGCAGCTCGATGACCGGCACGTCCTTGAAGTCCCCGATGTCGGGCACCCGGATCTCGGTGGTCGCCATGGGAAGCCCTACAGGAGGCCGCGGCGCAGGTCGGCGAGGACCTGGGCGAGGTAGGTGATGAAGCGCGCGGCGAGCGCCCCGTCGATGACGCGATGGTCGTAGGACAGCGACAGCGGCAGCATGAGGCGCGGGGCGAACTGCGTGCCGTTCCACACGGGCTTCGTCGCGGCCTTCGACACGCCGAGGATCGCCACCTCCGGCGCATTGATGATCGGCGTGAAGGCGGTGCCGCCGATGCCGCCCAGCGACGAGATCGAGAAGGTGCCGCCCTGCATGTCGGCCGGCGCGAGCTTGCCCTCGCGCGCCCGGGCCGCGAGCTCGGCGGTCTCGCGCGCGAGCTCGAGCACGCCCTTGCGGTCGGCGTCGCGCACGACGGGCACCACGAGCCCGTTCGGCGTGTCGGCGGCGAAGCCGATGTGCCAGTACTGCTTGATCACGAGGTTGTCGCCGTCGAGGGAGCTGTTGAGCGTCGGGAACCGGCGCAGCGCCGCGACCGCGGCCTTGATGAGGAACGCGAGCAGCGTCACCTTCATGCCCGACTTCGCGTTCTCCTCGTTCAGCCGCGCGCGGAACGCCTCCAGGTCGGTGATGTCGGCCTCGTCGAACTGGGTGACGTGCGGGATCATGACCCAGTTGCGCGCGAGCGCCGGGCCCGAGATCTTCTGGATGCGGGTGCGCGGCTGCACCTCGACCGGCCCGAACTTCGCGAAATCGACGCTGGGCCAGGCCGGCAGGCCCGGCAGCGCCGCACCGCCGACCGCGGCCGGCGCGCCGGCGCCCGTGCCGCCGGAGACGGCCTGCTTCACGAACTCCTGCACGTCCTCCTTGAGGATGCGACCCTTCGGCCCGCTGCCCCGCACGCGCGCGACGTCCACGCCGAGCTCGCGCGCGAAGCGGCGCACGCCGGGGCTCGCGTGGGCCGGCGCGCCGGCCTCGCCCGCCTCGACGGGGGCGGCCGCGGCGGACGGCGCGGCCGAGGCCGGGGGCGAGAAAGGCGGGCCCGCGGGCGAGGGCGTGGGGGCGGGTTGCTGCGCCCCGGCCGCGGCGGGTTGCTGCGCCGCCGGCGGTCGCGCGGGCTGCTGCGCCGCGGCGGCGGGCTTCTGCGCCTCGCGCGGCGGGCCCGGCTCCTGCGCCGGCTTGCGCTCCTTGGCCGCGGCCGGCTCCTCGGCGCCTTCGAGGAGCGCGATGAGCGTGCCCTGGCTCACCTTGTCGCCCACCTTCACGCGCAGCTCCTTCACGCTGCCGGCGGTGGGCGAGGGCACGTCCATCGTCGCCTTGTCGCTCTCGAGCGTGATCAGCGAGTCGTCCTTGCTCACCGCGTCGCCGGGCCTACCAGGATCTCGATGACCGGCACGTCCTTGAAGTCCCCGATGTCGGGGACCTTGACCTCGATCGCGGCCAAACCTCTTCTCCTCTTTTCTGGTTGTTGTTCGCGCCCGGCGCCTAGACGGTCCAGGGCGCGGGCTTCGCGGGATCGATCCCGTACTTCTTGATCGCCTCGGCGACCTTCGCGGCCGGCACCTCGCCGTCCTCGGCGAGCGCGCGCAGCGCGGCGAGCGCGACGTAATGGCGGTCGACCTCGAAGAAGCGCCGCAGGTTCTCGCGCGAGTCGCTGCGCCCGAAGCCGTCGGTGCCGAGCACGCGGTAGCGCCGCGGCACGAACTCGCGGATCTGGTCGGCGAAGCCGCGCACGTAATCGGTCGCCGCCACGATCGGCCCCTTCGTGCCCGCGAGGCACTGCTCCACGTAGGTGAGGCGCGGCTTGTCCGTCGGATGCAGCATGTTCCAGCGCGTCGTGGCCATGCCCTCGCGGCGCAGCTCGTTGAAGCTGGGGCAGCTCCACACGTCGGCCGCCACGCCCCAGTCGCTCCCGAGCAGCTCGCCCGCCGCGATCACCTCGCGCAGGATCGTGCCGCTGCCCATGAGCTGCACGCGCGGACCCTTGGCCGCGCCCGCGTCGACCAGCCGGTACATCCCCCGGATGATCCCCTCGCGCGCGGCCTCGGGCAGCGCCGGGTGCGGGTAGTTCTCGTTCATCAGGGTGATGTAGTAGAAGACGTCCTCCTGCTCGTGCATCATGCGCCGCAGGCCGTCGTGCACGATGACCGCGACCTCGTAGGCGAAGGTCGGGTCGTACGAGACGCAGTTGGGAATCATGCTCGCGAGCACCTGGCTGTGGCCGTCCTCGTGCTGCAGGCCCTCGCCGTTGAGCGTCGTGCGCCCCGCCGTGCCGCCCAGCAGGAAGCCGCGCGCGCGCATGTCGCCGGCCGCCCAGGCCAGGTCGCCGACGCGCTGGAAGCCGAACATCGAGTAGAAGATGTAGAACGGGATCATCGGCGCGTCGTTGTTCGAGTACGACGTGGCCGCCGCGATCCACGAGCACATGGCGCCCGCCTCGTTGATGCCTTCCTGGAGGATCTGGCCGTTCTTGTCCTCCTTGTAGAACATCAGCTGGTCGCTGTCCTCGGGCTCGTAGAGCTGGCCGAGGGAAGAGTAGATGCCGAGCTGGCGGAACAGGCCCTCCATGCCGAAGGTGCGCGACTCGTCGGGGACGATCGGCACGACGCTGCGCGCCCACGCTCTTGTCCTTCAGCAGGATGCCGAGCAGGCGCACGAAGGCCATGGTGGTCGAGATCTCGCGCCCCTCGGCGGTGGCGTCGAGCAGCGGCTTGAAGGCCTCGAGCTTCGGGACTGTCGAGGCTCGTCGCTCCGGCGCCGGCGCTGCGGCAGCGAGCCGCCGAGCGCGCGAGCGGCAGCTCGCGCAGGTAGCTGCATCTCCGGCGAGTCCTCGGGCGGGCGGTAGTACGGGATCTCGGCCAGCTGCTCGTCCGGGATCGGGATGTTCGAAGCGGTCGCGGAACTGCGTGAGCGCCTCGGCCCGGCATCTTCTTCTGCTGGTGCGCGATGTTGCGCCCCTCGCCCACGCGCGCCCATGCCGTAGCCCTTGACGGTCTTGGCGAGGATCACCGTCGGCTGGCCCGCGGTGCTTCATCGCCGCGGCGTAGGCGGCGTAGACCTTGTGCGGGTCGTGGCCGCCGCGGTTCAGCCGCCAGATGTCCTCGTCGGACATGCTCGCGACCATCTCCAGCAGCTCCGGGTACTTGCCGAAGAAGTGCTCGCGCACGTACGCGCCGTCGTTGGCCTTGAACTTCTGGTACTCGCCGTCGACCGCCTCCTCCATGCGGCTGCAGCAGCAGCCCGTCCCTGTCGCGCGCGAGCAGCGGGTCCCAGTACGAGCCCCAGATCACCTTGATCACGTTCCAGCCGGCGCCGCGGAAGTCGGCTCTCGAGCTCCTGGATGATCTTGCCGTTGCCGCGCACCGGGCCGTCGAGGCGCTGCAGGTTGCAGTTGACGACGAAGATCAGGTTGTCGAGCTTCTCGCGCGCGGCCATCCCGATCGCGCCCATCGACTCGGGCTCGTCCATCTCGCCGTCGCCCATGAACGCCCACACCTGCCGTTCGGCCGTCTTCGCGTGCCCGCGGTCCTCGAGGTAGCGCAGGAAGCGCGCCTGGTAGATCGCCTGGATCGGCCCCAGCCCCATCGACACCGTCGGGAACTGCCAGAATTCCGGCATCAGCCAGGGGTGCGGATACGACGGGATGCCCTCGCCGCCGACTTCCTGGCGGAAATGGTCGAGCTGCTCCTCGGTGAGGCGGCCTTCGAGGAAGGCGCGCGCGTAGATGCCGGGCGAGGAGTGCCCCTGCATGTAGACGAGGTCGCCGCTCGTGGCCCTCGGCGGGGCCGCGCCAGAAGTGGTTGAAGCCCACGTCGTAGAGTGTCGCCGCGGAGGCGAAGCTCGCGATGTGCCCGCCCAGCTCGAGGTCCTTGCGCCCGGCGCGCAGCACCATCGCCATCGCGTTCCAGCGCACGATCGAGCGCAGCCGGTGCTCGATCGCCGCGTCCCCGGGCATGCGCTCCTCGAGCTGCGGCGGGATGGTGTTGAGGTAGGCGGTATTCGCGCGGTACGGCAGGTAGGCGCCGGATCGCCGCGCCTTGTCCACGAGCTGCTCGAGGATGAAGTGCGCGCGCTCCGGGCCCTCGACCTGCAGCACGGCCTCGAGCGAATCGACCCATTCGCGGGTTTCCAGGGGATCGACGTCTTGAAGGCGTTCCATGGCGGGACTCAGGGGGAGGTCGGCGGGCAAGCGGGAGGGAGCGGCGGACGAGCGGCCAGCCCCATTAGACCCAATCGTATAATGACTGGCAACCGGGGCGGAAAGCGCCGCAGGCACAGGATTTTTGCCCGGGCGGATGCAGTGGGCGGCCGCGTCCGGGGGGCGGGCGGGTGCACCGAAGTCTTTCGAGAAATCATGGACATCGGCCGGGAAGCGGGATTGTTTCTCAGAAAATCTTTTTAAGTTATTATAAATCCGAGTTTTTGGGGGTCCGCCGGCGGCTCGCGTCGCCGACGGAGTACCGGCACATCCGCCAGGGGCGGGGGCCGGCAGCCGAAGGCGGCGTCAAACAACAAACCGGAAACGGGATGCGAGAAACGGCGCGCGGGAAACGGGAGGGCGGTCGGGGGGCGGTCGGCGCGCCAGGGGGGCGCGCGTGAACCTGTCCCAGGCGCTGCAGTCGGCGAGCCTCACGGACGCCGGGCGGGTGCGCGACCACAACGAGGACTGCATCGAGGCCCGGCCCGAGATCGGACTGTACGTGCTGGCCGACGGCATGGGCGGATACAACGCGGGCGAGGTGGCGAGCGGCATGGCCACCTCCCTCATCGCCGACGGCCTGCAGGAGGCGTGGCGCGAGCGCGAGGTCGACCGGATGCGCCGCGACGAGGCCAAGGTCCTCGGCGAGCGCCTGATCCGCGAGCAGATCACCCGGGCCAACAGCGCCATCTTCACCACCTCGCAGAACAACCCGGAATGCGCCGGGATGGGCACGACGCTGGTCGTGTGCCACTTCTACGACGATTTCGTGACCGTGGCGCACATCGGCGACTCGCGGCTGTACCGGCTGCGCGGCGAGGCGATGGAGCAGGTGACCCGCGACCACTCGCTGCTGCAGGAGCAGCTCGACTCGGGGCTCATCACGCCGGAGCAGGCGAAGCTGTCGCAGAACAAGAACCTCGTCACCCGCGCGCTCGGGATCGACCCCGTGGTCGAGCCGGAGATCCACGTCTACGACACCCAGCCCGACGACCTCTACCTGCTGTGCTCGGACGGGCTGTCGGACATGGTCGACGACGAGGAGATCCGCCTGACCCTGATCACGCTCAAGAGCAATCCCAGCCTCACGGTGCAGCAGCTGGTGCAGGCGGCCAACGACAACGGGGGCCGCGACAACATTTCGGCGATGCTCGTGCGCATCGCGGAGCCCTTCGGAGTGCCGCGCGGGTGGGTTGCCCGCCTCAAGGCGCTCTTCAGGTAACACCGAGGAAAACGACCATGGCCAAGCTCATTCTCAGCGTCGACGGGCAGGTGCTCAAGGAGTACACGCTCTCCAAGGAGCGCACCCCCATCGGGCGCAAGCCGCACAACGACATCCAGATCGACAACCTCGCGGTGAGCGGCGAGCACGCGGCGATCATCACGATCCTCAACGACTCGTTCATCGAGGACCTGGGCAGCACCAACGGCACCATGGTCAACGGCAAGCCCATCAAGAAGCACTTCCTGCAGAACAACGACGTGGTCGAGATCGGCAAGCACCGGCTGAAGTACTTCAACGACGCCCCGGCGCAGGCCACCGCCGCCGACTTCGAGAAGACGATGATCATCCGCAACCCCGCGAAGGCGGCTCCGACGCCGGCGCCGGGGGAGAAGTCGATGGGGGACACGCAGACCAACCTGCGCCCCCTCGGCGCCGAGGCCCCGAAGCCGGCCACGCCGCAGCCCCAGGCCCCGGCCCGCGAGCCGGCCGCCGCCCCCCCGGCCGCCTCGACCGGCGGGCTGCGCGAGGCGGCGATCCAGGTCCTGTCCGGCGCGGCGGCCGGGCGCACGCTCGACCTCACGAAGAACCTCACCACCGTCGGCAAGCCGGGGCTGCAGGTGGCGGTCATCACCAAGCGCCCCAACGGCTACTTCATCACCCACGTGGAGGGTGCCACCTATCCCACCCTGAACGGCGCCTCCCTGGGCGGCCAGGCGCACCCGCTGAACGACCACGACCTGATCGAGATCGCGGGCGTGAAGATGGAGTTCTTCTACAAGCCGTGAGCCGCCGGGCCGGGCGCGGACCGGCCCTCGCGCGCGCCGCATTGCCCGCGCGCCGAATGTGGAATCCGGCACAGAGCCCATGGTAACGTTCGCCGATAATGGGCCGACCGACCGGTCCATGTCGCGACCGGCTCCCGAGCCCGGAGGCGGTGAGGCCGCCGCCGCCCGAGGACACGAGATGAGGATCAGGGTACTGGGTTGCAGCGGCGGCATCGGCGGCGGGCTGCGCACGACCGCGCTCCTCGTCGACGAGGACATCCTCGTGGACGCGGGCACGGGGGTGGGCGACCTTTCCCTCGAGGCGCTCGCCCGGATCGACCACGTTTTCGTGAGCCACTCGCACCTCGACCACGTGACGAGCATCCCCTTCCTGGTCGACACGGTGTGCTGGATGCGCGCCTCGCCGATCGTCGTCTACGGCATCAAGGAGACCCTCGACATCCTGCGCGCGCACCTCTTCAACTGGAAGATCTGGCCCGACTTCACGCAGATCCCCGACGCGGCCGCGCCCTTCATGGAGTACCGCGAGATCGTCCCCGGGCAGGCCGTGGAGATCCGGGGCCGGCGCTTCACGGCGATCCCCGCCAACCACACCGTGCCCGCGGTGGGCTACGTGATCGAGGGGCCGCGCGCCACGCTCGTCTACAGCGGCGACACCGCCCCGAACGAGGCGCTGTGGAAGGCGGTGAACGCGGCCAGGAACCTCAAGTACCTCATCATCGAGACGGCGTTCTCGAACAAGGAGCGCGAGATCGCGGCGGCCTCGAAGCACCTGTGCCCCGACATGCTCGCGGCCGAGCTCGGGAAGATGCACGCCGCCCCCGAGGTGTTCATCACCCACTTGAAGCCCGGCGAGGGCGCGCTCACCATGAAGGAGGTCGACCAGGCCGCCGGGCGGTGGCGACCTCGGATGCTCGAGAACAACCAGGAGTTCTCCCTGTAGGGGAGGGCCCAACTTTCGCAGGTGCACCCATGAGCGCAGTACTGGAACCGAAGACCCAGCCGTCGGCGAACGTCGCCGACATGAGCGCCAAGCTCGCCTTCTCGAAGAAGCTGCAGGCGGTCACCAACAGCATCCACTCCACGAGCAACGTCGACGAGATCATCCTCGACGTCTCGCGCGACATCTGCCAGCTCTTCGAGGCCGACCGGATGACGGTGTACGTGACGAGCGAGGACGGGCAGTCGATCGTCTCGAAGGTGAAGACGGGCCTGAACTCGTTCAAGGACATCAAGCTGCCGATCGCGGAGTCGTCGCTCGCCGGCTACTGCGCGCTCAACCGGCGCCACATGAACATCAAGGACGTCTACGACGACGCCGAGCTCAAGCAGTACTCGCCCAACCTCACGTTCCTCAAGGCCGTCGACAAGCGCACCGGCTACCGCACGCAAGCCAGATGCTGGTCGCGCCGATCCTGGGCGGCGACGGCGGCGGGGACCTGATCGGCGTCATCCAGCTCATCAACAACACTCTCGGGCCAGCCGTTCTCGGCGCTGCACGACGAGGGCGTGGTCGAGCTCGCCAAGACGCTGGCCATCGCCTTCCGGCGTGCGCCAGCAGAGCCGCGGGACGATCCAGTCGAAATACGAGTACCTCGTGATCGACAACGTGATCGTCCGCCGGGGAGCTCGAGCTCGCGACCAAGGCCGCGCGGCGCAAGGGGAAGAACGTCGAGGACAGTCCTGATCGACGAGTTCCAGGTGAAGCTCCGAGTCGATCGGTGCAGGCGCTCGCCAAGTTCTTCGGCGTACCGTACGAGCCGTTCAAGGCCGACCGCATCAAGCCGCCGGACCTGCTGAGGAACATCAAGCGCGACTACGTCGGAGGCCAACCACTGGATGCCGCTGGAGGACGCCAAGGAGCGGCGTGGTGGTGATGTGCACGGACCCCGAGCGCGTGCGCAACTCGCGCATGGTCGAGAACGTCTTCCCGCGCTCGCGCATCGTCTACAGGTCACCACCGAGCGCGAGTTCACGGACACGCTCGACCAGTTCTTCGGGGCCGAGGGCGCCGGGAGGCCGGAGTCATCGGCGACCTGCTCTCGAGCCTCGACGAGGACGACGAGGCGATGGGCGATGGGGGCCGACGAGGTCTCGGCCGCGGCCGACAACGAGCTGGTGAAGCTCGTGAACAAGATCATCATCGACGCCTACAACCAGGGCGCCTCGGACATCCACGTCGAGCCCTATGCCGGGCAAGGCGCAAGACCGAGCATGCGGTTCCGCAAGGACGGCTCGCTCGTGCCCTACATCGAGGTGCCGGCCGCCTACCGCAACGCCGCTCGTCGCGCGCCTGAAGATCATGTGCGACCTCGACATCTCCGAGAAGAGGCAAGCCGCAGGACGGCAAGATCAAGTTCAAGAAGTTCGGCCCGCTCGACATCGAGCTGCGGGTGGCGACCATCCCCACCGCGGGCGGCGTCGAGGACGTGGTGATGCGCATCCTCGCCGCGGGCGAGCCGATCCCGCTCGACAAGCTGGGCGTGCTGCCCGACGAACCTGGAGCGGCTGAAGGCGTGCATCGCCAAGCCGTACGGCCTGTTCTTCGTCTGCGGGCCGACCGGCTCCGGGCAAGACCACGACGCTGCACTCCGTGCTGGGCTCGCTCAACACCGCCGGACACCAAGATCTGGACCGCCGAGGACCCGGTCGAGATCACGCAGAAGGGCCTGCGCCAGTGCCAGGTGAACACGAAGGCGGGCTTCGACTTCGCCACGGCGATGAAGGCGTTCCTGCGCGCCGACCCGGACATCATCATGGTCGGCGAGATGCGCGACAAGGAGACCACCTCCATCGGCATCGAGGCCTCGCTCACCGGCCACCTGGTGTTCGCGACCCTGCACACGAACTCCGCGCCGGAGTCGATCATCCGCCTGCTCGACATGGGCATGGACCCGTTCAACTTCGCCGACGCGCTGCTCGGGCGTGCTCG
Organism: uncultured beta proteobacterium; assembly: GCA_963741815.1. Lineage (GTDB taxonomy): Bacteria > Pseudomonadota > Gammaproteobacteria > Burkholderiales > Usitatibacteraceae > Usitatibacter. The sequence continues at coordinate 280,912 of CAVUJI010000002.1, forward strand.
CCCAGCGCCTGGCCAAGCGGCTTTGCAAGTGCAAGAAGCCGTACACGCCCGAGCCAGGCGGAGATCAAGCGCTTGCTGACGGAGTACTGCGAGGAGCTGATCGCCACGCCGGAGTTCAAGGCCGACGCGAACGCCGCGTACAAGCGCGTGTTCGAGCGCCTGCAGCGCGACTACGGCTTCGGCAAGGCCCGAGTTCCAGCTCTACAAGCCCGGCGGCTGCGATGCGTGCGGCGGCACGCGGCATACAAGGGCCGCGTCGGCCTGCACGAGCTGCTGGTCGGCACCGACCCGATGAAGAAGCTGATCCAGGAGCACGCGCGCGTGGCGGAGATGCTCGCGCCGTGCGCTCGCCGAGGGCATGCGCACGCTGAAGATGGACGGCATGGAGAAGGTCCTGCAGGGCGTGACCGACATGGCGCAGGTCCGGGCGGTGTGCATCAAGTGAGGCCGGGCAAGGGCGGGGGCAGCGCCGTCGTCCCCGACGCCGCGGGGATGCGCTCCCCGCGCGCCGCGAGCGCGCCCGGGCGCCCGGCCGAGGACCAGTTCCTCTCCAACGCTCGAGCACCTCAACGCGATGGGCATCGCGCTGTCGCAGGAGCGCGACATCAACACGCTGCTGGAAACGATCCTGATCGCCGCCAAGAACATCACCCGGGCCGACGGCGGCACGCTCTACCGCCTGGCGGGCGGCAACGCTGCGCTTCGAGATCATGCGCACCGACAGCCTCGCCATCGCCATGGGCGGGACGACCGGGCAACCCGGTCCCGTTCTACCCGATCCCGCTGCAGGACAAGGACGGCAATCCCAACTACAGCATGATCGCGGCCTACGCGGCGCTCACCGGCAAGACGGTGAACATCGCCGACGCCTATACCGCCGAGGGCTTCGACTTCTCCGGCACCCGCAACTTCGACAAGCAAGACCGGCTACCGCTCGAAGTCCTTCCTCACGGTGCCGATGAGGAACCACGAGGGCGAGATCATCGGCGTGCTGCAGCTGATCAACGCCGCCGATCCGGCGAGCGGGCGCGATCACCACGTTCGGCGACGGCGGACCAGCGCCTGGCCGAGTCGCTCGCCTCGCAGGCGGCGATCGCGCTCACCAACCGGCTGCTGATCAACCAGCTCGAGGAGCTGTTCGAGTCGCTGATCAAGCTCATCAACACCGCCATCGACGACAAGTCGCCCTACACCGGCGGGCACTGCAAGCGGGTGCCGATGCTGACCATGATGCTGGCCGAGGCCGCGCACGAGGCGGGCGAGGGGCCGCTGGCCGGCTTCCGCATGTCCGAGACGCGACCGCTACGAGCTCAAGATCGCGGGCCTGCTGCACGACTGCGGGAAGGTCACGACGCCCGTGCACGTGGTGGACAAGGCGACCAAGCTGCGAGACGATCTGCGACCGCATCCAGCTCATGGAGACGCGCTTCGAGGTGCTCAAGCGCGACGCCGAGATCGACATGCTGCGCGCGCGCGCCAGGGCCCTCGAGGCGGGAGACGAGGCGAGCGCGCAGCGCGCCGAGGAGGCGTACGCCGCGAAGCTCGCGCAGTACGACGACGACCGCGAGTTCCTGCGCCGCATGCAACATCGGCGGCGAGCGCATGCGCCCAGAGGACCAGGCGCGCGTGCGCGCGGATCGCGCGCTACACCTGGGTGAACGAGCGCGGGGGCCCGAGCCGAACTTCCTCACCCCGGAGGAGGAGCTGAGAACCTGCTCGATCCGCCTACGGCACGCTCACCGCCGAGGAGCGCGAGATCATCAACCACCACATCGTGGCGACGATCCGGATGCTCGAGGCGCTGCCCTGGCCCCGCCACCTCGTGAACGTGCCGGAGTACGCGGGCGGCCACCACGAGCGCATGGACGGCGAGCGGCTACCCGAAGGGGCTGACGCGCGAGCAGATGAGCGTGCCGGCGCGCGTGATGGGCATCGCCGACATCTTCGAGGCGCTGACCGCGCGCGACCGCCCGTACAAGCCCGGCAAGACGCTCTCGGAATCGCTCGCGATCCTGGGCCGCTTCAAGCAGGACGGGCACATCGACCCGGACCTCTTCGACATCTTCGTGCGCGAGAAGGTGTACCTGCGCTACGCGCGGGAGTTCCTCGATCCGGAACAGATCGACGCGGTGGACGAGTCGGCCATCCCGGGCTACGACCCGGGGCCGCGCCCGCCCGCTTGACGGATTTGGTCAGTTTTGGCGCCAAACGGGCGGCGCCCGGCGGGGCGTGTCGGCACCGGGGGACGCCGGGGGGCCGGCGGGGCGGGCGGCGGGCGGCAGGCGTCCCCCGGCGGCCGCCCAAGTCCCTGTTTCCAAAGCCCGCCCGCGGCGCCTGTGGGACGGCGCCGACAGGCGGGAAAGGTGTGCGCCGATCCTCCATCTGGCACAGCCATTGCATTGGCTTGTCCGCGCATCGCTGTAACCGCAGTAAACCGTCTTCCCCTTCCAAAGGAGAGCAAATGAAGAAAGTTCAACAGGGCTTCACGCTGATCGAGCTGATGATCGTGGTCGCGATCATCGGCATCCTGGCCGCGGTCGCCATTCCGGCCTACCAGGACTACCTCAACCGTTCGAAGATGTCCGAAGTGCTGGCCGCGGTGAGCGCGTGCAAGACCTCGGTGTCCGAGTACGCCGCGGCGCAGAACAAGCTGCCGGCGGACATCACCGCGTCGGGCTGCGCCAACACGACGACGATGTACATGTCGAGCCTGGACGTCGCCTCCGGCGTGATCAACGCCACGGTGCAGAACATCGCCGACCAGACGGGCAAGATCGTGACGATGACGCCGCAAAAGGACACCTCCGGCACGGCCGCCGGGGACGGCGACCCGATCGTCGCGTGGAAGTGCACGTTCGACGGCAACGCCAAGTACGTCCCGGCGACCTGCCGTTGATCGCCTGATGCGCGCGGCCGCGAGGTCGCTCGCGTAGCACCGCAACGGGGGGCGCGAGCCCCCCGTTTCCTTTTCCCCGCCCGGAACGACGACCGGCCCATGCCATGAACCTGCGCCTGCGCACCCTCTACGCCCTCTTCGCCGTCTCCGGCTTCTGCGGGCTCATCTACGAGTCGATCTGGAGCCATTACCTCAAGCTCTTCCTCGGGCATGCGGCGTACGCGCAGACCGTCGTGCTGATCGTGTTCATCGGCGGGCTGGCGCTCGGATCGTGGCTGGCGGGTGCCTTCGCCGCCCGGTTGCGCCGGCCGCTGCTCGCCTACGCGGCCGCGGAGCTCCTCGTCGGCCTCGCGGCCCTCGGCTTCCACCGCTTCTTCGTCGGCGCGACCGGCTGGGCCTATGCCAGCCTGCTGCCGGCCGCCTGCCCCGCCGACGGCTGGTGCGTGGCCCAATGGCTCTTCGCGGCCGCGATGATCCTGCCCCAGTCCGTGCTCCTCGGCACGACCTTCCCCCTCATGACGGGAGGCGTCCTGCGGCTGCAGCAGGAGGGGGCCGGCGCGAAGCTCTCGCTGCTCTACTTCCTCAACAGCATCGGCGCCGTCGTGGGCGTGCTCGCCAGCGGCTACGTGCTGATCCCGGCGATCGGGCTGCCCGGAGCGCTCGCCAGCGCCGGCATCACCAACGTGGCGCTCGCCTTCGCGGTCTACTTCGTGGAGAAGGCGACGGTGCCGCAGCCGGCGGTCCGGCTCGCCCCCGCCGCGGGCGGCTCGGCACCGCGCGAGATGCCGAGCGCGCCGCTGCTGCTCGCCGTGGCGCTGCTCACGGGGCTGTCGTCGTTCGTCTACGAGGTCGCGTGGATCCGCAGCCTGTCGCTCGTCCTCGGCGCGACGACCCATGCCTTCGAGCTCATGCTCGCGGCCTTCATCCTCGGCCTCGCCCTCGGCGGGCTCTACATCCGCGCGCGCATCGACCGCATCCCGCGGGTCCTGCGCTACCTGGCGCTGGTCCAGGTGACGATGGGCCTGCTCGCGCTGCTCACCCTTCCCACCTACGACTTCTCGTTCGACCTCATGGCGTGGCTGGTGGGCGCGCTCCGGTCCTCCGAGTCGGGCTGGGCGCTCTTCAACGTCGCCTCGTCCCTCCTGTGCCTGGCCGTGATGCTGCCCGCCACGTTCATGGCGGGGATGACGCTGCCGCTCATCACGCTGGCCCTCCTGCGCTCGCCGCTCGGCGAGCGCAGCATCGGGCACGTCTACGCGGCCAACACCTTCGGCGGCATCCTGGGCGTGCTGCTCGCCGTGCACTTCGCGCTGCCGGTGCTGGGGCTGAAGGGCGCGCTCGTCCTGGGCAGCGCCGTGGACATCGCGCTGGGCGTCTGGCTGCTGGCGCGCGACCGCTCGGCGCCGCGGCCGCTGCGGCTGGGCTTCGGCGGCGTGGGATTGGCCGCGGTGCTCGTGGCCGCACTCTTCTTCCATCTCGACCCGCGCAAGCTCGCCTCGGCCGTGTTCACCTACGGCCACGCGCAGCTCGCGCCCGGCTACGAGATCTCGTCCCACAAGGACGGCAGGACCGCGACGGTGGACGTGATCTACAACCCGGTGCTGGGATCCCTGTCGATCGCCACCAACGGCAAGGTGGACGGGGCGATGATGCGGGGCGAGCGTCCCGGGCCGGACGAGCAGACGATGCTCCTGCTGGCCGCGCTGGGTCTCGCCTACCGGCCCGACGCGCGCGACGCGGCGGTGATCGGCTTCGGCACCGGCATGAGCACGACCACGCTGCTCGGCTCGCCGCGCCTGCGGCGCGTGGACACCATCGAGATCGAGCCGGCGATGCCGCGGGGCGCGGAGGCGTTCCGCTACTTCACCGAGCCCGCGTACTCGGACCCGCGCAGCCACATCGTGATCGACGATGCGAAGTCCTACTTCGCGCGCACCCGGCGCCGCTACGACCTCATCCTGTCCGAGCCCTCGAATCCCTGGGTGAGCGGCGTGGCGAGCCTGTTCACCCGGGAGTTCTATGCGAGGGTGCGCGGCCAGCTCCGGCCGGGCGGGGTCCTCGTGCAGTGGATGCACACGTACAGCTTCAACGACCCGCTCTTCGCCTCGATCCTGCGGGCGCTGCGCGAGTCGTTTCCCGCCTTCACCGTGTACGCCCCGAACGACGGCGATATCGTCGTGGTCGCCACGGCCGGCGCCGCGCTTGCGCCCCTGTCCGGGGAGGTCTTCGGGCTCGGGCGCATCCCGCGCTACCTCGAGCGCATCGACGTTCGCCGCGTCGAGGACCTCGCCGTGCGCCGCATCGGCGACCAGGACACGATGCGCGCCCTTTTCGACGTGGTGCAGGTCGCGCCCAACTCCGACTACTTCCCGATCGTCGCGACCTATGCCGGCAAGGCCCGGTTCCTGCGGGAGAAGGCGGCCGGCGTGGAGCAGCTCGCGCTGGCGCCGTGGCCGATCCTGGAGATGGCCTCGCGCGGCGCGTTGCCGCCCGCCTATCCGCTCTCGCCGGCGCGCTGGCCTGCCTCCCGGCAGGCTGCAGGCGGCCCAGCGGGCGGCGGCCGGCCAGGCCTTCCTCGTCGGGCGCGTCGGGCCCGAGGCGGTGCGCGAGCCGCTGGGCAGCTACTACCGCGCCTTCCGCGTCTTCCGTGCCCGCTTCATCGACTGCCGGGACACGCTGCCCGCCGAGGAGTGGTGGGACGTGGCGGAGGTGGTCGCCTCCCACCTCACCGTGTACCTTCCGCCGGCGGCTTCGGAGGCGGTGTGGGCGCGGGTGCGCTCGGCCCCCTGCTATGGGGCGTTGCCGGCGCAAGTGCGCAACTGGTTCGCCGTGTTTTCCGCCCTCGGACGCCGCGATGCGGGCGCCGCCGCCGACGCCGGGCTCGCCGCGGTCGAGGCCGCGCCGGGCGGCGACCAGCAGGCGTACTTCTACGGCGCGGCGATGACCGGTCTCATCGCCGCCGGCCGCACGGACGAGGCACGGCGCACCTACGAGCGCTTCCATCCCGCGCTGACCGAGGCGCAGCGGGCACAGGGCGACTTCCGCTGGATCGAGGGCTCGGTGCTCGGCGCGGCCGCCGCGACGCGGCAGGCGTCGCGCGCGCCGGCCGCCCCGGCGCCCGGCGGCTAGCGATGGCGGCCACGCGCACGCGGGCGGCGGGCATCCACCTCGCGGCGAGCATGGCCGGGGTGGGTGCGGCGCTCGCCGCCGCCTTCGCGCTCTGGTATCCGCAGCCGTACTTCGAGGCGATGGGCGGGTGGGGGCTCGCCGCGCTCATGCTCGGCGTGAACGTGGCGATCGGCCCGCTCGCGACCTGGATCGTCTTCGCGCCCGGCAAGGCGCGCCACCTGCTCCTGCTCGACCTCGGCGTGATCGTGGCGCTGCAGCTCGCGGCCTTCGCCTACGGCATGCACGTGGTGGCCGAAGCCCGGCCGGCCTACATGCTCTTCGTGCGCGACCGCTTCGAGATCGCGGCCGCCGACGAGCTCGATCCGGCCGCCCTCGCGCAGGCCGCGCGCGGCTTCCGCACCGTCTCCTGGCGCGGCCCCCGCCTCGCCGCCGCGGTGCTTCCCCGCGACCCGCAGGAGCGCATGCAGGTGATGCTGGCCGGGCTCGCGGGCGCCGACCTCAAGGCCTTCCCGCGCTACTACGTGCCGTACGCCGGCCAGGCCGCCGATGCCGGCGCGAAGGCGCGTCCGCTCGCGGCGCTGCGCGCCCGCCATCCGCAGGACGCGGCGCGCATCGCCCGGGCCGTCGCCGCCACGGGCGTGCCGGAATCGCGCCTCGGCTACCTGCCGCTGCGGGGGCGCAAGAAGGACCTCTCGGTGCTCGTGGAGCGCGCGGGCGGGCGCGTGGCCGGGTTCGTCTCGGTCGATCCCTGGTGAGGGAGCGCGCCTAGCGGGACGCCGGCGCGGCGGGCCGCCACGCGTTCGGGCGGATCGCCAGCCCGTTCGAGAGGTAGGTGAGGAAGTATTCGAGGCGGTTCAACTCGGGGGAGCCCGTCGCGAAGGGCGCCGCCCCCATGCGCTCGAGGCAGGCGCGGATTTCCATCTGGAGCGTCGAGGCGCTCGCGCCGCGGATGAAGGGCCAGCGCGCGGCCTGCCCGATGGCCGGGGCGAGCGGCAGCTCGCCGTAGCGCTTGCCCGCGCCCTGCACGTGGCAGGAGGCGCAGGCGAAGTTCCACTGCCCCATGCGCGTGAAGTAGAGCCGGCGCCCCTCCTCGAACGCCTCGCGCGCGCCCGGGGGCACCCGCACGGCGAGCCGGCGCCCGGCGGAGAGCGAGCGCAGGTACGCGGTGATCGCGCCCATCGTCTGCGCCTCGCCCGGGTCGAGGAGCGGCTCGCCGTGCATCTTGAGGCACTGGTTCACCGCCATCTCCAGAGTCACGACCCGCTTGAGCCGCGGGTGGTACTGCGGGTACGCGGACGCGATGCGCCGCCCGCCGTTGGGGAAGCACGCGGCGAGGCTGCGCCCGTCGCGGAACCTGCGCTTCCACAGCCGCTCGCCCTCCCGCACCACGGGCAGCGCGTCGCCGGCGTGGGCCGCGTCCTGCGCGGCGATCTCCGGGTCGAACGCGGCCGCGCCCCGCGCGTAGTCCGCGGGCCGCACGCCGGGCAGCTGCGCGGCCAGGCGCGCGGCGAGGCTGTCGCGCACCGCCTCGGGCGGGGCGGCGGCACAGCCGAGGGCGGCGCCGAGCCCCAGGATGGCGAACGCGCTACGGAAGCGCATCGAGGTACTCGACCACGCGATCGATCTCGTCGGGGGCGAGGATCCGGTGGCGCCCGTAGGGCGGCATCAGCGTGTCCGGGTTGTTGGCCATGGGATCGACGAGGAGGGCGCGCAGGCGCTCGCGCCCCAGCGCGCGCATGCGCTTGCCGTCGAGCGCGGGCCCGAGGTCCGCGCGCGTGGCGGGGCCGGCGCCGGGGGGAACCTGGTGGCAGGCGGCGCAGCGGCCCTTGCCGGCGAAGATCGCCGCCCCCGGCGATTGCGCGCCCGCGGCCGTGCCCGCGGCGCACGCCAACGCGAGCAGGCCGAGGCCTGCCGCCCCCATCGCGGTGCGGCGGCGCCGTGCGCGCATCAACTGATCTTGAGCGCCTTCTCGGCGGCGCGTTGGGTTTCGAGCAGGCCGCGCATCTCCTTCAGGCGCGACTCGGCCATCGACGACTCGTAGAAATCGCCCTTGGCCTTCACGGCGAGCTCGAGCTGCTCGACGGCCGCGGCGAGGTTGCCGCGGTGGTACTGGGCCTCGGCGAGCGCGCGGTGCTCCCCCACCGCCTTGCCGAGGGTGGACAGCGCCCGGCCCTGCAGCTCGTAGAGCCGTGCATCGGCGGGCGCTTCGCGCAGCCGTGCGTCGAGGAAGGCCTGCGCCTGGGAGGCCTCGCCCTGCTGCAGCATGAGCTGCGCGTACCCGTACCAGAGCGCGCGGGCATCGGGATAGGTGCGCATCGCCTTGCGGTAGGCCGCCAGCGCATCGGCGGGGCGTCCCATCGCCGTGAGGATTTCCGCGGCGAGGTGCTCGAAGGCCGGGTGCGAGCCGCGCTCGCGCGCGGGCGCGAGGGTCTTCCAGGCCGCGTCGAGGTCCCGGGCGCGGTATTGCGCGACGGCCAGGCCGTAGACGAGCTCGCGCGGGCGCACGACGGTCTTGTCCGAGAGCATGCCGCGGAAGCGCTCGATCGCCTCGCTCGGCGCGCCCGTCTCGGCCTGCAGCTTCGCGCGCACCACCTTGTAGTCGAACGAGTCGGGCACGAGCCGCGGCGGCAGCGTGGCCACGCGGTCCTGCATGTCGGCGATGCGCTCGGTGGTGAGCGGGTGCGTGCGCAGGTAGGCGGGCGCGCCCTTGAACTCGTTCACCCGGTTGGCCCGCAGCATGCGCTCGAAGAACGAGACCATGGCGCGGGGCGAGAAGCCGGCGCGCTCGAGGAGGGTGAGGCCCACCCGGTCGGCCTCCCGCTCGTGCTCGCGCGTGTAGTCGAGCTGGTTCTGCAGCTGCAGCGCCCCGGAGGCGGCCACCGCCGCCTCGGTCACCTGCCCGCCCTGGCTGCCGCCCGCGCGCGAGGCGAGGAGGGCGACGGCGAGGGCGGCGAGGGTGGTGAACTGCATCCCGCGCTGTCCCTGGATCATGCGCGCCTGGTGGTGCTGGACGATGTGGCCGATCTCGTGGGCCATCACGCCGGCGAGCTCGGACTCGTTCTCGGTGAGCGTGATGAGGCCGGTGTGCACGCCGATGTGGCCGCCCACCAGCGCGAAGGCGTTGATGGTGTCGTCGCGCACGACGAAGAAGTCGATGTCCGGATGCGGCCGGTCGGCCGCCGCGAGCAGCCGCGCGCCCAGCGCCGAGACGTAGCTCGCGACCTCCGGGTCGTCCACGTAGTCCTTGTCGACCCGCACCTCGCGCATGATGCGCTCGCCGATGATCCGCTCGTCCGACTGCGAGAGCGAAGCCGAGGAGGCGTCGCCGAGATCGGGCAGCCCCTGGGCGAGGACCGTGGATCCGTAGCAGGCGACGAGGAGGGAAGCGGTGAGGATGCGGAGGTTCACGCGATCGGGCAGGCGATGGCTGCTGCTACTATGATGGCCGGACCCCCGGCGGTCCGGCGACCGTGGATGCCCATTATGACCGAAAAACTGACCCATTTCGACGAGCGTGGCGCCGCGCGGATGGTGGACGTCGGGGCCAAGGAAGAAACGGCCCGCGTGGCCGTCGCCGCGGGCCGCATCCGCATGCGCCCGGCGACTCTCGCCACGGTGCTGCGCGGCACGGCGAAGAAGGGCGACGTGCTCGGCGTGGCTCGCATCGCGGCGATCCAGGGCGCCAAGCGCACCTCGGAGCTGGTGCCCCTGTGCCATCCCGTGCCCCTCAGCTCGGTCGCCGTCGAGTTCACGGCCGACGAGCGCGAGTCCTGGGTCGAGTGCCGCGCGACCGTCGCCTGCACCGGGCGCACCGGCGTGGAGATGGAGGCGCTCACGGCCGTGCAGGTGGGCCTGCTCACGATCTACGACATGTGCAAGGCGGTCGACCGCGGCATGACCATGGAGGCGATCCGGCTGCTGGAGAAGCGCGGCGGCAAGTCGGGGACGTGGGTCGCGCCCTGAGCGCGCATGCTACACTCGCGGCCCTTCCCCGAGGAACGCATCATGCAACAGCCATTCGACCGAGAGCTCGACGTGCGCGGGCTCAACTGCCCCCTGCCGATCCTGCGCGCCAAGAAGGCGCTGGGCGAGCTCGCGGCAGGGCAGGTGCTGAAGGTGGTCGCGACCGACCCCGGCTCCGTCAAGGACTTCCAGGCGTTCTGCAAGCAGACGGGCAACGAGCTGCTGTCCCACTCGGACGGCCCCGACTTCACCTTCCTCATGAAGAAGCGCTAGGCGCGCCTCATTCGAGGAAGAGGTCCCGGAAGAGCGGCGTGCCCGGCGCCACCGCGTAGCGCTCGAAATCCGTCACTCCCGCCTCGCGCAGCACCTCCTCGTCGACGAGGAACCGGCCGCTGACCTCGCGTGCCGGGCGCGTGAGGACGGCATGCGCGGCGTCGGCCATGATCTGCGGGCTGCGGCTCGCGCGCAGGATCGCCTCGGGAAAGTGCACCTCGACCGCCGCCGTCGCGATGGTCGTTCGCGGCCACAGGGAGTTCACCGCGATGCCCTCGCCCTTCAGCTCCTCGGCCATGCCGAGCGTGCACATGCTCATCCCGTACTTCGAGATCGTGTAGGCCACGTGCCCCGCGAACCATTTCGCCGCCATCGCGGGCGGCGGGGAGAGGTTGAGGATGTGCGGGTTGGCCGCCTTGCGCAGCCACGGGATGCAGGCCTGGGAGCAGAGGAAGGTCGCGCGCACGTTCACGCCCATCATGAGGTCGAAGCGCCTGGCCGGCGTGTCGAGCGTGGGCGTGAGGCTGATGGCACTCGCGTTGTTCACCAGGATGTCGATGCCGCCGAAGGCCTCGGCCGCCCGGGCCACCGCCGCGGCGATCGCCGCCTCGTCGCGCACGTCCAGGCGGATCGCGAGCGCCTTGCCGCCGGCGCGCTCGACCTCCTCGGCCACGCTGTGGATCGTGCCCGCGAGCTTCGGGTGCGGCGCGTCGGTCTTCGCGGCGATCGCCACCCGCGCCCCGTCCCGTGCGGCGCGCAGCGCGATGGCGCGGCCGATCCCGCGCGATGCGCCGGTGATGAAGAGCGTCCTGCCCGCCAGCGTGCTCATGGGTCGCCTGCCCGGGTGTTCTCGTGGGAGGGCATGATACCGCGGTGCACGTAGACCAGCCGCAGGTGCGAGCGGAAGGTCGGCAGCTGGATCGCGAACACGATCCCCGTGGCGAGCGAGATCGCCCCGCCCAGGACGAACGTGAGCGGCGCGCCGATGTGCTCGGCCACCCAGCCGGCGGTGTAGTGCCCGAGCGGGGCCACCCCGATGAAGAACATCGTGTAGTAGCTCATGATGCGGCTCCTCTTCTCCTCCTCGGCCACCGTCTGCAGGATGGTGTTGCAGGTGACCCCGGTCATGAACATGCCGAAGCCGGTCATCATCATGAGCGGCACCGACAGCCACACCGAGCGCGACAGCCCGAAGCCGATGTCGCCCAGTCCCGCCACGCAGGCGGCGATCGCGATCCACTTGCCCAGTCCCCGCACGCTCGGCCGGCGCGCGAGGGCCACGGCCGAGACGAGGGCGCCGAAGCCCACCGCGCCGATGAAGAGCCCCACGAGCGGCGCCCCGCCGTGGAACCACCGCACCACCATCGCGGGCATCAGCGTCGCGTAGGGGCTGATGGAGAAGCTCACCGCCGAGAGCGTGAAGAGCATCCGGCGCACCGCCGGCATGCCCATCGCGTAGCGCCAGCCCTCGGCCAGGTCGGCGAGCGGGTGGCTCGCCGGCCGGGCCGGCCCGTGCTGCACGAGGCGCACGCGCGTCAACGCGGCGAGCACCGCGGCGTAGCTCGCGGCGTTCAGCGCGAAGCAGGCGGTCACGCCGAAGGCGGCGATGAGCACCCCGCCCAGCGACGGGCCCACGAGGCGCGTGCCGTTCATGAGCATCGAGTTCATCGCGATCGCGTTCGGCAGGTCCTCGCGGTGCTCGAGCAGCTGCACGAAGATCGACTGGCGCGTCGGCGTCTCGAAGGCGTTGCAGACGCCGGCGAAGAGGGCGAGGGAGGCGAGCTGCCCCTGGCCGATCACGTGCAGGCCCGAGAGCGCGGCGAGCACGGTGGCCTGCACGGCGAGCAGGCTCAGCACCGTCATGAGCAGCGCCCGCCGGCTCACGCGATCGCCCAGCACGCCCGCGAAGGGGGACAGGAAGAGGAACGGGGCGCTGTTGAGGAAGCCCACCAGCCCCGTGTACCAGGTGGAGTGCGACAGCGTGAAGGCGAGCCACATCATCGCCACCGACTGCGCCCAGGTCCCGAGCATCGAGACCGCCTGCCCGGCGTAGTAGAGGCGGAAGTTGGGCGACCGCAGCGCCCGCAGGCTGTGGGGGAGCGGCAAGTGGCGTCAGCCGAGCTTCGCGAGCTGAGTGCGCAGGTCCGCCTGTTTCGCCTCGAAATCCGCGAGGCGCTTCTTCTCCTGGTCCACCACGGCGGCCGGGGCGCGCTCGACGAAGGAGGCGTTGGCGAGCTTGGCGCGGGCGCGCTCGGCCTCGCCGGCCAGCCGCTCGAGCTCCTTGCCGAGGCGGGCGCGCTCGGCGCCGCGGTCGACCTCCACGTGCAGCATGAGCTTGGCCGCTGCCCGCGATGGCGTCACCGGCGCGTCCGCGTGCGGGAGCGCGCTCGACGAAGCGCACCTCGGAGAGCCGCGCGAGGGCGCACATCTCCGGGGCGTAGCGGCCGAGCGCGGGCGCGGCCTGGGCGAGATAGAGCGGCACCTTCGCCTTGGGATCGACGCCCATGGTCGAGCGCAGGTTGCGCGCGGCATTGACCACTTCCTTCAGCGCGGCGACCTGCGCCTCGGCGTCGGCGTCGGCGCCGGAGGCGTCGGGCTGCGGGAAGGGGGCGACCATGACGCTCTCGCCCGCCTTGCCGGCGAGCGGCGCCACCTTCTGCCACAGCTCCTCGGTGATGAAGGGGATGATCGGGTGCGCGAGGCGCAGGGTCGCCTCGAGCACGCGGATCAGCGTGCGGCGGGTGGCGCGTTGCTCGGCCTCGTTGCCCCGCGCGAGCTGCGCCTTGGCGAGCTCGACGTACCAGTCGCAGTACTCGTCCCACACGAACTCGTAGACGGCCCGGGCGGCCACGTCGAAGCGGTAGTCGGCGATCGCCTGGTTCGCCTCGGCCTCGGCGCGCTGCAGGCGGCTGGCGATCCAGCGGTCGATCGGCGACAGGGCGACGGGGGCGGACGCGTCCAGGCCCGTGTCCTGTCCCTCGCAGTTCATGAGCACGAAGCGCGCTGCGTTCCAGAGCTTGTTGCAGAAGCTGCGGTAGCCCTCGGCGCGCTTCAGGTCGAAGTTGAGCGTGCGGCCCTGGGTCGAGAGCGCCGCGAAGGTGAAGCGCAGCGCGTCGGCCCCGTACGCCGGGATGCCCTGGGGATAGTCGCGGCGGATGCGCTTCGCGGCCGCCTCCTTGTGGGCCGCGAGCATGAGCCCCTGGGTGGACTTCTCGAGGAGCGCCTCGTGGGAGATGCCGTCGATCACGTCGAGCGGGTCGATCGTGTTGCCCTTCGACTTCGACATCTTCTGGCCCTCGGCGTCGCGCACGATCGCGTTGATGTACACGTCGCGGAAGGCGCTGACCCCGGCGAACTGCAGGGTCGTCATGATCATGCGCGCGACCCAGAAGAAGATGATGTCGAAGCCGGTGACGAGCACCGTGGAGGGCAGGTAGAACCGGCGCTCGCGCTCGAACGCCTTCTCGTCGGGCCAGCCGAGCGTGGTGAAGGGCACGAGCGCCGAGGAAAACCACGTGTCGAGCACGTCCGGGTCGCGCGACTCGGGCCGGACCGTCCTGCCGGCGGCGGTGGCGCGCGCGAGCGCCTCCTCGAACGTGCGGCCCACGAAGGGCGTGCCGTCGTCGGCGTACCAGGCCGGGATCTGGTGCCCCCACCAGAGCTGGCGCGAGATGCACCAGTCCTGGATGTTGCCCAGCCACTGGTCGTAGATCTTGGACCACTCCGGCGGCACGAAGCGCGTGTCGCCCTTCGCCACCGCCGCGAGCCCGGCCCTGGCCATGCCGTCCATGCGCACGAACCACTGGTCCGAGAGCATCGGCTCGACCACCGCGTCGGAGCGCTGCGAGCGCGGCTGCATCAGCTTGTGGGGCTTCGCGCCCTCGACGAGGCCGCAGCGCTCGAGGTCGGCCAGCACGCGCTTCCTCGCCTCGAAGCGGTCGAGCCCCTGGTAGGCGAGCGGCGCGTTCGCGTTCACCCGCGCCTCGAGCGTGAAGATCGAGATCATGGGCAGGCCGTGGCGCGCGCCCACCTGGTAGTCGTTGAAGTCGTGGGCCGGGGTGATCTTGACGACCCCGGTGCCGAACTCCCGGTCCACGTATTCGTCGGCGATCACGGGGATGAGGCGATCGGCGAGCGGCAGGCGCACGTTGCTGCCCACGAGGTGCCGGTAGCGCGGGTCCTCCGGGTGCACGGCCACGGCCGTGTCGCCCAGCATCGTTTCCGGGCGGGTGGTGGCGACCACGAGGTGCCCGCTGCCGTCCTCGAGCGGGTAGCGCAGGTTCCAGATCCGGCCGGTCTCCTCGCGCGACTCGACCTCGAGGTCGGACACCGCCGTCTGCAGCACCGGGTCCCAGTTCACCAGGCGCTTGCCGCGATAGACGAGGCCTTCCTCGTGCAGCCGCACGAAGACCTCGACCACGGCCCTCGAGCGCGGCTCGTCCATCGTGAAGTACTCGCGCGACCAGTCGCACGAGTCGCCCAGCCGGCGCATCTGGCGGGTGATGGTGGAGCCCGACTGCTCCTTCCACGCCCACACCCGCCTCACGAACTCCTCGCGCCCCAGCTCGCGCCGGGACGTGCCCTCGGCCTCGAGCTGGCGCTCGACCACCATCTGGGTGGCGATGCCCGCGTGGTCCGTGCCCGGCTGCCACAGCACGTTGTAGCCGCGCATGCGGTGGTAGCGGGTGAGGATGTCCATCAGCGTCTGCTGGTACGCGTGGCCCATGTGCAGCGTGCCGGTCACGTTGGGCGGCGGCAGCTGGATCGAGAACGACGCCCGGGCCTCGTCGAAGCCGGCGCGGAAATAGCCGCGGGATTCCCAATAGGGGTACCAGCGCGACTCGATGGCGTGGGGGTCGAAGCTCTTGGCGAGGTCCATGGAAGCGGCGCGGGCGCCTTCGGGCGCCCGGGAAGCGGTTCGGAGCGTGTTCTGGACCGCTATTTTACGGGACGGCGGGCGAGCGCCTCGTCGACGGCCCGGGCGACGGCCTCGGCGAGCTCCTGGCGCACGTCGCCCACGGCGCGCACGACCGCGGCATGGGCCTGCCCGGCGAGCTGCTGGGCGAGGCGCTTCTCGAGCTCGGCGGCGAGCCGGCCCTCGAGGGCGGCGAGGACCTCGGCACGGATGTCGCGGGCCAGCGCCCCGGCATCGGCCGTGGCGGCGGACGCCTCGGGCAGCTCGACGAAATCGGTGAGCAGGGGCACGCCGCCCGTGTCGGCGCCGCTGCCCGGCGGGGCGACCGCGTGCCGGCGCAGCAGCGCGTCGGCCTTTCCCAGCACGTCCTTGTCGCCAGCCATCAGCCCTCGACGTCGTTCACGCGGATATCGTAGCCCCGCTTGCGGTAGAAAGCATACCGCTGCCGGGCCCTTTCCTTGTCCGCCTCGTCGGCGGCGACGATCTCGAGCAGGCGCTCGAAGGAGGCGAAGAAGGGCGGCCACTCGTCGGCGAGGTTGAGCAGCACGTCGTGGTGGGGGAGGGCTTCGCCGTCGCGGGCGAGGATCACCGGCGTCTCGGCGGCGAGCGGCGAGTCGGCCAGGCAGTGGGGGACGAAGCGGGTCGCCTGGAAGGACCAGAGGGCGCGGTCGAACTCGCCCAGCACCTTCGCGTCGGGCGCGTAGACGACGATCCGGCTCGCGCTGTCGTAGGCCTTCGCGGCGAGCCGGCAGGCGAAGCGCAGCTTGTCGGAGGCGTAGCGGTAGAAGTCGATCCGGGTCACGCCGCGCGGCGCGCGAGGAAGTGCGCGAGGAGCGGCACGGGACGCCCGGTGGCGCCCTTCTCCGCTCCCGACTTCCAGGCCGTGCCCGCGATGTCGAGGTGCGCCCAGGGATAGGCCTTGGCGAAGCGCGACAGGAAGCAGGCGGCGGTGACCGAGCCGCCGGCGCGGGTGCCGATGTTCGGGAAGTCGGCGAAGTTGCTCTTGAGCTGCTCCTGGTAGTCGTCCCACAGCGGCATGTGCCAGGCGCGGTCCCAGGCGCTCTCGCCGGCCTGCAGCAGCTCGCGGGCGAGCGGGTC
Organism: uncultured beta proteobacterium; assembly: GCA_963741815.1. Taxonomy (GTDB): domain Bacteria; phylum Pseudomonadota; class Gammaproteobacteria; order Burkholderiales; family Usitatibacteraceae; genus Usitatibacter. The sequence continues at coordinate 297,186 of CAVUJI010000002.1, forward strand.
GCTGTTGGCGAACAGGCCCGTGGCGACGTGGCCCAGGGCGATCACCATGGCGCCGGTGAGTGTGGCCACGTCCACGACCGCCGCGGGCTTGTAGCGCTCGACGTAGGTGAGCGCGTCGCAGAGGATGAGGCGCCCCTCGGCGTCGGTGTTGAGGATCTCGACCGTCTGTCCGGACATCGTCTTCACGATGTCGCCCGGCTTGATCGCGTTGCCGCCGGGCATGTTCTCGGTGGCGGGCACGATACCCACGACGTTGAGCGGCAGCTTCATGCGCGCGACCGTCTTCATCGTCCCGATCACGCTCGCCGCGCCGCACATGTCGTACTTCATCTCGTCCATCTCGGCCGAGGGCTTGATCGAGATCCCGCCGGTGTCGAACGTGACGCCCTTGCCGACGAGCGCCACCGGCGCCTCGCCCTTCTTCGCGCCGTGCCACTCCATCACGATGAACCGGGGCGGCTCGCGGCTGCCGCGGGCGACCGCGAGGAAGGCGCCCATGCCGAGCTTCTCGATCTCCTTCGGGTCGAGCACCTGCACGCGCACGCCGGCGGCCTTGCCCATCTCGACCGCCTGCTGGGCGAGGTAGGTGGGCGTGCAGACGTTGGCCGGGAGGTTGCCGAGGTCGCGCGCGAGCGCCATGCCCTCGGCGATGGCCTGGGCGGTGGCGACCGCGCCCTCCGCCTCGTCGGCGTCGGCGGCCCTGGCCACGTGGATCGCCACCTTGCGCAGGGCCGGCTTGCGCTCGGGGGCCTTGCTCTTCATCTTGTCGAATCGGTAGGTGCCGTCGGCCACGGCGAGCACCGCCTGCTCCACCTTCCAGTCGATGCCGCGGCGCCTGAGCGGCAGCTCCGCCAGGCAGAGCACGGCGTCCGAGGCCCCGGTCGCGCGCAGCGCCTTCACCGCCCCGGCGATCGCCGCCCGGTAGTGCGCCTCGTGGAAGTCGCGCTCCTTGCCGAGGCTCACGAGCAGCACGCGCTCGGCCGGGATGCGCGGCGCCCCGTGCAGCAGCAGGGTCGCGCCGGGCTTCGGATCGAGGTCCCCATGGGCGAGGACCGCCTTCAGGAAGCCGCCGCAGGCCGCGTCCACCGCGTGCGCGGGCGCGCTGAGCTTGCCCCCCTCGAAGACGCCGACCACGACGCACCCCGTCTTCTGCTTTTCGGGTGCGGCGCTCTTTATGCTAAATTCCATCGATGTTTCCTCGACTTGGAGGGACGGGACCGGGCGGATTATCCTCGCTCGGACCGCGCCAAGTCAAAGCAGCGCCTCCGTGATCTTCCAGCGCAGCCTCATCCGCGAGTTCAGCCTGATCGCCATCGCCGTGGTCGGGGTGCTGCTCGCGATCATCCTCACGCGGCTGCTCATCCTGCTCCTCGGCAAGGCGGCCGTCGGCGCGGTGATGCCCGAGGCCGTGCTGGGGCTCATCGCCTTCGGCGTGCTCACCTACCTGCCGGTGCTGCTCGGCATCGCGGTGTTCGTGGCGGTGCTGCTCGCCCTCACGCGCAGCTACCGGGACAGCGAGATGACCGTCTGGTTCACCTCGGGGCTGTCGCTCGCCGCGTGGGTGAAACCCGTCCTCCAGTTCAGCATTCCCGTGGCGCTCGTGTGCGCGCTCCTCTCGCTCGTAGTGGCCCCCTGGTCGGAGGCGCAGAGCTCGGAGTACCAGCGCCTGCTCGCCAGCCGCGACGAGGTGTCGACCGTGACGCCGGGGGTGTTCCGCGAGTCGCGCAACTCGGACCGCGTGTTCTTCGTCGACAAGCTGTCCGAGCGCAGCGACGTCGTGAACAACATCTTCGTGCAGTCGATGCAGAACGGCCGGCTCGGCGTGATCGTGGCGCAGAAGGGGTACATCGAGACCGCCCCCAACGGCGACCGCTTCATCGTGCTGCTGAACGGCCGGCGCTACGAGGGCACGCCCGGGCGGCTCGACTACCGGATGGTCGACTTCGACCGCTACGAGATCCGCATCGAGCCCAAGGAGGCCAAGCGCGCCACGCCCTCGTCGAAGGCCACGCCGTCGTTCGACCTCTTCGAAAGCGGCAAGCCCGAGCAGGTGGCCGAGCTGCACTGGCGCCTGGCGCTGCCGCTGGCGGTGCTGATCATGGGGCTGCTCGCCGTGCCGCTGGCGTTCGTGAACCCGCGCTCGGGAAGGTCCTGGAACCTGATCTTCGCGGTGCTGATCTACGTGCTCTACAACAACCTGCTGTCGATCTTCCAGGCGTGGACCGCGCAGCAGAAGATCCCCGGGTGGGTCGGGTTGTGGCCGGTGCACCTCGCGATGCTGCTCATCGTGGCCGCGCTCTTCTCGCGCCAGATCTTCGGCTTCCGCTTCCGGGCGTTCGCCCGCTAGCCTACCGGCGCGCGGCCTTCCAGTCGCGGAAGACGTCGATGTCCATCCCGTCCGGGTAGAAGAGGTAGCCCGGCGCGTGGCCCGGCCGGTCGGTCACGCCGTACTGCCAGGTGATCGCCTTCGTCGCGCGGTCGATCACCACCACGCGGTTGCGGTGGTCGTCGTTCACCACGATGTCGCCGGTGGGCAGCTCGAGCGCGAGCGAGGGGTGGTCGAGCATGCCCTCGCCGGACCGGACCGCGTATTCCCAGCTCGGCTTGCCTGTCTTCGGGTCGAAGATCACCACCTTCCCGGGCTTCGAGAAGTCGGCGACGATCACCTGGCCGTCCTGCGTGGGGAAGGCGTCCGAGGGGTAGCGCACGCCGGGCGCCCGCCGGCTCCACACCACGGTGCCGTCGGGCTTCATCCGGTCGATCCACGCGCCGGAAATCTCGGTGACCAGGATGTCGCCGCCCGCGAGCGGGGTCGAGCCGTTCGGGTAGGCGAGGAAGCGTGGCGGGTCGTGGCGGCAGGTGCCGGGCCGGCCCCATTGCGTCACCTTCTCCGGCCTTTCCCTGTCGATGAAGAGCAGGCGGCAGTTGCGGATGTCGGCCACGACGATGCGCCCGTCGTCGAGCAGGTGCGCGTCGTCGGGGAAGTCGAAGTAGCCCTCGGCGCTGCCCTTCGTGTCCGAGGCGCCGTAGGTCCAGGTGAGCTCGCGCTTTTCGTAGTCGACGATGTGGATGTCGTAGTTGTCCTCCTCGTTGACGACGAGGCTGCGCCCGTCGGGGGAGAAGAAGACGTCGTCGTTGCCGCGGTAGATCTTCAGGTTCGGCGAGGGGAATTCCCAGACGATGCGCTTGTCGGGGGCGACCTCGATCAGGCGGTTGTTGCGCCGGTCGGCGATCACGATCGGGTAGGGCAGCGGCTTGCCCCACGAGGCGACGGGATGCGCGCGGCTGCCCGTGAGCGCCGGAATCGGGGGAAGGGGCGCGCCGCTCGAGACGATGCCCGCGCCCACCATCTCCTTCGTGACCTTCACTGCGCGCACGTCGGACGCGGGTCCCCGGGCGCCTGCGGGCGGCTGCGCTGCCGAGGCCAGGCCCGCCAGCGCGAGGCCGGCGGCGAGGGCCGTCGCCGTGAGCCGTTTCGTCGTCGTCATCCTGTCACCCCGTGCTCCATGCGCGCGGGCGCTTCATGCCGGCGATGCGGCACGCCTGGCCCGGGTATCCGTAAGGAAACAGCTCGAAGAGCCGGTTGCGGGACCCCGGCCCCTGGCGCTGCATGATGTGGCGGATCACGTAGCGCGCGTCCGGCGCCACCTGGTGCTCCTCGTAGTACGCGCGCATGTAGCGGATCACGTCCCAGTGCTCGTCGGTGAGCGCCACGTTCTCGCGCTCGGCGAGCGCGCGCGCCACCGCCTCGTTCCACTGCAGCGGCTCCACCAGGTAGCCCTCGGCGTCGAGGGCAGGCATCGTCGTCATCGGTCGCTACGGATCGCGGCACCAGGCGACGATGGTAGGGCGCTTCGGGTGCGGGAAAGGGCACGGGATCGGAATTGCTTGATCCAGATCACGTCCGGCAAGCGGTTCGGCGGCTCCCTCCCCCTTCCGAGGGCCGTCTTCGCTGCCCGCCCCTTGGGACAGGGCCGGGAAGAGGGTCGCGGCATCCCGCGCCGCCACGGTATAATTTCCGGCTTCCCGCGGCCTCCACCGCCGCGGGCGCGCGTCACACGGAGAGGTGGATGAGTGGTTTAAGTCGCACGCCTGGAAAGCGTGTTTGGGTTAACAGCCCAACGCGGGTTCGAATCCCGCCCTCTCCGCCATCCCTCCGCGCAAGAGCCCGGTCCCATCGACTCATCCCCACGCTTCCCGACGCTAGGCCGGCCCCTTCGCGGGGCTCGATACGCCGCGGGCCAGCGACCAGCGGTAGGCTGCGAAACCGAGGAAGGCCGCGGTGGGGAGCACGCCCAGCCACGCGTCATGGAACTTGAGATAGGCGAGCACCAGCGCAACGTTCAGGTACAGGAACGCCTGCTCCCCCCGGCCGATGTGCCCGAACAGGTGGCGGTAGGCCGCCGCCCCCAGGAGCAGGGTGCCGATGCCCATCACCACCGAGGCGAACATCGTCTCGACCGAGATGTGCGGGAACTCGAGCGCGTTGGGGAATGCGACGAAGAAGAACGGCAGCAGCAGGCAGACCGCTCCCAGCTTCATCGCCGCCACGGTGGTGCCGAGGAAGGAACCCTTGGAGATCCTGACCGCCATGAGGATTCCCACTGCCACGGGCGGGGTGATCGCCGAGAGGACCGCGAAGTAGAACGCGAAGAAATGCGCGACGAGGGGCTTCATCCCGACGTCGATGAGCGGCGGCACCACGATGATCGTGCATAGCGAGTAGGCGGCCGGCGTTGGCAGGCCCATGCCGACCAGGAGCGCGATGGCCATGCCGATGAGCACCGCCAGCTCGAAGCTGCTCCTCGAGGCGGCGATCATGAGTTGCGACAGCTGCGTGCTCGCAGGCCGGTGGTGACGAGCACCTGGACGAGGACCCCGATGGCCGCGAGGATCAGCGCAAGCTGCGCGGCCGCGACGACGCCGTCGCGCATGCCGGCGACGAGGTTGCGCAGCGTGGGCCGGTATTCCCGCGGACGCAGCAGGCTCAGCACGAGCAGCGTCGCGATGCCCCCGAACGCCGCGAGGTTCGCCGAGTACCGCATCGAGAGCAGCAGGACGACAGTCCCAGGGACGGCACCAGGGTCGGCAGGATCCACCAGAATCGCCTCCAGTCGACCTGCTGGCGCACGAACGGGATCGTGGGCGAGGCGTGCACCAGCATGAGCACGCCGAGGACCAGCACGGCGACGTAGACGATCGAGGGAAGGATGGCTGCCTGCGATCTCCACGTAGGGCATCCCGATGATGACCGCCATCAGGAAGGCACCGAGCCCCATGATGGGCGGATGGAGCTGGCTGCCGTTCGCCGCCTGACCTCGATCGCGCCGGCCCCTCGCGCGTGAAGCCGCCCTTGATCATCGTCGGGATCGTCATGGAGCCGGTGAGCGCGATGCAGCTCACCGTCTGGCCGCTCACCATGCTGATGAGTGAGCTCGCGGCGATGCAGGACAAGGAGACGCCGCCCCGGAAGTAGTTTCCGACCGCCTTGCCAAGCTCCGCGAACATGTCGAGGACGTGCGTGCCCGACATGAGCCCGCCGTACACGAGCAGGAGGAGGATGGTGTCGGCCGACAGCGGGATGTACATGAAGACACCCGGGGGCTCGCCATGCCGGCCAGGTTGCTTACGATCACGCCCGGCTCGAGGCGCAGCTCTGCGACCGGCCCGGGAACCAGCCCGCCGAAGCCCAGGTACAGGGCGGCGCCGATGCAGATGGGCGTGAGGACCACGCCCCAGACGAGCCAGTTGAGCGCGAAGCTCGCCGCCACCAGCGCGATCGCGGCCCAACTGCAATCCCTGATAAGTGCTGCGCGATCCAGCGCGTCGTGCAGGTACAGGTAGCTCAGGCGGCCATCGACGCGGCGAGGGACGCGGCTGCGACAGTGCTCACGCAGCCGCCGCTTCCACCGGTGGGCGCGGATTGCGCGGCGCCGAGGGCCTGCAGCGCAACCACGGCGAGCACCAGGCCGAGGTGCAGCGTGTAATGGTGCATCGCGCTATTCACCGAGAAGAAGACGTCCGTGAAGTGGTACAGGACGACGACGATCGCCAGCCCAGAGAGCGCGCGCGACAGCCAGCGTTCGGCGGCCATGGCTCGGTCCGCCTACGCCATGAGACCCAGCTCCTTGTACGCCCTGATCGCGCCGGGGTGGGCGAGTGCCGGGTTCGCCCTGACCGGCGCCGCGATCGCTTGCGGCGTCCGAGCTTGCCCAGTGCGTTGTACCGGGCCACGACGGGGCCCATCTTCACCCACAGCTTCGCGAACTCGTAGGCCAGGTCGTCCGGAAAGCTCTTGTGCGCCGAGACGGTCATCTCGTTGCCGAAGGAGGTGAACGCCCGTGCCTGCTTGGGCAGCGAGTTCGCCTTGAGCGAGTAGGCGGTGAACGGCGCGCCGGTGCGCGAGTTGTAGTCGCGGATCATCTCCTCGGGGATGTCGACGTAGTGGAACGGGCGGTTCGCCGCGAGCAGCTGGTTGAAGGGCGCCGGCGTGATCGCCTCGGGAATGTTCGGCGCATAGAACGTGACCATCATCGCCGCGTCTACCTTCCGGTCGAGCATCGCGTCGATGTTCTTCGCCGGTCCGAGGGCGTTGAAGCTCTTCAGCCGGGACGTGATGCCCCATCCGTCCAGGAGCATGCGCGGGTACATACCCCATTCGTTCTGGCTCAGGAGCCCGGTGGAGATGCTCTTGCCGGCGAAATCGCGCGGCGTCCGGATCGCCGGATCGAACGTCACCCAGAAGCTCGCGGTACGGCCCATGGAGCCGATGATGCGAAGGTCCCCCACGTCGCGCAGCGGCACGGGATAGAAGGGCTTCACGCCGGTTTTGGCCGCCCACTCGAGCACGGTCGCCGAGGCGAGCATGGTGTCCTTCCATTGGCCCGGATTCTGGGCGATGTATTTGACGTTGTAGTTGAACCCGCCCGTCTCCACGACGATCGGCCGCAGCCAGGGATGGCTTTGCTGCGCCTGCGTCTGCATCACTGCATACGCGTTGTAGACGCCGGACTGCTCGGGCGTCATCAGGATGCGGAACCTGCGAAGCTCCGCGGCGAACGAGCGGTCCGGGAGCAGGGAGCTGACGAGCAATCCCGAAAGGGCCTTCAGCGCGCTGCGGCGGCCGGTTGATTCGATTCCCATGCGCTCCTCCTGGTTGTCGTTGTGACGTGGCGCTCGCGTTGCGGTCAGGGCCGCCACTCCGGCAGCGGGACGCCGGCGCCGATGTGGTCCCCCGCGGCACTCTCCCTCAGCAGCACGTACACGTCGCGCGTGCCGAGCGCCCGCTCGAACACGTCGCAGATCCGCCGGGCCACCTCGAGCTTCTGGTCCGGCTTGCGCCCGGGGCGGGTGTCGATGGTGACGGTCGGCAGGCCGTCGCCCAGTTCGCCGTAGGCCTCCTTCACCGAAACGTAGATCCACTTACAGGTCTCCGGGTGGCGGCCGTTCTGTCCCGGGTCGAGGACCACGTTAATCGCTTCCCGGATGCCCTCGCGGATCTCGTCCTTGGTCCTGTCGGTGTATCCGGATGGAATGTCGACGCGCACGATCGGCATGCGATGGCTCCCTGGGCCGTTGAACGCGCTGGATCATCCTTTCCCTGCACGGAGGCGACAAGGCATATTTTTTTACAAGAATGTTTAGATTCGCTAAATTACCGCGATGCGCAAGCGCCTGCCCTCCCTCAACGCCCTCAAGGCCTTCGAATCCGTGGCCCGGCAGTTGAGCTTCACCGCGGCCGCGCGCGAGCTGCACGTGACGCCGGGCGCCGTGAGCCAGCAGGTGCGACTGCTCGAAGAGCATGTCGGCTCGCCGCTGTTCGAGCGATCGCGCCGGACGGTCTCCCTTACGCCGGCGGGCATGGCGATTCTGCCCGAGGTGCAGGCGGGCTTCGAGTGCTTCTACCGGGCGATCGAAGGCAACGTCCGCCGGCACGGCGTGGCCTCGCTCGCCATCAGCGTGGCGCCGTCGCTCGCCTCGAAGTGGCTCCTGCCCCGCCTCGGGGATTTCTCGGCGCGGTTCCCCGAGATCGAGTTGCGCATCTCGGCGACGGTCGGCTTGGCCGACTTCACCGACGAAGAGGTGGATATCGCGATCGGTTCGGGCGCGGAAAATACGACGGCCTGCTCTCCGAGCGGCTGTTCCGCGAGAGCGTCTGCCCGATGTGCGCGCCTTCCCTCGCCGGCGGCTCGACCGGCCTTCGCCTCCCGGCCGACCTTCGCAATTTCCCGCTCATCCACGACCTGTCGGTACCCAACGAGCACTCGGGATGGTCGCGCTGGCTCGAGAAGGCGGGCGTGAAGCGGGTCGACGCAAGCCGTGGGCCGCGGTTCAGCCTGGCGGAGCTCGCCCTGCAGGCCGCCATCGACGGTGCGGGTGTCGTGCTCGGCAGGACTGCGCTCGCGCAGCGCGACATCGCCGAGGGGCGCCTCGTGCGGCCGTTCCCCCTCGAGCTGCCGCTCGCATCGAGCTACTACCTCGTGAAGCCCCGCGATGCCGTTCGCCGGCCCGAGGTCCAATGCTTTCGCAGCTGGCTGCTGCGCGCCATCGAGGAGAAGGATGTCCGACACGTACCGGCGAGGGCGGCGGCGTGAAGCTCTACGTCAATGACTTCTCGAACGCCCCGTTGCGCGTGCGCATCGCGCTCGCCATCAAGGGCGTGCGGGTCGAGGAAGTGCACGTCGACCTCGACCGCGTACCCGGTGAGCAGCACTCGGAGCACTTCCGCGCCGTCAATCCCCAGCGCCTGATCCCCGTCCTGGTCGACGGGGGCGTCGTGATCCGCCAGTCGCTCGCGATCGTCGAATACCTGGAGGAGAAGCGCCCGCTGCCGGCGCTGCTGCCTGGCGATGCGGCCGCCCGTGCTCGGGTCCGCTCGCTCGCCTTGATCGTCGCTTGCGAAGGGCAGCCCTTGCTGAACCTGCGGGTGCGGGAGTACCTGGGTTCGGAGATGGGGCTTTCGAGCGCTCTCGCCAGCCGCTGGTTTCGCCACTGGATGGAGGGCAGCCTCGCGGAGTACGAGTCCTGTCTCGCCATCGACGGGCATGCGGCGCGGTTCTCGTACGGGCCGAGCCCGACCGTGGCCGACGTCTTCCTCGTTCCGCACGTGCTCATGGCGCATCGCTTCCGTGTCGATACCTCCCGATATCCCCTCTTGAGCGGAATCTTCGAGCGGTGCCTCGAGCGCGAGGACTTCCTTTCGGCCGTGGGATCGGCGCTCGACGTCGTGTCGCCTGGCGCGACCGGCTGAACGGGGGGTCCGACCGGCGCCGTGGGCGCGAGGGGTCCCCGCGTCACGCGCCGACGTGACGCGTCTCCAAAGCGCCGCATTGAACAGCCGGTAGACCACCCACAGGAAGACGAGCGGCAGCACGACCGTCTGCACGGCGAAGAGCGCCATGAGCGTCACGATGTGGCGCACCGCGCTCTCGGCCTTCTCCTTCAGCGCGCGAAGCTGCGCCGCGATCCCGTCGCCCTTCTGCGCCACCCAGTTCTTCATCCGATCGAGGAGCGTCGCCCCGGACTGCGCGTCGACCTCGTGCTGCACGCCGGCGATCGACCGGTACGTGAGATCCACCTCGGACTGCGACTCGGCGTAAGGGCCCGCCATGACCGCGCGGAAGGCGCCCTCGCTGCCCAGCGCGGCCGCCGCGGGGGCGAAGCGCACGAAGAGCACGATCACCAGCACGCGCACGAGCAGCCGCGGGACCGGGGCGGCCCGCCAGGCGAGCACCGCCCAGGCGACGAGGAATATCGTGACCGCCGCCGAGATGCCCCATGAGGCCCCGAGCGCCATCAGCACGCGCTGGATGCCGAACGACACGCACGCGGCCAGCATGAGGGTGGAGAACTCCTCGACGAGGTCGTTGAGCGGGTCGAGCACCTGGCCCGGCGTGGCGGTGATGCCCACGCCCATCGGCGCCACGTCCACGGAGGTGCCCTGCAGCGCGGAGATCACCGCGTTGGCCCCCCGCGCCGTGGCGAAGGTGACGAGCGCGCGCTTGAGGCCCGCGTCGACGTAGCCGCCCGCCCACCCGTCGAGCGTGCCCAGCCACGCGAGCGGCACGAGGACGGCGACGGCGAGGACGGCGGCGAGGCGGCGCGCGAGGGCGCGGCGGTCGGTCGATGCGGGGGCGATGGCCATGGCGCGTCCGGTCGTCGGGGGCAGCGGCCATTATCCACCGCCGATCGGCGCAAGCCGCAGAACCGCGCGCGGGCCGCGTCTGTCGTACCTCCCTGTGACGCTGCACGACGGAGAGGAGCGAACCATGGACGCAAAGCAGGGTGCCGAACTGAAGGGCAAGAAGGTCGCGGTGCTGATGACCGACGGAGTGGAGCAGGTCGAGTACACCGGGCCGAGGGAATTCCTCGAGCAGCACGGGGCGAAGGTGACGCTCGTCTCTCCCAAGGCGAAGGGCCAGCAGATCCAGGGCTTCAACCACCTCACGCCGGGCGACAAGTTCCAGGTCGAGATGGACGTGCGCGACGCGCGCCCCGGCGATTTCGACGCGCTGGTGCTGCCCGGAGGCGTGGCCAACCCCGACCAACTGCGCCTCAGCACCGAGGCGATCGAGCTCATCCGGGAGTTCGCGCGCGAGGACAAGCCGATCGCGGCGATCTGCCACGGCCCGTGGACCCTCATCGATGCGGGCATCGCCAAGGGCAAGCACCTCACGAGCTGGCCCAGCCTGCAGACGGACCTGCGCAACGCCGGCGCCGAGTGGTCCGACGAGCGCGTGGTGGTCGATGGCAGGCTCGTGAGCAGCCGCAAGCCCGACGACATCCCCGCGTTCAATGACGCGATGCTGCGCCAGCTCACCCACGCCGCGCAGGGCCGGCGCGCGGCCTGAGCCGCCCCGCGCAGGACGCGGGAGTAGCGCAGGATGCCGCTAGCGGCGGCGTGAATCCGCCGCCGCGATCGGCGTCTACCTTTCCATGGCACTGCTCGATCCGCGCACCGGCAGCGCGCCTGCCGACGTCGCCGTCTTCCGCGCCCTGCAGGCAGGCGACATGCTGTGCGCGGTTCCCGCGCTGCGGGCGCTGCGCGCGGCCCTGCCCGCGGCGCGCATCACCCTGATCGGCCTGCCCTGGGCCGCGGACTACGCGCGGCGCTTCCCGACCTACGTCGACGATTTCATGGCCTTCCCCGGCTACCCCGGCTTGCCCGAGCAGCCCGAGAACGCCGAAGGCTTCGAGAGCTTCGCGCGCGAGGTGCGCGAGCGGCGCTTCGAGCTGGTGCTGCAGATGCACGGCAACGGGCGGCTCACCAACCCGCTCGCCGCGGGACTCGGCGCCCGGCGGCTGGCCGGTTTCCGGCGTCCGGAGGATCGCCGGTGGGCGGGTGCCGATTTCATGGTCTACCCCGACACAGGCCCGGAGATCCGCCGGCTCACCGCGCTCGTGCGCTTCCTCGGCGCGCCCGACGCCGGCGAGCACCTCGAGTTTCCGATCTTTCCCGAGGACGAGGCGGAGCTCGCGCCGTATCCGCGGCTCTCGGCCCTCGCGCCCCAGGGCTATGTCTGCGTGCACGCCGGCGCGCGCGCCGCCGACCGCCGCTGGCCGCCGCAATCGTTCGCGCGCGTGGCCGATGCGATCCACGCCGACACGGGCCTGCCGATCGTGCTCACGGGCTCGCCGCCCGAGCGGCCGCTCACCGCGGCGCTCGCCGCGGCCATGCGCTCTCCGAGCATCGACGCGGCGCTGCCCATCTCGCTGGGAGGGCTGGGCGCCCTCATCCGCGACGCGCGCCTCGTCGTCACCAACGACACGGGCGCTTCCCATGTCGCGGCGGCGCTGCAGGTGCCGAGCGTGGTGCTCTTCCGCTGCTCGGACCTCGTGCGCTGGGCGCCGCTCAACGCGCGGCTGCACCCCGCCGTCCGGGATCCGGACGGGACGAAGGAGTCCGAGGTTCTCGCGCACGCCCGGCGCCTGCTGCGCTCTGCCGCGGAGCGCGCTGCCTGAGGAGCTCGCGCGCGGCGCAGGCCACCTCCTCGACGCGGACCTCCGAGACGAACGAGGGATCGTGGGCACATCGCTGCTCGAGGTTCACCGCGCCGCACTCCGGGCAGCGCGTGGTGTACGACATGAAGTGGCGCCGGCCTTCCCACACGAGGGGCGAGAAGGCCATGAAGTTGAGCAGCCAGTAGATGCCCACGGTCGGGGCGCCGAGCGCCTGCGCGAGATGCAGCGGCCCGGTGTCGTTGGAGACGACCACGGAGGCGTGGCCGAGGAGGGCGGACAGTCCGCCGATCGACAACGCGCCGGTGAGATCCACGGCCGCAGAACGCATCGCCGCGATCACCGCCCGCGTGGTCTCCCGCTCGGCGTCGGTGCCGTTCACCGCGACCACGGCGCCTTCGGCGGCCAGCGCATCGCCCACCGCCGCGAAGGATTCCGCGGGCCAGCGCCGGCGCGGATCGGTGGCGCCGGGCTGCAGCACGGCGAGCGTCCGTCCGTCGGGCGTCCAATGCCGCGCGAGCTCCTCGCGGTCGCGCCCGAGGACGGGCAGCCGAGGGTCGAGATCACGCGCCCGGGCGCCGGCCAACGCGGCGAGCTCGAGCAGGCGCAGGCGCTCGTTCTGGCGCGGCTCGTAGGGGAGGCAGCGGTCGAGCGCTTGCGCATCGGACGTGCGCGCACCGATCGTCAGGCGCGCGCCGAGGGACCGCGTGAACGGGTTCGAGTTGCGGCCCCCGCCGTGCATCTGGAACGCGAGGTCGAACCGGCGCTCGCGCATGCGCTCCAGGAACGCTTCCACCTCGGCGTCGGGCGCGCGCGGGCGGCCTTCGCCGCCGAGCCCCGGCAGCGCCGGCAGCACCTCGATGGCGTCCACGCAGCCGCGGCCGCGCAGGAAGTCCGCGTGCCAGGCGCGGGCGAGCAGCGTCACGTGGGCCTTCGGGTAGGCGCGCCGCAGGGCGTCGAGGGCCGGCAGCGTGAAGATGAAGTCGCCCAGCGCGTTGGCGCGGACGACGGCGATCCGGCGCACGTGCGCGACGCGTCCTGTCGGGCGTGTGCCGGCTGCCGCTGCCGCAGCGGCGGACGTCGCGGGGATTCCCGACGGCTCGAAAATGGCGTCCTGCGCGGCGCTCAGGGGCGCGCTCCCTGCGGCACGGGGCGGCCGGCGTGCGGGGCGATGACCCGCGGCGCATCGATGTCGCGCACGGGCACGGTGGTCTCGAGCTCCTGGTGGTACGCGCCCGACGGGATGAGCCCGCAGCCGCCGTGGCGGGCCATCACGCGCAGCTGGGCCAGCACATCCTCGCCGCAGTGCTGCCGAGGCAGGTCGCGCCAGAAGCCGAACCCGCCGCATTCGCGCAGCTTCGCCGTGTCGAACATCACGCACCCGCCGATCCAGGCGATCCGGTAGACGCGCTGCTCGCCGGGACCGATGCCGAGCTTGCGCTGCACGTGGTAGAGGTTCGCCGCGCTGTGCAGGTGGTGGCGCGCCCACTCGGGGCCGTCGGGGTGGATCGTCTCGGGCTCGACGCGCCCCTCCCAGAGCTCGATCGCCTGCTCGTGGGGACGCTCGTCGTCGCGGAAGCTCAGGCCGTGCACGGCGCTGCCGACGAAGCCGCAGCCGTGCTCGCGAATCGCGTGCAGCAGGCGCCGGGCGAGGTCGGGCTCGACGATCACGTCGTCGTCGACGTAGAGCGCGTAGGGCGTCCGGGCCCGCGAGAGGAGGAAGTCGCGCTGCTCGGCCAGGCCCCTCCGCGGCAGATGCCGGTGCAGCTCGACCGCGTGGCCCTTCGCCCGCAGGAGCCGCACCACCGCGCGCACTTCGGCCGCGGCGCGGGCCTCGCGGCGCTCGCCCTGGTCCGAGACCACGATGTGGAGCGGATGCAGGGTCTGCGCGGCGATGCTCGTGAGCGTTACCGCGAGCGCGGCGGGGCGCTCGTACGTGGGGATGAGGACGTCGACCGCATGCATCGCGCTCAGCCCGCGGCCCGGCGGAATCCGGCGCCGGAAGGCCGCAGGCCCGAGAGGTACGGGTTCAGCGCCGGGTCGTTGTACATCTTGTGCTGCCGGTACACCTTGAAAAAGGCGCTCCCCTGGCGCGCCTCGTACAGCAGGTCGTCGAGGCAGCGCACGAGGTCGCCGCGCTGCTCGACGAGGCTCGCGAGCTTCGCCGCGCAGCGCGCGACGTGCCCGGCGGAGGCCCCGCGGCGCTCGGCCTGCTCGCGCATGTGGAAGATCTTGAGGGCGAGGATCGAGAGGCGGTCGATCATCATTCCCGGCGTCTCGCTGTGCTGCCGGGCGCGCGAGCCCCCGCGCACGGCGGGCAGCGTCGCCAGGAGCCGCTCGTCGATCTTCTCCATCGCGTCGTTGCGCTGCTGGTTGTGCCGGTCGATGCGCCGCTTGCACCCGGCGATCTCGGCGTCGGCCACGTCCGTGCGCCGTGCGCAGTCCTCCTCGTCCCAGAGCATGCTGTTCTGCCGGTGGTTCTCGGCGATCCAGTGCCAGGCGTCCGCCTCGCCCTGGTCGAGCCGGCGCGCGCCCTGGAGCATCGCGTCGTGCAGCGCGCAGATCGCCGCGCCGTGCAGGCTGCAATCCGCCGTCATTTCAGCTTCCCCACTTCCTCGGAGATCGAGATCGGGCTCTGGTATCTGCGCTCGGGGATCGCGCCCAGCGCGTCGAGGACGCGCCCGTCGGCGCCGGCATCGCGCGCCTTGTCGAGAATCTGCTGCTTGTCCACCGGGTAGTCGAGGCCGCCCAGGAACTTCTGGACCTGCACCGGGTTCGGCGCGCGATCGTCGCTGCCGGCGTGATGTTCGTTCGCCATCGCAATGCTCCCATCGTGTGATGCCGACGGGGAATGCAATCGCGATGCCAGCTCCTGGATGCGCGCAGGCGGGCGGGCAGGCGAAGCCGCACGCCCGGCGCCGCGTAACTCCTTCAGCCGAGGGGAAACGCTTACGCCCGCGGACGCATGCCGAGCTCGGCCAGCGCGCGGTCGACCCATTGCGCCGTGAGCTTTTCCTGCAGGGCGTTCTGCCCGAGGCGCGAGCGCAGGGCCGCGAAATCGACCACGTCGAGGCCCTGGTCCTGGTTGAAGCAGGTGAAGACGTAGCGCGTCTTGCCCGTCGTGGGGTCGACCTGCGGCTGCAGGCATTGCGCGCAGATCTCCTTCATCATGCATTGCATCGGCGAGTTGATCGAGCCGATCGCCACGTGCGCCTTGGGCAGGTAGGGCGCGAGGACGTCGTGGCGGGCGCGCGCCACCGCCGCCATCATGCCGTCGGAGCCGATGGCGATCAGCCGGTCGGCCTCGTGCAGGCGCACCCGGGCCTCGCCCAGCGCGCCGCTGGCGTGGGCCGCCATCGCCTCGACGATGTTGCCCACGAACGCCTTGTCGCCGGGGCGAGCGGGCGCGAAGCCCGGCGCCTCGTCGCAGCACCACACCACCTCGTCGGCCGCGGCCTCGATCTCGGCCACCTTGTAGCGGTCCTGCAGCTTCTTGTACCCGGCGAAGTAGAGCACCCGGGAGCCGGCCGCGCGGAAGGCCGCGCCGATCGAGAAGAGCACCGCGTTGCCCAGGCCGCCGCCCACCAGCACCACGGTCTCGCCGCCGGGCGTGTCCGTCGGCGTGCCCGTCGGGCCCATGAGCACGACGGGCTCGCCGGGGCGCAGCAGCGCGCACAGGTCGCTCGAGCCGCCCATCTCGAGCACGATCGTCGAGACGAGCCCGCGCTCGCGGTCTACCCACGCGCCGGTGAGGGCGAGTCCCTCCATCGCCAGGCGCGTGCCGCCGGGATGCGCGGCGAGCGACTCGAAGTTCTGCAGCCGGTAGAACTGGCCGGGGCGGAACCGGCGTGCCGCGAGCGGTGCGTGCACGACCACCTCCACGATCTTCGGCGTGAGCCGGTTCACGGCGTGCACGGTCGCGCGCAGCTCGCGGTTCAGGCCGGCGAGGAACGCCGCGTCCTCTTCCGGCGGGTGCCCCGGACGGCGCTCGAGCACGCGGGTGACCACCGGGTGGCCCTGCTTCGCGGAGGCCATGGCCTTCACCACGTTGCCGAAGAACGAGGGGTGCAGGTCGCCGAAGAAGCTGATGTAGCGCTCGCCGGGCTCGCGGGCGAGCAGCACGCGCGGCACGTCGGGCTTGGCCGAGCGCTCGGGGCTCACCGGGTCGCCTCCCTCGTCGACGGCCTGGAAGTAGCGCCCGTCGAGGTGGAAGTGCGCCGGCTCCTCGCGCGCGAGGACCGTGTTGGGCTGCGTGCCCGCGGCGATGAGGAGGGTGCGGGCGGGAAGCGGGACCGTCGCCTGGGTCGGGTTGCCCTCGGCGTCGGTGCCGTGCGCGGCGGCGACCAGCGTCTGCGCGTGGCCGTAGCGGTCGACCTCCACGCGCACCGGCGTGAGGTTCTCGGCGAAGGCGATCCCCTCCTCGAGGGCCTTCTCCACCTCCTCGTGGTTGAGCGTGTACGACGGGCTGTCGACGAGGCGCTTGCGGTAGGCGATGGTCGCACCGCCCCAGGCCTGGAGGAGCTCGAGGATGCGCGGCTCCCGGGCCTCGGCGGCGGCGGCCGCGCGCTCGGCGCGGATCGCGAGCGCGTGGGTCATGAATTCCTCCGCGACGAGGGTCTCTTCCTCGGTCCACTCGTTGCGCACGGCGCCGGCACCGCGCTCGGCCGCGAGCGTCTCGTAGCGGGCGAGGAACTTCTCGACCTGCACCGGATAGTAGGCGAGCGACTCGGTGGCGGTGTCGATCGCCGTGAGCCCGCCGCCGATCACCACGATGGGCAGGCGCACCTGCAGGTTCGCGATCGAGTCGGCCCGCGCCGCGCCCGTGAGCTGCAGGCCCATCAGGAAGTCGGAGGCCGTGCGCACGCCCCGCGCGAGGCCCCCCGGCATGTCCAGCACCGTCGGCTTGCCCGCGCCGGCGGCGAGGGCCACGTGGTCGAAGCCCATCTCGAAGGCGGTCTCGGCCGTAACCGTGCCGCCGAAGCGCACGCCGCCGATCATCGCGAAGCGCTCGCGCCGCTCCACGAGCAGCCGCGCCATCTTGAGGAAGTTCTTGTCCCAGCGCACGGTGATGCCGTATTCGGCCACCCCCCCGAAGCCCGCCATGAGGCGCGCCTCGAGCGGCTCGCGCAGCTCGCCGATGTCGCGGATCGCGCGGAACGGCACGCGCGTGCCGTCGGGCGCGACCCCGCTCACGTCCGCCGCGAGCGGCTCGATCTTGAGCCCGTCGATGCCGACCACGGTGTGGCCGTCGTTGAGCAGGTGGTGGGCGAGCGTGAAGCCGGCCGGCCCCATGCCCACCACGAGCACCCGCTTGCCGGTCGCGGGCCGCGGCAGCGGCCGGCGCAGGTCGAGCGGGTTCCAGCGGGTGAGGAGCGCGTAGATCTCGAAGCCCCACGGCAGCGCGAGGACGTCCTTGAGCGTGCGCGTCTCGGCCTGCGGGATGTCCACCGGATCCTGGCGCTGGTAGATGCACGACTTCATGCAGTCGTTGCAGATGCGATGCCCGGTCGCGCAGCAGGTGGGGTTGTCCACCACGATCGTGGCGAGCGCGGCGATCGCCCAGCCCTCGGTCTTGAGCTTCTGGAATTCCGAGATGCGCTCCTCGAGGGGACAGCCGGCGAGCGGCACGTTGAACGGGCTCTTCTTGAAGACGACCTTGCCCTCGGCCGTGGGCTTGTCGCGAAGCCCCTTCGAGCACGAATCCTTGCCCTGCTCGTGGCACCAGATGCAGTAGTTCGTCTCGTCGAGCGCGCCGGGAAGCTGCGTGCCCGCGTCGGTGAGGGCGAACCCCTCGCGGCGGCGCACGTGGTGCAGCCGGTGCACGGAATAGCCCTCGCGCGCCTCGGTCTGCACCGGCACGAGGTGCATGGGATCGACGCGCTGCGGCGGATTGAAGAGGACGCCGCCCCGGTAGCGGCGCCGGCCTTCCGCCGTGTGCGCGGCCCAGGCGGCGAACTGCTCGGCGAGCGCGATCTCGGGCGCGTGGGCGGGCTCGTCGGCGAGCCAGGCGAGCACCGCCTCGGCGAAGGCGAGCTCGTCGAAGGCGCCGCCCAGGAGGGCGGCCACCTCGCGCTCGAGCGCCGGCCCGTCGAGGGCCTCGGCGGCGTCCGCCTTCACCTTGAGCATCGCGCGGCGCTGCACGAACTTGCGCTTCACCCGGAAGAGCGGGGCCAGGCGGTGGTGGCTCTCCACCAGGTCCTGCCACGCATCCTCGATGTCGAAGAGGCGCGCGACGAAGCGGTCGAGGTGGGGGGCGAGCGCGATCAGCAGCTCCGCTTCCTCCTTCGTGGCGAGGGCGGCGGGATCGGCGCGGGCGTCGCGCCAGCGCGCGTGCAGCGGCGCATCGGCCGCGGCGAGCCAGTCGGAGAACGCCCCGTCGATGCGCTCGAGGCCGGCGCGGTCGTGGAGATCCTCGAACGCGAGGCCGAAGGCGAGGTGGAGGGCGGGCAGCGAGGCGGAAGGCATTGCGGAGCAGGCAGCGGGAGCGAAGAGCTCGATTTTATCGGATCGGTGCCCGCGGCCACCTGCCCTGGGTCAACCGCATCCGCGCGGCGCGATTCCACGTACATCGGCGCGTACCGCTGCCTTTGCTATCATTTTCCATCCCGCACATCCCCCGAGGAGCCCACCATGCATCGCCGCGACTTCCTCCGCCTTTCCGCCTCCGCTTCCGCCGGCCTCGCGCTGCCCGGCGTCGCCCGCTCCGCCCGCCTCGCCGGATCGACGTCCGACGACTGGCGGATGTTCGAGGTCACCACCCGGGTCGAGATCCTCGACCCGGCGGGGGTGACGCGGGTCTGGCTCCCGGTGCCGCTCACCCAGGACCGGCCGTTCTTCAAGGCGCTGGGCAATGCCTTCGACGCCCAGGGCGGGACCACGCGCTACGCCGTCGACGGCCGCTACGGCGCCGGGATGGTGTACGGCGAGTGGGCCGATGGCGTGAAGCCGGTCCTCGAGCTGAAGAGCCGGTTCGCCACCCGCGACATCGCGGTCGACCTCTCGCGGCCGTGGAACCCGCACCCCGAGAGCATCGCCACGCTCGCGCACTACACCGCGGCCACCCAGGTCCTGCCCACCGACGGCATCGTGCGCGACGTGTCGGACGAGGCGGTCAAGGGCGCGAAGGGGGATGTCGAGAAGGCGCACGCCATCTACGAGTGGATCGTCGAGAACACCACCCGCAACCCCGAGACGCGGGGCTGCGGCACGGGGGACATGAAGTTCATGCTCGAGAACCGGCTCTACAGCGGCAAGTGCGCCGACCTGAACAGCCTCTTCGTGGCGCTCGCGCGCGCCCAGGGCATTCCCGCGCGGGACGTCTTCGGCGTGCGCGTGGCCGACTCGCGCCTGGGCTACAAGAGCCTGGGCAAGAGCGGCGACATCACCAAGGCGCAGCACTGCCGCGCCGAGTTCTACAGCGCCGAGCACGGCTGGGTGCCGGTCGACCCGGCCGACGTGCGCAAGGTGATCCTCGAGGAAGGCGGCGGCAAGCCGATCGACGATCCCAAGGTCGTCGCCGCCCGCAAGCGCCTCTTCGGCACGTGGGAGATGAACTGGCTCGCCTACAACTATGCGAACGACGTCGCGCTGCCGGGATCGACGCGGCCGCCCATCCACTTCCTCATGTACCCGCAGAGCGAGACCGCGGCCGGGCCGCCTCGACGCGCTCGATCCCGACCACTTCAGCTACCGGATCGCCTCGCGGGAGATCGCCTGATCGCGGGGCGCGGAGTGCGCGCGGCCGTGCGGGCGCTGCTGGCGGCCGCGCTCTTCGCCTTCGCCGCCGCGCACGCCGCCGAGGGACCGCTGCGCGCCTGGGAAGGCAAGCCCACCCCGGCGCTCAAGCTGCGCGACCTCGCCGGGCGCGAGGTGGACCTCGCCGCCCTCGGGGGCAAGGTCGTGCTGGTGAATTTCTGGGCGACGTGGTGCGCCCCGTGCGTGGCGGAGCTGCCCTCGATCGAGCGGCTGGCGAAGCGGGAGGCCGGCAAGCCGTTCGAGGCGCTCGCCGTGAACTACGGCGAGTCGCAGGCGAAGGTGGCGGCCTTCGTGCGCAAGCGACACCTCGACCTGCACGTGCTGCTCGATCCCGAGAGCGCGGCGGGCGACGCGTGGGGGGCGAAGGGCCTGCCGATGACCTTCCTCGTCGACGCCCGGGGCAAGGTGCGCTTCTGGACTTTCGGGGAGCGGGAGTGGGACCAGGGACAGGCGCTGCAGACGATCGAGGCCCTGCTCGGCGAGGCCGCCGGTGCCCGACGATAACCGCGCCGGATTCCCCGTCGTCGAGCGCGTGGGCGAGAGCGCGGGCGACGAGCGCCGCGCGGTGGTGGCGCGGCTGCGCGCCGACCCGGCCTCGATCGCCCCGCGCTACTTCTATGACGAGCTGGGCTGCGCGCTCTACGGCGCGATCTGCCGCCTGCCCGAGTACTACCCGACCCGCACCGAGGCCGCGCTCTTCGAGGCGTGCCGCGCGCGGGTCGCGGAGGCGGCGGGCCGCGGCCGGCAGCTCGTCGACCTGGGCGCGGGCGACTGCGGCAAGGCGCAGGCGTGGTTCGGCGCCCTCGAGCCGGCGCGCTACGTGGCGGTGGACATCGCGGGCGACGAGATCCGCGCGGCCCTCGCCCGCATCGCGCGCGAGCATCCCGCCCTCGAGACCGCCGCACTCGTCGCCGACTTCATGCACGGGCTGCCGCTGGAGGGCGTGGTCGACGCGCGGCCCGCCGTCTTCTTCTATCCCGGCTCGAGCATCGGCAACTTCACCCCGCCCGAGGCCGTGGGCTTCCTCGGGCGCGTGGCGCGCGCCTGCGCCGAGCGCCCGGGCAGCAGCCTGCTGATCGGCGTGGACGCGAAGAAGGATCCGCGCGTGCTCGAGGCGGCGTACGACGATGCGCTCGGCGTCACCGCCGCGTTCAACCGCAACGCCCTGGCGCACCTCAACCGTCGCTTCGGGTTCGCCTTCCAGCTCGCCCGCTTTGCGCACGTCGCGCGGTACGACGCGGCGCAGGGCCGGGTCGAGATGCACCTCGAGTCGGCGTGCGCGCAGGCGGTCGCGCTGGGCGAGGGCATCGTGCGGCGCTTCAGGCAAGGCGAGCGCATCCACACCGAGAGCTCGTACAAGTACCATGCGGCCGAGTTCGAGGCGCTGCTCGGCGAGGCGGGCTTCGGCGCGATCGAGCGCTGGAGCGCGCCGGGCGATGCCTACTTCGTCTTCCTCGCCCGCTGAATCGGGGCCAGGCCCCCTTTCCCCGCTCCGAAGGCCGGTCCCGCCCTTCGGGGCTCAGCGCGCCAGGCGGATGCCGCTGAACTGCCAGCGCGCCGCCGGCGGGAAAGAAGTTGCGGTAGCTGGCGCGGATGTGCGAGCGCGGCGTGGCGCAGGAGCCGCCGCGCAGCACGTACTGGTTGACCATGAACTTGCCGTTGTACTCGCCGACCGCGCCCTGCGGCGCGCGGAACCCCGGGTAGGGCGCGTAGGCGCTGGCGGTCCATTCCCAGGCGTCGCCGAAGAACTGGCGGCGCCCGCCGCCGGCGCCGCGCGGCGCGGGGTGCAGGCGCCCGCTGTCGAGGAAGTTGCCGGCCGGCTCGCGCGCCGGCGGCGGCGATCTCCCACTCGGCTTCGGTCGGCAGCCGCGCGCCCGCGCCAGCGCGCGTAGGCGTCGGCCTCGTAGATAGCTGACGTGGCCACCGGCGCGTGCGGGCTCGAGCGCGCGCACGCCGTCGAGCGTGAACTGTGCTCCAGCCGCCGTCGCGCTCGCAGCCAGTAGAGCGGCGCCTGCCAGCCCTCGCGCTGCGCACGGTCCCAGCCCTCCGACAGCCACAGCTCGGGGCGCCGGTAGCCGCCGTCGTCGATGAACGCCAGGTACTCGGCGTTGGTCACCGAGCCGCTCCGCGATCTCGAAGTCGCCGAGCGAACACGCGATGGCGCGGCCGCTCGTTGTCGAACGCGAAGCCGTCGCCGGCGTGGCCGATCTCGGCGCACGCCGTCGGGCAGCGGCGATCCAGCGCATCGGCGCGGGCGCCGCGCGGCGTCGCGCGGCGCGCGCCGCCGGTAGGCGGGCAGCAGCGGGTTGCGCGACAGCACGTGCTTGAGGTCGGTCAGGATCAGCTCCTGGTGCTGCTGCTCGTGGTGCAGGCCGAGCTCGATCGAGGTCCGCGAGGCGCGCGGCGGCATCCGCGTCGCGCTCGAGCAGCGCCTGCATCGCGCTCGTCGACGCTGGCGCGGTAGGCCAGCACCTCGTCGAGCGACGGGCGCGACAGCAGGCCGCGCTCGCGGCCGCGGATGCCGCGCGCCGACCGCGTCGTAGTACGAGTTGAAGAGGCACGCGGAACGCCTGGTGGAAGGGCGCGCAGCCGGCGGCGAGCGCCTCGAGCACGAAGGTCTCGAAGAACCAGGTGGTGTGCGCGAGGTGCCACTTGACCGGGCTCGCGTCGGGCATCGACTGGACGCGCAGTCCTCCGCCGACAGCGGCGCGGCGAGAGCGCGGCTGCGCGGCGCGCACCGCGGCATAGCGGGCCGCGAGCGATGACGGTTGCGGGACTGCGGGGGCGCGACGCGATCGGCCGCGGTTCGGTTCCTTCATCGGTCCTCCCTCGCGGCGCTCGCGCCGCGGATTCAGTCGACGGTCACTTCGGGCGCTCCTTGCCGCACCTCGCCCACCACCGCCGCCTCGCCGAAGCCTTCCTCGCGGAAGACGGCCAGCACCGCATCGCAGCGCCTCGGGGGCGCAGGCGACGAGCAGGCCGCCGCTGGTCTGCGGGTCGGTCAGCAGCGCCCGGTGCGCTTCTCCCGAGCCCGGCGCCGAGCCGTACCCGCCCGCCGTAGCCCGCCCAGTTGCGACCCGAGGCGCCGGTGACGATGCCCTCGCCGGCGAGCTCGCGGGCGCCGGGCAGCAGCGGCACGTCCTTCCAGTCAGGTGCGCCGCCACGGGCGAGCCGCGGCGATCTCGAGCAGGTGGCCGGCCAGGCCGAAGCCGGTGACGTCGGTCAGCGCGTGCACGCCGCCATGGCTGCCGAGCCGCGCCCGGGCGTGTTGAGCCGCGTGGTGGTGTCGATCATCGCGGCGTAGCCGGCGTCGTCGAGGCGCCCCTTCTTCAGCGCGGCGCTGAGATGCCCACGCCGAGCGGCTTGCCGAGCACCAGCACGTCGCCCGGCGCGCGCCCGCGTTGCGCTTGACGTGGCGCGGGTGGACGAGGCCGAGGGCGACCAGGCCGTAGATCGGCTCGACCGAATCGATGGTGTGGCCGCCGGCGATCGGGATGCCGGCGCGCGCGCAGACCGACTCGCCGCCCTCGAGGATGCGGCGGATGGTCTCGAGCGGGCAGCATGTTGATCGGCATGCCGACCAGCGCGAGCGCGAAGAGCGGCCGCCCGCCCATCGCGTAGACGTCGCAGATCGCGTTGGTGGCGGCGATGCGGCCGAAGTCGAACGGGTCGTCGACGATCGGCATGAAGAAGTCGGTGGTGGCGACCAGCGCCTGCTCGTCGTTGAGCGGTAGACCGCGGCGTCGTCGGCGGTCTCGATGCCGACCAGCAGCTCCTTCGGCACCGGGCCGCGGTCGCCGCTGCGCGTGAGGATCTGCGCGAGCACGCCGGGCGCGATCTTGCAGCCGCAGCCGCCGCCGTGGCTGAACTGGGTGAGCCGTACCTGCATGTCCGTCGCGATTCGCCTTCCGTTTCGGTTGTCGACGCCATTCTAAGCCGCCGCGCCGAGGAGCTGGCGCAACAGGCCGCGCAGGGTTCGGGCCTCGGCCCGGGCCGGAAACGCGCCCGAAGCGCCCGGCCGCCCCCGCGAGCGAGCGCCGGTACGCGGGCGACTCGAGCGCTTGTACGAGGCAGCGGGCCAGCCCGGATGCATCCGCCGCGTCGAAGTACCCCGCATAGTCCTCGCCCAGCATGCCGACGTTGCCGTGGATGCGCCAGGCGAGCACCGGCGTGCCCGCGGTCACCGCCTCGAGGATGACGTGGGCGCCGCCTTCCATGCGCGTGGGGTGCACGAGCAGGTGCGCGCGCCGGATGCGCGGCACGCGCGAGACCGTGCGGCAGGGCGCCGAGCCAGCGGTAGCGCGGCTCGCGCGCGGCGAGCGCGCGGGCCGCCTCGCCCAGGGCCGGGTCGAGCGGCGCGCCGATGTGGCGCAGGGTGATCGGCAGGCCCGCGGGGAGCATCCGCATCGCGCGCAGGAACGTTTGCGGGTCCTTCTCCTCGCGCAGGTGGCCGACGGCCACGCAGTCGAGGCGCCCGCGGGGCTGCGAGCGGGCGCAGCGCCGGCGCCGACTGGTAGATCACCGCGCACTTGGCCGCCCACGCCGGCGCGAGCTGGCGCAGCGCCTGGTCCTGCAGCACGACGATGCGGTCTGCCGCATCCAGGCTCGCGCGCGCCTCGGCGCAGCCGGGCATGTCGCGGTAGAGGTCGGTGCCGGTGAGGACGACGGCGAGGGGGCGCCCGAGCGCGTGCGGAAACGCGCGATGGACTCGGCGCTGCGCCGCGCATGCAGCGCCACGAGCACGTCGGCGGGCTCGCCGTCCCACTGCGTCTGTACAATGGGCCGGAAGCGATCACGCAACATCGCCGCCCATCGCGAGGCGGTGCGCCAGTTGCCGTTGTTCGCGCTCCGCGTTCCAGGGGTGACGATGCAGACCAGGGGCTTGGCCGACGGCTCCATCGGCGGATTATACGAGGGCGAACTCCTCGCCGACGCGCTGCGCGACGCCCGCGCGCGCACGCTGGCCCTGTACGCGCACCTCGACCTCGCGCGCCTCGAGGTGCCGTGCCTCCCCCTCGTCAACCCGCCCCTCTGGGAGCTCGCGCACATCGCGTGGTTCCAGGAGTTCTGGTGCCTGCGCGGGGGAGAGCTCTCGCGGCCCACGCTCCTCGAGGGCGTCGACGCGCTCTACGATTCGGGCACCGTCGCGCACGATACCCGCTGGTCGCTGCCGTATCCGCCCGAGGCCCGCATGCGCCGCTACATGGCCGACACGTTCGAGGCCACGCTCGCGGCCCTCGCGCGCGATGCCGGCGAGCGCCGCTACTACTTCCTCCTGGCGCTGCTGCACGAGGACATGCACGGCGAGGCGCTGCTCATGACGTTGCAGACGCTGGGGCTGCGGGCCCCGCCGGTCGGGCGCTTCGACCTGCCGCGCGGCAGGGTGGCGGCCAGCCGCGACGTGCGCTTCGAGGCGGCAACCTTCCTCCAGGGAAGCGCGGACGCGTCCCGCGGCTTCGTGTTCGACAACGAGCGGCATGCGCACGAGGTGCGGGTCGGCCCCTTCGCCATCGCCTCGCTGCCCGTGAGCCACGGCGAGTTCGCCGATTTCGTCGACGACGACGGCTATGCGCGCCGCGAGTTGTGGACGCACGAGGGCTGGGGCTGGCGCGAGGCGTCCAGCGCGGCCGCGCCCGGGCATTGGCGCCGGGAGGGCGGGCGCTGGACCGCCCGGCGCTTCGACCGCTGGACGCCGATCGATCCGGCGGCCCCGATGGTGCATGTCTCGCTGCACGAGGCGCTCGCCTACTGCCGATGGGCCGGGCGGCGGTTGCCGACCGAGGCCGAGTGGGAGTTCGCCGCGCGCTCGGGCGGCGACGGGCGGAACCCGCCGGGGGTCGCGGCCGGCCCCGCGCTCGACCTGCATTTCCTCGGTCCCTGCGCCGCGATGGCCCGGTCGGAATCGGGCGACGGGCCGCGCCTCATGCGCGGCGGCGTCTGGGAATGGACCTCGAGCCCCTTCACGCCGTACCCCGGCTTCGCGCCGGGCCCCTACCGCGAATACTCGCAGCCGTGGTTCCACAGCCACTACGTGATGCGGGGCGGCTCGTTCGCCACCCGCAGCCGGCTCGTCCACCACCGCTTCCGCAACTTCTATCTGCCGGGCCGGCGCGACGCGTTCGCCGGATTCCGCACCTGCGCGCTCGGCGAGGGGTGAGGGTGTGTCATAATTCCTTCCGGCGGGCCTCCCCGCATTGAGGGGCGGTGAATCTGGTCAGGTCGGGAACGAAGCAGCCATAATCGATTCCCTCAAGTGCCGGGGGTCAGGCTCGCCTCCCCGAATTCCCTTTCTCCGATGACCTACCAAGTTCTCGCCCGGAAGTGGCGTCCGCGGGTCTTCGAGGAAATCGTCGGCCAGCCGCACGTGGTCACGGCGCTCGTCAACGCCCTCGATTCGAAGCGCCTGCACCACGCCTACCTCTTCACCGGCACCCGCGGCGTGGGCAAGACCACGCTCGCGCGCATCCTCGCCAAGTCGCTCAACTGCGAGACCGGCATCACGTCGCGGCCGTGCGGCAAGTGCGCGGCGTGCACGCGAGATCGACGCGGGGCGCTTCGTCGACCTGCTCGAGGTGGACGCGGCGTCCAACACCAAGGTCGACGAGATGCGCGAGCTGCTCGACACGGCGCAGTACATGCCGGTGGCCGGGCGCTTCAAGGTCTACATCATCGACGAAGTGCACATGCTCTCTCGCCACGCGTTCAACGCGATGCTGAAGACGCTCGAGGAGCCGCCGGAGCACGTGAAGTTCATCCTCGCGACGACCGACCCGCAGCGCCTGCCGGTCACCATCCTGTCGCGCTGCCTGCAGTTCAACCTCAAGCCGCTCACCCCCCCGATGCTCTCCGGGCACCTGAAGCGCGTGCTCGAGGCCGAGGGCGTGGCCTGCGAGGACGCCGCCCTCGCGCAGCTCGCCCGGGCCGCCGCCGGAAGCGTGCGCGACAGCCTGAGCCTGGCCGACCAGGCGATCGCCCACGGCGGCGGCGCGGTGACGTCCGCCCAGGTCGCGGAGATGCTGGGCTCGCTGGGCGACGACCTCGTCTGGCCGCTGCTCGAGAAGGTCGTCGAGGGCGATGGGCCGGGGACCGTGCGCGAGGCCGAGGGCATCGCCGGGCGCAGCGTCTCGCTCGAGGGGGCGCTGGAGGAGCTCGCGGCACTCCTGCATCGCGTGGCCCTCGCGCAGGCCGGTGCGCCGCCCCCCGAGGACGACCCGCGGGCCGGGCGCGTGCGCTCGATGGCCGCGCGGCTGGATCCGGCCCGCGTGCAGGTGCTCTACCAGATCGCGGTGATCGGCCGGCGCGACCTGCCGTTGGCCCCCGACGAGTTCGCCGGCTTCAGCATGGCACTGCTGCGCATGCTCACGTTCGCCGATCCCGCTTCGTCGCGCGCGGCTTCTGCCGGTGCCGGCGACGCATCCCATGGTGCCGCGCCGGCGGCCGCGCCCCGGGCGGCGGTCGCGTCGGAACCGGCCCCCCGCGGGCGGGCCCCGGCGGCGGTGCAGCCGGCCCCGGCGCCCCGGGAGGCGGCCGCGCCGGAGCAGGGTGCCGCCCCGTGGGAGGAGGAATCGGTGGCGCGCATCCCCTTCGAGGGCGACTGGCGGGCCTTCGTCGAGAAGCTCAACCTCACCGGCATGGCGGGGATGGTCGCGCGCCACGGCGAGCTCGCGTCCTTCGACCGTGGGCACCTGGAACTCACGGTGCCGGAGTCCCATCGGATGTATTCGGAGCGCGCGTACCAGGACAAGCTCAAGGCGGCCCTCGCGCCGCACTTCGGGCCCGGCTTCCGGCTCACCGTGCGGGTGGGCTCGACCTCCGGCGCCAGCATCGCGGCGGTGCGCTCGCGCGACGAGGCGGCACGGCAGGCGCGGGCGGCCGAGGCCATCGAGGAGGATCCCTTCGTGCGGGAGCTGGTGCGCGACCTGGGCGCGGAGGTGGTCTCCTCTTCCATCCGGCCGTCGGACGACGCGACCGGTGCAACCCACGAATGAGGTGAGCAGATGATTCCCAAGGGCGGTCTCGGCGCGCTCATGAAGCAGGCCCAGCAGATGCAGGAGAACATGCGCAAGCTGCAGGAGGAGCTCGCCACCATCGAGGTCGAGGGCCAGTCGGGCGCCGGCCTCGTGAAGGTCGTGATGACGTGCAAGCACGCCGTGAAGAAAGTGGCGATCGACCAGAGCCTGCTCGGCGAGGACAAGGACATGCTGGAGGACCTCGTCGCCGCGGCCGTGAACGACGCCGAGGCGAAGGTCGAGGCGGCGACCCAGGCGAAGATGGCCGGGTTCACCTCGGGCATGAACCTCCCGCCCGGGATGGGCCTGCCGTTCTGACGGCGTGATGGAAAAGCCGGCGGCCCTCGAGGAGCTGATCCAGGCGCTGCGCTGCCTGCCGGGCGTCGGTCCCAAGTCGGCGCAGCGCATGGCCTACCACCTCCTGCAGCGCGACACCCGGGGCGCGGAGCGGCTGGCACGGGGGCTCGGGGAGGCGCTCGCGCGGATCCGGCATTGCGGGCGGTGCAACACCTTCACCGAGAGCGAGCTGTGCGCCCTGTGCGCCTCGCCGCGGCGGGATGCCTCGCTCCTTTGCGTGGTCGAGACCCCGGGCGACCTCCTGATGATGGAGCAGAGCCAGAGCTACTCGGGACTGTACTTCGTCCTCATGGGGCGCCTGTCACCGCTCGACGGGGTGGGGCCGCGGGAGATCCACCTCGACCGCCTGGTGGAGCGCGCCTCGGACGCGGCCCTGCACGAGGTCATCCTCGCCACCAACTTCACCGTCGAGGGCGAGGCGACCGCGCATTACATCGGCGAGCTGCTCGGGAGCAAGGGCCTGAAGGTGAGCCGGATCGCCCGGGGCCTGCCGGTGGGCGGGGAGCTGGAGCACGTCGATTCCGGCACCCTCGCACAGGCCGTCCTGGAGCGGCGCCCGGCCTGAGAATCCGGGCCCAAGGGCTTGAAAATCCGGCCTCCCGGCCCAACCTCCGAATATGGTGGCGTCGGCCGCAAGGCAACGGCGCCGAAACGTCCGGTAGGACTACGCCGCAGATTGACGTAAGTCCTCCGGTCGGGCATAATTTCACCTCTCGACGGCAGCTTTTCGTCGACCTGGCGCGGGGTGGAGCAGTCTGGCAGCTCGTCGGGCTCATAACCCGAAGGTCGTAGGTTCAAATCCTACCCCCGCAACCAATCCCTCCAGTGTTCGCACGGCAAGGGACGTTCATCGCTCTTTAAAAACTTACAGCCGATAGAGGTGGGTGCTGCGGCGCCGGCCGAGGCTCTGCATTTCGGGGGTCGAGGCGAAGGCAAAAGCAGTGCTCACTTGGATCCAAGTGATTCGAGTTGAGTGAACTTTGATGGATTGAACTGAAGAGTTTGATCCTGGCTCAGATTGAACGCTGGCGGAATGCTTTACACATGCAAGTCGAGCGGCAGCGCGGGGCAACCTGGCGGCGAGCGGCGAACGGGTGAGTAATGCATCGGAACATGTCCATGTCGTGGGGGATAGCCCGGCGAAAGCCGGATTAATACCGCATATGCCCGAGAGGGGAAAGCCGGGGACCGCAAGGCCTGGCGCGATTGGGTTGGCCGATGTCCGATTAGCTAGTTGGTGGGGTAAAGGCCTACCAAGGCGATGATCGGTAGCTGGTCTGAGAGGATGATCAGCCACACTGGGACTGAGACACGGCCCAGACTCCTACGGGAGGCAGCAGTGGGGAATTTTGGACAATGGGGGAAACCCTGATCCAGCCATTCCGCGTGAGTGAAGAAGGCCTTCGGGTTGTAAAGCTCTTTTGTCCGGAACGAAACGGCTGCGACTAATACTCGCGGCTACTGACGGTACCGGAAGAATAAGCACCGGCTAACTACGTGCCAGCAGCCGCGGTAATACGTAGGGTGCGAGCGTTAATCGGAATTACTGGGCGTAAAGCGTGCGCAGGCGGTTTTGTAAGCCAGATGTGAAAGCCCCGGGCTTAACCTGGGAACGGCATTTGGGACTGCAAGGCTTGAGTGCGGCAGAGGAGACTGGAATTCCTGGTGTAGCAGTGAAATGCGTAGATATCAGGAGGAATACCGATGGCGAAGGCAGGTCTCTGGGCTGACACTGACGCTCATGCACGAAAGCGTGGGGAGCAAACAGGATTAGATACCCTGGTAGTCCACGCCCTAAACGATGTCGACTGGTTGTTGGGGGTTTGACACTCTCAGTAACGAAGCTAACGCGTGAAGTCGACCGCCTGGGGAGTACGGCCGCAAGGTTAAAACTCAAAGGAATTGACGGGGACCCGCACAAGCGGTGGATTATGTGGATTAATTCGATGCAACGCGAAAAACCTTACCTACCCTTGACATGTCCTGGAGCCCGGTGAGAGCCGGGTGTGCCCGAAAGGGAACGGGAACACAGGTGCTGCATGGCTGTCGTCAGCTCGTGTCGTGAGATGTTGGGTTAAGTCCCGCAACGAGCGCAACCCTTGTCATTAGTTGCTACATTCGGTTGGGCACTCTAATGAGACTGCCGGTGACAAACCGGAGGAAGGTGGGGATGACGTCAAGTCCTCATGGCCCTTATGGGTAGGGCTTCACACGTAATACAATGGCGCGTACAGAGGGTTGCCAAGGGGTGACCTGGAGCCAATCCCACAAAGCGCGTCGTAGTCCGGATTGCAGTCTGCAACTCGACTGCATGAAGTCGGAATCGCTAGTAATCGCGGATCAGCATGTCGCGGTGAATACGTTCCCGGGTCTTGTACACACCGCCCGTCACACCATGGGAGTGGGTTCCACCAGAAGCCGGTCGCCTAACCGCAAGGAGGGCGCCGACCACGGTGAGATTCATGACTGGGGTGAAGTCGTAACAAGGTAGCCGTATCGGAAGGTGCGGCTGGATCACCTCCTTTCTCAGAGAAGGCGCTTTGCAGCGCCCACCATCTATCGGCTGTAGGCTGCGAACAGCGCCGACCCGCCTCTGGGGCCGGCGGCCCGGGCGGGTCTGTAGCTCAGTTGGTTAGAGCACCGTCTTGATAAGGCGGGGGTCGATGGTTCGAATCCATCCAGACCCACCAACCAACGGGGCCCGGCGCGCGTGTGCGGGGCGAGCCCCGCGGGGGCCATAGCTCAGCTGGGAGAGCGCCTGCTTTGCAAGCAGGAGGTCATCGGTTCGATCCCGATTGGCTCCACCAGCGTTCTTGGAAGGACCAGTAGCCAGTGTCGTGCGGTGGTTTGCGCTCGGTGCTGACCGGTGGTTCCTCGAACCGATCGGCTGTTCTTTAACAATCTGGAAAGAAGGTAGTTGTCCTTGCGAAAGGGTGTTGTGATGACGCCCGGAGTAGCTTGGACACTGGGTTATGTATTGCATCGTGTCCCATCGAGCGATCGGTGGGATGCACAAGCGCGAGAGTTTCCTATGATCGAGTGATGGCGTGAGCGACTTTGGCTCGCGTCGCTTCCCCTGCCAGGGGAGGCAGCAAGGTTATAGGGTCAAGCGAATAAGTGCATGTGGTGGATGCCTTGGCAATGATAGGCGACGAAGGACGTGACAGCCTGCGATAAGCTGCGGGGAGCCGGCAAATGGGCGCTGATCCGCAGATTTCCGAATGGGGAAACCCGGCCCGCGAGGGTCACCTTGCCCTGAATACATAGGGGCAATGGAGCGAACCCGGAGAACTGAAACATCTCAGTAACCGGAGGAACAGAAATCAACCGAGATTCCCGGAGTAGTGGCGAGCGAAACGGGAAGAGCCTTCGAGCTTTAGCATCGGCGTTAGCGAAACGGTCTGGAAAGGCCGGCCATAGCGGGTGATAGCCCCGTACGCGAAAACCCCGGTGTGGAACCAGGCTCGAGACAAGTAGGGCGGGACACGTGAAATCCTGTCTGAAGATGGGGGGACCATCCTCCAAGGCTAAATACTCATCATTGACCGATAGTGAACCAGTACCGTGAGGGAAAGGCGAAAAGAACCCCGGGAGGGGAGTGAAATAGATCCTGAAACCGCATGCATACAAACAGTGGGAGCCGGAGCAATCTGGTGACCGCGTACCTTTTGTATAATGGGTCAGCGACTTACGTTGCGTAGCGAGCTTAAGGCTTGATGCCGGAGGCGTAGCGAAAGCGAGTCTGAACAGGGCGTTCAGTTGCGCGGCGTAGACCCGAAACCGGTTGATCTATCCATGGCCAGGCTGAAGGTGGGGTAACACCCACTGGAGGGCCGAACCCACGCCCGTTGAAAAGGTCGGGGATGAGCTGTGGATAGGGGTGAAAGGCTAAACAAAACCGGAGATAGCTGGTTCTCCTCGAAAACTATTGAGGTAGTGCGTCGTGTATTGCCTTCGGGGGTAGAGCACTGTTATGGCTAGGGGGCCGCTATAGGCTTACCAAACCATGGCAAACTCCGAATACCGAAGAGCTCGAGCACGGCAGACAGACTCCGGGTGCTAACGTCCGGGGTCAAGAGGGAAACAACCCAGACCGCCAGCTAAGGTCCCGAATCTCGGCTAAGTGGAAAACGAGGTGGGAAGGCTTAGACAGTCAGGAGGTTGGCTTAGAAGCAGCCATCCTTTAAAGAAAGCGTAATAGCTCACTGATCGAGTCGTCCTGCGCGGAAGATGTAACGGGGCTCAAGCCGAGAACCGAAGCTGCGGATCGCTAGCGATCCACTTGATTGCGTTCAGATGGAGCCGTCGCCGATGGGCGATCGGGTCTCCGACCTTCGAAGTCACTCCTGTTGAGTGTTGAGCGCCTTGCCGCGATGAGCGGTGAAGGCCCGCTCGCCTCGATGGGCGGTTTGACGCCTTGATGTCCGCGCCGCGGACCTCAACGCGTCAACCTTGGGCTTCGTGGGGGCAGCGCAATCAAGGGATCGCTAGCGGTGGTAGAGGAGCGTTCCCTACGCCTGTGAAGGTGGATCGAGAGGTCTGCTGGAGGTATGGGAAGTGCGAATGCTGACATGAGTAGCGATAAAGCGGGTGAAAGGCCCGCTCGCCGAAAGCCCAAGGTTTCCTGCGCAACGTTCATCGGCGCAGGGTGAGTCGGCCCCTAAGGTGAGGGCGAGAGCCGTAGCTGATGGGAATCCGGTCAATATTCCGGAACCGCCGACGGGTGCGATGTGGGGACGGAGAAGGTTATGCGAGCCGGCTGTTGGACGTGCCGGTGAAGCGTGTAGCGGGATCCCTTAGGGAAATCCGGGGGGTCAACCGTGAGGCGCGGGACCATGGAGCCGCGAGGCTCCGGAAGTCGCGGATACCCTGCTTCCAGGAAAAGCCACTAAGCTTCAGCCCGTTGGGACCGTACCGCAAACCGACACAGGTGGGCAGGATGAAAATTCTCAGGCGCTTGAGAGAACTCAGGAGAAGGAACTCGGCAAATTGACACCGTAACTTCGGGAGAAGGTGTG
This sequence comes from uncultured beta proteobacterium, assembly GCA_963741815.1. Taxonomy (GTDB): domain Bacteria; phylum Pseudomonadota; class Gammaproteobacteria; order Burkholderiales; family Usitatibacteraceae; genus Usitatibacter. Next base: position 330,283 of record CAVUJI010000002.1, read on the forward strand.
CCTTTAGTAGGTGGAGGGGTTCGCCCCCAAAGCCCAATGAGGCCGCAGAGAATCGGTGGCTGCGACTGTTTATCAAAAACACAGCACTCTGCAAAGACGTTGGAAGTCGACGTATAGGGTGTGACGCCTGCCCGGTGCCGGAAGGTTAAGTGATGGGGTGCAAGCTCTTGATCGAAGCCCCGGTAAACGGCGGCCGTAACTATAACGGTCCTAAGGTAGCGAAATTCCTTGTCGGGTAAGTTCCGACCCGCACGAATGGCGTAACGATGGCCACACTGTCTCCTCCTGAGACTCAGCGAAGTTGAAATGTTTGTGAAGATGCAATCTACCCGCGGCTAGACGGAAAGACCCCATGAACCTTTACTGTAGCTTTGCATTGGACTGTGACGCTGTCTGTGTAGGATAGCTGGGAGGCTTTGAAGCCGGGACGCCAGTCTCGGTGGAGCCGACGTTGAAATACCAGCCTGACGACGTTGCGGTTCTAACCTGGGCCCCTTGACGGGGTCGGGGACCGTGCATGGTAGGCAGTTTGACTGGGGCGGTCTCCTCCCAAAAGGTAACGGAGGAGTGCGAAGGTCACCTAGGTACGGTCGGAAATCGTACTCATAGTGCAATGGCATAAGGTGGCTTGACTGCGAGACCGACAAGTCGAGCAGGTGCGAAAGCAGGTCATAGTGATCCGGTGGTTCTGTATGGAAGGGCCATCGCTCAACGGATAAAAGGTACTCTGGGGATAACAGGCTGATTCCTCCCAAGAGTTCATATCGACGGGGGAGTTTGGCACCTCGATGTCGGCTCATCACATCCTGGGGCTGTAGCCGGTCCCAAGGGTATGGCTGTTCGCCATTTAAAGTGGTACGTGAGCTGGGTTCAAAACGTCGTGAGACAGTTTGGTCCCTATCTGCCGTGGGCGCTGGAGATTTGACGGGGGCTGCTCCTAGTACGAGAGGACCGGAGTGGACGCATCCCTGGTGTACCGGTTGTGACGCCAGTCGCATTGCCGGGTAGCTATATGCGGAAGAGATAACCGCTGAAAGCATCTAAGCGGGAAACTTGCCTGAAGATGAGATCTCCCGGGGACTCGATCCCCCTGAAGGGTCGTCCGAGACCAGGACGTTGATAGGCCGGGTGTGTAAGCGCAGTAATGCGTTGAGCTAACCGGTACTAATTGCCCGTGCGGCTTGACTCTATAACCTTGCGATCGTGCAGTTGCGAACACGTCGATTGATCCATGGCGGCGATTCGCGAACACGGTGCAATGCACAGCCCAGTACCCCTACCTTCCTTCCAGAATTCCTGGCGACCATAGCGCGTTGGCCCCACCCCTTCCCATCCCGAACAGGACCGTGAAACGACGCCGCGCCGATGATATTGCGGATTGCCCGTGAGAAAGTAGGTCATCGCCAGGGCCCTATGCCAGCGCCCCGCCGGAATCCCCGGCGGGGCGCTTGTGCTTCCGGGGCCGCTCCCGGACCCATGCGCCCCCGGGATGTCGCCGGCAGCCGGGTGCACGCAGCGTCACTGCGCAAACACCTCCACGATTCCCACGCCTGTGCCCCCCGACACTCCCGTGACGATGGCGGTGTAGGCTCCCGGCGCCAGCGTGACGAGGACCGCGGACTCGAGCACGTTGCCGGGCGCGAATCCGCTGGCACCGATCGCATTTGCGTTGGCGGCGCTGCCCCAGTTGTCGTTGACGGCAACAGTCGCCTGGTCGGAAGAGCGTACCAGCCGCAGCGAGGGATTCGCGAGCGCGTTGGTGATGCCGAAGGGGACCAGGGACGGACCCCGCGCGCGGATGACGACGGCCTGCGGCGCATCGCCCTGGATCACGAAGCCGCCGATCATCACGTCGTTGCCGGTGCGCACCTGTCCCCGGGTGGAGATGTTGATCAGCGGCGCGTCCGGTACGTCGACCTCGAACACCTCGACGATTCCCACGCCCGTCCCACCGCCGATACCCGAGACGATGGCGGTATAGGCGCCCGGTGCAAGCGTCATGAGGATCGCGGACTCGAGCGGATCGGAGGGGGCGAAGCCACTTGCCGTGACCGCGCCCGCATTGGAAGCCGTCCCCCAATCGTCGTTCACGGCAATCGTGGCCTGGTCCGAGGAGCGCACGAGCTGCAGCGTGGGATTGGCCAGCGCATTGGCGATGCCGAAGGGAACGAGCGAGGGGCCGCGGGCCCGCACCACGACGGTCTTGCTCGCGCTGCCGCCGACCACGAAGCCGCCGATCATCACATCGTTGCCGGTGAGAACCTGCATGCGTGTGGACAGATTGCCCAGGCGCGGCGGATTGGCGGGTGGTGGAATCGCCGCGAAGGTTGCGGTCGCGGCCTTCGCGGCATCCATCGTGAGCAGGCAGGTCGCGGTCCCGCTGCAAGCGCCGCCCCAGCCGGTGAATGTCGATCCGGGGGCCGGCACGGCGCTCAGCGTGACCACGACGCCCGCATCGTAGCTGGCCCCGCAGGTCGCACCGCAATCGATGCCCCCCGGCACCGAAGTCACCGCGCCGCTGCCCACGCCCGCCCGGTTCACGGTGAGCGGGAACTGCTGCAGCGCCAAGGTGAGTTGCACCGTCCGGGGCCCCGTCATCACGACGGTGCAGTCGTTGCCGGACACGGCGGCGCAACCGGTCCAGGACGCGATGGCCGTCCCGGCCGCGGGAACTGCGGTCAGGGTGACCGCGGCGTTGGTCGCATACTGCGCGCTGCACGTGGCTCCGCACGAGATCCCGGCCGGCGCGGACGTGACCGTCGCGGCTCCGACGCCGAGCTTGGCCACCGTGAGCTGCTCGAACGTGGCGATGACGTCGTGGGTGAGCGGCGCCGAGACCGAGGGCGCGTTGGCAGAATCGCCCGAATAGAAGGCGCTGATGGTGTAGCTCGCCGCAGTCGACAAGCTGTTGTTGAGGCAGCTGGCCACGCCCGCGGCGACGGGAAACGTGCCCGTGCAACCCGGCAGGAAGGCGCCCCCCGCCTGCTTGAACTGCACCGTGCCGCCCGGACTCTGGCCGGTGACATTGGCGAAGAACGTCACCGTGGCGTTCGCCGAGGAAGGATTCGCGCTCGCGCTCAGCGAAACGGACGTGCTGCGCAGGGGCGTCACGTTCACCGGCGGGTCGGAGGACGGCCCCGTACCGGCCGAGTTGGTCGCGGCGACGGAGCACCCGACGGTGACGCCGTTGAGAAGCGCAGTCACCGTGAGCGGCGATGCGGGCCCCGATGCACTTTTCGCCCCGCAAGTGGCGGTGTAGCTCGTGATGGTGCTGCCGCCGTTGCTCACCGGCGCCACGAACGAGGCGGTGGCCTGCGCGTCGCCGGCAAGCACGGCGCTCAGGAACGGGGCGCCGGGCAGCGAGGCGGGAAGCTGCAGGTACGCGGCGAGGCAGAAATCGTTGCTGGAATCGCCGTTGCTCGGCAGGCATTGGACGCCCGCCATGTACCGGGTGCCGTCGCGGACCATCTCGGCGACGCGCGAGCGTCCCTGGCCGGAACCGACCTGGGTCCGCGCGATTCCGGTGCCGTTGAAGTTCACGTCGAGGATTCCGGCCGGGCCGAAGCGCGCGAGACACACGTCCGTGTCCAGCCCCAACCCATCCTTCGCGCACGAGCCCGCGACCACGACGCCCGAACCATCCGCCACGAGGGACTCGATGCGGCTCTCGAAGAGCCCCAGGGACAGGCTCGCCATCCCGGTGCCGTTGAAGGTCGCGTCGAGCGTTCCGTTCGGGTTCACCCGCGCGAGGCAGAAGTCCTGCTTCGAAACGGGCACGCAGCCGCCGCCCAGCGTGATCACGCCCGCGGAGACCGACATGCCGAGGAAGCTCGCGTCCCCGGTTCCCATCGGAACGCTCAGCTTGCCCGTGCCGTTGAACGCGCTGTCCGGCAGGCCCGTGGCGGTGAAGCGCATCACGCAGGGGTTGAAGAAGCTGCCCGTGCGGCAGGTGCCCGCCATCACGATCGCGGTGCCGTCGAACGCCATGACGGCGGCGGTGTCCTGGGCGCCGAACGACTCGCGCCGCACGCCGGGGGTGGCGCCCCCCGGATTGAACGAACCGTCCAGCGCCCCGGAGGCATCCAGCTTCACCAGGCAAAAGTCGGTCGTGACCGATACCTGCTGGCAGGTGAACCCGATCACCGTGCCGCCGCCCGCGAAGCCCACGCCGGCGATGTTGGTGGCAGAGAGATCGGCCGGCAGGGCCGGCGCCAGGGTGCCGGTTCCGCCGCCCCACGCCGGGTCCGGCGTGCCGTTGGCGAGCAGGCGCGTCACCCGCAGGGTCGCCGCGACCTGGCCGACCCATACGATGACGGTGCCATCCATCGCCACGCGGGACCCGAGGCCCTGGCTCGAGCCGCTCGGGCCCATGTAGATTCCGCCGGTCGCAAAGGTCGCATCGAGCGACCCGTCCGTGTTGAAGCGTGCGATGCACGCGCGATCGCTGGCGCAGGTGCCGCCCGCGACGATGCGGCCGTCCGCCTGCCGCACGATACCTTCCACCATGTCGATGAAGCGCGCGAGAGTCATTTCCTGGACCTTGACGCCGAGCACGCCGAAGCTGGTGACGCGCGTGGCGTCCTGCCGGTACCTGGCGGCGCAGAAGTCGTGCACGAAAGTGCCGCCGCAGGTGCCCACCACGCTCACGTCGGTGTCGAGGGTGGCCGGATTGAACACCGCGGCCATCGCCGCCGGCACCGCGTCCACCGCCAGGTTGAGGGTGTCGACGAGCGTCTGGCCGGAGTTGAACGCGAAGGTAGGGCCCAGCGCGTTCAGCGAGGCGACGCAGAAGCGCCGCACCCCGGAGGTCGTGCAGGGGCCGCCGAGGTAGACCGTGGAGCTGCCCACCGTGGCGACGGCCGTGGCCGCCGAGGCGGTCGCGGTCGCGGGCGAAAGGATGACCTGGGGGCTTCCGGCGAAGAAGTTGCTCGGCGTGCCGTCCGCGTTGAGCGCCAGGGCGCACATGTGATTGGCGAAGGATCCGTCGAGGCATTCGCCCGCCACGACGATCCGCCCGTCTGCCATCAGTGCGAGCCCGTTGGGATTGTCGAAGCGCTGCACGCCCGCGAAGGGGCTCAGCTGCGTGATCGCCGTTCCGCCGGACGCGAAGCCCGCGTCGAGCGAGCCGTCGGCATTGAGCCGGGACACGCAGAATCTGCCCGTGCCGAATTGCACGCATCGCGCGGCGACAATCGCCTTGCCGCCGGTGACCGCGATGCCGCGGATTGCGTCCTCGCCGTCGCCCAGCGGCAGCATGACCGTGCCGCCAACGCCGTAGGTGAGGTCGAGCGCGCCGTCCGCGAGGAACCGGGCGAGGCACGAATCCTTGCTGCCGGCGACTTCGCACGTGCCGCCGACGAGGATCCGGGTGCCGTCCATCGCCACGGCATGGGCCTCGTCGGCCAGCAGCCCCACCGGGGCGTTGATGGTGCCGGTGCCGTTGAACGTGGTGTCGAGCGCGCCGTTCGACGTGTACCGGGCGACGCAGAAATTCACCTCGCCGCCCTGGGTGCAGCTGCCCGCGACGACGATCTTCGTGCCGTCGAGGACCACGGCGCGCGCGACGTCGTCGCCCACGCCCACCGCGGTGACCACCTTGCCGCCGCTGCCGAACGAGGGATCGAGGTCGCCGTTCGGAAGGAAGCGGGCGAGGCAGAAATCGCGCGAGGTGCCGGTGTGGCAGGTGCCCGCCACCACCATCGCCCCGTCCGCCTGCATCGCAACCGCCTGCGCGATGTCGTCGGAGACCCCGAGCGACAGGTTCTGGTAGACCTTGCCGCCGGCGCCGAAGGCGTTGTCGAACCCCAGCGGCGCCGCCGGCGGCATCGTCGCGAACAGCAGGCCGGCGCAGGCCGCCAGCCCGCGCCGCCAGCCGGTCGATTTCATTGCGCGAACACTTCGACGATCGCGACACCCGTGCTGCCGCCGCTGCCGGTCACGATCGCCGTATATGCGCCGGGATCGAGCGTGACGAGGATCGCGGCTTCCAGCGCGTTCGAAGGCGCGAATCCGCTGGCCGTCACGTCGGCAGCGTTCGCGGCGCTACCCCAGTTGTCGTTGGTAGCGAGGATCGCCTGGTCGGAGGAGCGCACGAGCTGCAGCACCGGATTGGCGAGCGCGTTGACGATGCCGAACGGCACCAGCGAGGGTCCGCGTGCGCGCACCACGACGGTCTGCGGATCCGTGCCGTTGATGACGAAGCCGCCGATCATCACGTCGTTGCCCGTCAGCACCTGGCCGCGGGTCGAGATGTTGGCGAGCGGTGCCTCGGGACGATCGACCTCGAAGACCTCGACGATGCCCACGCCGGTGCCGCCGCCCGCGCCCGTGACGATGGCGGTGTAGGCTCCGGGCGGCAGCGTCACGAGGATCGCGGCCTCGAGCGCGTTGGAGGGCGCGAAGCCGCTCGCCGTGATCGCAGCGGCGTTCGCGGCCGAACCCCAGTTGTCGTTCGCGGCGACGGTTGCCTGGTCCGAGGACCGCACCAGCTGCAGCACCGGATTGGCGAGCGCGTTCGTGATCCCGAACGGCACCAGCGAGGGCCCGCGCGCGCGGATCACGACGGTCTTGCTTGCGCCTCCGCTGATCACGAAGCCGCCGATCATGACGTCGTTGCCAGTGAGCACCCGCATGCGCGTCGAGATATTGCCCAGCCGAGAGACCATGCCCGGGAAGACGAACATGCCCCGGCTCGCGAAGGCCGGGTCGAGCGCATAGAGCGAGTTCGCGACGAGCAGCTCGCCGCGCGCGGAGATGGCCGGCGACCCGTTGAGCGTCCTGTCCGCCGTGAAGCCGACGGTACGCCCGGTGTAGGGGTTGTGCGCCACGACGTTGGGAAAGAAGCCGCCGGTCTCGGGCGCGAGGTTGGTGGCGCTGGTGAGGAACGTCACCGTGGCGGCGAAGTTCGACAGGCCCGGCCGCAGGCCTGCGCCGCCGCCCGAGCTGCCGGCGTTGCCGGGATTCCCAGACGAATCCACGCTCACGCGCGCGACGAAGCCCGTCGAGAGCTCCTTGGCATAGACCTGGTAATCGGTGCCGCCTGGCGTGGGCACCAGGCCCGAGGAGCGGCTGGCGAACGCGATGTACCCGCCGTCCGCGGAAATGGCGGGCGCGGACACCGTGCTCGCGCCCTCGCTGCCTTGCGAATGCGGCGTGCCGGCGATGTCGGTGCTGACGACCGTCGGCTGCGAGCCGCCGGCGGCGAAGTCGTACAGGTAGATCTGCCACACGCCGTTGGTGACGGTGATCGTCCCCGGGACCGTGGGGGCCCAGAAGACCACGCGGCTCGCGTCGGCTGCGATATCGGGCACGCGCGAGACGATGCAGCTGCCGCCGGCCGTCGCGATCGCGGTCGTGGTCCCGGCGTCGACGTCGCGTCGGTAGAGGCAGCGGTTGCCGGAGCCGGTCACGGTGGCAAGGTTCGTCGCGTCGGACACGAAGACGACACGGCTGCCGTTGCCCGAGATGCGCCCATCGATGCTAGCGGCATTGCCAATGGCACCGCCCGTGGACATGCTCACCAGGGTGGTCGTGGCGGGCGACAGGCAGCGATTGCGGACGAACACGTCCGGTGCCCCGTTGCCGTCGCCGACGACCAGGTTGGAGGCGCGCGAGTTGAACGCCACGCGGCAGCCGTCGTCGGAGATCGACGGCAAGCTGCTCGAGTCGTTGCCCGGGACGCCTGCGCTGCCGACGCTCACGATCTCGGTCGTGGCGAGCACTCGGTCGCGAAGGTACACCTGGAGCCCGCTGGCGCCCGGCGTGACAAGGTCCGGTGAGTCGCCCACGAAGACGACATATCTGCCGTCGGGCGTAATGGCCGGCTGGTTGGACCCGTCGCTGTACACACTGGGTGGCGCATCGTCGGAGCGCAGGCTCGCCAGCGTGAAATCGGTCGCGCCCGCCGGGGCGGAGCTCAGCAGGATGCAGGCAACCATTTCGAAAGTCACGGCTCGTTTCACGTCGGCGTCTCCGCAAAAGGGGGGTCCATCCCCCAAACGGAATCCGCCCGGAAATCACGCCATGGCGGGGCGTTTGCGTTGGTGCGTCCGCCCTTTACAATGCGGCACCCATGCCTCCGGAGGCCGCCCCATGAGACTGATCGCCTGGATGGTGCTGCTCGCCGCGACGCTCGCCGTGGCGCAGCAGCGGGACTTCAGCAAGGTGCAGATCAAGGTCACCAAGGTGGCCGGCGCCGTGTACATGCTCCAGGGCGCCGGCGGGAACATCGGCGTGTCGGTGGGCGACGACGGCATCGTGATCGTGGACGACCAGTTCGCCCCGCTCGCCGAGCGCATCCAGGCCGCGCTCACCGGCATCACCGACAAGCCGGTGCGCTTCGTGATCAACACGCACTGGCACTTCGACCACACCGGCGGCAACGGCTACTTTCGCAAGCAGGGCACCATCATCGCCCAGGACAACGTGCGCGAGCGGCTGCGCACCGGCGGCAAGGTGCTCGGCATGGACGTGAAGCCCGACGCGCCGGCGGACCTTCCGGTCATCACGTTCAACGACCGCCTCTCGGTGCACCTCAACGGCGAGGACATCCGTGCCGTGCACTTCCCCCACGGGCATACCGACGGCGACAGCGTCGTTTTCTTCACGAAGTCCCATGTGGTGCACATGGGCGACGATTTCGTGACCTACGGCTTCCCGTTCATCGACCTCGAAAGCGGCGGCAGCGTGCGCGGCATGATCGCCGCCTGCGAGCACGTGATCGCCGCGCTGCCCGCCGACACCCGGGTGATCCCGGGCCACGGGCATCTCAGCACGGTCGCCGACCTCGTGCCCTACGTGGCGATGCTCAAGGACGCGAAGGCGCGCGTCGAGAAGGGCATCGCCGAGGCAAAGAGCGCCGAGGACCTCAAGCGCGAGAAGGTGCTCGCGGGCTACGAGAGCTGGGGGGGCCGGGCAAGTTCATCACCACGGACAAGTTCATCGACACGCTCTACGCCGACCTCACGGGCGGCAAGCCCGGCGGCTTCGTGAAGCACGAGTAGGGCGATAGCCCGCCGCCGGCCCGGGTTATCCACAATGCGGCCCCGGGCGGTGCGCGGCCGCCGTCCCGCGCTAGACTGGCCCGATGCCCCTCAAGACCACGGCCGGCAACCATGGCGAAGTCGCCAAGGGCCGCGGCTCGCCGATCAATCCGGAAGGCCGCTTCGAGACCTGCCGCCGGGAGTCCGCCGACGACGGCTGGTTCCAGGAGCCGCCCGAGGACGAAGCGCGCAAGCCGAAGACGGTGATCGCGATCGAGCACGCGAAGCGCGTGATCTCCCGGCACGACTCGCCGGACGTGGGGTTCGCGCAATCGCTCAACCCCTACCGGGGATGCGCGCACGGGTGCGTCTGGTGCTTCGCCCGCCCGACCCACGCTTACCTGGGACTGTCGCCCGGCATCGACTTCGAGACGCGCCTTAGCGCCAAGGTCAACGCCGCCGGGAAGCTGCGGGAGGAGATCGCCCGGCCCGGCTACCAGTGCGAGCCGCTCACCATCGCGGTGAACACGGACGCCTACCAGCCGATCGAGCGCGACCTCGGGATCACGCGCGCGATCCTCGCGCTGTGCCACGAGACCGACCACCCCGTCTCGCTCATCACCAAGTCCGCGATGATCGAGCGCGACCTGGATCTCCTGGCTCCCATGGCCGGCAAGAGGCTCGTCAACGTGACGATCTCGATCACGACGCTCGACCACGGGATCTCGCGCCACATGGAGCCGCGCACGAGCGCGCCGGCGCGGCGGCTCCTCGCCGTGAAGCGGCTGTCCGAAGCCGGGATCCCGGTCAACGTGAACATCGCCCCGGTGATCCCCTTCCTCACCGACCACGAGCTCGAGGCGATCATGGAGGCGGCGGCGCAGGCCGGCGCCCGCAGCGCCTTCTACAACCTCGTGCGCCTGCCGTGGGAGGTGAAGGACATCTTCCGGGCATGGCTCGAGGCGCACTTCCCGCTCAAGGCGGCGCACGTGATGTCGCGCATCCACGAGATGCGCGAGGGCCGCGACAACGACCCATCCTTCGGCACGCGCATGACCGGCACGGGGCTCTTCGCCGAGCTGCTGCGCCAGCGCTTCGAGAAGGCCGCGCGCCGGCTGGGGCTCGAGGCCCGGGAGGGGGACGGCGGCCTCGATTGCACCCGCTTCCGCCCCCCGGAGCGCGGCGGCCAGCAGCGCCTCTTCTGAAGGGAAACGCCCGGGGAGCCGGGCGGTCCAACCGCTATAATTGGCACCAAGACCCGGCGCGGGACACGATCCCGCGAGCCGGTGCATGGCGCCCACAAAGCACCGACCAGGAGGAGTTGCGCATGTCCGCGTTGCCCGTCTGCCTCGACGACAAGTACACGCTCGCGTCGGGGCGCGTCTACCTCACCGGCACCCAGGCGCTCGTGCGCCTGCCGATGATCCAGCGCGAGCGGGACCTCGCCGCCGGGCTCAATACCGCCGGGTTCATCTCCGGCTACCGCGGCTCGCCGCTGGGCGGCTTCGACCAGGCGCTGTGGAAGGCCCGCGACCACCTCGCCGAGCACCACATCCACTTCCAGCCGGGCGTGAACGAGGAGCTCGCGGCGACGGCGGTGTGGGGATCGCAGCAGGTCGGCCTCTTCGAGGGCGCGAAGTACGACGGCGTGTTCGCGATGTGGTACGGCAAGGGCCCCGGCGTGGACCGCTGCGGCGACGTCTTCAAGCACGCCAATGCCGCCGGCACGGCGAAGAACGGCGGCGTGCTGCTGCATCGCCGGGGACGACCACGCCTGCAAGTCCTCGACGCTCCCGCACCAGAGCGAGCACGCCTTCGACGCGGCGATGATCCCGGTGCTCTATCCGACGGGCGTGCAGGAGATCTTCGAGCTGGGGCTGCACGGCTTCGCCATGTCGCGCTACTCGGGCTGCTACGTCGCCTTCAAGACGATCTCGGAGACCGTGGACTCGTCGGCCTCGATCGCCGTGGACCCGTCGCAGCCGCGCATCGTGCTGCCCGAGGACTTCGTGCTGCCTGCCGCCGGGCTCAACATCCGCTGGCCCGACGCGCCGATGGAGCAGGAGCTGCGCCTGCAGCACGACAAGATCTACGCCGCGCTCGCCTATCGCGCGCGTGAACCGCCTCAACCGCGTGGCCATCGATTCGCCCAACCCGCGCCTGGGCATCATCACCTCGGGCAAGAGCTATCTCGACGTGCTGCCAGGCGCTCGAGGACCTGGGCATCGACGAGCGGCACGCGGCCGAGGTCGGCATTCGCCTCTGCAAGGTCGGCATGCCCTGGCCCCTCGAGCCCGACGGCGTGCGCGAGTTCGCCAAGGGGCTGCGACGAGATCCTCGTGGTCGAGGAGAAGCGCCAGCTGATCGAGTACCAGATGAAGGAGCAGCTCTACAACTGGCCCGACGGCGAGCGCCCGCGCGTGATCGGCAAGTACGACGAGCACGGCGAGTGGGAGGTGCACCGCAGCGAGTGGCTCCTGCCCGCCGCGGGCGAGCTCACCCCGGCGATGATCGCGAAGGTGATCGCCCGGCGCATCGGCAAGTTCGCATGACCTCGCGCATCGTGGAGGCGCGCCTGGAGTTCCTCGAGGCGAAGGAGGCCGCGCTCGCCCGCCCGCGCCCGAAGGTCGCCCGCATGCCCGTACTTCTGCTCGGGCTGCCCGCACAACACCTCGACCCACGTGCCCGAGGGCAGTCGAGGCGCTGGCCGGCATCGGCTGCCACTACATGGCGATCTGGATCCGGCCCGCAGGAGACGATGACCTTCACGCAGATGGGCGGGGAAGGCGCGCCGTGGATCGGCATGCCGCCGTTCACCGAGACGAAGCACATCTTCGCCAACATCGGCGACGGCACCTACTACCACTCGGGGCTCCTCGCGGTCCGCGCGGCCGTCGCCGCCAACGTCAACCTCACCTACAAGATCCTCTACAACGACGCGGTGGCGATGACGGGCGGGCAGCCGGTGGACGGCCCGCTCACGGTGCCGATGATCACGAGGCAGGTGGCGGCCGAGGGCGTGAGGAAGGTCGTGGTCGTCACCGACGAGCCCGGCAAGTACGGAAGCGGCGCCGATTTCGCCCCGGGCGTCACCGTGCACCACCGCGACGACCTCGACGCCGTGCAGCGAGAGCTGCGCGACGACGCCCGGCGTGAGCGTCCTCGTCTACGACCAGACCTGCGCCGCCGAGAAGCGCCGCCGGCGCAAGCGCGGCACCTTCCCGGATCCGGCGAAGCGCGTCGTCATCAACGACCTGGTGTGCGAGGGCTGCGGCGACTGCAGCGCCAAGTCGAACTGCCTCTCGGTCGTGCCGGTCGAGACCGAGTTCGGCCGCAAGCGCGCGATCGACCAGTCGCTCGTGCAACAAGGACTACTCGTGCCTCAAGGGCTTCTGCCCGAGCTTCGTGACGGTCGAAGGCGGGCGGCTGCGCAAGCCGAAGGCGGCTGCCTCCGCCTGGCGGAGAGCGATCCGGCAGAGGGCCTGCCCACGCCGACCCTCGCCCGCCATCGACCGCGCCCTACGGCATCCTCGTGACCGGCGTCGGCGGCACCGGCGTGGTCACGATCGGCGCGCTCCTCGGCATGGCCGCGCACATCGAGGGCAAGGGCGTGGCGGTGCTCGACATGACGGGCCTCGCGCAGAAGGGCGGCTCGGTGTACTCGCACATCCGCATCGCGCGGCGCCCCGAGGACATCCACGCGGTGCGCATCGCCGCGGGCGAGGCGCGCGCGGTCATCGGCTGCGACATGGTGGTGGCCGCCACCGACGAGGCGATCGCCAAGATGCAGGCGGGCCAGACGCGCGCGATCGTCAACGCGGACGTGGCGCCCACGGGCGGCTTCACCCAGGATCCGGACCTCCAGGTGCCCGCGCGCGGCATGGCCGATGCGATCCGCGAGGCGTGCGGTGCGGGCTCGGCGGACTTCGTCGACGCGAGCCGGCTCGCCACGGCGCTGCTCGGCGACTCGATCGCCACCAACCTCTTCATGGTCGGCTTCGCCTGGCAGAAGGGGCTCATCCCCGTGGGCGAGGCGGCGATCCTGCAGGCGATCGCGCTCAACGCGACCGCCGTGGAATCGAACCGGAAGGCCTTCGCGTGGGGGCGCCGCGCGGCGGTGGACCTGCCGGGCGTGGAGCGGGCCGCGACGCCCGAGGAGGCGGTCGCCGACAGCCTGCGGCTTTCCGAAAGCCTCGACGAGGCGCTCGCCCGGCGCAGCGCCTTCCTCGCCGACTACCAGGACGCGGCGTACGCGAAGCGCTACGAGGCGTTCGTCGCGAAGGTGCGCTCGGCCGAGCAGTCCGCCGCGCCCGGCTCGACGGCGCTCGGCCTCGCCGTGGCGCGCCATCTCTTCAAGCTGATGGCGTACAAGGACGAGTACGAGGTGGCGCGCCTGCACACGCAGACGGGCTTTCGCGAGCGCATCGCCGCGCAGTTCGAGGGCGACTACACCGTGAAGATGCACCTCGCGCCGCCGCTGTGGGCGAAGGCGGACCCGGCCACCGGCGAGCCGCGCAAGCGGACCTACGGCCCGTGGATGCTCGAGGCGATGGCGGTCCTCGCGCGGCTCAGGTTCCTGCGCGGCACGGCCCTCGACGTGTTCGGCCTCGCGCAGGAGCGCCGCACCGAGCGGCGCCTCATCGAGGAGTACCGGGGCGTGGTCGAGGAGCTGCTGGCCACGCTCGATGCCGGGCGCCTGGCGCTCGCCGTGGAGATCGCGTCGGTCCCCGAGCACATCCGCGGCTTCGGCCCGGTGAAGGCGCGCCACCTCGCCGAGGCCAAAGCCCGGGAGGCCGAGCTCCTCGCGCGCTGGCGGGACCCGAACCGCACGAGCCCTCCCGGCCCCCGCATCCCGGTGCGCGTCGCCGCCTGAGGCGAAGCGGGCCGCTCAGCGCTCGCGCAGGTGCCCGGAGAAGCTCAGCGCATACCCCCCGGCGCGGATCGACAGCGTCCCCGGCGCGCCGAAGGGCAGCGTCACCTTGCGCGCGAGGTGCCCGAAGGGCAGGTCGGTCAGCACGGGCACCGTGAGGATCTGGCGCAGGCTGTCGACCACCTCGACCATGGTGTACGGATAGCGCACGGGGTTGGTCGGCACGCAGTCGGAGAAGTCGCCGAGGATCACCGCCCGCTGCCGCCCCAGCACGCCGGCGTGGTGCAGCTGCAGGAAGAGCCGCTCGACCGCGTACGGCTCCTCGGCGATCTCCTCGACGTAGAGGATGCCGTCGTCGATCGCGGGGAAGTAGGGCGTGCCGACCAGGTGCGCGAGGAGCGAGAGGTTGCCGCCCCAGAGCCGGCCCTCGATGCGCCGGTCGTCGTAGCCGTGCTCCGAGGCGATGTCGTCGATGCGGTGCGAGGGGCGCGAGACGGCCATCCAGAAGTGCTGCTCCGCGTACGTGTCGCACTCGGGACGCCCGTAGTCCACGCACACCATCGGCCCGTGGAACGTGACGAGGTTGGCGCACGCGTACGCCGCCATGTTGAAGGCGGTGAAGTCGCTGAAGCCGACGTAGGTCTTCGCCCCCGCGGCCACGCGGTTCCAGTCGATGCGGGGCAGCAGCCGCGTGAGACCGTAGCCGCCGCGCGCGGCGATCACCATGTCGATCGCCGGGTCGTCGATCAGCGCGTGCAGGCCGGCCAGCCGCTCCTCGTCGCTGCCGGCGAAGTAGCGCCAGGTGTGCAGCGTCTCCTCGGGCACGACGACGCGGTGGCCGAGGTCCTCGAGGTAGGCCACGCCCTGCACGAGGGCGGCCTCCTCGACGCGGCCCGACGGGCCCCACACCCCGATGGTGGCGGACTCGGGAAGCGCACGGGGAAGTCGGGGCACGCGGAGGCGACGCACGCGGGCCGAATCAACGGCCACCGTGCAGCTCCTCGTAGGCGATGAGGTTGCCGTCGGGGTCGCGCACGACGAACCAGCGCGTGCCCCAGGCGGTCTTCCCGGGCGGCGTCACCACGGGGCTGCCGGCGGGCAGCGCCCGGAAGCGCGCGTCGATGTCGTGGATGTCGAGGTGCACGTTGGCCCGGCCGTCGGCCGCGGCGTGGCCGCCCTCGACGCCGGCCGCGCGCTCGCCCAGGACCACCTTGATCGCCCCGCCCGAGAGCACCGCCCCGCGCCCGCTCGCCTGGTCGCCCCAGGTCTCGACGACCTTCCAGCCGAGGGTGTCGCGGTAGAACGCGAGCGAGGCGTCGAAGTCGGCCGGCGCGATGAAGAGGTGATGGAAGCGGTCGATCATGGCGAGGGGGCGGCGCGCCCGTTCTGGGCGTCGACCACGGCGAGGGCGGTCATGTTGACGATGCGCCGCACCGTCGCGCTGGGTGTCAGGATGTGCACCGGGCGCGCCGCGCCGAGCAGGATCGGCCCGACCGTGATGCCGTCGCCGCCGACGGTCTTCAGCAGGTTGAACGAGATGTTGGCCGCATCGAGCGTCGGCATGATGAGCAGGTTCGCCTCGCCCTTCAGCCGCGAGCCCGGGAACGCGGCCTGGCGCACCTCCTCGGACAGGGCCGCATCGCCGTGCATCTCGCCCTCGACCTCGAGGTCCGGGCAGCGCGCTCCTGGATGAGCGCCAGGGCCTCGCGCATCTTCACGGCCGAGGGCGCGTCGCTCGTGCCGAAGTTCGAGTGCGACAGCAGCGCCACCTTCGGCGTGATGCCCGAAGCGGCGCACCTCCTCGGCGGCGAGGATGCGTCATCTCGGCGAGCTGCTCGGCCGTGGGGTCGGGCGTTGACGTAGGTGTCGCAGATGAAGACCGTGCGCCGCGGCAGCATCAGCAGGTTCATCGCGTAGAAGTGCTTCACGCCGGCGTCGCTTGCCGATCACCTGGTCGACGTAGTGCAGGTGCAGGCCGTGGGTGCCGAAGGTGCCGCAGAGCATGCCGTCGGCCTCGCCGCGGTGGATCATCATCGAGCCGATGAGCGTGTGGCGCCGGCGCATCTCGATCTGCGCGTAGGTGGGCGAGACGCCGCGCCGCGCCGTGAGCCGGTGGTACTCGGTCCAGTACTCCCGGTAGCGCGGGTCGCCCTCGGGGTTGACCACCTCGAAGTCGCTCGCCCGGCCTCGAGCCGCAGGCCGAAGCTGCTCGATCCGGCGCGTCGATCACCGCCGGGCGCCCGATCAGGATCGGCCGGGCGAGCCCCTCGTCGACGACCACCTGCACGGCGCGCAGCACCCGCTCGTCCTCGCCCTCGGCGTAAGACGATGCGCTTGGGCGCCTTCTTGCGCCGCCGCGAAGATCGGCTTCATGATGATGCCGGAGTGGTAGACGAACTCGTTCAGCGCTGGCGGTAGGCGTCGAAGTCGGTGATGGGTGCGCGTCGCCACGCCCGCTATCCATCGCGGCCTTCGCCACGGCGGGGGCGATGCTCACGATGAGGCGCGGGTCGAACGGGCTCGGGATCAGGTACTCGGGGCCGAAGCTACGCCTCGGCGCCGTAGGCCAGCGCGACCACGTCCGACTGCTCGGCCTGCGCGAGCTCGGCGATCGCGTGCACGGCCGCGAGCTTCATCGCCTCGTTGATCCTGGTCGCGCCCACGTCGAGCGCGCCGCGGAAGATGAACGGGAAGCACAGCACGTTGTTCACCTGGTTCGGATAGTCGGAGCGGCCCGGTGGCGATGACCGCGTCCGGTCGCGCACCGCCTTGGCCAGCTCGGGCAGGATCTCGGGCTCCGGGTTGGCGAGCGCGAGGATCAGCGGCCGCTCGGCCATGCTCTCGACCATGTCGGGCTTGAGCACGCCGCCGGCCGAAAGCCCGAGGAAGACGTCCGCGCCGCCGATCACCTCGGCGAGCGTGCGCGCGTCGGTCTGCCGGGCGTAGCGCGCCTTGTTCTCGTCCATCTCCTCCTTGCGGCCCTCGTAGACCACGCCCTTGATGTCGGTGACCCAGATGTTGTCCATCGGCATGCCGAGCGCGACCAGCATGTCGAGGCAGGCGAGCGCGGCCGCGCCCGCGCCGGAGGCCACGAGCTTCACCTTCGAGATGTCCTTGCCCACGACGCGCAGCCCGTTGAGGACCGCGGCCCCCACGATGATCGCGGTGCCGTGCTGGTCGTCGTGGAAGACCGGGATCTTCATGCGCTCGCGCAGCTTGCGCTCGATGTAGAAGCACTCCGGCGCCTTGATGTCCTCGAGGTTGATGCCGCCGAACGTGGGCTCGAGGGCGGCGATGATCTCGACCAGCTTGTCCGGGTCGCGCTCGTTCAGCTCGATGTCGAAGACGTCGATGCCGGCGAACTTCTTGAACAGGACCGCCTTGCCCTCCATCACCGGCTTGGCCGCGAGCGGGCCGATCTGCCCGAGCCCCAGCACCGCGGTGCCGTTGGTGATCACGCCCACGAGGTTGCCGCGGATCGTGAGGTTGCGCGCCTCGGCCGGGTCGCCGACGATCGCCTCGCACGCGGCCGCGACCCCGGGGGAGTAGGCGAGCGCCAGGTCGCGCTGCTTGATCAGCGACTTGGTCGCGGCGACCTCGATCTTCCCCGCGGTGGGCAGGCGGTGGTAGTCGAGGGCGCTTTTCTGCAGGTCGTCGTGCATTTAGGTGCTAAACCTTTGAGCGCAAACGCTTTTTGCGGGCATCTAGTCTACCATGCGGGGCGGGCCGCCGGCCGGGGGTTGACGAACATAACCACATAACCAAGAATGTGGTCATGAAGCGCAACTACCTGCGCGCCATCCCCCGCGAGTGGCGCACGATCTCGCGGGCCTTCACGGCCCTGGGCGACGAGCACCGCCAGCGCATCCTCCTCACCTTCGAGCGCGGGGAGCGGCTCAACGTGGGGCAGATCGTGGAGGTGTCGACGCTGTCGCGCTCGGCGGTGTCGCACCACCTGAAGCTGCTGCGCGAGGCGGGCGTGCTGGCCTCGGAGAAGCGCGGCAAGGAGGTCTACTACTGGGTGGACAGGGCCTTCCTCGAGGACGCGCTCCAGGCCGTCCTCGACTACGTGCGCGAGAGGGCCTGAGGGTGCAGGGGCGCGGGCAGTTCGCACTCCTGGGCGAGCGCCGCTTCGCCCCGCTCTTCTGGACGCAGTTCCTCGGCGCGGCCAACGACAACCTCTTCAAGTTCGCCTTCACGCTGCTCGCGACCTACGAGGCGCAGCGCTGGGGCGGCGTCTCCCCGGCCACGGCGGGATTCGTGATCGGCGCGCTCTTCGTGGCGCCCTTCCTCCTCTTCTCCGCCACGGCGGGCCAGCTCGCCGACCGCGTGGACAAGGGCTGGCTCATGCGCCGGGTGAAGGAGCTGGAGATCGCGATCATGGCGGTGGCCGCGGCGGGCTTCGCGCTGCAGCTTGCGGCGCTGCTCTACGCGTGCGTCTTCCTCATGGGCGTGCACTCGACGCTCTTCGGGCCGGTCAAGTACGCATACCTGCCGCAACACCTGGGCGAGGACGAGCTCACCGGCGGCAACGGGCTCGTGGAGATGGGCACCTTCGTGGCGATCCTCGCCGGCACGATCGCCGCGGGCGTGCTGCTCGAATCGGCGGGCCGGCTGGCGATCGCCGCCGCGTGCCTCGCGCTCGCCCTGGCCGGGCGCGCGGCCGCCCACTTCGTCCCCGCTTCGCCGCCGGACGACGCACGGGTGCGCATCGAGTGGAACCCGTTCGTCGAGACGTGGCGCAACCTGCGCATGGCCTACGCCCATCGCGCCGTCTTCCACTCGCTCCTCGGCATCTCGTGGCTGTGGTTCTTCGGCTCGGTCTTCCTCACCTCGTTCACGCCGTTCGCCCGCGAGGTGCTGGGCGGCGACGAGAACGTGGTGACGCTGCTGCTCGCGATCTTCTCCGTGGGCATCGGCCTGGGGTCGCTCGCCTGCGAGCGGCTCTCGGGGCGCAAGGTCGAGATCGGCCTCGTGCCCTTCGGCTCGATCGGGATGACCGTCTTCGCCGTGGACCTGTGGCTCGCCAGCCGCGGCCTGGCGCCCGGCGTGCCGTTCGGCGCGCTTTCCTTCCTGCGCGAGCCGGCCCACTGGCGCGTGGCCGCCGACCTCTTCCTCCTCGCCTTCTTCGCGGGCCTGTACTCGGTGCCGCTCTACGCCCTGATCCAGGCGCGCGCCGAGCCCAGCCACCGCGCGCGGATCATCGCGGCCAACAACATCCTCAACGCGCTCTTCATGGTGGTGGCGGCGCTGATGGCCAAGTCGATGCTCGATGCCGGGCTCACGTTCCCCCAGCTCTTCCTCGTGGTCGGGCTCATGAACGCGGCGGTGGCGGCGTACGTGTACCTGCTGGTGCCCGAGTTCCTGATGCGCTTCCTCTGCTGGCTGCTCGTGCACACCGTCTACCGGCTGGAGAAGAAGGGGCTCGGGAACATTCCCGGGAAGGGGCCGGCGGTGCTCGTGTGCAACCACGTAAGCTTCGTCGACCCGCTCGTGATCCTCGCCGCGAGCCCGCGGCCGATCCGCTTCGTGATGGACCACCAGATCTTCCGCCTCCCCGTGCTCTCGTTCATCTTCCGCACCGGCAAGGCGATTCCCATCGCGCCCGCGAAGGTGGACGAGCGGCTCCTCGAGGCGGCGTACGACCAGGTGGCCGAGGCGCTGGGGCGCGGCGAGCTGGTGGCGATCTTTCCCGAGGGGCGCATCACCGACGACGGGGACCTTAACCCCTTCCGCAGCGGCATCGAGCGGATCGTCGAGCGCACCCCGGTGCCGGTGATTCCGCTCGCGCTGAAGGGCCTGTGGGGCAGCTTCTTCAGCCGCTTCGGGGGGCGCGCGATGCGCAACCCGTTCCAGCGCGGCGTGCTCGCCCCCATCGGGCTGGAGGCGGGCGGGGCGGTTCCCGCGGGGGACGCGACGCGCGAGGCGCTGCAGGGCCGCGTGCTCGCGATGCGGGGCGACTGGAAGTGACCAGGGAGGGCACTCCATGATGTGGATCGGATTGGCGGTGGGCGGGCTCCTCGGCGCGGGGCTGTGGGGATGGCGCGGGGCGGTCACGCTCGGGTTCGTGGGCTGGCTCGTGGGGCTGGTCGTGCGCGCGCAGAGGGAGTCGGGGACGCGCCCGGCGCCTTCGAGGGCGGCGCCGCGCGCCGAGCCGCTGGAGCGTCGCGTGGAGCGGCTCGAGCGGGAGCTGGCGCGGCTGTCCCTCGAGGTGTCGGCGCTGCGGGGATCGGAGGCCGCGATCCGCCCTGGGGAAGCGCCGGAGCCTGGGAGGGCGGTCGCGACACCCCCGGAGCCGGTCGCGCCCGAGCCGGTCGCGCCCGAGCCGGTCGCGCCCGAGCCGGTCGCGCCCGAGCCGGTCGCGCCCGTCCCCGCCGAGTGGTCGTGGCAGGCGCCCGTACCCGGCGCCGACCGCGCGCCCGAGCCCCCGTCGCGGCCCCACCCCGTCCTCGCCTGGCTGGGCGGCGGCAACGCGATCGGACGCATCGGGCTGCTCATCCTCTTCTTCGGCCTCGCGTTCCTGCTCAAGTACGCGGCCGACCGCGACCTGGTGCCGATCGAGCTGCGGGTGGCGGGTGTCGCGGCCGTGGGAGTCGTGCTGCTCGTGCTGGGCTGGAAGCTGCGCGAGCGGCGCGCGGGCTACGCGCTGGGGCTGCAGGGCGCGGGCGTGGGCGTGCTGTACCTCACCACCTTCGCGGCGCTGCGGCTGTACCAGCTGATCCCGCCGGGGCTCGCGTTCGTCCTGCTGGCGGCACTCGCCGTGCTCTCCGCGATCCTCGCCGTGGCCCAGGACGCGCTGATCCTCGCCGCGTTCGGCGCTGGCGGCGGCTTCCTCGCCCCGGTGCTCGCCTCGACCGGCGCCGGCAGCCACGTGGCCCTCTTCTCGTACTACCTGATGCTCAACTTCGGCATCGTCGCGGTCGCCTTCTTCAAGGCGTGGCGGCCGCTCAACGTGATGGGGTTCGTCTTCACGTTCCTCATCGGGCTCGCGTGGGGGATGCGCTACTACCGGCCCGAGCACTTCGCGACCGTCGAGCCCTTCCTCGTCGCTTTCTTCGTGCTCTACGTGGCGATCGCCGTGCTCTTCACGCGGCGGGCGGCGCCGGAACTGCGGCATTTCATCGACGCGACGGTGGTCTTCGGCGTGCCGCTCGCCGCCTTCGGGCTGCAGGCGGCGCTCGTGCACGGGATGCCGTTCGTGCTCGCCTACTCGTGCCTCCTCGCCGCGGCGATGTACCTGGCACTCGGTGCGTGGCTGCGCCGGCGCGGTACCCGCCAGGCGATGCTGGGGGATGCCTTCCTCGCGCTCGCCCTCGGGTTCGCGACCCTCGCCATCCCGCTCGCCCTCGACGCGCGGTGGACCTCGGCGGCGTGGGCGGTGGAGGGTGCCGCGGTGCTGTGGGTGGGGATCCGCCAGGACCACCGGCCCGCGCGCGCCTTCGGGATGCTGCTCCAGGTGGCCGCCGGGTGCGCCTTCGTGCTCGCCTATCCGCGGCTCGCGTCGACCGTGCCGCTCGTTGATGCGGGGTTCGTGGGTGCCCTGCTGCTCGCCTTCGCCGGGATCGCGACGAGCCGGCTCCTGTCGCGAGCGGTCCGGCTCGGCGTGCCCGGGCCCTCGTTCGCCGCGCCCGCGTTCCTCTGGGGCCTCGCCTGGTGGCTTTTCGCCGGCGCCCACGAGATCCACGCGTTCGTGGCCTGGCACCATTCGGTGCCGGCGATGGTCGGCTTCCTCGCCGGCACGGCCCTCGCCTCGGGCCTCGCCGCGCGGCGCATCCCCGCCTGGGGCGAGGCGGCATGGCCCGCGCTCGCCTTCGTGCCCGTGCTGGCCGCGTGCCTCGCGATCGCGTTCCTCGGGCAGTCCCATCCCTTCGCCGAAGGCGGGTGGCTCGCGTGGATCGCGGCATCGGTGGTAGTCACGTGGCTGCTGCGCGTCGACGGCCCGCGCTCGCCGGCCGGCTACCTCGAGTCGCTGCACCTGGGCTCCGCGCTGCTCGTGTGCGCCCTGGGTGCCATCGAGCTGCACTGGGCGGCGGCGGAATACACGGCGCGGGGGACGGCGTGGTCGGTGGGCGCGGTGGTGGTCGTGCCCGCGCTGTGGATGCTCGCGGTGTCGGCGCCGGCGATGGATGCCCGCTGGCCCGTGTCCCCCCACGCCGGGGCGCACCGGGGCGGCGTGGCGATCGTCCTCGCCTGGGCGTTCGCGCTGTGGTCGCTCTTCGCCAACGTGACGCACGACGGGCGCAGCGACCCGCTGCCGTACCTGCCGCTCCTGAACGCCCTCGACCTCGCGCACGGGCTCGTCGTCGTGGCGCTCGCGGCGGCGTGGCGGGCGGCGGTGCGAAGCGACCTGGCGCCGGCGGCGGCGGTGGCGAGCCCCGCCGTGCGCATCGTCGCCGGGGCCGTCGCGTTCGTGTGGCTGAACGGAGTGCTGCTGCGCACGATCCACCACTGGGCGGCCGTGCCCTATCGGCTCGAGCCGATGCTGCGCTCGGTCCTGGTGCAGGCGGCGCTGTCGATCTTCTGGACGGCGCTGGCGCTCGCCCTCATGCTCTTCGCCGTGCGCCGGGCGTCGCGCGCGGTGTGGATGATCGGCGCCGCACTCATGGGAGTCGTCGTGGTGAAGCTCTTCGTGGTGGACCTCTCGCATGTGGGCGGGATCGAGCGCGTGGTCTCGTTCATCGGCGTGGGCGTGCTGATGCTGGCGGTCGGATGGCTCGCCCCGGTGCCGCCGCGCCACGCCCAGGTGCGCGCATGAGAAGCGTTGGGCTGACGCTGCTCCTCGTCCTCGCGCTCGGGGCCCGCGCCCAGGAGGTCTCCGACTTCCGCGACACGGCGCGCCTCACCCCGCGGGGCCACGACGCGCTGCAGCGCTTCGCGCTGCCGTTCGACGTGTACCGGGACGCGCAACCGGGCCTCGCGGACGTGCGCGTGTTCAACGCCAAGGGCGAGCCGGTGCCGATCGCGCGGGCGAGCGGGCCCGAGCGCCCGAGGGAGCCGGCGAAGACGGTCGCGCTGCCGTACTTTCCCGTCACCCGGCTCGCACCTCCCGGCCAGTCCGCCGCCCAGGTCACCGTGCGCACCGGGGACGGCACGCTCGTGGCGATCGGGGGCACGGCGAAGGCGGGGGAGGCGGCGGCGCCGGTCGCCTACCTCGTCGATGCGAGCGGGGTGAAGGAGCCGCTCGCGGCCCTCGTCTTCGACTGGGACCCGGCCGCCGCGCCCGTGGTGCGCGTGACGGTCGATGCGAGCGACGACCTGCAGCACTGGCGATCCAGCGTCGCGTCGGGCTCGGTCGTGCGCCTCGAGCACGACGGCCGGTCGCTCGTCCAGGCGCGCGTGCCCACCCACGGCTTGCGCGCGAAGTACCTGCGCGTCACCTGGCTGGGGCGCGGGTTTCCGGTGCAGCGCATCGTGGCCGAGCTCGCCGGGCGCCAGCCGCTGCCGCTGTCGGGCGTGCTCGTGGCGCAGGGGGTGAAGGGCGGGAAGCCGGGCGAGTTCCGCTTCGCGCCGGGTGCGCGCGTGCCGGTCGAGACGGTGCGCGTCGTGGTGCCCGGCGACAACTGGGTGGCCCGCTTCGACATCGCGACCCGCGACTCGGCGGTCGATCCGTGGCGGCCGGTGGCGAGCGGAACCTTCTATCGGCTCGTGCGGGACGGCCTGGTGCTCGAGGCGCCGCCCGTCGAGGTGGCGGTGCAGGCCGGGCGCGAGTGGCGCGTGCGGGTCGACCCCGACACCGCGGGCATCGGCCGGGTGCTGCCGGTGCTCGAGCTCGGTTGGCGGCCCGCCCAGGCGGTCTTCGTCGCGCGCGGCGAGGGCCCGTTCACGCTCGCGTTCGGCAACGCGGAGGCGCGCCCGGCGTGGGTCCCGATCGCCCTGCTCGTGCCCGGCTACGAGCAGGGGGCCGAGAGGGCGCTGCCGCGGGCCGACGTCGGGCCGGTGCACGCCGCGCTCGTGCCGGAGTCGATCTGGCCGGAATGGCTCGCGGCCCTGGGGCCGCGACGCATGCTGCTGTGGGCGGTGCTGGTGCTGGGGGTGGGGTTCCTCGGGTTTATGGCGTGGCGGTTGCTGCGGCAGGCGAGGGCGTAGGGGAAGGCGAGGCGCCTAAGCCCCCGCCGCCTGCGCGACCGGGCAGGCGGCTTCTTCCCGGGAAGGAACCCGCGCCGCGCGCCGCCATGCCGCCGGCGGCGTGCCGAACTCCCGCTTGAACGCGCGATTGAACGCGGCCTCCGATTCGTAGCCCACGCGCTCCGCGATGCGCGCCACGGCATCGTTGCTCGTCGACAGCGCCTGCGCGGCGAGGGCCATGCGCCATCCCGTGAGGTACTGCATCGGCGGCTCGCCGATCAGGGCCGCGAATCGATCGGCGAGCGCCGAGCGCGACAGCCCGGCCTGCTGGGCGAGCGTTTCCACCGCCCAGTCGCGTGCCGGATCCGCGTGCAGCAGCGCGAGGGCGCGCCCGACGTGGGGATCGCGCAGGCCGGCGAGCCAGCCTTGCTGGCGCTCGGGAAGCGAGCGCACATATTCGCGCAGCCCCTCCACGAAGAGCAGCTCCGCCAGCCGGGCGAGCACCACGTCGCCGCCCGCGCTCGGCGCGCGGGTCTCCAGCGCCGCGCGCCGGATCGTGGCCTCGATCCACGCCGCCGCGGGCGAGTCGCGAAGCGACACCTTGAGCATGCGGGGCAGCGCGGCGAGCAGCGGCTTGCACATGCGCTTGTCGCACGCCATGTAGCCGCACACGAAGCGGGTGCGGGCCCCGCCGCCGCCGTGGCGGATGTGCCCGGGCCCCCCGTCGGGCGACGGCTCCACGAGCGACGCCGCGTCGCGCGGCGCCATGTGCAGGTCGCTGCCGAGCAGGTGCCCGTCGCCGTGGGGAAAGAGGATGAGGTCGCCCGCCTCCAGCTCGATCGAGGGACCGGGCCCGGGGAGCTTCGCCCGGCAGCGGCCCTCGGTGAGCAGGTGGTAGATCGACACCTGCTCCGCGTTCGGGAGGATGTGGGCGATGTCCTCGTCGCCGGGGGCGGAGTCGATGCACCAGGGCGCGGTGAATTCGGCCTCGAGGAAGATGCCGCTCGTGAGGCGAACCGCCTTCAGCATCTCGGACAGGGCGTCCATGGGGTAGCTCCACAGGGGCGTCTGGCGCCATGTTACCCGACGCACCCCCTCCGGCGTCCAGGGAAAGCGGCGCGGCGTGCCGGTCAAGCGATCTGCGGCGGGAAGCGCCTCACGCAAGAAACGCGGCGCATCGGCCAAGGCCCGCGCGGCCGGCTTGCCCATCATTCGCGGCGTTCGCATCGCGCGACGAAACGGCCTCGCCCCGCTGCGCCTGCGACGACAACCTTCGACGACACCCTCACCAGGAGAATCCCATGGACATGACCATCCCGACCCTCACCCTGCGTTACGCCAAGTGCATCGAGAACTCGAAGCGCATCCGCTGGGACATCGACCGCGACGTGATCCGCGGCCGCAAGCTCGACTTCGCCCGCAAGTTCCTGCCCGACGGCCTGTCGATGGTCGCGCGCGTGCCCTTCCTCACCGCGACCGAGAAGCGCCTGTTCAGCCAGATGCAGGGCCGCACGTACGCCAACATGTTCGGCCTGGTCGAGCGCTTCATCGGCGCCAAGATCCTCGAGGTGAGCCGCGACCACTGGATGGGCGACCAGGTGGCCCTCGAGGCGCTGGTGCGCTTCACCGACGAGGAGCTCAAGCACCAGGAGCTCTTCCGGCGCATGGAAGCGATGACGGGCGAGGGCATGCCCGCCGGCTACACCTTCATGCCGCAGCCCAACGACGTCGCCGGCGCCGTGCTCGCCTAGTCGACGTGGGCGGTGCTCGGGCTCACCTGCCACATCGAGCTCTTCACGCAGGTGCACTACCGCTCGAGCATCGAGCCGGACGGCGACCTCTCCGAGCTCTGGAAGGACGTCTTCATGTTCCACTGGCGGGAGGAATCGCAGCACGCGATCCTCGACGAGCTGGAGTGGATGCGCGAGGACGCGAAGCTCTCGGCCAAGGAGCGCGACAAGGCCGTGGACGATCTCATCGCGCTCGTCGGCGCCGTGGACGGCATCCTGCAGATGCAGGCGAAGGCGGATGCCGACTACTTCCTCGGCATGATGGATCGCAAGCTGCAGGCCGACGAGCGCGCGGCGGTGGGCGATGCGTTCCTCAAGGCGTACCGCTACCAGTACATCGTGAGCGGGGTGCAGGACGAGCGCTTCGGCAAGATCCTGGGCGGGATGATCAACGCCGCGCAGGGCGAGCGGATCGGCAAGGCGCTGGAGCCGATCGTCGCGTGATGCGGCGTCGGCGGGCGGTCCGGGGGGATGCACGCGCCCCGGGCCGTCTTGCCAATGGCGTCAGCGTCCCGCGACTTTCTCCGCCAGCCAGACCTTGATCAACGACTGGTAAGGGACGTCGCGCTTGTTGGCCTCGAGCTTGATGCGCTCGAGCAGGGCGACGGGGAGCCGCAGCGAGATCGCCCGGGTGGAGGCCTTGAGGTTGGGGAATCTCGCCACGCGCGCCTTGCTCCAGTCCAGGTACTCGGTGGAGTCGCGGCCCTTCGCGCCCCAGAACGCGCGTTCCTCGTCCTCCGAGCGGAGCTCAGGGATTCGCTTGAGTGGCCTGCTCATAGACTCTCCTCTCCTTGCGGTGCATCGGGCGGGCGGAGATGATTCGCACTCGCGTGCCGTTCGCCCTCAGCGTAAACGTGACCTGGAGCAAGCGACGCTCGTTCGTGCGCCCGAGCGCGTGCCAGCGAGCTTCCGCGTCGCTGTGGGCCGAATCGTCGAGCACGAGCAGGGGCTCGTTGAAGAACACCTGCTCGGCCTCGGCGTCGCTCACCGAGTGCTTCTCGTTCTTCATCAGGTTGCCGGGATCCCACTCGAACTCGATGGACGACGGAAATTCCGCCGGCCGCGAACGGTCGCTGTATATGCCCATAATATACTCCGCGAATGCGAGACTGCATTGCGGTCATCCGGGCGAGAGGCGGGAATCCGACCGATCACCGGGATGGTGAGCGGCGCGAGGCTCAGGGGATGAGCCTGCGATGGAGGTGGTATGCCTTGAGCGGCGGTTTGCATTCGGCTGATCCAGTGGATCAGCGGGAGCCGGGCGGGGCCACCCCACCGGAGAAGATGCCGGGGTACCTCAATTCGGGGTATGACGCCGGCCGTTACAAAGCGCGAGTGTCTCCGGGGCTATTGCACGGCATCCATGACGCGGCGCGGGGGTATGGCGCGCGGCGTCATAAGACGCGTTGCTGTGCAGAGGGACGTCGAGGGGCAGTTGTGACGGGTGGCGTCATACCCCGAAATGAGGTACCGGACATCTCGACCGCGAGGCGGCCCTCGAGGTCCTGGCG
Source organism: uncultured beta proteobacterium (assembly GCA_963741815.1). Taxonomy (GTDB): domain Bacteria; phylum Pseudomonadota; class Gammaproteobacteria; order Burkholderiales; family Usitatibacteraceae; genus Usitatibacter. The sequence goes on from CAVUJI010000002.1 coordinate 357,500, forward strand.
TGCTTCACTGTATAGGCCAGCTCGGCAATAGGTGGCGTGCTTCACTGCATAGGCCAGCTCGGCAATAGGTGGCGTGCTTCACTGCATAGGCCGGCTCGGCAATAGGTGGCGTGCTTCACTGCATAGGCCAGCTCGGCAATAGGTGGCGTGCTTCACTGCATAGGCCGGCTCGGCAATAGGTGGCGTGCTTCACTGCATAGGCCAGCTCGGCAATAGGTGGCGTGCTTCACTGCATAGGCCGGCTCGGCAATACGCTCGACGGGAAGCCCTCGCCACAGCTCGCGTGGGCTTTTCGCCTACTTCCGGCCGTGCTTCGCGCTCGGCGGGCGCTTGGGAGGCCGGGCTCCTCCGGCGCCATGCGAAGTGGCCCTCCCGCCGTCCCCGTCCCCGTCGTCGGCGCGGTCGCGGCGCACGCGCACCTTCTGCCCGCGCAGCTTGGTGCGGCCGATCGCGTCGATCACCTGGTCGGCGAGCTCCTCGGGCACCTCGACGATCGAGAAGCGGTCGGCGACCTGGATGGCGCCGATGAGGGCGCCGGCCACGCCCGCCTCGTTGGCGATGGCACCCACCAGGTCCTGCGGCCGGATCGACGCCTCGCGCCCCGCGTTGATGAAGAGCCGCGCCATGCCGCCCTGGGAGACGAGACCGTAGGGCGCCTCGGTGCGCTTCGCCTTGTGCGCGGCGCCCTTCGACGGAGCCCGCGCCTCGTGCGCCGCGCCCTTCGACGGAGCCAACGCCTCGTGCCCCGTGCCTTTCGACGGAGCCCGCGCCTCGTGCCCCGAGCCCTTCAACGCTGCGGACTCCTCGTGCGCCTCCTCCTCGTCTTCGCCTTCCGCCGCATCGCCGAGGGTGGCCCGGTGGTAGAGCTTCACCGCGGCCATGGCGATCTCGACCGGGTCGTGCTCGGCGGAGAGCGCGTCGATCACGACGCGGAAGTGGTCGTTGTCGTCCTCGGCGAGCGCCTCGCGCAGCGCCGCCTCGGTCAACTCGAGCCGGCGCGCGCGCAGGTCCTCGACCGTGGGCACCTTCGCCATCTCGATCTTCTGGCGCGTGAGGCGCTCGATGTTGCGCAGCTGGTAATGCTCGCGCGGCTCGACCAGCGTGATGGCGACCCCTTCGCGTCCGGCGCGGCCGACGCGTCCCGTGCGGTGGACGTACGACTCGGGCGAGGGGGGCAGGTCGTAGTTCACGACGTGGGTGAGGTGCTCGATGTCGAGGCCCCGGGCGGCGACGTCGGTCGCGATGAGGAGCTCGGACTCGCCGGCGCGCAGGCGGCGCATCACCTTGTCGCGCTGCTCCTGGGTCATGCCGCCGTGCAGGGCGGACGATGCGTAGCCGCGGGCGTTGAGCGTTTCGGTGAGCTCGTCCACCTCGGTGCGCGTGCGGCAGAAGACGATCGCGGCGGCCGGGGACTCGAGGTCGAGGATGCGCCCGAGGGCGGCCACCTTCGCGTTGCGCGCGAGGAGGTAGGCCTGCTGGCGCACCTTCGGTTCCTCGCCCGCCTTGGCCGCGGGCTTGGCGATGCGGATGCGCACCGGATCGCGCTGGTTGCGCTTGGCGATGGCCTCGATGCGCGGCGGCATGGTGGCGGAGAAGAGCACGGTCTGGCGCTCGGCCGGCGCCTGCTGCAGCACCGCCTCGATGTCGTCGGCGAATCCCATGTCGAGCATCTCGTCGGCCTCGTCGAGCACGAGCATCTTCACGCCGCGCATGTCGAGGCTGCCACGGCGCAGGTGGTCGAGGGCGCGGCCCGGGGTGGCGATGACGACGTCCATGCCCGAGCGCATCGCCGAGATCTGCCGGCCGATGGGCTGGCCGCCGTAGACCGGCAGCACGCGCGCGCCGAGCGCCTTGCCGTAGCGGTGCACGGCTTCGGCGACCTGCATCGCGAGCTCGCGCGTGGGCACGAGGACGAGGGCGAGCGGTCCCTCGCCGTGGCCCTGCGTGGCGAGGCGCTGCAGCATGGGCAGCGCGAAGGCGGCGGTCTTGCCGGTGCCGGTGGCGGCCTGGCCCAGCAGGTCACGCCCCTCGATGAGCGGGGGGATGGTCTGCTGCTGGATCGGCGTGGGCTCCTCGTAGCCGAGGAGGGTGAGGGCTTCGAGGATGCGGGGGTCGAGGCCGAGGGCGGCGAAGCCGTCGTTCGATTCGGTGGGGGATTCGGTCATGGGGAGTGGGTGACGGAAAGCGGACGGGTAACTAAGGCAGGACGGAGACGCGGTGCGCCTTGCACGCCTTGCGCAGTCTCGAGTCGAGGGTCGCCAGCGGCAACCCAAGCTGCCTCGCGAGATCCATGTACGAAGCGTCGTAGACGGAGAGGTCGTAGCGGCGCGCCAACGCGACCGTCCGCTCGAGCGCCGCATCGTCGGCCGGGGGCGCCACTTCGACGGGCAGCAGGGCGAGGACTTCCAGGCGCTCGTCGAACTCGCCAGCGGTGATCCTGCGGCTCTTGAGCGCGGCGAGCAGGGCGTTGCGCATCTCCAGGGGCCAGATCGTCGGGACGGACACGGTGCCTTCGCCCAGGCGGACGGCAAGCGCATCGGCAGCCTCGCTCGCCTCGTCGGGCAGGAGCATCGCCAACGCAGCCGAGCTGTCGAGGACGAACACGGCTCAGGCCCGGTGGCCCCTATGCGCCAGATCGCGCAGGCTCTCGCCCTTGCGCAGGATCCGCGAGAGCCGCACTCCGCGGCGCGCCAGCGCTTCACGCCCCTCGCGAAGCTGTCGAAGGGCCTTGGCGATGGACTTCGGGTCGCGCGCCGTCACCGGCCCCAGCTCGGCGACGGGGCGTCCGTGCTTCGTGATGATGAAACGCTCCCCGCGGCGCACGCGCTCGAGCAGCTTGGGAAGGTGGGTTTTGGCGTCGTAGGCGCCGATCTCGGGCATGTGGGCAAGCATGGGGAAGGTTCGGAGAATCTAGTCTATACCGGTCTAAACGGGGGGTGCACATCCTTGCCATTTCACCAGGTCGAATCGGGCGCGGCCCTTGAGCCGGAAGCGCCCGAAGTCCGCCTCATCGATCGTGAGGATGGATCGGTGCCCCGTCTGCTCGGCGAGCCAAACCAGGGCGGCATCGGCGAAATCGATGTCACGATCCCCATAGCGTGCCATCGTCGCGGACAGCTCGGGATACGCTTGCGGCGGTACCTCGATCACGGCGGGGCCATCGGTGGCCAGCCAGTCGAGCAGGGAGCGGCGGGAATCGAGGCGAAGAAAATGGCATGCTTCGACGACTACCGCGGTCACCGTCGCGAGGGGCATCGTGGCGCTTGCCATGTAGGCCGCCGCGGCTTGGTGAAGCGGATCGCGCGCGCGGCCCAGCGCCACGAGAAAGCCCGTGTCCACCAGGACACGCTCCATCACTTGCCCCGGAAGTGCTCGCGAAGCAAACGCTTCGAGTGCCGCGCGACGTCGCCCGGCCGCTTGTCGCTGCCGATGAAGCGCCTGGCCGAGGGGCTCAGTCCTGGACCTGGCGGTTCCTCCTGGAAGAGCCGCTCGAGCGCACGCTTGACCGCCTCGCTCTTGGTGAGCCGTGTATGTGCGCAGTAAGCCGCCAATTGCTGCTCCACGCGCGGGGGAAGGCGAACCGAGATGGGCATTGGCAACGTGTAAGACAGATAATGGCCAATTGTAATACAACGGCTCGAGGCGAAGCGCGTTGACCCTATGCTCAAATGTAAGAACCAGGGCGGACACATTGCATCGGAGTGCAAATCGATCGACCGAGGGGCGTCTTCGATACCCCGTTTGCATTCGCCTGATCCAATGGATCAGGCAGGGAGCACAAATCACCCGCCCGCGGAGCTACCGGATCCGGGCAACCCTGCGATCGGCCGCGTCGACGTCGAACGCCTCGGGATCGAAGCCGCCGCCGATCCATTGGCGCATTTTCCGATGGTCGGCATGGAACGGGTCGAGGGCTGCCTCCAGGAAGCCCTGGTAGCCGGGGATGCCACCGCAATCCTCGGGCGGGCACGCGCGCGCCGGCGATGCAGCGGGCAATGCGCGAAGTCTCGGGTCCGCGATCCTCGATGGGTAGATCGAATCGCGGGAGGGCTTCACTCGGGCACGGCTTCCACCGGCACGTGCCTGCCTCCTGTCGACCGGAGGAGGCGCCGGTCGAGGGTGTAGAAGCCAGTCGCCGCGTGAGCGGATGCGAGATGCAGCGCATCGGCGAAATCGAGCCCCGCGTCGTATCCGTCGAGAGCCTGGGCAAACGCCGCGGGCGATTCGGGCACGACGTTGGGAAGCCCGAGAAGGCCGCGGAAGGCGCCGGAAATGGCGTCCGCATCGAATCGGTATGCGGACCGAAGCACCCATTCGGTCTCCAGCAGCACGCTCGTGCCGACGAAGATGTCCGAATTCTCGACCAGCCGCCGCGCGCGCCGCGCCTGCCGTGGCTCGTCGCCCACCAGCAGCCGCACGAGCACGTTGGTGTCGATCGCGATCATTTGCGCCGGCGCTTCGCTTCCGCGGCGACCGCTGCGTCCATTTCCTCGATGGTCTTCGGCCGGCCCTTGTAGCGCAGGCACCCGGCGACCTCGTCGAGCCGGGAAGCGGCAAACGCCTTCACGGGCTTGAGCAGCACGCCTTCCTCCGTGCTCACCACGGCGAGCGTCTGCCCCGGGCGCCAGGCCTTGGCGGCGCGGATGGAGCGGGGAAGGACGATCTGGCCCTTGCTCGACAGGCGGGTGGTTTCCATGGGGTCGGCCGATGTAAGACGAAAGTAAGACATGATAGCGGCGTCTCGCGCGCAGCGGCTCGGGCTCTTCAATGTCGACACGTGGACTGGCGGGTTCGTGGACTAGCGGACGAACCCGATGGACCGCTTCGGCTTGTCAGGCGGCGCCATCAACTGCCGGATCGCGTCGAAGACCGCCTTGAATTGCGCGTCGTACTTGCGCTCCAGGGCGTCGAGCTTGCGGGAAAGCTCGGCGTTCGCGGAGAGAAGCTGCCGAAGCCGTACGAACGCTCGCATGATCTCGACGTTGACCATGATGGCGCGCTTGCTGTTGAGCACGCCGGACAGCATCGCCACTCCCTGCTCGGTGAAGACATAGGGGAGATACCGACGACCGCCGCGGCCGGACTGGCGCACGGGCGCCGGCTTTGAGGTGCCAATTTGGCACCTCAAATCGACGGCCTCCACCTCGGTGAGTTGGAACATGAAGTCGGCCGGGAAGCGATCCGAATTGCGCTTTACCGCGCGGTTCAGGGCCTTGGTCTCGACTCCGTAGAGATCCGCCAGGTCCCTGTCGAGGAGCACCTTTTCGCCTCGCACGAAGAGGATCCGCTGCTCGATTGGCAGGTGGGAAGGGATCGGGGGATTCATGGTTCGATTCTGGAGAGGGGGGGGCTCACTGGATGAGCCTCTCTCGTTTGAGGTCACAAACTGTGACCTCAAATCGCCTTCACTTCGCCTTCCCCCGCGCCCGCCCCTGGGCCCGCGCCAGGTATTCAGGGATCTCCTCGCGCAGGACGTTGCGCAGCATTTGCTCGGTCACCGGCTGGGCCGCCTGCGAAAGGTACTTGCGGAGCGCATCGTTCATCAGCGTCTGGTATCCCGTGCCTGCCTTTTCGGCGCGGGCGCGGAATTCACTGAGGATCGCGTTATCGATGAAGATGGAGATGCGGGTCTTGCCCTTTGCGGCGATGACCGAGCCGCGCTTGCCTTTGGAAAAGTCGTATTCAGCCTTCATGGGATAGGTGCTCCTTGCGGGGACACGCCGAGCGAAGGATCGAGCTGGGCGCGCATGGTTAACTATGCATACAAAATATGCACATGGCAATGGCGGCCGGTGACCCGATGGGCTCTAAGGTCGCAATTTGCGACCTTAACCGCCCCTCCAACCCCTTGATCCGCCTCACTAAGAGGGGATGCAGTAAACTGCATCCATGTCCGGCTCCACCCTCGGCACCCTCTTCACCGTCACCACCTTCGGCGAATCCCACGGCCCCGCGATCGGCTGCGTGATCGACGGCTGCCCGCCGGGGATGGAGCTATCCGAAGCCGACATCCAGCCCGACCTCGACCGGCGCAAGCCCGGCACCTCGCGCCACGTGACGCAGCGTCGCGAGGAGGACCGCGTGGAGATCCTCTCGGGCGTGTACGAGGGGAAGACGACGGGCACGCCCATCGCGCTCCTCATCCGCAACGAGGACCAGCGCTCGAAGGACTACGCGAAGATCGCCAACTCGTTCCGGCCCGGGCACGCGGACTACACGTACCTGCGCAAGTACGGCATCCGCGATCCGCGCGGCGGCGGACGCTCCTCGGCGCGGTTGACGGCGCCGGCGGTGGCGGCCGGGGCGGTCGCGAAGAAGTGGCTGCGCGAGCGCTACGGTGTGGCCGTGCGCGGCTATCTCTCGCAGCTCGGGCCCAACCGGGTGGAGTTCAAGTCGTGGGACGACGTGGGCGCGGAGGGCAATCCCTTCTTTGTCGCCGACGCTTCTCGCGTGGCCGAGCTCGAGGCGTACATGGACAAGCTGCGCAAGTCCGGCGAATCGGTCGGCGCGCGGCTCACCGTCGTGGCTTCGGGCGTGCCCTCGGGCTGGGGCGAGCCGATCTACGACCGCCTGGACGCCGACATCGCGAAGGCGATGATGGGCATCAACGCCGTCAAGGGAGTCGAGATCGGGGCGGGATTCAGGAGCGTCGAGCAGCTCGGGACCGAGCACTCGGATGAGATGACGCCTGAGGGCTTCCTCTCGAACAACGCGGGCGGGATTCTCGGGGGGATTTCGACGGGGCAGGACATCGTGGTGTCGATCGCGGTGAAGCCCACGTCGTCAATTCGGTTGCCGAGAAGGACGATCGACATCGAGGGGAATGCGGCGACGATCGAGACGCACGGGCGGCATGACCCATGCGTTGGGATCCGCGCCACACCGATTGCGGAGGCGTTTCTTGCGCTGGTGCTGGTCGATCATGCGTTGAGGCACAGGGCGCAGAACGGGGATGTGGAGGAGAGGGTGGGAGAGATACCGGCCGAGGGCGCCAACGGTCGGCCTGGAGGGAAGGGGCAAGCCTTGGAAGATCCCGACCCGCTGGAGGCTTGAGCGGCGGGGGGCCGTGAACGGCATAGCTCCCCCTCGTGGCCCGGCTTGCCGACGCCTACGAGCCCACGGCGCCCTGTGCACCAATTCGCCCGGCATGGAAAGGCTTAGAAGGTCTTGGACAGGCCCGCCTGTTTCAGCACTCCATTGGCTGTATGGCGAGACACGATGCGGTGGTCGACCGGGAAGCTCTTCCCGGTGATAGGGCTGTACCAAATCTCGTGGTCGCCCTTTCCGGGGCGGCGGAATACGCATCCGGCCGCGGCGAGGAGCCGCTTGAGCTCGCCGGAATAATCGGCCACGGCTACGCAGCGCGTTGGTGAGAGACGACCTCGATCTCGCTCACGAGCCGGAAGGGAATTTCGCCGGAAGCCTCGATGCCGTTCTCCGCAAGGAGCTCCGGAATCAGCGTCTTCAACTTGTCGACGAGCTGATCCACGGACGCCGCTTCCGTGACGAGACCCGGCACGTCGTCGCTCTCGGCGACCCATACCTTGGCTTCATCGTCCCAGAATGCGCGAACTTGTAGGGGCTTTTCCATGCGGCATTTCCGATATCAGCGGAGTATAGACCGTTCGTATTCAACGGACTCGCTTGCAGGGCGTTGACGGGATCCCCGCCTCCCTGCGAGGGGAGATTCGCGGCTGGGTGACCCCAACGGCGCGTTTCCAATCGAAAGGACGGCTCCATCACGCTTTCCAAATCGGGACAACGCGAAGCCTGCGAAGCGTCTCGTCGTGGGTGGCCAGCTGGAATCGATAGGCCTTGGCGGTGGCCGCGGTCAGGCGATCGGCCGGATCGTTGTGCAGGCGTTCCGGGAGCGAGTTGGGCACGAGGGCGACGGGCACGTCGAGCGGGGCCCGAAAGCCACGACACCCACATGTGGGTATCGAGCAGCACACCCACTCAGAGTCCCCGGATGTCCTTCTCGCAGATGAACGTCTCGCCGGGATCGCCGAGCCAGCGCGCGCGCCCGCGCAACCTCTCCCAGGGTTTCAGGCCCTGCGCGGTTGCGGTGGGCGACGGCTCGAGCTGGGCGACGGCTTTCCCGTGCCGCGTGATCGTCACGGGCTTGCCGGTCGCCTCGACGCGCCGGATGAGCTCCAGGCAGCGCTGCTTGAACTGGGTGACTGAAACGTCCATTTTGGAAGTATGTATGCCCATGTTGGGACGCTCAACCGGCGGGGTGGATTCTCCTTCCAACGCGCTGGGGACAGTCCGGTGGACGACGTCCTTGGTGGCTCACCTGATGAGCGTGGCGCGCGCTATCGTGGAAGCTGCAGTCAAGATCGCAGTGGTCTGTCGATGGAGGCCCCGATGAGATGCAAAGTTGGCGACCTGGCAATCGTCATCCGACCGGAGATGGAATCGAACCTCGGGATACTGGTCGAAGTTTGCCTGCCATGGACGGAAGAGCCGGGGTTCTGGTGGGTCCGGTCGTTATCGGGACCGAGGCCTCGAAAGGACGGGGCGATCGAGTCCGAAGGCGCCATTGCGGACAGCGCGCTCTGGCCGATCCGTGGAGGGAAGGCCGGCGAGCACGATCGGATGGATTTCATCGTGGATTCCGATCGTCGTGTGATGGCGGTGCGTTGATGGTTGGGGGCCGGGGATTGTGTGTCGGTGCCGAAAATGCGCGTTTGCATTCGACTGATCCAGTGGATCAGCTAAGTGATCCAGTGGATCAGCGGAGTGCAAACCCAGCGCCACCTCAAGCGCGATGCGCCAGGCGCGCGACTACGAGGCGTACAAGGCGAAGGGCGTGCGATTCGTGCGAGAGCCGAGACGCGAGCCGTACGGGACGGTGGCCGCGTTCGAGGATCTCTACGGGAACCGGTGGGACCTATTGCAGCCGGACGGCTGCTAGATCTGCGCGAGCCTTGCGACTGTGTCCGGATACCGCTCCACCAGGCGAATGAGCACTGCGGCTTGGGCATTGGGACGGGCACGGCCCTGCTCCCAATTCTCGAGCGTCCTGGGATTCGTTCGGAGATAGCGGGCAAACACCGCCCGCGACATGTTCAGGCGCTCGCGAAGCTCGATCAGCTCGCGGGCTTTCACCTTGGGGGCAGGCTTCACCTCGACCGTATGCGTGCGCAGCGTCCGCTTGCCTTCGCGCTGGTCGGCGAGTGCCTTGAATCCCTCCGCGATTTCGTCAAAGAGCCTGCGCTTCATTGCCTCGCCTCCAATTCGGTATCGAGCATCGCCTTCAATGCCTTCTTCTCGGTCGAGGAGAGGTCGTCGATCTCATCCTTGTCGTAGACCGCGAAGAGCCAGAATTGCGCCTCTTTCTCGCGCCAGTAGTAGATGACCCGCAACCCGCCTCGCTTGCCTTTGCCGCGGCGGACGTCGCCGAAGCGCATCTTTCGCAATCCACCGGTAGCCGCGATCACATCGCCGCATTCCGGATCTCGCAGGAGACCGACCTGAAGGAGCCGGAATTGGTCGTCGTCCAGATAGCGCTGTCGATGACGCTCGAAGGCGGGCAGCTCGATGAATTGGGCACGCATGATGAGTATACGCAAACTGCGTATGGATGGCAAGGAGAGAAGTCTCATATCGCATCTTCCCCGCGGGGAAGCTCAGCACGTGAGCCGCCCCCCAGTCTCCGAGATCACGATTGTGTCGTTGACAGGCTGCGGCCCCGCGCGGGGATGCAGACCTGCGCGCCCCTTTCCCCAATTGAGGCGGGTATTACCATAGGCGGGTAGGTATTACCAAGAGGTGCAGCCATGGACAGCACCGTCACCGTCAAGGGCCAGGTCACGATTCCGAAGGCCATGCGCGAGTTTCTGGGGCTCGAACCCGGGGACAAGGTCGTCTTCACATACCTCGAGCCTGATGGGGTGCGCATCGAGCCCGCGGCGCGTCGGCGCGGGAAGGCCGCCAAGGGACGGTTCGCCGCATTGCGCGGGCGGGCTGGCAAAGCGCCGCGCACCGAGGCGCTCATGGAGCTGCTTCGCGGTTACGCCCAGGACGCGAAGGATCCGGGCTTTCGCAAGTGATTTTGGTCGACACCAACGTCCTCATGGACGTGTTCGCGGCGGATCCGAAATGGGCCGACTGGTCGATCGCGCGGCTCGACGAGTGGTCGCGCCGAGGGCCGCTCTTCGTGAACCCGGTCATCTACGCGGAGCTGGGCGCGGGATTCAGCTCGGTGGAGGCGCTCGATGCCGTGATCGAAGAGGCCGAGCTCACCTTCGAGGAGATGCCGCGCGATGCGCTCTTCCTCGCCGCGAAGGCGCGCATGCTGTACCGGAAACGGGGAGGCACGCGCCATGGGGTACTGGCCGACTTCTTTGTTGGCGCTCACGCTGCTGTGCGGCGATGGCCGATCCTTACGCGAGACGCCGCACGCTACCGAGGATACTTTCCGACGGTCGAGCTGGTGACGCCTTGAGGGCAGGGCAGAGCGAGGCGTTCCTCTAGGCTTACCGCGGACGATGGCTGGCCCGAAATGGGTGCAGACGTTAAACTTCGCTAATGTCGGCCGCCCAAGAGACAAAATCGCCCATAAAGGCGAAGCCGCTCCGCCTCCCCGGTCAGTCCTGCGAGGAGAGGAGGCAAGAGCTCTTCGAGAAGAAGCTCGAGCTGCCGTTCCTCATCGCCGGAGCTTCGATCGCTCTTGCTGCAATCGAGCTTTTCCGCTCCTACTGGAACGCTCCGCCCAACCCGCGCCTGTATATCGGCTTTGCTGTCATCGCGATAGCGTTCGCAGCGCTTCGCTTTCGCAAATATCGCCCTGAAATCCGGAATCTCAAACTCGCTGCACAAGGCGAAAGGGCGGTCGGTCAGTTCCTCGATCGCCTGAGATCCCAAGGCTACGATGTCTTCCATGATGTGCCGGCAAACGGGTTCAACGTCGACCATGTCGTCGTAGGCCCTGCTGGCGTCTTCTCCATCGAGACAAAAACATGGAAGAAGCCAAATCGCGGCAAGGCCGAGGTCTCCTTCGACGGTGATCTCTTGCTTCGAAATGGAATGCCGGGCGATCGCGATCCGATCACACAGGCCAGAGCACAGGCATCGTGGCTGGCGAATGAAATTGAGGCCGGAACTGGCCGACGTGTTCGGGTAAGGCCGGTGGTGCTGATTCCGGGATGGTGGATCGAGTCGGGCGAGCGGGCTCACAAAGAGGTTTGGGTGCTCGAACCGAAGGCGTTCCCGAAGTTTCTTGAGGGGCAGCCGCAACGGCTCGATAGTGGCGACGTTCACCTCGTCGGCTACCACTTGTCCCGCTACGTTCGCACTTTCGTGCCGGAGATCTGAGCGGGGATGCGCTATTGGTGGGTCAACCACAAGCAGACGTTCCGCCAGGAGGTGGACGGCGGATACATCTGGTCGCCGAAGCGAAAGGTCAACGGACACCAGAACCCTTACTACGATTTCATGCGGGTTGTCGCGCCTGGTGACGCCGTACTGTCGTTTGCCTATGCCCGCATCCAGGCCATCGGAATCGCACGGTCGCACTGCTATGAGGCACCAAAGCCGCTCGAGTTCGGAAATGCCGGTGCGTACTGGGACAAGATCGGATGGCGGGTGGATGTCCTCTTCTCGAGACTGTCTCATGGCATCCGGCCAGCCGATTACATGGACCGGATTCGCCAGTTACTTCCGGACAAATACGCGCCACTACATGCCGATGGCAGAGGCTTGCAGGCCGTATATCTGACCGGCCTGAACGGCGCTCTCGCAGGGCTATTGATCGAACTCATCGGCGCAGAGGCGCGGGCCATACTGGCTGGGCGCGTCGCGGTGGAGGCCGCGCCTGGCTTGCCCGCCATCGGCCTGGAGCAATGGGAAGAGCACGAGTTGGACGTTGTTCGTGACAACGGCTCCCTCGAATCAACTGTGCGAGAGGCTTTGGTGCTGGCCCGCCGCGGTCAGGGGCGCTTCAAGGCAGAGGTCGCTCGGATAGAAAAGGCGTGCCGCATCACCAAGGTCAATCGGATGGAGCATCTGATTGCAAGCCACTGCAAGCCGTGGCGGGACTCGAGCAACGAAGAGCGGCTCGACGGGGAAAACGGGCTACTGCTCACGCCAAACGCCGATCACCTCTTCGATCGAGGGTTCATCGGCTTCGAGGACAATGGGGATGTGCTCGTCTCGCCGGTGGCGCATAAGGATTCGCTACGAAGGCTCGGGATCGATCCCGATCGTCGGATGAATGTCGGCAAATTCACAGACGGACAACGGCGCTACTTGGAGTTCCATCGCGACTGCGTGCTGCTGCAGTCGAAGTACATTGAGACGTAGTCCGCACGGTTCTCGCGCTCGCGCCCGCCGCCCCGCCCTTCGTACGAGATCGCGCCAAGTGCGCACAGCAATAGCTGCGAAGGGAAGTTGAAAGGAACCGCGTCGTTACCCAAGTCGACTTTCTGACTAGTCAGAAAACGATCTTTGGTTCGACCGCGCTACAGCGGCTCTTGACTTAGCAAGACGCAGTGTTAATGTAAAAAAACGCGGAACATTTCTTCCGCCGATGCTTGGCAGTCCACGTCGCAACGCGCGATCCGGCCATCCAATGATGGCCGGTTTTTTTTGCGCGTCGCTTTCGAATCCATTCACTTACCAACATATCAGGAGGCATCGATGAGCCAGATTCAAGGCAGTGACCGCAGTCCTCGGGAGCTTCAACAGGCGGGCGGAGGTGCAAGTGAAGCCCGGCCTTCGCGCCAGCGCTACCTCGATTCATCGGAGAGTCTCGATGAGCTCGTCAAACGTCTGCCGGAGTCCGATCAGGCAGAGTGGCACAAGTTCGGGCACTTGCGCGTCGAGCCCGCGTTTCAGGATCGACTCCTGGCCGTGTATCAGGCCTGCGGGAAGGATCATCGGGGAGAGCAGCGTGCGCCCAAGATCCACTCAATAGTCCGCGTCATCAGCTTTGTCGCTCGCGACGACACAGGCTGTGTAATGCGAATCGAGAACCAAGAAACGGGCGAGACGATGGAAGTGGGCCACATTCCGAGGAAGCTTTTCGGCTTCCCGATATTTATCGCCGTTCCGCCGCTCTTCACTTTGCGCTGGGACTTGCGTGAGCACCGTGGAAAGATGCTCCGTAGCCTTTCGTACCTGCTGTTCTTGAAAGCGCGCAATAAGGCGGAGTTCTTCTCGAAAGGCAACTACTATGCCGAGACACCGAACCACCTTCGCGATCTTTACCCGGGATTCCATCTAGAGCTCGCCTAGATCAGTTCGCTGCTCGCTTTTCTTAGCGAGTCAGAATGTGCGTCAGAGTGCAGCGGCGCCGGCAAGTTGCCTGAGACATAGCGAGCGGCACCGCTAATGTAAAGAAGAGGGCGCTTCAAAGGAGAGAAATGATGAGCCGTATTGAAAGCAGGATTCGCTTCAGCCCCCGAGAGCTGCAGGAGTACGTCCAGACCGTGGACGGCCTCACCATCGGACCGGCCACGTACGCGACCCTTCGAGAGAGCCTGGCCGCATGGAACATCTATTGGCTTTCCTTCCCGCACTTGGAGAGCTACTGCCGATGGAGGGCCTCGGAGCTCATGCTCTACGAGGGGATGGATCCGCTCCTTGGGCCGGCGCTGCAAACCGCCGCCCAATCTGTGGGCGATGTTCTCGTCACGGACCTCGCCACGTACCTCTCGCCAAAGGAGTTCGTGATCGAGCTCAGAAGGCGAGGAACCTCTCATCTGGAGCTCGCCAAGGTTTTCGGAGGCGGGATGTGGTTGGAGATCATGGAGTCGCGAATCGAGTTGGCGATGACGACGAGGGCGAATTTTGCACCCCGACGACCCGAGCTCCTGCATTAGGGAAGGACGCATGCAAACCGGGAACGGAACTGCAAAGGCGCTGACGGCGAGGAGAAGCGACCTCTTTAGGCGGGTCAGCAGCCGCACGGGCATTACATCTGGGCAAGCCTTGCGACCGTGTCGGGAAACCGCTCCACGGAGGCTTAACACGAGTTGCGAATCGACGTATCATTCTGCGAAAAGAAAGCGCATAAGACCTCAGCTATGAGGCCGATCCGCGATCAGCGGCACGCGACGTCGAATTAGCGTTCCAAAGAAGACGCTTGTCCTAGGCATGCGCCGCATCTAACGATGTGGGGAAGGTGTCTTTCTGTTTGGAGGGAGAGAGGATGTCAAAAGGAGGTCCAAAGCTTCATTGCCCGAAGTGTGCCGCCCTCGAGAATTGTCGATCACTGAAGGTCAGCGAGCCCACCCTCGGGAGGGCGAGAGCGCTCTACTACAAGCATCATAAAGACATTCAGTGGTACCGACGGCGTCGCCGCTGCAATGCATGCAACCACAGCTTCCTCACAGCCGAGGTTGAAGAGCGCTTTCTGGACGAGTTGCTTGAGCTGCGCAACCGTTTGATCGAGCGGCGCCGGGCGCGAATCGCATCGGTCAGGGTCGACTGGCTCAAGAATCAAGAGACGGCTCCGAGGGAATTGGCAGAGCAATTCATTCGTGCATCATGCTGGTGGATGACTCATTCGTCTGGGAAGCCCGTTCGCGCGGCCCGATTTGCCGATCGAATTCGGCTCGACCCGGAACACGGGTGGGCGGTGGACTTCGGCGCCAACGCATTCCTTGTTGAAAAGGCTTTAAGGCGCAGCGCGAAACAAGTGGACAAATTTCTGGGCGCTCTCGATGCGGGAGCAAGCTTCGACCTTAAGCGCCTTAGGAAGGATCTTCGGTCGGCGATATCGGGGGCGGTTGCAAACGCGAACGGATACGAATATGCCGGCTACTATCCGATTGATGGGAACGATCTCGTGTTCGGAGCGCATGTCATCGATCTTGAACACGCAATCGATTTCTTATGCGACGAGCTCAATGTTGATGAACTTCGTCGAGACCTCGAGAATATCGGTGGTTGAAGGATAGGAGAGTCAAGGCTCATCTAGTGAGCTTGCGCGGCATTACAGTCGTACCCCGAAAATATCGAACAACACACTTGACCAAACTCGAAGATCTCACGCCGTCTGCATCCGTCAGAGGCATTCTCCCCGATGCGACCGTCACCGTCGTCAACGTGGAATGGCATGGCTCCGACGCACTGACCCTCGTGTATCGCCGGCCCGACGGGGGTGTGGCGGATGTCATCCTCTACCGCGATAACGAGCCGCAACTCGAAATCTCGAAGGAGGGCCGCCCTTGGAGTTTCGATGGTGACGGCGCGACATACCGGCTGGTGGCAGAGGCCAATCGCATCCGGCTTGCGCACCTCTTCGATCCGGTTCTCGCCGTTCACACGTCGCTGATCGATCCGTTGCCGCACCAGATCACGGCCGTCTACGAGGCGATGCTCCCGCGGCAGCCGCTCCGCTTCCTCCTCGCCGACGATCCGGGCGCCGGCAAGACGATCATGGCGGGCCTCCTCATCAAGGAGCTCATCGCGCGCGGCGACCTGAAGCGCTGTCTCATCGTGTGCCCAGGCAGCCTCGTCGAACAATGGCAGGACGAACTTTCGCGCAAGTTCCAACTGCCATTCGAAATTCTCACGAACGACAAGCTCGAGGCAGCGCGCACGGGCAATTGGTTTCTCGAAAACGATCTCGCGATCGCGCGCCTGGATAAGCTCTCGCGCAACGAGGACGTGCAGGTCAAGCTAAGCGCCCCGGACTGTCTCTACGACCTCATCGTCTGCGACGAAGCACATAAGCTTTCCGCCACCTTCTTCGGAGGCGAGGTCAAGTACACGAAGCGCTACCAGCTAGGTCAGGTTTTGTCGGGTCTAACCCGGCACTTTCTGTTGATGACCGCTACGCCGCACAACGGCAAGGAAGAGGACTTCCAGCTCTTCCTAGCACTCCTTGATGGAGACCGATTCGAGGGTCGATTCCGTGACGGTGCGCATCAGGTCGATGTTTCGGACCTCATGCGTCGCATGGTGAAAGAAAACCTTCTGAAGTTCGACGGCACACCGCTGTTTCCGGAGCGTATCGCGTATACCGTGCCGTACAAGTTGTCTGACGGGGAGGCTCGTCTCTACAAGGAAGTAACAGACTACGTTCGGCAGGAGTTTAACCGCGCCGAAGCGCTTCAGAACGATAAGCGCGCAGGCACTGTTGGCTTCGCGCTAACCATCTTGCAGCGCCGCCTTGCCTCGTCGCCCGAAGCCATCTACCAGTCATTGCGTCGCCGGCGCGAACGGCTGGAGAAGCGGCTCCGGGAGGTAGAACTCCTTCAGCGCGGTGCCAGCCTTGCGCCAATGCCGGTGGGCCCCGTGCTAGACGCCGACGATCTCGAGGACCTCGACGAAGCCCCCGACAACGAAGTCGAGACGGCTCAAGAAGAGGTCCTCGATCAGGCCACAGCAGCCGCGACCGTCACTGAGCTGAAGGCTGAGATCGGCACGCTCGGTCACCTTGAAGGTCTTGCGGCGGAAGTGCGTCGCAGTAGCCAGGACACCAAGTGGCGCGAGCTGTCACGCCTGCTTGGCGAAATCTTCACGCCGGTGGGATTGGGCCCGCAAGTCGGCGAACCGAATGTGCCGTATGGGGCTGGGCCGATCCCGAAGCCCGTGCCGTCGCCGCGACAGAAACTTGTCCTGTTCACGGAGCACCGCGACACGCTCAACTATCTCGAGCGCCAAATCGGTTCGCTGCTCGGTCGCCGACAGTCGGTCGTCATGATTCACGGCGGCATGGGGCGCGAGGAACGGCGCAAAGCCCAAGAGAGCTTCCTGCACGACCCCGAAGTGCAGGTGCTGCTCGCGACAGATGCCGCGGGCGAGGGCATCAACCTGCAGCGCGCGCATTTGATGGTGAATTATGACTTGCCTTGGAACCCGAATCGGCTGGAACAGCGATTCGGGCGTATCCACCGTATCGGCCAGACCGAGGTTTGCCATCTGTGGAACTTGGTCGCTGAGGAGACGCGGGAAGGCGATGTCTATCGCAGGTTGCTCGAGAAGCTCGAGGAGGCACGGCAGGCGCTGGGCGGACAAGTGTTCGACGTGCTCGGCAAACTCGAGTTCGAAGGGAAGCCGCTGCGCGAATTGCTGATCGAAGCCATCCGATACGGGGATCAGCCGGAAGTCCGTGCAAGGCTCACACGTGCAATCGAGCACGGCGTGGACCGGCAGCACCTCGAAGGCTTGATCGAGGAGCGGGCGCTGGCCCACGACGCGATGGACTCGAGCCGTGTGGCGCGCATTCGCGAGGAGATGGAGCGCGCCGAGGCGCGCCGCCTGCAGCCCCACTACATCGAGTCATTCTTCCTCGAAGCGTTCAAGCGTCTCGGCGGCTCCCTGCGTCAGAGAGAGCCGCGTCGCTATGAGATCACCCACGTGCCGGCATCGGTCCGCAATCGCGACCGCCAGATTGGCGCGGGCGACCCGGTGCTTTCTCGTTATGAACGGATCGCATTTCAGAAGGACCTGATCGCCCCGCTGGGTCAGCCGCTCGCGGCCTTTGTGTGCCCAGGGCATCCATTGCTCGATGCTGCCCTCGATGTGACGCTCGAGCGCCACCGAGATCTGTTGAAGCGCGGCACCGTATTAGTCGACGAACGCGATCGCGGCACGACACCGCGCGTGCTCTTCACGCTCGAGCACGCAATCCAGGATGCGAGTGTCCTTCCGTCGGGTGAGCGCCGTACGATCTCCCGCCGGATGCTCTACGTGGAAATGGACGCCAATGGCGGCGTGCGCCACCTGCAGTACGCGCCCTACCTGGATTACCGTCCGCTTGCCGAGGGCGAGCCGGCGGTCTCTGCCCTGCTTGCGCGCCCGGAATGCGGCTGGATCACTCGTGCATTGGAGCAGAAGGCGCAGGGATATGCCATCGCAGAGGTGGCCCCGGAACACATCACCGAAGTGCGCGGTCGGCGGCTCAAGTGGATCGAGAAGACCCGGACCGCGGTGAAGGACCGCCTGACCAAAGAGATCGCGTATTGGGACCATCGCGCCGAGCAGCTGAAGCTCCAGGAGCAGGCGGGCAGGGCTGGTGCTCGGCTGAACTCGCGGGAATCACGCCGACGTGCCGACGAGCTGCAGGCAAGGCTTGAGCGCCGGCTCACTGAACTGGATCGCGAAGCACAGATATCGGCACTCCCACCTGTAGTCCTCGGAGGACTTGTCGTCGTGCCGCTAGGGCTGATCGCCGCCATGATGGGACGCTCGGTTAACGTATCCTCAAATCCGATCGATACCCAAGCTTCGGCCGCCCGTGCCCGAGCCATCGTCATGGAGATTGAGCGCGCACTTGGCTTCGAGCCCACCGACCGGGAGCTCGACAAGCTCGGCTACGACGTGGAAAGCCGTGTCGTCGCTGGGCCGGACAAGGGGCGCCTGCGCTTCATCGAGGTCAAGGGGCGAGTGACTGGGGCGGACACCGTGACGGTGACTAAGAACGAGATCCTCACGAGCCTTAACAAACCGGAAGACTTCATCCTGGCCCTGGTCGAGTTTCTCGATGGTGATGCGCATCGAGTGCGGTACCTGCGGCGGCCTTTCCACCGAGAGCCGGACTTCGGCGTTACAAGCGTGAACTACGATTTTGCAGACCTACTTGGTCGCGCACGAGAGCCGTCATGATCCTGAAGAAGAAGCTTATCGAAGTAGCGCTACCGCTGGATGTCATTAACAAGGAATCTTTGCATCGGAAGCAGAAAGCGCCAAAGGGGTGGCCGACTTCGTTTCACAAGTGGTGGGCTCAGCGGCCATTGGCGGCGGCCCGGGCGGTGATCTTCGCACAGATGGTGGACGATCCGTCGACATACGTAGAGGTTCTCCGAGCCGATAAAGGTCTAAACCGCAAAGCCCAAGCCGCTCTCAAGGCTCGAATGACATTGTGGGAGGAGGCCCGGCTGTTGGCAGTAAAGGCAAAAGGTACACACCTCTCTGTACCGCAGCCGCCCTCCGCTCCGACAATTGATGACATGTTGGTCGATCAGGAGCGTCAGCGCCTCTTTCGCATTATCGAGGACCTCGTACTTTGGGAGAACACGTCAAATGAGTCGGTAGTTCAGGCCGCGCGCGAAGCGATCTGGCAGAGCTGGCGCCGGGCTTGTGCCGAGAACGCCGATCAACCGAGCGCAAGAGAGCTGTTTGGCCGGCATGCGCTACCACGCTTCTGGGATCCGTTTACGGGAAGCGGGAGCTTGCCGCTTTCTGCCCAGTGGCTTGGCTTGGAAAGCTACGCGAGCGACTTGAACCCAGTAGCGGTGTTAGTCAACAAGGCTTTGATTGAGATCCCGCCGAAATTTGCGCGCAAGCAGGCGGTCAATCCTGACTCGCTCAGCAAGAAGTCTCTTGCTGATTCCGAATTGCCCGGCGCGAAGGGACTCGCCGAAGACGTTCGGTATTACTGCCAGTGGATTCGCAATGAGGCGGAAGAACGTATTGGCCATCTTTACCCGAAGGTAGAAGTGACCAACGAAATGGCGAAGGAGCGTCCAGATTTGAAGCCTCTGGTGGGTCGCAAGCTCACCGTGACGGCTTGGCTGTGGACACGTACTGTGCCATGCCCCAATCCAGGTTGTGCTTGTGAGATGCCTCTGCTTTCCTCTTGCGTGCTTTCGTCGAAAGCTGGCCGTAATGTCTACCTCAATCCCGTGATCGAGGGGAAGCGCGTTCGATTTGATGTGCAGACTAACCGCCCGATGTCGGTATCCGATCCTAGTAAAGGCTATAAACGGGGTATGTCTGGCATCTTTGAGTGCGCTTGCTGTGGCACCGTCACAACTCGAGATTACGTGGCGCAGCAGGCTATGGAGTCTGGCCTTGCCTCTCTCCCGACGGCGATAGTTGCCGATTCTGAATTGGGTCGCGTATATCTGCCGTCAGAAGCCAGTCCTGCGCAGCCAAAGTTGCCATCAATTGATTTGACAGGTCTTGATGTCGAACTGGCGCAAAATCCGCGCGACGTATGGTGTCGGAATTTTGGATTGCACCGCCCTATCGACCTGTTTACGCCTCGCCAACTAGTGGCGATGGTTACCTTCTCCGACTTGGTCAAGGAGGCGCGCGATCAGGTTAAGCGTGATGCGGTTGCGGCGGGCATGGCGGAGGACGATACACCCTTGCGAGAGGGTGGTTATGGCGCGGCTGCATATGCGGACGCTATCGCCGTATATCTTGGCTGCGTGATTGATCGAATGGCGTACTACGGATCAAGTCTTACGACCTGGTTGCCTAAAGACAACGCTCTACGAGATTGCATGCCGCGGCAGGCTCTCCCAATGGCTTGGGATTATGCCGAGGGGAATCCATTAGGAAAGTCGAGTGGTGATATCACAACGTGTTCTAGAGCCGTAGCGAATTACCTGGAGATTGCATCGGTAAATGCTCCTGCGTATGCGCTTCAGGCGAGCGCACAAGCGGGCATATCTGGCGTTAATAACGTAGTCATCAGCACTGATCCACCGTACTACGACAACATCAGTTACGCGGATCTGTCCGACTTCTTCTACGTTTGGCTGCGTCGCTCGTTGCGCACCGTGTTTCCTGAACTATTCGCTACTCTCGCCGTCCCGAAGGCCGAGGAATTGGTGGCGGCGCAATACCGTCACGGCACCAAGAAGCAGGCAGAGACCTTTTTCCTTGACGGGATGACGCAGGTGATGAAAGGCCTAGTGAGTCGGACACACCCCGCGTATCCCGTTACGATTTACTACGCGTTCAAGCAGTCGGAGAGCGACGATACCGATGGAACGACAAACACCGGGTGGGACACGTTTCTAGGCGCGGTTGTTCGCGCCGGCTTCGCCATTACCGGGACTTGGCCGATGCGAACGGAAGGCGCTGGGCGAATGGTCGCATCCGGTACCAATGCTCTTGCTTCCAGCATAGTTCTCGTTTGCCGGCCGCTTCCCGCTGACGCGCGTACGGCGACCCGACGCGAGTTCGTCTCTGCGCTTAAGGCCGAGCTTCCTATAGCACTCGCTGATCTTCAGCGGGGTAACATCGCCCCGGTAGACTTAGCGCAGGCTGCAATTGGGCCCGGCATGGCCGTCTACACTCGCTACGCCAAAGTGCTTGACGCCGATGGAAAACAGCTCGAAAGTGCGCGAGGCGCTGGCGCTAATCAATCAGACCCTCGATGAGGCGCTGGCCAACCAGGAGGGTGACTTTGACGCCGACAGCCGCTGGGCGCTCACGTGGTTCGAGCAGACCGGCTTCGACGAGGGCGAGTACGGCGTAGCCGAGCAACTGTCCAAGTCCAAGAACACGAGCGTCGCCGGCATGGTGGAGGCTCGGATTCTCCAATCGAGGCGCGGCAAGGTGCGCCTTCTGCGGCCCGACGAGCTCCCATCCGATTGGGATCCGGCCGCAGACTCGCGGCTCAGCGCGTGGGAGGTCGTCCACCAAATCATTCGCGCGCTTGCAATCGGCGGCGAAGGGGTGGCCGCTGAACTGGTTGCCAAACTCGGTGCCAAGGCCGAGATCGCGCGCGAGCTGGCCTACCGCCTCTATACGCTTTGCGAGCGGAAAAAGCGTGCAACTGAGGCGCTAGCCTATAACGGCTTGGTCCAGAGCTGGCCCGAGATCATTCGTCTTGCCCGAGAAGGCGGTCAACCGAGAGCCGAGCAAGCGGCCCTATTCGAGCAGGATCAGGGATAACTTATGGCAATCACGAATCAAGAACGCATCGGAAAGGCGATGGAGTTACTTCGGGAAGGCGTTGCGCCTTATGTCGAGCGTGAGGTGCTAGCCGCCGTGAAGGCCGGCACTGTTCGGATGGAGGCAATCAAACGCTTCGCGGAAGACCCGATGTTGGGCCAAAAGCCGATAGCGCAATGGGACGCCGCCGGTCTCCTGAAGCTTTTGTGGGAGACGTGGAATGACGTGTTCGGCCGAACGCTCGGCCGCGCTGAGCGGTCGTTGGTGCAGGAGCTTCGCGACGTCCGGAACAAATGGGCACACCAGAACGCGTTCTCGAGCGATGACGCGGACCGGGCGCTCGACTCGATGGCGCGGCTTCTTACGGCGATGTCGGCTCCCCAAGCCGAGGAAGTCAACAAGATGAAGATGGAGCTGCGCCGGCTCACCTTCGACGAGCAGGTGCGCAGTGAGAAGCGCAGGGCGGGCGGCTCACTTATCGAAGGAGCAGCGACTGGCACGCTGAAGCCCTGGAGAGAGATTGCGACGCCCCACGCCGATGTGGCGAGCGGCCGATATCAGCAGGCGGAGTTCGCGGCTGATCTCTGGCAGGTTCACTTGGGCCAAGGCTCGGACGAGTATCGGAAGCCACAGGAGTTCTTTCGTCGCACGTTTCTCACTGAGAGCCTCAAGCGCCTTCTCGTGGGCGCCGTCCAGCGCCTCTCTGGCAAAGGCGGCGACCCGGTCGTGCAGTTGCAGACCAACTTCGGCGGCGGCAAGACGCACTCCATGTTGGCGCTCTATCACCTGTTCTCGGGAGTGAGTCCGGGCGAGCTCGCAGGTATCGATACGGTCCTGGCCGAAGCCGGCGTAAAAAACGTGCCGCACGCGAAGTGCGTGGTCCTGGTCGGCAACAAGATCTCTCCTGGCAATCCCGTCACCAAGCCCGACGGCACAGTCGTCCGCACGTTGTGGGGTGAATTAGCTTGGCAACTCGGCGGCAAGAAGGCGTTTGCCCGGGTCAAAGCAGACGACGAGAAAGCCACGAACCCTGGGGACGTGCTGCGTGAGCTGTTCAAGGAGTATGGGCCATGCCTCATTCTGGTCGACGAGTGGGTAGCGTACGCGCGCCAGCTCCATGACCAAAGCGATCTGCCGGCTGGCGGATTCGAGACACAGTTCACGTTCGCTCAGGCGCTCACCGAATCGGCGAAGCTTGCAGGAAACTGCTTGCTCGTAATTTCCCTCCCGGCCTCTGACACTCAGGGATCACCTCATACTCAAGCCGATGATGCGGAGGTTGGGGGTATACGCGGACGGGAGGCGCTCGAGCGGCTGCGCAATGTCGTGGGCCGCGTAGAGTCTTCATGGCGGCCGGCCACAGCCGAAGAAGGATTCGAGATCGTGCGACGACGGCTCTTCGAACCGCTGGCCGGGCCCGATGCTTTCAAGCAGCGCGACGTCACCGCGCGAGCCTTCGCAGACCTCTATCGCGCACAAGGCGCCGAGTTTCCGCCCGAGTGCAGGGACGGCGACTACGAGAAGCGCATCCAGGCCGCGTTCCCGATTCACCCCGAGATCTTCGATCGGCTCTACACGGACTGGTCGACGCTCCTCAAATTTCAGCGCACTCGCGGCGTGCTTCGCCTGATGGCTGCCGTGATCCACAGTCTGTGGGAGAAGGGCGATCGCAATCCGCTCATCCTGCCGTCTACAGTTCCGATCGATGACACTCGCGTGCAATCGGAACTGACCCGTTACCTCTCGGACAATTGGGCGCCCATTATCGAGAGAGATGTGGATGGGCCGAGCTCGCTGCCACTCAAGATCGACGGTGAACAGCCGAACCTTGGGAAGCTGCATGCGACACGTCGCGTTGCCCGCACGATCTACTTAGGGTCCGCGCCAACGGCTACCGCAGCACATCGAGGCCTCGAGGATCGGCGCGTAAAGCTCGGCTGCGTAATGCCGGGCGAGTCGCCGGCAGTATTCGGTGATGCATTGCGACGCCTTGCCGCCGCAGCTACCTACCTCTATCAGGACGGGCCGCGCTTCTGGTATTCCACACAGCCGACGGTTACCAAGCTCGCTGAGGACCGCGCCGAGCAACTCAAGCGCGATCCGGACAAAGTCGCGCACGAATTGGACGAGCGGCTTCGTGCTGACCTTCGCAAGTCAGGTGATTTCTCTCGAATTCATTCGCTGCCAAGATCCGGTGGCGATGTGCCTGACGACCTGGACGCGAGGCTCGTTGTCCTCTCCGCCGAGCACTGCTACACCAAGGAAGGCAATGCCGCCGAAACCGCTGCGCAGGCGATCCTGGAATCGCGCGGAAGCGCGCCGCGGCTTTATCGCAACACACTGGTGTTCCTCGCCGCCGACAAGGTGAGACTGCAGGATCTGGACGAGGCGATCCGCAAGTTCCTGGCGTGGAAGTCGATTTTGGCCGAGAAGGACGCGCTCAATCTCGATCCGCATCAGGTGCGGCAGGCCGAGACCCAAAAGCAGGCTGCTGACGGCACCGTGAATGCCCGGCTGCCCGAGACGTATCAATGGCTCCTCGTGCCCGAGCAGGCGAATCCTCAAGCGCCGATCACTTGGCAGGCGACGAAGCTGATGTCCGGGGACTCACTTGCGGCGCGTGCGAGCAAGCGGCTACGAAGCGACGAACTGCTCGTGACGTCTCTCGGGTCGTCCATTCTCCGCAAGCATCTCGATGAGGTGCCGCTGTGGCGTGGCGACCATGTCCCTATCAGGCAACTCGTAGAGGACTTTGGGCGTTACCTATACCTGCCTCGGTTGGCCGGTCCGGAGGTGCTGATTCGAGCGGTGCGCGACGGTGTTGAGCTGCTCACGTGGCAAACCGATGCGTTCGGCTATGCCGAGGGCTACGACGAGGTGGCCAAACGATATCGGGCGCTGCGTGGTGGCACAATGGTTTCGATATCCATCGATGATGCTGGTCTTCTCGTGAAGGCCGATGTGGCGCGAAGACAGTTGGATGCCGAGGCGCCAGCTCGTCAAAAGAACGATCAACGCGCTCCCGACGGCCTTCGTGAAGCTGGTGTGTCGCCTCCCTCGGAACCGCAGCAAATCGACCACAAGCCGCGGCGGTTCCACGGAACCGTATCTCTTGATCCGACGCGCGTTGGTCGCGACGCCGGTCGCATTGCTGAAGAGATCATTGCGCATTTGGCTGCCCTACCCGGCGCGGAAGTAACGGTCACACTCGAAATCGAAGCGCAGGCGCCCGACGGAGTTTCGGACCAAGTCGTCCGCACCGTCACTGAAAACGGCCGCACCCTAAAGTTCACAACCCATGGGTTCGAGGCGGAATGAGCCTGTGAGCCTTCCGAACATCTTCATCGTGTACATGCCGCCCGGAAATCGGGAGGCGATGGTGCACTACGAAGATACGATAAGGAATCGAGTGCCTCTCGCTAGGGTCGCGAGTTCTTTGTTGCGAGAGGAGGTGTCAGCGCTCCAGGACTTGTTTGGCCCAAGTCCCATGGCGGTTTGGGGCTCAAGAGATTCGCCTGCAAACCGAAGCAAGTTCGCGAGAATGAGGGCTGGCGATTCGCTCTTGATCGTGGAGGGTGGAACGATCAAGTTCATGGGCAAGATCGCTCTGAAGACCATAAACGCCAGACTATCACGCGAGCTTTGGCGGAATCTGGACGGGACGACAGACGAGGGGTGGGATCTCGTCTACTTCATCGCGAATCCAATTGAAATCGGCGTGCCGTTCAAGGCGTTCTGTCGACTTCTCGGATACGAGGAGAATTTCCAACTTCGTGGATTGACAGTTGTCGCCCAGGAAAGGCTCGAACAGTTCTACTTCCAGTACGACGACTTGTACTCGATCCTAGTTCGGATTCGCGATGGCGAAAGGATCGAAAAGAAACGCCCTGGACCGCCAATTCCTCCGATCGATCCGACTCTGGGTGAAGGGCGGGCGCCTGCTCCCTCGGAGCCGATCACGTCGGCGCATCTCGAAATACAATGCAAGCTCGCGAAGCTGGGTGCGAAAGGTGGCCAGAAGGTGTGGGTGCCGATTGGCGATCGTTTGCGTTTGAGGCGGGTCTGCGACTTTGAAGATTTCGAAAGGGAGTTCGCGCCCGGAATTGATATGCCTTTGCACTACGTAGAGAACATTGATGTGGTCTGGAAGGAGCAATTCCGGATCGACGCGGCGTTTGAAGTAGAGAACACGACCGGCATCTATTCTGGATTACTCCGCTTTGCGGATCTTTCGATCGTCGCCCCGAACTCACTTTACCCACTCTTCATTGTTGCTCCCGGACAAAGGCACGAGGAGGTGAGGCGACAGGTGCAGCGTCCTTCATTCGAAGTGCTGAAGATGAAACGGCGGGTCTTGTTCTTGCCATATGAAGAAGTGAACGAAGTAGAGCGATTCTTCGTGAAGGGAGGCGCAGGCCCGACAGTTGAAGTGATGAAAGCGCGCGCTGTTGCGTTTGGCTAATCAGGCCTCCCTGCCTTCCAGAGAGTTACATGCCCGTCTACTCGCCCGGTTTTTCGGAACGTGTATTCGAGTTCGCCTTCAACGCGGAATATGCACAGCGAAATCGGGCACTGTTAGCTTCCGCACCTCATATTCCGACGCAGAATGAAGAGAAATGGCTTGGGTACGACGTGGCTTTCGAAGTCAAGAAGCGCGGAGGTTCAATTCATTCGCTGTGCCTACAACATAAAGTTGCTAGATACGTGAATGCCCGCGCGACCACGAATCGTCATTTTTGGGACGCGATCGGCGGAGCCTATTACGCGTTCCACCTCGACACTGATCAATACAACCTGATTCACTCTATCGCACAGCATCACCTGCCGGGCATCGAGTTTTACTACTGTGCTCCTCTATTTACCACGCGCCGCGACATGGACAAACACTACATTGCGCAGACTGTTGAGGGCAGCTCGGTTTGGATAGATGTGAGTGCGGCGGGGGACATATCTGACCCATCTCTTCATTCTGTTTTCTACTCAATCAATGGATCGAAGGCATTTCGCTTTTCTCCCGACGGCATCGAAATCAAGACGCGGCGCCCGAACGAGAAGCGAGACCCGATATACCGGGAGATATCGGTCGAAGAAATACAGCGCGTCTATCAGGCAGGATTAAGTGTCGTAAGAGAGTATTGGCCGAGGCGGCGAGCTGTAAGGCCTTCGGGTCAGGAAACTGACTTTCGGATGCCGAGCCAACTCCCCGAGGAGGAACATATTGGCAACTTGGACCGTGCGATCGCAGCAACCGGCCGTCTCTTGTCGCGATATTTCGGCGTGACCTGGCTGATCGAAATCCTGTGAGAAGTAGATAGCTGCGCTCAATTCGCCTTCTCAAACACCTCAAATCTCGCCGCCAACCTCTCCCGATCCGGCCGATCCTTCTCCCGCCTGGGAAAGTTGATCCGATTTCCATGCAACGTCTTCAACGCCTCAAGCGTCGGTCCATCCCGCGTAGCGAGCAAACGATCGGACACGACGATCCGATAGTCCGGATCAACGCCGATCAAGTGATTGTCGAATGCCGCGTGATGCAGCTTCGTGAGCGGCAAGCCGTTGGTCACGATGGGCTGGCCCAACAGCTCGTCGCCATCGGCCGCGATGTGCGCCGCATCGAGAAGGCTCGTCTCCGGCAGCCCTGAGAGGGCGCATCGGCCGCCGTACGCGGCGATCACCGCGGCGCGAAAGAGCGTCTGGTGCAGCCGCGCCTTCACCTGCCTCAGCGCATAGCGGCGCTCGAGCGTCGTTTCCTGCGGGTCGGCGCACAGCTCCCCGGGCAATCCCATCGAGACCTGCGCCTGGAGCGAGCGCGCGTCCCATCCCACGATGGTGACGGGAATGATCGCGTGATAGTGCCCCGGGAAGGCGCCCAGGAAGTAGATGAGCGGCACCCGGTTCTCCATGGCCTCGCGCAGCCACCGGTTGTCGGCCGCCTGCGGGTTCGTTCCCATGAAGGAGTACGCGACCGTCTCGTCGCCCTTGTAGATCTGGTTGTGCGCCGCCTTCTGGTCGTCGTACCAGATCCTGGCGCCCTTCCTCGGGACCACGGTCTTGATCGAGAGCGCGTACTTCATCGCGGTCGGCTTGAAGATGCCGCGCTGGGGATTGATGAGCGGGATTCGCTCGCCCTGGAAGACGAAGCCGCGCGCGAGATCTTCGGAGGTGAGGGGATCGCGCAGCTCGAGCATCCGCCGCACCTGGATGAAGGCGGCGGTGCGGATTTGCTGGTCGAGTTCGTCGCTGATGGGCATTCTTGCGGCCGGTCCCCGGGGAAGGGTGCCATCGTTCGCGGGGGTTGGCCAGCGGGGGGTGATCCAGTGGATCAGGCGAATGCAAAACGCGGATTGGACGCGGGTCAGGGCGGAGTTGGGTATCGAGCCAGATCCGGTTCGACCGGCCGGGCCGGGCAGATTAGCGCGCTGCGATGCGACTCCCTGCCTCGGTCAACCCACACATTTCCCGTTCCGTTGAACTGGAATGGCTGTGCTCTTACCGCATGTGAAATAAAAGTTACAATGACATGGAGCTCCGGTACTACCAAACCGCGGACGGTCATCGTCCCTTCCCGGAATGGCTGGAAGCTTTGAAGGACAAGCCAGCGCGTAGACGCATCGAGGCGCGTCTTGCCGTCGTCGCTGCCGGCTCGCTAGGCGATACCGAACCGGTCGGTGATGGGGTCCTGGAGCTGCGGGTTCATTGGGGACCCGGATATCGCGTGTACTTCGGGAGGATCGGGGAA
The DNA here is from genome assembly GCA_963741815.1 of uncultured beta proteobacterium. Classification (GTDB taxonomy): domain Bacteria; phylum Pseudomonadota; class Gammaproteobacteria; order Burkholderiales; family Usitatibacteraceae; genus Usitatibacter. Next base: position 385,827 of record CAVUJI010000002.1, read on the forward strand.
ATTGTCGTCCTGCTCCTCTGCGGCGGCGACAAGCGAACCCAGGACGAGGACATCAGGAATGCCAAAACGTACTTCGAAGATTTCAAGCGGCGCACGAGGCAAGCGGCCGAGCGAGGCCGCACCTGGCCTTCCTTACGAGGATTGGCTCGTCGAGCAGCTGAAGGATCCGCACGAGGCAGCCGGTTACCTTGAGGCCGTGCTCGAGGAAGGCCACGAAGGGGCGCTGATGCTCGCGCTACGCCAGATCGCGATGGCCCATGGTGGGATCGCCACCGTGGCCCGCCGTGCCAGGCTCACCCGCGAGGCCACCTATCGGATGCTCTCGAAATCGGGCAATCCGGAATTGCGCAGTTTGACGGCGATTCTCGCCGCGGCCGGACTGCGGCTCTCCGTGAGACCGATCGCAACGCCGAAGGCTGCTCAACGCAGAGCGGCCTATCGGGTGTCGAAGCGGGGGTGATCTGTCCGGCGGCATTGGCCGCATCCTTGGCACCGGGAAGTGCCATGGGTGTTGCTAAGGCAGGCCTGGGACGCGTACGAGAGCCTTGTTGATCGAGAGCGCGCTTCATCGCCGTCGGATCTGCCGGCGCTGGGTTACTTCCCGGGCAACGTGTTCGCAAGCATAAACAAATAGTTTACCATCGGATGATCCGCTCCTTCGTTTCCGCTGAGACCGAGCGATTCTTTCGAACGGGTCGTTCAAGGCGCATGCCCACGGAAATCCGCGAGCGGGCGATGATGCGGCTAAGGCAGCTCGATGCGGCGACCGCAGTACGCGATTTGCGATTTCCGCCGTCCAATCAGCTCGAAGCCCTCTCGGGAAAGCGCTCCGGGAGCTACAGCATCCGAATCAACGAGCAATGGCGGATTTGCTTCACGTTTGAAGGCGAACATGCGTACCAAGTCGAAATCGTCGATTACCACTAGAACCGCTCCCCGCGTGAGGGAGACTGGCAGGTCGATCCACCCTGGAGCATTTCTCGCCGAGGGATTGAGCGAGCTCGGCCTTTCGCAGGCCGAGTTTTCGCGTGCCATCGGCATTTCCGCGATGCGCGTGTCCCACGTCGTCAAGGGCACGCGCCCCGTGACGGCGGAACTGGCGTTGCTGTTCGGGAAGGCATTCGGCCAGTCGCCGCAGTACTGGCTGAACCTCCAGCGGCAATACGATCTGGAGATGGCGGAAAAATCGCTCGGCGCGCGGCTGCAGGCGGTGGAACGGATCGACTCTGCAAAGCGCGGATGAGGCTGGGCTGCGTGCCCACATTCTCGAAGGTAGGGAAGTTCGGCGGCGCGTGATCCAGTGGATCAGGCGAATGCAAAACCCGGATTGGACGGGGTCAGAGCGGAGTTCGGTATCGACCCAATTGCGCTAGCCGGCTGGGCGACGAAGCGTCCGGCGACAAGTCGGGAAGCGGGCGCATCCCCAGAAGTGCTCGCCGGACTTCTGGGCTACTCGATCCACCATCTTGGTCCCGCAGGAGGGACACGTCGGGGTCGTAAAGTCGCCTGCAGTGGCCACCTCGAGCAGTGCCCTTTGGTCGTCGGCCGAAGCGGCAAGGATTTTGCCCAAGAGGCCTGCACCGTCGATGAGCTCCATGTTGTGCCCAGCCGCGAACCGACGCGCCTCCGCGGTGTAGCTGCCCGTCGTGACGAACGCCCCTTCGGAAACACCCGCGTCCGTCATCACGCCGAGAAGCTCGCGAATCGGCTTTATCCCAACCGGGTAGGCCCTCCAGGCCTTGCACTGGACCACGATGCTCGGAGCGCTCGACCCGTCCGCGTACAGATGAATATCGACGCCGCCGTCGGCCCCTTCGCGCGCGACTTGCGACTTGAACCCCAGCGTCTCGAAGTAAGCGGCGCACAGGTGCTCGAACCGCTTCCATTCGAGGGCGTTCAGCAACTCCCTGCTCCAGCGGGTCGAGTCCACCGGCGGAGGCGGGCTCTCGGACTTCGAGGCGTCTTTCCAGAGGTCGTATAGGTCGTCGTCCGGGATCTCCGCAGAAGGCTGGGCGCGCCATTCAGGTTCGGCGCGAGTTGGAATCGAACTGTCTCTGACGGCTCGCTGTTTTGTGGCGCGGATGCCAGACAGCGCGGCTCCGGCGAGAAAGACGATCGGCCCGACGAACTGACCCACGAAGCCGATGGCAACCCAAATGGAATTGCCGATCGTATCGACGGAGGTAGGAGACGTCGCCTTCATCCCTGAGAGCATGTGAAACAGGACGAAGGAGAGCACGGCGAGAAGCAGCGAAAGCCACCACGGCAACATCGACGCGAGCGCGGTTGCGTCTTCCAGGAACGAGCCTCGGCGGCTTCGCGGCATGCGCGGATCGTACGCGATGGCCGCTTCGGCGAGAATGGGCCATGCCCCTCGTGCGAATCGTCTCCGGCGGCCAGACAGGCGTCGATCGAGCCGCCCTCGATGCGGCGCTCGACTGCGGCCTCGCGATCGGCGGCTGGTGTCCCAAGGGCCGGCGCGCCGAGGATGGCGTCATCGCGGAGCGCTATCCGCTCGTCGAGACGCCGTCGAAGCGCTACGAGCAGCGCACGAAGTGGAATGTCCGCGATTCCGATGCGACGCTGATCCTGCTGCTGGGCGAGCTCTCGGGCGGTTCCCGGCTCACGGCTGAGACGGCGCAGGCGCTCGCCAAGCCGCTTCTCGTGGGGCAGCTCGATCTCTACGACACTGCGCGAGCCGTGGAGGAGTTCGTCGAGGTGCATCGCATGCGGACGTTGAACGTGGCCGGACCGCGCGAGTCGGGATGGCCGGGGATTCATGCGCGGGCCTATGCGCTCCTGCGGACGGTCTTCGGAGATCTCGAGCGGGGGCGGGGGCTGGTGGTTCGCGGGGGGTCTTAGGGCCGTCAACCCGGCGTTTCTCCCGTCGTTGAATCGGCATGTATCCAAAATCCTCGCGGGTACGCCATTGACGTAGATACGCCAATGACGTACATTCGATCGTGGTCTTCGTAGAAACAACCTTGTTTACACGGCTGCTGGGCGACTACCTGAACGACGATGGCTACCGGGCGCTCCAGAATCGTCTGATCGAACGTCCCGGCGCCGGTGCCATCATCAAGGAGTCGGGCGGCGTTCGGAAAATTCGCTGTGGTGCCGGCGGCAAGGGCAAATCGGGCGGAGTGCGTGTCATCTACTACTGGGCAAAGGCCGACGATCGGATCTTCATGCTGACCTTGTACGGTAAGGGCGAGAAGGAGAACCTGAGCTCGGACGACTTGAAGAGGGTCGTCACGCTGCTTGCGGAGATTACCGATGGCTAAACGCAACCTGGGCAAGGAGATCATCGAAGGCCTCGAGGAAATCAAGGCCTGGCGCGAGGGCAGGAAGAGCCTCAGGGTCACCACGGTCGAGCTCCCGCGCGCAGCCGGCGTGGCTGCGATTCGCAAGGAGCTCGGCTTGTCGCAGGAGGAATTCGCTCGGATGATGGGCGTCAGCGTCGCCACTCTGCGCAATTGGGAGCAAGGCAGGCGGGAGCCGCACGGGCCGGCGCGCTCGCTCTTGCTGGTCGCTTCAATCGAACCGGGCGTCGTGTTGAGGGCGCTCAGCGGTCAATCGGGAAGCCACGGGCGCGTAGGAGCCGCGCAGAGCACGGTGCGCTACCGATCCTCACGACGGCGACCGAAACAAACCCAGTCGACGCGGTCGAAATTGCGGTAGGCGACTCGCGTTTCCCGCTGTCGAATGGCCATCGCTCCGATTGCAGGGCGTCGATGCCCTGCATTCGCCCGGTGGCTCACGTAGCGAGCTTGGCATGTTCGACCATGCTCGAATGAACATCCACCAAGCGTCGGGTCGCACTCTGTCGATGGGCCGCCTTTCGCAATGGCGCACATACGACGGGCTGCTCGCGGGCATACCGGACAAGGAGATAAACCTGCCCCGCGTAGGCGAACTTCTCGATCAGGCACGAAAGCTTGCCGTCGCGGGCTGCGAAGTATTCTTGATCGAGCCCGTCCTGAAGGTACGAGAGCTGGACCGGGGCGGCGAGAATGTCGTGGAGGAAAGGCTTCCCGCCATTTCCTGCGCCGCAAGATTTGATTCCGGCGCACTCACACCGTCCGGCGAGCCCTACTCGTCGCTTGTCGTCGCGTGGTTCCAGGAAGCCTTCGGTGTTCCCACGGATGGCGACATTCTCCGGCAGATCGCCGACATCGACTGGGAGCGGCATGCCGCGGAGTGGAATTGGTGAGCTCAGAACCGAATGGGGAAAATCGGTTGAATATACCCAAAATGGGTAGTACCATACCCGAAATGGGTAGGAAGCCACATAAGCGCAGGGCCGAGTCGGGACTGGCAGACGCGCTCTTCTCGCGGACACAGCAAGCCGTGCTCGGCCTCCTCTTCGGGCAGCCGGATCGCAGCTTCTACGCGACGCAGATCATCGCCAAAGTGCGTGCGGGCTCGGGGGCGGTGCAGCGGGAGCTCGCGCGTTTGGAGGCCAGCGCTCTCGTGACGGTGCGCCGGCTTGGAACGCAGAAGCACTACCAGGCCAATCCGGATTCGCCGCTTTTCGCGGAGCTTTGCTCGATCGCCCAGAAGACGATCGGCATCGCGGAGCCGCTGCGGCGGGCGTTGGGAGGGATCGAAGGCGGGATCATTGCGGCGTTCATCTTCGGCTCCCTCGCCAAGCGAAGCGATACGGCATTGAGCGACATCGACATCATGATCATCAGCGATTCACTGAGCTATGCGGATGCCTTTTCGGCGCTCGAGGACGCCACGCGCGAGCTCGGCCGCGCGATCAATCCCACGGTGTACCCACGAAGCGAGTGGATGAAGCGCCTGAAGGAGCGCAACTCGTTCGCGGTTCGCGTGATGGAGCAACCGAAGATCTGGCTCTTCGGCTCCCCGGATGATCTCGGCGCTTGAAAATCTCGTCGGAACCGGCAGGCCGCTCGCCAAGGAGCCGCCCGATGCGCTCGAGTTCGAGCGCCTGAGAAGCGCTGCCCTCGCGCGGCTCGACGATGCGGGAAAGTCTGTGATCTCGCTCGAGAGCCGGTTCGATCTCGCATACAACGCCGCCCATGGCCTTTGCCTCGCAGCGCTCCGCGGGCACGGATATCGCGCCCACCATCGCTACATCGTCTTCCAGGTTCTCCCGCACACGCTCGGGCTCGGACCCGAGGTATGGCGCGTCCTGTCCAAATGCCACGACATCCGCAATGCCGCGGAGTACCAAGGCGATTTCGACATCGATGAGCGGCTGGTCGAGGGACTCGTGACGGCGTGTACGGCGGTGGCCGAGAAGGTGAGGGCGCTGAAGCCGCCGTAGTCACTCCCAAGGCGGGGTATCGCTGTAGCCTGATATGTGTGACGTTTAAGTTACACTGGACAGAGAAGAGGTCGTCCTGCTCATCGGCGACGGCGACAAGCGAACCCAGGACGAGGACATCAGGAATGCCAAAACGTACTTCGAAGATTTCAAGCGGCGCACGAGGCAAGCGGCCGAGCGAGGCCGCACCTAGCCTTCCTTACGAGGATTGGCTCGTCGAGCAGCTAAAGGATCCGCACGAGGCAGCCGGATACCTCGAGGCCGTGCTCGAGGAAGGCCACGAAGGGGCGCTGATGCTCGCGCTACGGCAGGTCGCGATGGCCCATGGTGGGATCGCCGCCGTGGCGCGCCGTGCCAGGCTGACCCGTGAGGCCACGTACCGGATGCTTTCGAAATCGGGCAATCCGGAATTGCGCAGCTTGACGGCGATTCTCGCCGCGGCCGGACTGCGGCTCTCCGTGAGACCGATCGCAACGCCGAAGGCTGCTCAACCCAGAGCGGCCTATCGGGTGTCGAAGCGGGGGTGACCTGGCCCGGGCTTTACGAGTCCCTTGCGCAACTCTCCGGCGGTGCATCAGCGATCGCCCTCTCCCCAGCCCTCTCCTGGGCAAAGGGAGAACAGCCGAGTGCGCCCGCCGACCAGTCGGCTCCGTCACATCTCGAATGCAGTAGCATCTGATGTACATGCGCACAACCCTCGACATCGACGAGGACCTCCTCCAGGCCGCCAGGGAACGCGCGCGCCGCGAGAAAAGGACCGCGGGCGCGGTGATCTCGGAATGGGCGCGGGCCGGCCTGACCGCGCCGCAACCGGCTTCACCCGAGGCGCCGGAGCCGTTGTCCCACTACGGCATTCGCCCGTTTCCCAAGCGGGGTGGAGCGGTGGTGACCAACGAGCTCGTTAACAAGCTGCGCGAAGGCGATGCGCACTGAAGCTTTCCGATGCGCGCGTTGCTCGATGTGAACGTGCCGGCGGCGCTCTTTGACGCGAATCATTCGCTG
>CAVUJI010000003.1:0-1538754 GCA_963741815.1 uncultured beta proteobacterium
CAGCCTACGACTGAGTTGAGCGGCCGGCCACGATGCCGATGCCGCGGCCAGACGCGGCCCACCCTGGTTTCACGGGTCCGCTCCAACGCGTGGTTTTTTAGCCCTGGCTGCCGTATTTACTGCGACTCGGGCACGGTATCTGGGCAGCGAGACGCCCTCTCGTAGGTGACGCTCAAAATGGACCCGCGCTTCGACAACGAAACCCACACCGCGCGGCTTCGCCCATCGTAGGCCCCGTTCGCTCCAAACGGGCAACAGGATGAGTACCTGGAATGGGCACGTCGAGTGCCGCTCGAACGCGTAAGGGCATTTGAATCGATGGACGCGGCCACAAACTGGCGCGAAGAGCTGTTTGACGATTCGCGGCGCTCGGAGTCCCAGATGCGCCCTTCGCTGTACGAAGAGGCGGCAAGGACCGCGCTTGAGGCGGTGAGCGCTAGAGCGAGGATGGCCAGGCGCGTCGGTTTGGGAGCCAGCTAACGACCAAGTTGAGCGGCCGGCCACGACGTCGCTTCGCGCCTGAGAGGCGCGCCACGATGGTTCACGGTCCGCTCCAACGCGTGGTTAGGCAAGTAGTGTTCTGACTTGTGTGCAGAACCGCCTTTGAACAAGGCGGGGCGGTCATGGTATGAGGGCGATTGTCGAGATCTCCCCACCCCTCGCGAAAGGGCACACCATGACCGTAAGGAAGCTTAAGGCAGTTCCGTCGAGCGTAGAAGTCGTTGCCAAGGACAAGGACCTCCTGAAGGCCTTGGTCAAAGAGGCGCTCGAGCAGATTCTGCAGACCGAGATGACGGACTTCCTGGGCGCGGGGCCCGGGGAGCGCAGTGAGGGGCGCAGTGGTTATCGAGCCGGCTATTACGGGCGAGGCCTCGTCACCCGGGTCGGCAAGATCGAGCTGCGGATCCCGCGCGATCGCAGCGGGGAGTTCTCCACGGCGCTCTTCGAGCGCTTCCAGAGAAGCGAGAAGGCGCTGGTTTCGGCCCTGGCCGAGATGTACGTGCAGGGAGTGTCGACGCGCAAGGTGAAGGCGATCACCGAAGAGCTCTGCGGGCATACGTTCTCGGCCTCGGCCATCAGCTCGATCAACAAGGGGCTGGACGAGGCGCTGACGAAGTTTGCCCGGCGCAAGCTCACCGAGACTACCCGTACCTGATCCTGGATGCCCGCTACGAGAAGGTTCGCGAGGAGGGGGTGATCCAGAGCCAGGCGGTGCTGATCGCCATCGGGATCAACTGGGAGGGAAAGCGCGAGGTCCTGGGCATCGAGCTCGCCAACCGCGAGAGCCAGACGAGCTGGCGCGAGTTCCTGATGTCGCTCAAGCAGCGCGGGCTCTCGGGCGTGGAGTTCGTCGTCACCGACGACCACGCCGGCCTCAAGAAGGCGATTGCCGAGATCCTGCCCGAGGCCGCCTGGCAACGCTGCTACGTCCACTTCCTGCGAAACGCCCTGGACTACCTGCCCCGCAAGGCCGACGACGATTGCCTGCAGGAGCTGCGCTGGATCTACGACCGGCAGGAATCTGACCGAGGCCCAGCGCGACTTGGCCGCCTGGCTCGCCACGCTGGGAGCAGAAGTATCCCAAGCTCACCGACTGGGTCGAGGAGAACATCGGCTCCACGCTCACTTTCTACCGGCTGCCGCGGCTTCACCACCGGCACCTGAAGAGCACCAACATGATCGAGCGGCTCAACGAGGAGCTGCGCCGGCGCACCCGCGTCGTGCGCATCTTCCCCAACGTTGCCAGCTGCCTGAGGCTCACCAGGGCGCTCTGTCGCCGAGACTCACGAGGCCTGGCTCGAGGACAACCGCTATATCAACATGGACTTGCTCCGTGAGGAGCGGAAGGAGCAGCTCAGGAAGGCCGCCTAAGCCTCAGACCCTGACCGCCAATTTGCACAACTTGACGAACACAACCGTTAGGCATCGCTTTCCGTTTCCTTTGCACGAGGCCGGTTCCTTTCAAACTTCGGGATCTCAGGATTCAGATGATCCCAAGGTTGAGCGCTTCCCGCCCAGACGTTTGCCTCAGGTGTGAACCAGCTCGGATCGTCCAGACTTGCGGCTCGAACTCCCAAGTACTCAGCGCCGGCCGACGAAGAGGCAAAAAGCGGCGTCCCGCACGTTCGACAAAAGCCGCGCTTGGCAATATTGCCGCTGTCCGCCAGCTTTTCAAAGGTCTCGGGCTCACCCTTCGTAATCTTCACGGCGCTGCTCGCCATGATCAAAGTGGGCGAGAAGGCGCTACCGCTCGCAAGCTGACAATCGCGGCAATGGCAATTGAGCATTCGAAGTGGTGGCGCCCAACCTTCGTAGCGAATGGCTCCGCAGGCACAGCCCCCGGTGAATGGAATTTCCACGCTGCTCGCCAAAGCGATGCCTAACGACCGAGTTGAGCGGCCGGCCACGATGCCGATGCCGCGGCCAGACGCGGCCCACCATGCTTCACGGTCCGCTCCAACGCGTGGTTAGAACGCATGTGCAATTGCCCCGGTTCTGTAGTGATGATTCTGCACTGCGAAGATGGTCGCACGGGTAACGCACGAATTGCGAGCTGCTCGAACCGGTGTGACGATGCTCGAGCTGGCACGGCCCAGCCGACGACGGCTCCGCAAGCCACGAACCCCGCGGCGCTCGAAAATTGAGCAGCATTCGAGCTATTGGATCGGCGACGGAATTGCCCCTGACTCGACATGCGTTCTAACGACCGAGTTGAGCGGCCGGCCACGATACCGGTGCCGCGGCCAGACGCGGCCCACGCTGGTTCACGGTCCGCTCCAACGCGTGGTTAGAACGCATGTGCAATTGCCCCGGTTCTGTAGTGATGATTCTGCACTGCGAAGATTTCGCACGGGTAACGCACGAATAGCGAGCTGCTCGAGCCGGTGTGACGATGCTCGAGCTGGCACGGCCCAGCCGACGACGGCTCCGCAAGCCACGAACCCCGCAGCGCTCGAAAATTGAGCAGCATTCGAGCTATTGGATCGGCGACGGAATTGCCCCTGACTCGACATGCGTTCTAACGACCGAGTTGAGCGGCCGGCCACGATGCCCATGCCGCGGCCAGACGCGGCCCACCCTGCTTCACGGTCCGCTCCAACGCGTGGTTAGACCGCACCTTCCCTAATTGCCGACTCGCCGTTCCGAAAGACTCCAGTGATGAATTCTTCGACGCGCCAACACGGGCACGTGAGGTCACGCACGAACGTGCGAGCTGCGCGAGCCGCGTTGACGATGCCATCGATGCTGCGCTAGCGGACCAGCAACCGATGACGGCTGCTCGAATCGCCGAGCCAAAGCGAATGCTGCTCCGCGCGACGGCCGAGAATCGACGCAGCATTCGACGCTAGATCATGAACAGGACGTAATTGGGCACCTCGACTCGCTTCGGTGCGTTCTAACGACCGAGTTGAGCGGCCGGCCACGATGCCGATGCCGCGGCCAGACGCGGCCCACGCTGCCTCACGGTCCGCTCCAACGCGTTGTTAGACAGCATTCTTCTACTCCATTATGAAGCGGCCAGATACGGTACTCCATGCGTCGAATGCGATTGCCGCTCAACGTTGCCGAGTGATACTGCGCGCTCGTCACGAGCTTCCGAGTCGAAATATTCGCCGAACGAGCCGGTGACATAGCCGATAGTTCCGCCAGGCCTTCGCGATCATGACCACGTAGCGCATAGTTTCGTCACTTCGTAGCGGACTGCTCAGCACGCATTCGCGGACCCGGCGCGATCGTCGCTGCAGGGCGATGCGCAATGATAACGAGCTCTGCGACCAATTGCGTCAGGCGGCTAATACGCGCGATATTTGCCTCACATTCGACGATGACCGACGATCGCACTCGCAGCCTAGCGATACCGACTTCGGTGCAGCCGGTATGAGAGCGCCGGTCGAATACTGCACGATGACCTCATTTGGCACCGTCGAATGCTGTCTAACGACCGAGTTGAGCGGCCGGCCACGATGCCGATGCCGCGGCCAGACGCGGCCCACCATGCCTCACGGTCCGCTCCAACGCGTTGTTAGACAGCATGTGCACCGTATCCGGCACACGCACTGCGACGCCGTCTTCACCGCGCTGAGCCCGAATCGCGATACAGCGCCAACGCAGCGAGATCATTGAGCACTCCAGATCGAGCTTCGACGCGAGCCTTCGGCATGACCGATGAGCACGTTCAAGCCGAGCGATCTCCCGGTCCTGAACTGTGGCCGAACGTCGAGATCATCGATGGTCCCGCAAGGCCACCGAATCCCATGCTGTGCTCGACGTTGCGGACAACGTGACCAACGAGCTCCGAACTCAGCGAGCGTCCACGCGGCACCTCTGCAGGGTTGGCGAGTAGCGCCCAAAGCTCGCCTCGGCGCCAATGTCGATCGAGCACGCAGCTCGACGCCGCAGAAAACTCGCGCATCAGATCGATCAGGACCGCGAACATTCAGCACTCGCTGGCCTGTTCGACTCGCGTTCGCATGCTGTCTAACGACCGAGTTGAGCGGCCGGCCACGATGCCGATGCCGCGGCCAGACGCGGCCCACGCTGCTCTCACGGTCCGCTCCAACGCGTGGTTAGACCGCACCGATTGCCCCACTATCGGCCACGCCAGAACTGATCGGCGCCTCAGAATGCCAGGCCCACGGACTCCCACTCCGAAACGAGCACCATCGCGAGTGCGCTTCGGCACCATCGGCCGTACGCTCAAACGCGCATCAGCCTCGTATGCTCGACGCGATGAGCAGCACAGCAACGCAGGCCCAACGCTCAGCGCTACGACTTGCTCGCGAAGACCACGACGCGCACCACTCGGCGCGAACTGCTGCCCTGAGACGATGTTCCATGTGCGTTCGCGATACGCAGAGCGCCGCCGCATTCGCTGACGATGCGCGGCCGATGACCGATGCTTGAGTGCCCCGACGTATTACGCGAGCATGTCGGAATGCGCCACTTTCGATGCGGTCTAACGACCGAGTTGAGCGGCCGGCCACGATGCCGATGCCGCGGCCAGACGCGGCCCACCATGCCTCACGGTCCGCTCCAACGCGTTGTTAGACGTACGTTCCATTCGCTGGGCCGAACTTGCGCCCCAGGCATGTAGAAGCAGTCCGCCTTTTCGCCGACTTCCTTGATGAGTACAGCACCAAGCGACGCATGTGATGCTCGCGACAATGTGGCGCTCGTCTGACCGTAACTCCGCAGCATGGCGGGCTTCTCAACCACGGCGCGTCGAACGTTTTCAGACTGGTCCGAAACCTGGCAGTTGTCGCGAGCGACAAACCGCGTCTGCAACTTCGCGATGTAGCAGTCGCGATGTTTCTCGAGGCACATGATGAAACTTCGTCGCCGCCGGTTGGCACGGACCTGACCGATTCCCATTCGTCGACGCCGCTAGTACGGGGCCGCCGCAAACTGCCGCGATTACGCTGATCATGGATAGCCGGTGCTTCTTCATGGTCAACGTCGTCTAACGACCGAGTTGAGCGGCCGGCCACGATGCCGATGCCGCGGCCAGACGCGGCCCACCCTGGTTCACGGTCCGCTCCAACGCGTGGTTAGAACGCATGTGCCATAGCCCCGGTTCTGCTTTGATGTTGCTCGCACTGCGGAAATGGTCGCACGAGCTGCGCACGAGCAGCCGAGCCGCTCGAACCGTTGTGACGCCGCTCGAGCTGGCACAGCCCAGCCGACGACGGTTCCGCAAGCCACGAACCCCGCGATGTTCGAAAATTGAGCAGCATTCGACCTATCGGATCGGCGACGGAATTGCCCCTGACGTCGACATGCGTTCTAACGAGATATGGATGGATGAAGTGCCATATTCACCGCCATTCTTGCAGTTAAAAAGAGTTAAAGGCAAATGCAAGGGCCTGAGCAGCAACGCGAATCGCGCGCGGCCATGAGTTAAAAGTTCAGGCAAAGGCGGCAGCCCCCTCTCCCCCGTCAACCGCCTCCCCGCGGGCCCGTTGCATGCATATGGACACGCCCGTTCCCACCCCACGCGCACCGCGCCTGCTCGAGCAGCTGCGCGAGCGCATCAGGATGCGCCACTACAGCCTGCGCACCGAGCGCACCTACGCCCACTGGGTTCGGCGCTTCATCCGCCACAGCGGCATGCGTCACCCGCGCGAGCTCGGAGGCGCGGAAGTCACCGCCTTCCTCTCCGCGCTCGCCACGCACGGCAACGTGGCCGCCTCCACGCAGAACCAGGCGCTTTCGGCCATCCTCTTCCTGTACAAGGAGGTGCTGTGCATCGAGCTGCCCTGGCTCGACGAGGTGCGCCGCGCCAAGAAGCCGAAGCGCCTGCCCACGGTGCTCACCCAAGCCGAGGTGCGCACGGTCCTGGCGCACCTGGACGGGGTGCACGCCCTCCTCGCGCGGCTCCTCTACGGCACTGGCATGCGGCTCATGGAGGGCGTGCGGCTGCGGGTGAAGGATCTCGAGCTCGCGCGCCGCGAGGTGATCGTGCGCCACGGCAAGGGAGGACGCGACCGGGTGACGGTCCTGCCCGCCAGCCTCGTGCCGCTCCTGGAAGCGCACCTCGTGCGGGTGCGCGAATGGTTCGTGGCGGACCGTGCGGTTGGCGTCGCGGGCGTCGAGTTGCCGTACGCCTTCGAGCGCAAGGACCCGCGAGCGGGCGCGACGTGGGCCTGGCAGTGGGTCTTCCCCGCCAACGAGCTGTCGATCGATCCGGGCACCGGCATCCGGCGCAGGCACCACCTGCACGAGCAGGGACTGCAGCGCGCGATCTCGCGAGCCGGCCGGCTGGCCGACATCCCGAAGCCCGTCTCCGCGCACACGCTTCGCCACTCCTTCGCCACGCACCTCATCGAGGCGGGCTACGACATCCGCACGGTGCAGGAGCTGCTGGGGCACAAGGACGTCGCCACCACGATGATCTACACCCACGTGCTCAACCGCGGCGGGCGCGGCGTGGTGAGTCCGCTGGACCGCTAGCGCGAAGGGGCGGGGGCTGCCGCGGCGGCGCGCTGCGGCGGGACCTTCTCGTCGATGAGCGCCGCGAGCGCGTCGAAGTCCACCGGCTTCGTGAAGTGGTGGTCGAAGCCGGCTTCCCGCGCACGCGCGCGGTCGGTGTCCTGGCCCCAGCCGGTGATCGCGACGATGAGCACCGCCTTGCCGCGAACGGAGCGCACGCGCCGCGCCACGTCGTAGCCGGAGAGCTTCGGCATGCCGATGTCGAGGAGGAGCACGTGCGGCCTGAACTCGAGGTCGGCCTCGACGGCCTGCATCCCGTCGTAGGCCACCCGCACGTCGTCGCCGCGCACGCTGAAGAGCAGGGCGAGGCTGTCGGCCGCGTCCTCGTTGTCGTCCACCACGAGCACGCGCCGCGGCGCGTCGGGCGGCGCCGCCGTGCTCATGCCGCGATTTCCGTGTCGTGCGCTTGCTTCACCGTATCTCCGCGAGCAGCCTTTCGATCGCCTGCTCGGCCTGTCGGACATAACCCCCCGCGAAAAGGTTCGCGTGGTTGAGCACGTGGTACAGGTTATAGAAGTCGCGGCGCACAGCATACCCGTCGCCGGTCGGCGACGCCTCGCGGTAGGCGGCGGCGAAGGCCCGGGGAAAGCCGCCGAAGAGCTCGGTCATCGCGAGGTCGGCCTCGCGGTCGCCCACGTAGACCGCCGGATCGAAGAGCACCGGCGTGCCGTCGGCGAGCGCCGCGGCGTTGCCCGACCAGAGGTCGCCGTGCAGCAGCGAGCGGCTCGGCGCATGCCCGCGCAGGAGCGCCTCGCAGTCGGCCGCCAGGCGCTCGCCGCGGTCGATCATGCGCGAGGGCAGGCGGTTCGCCGCCGCGTAGCGCAGTTGCGGCGCGAGGCGCCGGTGGCACCAGAAATCGAGCCAGTCGTCGGACCACCCGTTGGGCTGCAGCGAGCCGCCGAGGAAGTTGTCGCGGCCCCAGCCGAAGCCCGGCTGCGCGACCGCGTGCTGAGCGGCGAGCGCCTTGCCCAGCGCCGCGCCGGCGCGCTCGTCCAGCGCTGCCAGCTCCAGCCACTCGAGCACGAGCCAGGCGCGCTCGTCGTCCGCGCCCTGCGCCACCACCTTCGGCACGCGCACGGCGCCGGCCCTCGCGAGTGCGCCGAGCCCGTCGGCCTCGGCCTCGAACATCGCGCGGCGATCCGCTTCGTTCACCTTCGCGAAGTACCTGCGCGCGCCGCGGGGCCCTCGCCCCTCGAGCGCGAGCGCGGTATGGATGCATCCGCCGCCCACGGGGGCGGAGGCGAGCGGCGCGAAGGCCTCGCCCGTGGCGGCGGCGACGGCGCCGGCGAGCGCCTCGGTCGTGGGATCCGGCGCCGTCATCGCCCGCTCATCCCGGGCGCATGCGCTCGAAGCCGCGCGCGAGGTCCTCGATCAGATCCGCCGGCTCCTCGAGCCCGATGTGCAGCCGGATGAGCGGGCCGCCTTCCCACGGCCGCACGCTGCGCGCGCCGCGCAGGTGCGCCGGCACCACCAGGCTCTCGTAGCCGCCCCAGCTGTAGCCCAGCGCGAAGCATTCGAGCCCGTCCACGAGCGAGGCGACCTGGCCGCGCGAGCAGGGCGCCAGCTCCGCGCCGAAGAGGCCCGAGGAGCCCAGGAAGTCGCGCTTCCAGGTCCCGTGCCCGGAATCCGTGGGCAGCGCCGGATGCAGCACGCGCGCCACCTCGGGCCGCGTCGCGAGCCATCGCGCGACCTCGAGCGCGCCCCGCTCGTGCTGGCGCAGCCGCACGTCGAGCGTGCGCAGGCCGCGCAGGGCGAGGAAGAGGTCGTCGGGGCTCGCGGTCTGGCCGAAGTCGCGCGAGGTGTCGCGCAGGCGCGGCCACCACGCCTCGTTCGCCACGACCGCCCCGAGCAGCACGTCGGAGTGGCCGGCGGGGTACTTGGTCGCGGCCTGCACGACGAGGTCCGCGCCGTGCTCGAACGATCGGAAGAACACGCCCGTGGCCCAGGTGTTGTCGTGGATCACCGCCGCCCCCCGCTCGTGCGCCGCGCGCGCGATGGCGGGAAAGTCCTGCACCTCGAAGGTGAGGGAGCCGGGGCTTTCGAGGTAGACCACGGTCGTGTTCGCCCGCATGAGCTCGCGCACGCCCTCGCCGATCCCGGGATCGTAGAACGTCGCCTCGACGCCGAGGCGCGAGAGCGTGCGCTGCGCGAGCCGGCGCGTGGGCCCGTACACGCTGTCGGTGATCAGCACGTGGTCCCCGGACTTCACGCACGAGAGCAGTGCCACCGCCACCGCCGCGAGCCCCGTGGGCAGCGTCACCGCCCGGTGCCCGCCCTCGATGTCCGCCATCAGCTCCTCGAACGCCACGCGCAGCGGCATGTTCGCGATGCCGTAGGTGGGGATCGGCGCATCGGCCTCGAAGGCGCGCTGCGCCGCCTCCATCTCGGCGACGGAACCGAAGGTGACCGTCGAGGCGCGCGCCACGGGCAGGTTGACGGTTCCGGGGCTCGACGCGGGCTTGCGGCCCTTCTGAGCGAGCCGCGTGCGCAGCCTCATTTCGCCGCCTCGCCGCCGAAGAGCGACTCCATCTCGCGCCGGACCTTCACCGCGTCCGCGCCCGCGTCGTACTCCACGTCGTCCCAGCTCACGACCCGGCCCTCGGGGATGTCGCGCTTCACCTTCACCTTGTGCGCGAGCCCGATGGGCAGCGCCCTGCGCGCGGCGGATTCCGAAGCGGGCATGAGCTTGCCCCATACGGTGTAGCCGCCCTCGCCGTCGAGCACCTCGCCCGCGGTGAGCGCGCGCTTGGCGGTAGCCACGCAGTCGCCGCGCCATCCGGTGGCCGAACCCGTGGGCTCGGCGCGCACCGCCACGCTCGCGACGCTGATCCCGAGCTCGAGGCCGATCAAGTGGCTCGGCTTGTACATCGCCGCGTACTCGCCGGAAGGATCGGTCACGATGCCGTACTCCCGGAAGCAGCGCTGCACGTAGTCGCTCTCCGCTGCGAAGGTCACGTACACCCCCCAGCGCAGGTCTCGGAAGACGGCTCGGCCGTCGCGCTCCACGCTCGAGATCACCTCCACCTGGCCGGCGTGGTGCAGGCACCCGCCGTCGGCCGCCGGGCGCAGCACGCGCGCGAGGTCGTCCACGCCGCACGCCGGGAAGGCGAGCCCGTCGGGCGCGGGCGTGAGGCCGGTCGCGTTCGCCACCGCCGCCATCTCGATGCCGCTCTTCGTGCCGTCGAGGAACGAGTTGAACATCTGCGCGTTGAAGTCGCCCTTCGCGACCATCTCGTCGCTGAAGCCGTAGTGGCCCCACACGGTCTTCGGGGTCGAGGCGTGGTACGCCGGAAGGTACTTGGTCCCCTTCCCGGCGGCGACCACCCGGAAGCCCGCCGTGCGCGCCCAGTCCACCAGCTCGCAGATCAACGCCGGCTGGTCGCCGTAGGCGAGCGAGTAGACGATCCCGCTCTCGGCGGCGCGGCGGGCGAGCAGCGGGCCGGCGAGCGCGTCGGCCTCCACGTTGACCATCACGATGTGCTTGCGCTCGCGGCAGCAGGCGAGCGCGTGCGCGATGCCCGCCGCCGGGTGGCCCGTCGCGTCGATCACGACCTCGGTGGCCGGGTGGGCGATCGCGGCGGCCACGTCCTCGGTCACGCACGTGGTGCCGGCCTTCGCGGCGGCGTCCAGCGTCGGCGCGGCGAACTCGTGCGGCGTCCAGCCCACGCGCCCGAGCGAGGAGCGCGCGCGCTCGGGCGAGAGGTCGGCCACGGCGAGCACGTGGATGCCGGCCGTGCGGCGGGCCTGGGAGAGGTACATGGACCCGAACTTGCCGGCGCCGATCAGCACGACGCGCACGGGACGGCGCTCGGCGCCGCGGGCCTGCAGGAGCTTGTGGAGGTTCATGGCGGGTTATTCCGGCACGGCGGTTACGTTTGAAACGGGGGGAGGGGGCGGGCGGCCGAAAGCCGCGGACGGACGGCATGGCAGTTTACCGCCCCGCCGGGGAAAATGCGGCGATGAGCCCCTACTCGGGCCCGGAAGCGGGCCCCGGGCGCCTCGACCTGGAGGCGCGGATCGACGCGTTGCGCCCCGGCCTGGACGCCCTCGGGCTGCCCGCGTGCGTCCTCGACCGGGACCTTCGCTACCGCTACGTGAACGCCGCCTACTGCGAGCACAAGGGCCGCGAGGCGGCCGCGTTCGCGATGCGCACGCCGGTGGAGATCTTCGCGCACGCGCCCGACCCGTCGCGTCGTGCGCACCTCGACCGCGCCTTGGGCGGCGAGGTGGTGACGCTCGACCGCTGCAACCGGGACGGTCCCCACGCCGGAAAGTGGGTGCGCGCCCACTACTTCCCGCTGCGCGGCGGCGAGGTCGACGCCGTGCTCATCGTCCTCGCCGACGTGCAGCCGCTCAAGGACGCGCAGGCCGCGCTCGCCGAGCGCGAGCGCCAGCTCTCGCTGCTGCTCGACGCGCTGGGGTTCCCCATCCTCTACCTCGGGCGCGACGAGGCGATCCGCTTCGCCAACGAGCCGAACCGGGCGTGGTCGGGGCTCGGCCCCCAGGCGCTGGTGGGGCGCAGGCTGGCCGACTTCGCCCCGGCCGAGGCGGTGGCCGCCGCGCGTCCCTACCTCGACCGGGCGCTCGCCGGGGAGGCGTGCAGCTACGAGCGCGAGGCGCAGTGGCCCGGGCGCGAGCGCCGGCGCCTGCGCGTGCACGTCCTGCCCGACCGCGACGAGGCGGGCGAGGTGCGCGGCGTGCTCCTCGTGGTGATGGACATCGACGAGGACCACCGCCTGCACGAGCGCCTCGCCCGGCAGGAGGCGCAGCTGCGCGAGTTCGCCGACAACATCCCCGACGCGGTCGCCTACTTCGACCGGGAACGCCGGCTGCGCTTCGCCAACCGCCGCTTCGCCGAGGAGCGCGGCTTCCTGCCCGCGGAGCTCGTCGGGCGCGCGACGGGGGAGAGCGCCGGGCCGCGGATGGCGCGCTGGCTCGCCGAGCGCACGCAGAAGGTGCTCGAGCGCGGCGAGGTGGCGACCTTCGAGCGGCGCGTCGACACGCCCGAGGGCGGCTCGCGCTGGTACCAGGTGCGCGCCGTGCCGCAGCACGACGCCGGCGGCGAGGTCGCCGGCATGTACGTCGTGGGCCACGACATCGACGAGGTGAAGCGCGCCCAGGCGCAGCTCGCCGCGCGCGAGGAGGAGCTGCGCTTCTTCGCCGAGAACATCCCGGAGGCGATCTGCTACATCGACCTCGAGCGCGGCTGCACCTTCGTGAACAACCTCTTCCTCGCCACGCGCGGGTTCACCCGCGAGTATGCCGTGGGCAAGTTCCCGGCCGACGCCTACTCCGCCGAGGTGATGCGCGAGCTGCAGCCGCACCTGGACCGCGCGGCGCGCGGCGAGGAGAGCGCCTACGAGCGGCTGCTGGAATCGCCGGCCGGCGAGAGGCGCTGGGTGCGCGTTCGCCTCACGCCCCGGCGCGACGAGGCGGGCGTGGTGCGCGGCTACTACGTGGTGTCCACCGACATCCACGAGCTGAAGACCGCGCAGGCCGAGGTGGAGGACAAGGAACGCCAGCTGCGGCAGGTGATCGACTCGGTCCCGACGCCGATGTGCTACGTCGACGAGCAGATGCTCTACCGCTACGTGAACAACGCCTTCCTCGACTACATCGGCCTGCGCGCGCCGGAGATCGTGGGGCGCAGCGTGCGCGACGTGCTGGGCGAGGAGCGCTTCGCGCAGCTCAACCCGCACCTCGAGCGCCTCATGATGGGCGAGACCCTCGCGGTCGAGCGCCTGGTGCGCTTCGCCGACGGCAGCGCGCGCTGGATGATCGTGCGCCTCACCCCGCGCATCGTGGGCGGCCAGTACCTCGGCTACTTCGCGACCACGAGCGACATCCACGAGCAGAAGGCGGTCGAGGAGGAGCTGCGGCGCGCGCACTCCATCCTCTCCGCGCACTTCGACAACACGCCGCTCGCGGTGATCGAGTGGGACACCGACCTGCGGGTGGTGCGCTGGTCGGGGCAGGCCGAGGCGATCTTCGGCTGGAAGGCCGCCGACGTGCTCGGGCGCCCGCTCGCGCGCTGGCGCCTCGTCTACGAGGACGACGCCGAGGCCACGCGCCGGGCGATGCACGACCTCGTCGCCGGGCCCGGGCGCCAGGCCACCGTCCTCAACCGGACCTATCGCAAGGACGGCTCGGTGATCTGGGTCGAGTGGCACAACTCGGCCCTGCACGACGAGGCGGGCCGGCTGGTGTCGATCCTCTCGCTGGCCCAGGACGTGTCCTCGCGCATCCAGGCCGAGGAGCGCCTGCAGTACATGGCCACGCACGACGGGCTCACGGGGCTGCCGAACAGCGTGCTGCTCAACGACCGCCTCGAGGGTGCCCTCGCCCGCGCCCGGCGCTCGCACCGGCAGGCGGGCGTCATGTTCCTCGACCTCGACCGCTTCAAGGACGTGAACGACTCCCTCGGCCACCGCGTGGGCGACCTGCTGCTAAAGGAGCTGGCCCGGCGCATCCGCGGGACGCTGCGCCAGAGCGACCTCCTCGCGCGCCTGTCGGGCGACGAGTTCGTGGTGGTGCTCGAGGACGTCTCGGACGAGCGCGCGCCGGAGCTCGTGGCCCGCAAGATCCTCGACGAGGTGCGTCGTCCCTTCCTGCTCGAGGGGCACGAGGTGCAGGTGAGCGGCAGCCTCGGGCTCGCCCTCTTCCCCGACGACGGCGCCGATGCCGACGCGCTCCTCAAGAACGCGGACGCGGCGATGTACCACGCGAAGGAGCTGGGGCGCAACGGCTTCCGCACGTTCTCCTCGGAGCTGGCGCAGCGCCGCGCCACCCGGATGCAGCTCGAGACGGCGCTGCGCCGCGCGCTGCGCTCCGGCGAGCTCGTGCTGCACTACCAGCCGATCGTGGAGGTCGCCGGAGGGCAGGTGCGGCGCGCGGAGGCGCTGCTGCGCTGGCGCGACCCGGAGCGCGGCCTCGTGCTGCCGCCCGCCTTCATCCCGCTCGCCGAGGAAAGCGGCCTGGGGCACGCGGTGGGCCACTGGGTGCTCGAGGCGGCATGCCGGCAGGCGCGCGCCTGGCGCGATGCGGGGCTGGGCGAGCTCGCGATCAGCGTGAACCTCTCGGCCGGGCAGCTGCGCGACACCGGCATGCTCGCCGACCTGCGCGAGACGCTGCGCGCCACGGGCTGCGAGCCGGGGTGGCTGCAGTTCGAGATCACCGAGACCAGCATGGTGCGCGACGTGGAGTCGGTGAGCGCCGTGCTCGAGAAGCTGCGCACCCTCGGCGTGCGCGTGGCGATCGACGACTTCGGCACCGGCTTCTCGAGCCTGTCGCACCTGCGCCACCTGCCGGTGGACGTGCTGAAGATCGACAAGACCTTCGTGGCCGACATCGACGCGGACCGCGCGCTGCGGGGCAACGCCGCGGGAGGGGCCGCGATCGTGTCGGCCGTGATCGGGCTCGCGCGGGGCCTGGGGCTCGAGGTCATCGCCGAAGGGGTCGAGCGCAAGGCGCAGCTGCACTTCCTCGCCGACGAGGGCTGCACCGCCTGCCAGGGCTACCTCCTGTGCGCCCCGCTGCCGGCGGCCGAGTTCGAGCGATGGCTGCGCAACCGGCGCAAGCTCGCGCGGCGCAAGGCCGGCGCGCCCGCGCCGCGCAAGCGCGTGCGCGAGGGCTAGGAAGGCCGGGGCGGGGCGGCGCGTCGCGCCGGCGCTACCACCGGATCGACACGCGCGCCCCGCCCAGGGGCGAGTCGGAGATCCGCGCCTCGCCGCCGTGCCATTCCGCCACGCTCTTCACGATGGCGAGGCCCAGGCCCACCCCGCCGCTGTCGCGCCCGCGGCTGCCCTCGACCCGGGTGAACGGATCGAAGAGCCGCTCGCGCGCCCCGGGCGCGATTCCCGGCCCGTCGTCGTCGACGCTGATCACGGTCTGGCCCGCCGAGCGCTCGACGGTGAGCGCGACGCGGCTGCGCGCGTAGCGCACGGCATTGCGCAGCACGTTGGCGAGCGCGCGCGCGAGGTACTTCGCGTCGCAGGCGATGCTCGGCGGCAGGTGGCGCGGGGGCTCGATCGCCACCGAGCGGCCGGCCGCGCGCATCTCCTCCCGGGCCCGGCGCAGCACCTCGTCCACGAGCGGGGCGGCCGGCACCTCGCGCGGGGTGTACGGCGGCGCCTCGCGCAGGCGGGCGAGCGTGAGCAGCTCGTTCACCAGCTCCTCGAGGTCGGCCACGTCGCGCTCCATCGCCGCGAAGCGCGCGCCGCGCTCGCCCTCGTCGGCGCTCGAGCGCGCCAGCTCGAGGTCGAACTTGAGCGAGGCGAGCGGCGTGCGCAGCTCGTGCGCCACCGCCTGCTCGAGGTCGCGGTGCGAGTGCAGCAGCGCCCGCACGCGCCCGGCCATCGCGTTGAACCCCTCGGCGATGGGCTCCATGAGCGAGCCGCGTCCGGCGCGCGCGCGCA
The DNA here is from genome assembly GCA_963741815.1 of uncultured beta proteobacterium. GTDB lineage: Bacteria > Pseudomonadota > Gammaproteobacteria > Burkholderiales > Usitatibacteraceae > Usitatibacter. Next base: position 15,405 of record CAVUJI010000003.1, read on the forward strand.
CGTCGAAGTCGCCCGCGCCCACCCGCGCCGTCGCCGCCCGCAGGCTCTCGAGGTCGCGCCAGAGCGGACGCGTCCAGCGCCACAGGATCGCGCACAGCCCCAGGGTCACCAGCGCCAGGATGATCGCGTAGTAGACGCGCAGGTACTCGTAGGTCCCGACCCACTCGATGCGCAGCGCCCGGTCGGTGCCGCCGATGCGGCGCACGTACACCGCTCCGCCTCCGGGCCGGTCGCGGAACGCCACGTCGCCCGCGCGCAGGCGCTCGCGCTCCGACGGCGACATGAAGAAGTCGTCGAGGGCCCGGTCGAGCGGCACGATGCGGTGCTCGACGCGGAACGTCTTCTCGATCTCCCGCAGTCGCCCCTGCCAGTCGGGCACGCGCGTGTCGGCGATGATCCGCTCGGCGCGGTCGAACGCCACGCCGGCGCGCTGGCGCTGCTCCTCGGCGTGCAGCTGCGCCATCACCTGGTCGGTCACGTACATGAACACCACGAACGACGCGGTGGCCGGCAGCATCAGGAAGAGGTACAGCCGCAGGAAGAGGCGGAGCACGCGCTCTAGGCGTCGGCGGCGAGCAGGTAGCCGCGCAGGCGCACGGTCTTGATCATCGATTCGCTGCCGCCGGCCTCCTGCAGCTTGCGCCGCAGGCGGCAGACGCGCGCGTCGATCGAGCGGTCGAGGCCGTCGTAGTCGATGCCCCGCACCACCCGCAGGATCTCGTCGCGCGAGACCACCTGCCCCGCGCGCGAGGCGAGGAGCCACAGGATGTCGAAGTCGCCGGTGGTGAGCTCGACCGCGCGCCCGTCGAGGGCGGCGCTGCGCCGCGAGGCGTCGATCGCGACGCGCCCGGCGACCACCCGGTCCTCGCGCGCCTCGGCGGGGGTGCCCCGCACCCGGCGCAGCAGCGCGTCGACGCGGGCGAGCAGCACCCGCGGCTCGACGGGCTTCACCACGTAGTCGTCGGCGCCCATCTCGAGCCCGAGGACCTGGTCGATGCTCTCGCCCTTCGCGGTGAGGATGAGGATGGGCACCGCCGCGGCGCCGCGCAACTCGCGGCACAGCGCGAGGCCATCCTTGCCCGGGAGCATGAGGTCGAGGATGACGAGGTCCGGGCGCATGCGGGCGTGGCGCTCGGCCACCGCGAGCCCGTCGCCCTCCACCGCCACCTCGTAGCCGTTGCGCGCGAGGTAGTCGCGGATCGAGGCGGCCAGCCGCGCGTTGTCCTCGACCAGCAGGATGCGCCCGCGCCGCTGCGGTGCGGCCGCGGCTTCGCGGGCGACGACGGTGGGGGCGGCTTGCATGGCCGCAGCATACCCCAGGCGCCCCCCCGCCGGGCGTGACGCCGGCTTCCCGAACCTTGCGGAACGTTACCGTCCCGAGCGATGGGACCGTCGGTGGCACCCCGGTCGGCGTGTCGGCCGAAGCCGACAGCGCGCTGTCGGAGAGCGCCGACGCCCGAATCGGAGCCCGGCAGGGGGCCCGAGCGCAGCGTTCCGACAGTCCGCGGAAGCCGGGCTGCCTAATCTGGGGGAGTGGGAAACCCGCCCCCCGGGAGGCGGTGCGACCCCTACGACCTCGAACCTGCCGACGACAAGGAGAGCACCATGGCCAGCACGAACCCGAGACCGGACCCCGTCGCCCGCGACATCCAGAACGTGGTCACCGAGGCCCAGGACCTGCTGCAGACCGTGCAGTCGGAGGGCTCGCAGCGCATGAACGACAAGATGGGCGAGCTGCGCTCGAAGGTGCAGGCGCAGGTCGACACGGCCAAGCAGTCGCTCGCCGAGCTGCAGCAGAAGGTGCAGGAGAACTCGAAGGTCGCGATCGACACGACCGACCAGTACGTGCGCGCGAACCCGTGGCGGGCCGTCGGCATCGGCGCCGCCGTGGGGGCGCTGCTCGGCGTGCTCATCGCGCGGCGGTGACCATGAGCGTGATCCGCGAAGCGACCGGCATGGTGGGCGACGTCCGCGGGATCTTCTCGACGGGCCTGCGCGCCGTGCGCACGCGCCTCGAGCTGCTGCAGATCGAGCTGACCGAGGAGAAGGCGTGGCTCGTGCGGTTCGTGGTCGTGGCCGTGGCCGCCCTCTACCTCTTCACTTTCGGGCTGCTGCTCGCGATCTTCGCGCTGGCGCTGTGGGCCTCGGAGGAGAACCGTCCCGCGATCCTCGCGGCCTTCGCCGGCGGGTTCCTGCTCGTCGCGATCGGCGGGGCCATCTACATCGTCGTCGAATCGAAGAAGCGCCACCCGATCCTGGCCGAGACGATCGCGGTGCTGCGCGGCGACGAGCAGGCGTTCCACCGGGCGCTGCAGCAGGGGGCGGGCGATGACTGAGATCGCGACCCTGGAGCGGCGCCGGGAGCTGGTGGTGCTGGCGGCCGAGCTGCAGCGGGCGACGATCGCCCGCCGGCTGGGCCATATAGAAGGCAATCCGGCCCACGTGGCGCTGGGCTATGCCGCCAAGGCGGCCAAGCGCCCCGTGGTCTGGAAGCTGGGCTCGACCGCGCTTGCATTCGCGGTACGCGCGTACCGAAAGCGCCGCGCCAGGCGGCGTCGTGACACCAACCACTAAGACCTCAAGGAGACAACCATGCTTTATTGGGCTGCCGTTTTCTTCATCGTTGCGCTGATCGCGGCCGTGCTCGGCTTCGGTGGCATCGCGGCCGGTGCCGCGGGCATCGCCAAGATCCTGTTCTTCATCTTCCTCGTCGCGTTCGTGGTCTCGCTGCTGGTCGGCGTGTTCCGCCGCGGCACGTAGGAGCCCGCACATGCTGAAGCGAAGACGACTCCTGGGCGCGGCGGGCGTCGCCGCCGCCCTCTCGCTGGGCGCCTGCGCGAGCGACCCGTACCAGGACACGGCCTACGGGTACGGTCCGTCGTACGGGGCGCCGCACTACGCGCCGGCGGCGGGCTACTCCGACCACTACAACGACGCGTACGCGCGGGTGGTGTCGATCGACGTGGCGCGCGGTTCCGGCGGCAACGGGACCGCGGGCGCGGTGGTCGGCGGCATCCTGGGCGGCGTGATCGGCCACCAGGTCGGCAGCGGACGGGGCAACGACCTCGCCACGGCCGCCGGGGCGGTGGGCGGCGCGGTGGCCGGGCACCACATCGCCCAGGGCCACGGCGATCGCTACCGCGTCACGGTGCGGTTCCGCGACGGGCGCGAGGCGACCTTCGACCAGGGTTCCCTGGACGGGATCCGGGTCGGGGACCGCGTGCGCGTGTTCGACGATCACGTGGAGCCGGCATAGGGTCCGAGGCCGGTGTCACGGCGGTGCCATCGGGGTACACTGCGACGAACCCCGTGGCACCTCCGCAAGCTCCGCGAACGCGGCGCCGCGGCACGGCGCCGCTTTTCTTTCCCGCGTCTTCCCGATGAGCGCGATATCCCGCGACCCGAGCGAAGCCGAGCCGGCGCATCCCGGCGCCGGCAGCGCCGCGGGGGTCGGCGGCCTCCTCGCGGCCCTTTCGGAGAGCCTCGGCGAGATCGAGCGCTCGCTCGAGCAGGCCGGCACCGGCCCGCGCGAAGCGACCGCGCGCGCCCGGGCCCAGCTCGCGCAGCTCGCGCAGATCCTCGCGGGCCAGGAAGAGGTGCAATCGCTCTCCGCCGACATCCAGCGCAACGTCGAGCGCGAGAAGGCCGCCCTCGCGCGCGAGCTGCACGACCAGCTCGGCGGCATCCTCACGCCGGCCAAGATGGACCTGTCGTGGCTCGAGGCGCGCCTGGCGCAGGACCCGGAGTACGGCGCGCGGATGTCGCGCCTGGCCGCGCTCATCGACCAGGGCATCGACCTCAAGCGCCGGATCATCGAGAAGCTTCGCCCGTCGCTGCTCGACCACCTGGGCCTCGGCTCGGCGCTGCACTGGTACATGGAGGAGGTGTGCCGCAAGGCGGGCGTGGAGCCGCACCTGGACGTCGGCCCGGAGCTCGGGCGCCTGCCGCCCGACCTCGAGATCGGGATCTACCGCCTGGTGCAGGAGGGCGTCACCAACGTGGTGAAGCACGCGCGGGCCGGGCACGTGGACGTGACGATCGAGCGCACCGCGGCCGGCGTGCACGCGACGATCTCGGACGACGGGATCGGCATCGAGGACCTGCCCGGCGCGCGCAAGCTCACGCGCGGGCTGGCGGGCATGAGCCACCGGGTGCGGTCGCTGAACGGCACGCTCGAGGTGCGCTCGCATCCCGGCAAGGGCACCCGGATCGCGATCTTCGTGCCGCTCGCGAGGTAACCGCGCCGGGCCCGGCGGCCGGGAAGACCGCCCGTCAGGACTCCCGCCCGGCCAGCAGCTCGCCGATGAGCCGGGGAATGGTGGCGAAGTCCTTGCTCTTGTCGAGGAAGTAGTCGGCACCGGCCTCGAAGGCGGCGACCTTGAGCGCGGGCACGGCGTGGTTGGTGAGCACGACGATGCACGCGGGATTCGCGCCGGTGGCCGCGCGCAGGCGGCGGATCACGCCGAAGCCGGTGCCCTGGGCGAGCTGCAGGTCGACGATCGCGAGGCCGATGGTGTAGCGGTCGCACGCGGCGAGCGCCTCGTCCTCGGTGGCGGCGGTGGCGACCACCTCCACGCGGCTGGGCACCGACACCAGCTCCACGAGCCGCTCGGCGATCTGCGGGGAGTCCTCGACGACCAGGGCGTTCATCAACTCGTGGGCATGGGATCGGGGATCGAATTCGAGGGGCCGGCTGCGCCGCTCCGGCGACGGGCCCTCCTGGGGCGTAGGTGCGTGGAGCTTCGGGCCGACCGCCCGGCAAAGCCGTTCGTCGCGTTGCTGCGGAGCGGACGTGGTCATGCGATGAGCTGGTTCTTCACCGCGTAGTAGGTGATGTCGGCGTTCGACTTGAAGTTCATCTTCTCGAGGATCCGCGAGCGGTAGGTGCTCACCGTCTTCACGCTGAGGAAGAGCTCCTTGGCGATCTCCGAGACGCTCTGCCCCGAGGCGAGCTTGCAGAAGATCTGGAACTCGCGCTCCGACAGGCTGCGTGTGCGAAGGCTGGTCGGCGGCGGGACCGGCCAGGCCCTGCGCGAGCTTGTCGGCGATGCGCGGGCTCACATAGCGCCGCCCCTGGGCCGCGGCGACCACCGCCGAGACGAGGTTCTCGGACGGCGCGTCCTTCGCCACGAAGCCCGAGGCGCCGGCCTTCAGCAGGTTGATCGCGTACTGGTCCTCGGGATAACCGCTCACGATGAGCACCGCCATCTCGGGGCGGATCGCCTTGCTGCGGTTGAGCACATCCACGCCGGACATGTCCGAGAGGGACAGGTCGACGAGGGCGACGTCGAAGGGCTGCGAGCGCACGGCGGCGATGGCTTCCTCGCCCGTGCGTGCCTCGCCCGCCACTTCCATGTCCACCCGGCCGGAGAACACCTGCTTGAGGCCCATGCGGACGACGTCGTGATCGTCGACGATCAGGAGTCGGATCATTGCTCTTGTTCCTAGAGGGGGATTGCGTCCGGCCATTACACCATGTCGGCTTGCGCCGGGTAGCGTCGGAGCCATCGGATTAGATTGTAGGAATAATCCTACACGCGACGAACTAGAAGGAGTAGCGGAAGACAATTCGGTCCCTCTTCACGGTGATGTTCTCGGCACGCAGGCCGGGGATGTCCGGCATCAACAGCCGGGCGGGCTTGTACACGATGCGTCCGGCCTCCGGGTCGTAGCAGAGGGTCGTGGCGTCCTTGCACGACCACAGGCGCTCGCGCCGCGGGGGCGGGGCGGGGACCGATACCAGGTCGTGGACCGGCGAGGCGAGCGGGTCTCCGGTGAAGACCGCGGCCTTGCGCGGCAGGGAGCTGGCGATCGCCTCCTTCGGGACCAGCCGCAGGACGCTTCGCGGCGATTCCTCGGCGCCCGCTGCCGTCGGCAGCGCGGCGATTCCCAGCAGGATGAGGAGGATCCACAGCTTCACGACGGGCGTCTCCTGGCCGGTCCGCCGGGTCCCAGCCCGGCGTGGAAAGGCGTTTCGCGTTGGGATGATCGTCGCCCCGCCGCGACGCCGGGTATGCCAGCCGCCTGCTCCAAATGGTGTCCCCGTTCTCGCTGTGGCCGCGTCGGACGAGTCCCACCCCGCGAAGGCGCGGACCCACCGCACGTCGCGGCCCCGTCCCATTACCGCGTGGCCCGCGCCTTCCTATCGTGTGAGGCATCGCGCCACAGGGCGCATCCCGAGGAAATTCCATGGCAGCGTTCCCCCCGGCCCTGGGCGCCGTGCTCGCGCTCGCCGCCTGCGGCTGCACCGGCGCGCTCGCGGCGCCGACGATCGCCTCCTCGCCGTCCGTCCCCGGCTACGGCGACGCCGTGTCGGTGCAGCTCGAGGGCACGAGTGCACCCGTCTACCTTCCCGCCACTCGCTACAGCCGCGAGGGATCGACGATCACCATCGACTACGAGTACCTGCAGGACGGCTTCGGGCCCCGGCTGGACTTCGGATATCCGGACGTGGATCTCGGAGAGCTGCCGCCCGGCAACTACCGCATGCAGGCGCGGCTCTTCGACATCGCGCGACCCGATGCCGCCCCCCAGGTCCTGACCGCGAGCCTGCCGGTCGTCCCGCCCGACGCACTGGGCATCTACCCGGTGCCGTGGCGCCCGGCGGCCTTCGGGGCGGTGCAGGCCATGGTGCGCAGCGCCGTCTACTTCGATCCGTCCACGCTGCGGGCATCGGTCTCGGGCAGCACGATCCGCGTCGACTTCGACTACGACGAGGCCGCGCCGGTCGGCGGGCCGGCGCCTGCCGGCATGAGCGCCTTCGGCGCGGTGCGGGTGGGCGCGCTCGCGCCCGGCGCCTATCGGCTCGAAGGATGGGGACGCAAGATGAGCGGCGGCGACTACGAGCGCTACTTCACGAAGGACTTCGTGGTCGGGGGCGCGGCGCACGTGATCGAGTACTACGAGCCCGCCCTCGACCACTACTTCATGGCCGCCGCGCCCGACGAGATCGCGCTGGTCGACGCCGGCGCCAGGGGCGGATGGATGCGCACGGGCGAGCACTTCGACGCGTGGCTGCGGCATCAGGACGCCCCGGCGGGCGCGCAGCCGGTATGCCGCTTCTACGCCGCGGGACCCAACTCGCACTTCTACACGGGGGACGCGGCCGAATGCGCGGGGCTCGAGGCGCTCGAGCGGGCGCAACGCGCCGACGCCCAGGCGCGAGGCGAGCCCTTCCTCGGCTGGGGCTACGAGGGAATCGCGTTCTGGGCGCTGGTCCCCCGGGACGGGACCTGTCCGGCGGGAACGGATCCCGTCTATCGCGAGTACAACGGCCGCGCGGCCGCGGACGACTCCAACCACCGCTTCACGAGCAATGCGCTGATGCGCCAGGCGATGGGGATGGAGTGGGTCGACGAGGGCGTGGCGTTCTGCTCGCCGCGCGCTTCCTGACCGGGCGCAGCATCGCCACGAGCGCCGCCTCCTCGGGGTGCAGGCCGCGCGGGGCCCGGCGCGCCCTCGGCGCCTCGGCCCTCCACGTCTCGGGATCCAGCACGCGCGGGTGCACGTAGCTCCTGCGGCACACCGCGGGCGTGTTGCCGAGCAGGCGGGCGGCCTCGCGCACGGCCGCGGCCATGTCGGTGAGGCGCACGCGGCCCTCGCGCCGCCGCAGCAGGCTCGCGACGTACACGCTGCCGGCCCAGGTGCGGAAGTCCTTGGTGCTCAGCTCCTGGCCGCCGGAGACCCCGCGCAGGTACTCGTTCACGTCCCCGGAGCCGATCTTCTCGATCGCGCCGCCGCCGTCGCGGTACTCGAACAGCTCCTGCCCCGGCAGCTCGCGGCAGCGGCGCACGACGCGGGCGAGCCGCGGGTCCTCGATGCCGACGCGGTGGAACTTGCCGCTTTTGCCGCGGAACTGGAACTCGATGCGCGAGCCGTCCACCTTCACGTGCCGGTTGCGCAGGGTCGTGAGGCCGAACGAGTGGTTCTCCTCCGCGTAGCGCTCGTTGCCGACCCGGATGCACGTGCGCTCGAGCAGCTGCACGATCGCCGCGAGCACCTTGCGCCGGGGCAGCCCCGGCAGCGCGAGGTCGGCGCGCACCTGGCGGCGGATCGCCGGCAGGGCCCGCGCGAACGCGAGCAGGTGGTCGAACTTGTGCGCCTCGCGCTTCTCGCGCCAGGCGGGGTGGTAGCGGTACTGCTTGCGCCCCTTCGCGTCGCGGCCCGCCGCCTGCAGGTGGCCGCGCTCGTCGGCGCAGATCCAGACCTGCGCCCAGGCGGGCGGGATCGCGAGGCGCCTGATGCGCTCGAGCGTGGCGGCGTCGCGCACCCGCCGTCCTCGCGCGTCCCGATACTCGAAGCCGTGGCGCCCCTTCACGCGCGCGAGCCCCGGCTCGGTGTCGAGGGCGTGGCGCAGCCCCCCGGGGGGAACGGCGAGCACGGGGCCCGCGCGGCGCGCGGCGCTCATGGGGAGAATTTCCTTCCGGCGGCAAATCGTTCCGGGCAAGGAAAGGGGCGCCCCGGGCGCCCCTGTCGCGGATCGGTCCCGCCGGCGCGGGACGCGGGCTCGCTCATCGCCGGCTGATGCCCGGCTCGTCGTCGCGGCGCGTCGCACCCGCGCTGCCCGACTGGTTCGCGTCGCCCATGCCGTGGGAAGTCCCCCCGCGCACGCCCGCCGGCGAGGACGGCTGGCCCTGCTGCGGGCCCTGCCGTCCGGTGCCGCCTTGCCGGGTGTGCGACTGGCGCTCGAGGTCCACGGGGCGCTGGCTCTGCTGGTCCTGGCGCGACTGCTCGCTCTTGCGGCTGCCCGGGGCCGGCTGCCCCTGCTGGCCCTGCTGCCCCTTGGGGCCTTGCGGGCTCTGCGCGCTGCCCTGCGGGGATGGACTTCCCGAATGGCGGTTCGTCATGGTGTCGGCTCCGTCGAGTTGGAAACGGCTGCGCATGCCGCAGCCGCCACGGTACCCGCAACATCCATGCCGCCGGCAGGAAGGGCCGGAAGGACGACCGGAAGGGGAAAGGACTGCCGGAGGGGGATTGGTGGAGTGGAAGGGGATCGAACCCTCGACCTTCGCATTGCGAACGCGACGCTCTCCCAGCTGAGCTACCACCCCACGCGAAGCACGGGATTATACCGCAGCCGCCGCGCTTCCCGCGCGTTCGACCGTCCCTGTCCTACAGGCGCCCGCGCGCAAACCCGACAGACCCGTCATGGGCGCCGCCATACGATGCTCCGACACGGCGCCACGCCGCTCCAAGGAGAAAACGAATGCGCGGCACCCGATCCGGGACGGTCATCGCCGCCGTCGCGGTCGTCTTCCTGCTCGACTGGGGCGCGGCGTTCTTCATCCCGCTGTGCATCGCGCTGCTCATCTCGTATGCGCTCTCGCCGCTGGTGGACGTCCTCACGCGCGTGCTGCGCCTGCGCGTGCTCGCCTCCGCCCTGGTCGTGACGGCCCTCGTGGCCCTGCTCGGCGCGGCCGCCTGGATATGGGCGCCGCAGGCCGGGGAGCTGTGGCAGAAGGTGCCGCAGGCCACGCGCACGATCTCGCGCTCGCTCCAGCACATGGCGCGCAAGCCGTCCGGGCCCATCAACGAGGTGAAGAAGGCCGCGGCCGACCTCGAGAGCGTGGCGAACACGGGCAAGCCCGCGCCGGCGCATCCCCCCGCCGCCGCACCCGCGCCCACCATCAACGTCTGGCAGGTGCTGTGGACCGGATGGAAGGGGGTGAGCGAGGCGGTGATCCAGCTCGTCGTGGTGCTCTTCCTCGTCTTCTTCATGCTCGCCTCGGGGCACCTCTTCCGCAAGAAGATCGTGCTGCTGTCCGGCGAGCGCCTGGCGCAGCGCAAGTTCACCGTGCAGGTGATCGACGAGATCGACCGCCAGGTCCGCCACTACCTCGGCGTGATGGTCATCGCCAACACGCTCGTGGGCATCGGCACCTGGATCGTCTTCCGGCTGGCGGGCGTCGAGTACGCGGGCCTGTGGGGCATCGTCGCGGCGGTGCTGCACACGATTCCGTACTTCGGCCCGGCGCTCATCGCCATCGCGAGCCTGCTCGTCGCGTTCCTGCAGTTCCAGGACTGGCCCCACGCCTTCCTCGTGGCCGGGTACTCGCTCGCGGTGGCCACGGTCGTGGGCATGCTCTTCGCGACCTGGCTCGCCAGCCGCCGCGCGCGGATGAACGCGACCGCGTGCTTCGTGGGGCTGCTCTTCTTCGGCTGGATCTGGGGGCTGTGGGGCGTGCTGCTCGGCATCCCGATCCTCGCGATCGTGAAGACGATCTGCGACCACAACGAGGACTGGAAGCCCGTGGGCGAGCTGCTGGGCCAATAGGACCATCCCGCCGGCGCGATGGGCCGCGCCGCGAAACAACGCCCGCGCGGCGGTTGTCACAACGCCAGCGCGTCTCGCGCGCGATTCCCTCAAGGAGAAACACCGCATGAAAACGAAGCTTGCATTGGTCCTCGCCGCGGCCGGCCTCGCCGCCTCGGCCCCCGCCCTCGCGCAGTCCGCCACGAACGACTTCCACGCGCCCTGGCAGCGCGGTTTCCAGGGCTACGTCGGCGTGAGCGGCGGCGAATCGAAGTTCGACAACGAGTGCCGCCACGCGGACGTGTTCGCCTGCGACCACCGCGACACCGCCTGGAAGGTCTACGCCGGCGGCAAGATGAGCCGCATCCTCGGGGTCGAGCTGGGCTACACGGACTTCGGCACCGTGCAGGCGTCGGGCGGCGACACCAAGGCGTGGGCCGCGAACCTGAGCCTCACCGCGGGCGTGCCCATCGGCGATCGCTTCGACATCTTCGCGAAGGGCGGCGGCATCTACGGGCGCACGGACGTGAACGCGGACCCGAGCTCGCTCTTCGACACCGGCCACAAGAACGGCTGGGGCACGACCTGGGGCGTGGGGGCGACCTTCGCGGTGACTCCCCGGCTGCTCGTGCGCGCCGACTGGGACCGCTACAACCTGGACTTCGTGGGCGGCAGCCGCGACGTGGACCTCGCGTCGGCCGGCATCCAGTGGCGCTTCTGACATTCCCACTTTTCGAGGAGGCGACATGAGGACCGTCATCATCGCCGGCGGATTCGACCACTACACGAAGGGTCAGGCGGCCATCGAGCGCCTGCGCGCCGCGGGGCTGCCCGACGACGACTTCTGCGAGTTCCGGGTGAACCCGGCGGGCGAGCACGACACCACGCCCATCGGCGGCGACCACGCGAAGTCGGAAGGCGCGAAGACCGCCCAGAAGGGCGCGGCCAGCGGCGGGGGCGTGGGTGCGGCGGTGGGTGCGGCCGCCGGCGTGGCGGCGACTCCCTTCCTCGGGCCCGCGGGCCTCGCCGCGGGCGCCGGCACCGGCGCCTACGTGGGGTCCCTCGTCGGGTCGCTGCGCAAGGTGAACAAGGAGCCGCAGCCGGACAACGCGGCCGTGCGCCCCGCCGAGGCGATGGTCGCCGTCAACGCGGGCGACGTGCCGTGCGCCGTGCCGCCCGAGGAGATCGTGCGCATCTTCGAGGAGTGCGGCGCGCACCAGGTGGAGCTCGCCGAGGGCCAGTGGTCCGACGGCGAGTGGTCCGACTTCAACCCCGCCGCTGCGCCGCAGCTCGTCGGCGGAAGCGACCTGCGCGCGCGGGGCGAGCCCCCGCGCCACTGAGCCCGGTGCGCCGCCGCGCGCCCGGCCGGCGGCGGCGGCGCTTCGCGGCCATAATGCGGCCATGAAGACCGCCGCCGCGCCATTCCTCGCACTGCTCCTCGCCGTCGCCGCGCCGGCGTCCGCCGCCGGCACCGCCGGCCCGTCGGCGGAGCGCCTCGGCGCGCTCGAGCAACGGCTGCGGCAGCGGCCCGAGGACCCCACGCTCTGGTTCTACCTCGCGCGCTTCCGGGCGCAGGCCGGCGATACGGCCGGCTGCGTGGCCGCGCTGCGGAAGGTGCAGGCGCTGGGCGAGGGGTTCCTGCCGGCGCGCGAGCTCGGGTTCGCCAAGGTCTGGGCCGACCCCGGCTTCCAGCGCGAGCGCGCGCGCCTCGCGTCGGCCCTGCCGCGCCTGGACTTCGCGCCCACGGCATTCGAGCTCGCCGACCACCGGCTCCTGCCCGAGGGGATCGCCTACGACGCGCACGGGCGGACGTTCTACGTGGGCAGCGTCGCCGAGCACAAGGTCGTGCGCGTCGACGCGTACAACAACGCCACGGACTTCGCCACGAGCGGCGCGGGGCTCGAGTCGGTGCTGGGCGTGGCCGTCGACGGCCCGCGCCGCGTGCTCTACGCCGTGAGCACGAACGCGCTGAGCGACGAGGGCCGGGCGCATCCCCACAACGCGGTCTTCGCGTTCGACATGGACACCGGGCGCCTGCTGCGCCAGGTCCTCGTGCCCGACGCGCAGCAGCTGAACGACGTCGCGGTGGCATTCGGCGGGCGCGTCTACGCGAGCGACTCGGCGAGCGGGGCCGTCTACCGGATTCCCGCCGGGGGCGGCGCGCCCCAGGCGATCGTGGCGCCCGGGGCGCTGCGCGGCAGCAACGGCCTCGCGCCCTCGCCCGACGGCCGGCGGCTCTACGTCGCCCACGCGACCGGCATCGCGGTGGTGGATCTCGCCGACGGCGCGATCGCGCCCCTCGCCGTGCCGCCGAAGCAGACCGTCGCCGCGATCGACGGCCTCTACGCCTGGCGCGGCGGGCTGGTCGGCGTGCAGAACGTGACGAACCCCGGGCGGGTCATCTTCATGGCGCTCTCGCCCGACGGTGCGGCCGTCACGCACGTGCAGACGCTGCTCTCGCACCACCATCCCGCGCTCGAGGCGCCGACCACGGGGGCGCCCACGGACGACGGCTTCTTCCTCCTCGCCGCCACGGGCCTCGACCACCTCGACCGCCACGGCCACGTCGACCGCGTCGACACGCTGCGGGCGCCCACGGTCCTGCGCGTGCCGCTCCCGCGGTGAGGGGCCGCCGCGGGCATCACTTCCCCCCGGGAGAAGCGCCGCGCCGATGGGCCCACGCCATGAGCGCGAGGCCCGCCAGGACCATGGGCAGCGACAGCCACTGCCCCATCGACATGTGCAGCGCGAGCAGCCCCAGGAAGTCGTCGGGCTCGCGGGTGAACTCGACGAGGAAACGAAGGCTGCCGTAGCCGACAGGAACAGCGGCGGACACTGCGCCGCGCGGGCGCGGCTTGGCGCGAGAACCACCACAGGATCGCGAACAGGGTCACGCCCTCGAGCGCGAACTCGTAGAGCTGCGAGGGATGGCGCGGCGAGCGGCGTCGGGCCGTGCGCGGGAACACCATCCCCCAGGGCAGCGTCGTGGGCCGGCCCCACAGCTCGCCGTTGATGAAGTTGCCCAGCCGCCCGGCCGCGAGCCCGAGCGGCAGCAGCGGCGCGACGAAGTCCATCAGTCGAGCAGCCAGTTCGCGCCGGCGCGTGCGCGCAGAAGAGCGCCATCGCCGACCATCACGCCGAGGAAGCCGCCGTGGAAGCACATGCCGCCGTGCCAGACTGCGAGAATCTCGAGCGGATGCGCGAAGTAGTAGTCCGGCTTGTAGAAGAGCACGTAGCCGAGGCGCCCGCCCAGGATCACGCCGAGCACGCCGTAGAACAGCATGTCGTCCACGTCGCGCTCCTCGAGCCACCTGTGCGCGAGGCCGTGCGCGGATGCGCCACTCGCCCAGAGCGACGAACGGCGATGAAGCCGAGCGAGGTACATGAGGCCGTACCAGCGCACGGCGAGCGGGCCGAGGTGCAGGGCGACCGGATCGAAATTCGGATGGACGAGCAAGGGCTTCCCCGGGCAGGCGTGGCTGCCCGCGATTATCGCCCAGGCGCCCTTCGCGCGGCTGTCGCGCCGGACCGATCTCTAGAATGGAACGCTTCCGTCCGCCTGCACCCTCCGCCATGACCGACAAGCTGCGCTCGTTCACGATCACCCAGGGCATCGCGCGCTCGCCGAACCGCGCGATGCTGCGCGCGGTCGGCTTCCAGGACGCCGATTTCGACAAGCCGATCGTCGGCGTGGCGAACGGCCACTCGACGATGAACCCCTGCAACGCCGGCATCCAGCCGCTGGTCGACCGCGCGATCGCCGCGCTCGAAGCGCGGGCGCGATGCCGCAGGTGTTCGGCATCCCCACCGTCACCGACGGCATCGGCATGGGCACCGAAGGCGATGAAGTACTCGCTGGTGTCGCGCGAGGTGATCGCCGACGCCATCGAGACCGCGGTCAACGGCCAGTGCGATGGACGGCGTGCTGGTCGTCGGCGGCTGCGACAAGAACATGCCGGGCGGCGATGATGGCGCTGGCGCGCATGAACGTGCCGGGCGATCTTCGTCTACGCCGGCACCATCAAGCCCGGCCACTGGAAGGGCCAGGACCTGCACCATCGTCTCGCGCCTTCGAGGCCGTGGGCGCCTTCACCGCCGGCAAGATGAGCGAGGAGGACTTCGACGGCATCGAGAGGAACGCCTGCCCGTCGGTCGGGCGCCTGCGGCGGCATGTACACCGCCAACACGATGTCCTCGTCGTTCGAGGCGCTCGGCATGAGCCTGCTCGGCTCCTCGAGCCAGATGGCTCGCCCGGACGAGGAGAAGGCCGAAGCGCGGCCGCGGAGTCGGCGAGCGTGCTGGTGCGAGGCGATCAGCAACGACCTGAGGCCGCGCGACATCGTCACGCGCAAGTCGATCGAGAACGCCGTCGCGCTGGTCATGGCGACCGGCGGCTCGACCAACGCGCGTGCTGCACTACCTCGCGATCGCCCACGCCGCGGGCGTCGAGTGGACGCATCGACGACTTCGAGCGCATCCGCACGAAGGTGCCGGTGCTGTGCGACCTGAAGCCCTCCGGGCGCTACGTCGCGGTCGATCTGCACCGCGCCGGCGGCGTGCCGCAGGTGCTGAAGATGCTGCTCGCCCACGGCGTGCTGCACGGCGAGTGCATGACCATCACCGGCAAGACCGTCGCCGAGAACCTGAAGGACGTGCCGGAAGAACCGCGCGCCGACCAGGACGTGATCCGCCCGTGGTCGAACCCGATGTACAAGCAGGGCCACCTCGCGATCCTGCGGGGCAACCTCGCGCCCGAAGGCTGCGTCGCGAAGATCACCGGCCTCAAGAACCCGTCGATCACCGGGCCCCGCGCGCGTGTTCGATTCCGAGCCCGACGTGCATGGAGGCGATCCTCGCCGACAAGATCCGGCCGGGCGACGTGATCGTGATCCGCTACGAGGGCCCGAAGGGCGGCCCCGGGATGCAGGAGATGCTGGCGCCGACCTCCGCGCTCATCGGCCAGGGGCTGGGCGAGTCGGTCGGGCTCATCACCGACGGGCGCTTCTCCGGCGGCACGTGGGGGATGGTGGTGGGGCACGTCGACGCCCGAGGCCTTCGACGGCGGCCCCATCGCGCTCGTGAAGGAAGGCGACTCGATCACGATCGACGCGCACGAGCAGCTCATCCAGCTGAACGTGCCCGACGCGGAGCTCGAGAAGCGGCGCAAGGCATGGAAGCAGCCCGCGCCGCGCTACACCTCGGGCGTGCTCGGCAAGTACGCGAAGCTCGTGAAGAGTGCCAGCGAGGGCGCGGTCACCGGTTAGAAACCTGCCTCCTGCCCGAGGAGGGGGAACGACCGGCTCCCTCTCCCTTGGGAGAGGGCCGGGGAGAGGGTCAGTCGGAATGCCCCGCCACGATCCCGTCGATGCGCTCCATCACGGCGGGGGTGAGTTTCGGGATCACCTCCACCGCGCGCAGGTT
This sequence comes from uncultured beta proteobacterium, assembly GCA_963741815.1. GTDB lineage: Bacteria > Pseudomonadota > Gammaproteobacteria > Burkholderiales > Usitatibacteraceae > Usitatibacter. Next base: position 31,078 of record CAVUJI010000003.1, read on the forward strand.
TTCCTGCACCTGCGCGACGCGCGAGGCGCCGGTGATCACGGACGAGACGTGGGGGTTGCGCGCGCACCAGGCGATGGAGAGCTGGGCCAGGGTGCAGTCGAGGTCCTTCGCCACCGCCTCGAGGCTCGCCACCACCGCGTTCTTCTGCTTGTCCGTGAGGTCCTGGACGAGGAACTTCATGCGCGGGATGGCACCCCGGCTGTCCGGCGGGATGCCGAAGCGGTACTTGCCGGTGAGCAGTCCCGAGGCGAGCGGGCTCCACGTCGTGAGCCCCAGCCCGATCTCCTCGTAGAGCCGCCCGTATTCGCGCTCGACCCGCGAGCGGTGGAAGAGGTTGTACTCCGGCTGCTCCATGACCGGCTTCCTGAGCCCGTGGCGATCGGCGATCTGCCAGGCCTGCACGATCTCGGCCGCACTCCACTCCGAGGTTCCCCAGTAGAGCGCCTTGCCGCGCTCGACCATGTCGTGCATCGCCCACACCGTCTCCTCGATCGGCGTGTGGGGGTCGGGACGGTGGCAGAAGACGAGGTCCACGTAGTCGAGCTGCAGGCGCACGAGCGAGCCGTCGATCGCGCCGAGCAGGTACTTGCGGTTGAGGGTGTTGCGCTCGTTCGGCCCGTCGCCGATGCCCCAGAAGAACTTGGTCGACACCACGTACTTCATCCGCGGCCAGGCGAGCTGCTTGAGGATCGCGCCCATGATCTCCTCGCTCTTGCCCGCCGCATACACCTCGGCGTTGTCGAAGAAGTTCACGCCCGCATCCCGCGCCGCCGCCATGCACTCGCGCGCCGAGGACACGTCGAGCTGGTTGCCGTAGGTCACCCACGAGCCGAACGCGAGCTCGCTCACGCGCAGGCCCGAGCGGCCCAGACGTCGATAGTTCATGCGCTTTCCCGAAGAGTCGTGAAGAAGGGGCCGCCGCGGCCCCGATGAACCCGCGATTCTAGCCCCGGGCCGCCCCGCGCGCCGGCAGCGCCTCGAGAAGCGCGGCGAGGGTGGCCGGCTCCACGGGCTTCACGAGGTGGCGGTCGAAGCCGGCGGCGCGCGAGCGGCTCTTGTCCGCGTCCTGGCCCCAGCCGGTGAGCGCCACGACGGTCGTGGCCGAAGCCCAGGGCTCGCGGCGGATGCGCGCGCACGCGTCGTAGCCGTTCATGCGGGGCATGCCGATGTCGAGCAGGATCGCGTCGGGACGGAAGGCGGCGGCCACCGCGACCGCCTCCTCGCCGTCGTGGGCCACCCGCACCTCGTTGCCCATCGCCTCGAGCATGATCGAGAGCGTGAGCGCCGAGTCCCGGTTGTCGTCGGCGACGAGCACGCGGCGGCGCGAGCGCGCGGGCGCCGCCGGCGCGCTCGTGCCGGCCCGGGCATCCTCGCCGCGCGCCACGCGCGCCGGCAGGCGCACCACGAACTGGCTGCCGCGCCCCGGCCCGTCGCTGCGCGCCTCGATCGTGCCGCCGTGCATCTGCACCAGGCGCCGCGCGATGCTCAGCCCGATGCCGAGCCCGCCCTGGGACTTCTCGAGCGAGCGGTCCACCTGGGTGAAGATGTCGAACACGCGCTCCAGCATGTCCTTCGGGATGCCGATCCCGTCGTCGCTCACGCGCACCTCGACCGTGTCCTCGCCCATCGCGACGGCGAGCTCGATGTGCCCGGGCGGCTCGGTGTAGCGCGCGGCATTGTTGAGGAGGTTCCAGAAGACCTGGGCGAGCCGCGTCGTGTCGGCGTGCACGACGATGCGCTCGGGCGGGATCGACGCGGCGAGCGTGTGGCCGCGCTCGGCCATGAGCGGCTGGCTCGTCTCGAGGGCGCTGCGCAGCACGGCGTCGAGCGCCACGTCGGCCCGGCGCAGCTCGATCTTGCCGCGGCTCACGCGGCTCACGTCGAGGAGGTCGTCGACCAGGCGCACCATCTGCGCGAGCTGGCGCTCCATCATCGCGCGCGCCCGCTCCACCGTGCGCGGCTCCCCGCTCGCCAGCCGCATCACCTCCAGCCCGTTGCGCAGGGGCGCCAGCGGGTTGCGCAGCTCGTGCGCGAGGGTGGCGAGGAACTCGTTCTTGCGCTGGTCGAGCTCGCGCAGCTCGTTCTCCGCCTGCTTGAGGCGCGCGATGTCGAGCGCGATGCCGGCCCAGGCGATGACCGTCCCGGACTCGTCGCGCACGGGCACGCCGCGCGACAGGATCGGGTGCCACTCGCCGTCGGCGCCGCGCACGCGGAACTCGCGATCGAACTGGCCGCCGCTGCGCACGCACGCCTCCCACGCCTCGCGGCTCGCCTCGCGGTCCGCCGGATGCAGCACGTCGAGCCAGCCGTGGCCGCGGTGCTCCTCGGCGCCGCGGCCGACCAGCCGCAGCATCGACTCGCTCTGGTAGACGTTGCGGCCCTCGGGGTCGCACACCCACACCCCGTAGTCGATCGACTCGCCGATCGCCCGGTACAGCCGCTCGCTGTCGCGCAGCGCCCGCCGCGCGCCGAACGACTCGATCGCGTCGGCGGCGTAGCGCGCGCACACGTCGGCGAGCTGCTGCTCGTGCTGCCGCGGCCCGCGCGGGCGCGCGTAGTGCACCGAGATCACCCCGAGCAGGCCGCCCGAGCGCGTGACGATGGGCGTGCTGTGCACCGCGCGGAAGCCGGCCCGCCGCGCGACCTCGCGGAACGGGGCGAAGGCCAGGTCCGCCTCGGTATCGAAGACGGTCCAGTGGCGCCGCTCGGCGAACGCGTGCCCGGCGCTGCCGCCGGCCTCGCCGCACGGCACGCGGTGCAGCCCGGCCAGGGCGTGCGCGTCGAAGTTGCGGCTCGCCTCGATCACCAGCTCGTCGGCCTTCGCGTCGTGCAGCCACACGATCCCGAGCTGGGCGCCCTGGCCCGCGACGGCCGCGTCGAGGATCGCCTGCAGGGCCGAGGGCAGGTCGCCCATGCCGCCCAGCTGCATCGACAGCTCGTGCAGGCGCGTGAGGCTGTCGACCTGCATCGCGAGCTGGTCCTTGGTCGCCGCGAGCTCGGCCTCGGCCTCCTTGCGCCCGGTGATGTCCACGAGCATGTTCACCGCGCCGCAGGGGCGCCCCTGCGCGTCGTGCATCGCGCGCGGGTGCGCCAGCACGTGCCGCAGGCTGCCGTCGGGGCGCTCGATCACCACCTCGACGCTCGCGCCGGCGCCGGGCTCGCCGCGCACCGTGCGCGCCATGAAGCACTCCTCGTGGGGGAGCGCGCGCCCGTCGGGCAGGTAGATCGCATGGGAGCCGCACCAGCGCTCCACGCCCGCCTCCGGGCGCCGGCCCCACAGCCGCTCGGCGGCCGGGTTGTAGTGCTGCAGCACGCCGTCCCCGTCGGTCGTGTAGACCGCCGCCGGCAGCGCGTCGACCAGCTCGCGCGAGCGCCGCTCGCTGTCGCGCAGCTCGCGCTCGATGCGCGCGCGCCGGTCGATCTCCTCGCGCGCCTGGGCGAAGAGGTGCGCGTTGTCGATGGCCACCGCGGCCTGCGCGGCGATCGCCGCGACGCTGCGCTCGGCGTGCTCGTCGAACACGCCGGGCTCGGGGTGCCCGAAGAAGAGGCCGCCCAGCACCTCCCCGCGGCGCGAGATCACCGGCACCGCGAGGTAGCTGCGCACGGGCAGGTGCCCCGGCGGCATGCCGTGGTGCGGGCTTTCGCGCCCGTAGCGCGGATCGCGCAGCACATCGGCGATGCGCACCGGGCCCTGCCCGAGGAACGTGGGCTTGAAGATCGGCGTGGCGCGCGGCATGCCGAGCGTCTCGAACGCCTCGCGCGGCGCGCCCGAGAGCGTGAAGAGGCGGTAGGCCGCGCCCCGGGCGTCGCTGCTGTTCCAGAAGTAGGCGCCGAAGCGCGCGCCGGCGAGCCGCGTGGCCGCGTCGGTCACCTTCTGCAAGAGCTGCTCGACGTCGAGCTCGCTGGCGAGGTCGCGCGCCACCTCGTGCAGCGTTTCGGCCTCCTGGCGGCGGCGCTCCTCGGCGCACGCGAGCCCGCGCGTCATCGCCGCGGCGACCTGCGCGCCGACCAGCAGGTGGAAGCGGCGGCGGTCCGGGTCGAGCGCGGTGCCGGGTGCCATGCCGAGCACGAGGATCGCGCGCTGCCCGTCGCCCGCGCGGCCGAGAAGCAGCCCCGCGGCGCCGGGACCGGCGCGGCCCGCGGCTCGCGCGGCAATGGCGAGGGGCACCGGCTCGAGCGCGCTCGCCTCGGGCGCGAGAAGCCCGGCGCCCGGCCCTGCCTCGAGCGCGAGCGCCGGGGGCAGCGCGGCGGCCTCGAGGCCCGCGGCCGCGGCCCGGCACGCGCTGCGCGCCTCGCCTTGCACGAGGTACACGGCCGCGAACGGGATCTCGGGCGCCGCCCCGGCGAGCGCCTCGGTGGCGAGGATCCACGCCTCGTCCACGCTTTGCGCGCGCGCGGCGCACACGGCGAGCTCCTGCAACAGTCGAAGCTGGCGCTCGGGGACGGGCAGGAGATCGGCTCGCGGCCCGCCGGCGGATTCGGCGAGCGAGGGCGGGGCTGTTTCCAGCATGGAAAGCCGCGGATGGACGGAATGCCAGTATGCGCAGCCCGCGGCGCGGTTGACTGTAGGCCCGCTCCTACACCGCCGCTGGTACCATTCCCTCGGACCCCCCATGCAACGATTCCGCTCGAACGTCCTGCTGCTCGCCGCCTGCCAGGCGCTGCTCCTGACCAACGCGGTGACGCTCATCTCCATCGCGGGGCTCGCCGGGTATGCGCTCGCGCAGAACAAGGCGTTCGCCACGCTGCCGGCCACGGGCTACGTGCTCGGCGGCTTCCTCGGCACGTTTCCCGCCTCGATGTGGATGCGCCGGGTCGGCCGGCGCAACGGCTTCCTCACGGGCGGGCTTTTCGGCCTGGCCGGCTCCATGCTCGCCGCCTACGCGATGACGGCCTCGAGCCTGGCGCTGCTGTGCGGCGGAACGGCGCTGCTCGGCATCTACAACGCCTTCGGCCAGTACTACCGCTTCGCCGCCGCCGACGCCTCGCCGCCCGACTTCAAGGCGAAGGCGATCTCGTACGTGCTCGCCGGCGGGCTCGTGGGCGGCATCGTGGGGCCCGAGATGAGCAAGTTCACGCGCGACCTGGTCCACCCGACCTTCGCCGCCTCGTACGCCTCGCTCTTCGTGTTCACCCTCGCGGCGATGGCGATCGTGTCGCGGCTGCGCATCCCCACGCCCGCCGAGCCGGCGATCCCCGAGCCGACCCGGCGCATCGCGGCGATCGCCGCCCAGCCCGTCTTCCTGGTGGCGGTGTCGGTCGCGGCGCTGGGCTACGCCACGATGAACCTGCTCATGACGGCCACGCCGCTCGCGATGGGCTTCTGCGGGCTGCCCTACGCGGCGGCGGCCACGGTGATCTCCTCGCACGTGATCGCGATGTTCGCGCCGTCGTTCTTCACCGGATCGCTCATCCGCCGCTACGGCGTGCTCAACGTGATGGCCGCGGGGATCGCGGCGATGTTCCTCTGCGCCGCCATCGCGCTCTCCGGCCGGCTCGTGGCGCACTTCTGGACCGCGCTCGTGCTCCTGGGCATCGGCTGGAACTTCATGTACATCGGCGGCACGACGCTGCTCACCGAGGCGTACCGCCCGGCCGAGCGGGCGAAGACGCAGGGGGCGAACGAGGCGGTGATCTTCGCCGTGCAGGGCGTGTCCTCGTTCAGCTCCGGCGTGCTCGTGAGCAGCGCGGGCTGGGACGCGCTCAACTACATCGCCATCGGCCTCGTCGCGGCCGCCGCCGTCGCCGTGGCGTGGCTGAAGGTCGGGATACGGCGTCCGAAAACGGCGAGCGCCTGAGGCACCGCGCGGCGATAATGGCCGCATGCTCCTCGATGACCGCCAGTGCTACCGCGCCCTGCGCACCCACGACGCGCGCTTCGACGGCCGCTTCTTCGTGGGCGTGGCCACGACCGGCGTCTATTGCCGCCCGGTGTGCACCGCGCGCACGCCGCGCGAGGCCAACTGCCGCTTCTTTCCCAGCGCCGCGGCCGCCGAGGCGCACGGCTTCCGGCCGTGCCTGCGCTGCCGCCCGGAGCTGGCCCCCGGCCACGCCTCGGTCGACGCGAGCCGCCGCCTCGCCCAGGCGGCCGCCGGGCTGATCGACGACGGGCGCCTCGGCGAGGCGCGGCTTCCGGCCCTCGCCCGCGCGCTGGGCGTGACCGACCGCCACCTGCGCCGCGTCTTCCAGGACGAGTTCGGCGTGGCCCCCGTGCAGTACGCGCAGACGCAGCGCCTGCTGCTCGCCAAGCGCCTGCTCACCGACACGGCGATGCCCGTGCTCGACGTGGCGCTCGCCAGCGGCTTCGCGAGCCTGCGGCGCTTCAACCACCTCTTCCGCGCGCGCTACCGCATGACGCCCGGGGCGCTGCGCCGCACGGCGGGGGCATCGCCGGGCGAGCTCGCCTTCGACCTCGCCTACCGCCCGCCCTACGACTGGGAGGCGATGCGCGCCTTCCTCGCCCGGCGCGCGATCGCGGGCGTCGAAGCCGTCGAGGGCGAACGCTATCGGCGCACGCTGCGCGTCGTGCACGGCGGGCGCGAATGCGCCGGCTGGCTCACCGTCGCGCCGGCCCCGCGCCGCGACGCGCTGCGCGTGACGCTCGGCGCCTCCCTCGCCGGCGCGCTGCCACCCGTGCTCGCGCGCGTGAAGCATCTCTTCGATCTCGCCTGCCGGCCCGACGAGATCGCCGCGGCGCTCGGCCCACTCGCCGCGCGCCACCCCGGGCTGCGCCTGCCCGGCGCCGCCGACGGGTTCGAGATCGCGGTGCGCGCGATCCTCGGCCAGCAGGTGACCGTGCGCGCCGCGGCCACGCTCGCCGCGCGCTTCGCCGCCGCGTTCGGCACCCCGCTCGCGACGCCCTTTCCGGCGCTTGCCGTGCTCTTTCCCGCGCCCGCGGCGATCGCGCAGGCGGCACCCGCGCGCATCGCCGCCCTCGGCATCGTGTCCGTGCGGGCCCGGGCGATCGTCGCGCTCGCGCGGGCCGTGGCCGACGGCGCGCTTCGGCTCGACCCGGGCGCCCCGGTCGAGGCGAGCCTCGCCGCGCTCGACGCGCTGCCGGGCGTGGGGCCGTGGACCGCGCAGTACGTCGCGATGCGCGCGCTCGCGTGGCCCGACGCGTTTCCGCACCCCGACGTGGCCGTGCTCGCCGCGATGGGCACCGAGCGGCGGACCGCGCTCGCCCGCGCCGAGCGCTGGCGCCCATGGCGCTCGTACGCGGTGCTCCACCTGTGGCAATCCCTGGAGGCGAAACGATGATCCGATTCCTGCGATTCACCACGCGGCTGGGCGCGCTGCTCGCCGCCGCCCGCGACGGGGCCATCGTCGGCATCTGGTACGAGGGCGGCCGCCATGCGCCGCGTCCCGGACCCGACTGGCGCGAGGACCGCGCCTGCCCGCTGCTGCGGGCCTGCGCGCGCGAGGTGGCCGAGTACTGCGAGGGCCGGCGGCGCGGCTTCGACTTGCCCGTGGCCGCGCGCGGCACGCCCTTCCAGCGCGCGGTGTGGGATGCGATCGCGCGCATTCCCTACGGCCGCACGCTGGCCTATGCCGCGCTCGCCCGCGAGGCCGGGGCGCCGGGCGCCGCGCGCGCGGCCGGGGCGGCCACGGGCCGCAACCCGCTGTCCATCGTAGTGCCCTGCCACCGCGTCGTGGGCGGCGACGGCGCGCTCACCGGCTACGCTGGCGGCATCGAGCGCAAGCGCGCCCTCCTCGCCCTCGAGCGCCGCGGGCCCGCGTGAGACCCGCCGACCTCGCCCGGCTCGTGGCGCTCGCCGCGGTGTGGGGTGCGTCGTACCTCTTCATGCGGGTGGCGGTGCCGTCGATGGGGCCGGTGCTGCTCATCGCGCTGCGGGTGCTGGTGGCCGGCGCGGTCCTCGCCGCCTTCGTGCACGCCACCGGCGGGCGCGTGGGCTGGCGCCGGCACTGGCGCGGGTACGTCTTCGTGGGCGTCTTCGGCATCGCGCTGCCCTTCGTGCTGATCGCGCAGGCGCTCACCGTGATCGACGCCTCGACCGGGGCGATCCTGAACGCGCTGGCACCGCTGTGGGCCACGCTCGTCGCCGCGCTCTGGATCCGCGACCCGGTCACGCCGGCGAAGGCCGCGGGCATCGCGCTGTGCCTCGCCGGCACCGTCGTGCTGGTGGGCTGGACCCCCGGACCCGTCGCCCCGGGCACGCTCCTCGCCGCCTCGCTGTCGGTGCTCGCCACCGCGCTCTACGGCTACACCATCGTATTCACCAAGGTGCACCTGCGCGACGCGAGCCCGCTCGGCACCGCCGCCGGCACGCTGCTCGCGGCCGCGGCCGTGCTCGCGCCCTTCGTGCCATACGCGCGCGACTTCGGCGGCGTGCCGGCGCGCGCCTGGGCCGCCATGCTGGGGCTGGCACTCGCCTCCACCGCGCTCGCCTTCATCCTCTACTACCGCCTCATCGCCGACGTGGGCCCGGTCAAGGCGATCACGGTGACGCTGCTCGTGCCCGTCTTCGGGATGCTCTGGGGGATCGTGTTCCTGGGCGAGCCGCTCACGCCGGGGCGCGTGGCCGGATGTGCGATCATCCTTTCGGGGTGCGCGCTCATCCTCGGCATCGTCCGCTGGCCCGCGCGCGCCGTTTCCTGATCGCGCGAGGACGCCATGGCCGACGAGCACCGCTTCGAAACCCACCTCCAGTTCCCGGCCGACCCGGCCCAGAAGCTGCCGCCGGCGGCCGACTTCGTGCGCGACAGCTGGCTCGGCGCCGAGGGGCACCCGGCCATCCCCGGCGCCTCCGCGCCGGTGTTCGGCGGCCACGCCCGCGGCTACAACCCGGAGGAGCTGCTGATCCTGTCGCTGTCCGAGTGCCACATGCTCACGTACCTCGCGCTCGCGGCCAAGAACGGCCTGGCGGTGCGCCGGTACGAGGACCACGCCTCGGGCCGGCTCGGGCGCGCCCCCGGGGGCAAGACCCAGATGCTCGAGGTGGTGCTGCGGCCTCGCGTCACGGTCGTCCGGGGCGCCGACCTCGCCACCGCGCGATCGCTGCACGAGCCCGCCCACCGGCACTGCTTCATGGCCAACTCCGTCAACTTCCCGGTCCTCCACGAGCCCGACATCGCCGAGGAGTGAGGGCCGCCGCCCGGCGGACCAGGGCGGGAACGCCGATGCACGCCGATCCCCGGGAGCCGATGAACGCTGACAGGTCGGGAGTGTCGTAGCCGGCGGGACGCGGTCCGGAAACGGGATTTCGGCCCGCACCACTGCCCGCCCCGCGCTGCCCATCATGCCCAACCGCCTCGCCCAGCAGACCAGCCCCTACCTGCGCCAGCACGCCGACAACCCCGTCGATTGGTACCCGTGGGGGGAGGAGGCCCTGGCGGAGGCGAAGCGCACCGGCAAGCCGATCCTCCTCTCGGTGGGATATTCGGCGTGCCACTGGTGCCACGTGATGGCGCACGAGTCGTTCGAGGACCCGGCGATCGCCCGCGTGATGAACGACCTCTACGTGAACGTGAAGGTGGACCGCGAGGAGCGCCCCGACATCGACCAGATCTACCAGACGGCGCAGGCGATGCTCACGCAGAGGAGCGGCGGCTGGCCGCTCACGATGTTCCTCACCCCCGACCAGCTCCCCTTCTTCGGCGGCACGTACTTCCCGAGCGAGCCGCGCTACGGCATGCCGGGCTTCCCCGACCTCCTGCAACGGGTCCGGCGCTTCTACGACGAGCACCCGGGCGAGATCCGCGAGCAGGGCGAGCGCCTCGCAGAGGCGCTCGGGCGCATGCAGCCGGAGCGCGCCGCGGCCCCGGGCCCTTCGCGCGCGCCGCTCGACGCGGCCGCCGCGCAGCTCGCCGAGTCGTACGACCCGCAGCACGGCGGGTTCTCGGGCGCGCCGAAGTTCCCGCATCCCGACGCGATCGAGCTGCTGCTGCGCCGCGGCGCCGCGCTCGGCGACGAGCGCGCGCTCGACATGGCGGTCTCGTCGCTGCGCCACATGGCCCGCGGCGGCATCTACGACCAGCTCGGCGGCGGCTTCGCGCGCTACAGCGTGGATGCCGCCTGGCAGATCCCGCACTTCGAGAAGATGCTCTACGACAACGGCTCGCTGCTGCGCCTCTACGCCGAGGCCTGGTCGGCCACGCGCGACCCGCTCTTCGAGCGGGTGTGCCGACGAGACGGCCGGCTGGGTCATGCGCGAGATGCAGTCGCCCGAGGGCGGCTACTACTCGTCCCTCGACGCCGATTCCGAGGGCGAGGAGGGCCGGTACTACGTCTGGCAGGTCGACGAGATCCGCGCGCTGCTCACCCCGGCCCAGTTCGAGGTCGCCGCGTTCGTCTACGGCCTCGACCGCGCGCCGAACTTCGAGAATCGCGCCTGGCACCTCGCCATCGCGCACGATCCGGCGCAGCTCGCGCGCAGCATGAGCCTGCACGAGGGCGAGTCGCAGGCGCTGCTCGATGGCGCCCGCCGCGCGCTGCGCGCGGCCCGCGAGCGGCGCGTGCGCCCCGGCCTCGACGACAAGATCCTCACCTCCTGGAACGCGCTGATGGTCGCGGGCATGGCGCGGGCGGGCCGCGCCTTCGGCGAGGACGCGTGGCTCGATTCGGCGCGCCGCGCGCTCGACTTCGTGCGCGCGAACCTCTGGCGAGACGGCCGGCTCCTCGCCACGGCCAAGGACGGGCGGGCGCACCTGGACGCCTACCTCGACGACCACGCCTTCCTCCTCGCCGCCGTCCTCGAGATGCTGCAGGCGCGCTTCGACCCGCGCGACCTCGAGTGGGCCACCGAGCTCGCCGGCGCGCTGCTCGCGCGCTTCCACGACGAGGCCGGGGGCGGCTTCTACTTCACGGCCAACGACCACGAGGCGCTGATTCACCGCCCGAAACCCGGGCCCGACAACGCCATGCCCTCCGGCAACGGGGTGGCGGCGTGGGCGCTGCAGCGCCTGTCCCTCCTCACGGGCGAGGCGCGCTTCGAGGCCGCCGCGGCCGACACGCTCGCCGCCTTCGCCCCGCTGCTCGAGCGGCACCCCGCGGCCTTCGGCAGCCTGCTCGCCGCCCTCGAGGAACGCCTCGAGCCGCCGCGCACGGTGATCGTGCGCGGCGACCGCGAGGGGTTCGGCCCGTGGCGCGAGCTCCTCGACCGGGCCTGGCTTCCCACGACCCTCGCCCTGTACATCCCGCCCGGTACGCCCGGGCTGCCGGCCGTCCTCGACAAGCCGGCGGGCCCGGCGGTCAACGCCTGGGTGTGCGAAGGCGTTACTTGCCTGCCACCCGTCGGGTCGGCCGACGAATTGCGCCACACCCTCGAATTGCCCAAAATGGACGGTTTTCCGCCGTCCCCAACCCCCCACAGGAGTCCATCATGAAGAAGTGCCAAGTGTTCGCCGCGGCCGCCGCGCTGGCCGCCGCGCTCGCCCTCCCCGCCGCCGCCGCCGACATGCTGCCGCTCGCCCAGCAAAGCGGCTGCACGGCCTGCCATGCGATCGACAAGAAGATCGTCGGCCCGGCGTACAAGGACGTCGCCGCCAAGTACCACAACGACAAGGGCGCCGAGGCCAAGCTGGTCGAGAAGGTGAAGAAGGGCGGCTCCGGCGTCTGGGGCCCCGTGCCGATGCCGCCGAACACCCAGGTGAGCGAGGCCAACATCAAGAAGATCGTGGAGTGGATCCTGTCGCTCAAGTGACGGCGCGGGCCGGCTAGCGCCGGCATCGCCCGGTTCCCGCCCGCCGGGAACGCCGCACGAAAGCCGGCCTCGCGCCGGCTTTCTTCTTGGCGCGCGGCGCGCGCGCCGACGGCGCGGGCAGGACGGGCCGCGAGCCAAATTGACACCCTTCCGGGCCGGTCCCCATAATGCGCCCCTTCATGCCGCGGCTGCGCCGAGGCGAGAACCGATCCGGAGATCCCCCATGAAACGCTCGCATTCCCTCGCGCTCGCGGCAGCCGTGGCCCTCGTCCTCGCCGGCTGCGGCAAGAAGGAGGAGGCGCAGAAGACCTCCGCGGCAACGGGCGAGCCCGCGGCGGCCGAGGCCGTGACGGTCACCATCGCCCACGCCGCCCCCCTCACCGGCAGCATCGCGCACCTCGGCAAGGACAACGAGAACGGCGCGCGCCTCGCGATCGACCAGGCCAACGCAGCCAAGATCATGACATCGGCGGCAAGCCGCGTCAAGTTCGAGCTGGTCGCGCGAGGACGACCAGGCCGACCCGAAGGTCGGCACCACCGTCGCGCAGAAGCTGGTCGACGAGAAGGTCGCGGGCGTCGATCGGCCACCTCAACTCGGGCGTGACGATCCCCGCCTCGGCGATCTACCCGCAGGCCGGCATCCCGATGATCTCGGGCTCGGCGACCAACCCGCAGCTCACCGAGCAGGGCTCAAGACCGTGTTCCGCGTCGTCGGGCGCGACGACCAGCAGGGTCCGGCGATCGCCAACTACCTCGCCCACGAGCCAAGGCCCAAGGTGGTCGCGGTCATCGACGACTCGACCGCGTACGGCGAGGGCCTCGCCAACGAGGTCGAGAAGACGCTCAAGGCGGCAAGCGTGAAGATCGCTCGCGCGCGAGAGCGGCACCGACAAGGAAACCGACTGGAAGGCGGTGCTCACCAAGATCAAGGGCGAGCAGCCCGGACGTGGTGTTCTACGGCGGCATGGACGCCACCGGCGGGCCGCTGCTCAAGCAGGCGCGCGAGCTGGGCATGAAGGCGGTGTTCGCCTTCGGCGACGGCGCCTGCACCGACAAGATGCACAAGCTCGCGGGCGAGGCGGCCGAGGGCATGCTGTGCTCGCAGGCGGGCATCCCGCGCCAGGCCGCCGACCCGCCTTCGTCAAGGCCTTCCACGACAAGTACGGCGACCGATCAAGCAGTACGCGCCTTACTTCTACGACGCGACCCTCGCTGATGATCGAGGCGATGAAGAAGGCCGACTCCGCCGACCCCGCCAAGTTCGCCCCCGAGATCTGCAAAGATCGCCTTCGAGGGCGCGACGGGCACGATCGAGTTCGACGCCAAGGGCGACCGCAAGGACGCCGAGATGACGATCTTCAAGATGGAGGACGGCAAGGTCGCGCCCGTGGCGATCGTGAAGAACGGCGAGACGAAGCCCTTCGTCCCGGCCAGCGAGCAGGAGCAGCTGCAGGGCGAAAAGCCGGCCGCCGAACCGAAAAAATAACAACGCGAACAAGAGAGAAGAACACGCGACGGCGGGCCCCGCCCGCCGCATGAGCGGCACCTCCCGGTGCCGTTTTGTTTCGCGCGCCGGGGGCCGCGGGGAGCGCGCGCGGTGCAAGCCCGGCGCGCTGCCCTTGAATCCCCCCGTGGACATCTTCCTGCAGCAGATCATCAACGGCCTCACGCTGGGCTGCGTGTACGCGATGGTGGCGCTCGGCTACACGATGGTCTACGGCATCATCCAGCTGATCAACTTCGCCCACGGCGAGGTGGTGATGATCGGCTGCATGACGGCCTTCTCCGTGATCACCGCGCTCGCCGGCTCCGGCATGCCGCCGCTCGCCATCGTGCTGCTCGGAACGGCGGCCGCGGTTCCCGTGTGCATGGTGGTCGGCTACGCGATCGAGCGCATCGCCTACCGGCCGCTGCGCAACGCGCCGCGGCTGGCGCCGCTGATCACCGCGATCGGCATCTCGATCATCCTGCAGCACCTGGCGCTGCTCGTCTGGAGCCGCAACCTCATCCCCTTCCCGCAGATCATCCCGCTGCACGTGTACCGGCTCGGCCACTCGGCCTCGGTGCCGCGATCACCGAACGTGCAGATCGTGATTCCTCGTGTCGCGTTGCGATGATGGCGGGCCTGCTGCTGCTCGTGTACCGCACGCGCCTCGGCATCGCGATGCGCGCGACCGCGCAGAACCCGCAGGTGGCCGGCCTGATGGGCGTGGACGCCAACCGCATGATCTCGGTCACTTTCATCGTCGGCGCGGGCCTCGCCGCGGTGGCCGGCGTGATGGTCGGGGCCTACTACGGGATCGCGCACTACACGATGGGCTTCCTGCTGGGGCTCAAGGCCTTCTCCGCGGCGGTGCTCGGCGGCATCGGCAACCTCGCCGGGCGCGATGCTGGGCGGCGTGCTGCTGGGCCTCATCGAGGCGCTGGGCGCGGGCTACATCGGCGACTGGACGAACGTCTGCCTGCTCGACAAGTTCCTGCCGGGGTTCTCGGACGTATGCGCGCGCACGCCCGGGCGAGCCTGTTCGGCAGCAACTACCAGGACGTGTTCGCGTTCATCGTGCTGATCCTGGTGCTCGTGTTCCGCCCCTCGGGGCTGCTCGGCGAGCGCGTCGGCGACCGGGCATGACCATGCGCTCGCGAGCGATGGACGGCGCGGCGCGCAAGCCGGCATTCGGGCGACTCCATGGCCACGCTCGCTAGCCTGCGCGCCGACCCCCGACTCAAGTGGTCGGCGTCGCCCTCGTCGCCGGGGCGCTGCTCGCGCTGCCCTTCGCGCTCGCGATGGTCGGCACGGCCTGGGTGCGCATCACCAACCTCGCGCTGCTGTTCGTGCTGCTGGCGCTGGGCCTGAACATCGTCGTCGGCTTCGCCGGGCTGCTGGACCTGGGCTACATCGCCTTCTACGCCGTGGGCGCCTACACCTACGCGCTGCTCGCCTCGCCGCACTTCGGCCTGCACCTGCCCTGGTGGGCGATCCTGCCCATCGGCGCGGCGATCGCCTGCCTGTTCGGCGTGCTGCTGGGCGCGCCGACGCTCAAGCTGCGCGGCGACTACCTCGCCATCGTCACCCTCGGCTTCGGCGAGATCATCCGCATCTTCCTCAACAACCTCTCCGAGCCCTTCAACATCACCAACGGCCCGAAGGGCATCTGGTCGATCGACCCGGTGCACGTGCTCGGCGTGGACTTCGGCAGCGCGAGCCACCTCGCCGGCCTCGTCGTCTCGGGCACCATCAAGTACTACTACTTCCTGCTCGTGGTGCTGCTCGCGGTGATCGTCGTGAACCTGCGGCTGCAGGACTCGCGCATCGGGCGGGCGTGGGAGGCGATCCGCGAGGACGAGCTCGCCGCCCGCGCCATGGGCATCAACACGCGCAACATGAAGCTGCTCGCCTTCGCGATGGGGGCCTCGTTCGGCGGCGTCGCCGGCGGCATGTTCGCCGCGATCCAGGGCTTCATCAGCCCGGAGAGCTTCATCCTCACCGAGAGCGTCATGGTCCTGTCGATGGTGGTGCTGGGCGGCATGGGCAACGTCTGGGGCGTGATCCTGGGCGCCGTGCTGCTGTCCTTCATGCCCGAGGTCCTGCGCTACACGGCGCTGCCCGTGCAGCGCTCCCTCTTCGGGCGCGCGCTCATCGACCCGGAGGTGATCCGCATGCTGCTCTTCGGCGTGGCGATGGTGGGCATGATGCTGTTCCGTCCCGCGGGGCTCCTGCCCTCGGCCGTGCGCAAGCGCGAGCTGGACGTCGCCCACGATGCCGACTGAGGCGGCGGCGGCGCCGGGCGCGGCGCGCGAGGAGATCCTGCGCGTCGAGGCGATCACCAAGCGCTTCGGGGGGCTCACGGCGCTCTCGGACGTGGGCTTCGCGATCGGGCGCGGCGAGATCTACGGCCTGATCGGCCCCAACGGCGCGGGCAAGACGACGCTCTTCAACGTGCTGACCGGCATCTACCGGCAGGACCGCGGCACGGTGCGCTTCGAGGGCCGGGCGCTCGTGGACGCCACCCCCGACCGCATCGCCCGTCTGGGCATCGCGCGCACCTTCCAGAACATCCGCCTCTTCGCCAACCTCTCGGCCCTCGAGAACGTGATGGTCGGGCGGCACGTGCGCACCCGCGCGGGCGTGGTGGGCGCCATCGTGCGCGGCCCGCGCACCCGGGCCGAGGAGTCCGCGATCCACCGCCGCGCATCCGAGCTGCTCGCCTACGTGGGCATCGCCGGGCGCGGCAACGAGCTCGCCCGCCACCTCTCCTACGGCGACCAGCGCCGCCTCGAGATCGCCCGGGCGCTCGCCACGGAGCCGCAGCTGCTCGCGCTCGACGAGCCGGCGGCGGGCATGAACGCCACCGAGAAGCTCGAGCTGCGCCGTCTGCTCGAGGCGATCCGGGCCGACGGCGTGACGCTGCTCCTGATCGAGCACGACGTGCGCCTGGTGATGGGCCTGTGCGACCGCGTGCTCGTCCTCGACTACGGCCGCAACATCGCCGAGGGGGAGCCGCGCGCGATCCGCCGCGACCCGCGCGTGATCGAGGCCTACCTGGGCAAGGCTCCCGAGGCCGGGGACGAGACGTGAGCCTGCTCGCCCTCGAGGCGCTGGAGGTGGCCTACGGCGGCATCCGCGCCGTGAAGGGCATCGACCTCGCGGTGGGGCAGGGCGAGCTCGTGAGCCTCATCGGCGCCAACGGCGCGGGCAAGACGACCACGCTGCGCGCCGTCACCGGGCTCGTGCATCCGGCGGCCGGGCGCGTGCTCTACGGCGGCGAGGATCTCCGGGGGCTGCGCTCCCACGAGATCGCCCGCCGCGGCCTCGCCCTGGTGCCCGAGGGGCGCGGGATGTTCCCCCAGCTCACGATCCAGGAAAACCTCGCCATGGGCGCCTACACGCGGCGCGACCGGCACGCGGTGCGCGGCGACGAGGAGCGCGTCCTCGGGCTCTTTCCGCGCCTGCGCGAGCGGCTGCGCCAGACGGCGGGCACCCTGTCCGGCGGCGAGCAGCAGATGCTGGCGATCGGGCGCGCCCTCATGAGCCGCCCGCGGCTGCTCCTGCTCGACGAGCCGAGCATGGGGCTGGCACCCCTCATGGTCGAGAGGATCTTCGAGGTGATCCGCACGATCGCCGCCGAGGGCGTGACCCTCCTCCTCGTCGAGCAGAACGCCCGCCTCGCGCTCGAGGCTAGCGACCGCGCCTACGTGCTCGAGGGCGGCCTGGTCACCCTGCACGGGCCGGCCCGCGAGCTGCTGCACGATCCCCGCGTGCGCGAATCCTACCTGGGCGAGTAGCGCGCGCCGGCGGGCGCTTTACATCTGCAATCCTCGGGGTGATGCGCGTCACAGATCGCGCGCCGGTGCGGGCCGGACAATTCGCCATCCCATCCCGACCCGATCCCATGCCCGTGCGCATCGACAGGAAGTCCGCGATGATGGCCGTCGCCGCGACGGCGCTCGTCGGCACCCTCGGGTTCCTCTTCGTGCGCAGCGAGTCCGTGGACTTCAAGGGCACCGCCCGCGCCCTCGACCTGCTGCACCGCATGAAGGACCTGGACGCGCGCCTCGGCGACGCCGCGTTCGCCGCGGTGACCCAGCTGCCGGCGCCCGACGCGGTGTCCGTCGACGCGATGATGGCCGCCCGCGACCGCGCGGCGCTGCTCGCGAGCACGCTGCGCGACCTCGAGGACGCCGGCTCGCGCCGGGCGGTCGAGGCGGCCCTGCCGGCGCTGCGCGACGCCGTGGCCGCCAAGCGCCGGGCGCTCGATCCCCTCGGCGCGGCCCACGAGGCGTCCCTCGCCGCCCTGCGCGGCCTGGACGCGGCCCTCGCCGCCGCGGGCGCCGACGCCGACGCCCCCGACGTGCGCCGCGCCCGCTCGACGCTGCGCGCGCTGCCCCTCGAGGACTTCGCCACCGCCCTGCCCGGGGCCTCCGTCGCCGCCCTTCCCGGGCCGGTGCGCGAGGCGGCCGCCGCGTTCGTGCGCGCCCGGGCCGCGGAGGCGGCCGCGTGGCAGCGCTTCGCGTTCCTCACCACGGCCGAGCGCATCCAGCTCACGGCGCGCACGCTCTCCGAGGCGCTCGCGCACGCGCTCGACGAGCAGCAGCGCTGGCGCATCTACTTCTTCGCCTACGCCGCGGCCCTGCTGCTGGCGCTCGGCTACCTCGCCTGGCGCGTGGCGGCGGCGCAGGCGGCGCTGCGCGCGGCCAACGAGGGCCTGGAGAAGCGCGTGGCGCTGCGCACCGCGGAGCTCGAGCGCACGCTCGCGCAGCTGCGGGAGTCCGAGGCGCAGCTCGTGCAGACCGAGAAGATGTCCTCGCTGGGCCGGATGGTCGCGGGCATCGCCCACGAGATCAACACGCCCCTCGCCTACGTGAAGAACAGCCTCTCGGTGGCCCGCAGCCGCCTGCCGCAGCTGCGCGAGGCCCACGCGCTCGCCTCGCGGCTGGCCGGCCGACCCGGGGCGGCGAGCGCCGGCCTCGGGAACGCCGCGGACCCGCGCGCCGCGCTCGAGGCGTGCCTCGCGCACCTGGACGACGAGCATGCCTTCGAGGATCTCGATGCGCTCACCTGGGACGGGCTGAACGGCATCGAGCAGATCGGCGAGCTGGTGGCGAACCTGCGCAACTTCTCGCGCATCGACCGCAGCCGGGTGGCGAGCTTCAACGTGAACGACGGCGTCGCCGCCTCCCTGCTCATCGCGCGCCCGATGCTGCGGCGCATCGACGTGGACAAGCGCCTGGGCGAGGTGCCCTCGATCACCTGCGCGCCCTCGCAGGTGAACCAGGTCGTGCTCAACCTGATCACCAACGCCGTGCAGGCGATCGACAAGCCGCGCGGGCGCATCCGCGTCGAGACCCGCCGCGCCGGCGACGCCGCCGTGGCGATCGAGGTGGCCGACGACGGCCGCGGCATCGCGCCCGACCTGCTGCCCCGCATCTTCGATCCTTTCTTCACCACCAAGGAGCCGGGCAAGGGCACGGGGCTCGGGCTGTCGATCGCCTACAAGATCGTCGCGCAGCACGGCGGGCGCATCGAGGTGCGCTCGCAGCCCGGCGCCGGCGCCACGTTCACCGTGACGCTGCCCCTGCATCCGCCCGCCGAGCCCGGCGCCGGCGAGCGCCAGGAGGCGGCGTGAGCGTGCCGGAGCTGATCGGCCGCTACGAGGTGCGCGAGCTGCTGGCGCAGGGGGCGTCGGGCGCGGTCTACCGCGGCTACGACGACGCCGTGCGGCGCGAGGTCGCGCTCAAGGTGATCGCGAAGGAGGCCATCGCCGCCGACGAGCGCGAGCGCTCGCTCGAGCGCTTCCGCCAGGAGGCGCGGGCCGCGGGGCGCGTGAGCCATCCGCGGGTCGCCGCGGTCCACGACTTCGTGGAGACCGACGGGCTCGCGTGCATCGTGATGGAGCTGGCGCGCGGGCGCCCGCTGTCCGTCCTGCTGAAGGAGGTCACGCTCTTCCCGCTGGGCGAGGCGTGGGACATCGCGCGCCAGGTGCTCGACGGCCTGGCCTGCTGCCACGCCCACGGCGTGGTCCACCGCGACCTCAAGCCGGCCAACATCCTCGTGGACGAGGACGGGCGCATCAAGATCACCGACTTCGGCGTGGCGCGCATCGACACGTCGAGCCTCACCCAGGTGGGCGACGTCCTCGGCACGCCGCTGTACCTCTCGCCCGAGCAGTGCCGGGGCGAGCCGGCGGGCGTGGCGAGCGACCTCTACCAGGTCGGCGTGATCGTCTACGAGCTCATCACCGGCGAGCGCCCGTTCCGGGGGCGCGCGGCGGAGGCGCTGCGCGCGGTGCTGCACGAAGCGCCCGCCGATCCCTCCACGCTCAACCCGGACGTGACCGCCGCGATCGACGCCGTGCTGCGCCGGGCGCTCGCGAAGGAGCCCGCCGAGCGCCACGCCTCGGCGCGCGAGCTCGCGCAGGCGCTGCAGGCGGCCTTCGGCATGCCCGCCCCCCGCGCGCGCGAGGCCGGCATGCCCACCTTCGCCGCCGCCCGCGACGCGCGCGACGCGCGGGTGCTCTTCGTGGACGACGACGAGCGCATCCTCAACGCGATGCGCGCGCTCTTCCGCAACCGCCACCAGGTCTTCACCGCGCGCAGCGCCGCCCACGCCCTCGAGCTGGTGCGCCGCTTCGGCATGCACGTGGTGGTGTCGGACCAGCGCATGCCGCAGACGACCGGCGTGGAGCTGCTGCGCGAGGTGAAGGCGGTCGCGCCCGGCGCCGTGCGCCTGCTCCTCACCGGCTACTCGGACCTCGCGGCGATCGTGGGCGCCGTGAACGAGGGCGAGATCTTCCGCTACCTGCGCAAGCCGTGGGACAACGGCGAGCTGCAGGCCGACGTGGCCGATGCGGTGGCGGTCGCGCTCGGCGCCGCGGCGAGCGTGGGCTCGCGTCCCGCCCGCCGGCCCAACGCCGCGGTGCTGGTGGTCGAGCCCGCTCCCGACCTGGCGGCGGGGCTGCGCCACCTGCTCGGCTTCGACGTGACCGTGCTGCACGCGGCCACGCGCGAGGAGGCGCTGCACAAGCTCGGGACCGCGAACGTGGGCGTGCTCGTGCTGCCGCTCGCCCCCGGCGACGGGGAGCTCGCCCGGTTCCTCGCCGACCTGCGCGCGCAACGCCCGGAGCTGCTCTCGATCGTCGTGACCGACGCGCCCGACGCCGAGCGCGTGATCGAGCTGATCAACGAGGCGCACATCTACCGGTTCCTCACCCGCCCCCTCGAGGCGCTGGACCTGCGCGCCCAGGTCGAGGCGGCGCTGCGCTGGCACGCCATGCTCGGCAAGCCGCAGCGCCCGGTCGCGCCCGAGGCGCCCGAGGCGCCCGAGCCGAAGGACGCGGGCCTCGTCGAGCGCATCCGCAGCCTGCCGCGCCGGTTCTTCAGCTCGCAGCGCTAGGCCCGCGGGAACGAATCCGCCGCCGCGGTTTCCGAGGGAGTGGACAGGCGGCTTCGCGCGATACACCCTTTTCCCGTGACGGCATCGATCCCCCCCGCCGAGATCGCCGCGCTGCGCCGCGCGCGCACGGCCCTCGAGAACCCCGGCATCGCGGCACGGCTGGCCGCGATCGCCGGCTCTCCGCTCGAGCGCGGCCTCGGCATGCTCCCCGAGGCGTGGCGCAACGCGGTGCACTCGGCCACCGAGGCCGCGCTGAGGACCGCGCTCGACGCCGCGGTGCGCTCCCTGGGGCCGCAGCGCCACCGCCCGGCGCGCGAGCGCATGCACCGGGTCGCCGCGGCCGCCTCGGGCGCGGCCGGCGGCGCCTTCGGCCTGCCCGCGCTCGCGTGGGAGCTGCCGCTGTCGACCACCGTGATGCTGCGCTCGATCGCCGACATCGCGGCGGCCGAGGGCGAGGACCTCGCCGGCCTCGACGCGCGCATGGCCTGCCTCACCGTGTTCGCGCTGGGCAGCGGGCGCGACCGGCGCGACGACGCGGCCGAGTCGGGATACTTCGCCGTGCGCTCGGCGCTCGCCGCGGCCGTGAGCGAGGCCACGCGCCACCTCGCGGAGAAGGGCCTGGGCAAGGGGGCCGCGCCGGCGCTGCTGCGGCTGGTGAGCCTCATCGGCGCGCGCTTCGGCGTGGTGGTGGGCGAGAAGGCCGCGGCGCAGGCGCTGCCCATCCTCGGCGCCGCCGGCGGCGCGGTCGTGAACAGCGTCTTCATCGGCCACTACCAGGACATGGCCCGCGCCCACTTCACCGTGCGCCGCCTCGAGCGCACCTACGGCCCCGAGGCCGTGCGCGCGGCCTACGAGGCGCTCGGCGGCCTCACGGATAGCGCACCGGCAGGGGACGGTCGGGCAGCGGGATGAGTTCGCTCTCGCCGGGGACGGCGGGGAAGCGCCCCTCCTTCCAGTCGCCGGCGGCGCGCGCGATGCGCTCCGGGCGGCTCGAGACGAAGTTCCACCACACCTCGCGCGGCACATCGAGCGCCGCGCCGCCGAACATCACCAGCCGCGCGCCCGCGGCGCTCGCGACCACCGCCTGGGCCCCCGGCGCGAACACCAGCATCTCGCCGCGCGCCGCGGGCGCGCCGCCGGCCGTGGCCTCGCCCTCGAGCACGTAGATCGCGCGCTCGTCCGGAGCGTTGGGCAGCGCGATGCGGCGCGCGGCCGGCAGCGCCACCTCCGCGTAGAACGTGGGCGAGAGCGTGGGCACCGGCGAGGCGAGCCCGTAGAGGTCGCCCAGGATCACGCGCACCGATATGCCTCCGTCCTCCCACAGGGGCAGCGCCGCGTGGTGCGAGAACGCGGGCTCCATCTCCTCGCGCTCCACGGGCAGCGCGACCCACGTCTGCAGCCCCCAGAGCCGCTCGCCGCCGGTGCGCGCCGCGGCGGGCGAGCGCTCCGAGTGCACGATCCCGCGTCCGGCGATCATCCAGTTCACCTCGCCCGGCCGGATCGTGCGCACGGTGCCGAGGCTGTCGCGGTGCTCGATCTCGCCGGCGAAGAGGTAGGTCACCGTGGCGAGCCCGATGTGCGGGTGGGGCCGCACGTCCAGCCCCTGGCCGGCGGCGAGCGTCATCGGCCCCATCTCGTCGAAGAACACGAAGGGGCCGACGCTGCGGCGCGCGCCCGCGGGCAGCGCCCGGCGCACGCGCAAGCCGTCGCCGAGGTCGCGGGTGGCGGGAACGATGCGGGTTTCGATCATGGGGGTTCCGGGATAGGATGCGCTTCTTTCGCGCGGGGGAAGGGGACGCACCATGGCGGCGTACGTGCTGGGGGAGATCGAGGTCACGAATCCGGAAGGCTACGACGACTACACGGCGCGGGTTCCCGCTACGATCGCGCAGTACGGCGGGCGGTTCCTCGTGCGCGGCGGCGCGGCCGAGCCGCTCGAGGGCGAATGGCCGCAGCGCCGCCGCGTGCTGATCGAGTTCCCGACGATGGAGGCCGCCCGGCGCTGGTGGGACTCGGCCGAGTACGCCCAGCCGAAGGCCCTGCGGCGCGCGAACAGCACCGGGCGGCTGCTCCTGCTGGAAGGCGCGCCTTCCTAGGCGCCCGCGCGGTCGACCGCGTTCAGGCCCAGTCGCGCGGCGGCACGAGGACGTCGTGGAGCCGCGCCTCGGGCGTGCCGGGCGCGGGCTTCCAGTCGTAGCGCCACTTCGCCACCGGCGGCATCGACATCAGGATCGATTCCGAGCGCCCGCCCGACTGCAGGCCGAAGAGCGTGCCGCGGTCCCACACCAGGTTGAACTCCACGTAGCGCCCCCGGCGGTAGGCCTGGAAGTCGCGCTCGCGCTCGCCGTAGGGCGTGTCGCGCCGCCGCTCCACGATCGGCACGTACGCGGGCAGGAACGCGTCGCCCACTGCGCGCATGACCGCGAAACTCTCCTCGAAGGCGAGCTCGTTGAAGTCGTCGAAGAACGTGCCGCCGATGCCGCGCGGCTCGTCGCGGTGCTTGAGGAAGAAGTACGCGTCGCACGCCGCCTTGAAGCGCGCGTGCAGCCCGGGGAAGGGCGCGAGGGCATCGCGGTTGGCGCGGTGGAAGTGGGCGCAGTCCTCCTCGAAGGGATAGTAGGGCGTCAGGTCCATGCCGCCGCCGAACCACCAGACATCGTCCGCCTGCGTTTGTCCCTGCGCCCCGGCGGACGGACCGGGAGCGGCCCGGCGCGCCACGAAGAACCGCACGTTCATGTGCACCGTCGGGACGTACGGATTGCGGGGATGGAAGACGAGCGACACGCCCATCGCCTCCCAGGGCCGGCCCGCGATCTCCTGGCGGTGCGCGCTCGCCGAGGGCGGCAGCCGCGTGCCGGTCACGTGGGAGAAGCCCACGCCCCCGCGCTCGAGCAGGTGCCCCTCCTCGAGCAGCCGCGAGATGCCGCCGCCGCCCTCGGGCCGGCGCCACTCGTCGCGCAGGAAGGGCTTGCCGTCGAGGCGCTCGAACGTGGCGACGATGCGCTCCTGCAGCCCGATCAGGTAGTCGCGCACGGGTCGGGTATCCATTGCCCTCCTAGCGGCGCTGCAGGGCGCGCCGGCCGATGTCGGTGCGGAACTGCATGCCCTCGAAGCGGATCTTCTCGACCGCCCCGTAGGCGCGCTGCGCGGCGATCTGCACCTTGTCGCCCAGCGCCGTCACGCACAGCACCCGCCCGCCGCTCGTGACGAGCCGGCCGCCGCGCTCGGTGGTCGCGGCGTGGAACACGTGCAGGTCCTCGGCATCGGGGGGCAGGCCGTGGATCTCGTCGCCCTTGCGCGGCTCGCCGGGATAGCCCGCGGAGGCCATCACCACGGCGAGCGCGACGCGCCGGTCCCACTGCGCCTCCACCTGGTCGAGCCGGCCGTCGATCGCGTGCTCCACCAGCTCGAAGAAGTCGGTCTTCAACCGCATGAGGATCGGCTCGGCCTCCGGGTCGCCCAGGCGGCAGTTGAACTCGACCACCCGCGGGGCCCCCTGGGCGTCGATCATGAGGCCGGCGTAGAGGAAGCCGGTGTACGGCACGCCCTCGGCGGCCATGCCCCGCACCGCGGGCATGACGATCTCGCGCATCGCGCGGCGCGTGCACCTCGGGCGTGACCACGGGGGCGGGCGAGTAGGCGCCCATGCCGCCGGTGTTGGGACCTCGGTCGCCGTCGAAGATGCGCTTGTGGTCCTGGCTCGAGGCGAGCGGCAGCACGTTGCGGCCGTCGACCATGACGATGAAGCTCGCCTCCTCGCCCTCGAGGAACTCCTCGATCACGACGCGGCGCGCGTCGTCTCCGGGCCCGTTGCCCGCCAGCATGGCGTCGATCGCCCCGTGGGCCTCGGCGGGCATTTCCGCGACGACGACACCCTTGCCCGCGGCCAGGCCGTCGGCCTTCACCACGATGGGCGCCCCCTTCGCCTCGACCCACGCGTGGGCGCCGGCGGGCTCGGAGAAGGTGGCGTAGTGCGCGGTGGGGATGCCGTGCCGGGCCATGAAGCGCTTGGCGAAGTCCTTCGACGACTCGAGCCGGGCGGCGTCCCTGCGCGGCCCGAAGATGCGCAGCCCCGCGTCGAGGAACGCGTCCACGATGCCCTCGGCGAGCGGGGCCTCGGGACCGACGACGGTGGCGTGCACCTCCTCCTCGCGCGCGAAGCGCACGAGCTGCGCGATGCCGGTCACGGGCGCGTTGTGCACGCCTTCCTCGCGCGCGGCGCCGGCGTTGCCCGGCGCCACGTACACGCGCGAGACGCGGGGCGAGCGCGCGAGCTTCCAGGCGAGCGCGTGCTCGCGCCCGCCGGAACCGACGACGAGGACTTTCATGGGATCAGTGGCGGAAGTGGCGCATGCCCGTGAACACCATCGCGAGGCCCTGCGCGTCGGCCGCCGCGATCACCTCCTCGTCGCGCACGCTGCCGCCGGGCTGGATCACGGCCCGGGCGCCCGCCTTCGCCACGACGTCGAGGCCGTCGCGGAAGGGGAAGAAGGCATCGGAGGCCGCCACCGAGCCGCGCAGCACGAGCCCCGCGGCCTTCGCCTTGGTCGCGGCGATGCGCGTGGAGTCCACGCGGCTCATCTGCCCGGCGCCTACGCCGAGCGTGGCCCCGTCGCGGCAGAAGACGATGGCGTTCGACTTCACGAACTTGGCCACCCGGAAGGCGAACACGAGGTCGTTCATCTCGGTGCCCGTGGGCTGGCGGCGCGTCACCACGCGAAGCTCGGCCACGTCGAAGTCGTCGGGCGTCTGCACGAGCAGCCCCCCGCCCACGCGCTTCGTCTCGAGCCGGTTCATGCCGCGCTCGAGCGGGATCGCGAGCAGCCGCACGTTGCGCTTGCCGGCGAACGCCCGCCGGGCGCCCGCGTCGTAGGCGGGCGCGATCACCACCTCGACGAACTGCGCGGCCACCGCCTGCGCGGTCGCGGCGTCCACCTCGCGGTTGAAGGCGATGATGCCGCCGAACGCGGAGGTGGGATCGGTCGCGAAGGCGCGGCGGTAGGCCTCCAGCGGCGAGGCGGCGATCGAGGCGCCGCACGGGTTCGCGTGC
This sequence comes from uncultured beta proteobacterium, assembly GCA_963741815.1. Taxonomy (GTDB): domain Bacteria; phylum Pseudomonadota; class Gammaproteobacteria; order Burkholderiales; family Usitatibacteraceae; genus Usitatibacter. The sequence goes on from CAVUJI010000003.1 coordinate 56,678, forward strand.
TTGACGATCACGCACGCCGGCGGCTCGAACGTGCGGCAGCACTCCCAGGCCGCGTCCGCGTCGGCGATGTTGTTGTAGCTCAGCTCCTTGCCCTGGAGCTGCTCGTAGCGGGCGAGCGTGCCGGGCGCCGGCTCGCGCTCCACGTAGAACGCCGCCGCCTGGTGCGGGTTCTCGCCGTAGCGCAGCCCCTGCGCGAGCCGCCACTGCTGCGTGAGGCGCTCGGGAAACGGCCGCTCGCGCCCCTCGGCATCGCGCGCGGTGAGCCAGGAGGAGATCATGCCGTCGTACTCGGCGGTATGGCTGAAGGCCTTGGCCGCGAGCCCGTAGCGCGTCTCGTGGTCGATCGCCCCGCCCCGCGCGTCGAGCTGCGCGGCGAGCGCCTCGTAGTCGGCGGGGTCGGTCACCACGGTGACGAAGGCGTGGTTCTTGGCGGCCGCGCGCACCATCGCGGGACCGCCGATGTCGATCATCTCGATGGCGTCGTCCATCGTGCAGCCGGCCCGGGCGACGGTCCGCGCGAAGGGGTAGAGGTTCACCACCACCATGTCGATGGGCGGGATCGCGTGCTCCTCCATCGCGCGCAGGTGGTCGGCCCGGTCGCGCCGGGCGAGGATGCCGCCGTGGACCTTGGGATGGAGCGTCTTCACGCGCCCCTCCATCATCTCGGGGAATCCCGTGTACTCGCCCACCTCGGCCACGGGCATGCCGTGGGACTTGAGCAGCTGCGCCGTGCCGCCGGTCGACAGCAGCTCCACGCCGTGGCGCGCGAGCACGCGGGCGAAGTCGACGAGGCCCGCCTTGTCCGAGACGCTGAGCAGGGCGCGGCGGATCCTCACCTTCCCCCCGCGCCTAGTCGAGGCCGTGCTGCTGCAGCTTCTTGCGCAGGGTGTTGCGGTTCAGGCCCAGCAGCTCGGCCGCCCGCGTCTGGTTGCCCTGCGCCTGGGACATCACGACCTCGAGCATGGGCTTCTCGACCGCGCACACCACCATGTCGTAGATGCCCGAGGCCTTCTCCCCGTCCAGGTCCTTGAAGTACTGCTTCATCACCTTGCGCACGGTCGACGCGAGCTCGTTGTCGCGCACGGCCGCCTCCCTGTCGCCGTAGCGGTGCTTACGCTGCAAGGGCCACCTCTTCGTCGTATTCGAGGCGCGCGGAGTGCGCGAGCAGCTCGTCGAAGAACCGGGCCACGGCTTCGAGCTGCATCTCGGCGGTCTCGAGGGTGTTCATGCGGGCGCGGAACACGGCGGAGTTCTTCAGTCCTTTCGTGTACCAGCCGATGTGCTTGCGGGCCACGCGCACGCCTCGCTCGCGGCCGTAGAACGCGTAGAGATCCTCGAGGTGCTCGACGAGGACTTGCCGGATCTCCGCGGGATGCGGAGGCTCGAGCTTCTCGCCGGTGCGCAGGAAATGCTCGATCTCGCGGAAGATCCAGGGCCGGCCCTGCGCCGCGCGCCCGATCATGATGGCGTCCGCGCCGGTGTACTCCAGCACGAGCTTCGCCTTCTCGGGCGTGGCGATGTCGCCGTTGGCGACCACCGGGATGCGCACGGACCGCTTCACCGCGCGGATCGTGTCGTACTCGGCCTCGCCGGTGTACATGCACGCGCGGGTGCGCCCGTGCATGGCGAGCGACTGGATGCCGTTCTCCTCCGCGATGCGCGCGATGGCGAGCGCGTTGCGGTTGTCCTTGTTCCAGCCGGTGCGGATCTTGAGGGTGACCGGCACGTCGACGGCCTCGACCACGGCGCGCACGATGCGCGCGACCAGGGGCTCGTCCCGCAGGAGCGCGCTGCCCGCATAGACGTTGCAGATCTTCTTGGCCGGGCAGCCCATGTTGATGTCGATGATGTGCGCGCCCTTGTCCACGTTGTAGCGCGCCGCCTCGGCCATCATCTCCGGGTCGGCCCCGGCGATCTGGATCACCTTCGGCTCGACTTCTCCCTCGTGGTTGCCGCGGCGGATGGTCTTCTCGGACCCCCACAGCAGCGAGTTGGACGCGACCATCTCCGAGACCGCCATCCCCGCGCCCATGCGCTTGCACAGGCTGCGGAACGGGCGGTCCGTCACGCCGGCCATGGGCGCGACGATGAGGTTGTTGCGAAGCTCGATGGAACCGATTTTCACTTCGGCGGCGCGGTATCCGGGGGAGCCCGGCGCGCGAGTCGCGATCGCCGGAAGGGTGGTCATTCTATACGTCGCGGCGAGGCCCGGGTAATGCATTTTCTCACAGCGCGCCGCGTCCACCGCGCGCGGGCCGCGGGATCCTCACTTCCCGTATCCGCCGCCGCCGGGGGTCTCGATCACGAACACGTCGCCCACGCCCACCGCCGTCTCGTCGGCGTAGGACAGGTCGTTGCGGGTGCCGTCGGCGCGCTCCACCCAGTCGCGGCCCACGTCGCCGGGCCTGCCGCCGGCCATTCCGTAGGGGGCGATGCGCCGGTGCCCCGCGAGGATCGCGGCGGTCATGGGCTCGAGGAAGCGCACGCGCCGGCGCGCGCCGTCGCCGCCGTGCCAGCGGCCCTGCCCGCCGCTGCCCGGCCGAATCTCGTGGGCCTCGATGCGCACCGGGAAGCGCCATTCGAGCACCTCGGGGTCGGTGAGCCGCGAGTTCGTCATGTGCGTCTGCACCGCTCGGTGCCGTCGAAGCCCGGGCCCGCGCCGGTCCCGCCCGCGATCGTCTCGTAGTACTGGTAGCGCGCGTTGCCGAAGGTGAAGTTGTTCATCGTGCCCTAGGAGGCCGCCATCACGCCGAGGGCGCCGTAGAGCGCGTCGGTGATGCACTGCGACGTCTCGACGTTGCCCGCGACCGTCGCCGCGGGCGGCCGCGGGCTCAGCATCGAGCCGGCCGGAATGCGCACGTTGAGCGGCTTCAGGCAGCCGGCGTTGAGCGGGATGTCGTCCTCGACGAGCGTGCGGAAGACGTAGAGCACCGCCGCGTGCACCACGGCCGACGGCGCGTTGAAGTTGCTTTCGAGCTGCCCGGTGGTGCCGGCGAAGTCGATCGTCGCGCTGCGCCGGTCGCGACCGATCGCGACCTTCACGCGGATCGTCGCGCCGTTGTCCATCTCGTAGGCGAACTCGCCGTCCTTCAGCACGCCGATCACGCGCCGCACGCATTCCTCGGCGTTGTCCTGCACGTGGCCCATGTAGGCGCGCACCACGTCGAGCCCGAAGTGCGCGACCATCCGCGCGAGCTCCTGCGCGCCCTTCTCGTTGGCGGCGACCTGCGCGCGCAGGTCGGCGAGGTTCTGCTCCGGGTTGCGCGCCGGATAGCGGGCGCCCGCCAGCAGGTCGCGGATCTCCTCCTCGCGCATGCGGCCGCTCTCGACCAGCAGGACGTTGTCGAGGAGCACGCCCTCCTCCTCGATGGTGCGCGAGAAGGGCGGCATCGAGCCGGGCGTGATGCCGCCGATGTCGGCGTGGTGCCCGCGGCTCGCCACGTAGAACATGGGCTTTCTCCCTCCCCCGGGGGACGCCGGGGAGAGGGTCGAGCGGCTCCCTCCCCCTGGGGGACGGCCGGGGAGAGGGTCGAGCGGCTCCTCCCCCTTGGGGGAGGGCCGGGGAGAGGGTTCATCCCCATCCAGGAACACCGGCGTCACCACCGTCACGTCCGGCAGGTGCGTGCCGCCGTGGTACGGGTCGTTCAGCACGTACACGTCGCCCGGCTGCATGCGCCCGGCGTTGCGCGCGATCACGGTCCGGATGCTCTCGCCCATCGAGCCCAGGTGCACGGGCATGTGCGGCGCGTTGGCGATCAGGTTGCCCTCGGCGTCGAACAGCGCGCAGGAGAAGTCGAGCCGCTCCTTGATGTTGACCGAGTACGCCGTGTGCGCGAGGCGCACGCCCATCTGCTCGGCGATCGACATGAAGAGGTTGTTGAAGACCTCGAGCATGACCGGGTCGGCGGCGGTGCCGACGGCGCGGCGCGACCCGCGCGGGACCGTGCGCTCGAGCACGAGCCCGTGCTCCGCGACGCGCGCCTCCCAGCCCGGCTCGACGACGGTGGTGGCGTTGCGCTCGGCGATGATCGCCGGGCCCTCGATGCGCGTGCCGGGGGCGAGCGCCTCGCGCTCGTAGACCGCCGTCTCGCGCGCGTGCCCGCCCGTGGTCATCGCCACCCGGGCGGCGGGCTTCGCCGGCGCGCCCGCTCCGGCGCCGGCGGCGGGCGCCGGGGCGCCGCCGGCGCCGGCCGGCGCGACCGGCGCGCCCGACCGCCTCGACGCTCACCGCCTCGACGACGAGGGCGCGGCCCGGCATGAGGAAGCCGAAGCGCTGCGCATAGAGGCGCTCGAAGTCCGCGCGCATCGCCTCGGGCTTGGCGAGCCGCACCGGCAGCGCCGTGTCGGTGCCCTCGTACTTGAGGTGCAGGCGCTTGTCCAGCCGGCCGAGCGTGGCCCCCTGCCACTTGAGCTCGTCCACGCACTGCCGGGCCAGGCGCACGGACTTCTCCGCGACGTCGTCCATCGCCTCGTCGAGCCGGCGCTCGACCGCCTCCTCGCGCATCGCCCGCACCTGCGCGAGCCCCATGCCGTAGGCCGAGAGCACGCCGGCGAGCGGATGGATGAAGACCCGGCGCATGCCGAGCGCGTCGGCCACCCGGCAGGCGTGCTGCCCGCCCGCGCCGCCGAAGCAGGCGAGCGTGTAGTCCGTGACGTCGTGGCCGCGCTGCACCGAGATGTTCTTGATCGCGTTGGCCATGTTCTCCACCGCGATCTCGAGGAAGCCCTCGGCGAGGCCCTCGGGCGTCTGCGGCGTGCCCGTGTCCGCGGCGATCTGCGCGGCGAGCGCGGCGAACTTCGCGCGCACCACGGCCTCGTCGAGCGGCGCGTCGCCCGCGGGGCCGAACACGTGCGGGAAGAAGCCGGGCTGGATCCTGCCGAGCATCACGTTGCAGTCGGTCACCGTCAGCGGGCCGCCGCGGCGGTAGCAGGCGGGCCCCGGGTTGGCGCCGGCGGACTCGGGGCCGACCCGCAGGCGCGGGCCGTCGAAGCCGCAGATCGAGCCGCCGCCGGCCGCGACCGTGTGGATGCCATCATCGGCGCGCGCATGCGCACGCCCGCCACCCGGGTCTCGAACTCGCGCTCGAACTCGCCGGCGTAGTGCGACACGTCGGTCGAGGTGCCGCCCATGTCGAAGCCGATCACCTTCGCGAAGCCGGCCGCCGCCGAGGTCGCCACCATGCCGACGATGCCGCCGGCGGGGCCCGAGAGGATCGCGTCCTTGCCCTGGAAGCGCAGCGCGTCGGTGAGCCCGCCGTGGGACTGCATGAACATGAGGCGCACGCCCGGCAGCTCCGCGGCGACCTGGTCCACGTAGCGGCGCAGGATCGGCGACAGGTAGGCGTCGACCACCGTGGTGTCGCCGCGCGGCACGAGCTTCATCAGCGGGCTCACCTCGTGGGAGACGCTCACCTGCTCGAACTCCGCCTCGCGCGCGAGCTCGGCCACGCCGCCTCGTGCGCCGGGTAGCGGTAGCCGTGCAGGAAGACGATCGCGACGCGCGGTAGCCCTCGAGCCGAGCCTGGGCGAGCTGCTCCCACACCCGGCCCTCGTCGAGCGCACGCACCACGTCGCCGTGCGCGCCGACGCGCTCGTCGACCTCGACCACCTTGCGGTAGAGCATCTCGGGCAGGCGGATGTGCCGGTCGAAGATGCGCGGGCGGTTCTGGTAGGCGATGCGCAGCGCGTCGCGGAACCCCTTGGTGATGACGAGCACCGTCGGCTCGCCCTTGCGCTCGAGCAGCGCGTTGGTCGCCACCGTCGTGCCCATCTTCACCACGTCGATGCGGTCCGTGGGGACGGGCTCGCCGGGACCGACGCCGAGGAGGTGGCGGATGCCGGCGACGGCCGCGTCGCGGTAGCGCGCCGGGTCCTCCGACAGCAGCTTGTGGGTCACGAGCGTGCCGTCCGGGCGGCGCGCCACGATGTCCGTGAACGTGCCGCCGCGGTCGATCCAGAACTGCCAGCCCCGGTGATCCCGTTGCGCCATGGCGCGGATTCTGACACGGCCGGCCCGAGAGGCGCCCCGATGCGCGCCGCCCGTTTAGAATGCCCCTTCGGCAACCAGGAGGACACCATGGACAGCGACCGGACCGTGCCGGACGCCATGCTCGACAGCGTGGCGAACCAGATCGACACCGGCGACCCGCCCGAGGCGCGCGCCACCTACGAGCGGCTCACCGCCGCGGGGCAATCGAAGAGCCAGGCGCTGCGCCACATGGCCGACGCGCTGCGCGTCGAGATGGACCGCATGCTCGCCGACTCGCAGCCCTTCGACAACGCGCGCTACGCCGCCCTGCTCGCGAAGATCCCCTCGGAAGGCTGAGCGTTGTGCCTCATCGTCGTGGGCTGGCGCTGCCGCGCCGACCTGCCGCTCGTCGTCGCCGCCAACCGCGACGAGTGGCGCGACCGGCCGTCGCAGCCGGCGCACTGGTGGACTGACCCGCCCCGGATCCTCGCCGGGCGCGACCTGCGCGCGGGCGGCACCTGGATGGGGGCCACGGCCGCCGGGCGCTTCGCCGCCGTCACCAACTTTCGCGATCCCGCCGACCGGCGCTCGACGGCGCGCTCGCGCGGAGGGCTCGTCACGGAGTTCCTCGCCTGCGGCACCGCGCCCGGCGCGTTCCTCGCGGACCTCGCCGGGCGCGCCCACGAGTACAACGGCTTCAACCTGATCGTGGGCGACGGCGCCTCGCTCTGGTACTACGGCAGCCGCGAGGGCGGCGCGCGCGAGATCGCCCCCGGCGTGCACGGCCTGTCGAACCACCTGCTCGACGAGCCGTGGCCGAAGGTCGTGCGGGGACGCTCGGCGATGCAGGCGGCGCTCGCCGAGCCCGATCCCGCGCCCCGGCTCTTCGCCATGCTCTCGGACCCGGCGCCGGCGGCCGATCCGCACCTGCCCGACACGGGCGTGGGCGTGGCGTGGGAGCGGCGGCTGTCGAGCATCCTCATCACGGGCCCCGACTACGGCACGCTCGCTTCCACCGTGGCGCTCATGGCGCCCCACGGCATCGCCCGTTTCGAGGAGCGCACCCGCGCGGCGGACGGCAGCGTGACGGGCACGAGCCTGCACGCCGAACCCGAAGGCGCGGGCGCCGGTCGAAGCGGGGCATGAAGACCCGTACGCTGCGCAGGCTGCACCGCGCCGAGCGCGACGACATCGGCGATCTCGTCACGCGCCGGCCGCTGCCCGCCCCGGGCCTGCCGCTGCTCGATCCGTTCCTCTTCCTCAACCACCACGGCCCCCAGGTCTACCCGCCCGGCAACCGCGGCCTGCCCTTCGGGCCGCACCCGCACCGCGGCTTCGAGACGGTCACCTTCATCCTCGCGGGCGAGCTCGCCCACCACGATTCCGGCGGCCACGAGAGCGTGATCGGCCCGGGCGGGGTGCAGTGGATGACCGCCGGCAGCGGTCTCGTGCACGCGGAGCTCTCGCCGCGCGCCTTCCTCGAGCGCGGCGGGCCCCTCGAGATCCTGCAGCTCTGGGTGAACCTGCCGGCGCGCCTGAAGATGACGCCGCCGCGCTACGTCGGCGTGCAGTCCGACGCGATCCCGGCGCTGCCCACCCCCGACGGCAAGGGCCGGGTGCACCTCGTCTCCGGCACCTGGAACGGCGTGGCCGGCCCCATCGCCTCGCTGACGGGCGTGTTCATGGCGATGGTCGCCCTCGGCGCGGGCGCGAGCGTCGCCTTCGACGGCCTCGCGGGCCGCACGGTCTTCCTCTATGTGGTGCGCGGCGCGATCCGCATCGCGGGCGAGGACGGGCCCAAGCACCGGCTCGTGGAGCTCGACGCCGAGGGCGAGCGCGTGGCGATCGACGCTCCCGACGGCGCCTTCCTCCTCTTCGGCCACGCCGCCCCGCTCGGCGAGCCGGTGGCCGCTCACGGCCCGTTCGTCATGAACACGCGCGAGGAAATCTCCCGGGCGATCGCCGACTACCAGGCCGGGCGCATGGGCGCGCTGCCCGGGTGAGCCCCCCACGGCACGGCGCCCCCCTCGCGGAAGCCGACCGCCTCTACCTCGCGATCGACCAGGGCACCCACGCCAGCCGCGCGGTGGTGCTCGACGCGCGCGGGGCGATGCGTCGCCGACGGCGAGCAGGAGATCGCGCTCGCGCGCCCGCAGCCGGACCGGGCCGAGCAGGACGGCGAGGAGATCGTGGCCTCGGTGCGCGAGGCGGCCGAGGCCGCCCTGGCGGCGCTCGGCGCGCGCCGCGCCGCACGTCGCCGCCGCCGGGCTGTCGAGCCAGCGCTCGAGCTGCGCCGTGCTGGGACCGGCGCGACGGGCCGGCCGCTGTCGCCGGTGTTCAGCTGGCAGGACCGGCGCGCGCACGCCTGGATCGCCGAGCTCGAGCCGCGCACGGCGACGCGGTGCACCGCAAGACCGGGCTCTTCCTTTCGCCGCACTACGGCGCGAGCAAGCTGCGCTGGGCGCTCGACCATCTCCCCGCGGTCGGCGCCGCGGCGAAGGCGGCCGGCGCTCTCGCCTGGGGACCGCTGGCGAGCTTCCTCGTGCTCCGCCTGACCGAGGAGCGCACGCTCGCCGCCGATCCGCAGTGCGCCGCGCGCACCCAGCTGTGGAATCTCGCCGCGCGCGACTGGGACCCGGAGCTGCTCGCGCTGTTCGGCCTGCCGCCGGGCTTCCTTCCCGAGAGCGTGCCGACCTGCCGCGCCTGGGGCACGCTCGACGCTCGCGGGCCGCGGCGCTGCCGCTCGTCGCGGTCAACGGCGACCAGTCGGCGGCGGTGTTCGCCTTCGGCTGGCCCGAGCCCGACTCGGCCTACGTCAACATCGGCACCAGCGCCTTCGTGCAGCGCGCGCTCGAGCGCGCGAGCCGGCCACGTGCCGCGCCAGCTCACCGGCATCATCCTCGACGACGGCCGGCGACACCTCTAGGACGGTCGAGGGCAACGTCAACGGCGCCGGCACCGCGCTCGAGTGGCTGCGCACGGGGCTGGGCATCGCCGACGCGGCCGCCGCGCTGCCCGGCTGGCTCGACCGAGCCCGGCGATCCCCCGCTGTTCCTCAACGGCATCGCGGGCCTGGGCGGGCCGTTCTGGCAGTCGCGGAGTTCGCCTCGCGCTTCGTCGGCGACGGCGAGCCGCGCGCGAAGGCGGTGGCGGTGGTGGAGAGCATCGCCTTCCTGCTGCAGGCGAACATCGACGAGATGGCGCCTGCGTGCCGCCGGCGCGCGCGCATCCGCGTGAGCGGCGGCGTGTCGCGCCTGGAGGGCCTGTGCCGCATCCTCGCCGCGGTCAGCGGCCTGCCGGTGCATCGCCGCGACGATCCCGGAAGCGAGGGCGCGCGGCATCGGCTTCCTCGCCGCGGGGCAGCCGGCGCGCTGGAACGAGGGCGCGCACGAGGACGTCTTCGCGCCGCAGGCCGACGCGGCGCTCGCGCGAGCGCTACAGCCGGTGGCGCGCGGCGATGCGCGAGGCCACCGGGTCGTAGCCCGCCGCGAAACGACCCTGGCGACGCGTGGCGCGCCGGTCGATTTACCTGAGCGTGCCCGCGGCCCGTGCCCGCGCCACTTCCTCCGCGAGCTCCTTGCCGCTCTTGTAGTGCGGCACCCGGAACACCAGCCGCTTCACGCGCTGCACGAGCGCGTTCGCGCCGTTCACCTCGGTGTCCCAGTAGTGGTGCGCGAGCTCGACGTTGCGCTCCGGATGCAGCATGAAGGCGTCGCGCGAGCCCTTGCCGCCGAAGATGTAGAGCTTGCCGCCGAGGATCTCCCAGGTGTCGGCGTCGCCGCCCCACGGGATGCCGTAGACGATCCCGTCGGAGCAGTAGCCGCCGAACTGCGGGATGTACTTCACCGGGTCCGCGTCGAACATCGCCTTGTGCTCGGGTGTCGCGAAGCGGAACGTCACGGCCTTGTACACTGTCTTGATCGCGGGCGAGCCGCGCACGTCGCGGTGGTCGGTGAAGTACGCCACCACGTCGTAGCCGAAGAGGATGAGGTGCTCGTCCCCGCCGTCGGCCACCGCGTTCACGGGGCTGAGACCCGCGCCGGGGCTTTGCGTGACGAGCGGGGCGCAGCCCACGGTCGCGAGCGCGGCGATCGCCGCGGCGGTCCATCGTGCGAATCGGTTCATCGCTTTCCTTTCGCGCCCTCCGGCGCGGCCAGCCGCCAGATGCGTCCGTTGCCGTAGTCGGCGAGGTAGAGCTCGCCCGCCTCGTCCTCGCCGAAAGTGGAGATCGACGCGACCCCCGGGTGCGGCGCGAGCAGCAGGCGGTTGCTCCAGCGGCCCCGGGCGGGCCAGGCCGCCCAGATCCGGCGCGAGACGTAGTCGCCGTAGACGTAACAGCCGCGCAGGGCCGGAATTCCCGCGCCGCGGTAGACGTAGCCGCCGGTCACCGCGCGCGCGGCCCTCACGTCTCGTCGTCCTCGATCGCGCCGCCGGCGGCCGCCCGCGCGAGCCGGTCGTTGACCGCCTCCCAGGCCGGGTCCAGGGGCGGGGCCTCGACGAGGATGCCCTTCGCGCCGCTCGCGTCGAGCGAGCGCAGATTCGCGTAGAGCTCGCGGCCGTAGCGCTCCGGCTCGGCGCTCGCGTCGATCCAGGCGACCACGCGCGCGGCGGGCGGCGGCCCGCGCATCGCGAGCACGGCGACGTTCGCGGGCGCCGCGAGCGCGGCGTCGAGGGCCGCCGGATCGATCATCGCGAGCGCGGTGCGCGGGGCGTAGTGCGCGGCCAGCGTGCCGGAAGCGCGCGGCGCGCCGGCGTCGCGATCGCGCGGCGCGCGCCCCGTCACCCGGGCGAGGTCCTCGCGCGTGACCGCCCCCGGACGCAGCAGCACGGGCTCGCCGCGGGTGAGGTCGACGATGGTCGACTCGAGCCCGACCGCGCAGCCGCCCCCGTCGAGCACGAAGAGGGCGGGCCCGAACTCGTCGCGCACGTGCTGCGCGGTGGTCGGGCTCACGTGGCCGAAGCGGTTGGCCGACGGCGCGGCCACGCCCCCGCTGCCCACCCGCGCGAACGCGCGCAGCAGCTCGCGGGCGACCGGGTGCGAGGGACAGCGCAGGCCCACGCTCGCCTGCCCGCCGGTGACCGCGCCGGGCACGTGCGCCGCCTTCGGGAGGATGATCGTGAGCGGTCCCGGCCAGAAGGCGGCCATCAGCGCCCGCGCCGTCGGCGGCACCTCGCGCGCCCAGGCGCCGGCGGCCACGGCATCGGCCACGTGCACGATGAGCGGATGGTCCGCGGGCCGGCCCTTCAGCGCGTACACCTTCGCCACCGCCGCGTCGTTCATCGCGTCGGCGCCGAGCCCGTAGACGGTCTCCGTGGGGAAGGCGACGAGCTCGCCCGCGGCGAGCCGGCGCGCCGCCTCGGCGATCGCGGGCATCAGTGCGCCTCCTCCCAGTTGGCCCCCACGCCGGCATCCACCACGAGCGGCACGGCGAGCTTCGCCACCCCCGTCATCAGCCGCTCGACCTCGGGCTTCACGCGCGCGAGCTCGCCCTCGGGCACCTCGAGCACGAGCTCGTCGTGCACCTGCATCACCAGCTTCGCCGCCGAGGCCCTCGCGCTCGATCCAGCCCTGCACCGCGATCATCGCGAGCTTGATCAGGTCGGCGGCCGTGCCCTGCATCGGCGCGTTGATCGCCTGCGCGCTCGGCGCGCCTGGCGCCGCGGCCGGTTCGACCGACGCTGATCTCCGGCAGCCACAGCCGGCGGCCGAACACCGTCTCGACGTAGCCGCGCTCGCGCGCCTCGGCCCGGGTGTCGCTCCATGTAGCGGCCACGCCGGGATAGCGCGCGAAGTACGTGTCGATGTAGGCTCTGCGCGGCGGCGCGCTCGATGCCGAGGTTGCTGCGCCAGCCCGAAGGCGCTCATGCCGTAGATCAGGCCGAAGTTGATCACCTTGGCGTAGCGCCGCTGCTCGCTCGTCACCTGGTCGGCGGGCGTGTCGAACACTTCCGCGGCGGTGGCGCGGTGCACGTCCTCGCCGCGCGCGAAGGCGCGCGAGCAGGCCCTGGTCGCCCGACAGGTGCGCCATGATGCGCAGCTCGATCTGCGAGTAGTCGGCGCCGAGACGATCCGCGCATCCCGGGCGGCGCGACGAACGCCTCGCGGATGCGCCGGCCCTCGGCGGTGCGGATCGGGGATGTTCTGCAGGTTGGGGTCGTTCGAGGCGAGCCGCCCGGTGACCGCCACCGCCTGCGCGTAGTTGGTGTGCACGCGGCCCGGTGGCGGGGTTGACCATCCGCGGCAGCTTGTCGGTGTAGGTGCCCTTGAGCTTCGCGATCCCGCGGTGCTCGAGGAGCGTCGGCGGCAGCGGGTAGTCGAGCGGCGAGCTTCTCGAGCACCTCCTCGTCGGTGGACGGCGCGCCCGAGGGCGTCTTCTTCACGACCGGCAGCTTGAGCCGCTCGAACAGGATCTCGCAGATCTGCTTGGGCGAGCCGAGGTTGAAGGGCTGGCCGGCGAGCTCGTGGGCCCGGCTGCTCGAGGGCGAGCATCTTGTTGCCGAGCTCCTGGCTCTGGCGGGCGAGCCGGGCCGCTGTCGATCAGCACGCCGTTGCGCTCCATGCGCGAGGAGCACGCCCGCCACCGGCATCTCGATGTCGCGGTAGATGTACGCGAGCCTCGCGTCGGCCTCGATGCGCGGCCACAGCGCCCGGTGCAGCTGCAGCGTCACGTCCGCGTCCTCGGCCGAGTAGTCGGTCGCGCGCTGCACGTCGACCTGCTCGAAGCGGGATCTGCGAGGCGCCCTTGCCCGCGACGTCGTCGTACTGCAGCAGGCCCGTGGCGCCGAGATGGCGCTGGCGAGCGCGTCCAGGTCGTGGCGCTGGTGCGCTCTCCAGCACGTAGGACTCGAGCAGCGTGTCGTGCGACGACGCCGCGCACCGTCGACGCCATGGTTGGCGAAGACGTGCGCGGTCGTACTTGACGTTCTGCCCCACCTTGCGGTGCGCCTCGCTCTCGAGCCACGGGCGCAGGCGCGCGAGCACCGCGTCGAGGGCGAGCTGCGCCGGGGCGCCGGCGTAGCCGTGGGCCACGCGGCATGTAGGCGGCGCTGCCGGGCTCGACGCTCAGCGAGATGCCGACCAGGCGCGCGGCCATCGGGTCCAGGCTCGTGGTCTCCGTGTCCACGCACGCGATGGGCGCGGCCTGCAGCTTCGCCGCCCAGCGCTCGAGCGCGTCCGCGTCGAGCACCGTCTCGTAACGGCGGGTGGCCACGAAGGGAGTGACGTCGGCGCGCGGGGACTGCGCGGAGAGGAAGGCGAAGTTGCGCTCGTGGGAGACCGCCTCCTCCTGCCGCCCGCCGGGGAGGGGGGAGAAGCCTGCGCCGCGCCGCCCTCGCGGGCGTCCTCCCGGTTGAGGAGCGCGTCGCGCATCGTGCGGAAGCCGAGGCGCTCGTACATCGCGGCGAGCTTCGCCGCCTGCGGGCCGGCGTCGCGCAGGCTCTCGATGTCGAAGGGCAGCGCCACGTCGGTCTTCACCGTGACGAGCATGCGGCCGGTCGGCAGCCACTCCTTCACCCGGCGCAGGTTCTCGCCCACGACGCCCTTCACCTCGTCCGCGTGCGCGATCACGCCTTCCAGCGAGCCGTACTGCTCGATCAGCTTGCACGCGGTCTTCGGGCCCACCTTGTCCACGCCCGGCACGTTGTCCACCGTGTCGCCGATGAGGGCGAGGTAGTCCACGATCTTCTCCGGCGGCACGCCGAACTTGACCTTCACGCCCGCGCGGTCGAGCTTCTCGTAGGGCACCGCCATCGTGTTCACCCACAGCACGTGGTCGTCGACCAGCTGCGTGAGGTCCTTGTCGCCGGTGGAGATCACCGTGTCCCAGCCGTGCGCGCGCTCGGCGTGGCGCGGCGAGCGTGCCGATCACGTCGTCGGCCTCGACGCCGTCGACCACCACGACGGGCCAGCCGAGCGCGGGGATGATCTCCATGAGCGGGCCGATCTGGCGGGCGAGGTCCTCGGGCATCGCCTGGCGCGTGGCCTTGTACTCGGGGTAGATCTCGTCGCGGAACGTCCTGCCCTTCGGGTCGAAGACCGCGGCGATATAATCGGAGGGGAAGTCGTTCTTGAGCTTCTGCAGCATGCTCACCACGCCGCGGATGGCGCCGGTGGGCTCGCCCGCGGGGCTCCTCAGCTCGGGAAGCGCATGGAAGGCGCGGTAGAGGTAGCTCGAGGCGTCGACCAGCAGCAGGCGTTTCTTCTTCGTATCGTTCATCTCACCGCTCATTCCCGCCATGGCCGTCAACAACCCCAAGGTCCCGAAGCCCTCGGATCCGCAGCTCGTCCGGCGCTCGCAGAACTCCGCGCGCGAGGCGTGGCGGATGTTCGAGATTATCGCAGAGTTCGTCACCGCCACCGAGCGGCTGCAGACGATCCAGCCCGCGGTGGCGATCTTCGGCAGCGCCCGGATGACGCCCGGCCATCGCTACTACGAGGTGGCCGAGGACATCGGCCGGCGCCTGTCGGACGCCGGCTTCTCGGTGATCAGCGGCGGCGGCCCGGGGGTCATGGAGGCGGTGAACAAGGGCGCCTACGGCGGGGCGAGCCCGAGCGTGGGGCTGAACATCCAGCTGCCCCACGAGCAGAGCGCCAATCCCTTCCAGGACGTCTCCCACACGTTCCAGCACTTCTTCGCGCGCAAGGTGATGTTCGTGAAGCTCTCGTGCGCCTTCGTGATGATGCCCGGCGGCTTCGGCACCCTCGACGAGCTGATGGAGGTGCTCACCCTGGTGCAGACGGGCAAGATCCGGCGCGTGCCCGTGATCCTCGTGGACGCGGCGTTCTGGGGCGGCATGCTCGACTGGATCCGCGGGACCCTGCGCGCGGAGGGCATGATCGGCGTGGAGGACCCGGACCTGCTGCAGGTGATCGACGATCCGCAGAAGGTGGTGGACGCGATCTTCGACCACTACCACACGCGCGGATTCGAGCCCTCGCCCTCGGAACGCGAGGCCGAACTCGCCCTCTAACGGGAACGCCGCGGCGCGGTGCTACACTGCGCTGCATCGAAGAGCCCGCCATGCACGACACCGATCGCGCCACCCGCGCATCCCTTCCCGCCCGCCTCGCCCTCGCCCTCGCGCTGGCGCTCGCCGCGGCGGCCGCCGCCCCGCTCGCCCTCGCGCAGTCCGGCGAGCGGCCGAAGCCGCCGGGAACGCGTCCGCTCGAGGAGCCGCCGCCGCCGCCCGAGCTGAAGGAGGCGCCCCCGGCCGCGCCCCAGGTCACCACGCGCGTCGAGGGCGACAACACGATCCAGGAGTACCGCATCCACGGCCGGCTCTACATGATGCGCGTCACGCCCAAGCACGGCGCGCCGTACATCCTCATGGACAACAGGGGCGACGGCACCTTCACCCGCCAGGACAACACGCTGGACGGCCGCCTGCGCGTCCCCCAATGGGTCCTGCTCGAATTCTGATCCCGCGCTGAACCGATGTCCGTCTTCACTCCGGTCTCCGTCGACGAGGCGCGGGCGCTGCTCGCGCACTACACCCTGGGCGAGCTCGACCGCCTCGAGGGCATCGCGCAGGGCGTCGAGAACACGAATTACTTCCTCACGACGACCACGGGCGAGTACGTCCTCACGCTCTTCGAGCACATCCCGCGCGACGACCTGCCGTTCTACGTGGGGCTCATGGACCACCTCGCGCGCCACGAGGTGAACTGCCCGCTGCCGATGCGCCGCGAGGACGGGGCGATGCTCTCCGAGGTGAACGGCAAGACCGCGTGCATCGTGACGAGGCTCGCGGGCGCGCCGCGGCCCCGGCCGGGCGAGGACGACTGCCGCGCGGCCGGGGAGATCCTCTCGCGCATCCACGTGGCGGGGGTCGAGTACGACGCGGGGCTGGCCAACTGGCGCGGGCGCGCGTGGCGCGAGCGCTTCGCCGCGGAGGTGGCGCCGAAGCTCTCGCGCCAGGACAACGAGCTCATCGCCGAGGAGAACCGCTACCAGGCGATGCACGACGACCACGTGATCCCGCAGGGGATCATCCACGGCGACTACTTCCACGACAACGTGCTGTGGGACGAGGAGGGCACGGGCGGGGTCATCGACTTCTACTTCGCCTGCGACGACGTGCTGCTCTACGACGTGGCGATCGCGGTGAACGACTGGTGCGTGCGCCCCGACGCCTCGCTCGACCCGGCCCGCGTGCACGCCTTCCTCGACGGCTACGGCACCGAGCGCCCGCTCGAGGACCTCGAGCGCACGCTCTGGCCGGTGATGCTGCGCCGGGCGGCGCTGCGCACCTGGCTCGGGCGCCTGGGCTACACGCACTTCCCGCGCGACTCGCACATGACGATCCCGAAGGACCACGCCTTCTCCCGCCGGCTCCTCGAGCACCACATCGCGCACGCGGCCCCGCTGCCCTGATGGAGGAGACGATCCGCGTGGCCGAGCTTGCCCCGGGCCGCGGCCCCGCCTGGCTCGTCGAGTCCTTCCACATCTTCCGCGCCAACCCGGCGGCGTGGATCGGCCTGACGGCCGGCTGGATCACGGTGACGCTCGCGCTCCTGCTCGTGCCCTTCGTGGGCGGCGTGGCGGCCAACTTCCTGCAGCCGGTCTTCTTCGCGAGCTTCGCGATCGCGGCGTACAAGCAGGCCGCGGGCGAGCGCATCACGATGGGCGAGCTCCTCTCCGGCTTCCGGCGCGGCAACGTGCGCGCGCTCGTGAACCTGGGGGCGATCCTGCTGCTGGCCGAGATCGCGGTCTTCGCCCTCATGGCGCTGCTCGGCCTGCCGGTGGCCCCGCCGGCCGACGACAAGGGGGCCTTCACGGTGGGCGAGTACGTGGACATGCTGCGCGGCAAGGAGTGGATCCTCGCCGTCGGCTTCCTCGTCACCATGGTGGTGAAGGGCGCGCTGTGGTTCGCCCCTCCGCTCATCGCCTTCCACGGCATGAGCACGCTGCACGCGGTGCGCTGGAGCGTCTACGCGGCCCTGTCGAACATCGGGCCGATGATCGCCTACGGGGCCACGCTCGCCGTGCTCTTCTTCCTCGGGATCATCCCCTGGGCGCTGGGCCTCGTGGTCGTGCTGCCGATGATGGCGATCAGCACGTACGTCGGGTACCGCGAAGTCTTCGCGGCGAACGCCTAGCCGCCCTGCGCGGCGCTCAGCTTCGCGTACTGCAGCGCCAGCCACTTCGTGCCCTCGCGCGCGAATCTCACCTGCACCCGGGCGTCGAGACCGCGGCCCTCGAAGTCGAGCACCACGCCCTCGCCGAACTTCGCATGGTGGACGGTCTGTCCGACGGCGAAGGGATGCTCGTCGGGGCGCTGCAGCTCGAAGCCCGCGCGCTGGGGCCGGGACACGTAGCGGTCGCGGTCGGCCTGGGGCGCGCGCCCGCCGCCCGCGCTCCACGACCCGCCGTGGCCCCCGAAGTCGGGGCGCATCCCGCGGCTGTCGAACTGCTTTTCCGGCAGCACGATCCACTTGCACAGCGGCGCCGGGATCTCGTCGACGAAGCGCGAGACGATGCCGTAGCGCGGCTGGCCGTGGAGCATGCGGCTGCCGGCATAGGAGAGGTACAGGCGCTTCCTCGCCCGCGTGATCGCGACGTACATGAGCCGGCGCTCCTCCTCGATGCCGCCGTCCTCGAGCATGCTGTTGTCGTGCGGGAAGAGCCCTTCCTCGAGCCCCGAGATGAAGACGGCGGAGAACTCGAGGCCCTTGGCGGAATGCACCGTCATCAGCTGCAGCGCGTCCTGCCCGGGTGCCGCCTCGCGCTCGCCCGCCTCGAGGCTCGCGTGGGAGAGGAACGCGGCGAGCACCTGCTGCTCGGGCGTGCCCGTCACCTCGGCCACGTCCTCCTGCGCCTCCCCCGCCGGCTCCAGGCCGTGCTCGAAGTCCTCGGCGAAGAGGGTGGCGGCGTTGTAGAGCTCCTGCAGGTTCTCGAGGCGGTCCTGGCCCTCCCGCTCGGCCGCGTAGTGGTCCTTCAGCCGGCTTCGCTCGACGACCTCCTCGATCAGCTCCGGCAGTGTCAGCGACTCGGCGCTCTTCGCGAGGCCGTCGATGATCGCGACGAACTGGGCGATGGCCGTGCCGCTCCTGCCGCCCACCACGCCCGAGCGCGCCACGTGCATGAGGCTGCCCATGCCGCGCTCGGAGGCCTCCTGGAGCTGCTCGATCGAGCGCGCGCCGATGCCGCGGGGCGGGAAGTTCACGACCCGCGTGAAAGCCGTATCGTCGTCGGCGTTGGCCGCGAGGCGCAGGTAGGCGAGCGCGTGCTTCACCTCCTGGCGCTCGAAGAAGCGCAGCCCTCCGTAGACCTTGTACGCGATGCCCGCGCGGAAGAGGGAGTGCTCGAGGATGCGCGACTGCGCGTTGGAGCGGTAGAGCAGCGCCATGTCCGAGAGCGCGATCCCCTCGCGGTGCAGCTGGCGCACCTCGTCGACGATGAAGCGCGCCTCCTCCTCGTCGTTGGCCGCGGCGTAGATCCTGAGCGGCTCGCCCTTGCCCTCGGAGGTCCAGAGGTTCTTGCCCAGCCGCGCCTTGTTCTGCGCGATGATCGCGTTGGCGGCGTCGAGGATGTGGCCCTGCGAGCGGTAGTTCTGCTCGAGCTTCACCACGTCCTTCACGCCGAAGTCGCGGACGAACTCGTTCATGTTGCCGACTTCCGCTCCGCGGAAGCGGTATATCGACTGGTCGTCGTCACCGACGGCGAAGACGCACCCGTTCGTTCCCGCGAGGAGCTTGATCCACTTGTACTGCAGCTTGTTGGTGTCCTGGAACTCGTCGACCAGGATGTAGCGGAAACGCGCCTGGTAGTGCTGCAGCAGGTCGAGGTTGCGCGCGAGCGTCTCGAAGGTGCGCAGCAGCAGCTCCGCGAAGTCCACCACCCCCTCGCGGTTGCACTGCGCGTCGTAGTCCGCGTAGAAGGCGACCATGCGGCGCGTGAACTCGTCGCCCGCCTCCACCGCGTTGGCGCGCAGGCCCGCCTCCTTGCAGTTGTTGATGAAGGCCGCGAGCTGCGCGCGGCGCGTACTTCTCCTCGTCGAGGGCCTGGGCCTTGGCCAGGCGCTTCACGACCGAGAGCTGGTCGGCCGAGTCGAGGATCTGGAAGAGCTGGGGCAGCCCCGCCTCGCGGTGGTGCGCGCGCAGCAGCCGGTTGCACAGGCCGTGGAAGGTGCCCACCCACATGCCTCGGGTGTTGATCGGCAGCATCGCCGACAGGCGCGTGAGCATCTCGCGCGCGGCCTTGTTGGTGAACGTGACGGCGAGGATGCCCGCGGGGCTCACCTCGCCCGACTGGACGAGGTGCGCGATGCGGGTGGTGAGGACCCGCGTCTTGCCGCTGCCGGCCCCGGCGAGGATGAGGGCGCACTCGCGCGGCAGCGTGACGGCGCGCAGCTGCTCCGGATTCAGGTGGGAGAGGTAATCGGACATGGCGGGAAAGCGCAAAGGCTTCGTATTATTCCACGCGCAGGGGCGCGGCATTCGTCCGCTTCGCGCAACATTTCCCGCCGCGCCAGGTGCCGGGCATCCCGTTCGGGAACTCGGCGGGCGCGCCTCCCATGGGCGAAAAAACGGGCGCCGATCGCGGCGCCCGAACTGTCTGCCCCAACTGCTGTGCCCCGCGGGCGCGGGACATCCAGGGGACAGCGGTCCCGCGCGGGAAGTTCCTCAGCCCGGCGCGCCGGGCCCGCGTATCGACGGAATGGTCACGCCGCGCACCGTGCGCAGGTTCGCCATGAGCGCCCGGGCCTCGGTCTCGCCCGCGAGGCCGCCGATCTCGACGATCTGCAGGCGCCCCTCGGTGCGCACGCGCGAGGGGTAGCCTTCGGCCCGCAGGCGGCGGTTCAACGCGAGCGCGGGGGCGCGCAGCGTGAACCTGCTGGCAACGACCCTCCAGCGCCCGCCCACCCGCGCCGCGGGGCCGTCGGCGGCGATCTCGGTCTCCGCGCTCCAGATGGCGACCTGCTTCTCGTCCACGCGCGAGACCCGCGGCTCGCCGTCGCGCGGCTTCTGGTAGAACGCGCGCGGCGTGTCGAGCGTGACGGGGGCGTGTCCCTCGGAGCCCACCTCGACCCTGCCCTCGAGCAGGCACACCAGGTCGCGGGCCTCGGTCGACTTGCCCCAGACGTCCGTGCCGCGGATGCCGGCCGTGACGTTGCGCACCCGGATCTCGATGTCGCGGCGCCGGTGCTTGCCGAGCGCCGCCGTGGTGAACCGCAAGGCGCCGGCCAGGACGCGCAACGCCGCCCGGAAGACGCCGCGCGGCTCGACGCGCTCGATCACGAACCGCGCGCGCTCGCCCAGCTTCACGGTGCTGCCTTCGCCCAGCCGCAGCACGAGCCGCGCGTTCTTCCCGGTGCGCAACGTGTCGCTCGCACGCAGCGCGATGCCGGGCGACAGCGGCGCCGTGCGCCCGCCGCGCTCGATCCACGCCGGATACTGCACCGCCTCGACCGTCGCGGGCCCCGCGGCCTGCGCGAGTGTCGCTCCGAGCAGCGCCGCCAGTGCCACTCCCGCCGCCATCGCTTTCATGCGCTCGCCCTCCCCGATCCGCGCGCCCGCTGCACGCGCCGCGCGCCGCGCCGGATGTCCCGGGCAAAGTGCCTGAGACTTCACGCCAAATCAAGGGTTTGTGGATTGCCGCCTGCTATAATTTTCATTTGCCCCCGCGCCGCGCCGCAGCCATGGAATCGCAATACCACCCGAAGGCGATCGAGCCCGCCGTCCAGCAGGCGTGGGCCGACTCCCGCGCCTTCGTGGCCCCGGACGAGTCCCCGAAGCCCAAGTACTACTGCCTGTCGATGCTGCCCTATCCCGTCGGGCAAGCTGCACATGGGGCACGTGCGCAACTACACCATCAACGACGTGCTGTACCGCTATCATGCGCATGAAGGGCAACAACGTGCTGCATGCCGATGGGCTGGGACGCGTTCGGCCTGCCCGCGGAGAACGCGGCGATGGCGAACGAGGTCGCCGCCCGGCGAAGTGGACGCTGCGACAACATCGCCTACATGAAGAAGCAGCTGCCAGGCGATGGGCTGCGCGATCGACTGGAGCGCGCGAGGTCGCCACCTGCGACCCGTCGTACTACAAGTGGAACCAGTGGTTCTTCCTGCGCCTGTTCGGAGGAGGGCATCGCCTACCGGAAGACCGGCGTGGTGAACTGGGACCCGGTGGACCAGACCGTGCTCGCCAACGAGCAGGTGATCGACGGCCGCGGCTGGCGCACCGGCGCGCCGGTCGAGAAGCGCGAGATCCCGATGTACTACCTGCGCATCACCGCACTACGCCGACGAGCTGCTCGCCGCGCTCGACGGCCTGCCGGGCTGGCCCGAGCAGCGTCAAGCTGATGCAGGAGAACTGGATCGGCCGCAGCGACGGGCGTGCGCTTCGCCTTCCCGCACGACATCCGCGACGCTCCGGGCAGGCCGATCGGCGACGGCGGCTCTAGGTCTTCACCACGCGCGCCGACACGATCATGGGCGTGACCTTCTGCGCCGTCGCGCGCCGAGCATCCGCTCGCCGCGCAGGCCGCGAAGAGCGAACCCGGCGCTCGCCGCCTTCGTCGAGGAGTGCAAGCGCGGCGGCGTGATGGAGGCCGAGCTCGCGACGCTGGAGAAGAAGGGCATGCCGACCGGCCTGTACGTGCTCCATCCCGCTGTCGCGGCGAGCCGATCGAGGTCTGGGTCGGCAACTACGTGCTGATGGGCTACGGCGAGGGCGCGGTGATGGCGGTGCCGGCGCACGACGAGCGCGACTTCGCGTTCGCGAAGAAGTACGGCCTGGCGATCCGCCAGGTCATCGACGCGGGCGGCAGGCCCTACTCGACCGACGCGTGGCAGCCCTGGTATGCCGAGCACGGCCGCAGCGTGCACTCGGGCGTCAATTTCGCCGAGCTACGACGGCATGGAACTACGACGCGGCGATCGACGCCATCGTCGCCGAGCTGCGCTCGCTGGGCGTCAGGCCGCCAAGCAGCGTGCAGTAGCGCCTGCGCGACTGGGGCATCTCGCGCCAGCGCTACTGGGGCACGCCCGATCCCGATCGTGCACTGCCCGACGTGCGGCGACGTGCCGGTGCCCGACGAGGAGCTGCCGGTCGTGCTGCCCGAGGACCTGGTGCCCGACGGCACGCGGCAACCCGCTCGCGAAGGACGCCGGCGTTCCTACGACGTGCCGCTGCCCGACGTGCGGCGCGCCGGCGCGGCGCGAGACCGACACGATGGACACCTTCGTCGACTCGTCGTGGTACTTCATGCGCTACGCCTGTCCCGACGCGAGCGGCGATGGTCGACGCGCGCGCCGGCTACTGGATGCCGGTGGACCAGTACATCGGCGGCATCGAGCACGCCATCCTGCACCTGCTCTACGCGCGCTTCTGGACCAAGGTGATGCGCGACCTGGGCCTGCGTGCGCGTCGACGAGCCGTTCACCAACCTGCTCACCCAGGGCATGGTGCTGAACGCACATCTTCTTGCGCGCGGACACGCGAAGGGCGGCGTCGAGTACTTCCGCCCGACCGAGGTCGATCGGCGGCCGCGACGCCGAGGGCCGCATCGCGCGGCGCCACGCTCGCCGCCGACGGCAGCGCCGGTCGACTACGACGGCATCGGCACGATGTCCAAGTCGAAGAACAACGGCGTCGATCCGCAGGACATGATCGAGCACTACGGCGCCGACACCGCGCGCTTGTTCATGATGTTCGCCAACGCCGCCCGACGGACACGATGACTGGTCCGACGAGGGCGTGGAGGGCGCCTTCCGGTTCCTGCGCCGGCTCTGGGGCATGGTGCACGAGCAGGTGAGCGCGGGCGTGGCGCCGCGCTACCCGGCACCCCCCTCCCCCGGGGAGGGGGAACAGACGGCTCCCTCCGCCTCGGGAGAAGGCCGGGGAGAGGGTGATCTCCCCTCCGAGCTGAAAGCCCTGCGCCTCAAGCTGCACCGCACGATCGAGAAGGTGGGCGACGACTACGGCCGGCGCCTGCAGTTCAACACCGCGATCGCCGCGGTGCGCGAGCTGCTCAACCTCTTCGAGACCGTGAAGGAGCGCAGCCCCGCGGCGCGCGCCGTCGCCCAGGAAGTGCTCGAGGACGCGGTGCTGCTGCTCTCGCCCATCGTGCCGCACATCGCCACGGTCCTGTGGCGCGAGCTGCGGCCCGGCACGCGGCTCATCGACCAGCCGTGGCCCGCCGTGGATCCGGCGGCCCTCGTGCAGGACACGATCGAGCTCGTCGTGCAGGTGAACGGCAAGCTGCGCGGGCACGTGCAGGTGGCCGCCGGCGCCTCGCGCGAGGAGGTCGAGGCCGCGGCCCTGCGCCACGAGGCGGTGGCCCGGTTCGCCGGCGGGCAGAAGCCGAAGAAGGTCGTCGTCGTGCCCGGCCGGCTGGTGAACGTCGTTGTCTAGGCGCGCGATCCTCGGCCTCGCCGCCTGCGCGGCGCTCGCCGGCTGCGGCTTCCAGCTGCGCGGGGAGCCGGCGGTCGGCATCAGGAGCCTGTACCTGTCCGCCGGCGGCGTCTCGGGGGTGGCCACCGAGATCCGCCGCTACCTCGCCTCCGGCCCCACGCACCTCGCGGCGAGCGAGCGCGACGCCCAGGCGCACCTCGCGATCCTCGCCGAGGCGCGCGACAAAACGGTCTCGACCATCACCGGCACGGGGCGCGTCTACGAGTTCCAGCTGCGGCTCGCGGTGCGCTACCAGCTCACGGTCCCGGGCCGCGAGGTCCCGGTGATCGCGCCGAGCGAGGTCGCGGCCACCCGCCTCATCACCTACAGCGAGGCCGCACCCACGGCGAAGGAGGCCGAGGAGGCGCTGCTCTTCCGCGACATGCAGCTCGAGCTCGCCCAGCGCATCCTGCGCCAGGTGGCGGTCGCGAGCGCGCAGGGGCTGTAGGCCGGCGTGAGGATCGCGAGCCGCCAGCTGGAGGCGCACCTGAAGAAGGGGCTGGCGCCGCTCTACGCCGTGCACGGGGCCGAGGCGTTGCTCGCCCTCGAGGCGGCCGACCGCATCCGCGAGGCGGCGCGCGGCGCCGGCTGCACCGAGCGCCAGCGCTTCTTCGCCGAGCCGGGCGCGGACTGGGGCCGCCTCGGCGCGGCCGCCTCGAACCTCTCGCTCTTCGCCACGAGGCGGCTGGTCGAGCTGCGCATCCCCGGCGGCAAGCCCGGCATCGAGGGCTCGCGCGCGATCGAGGACTGGTGCGCGAAGCCCGCCGCCGACGCGGTGCTGCTCGTGGCGCTGCCCGAGCTCGACTGGCAGCAGCTCAAGTCGAAGTGGTTCGAGGCGCTCGACCGCGCCGGCGTGGTGGTCGAGGCGAAGCCGGTCACGCGCGACGAGCTGCCGGACTGGCTCGCGCAGCGCCTCGCCGCCCAGGGGCAGCGCGCGGGGCTCGAGACGCTCGAGTGGCTCGCCGACCGGGTCGAGGGCAACCTCCTCGCCGCCCGGCAGGAGGTCGAGAAGCTCGCCCTGCTGCTGCCGCCCGGCGAGATCGGCCTGGAGTCGATCCGCGACGCGGTGACCGAGGTCGCGCGGTTCGAGCGCGACGCGCTCCTCGAGGCGATCCACGGCGGCGACGTCGCGCGCATCGTGCGCGTGGTCGCGGCGCTGCGCGCCGGGGCCGAGCCGCTGCCGCTGCTGCTGTGGACCCTCGCAGAGGAGCTGCGGCTCATGATGGCCCTCGCGGCCGGCCAGCGCCCGCGCCGCTTCCTCCCGAGCGCGCGCTCCGAGGCGCTCGCGCGCACCGCGCGCCGGCACGACCGCGCGTCGTTCCACCGCGAACTCTTGCGGGCCCACCGGATCGACCGCATGATTAAAGGCGTCGAGCCGGGAGATCCATGGGAGAACGTGGTCGAGCTCGCCCTGGGGCTGGCCGCACGGCCCGTGCTCGACGACATCGCCGCCTGACCATGCCCAACGACCTCGCCGCCTCCGCCGACCTGCAGGCCCACATGCTCGCCATGGGGGAGGCCGCGCGCGCCGCCAGCCGCGAGCTCGCGCGCGCCGGCACCGCCGCGAAGAACCGCGCGCTCGAGGCCGCGGCCGACGCGCTGGTCGCGCGCGAGCGCGGCATCCTCGCCGCCAACGCGAGCGACGTGAAGGCCGCGCGCGCCGAGGGCCGCGACGACGCGTTCATCGACCGCCTGGCGCTCACGGCCAAGGCGATCGAGGCGATGGCCGAGGGGCTGCGCGAGATCGCGAAGCTGCCGGACCCGGTGGGCGCGGTGACCGGCCTCGCGTACCGGCCCTCGGGCATCCAGGTGGGGCACATGCGCGTGCCGCTGGGCGTGATCGGCATCATCTACGAGTCGCGGCCGAACGTGACCGCGGACGCGGGCGGCGCTGTGCCTCAAGTCGGGCAACGCCTGCATCCTGCGCGGGGGGAGCGAGGCCCTCGCCTCGAACCGGGCCATCGCCGCCTGCCTCGCCGTGGGGCTCGAGCAGGCGGGGCTGCCGAAGGCGGCGATCCAGCTCGTGGCCACCCCCGAGCGCGCCGCCGTGGGCCTGCTGGTCGCGATGGAGCGCCACGTGGACGCCATCGTGCCGCGCGGCGGCAAGGGCCTCATCGAGCGCGTGGCGAAGGAGGCGAAGGTCCCGGTCATCAAGCACCTCGACGGCGTCTGCCACGTGTACGTCGACGAGCGCGCCGACCCCGCCAAGGCGCTGGCCATCGCCGACAACGCGAAGACGCAGCGCTACGGCACGTGCAACACGATGGAAACGCTGCTCGTCGCGCACGCCGTGGCGGCGAAGTTCCTGCCGAGGATCGGCCGCATCTACGCGAAGAAGGGCGTGCAGATGCGCTGCTGCCCGGAGTCCGCGGCGATCCTCGGGAAGGCGGGCGTGGCGGGCGTGCGCGCCGCGACCGAGGCGGACTTCGCCACCGAATGGCTCGCCCCCGTCTGCTCGGTGCGCGTCGTGGCCGGCCTCGACGAGGCGATGGCGCACATCGCGCGCTACGGCTCGCAGCACACCGACGCGATCGTGACCGAGGACTGGTCCCACGCGCAGCGCTTCCTGCGCGAGGTGGACTCGAGCTCGGTCATGGTGAACGCCTCGACCCGGTTCGCCGACGGCTACCAGTACGGACTCGGCGCCGAGATCGGCATCTCCACCAACAAGCTGCACGCCCGCGGCCCCGTCGGCCTCGAGGGCCTCACCTCGGTGAAGTGGATCGTGCTGGGCGCGGGCCACGTGCGCGACTGAATTGCCCGCCCTCGGCCTCTTCGGCGGCACCTTCGACCCGGTCCACCTCGGGCACCTGCGCCTCGCCACCGAGCTCTCGGAGGCGTTCCGGCTCGAGCGCGTGATCTTCCTGCCCGCGGGCCTGCCGTACCATCGCGGCCGCGGCGCCCACGCGAGCAACGACGAGCGCCTCACGATGCTCAGGCTGGCGACCGCGCGCGACGCGAGATTCGACGTGGACGACCGCGAGCTGCGCCGCGAGGGCCCGACCTATTCCTACGACACGCTCGCCGAGATCCGCGCCGAGCGCGGGCCCGACGCGGTCCTCGTCTTCCTCGTGGGCAGCGACGCCTTCGCCCGGATCGACACCTGGCACCGCTGGAGCGAGCTCTTCGACCTCGCGCATTTCGCGGTGGCGGTGCGCGCCGACGACCCGCAGTGGGCGGCCCGGGGGCCGGGCGCCTTCCCCCGCGAGGTGTGGCCGCGCATCACGCTCAACCTGCGCGAGATGCTCTCGGCGCCCGCCGGGAAGGTCATGACCTTCGCCATGACGCCGCTGGCGATCTCCTCGACGGCCGTGCGCAGCCTGGCGGCCGAGGGCCTGTCGATCCGCTACCTCACGCCCGACCCGGTCGTGGAATTCGTCCGCTCCCGCAAGCTCTATTCCAGGAACCCCATGCCAACGCAAACCGCCCCCGGCACCGCCCCATGAAGAAGCTGACCACCCTCGGCAAGAAGAAGCTCGTGATCGCCGCCCTCGAGGACATCAAGGCGCGCGACATCCAGGCGATCGACGTGCGCAAGGTGACGTCGATCTTCGACTGGATCATCGTGGCGAGCGCCGACTCGGCGCGGCAGACGAAGGCGCTGGCGCGGCACGTGCGCGACCGCCTGAAGGAGAGCGGCTCGACGATCGTCGGCACCGAGGGCGAGGAAGGCGGGGAGTGGATCCTCGTGGACGCGGGCGACGTGGTGGCGCACGTGATGCAGCCGGCCGTGCGCGAGTACTACAACCTCGAGGAGCTCTGGTCCGAGGGCCGGTTCGACAAGGTCGTGAACTCGACGGCACCCCCGGCGCGTCCCGCTCGCGCGCGCCCCCGCCCCGGCCGCGCCGCGTAGCGCGATGCGCGTCACGGTCCTGTCGGTGGGGCACCGGATGCCGGCGTGGATCCAGGAAGGGTATGCGCAGTACGCCCGGCGCATGCCGCCCGAGATCCGCGTGGAGCTCGTCGAGCTGCGGCCCGAGGAGCGCGGCGCCGGGCGCAGCGCCGAGCGCGCGCGCGCGGCGGAGGGCGAGCGGCTGCTCGCGGCGCTGCCCGCGGGCGCCACGCTGCTGGCGCTCGACGAGAAGGGGCGGTCGTTCTCCACGCAGGCGCTGTCCGTGATGCTCGCCCAGTGGATGCGCGACGGCGACGCGCCGGCCTTCGCGATCGGCGGCGCCGACGGGCTCGACGAGGCGGTGAAGGAGCGCGCGGCGAAGCTGCTGTCGCTGTCGACCCTCACCCTGCCCCACGGGCTCGTGCGCGTCGTGCTCGCCGAGCAGCTCTACCGCGCCTGGACGATCCTCGCCGGGCATCCGTACCACCGCGAGTGACGGCGGGTGCCGCGGCGCGCGCGGGGCTGCGCGCGATCTTCCTGCCCGGCTTCGACGGCGCGGCCGCGCTGCGCGGCCCCTTCGTCGCCGCCCTCGGCCGGCGCCTGCCCTGCGAGGCGCTCGGCTATCCCGGCCGCCCGTTGGGGGACCTCGACGGCTATCGGCGCGAGGCCGCCGCGCGCGTGCCCGGCGACGCGCCCCTCGCGCTCGTGGCCGAGTCCTTCTCCGGGCTCGTCGCCGCGCGCTGGGCCTCGCGCGATGCGCGCGTGCGCGCGCTCGTGCTCTGCGGCGCCTTCGCCCGCAACCCCGTGGGCCCGCTCGCCGCCCTCGGCGCGGCCGCCCCGCGGCTCGTCGCCTGGGCCGCGCGCCTGCCGCTGCGCTGGCCGCCGGCGCCCGGCCCCGGCCCGCACGCGCGCTGGGCGCGGGGGTTCCGCGAGGCGCTCGACGCCCTCGACCCCGCGGTCCTCGCCGAGCGGCTGCGCATCATCGCCGCGGCGGACGTGCGCGCCGAGCTCGGCGCCCTCGCCGTGCCCGTCGTGCTCGTCCAGTTCGCCCGCGACCGGGTCGTGCGCGCGCGCGCGCGCCGGGAGCTCGAGGCGGTCTGTCACAATGCGAGGGTCGTCCGGTTCCCGGGACCGCACTTCGCGCTCGAGGTCGAGCCCGTCGCGTGCGCCGAGGCGATCGCGCGCGCGCTCGACGCGGCGCTCGAAGACCACGAACGCAGGAAGGGAGGAACATGATCTACCTCGCCTCGAGGAGCTCCCGGCGCCGCGAGCTGCTGGTCCAGATCGGCGTGAAGTTCGAGCCGCTGCTCTTCCGCGAGGGCCCCCGGCAGGATGCCGACACCGACGAGGCGGTGCGCCCGGCAGAGACGCCCGACGAGTACGTGCGCCGCGTCGCCGGCGCCAAGGTGGAGGCGGCGTGGAAGCGGGTGGTGATGCGCCGCGGCCTGCGCCGCATGCCGGTGCTCGCCGCGGACACGACCGTCGACCTGGCCGGCGAGATCCTCGCCAAGCCGGCCGACCGGGCCGATGCCGAGCGCATGCTGCGGCTGCTGTCGGGGACCCGGCACCGCGTGCTCACCGCCGTGGCCGTGGCCCTGGAGGAGCGCGTCGAGGTGGCCGTCTCGGAGACCCTCGTCACGTTCGGCCGCCTGGACGAGGCGCGCATCGCGGCCTACGTGCAGTCGGGCGAGCCCTACGACAAGGCCGGCGGCTACGCGAATACAGGGCCGCGCCGGGGCGTTCGTCGGAGCGCCTGGAGGGCAGCTACAGCGGCGTCGTTGGGCTGCCGCTGTACGAGACCGCCAACCTCCTGAGGCTCTTCGGGATGTCCGTGCCCTGATGAACGAGCAGATCCTCATCAACGTCACGCCGCAGGAGACGCGCGTCGCGGTCGCTCGAGCAGGGCGCGGTCCAGGAGCTGCACGTCGAGCGCGACTCGAGCCGCGGGCCTGGTCGGCAACATCTACCTCGGGCGCGTGTGCGCGGGTGCTGCCCGGCATGCAGTCGGCGTTCGTCGAGATCGGCCTCGAGCGCGCGGCGTTCCTGCACGTGGCCGACATCTGGTCGAGCACCGCGCCAGACGGCGCATCGCGCCAGCGCGCCCGATCGAGCAGATCCTCTCCGAGGGCCAGACCGCTGCATGGTGCAGGTGGTGAAGGATCCGATCGGCACCAAGGGCGCGCGGCTGTCGACGCAGGTCTCGATCGCCGGGCGCCTGCTCGTCTACCTGCCGCAGGACCCGCACATCGGCATCTCGCAGCGCATCGAGGACGAGGCCGAGCGCGAGCAGCTGCGCGAGCAAGGTCCACGCGCTGCTGCCGCGCGGACGAGACGGGCGGCTTCATCATGCGCACCGTGGCCGAGACCGCCGTCGACGCCGAGCTCGGCGACCGACATCGAGTACCTGCGCGACGCTCTGGCGCAGATCCAGGCCAGCGGCTCAGCGCGGCGCGCGCCGCCGGCAGCTGCTCTACCAGGACCTCTCGCTCGCCGCAGCGCGTGCTGCGCGACCTGGTCACCGACGCGACCGAGCGCGATCATCGTCGACTCGCGCGAGACGTTCGCGAGGCTGCGCGCCTTCGCCGAGCGCTACACGCCGCGAGCTGCTGCGCCAAGCTCGAGCACTACTCGGGCGAGCGGCCGCTGTTCGACCTGCTACGGCGTCGAGGACGAGATCGAGAAGGCGCTCGCGCGGCGCGTCGACCTGAAGTCGCGGCGGCTACCTGATCATCGACCAGACCGAGGCGATGACCACCATCGACGTCAACACCGGCGGCTTCGTCGGCCGGGCGCAACTTCGACGACACGATCTTCAAGACCAACCTCGAGGCGGCGCAGGCGATCGCGCGCCAGCTGCGGCTGCGCAACCTGGGCGGCATCATCATCGTCGACTTCATCGACATGGAAAGCGCCGAGCACCGCGACGGCCGTGCTGGCGGAGTTCCGCAAGGCGCTCGCGCGCGACCGCACGCGCGATGACGGTGAACGGCTTCACCGCAGCTCGGGCTGGTGGAGATGACGCGCAAGCGCACGCGCGAGTCGCTCGCCCACGTGCTGTGCGAGCCCTGCCCGACCTGCGGCGGGCGCGGGCGAGCTCAAGACCGCCGCAGACCGTCTGCTACGAGATCCTGCGCGAGATCCTGCGCGAGGCGCGCGCAGTTCAACGCCGCGCGAGTACCGCATCCTCGCCTCGCAGAAGGTGATCGACCTGTTCCTCGAGGAGGAGGCGCGGCAGCCTCGCGCATGCTGGGCGGACTTCATCGGCAAGACCGATCTCGATGCAGGTCGAGACCGCGCTACACGCAGGAGCAGTACGACGTGATCCTGGTGTAGGGGCCGAGCGGGTCCCGGGACCGGGACGCGGCTACTTCTCCCGCACGCCCTGCAGGATGCGCCGGGCTTCCTGCAGCCGCCAGATCGAATCGTCGAGGCGCTGGGTCGCCTCGGGGCCCGGGGCGGCAGACTCCTGCGGCGGGTCGAGGGTCTGCGTGGCCTCCGGGCGGAACGCGGGGTCGAGCGGCGCGATCCGCTGCGTGCGATCGCCCGCCTCGAGGCGCTGGGTGCGGTCGCTTCCCCCCGGCAGCTTCTGCGTGGCCATGGGGTCGAAGGCGCCCGGCGCCTTCGCGCCGAGCTGCGCGAACGCCTCGTCGCCCAGCAGCGGCGCGGCGGGGGCCTGCGGCTCGGGCGCCGGCGCGGCAGGGACCGGGCGCGGCGCGGCGGCGGCGGCAGGCGGCCGGCGGCGGGCGGCGGCAGGCCGGGCTCGGGCGGCACCTTCGCCTCGTGCTGCGACACGCGCAGGATCAGCCCGTCGATCATCTCCCGCTGCTTGCGCAGCTCGAGCTCGACGGCCTTCAGCGCGGCCATCTGCTCGTTGATCGAGGTCGTCTTCTCGTTGATCTTCGAGAGGTTGTCCAGCCGTGACTGCAGCTGCGCCTTGTGGTCCTTGATCTGCACCTCGAGGGGCAGCGTCACGGCCTGGATCCAGCGCTCGGTCTGGTTCTTCGCGTCGCCGAAGATCCTGCGCGCCTGGTGGACCAGCGTGCGGTAGAACTTCTTCACCAGGAAGCTCTTCTCGGTGGCGATCACGTTCACCGGGTCCCGCGCGAAGGCCTCGGTCTCGTGCACGAGCAGCTTCAGCTTCGTGCGGTGCGGGTCGAGGTCGAGCGAGGGCAGCTGCATGCGCTGGAACCCGAACTTCTCGATGAAGGTGTCGTAGACGCCCTGCATCAGGCGCTTGATCTCCTCCGAGGCCGCGAAGACGCTCTCGAAATCCTCGCTCATGAGCCGCACGAGCTCGCTCATCCCCCGCTGCAGCCCCATGGTGGTCCACGAGTCCTCGATCGCGCGCACGCTCTTGGCCAGGGCCGCGTCGAGCTTGGCCGCGTTGAGCATGTCCATGAGGGCCGAGCGGCGGGCGGTGAAGGCGGCGTGGTTCACCTTGTACTCGGCCAGCGCCGAGTTGTACGCGTTCTTCTCGGCCGTGATCCGGCCCCAGAGCTTCGTCACCACCTCGCGGCTCTTGCCCATGAGGCCGCCGAGCTCCGCCATCTCCGCCGCGTTCGCCTCCTGGCGCTTGGCGATCGAGGCGCGCGAGGAGGCCATCATCCCGCCGATCTCGCCCACCACCGCGCGGCACAGGATCTGGCGCTTCATCGGCACGATCTGCTCGGCGAGGAAGCGCTCGAGCCGCCCGATGCCGCTCCTGTCGAGAAGCTGCGCGTCCTCGCGCACCTTCGCGAGCAGCGCCTTCTGCGCCGACAGGGCGAAGATGCGCTCGCGCGGCAGCTGCAGCTGCTGCGCCGTGGACTCGACCATCCGCGCCACGGCCCGGTCGACCTCCGCCGGCGTCTTCAGCTCGTCCCACATGAGGTCGATCTTGTTGAGCACGCCCACCTTCTGCGGCAGGCCCTGGCGCACGTAGCGCTCCCAGATCTCCATGTCGCTCTTCGTGACGCCGGTGTCGATCGACAGCAGGAAGAGGATCGCGTGGGCGTTGGGGACCGTGCTCACCGTGAGCTCCGGCTCCATGCCGAGGGCGTTGAGGCCCGGGGTGTCGAGGATGGAAAGGCCGTTGCTGAGCAGCGGGTGCGGGTAGTTGATCATGGCGTAGCGCCACGCGGGCACCTCCACCAGCTCCTCCTCGCCCGGCAGCTCGCCGTTCTCGTCGAGCATGGGGGTGAGGCCCAGCATCCGCGCCTCGAGCGCGTAGACCTTCTTCGTGTCGGCCAGCGCGCGCAGCGCCTGCTTCATGTCCGCCGCGGAGTTCACGTTGAGCCGGATCTTGCTCCACTCCACGGGCATGTTCTTCAGCTGCGAGATCGACTCGTCGCGGTAGCGCGTCTCCACCGACAGCAGCCTGAGGTACGGCTCCTCGGCCGGGTCGTGGAAGATCTCCGTCGGGCACATCGTCGTGCGCCCCACGTCGGAGGGCAGCAGCCGCTCCTTGAAGCCGGCGAAGAAGAGGGCGTTGATGAGCTCGGACTTCCCGCGCGAGAACTCGGCGAGGAACGCGAGCATGAGGCGGCCCTTGTTCAGGTTCTCGAGCAGGTCGTAGAAGCGGATCGACTGCTGCACGTCGAGCTGGCCGTTGGACTCGAGCCAGTCGTGGTACGCGTGGACCGACTGCGTGAGCTCCTCCCGCCACCGGTTGTAGCGGGCGATCTCGGTCTCGAACCGGTTCGAGTCGGCTGCGGGGTCCATGGCGCTGCGCGGCGAAAAGGGCAGGCCAGTGTAGCCGAGAACGCCTCCCGCAGTGAGTGAAGTGGCGCACAGCGCGGGGCGCTCGGCGCGGGCGCTCGGCGCGGGCGCGCGCTAGGCGCCGCGGGCGGCCGAGAGCCGGGGACGCAGGCCGGCCCTCGCGCGCAGCCCGGCCCGGCGCGGGCCGGCGCTCGCGCCCGGGCTTGCGGGGACCTGGCGCGCGATCGCGAGGAAGCGCTCGCGCCAGGCCGCGCCGTGGGGGCGGGAGGAGCGGGAATTCATGGCGCCATCCTAGGCCGCGCGCAGTGACCGTTCCATGACGGATTCGGCGCACGGCATGCGCAGGATTCGGCCCTCGCGCCGGGGAAGGCGGGCGACGGGCCAGGCCCGGGGGCGCACGCTCGCCGCGTCGGCGACGACGGTGAGCGCCATCGGCGCGAAGAAGGCGAAGCTCACGAGCAAGGCGAAGGCGTTCACGGCGGCACCCTTTCTTGTGGTGGAAACGGTGCCGCCATTGTCGGCGGCCCCGGGGTGCGGCCTCCAGCGCGATGCGACGAAGCGCGCAATCCGGGGCCCGAAAGGCCGCCAGGCTAGAGCAGCGCGCGCTGGATCATGCGCGCGGCCTGCTGCTCGAGCCAGGCCACGGGGACGATCAGCAGGATCTGGAGGAAGAGGAAGACGAAGAGCGGCGAGATGTCGATGCCGCCCAGCGGCGGGATCACCCGCTGCACGGGCCGCAGCAGCGGGCGCGTGAGCGACAGGAAGAACGGCATGACCGGGTGGTGGGGTGCGACCCACGAGAGCACGGCCTGGATGATGATCGCGCCCATGAAGACGTAGATCGACAGCCGCACGATCTCCACGAAGGCGAGGAAGAACAGCACCGGCAGCACCTGGGGGCTTTCCAGCGGCGAGGCGCCGAGGACCCAGGCGAGGATCGCCTGCAGCACGAACTCGAGCAGCCACGCCGCCGCGAACGAGGCCAGGTCGAGGCGGTACAGCCCGGGGACCACGCGCCGCAGCGGCTTCACGAGGAAGTCGGTTAGCGCCATCGAGAACTGGGCGATCGGGTTGTGCCAGGGCGCGCGCAGGGCCTGCATCCAGAAGCGCACGAGGGCGGCGAGGATCACGAGGTCGAAGGCCGCGGTGACGACGAGGGCGAAGGCCTGGGCGAGCATGGGTCAGTCCTTTCCGTACGCGTCGCCGAGCTCGCGCGAGCGCTCGCAGGCCGCCTTGACCGCCTCGACGAAGCGCTCGCGCACGGCGGCCGACTCGAGCACCTCGATGGCGCGCTCGGTGGTGCCGCCCTTCGAGGTGACCTGCGCGCGCAGCAGCGCCGGATCCTCGTTGCGCTCGGTGGCGAGCTTGGTCGCCCCGGCGAAGGTCCAGAGGGCGAGGGAGCGCGAGGCGCCCTCCGCGAGGCCCAGCTCGCGCGCGGCCCGCTCGAGCGCCTCGATGAAGTAGAAGACGTAGGCCGGCCCGCTGCCGGACACGGCGGTCACCGCGTCCAGGTCCTCCTCGCGCTCGAACCACAGGGTGGCGCCGACCGCGGCGAGGAGGTCCTCGGCCGCCTCCCGGTCGTCGGGCCCGACCGCGGCGGGCGCGTAGAGGCCCGTGATCCCCGCGTGGACCAGCGCGGGCGTGTTCGGCATCGCGCGCACGAGCCGGGTGCGCCCGCCCAGCCAGCGGCCGAGGTCGGCGAGCCGGATGCCGGCCGCGATGGACACCACGAGCGGATCGCCCAGGCGCGGGGCGAGCGCGCGCGCCGCCTCGCACATGTGCTGCGGCTTCACCGCCATCACGACCACGTCGGCGCGCTGTGCCTCCTCGCCGGGGGCCTCGAACGCCGTGATCCCGAAATCGGCCACGAGGCGCAGGCGCGCGGCGCCGTCCACCTCGACGGCGCAGATGTCGCGCGCGCGGATGCCGCGCGCGACCAGCCCGCCGATGATCGCGCGCGCCATGTTGCCGCCGCCGACGAAGACGATCTTCACGGCGCGCCCCTCACGCCGCGGCGCGCGCCGGGCGCGCGCCGAAGATCGCGCTGCCGATGCGCACCATCGTCGCGCCCTCGGCGATCGCGGCCTCGAAGTCGCTCGCTCATGCCCATCGAGAGCGTGTCGAGCGCGAGCCCCTCGGCGCCGATGCGCTCCCGCGCCTCGCGCAGCCGCGCGAACTGCTCGCGCTGCGCGGCGGGAGCGAGCCCGAGCGCGGCAATGCCCATCAGCCCGCGCAGGCGCAGGCGCGGCAGCCGCGCCACCGTCGCGCGCGAGCGCCGGCGCCTCGGCGGGGCGACCCCGCTCTTGCTCGCCTCGCCGCTGATGTTCACCTGGACGCACACGTTGAGCGGCGGGCATGTCGCGGGCCGCGCCCGCGACAGGCGCTCGGCGCGCTTCACGCGGTCGAGCGCGTGCACCCAGTCGAAATGCGCGCGCGATGTCGCGCGCCTTGTTGCTCTGCACGCGGCCGATGAAATGCCAGCGCGCCTGACAGCCCCGCCAATGCCGCCATCTTGGCGAAGCGCCTCCTGCACGTAGTTCTCGCCGAAATCGCGGCAGCCCGCGGCGTGCGGCCTCGGCCAGCGCGCCCGGCCGGCTGCGCCTTGCCCACGGCGACAGACGCACCACCTCGCGGCTATCCCCTTGTAACGCTTCGGCAATGCGCCGGCGGACGGCTTGCAGGTTCGCGGCGATTGTGGACATAATCGACTCGACTTTTCGAGCGGGCAATTCTACCCGCACCCACCCGAGCCCCCGCCCTCGGCGCCTCGCCTTCTCAGGGACAAGACCACGATGGACATCACCGAGCTGCTCGCCTTCGTCGGTCAAGAACAAGGCCTCCGACCTGCACCTGTCGGCCGGGCTGCCGCCCATGATCCGGGTGCACGGCGACGTGCGGCGCATCAACGTGCCGCCGCTGGACCACAAGGACGTGCACGCGCATGGTCTACGACATCATGAACGACGCGCAGCGCAAGGTCTACGAGGAGAACGCTCGAGTGCGACTTCTCGTTCGAGATCCCGAACCTGGCGCGCTTCCGCGTCAACGCCTTCAACCAGAACCGCGGCGCCGGCGCGGTGTTCCGCACCATTCCCGTCGAAGGTCCTGACGCTCGAGGAGCTCAACGCGCCCGAAGATCTTCGCCGACATCGCCGACCAGCCGCGCGGCCTCGTGCTGGTGACCGGCCCCACCGGCTCGGGCAAGTCGACCACGCTGGCGGCGATGGTCAACCACATGAACGAGAACGAGTACGGCCACATCCTGACCATCGAGGACCCGATCGAGTTCGTGCACGAGTCGAAGAAGTGCCTGATCAACCAGCGCGAGGTCGGCCCGCACACGCTGTCGTTCGCCAACGCGCTGCGCAGCGCGCTGCGCGAGGACCCGGACGTCATCCTGGTCGGCGAGATGCGCGACCTGGAGACGATCCGCCTGGCGCTGACCGCGCGCCGAGACCGGCCACCTGGTGTTCGGCACGCTGCACACCATCTCGGCCGCCAAGACCATCGACCGGATCGTCGACGTGTTCCCGGCCGCCGAAAAGGAGATGGTGCGCGCGATGCTGTCGGAGTCGCTGCGCGCGGTGATCTCGCAGACGCTGTGCAAGACCAAGGACGGCAGCGGGCGCGTCGCGGCGCACGAGATCATGATCGGCACGCCGGCCATCCGCAACCTGATCCGCGAGAACAAGGTCGCGCAGATGTACTCGGCGATCCAGACCGGGCAGGCAGCCTGGGCATGCAGACGCTCGACCAGAACCTCGCAGGAGCTGGTCAAGCGCAACCTGATCGCGCCGGCCGAGGCGCGCACGCAAGGCCGCGAACAAGGACATCTTCGTCGGCGGCTGAGCCGCGCGGCGCGCCATCACGGGAGGCCCCGCATGGAACGCGAACAGAGCCATCAAGTTCATGCACGACCTGCTGCGCGCGCTGGTCGCGCAGCAAGGGCTCCGACCTGTTCATCACGGCCGACTTTCCGCCGGCGATCAAGGTCGACGGCAAGATGACGCCGGTATCGCAGCAGGCGCTGACCGCCGAGCACACGCTGGAGCTGGCGCGCTCGATCATGAACGACAAGCAGGCGGCCGAGTTCGAGGCGCACCAAGGAGTGCAACTTCGCGATCAGCCCGGCCGGCATCGGCCGCTTCCGCGTCAACGCCTTCGTGCAGCAGGGCCAGCGTCGGGCATGGTGCTGCGCGACGATCACGACCGACGATCCCGAAGTTCGACGAGCTGGGCCTGCCGCCGGTGCTGAAGGACGTGGCGATGACCAAGCGCGGCCTGGTGATCTTCGTCGGCGCGCACCGGCTCGGGCAAGTCGACCTCGCTCGCGGCGATGGTCGGCTACCGCAACGAGAACACGCTACGGCCACATCATCACGATCGAGGACCCGGTCGAGTTCGTGCACGCGCACAAGAACTGCATCGTCACGCAGCGCGAGGTGGGCGTCGACACCGACAACTGGGACGCGGCGCTGAAGAACACGCTGCGCCAGGCGCCCGGACGTGATCCTGATCGGCGAGATCCGCGACCGCGAGACGATGGAGCACGCGATCGCCTTCGCCGAGACCGGCCACCTGTGCCTGGCCACGCTGCACGCCAACAGCGCCAACCAGGCGCTGGACCGCATCATCAACTTCTTCCCCGAGGAGCGCCGCCAGCAGCTGCTGATGGACCTGTCGCTCAACCTCAAGGGCGCTGGTCTCGCAGCGCCTGATCCCGCGCAAGGAGGGCAAGGGGCGCGTGGCCGCGGTCGAGATCATGCTCAACTCGCCGCTGATCTCCGACCTGATCTTCAAGGGCGAGGTCGCACGAGATCAAGGAGATCATGAAGAAGTCGCGCGAGCTCGGCATGCAGACCTTCGACCAGGCGCTGTTCGACCTCTACGAGGCCGGCATGATCAGCTACGAGGACGCGCTGCGCAACGCCGACTCGGTGAACGACCTGCGCCTGCAGATCAAGCTGCGACGAGCAAGGAACGCGAAGAACCGCGACCTGGGCAGCGGCATCGAGCACCTCGAGATCGTGAAGTGACGCGGCGCTAGCCCCGCCCCGCAGCCACAGCAAGAAACCCGCCGCGAGGCGGGTTTTTTCGTTTCCTGCTGTCCGATTGCCCTGTAGGACACCGCCGACGCGAACATCAGCCGAATCCTAGGCCGGGGGGATGTCTGTCCGACTCCGCGCCCCCGGGGGGGCCGCCAATATGGTCGAACGACCCAGGGAGACGGCCATGAAGAACCTCCTCGCAATCGGCCTCGCCTGCTGCCTGCCCATAGGACTCGCGGCAGAGGATCCGGCCCCAGACGCTTCACCGCTCGGCGACGTGAGCGTCCTCGTGCTCGAGGACTCCGTGCCCGCCGCGGCCGACATCGCGTGCGCGCCCGCGCCCGGCGACCGGGCCGACTGCTCGGCCGTGCACCGCGCCGTTTTGACCGCCCACCTGCGCAAGGTTTCCGCCCTGCGCGAGCGCGGGCGCTGGATGTGACCCGAAGACGGCATGTGAGAGGCCTTTGACAACGAGGAGCGGCGCATATGAACAGCGATCAGATGCACGGGCATTGGCGGGAGGTGAAGGGCTGGGCGCTCGAGAACTGGGGGCGCGTGACCCACGATCCGTGGCTGCGCATCGCCGGGCGGCGCGAGCGGCTGCTGGGCCGGCTGGAGGCCTCGCTCGCCGAGTCGCGGCGCATCGCCGAGTCGAGCTTCCCGGCGCCGCACGTGCCGGCGCGCCAGCGCGGCCCCGCCCGCTAGGCAGGCGCTCGCGCCTGGCGCGGCCCGCTGGCGAGCAGCCGCGCCAGGCGCGAGCGCGCCGGCGACTCGTCGGGCAGCCCCGCCTGGGGCTGCGCGAAGTAGTGCCCCTGGAGGTAGTCGGCGCCCGCATCGAGGGCGAGCCGCGCCTCGTCGTCCGTCTCGATGCCCTCGACCGCGACGCGCGCCTCGGCCTGGTGCAGCAGGTCCACGAGGCCGGAGAGCATCGGCCCGGCGCGCCGCCTGCCCGGCATCGCCTCGGCGAGCACCGAGCGGTCGATCTTCACCACGTCGGGGCGCAGCGCCACGACCCGGTCGAGGTTCGAGCGCTCGACGCCGAAATCGTCGAGCGCGACCGACACGCCCACGGCGCGGTAGATCGACACCGCCTCGCGCAGCAGCCCCTCGTCGGCGCACTCCGCCTCCAGGATCTCGACGCACACCCGCCGCGGGAGCAGCCCGTAGTAGCGGATCAGCTCGTCGAGGTCGCGCCCCCACGAGGCGTCGGCGAGCGCCGCCTCCGGGTGCACGTTGAGGAAGAGCGTGCGGTTGCCGGGATCGACCACGGCGTAGTTGCGCAGGTGCAGCGCCCGGCAGGCCCAGTCGAGGACGACGCGCTCGCGCCCGGCGCAGCCGCTGCGCAGCGCCTCGAGGCCCAGGTCGCCGGCCTCGCCGCGCGCGTGCGCGAAGGCCTCGTAGCCGAAGCAGGCGCCGCGGCGCGTGCAATAGATGGGCTGGAAACGCGTCGACACGCGCGCGCCCCGCCAGCCGAGGCAGCCGTCGGGCCCGCCGCGGACCAGGTCCTCGGCCGCGCGCGCGATCGAGCGCGGGGGCGCCGGTGCCTCCTGCCGCTCCGGCGTGACCGCCTCCCCCCTTCGCGCATCCCGCCTCCCGTGATCGACCTTCCGGAGTCGACTCTGGCCGGGCGGAATTACGCGCGGGTTACCGCGCGGGGGCGCGGGGGTTGCAACTGTAACGCCGCCTACGCTTCGGCGAAGAACGTCGCGAGCGACTCGGCGAGGTCGCCCATGCGATAGGGCTTCTTCAGCACGCGGTTCACCCCGGCGGACAGGGCGCGCGTCTCGAACCCCGCTCCGCCGTAGCCGCTCGCGATCACGATGGGCAGCGACGGGCGCAGCTTGCGCAGCTCGATGGCGAGCTGCGTGCCCGTCATCTGCGGCATGACCTCGTCGCTCACCACCGCGTCGAAGCGCCGCGGGTTCGCCCGCGCGGCCTCGAGCGCCTCGCGGCTGTCGCAGAAACCCACCGGCTCGTAGCCGAGGGCGGCGAGCATCTCCTCGAGCGCGGCCAGCACCTCCGGCTCGTCGTCCACGGCGAGGATGCACTGGCCCTCGCCCATCGGCGCCTCCTCGCGCGCCTCGGCCGCGCCCTCCTCCACCGCGACCTGCGGCAGCCACACCTCGAACGTGGTGCCGCGCCCCAGCTCGCTCGAGACCTCGAGGAAGCCGTGGTGCTCGCTCACCACGGCGTGCACGAGCGCCAGTCCCAGCCCGGTGCCGCGGCCGGCCGGCTTCGTGGTGAAGAACGGCTCGAAGATGCGGTCGAGCACCTCGGGCGCGATGCCGTGCCCGGTGTCGCTCACGCACAGGCGCACGTAGTCGCCCGGCGCCATCTCGCCCGTGCGCACCTTGCGCGCGGCCGTGACCGCCTCGCAAGTGATCCGCACCCCGAGCACGCCGCCCTCGCCCATCGCCTGCACCGCGTTCGTGCAGAGGTTCATGAGCAGCTGGTGCAGGCGCGTGGGATCGGCCAGCACGCTCGCCTCGCCCGCGTCGCTCTCGAAGCGCACCTCGATCGTGGGCGGCGAGGAGCCGCGCATGAGGTCGCACACCTCCTGCGCGATGGGCGCGACGATCACCGGCAGGCGCTCGGCGTTCTCCGCCCGGCTGTAGGAAAGGATCTGCGAGACGAGGGACTTGGCGCGGTTGCCCGCGCTCATGATCGTGTCGAGGTAGCGGCGCATCTCGCCCTCGGCCTTGCGCTGGGCGAGCTCGCCGTAGCCGAGGATGGCCCCGAGGATGTTGTTGAAGTCGTGGGCGATGCCGCCGGCGAGCTGGCCCACCGCCTTCATCTTCTCGGCCTGGCGCAGCTGCGCGGCCAGGCGCTGGCGCTCCTCCTCGGCGCGGACCTTGTCCGAGACGTCCTTCACGAAGCCGATCACCCGGCGCGAGTCGGCCTCGCCCTGCCCGCTCTCCCCGATGCGGTAGGCGTTCACGCCCACCGTCACGTACTCCCCGTCGTCGCGGCGGAAGCGGTACTCGAGCGCCATGTGGCCGATCTCGCCGCTCACGAGCTTGTGCAGCAGCCCCTTCACCCGCGCCTGCTCGTCCGGGTGCACGCGCTCGACCCACTGCGCCATCGTGGCGAGCCCGTCGCGCGAGGTGCCCAGCACCGCGCGCAGGTCGCCGTCCCACACCACGTGGCCGGCGGCCGGGTCGAACTCGTAGAGCAGGCTGCCGCTCGCCCGGATCACCGCCTCGTGCCGGTCGCGCCAGGCCTGGGTCTCCCGCGCCGCCTCCTGGCGCTCCACGAGGAGCACGGCGGCGAACAGGGTCGTCACCACGATCGTGGCGAGGTAGCCCTGCACGTGCAGCAGCGCGCGCAGGTCGGGGATCGCGTCCGGCGCGTACGGCCCGAAGCCGTGGGCCGTGTGCCAGTACACGATCAGGCCGAAGAGGGCGAGCCCCAGGGTGGCCGCCCGCAGCCCGAAGCGCAGCGCCGCCCAGAGCAGGAACGGCGCGCACAGATAGGCGAGCGGCGGGATGAAGGCGGTCTGGGGGCGCACCCCGAAGACGTAGTTGGTGCTGATCACGAGGCCGGCGAAGAGCACCACGATCTCCGGCAGCCGCTCCCGCGCCACCGCGAGGGCCTCGTGCATCCCGCTGCGGCTCCAGGCGAGGATGAGCGGCGCGGTCAGCAGCATTCCCAGCGTCGTCGAGATGAAGGTGACCGACCACTGGTAGCGGAAGGGCGCGGGGAAGCGCACCACCGAGTAGCTCGCGTCGAGCACCGCCATGATGCCCACCAGCGGGACGATGCCCACCAGCAGCGCCGAGAGCCCCTTGAGGGTGTCGATGTTCACGCGCGGCCCGGCCAGGCGCAGCAGCCCGACCGCCACCACGAAGGGCTCCGCGCAGTTGAGCGCGGCGGTCGCGGCGACCTGCTCGAGCGGATAGCCGCGCTCGACGCCGATCGCGACGCTCGCGATGAGGACGAGGACCAGGTACGAGGGCCAGCGGCGCGGCGGCACGCGCAGCAGCACGCCCAGCGCCAGCCCGTGGGCCGGCCAGAGGAACAGCGGCAGCTTGGCGTGGAACGGAAGGCTCACCGCGTAGGCGGCGAGCAGGTAGTAGGCGAGGCCGAAAGCGGCGAACGCGAGGGCCTGGCGCAGCCTCGGCGCCCCGTGGGATGCGGCGGGGACGGCGGCCCGCGCGCTCATGCCGGGAGGGCCGTCCCCGGGTTACTTGCGAACATGCATGGGATTCTAAGGGTTCCGGCGGTAAAATGTCCCGGACAAAAGACCGAGAAGCGCCCGCCAAGGTGGAAGCCCATATCCTGGTCGTAGACGACGACGTCGCCATTCGCGAGCTGATCAAGGAGTACCTCGCGGAGAACGACTTCAAGGTTTCCGTGGCCGAAAGCGGTTCCGACATGGACCGCGTCCTGGGCGCCGAGGTGGTCGACCTCGTGATCCTCGACCTCAAGCTGCCCGACGAGGACGGCCTCGCCATCGCCCGGCGGCTGCGCGAGTCGCTCGACCTGCCGATCATCATCCTCACCGGCCGCAAGGAGGAGGTGGACCGCGTGATGGGCCTGGAGCTGGGGGCCGACGACTACGTGACCAAGCCCTTCAGCAACCGGGAGCTGCTCGCGCGCGTGCGCGCGGTGCTGCGCCGCACCGAGGGCAAGCGCGCGACGCGCCGCGGCGAGAGCGTGCGCGCCTACCGCTTCGCCGGCTGGGAGCTCAGCACCGGCACGCGCAAGCTCAAGGGCCCCGACGGGCGCAACGTCGAGCTCACGAACAGCGAGTACGCGCTGCTCGTGGCCTTCCTGCGCGCGCCCCAGCGCATCCTCTCGCGCGACCAGCTGCTCGAGTCGAGCCGCCTGCACGACGACATCTACGACCGCTCGATCGACGTGCAGATCCTGCGGCTGCGCCGCAAGATCGAGGACAGCCCCAACCAGCCGAACCTGATCCGGACCGAGCGCGGCGCCGGCTACTACCTCAACTCCCACGTCGAGACCGTGTGAGCGGGCACCTGCCGCCCCTGGTCGCCGTCCTGGCCGTGGCGCTGGCGTGGATGGGGCTGGGGGCCGCGGGACTGGCGGCACCCCACGCCGTGCGCTTCGTCGGCCGCCTGCTCTTCCCGCTGTCCGCGCTGGCCTCCCTCGCCCTCGCCGGCATCGCCCTCGCCGCGCTGCCCGGCGCCCCCCAGGCGCTGGTGCTGCCGCTGGGCCTGCCGGGGCTGCCGTTCCACCTGCGCCTGGACGCGCTCTCGGCCTTCTTCCTCGTCGTGCTGGGCCTGGCGGGCGCGGGGGTGTCCGTCTTCGCCGGGGGCTATTTCCGCGAGGGCGAGGGCACGGCCCCCGGCCTGATCTGCCTGCAGTACCACGTCTTCCTCGCGGCCATGGCCCTCGTGCTCGTGGCCGACGACGCCTATGCGTTCATGGTCGCCTGGGAGGTGATGGCGCTGTCCTCGTTCTTCCTGGTCACCACCAACCACCGCATCCCCGAGATCCAGCGCGCCGGGTTCCTGTACCTGCTCGTGGCGCACCTGGGCGCGATCGCGATCCTGCTGTGCTTCGGCGTGCTGCAGGCGAACAGCGGCGACTACACCTTCGCCAACATGCGCGCGCAGCACCTCACGCCCTTCTGGGCCTCGTGCGCGTTCCTGCTCGCGCTGCTTCGGCTTCGGCGCCAAGGCCGGGGCTGCTGCCGCTGCACGTGTGGCTGCCGGAGGCGCACCCGGCGGCGCCCTCGCCGGTGTCGGCGCTGATGAGCGGGGTGATGCTGAAGACCGCCATCTACGGCATGGCTGCGCGTCACCTTCGACCTGCTCGGCCCCACGCCGCTGTGGTGGTGGGGCGTGGTCGCGCTGCGGTGGGCCTCGCCACCGCCCTGTTCGGCGTCGTCTTCGCCGCCGTCCAGGTGGACATGAAGCGGCTGCTCGCCTACTCGTCGATCGAGAACATCGGGCTCATCGCCGTGGCCTTCGGGCTCGCGGTCGTGTTCGCGGCCTACGCGCATGCCGGCGCTGGCCGCGCTCGCCCTGACCGCGATGCTCTACCACTGCCTGAACCACGCCTTCTTCAAGAGCCTGCTCTTCCTGGGCACCGGCTCCGTGCTGCACGCCACGCGCGAGCGGAGCCTGGGCAAGCTCGGGGGGCTGCTGCGCTACATGCCCTGGGTGGGCGCGGCCTGCCTGGTGGGCGTGGTGGCCGCCGCGGGCCTGCCGCCCACCAACGGCTTCGTCTCCGAATGGCTGCTGCTGCAAAGCTTCCTCTTCACCGGCGCGCTGCCCAATCCCTACCTGCGCATGCTGGTGCCCGTCTTCGCCGCGGGCGTGGCCCTCGTCGCCGCCCTCGCCGGCTACGTGATGGTGAAGTTCTTCGGCGTGATCTTCCTCGGCCGCCCGCGCGAGGACAAGCTCGCCCAGGCCCACGACGCCGGGCGTGCTCGAGCGCCTCGGCCTCGCCTGGCTCGCCACCGGCTGCATCCTGCTGGGGCTCTTTCCCGTGGCCGTGATCCAGGCCCTCGACCCGGTCACCCACGCCCTCGTCGGCCGGGGGCTCGTGCGCGCCGGCGAGATCGGCGACTGGATGCTGCTCGCCCCCATCTCCGCCGCGCGCGCCTCCTACAGCCCGGTCGTGGTCCTCGGCACGAGCCTCGCGATCGTGCTCGTCACCTTCG
The DNA here is from genome assembly GCA_963741815.1 of uncultured beta proteobacterium. Lineage (GTDB taxonomy): Bacteria > Pseudomonadota > Gammaproteobacteria > Burkholderiales > Usitatibacteraceae > Usitatibacter. The sequence goes on from CAVUJI010000003.1 coordinate 101,255, forward strand.
TCGTGGTGCGCCGCGCCTTCCACGGCAAGCTGCGCCGCGCGCCGCCGTGGGACTGCGGCTTCCCGATGCAGACGGCGCGGATGCAGGACACGGCCGAGGGCTTCGGCCAGCCGATCCGCCAGATCTTCGAGCCCTTCTTCCGCATGCGCCGGCACCTGCCCGGCCCCTTCGACGCGACGCCGCGCTACGAGGTGCGCATCGAGGACCCGATCTGGCACCATGCGTACCTGCGCATCGCGGCGGCCACCGACCGCGTCTCCCGCTGGGTCGGCGTGCTGCAGCGCGGGCGCATCTCGATCTACCTGCTCTACAGCTTCCTCACCCTCGTGGCGCTCCTCTTCCTCGCCCAGGCATGAGCCGCGAAGGCCTCGCCGCCCAGCTGGCCGCCATGGTCGCGGCCCTCGTGCTCGCCCCGCTGCTCACCGGCTGGGTGAACCAGTGCCGCGCCTGGCTGCAGAACCGCCGCGCCCCGCCCCTCACGCAGCCCTTCCGCGTCCTGCACAAGCTGCTGTGGAAGGAGGCGGTGCTCGCGCGCGACGCGAGCGCGCTCTTCCGGGCGGCCCCCTACGCCATCTTCGCGTGCATGCTGCTCGCGTGCATGATCGTGCCGACGCTGTCGACCAACCTGCCGCTCGCCCCCGCGGCCGACGCGATCGCGCTGGTGGGTGTCTTCGCGCTCGCGCGCCTGTTCACCTCGCTCGCGGCGATGGACATGGGCACCGCCTTCGGCAGCATGGGCGCGCGGCGCGAGATGCTGGTGGGCTTCCTCGCCGAGCCCGCGTTCCTGATGGTGCTCTTCACCGCCTCGCTCATCACGCGACTCCACCTCCCTCGCGCGCATCGTCTCCTCGCTCGCCCACCGCGAGCCCACGATCCTGCCCAGCCTCGCCTTCGCGGGCGTGGCCTTCACGATGGTGTCGCTCGCCGAGAACGCGCGCGTGCCCGTGGACAACCCCTCGACCCACCTCGAGCTCACCATGATCCACGAAGCGCTCCTGCTCGAGTACTCGGGCCGGCACCTGGCGCTGCTCGAGTGGGCGGCCTCGCTCAAGCTCTTCGCCTACTCCTGCGCGGGCCTGGCACTCTTCTTCCCGTGGGGCGTGGCCGAGGCCTACGACCGCACCGCGCTCGCCTTCGCGCTGCCCGTGCTCGTGGCCAAGCTCGCCGTGGGCGGGTTCGGCCTCGCGCTGATCGAGACCGTGCTCGCGAAGATGCGCATCTTCCGAGTCCCGGAGTTCCTCGCCGGGGCGTTCCTGCTGGGCGTGCTCGGCCTGCTCGTGCACCTGCTGCTCGGCGCCTGACATGGCCGGCTTCGCGATCCAGCTCGTCAACCTCTTCGCCGCGGGGCTGCTGCTGCATCGCATTCGCGATGCTCGCCCAGCGCCGCATCCTCACGCTGATCCACCTCTTCGCGCTGCAGGGCCTGGCGCTGGCCGGCTCCACCGCCACCGTCGCCTACGCCACGCGGCCAGCCCCACCTCTACGCCTCGGCCGCGATCACCTTCGTGCTCAAGGTGCTGCTGCTGCCGTGGATCCTGCACCGCCTGATCCGACCGCCTCAACGTGAAGTGGGACGTCGAAACGCTCATCAACATCCCGACCATGATGCTGGTGGGGATCCTGCTCGTCGTGATCTCGCTTCAACCTCGCCCTGCCGGTGTCGGAGTTCTCGCGCTCGGTCGCCCGGGGCACGCTCGGCATCGCGCTCGCCTGCGTGCTGCATGTCGTTCCTCATGATGATCACGCGCTCGAAGGCGGTGCCGCAGGTGATCGGGTTCCTCGCGATGGAGAACGGCCTGTTCTTCGCGGCCACGAGCGCCACCTACGGGATGCCCATGGTGGTCGAGCTGGGCATCGCGCTGGACGTGCTCGTGGGCATGGTCGTGCTCGGCGTCTTCCTCTTCCAGATCCGCGAGCAGTTCGACTAGCTGGACATCCGCCACCTCGAGCGGCTGCGCGACGACTGATGGACGCCCTCGCCCTCGCCCTCGTGCTCGGCGTGCCGCTCGCCGGCGGGCTCGCCCTGTGGGCCGTCGGCGAGCGCGACAGCGCGCCGGAGGCAACTGCGCCTTCAGCTTCGCCACCTTCGCGGCCGCGGCCTGGCTCACCGCCGAGATCGTCGCCCACGGCCCGGACACCGCGCTCGAGGGGCAGTTCTTCGTCGACCCGCTCAACGTCTTCCTGGTGGCGCTCACCGCCTTCGTGGGCTTCACCACCTCGCTCTTCTCGCGCCCCTACATGCGCATCGAGCGCGACCAAGGGCACGATGACGCCGGCGCGCCTGCGCCTGTACCACAGCATGTACCAGCTGTTCATGCTTCACGATGCTGCTGGCGCTCACCACCAACAACATGGGCATCCTGTGGGTGGCGATGGAGGCGGCCACCCTCGCCACCGTGCTGCTGGTGTCGCGTCTACCGCACGCCCGCGAGCCTGGAAGCCGCGTGGAAGTACTTCATCCTCTGCGGGGTCGGCATCGCGCAGGCGCTCTTCGGCACGATCCTGCTCTACTTCGCCGCCGAGCGCGTGCTGGGATCGCCAGGGCGACGCGCCTGCTCTGGACCCACCTCGACGTCGTGAAGGGCCAGCTCGAGCCCGCGATCATGTCGCTCGCGTTCGTGTTCCTGCTCGTGGGCTACGGCACCAAGGTGGGGCTGGTGCCCTTGCACAACTGGCTGCCCGGACGCCCACGCCGAGGGCCCGACGCCGATCTCCGCGGTGCTCTCGGGGCTGCTGCTGAACGTGGCGCTCTACGCGGTGATCCGCTGCAAGGTGCTCGCCGACGGCGCGCTCGCACTCGCACTTCGCCGGCGACATGATGATGGGCTTCGGGCTGCTCTCGGTCGTGGTGGCCGCCTTCTTCCTCTCGCGCCAGCGCGACATCAAGCGGATGTTCGCGTACTCGTCGATCGAGCACATGGGGCTCATGACCTTCGCCTTCGGCATGGGCGGGCCGGTGGCGAACTTCGCGGGCCTGCTGCACATGACCGTGCACTCGCTCGTGAAGGCGGCGATCTTCTTCGCCGTGGGGCACGCCGTGCAGAAGGCGGGCACCCAGGCGATGGAGGACATCCGGGGGCTCGCCAAGGTCAGCCCCACCGTGGGCTGGGGCCTCATGCTGGGCACGCTCGCCATCCTCGGCATGCCGCCCTTCGGGGTCTTCGCGAGCGAGTTCCTGATCCTCACCACCGCGATGCGCGAGCACCCGTGGGCCACGCCGATCCTGCTGGGGGCCCTGGGGGTGGCGTTCGCGGCGGTCTTCAGTGCGGGTGCAGCCGATGGTGTTCGGCGACACGGTGCTCAAGCGCCTGCCCCACCCGCCGGCGCTCGCCCCGGTCTTCATCCACCAGGGACTCGCCCTCCTGCTCGGGCTCTACATCCCGCCCTACCTCGCCGCGTGGTACGGCAGGCCGCGCGCCTGCTGGGCTGACCCATGGCCACCCTGCCCTTCCCGCTGCGCGCGCTCCCCGGCGCGGTCCCCGCCGCCCTCGCCCGCGTCGACGCCGCGCAGTGGGTCGACGGCGCGCTCGCCGTGCACCAGGCCGGCGGCCGGCTCGCGGCACTCTGGGGCGCCGACAACCGCGACCAGGACGGCACCTTCGCGATCCTCGCCGCCTTCGCCGTGCCCGAGGGGCTCGCGGTCCTGGCGCTTCCCCTGCCCGAGGGACGGCCCGCCTACGCCGACCTCTCGGGACTCTTCCCCGCGGCCTCGCGCATGCAGCGCGCCACCCACGACCTGCTGGGCCTCGTGCCCGAGGGCGCCGAGGACCTGCGGCCGTGGCTGCGGCACGCCGCGTGGCGCGCCGACGAGTTCCCGCTGCGCCGCGACTTCGGCGCGCGCCACGAGGCCCCGGCGGCCGAGGCCGCGTATCCCTTCGTGCGGGTCGAGGGCGACGGCGTGCACGAGATTCCGGTGGGCCCGATCCACGCCGGCATCATCGAGCCCGGCCACTTCCGCTTCTCGGTGGTGGGCGAGAAGGTGCTGCGGCTCGAGGAGCGGCTGGGCTACGCGCACAAGGGGATCGACCGGAGATTCGAGGACTTCGAGGTCGCCGACGGCTACCGCCTGGCCGGGCGCGTCTCGGGCGACTCCACCGTCGCCTACGCCTGGGCCTACGCCCAGGCGGCCGAGGCGGCCGCGCAAACCGTCCCGCCCCCGCGCGCCCGGTGGCTGCGCGCGCTGCTCCTCGAGTGCGAGCGCGTGGCCAACCACCTGGGCGACCTCGGCGCGCTCGGCAACGACGCCGCCCTCGGCTTCGCGCTCGCGCAGTTCTGGCGGGTGCGCGAGGACTGGCTGCGGCTCGCCGGCGCGCTGTTCGGCCACCGCCTGATGATGGACCGCATCGTGCCCGGCGGCGTCGACTGTCGACCTCGACGAGCCCGCGGCGCGCGCGCTGCGCGAGCGCTGCGGGGCCACGCGCGCCGAGGCGCGCACGCTCAACCGCATCCTCGAGGAGCATGCCGGGCTGCAGGACCGCTTCATCACCACCGGTCGCGTGACCCCGGATCTGGCCGCGATGCTCGGCCTCACGGGGCTCGCCGGGCGGGCGAGCGGCCAGGCGCACGACCTGCGCGCGGACTTCCCCTGCACGCCCTACGACGCGCTCGCGGTGAACAAGGTCGTGTACGCCGCGCGGCGACGTGGCCGCCCGGGTGCACGTGCGGTTCGACGAGCTGATGGAGTCGCTGCGCCTGGTCGAGGCGATCCTCGCGCGGGCACCCGCGGGGCCGTGCCGCGCGCCCTTCGCCGCGCCCGCAACGGGAAGCTTCGGCGTGGGCTGGGTCGAGGGCTGGCGCGGCCCGGTGCTCGTGGCGCTCGAATCCGGCGAGGGCGGGCGCATCCGGCGCTGCCACGCGCACGACCCCTCGTGGCAGAACTGGCCGCTGGTCGAGCACGCCATCCACGGCAACATCGTTCCCGACTTCCCGCTCATCAACAAGAGCTTCAACCTCAGCTACTCCGGGGAGGACTGCTGATGCTGCCCATCCTCCTCAAGATCGCGCGCACCGGCGTGGTGACCGAGCCCGCGCCCGAGGCGCGCGAGGACTGGCGCGTGCGCTCGGCGGCGATCCGTGCCGACATCCTGCGCCTGCTCGGGCGCGCGCTCGTGATCCGCGAGGTGGACGCGGGCTCGTGCAACGGCTGCGAGCTCGAGATCTCCGCCCTCGGCAGCCCCTACTACAACCTCGAGGGCCTCGGCATCCGCTTCGTGGCGAGCCCGCGCCACGCCGACCTGCTGCTCGTGACGGGGCCCGTGAGCCGCAACATGGAGGAGCCGCTGCGCATCGCCTACGAGGCGATGCCCGCGCCCAAGCTCGTGGTGGCGGTGGGCGACTGCGGGCGCGACGGCGGCATCTTCGGCGCCACCTACGCCACCCGCGGGGGCGTCGCCAACGTGATCCCCGTCGACGTGGTCGTGCCCGGCTGCCCGCCGCCGCCGGCCGCGATCCTGCAGGGCCTCCTCGCCGCGGTGAGTGCCCGGCGGCCCTGAGCCGGCCCCGGCGCGCCCGCGGCCCGGCGAAACGGTTGTACTGCCGCAACCGGCTCTGTAACATCCGTTTCATGCCGCCCGCAGCCGCCGCCCCGCTCGCCGCACGCGTGCGCGCGTCCTTCGACGCGCTGCCACCCGAGCTGCGGCGCGCCGCGCGCTGGGTCGTCGACCACCCGGCCGACGTCGGCCTGCTGTCGATGCGCCGCCAGGCCCAGGCCGCCGGGGTCTCGGCGCCCACGATGGTGCGCCTCGCGCGCGCCCTCGGCTTCGGCGACTACGCGGCGTTGCGCCGCGCCTCCCAGGAAGCGGTGGCGGGGCCGGTCGACTTCGGGCGCCGGGCGACGGCGCTGCAGTCGGCGCGCGAGTCCGCGCGCCTGCCGCGGCTGGCCGAGTCGCTCGCGCGCTCCCAGCTCGAGGACGTGCGCTCGGTGCTATTGCTCAACACGCCCGCGCAGATCGAGGCGGCGGTGGCGGCGATCGCCCGGGCCCGCCGCGTGGGCTTCCTCGGCGTGCGCGCGAGCTTCGCCGTCGCCTACCAGTTCCGCTACGCGTACAACCTCATCGCCGGCAACGGCGTGCTCTTCGACGGCCTCGGCGGCACCGTCCTCGACCAGGCCGACGCCCTCGTGCGCGGCGACGCGCTCGTGGCGATCAGCCAGGCGCCCTATTCCGCGCCCGCGGTCGAGGCGGTGCACGCGGGCGCCGCGCGCGGCGTCACCGTGGTGGCGCTCACCGACAGCGCCGTCTCCCCGCTCGCGCGCAAGGCCGCGCACGCGCTGCGCTTCCGCACCGACTCCGTGTCCTACTTCCCCTCGATGCTCGCCCCCATGGCGCTGGTGGAGCTGCTGCTCGCGCGCCTGGCCGCCCGCGGCGGCAAGGCCGTGCTGCGCCGCCTGGCCGAGGTCGAGCGCCGCCTGGCCGACCGCCACGCCTACTGGGAGCCGCGCGCGCCGAAGGCCGCCGCATGAGCCGCATCCTCCACCGCTCGCTCGCCGCCCGTCCCCCGGTCGCCGCCGGCGGGCATGGCGTCTGGGTGGTCGACGCCGAGGGTCGCGAGTACATCGACGGCTCCTCCGGGGCGGCGGTCTCCTGCCTCGGCCACGGCCATCCGGACGTGATGGCGGCGATGCACGCTCAGATCGACCGCATCGCCTACGCGCACACGAGCTTCTTCACCACGGAGGTGGCCGAGCGGCTCGCCGACCGGCTCGTCGCCGACGCCCCGGAGGGCGTCTCGCACGCCTACCTGGTCTGCGGCGGCTCGGAGGCGGTCGAGGCCGCGCTCAAGCTCGCGCGCCAGTACTTCGTCGAGGTGGGCGAGCCGCAGCGCCGGCACTTCATCGCGCGCCGGCAGAGCTACCACGGCAACACCCTGGGCGCGCTCGCCGTGGGCGGCAACGAATGGCGCCGGCGGCAGTTCGCCCCGCTGCTGATCGACGTGGCGCACGTCGCGCCGGCCTACGCCTACCGCGGCCGGCACGAGGGCGAGGGCGACGACGCCTTCGCCGCGCGCCTGGCCGCCGAGCTCGAGCAGACCGTCGAGCGGCTGGGGCCGTCGAGCGTGATCGGCTTCGTCGCCGAGCCCGTCGTGGGCGCGACCCTCGGCGCGGTGCCGCCGCCGGCCGGCTACTTCCGCCGCGTGCGCGAGATCTGCGACCGCCACGGCATCCTCCTCATCGCCGACGAGGTGATGTGCGGCATGGGCAGGACGGGCAGCCTCTACGCGCTGGAGCAGGAAGGCATCGTCGCCGACCTCACCCCCATCGCGAAGGGGCTCGGCGGCGGCTACCAGCCCATCGGCGCCGTGATGGTGCGCTCCGCCCTCGTGGACGCGCTCGCGAAGGGCAGCGGCTTCTTCCAGCACGGCCATACCTACATCGGGCACGCGGTCGCCTGCGCGGCCGCCCTCGCGGTGCAGGAAGTCATCCGCCGCGACGACCTGCTCGCCGCCGTGCGCCGGCAGGGCGCGGGGCTGCGCGAGCGCCTCGAGGCGCGCCTGGGCGGGCATCCGCACGTGGGCGACATCCGCGGGCGGGGACTTTTCATGGGCGTCGAGCTGGTGGAGGATCGCACGACGAAGCGGCCGTTCGACCCGGTCCGGCGCGTGCACGCGAAGATCAAGGCCGAGGCCATGGCGCGGGGCCTGATGGTCTACCCGATGGGTGGCACGATCGACGGGCGCCTGGGCGACCACGTCCTGCTCGCTCCGCCTTTCATCGTCGGCGACGGCGAGCTCGACGCCATCGTCGACCGGCTCGCCGCCGCGCTGGAGGCCGCCGTCGGGCCCTGAAGTCGTTTCGCAGTCCCACGCGCTTTCGCAGTCCCACGCGCTTTCGCAGTCCCACGAGAAGGAGTCGTCCATGCACGCAATTCCCAGGATCCTCGGCGCGCTCGCCGCCGCCGTGGCAGTCTGCGCCGCTCCCGCGGCCGGCGCGGCCGAGCAGAAGTTCGTCACCATCGGCACCGGCGGGGTGACCGGCGTCTACTACGCGGTCGGCGGCTCGATCTGCCGGCTGGTCAACAAGGACCGCGCCAAGACACGGCATCCGCTGCTCGGTGGAGTCGACCGGCGGCTCGGTCTACAACGTGAACACGATCAAGGCACGGCGAGCTCGACTTCGGCATGGCGCAGTCGGACGTGCAGTACCAGGCCTACCACGGCACCGGCGCCTTCAAGGAGCCGTACAAGGACCTGCGCGCCGTGTTCTCGGTGCACCCGGAGCCGTTCACGGTGGTGGCGCGCAAGGAAGCGAACATCAAGCAAGTTCACCGACTTCAAGGGCAAGCGCTTCAACGTCGGCAACCCCGGTTCGGGCACGCGCGCGGCGATGGAGGAGCTGCTCCAGCGCCAAGGGCATGAAGATGTCGCGACTTCGCGCTCGCCTCCGAGCTCAAGGCCGACGAGCACGGCCCGGCGCTGTGCGACAACAAGATCGACGGGTTCTTCTACGGCGTCGGCCACCCCTCGGCCAACATCCAGGACCCGACCACGACCTGCGGCGCGAAGCTCGTGCCGCTCACGGGCCCGGCGATCGACAAGCTGGTGCGCGAGCACCCGTACTACGCGTACGCGACGATCCCCGGCGGCATGTACGCGAACAACCCGCAGCCGACACGCAGACCTACGGCGTGCTGGCGACGCTGGTGACCTCGACGCAAGGTCCCGGCCGAGGTGGTCTACACGATCACGAAGGCGGTGTTCGACAACTTCGACGAGTTCAAGAAGCTGCACCCGGCGTTCGCGCACCTCGACCCGAAGCACATGATCAAGGACGGCCTGTCGGCGCCGCTGCATGAAGGCGCGCTGCGCTACTACCGGGAGAAGGGCTGGATGAAGTGAGCGCGCGGCGTCGACGCCGACAGCGCTGGTCCAGGAAGCCGACCTCGGAGGGCGCAAGCCCTCCGGGCTGCCGCGCGCGCGTCCTGGCCTGGACCTGCATCGGCTGGTCGCTGCTGCAGCTCTGGTACGCCTCGCCGCTGCCGTTCGCCTTCAACGTCTTCGTCCTCAACTCCACCGAGATGCGCTCGCTGCATCTCGGCCTCGGCGCTGTTCCTCGCGTACCTCGCCTTTCCGTTCGCCAAGCGCTCGCCGCGCGCGCGCATCCCGCTGCCGGACTGGGCGTTCGCCGCGGTGGCCGCGTTCTGCGGCGCCTACCTGTTCCTCTTCTACCGCGAGATCTCGACCGCGGCCCGGGCGAGCCGATGCCGGCTCGACATCGCCACCGCGGTGGTCGGCATGCTGCTGCTGCTCGAGGCGACGCGGCGCGTGCTCGGCCCGCCGCTCGCCGATCATCGCGCTGCTGATGCTGGGCTACGCCTTCGCCGGCACCCTACATGCCCGACGTGATCGCGCACAAGGGCGTGTCGCTGTCGAAGGCGGTCTCGCACTACTGGCTCACGACCGAGGGCGTGTTCGGCGTCGCGCTCGGCGTCTCGGCGAGCTACATCTTCCTGTTCGTGCTGTTCGGCTCGCTGCTCGAGAAGGCCGGCGCGGGCAACTACTTCATCAAGGTCGCCTTCGCCCTGCTCGGCCACATGCGCGGCGGCCCGGCCAAGGCGGCCGTCGTCTCCTCCGGCCTGATGGGGATGATCTCGGGCTCGTCGGTGGCGAACGTCGTCACCTGCGGCACCTTCACGATCCCGCTCATGAAGCGCGTCGGCTACCCGCCGGAGAAGGCCGGCGCGATCGAGGTCGCCGCCGGCGTCGACGGCCAGATCATGCCGCCGGTGATGGGCGCGGCCGCGTTCCTGATGGCCGAGTACGTCGGCGTGCCGTACGCGCAGATCGTCAAGAACGCGTTCCTGCCGGCGATCATTTCCTACATCGCGCTCTTCTACATCGTCCACCTCGAGGCCTGCAAGGCCGGCATCGCGGGGATCCCGCGCGCGCACGGACGTCTCGCGCGCTGCGGCCGCCTGCGCGGCGTGCTGATGACGCTTCGCCGGCATCGTCGTGCTCGCCAACGTCGTCTACTTCGGCCTCGGCTGGCTCAAGCCCGCTGCTCGGCGACGGCGCGCCGTGGGTGATCCTGGTCCTGCTCGCCGCGGCCTACGTGCTGCTCCTGCGCGTGGTCGCGGCGCGAGCCCGACCTCACCATCGACGATCCCAACGCGCCGGTGCTCGACGCTGCCGCCGCTGAAGGAGACGCTGCTCGCCGGCCTGCACTTCCTGCTGCCGGTGGCGCTGCTGATCTGGGCGCTGCTGGTCGAGGAGCTCTCGCCCGGGCCTGTCGGCGTTCTACGCCACGCTCTTCCTGATCGTGATCCTGCTCACGCAGAAGCCGCTGCTCGCCCTGATGCGCCGCCAGCCGGTGCCCTGGGCGCGTGTCGCGCGCCGGCTGGGACGACCTGGTCGACGGGCTCGAGCGCGGCGCGCGCAACATGATCGGCATCGCGCTCGCCACCGCCGCGGCGGGGATCATCGTCGGCACGGTGTCGCTCACCGGCCTCGGGCTGGTGATGACCGAGTTCGTCGAGGCCGTCTCGGCCGGCAACATCATCGTGATGCTGATGCTGGTGGCGTTCATCTGCCTGGTGCTCGGCATGGGCATGCCGACCACCGCGAGCTACATCGTGGTCTCGACCCTGATGGCGCCGGTCGTGGTCGAGCTCGGCGCGCAGTCCGGGCTGGTGGTGCCGCTGGTGGCGGTGCACATGTTCGTCTTCTACTTCGGCCTGATGGCCGACGTCACGCCGCCGGTGGGGCTCGCCTCGTTCGCCGCCGCGGCGATCTCGCGCGCCGACCCGATCAAGACCGGCGCCACCGCGTTCTGGTACAGCAGCCGCACCGCGATCCTGCCGTTCATGTTCATCTTCAACCCGCAGCTGCTGATGATCGGCATCGGCTCCTGGCTGCAGCTCGTGCTGGTGATCGCGATGCGCGGTCGTGGCGATGCTCGTGTTCGCCGCCGGCACCCAGGGCTGGTTCCTGACCCGCAGCCGCTGGTACGAATCGGCGCTGCTGCTGCTGGTGACGTTCACGCTGCTGCGCCCCGGCTTCTGGCTCGACCTGGCGATGCCGCGCGTACGACGTCGTGCCGCCGCAGCAGCTGCGCGCGCTCGCCGCCGCCGCGCCGCCGGGCGGCGGCCTGCGGGTGCGCATCGAGGGCACGACGCTCGAGGGCAAGGACGTGCAGAAGACCGTGCTGCTGCCGCTGCGGCGGCGCGGGCAGCGGCCGCGCAGCGCCTGTCGGCCGCGGGGCTCGCGCGCTGGCCACGCCCGACGGGCGCGCAGGTCATGGCGCCGTGGGGCTGAACAGCCCGGCCGACAAGGCGGGCTTCGAGCAGGGCTTCACGTGATCAAGGGCATCGAGGTGCCGAGCGCGAGCGCCCGGCGAAGGAATGGCTCTTCATCCCGGCGCTCGCCGTGCTGGGCGTCGTGATGCTGCTGCAGGTGCGCCGGTCCCGGGTCCCGCAGCCCCGGCCCGCCGCCGCCTGAGCGCCCCGCGGTCGCCGCGAACAATCGCGCGGCGGCCCTGTCCCAGACCGAGCGCCGGCGCCGAGCCGCGGCGCGAACTCCAAGGAGCCGCCATGATCCTCTACGCCGCGATCGCCATCGTGGGCGCCGTCGTCCTGTGGGGCATCGCATCGCCCGCGACGCTCGGCGCGGCCGCGGCGGCCGCGCTCGCGTTCACCACGCACGCCTTCGGCTGGTTCTACCTCTGGGTCGTGCTCGGCGTGGTCGTCTTCTGCCTCTTCCTCGCTTTCAGCCGCTACGGCGACCTGCGCCTGGGCGGCGAGGACGCGGAGCCCGAGTTCTCCGCGGCGGCGTGGTTCTCGATGCTCTTCGCCGCCGGCATGGGCATCGGCCTCGTGTTCTGGGGCGTGGCCGAGCCGCTCTCGCATTACCGCCAGCCGCCGCCCGGCATCGCGCCGATGACGCCCGAGGCGGCGAACGCGGCGATGCGCTACGCCTTCTTCCACTGGGGGCTGCACCCGTGGGCGATCTACACCGTCGTGGCACTCGCCATCGCCTTCTTCCAGGGCCAGGGCCGCGGCGGCATCACGTTCAGCGCCACGCTCGACGGCCTGCGCGTGGACCATCGCGCGCGCTGGCTCGGCGCGATCGACCTCTTCGCGGTCGTGGCCACCGCCTTCGGCGTGGCGACCTCGCTGGGCCTGGGCGCGCTGCAGATCAACAGCGGCCTCAACGCGGTCTTCGGCCTGCCCACCGGCACCGCGTGGCAGGTGGGCATCGTGGCGGTCACCACGGTGCTCTTCCTCCTGTCCGCCCTCTCGGGCATCGAGCGCGGCATCAAGTGGCTGTCGATGACGAACCTCGTGATCGCCGGCGCGCTCGCCGCCACGGTCTTCGTCCTCGGGCCCACGCGCGACGTGCTCGACACCTTCACCACGACGCTCGGCGCCTACATCACCGACTTCGTGCGCATGAGCCTCGCGCTCACGCCCTTCCGCACGAGCACCTGGGTGGGCGACTGGACGATCTTCTACTGGGCATGGTGGCTGTCGTGGTCGCCGTTCGTGGGACTGTTCATCGCGCGGGTCTCGAAGGGCCGCACGGTGCGCGAGCTCGTCGTGGGCACGCTGCTCGTGCCCTCGCTCATCGGCTTCGCCTGGTTCTCGGTCTTCGGCGGCAGCGCCTTGCACCTCGAGGTCTTCGGCCACGTGCCGCTCGCGCAGGCGGCGCAGGCCGAGCCCGCCACGGCGATCTTCCGGTTCTACGACGCGCTGCCCCTGTCCACGCTGCTGTCGGCCGCGACGACCGTGCTCGTGGTGATCTTCTTCGTGACCTCGGCGGACTCGGCGATCGTCGTGCTCTCGATGCTGAGCTCCCGCGGCGACCCGGACCCCTCGATGCGCCTGAAGCTCGCCTGGGGCGTGCTCGTGTCGCTCGCCGCCGTGAGCCTGCTGCTCGCCGGCGGACTCAAGGGCATCCAGACCGCCGCCATCGTGGCCGCGCTGCCCTTCGCCGCGGTGATCGTCCTGCTGTGCGTGTCGCTGCACCACGGCCTCGCGCGGGCGTGGCACGAGCGCGACCGCGCCGAGCGCGAGCTGCGCCGGCGCCTGCGCGAGCAGGCGCCGGGGACCCGGCCGGCCTCCTGAGGGCGCCCTCAGTCCCGCAGCGCGCCCGCCACGTCCCGCCGCCGCGCCCCGGTGGCCGCGTCGAAGGCGTAGACCCGCTCGGGCGGCACCGAGAACCAGGCCGTGGCGCCGCGCTCCGGCGCCGCGCCCGCCGCCCGGCCCTTGAGCCGCTGCCCGCGCCATTCGCCCGTCACCCACAGGTCGCTGCCGGTGGGCTCGAGCAGCGCCACGGTCGCGGCGAGCGCGCCCTCGCGCGCGCCGGCATGGACGAGCACGTCGGCCGGGCGCACGCCGAGCACCACGTCCGGCGCGGCGCCCGCGAGCACGTTGAGCGGCGGGCTGCCGAGGAACTGCGCGACGAAGAGGCTCGCCGGGTCCGCGTACACGTCCTGGGGAGGGCCGCACTGCGCGATCCGCCCCGCCTCCAGCACGGCGACCCGCCGGGAGAGCGCCATCGCCTCCTCCTGGTCGTGCGTCACGTAGAGGGTCGTGATGCCGTGGGCCGCGTGCAGCCGCTGGAACTCCTCGCGCATCTCCAGGCGCAGGCGCGCGTCGAGGTTCGAGAGCGGCTCGTCCATGAGGAAGACGCGCGGCCGGCGCACGAGGGCGCGGCCGAGGGCCACGCGCTGGCGCTGGCCGCCGGAGAGCTCGCGGGGCCGGCGCGCGAGCAGCGGCGAGAGCCCCAGGGAGGCGGCCGCGCGCTCGACGGCCGCATCGACCTCGGCGCGCGGCGCGCGGCGCACGCGCAGAGGGAACGCGATGTTCTCGCGCACCGTGAGGTGCGGGTAGAGGGCGTAGCTCTGGAACACCATCGCCACGTCGCGCTCGCCCGGAGGCAGCCCGTCCACCCGCGCCGCGTCGAAGTGGATCGCGCCGGCGCTCGCCGCCTCGAGCCCCGCGACGAGCGCGAGCAGCGTCGACTTGCCGCAGCCGCTCGGCCCCACGAAGGTGAAGAACTCGCCGTCGGCGATCTCGAGGTCGAGGGGAGCCAGCACCGCGTGCTCGCCGAAGCGCTTGGCCACGCCCTCGAACCGCACGCGCGCCACGCTCAGCCCTTCACGGCGCCGGCCGTGAGCCCCTCGACGATCCGGCGCTGGAACGCGAGGGCGAGGAGCGCCACGGGCAGCGTGGCCACGACGGAGGCGGCGGCGATCTCCCCGTACGGCACCTCGTGCAGGCCGGGGAAGAGCGCGATGCCGACGGGCAGCGTGCGCGCCGCCTCGCTCGAGGTGAATGTGAGCGCGAAGAGGAACTCGTTCCACGCGAAGACGAAGACGAGCAGCCCCGCCGCGGCGATGCCGGGCGCGGCCAGCGGCAGCACCACGCGCCACAGCGCCCCGAAGGCCGAGCAGCCGTCCACGCGCGCGGCGAGGTAGAGCTCGCGCGGCAGGGCGTCGAGGAAGCTCGCGACGAGCCACACCGCCAGCGGCAGCGAGAAGCTCGCATAGGTGAGGACGAGGGCGGCCAGGGTGTCGCGCAGCCCGAGCGCGTTCAGCAGCAGGAAGAGCGGGCTCACGGTCGCGATCGGCGGGAACATCGACACCGACAGTACCACCGCGAGGATCGCCGAGCGCCCGCGCACGCGCAGGATGGCGAGCGCGTACGCGGCGAGCGAGCCCAGCGCGAGCGCGAGCGCCGTCGTGCACGCCGAGACGATCGCGCTGTTGGCGGCGAGCCGCAGCAGCGGGTAGCCGGAGAAGATCGCCGCGTAGTGCGCGAGCGTGGGGTGCGCGGGCAGGAGCGGCGGCAGGCGCGTGAGCTCGGCCGCGGGCTTGAGCGAGGTCGCGACCTGCCAGAGGAAGGGCGCGAGCGAGAACGCCGCCAGGGCCGCGATGCCCGCCACGCGCAGCGCCGTCCTCATCGCGCGACCCTGCGCAGCAGCAGCACGTAGCCGGCCGCGGCGAGCGCCACGCACGCGAACACCGCCACCGCGATCGCCGAGCCGTAGCCGAACTCGAGCGACTGGAAGAGCACCTTGTACGCGTAGATCGACAGGGTCTCGGTGCTGTCGGCGGGGCCGCCGCCGGTGAGCACGTAGATCGAGTCGAACGCGCGGAAGGCGTCGATGGTGCGGAAGACGAGGGCCACCAGGATCACCGGGGCCAGCAGCGGCAGCGTGACCCGGCGCAGCACCGTCCAGCGCGAGGCGCCGTCCACGGCGGCCGCCTGGTAGAGCTCGCGCGGGATCGACTGCAGGCCCGCGGCGAGGAGGAGCGCCACGAACGGCGTGGACTTCCACACGTCCATCAGGATCGCGGCGTTGAGCGCCCATGCGGGACTGCCCAGCCAGTTCACGTGCGCGCCGAGGAGGTAGTCGAGGACGCCGATCTCCGAGTCGTACATCCACGCCCACATCCGCGCTGATACCGCGGTCGGCACCGCCCACGGGATCAGGATCACGCCGTAGAGGAGCGCGCGGCCCCGGAAGGGCCGCTGCACGGCGAGCGCGAACGCGAGGCCCAGGGCGAGCTCGAGCGCGACCGACACGCCCGAGAAATACAGCGTGTTGCCGAGGGCGTTCCAGAAGCGCTCGTCGGCCGCGAGCCGCGCGTAGTTGGCCAGGCCCGCGAAGTGCGGGCCCGCCGGGTCGAGGAGGGAGCGGCGCTCGAGCGAGATCCACAGCACCTGGGCGAGGGGCCAGGCGGTGACGAGCCCCAGCAGCAGCGCGGCGGGCGCCACATAGAGCCACGGCCGGTCGCGCTCAGGCGCCACGCACGACCTCCTCCACCCGGCGCTGCGCGCGCCCGAGCGCCTCGGCCGGCGAGCGCACCCCGGAGATCGCCGCGCTGAACTCGCTCTGCAGCGCCTGCGAGACGCGCACGTACCCCGGGATCACCGGACGCGCCCGCGCCTGTGCGAACACGTGCGCGAGCCCCGCGACGAACGGCTGCGCCGCGGCGAGCTCCGGGTCGCGGTACAGCGCCTCGCGCGCGGGCTGGAAGCCGTAGGCGATGGCGAGCCGCTTCTGGGCGCCCGGGGCGGTGAGGTGCGCGACGAGCGCCGCGGCGGCCCCGGCGCGCCGCGAGGCGGCGTTCACCGCGAGCTGCCAGCCGCCGAGCGTGGGCGCGGAGCGCCCGCCCGGGAAGCGCGGCAGCGGGGCGACCGCGACCCGGCCCCGGACCCGCGAGTCGCGATCCTGGAAGAGCGTCCACGCGTACGGCCAGTTACGGTGGAAGAGCGCGCGCGCCTGGCCGAAGACGTGCCGGCTCGGCTCCTCCGTGGCCGTGGTCACCGAGGCCGGCGTCACGTGGTAGCGCAGCACGAGGTCGGCCATCATGCCGAGCGCCTCGCGGTTGGCCTCGCTCGCGAGGACGACGCGCCCCGCGTCGAGCACGGCGCCCTCGTGGCTGTGCAGGTACTCGAGCGCGTTGCACACCAGCCCCTCGTACTCCTTGCCCTGCCACACGAAGCCGTGGAGGTCCCGTTCCCGCGCCATGACCGTGCGGGCGGCGCCGACCAGGTCCTCCCACGTCGCGGGCGCGGCGAGCCCGTGCTCGGCGAGGAGGTCGGATCTGCAGTAGAGCAGGCCCGCGTCCACGAACCACGGCACCGCGTAAGGCCGGCCTTCCCACGTCACCGCCTCGACCGGCCCGGGGAAGAAGGCGGCGCGCTGCGACGGCGGC
Source organism: uncultured beta proteobacterium (assembly GCA_963741815.1). Taxonomy (GTDB): domain Bacteria; phylum Pseudomonadota; class Gammaproteobacteria; order Burkholderiales; family Usitatibacteraceae; genus Usitatibacter. The sequence goes on from CAVUJI010000003.1 coordinate 117,912, forward strand.
AGCAGCGCGTCGAGCGGGCGCAGCCATCCGGCGCGCGCGAAGCCGGCGATCCAGATGATGTCCGCGGCGAAGACGTCGAAGGCGTCGCTTCGCGCCTGCAGGTTGATCGCGTAGAACTGGTGCTGCGCGTCGCTCGAGGCGGGCAGCGTCTCGTCGATCACCGCCACGCCGTGCGAGCGCTCGAATTCGTCGAGCAGCGCGCGCAGCGCGGCCGGGTCGCCGAAGAGCTTGCCGTGCTTGAACACGACCGCGTCGCGGGAGCGCGCCGCGCGGCGGGCGCACCCGGCGAGCGCGGCAGCGGCGGCGGCGGAAGCGAGGAAGCGGCGGCGCAGCATCCGAGCGAGGGTATGCATTCGCCGCGGCGCGCGCAAGGCGCGCGCCGATCACGCGGCGGGGCGCACGCAGGCGACGAGCAGCGTGGACGGCCCGGCGCCCCGGCGCCGCACCAGCGCCTCGAACGGCTGGGCGGGCAGCGCCTGGCGCAGCGCCGGCAGCGCGAGCGGCACCTGGCGCAGCGGCAGCGGCAGCAGCGGCGCGTGGCGCGCCGTCTCGCGGTACGCCGCGCCGTACCAGACCGGCTCGCCGGTCGTGAGCACGAGGCGCGAGGGCCAGAGCCGCAGCACCTCGCGCTGCCCCGCGTCGGAGGCGCTCGCCCGGATCCACGCGAGGGCCGCCGGGCCGCCGCGATCGAAGCGGGGCAGCACGGGCAGCGCGTCGAGCGCCGGATGCGGCGCGAGGGCGCCGACAGCCGCCTTCACGCTCCACGCCGGGGCCGGGCGCCAACCCGCGGCGAGGAGCGCCGAGCGCAGCCGGTCGGCATCGCACGCCCACTGCACGGTGAAGCGCTCCTCCTCGTCGCCCGCGAGCTCGCGCCGGCGCGCCGGGAGCGTGCGCCAGGCGCCGTCGCGCCACGCGGCGAGCGCGACCGCGATCTTCGCCGCCGCGGGCTGCTCCACGTAGCGTGCGGCGTCCGCGGCGGCGCGCCAGTGCATCCATGCCGCGGCCGAGCCGAGGAATGCGAGCGCGGCGACGAGCGCGGTGGGGCCGCGGCCGAAATCCTCGCGCACGCCCCGGTGCGCGTAGGTCATCGCGAGCACCGCGACCCACGCCAGGCCGAGGGCCGCGCCGGCGACGACGTCCGAGAGCCAGTGCGCCCCGAGGTACAGCCGCGAGAACGCGACGAGCGCCACGTACACCGCCGCCCCCGACGCGATCGCCAGGCGCATGCCCACGCGGCCGCCGCGCGCGAGCAGGAAGGCGAGGAAGCCGGCGACGACGGTCGCGATGGTCGCGTGCCCGCTCGGCAGCGCATAGCGCTCGAGGCCGGCGTAGAGGTCGAGGGGCCGGTGGCGCCCGAGCATCGCCTTCACGAGGAGCACGAGCAGCTCGCCGAAGCCCACGGCGGCGAGCCAGTACCCGGCCGTGCGCCAGGCGCGCCGCCACGCGAGCCGGGCGAGCACGGCGAGCGCCACGGGCACGAGCACGCCGGCGCTGCCCAGCTCGGTGAGGGCCACCATCGCGCGGTCCATCGGCGCGTTGCGCAGCTCCTGCAGGAAGCGGAAGACGGCGAAGTCCGCCTGCACCAGCGGATCGCCGTGCGCGACGTCCTCCACGACGCCGAGGAAGAGCCAGCCCGCGGCGAGCAGCAGGAGCGCGCCCACGAGCAGCGCGTGGGAAGCGGGACGCGCCGGGTCGAGCAGCGCGACGACCCCGCGGGCGGCCGCGGAGCGCCCGCGCCGGGCGCGCGCGAGCGCGAGGTCCCGCGCGCGACGCAGCGCGGGCGGCACGTAGCGCAGGAAGGCGGAGGCGAGCCACGCCGCGCCCCACGCCAGCGCGGCCAGCAGCGCGACGAGCACCGCCAGGCGCCCGCTCACCGCCTCGGCGAGCTGCAGCGACGAGCCGAAGATCACGCCCGGCAGGATGTGCGCCGGGGCCCACAGCAGCGCGGAGAAGACGTTGACCGCGTAGAAGCGCCGCCGCGGCATGCGGGCGAAGCCCGCGAGCAGCGGCACGACCGCGCGCACCGCGCCGAGGAAGCGCGCGAAGACGATGCTCTTGCCGCCGTGGCGCGCGAGGAACGCCTCGCCGCGCGCCACCGCCTCGGCATGCTCGCGGAAGAAGCGCCACGCGCGGATGCGCGCCTGCTGGGCGCGGCCCAGCTCGTAGCTGAGGCCGTCGCCGGCCACCGCGCCGGCGCTCGCCACGGCGAGCGTGGTCCAGAGGTCGAGGGAGCCGCTGCCCACGAGCGCGCCGGCGGCGAACATCACGACGGCCGCGGGGACGAAGGTGCCGACGAGTGCCACCGACTCGCCGAAGGCGACCAGCGCCACGATCGCGAGCGCGGCCTCGGGATGCGCGGCGACGGCGCTCAGCAACGCGTGCACGGGGACGCTCGGCGATCGGTCGGCGGGAGCCGGAGATGATAGCCGCTTTGCGGGCTGTCAACCCCCGCTCGCAGGGTGCGGCTACGATGGGTCACGCGGCGAGGCTTGCCCGCGCTCCCCGGGACGCGCGCGCCGGGCCGCACGGACGAAAGCGCCGACCCATGCAGCTGCCCTTCACCAGCGCGCAATTCCTCGACGTGTTCCGCGCGTACAACCTGGCCGTCTGGCCCGCGCAGCTCGTGCTGGTCGCGCTGGCGCTCGCCGCGCTCGCCGCGGCGGCGCGTGGCGGGCGCCGCGCGAGCGTGGCGGCCTCGGCGATCCTCGCCGCGCTCTGGGCCTGGCTGGCGATCGCCTATCACCTCGCCTTCTTCGCCCGCATCAACCCGCTCGCTCCCGCGTTCGCCGCCGCCTCCCTGGCCGCCGCCGGCATCTTCGCCTGGCTGGGCGTGGTGCGGCGCCGGCTCGCCTTCGCCTGGCCGGGCGGCGCGCGGGGCTGGGCCGGGGCGCTGCTCGCGGCGTTCGCGCTGGCCGGCTATCCCGTCGCCTCGCGCCTGGCCGGCCACGCATTCCCCGCCACGCCCACGTTCGGGCTGCCGTGCCCGACGACCCTGTTCACCGTCGGCATGCTCGCCTTCCTCGTGGCGCCGTACCCGCGCGTCCCGTTCGTGGTGCCCGTCGCGTGGTGCCTGGTGGGCGCGCAGGCGGCGGTCGCGCTCGCCATGCCGCAGGACGCCTCGCTCCTGGCCGCGGCCGCCGTGGGCATCGCGCTCGCGATCCGCAACCGCGCGGCGAGCCGCGCCGCCGCCCGCGGCGCGCTCACTGCGGCAGCGCCGCCTTCGCCCGCGCCTGCTGCGCCGCCTTCACGTACCCGTCGCGCGTCTGCGGCAGCTTGCGACCGAGGAGCGCGCTCGCCACCTGGGTGCGCAGGATCTGCGCGGTCCCGCCCGCGATCGTGAACATGCGCGCGTCGCGCACGTGGCGCTCGAGCGCGCGGTCGCGCGAGTAGCCCGAGGAGCCGAAGAGCTGCAGGGCGTCGCTCGTCACCTTGTTGGCCACCTCCGCGGCGAGGATCTTCGCCTGCGCCGCCTCGGTCATGTCGGGGAAGGCGCCGCGGCAATGGGCGGCGCGGTGCAGCATGAGGCGGGCGCTTTCGAGCTGCACCGACATGTCCGCGAGCATCCACTGCAGGCCCTGGAACTCCGCGAGCGGGCGGCCGAACTGGTGGCGCTCCCGCACGTAGTCGAGCGCCTCCTCGAACGCCCCCTGCGCGATGCCGAGCGCGACGGTCCCGGCGCCCACGCGCTGCGCGTTGTAGGCGTTCATGAGGCCGCCGAAGCCCTTGCGCAATCCCTGCGGCGGCACGACGAGCGCGGACTTCGGCACCTCGAGCTCCTCGAAGTGCACGTAGGTCTCGGGGATGCCGCGCACGCCCATGGCGGGAATGCGATCGCCGATCACGAGCCCCGCGGGCGAGGTGCCGTCGCGCACCACGAGGAAGCCGCCGATGCCCTGCTCGGCATCGCCCTCGAAGACGCGCGCGAAGACGAGGTGCAGGCGCGACACGCCCCCGCCGGTGATCCAGTACTTGGTCCCGTTGATCACGTAGCCGTCGCCGCGGCGCTCGGCGCGCGTGGTCATCTCGCTCGCGGCGCTGCCCGCGCCGGGCTCGGTGATGCAGATCGCGGGCTTGTCGCCGGAGAGCACGCACCGGGCGGCGACGCGCTTCTGCGCGTCGTCGCCGTAGGCCATGATCGCGCCGATGGCGCCCATGTTCGCCTCGACGGTGATGCGGCCCATGGTGGCGCACGCCTTCGCCATCTCCTCGATCGCCACCACGGCGTCGTGGTAGCTGCGGCCCTGGCCGCCGTGCTCGCGCGGGATGGTCATGCCCATGAACCCGGCCTCGCGCAGGCGCTCGACGTTCTTCCAGGGATACGCCTCGGTCGCGTCGGTGGCGGCGGCCGTGGGGGCGAACTCGGCGGCGAGCTCGCGGGCGCGGGCCTGGAGCTCGCGTTGCGCGTCGGTGAGGGGATGCATGGCGGCTTTCCTTTCAGGGTGGCGAGGGGGAATCGGGCGCGGGCGGTGCGGCCCCCGCACGGTCGGCGACGAAGCGGGCGAGCGCGGGGCCGGTGAGCAGCACCAGCACGAAGCGTGCGGTCTGCATCGCCACCACGAACGGCAGGTCCACGTCGCTCGAGGCGGCGATGATCGCCACCGAGTCGGCGCCGCCGGGGCTGGTGGCGAGGTAGGCGGTCATCGGGTCGAGGCCGCCGGCGAAGACGAGAAGCGCGCCCACGCCGGCGCAGGCGGCGATCAGCGCCAGCACGGCGGCGAGCACGCGCGGGAAGGCGCGCGCGGCGTGCACGAGGATCGCCCGGGTGAAGCGCAGGCCGATGCTCCAGCCCACGATCGCGTAGGCGACGGCGAGCAGCCACGGCGGCAGCTCGATCGCGAGCAGGCCGCCGTCCTGCAGCGCGACCCCCACGCCGAGGCAGACGAGGAGCGGGGCGGCGGGAAGCCGCAAGCGCGCGCCCGCGAGCGAGCCCAGCGCCACGAGCGCGGCGGTCCCGGCGAAGGGGCCCCAGGCCACGGGCGGGAACCACGCCGGCTGCGCGTGCGCGCCCGCGGGCACGCCGATCCAGATGCGCGCCACCAGCGAGGCCACGCCCACCACGCACGCCACGCGCAGGTACTGCATGAAGGCGACGAGGCGGATGTCGGCCCCGTACGCCTCGGCCATCAGCGTCATCGCCGAGGCGCCGCCGGGCGAGCAGCCCCAGACCCCCGTCGTGCCGGGCAGCACCCGCCAGCGCGTGACGAGGTAGCCGATGAGGGCGCTCGCGGCCATCACGGCGGCGATGCCGGCCGCGAAGAGCGGCACGTTGCGCCCGATCTCGGTGACGGTGGCGAGCGGGATGTTGCGCGCGAGCATCGCGCCGATCACCGCCTGGGCGACCACGAAGGGCGCCGCGGGCATGCGCAGCGGGGTGCCGTGGGCGGCCACCACGATGGCGGCGGCCATCGGCCCGAGCAGGAGGGCGGCGGGCAGGTGGAGCGCCTCCATCGCGGCCACGACGGCGGCGGAGAGGGCGAGCAGGACGGCCCGGTGCAGGAGGATCATGGAGCGATGGCGTGCTTTCAGGCGGCCGCGGCGCTCTCGAGCAACGCCACCGCGCCCACGCCGCCGTCGGCGCACACCGAGACCACCGCGCGCCGCCCCGGGCCCATCGCGGCGAGCTCCTTCACCGCCTGCGAGAGGATTCGCGCCCCCGTCGCGCCGAACGGATGTCCCACGGCGACGCTGCCGCCGTTCGGGTTGAGGCGCTCCCACGGAAAGCGCCCGAGGCGCGCGTCGACGCGCACCTGCTCGCGCAGGAAGTCCTCGCTCTCGAGCGCGGCCACGTTGCACAGCACCTGGGCCGCGAAGGCCTCGTGGATCTCCCACAGGTCGATCGCCTCGAGGGTGAGGCCGTGGCGCGCGAGCAGCCGCGGGATCGCGTAGGCCGGCGCCATGAGCAGCCCCTCGTGGAGGATGTCCACGGCGGCGAGCTCGTGGTCGACGAGGCGCGCGCGCGGCGCGCCCGGCGGCAGCCGCCCGGCGCCGGCGTCGTTCGCGACCCACACGCCCGCCGCGCCGTCGGTGAGCGCCGAGGCGTTGCCCGCCGTGATGGTGCCCTCGCCGCTCGCGCGGTCGAAGGCCGGGGGGAGGGACGCGAGCCTCGCCGCGGTGCTGTCGGCGCGGGGCACGCCGTCGCGCGCCATGCCGGCCACGGGCACGACGAGGTCGTCGAAGAAGCCGGCGGCCATCGCGCGCACGGCGCGCGCGTGGGACTCGAGCGCGAGGCGGTCCTGGTCGGCCCGCGCGATCTTCCAGCGCCTGGCCATCTCCTCGCAATGCTCGCCCATGCTGCGTCCGGTCGCGGCGTTGCGCACCGACGGGATGTGCAGACCCACGTCCGCCCACCGGATCTCGCTCGCGCGGTCGATGCGCTCGCCGACGCTGCGCGCCTGCGCGAGGCGCCGGATCCAGTCCGACAGGCCCTGGCGCAGGCCGATCTGCACGCGGCTCATGCTCTCCGCGCCGCCGCAGAGCGCGAGCTGGCGCTCCGCGCCCAGCATCCCGGCGGCCTCGAAGGCGGCCACCATGCTCGTCGCGCAGGCGAGGACCGTGGAGAACGCGGGGATCGACCCGTCGAGCCCGCCCTGCACGACGATCTCGCGCGCGATGTTGCTCCAGCCCAGGTGGGGCGCGACGCTGCCCCACACGAGGAGGTCCGGGCGCTCGCCCGCGCCGAGGCGAGCGCACATCGCCGCGGCCACGGGGATCGACAGCCGCAGCGCGTCGAGCCGGCGCAGGGGGCCGTCCACCCGCGCGAAGGGGGTGCGCAGCCCCGCGGCGATCCACGTGCTCATCGCCACCCTCCTCCGCGATACTCGCGCTCGAAGCGCTCCCGGTCGCGCGCGATCGACTGCTCGAGCTCCGCGCGCCCGGCGCGCGCCGCGGCGAGGAAGCGCGTCTCGTCCTTGTAGGCCTCGAGCTGCGCCTCGACGGTCGCGAGGTTGTGGCGGCGGAACGTGTCGGCGAGCTCGCGCGCCCGGAAGCGGTCCATGCCCAGCGCCTCGAGGGCCGAGCGCCCCATGCGCAGCGCCGACTCGAACGTCTCGCGCTCGATCGTCCCCACCCCGCGCAGCCTGAGCTCCAGGAAGTGGGAGACGTTGCGCGCGCGCGCGAGGATCGGCAGTCCCGGGAAATGCTCCCGCACCCGGTCGACCAGCGCGAGGCTCGCCTGCACGTCGTCGATCGCGTTCACCAGCAGCCGCGCCTTGGCCGCGCCGGCCGCCTCGAGGAGGTCCAGGCGCGTGGCGTCGCCGTAGAAGACCGCGTAGTCGAACCGGCGCAGCATGTCGATCGTGTCCGGGTCGTGGTCGAGCACCACCGGGCGGATGCCGTTGGCGAGGAGGAGGCGGCCCACGATCTGCCCGAAGCGGCCGAACCCGGCGATGATCACCGGCCCCTGCACGTCGATGCGGTCGGGCTCGCGCGGCGATTGCGCGCGGCGCGAGCGCAGCACGTCGTGGGCGAGGAGGAGCAGCGGCGTGGCCGCCATCGAGAGCGCGACCGTCATCGTGAGCAGCGCGGTCCACGCCGGCGTGACGAGCCCCGCCTCGCGCGCGGAGGCGAACACGACGAAGGCGAACTCGCCGCCCTGCGCGAGCAGGATCGCGAAGAGCGCGCGCTGGCGCGGGGCCACGCCCATCGTGCGCGCGACGATCCAGAGCGCCCCCGCCTTCAGCGCGAGCAGGCCCGCGAGCAGCCCCGCCACCAGCCCCGGCCGGCTGGCGAGCAGGCCGAAGTCGATCGTCATGCCCACGGAGATGAAGAACAGGCCCATCAGCAGGCCCTTGAAGGGCTCGAGGTCGGTCTCGAGCGCGTGGCGGAACTCGGAGCCGGCGAGGAGCACGCCGGCGAGGAAGGCGCCCAGCGCCATCGACAGCCCCGCCAGGTGCATGAGCTCGGCGATGCCGATCACCAGCAGCAGCGCGAAGGCGGTGAACACCTCGCGAATGTCCGCCTTCGCGAGCAGGCGCAGGGCCGGGCGCGTGAGGTGGCGGCCGATCACGACCACGCCCGCCACGGCCGCCGCGCCGATGGCCAGCCGCCCGGGCAGCGGGCGCGTCGCCTGCCCGGCATGCCCGAGCAGCGGGATGAGGGCGATCAGCGGGATGGCGGCGATGTCCTGGAAGAGCAGGATCGCGAAGGTGCTGCGGCCCACCGGGGTCGCGAGCTCGTTCCTCTCTTCCATCGCCTGCACGGCGCTCGCCGTGGACGACAGCGCCAGGGCGAGCCCCGCGACGAGCGCGGCCTGCCAGGGCAGCCCCACGGCGAGGAGCGCGGCGGCCAGCGCCCCGCCGCACAGCGCGGCCTGCAGCGAGCCGCCGCCGAAGACGTCGCGGCGCATGCTCGCCAGGCGCTTCGGGTCGAGCCCCAGGCCGATGGCGAAGAGCAGCAGCACCACGCCCAGCTCGGCGAGGTTGCTCGTGGCGGCGGTGTCGGACATGAGACCCAGCCCCCACGGCCCGATCGCCGCCCCCGCCACGAGGTAGCCGAGCACCGAGCCCAGCCCCAGGCGCGCGGCGAGCGGCACGCAGATCACGGCCGAGGCGAGGAAGACGAGCGCCTCGCGCATCTCAGCGCCCTTCCCCGCGCGGCGCCCACGCCGCGAGCCGCCGGCGCAGCGCGAGCGCGCGCGCGGCGAGGTCCTCGTCGGCGAGCACGCTGGCGCCGCTCACGATGAAGGGCTCGAGCCAGCGCATGCCGCAGAAGCGCGCGGTCTGCTCGACCGTCGGGACGAAGGGGGCGCAACGCCGCTCGGCCTCGCCCTGCGCGGTGTAGTCGTGGTCGCTGCCGCCGGTGGTCGGGACCCACAGCGCGTCCTTGCCCGCGAGCGCCGTGCCGCCCTCCCCGTACGCCCAGCCCAGCGCGAACACCTGGTCGAACCAGTGCTTGAGCAGGCCCGGCACGCTGTACCAGTAGACCGGGTGCATCCAGACCACGAGCCCGGCCGCCGCGAGCGCCGAGCGCTCCGCCTCGGCGTCGATGTCGAAGTCGGGATAGCGCTCGTAGAGCGAGCGCACCGAAAGGCCGGGCAGCTCGGCGATCGCCGCGAGCAGCCCCGCGCCGATGCGCGACACCTTGGGATAGGGATGGGCGTGGACGACGACGATCACGGGGCGAGGCGCGCGAGGAGGGATCCCGCATTGTCCGCGAAGATGCCGGCGAATACCGCCGCGCCCACCCAGTTGTTGGCGAGGAAGGCGCGCAAGCAGCCCTCGCGGGACCGGTCGCGGATCAGCCGGTGGTGGGAGAGCACGAGGGCGGCGGCCACGGCCAGGCCCGAGAAGTAGAACGGGCCGCAGGCCTGCCACAGGCCCACCGCCACGAGGATCGCGAGGAAGGCGAAGTAGGAGAGCATCACCGCCGTCACGTCGTGGCGGCCGAAGAAGATCGCCGAGGTGCGCATGCCGAGCCTCACGTCGTCGTCGCGGTCGACCATCGCGTACTCGGTGTCGTAGGCGATGGTCCAGAAGACGTTCGCCGCGAGCAGCGCCCAGGCGAGCGGGGGCACGGTCGCGGTGAGCGCGGCGAAGGCCATGGGAATGCCGAAGCCGAAGGCGATCCCGAGCCAGGCCTGGGGGATCGCGAGGAAGCGCTTCGTGAACGGGTAGACGACCGCCACGGCGAGCGCGGCGAACGACAGCGCGATCGTGAGGCGGTTCAGCGGCAGGATGAGGGCGAACGCGGCGAGCGCCAGCACCGCGGCCACCACGAGCGCCTCCCACGGCCGGATCGTGCCGGCGGGGAGCGGGCGCGCGCGCGTGCGCTCGACGTGCGCGTCGTAGCCGCGGTCGGCCCAGTCGTTCACGGCGCAGCCCGCGGAGCGCATGAGCGCGGTGCCGAGCACGAAGATCCAGAGCACGGCCCACGGCGGCGGGGCCCGGCGCGCGAGCCACAGCGCCCAGAGCGTGGGCCAGAGCAGCAGGAGGATGCCGATCGGGCGGTCGAGCCGCACCAGGCGCTCGTACGCGTCGAGCCGGGCGATGAGGCGCTTCATCGCCCGAGCGCCGCCAGCGCGGGCAGGAACACCTCGGTCACCATGAGCGGGCGCCCGTGCAGGGTGAAGCGCGAGCGGCGCGCCCAGAGCGCCGCGGGCTGCGGCCCCAGCAGGCGGCGGGCGCGCTTCCACAGCGGATGGCGCGGATCGATGCGCGCGTACTCGAAGGGGCCGCGGCGCACGCGCGGGTCGCGGAAGAGCATCGCGGCGAGCGGGCGGGTGCCGAGGCCGGCGAGCGCCCGCCAGGCGCCGTGGAGGTCGCGCCGCGCGGCGATCGAGTGCGCGAGCACGACGGGCTCGCCGCGGGCGTGCAGCACCACCTCGCGCACGAAGGCGAGGCGGTGGTGCGGGCGGCCGAGGGCGCGGTACTCATCCTCGTTCGGGAAGCGCGCCCGCTCGCCCACCAGCTCGACGCGCATCGCCCCGGCGCGCTCGACGATGCGGCGGGTGAGCGAGCCCGGATAGGCGAGCCACGGCCGCCAGGGGTCGGGATGCGCGGGGGCGGCGCGGCGCCATCGGCTCATGCCTTGAGGTAGAACTGGCGCGTGCCGAGCCAGCGGTCGAGGTGCTTCGCCGCGGCGCTCGAGCGCGCCGCGAGCAGCCGGTCGGCCACGGCGCGGGCGGCCTCGACGAGGTCGGCGTCGCGCTCGAGGTCGGCGAAGCGAAGCAGCGGCGCGCCGCTCTGGCGCGCACCCAGGTACTCGCCGGGGCCGCGCAGCAGCAGGTCCTGGCGCGCGATCTCGAAGCCGTCGTCGTTCTCGTAGATGATCTTCAGCCGCTGCCGCGCCGTCTCCGACAGCGGCTGGTGGTAGAGCAGGATCGCGAGGCTCGCCTTGGCGCCGCGCCCCACGCGCCCGCGCAGCTGGTGCAGCTGGGCGAGCCCCATGCGCTCGGCGTGCTCGATCACCATGAGCGTCGCGTTGGGCACGTCCACGCCCACCTCGATCACGGTGGTGGCCACGAGGAGCTGGATGCGCCGGGCCTTGAACTCGGCCATCACCTGCGCCTTCTCGGCGGGCTTCAGCCGCCCGTGCACCAGCCCCACGGCGAGGTCGGGAAAGGTCTCGCGGATCGTGGCGAAGGTGTCGAGCGCCGTCTCGAGCTGCAGGGCGTCGCTTTCCTCGATCAGCGGGCAGACCCAGTACGCCTGGGCGCCGTCGCGGCAGCTGTCGCGCACGCGCCGGATCACCTCGTCGCGGCGCTCCTCGGCCACGAGCTTCGTCACCACCGGCGTGCGCCCCGGCGGCAGCTCGTCGATCACGGTGACGTCGAGGTCGGCGAAATAGCCCATGGACAGCGTCCGGGGGATGGGCGTGGCGCTCATCATGAGCTGGTGCGGCTCCACCGTGCTCTTGGACGACAGCGCCAGGCGCTGCTCCACGCCGAAGCGGTGCTGCTCGTCCACGATGGCGAGCCCCAGCTTCGCGAACGCCACCTCCTGCTGGAAGAGGGCGTGGGTGCCGATGGCGAGCTGCGTGGCGCCCGAGGCGATCGCCGCGAGCGCCGCCTTCTTCTCGCGCGCCTTGAGGCCGCCGGCGAGCCAGGCGATGCGCACGCCGAGCGGCTCGAGCCAGTGCGCGAGCTTGAGGTAGTGCTGCTCGGCGAGGATCTCGGTCGGCGCCATGAGCGCCGCCTGCCAGCCGTTGCCGATCGCCTGCAGCGCGGCGAGGGCGGCCACCAGCGTCTTGCCGCTGCCGACGTCGCCCTGCAGCAGCCGGCGCATGGGATGGGGCTCGCCGAGATCCCTCGCGATGGCGCGCTGCGCCTCGCGCTGCGCGCGGGTGAGCGCGAACGGCAGCGAGCGCACGAGCGCGTTGGTGAGCGTGTGCGCGTCGGGCAGCGCGGGCGCGGACTTCGCCCGGCGCTCGCGGTAGGCGATGCGCATCGCGAGCTGCTGGGCCAGCAGCTCGTCGAACTTCACGCGCCGCCACGCCGGGTGCGTGCGCGCCTCGAGGCTCGCCGCGTCCACGTCGGGCGGGGGGCGGTGCAGCAGCAGGACGCTCTCGCGCAGGGGGGCGAGCGCGAGCTCGCGCAGCACGGCCGGCGGCAGCGTGTCCTCGAGCGCGATCTCTTCGAGCGCCTGGGAGATCATCGCGCGCAGCGCCGCCTGCGACAGCCCGGCGGTGGTCGGGTACACGGGGGTGAGCGACTGCGGGAGCGACTCGCCCCTCGCCACCACCCGGTAGCGCGGGTGCACCATCTCGTCGCCGAAGAAGCCGGGGCGCACCTCGCCGTAGAGGCGCAGGCGCCGCCCCGGGGAGAGCTGCTTCACCTGGCTCGGGTAGAAGTTGAGGAAGCGCACCCAGAGCACGTCGTCGCCGTCGGCGAGCTTCACCACGAGGGTCCTGCGCGGGCGGTATTTCACCTCGCTTTCGACCACCTCGGCCTCCACCAGCACGGGGGTGCCGGCGCGCGCCTGGGCGAGGGGCGTGAGGCGCGTCTCGTCCTCGTAGCGCAGCGGAAGGTGCAGGACGAGGTCGAGGCGCGAGCGGATGCCGAGCTTGTCCAGGCGCGCGCCGATGACAGCGCTCGCGGCGGGCGCGCTCGGCGCGGCGGCGACCTTCACGCCGCGGCGTCGGGCCCCAGGTACATCACGGCGTCGATCTCCACCTGGGCGCCGCGGGGCAGCGCGGCCACGCCCACGGCCACCCGGGCCGGGTAGGGCTCGCGGAAGCAGGCCGCCATCGCCTCGTTCACCTTGGCGAAATTGCCCAGGTCGGTGAGGTAGACCGTCACCCGCACCACCCGGTCGAAGTCGCCCCCGGCGGCGCGGCACACCGCGCGCAGGTTCTCGAACACGCGCCGGGCCTGGTCCTCGAAGCCCTCGACGAGCTGCATGGTCTTCGGGTCGAGCGGGATCTGGCCGGAGAGGTAGACGGTGTCGCCGGCGCGCACGGCCTGGGAGTAGGGGCCGATGGCGGCGGGCGCTTCGGAGGTGGCGACGGGCTTCATGGCGAGGCTCGGTGGGGGGATCGGGAGGTCACTGCTTGCGCTTCAGGCGCGCGAGGCGCACCACCTCGGGGATGCGGCGCAGGTGGCGGAAGACGTGGGCGAGGTGCATGCGGTTCTTCACCTGGATGGTGAAGACGACCGTCGTGTAGTCGGGGCTCGCGCGCTGCTCGGTCTCGATGTGGTCGATGTTCGAGTCGGCTTCCGAGACCTCGGCGGCCAGCCGCGCGAGCACGCCGCGGTGGTTCTGGGCGACGAGGCGCACGGTCACGTCGAAGAAGCGGTCGGCGCCGGGGTCCCACTGCACGTCGACCCACTTCTCGGGGTCGAAGTGGAAGGGGTGGATCGCCGGGCAGTCGTGGGTATGGACCACCAGGCCCTGGCCCTTCTTGATCTGCCGATGATCGGGTCGCCGGGGATCGGGCGGCAGCACGTGGCGAACTGCATCGCCAGCCCCTCGGTGCCGCGGATGGTGATCGAGTCCAGGCGCTGCTCGCCCTCGCGCGGCGGGCTCGGCGATCGACAGCAGCTTCTTCGCCACCACGACGGCCAGGCGCTTGCCCAGGCCGATGTCGGCCAGCAGCTCCTCGCGCGAATTGGCCGCTGTCGCCCTTGAAGAAGCGCGCCCAGTGCGCCTGCCCGATCTCGTCGGGGTTGGCCGTTCAACGAGCGCAGCGCCTGCCCAGCAGCCGCTCGCCCAGCCTCGGCGCGATTCCTCGACTGCATCGTCTTGAGGAAGTGGCGGATGTGCGCGCGCGCCTTGCCGGTGGCGACGTACGCGAGCCAGGCCGGGTTGGGATTGGCGTGGCAGGCGGTCACGATCTCGACGCGGTCGCCGTTGCGCAGCTCCGTGCGCAGCGGCACCAGCTCGCCGTTGACCTTGGCCGCGACGCAGCGGTTGCCGATGTCGGTGTGCACCGCGTAGGCGAAGTCGACCGCGGTCGCGCCGCGCGGCAGCGCCAAGATCTTGCCCTTCGGGGTGAACACGTAGACCTCGTCGGGGAACAGGTCGACCTTGACGTGCTCGAGGAACTCGGCCGCGTCGCCGCGTCTGGTTCTGGATCTCGAGCAGCGACTGCAGCCACAGGTGGGCTTGCTGCTGCACGTCCGATGGCGATCCTCCTCGCCGGTCTTGTACATCCAGTGCGAGGCGACGCCGGCCTCGGCGACCTGGTGCATGTCCTCGGTGCGGATCTGGATCTCGACCGGCATGCCGAAGGGGCCGAACAGCGTCGGTGTGCAGCGACTGGTAGCCGTTCGCCTTGGGGATCGCGATGTAGTCCTTGAACTTGCCCGGGATCGGCTTGTAGAGCGCGTGCAGCGCGCCCAGCGCGAGGTAGCAGTCGGGCACGTCCTGACGACGACGCGAAAGCCGTAGATGTCGAGCACCTCCGAGAAGCGAGATGTCTTCTCCTGCATCTTCTTGTAGATCGAGTAGATGTGCTTCTCGCGCCCGGTCACGTCGGCCTCGATGCTGGCCTCGGCCAGCCGCGCCTTGATCGCGCTCCTGGATCTTGCCGACGACGTCGCGCCGGTTGCCGCGCGCCGCCTTGGCGGCCTTGGCGAGCACGCGGTAGCGCAGGGGATACAGGTGCGCGAAAGCCAGCTCCTCCAGCTCGTGGTACAGGGCGTTCAGCCCAGGCGGTTGGCGATCGGGCGCGTAGATCTCCAGCGTCTCGCGGGCGATGCGGCGCCGCTTCTCCGGCGGGCACCGCGCTCGAGCGTGCGCATGTTGTGCAGCCGGTCGGCGAGCTTGATCAGGATGACGCGCACGTCGCGCGCCATCGCGAGCAGCATCTTGCGGAAGTTCTCCGCCTGCGCGTCCTGCGGCGGACTGAACTCGATGCTTGTCGAGCTTGGACACGCCGTCCACCAGCTCGGCGACGGGCTTGCCGAAGGTGCTCGGCGATCTCGCTCTTGGTGACCGGCGTGTCCTCCATCACGTCGTGCAGGAGCGCCGCCATCAGCGTCTGCGCGTCGAGGTGCCAGCTCGGCGAGGATCTTCGGCCACCGCGAGCGGGTGCGAGATGTAGGGCTCGCCGGTCTGGCGGTTCTGCCCGGCGTGCGCCGCCTCGGGCGAACTGGTAGGCATCGCGCGAGGCGCCTCGAAGTCCGGCGGCTTGAGGTAGGCGAGAGGCGCTAGCTCCTCGAGGCCCGGCCCGGGCAACGGCAGCCCCGGAGGCTTCGAACGCCCCTGCTGGCGCATGGACTCCGAGGGCCGGGGGCATTCGCTACAGCGCGTCACGACACCGGCGGGGTGGGAGCTGGCGCTTGAGCACTTCTTGCCGACCTTGCCGCGGCGATCTCGCGCAGCGCGATCACGGTCGGCTTGTCCTTGTTGGTCTCGAGCAGCGGCGTGGCGCCGGCGGCGATCTGGCGCGCGCGGTAGGTCGCGGCGAGCGTGAGCTGGAAGCGGTTGGGGATGTCTTCAGGCAGTCGTCGACGGTGATGCGGGCCATGGCTGTGCTCCGTTCTGAAATTGCCGAGTAGCGAGGCGAGGCGCGCCGGACTGCCGCTCCCGGGTGACGCGGCGCTCGGCGCGGACGACGGCCGGCCAGGTCGCGCCTGGGCTTCTCGAAGTCTTTGTTCATTATAACATAATTCGAAATTCAAGAACATGCGATATCTCCTCGCGCGCCCCCGCCATGCGGCGCGCGATGTCCGGTCGCTGTCCTTGCCGCGGGCGCGCAGGCGGCGCTCGCAGCTCGTCGAGCGAGGGCGGCAGGATGAAGATCCCGACGCATCTGCGGGAAGCAGCCGGCGCACCTGGCTGCGCGCCCTGCCAGTCGATCTCGAGCAGCACGTCGTAGCCGCCGGCGAGCTCGGCCTCGATCCAGCGCCGGCGAGGTGCCGTAGCGGTTGCCGTGCACCAGCGCGCTCTCGAGGAAATCGTCCGCGCTCGAGCATGCCGCTCGAACGTGGCGTCGTCGACGAAGTGGTATTCGCGCCCGTGCTGCTTCGCCGGCCGCGCGGCGCGCGCGTGGTGTAGCGACACCGACAGCCTGCAGTCGGGCTCGCGGCCAGCAGTGCGTTCACGAGGCTGGACTTGCCGGCCCCGGACGGCGCCGCGACGACGAAGAGGTTGCCGTTCACGTTGCGTCGCCCCCCGGCGACGCTCGCCGCGGCGCGACCCCGCGCCCGACGCTCCGGCCTCATTCGATGTTCTGGACCTGCTCGCGCATCTGCTCGATCAGCAGCTTCAGCTCGACCGCAGATGCGCGTCATCTCGTTCGAGTCGCCGCCTTCGAGCCGAGGGTGTTGGCCTCGCGGTTGAGCTCCTGGCGAGGAAGTCCAGGCGCTTGCCCACCGCGCCGCCCTTGTCGAGCACGCGCTCGACCTCGTCGAAGTGCGCGCCCAGGCGGGTGAGCTCCTCGTCGACGTCGATCCGCGCCGCGTAGAGCACGAGCTCCTGCCGGATCCGCTCCTCGTCGGCGCGGCCGATCGCCTCGCGCGAGCTTCGCGGCGAGCTTCTCCTGAAGGCGCGCAGGGCCGCGGGCACCAGCGGCGCGACCTCTGGACCAGGCGGCTGCATCTCGTCGACCCGCTCGCGCAGCGCGGCCTCGAGCTTCGCGCCCTCGCGCCGCCGGCTCTGGTCGAGCTCGTCCAGCGCGCGCGCGAGCAGCGCGAGCAGTGCCTCGCGCATCGCCTCGGGGTCGAGCGCTGCTCGGCGAGCACGCCGGGCCAGCGCAGCGATCTCGTGCACGCGACAGCGCCCGGGCCCCGGGGAAGCGCCTGCGCACCCGCGCGCGAGGCGGCCGCGAGCGCCTCGAGGGCCGCCTGGTCGGGCTCGCTCGAGCGCTCGGCGTTGGCCGCCGGGGTGAACGTGACGCGGCAGTCGACTTTGCCGCGGGTCAGCCGCGCGGCGACGGCCTCGCGCATCGCCGGCTCGACGGGCGCAGGTCCTCGGGCATGCGCGACTGGAACTCGAGGAAGCGGTGGTTGACGCTCTTCAGCTCGAGGGCGAGGCTGCCCTGGGGCGTTTCGTGCGTGGCGGCCGCGTAGCCGGTCATGCTGTGAGATCATGGTGGGCCCGCGCGGTGTGAGGAATCGCCTTTACAAGGCGCAAGGGAGTACCGACAACGGGAAATTATATCGGAACCCCCCCGGTCCCAATGCCCCAGCAAGCGAATCAGCCGTTGCCCGCCGGCTACGTGCTGAATGCTACCGCATCGACAAGGTCCTGTCCTCCGGCGGATTCACCATCGTCTACCTCGCCCACGACGAAAGCGACATGCCCTTCGCGATCAAGGAGTACCTGCCTTCCTCGATGCCGCTGAGGTCCGAGGGCGTCGAGGTCGTGGTCGCCGACGAGGAGAACCTCGCCGTTTTCCGCTACGGCATGAAGTGCTTCTTCGAGGAGGGGCGGGCGCTGGCGAGGATCTCGCACCCGAACGTGGTGCGCGTGCTGAACTTCTTCCGCGCCAACGAGACCTGCTACATGGTGATGCGCTACGTGCGCGGCCGCACGCTGCAGGTCCACATCCAGCGCCACCGCCACGAGTTCAGCGAGGGCTTCATCCGCCGGCTGTTCATCAACCTGATGAACGGCCTGCGGGAGGTGCACGCGAAGAAGCTGCTGCACCTGGACATCAAGCCGGCGAACATCTTCATCTCGATCGACGGCGCGCCCGGTGCTGATCGACTTCGGCGCCGCGCGCATCACCCTGTCGACCGAGGCGATGAAGTTGAGCCCATGTACACGGCGGGCTTCGCCGCGCCCGAGCACTACCGGTTCAGGCCCGAGGAGCTGGGGCCGTGGAGCGACATCTACTCGGTGGGTGCGACGATCTACACCTGCATCGCGGGCACCCCGCCCCAGGCCGGCGACCAGCGCGAGGAGAAGGACAAGATCATCCCGCTGCGCACGCTCGCCCGGCAGGAGTACTCCGACGACCTCTACGACATCGTCGACTCCTGCCTCGCGGTCGACTGGCTCAAGCGCCCGCAGACCGCCTTCGAGCTGCAGCGCCGGCTCATGAACGAGAAGACCGAGGAGAAGCGCGGCGGCTTCCTCGAGACGATCAACAAGCCGCTGTCGAAGCTCTTCTCGCGCTAGGCCGCCCGCCCCAGCCGACATGCGATTCACGATCTTCCAGGACAGCCGCATCGGCGACCGCAAGGGCAACGAGGATCGCGTGGGCTACTCCTACAGCCGCGACGTCCTCATGATGGTGGCGGCCGACGGCATGGGCGGGCACCTCCAGGGGGAGGTCGCCGCCGAGATCGCGGTCACGCAGATCACCCGGCGCTTCCGGCAGGAGGCGCGCAACCGGCTCAAGCGCCCGTTCGACTTCCTGGTCTCGTCGATCCAGGCCGCGCACCGCGCCATCGTCTCGCACGCGGTGGAGAAGAACCTGCTCGAGTGCCCCCGCACGACGTGCGTGGCCTGCGTGGTGCAGGGCGGGCACGCGTACTGGGCGCACGCGGGCGACTCGCGCCTGTACGTGCTGCGCCGGGGCGAGGTCGTGGCCGCGACGCAGGACCACTCGAAGGTGCAGCAGATGATCGACGCCGGCGAGATCTCGGCCGAGGCGGCGATGCGCCACCCCGACCGCAACAAGATCTACAGCTGCCTGGGCGGCGTGGTGCCGCCGATGATCGACGCCGGGCGCGACCTCGCCCTCGAGACGGGGGACACCATCCTGCTGTCCACCGACGGGTTCTGGAGCCAGATCCCCGCCGGGCTCATCTCCGGGATGCTGCGCAAGCAGGGCGCCGTCGAGCTGCTCCCCGCGCTCCTCGACGAGGCGCAGCGCCGGGCGCAGGGCGAGTCCGACAACCTCTCGGTGGTCGCGATGACCTGGGAGAACCAGGACGACCCGAGCGTGGCCGACACCCGCAGCCTCGACGACGAGGAGTTCGAGAGCTCGAGCGACACCACCCAGCCGCTCGGCGCGCCCGGCGCCTCCGACGACGTGACCGACGAGGACATCGAGCGCGCCATCGCCGAGATCCAGAACGCCATCCGCAAGGTCCCCCGTTCATGAGCCGCTCCGACGCACGCGAACCCGGCGAGCTGCGGCCCGTGCGATTCCAGCGCGGCTACACCCGCCATGCCGAGGGCTCGGTCCTCGTCGAGATGGGCCACACCCGCGTGCTGTGCACGGCGAGCGTCGAGGAGAAGGTTCCCGGGTTCCTCAAGGGCAAGGGCAGCGGCTGGGTCACCGCGGAGTACGGGATGCTGCCCCGGGCCACGCACACCCGGGGCGCGCGCGAGGCGGCCGCCGGCAGGCAGTCGGGCCGCACCCAGGAGATCCAGCGGCTCATCGGCCGCAGCCTGCGCGCGGCCACCGACCTCGGCGCGCTCGGCGAGCGGCAGGTCACGATCGATTGCGACGTCCTGCAGGCCGACGGCGGCACGCGCTGCGCCTCGATCACCGGCGCGATGGTGGCGCTCGCCGACGCGGTGGCCGGGCTGCGGCGCGCGGGGCTCGTCGCGAGGGACCCGCTGCGCGACTTCGTGGCCGCCGTCTCCGTGGGCATCGTCGGGGGCGTGCCGGTCCTCGACCTCGACTACGCCGAGGACTCGGCGTGCGGCACCGACATGAACGTCGTGATGACCGGCTCCGGGCACTTCGTGGAGGTGCAGGGCACGGCCGAGGGCGAGGCCTTCAGCCGCAAGCAGATGGATGCCCTGCTCGACCTCGCCACGCGCGGCATCGGCGAGCTCGTCCGGCTGCAGCGCGCCGCGCTGGCCGACGCGGCCACCCCCCGCCTTTCCTGAGGTGGTTCCCCCGCCTTTCCCGGGCAGGGTCGTCATCGCGTCGAACAACCCCGGCAAGCTGCGCGAGCTGGCGGCGCTGCTCGCGCCCCTGGGAATCGAGGCGGTGCCGCAGTCGGCCTACGGGGTCGGCGAGGCCGAGGAGCCCCACGACACCTTCCTCGAGAACGCGCTCGCCAAGGCGCGCCATGCGGCGCAGGCCACGGGCCTGGCCGCGCTCGCCGACGACTCGGGGCTGTGCGTGCCCGCCCTCGGCGGGGAGCCGGGCGTGCACTCCGCGTACTACGCCGGGCGCGAGGGATCGCGCGAGGAGCGCGACGCGCGCAACAACGCCCGGCTCGCGGCGGCACTGCGCGACGCACCCGACCGCTCGGCGCTCTACTACTGCGTGCTGGTGCTGGTGCGCGGCCCGCGCGACCCGGTACCGCTCGTGGCCGACGGCCGGTGGGACGGCACGATCGCGATGCAGCCGCGCGGCACCGGCGGTTTCGGCTACGACCCCTGGTTCATACCGGCCGGCGCGAGTGCCACGGCCGCCGAGCTGGCCGCACCGCAGAAGAATCGCGCGAGCCACCGTGCCCGTGCGCTCGCCGCTCTCGCATCGAGGCTCGCGGCCGGCGCATCCTGACCCGGCCGCGCCCCGGCGATCAGCTCGACTTCGACAGCTTCGTCACGTTCTCCTCGTAGAGCTTCTGCCACTCCTTGTCCTTGTCGATCGCCTCCGACGGATCGATCGGGTGCAGCTTCACCCCCTCGAAGGGCGAGGGCACGCTGCGGTTCGAGGGCACGAAGTCGCGCTTGGCGAGCAGCGGCTGGCCTTCGGACAGGAAGAAGTCGTAGAGCAGCTCCGCGGCCCTCGGGTGCGGCGCGTCCTTCTCGACCGCGACCCCGTGCATCTGCGCGACGACCGGCTCGATCGTGAACCAGTCGATGGGCTCGCCCTTCTTCTTGAGCTGCGGCGGCTTGTAGTAGTACACGTCGAGCGCCAGCGGCACCTCGCCCGAGGCGACGAGCTTGGCCAGCAGCGTGTGGCCCTTGCGCGCCGTGATGTCGTTGCGCCGCGCGATCTCGTGGAAGAGCTCCACGCCCTTGCGGCCGCCCAGCAGCCCGGTCAGGGTGCCGAACCAGCCCTGGTCGTCCACCTCGACCCCGAGCTTGCCCTTCCACTTCGGGTCGAGCAGGTCCTCGTAGGTCTTCGGCAGGTCCTCCTTCTTGATGCGCTGCGTGTTGTACGCCTGGACGAACACGTCGAGCGTGGACACCGCGTACTGCTTGTGGGGGAAGGCCATGCCGGGGCGCAGCTCCGCATACACGGGAGAATCGATCGGCCGCAGCAGCTTCTCGCGCCGCAGGGCCTCGAGCTCCGGCAGGTTGTTCTCGAAGAAGTCCACGGTATGCCGGCCGGCGCGCGATTCCTGGATCGCGCGCTGCACCACGTTCTCCGAGCTCGAGCGCCAGTCGCGCACCTTGATGCCGTACTTGCGGCTGAACGCGTCGAACACGGGCTTGAGGTCCGCGGTCTGGCTGCTGTGATAGACCATCACCTCGCCTTCCTGCTTCGCGCCCTCGACGAGGCGCTGCATGCGGGCGTCGTCGCCCTGGCCCCAGGCCAGGCCGGCGAACAGGAGCGGGGCTGCGAGTGCGAGAGCGTTTTTCATGGCATGTCTTTCCGCGCGCAGGCGTCGTGGTGGCGATCGGGTGGAGGGGCCGATTTTGCCGCGACGGGCCGGAAAGCGGAAGCCCGGCGTGGGAAAATGGACCCATCGCGCCGCGATACACCGCCATGGCCGTCCCCGTCGCCGATCCGACCCGCATCCGCCTGCCGCAGCTGCCGCCGCTCGCGCTGTACGTGCACATCCCCTGGTGCCTGCGCAAGTGTCCCTATTGCGACTTCAACTCGCACGAGAAGCAGGGCGAGGTGCCCGAGGACGCGTACGTGGACGCGCTCGTGGCGGACCTCGAGTCGGTGCTGCCGCAGGTCTGGGGGCGGCGGGTGCACACGATCTTCGTGGGCGGGGGCACGCCGAGCCTGTTCACGCCGGCGGCCATCGACCGGCTAATCACGGCGGTGCGCACGCGCCTTCCCGTCGGCCCGGAGGCGGAGATCACGATGGAGGCGAACCCGGGCACCTTCGAGATGGAGCGCTTCCGCGGCTACCGCGCGGCGGGCGTGACGCGCCTGTCGCTCGGCATCCAGAGCTTCGACGACGAGAAGCTCGCCGCGATCGGGCGGGTGCACGGGGGCGCCGAAGCCCGGCGCGCGCTGCAGGCGGCGCTCGAGCTGTTCGACACGGTGAACGCGGACCTCATGTACGCGCTGCCCGGGCAGTCGCTCGCGCAGGCGTGCGCGGACGTGCGCGAGGCGATCGCCTCCGGCGTGCCGCACGTGTCGGCCTACCACCTCACGCTCGAGCCCGACACGCGCTTCCATCGCCACCCGCCGCCGCGCCTGCCCGACGCCGACGCGGCCGCGGACATGCAGGAGGCGATCGAGGGCGAGCTCGCCGCGGCGGGCTACGCGCACTACGAGACGTCGGCCTTCGCCAGGCCCGGGCACCGCGCCCGCCACAACCTCAACTACTGGACCTTCGGCGACTACCTGGGCATCGGCGCCGGCGCCCACGCGAAGGTCTCGTTCCCGGACCGCATCGTGCGCGAGGCGCGCATCCGCAATCCCGCCGCCTACATGCGCGCGGCCGTGGCGTCGGGCGCGGTGCTCGAGCGGCGCGAGGTGGGACGCTCGGAGCTGCCGTTCGAGTTCATGCTGAACGCCCTGCGGCTCGTCGAGGGGTTTCCCGTGGCGCTCTTCGGCGAGCGCACGGGACTGCCGATCACCACCGTCGAGCGCGAGCTCGCGGCGGCGGAGGCGGCGGGGCTCGTCGAGCGCGACCACGCGACGATCCGCCCCACCGCGAAGGGCCGGCGCTTCCTGAACGACCTGCTCGAGCCCTTCCTTCCCGCGCAGGGCGCGCTGGCACCCCTCGAGCCCGTCAGTATCGTCCCGCCCCCGGCGCGTCCTTGAAGGGCGGCTCGCGCCCGACCAGCGATTCGAGCAGCACGAGCTCGGCGTCGGTGTGGTTCACCACGCCGGCGGGGTCGGCATGCATCACGCCGCCCGCCTCGGAGATGACCATCGGATGGTCGTGGTGGTGCGTCTTCACGACCTGCTCGGCCATGCCGGGGGCGCGCACGACGGCCTCGCCGTAGCACAGGCAGAAGTAGATGCTCTCGGGCCGCAGCTCGACGTAGGCGCCGGTGCCGCGGATGCCGATGGTCGCGTGGGGCACGCGGATCTCGACCGCCTTGCGGGAGAAGACCGAGAGGATCCGGCCGGTGCGCACCGCGAGCGCGCGCAGCACTCCCTCGCCGCCCTCGGTGTCGATCGCCGTGTCCGCGCGCAGCAGGAACGCGTCGTGCCCGATCACGACGAGCGCCTGGCTGCGCGCCCCGGTCGCCACGCGCTGACCCGGCGCCACGGGCGTTCCGAGGCGCGCCTCGCGGCCGTCCACGCGCACCGTGCCCTCGAGGCGGCGGATGCCCTGGGCCGGTCCCGCATCACCGTTGGCAAGCGCTCGCTTCACGACATCGCCGCCCAGGGCCGCCCCCGCGGCCAGGGCTGCCAGGACCCGGCGGCGCGCGGTCCCCGTCATGGCTCAGACGCGCTCGAACACGAGGTCCCAGACGCCGTGGCCGAGGCGGCGGCCGCGACGCTCGAACTTGGTTTCCGGGCGCGTGTCCGGGCGCGGCGCGTAGCCCTCGGCGGTGTTGCGCAGCGCCGGAACGGCGGACAGGACCGAGAGCACATGCTCGGCATAGTCCTGCCAATCCGTCGCCACGTGCAAGCGGGCGCCGGGCGCCAGCCGGCTCGCCGCGAGCGCCGCGAACGCGGGCTGCAGCAGCCGGCGCTTGTGGTGGCGCTTCTTCGGCCACGGATCGGGGAAGAAGACGTGCAGCCCCGCGAGCACCCCCGGCGCGATCATGTCGCGCAGGACCTCCACGGCGTCGTGCTGGATCACCCGCACGTTGCCGATGCCCTCCTCCGCGAGGCGCTTGAGCAGGCTGCCCACCCCGGGCGCGTGCACCTCCACCGCGAGGTAGTTCACGCCGGGATGGTCCGCGGCGATGCGCGCCGTGGTCTCGCCCATGCCGGAGCCGATCTCCGCCACGACGGGCCCGGGGCGGCCGAACGCCTGCGCGAGGTCGAGCGGCCGCGGCGCATAGGCGATGCCGTACCGCGGCATGAGCTCGGCGAGGGCGCGCTGCTGGGCCGGAGAAAACCTGCCCTGGCGCAAGACATAGCTTCGGATGGGGGGTCGGTTCACAAGAAGTTGTGGCTACGTCGGGGGCAGGGATTATAGGGGATCGCGCCGATTGACACGCCGTCCGGCGCGAGCCTACATTGCGTCAAACTCCGGGGGAAACCATGAAGACACGCATCCCGCTCGTCGTTCTGGGCGCGGCCGCCGTCGCTCCCGCGCTCGCCGCCGACTACGTCGGCACCCTGAAGCCGCCGGCGCTGCCCGTCCTGTCCGCGCGGCTCGACTCGCTCGCGCCCTTCGCCCTGCCCGGGTTCGCCGCCGCGCACGCGGCCGAGGACAACGCGTTCCGGCTGAAGCTGGGCTACCGCTATTCGCCGTTCCTCAAGGTGGAGGGCGAGCTCAACGACTTCGCCCGCGCCCCCTTCGACAGCTTCTCGCGCCCGGACCTCGCGAGCGGCTTCCGCGCCACCGGCTTCGGCGTCGACACGGTGGCCACCCTGCCCGTGTGGCGCTTCTCCTTCTACGGCCGGCTCGGCGCCTACCACGGCCAGGCGCGCAACGCCTTCGCCCCCACCGCGGTCTCGCTCCTCGGCGACGGGGCCGGGCGCACGCGCTGGCGCTACGGGCTCGGGATGCAGTACGACTTCACGAAGGCGCTGGGCGTGCGCGCCGAGGTCGAGCGCTACGCGCCGCTGGGCACGCCGCTCGCCAACGACGGCGAGGCGGACCTCTTCTCCGTCGGCCTGCGCTGGCGCTTCTAGGCGCGGCTCAAGCGCCCTTGCCGATGAGCCCGGTCTCGGGCGAGCTCGCGGCGGCCTCGTAGGGCTTGCGGGGCATGCGCCCGGCGAGGAACGCCTCGCGCCCCGCCTCCACCGCGAGCTTCATCGCCCGTCCCATGCGCACCGGCTCGCGCGCCTTGGCGATCGCGGTATTCATGAGGACGCCGTCGCAGCCCAGCTCCATCGCGATGGCGGCGTCGGAGGCGGTGCCGATGCCCGCGTCCACGAGCACGGGCACCTTCACCCGGTCGATGATGATCTGCAGGTTCCACGGGTTCAGGATCCCCATGCCGGAGCCGATGAGGGAGGCGAGCGGCATCACCGCCACGCACCCGATGTCCTCGAGCTGGCGGGCCATGATCGGGTCGTCGTTGCAGTAGGCCATCACCTGGAACCCCTCGGCGACGAGCGTCCTGGCCGCCGCGAGCGTCTCGGGCATGTTCGGGTAGAGGGACTGCGCGTCGCCCAGCACCTCGAGCTTGGCGAGCGCGTGCCCGTCGAGAAGCTCGCGGGCGAGCCGCAGCGTGCGCACGGCGTCCTCGGCGGTGTAGCAGCCGGCGGTATTGGGCAGGATGGTGTAGCGCGCGGGCGGGATCGCGTCGAGCAGGCTCGGCTCCCCCGCGTTCTGGCCGATGTTCGTGCGGCGGATGGCGACCGTGACGATCTCGGCGCCGCTCGCCTCGATCGCGCGGCGCGTCTCGTCGAAGTCGCGGTACTTGCCCGTGCCCACGAGCAGGCGCGAGCGATAGGCCTTGCCGGCGATGACGAGCGCGTCGTCGGCGACGATCTTTTCCGGTGCGTTCATTCAGCCTCCTCCCACGGCCACCACGACCTCGATCCGGTCCCCGTCGGCCACCCGCGCCTCGCCGTAGCGGCTGCGCGGCACGATCTCGCCGTTGCGCTCGACCGCCAGCCGCCGTCCCGCGAGGGCCAGCTCGTCGAGCAGTTGCGAGAAGGTGGGCGCGGACGGGAATTCCCGCGGCGCCCCGTTGAGCGTGATCCGGATGGGCGCGGACATGGAAGGGGAATTCTACCCGGCGCGGCGAGCCCCGGCGCTTGACGCGGGTCACGGTGCCGGCAGCCGGCGCGAACCGGGTAAAATGCGCCTCACGCGGGTGTAGCTCAATGGCAGAGCAGAAGCTTCCCAAGCTTACGACGAGGGTTCGATTCCCTTCACCCGCTCCATCCCCGCGCATGACCCCGCGCCCGCGCCGAATTCCCACCTCGCCCGCCCGCCCTGCTGCGCGTCCGACGCGACCACGCGAATTCCAGAACCGGTCCCGCCGCGGCGCGGTCTACCCTCGTGACTGCCCCGACGGAGGCCCCGATGTCCCGTGATGAACGCAACCCCGAAGCACGCCCGGACCACACCGCGATCGCGATCCTGCTCGGCATGGGGATCGGCGCGGCGCTCATGTATTTCCTCGATCCGGAACAGGGCCGGCGCCGCCGCGCCCTAGTGGTCGACCGCTCGACCCACTACGCACGGGGGGCGCGCGACGCCCAGGAGCGGCTCACGCGCGACGCCGCCAACCGGGTGCGCGGTGCGCTCGCGAACATCCGCCAGCTCGTGGAGCCGGAGGAAGCGGTCGACGACGGGATCCTCATCGAGCGGGTGCGCGCGGCCCTGGGCCACGTGATCGCCGACGTCCATGCGATCGACGTGCGCGCGCACGAGGGGCGCGTGGTGCTCAAGGGGCCCGTGCGCCAGGAGGAGGTGGGCGAGATCGTGGCCTGCGCCGAGCGCGTGCGCGGCGTGAAGAGCGTGGACAACCGCCTGTCCGTGAGCAACCCCGCCACCGCGTCCTCGACCCCGTCGGCGCGGGGCAACGGCGCCGCGGCCCCCTAGCCATGCGCGAGGACGTGCGCATCCCGGTCGCGGGCGTCGAGCTCGCCGGCATGCTCGAGGCGCCCGAGGCGGCCTCGGGCCTGGTGATCTTCGCCCACGGCTCGGGCAGCAGCCGGCTGAGCCCGCGCAACCGCCAGGTCGCCACGGCGCTGCGCGAGGCCGGGATGGCCACCCTCCTCTTCGACCTCCTCACCGAGGCCGAGGAGACCCAGGACCGCTACGACGCGCACCTGCGTTTCGACGTGGAGCTCCTCGCCGAGCGGCTGTGGCTCGCCACGGAATGGGCGATCGGCCACGGCGACGTGCGCGGGCAGCCGATCGGCTACTTCGGCGCGAGCACCGGGGCGGCCGCGGCGATCATGGCGGCGACGGCGAGCGCCGATGCGGTGAGCGCCGTCGTCTCCCGGGGCGGACGGCCCGACCTCGCCGGCGACGCGCTCGCGCGGATCACCGCACCGACGCTGCTCATCGTGGGCGAGCGCGACGAGCACGTGCTCGAGCTCAACCGCGGGGCCACCATGCGCATGCGCTGCACCCGCGAGCTCGTCACCGTGCCCGGCGCCACGCACCTCTTCGAGGAGCCCGGCACCCTCGAGCAGGTGTGCGAGCTCGCCATCGACTGGTACCGGCGCTACCTCCTCGTCGCCACCGCCGCGAGGCCCGGCGATGTCCACGCTGAAAGACGTCCTCCACCCCCTCACCGGTAGCCCCCGCGACTACGACGGGCTGGTCGAGCGCCTGGGCCGCGCGCGCGTCGTGCTGATCGGCGAGGCCTCCCATGGCACCCACGAGTTCTACCGCGAGCGCGCCGAGATCACGCGCCGGCTCATCGTCGAGCAGGGGTTCCGCGCCGTGGCCGCCGAGGCGGACTGGCCCGACGCCTACCGGGTCAACCGCTACGTGCGCGGGCGCGGCAACGACCGCTCCGCGGACGAGGCGCTCCGCGGCTTCAAGCGCTTTCCCGCCTGGATGTGGCGCAACGAAGTGGTGGTCGACTTCGTGCAATGGCTGCGCGCCCACAACGAGTCCCTGGACGATCCGCGGCATCGCGCCGGCTTCTACGGCCTCGACCTCTACAGCCTCTTCGGCTCCATCGAGTCGGTGCTGGGCTACCTCGACCGCGTGGACCCCGAGGCCGCGAAGCGGGCGCGCTACCGCTATTCCTGCTTCGACCACTACGGCGAGGACACGCAGGCCTACGGCTACGCCACCTCGTTCGGCATGAAGAGGCCCTGCGAGGATGAAGTCGTGGCCCAGCTCGTGGAGCTCTCGAAGCGCGCGTCGGAATACGCGGCCGCCGACGGCAGGGAGGCGCCCGAGGAGTTCTTCGCCGCCGAGCAGAACGCGCGCCTGGTGAGGAACGCCGAGGAGTACTACCGCACCATGTTCTCCGGGCGCGTGTCCTCGTGGAACCTGCGCGACCGCCACATGGCCGAGACGCTGGCGGCGCTGGCCGGGCACCTCGAGCAACGCGACGGCGGCAAGGTCGTCGTGTGGGCGCACAACTCGCACCTGGGCGACGCGCGCGCCACGGAGATGGGCGCTTGCGGCGAGCTCAACGTGGGACAGCTCGTGCGCGAGTGTTACGGCCGGGATGCGGTCCTGGTCGGCTTCAGCACCTACACGGGGACCGTGACCGCCGCCGACGACTGGGACGCGCCGCCGCGCACGAAGCGCGTGCGCCCGGGGCTCGCGGGCAGCTACGAGGCGCTCTTCCACGCGGCCGGCGTGCCGCGGTTCCTGCTCATGCTCGAGGGCGACGTGCCCGACGAGGCGCGCGAGCGCCGGCTGCAGCGCGCCATCGGCGTGATCTACCGGCCGGAGACCGAGCGCGTGAGCCATTACTTCCACGCGCGCCTGGCCGCGCAGTTCGACGCCCTGATCCACATCGACGAGACGCGGGCGCTCGCACCGCTCGAGGCCGCGGCCCCCGAGCACGCGCACGAGGCGCCCGAGACCTACCCCAGCGGGCGCTAGCGCCCGGGTACACTCGCGCGATGCCCCGCCGCGCGCCGCGTCCCGCTCCCCCGGCCTTCTCCACCCGCATCGTGCGCTGGCAGCGCGCGCACGGCCGCCACGGGCTTCCCTGGCAGGGCACCCGCGACCCGTACCGCATCTGGCTCTCGGAGGTGATGCTGCAGCAGACGCAGGTCGCCACCGTCCTCCCGTACTACGAGCGCTTCCTCGCGCGCTTCCCGACGGTGCGCGCCCTCGCCGACGCGCCCGAGGACGAGGTGCTGGCGCTCTGGAGCGGGCTCGGCTACTACGCGCGCGCCCGAAACCTGCACCGCGCCGCCCGCGCGGTGCGCGAGCGCTTCGGCGGCGCGTTTCCCGCGACTTTCGAGGCGCTCGCGACGCTGCCCGGCGTGGGCCGCTCGACCGCGGGCGCGATCGCCGCGTTCTCCGGGGGAGAGCGCCGGGCGATCCTCGACGCCAACGCGCGGCGCGTGATCGCACGGCACGCGGGAATCGAGGGCGAGGCGTCGAGCGCGCGCGTGCTCTCGGCGCTGTGGGCCGAGGCCGAGGCGCGGCTTCCGCGATCGGGCATCGAGGCATACACCCAGGGACTGATGGACCTGGGCACCGGCGTATGTGTGCCCCGCGATCCCCGCTGCCTCCTCTGCCCGGTCACCGCCGATTGCGTCGCCCGGGCGGGCGGCCGCATCGAGGCGATTCCCGCGCCGCGGCGACGGGCAGCCCGTGCGCGGCGGCGCGTCGGAATGCTGGTGGTCCTGCGCGCGGGCGAGGTGCTGCTCGAGAAGCGCCCGCCCTCGGGCATCTGGGGCGCACTGTGGTCGTTGCCGGAGATCGATGCCGAGGAAGAGCCGGCGCCGGCGCTGGCTCGGGAGTGGGGCATCGAGGCGGGCGAGGTCAGCGCGCTCGAACCCTTCGAGCACGCCTTCACGCACCTCACCCTGGAGGTCAGGCCGTGGCGGGTCCTGGCGCGCCGTGCGAAGCGGCTGGCCGAAGGCAGGCAGGCCGCATGGCTGGCGCTCGACGACCTGTCGGGCGCAGCCCTGCCCTCTCCCGTGCGGCGCCTGCTCGCCTCGCTGCCGACGAACGCTGCCCGGGAGCGCGTCGAGCCTCAATAGGGCGTGCCGTCCTTGTGGAAGAAGCGCAGCTTGCCGCCCAGGGTCGACACCGCGAGGTCGTCGTCGGGATAGAGCGCGCCGTCGCCCGGGGTGCAGTCGCCCACCTCGAGGTACACGACGTCCGCGCCGGTCTCGTTGACGAGATGGTGCGCGTTGCCCGTCCCCGCCCGGAATCCCGCGCACATTCCCGGGGCGAGCCGCAGGCTGCCCTCGTCCGTGCGCAGGGTCGGATGCCCCTCGAGCACGTAGATGAATTCGTCCTGCCTGGTATGGCAATGGCGTACGGACGATTGCGCGCCGGGAGCGAGCCGCGCGAGGTTCACGCCGAAATTCGCGAGGCCGAAGAAATCGCCGAGGGCGCGCTTCTCGCGCCCCTTCACCCGCGTGGCGAACGGCTCCGGGTAGCTGGAAGGCTTCGGACGCGGCGCGATTTCGGCCGCGGCGACCGCGGCAGGATGGGATCTCGGGTTCATGGCATCCTCGAGGCGCTTCAGGGAAAGGCGATGGTACGGCGGCGGTATTGCGCGTACCCCGGGTAGGCCGCGAGCAGGAAGCGCTCCTCGAGCCGGCGCTTCATCCCCAGGAAGACGACGAGGACGAGGCCGGCGATTCCGGCGGCGAGCGTCGGCTCGCGCAGCCAGAGGCCCACGACGCAGGCCGCGATGCCGCTGTAGATCGGATGGCGCAGCACCCGATAGATGCCGGACTGCACCAGCTGCGCGCCCTCCTTCGTGTGGGGAGCCACCTGGATGTTGCGTCCGAGAGCGAGGAAGCCCAGCGCGATCACGAGAAGCCCGGCGACGCCGACGATGTTTCCCGCGATGCGCGCCGAGGGCGAGGTGAAGCAGCGGCGCGCCGGGGCTCCACGCGATCAGCACGGCGAAAACGGCGATCAGGACGAACTGGATCGCGGCGTAGGTCCGGCTCGCGGCGAGCGACGGCGGGTTCGACGGTCTCACTCGGGCCCTCCTATGCGATCAGGCGCTGCTGGCGCAGGAACTTGTGCAGGACGCCCAGCCGCAGCGCCGCGTCGGTGAGCTCGAGTAGCGTCTGCTTCACGTCGCTCTTCAGCGGCAGGATCTCCGCCAGGCGGAAGCCGACCCAGGTCGCGTCGCCGTAATCCAGGGGCTCGCGGAAGCGCTCGGTGCCGATCGCGGGGATCACCTTGCGCAGGAAGGCGGCGCATTCCTCGAGGCCGGGCGCGTCGGGGGCGGGGGCCTCCTCGGCGAGCGCCTCGGTGCGCGCCACGATGAGCCCGTCGCGGTTCACCTCGCTCGAGGCGATGCGGAAGCGCCCGAAGCCCTCGGCGCGCACGTTGAGCACGCCCAGCTCCTCCACGTCGCAAGAGGCGATGCGCGCCAGGCAGCCCACGGGATGCGGCACGGCCGGCGCGCCCACCTCCTCGCCCTCCCGGATCAGGCACACGCCGAAGGGCCGGTCCGACTTCAGGCACTCCTTCGCCATGTCGACGTAGCGCACCTCGAAGATGCGCAGCGGCAGCACCCCGCCCGGGAAGAGCACGGTGTGCAGCGGGAAGACCGGCACGCCGCCGCGGCCGGGCGCGATGAGGTCGAGGATGCCCAGGGCCGCTAGCCTTTCAGGTCCCGGTGGCGCACGACGACGGGATAGTCGGCGCCGAAGCGCTCGGCGAGCTGCTCGACCACGTAGACCGAGCGGTGGCGCCCGCCCGTGCAGCCGATCGCCACCGTGAGCGAGGCGCGCTGCTCGAGCACGAAGCGCGGAAGCCAGCGCTGCAGGAAGCGCTGGATGTCCTCGACCAGGAGCACGGCCTGGGTCTCGCGCTCGAGGAAGGCGATCACGTCCGCGTCGCGCCCGGTCTGGGTCCGAAGCTGCGGGTCGTAGTGCGGGTTCGGGACCACGCAGCGCGCGTCGAAGACGAAGTCGGCGTCCAGCGGCGCCCCGCCCTTGTAGCCGAAGGACTCGAAGCAGAGCGTGAGGCGGGCCCGGTCCGTCACCACGAGGTCCTGGATCCAGCCGCGCAGGCTGCGAGGGCATGAGCACGCTCGTGTCGATGCGCTGGCCGATCTCCGCGAGCCAGGCGAGCACGCCGCGCTCCTCGGCGATCGCCTCGGGGAGCGACTGCCCGTCGCGGGCGAGCGGGTGGGGCCGGCGCGTCTCGGAGAAGCGCCGCGCGAGGCTCTCGTCGTTCGCGTCGAGGAAGATCACCCGCACGTCGTTGCCGCGCGCGCGCTCCTTCGCGACGATCTCCGGCAGCGCGCCCAGGCTCTCGCGGCTCCTCGCGTCGGCGCTGATCGCCACCCGCTGCTCGCCGCGCGCCGCGGCGTAGTCGGCGAGCGGGGCGATCAGCTCGGCGGGCAGGTTGTCCACGCAGAAGTAGCCCGCGTCCTCGAGGGCCTTGAGCGCCACGCTCTTGCCCGAGCCCGACACGCCCGAGAGGAGCACGAGCTGCATCAGCCGGCCTCCTCGCCCCCGCCCGGGCCCAGCGCCGCCTCCTGGCGCGCGATGAACTCGCGCGTCGAGTCGAGGCCGCGCGTGAGGAGGATGTGGTTGCGCACCGCCGCCTCGACGAGCACGGCGAGGTTGCGCCCCGGGGCCACCGCGAGGGTGACGGTCGGGATCTCGACGCCGAGGATGTCGCGCGTGCCGGAACGCGTCGAGAGCCGGTCGGACGGCTCGAGCCCCGAGCCGGGCCGGTCGAGGTGGACGATGAGGCGCAGCACCTTGCGCGGGCGCACCGCGGTCTCGCCGAAGATCGAGCGGATGTTGAGCACGCCCAGCCCCCGCACCTCGAGGAAGTCGCGCAGCAGCGGCGGGCAGCGGCCCTGGACCGTGTCCGGCCCGATCTGCTGCAGCTCCACCACGTCGTCGGCGACGAGGCCGTGGCCGCGGGAGACGAGCTCGAGCGCGAGCTCGCTCTTGCCGATCGAGGAATCGCCCGTGATGAGCACCCCGATCTCGAGCACGTCGAGCATCACGCCGTGCACCGTCGTGACCTCGCCCAGCTCCTGCTGCATGTACGGGCGCAGCACGTTGATCACGTGCTGGCTGGGCTCGGTGGAGGTGAGCAGCGGCGTGGCCGCGCGCTCCGCGGCCTCCGAGAGCACGCGCGGCACGGCCGCGCGGTTGCACACCACGACGCAGAAGGTCTCGCCCCCGCAGATCGCCTCGGCCGTCGAGGCCCGGGCCGCCCCCTCGAGCGCCTCGACGTAGGCGACCTCGCGGCGGCCCATCACCTGCACGAGCATCGGGTGGATGAGGTTGAGGTGCCCGATGAGGCCCACTCCCTCGCGGTGCAGCGTCGCGCCGTCGAGCTCGCGCAGCGCCCCGGCCGTGCCCGCCGCCCAGGCGAGCCCGAGCCGGTCGCGCCGGCGGTCAAAGAGCTGCTGTACGCTGAGCCGGGGCATAGGGCGACCATTCGGTGATCAGCCGGTGGGCCGCCGCGGCGTCGGGCGCGGCGGCGAGCGCCTCGCGCAGGGCCGCGTCGCTGAACATCTGCGCCAGCTCCGAGAGGATCTCGAGGTGCGCCTCGGTGGCGTGTTCGGGCACGAGCAGGGCGAAGACCAGGCGCACCGGGGCGCCGTCGGGCGACTCGAACGGGATCGGCCGGGCGGTGCGCACGAACGCGCCCACCGGCTCCTTCAGCGCCCTGATGCGCCCGTGCGGGATCGCGACACCCTAGCCCAGCGCGGTCGACCCCAGCTTCTCGCGCTCGAACAGGCTGTCGAAGACGCGCGCGCGGGGGATCTGGCGCGAGTTCTCGAAGAGCAGCCCGATCTGCTCGAACAGCCGCTTCTTGCTGCTCACGTCCAGCCCGAGCGTCACGTGGTCGAGGGGAAGCAGCCCCGCGACGAGGTTCATGCGCCGGCGTTACGGCTGGGGGATGCGCTTGATGGCGTCGGCGTGCCGCACCTGGAAGCGCTCCTTGTGCTGGATCACCTGGCGGTCGAGCTTGTCGATGAGCTCGTCGATCGCCGCGTACATGTCGCCGTCGTGGGCCTGCACGTGGATGTCCTTGCCCGAGAGGTGCACGGTGGCCTCGATGCACTGGTCGAGCTTCTGCACGGTCATGATGACGTTCACGTCGATCACGTGGTCGAAGTGGCGGTTGATGCGCTCGAGCTTCGCCACGACGTAGTCGCGGATTGCGGGTGTGATCTCGACGTGGTGACCGGTCAGGTGCAGGTTCATCGAGCGCTCCTTTCTCGTTCAGTTGACGGGCTTGGCTGCCACCGCTAGATCGACTTGCGCAGGTTGGCGGGCTGGATGTGCAGCGCCTCCCGGTACTTCGCCACCGTCCGGCGCGCCACCAGGATCCCCTGCTGGGCGAGGATGTCCGAGATGCGGTGGTCGGAAAGCGGCTTCCTGCCGTCCTCGGCGGCCACCAGCTGCTTGATCAGCGCGCGGATGGCCGTGGCGGAGCACGCGCCGCCGGTGTCGGTCGACACGTGGCTGCCGAAGAAGTACTTGAGCTCGAAGATGCCGCGCGGCGTGAGCATGTACTTCTGCGTGGTCACCCGCGAGATGGTCGACTCGTGCAGGCCCAGCGCCTCGGCGATCTCGCGCAGCACCAGCGGGCGCATCGCCACCTCGCCGTGCTCGAAGAAGTTCTTCTGCCGGTCGACGATCGCCTGGGTCACGCGCAGGATGGTGTCGAAGCGCTGCTGCATGTTCTTGATGAGCCACCGCGCCTCCTGCAGCTGGCCGGCGAGGTGCTTGCCGCCGTTCTCGCGCGAGGCCTGCAGGATGTCGGCGTACAGCCTGTTGATGCGCAGCTTGGGCATCGCGTCGCGGTTGAGCGCCGCGTTCCAGCGGCCTCCGATCTTGCGCACGACCACGTCGGGCACCACGTAGCGCACGTCGCCGCCGCCGAAGGCCCGCCCGGGCTTGGGGTCCAGCGTGAGGACGAGCGCGCGGATCGCGCGCAGCTCGTCGTCCGAGACGGCGAGCAGGCGCTTGAGCTTGCCGAAGTCGCGCGCGGCGAGCACGTCGAGGTGGCGCGTGACGAGCGCGAGGGCGGCTTCGCGGTGGGGCGTGGCCGGGTGCATCGCCTTCAGCTGCAGCTCGAGGCACTCGGCCACGTCGCGCGCGGCCACTCCCGTCGGCTCCAGGTTCTGCACCTGCTTCAACGCGATCGAAAGCTCCTCCACCTCGAGGTCCGCGATCACGGGCGCGGCCGCCTCGCGCAGCTCCTCGAGGTCGTTCTTGAGGTAGCCGTCCTCGTCGAGGTGGGCGACCACCACCGCGGCGAGCCAGCGGTCGCGCTCGCTCAGCCCCGTGAGGGAGAGCTGCTGCAGCAGGTGCTCCTGGAGCGTGGGCTCGGCGGCGGCGAACTGGGTGAAGTCGTCGCGGTCGTCGTCGTCGCGGCGCGAGGCGCCGGTCGGCGCGTGCTCGTCGCCGAAGCCGTGCTCGTCGGCGAAGCTCGCCGGCTCCTCGCGCGGCTCGTCGGCGGGGGCCGCGGGCTCGCCTTGCGCGGCGCCGTTGGCGGGGACGGGTGGGGGCTCCGGGGCGGCCTCGTCGCGTTCCAGCAACGGGTTTTCCGCCAGGTAGCGCTCGAGCTCCTGGTTGAGCTCCACGGTGGACAACTGCAGCAGGCGGATGGACTGCTGCAGCTGCGGAGTGAGCGTCAGGTGCTGCGATAGCTTGAGCTGGAGGCTGTGCTTCATTCGTCGAAGGTTCCCGGAGGAACTGACTGTCCGCTAGAGGCGGAAGTTCTCCCCGAGGTAGACCTTTCGGACCGCCTCATTATAGACGATATCCTCCGGCTTCCCGAAGGCGAGGACCGAGCCTTCGTTGATGATGTAGGCGCGGTCGCAGATGCCCAGCGTCTCGCGCACGTTGTGGTCGGTGATGAGCACGCCGATGCCCCGCTCCTTGAGGAACCGGATGATCTGCTGGATGTCGAGCACGGCGATCGGGTCCACGCCGGCGAAGGGCTCGTCGAGCAGGATGAACCGCGGCTCGTCGCGAGCGCGCGCGCGATCTCCACGCGCCTTCGCTCGCCGCCCGAGAGGGACAGGGCGGGGCTGCTTCTCAGGTGGCCGATGTGCAGGTCGTCGAGCAGCTGCTCGCGGCGCGCCTCGACCTCCTCGTCCTCGAGCCCCTGCAGCTCGAGCACCGCCTGGATGTTCTCCTCGACGTTGAGCTTGCGGAAGATCGACGCTTCCTGCGGCAGGTACGACAGCCCCAGGCGCGAGCGGCGGTGGATGGGCAGGTGCGTGAGGTCGCGCCCGTCGAGCGTGACGCTGCCCCGGTCGATCGGCACGAGGCCGACGATCATGTAGAAGCAGGTGGTCTTGCCGGCGCCGTTCGGGCCGAGCAGGCCCACGACCTCGCCGCTTTCCACCGTGAGCGAGACGTCCGAGACGACGGTGCGCTTGCGGTAGCGCTTCATGAGGCCCTCGGCGCGCAGCACCGAGGAACGCGTCGCGGGCTCCACCAGGCTCAGGCGCTGGGAGGCGGGAAGCGCGCTCGCCGCCATCTACCCGCTCGCGCCCGTGTCGGGCTTCAGCCGCACGCCGGGCGCGGCGGGCTTCGCTGGCGCGGGCTCCTTCCCCGCGGGCAGGATGATCGCCTTCACCCGCGAGGCCGGCGCCGCGCTGCCCGGCGCCGCGCCGGTCACTTCCGCCAGCTCCCGGCGCATGTCGTAGGAGATGAACTGCCCGGTGATCTCGTTGTGGTCGCGCTTCACCTTCGCGTCGTCGTACAGGCGCAGGACGTCGTTGCGGTCGTCGAACTCGGCGCGCTGCGCGTAGCCCTCGACCCACTCGTCGGACTCGTCGAGCTTCTGCCGGAAGGTCACCGGCGAGCCGGTGGCGACGTAGTACTTGTGCCGCTGCGCGTCCTCCTTGACGGTCACGCGCCTGGCCGTCATGCGCATCGTGCCCTGGGTGACGACCACGTTGCCCTCGAAGGCGCTGGTCCGGTGCGCGTCGTCGGCGACGAGGCGGTCGGCGTTCACCACGATCTCCTTCTCGCGGTCGGCCTTCTCGGCGTGCGCGGCGCCGGCGGCGGCGAGGAGCGCGGAAATCAGCAGGGCGAGGGTGCGCATCAGCGGGCCGGCTTGTAGGTGGCGTGCACGCGATCGAGCCGGAGCGTGCGCGCCTTGTTGTCCATCTCGAGGCCCTGGGCGAGCGCCCTGCCGTTGGGCGTCACCATCGTCACCTCGCTCGAGGTGCGCGCGATGCCCTGGTCGGGCAGGACCAGCAGGCGGTCCGTGGTGAGGCGCAACGGCTCCATGCGGGCGTCGCCCTCCCTCACCAGCACGACGTGGCCCTCGATCCAGACGCGGTCGGCGCTGCGTTCGATCCGCCCGCGGTCTGCGGTCACGGTCATCGGGGGCTGGCGGGGCTCGAAAGCCTCGAGGGTGAGCGACTCCAGGTACGCCGAGTCGTCGTCGGGGTAATGTACCATCTTCTTCGCCACCAGGGTGTAGAGCACCCGGCCGTCCTCCCCCAGCTTGCGGGCGCGGAACTGCTCCACCATGGTGTCCGGGTCGTGGCGCAGCGCGCCGTCGGGGCGCACCGGCGGCGCCTGCACGAGCTGGTTGAGCCACAGGCTCAGGCCCACGAGGAGCACCAGGACCGCGACGGGCAGCCACGTGGTGGGACGCACGCCGCCGCCGCGCCTTCAGTCCGGCGCGCCCGGCGCGTGCCGCCCCTGCGCGCGCAGCACCAGCTCGCAGAATTCCCGCACGGCGCCGCGGCCGCCGGAAGCGCGCGTCACGTAGTGCGCCGCCGCCTTCACCGCCTCCACCGCGCCGGCCACCGCGACGGCGAGGCCGCAGCGGCGCATCACCCCGAGGTCGGGCAGGTCGTCGCCCACGAAGGCGCAGGCGCGCTCGTCGATCCCGAGGGCCGCGCGCAGGCGCTCGAACTCCGCCACCTTGTCGCCGGCGCCCTGCACGACGTGCGCGATGCCGAGCTCGCCCGCGCGGTGCGCCACCGCCGGCGAGGAGCGCCCCGAGAGGATGGCGACGGCGACTCCCGCCGCCTGCAGCATCTTCACGCCGTGGCCGTCGAGGATGTTGAACGCCTTGAAGGCCTCGCCCTGCGCGCCGATGTAGAGCGTGCCGTCGGTGAGCACGCCGTCGACGTCCAGGATGGCCAGGCGCACGCCCCGCGCGCGCTCGGCGACCTCGGCCGGGCTAGACGACACCGGCGGCCAGCAGGTCGTTGAAGGTCACGACGCCGAGCAGCCGTCCCTCGGGCGAGGTCACGACGATCCGCCCGCCGATGCGGTGCGTCTGCATCACCTGGGCCGCCTCGGCCGCGAGCTTCTCCGGGGCGATCGTCTGCGGATGGCGGGTCATCACCTCGCCCACGGTGAGCCCGCGGATCACGTCGTGCTTCTCGAGCGTGCGGCGCAGGTCCCCGTCGGTGAAGATGCCGAGCAGGGTGTCGGCCTCGTCCACCACGGCCGTCATGCCGATGCCCTTGCGCGACATCTCGACGATCGCCTCGGGCAGCGGCGTGCCCGGCGCGTTCTTCGGCAGCTGCGCGCCCTTGCGCATGATGTCGGACACGTGCACGAGAAGCCGGCGGCCGAGCGAGCCGCCCGGGTGGTGCAGCGCGAAGTCGTCGCTGCCGAAGCCGCGCGCGTCGAGGAGCGTGACCGCCAGGGCGTCGCCGAGGGCGAGGGTGGCGGTCGTGCTCGCCGTGGGCGCGAGGTTGAGGGGGCAGGCCTCCTTCTCCACGCCGCCGTCGAGGTGCACGTCGGCCTCGGTGGCGAGCGTCGAGCGGGGCCGGCCGGTGATGGCGATGACCGGCGCGCCGCGGCGCTTGATGAGCGGCAGCACCTTGAGGATCTCCTCGGATTCCCCGGAGTAGGAGATCGCGATCACCACGTCCTGCGCGGTGATCATGCCGAGGTCTCCGTGGCTCGCCTCGCCCGGGTGCATGTAGAAGGCGGGCGTGCCGGTGGAGGCGAGCGTGGAGGCGATCTTGCGCGCGATGTGGCCGGACTTGCCCATGCCGGTGACCACCACGCGCCCCTTCGTCGCGAGGATGAGCTGGTGGGCCTGCAGGAACGCATCGCCCAGCCGCTCCCTCAGGCCGCGCACCGCGTCGGCCTCGATGTCGAGCACGTCGCGGGCGAGGTCGAGGAGGCGCTGCGTGCCGGACAGCGCGCGGGGTTGTAGTAGATTGGCCATGGACTCGGCAGTATAAATCCATTGGATAGCCCCGGCCGCCGCCACCGCCCATGCACGACGCGCTCCCCGTCGCGCTGATCCTGCTCGCCTCCGCGGTCGTCGTGGTCGCCGCCTTCCGGCGCCTGGCGCTGCCGCCGATCCTGGGCTACCTCATCGTGGGGACATTGATCGGCCCGCACGCGCTGGGGCTCGTGCCCGCCACCGAGGACCAGCGCTACCTCGCGGAGTTCGGCGTGGTCTTCCTGATCTTCAGCGTCGGCCTCGAGTTCAGCCTGCCCCAGCTCGTGGCGATGCGCCGCACGGTCTTCGGCCTGGGCGCCGCGCAGGTCGGCCTCGTGATGGCGCTGGGCACCGCGGGCGCGATGCTCGCCGGCGAGTCGTGGCGCGCCGGGATCATCGTGGGCGGCGTGCTCGCCATGTCCTCGACGGCGATCGTGTCCAAGATGCTGGTCGAGCGCGGCCAGCTGCACGGCGATTTCGGGCGGCGGGCGATCGGCGTGCTGCTCTTCCAGGACCTGGCGGTGGTGCCGCTGCTCGTGCTGATCCCCGCGCTGGCGCTGTCGAAGGAGGCGATCGCCGAGGCGGCGGCGCTGGCGCTCGTGAAGGCCGTGGTGGTGCTCGCGATCGTGCTCTACGTGGGCCAGCGCCTCATGCGCCCGCTCTTCCGGGCCGTGGCGATGCGCCGCTCCTCGGAGCTGTTCGTGCTCTTCGTGCTGCTCGCGACCCTCGGGCTCGCATGGCTCACGGAGCAGGCGGGGCTGTCGCTCGCGCTCGGCGCGTTCCTCGCGGGCATGCTCATCTCGGAGACCGAGTACCGCTACCAGGTCGAGGACTACATCAAGCCGTTCCGCGACGTGCTGCTCGGGCTCTTCTTCGTCACCATCGGGATGCTGCTCGACCTGCGCGCGCTCGCCGCGCAGTTCGCGGCGGTGGCCGCGGTCTTCGCGCTGCTCTTCGCCGTGAAGCTGCCGGTGATCTACGCGCTCGCGCGGGGCTTCGGCAGCGGCAAGCCCACGGCGATGCGGCTCGCGCTGGCGCTCGCGCCCGCGGGCGAGTTCGGGTTCGTGCTGCTCGCGCTCGCCTTGCGCGAGGACGCGCTCGACCCGGGCGCGCTGCAGATCGTGCTCGCCGCCATGCTCCTGTCGATGCTCGTGTCCCCGCTCCTCCTCGCGCGCATGGAGCGCATCGTGCTCTACTTCGCCGCCGGCGAATGGACCTCGCGCGCCGTGGCGCTGCACGAGCTCGCCGTCAAGTCGATGGCCGCGCAGGGGCACGTGATCGTCTGCGGCTACGGGCGCAGCGGGCAGGCGCTGGCCCACGTCCTCGAGCGCGAGAAGGTGCGCATCATCGCGCTCGACGCCGATCCCGAGCGCGTGCGCGAGGCGGCCGCCGCCGGCGAGTCGGTGGTGTTCGGCGACGCCTCGCGCCGGGAGGTGCTGGTCGCCGCCGCCCTGTCCCGCGCGACCGCGGTCGTGGTGAGCTTCGCCGACACGCGCCGCGCGCTCGCGATCCTCGCGCACGTTCACGAGCTGCGGCCCGAGATCCCCGTGGTCGTGCGCTCCCTCGACGACGCGGACGTGGGGCGGCTGAAGGAGGCGGGCGCGGCGGAGGTCGTGGCCGAGGTGGTCGAGGGCTCGCTCATGCTCGCCACGCAGACGATGATGCAGCTGGGCATGCCGCTCAACCGCGTGCTGCGCCGGCTGCGCGACGAGCGCGAGGAACGCTACCGGTTCACCGGCGGGTACTTCCACGGCGTCACCGACGTGGACGCCGACGACGGCGAGCAGCCCCGGTTGCGCACCGTGATGGTCGGTCCCGACGCGGCGTGCCTCGGCAAGTCCCTGGGCGAGCTCGGCCTGGGCGACATGCGCGTGCAGGTGACGGCGGTGCGCCGCAAGGGCTCCCGCGACGTGAACCCCGCGCCGGACACGCGCGTGCTCGCCGGCGACGTCCTGGTCCTCCTCGGCACGCCGCAGAGCCTCGCGCGCGCGGAGATCCGCATCCTGCAGGGGTCAGGTTAGTTTTTGGACCCGTCCCCTTTTGGCGGTCGACCCTGCCCCCTCGGCACGACGGCCCGCCCCAACTGCCCCTCGGCCCGAGCGCAGAACTCCTCCGTGCCGAGCGCACGGCATTTGCGCACGCTCTCGCGAATTCGCTCCACGGCATCATCGCCGATGCCTGCGCTCACCATCTCTCGATAGGCCCTGGCGCGGTCGGCCTCCCCGGCGCCCAACCCGTGGTAGAGCGGATGCGGCACGAGCGGCGGCTGTGGATTCCCGCTGGCGTTCTGCCGGTAACTCGACCAGGCATAGTCTCCAGGCGTCGCCACCATGCCCGCGCGGACGGGGTTGAGCTCGATGTAGCTCATGCAAGTGAACAGATATGCCTCGCTGTCGACGAGGCTCGAGCGAAAGCGCCCCTCGAACAGCGTCCCCGTGCGGCCCCAGCGCAGGTTGATGAGGCGGGCGAACTTGCGGCCAACCCGCTGCATGAGCTCCGAAAGCTCTCCCCGGACGTGGGCCGTAGCAAGGAGATGGACGTGGTTGTCCATCAGGACATAAGCGTGCAGGTCGCACACGCAGGCCTCCAGCGCTTCTTCGAGGTAGCGCATGAAGATGATCCGGTCGGCGTCATCCCGGAAGATCGTGCCGCGGTTGTTCCCGCGCACGATCAGATGTTGGGGCACACCGGGGAAGTCGATGCGAGGCAAGCGGGCCATGCCCCAGTAACGCACGACGCGGCAACCCGCGGACCCACGAAAGGGCCCGCGGAAGCGGGCCCTGGTGAACCGGAAATGGGGACAGGTTCGAAAACTAACCTGACCCCGACATCAGAAGCCCATGCAGACCTGGTAGTTCGTCGCGTCGTCCACTCCCGTGGTCGCCTTGGCGGTGCCGAGCGTCGCGGTGGGATCGTCCAGGGTACGCATCGAGCCGGTCGCGGTGTTGCCGTCGTCCATCTGGATGTCGAGCTGCTTGGCGAACCTGCCGAGGATGCCGGCGGAGCACACCAGGTAGCTGCCGGTAATGCCGCCTACCGTCTGTGTAGACGTCGCGCTCGTGATGCCGATCTTGCCGCCCACCGCATTCGTGGGAAGGTACGTCGTGTCGGTCGTGTCGGTCGGGCCGGCGGCGAGGTTCGCGAGGCGCACGTGCGCCCAGAACTGGAAGCTCTCGTCGGTGGGCGTGGTCGAGTTCCAGTTGCCGTTGATCACGCCGTTGCCGTTGCCGTTCTGGCAGGGCGCCGCACAACCGGAAAGGTGCGTGGCAGCGGCGGGATCATCCCCCGGCAGCGCCTTGAACTTGTCCTGGTAGGCGTAGATGTACGTGGGGATCACGCGGAAGTCGTTCGCGAGGTTCTTCACCTTGGCGCTGTTGATGAGCTCCTGGCCCTTGAGGATGCCGCCGAGGAGCAGGCCGATGATCACGAGGACGATCGCGATCTCGACGAGGGTGAAGCCGGACTGCTGCGATTTCATGGTTGTCTCCCTGTAGGCCTGTGGGCCGGGTGCGTGGTGCCTACGTAGCAACGCCCGTGCCATCCTCGCAAGATACTGTTTTTCCGGGAGAAATGCAAAACCGGCCGTTTCGCGCTGCGGTCCCGCTGTCCGATGTTTCGACAGCCGATGTCGGTTCTCCGACAAGACAGCGCCGGTGGCGGGCGCGGCCCCACTTCCCGTATCCTGCGGCGAGGCCTT
This sequence comes from uncultured beta proteobacterium, assembly GCA_963741815.1. Lineage (GTDB taxonomy): Bacteria > Pseudomonadota > Gammaproteobacteria > Burkholderiales > Usitatibacteraceae > Usitatibacter. The sequence goes on from CAVUJI010000003.1 coordinate 160,385, forward strand.
CATCCCAACCCGCCTTGGCGTCGTTTCCCTCCCCCTTCTCGCAGCGCCTGTCGACGGCCGTTTTCGCCGCGCGCCGCTGGGTCGTGCTCGCGATGCTGCTCGCGCTGCACGCGGCCCTGGTCTCGCAGCCCGAGGCCGTGTTCCAGCGCATCTGGCTGCTCGTGCACTTCGGCCTCTTCCTGCTCTGGCAGCCGTTCTTCGCCGCCGAGCGCGAGCTCGACCCGCTGTCGGTCGTGCTGCTCGTGGCGATCACGGCCGCCACGCTCTGGTTCCTCGCCGGCTGGATGATCGTGATGTGGCTGCTCCTGCTGCTGGGCATCCTCGGCGGGCGCGTGTTCACGGTGCACGCCGAGCGCCGCAACCGCTTCTACCTGGTCGCGTTCGGCTACGTGCTCGCGGTGCTGCTGCTCTGGGCGGTGCCCTCGCTCGTGCTGCGGCACGTGCTGCCCGAGCCGGTGGCGGGCTTCGTCACCCTCTTCCTGCCCATGAGCCTCGTGCTCCTGGTGGTGCTCCCGCTCGAGGCCGCCGAGCCGGAGGCCGAGCAGGTGTTCGACTTCTTCTACGCGGTGCTCGTCTTCCAGCTCGGCCTCGTGCTCGTGCTGGGCTCGATCGCGCTCATGCGCGTGACCGGCGACAATTACGTGGCCTCGGTCGCGCTCACGGCGCTGGGATTCGGCGTGGCGCTGTTCATGTTCGCCGTGCTGTGGAATCCGCGGCGCGGCTCGAGCGGCCTGCGCACCTACTTCTCCCGCTACCTCCTGTCGGTGGGCATGCCCTTCGAGCTGTGGATGCGCCGGGTGGCCGAGCTCGCCGAGACGGAGACCGAGCCCAGCCGCTTCCTCGAGGCGGCGCTGCAGGAGATCGCGGCCTTTCCCTGGATGCGGGGCACGCGCTGGCGCTCGCCCGAGGGCGAGGGCGGCTTCGGGACCGAGGCGCGCCACGCCACGCGCTTCACCTACCAGGGCCTGGAGGTCGTCTTCCACACCGAGGTCGCCCTCTCGCCCGCCCTCTTCCTGCACATGCGGCTCCTCGCGCAGGTGGTGGGCGAGTTCTACGAGGGCAAGCGGCGGGAGACGGCGCTGCGGCGCAACGCCTACCTGCAGGCGGTGCACGAGACGGGCGCCCGCCTCACGCACGACGTGAAGAACCTGCTGCAGTCGCTCTATGCGCTGACGTCGATGGCGCCCGCGGACACGGGCGACGGCTACGGCGAGCTGCTGCAGCGCCAGCTCCCGCAGCTCACGCGCCGGCTGAACGCCACCATCGAGCGGCTGCGCGCGCCCGAGGCGCCGGCGCACGAGGTGCCGATCGAGGCGGCGGCGTGGTGGAGCGACATCGAGCGGCGGCTGGCGGGGTCGGGGCTTGAGATGGCGTCCACGCTGAGCGCCCCGGCGCGCCTGCCCGGCACGCTCTTCGACAGCTTCGTCGAGAACGCGCTCGACAACGCACGCACGAAGGCAGGACGCGAGACCGGCATCTCGATTGCGATCCGCTTCACCTGCGCGCCGGCCCGCGTGGTGCTCGCCGTGTGCGATACCGGCAGCGCGATTCCCGAACCGGTCGCGCGCCGGCTCTTCCGCGAGCCGATCGAGCGCGACCAGGGGCTGGGCATCGGGCTCTACCACACCGCCCGGCTCGCCCGGCAGGCGGGCTACGCGCTCGAGCTCGCGCACAATCGCGACGGCAACGTCTGCTTCGCGCTGCGCCGGGAAGGCGCGTCCTCAGGCCCCGGCCGCGAGCTCTGAGAGCACCTCGTCGAGCCCCTCCTGCCACGAGGGGATGCGCACGCCGAAGGTGGCGGCGAGCCTGTCGCACGAGAGCACCGACCAGGCCGGCCGCCGCGCGGGCGTCGGGTAGCCGGAGGTGGGGATCGGCGTCACCTCGGGCACGCGGTAGTCCGGCCGGCGGCGCTTCCAGCCCTCGAAGATCGCGAGGGCGAAGCCGTGCCAGGTGGTGCGCCCGGCGGCCGTGGCGTGGTAGAGCCCGCCCGCCGCCGCCGCCCGCGCCACGCTCGCCGCGTCGATCACCCCGGCATCGTTCGCGATGAGGCGCACCGTCGCGCGGGCGAGCTGCGCGCTCGAGGTGGGCGCGCCGTGCTGGTCGTCGACCACGCGCAGCGCCTCGCGCTCGGCGCCCAGCCGCAGCATCGTGCGCACGAAGTTCGCGCCGCGCGCGCCGTACACCCAGCTCGTGCGCAGGATCAGGTGCTCGCAGCCGCTCGCCGCCACCGCCTGCTCGCCCTCGAGCTTGGTGCGCCCGTACACCCCGAGCGGCGCGGGAGGGTCGTCCTCGACGTACGGCGCGCGCTTGGCGCCGTCGAACACGTAGTCGGTGGAGTAGTGCACGAGCAGCGCCCCCGCGCGCCGCGCCTCCTCGGCGAGCACCGCCGGGGCGCGCGCGTTCACCGCGCGGGCGCGCTCGGGCTCCGATTCGGCGCGATCGACGGCGGTGTAGGCGGCCGCGTTCACGATCACGCGCGCGCGCGCCTGCCGCACGCGCCGCGCGAGCGCGTCGGGATCGGCGAGGTCGAGGCTCGCGCGCCCGTGCGCCTCGAGCTCGACGCGCCCGGCGAGCGCTCGCGCAAGCTCTCCGCCCACCTGCCCGCCGGCGCCGGTGAGCAGCACCCGGATCACGGGAAGGTTTCCGCCCGCGCGAGGGGCGCGCCCGCGGCGTCCTTGGGCTTGAGCAGCGGCTCCCCGGCGAGCGGCCAGTCGATCCCGAGCGCCGGGTCGTTCCAGAGCAGCGTGCGCTCGTGCTCGGGGGCGTAGTAGTCGGTGGTCTTGTAGCAGGAACTCGGCGCGCTCGGACAGCACGAGGAAGCCGTGGGCGAAGCCGGGCGGCACCCACATCATCCGGTGGTTGCCGGCCGAGAGGCGTTCGCCGACCCAGCGGCCGAACGTGGGGGACGACCGGCGCAGGTCCACCGCCACGTCGTAGACCTCGCCCGCCACCACGCGCACGAGCTTGCCCTGCGCCTGGCGCATCTGGTAGTGCAGGCCGCGCAGCACGCCCTGCACGGAGGCGGAATGGTTGTCCTGCACGAACTCGACGTCGCGCCCGGCGATGTCGGCGAAGGCGCGCCGGTTCCAGCTCTCGAAGAAGAAGCCGCGGGCGTCGGAGAAGACGCGCGGCTCGATGACGACCACCTCGGGGATCGCGGTCCGGATCGCGCGCATCAGAACACCCGGTCGCGCAGGATGCCGAGCAGGTACTCCCCGTACGAGTTCTTGCGCATGGGCTGCGCGAGCCGCTCGAGCTGCGCGGCATCGATGTAGCCCATGCGGAAGGCGATCTCCTCGGGGCAGGCGATCTTGAGCCCCTGCCGGCGCTCGATGGTCTCGATGAAGTGCGCGGCCTCGAGCAGGCTCTCGTGCGTGCCGGTGTCCAGCCACGCCGTGCCCCGGCCCATCACCTCGACCGACAGGCGCCCGGCCTCCAGGTAGCGCCGGTTCACGTCGGTGATCTCGAGCTCGCCGCGCGCCGAGGGCGCGAGCCCGGCGGCGATGTGCACCACCTCGGGGTCGTAGAAGTACAGCCCCGTCACCGCGTAGCGCGACTTGGGCTGCGCGGGCTTTTCCTCGATGCTCACCGCGCGCCCGCCGGCGTCGAACTCGACCACGCCGTAGCGCTCCGGGTCGTGCACGGGATAGGCGAAGACGGTCGCGCCGCCGCCGCCCCCGGCCGCGCGCTGCAGCGCCCCGGCGAGGTCGTGCCCGTGGAAGATGTTGTCGCCGAGGATGAGGCGAGCCGGGCTCCCCGCCCACGAAGTCGCGCCCGAGGATGAACGCCTGCGCGAGGCCCCCGGGGTGCGGCTGCACCGCGTACGAAAGCTCGATGCCCCAGTCGCGGCCGTCGCCCAGCAGCTCGCGGAAGCGCGGGGTGTCCTGGGGCGTGGAGATCACCAGCACCTCGCGGATCCCGGCCAGCATCAGCGTGGACAGCGGGTAGTACACCATCGGCTTGTCGTACACCGGCAGCAGCTGCTTGGACACCACCCGCGTGGCCGGATAGAGCCGCGTGCCCGAGCCGCCCGCGAGGATGATGCCGCGGCGGCGCACCGCGGGGGCGCTCATGCCGTCCCCCGCGCCGCGTAATTGCTCTCGATCCACTTCCGGTACGCGCCGCTGCGCACCTGCGCGGTCCACCCGGGATGGTCGAGGTACCAGCGCACCGTGCGCGCGAGCCCCGTCTCGAAGCTCTCGCGCGGGCGCCAGCCGAGCTCGGTGCGGATCTTCGACGCGTCGATGGCGTAGCGGCGGTCGTGCCCCGGCCGGTCGGCGACGAAGGTGACCAGGGGCCGGTAGCCGCCCTCGCGCGGGCGCAGGGCCTGCAGCGTGTCGCAGAGCGCCTGCACGACCTCGAGGTTGCGCCGCTCGGCATCGCCGCCGATGTTGTAGACCTCCCCGGCCCGGCCCCGCGCGAGCACGCGGCGGATCGCCTCGCAGTGGTCGCCCACGTAGAGCCAGTCGCGCACCTGGCGGCCGTCGCCGTAGACGGGCAGGGGCTTGCCCTCGAGCGCGTTGAGGAGCATGAGCGGGATCAGCTTCTCCGGGAACTGGAAGGGCCCGTAGTTGTTCGAGCAGTTCGTCGTGAGCGTCGGCAGCCCGTAGGTGTGGTGGTAGGCGCGCACGAGGTGGTCGCTTCCCGCCTTCGAGGCCGAGTACGGGCTGTTGGGCGCGTACGCGGTGGTCTCGCGGAAGGGCGCGTCGTGCTCGCCCAGCGTGCCGTAGACCTCGTCGGTGGACACATGCAGGAAGCGGAAGTCCTCGCGTGCCGCGCCCTCGAGCCGCCGCCACCACGCGCGCGCCGCCTCGAGCAGGGTGAAGGTGCCCACGACGTTGGTGCGCACGAACTCCCCCGGCCCCTGGATCGAGCGGTCGACGTGGCTCTCGGCGGCGAAGTGCACGACCGCGCGCGGGCGGTGCTCGGCGAAGAGGCGCTCGAGGAGCGCGGCGTCGCCGATGTCGCCGTGCACGAAGCGGTGGCGCTCGTCGCCCGCGAGCGAGGCGAGGTTGGCCGGGTTGCCCGCGTAGGTGAGCTTGTCGAGGTTGACCACCGCCTCGCCCGTGGCGGCGATCCAGTCGAGCACGAAGTTCGAGCCGATGAACCCGGCCCCGCCGGTCACGAGGATCATGCCGCGCCCCCGGCGCGGCCCGCGGCCGCCTTCTGCAGCTCGATCAGCTTGAGGTACTTCTGGAACGTGTTGTTGCATCCGATCACGATGTGGGCGAAGCCCGGGCCGCCGTCGAGGAAGCCCAGGCGAAGGAAATAGAACTTCACGAAGCGCGCGAGCGGGCTGGCGAGCAGTCGCCAGTAGCCCGCCCGCACCCCCTGGTCGTAGAGCGCGCGCGCGTGCAGGCTCGTGTAGCGGTTCTGCTTGTGCAGGTACGTGGTCATGTCCTCCGCCGAATCGTGCAGCAGGTCGCCGTCGAGGCGGCCCACCTCGGCCGTGGTGAGCACCGCCTCGTGCACCTCGTCGTTCGACCAGCCGGCGTGCGCCCGGTGGAAGAGGCGCACGGTCCAGTCCGGGTACCCCTCGCCGTGGGCGAGCCAGCGCCCGAGGAAGCGGTTGCGCCGCGCCATGCGCCAGGCCCGGTAGCGCGGGTCGGCGACCGCGGCGCGGATGGCGCGCGCCAGGCGCGGCGTGACCCGCTCGTCGGCGTCGAGGCACAGCACCCAGTCGTGGCGGGCGATCGCCACCGCGTGCTGCTTCTGCCGCCCGAAGCCCATCCAGTCGCGCGCCTCGACCCGCGCGCCGTGGCGCTTCGCCACCTCGACGGTGTCGTCGGTGCTGCCGGAGTCGACGACGAGGATCTCCGCGGCGAACGCCGCGCTCGCGAGGCATTCGCCGACCTGCGACCCGGCGTTGTAGGTGATCACGGCCACGGTGACGGGGAGCTTGTCGTCGGCGCTGGTCGCCACGGCGTTTGCGTTCGGAAGTCGCGCTGCGAAGCCCGCCATTCTACCCTCGACGCGCCGGATTAGAATGCCGCATGCCCGGGCCGCGCATCCTGTTCGTCAAGCTCTCCTCGCTCGGCGACGTGGTCCATCATTTCCCGGCGCTCACGGATGCGGCCGCGCACCTGCCCGGCGCCGGCTTCGCCTGGGCCGTGGAGGAAGCGTACGCCGACCTCGTGCGCCTGCATCCGGCCGTGGCGCAGGTCTTTCCCGTCAACCTGCGCGGCCTGCGCGCGCATCCCTTCGCGCCCGCGCAGTGGCGGCGCCTCGCGGCGCTGCGCGCCGCGCTCGCGCGCGGGCGCTGGGACTTCGTGATCGACACGCAGGGGCTCGTGAAGAGCGGCCTCGTGGCGACGTTCGCCCGCGGCCCCGCCTTCGGCCCCGACGCGGCGAGCGCCCGGGAGCGCCTGGCCGCGCGCTGCTACGACGTGGCGATCCCCGTGCCGCGCGCGCTGCACGCCGTCGAGCGCAATCGCCTGCTGGTGGCGCGCGTGCTCGGCTACGAGCCGCCGCCGGTGCCGCGCTACGGCCTGCGTGCGCCCGAGGCGCCGCCGCCATGGGCGCCGCAGCGCCCCTACGCCGTCCTGCTCCACGCCGCGAGCCGCCCGGCGAAGCGCTGGCCGGCCGCGCGCTGGATCGCGCTCGCGCGCCGCCTCGTGGGGCACGGCCTCGCCGTGGTCCTGCCCGGGGGCGACGCCGCCGAGCGCGAGGAGGCCGCGCGTATCGCCGCCGCCGTCCCGGGCGCCCTCGCCGCCCCGGCGATGGATCTCGCTGCCGCCTCCGCGCTGCTCGCCCATGCGGCGTGCGTGGCCGGCGTGGACACCGGCCTCACGCACCTGGCCGTGGCGCTCGGCCGCCCGACCGTGGGCATCTACTGCGCCACGGACCCGGCGCGCACCGGCCTGCATGGGGGCGCGGCGGCGGTGAACCTCGGCGCACCGGGCGCGCCGCCCGGGGTGGACGACGTCGCGGCCGCGCTCGGCGCGGCCGGGTCCCCATGACGAGGGCGGCCTACGCGCTCGCGTGGCTGGTCCTCGCACCCCTCGCGCTCGCGCGCCTCGCGTGGCGCGCGCGGCGCCAGCCGGGCTACCTCGAGCACGTGGGCGAGCGCTTCGGCCGCTACGGCGCGGTGCCCCCGGCGCCCCGGATCTGGGTGCACGCCGTCTCCGTGGGGGAGACGCGCGCGGCGGTGCCGGTGATCGAGGCGCTCGCCCGGCGCTATCCGCGCCATCGCATCCTCCTCACCCACATGACGCCCACGGGCAGGGCGGCCGGCCGCGCCCTGCTCGGCGAGCGCGTGGAGCAGGCCTGGCTGCCGTACGACCTGGGCTTCGCCGTGCGCAACTTCGTGCGCCGCTACCGCCCGCAGTTCGGAATCGTGATGGAAACCGAGATCTGGCCGCGGCTGCTCGAGGAGTGCGCCCGCGCGGGCGTGCCCGTGGTGCTCGGCAACGCGCGCCTGTCGGAGCGCTCGGCGCGGCGCTACGCGCGCTTCCCGCGGCTTACCCGCTGGGCGCTCGCGAACCTCGCCGGCATCGCCGCCCAGGCCGACGCCGACGCGCGCCGCTTCGAGGCGCTGGGCGCGCGCCGCGTGGCCGTGGTCGGCAACGTGAAGTTCGACGTCGCGGTGGACGCGGCGCTCCTCGCGCGCGGGCGCGCGCTGCGCGAGCGCTTCGGGCGGGGGCGCTCGGTCTGGGTGGCCGGCAGCACGCGCGAGGGCGAGGAGGAGGCGCTCCTCGCGGCGTTCGCGGCGCTGCCGGGCGCGGGCGACGCCCTGCTCGTCCTCGTGCCGCGCCATCCCCAGCGCTTCGAGGAGGTCGCGGCGCTCGCGCGCGCCCGCGGGGTGCCGCTCGCCCGGCGCAGCGACGAGGGGCCCGTCGATCCGGCGCTGCGCGTGGTGCTGGGCGACTCGATGGGGGAGATGGCCGCCTATTACGAGGCGGCGGACGTGGTGCTGATGGGCGGCAGCTTCCTGCCGTACGGGGGCCAGAACCTGATCGAGGCCTGCGCCGCGGGCCGTCCCGTGATCCTGGGTCCCCACACGTACAACTTCGAGGAGGCGGCCGCGACGGCGGTCGCGGCGGGGGCCGCGCTGCGGGTGGCGGATGCCGCCGAGGCGCTGGCGGCCGCCGCCGCGCTCTCGGCCGACGCCGCGCGCCGCGCCGCGATGGGTGCCAACGGAGTGCGTTTCGTGGCCACGCATCGCGGCGCCGTCGAGCGCCTCCTCGACTGGATCCGCGCGGCGCTGGGACCGGCCGCGGGAACGGGCTAGCGCGCGAGCGTGCGGTTCACCTTCTCGATGTCGGCCTCGCCGAGCACGCCCGCGGCGGCCTTCAGCCGCAGCGTGTTGAGCAGGTAGTTGTAGCGGGCCTGCTGCAGGTCGCGGCGCGTCTGGAACACCTGCTGCTGGGCGTTGAGCACGTCCACGCTGGTGCGCACGCCCACGTCGCGCCCGAGGATCGTGGAGTCGAGCTGGCTCTGGGTGGAAACGCGCGCCTGCTCGAGCGCGCGCACCTGCGCGATGCCGTTGGTCACGTTGAGGAAGTTGGCGCGCGCGGCCTGCGCGGCGTTGCGCTCGGCGTTGTCGAGGTCCTCGCGCGCCCTCTCGCTCTGGGCGACGGCCTCGCGCACGCGCGACCGGATGAGGCCGCCGGAGAAGATCGGCACCGAGAGCGTCAGCCCGATGGCCGAGCTGTTGGTGATCGGCCCCACCAGGTCGGGTACCGCGGTGGCCGGGTTGTCGCTGCGCGAGTAGTTGCCCGACAGGTCGACCGTGGGCAGGTGGGCCGCGCGCTGGCGCTGGATCTCCTCGCGCGCGATCTCGTAGCCCGCGCGCGCCTGCGCCACCTGGAAGCTCGACTCCGTGGCCGACTTCACCCACGCCTCGATGTCGTTCGGCACGGGCGGGGCGAGCGCGAGCGGCTCGCGCAGGGGCGCCAGCCCGTCGGGCAGCCTGCCGAGCAGCACCGCGAGCGCGTGGCGCTTCACCTCGAGGTCGTTCTTGTCGGCGATCTCCTTGGCCATGGCCTGGTCGTAGCGGGCCTGCGCCTCGAGCGTGTCGACGATGGTCGCGGTGCCCACCTCGAAGTTGCGCTTGGCCTGGGCGAGCTGCTGGTCGATCGCCGCCTTCTGCGTCTCGGACAGCGCCACGTTGTCCTGCGCGAGCAGCACGTCGAAGTAGGCCTGCGCCACGCGCAGCGCGAGGTCCTGCTGGGCGGCGGCGAGCACGTACTCGGCCTGCAGCACCTGCTTGCGCGCCTGCCCGATGGCGATCCAGTTCTGCGCCCGGAAGACCGGCTGCGAGAGGGTCACCGCGTAGACCTTGTTGGTGTATTGCAGGTCCTGGGCGATGCTGCGGTCGACGTCGTTGCGGAAGACCGAGGCCGAAAAGCCGATCGCCGGCAGGTACGCGGCGCGCGCCTGCGGCAGGCGCTCGGTGGCCGCCTGGTACTGCGCGCGGGCGGACTGGTAGACCGGGTCGGAGACCAGCGCGTCCTTGTAGAGCGTGGCGAGGTCGGCGGCGGCAGCGGGAAGCGCCGCGGCCGCGACGAGGGCGATCGCGAAACGGGCAGTTCTCATAAACTCTTTTCCGGCGCTCGCGGCGCCTCAGAAGCGGAAGCGGGAGGGCTGGACGGCGTTCACCAGGGGCTTGAGCACCGTCTCGAACAGCGCCACGTCGCCGAACGAGTCCCCGGCCCGCGTCACGCGCACGGCCTTCATGGCGGGCAGGTCGCCCAGCACCGCGAAGAGGCGCCCGCCGGGCTTCAGCCGGTCGAGGAAGGCCCGGGGCAGCAAGGGGGTGGAGCCGGTGAGCACGATCACGTCGTAGGCGCTCTCGCCCAGGGGCGCGCGGGCGCTGTCGCCCTCGAGCAGCGTCGCGTTGCGCACGCCCGCGGCCGCGAGGTTGCGCTCGGCGCGCGCCTTGAGGTCGGGGTAGATCTCCGCGGTCGTGACATGGCGGGTGCTGCGCGCGAGCAGCGCGGTGAGGTAGCCGGAACCCGTGCCCACCTCGTAGACCTCGTCGTCGGGCTTCAGGCCCAGCTCCTGCAGGATGCGCGCCTCGATCTTCGGCTGCATCATCTGCTCGCCGTGTCCCAGCGGGATCTCGAGGTCCGCGAACGCGAGCTCGCGGTGCTCGGGCGGCACGAAGTTCTCGCGCTTGACCTCGAAGAGCAGCTCCAGGACAGCGGGATCGAGCACCTCCCAGGGCCGGATCTGCTGCTCGATCATGTTGAAGCGCGCTTGCTCGAAGTTCATGGCGGGGACCGGGGCGGGAAGGGGAAAGAAGGGGCGCGAAACCACCGCGCATTGTATCAAAGGAGCCTGTCGCGTCTTTGCGCTGCGTCAGTCGAGGGTGCGGCGGTAGCGCGCGAGGGCCAGGGCCGCCACGGCCGCCAGGATCGCCAGCAGGGGCCACACGTGGGGGGCCACCTCGGCCGCCCCGTTGCCCTTGAGCATGATGCCGCGCACGATCCGCAGGAAGTGGGTGAGGGGCAGGACCTCGCCGAGCACCTGGGCCCAGCCGGGCATCCCCCGGTACGGGAACATGAAGCCGGACAGCAGCATCGAGGGCAGGAAGAAGAAGATCGCCATCTGCATCGCCTGCATCTGGCTCCTCGCGAAGGTGGAGAACGTGAATCCGATGGCGAGGTTGGTCGCGATGAAGACCACGAGCACCGCCGAGAGCAGCGCGAGGCTTCCCACCATCGGCACGTGGAAGAGGAAGCGCGCGGCCACGAGGATCACGGCCACCTGCGCGTAGCCGATGAAGATGTACGGCACGATCTTGCCCAGCATGACCTCGAGCGGGCGCACCGGGGTGGCGAGCAGGTTCTCCATCGTGCCGCGCTCGCGCTCGCGCGTCATGGCGAGCCCCGTCATGATGCCCAGGGTGAGCGTGAGCACGACGCCGATCAGCCCCGGCACGATGTTGTACTCGGTGACCCCCTCGGGGTTGTAGCGGCGGTGCACGCGGATCTCGAAGGGCGCCTCGCCCGCGGCGAGGGGTGCCAGCGGCCCGGTGAGCTCGCGCGCGAGGGCGCGCCGGCTCACCTCCCCCAGGGCGGCGATGGCGTTGCCGGTGGCCGCGGGGTCCGTCGCGTCGGCCTCGAGCAGCACCGCGGGACGCTCGCCGCGCTGCAGCCGGCGGGAGAAATCCTGCGGGATGCGCAGCAGGAACTGCACCTCGCCCAGCGCGATCAGCCGCTCGCCCGCGGCGACCGTCGCCGGCGTGTCGACGATGCGGAAGTAGCCGCTGTTCACCAGCCCCTGCACCAGCGCGCGCGAGAACGGGCTGGGGTCGGCGCTCACCACCGCCGTGGGCAGGCGCTTCGGGTCGAGGTTGATCGCGTAGCCGAAGAGCACGAGCTGGATCACGGGGATCCCGATCATCATCGCGAAGGTGAGGCGGTCGCGGCGCAGCTGCGCGAACTCCTTCACGAGGATCGCCACGAAGCGGCCCCAGGCGAACATGCTCAGGCGAGGGGCGGCGGGCGCCGCGCCTCGCCGGCGTCGCGCATGAGGTGGATGAAGACGTCCTCGAGCCCCGGGGGCACCTCGCGCACGGCCACGCCCGGGCGCGCGGCGAGCGGCGCGAGCGCGGCGCGCAGGCCCGGGGCGTCGGTGCCGCTCACGTGCAGCGTCGCGCCGAAGGGGGCGACCATCTCGACGCCGGGGCTGGCGCGCAGCTCCCGCGCGAGGCCGGCCAGCTCCGGGCCCTCCACCTCCCACGTCGAAAGCCCCGCCTCCCGCACGACCTCGTCGACCGGCCCGTGGGCGAGGAGCTTGCCGTAGGCGATGTAGGCGAGCGCATGGCAGCGCTCGGCCTCGTCCATGTAGTGCGTGCTCACGAGCACGGTGACGCCCGCCTCGGACAGGGCGTGGATGTGGTCCCAGAAGTCGCGGCGCGCGCCCGGGTCCACCCCCGCGGTGGGCTCGTCGAGGAGCAGCAGCCGCGGGTCGTGCAGCAGGCAGGCGGCGAGCGCCAGGCGCTGCTTCCACCCGCCGGAGAGCGCGCCCGCGAGCTGCCGGCGCCGGGCGGCGAGCCCGAGGCGCTCGAGCATCGCCGCCACCCGCGCGCCGCCGGTCGGCGAGCTCGTACACGCGCGCCACGAAGTCGAGGTTCTCCTCGATCGAGAGGTCCTCGTACAGGCTGAAGCGCTGGGTCATGTAGCCGACCTCGCGCTTGATCTGCCGCGACTGGGTGCGGATGTCGTAGCCGAGGCAGGTGCCGCGGCCCGCGTCGGGCGTGAGCAGGCCGCAGAGCATGCGGATCGTCGTCGTCTTGCCGCTGCCGTTCGGGCCCAGGAAGCCGTAGATCTGGCCGCGGTCCACGCGCAGGCCGAAGTGGTCGACCACGGTCTTGGCGCCGAAGCGCTTGGTGAGGCCCTCGACGTCGATCACGGGGCGAGCGCCCGCGGCGGCGCTCACGGCAGCCGCACGTCCACCGGCTGGCCGGGATGCAGCTTCGCCGCCTCGCCGGGGGCGGGGAGCGCCTCGACCAGGAAGACCAGGCTCGCCCGGCTGTCCTTGCTGTAGATGAAGGGCGGCGTGTACTCCGGCTGCGGGGCCACGAACGAGACGGTCGCCGCGAGTCCCGGCGGGCAGGCGTCGCACGAGACCGCCACGCGCTCGCCCACGCGCACGGCGCCCAGGCGCGGCTCGGGCACGAAGAAGCGCACCTTCACGTTCCCCGGGGGCAGCAGGCTCACGACGGGCGAGCCGGCGGGCACCCATTCGCCCCGGGTGAAGAGCGTGTCGGCGACTTCGCCGCCCACCGTGGAGGCCACGGTCTTCTGCGCCAGGCGCCATTCGGCCTGGGCGAGCGCCTGGCGCGCGGCCGCGAGCGCCGCCTCGGCGGCCCGGATCTCGTCGGGGCGGGAGCCGGACTGCGCGGTGGCGAGGTTCTGCCGCGCCTCGGCGAGCCGGTCGCGCGCCTGGTCGCGGGCGGCGCGCGCCTGGTCGAGCACCTGGCGGCTCACGAATCCCTTGGCGACGAGGTCCTGCTGGCGCGCGAGCTCGCGCTCGGCGAGCCGGGCGGCGGCCTGCGCCTGCGCCACCTGCGCGCGCAGCGCCCCGATCTCCGTCGGGCGCTTGCCCTTCTTCAGGTCCTCGACCTGGGCCTCGGCCTGGCGCACGCGGGCCTCGGCCTCGCGCCGCGCGGCCTCCTCGCTCTGCGCCTCGAGCGCGAAGAGCGGGGCGCCGGGCGCCACCTGGTCCCCGCGCCGCACGTGCAGGCGCACCAGCGTGCCCGGGTAGGCCGAAGCCACGCGCACGTATTCGCCCTCGACGTAGCCCTGGAGCACGTCGCTGGCGGGCGCGCCGCAGGCGGCCAGCCCGAGCGCGGCCCCGGCGAGGGCGAGGGCGCGCTTCACGCCGCTTCCCGCCGGCCCGGCGTGCGGCGCGCGCGCGCGCCCGGCGCCGAGATCGCCGCGATCGCGCGCGCGATGCGCTCGGCGATCGCCGCGTCGGTGAGCAGCGCGGCCTCCAGCCCGCGGGCGCGCGCCCGGCCCACGCCGCCGGCGCCGCCGGCCGCGGCGGCGAAGACGATCGGCGCGAGCACCGACCCGGCGCAGATCGCCAGCGCCTGCGGCATCGCGAGGGGCAGCAGCACGCCCTCGCGCTGCCCGCGCTCCACCAGCGCGCGCAGCACCTCGAGGTGCCGCGGCACGTTCTCCTTCAGGAACTCCCGCGCGCAGGCCTCGCCGCCCATCGCGTCGGCGAGGATGCGGGCGACGAACGCGCGGTTGTCGCGCACGAAGTGCCCGAGCACCGCCATCGCGGCACGCAGCGCGGCGAGGGTGCCGGCGCGCGCGTCGAGCTCGAGGGCGAGCGAGGCGAACATCTCCTCGTACGCCTGCTGCATCACGGCGCGCACGAACGCCTCGCGGGAGCGGAAGTGGTAGTGGAACATCCCCAGGTTCACGCCGGCGGCCTGCGCCACCTCGCGCACGGCGAGCCCCGCGCAGCCGCGCTCGGGAAAGAGACGGCGGCCCGCGGCGAGCAGGGCACGGTCGAGGTTGCGGGAGGGACGACCCATGGCGCCAAACTATACGCTCGTCCAGTATTTGTCAATCCCGCGCGCCTTGACGCCGCGCCCGGGCGTCGCGCACATTCGCTGTCCGCTTGCCTTCCCCGCCATGGCCCTCCCGCCCGATCCGCTCGCCCACGCGCAACGGCTTCTCGCCGCCGGACGCCCGCGCGAGGCGCGCGCGCTGCTCGAGCCGCTCGCCGCGCACGCCGCTCCGGGGGTGGCACGGCAGCTCGCCGAGATCGACATCGTGGAGGGCGCGCCGGGCCGCGCGCTCGAGCGCCTCGCGCCCCTCGACGCCGCCGGCGATCCCGAAGCCGCGTTCCTCGTGGCGCGCGCCCATGCGGCGCTGGGCGAGCCGGCTCGGGCCGCGCGCCTGCTCGAGGCGCTGCGGGCGCGCCTCCCGGTCCCCTCGGCGATGCTCGAGCTGCACCTCGCGATCGCGCTCGAGGACGCGGGGGAAGCGCACGGCGCCCTCGCGGCGCTGCGCCGCGCCGCCGCGCTCGATCCCCCGCTCGCGGCGGCGAGCCGGCGCCTGGCCGCGCGCCTGGAAGGCGCGCAGCGGCGCGAGGAAGCGCGCGAGGTGCTCGAGCAGGCCGTGGCCCGGGGCGCGCGCGACCCCGGGCTCGAGGTGCAGCTCGCCTCGGTGCAGCGCGCCCTGGGCGACGCGGGCGCGGCGCTGGCGAGCCTCGGGCGCGCGGCCGCCGCCGCGCCCCCCGGCGCGCCGGAGTGGCTGGCGATCGGCCACCTCTACGCGGAGCACTGGCGCTTCGAGGAGGCCGACCGCGCCCTCGATGCCGCCGCCGCAGCCGGGGCCGCCGACGCGGCCACCTCGGCCCTGCGCGGCGTGGTGAAGCAGGAGCTGGGCGATGCCGAAGGCGCGCTCGCGGCCCTGCGGGCAGGGCTCGAGCGCTTCCCCGACGACCTGCGCCTCGTGCTGGGCGAGCGCCTGATGCTGCCCCCGGTGTACGCGCATGCCGCCGATGCCGTGCGCTGGCGCGCGCGCTACGCCGAGGGTCTGGCGCGCACGCTCGAGGAGCTGCCGCGATGGCTTTCGCACCCGGACCGGGTCTTCGACCTCGAGCGCAACAACTTCCTCCTCGCCTACCAGGGCGAGGACGATTGGGAGCTCCAGCGCCGGTACTCGACGCTGCTGGCGCGCCTCGCCGGGGCGGCCGCGCCCGGCCTGCGCGCGTCCCGTCCGCGGCGCGCGGGCGGCGGCAGGCTGCGCGTCGGATTCGCGGGCACGATATTCCGCGACTGCACCGCGGGGCGCTATTTCGAGCGCTGGGTGACCGGACTGGACGGCGAACGCTTCGAGCGGTTCGTCTACCATACCGCCCCCCTGTCCGACGCGTTCACCCAGCGCATCGCCGGGGCGAGCGAGCATTTCACCCACCTGCTCGCCGGCACGCGCGCGATCGCCGAGCGCATCGCCGCCGACGGGCTCGACGTGCTGGTGCACCCCGAGGTCGGCATGGGCTCCACGAGCTCGCTGCTCGCCGCGCTGCGCCTGGCGCCGGTGCAGTGCGCGGGCTGGGGACACCCGGTCACCACCGGCAGCGACGCGATCGACGCGTACTTCACCTGCGCGGCGATGGAGCCGCCCGACGCCGCGGGCCACTACGTCGAGCCCCTCGTGGGCCTGCCCGGCATCGGCGTGGAATACGCCATGCCCGCCACGGACGGGCCGATGCCGCGCGAGCACCTGGGCATCGCGCCGGGTCGGCGCGTGTATGCGTGCCCGCAGTCGCTCTTCAAGGTGCATCCCGACATGGACGCGCTCCTCGCCCGCGTGCTCGCGGCCGACGAGGCCGGCGTGCTGCTCCTCTTCCAGGCGCCGTCGCCCGCGGTGACCCGGGCCTTCGCCGCCCGCCTGCAGGGCGCGCTCGAGCGCGAGGGCGTGCCCCCGCGCGGGCAGCTCAAGTTCCTCCCGCGCATGGACGGGGCGTCGTTCCGGCGCGTGCTCGCCGCCGCCGACGTGGTGCTCGATCCCGTGCGCTGGTCGGGCGGCAACACGAGCCTCGACGCCTTCGCGGCGGGCACCCCCGTCGTCGCGCTGCGGGGGCGCTACATGCGCGCCCGGCAGACCGCGGCCATGCTCGACCTCATGGGCCTCGCCGCGCTCGTCGCCGATTCGCCCGAGGCGTACGCCCGGACCGCGGTGGAGGCGGCGCGGCCCGGGCGCAACGCCGAGTGGCGCTCCGCCGTGGCCGCGCGCCGCGGCCGCCTCTTCGGCGATGCGGCGGCTACGCAGGCCTTCGCCGAGGCGCTGATCCGCCTGGCGGCGGGCGCGGCCTGAGGGCCGTCCGCGTTGCTATACTGGTCCACGAACGCAGGGGTCTGCGGAACTTCCCGCAGTGAGAGAGTCCCTTGGAACCTGATCCGGGTAATGCCGGCGTAGGGAGCGTCGCGGAAATCCCTCTCGCGCTCCCTCCCGGCCACCCGCACCGACCGCCGAAGGAGCCACCATGAACGCAACGCCCAAGTTCATCGCCCAGCCGCCCACGTCGACGAGGCCGCGGTCCAGCCGCTGCCGCGCTCGCGCAAGGTCTACGTCGAAGGCTCGCGCGCCCGACATGCGCGTGCCGATGCGCGAGATCTCGCAGGGCGACACGCCGGCCGCCTTCGGCGCCGAGGACGAACCCGCCGGTCGTCGTCTACGACACCTCGCGGCCCGTACACCGACCCGGCAGCGCGCATCGACATCCGCTGCGGGGCTGCGCGCCGCTGCGCGCGCCGCTGGATCGAGGAGCGCGGCGACACGGTGACGCTCGACGGGCCGAGCTCGGCGTACGGGCGCGAGCGCCTCGCCGACCCGAAGCTCGCCGAGCTGCGCTTCGACCTGCAGCGCGCGCCGCGCCGCGCGACGGCCGCGGCGCCAACGTGACGCAGATGCACTACGCGCGGCGCGGCATCGTCACGCCGGAGATGGAGTTCATCGCGATCCGCGAGAACCAGCGCCGCGCGAGTACCTCGAGGCGCTGCGCGCGTCAGGCCCGAAGGGCGTGCGCCGGCCGAGCTATGGGCCGGCAGCACCAGGCGATCCTTCGGCGCGGCCATTCCCGACGCGATCACGCCCGAGTTCGTGCGCGACGAGGTGGCGCGCGGCCGCGCGATCATCCCGGCCAACATCAACCACCCGGAGAGCGAGCCGATGATCATCGGCCGCAACTTCCTGGTGAAGATCAACGCCAACATCGGCAACTCCGCGCGTCGGCTCCTCGATCGGCGAGGAGGTCGAGAAGATGACCTGGGCGATCCGCTGGGGCGCCGACACGGTGATGGACCTCTCCACCGGCAAGAACATCCACGAGACGCGCGAGTGGATCGTGCGCAACTCGCCGGTGCCGATCGGCACGGTGCCGATCTACCAGGCGCTCGAGAAGGTCGACGGCAAGGCCGAGGAGCTCACCTGGGAGATCTTCCGCGACACGCTGATCGAGCAGGCCGAGCAGGGCGTCGACTACTTCACGATCCACGCCGGCGTGCGCCTGCCGCTACGTCCCGCTGACCGCGCAGCCGCATGACCGGCATCGTCTCGCGCGGCGGCTCGATCATGGCCAAGTGGTGCCTCGCGCACCACCGGGAGAGCTTCCTCTACACGCACTTCGAGGAGATCTGCGAGATCATGGCCGCCTACGACGTCGGCGTTCTCGCTCGGCGACGGCCTGCGCCCCGGCTCGATCGACGACGCCAACGACGAGGCGCAGTTCGCCGAGCTCGAGACGCTGGGCGAGCTGACGCACGATCGCCTGGAAGCACGACGTGCAGGTGATGATCGAGGGCCCGGGCCACGTGCCGATGCACCTCATCAAGGAGAACATGGACCTAGCAGCTCGAGCATGTGCGACGAGGCGCCGTTCTACACGCTGGGCCCGCTCACCACCGACATCGCGCCCGGCTACGACCACATCACGAGCGCGCATCGGCGCGGCGATGATCGGCTGGTACGGCACCGCGATGCTCTGCTACGTCACGCCCAAGGAGCACCTCGGCCTGCCCGAACAAGGACGACGTCAAGGACGGCATCATCGCCTACAAGATCGCCGCGCACGCCGCCGACCTCGCCAAGGGGCATCCGGGCGCGCAGATGCGCGACAACGCGCTCTCCAAGGCGCGCTTCGAGTTCCGCTGGGACGACCAGTTCAACCTCGGCCTCGACCCGGACAAGGCGCAAGCGAGTTCCACGACGAGACGCTGCCGCAGGACGGCGCCAAGCTCGCGCACTTCTGCTCGATGTGCGGGCCGCACTTCTGCTCGATGAAGATCACGCAGGACGTGCGCGACTACGCGGCCAAGCACGGCGTGACCGACGAGCGAGGCGCTGGAGAAGGGGATGGAGGTGAAGGCGGTCGAGTTCGTGAAGCAGGGCGCGGAGATCTACAGCAAGCAGTAGCTCCTGCGTCCCGGGCAAGAGCTTCAGCCCCGCGCGAAATCCGCCACGATCCGCTCGCGCAGCGCGCGGTCGGGCAGCGGGCCCGAAAGGGCGCGCATGTTCTCGCGCATGTGCGCCGGGCGCGAGGTGGCGGGGATCGCGCAGGTCACCGCCGGGTGCGAGACCACGAACTTGAGGAACGCCTCGGCCCAGCTCGCGCAATCGAGCTCCCGCGCCCACCCGGGCAGCGGCCGCGCCGTCCTCGGCCCGAAGAGCGCGCCGCCGTCGAAGGGCCGGTTCACGATCACCGCCACGCCGCGGTCGGCCGCGAGCGCCAGCAGGTCGCGCTCGGCCTCGCGGTGCGTCACGTTGTAGGTGAACTGCACGAAGTCGAGCTGCTCGCGCCGGAGGATCCGCGCGGCGAGGTCGTGCCGCCGGCCATGGGAGGTCGTCACGCCCACGTAGCGCACGCGGCCCTCGGCCTTCCACTGCCGCAGCGTCGCGAGGTGCGTCTCCCAGTCGAGGAGGTTGTGCACCTGGAGCAGGTCGAAGCGCGGCACTTTCCACAGCCGCCGCGACGCCTCCATCTGCAGCCGCCCCGCGAGCTCGCCCATGGTCCACACCTTCGTCGCGGCGAACACCGGCGCGCCCCGCGGCATCTCCTCCCCCAGCACCTGCTCGGAGCCGCCGTACATGGGCGAGGAGTCGATCAGCGTGCCGCCGGCGGCGAAGAAGCGGCGCAGGATCTGCGCGCGCACCCGCCCTGCGGCGGGATCGCCCGCCACGTCGAACGTGATCCAGGTGCCCATGCCGATCGCGGGCAGGCGCTCGCCGCTCGCCGGGATCGCCCGCGCGAGGATGCCGCCCGGGCGCGCGGGCGCGGGCAGAGCCGCGAGCGCGCCCGACGCCGCGAGGAACCCCAGCACGCTTCTCCGGTCCACCGAATCCCTCCTTCGCAATCTCCCTTAGACTAGCGCGGCATGGATTTTCCCGCCCTCCTGAGCGCGCTCGTCCTCGGGGTGGTGGAAGGGCTCACCGAGTTCCTTCCCATCTCGTCCACCGGCCACCTGATCATCGTCTCCGACCTCCTCGGCCAGACCGGCGAGGCGGACAAGGTGTTCGACATCGTCATCCAGCTGGGCGCCATCCTCGCGGTGTGCTGGGAATTCCGCGTGCGCATCGGGCGCGCGTTCTCGGGGCTCGCTTCCGACGCCGTGCAGCAGCGCTTCGCGGCGAACCTCTTCGTGGCGTTCCTTCCCGCGGCCCTGGTGGGCCTCGCGTTCCAGAAGGCCATCAAGCAGCACCTCTTCAACCCGGTCACGGTGGCGGTGGCGCTCGCCGTGGGCGGGCTCGCGATCGTCGCCGTCGAGCGCTGGTACGCCCGGCGCGGTGCGCCGCGCGTGACGAGCATGTACGACATGACGTGGCGCGACGCGCTCGCCGTGGGCGTGGCGCAGTGCCTGGCGCTCATCCCGGGGACCTCGCGCTCGGGAGCCACGATCATGGGCGGGATGGCGTTCGGGCTGTCGCGAGCGGTGGCCACCGAGTTCTCGTTCTTCCTCGCGATCCCGATCATGTTCGCCGCGACCGGCTACGAGCTGGTGAAGTACCGGGAGCTGCTCTCGGCGGCGGACGCCGGGAGGATCGCCGTGGGCTTCGTCGTGAGCTTCGTGGCGGCGCTCGTCGCCGTGAAGGGGCTCATCCGCTACGTGGCCCACCACGACTTCCGCGCCTTCGCCTGGTACCGGATCGTGCTCGCGGCGGTCGTGCTCGCCTATTTCCTGTAGGCGAAAAAGGGACAGGACGAAAAAGGAACCTGACCCCGTACTTCAGGCGGCGGCGGGCTCGCTGGTGTAGCGGCGGATGAGGGCGAGCAGCTGGTCTTCCTGGTAGGGCTTGCCGATGTACTCGTTCACGCCGAGCTCGGCCGCGTGCTTGCGATGCTTCTCGGCGGTGCGCGAGGTGATCATGATGATCGGGATGCCCCGCAGCGCCTCGTCGGCGCGCACGTTGCGCGCGAACTCGAAGCCGTCCATGCGCGGCATCTCCACGTCGAGCAGGATGCAGTCGGGACGCACCTCCTGCAGCTGCTGCAGCGCGTCCACGCCGTCCTTCGCCGAGCACACCTCGTAGCCCTCGCGCGCGAGCATCCGCCCGGTGATCTTGCGCACGGTGAGGGAGTCGTCCACGACCATCACCGTGGGCGCGCCCGACTTCTGGTCGACCACCAGCGGCGCGCGCGCCGCGGTCTCCTCGGCCGTGCGCACCTCGACGCCCACGCCGCGGTCGCGGTGCGCGAGCTGCACGGGGTTGAGGATCAGCACGACCTGGCCGTTGCCGAGCACGGTGGCGCCGGCCAGGCCGGGCAGCCGGGCGAGCTGCGGCCCGATCGTCTTCACCACGATCTCGCGGTTGCCGAGGATCTCGTCGACGCGGATCGCCGCGCGCTGGGTGCCGCTTTTCAGGAGCAGCACCGGGATCTGGCGCGCCGGCGTGGCCGTGTCGATCTCGCCCAGCAGCGGCAGCAGGGAATGCAGCGGGTAGCGGTGGTCCTTCCACGCGACCTCGCCCGCGGCGGCGAGTTCGGCGTACGCCTGCGCCTTGTGCTCCTGCACCTGGTCGACCATGACCGAGGGCACCGCGTAGACCGCGCCGCCGGCGCGCAGCATCACCGCCTGCGTGACCGCGAGCGTGAGGGGCAGCGTGATGGTGAACGTGGTGCCGCGTCCGGGCGAGGAGGCGATCTCGATGCGCCCGCCGAGGGAGGTGATCTCGTTGCGCACGACGTCCATGCCGACGCCGCGCCCGGCGATCTGGTTCACCTCGCTCGCCGTGGAGAACCCGGGCATGAAGATGAACTGCGCGAGCTGCGCCTCGGGCAGCTCCACGTCCGGGGCGAGGAGGCCGGCCTCGACCGCCTTGTCGCGGATGCGCCGGAAGTTGAGCCCCGCGCCGTCGTCGGACACGGACAGCACTACCTCGTTGCCCCGCTGCACGGCCTCCAGGGCGATCTCGCCGATCTCCGGCTTGCCGGCGGCGAGGCGCTCGGCCGGTGGCTCCAGGCCGTGGGCGATGGCGTTGCGCAGCAGGTGCTCGAAGGGCGCGGTGATCTTCTCGAGCACCGAGCGGTCGAGCTCGGTGCGCGTGCCCTTGAGCTCGAGGTTCGCCTTCCGGTCGAGCTCCTTGGCCGTCTGGCGCACGATCCGGTAGAAGCGGTCGGCGAGGTTGCCCAGGGGCACGAGGCGCACGCCCATGAGGCCCTGCTGCAGGTCCCGGTTCAGGCGCGCCTGCGCGTGGATCGCGAGCTCGGTCTCGTCGAGGTTCTTCTGCAGCCCCTGGTGCAGCGTGATCACGTCGCCGAGGCTCTCGGCGAGGAACCGCGTGAGCTCCTGCATGCGCGAGAAGCGGTCGAACTCGAGCGGGTCGAAGCCCTCGCCGCTCTCCTCCTTCGCCTTGATCGTGCTCTGCATCTGCGACTCGGCGGCGATCTCGATCTCGCGCAGCTGCGAGCGCATGCGCGAGATGTTGTCGGTGAGGTCGTTCAACGCGCGGCGGAAGGCGCCGATCTCGCCCTCGATCCGGGAGCGCGCGATCGACAGCTCCCCGGCCTCGTTCACGAAGCGGTCGATCAGCTCCGCGTTCACCCGCAGCAGCGCCGCCCTCGCCTCGCGCAGCTCCGGCGGCAGCGCCTCGCGCTGCGCCACCTGCTCGGCCGCCGCCGCGATGACGGCGAGCGCGGCCGGCTTGTCCTTCTGCTGCTCGAACACCGCCGCCACCGGCACGTGCACCGGCTCGGCCTCGACGATCTCCTCGCCGCGGGCCAGGCGGTCGAGGGAGAAGGAGAAGCGGTCCACCCGCTCCTCGACCTCCTCGAACTCGGCCGCGGCAGGCGCCTGCAGCGCGTCCATCGCCTCGATGCGCGCCTCGAGGACATGCGCGAGCTCGCCCAGGCGCATGAGGCCGGTCATGCGGGCGCTGCCCTTCAGCGTGTGCAGCTGGCGCTGCAGCTCCGCCGCGGGCCCGTGGTCCGCCGGCGCCGCCTTCCAGCGGCGCAGCGCCTCGCTCACCGCCGGCAGGATCTCCTTGGCCTCGTCGAGGAACACGGGCAGCAGGTCCGTGTCGACGTCGTCCTTGATCTTGCGCTGGTCCTTGCCCGCCTCGAACGTCCCGGCCGGTGCCCCCTCGCCCTGCGCCGGCGCCGCGCCTTCGGGCTCGTCCGCGGCTGCGGCCGGCGCCTCCTGCGGGATCGGCGCTTCCGCCGCGGGAGGCGGCGGCTCGTGGACCGCCTGCGCCTCGGCCGGTGCCTGCACCTCGGCCGGCGCCTGCGCCTCGGCCGGTGCCTGCGCCTCGGCCGGTGCCTGCACCTCGGCCGGCGCCTGCACCTCGGCCGGTGCCTGCGGCGCCGCCGGCGGCTGTGCCGCTGCGGCCGCGTCCGCTTCTCGGGCGGCCAGTGCCTCGCGCACGATCCCGGGCATGCGGATGTGCGTGCCCTCGCCGGTGCGGCGCGCCTCGCGCAGTCCCTCGCGCAGCTCGGCCAGCCGCGCCACGAGATCCGGGCGCTCCTGCGGCGCCGCACGGGTGCGCAACGCGGCGATCATCGAGCCGACGGCCTCGATCGCCTCGCGCGTGGCCTGCAGGCGCGGGGCGTCGAATTCCGGCGGCAGCTCCATCGCGTCCTGCAGCCAGCGCTCGAGGGCGTAGGCGAGGGCGGCGACCGCGCCGAAGCCCATGGTGCGCGAGCTGCTGCATAGCGTGTGCGCCGCGCGCATGAACTCGCCGCCCACCGGGTGCAGCGGGTCGGCCTCGATCGATGCCATCTGCGCGTCGAGACTGGCCCAGTGCTGCTCGGCCTCGCCCAGATAGATGGCGAACAGCGCCGCCGGCACCTCGACGCCGCCCACGGTTACGTTCTCCTCGCCTTCGTCGCGCGGCGGCGGCGCGGCGGGGGCCGGCGCCGTGGCGCCGATGAGCTCGGCCAGGTCCGGCACCGGGGGCTCGGCGTCGGCGGGTGCAGGCGGACTCGCGCTCTCGGGCGCCGGCGCCGCGAGGTCGAGCGACTCGAACGAGAACTCGGGCGGCGGCGCGGCAGGCGGCGGTGCCGGCGGTGCGGCAGGCGCGAGCGCATCGAAGTCCAGCGCGAAGGGCTCCGACGGCGCGGGCCCGGATGGCGCCTCGGGCGTTGCCTGCGCCGGGGAGCCGAGGTCGAGCACGAAGGGCTCCGACGGCGCCGGCCCGGATGGCGCCTCGGGCGTTGCCTGCGCCGGGGAGCCGAGGTCGGGCGCGAAGGGCTCCGACGGCGCGGGCCCGCCGGCGCCCGGCGCCTCGGAGGCGTCGGCGGGTGCCGGGAACTCGAGGTCGAGCATGAAGGGTTGCGCAGGCTCGGGCGACGCCGGGGCGGCAGGCGCGGGCGGCTCGGAATCGAGCGCGAACGGCGATGCGGCCTCGGCCGCCGCGGGCGCCGCCTCGCGTGCGGGGCCTTCCGCCGCCGGCTCCGCCGCTTCGGGCGGGGGCTGCGACGGCGCCGGTGCGGCAGGCATCCCGGGCGCGGCGGCCTCGCCAACGGGGGCGGGAGCGCCCGGCCCGGCGGCCGCCTGGGCCGCCGGCATGGCGCGCCGCTCCGGCTCGCTCTTCAGCGCCTCGGCGACGCGGACGAGCTCCTCGCCGTCCACATGCGCGCTGCCCAACTCGCGCAGCTCGGCGATCCAGCCCTGGAACGCGCCGCGCGCGCGGTCGATGAAGTCGAGAAGGTCCGGCGTTGCCGCGCGCTCGTCCTTCAGCCACTTGTTCATCACCTGCTCGCACTGCCACGCCATCTCGCCCAGCTCGGTGAGCCCCACCATGCGCCCGCTGCCCTTGAGCGTATGGAACCCGCGCCGGATGGTGGTGAGGCCCTCGCGGTCGTGCGGCGCGGCGAGGCAGGCGGCGTGGTGCTCGGCGATGGTGGCGAGGACCTCGGAGGCTTCCTCGAGGAAGATGTCGAGCAGCTCCTTGTCCACCTCGGCGCCGGGGGCGTCGACGAGCTGCACCACCTGCGCGGTCGGCGTCTGCACCGCCTTGTCGGGGGCCAGGTCCTGGATCGCGCGGAAGATGCCGGTCTGGTCGGGGTGGACCGCCTGCTTGATCGCCGCGAGCGCCGCCTCCGTCTGGCGCCCGACCGCCGAGTCGGCCACCACGGCCGCGTCGCGCTGGAGCTGGCCCACGGCCTTCTCGAGCTTGTCGCGCGTGGCCTCCAGCGGCTTTTCCTTCCAGTCCTCGTACAGCGCCTGCACCTTCTGCTTCTGCACGTCGATGTCGATCGGCGAGACGGTGCCGGTGCGACGCACCTCGGTCTCGACGGGCGACTCCTCGGGCTCGGCCAGGCCGAAGCGGCGCAGCGCCGGCACCAGCACGTCGCGCGCCGAGGCGGAGCCCTGCTGCAGGGCGGTCACGAACAGCCCCAGCGCCGACAGGCCGTCGGCCACCATCTCGGCCGCCTCGTCCCCCGGGTCGAGCGATCCCTCGGCGAACTGCTGCACGCGCGTCATCACGGCCGCGTTGAGCGCCGCGGCGTCGGCGAGCTCCATGATCATCAGGGCGCCCTGCACCTGCGCGAACTGGCCGCCGAGCGCGGACAGCTCGCCGCGCCGGGCCGGGTCGCGGAAGAACCCGTCGAGCACCTGCTCGATGTTCTGCAGGTTGACCTGCACCTCCTGGCCGACCTGGAAGATGAGCAGCTTCTCCTGGGCCCGGCGCGTCATCTCGTCGAGCAGCCCGCCTTCCATCGTGTCGACCGGCGGCAGCGCGTCGCCCGCGAGCGCGCCCTTCAGCCGCTCGGTGACCGCCGTGGCCTGGCGCGGGAAGTCCGCGCCCAGCCGGAAGTAGTTCTCGAGCGCCGACTCGAGGAAGAGCATCGCGGTGGCCACCTCGAGCGCCTGCGCCTCGGACGGCGGGATGGCGCGTGCCTTGAGCGTGGGCGCCACCTCGGTGAGCCGGGCGAAGACGAGCTGCACGTCGCGGTTCGGCAGCCTGGCCGCCCGCTCCGCCAGTGCGACCGCCTGCTTGCCGAACGGCTCGAGGGCCGCGCGGTTGCCCGAGGTGTACTTGAGCCAGGTGTCCTTCTGCTGGCCGGTGAGCTCGCGCAGCTCCCGCACCAGGGCGCCCAGCGCCTCGTCGTCGCCGCCCGCGCGCGCCCTCTCCGGGGCGGCCAGCAGCCGCTCGAGCTGGTAGGTCTCCTTCAGCAGCGTCACGCGCTCGGACACGCCGCCGGCGCGGCCCACGGCGAGGAGCAGGTCGCGGAACGTGCGCTCGGCGACCTTGGCCGAGCCGTCGATGAGCTGCTTGATCTGCTGGTCGAGGCGCGCGAAGAGCGGCTTCACCGCGGGACCGGGCTCGAGGCCGCCGAAGACCAGCGCGTCGAAGAACGCCGCGGCCGCGGTCCAGAACGGCCGGTTCGGCGTGGCCGCCTGCAGCGACTCGATCGCCGTGATCGCCGCGTGCATCTGGCGCAGCGCCTCGGCCGTGTCGGCGCCCTTGAGCATGTGCAGCAGCCCCTGCTGGTACTGGGCGCGCTGCAGCGCGAGCGCCTTGGCGAGCACCGCGTCGTCGAGCGGCTTGCCGGCCGCGAGCGGCGGCAGCGGCGCGGAGAGGTTCGGATAGAAGAGGTCGCCCTCGTTGGCGTCGCTGTGCCCCCGGGCGCGGTTCAACTCGACGTACGGGCCGAGCAGGCGCATCGGATGGTCGGGCTGGCCGGCGATGAGCGCGTCGAGATAGGCGGAGATCGCCGCGATGCCGCGCTTGGCGATGGCGACCGCGGCGGGCAGGCGCTGGGCGTCCTCGCCCTCGAGGTGCGCCACCACCTTCTCGAGCTCCTCGTTGAAGCGGGTGGCCGCGCCCAGGCCCACCATCGCGAGCGCGCCGGTCGCCTGGTGCAGGTGGGTGAGGATGTACTTGACCGGTGCGCGCTCGGCGGGATCGGCGGCGAGCTTGTCGAGGTTCTCGCGCGCCTGCCCGAACGAATGGTCGATCTCGGTCTTGACCCAGCTGAGCGGGCCGAGATCGAAGTCGGAGACCGGATTGGCTGCCATCACGCCCCTTGCGCGCTAGAGCTTGAAGCCCGAGACGGAGCTCTTGAGCTCCTGGGCCACGGCGGCCAGGTCCCGGATCGAGCCCGCCGCCTGCTGGGTGCCGCGGGTGGTCTGGCGCGTGATCTCCAGGATGTCCTGCATGTTGTGCGCGACCTTGTTGGTCGCGTTCGCCTGGGTCTGCGTGGCCTGCGAGATCGCCTGGATGAGCTGCGCCAGGCTCTTCGTCACCTGGTCGATCTCGGTGAGCGCCTGGCCCGCGGCGTCGGAGAGCTTCGCGCCCTCGACCACGCCCATGGTCGATTTCTCCATGGCCGCCACGGCGTCCTGCGTGTCGGCCTGAATCGTCTTCACGATCGCGCCGATCTGCTTGGTCGCCTCGCCGGAGCGTTCCGCGAGCCGCTGCACCTCTTCGGCCACGACCGAGAAGCCGCGGCCGGCCTCGCCGGCCGATGCCGCCTGGATGGCGGCGTTCAACGCCAGCACGTTCGTCTGCTCGGTGATGTCCGAGATGAGCTCGACGATCTCGCCGATCTCCTGGGAGCTTTCGCCCAGGCGCTTGATCCGCTTCGAGGTCTCCTGGATCTGCTCGCGGATGTCGTTCATGCCCGCGATCGAGTTCTCCACCGCGGCCCGTCCCTTGTCGGCCGCCGTGAGCGAGCGCTGCGCCACGCGCGCGCCCTCCTCGGCCGTGGTCGACACCTCCGAGATCGAGCGCGAGACGTGCAGCACCTGCGCCGTCGTCTCCTCGATGTCCTTCGACTGGCGCTCGGCCGCGCCCAGCAGCTCGGCCGAGATCGACTGCGCCTGCGCCGTCTTCTGGGTCACCTGGATCGCCGCGCTGTTCACGCCCTGCACCAGGGTGCGCAGCTCGTCGATCGTGTAGTTCATCGAGTCGGCGATGGCGCCGGTGATGTCCTCGGTCACCTGCGCGCGGATGGTGAGGTCGCCGTCGGCCAGGTCGCCCATCTCGTTGAGGAGCCTGAGGATCGCCTCCTGGTTGCGCTTGTTCTCCGCCTCGGCCTGGGCGGCGCGCCGGCGCGTGTCGGCGAGGAACACCATCGCCATGAGCGCGAGGGTGAGCACGAGCAGGGTGGCGAGGAGCGCCACGGCCGCGAGCGACAGGACGGGCTTCTCGGCCTGCAGGGTGTCCTGCAGCGACGCGACCGAGCCCTGCAGCTGCTCGCTGCCCGCCACCAGCCGCACGCCCGCCCGCCGCGCCGAGACGAGCTTCTGCAGCTCGCGCAGGATCGGCCCCACGTTGCTCTCGAACTGCAGGAACTGCTTCTTCAGCTCGGCGAGCTTGGCGCGCGAGTCGGGGTCGCGCACGGGCACGAGCCCCAGCGGCTCGCTGCCGGACTCGAGGCCCCGGATGAGGTCGCGCAGCTGGTTGGTGTCCTTGCCCATGAGGAACGGCACCTCGGGCTCGATCGTCTCCGAGCCGAGGATCTCGGCCGCGCCGCGGCCGAGGCGCTCGGACAGGAACGTGAGGCGCTGCGCCTTGATCACCTGGGCCGGCACGGAGCCGGACTGCGCCATGAGGCCGGTGAGCTCCTGCGAGAGGTTGGCCATCTCCTCGGACACCACCCGCACCTGGGAGACGTTCTGCCCGAGCGCCACCAGGTCCTTGCGCGCGGCGAGGATGGCCGTGGCGGCATCGGCGCTCACCGGCCAGCGCCGGGCGAGGTCGCCGAGGCGCGCGCGCACGTCCGGGCTCTCGGCGGTGGCCGGCGGCACGGACACGTCGAATGCCGTGCCACCCTTCTCCAGCACGCCCAGATAATTCGCGAACTGGTCGCGGCTGTCCTGCAGCTGCGCGAAGGCCGCACCCTGGCCGCGGGCGGCGAGCCCCGCCGCCTTCGCCAGGCGCTGCGTGTGGAACTGCATCTGCGAGGCGATCGTGACGTAGGTGGCGTTGCGCGCGCGCAGCGTCGTGTCCCGGTAGACCATGTAGGCCGTGCCCAGGAGCAGCACGAGCGCGAAGAGCGCGAGGACCTGCAGCTGCGCCGTGATCGGCTTGCTCCCCAGCAGCGGCAGGCGCAGCCGGGCGATCGACCAGGGCTCGCGCGCGCCGGCCGCGGCCTTCTTCGCGGCGCGCGGCTGCGAAGCGGGGCGCGCGGCGGCGGCCACGTTCGTCATGGTCGAGGACGGGGCGGCGCCGGGGCGCGCGGCCGCCTTCGGCTTCGGGCCGCCGAGCCGCCGCAGCCAGTCCCCGATCGAGCTCTTGGGTGGTTTCATCGTCTGTGCTTTCGCCATCGAGGCTCTCCTACGCGCCAACTTCGAGGAACCGCGGCTCTCGCACGAGCGCGGCAAGGTCGAGCTCCAGCCAGCGCCCGCCCCCGGCGTCCGAGTACACGCCGCCCACCCAGGGCGGGCTGCCGGACGGGCGGGCGACTGGGCTGAACTGCTCCGGGTTGCGCAGCCCCAGCATGCGCGAGACGAGCAGGCCCGAGCCCGGGAGCAGGCGGTCCGAGACCAGGATCACGCGCCGCTCCATCCCCGGGCCGATCGCCTCGCCGCCCTGGAAGGACGAGAAGTCGAGCAGCCCGCAGAGGTTGCCGCGCACGTTCGCCACGCCGCGGAACCAGGGCTGGGTGAGGGGCACGCGCACGGTGGAGGGCACCGGGATCACCTCGCTTACCTGGGTGAGCGCCACGAACCAGTTGTCGGATCCCACCTGGAAGCCGAGCTTCGAGGACAGCGCGGCGCGCGAGGCGGCCGTGCGCAGCCGCTCCGCGACGGAGAGCTGGAACTCGCGAAGTCCGGTGCGCCGTGCCATCGCGACTAGCCGAGCGCCTTGATCTTCGCGAGCAGGTCGCCCTCCGACAGGGGCTTGGTGATGTAGTCCTTCGCGCCCTGGCGCAGGCCCCAGATCTTGTCGGTTTCCTGGTCCTTGGTGGTGCAGATGATGACCGGGATGTGCTTGGTCTTCTCCTCGCGGGTGATGGCGCGGGTGGCCTGGAAGCCGTTGAGGCCCGGCATCACCACGTCCATGAGGATGAGGTCCGGCTGGTCGCTCTTCGCGCGCTCGATCGCCGTCTCGCCGCTGTCGACCAGCAGCACCTCGTAGCCCCGCTTCTTCAGCAGCCCCTCGATGAACGCCCGCTCGGTGGGCGAGTCGTCCACCACCATGATCTTCCTGATCGCCATCTTATCTACGCTCCGTCATTGCAAGTCCTTGCCGCATCAGGCGGTGCTCCTTTGCGCGAGGTGCTGCTCGACCGCCCTGAGCAGGCTCTCCTTCGTGAACGGCTTCGTGAGGTACTCGTCGGAGCCCACCATCCGCCCGCGGGCGCGGTCGAACAGGCTGTCCTTGGACGAGAGCATGATCACGGGCGTGCTCCGGTGCTTGCCGCTCTTCTTGATGAGCGAGCAGGTCTGGTAGCCGTCCAGGCGCGGCATCATGATGTCGACGAAGATGAGGTCCGGGTGGTGGTCGGCGATCTTGGCCAGCGCGTCGAAGCCGTTCTCCGCCAGGATCACCTGGCAGCCGGCCTGCATGAGGAAGATCTCCGCGCTGCGCCGGATGGTGTTGCTGTCGTCGATGACCATCACGCGCACGCCCGTGAGGTTCTTGGAGTCCGCCACGCTTTCCTCGAGTCTTCGCCGGCCCGCCGCCCGCCCGCGCTCCGCGCACTGGAAGCGGACCGCGACAGGCGGCGCGCGCCAGCCCTCCCCGGACTGCGCGCAGCCGCTATGGAAACGATCCTCAGGTTATTCCTTTTATCGTGCCTAAACAACCGCTAATCCGGCCTTCCTCAACCGCTTTGCGAAGTCGATGGGGGCCGGGCGCCGCGCCTCAGACCTCGACCATCTCGAAGTCGTCCTTGCGCGCGCCGCATTCGGGACAGCACCAGCCGGCGGGGATGTCCTCCCAGCGCGTGCCGGGCGCGATGCCGTCCTCGGGCCATCCCTCCGCCTCGTCGTAGACGAATCCGCAGGCGAGGCAGCGCCAGGTCCTGTACGGCGCGGCGGCCGGGGTGGGCGAAGGCATAGTCGAAGGCATGGGGGGTTGAGTAGAATGCGGGGGAGCGCGCGGCTGCCCGCAGCATCGTAGCGATCCCCGGTCGGCACGCGCAACGCGAGCGGGGTTTCAAGTGTAACGCCTGGCCGCACCTCGCGTCCCCCGATGAGCCCATCCGTCCCCTCCATTCCCGCGGTCCTCACGTTCGCCGCCTCGGACCCGACCAGCGGGGCCGGGCTGCAGGCCGACCTGCTCGCCCTCGCGAGCATGGGCTGCTATCCCCTCTCGGTGGTCACCGCGCTCACGGTCCAGGACACCGCCGGCGTCGAGTCCTTCCTCGCGATCGACCCCGACTGGGTCGCCGACCAGGCGCGCTGCATCCTCGAGGACATGCCGGTGGCGGCCTTCAAGATGGGCATGCTCGGTTCTACCGAAATCGTGACCGTCGTGGCAGAGGTCGTTTCGGACTACCCCGACATCCCGCTGGTGCTCGACCCGGTGCTCGCCTCGGGGCGCGGCGACGAGTTCGCCGGCGACGACATGGTGAGCGCGATCCGCGAGCTGCTCGTGCCGCAGAGCACCATCGTCACGCCGAACATCCAGGAGCTGCGCCGGCTCGCCGCCGAGGACGAGGGCGACCCGGACCAGGCCGAATGCGCGCAGGCGCTGCTCGATTCGGGCTGCGAGTACGTGCTGGTGACCGGCACCCACGACGCCACCCCCGAGGTCGTGAACACGCTCTACCAGCGCGGCGGCGTGGTGCGCGCCGACAAGTGGCCGCGCCTGCCCGGCAGCTACCACGGCTCGGGCTGCACGCTCGCGGCCGCGCTCGCCGCGAACCTCGCGCGCGGCCTCGAGATCGGCGAGGCGGTGTTCGAGGCCCAGGACTACACCTGGCAGGCGCTCTCGCACGCCTTCCGCCCGGGCATGGGCCAGTACCTGCCCGACCGCCTGTTCTGGGCGCGCGAGGCGCTCGACGATGAGAAGTAGCCGCGCGCTTCGCGGGCTCTACGCCGTCACGCCGCAGGTCGCGGACACCGCGGCCCTGCTCGCCCGCGCCCGCGCCTGCCTGGAGGGCGGCGCGGCGCTGCTGCAGTACCGCTCGAAGCACCTCGCGCCCGCGCTCGCGCTCGCGCAGGCCACCGCGCTCGCCGCGCTGTGCCGCGCGCACGGCGCGCTCTTCATCGTGAACGACGCGATCGCGCTCGCCGCCGCCAGCGGCGCCGACGGCGTGCACCTGGGCCGCGAGGACGCCCCGGTGCGCGAGGCGCGCGCCGCGCTGCCCGGCGGCATCGTCGGCGTGTCGTGCTACGACCAGCCGGCCCGCGCCGCCGCCGCCCGCGCCGAGGGCGCGGACTACGTGGCCATCGGCAGCGTCTTCGCGTCGGCCACCAAGCCGGCGGCGGTGCGCGCCCCGCTCCGGGCCATCGCCGAGGCGGCGCGCGTTTCCGGGCTTCCGGTCGCGGCCATCGGCGGCATCGACGCGCGCAACGCCGGCCTCGCCATCGCCGCCGGCGCCGACATGGTGGCGGTCATCTCCGCCGTCTTCGACGCGCCCGACGTGCGCGCGGCGGCCGCGGCGATCGCCTCGCTCTTCCCCCGTGCGCATGGAGACCCCCGAGATGTACGAACGCAGCCGCGCGCTGTTTGAGCAGTCGTGCCGGGTCATCCCCGGCGGCGTCAACTCCCCCGTGCGCGCCTTCGGCGCCGTCGGCGGCACCCCCGTCTTCCTGCGCTCCGGGCGCGGCGCGCGGGTGATCGACGAGGACGGGCGCGAGTACGTCGACTACGTGGGCTCGTGGGGGCCCCTCATCCTGGGCCACGCGCACCCCGAGGTGCTCGAGGCGGTGCGCGAGGCGGCCGCGCGCGGCCTGTCCTTCGGCGCGCCGACCGCGCTCGAGCTGCGCATGGCCGAGCTGCTCACCTCGGCGCTGCCGTCGCTCGAGCAGGTGCGGCTGGTCAGCTCGGGCACCGAGGCGGTGATGAGCGCGCTGCGGCTCGCGCGCGGGTTCACCGGGCGTCGCATCATCGTGAAGTTCGAGGGCTGCTACCACGGCCACAGCGACTTCCTGCTGGTGAAGGCGGGCTCGGGCGCGCTCACCTTCGGCAACCCCACCTCGGCCGGGGTGCCCCCGGAGCTCACCGCCCACACCCTCGTGCTCGACTACAACGCGCCGCAGCAGGTCGAGGACGCGTTCGCCAGGTTCGGCGACGACATCGCCGCGGTCGTGCTCGAGCCGGTGGCCGGGAACATGAACTTCGTGCGGCCCGCGCCGGAGTTCCTGCGCACGCTGCGCGAAGCGTGCACGCGCCACGGCGCCGTCCTCATCTTCGACGAGGTGATGACCGGCTTCCGCATCGGTCCCCAGGGCGCCCAGGGCATCTTCGGCATCCGCCCCGACCTCACCACCCTCGGCAAGGTGATCGGCGGGGGGCTGCCGGTCGGTGCCTTCGGCGGGCGCGCCGACATCATGGCGAAGCTGGCCCCCCTGGGCCCCGTCTACCAGGCCGGCACGCTCTCGGGCAACCCGGTCGCGGTGAGCGCGGGCCTGGCGACCCTGGAGCGCGTGCTGGCGCCGGGCTTCTTCGACCGGCTGTCGGCGACGACCTCCGCGCTCGTGGACGGGCTCGCGCACGAGGCGGCGAGCGCCGGCGTCGCGTTCAGCGGGGCGAGCCTGGGCGGGATGTTCGGGATCTTCTTCCGCCGTGAGGCGCCGCGCTCCTTCGCCGAGGTGATGCAGTCGGACCGCGAGGCGTTCAAGCGCTTCTTCCACGCGATGCTCGCGCGCGGCATCTACCTCGCCCCCTCCGCCTTCGAGGCCGGCTTCGTGTCGGCGGCGCACGGTACCGCGGAGCTGGAGGCGACCTTCGCGGCCGCCCGCGAGGCCTTCGCCGCCGTCCGCGCCGGGTGAAGCCCGGCCTGCTGCCCTCGGCCGAGCGGCTCGCCGCCGCGGGGCTCGTCGTGGCAGGCCTCGCCATCGCGGCACTCGCCTTCCTGGTGGTCTCCGACCTCGCCCGCGAGTCGGAGCTGCACCGGGAGGTGATCGCGGTCCAGCATGCCCGCGACGGCCTCGAGGCGCTGCGCGTGCAGATCAACGACATGCTCGCCGCCGCCCGCCTGGGCGCCGCCACCGGGGACGCGAACGCGTTCGCGCGGGTGGAGCGGCGCGCGGGCGAGATCCAGGAGCGCCTGGACGCCCTGGACGAGGATCCGGACGCGCTCGACGCGCGGGCCGAGGACGTGGTGCCGCAGGCGCGGCTGCTCGTGGTGCACGCGCGCTCGGTGGCGCCGGCGCGGGCGCGCGGCGGCGCCGAGGGCGCGGCCGCCGCGGTGCGCGAAGCCGACCGCGTGGCGAGCGAGGCGGCCGAGGCGATCCAGCAGTCGCTCGGCCGGCTGGCCGCACGCGTGAGCGACCGTTCGCTCGCGCGCATCCGCGTGGGAGAGCGCCTGCGCACCTACGTCGCGTGGTTCGTGGCCGCCTCCCTCCTCGTCCTCGGCGGGCTCTTCGTGGCGTTCCGCGGCGCCCAGGCCCGGGAGCGCGCGGCACTCAGGCGCGCGGAGTGGCTCGCGCACTTCGACTCGGTCACTCGCCTGCCGAACCGGGCCCTGCTCGCCGACCGCCTCGCGCAGGAGGTGGCGCGCGCGCGCCGCGAGGAGGAGGCCTTCGCGGTGCTGCTCTTCGACCTCGACGGCTTCAAGGAGGTGAACGACACCTGGGGACACGCGGCGGGGGACCAGGTCCTGGGGCTGGTCGGCGAGCGCGCGCGCAAGTGCGTGCGCGCCTCCGACACGGTGGGGCGGCTGGGCGGCGACGAGTTCCTCGCCATCCTGCCCGGCGCCGGCGCGGAGGGGGCCCTCGCCGTCGCGGAGAAGCTGCGCCTGCTCGTGCGCGAGCCGTATGTCGTGGGCGACGTCGTCGCGCGCATCGGCGTGAGCATCGGGATCAGCCTCTTCCCGGCCCACGGCGAGGATCCCGAGGCGCTGCAGCGCTCCGCCGATGCCGCCCTCTACGAGGCGAAGCGGGAGGGCAAGGACCGCTCGAGGCTCGCTCGCGGCGCGACAGCCCGCAGGCCCGCCGCGCAGGGCGCCGCCATCTGAGCCGCCGCTAGCGCAACCCGGCGGCGTACTCGGCCACCGCCTTCATGTCGGCTTCGGACAGGTGCGCGGCCACCATCTGCATCACCGGGTTCGGCCGCGTGCCGGAGGCGAACGCCTTCAGCCACGCCAGCGTGAGGCCCGGGAACTGGCCCGCCAGGCGGGGAAACTGCGACGGCACGCCCTTGCCGGTCGCCCCGTGACAGCCGGCGCACGCGGGAACGCGCTCGTCGGCGATGCCGCCGCGCCAGATCTTCTGGCCACGCAGCGCGAGCGCCTCGTCGTGGGCGACGCGCGGGGTCTGCTTCTGCGAGGCGAACCACGCCGCCACGTCGCGCATGTCCTCGGGCGACAGGCCCGCGGCCATGCCCTGCATGATCGGATTGGGGCGCGCGCCGGACTTGAACGCGGCGAGCTGCGCGGCGATGTAGTCGGCCCCCTGGCCGGCGAGGACCGGATTGGCCGGGACCACGCTGTTGCCGTCGGCGCCGTGGCAGGCCACGCAGACGGTGGACGCGATCTGCCGGCCGTGCGCGATGTCGGGCTTGCCCTGGGCAGCGGGCTCCGCCGCACTGGCGGCGACGCCTGCGTACACTAGCAGCATGACCCCGGCAAAACCCGTGAAAACGCGCAGCATCAGAGCACCTCGAGAAGGAAGCGGCCTAGAAGGAAGGGCGAAACCCCGCGATTTTACAGTACGCGGGGAGAGTGCAGCCACGTCCCCGCCCGCGCTCGCGTTCGCACGGGCGGAATACGTGCGCTCGGTGCACGACCCGCGCGAGCTGCCGCCTCCGGGCCCGCCGGAGCTCGCGTTCGCCGGGCGCTCGAACGCGGGCAAGTCGAGCGCGATCAACACCCTGGCCGGGCGCCGGCGGCTCGCGTTCGTGAGCAAGACGCCGGGGCGCACGCAGCTCATCAACTTCTTCGCCCTCGGCGATGCGGCGCTCCTGGTCGACCTGCCCGGATACGGCTATGCCGGCGTGCCCGGGGAGGTGCGCCGGCACTGGGACGAGCTGGTAGGCGGCTACGTCGCCACGCGCGATGCGCTCGCGGGGGTCGTGGTCGTCATGGACTGCCGGCATCCGCTCACGGACCTCGACCGGCGCCTGCTCGACTGGCTGCGCGCGGCCGGGCGCCCGGTGCACATCCTGCTCACCAAGGCGGACAAGCTGTCGAAGCAGGCGGCGCAGGCCACGCTCGCGCGCGTGCGTCGGGACCTGGCGACGGCCTGCCCGGGGGCGACGGCGCAACTCTTCTCGAGCCTGAAGCGCGAGGGCGTGGACGAGGCGGTCGGGCGACTCACCGCCCTGGCGTTCGGAAAAAACAAAGCCCCGGCTAAAGGGGAGTAAAGCCGGGGCCAAAAAGGCCTTAATTGGGATTAAGGCACCCGCTCAGGGAGGAGAAGCGGGGAAGGGCAAGCCCTTCACCGGATCAGAGCATCCGCCCCATGCTAAAGTTCCCGCCGATCCTCGACCTTTTTCCATGATCCCGTTCCTCGGACGATATCCCGCGCGGCGCATGCGCCGCGCGCGCCGCGACGACTTCACGCGCCGGCTGGTGCGCCAGGTCCACCTCGCCGCCGACAACCTCATCCTTCCCGTGTTCGTCCGCGAGGGCACCGACGCGGCCGAGCCGGTGCCGTCCATGCCCGGCGTCGAGCGCCTCACCGTGGATCGCCTGCTCGGGCTGGCCGAGCGAGCCCTCACACTCGGCGTTCCGGCGCTCGCGCTCTTCCCGGTGATCGACCCCGCGCGCAAGACGCCCGGCGCCGAGGAGGCGTTCAACCCCGACGGGCTCGTGCCCCGGTGCGTGGAGGCGCTCAAGCGCCGCTTCCCGGAGCTCGGGGTGATCACCGACGTGGCCCTCGACCCCTACACCTCCCACGGCCAGGACGGGCTGATCGACGCCGCCGGCTATGTGATGAACGACGAGACGGTCGCCGTGCTGCGCAAGCAAGCGCTCACCCACGCACGGGCGGGCGCCGACGTCGTCGCTCCCTCCGACATGATGGACGGGCGGGTCGGCGCGATCCGCTCGACCCTCGACGAGGAGCGCCTGATCCACGTGCGCATCCTCGCCTACGCGGCCAAGTACGCCTCGGCGTTCTACGGCCCGTTCCGCGATGCCGTCGGCTCGGCCGCGCAGCTCGGCACGGGCGACAAGAAGACCTACCAGATGGATCCGGCCAACTCCGACGAGGCGCTGCGCGAAGTGGCGCTCGACCTCGAGGAGGGCGCGGATTTCGTGATGGTCAAGCCCGGGCTGCCCTACCTCGACATCGTGCGCCGGGTGAAGGAGCGCTTCGGGGTGCCGACGTTCGTCTACCAGGTGAGCGGCGAGTACGCGATGCTGCAGGCGGCCGCCGCCAACGGCTGGCTCGACGGCGAGGCGTGCATGCTCGAGTCCCTGGTGTGCTGCCGGCGGGCGGGCGCCGACGCGATCCTCACCTACTTCGCGCTCGACGCGGCCCGGCTGCTGCGCTAGGGTCCGGCCCCCGCCCCGCGGGCGGCGAGCAGCGCCTCGACTTCCCCCAGGCGCGCGCGCAGCGGCACCTGCGCGTCCCGGCGCGGGCGCGGCGCGGTGCGCTCGTCGTCCAGGCCGAGCACGACGATGTTCACGTCCACTCCGTCCACGTCGAGACGAATGCCGGGGTACTCCTGGAGGCGGTCGCCGCGCCGCAGCCGCCGGGTCGTCTCCTCGAAGCGGCGGCGCCGGTTGAGCAGGCGGATGGTGAGCGCCTTGGGATCGTCGCTGAAGAACTCGAGGTCCACGGGCGAATGGGCGCCGGCCGTGCCCGAGAGCACCGGACCCACCAGCGCCGGCCGGAACTCGGCGAACTCGCGCATCACCTCGACGGCGATCTCGCGCAGCCGCCGCAGCTGCGCCGGCTGGGCCTCGCTCTGGTACAGGCCCTGGTACTCCCGCAGCGCCGCCTCGATCTCGGGATTGTCCGGGAGCAGGTTCGCGTCCGCGAGCCCGGCCTGGCGCGCCGCCTTCCACTTCGCCATCGCGTAGTCGGTCACGCCGTCCTCGGCCATGATCCGCGCGGCCATGTAGGCGAGGTGGCGGCGCAGGATGACGTCGCGGCGGGAGCGGGACTTGGGCATCGGGATCAGAAGATCTGGTTCTTCACCTCGGCGGCCGGTCGGCTCGCGTCCCGGGCGAAGGTGGTGTCGCCGGGCAGCGGCGGCTGCGACTCCTGGTAGAAGTACTCGAGGGTGTGGTCGTGCCCGTCGGGCTCGCGAAGGCCCGTGACGGGGTCGATGTTCACCGCGACCACGCCCGAGGGCGGCTGCAGCTCCGCCTCCGGAACGCCCTTCAGCACGTCGCCCGCGTACGCCATCCAGATCGGCAGCGCCGCCGCGCTGCCCGTCTCGTTGCTGCCCAGGCTCGCCGGGGTGTCGTAGCCGATCCAGGCGATCGCGACCATTCGCTGCTGGAAGCCGGCGAACCAGGCATCCACGTGGTCGTTGGTCGTCCCGGTCTTGCCCGCCAGGTCGTGGCGGCCGAGGGAGGCGGCGCGCGCGGCGGTGCCGTAGCGCACGACGTCGCGCATGAGCGAGGTCATGATGAAGGCGTTGCGCTGGTCGAGCACGCGCTCGGCGTCCACGCCAGCGGTCTGCGGCTTGGCCACGTAGAGCGGGGCCCCGCGGCCGTCCTCGATCCGGGCGATGAACCACGGCTTCACCCGGTAGCCGCCGTTGGCGAAGACCGCGTAAGCCGACGCCATCTGCAGCGGGGTGGCGCTGCCCGCCCCGAGCGCCATCGTGAGGTAGGCCGGGTGCATCTTCGGATCGAAGCCGAAGCGCTGGATGTAGTCCTGGGCGTAGTCGGGCCCGATCGCCTGCAGCAGGCGGATCGAGACCATGTTCTTCGACTTGGCGAGGGCGGTGCGCAGCCGCATCGGGCCGTCGTAGTGGTTCTCGTAGTTGTGGGGCTCCCAGAGCTGCCCGCCGGTCTTCGCCGCGTCGATCACGAACGGCGCGTCGTTCAGCACCGTGGCGGGCGTGAACCCCTTCTCGAGCGCGGCCGAATAGATGAAGGGCTTGAAGCACGACCCGGGCTGGCGCCAGGCCTGGGTCACGTGGTTGAACTTGTTCGCGCTGTAGTCGAAGCCGCCGGCGAGCGCGAGGATCGCGCCGTTCGCCGGGTCGAGCGAGACGAGCGCCGACTCGACCTTCGGCACCTGCGCGATCGCCCAGCCGCCCTTCGGCAGCGGCTGCAGCCGGATGATCGAGCCGCGGCGGATGGCGCGGTCGGGGTTGCGCTCGGCCAGGGCCCGCGCGGCGAACTTGAGGCCCTCGCCCGCCACCGTCACTTCCTCGCCGTGGTGCAGCACGGCGCGCACCTGCCGCGGCGAGGCGCGCAGCACCACGGCCGGGACGAGGTCGTTCACGCTCTCGCGATCCTGCAGGGCCTCGTCGACGGCGTCCTCGAGCTGGCTGTCCCCGGCGGGCAGGGAGACGAAGCCCTCCGGGCCGCGGTAGCCGTGGCGCCGGTCGTAGTCGAGCACGCCCTGGCGCAGCGCGCGGTCGGCCGCCTCCTGGTCCTTGCGCCGGACGGTCGTGTACACCCGCATGCCGCTCACGTAGGCGGCGTCGCCGTACTGCTCGTGGATGGCCGCCCGGGCCATCTCCGCCACGTAGTCGGCCTGCAGCGGGAAATGGTCGCGGTCGCCCTGCGCCAGCTTGAGCGGCTCGGCCAGGGCCGACTGGTACTGCGCGTCCGAGAGCCAGCCCACCTCGTGCATGCGCCGCAGCACGTAGCGCTGGCGCTCGCGCGCCGCCTTCGGGTTCACGATCGGGTTCTTGCGCGAGGGGGCCTGGGGAAGGCCGGCCAGCATGGCGGCCTCCGCCGGCGTGAGCTGCGGCAGCGTCTTGCCGAAGTACACCTCGGCGGCGGCGGCGAAGCCGTAGGCGCGCTGCCCGAGGTAGATCTGGTTGAGGTAGAGCTCGAGGATCTGCTCCTTCGAGAGGTTGGCCTCGATCTTGAAGGCGAGGAGCGCCTCGGACAGCTTGCGCGCGAGGGTCTTCTCCCGGGTGAGGAAGAACGTGCGCGCCACCTGCATGGTGATCGTGCTCGCCCCCTCCGTGCGCCCCTGGTGGCGCAGGTTGGCCAGCGCCGCGCGGACCACCCCGGCGAAATCCACCCCCCCGTGCTGGTAGAAGCGGTCGTCCTCGGCGGCGAGCACCGCCGCCTTCATGAGCTGGGGCACGTCCCGGATCTTCACCAGGGCGCGCTTCTCGACGCCGAACTCCCCGATCAGGTCCCCGTCGGCGCTATAGACGCGCAGCGGGATCTTGGGCTTGTAGTCGGTGAGCACCTCCAGGCCGGGCAGCTGGGGCCACAGGAGCACCACGGTGAGCGCCCCCACCCCGGCCGTGACGAGGCCGAGGGACAGGGCGATCAGGGCCGGATAGAACCACCAACGGGAGGTCATCGGGGAAGGGCGGCGGGGGGAAGGCCGGGGCCGGGCCGGCGGCCGGTCTTCGCGTTTATGACGCCGCTCATTATAGTCCCCCCGCCGGCCCAGCGCCCTGCCACGATTTGCTTTACAGGCCTAGGACTTGTTGCTAGCATCTAAAGTAGATTCTCTGTTTGGGTGCTAACCATCCACCATGCTTAAAGAAAAATTAGCCGCCCAGTTCGAGTTCCTGAGCCCCAAGACGCCGCCCCTCGTGGGCTGCGACATCAGCTCGTCCTCGGTCAAGATGGTGGAGATCGCGGAGGCGGGGCGCAACGTCTACCGGGTCGAGCGCTACGCGATCGAGCCGCTGCCCAAGGACACCGTGGTCGACGGGAACATCGCCAACATCGAGGCCGCCGGGGAGGCGATCAAGCGGGCCCACAAGTCGCTCGGCTCGCGCATCCGCACCGTGGCCCTGGCGCTGCCGGCCGCCGCCGTCATCACCAAGAAGGTGATCCTGCCCGCCGAACCAGCGCGAGGAGGACATGGAGGTCCAGGTCCAGGGCGAGGCCAACCAGTACATCCCGTTCTCCCTCGACGAGGTGAACCTCGACTTCCAGGTGCTGGGGCCGGCGCCCCAACAACGACGAGGAGGTCGAGGTGCTGATCGCCGCCTCGCGCAAGGAGAAGATCGAGGACCGGGTCGCCGCCACCGAGGCCGCGGGGCTGAAGACCGTGGTCATGGACGTCGAGTCCTACGCCGCGCAGACCGCCTTCGAGCTGATCTGCGGGGGCAGCTCCGGGATCTCCGAGGGCGACGTGACCGTCATCGTCGACATCGGCGCGACGGTCACCCGGGTGACCGTCGTGCACAACGACCAGACGGTCTACACGCGCGAGCAGCAGATCGGCGGCAACGCGCTCACCCAGGACATCGCCCGCCAGTTCGACATGCCGCCCGAGGAGGCGGAGGGCGCCAAGCGCGTGGGCGACCTGCCCGAGAACTACGGCCCGGACGTGCTGCAGCCCTTCAACGAGAAGATCGTGCTCGAGATCCAGCGGGCGCTGCAGTTCTTCTTCACCTCGACCCAGTTCAACAAGGTGGACCATATCCTGCTCACGGGCGGCTGCGCGATGCTCGACGGGCTGGAGGAGATGGTCGCCCACGCGCACGCAGGTCCACACCGTCGTGGCGAACCCGTTCGCCAACATGGCGCTGTCCTCGAAGATCAAGCCCCGCCAGCTCGACCATGGACGCGCCCTCGCTGATGATCGCGTGCGGGCTGGCGATGCGGAGGTTCGACCCCTCATGATCCGCATCAACCTCCTCCCGCACCGCGAGGAGAAGCGCAAGCGCCGGCGCGAGCAGTTCATCGCCCTGGCCGGCCTCTCGGCGGTGCTCGCGGCGGTCGCCGCCGGCGCGGTCTGGCTGTACCTCGACGGCCAGGTGCAGCAGCAGCGGGCGAACGTCGCGTACATGAAGAGCGAGATCGCCAAGCTCGACAAGCAGATCGACGAGATCAAGAAGATCCGCGAGGAGACGGCCGCGCTGCTCGCGAAGAAGCGGGTGGTCGAGAGCCTGCAGAGCAACCGCTCGGAGCCGGTCCAGCTCCTCGACCAGCTCCTGCGCCAGCTGCCCGAGGGCGTGTACCTGCGCTCGATCAAGCAGACCGGCACCAAGGTCAACATCACCGGGTACGCGCAATCGAACGCGCGCGTGTCCACCCTCATGCGCAACCTCGGCGCCTCGCC
This sequence comes from uncultured beta proteobacterium, assembly GCA_963741815.1. GTDB lineage: Bacteria > Pseudomonadota > Gammaproteobacteria > Burkholderiales > Usitatibacteraceae > Usitatibacter. The sequence continues at coordinate 202,029 of CAVUJI010000003.1, forward strand.
CTACCTGGAGAATCCCGAGCTCGTCCAGATCAAGGCGGTGGCCGCGCCGGGCAACCCGGGGGCGCGCATCAACGAGTTCGACATGAACATCTCGATCAAGCGCGCCGAGCCCGAGCAGCCCGAGGCGGGACGTGTGCGCACGGCGGCGAAGAAATGAACCTCCTCGACGAGCTGCGCACGCTGGATCCCAAGCAGCCGGGCAACTGGCCCTGGCCGGTCAAGTTCGGCGCGTTCCTGCTGATCTTCGTCGCGATCGAGGTCGGCGCCTACTTCTTCGTATGGCAGGGCCAGGCCGAGGACATCGAGCGCGGCCGCCAGGAAGTCGAGAAGCAGAAGGAGGCGTTCCTGCAGAAAAAGCGCCTGGCGGTGAACCTCGACGCGTACAAGCAGCAGCGCCAGGAGATCGAGCAGTCGTTCGGGGCGCTGCTCAAGCAGCTGCCCAACAAGAGCGAGATGGACGCGCTGCTGATCGACATCAACCAGGCGGGCCTGGGGCGCGGCCTGCAGTTCGAGCTGTTCAAGCCGGCCGAGAAGGAGAACTTCACGGAGTTCTACGCGGAGTTGCCCGTGAGCATCCGGGTGAGCGGCAACTACCACGACCTCGGCGCCTTCGCGAGCGACGTGGCGAAGATGCCCCGCATCGTGCTCCTCACCGACCTCAAGATCGATCCTCCCAAGGACGGTGTCCTGCACATGGAGGCGACGGCGAAGACGTACCGCTACCTCGACGCGGAGGAGATCGCCCAGCAGCGCAAGGCGGCCAAGGGCGCCACCAAGAAGAAGCCGGGGGGCAGGTGATGAAGAAGCGTCTTCTGGTGCCGCTGGCGCTCGTCGTGCTCGCGGGGTGCAGCTCCGAGGGAGACGACCTGCGCCGCTTCGTGCGCGAGTCGGACAAGGGCCTGCCGCGCAAGATCGAGCCGCTGCCGGCGGTCAAGCCCTTCGAGCCCTTCACCTACGAGGGCTTCGACCTGCCCGACCCGTTCAAGCCGCGCAAGCTCACGGGCAGCAAGCAGGGCGGGGGCGGGCTCGCCCCGGACCTCAACCGCCGCAAGGAACCCCTCGAGGCCTTCCCGCTCGAGCAGCTGAAGATGGTGGGAACGCTCTCGCAGGGCAAGGACACGTACGCGCTGGTCCGCGCCGACAAGACGCTCTACCGGGTCAAGAAGGGCAACTACATGGGCCAGAACTTCGGCTTGATCACCGAGGTGACGGAAAGCGAGATCAAGCTGAAGGAAATCGTTCAAGACAGCGCCGGTGATTGGGCCGAGCGGCAGAGCGTTCTGCCGCTGCTGGAGGAAACCGGCAAAGGGGACAAAAAGTGACAACGACGTTCCGCCTCCCTATCCCCGGAAGCTTCGGGACCGCGCTCGCCGCTTTCGCCCTCGCCCTGGCCGCCCCGTGGGCAGCCGCGCAGGACGCGTCCAGGAACGCGGTCGAGTCGATCGATTTCTCCACCAGCCAGGGCAAGGTGGTCGTGAAGGTGGGCCTGAAGGAGCCGCTGAAGGCCGTGCCCCAGGGCTTCTCGGTGACCAACCCGCCGCGCGTGGCGATCGACCTGCCCGACACCGTCAACGCCCTCAACCGCAACCAGATCGACGCCGGCCAGGGCGACCTGCGCAGCATCTCGGTGGTCCAGACGCCGAGCCGCACGCGCCTGGTGATGAACCTCACGCGCAACATGCCGTACACGGCGGCGGTCGACGGGCGCCAGCTCGTCGTGACGCTCGACGCGAGCCAGCCTGCCGCCTCCGGGACGGCCGTATCCACGTCGCCGTCCGGCGCCACCGTCTTCGCCGAGGCGCCGGTCGCCGCCGGCGCGCGCTACAACCTGCGCGACGTCGACTTCCGCCGCGGCAACGCCGGCGAGGGCCGCGTCGTGGTGGACCTGTCCTCGCCCAACGTGGGGATCGACATCCGGCAGCAGGGGCGGCAGGTGGTGGTGGACTTCCTCAACACCGACGTGCCGCGCAACCTCGTGCGCCGGCTCGACGTGGGCGACTTCGGCACGCCCGTGAAGTACGTCGACACCTTCGAGCAGGGCGGCAACGCCCGGATGGTGGTCGACCCGCGCGGGCTGTGGGAATACTCCGCCTACCAGACCGACACGCAGTTCATCCTCGAGGTGAAGCCCCTCAAGGAGGACCCGAACAAGCTGGTCCAGGGCTCCACTCCCGGCTACCACGGCGAGAAGCTCTCGCTCAACTTCCAGAACGTCGAGGTGCGCGCGGTGCTGCAGGTGATCGCCGACTTCACGGGCCTGAACATCATCACGAGCGACACCGTGGGCGGCAACCTCACCCTGCGGCTGAAGGACGTGCCCTGGGACCAGGCCCTCGACATCATCCTGCAGGCCAAGGGCCTGTCCAAGCGCAAGAGCGGCAACGTGGTCCTCATCGCGCCGACCGACGAGCTCGCGGCCAAGGAGAAGCTCGCCCTCGAGGCGCAGGCCGCGGTTTCCGACCTCGAGCCGGTGCGCACCGAGTCGTACGCGCTCTCGTACGCCAAGGCCGAGGACCTGCAGAAGCTGCTGTCCAACAAGGACCAGAAGATCCTGTCCAAGCGCGGCAGCGCGACCGTGGACGAGCGCACCAACACGCTGTTCGTGCAGGACACCGGCGGGCGGCTCGAGGAAGTGCGCCGCCTGGTGCAGCAGCTCGACGTGCCGGTGCGCCAGGTGCTCATCGAGGCGCGCATCGTGATCGCCGACGACAAGTGGGGCCGGCAGCTCGGCGCGCGGTTCGGCACGCAGTCGGCCTTCAACGCGCGCAACTACAACTTCGGCGTCTCGGGCAACCTCACCGACACGTCCACGCCGCTGTCGAACAACCCGACCTCGCGCGGTTCCGCCGCCCTCACCTACACCGGCGGCAGCCCGGGCGGCTCCGGCTTCGACCAGACGACGAACACGAGCGGCCTCATCCCGATGGGCGCGCAGCCCGAGCAGCTCAACGTGAACCTGCCCGTGGTGGGCGCGGCCGGCAACTTCGCCCTGTCCATCCTCAACCTCGGCAGCGGCAACCTCGTGAACATGGAGCTGTCGGCCCTCGAGGCGGACAACCGCGGCAAGGTCGTGTCGAGCCCGCGCGTGATCACCGCCGACAAGAAGAAGGCGATCATCTCGCAGGGCACGGAGATCCCCTACCTCACGGCGGCGGCGAGCGGCGCGACGACGGTCGCGTTCAAGCCGGCGGTCCTCGAGCTGGCGGTCACCCCGCGCATCACGCCCGACGACCGGATCATCATGGACCTCGAGGTGAAGAAGGACTCGGTGGGCCAGATCTTCTCCGGCATCCCCTCGGTCGACACGAAGAAGGTGAACACCCAGGTGCTCGTCGACAACGGCGACACGATCGTCCTGGGCGGCATCTTCGAGCAGACGACGCGCACGACCGTCGACAAGGTGCCGGTGCTCGGCGACATTCCCGTCGTGGGCTACCTCTTCAAGCGCACCGTCAAGCAGGACGACAAGACGGAGCTGCTGATCTTCGTGACCCCGAAGATCGTGAAGGACACGCTCACGGTGCGCTGAAGGCCGCGCGCCGCCCCCCAGCCCCGGACGCGTCCGGGGCTTTTCATTTCCGCTATCCTCCCGCCATGGGCAGCGGGAACGTATTCCTCGTCGGGATGATGGGAGCCGGGAAGACCACGGTCGGAAAGGCGCTCGCGCAGCGCCTGGGACGCGCGTTCGTGGACACGGACCGCGAGCTCGTGGAGCGCACGGGCGTGCCGGTCGCCACGATCTTCGAGATCGAGGGCGAGGCGGGGTTCCGCCGGCGCGAGTCGGCGCTGCTCGCCGAGCTGGGCGCGCGCTGCGGCCAGGTGATCGCCACCGGCGGCGGGGCGGTGCTCGCCGAGGAGAATCGCCACGTCATGCGCCGGGACGGCATCGTCGTCTATCTCCGCGCCCGGCTCGACAACCTCTGGGAGCGCACCCGCCACGACACCGCGCGCCCGCTGCTCGCCACCCCCGACCCGCGCGCCACCCTGGCGCGCCTGCTCGACGAGCGCGACCCGCTCTACCGCCAGGCGGCGCACATCGTGGTCGACAGCGCGAGCCAGAGCGCGGCCGCGCTGGCCGCCCGCGTGGCCACGGCCCTGGAGCAGTGCCGGTCCGCCCCGGGATGCCCGTCGTGACCCGCCTGGAGGTCGCGCTCGGGGAGCGCAGCTACCCGATCCATATCGGGGCGGGCCTCCTCGACGACGCCGCGCTCTTCCGCCCCCACGTGAGCGGGCGAACGGCCGCCGTCGTCACCAACACGACCGTCGCGCCGCTCTACGCCGATCGGCTCGAGGCGGCGCTGCGCCCGAGCGCCGCGCAATGCCTGCGCATCGTGCTGCCCGACGGGGAGGCGTACAAGAGCTGGGAGACGCTGGACCGGGTCTTCGAGGCCCTCCTGCGCGCCCAGGCCGACCGCCGCACGGTGCTCGTGGCGCTCGGCGGCGGGGTGGTGGGCGACATCACCGGCTTCGCGGCGGCGGCCTACCAGCGCGGGATCGCCCACGTGCAGGTGCCCACGACGCTGCTGGCGCAGGTGGATTCGTCCGTGGGCGGGAAGACGGCGATCAACCACCCCCTGGGCAAGAACATGATCGGCGCGTTCCACCAGCCGAGCGCCGTCGTCGCCGACACCGCCACCCTCGACACCCTGCCGCCGCGGGAGCTGGCCGCGGGGCTCGCCGAAGTGGTGAAGTACGGCGCGATCCACGACGCGGCGTTCCTCGGGTGGATCGAGGAGAACGCGGCCGCGCTGCTGCGGCGCGATGGGGCCGCGCTCGCCCACGCGATCCGCCGCTCCTGCGAGATCAAGGCCGAGATCGTCGCCGCCGACGAGCGCGAATCCGGCGTGCGCGCCCTGCTCAACTTCGGCCATACCTTCGGCCATGCGATCGAGTCGGCCACGGGCTACGGCAACTGGCTGCACGGCGAGGCGGTCGCCGCCGGCATGGCGATGGCCGCCCGCTTCTCGGCGCGCCAGGGTCGCATGGGCACGGCCGAGGCGCAGCGCCTGGCCCGCGTGCTCGAGCGCCTGGGGCTGCCGGTCGCGCCGCCGGCGATCGCGCGCGAGGCGTGGCTCGAGTACATGGGGCGGGACAAGAAGAACGAGGCGGGGCGGATCACCCTGGTGCTGCTCGACGGCCTGGGCCGGGCGGCGGTCGTGCGCGACACGCCGCAGCCGGCGCTCGAGGCCTTCCTCGCCGCGACCTAGCCCGCGCCGGACGCCTGCTCCAGGCGGCGCAGGAACACGGCCATCTCCCGCGCGGCCTGCTTGTCGCCGCGCGCCTCGGCGGCGGCGATGCCGCTGCGATAGGCCTGCATCGCCGCCGGCGCCTCGCCCGCCTCGGCGAGCGCCTTGCCGAGCAGCTTCCAGGCGGCGGAATAGGCCGGGTCCTGCACCACGGCGGCACGCAGGTGCTCGGCGGCACGTCGCGCGTCGCCGGCCTTCAGGTAGTGCGAGCCCAGGCCGAAGCGCAGCAGCGCGCTGTCCTTGCCCGCGGCGAGGAGGGCCTCGAATCTTTCGGCGGGATCCATGGGCATTCACGGTATCACGGGTGCGACGCTGCCCGCGGCCCCTTGAACGCCGCGTGCGCCGCCGCGCGGGTGCCGCGCCTCGGGAAGCACGGAACGCGGTACGCTCCCATCCTGCCACCCGAACGACGCCGCGACCCCATGACTCCCGCCTTCGCCATCTTCCGCCCCGCCGGGGCCCACGTCCCGCTGGTCCTCGACTCGCCGCACAGCGGGACCGCCTACCCCGACGACTTCGGCGCGGCCGTGCCGCTCGCCCGGCTGCGCGAGGCCGAGGACAGCTACGTCGACGAGCTGTATGCCGGGGGGCCCGGCAAGGGGGCGGTCCTCATCGCCGCGCGCTTCCCCCGCAGCTATATCGACCCCAACCGCTCGCTCCTGGACATCGACAACGCCCTGCTCGAGTCGCCCTGGCCGGGACCGGCGGTGCGCAGCCGCAAGACCGACCTGGGCATCGGCCTCATCTGGCGCGTGCTCGACAGCGGCGAGCCGATCTACGACCGCAAGCTCGCCGTCGCCGAAGTGAAGCGGCGCATCGTGGAGTACCACCAGCCCTACCAGCGGGCGGTGAAGGACGCGCTCGACGCGGCCCACGAGCACTTCGGCGCCGTCTGGCACCTCAACCTGCACTCGATGCCTGCGCTGAGCGGCAGCATTTCCGAGGAGGGACCGGGCAAGCGGCGCGCCGATTTCGTGCTGGGCGACCGCGACGGCTCCACCTGCGAGCCGGAATTCACCGCGCACGTGGCCGAGGCGCTGCGCGACATGGGCTACGAGGTGCGCATCAACGACCCCTACAAGGGCGTGGAGCTGGTGCGCGCCTTCTCCGATCCGGCCGACGGGCGCCACAGCCTGCAGGTCGAGGTGAACCGCCGCCTCTACATGGACGAGCGCACGCGCGAGAAGGCGCCGGGATTCGACGCCCTGCGCGCCGACCTCGACCGCCTGCTCGACGCGGTCGCCGCCTATGCGTCCGAACGCGGGTCGCACGCGTGCGGCGGGCACGCGCACCACGATCACGATCACGACCACGACCATCATCATGGCCACGGCCACTCCCACGGCCACGACCACGACCACTCGCACTGACGTCATGCCCCCCATCGCCATCGAGCTCGAGGCCCCCGACATCGCCCGCCACCGGAAGTCGGCGACCGGCACCGACTGGGTCCACACCTTCGACAGCGGCAAGCCGGGCCCGCACGTCCTGGTGAACGCGCTCACGCACGGCAACGAGATCTGCGGCGCGCTCGTCGTGGATCGCCTCCTGCGCCGCAAGCTGCGCCCCGTGCGCGGCACGCTGACGCTCTCGTTCGCGAACGTCGAGGCGTTCGCGCGCTTCGACCCGGCCAATCCGTACGCCTCGCGCTTCGTGGACGAGGACTTCAACCGGGTGTGGACGCGGGAGGTGATCGATTCCGGCCGCGACAGCACCGAGCTGCGCCGCGCGCGGCGGCTGCGCCCCTACGTCGAGGCGGCCGACTTCCTCCTCGACATCCACTCGATGCTCGAGGCGAGCCCGCCGGTCATGATCTGCGGGCCGCTCGACAAGGGGATCCGGCTCGCGTTCGACGTGGGCGTGCCGCAGCACGTGGTGAGCGACAAGGGCCACGCCAACGGCACCCGGATGCGCGACTTCGGGGGGTTCGGGGACCCGAAGAGCCCGAGGAACGCGCTGCTCGTGGAGTGCGGGCAGCACTGGGCCCGCGCGGCCGAGCATGTCGCATGGCAGACGACGTGGCGGTTCCTGCGCCACCTCGGCGTGGTGGAGCGCGCCGAGGCCGACCAGGAGATCGACTCGCAGGCCGCGCCCCAGCGGCTCATCCGGGTGACCGACGCCGTGGTCGCCAGCTCGCCCGGCTTCCGGTTCGCGAAGCCCTTCTCGGGCCTGGAGGTGGTGCCGCGGGCCGGGGACCTCATCGCCTGGGACGGCGAGCGCCCGGTGCGCGCGCCCTACGACAACTGCGTGCTCGTGATGCCCGTGCCGAACAACGTGAAGGCCGGGCTCACGGCGGTGCGGCTGGGCCGGATCGAACCGTCGCCCTAGGGCCCTAGACCACGTCCTCGCCCTTGCTCGAGGGGCGGATGCCGAGCTGCTTGAGCTTGCGGTAGAGGTGGGTGCGCTCGAGCCCGACCCGGTCGGCCACGCGCGACATGTTGCCTTCCTCGCGCCGGATGTGGTGCAGGAAGTACTGCTTCTCGAACTGCTCGCGCGCGTCGCGCAGCGGCAGGTCGAGGGAGACGCCGACCTCCGTGGCCGGCTGCTCGCGGGGACCCAGATCGAACTCGCGGGCCACGCGGTTCACGTCGTCGCCGGCGATCTCGCCCGCCAGGGCGGTGAGGGCGAGCGTCTTCACGACGTTCTGCAGGACCGGCAGGTTGCCCGGCCAGTCGAGGTTGCGCATCACGTTGAGCGCGCCGACGGTGAGGCTGCGCAGGGGCACCTCGTTCGCGTCGACGAGCTGGGTCAGCATGGTCGAGGCGATGTCCGGGATGTCCTCCGGGTGGTCGGAGATCGACGGGACCCGGATCGTGAGCCCCGAGAGCTGGTTGTAGAGCTGGGCGTCGAAGCGCCCGTCCTCCACCATGGCGGGCAGCGGCCCGGTGGCCGCGCACACCAGCCGTACGTTGAACTTCTCCAGCTTCGCGAGGAGCTGCCCGAGGCCCTTCTGCTCGGCCCGGGACAGCAGCGCGATCTCGGCGAGGAAGAGCGTGCCCTCGCGCGCATCGTTGAGCGGCTCGAACGGATTCGTCGCCAGCCACTCGGTGTCGGCGGGCGCGACCCACGGCGTGTTCGGGATGTGCAGGTGGCGCGCGCAGATCTCGAAGCCGCAGCCCGGCTCGCCGATCAGCAGGACCGGGGTATGCAGGCGGCTGACCTGCTCCAGGCGCTGGCGCAGCTCCTGCACCACGCGGGCACGCCCCAGGTTGGCGAGGGCAAGCCCGGTCTTCGGCAGCACGCGTCCGCCGGCCAGCGCCTTGCCCACGGTCGCGAGCAGCTTCGGCAGGCTGATGGGCTTTTCGAGGAAGTCGAACGCGCCGATGCGCGTGGCCTCGACGGCCGAGTCGATGGTGCCGTGCCCGGACATCATCACCACGGGCATCGTGAGCAGGCCGCTGCCGGCCCACTCCTTGAGCAGCGTGATGCCGTCGGTGTCCGGCATCCAGATGTCGAGCAGGACCAGGTCGGGACGCATCTCCTTGCGCGCCGAGCGCGCGCTCTGCGCGTTCTCGGCCAGGCGCACGGCGTATCCCTCGTCGCGCAGGATCTCGAGCAGCAGCTCGCGGATGCCGACCTCGTCGTCGACGACCAGGATCTGGTTGGCCGACATGCGGCGCGGCTAGGCCGCCGCCGGGTAGGGCAGCACGATGCTCACCGTCGCGCCGTGCGGCCGGGCGTTCTCGACCAGGATGCGCCCGTGGTGCTCGTCCACGATCTTCTTCACGATCGCCAGACCGAGCCCGGTTCCCTTGGGCTTCGTGGTCACGTACGGCTCGAAAATCCGGCCCATCACGCCCTCGGCGATGCCGGTGCCGTTGTCGCGCACCGTGATGAGGACGCCGCCCGTGCCGAGGGTCGTGCTCACCAGGATGCGCGGGTTCTCGATGCCGGCCAGCGCGTCGATCGCGTTCTGGAAGAGGTTGTGCAGCACCTGGCGCAGCATGCCCGGGTCCGCATGGACCTGGGGCAGGCCCTCGGCGAGCCGCGCCTCGATGCCCACGCCCATCGACTCGTACAGCACGAGCACCTCACGCACCAGGTCGTTCAGCGTGACCGCCTTCGGATTCATGCGCGCGGCGTGGGCGTACTGGGTGAAGTCGTCGACCATGCCCTTGAGGGCCGCGACGTGGGTGACGATCGTGCCGGTGGCCCGCTCGAGCATCTCCGCGTCCGCCGCGGGCAGCTTGTCGCGCAGCTTGTGCTGCAGCCGCTCGGCCGAGAGCTGGATCGGCGTGAGCGGATTCTTGATCTCGTGGGCGAGGCGACGCGCGACCTCCCCCCAGGCCGCGTCGCGCTGCGCCTGCAGCAGGTGGGTGATGTCGTCGAAGACCACGACGCACCCGCTCTCGCCGCGGCTGCCCAGGCGCGTGCCGCGCAGCAGCAGCGTGCGCGCGATCTCCCCGCGCCGGTACTCCATCTGCTCCTCCCACCGGCGCACCCCGGAGGAGGCGAACTGGCGCAGGGCGATCTCGGCGAAGGGCGCCACCTCGGGGACGTGGCGCGGCCATTCGGACAGCTTCAGCCCGTGGAACGCGTCCCCGGGCACGGCGAGGATGTCCGCGGCCGCCGCGTTCATCGTCTTCACGTACAGGCGCTCGTCGAGCGTGAGCACGCCCGAGGTGAGGTTCGACAGGATCGTCTCGAGGTAGGTCTTCGAGTTCTCGAGCTGCTGCTGGTTGCGCTCCATCGCGTCGGTGGCGTCCGCGATCTGGCGCGTCATCGTGTTGAACGACTGGGTGAGCACGCCGAACTCGTCGCGGCTCTTCACCGGGTTCAGCTTCGAGTAGTCGCCCTTGGCGATGGCGCGCGTGGCCTCCGCGAGCGCCGACAGCGGCGCCGAGAGCCGCTCGGAGAGCACGAAGGCGAGCGCCAGCGCGGAAAAGAGCGTGAGCAGCATCGCGAGGGTGAGGGTGAGCCCGAAGATGCGCTTCAGCCCCACGCGCGCGAACTGCAGCTCCTGGTAGTTCTTGTAGCCCGCCTCCACGATCTCCGCGTCCTGGGCGATCGCGGTGGGCACGCGCTGCAGCACCTGCAGCACGCGCACGTCGTCGGCGATCGTGAGCACGTTCACGGGCACGATCACCCGCAGGTAGAGCCCGCGGTCGGGAATCGCCTCGATCGAGCGCACCGGCTGCTGCAGGCGCACCTGGCGCAGCACGTTCGCGCCCGGCAGGTCGGGCAGCAGCGACACCGGCTCGGCGCTCGCCTGGGCGAGCACGCGCCCCCGCCCGGTGAGGAGCGTGGCTTCCTCGACCGCGTACTGCTCGCGCACGCGGTTGAGCGCCGTCGCGTCGGTCGCCTGGGAATTCGCCAGCGCGTGGGCCATCACGTCGGCCTTCTGGGCGAGCTCCTTCAGCGAGTTCTCGAGGGCGCTGCGCGCGAGGTTGATGCCGCCCTTGAGGGACTCGTCGACGCGCACGTCGAACCAGGACTCGATCGAGCGCTGGAGGAACTGGAACGAGATCACGTAGACGACGCTGCCGGGGATCAGCGCCATCAGCGCGAACACCACCACCAGGCGCAGCGTGAGCTTGGAGCCGAACACCCGCTCGCGCAGCTTGCCCCGGAGCACCACGAGCTGGTAGACGATCAGCGCCATCAGGCCCAGGGCGAGTCCGACGCCCAGGCCGAGGAGGAGGGGATAGTTCTGCGCGAAGAGCGCGGAGTTGGACGACGCTTCCGACATGAGGTACACCAGGCCGGCCCCGGCGACCACACACAGGAAGATGAGAGCCCTCATGGAGCGATGGCCCAGCGGTACCAGTCCGAGGCCAGCGTCCAGTCGCGCGAGGCGATGGCGTTCAGCTGGAACGGCTTGGGCAGCTGGGCCGTATCCAGGCGCATGCGCAGGCTAGCCTGGTACGTTCCTTCCTTCTTGATGGCGCCGCGGTCGGCCACGTGCCAGCCGCGGAGGTGGGACAGGACGCGCGTCACTTCCTCGAAGCGCGTGAAGTTCTGGTAGGCGCTGCCCATCGACAGGCGGTACTGGCGAAGCAGCGGGGTGTAGGTGATCTTGTAGGTCTGGGTGGCCTCCACCGGCTTCTCGTCGAACCAGTACCAGCGCGGGCTCGCGAGCTCGAACTCGACGACGAAATACAGCGGCACGCCGCGGTTGACCGCCTCCTCGAGCCGGCCGCTGAACTGGATGTCGAACTCGGCGTCGACCTGCCAGCCGTCGTCCGTTTCCTGCACGCTCGCGCTGCGCACCGCGATCCCCTCGGCGTGCGCGAGGCCCGCGCACAGCACGAGCGCGAGCAGCGCCGCGCGCGCGGCGCCACGGCGCATCGTCGCGGCCGCACCGCGAAGCAGGGAGTGAATGTTGGCGATCGGGCTCATGGGATCGGCGCGCCTGCCCGCTCGAAAACATGCCGCATGGCACGCGCGAACGCGCGAGTGTGGCAATCACGAGACAGGTGAGGCAGCGGAACTCAATTTACCACTATCCTCAAGGACTTGCCAGCGTCCGGGCGCTCGCGCCGAAATCCGCGATTCGTTTAGAATCAATTACTTGAGATTTTCGGGGGTGACCGGGATCGGTGCGACACCGGCCGTCCCGAGCCGCGTGCCGGGCGAAAGGGGGGTTCCGCGCAGGAAGTCCGGGGCCTGCATCCGGCGGGCGCCGGCGCGCTGCAGGCACGAAAGCCGCAGAGCCCCGGTGCCGCAGGCCACCACCAGCCGGCCGTCGCGCGCCTCGAGCACCTCGCCGGGCGCCCCCTCGGCGGCGATCGGCTCCGCTTCCCAGACCTTCAGCCGCTCGGCGCCGAGTTCGGTCTCGGCGCCCGGAAACGGGTTGAAGGCGCGGATGCGCCGATCGAGCTCGGCACTTCCCCGGGTCCAATCGAGCCGCGCCTCGGCCTTCGCGATCTTCGCCGCGTAGGTGGCGCCCGCCTCTTCCTGGGGCTGCGGCGCCAGGGCGTCGAGCCGGGCGAGCGCTTCGACCACCGCGTCTGCGCCCGCCGCCGCCAGCCGCTCGGTCAGGCTGCCCGCGGTGTCGCGCGCCTCGATCGCCACCTCCCGGCGAAGCAGCACGGGCCCGGTGTCGAGTCCCTCGTCCATGCGCATGATGCTCACGCCCGTGCGCCCGTCGCCGGCGAGGAGGGCGCGCTGGACCGGCGCCGCCCCGCGCCAGCGGGGAAGGAGCGAGGCATGGATGTTGATGCAGCCGCACGGCGGGATGTCGAGCACGGCGCGCGGCAGGATGAGCCCGTACGCCGCGACCACCAGCACGTCGCAGGCGCATTGCCGCAGCACGGCCTGCGCATCGGGTTCGCGGAGGGTGGCGGGCTTGAAGGCGGGCAGCCCGAGGCGGGCGGCCTGCGCGCTCACCGCGCTGGCCGCCAGGCGCATGCCGCGGCCGGCGGGGCGGTCCGGCTGGGTGAGGACGAGGGGGACTTCGTGGCCCGCGGCGGCGATCGCGGCGAGCGCGCGCGCGGCGAACGGGGGCGTGCCTGCGAACGCGACGCGCAAGGCCGCGGCGGCGCTCAGGCCGCCTTGCGTTGGCGTTTCTTCAGCTTGCTGCGGACGCGGTTCTGCTTGAGCTCCGAGAGGTGCTCGATGAAGATCTTGCCCTGGAGGTGGTCCATCTCGTGCTGGATGCACGTGGCGAGCATGCCCGAGGCGTTGAGCGTGAAGCGCGAGCCGTTGCGGTCCAGGGCGGTCACGGTCACGCTCTCGGCGCGCTCGACGTTGTCGTAGATGCCGGGCACCGAGAGGCACCCCTCCTGGTTCACCGCCACGCCTTCCCGGCGGGTGACCTCGGGATTGATGAACACCCGCAGGTCGGAGCGGTCGTCGCTCACGTCGATCAGGATGATCTGCTTGTGTACGTCGACCTGGGTCGCGGCGAGCCCCACGCCGGGCGCGGCGTACATCGTTTCCGTCATGTCGTCGATCAGCTTGCGGGTCGCCGCATCGATCTTCTCCACCCGCTTGGCCGGGGTGTTCAACCGCGGATCGGGGTACTGCAGGATCTCGAGAATGGCCATAAATGCTTGCTAATTGAATAAATTATGTGCAGAATTTATCGCACTACTTGAAAAAGGGCGCGTAACCCTTTTCCTGAATATGGGTCCCGAGCTCCATATCCACAAGTGAGCGCCGCCATGCGAAGGATAATTATAGCTTTAGTCGCGGCCCTGGCCAGTTTGGTTCCGGCCGCCGCCCCCGCTGCAGGGACCCCGGGAAGCACCTCCGCGATGCCGGATTCCGGCACCGCGGAGCACGTGACCCAGGCCGACCTGCAGGCCGACGCCCCGGACCAGTACGTGGTGGTCAAGGGCGATACGTTGTGGGCCATTTCCGGGCGTTTCCTGAAGGATCCGTGGAAATGGCCCCAGATCTGGGAAATGAACCGCGACCAGATCAAGAACCCGCACTGGATCTATCCGGGCGACGTGATCCGCCTCGATCGAACCGGTGCCTATCCGCACCTCTTCCTGCAACCCGGGGGCGGCGCGGGGGTCGTTCGCCTCGAGCCGAGGGTGCGGGTCGAGCCGCTGTCCACGGCCATTCCCACCATTCCCGGGTCGGCCATCGGGCCGTTCCTCACGCAGCCTCTGGTCGTCGAGGCCCACGAGCTCGACAACGCCCCGCACATCATCGCCACCGAGGAGAGCCGCGTGATCGTCGGGGCGGGCGACATCGCCTACGCCGATCGCATCGGCACGGCCGACCCGGTCAACTGGCAGGTGTTCCGCCCCGGCGTGGAGCTGCGGGACCCGCAGACGCGCGAGATCCTGGGCTACGAGGCGAAATACATCGGCGACGCGCGGGTGAAGCGATACGGCAACCCGACCACGCTCGAGATCACCAAGTCGCGCGAGGAGATCAACCGCGGCGACCGCCTCACGCCCGCCCGGGAGACCGGCTTCCCGAGCTATGTGCCCCACGCGCCCTCCCGTCCGATCCAGGGCGAGATCATGTCGGTCGACGGCGGGGTCTCGGAGCTGGGCCAGTTCCGCGTCGTCGCGATCAACCGCGGTGCCCGCGACGGCATGGAGGTGGGCGACGTGCTCGCGAGCTACCGGCGCGGGGAAGTGGTCGGCGACGACACGCATTCCATGCACAACGAGCTGCTGGATTCGGGCTGGTTCAAGGACATCGAGATCAAGCCCGTCTACGTCGTGCCCGAGCCGCCCGTGGCGCCGCCGCCGCCGGGGGGCAGGAAGGGCGTGCCGCTCGAGGGCGTGCCGGTCAAGCTGCCCGACGAGCGCAACGGCCTGGTGATCGTGTTCCGCGTGTTCGAGAAGATGTCGTACGGCCTCGTCATGCGCGCGACCAAGCCCATCTACGTCGGCGACGTGGTGAAGACCCCCTGAGTCGACCCGGCGCATCCGCCACGGAAGGGGGCGCTCGCCCCCTTTTTTCTGCGCCGGGCGCGTCAGCGAGGCCGGCGCCGCCGCCGTTGATCGGGGATCGCACCCCGCGCAACCGGGCCCGACCGATGGAAAGCAACCGCAACGCCGAGGACCCCCGGACACCGTGGCTGCGGCTCGCCCTGGCCCCCGGGCTGTCCGCGCTGGCCGCCGGCGCGCTCCTCAAGGCGTATGGCGGGGCGCAAGCCGCGCTCGCCGCGCCGCTCGCCGAGGTCGCCGCGCTCGCCGGCTCGCGGGCCGCACGGGCGCTCGCGCAGGGGGCGTCCCCCGGAAGCGTCGAGGCCGCGCTGCGCTGGGCGCAGGGCGAGGGCCGCCACGTGGTGATCCTGGACGACGCGGCCTACCCGCCGATCCTGCGCGAGATCGCCGACCCGCCGCTGGCCCTCTTCGCCATCGGGCGGCTGGAGCTGCTCCGCGCGCCGTGCCTGGCCATCGTCGGCAGCCGCAACGCCACGACGCAGGGCCGGCGTGATGCGGCGCACTTCGCCGCGGCGCTGTCGGACGCCGGCCTCACGATCGTGAGCGGCCTCGCGCGCGGCATCGACGCGGCGGCGCACCGCGGCGGGCTCCTGCACGCCGGCTCGAGCCTTGCAGTTCTGGGTTGCGGCCCCGATATCCGTTATCCGAAGGCCAACGCGGCGCTCGCCGAGCAGCTCGAGCGGGAAGGCTGCGTGGTCTCGGAGTTTCCCCTGGGCACGCCCCCGTTCGGCGGGAACTTCCCGCAGCGCAACCGTCTGATCAGTGGCTTGTCCCTGGGGGTCCTGGTGGTGGAGGCCGCCGCGCGCAGCGGTTCGCTCGGCACCGCGTGCGCCGCGAACCGGCAGGGGCGCGACGTCTTCGCGATCCCCGGCTCCATCCACGCGCCGCTCGCGAAGGGATGCCACTGGCTGATCCGGGAGGGAGCGACCCTCGTGGAGCAGGCGAGCGAGGTGTTGACGGCGCTCGACCGGGCGCCGCCCGCGGGGCCGGTGCGGCGCCCGCCGGCGGACGCGGACCCGGTGCTCGACGCCATGGGCTTCGCGCCCGTCTCGCTCGACCAGGTCGTCGCGCGCTGCGGGCTCGATGTCCCGGCGCTCGCCGCGCGCATCATGCGGCTCGAGATGGATGGGCAGGTGGCGGCGCTGGGCGGGGGTCTCTTCCAGCGTCTCGTGGCCGAGGACTGATCCCGGCCGGGCGGTGCGGCGAGGGCCGCGTTATAGAATCGAAGGACACCCCAAGAATTCCATGGCATCCAACCTGCTCATCGTCGAGTCGCCCTCCAAGGCGAAGACGCTCAAGAAGTACCTCGGCAAGGATTTCGAGATCCTCGCCTCGTACGGCCACGTGCGCGACCTGGTGCCGAAGACCGGCGCGGTCGACCCGGAGGACAACTTCCGGATGAAGTACGAGCTGATCGACCGCAACGCGAAGCACGTCGACGCCATCGCCAAGGCGGTGAAGGCGGCCGACACCGTGCTGCTCGCGACGGACCCGGACCGCGAGGGCGAGGCCATCGCCTGGCACCTTTCCGAGATCCTCAAGTCGCGCAAGGTCCTCAAGAACAAGAAGCTGCAGCGCGTCGTCTTCTACGAGATCACCGAGCGCGCGGTGAAGGAAGCGGTGCTGCACCCGCGCACCATCTCCATGGACCTGGTCAATGCGCAGCAGGCGCGGCGCGCCCTCGACTACCTGGTCGGCTTCAACCTCTCGCCGCTGCTCTGGAAGAAGATCCGGCGCGGCCTGTCGGCCGGGCGCGTGCAGAGCCCGGCGCTGCGGCTCATCGTCGAGCGCGAGCTCGAGATCGAGAAGTTCCGCAGCCAGGAGTACTGGACGATCCACTTCGACGGCCAGAAGGACCGCGCCGCCTTCACCGCCAGGCTCACGCACTACGGCGGCGAGAAGCTCGACCAGTTCGCGGTGGCCGACGCCGCGCGCGAGGCGCAGATCCGCGCCTTCCTGGAGGAGCACGCCAAGGGGAAGGCGCAGGTGGTCGAGGTGGAGAAGAAGCGCAAGCTGCGCTCGCCGGCCGCACCCTTCACGACGTCGACCCTGCAGCAGGAGGCGGTGCGCAAGCTGGGCTTCTCGACGGACCGCGCGATGAAGGTCGCGCAAAGCCTCTACGAGGGGGTGGCGGTGGGCAAGGTGGTCACCGGCCTCATCACTTACATGCGCACGGACTCGGTGACGCTCTCCGGCGAGGCCGTGGCCGAGATGCGCGGGTTCATCACGAAGAACTACGGCCCGGACTACCTGCCCAAGGCCGCGGTCCAGTACCGCAGCAGCGCGAAGAACGCGCAGGAGGCGCACGAGGCGATCCGCCCGACTTCGATCGCCCGCACGCCCGAGTCCGTCGCCCCGTATCTCAACGACGAGCAGCGCAAGCTCTACGAGATGATCTGGAAGCGCGCGATCGCCTCCCAGATGACCCCGGCCCAGTTCGACACGGTGGCGGTCGACTTCTCCGTCGGCGGGGACGGCAACGTCTTCCGCGCCACCGGCCAGACGATGGTCTTCCCCGGCTTCTACGCGGTCTACCACGAGGACCAGGACGACGCCGTCGAGGAAGAGGAGAAGCGCCTGCCGGCATTCGACAAGGGCGACGCGGTGAAGATCGACCGCCTCTACGGCGAGCAGCACTTCACCCAGCCCCCGCCGCGCTACTCCGAGGCGAGCCTGGTCAAGGCGCTCGAGCAGTTCGGCATCGGGCGCCCGTCGACGTACGCCTCGATCATCTCGACGCTCGTGAACCGCGAGTACGTGATCCTCGACAAGAAGCGCTTCGTGCCGACCGACGTCGGGCGCGTGGTCAACAAGTTCCTCACCGAGCACTTCGCGCACTGGGTCGACTACGAGTTCACCGCGAAGCTCGAGGACGAGCTCGACGACATCTCCAACGGCAAGGAGGAGTGGGTGCCCGTCCTGGAGAAGTTCTGGAAGGACTTCTCCGCGCAGGTGGGCGAGAAGGAGAACGTGTCGCGCAAGGACGTCACCCAGGAGCAGCTCGAGGAGACGTGCCCCAAGTGCGGCAAGCATCCGCTCACCATCCGGCTGGGGCGGCGCGGCCGCTTCGTCGGCTGCGCGGGCTATCCCGAGTGCGACTACACGCGCAACCTCGACGGCGCGGAGAGCACCGAGCCGGTGAAGCGCGAGCTGGGCACGGACCCGGCCAGCGGCAAGCTGATCCAGCTCCTCCAGGGGCCCTACGGCCCCTACGTCCAGCTGGGCGAGATGGAGGGGGACAAGAAGCCGAAGCGCGTTTCCGTGCCGAAGAACATCGCCCCCGACGCGGTGGCGCTCGACACCGCGCTGCAGCTCCTGGCGCTGCCCCGCGACCTCGGCGCCCATCCGGAGGACGGCAAGAAGGTCGTCGCCGCGATCGGGCGTTTCGGCCCCTACGTGAGCCACGACGGCAAGTTCAAGTCGATCCCGAAGGACGAGAGCGTCTTCGACATCGGGCTCGAGCGCGCCGTGGCGCTGCTGAAGGAACCGAAGGCCTTCGGCGCCCGGGGCGCGCTCAAGGTGCTCGGCAAGCATCCCGGGGACAACCAGCCGGTGGCGCTCTACTCCGGGCGCTACGGCCCCTATGTGAAGCACGGCAAGGTGAACGCGACCCTGCCCGACCAGGAAATGATCGGCACGATCACGCTCGAGGAAGCCGTGGCGCTCCTCGACGCGAAGTCGAAGAAGCCGAAGGCCGGCGCCCGCGCGAGGACGCGCAAGGCGGCATAGCGCCCGGCGGCCCCGGCGCCGCAGCGAGCGCCTACTTCGTGTCCGCGTCCAGGACGATCCGCAGCCGTCCCTCCCGGCGTCGCACCCGCAGCCCGCGGTAGCGCGCGAGGTACGCAAGACCCGCGGCCGCGGCGAGGAAACCGGAAGCCGCCCCCACCGCGAGCGACCAGCGCGGGCCGAAGCGGTCGGCGACCCATCCCACGAGCGGCGCGCCGAGCGGCGTGCAGCCGAGCGCGATGGCGAGGTAGATCGCCATCACGCGCCCGCGCATGCCGGGCTGCGTCCAGAGCTGCACGGAGCTGTTGGCGGTCGTGGTGAAGGTCTGGGCCGACCAGCCGACCGCGACGAGCGCCCCGCCGAAGAGCAGATAGGTCGGCATCAGGGCCGCGGCGCCGAGCGCGAGCCCGAAGATGCCCGCCGCGGCGAGCAGGTACGCGAGGCGCGGCCTTTCCCGCCCGGCCGCGGAGAACGCCCCGGCCACGGCACCCACGGCGAGCATCGAGCTCAGCAGCCCGAACTCCCGCGAGCCGGCGTGGAACACGCTCACCGCCATCGTCGATACGAAGACCGCGAAGTTGATGCCGAACGTCATGACGAGGAAGAGCATCACGAAGACGGTGAGCAGGTCCGGGCGCCCGCGCACGTAGCGCAGGCCTTCGGCGAGGCTGCCGGGCCTGGGCGCCGCCCGCCCGCCGCGATGCAGCTCGCCCACGCGCAGCAGCGCCAGTGCGGCGATCACGGCGGCGAACGACGCGGCGTTGATCACGAACACCCACCCGGAGCCCACGCGCGCGATCAGCAGCCCGGCGATCGCCGGCCCGATCATGCGCGCCGCGTTGAACGACATCGAGTTGAGCGCCACGGCGTTCGAGAGCATCGCGTCGGAGACCAGCTCGGCCACGAAGGTCTGCCGCGCCGGCGCGTCGAAGGCGGTGACGCAACCCAGCAGCAGCGCGAACGCGTACACGTGCCAGAGCTCGACCACCCCGGTGATGCACAGGACGCCCAGCGCGAGCGCAAGCGCCGCCTGGGCGCCCTGGGTGGCGATGAGGATCTTGCGCCGGTCCAGGCGGTCGGCGGCGAGCCCCGCGAGCGGGAAGAGGACCAGGGCGGGCCCGAACTGCAGCGCCATCACGATGCCCACGGCGGTGGCGTTGTGGCCCGTGAGCTCCGCGAGGACGATCCAGTCCTGGGCCGTGCGCTGCATCCACGTGCCGACGTTCGACACGAACGCGCCGAGCGCGTACAGCCGGTAGTTGCGGCTGCCCAGCGAGCGGAAGGTGCCCCTCAGCACCGGTCAGCCCCCCGGAGGGCGGCCCGGTCGGCGCGCGCGCTCAGACGTCGAGGTTGCTCACGCCGTGCGCGTTCAGCTCGATGAACTGCCGGCGCGGCTCGACCTCGTCGCCCATCAGCGTCGTGAAGATCTCGCCGGCGGTGATCGCGTCCTCGATCTGCACCTTGAGCAGCACGCCGCTTCTCGGGATCCATCGTCGTCTCCCAGAGCTGCTCCGGGTTCATCTCGCCCAGCCCCTTGTAGCGCTGGATCGCCATGCCGCCGCGGCCCTCGGCGAGCAGCCAGTCGAGGCCCTCCTTGAAGGAGCGGATCGAGCGCACCGTCTCGCCGCGCTTCACCTGCGCGTCGCCGCGCAGCAGCCCCGCCAGCGTGCCCGCCGTCTTCACGATCTGCGCGTAGTCGCCGCTTTCGAGGAAGGCATGATCGATCACCGTCTCGACCCGGTTGCCGTGGACGAACTTCTCCAGCCGCAGCCGCCAGCCGTCGGAGGTGGGGTCGCGCTCGATGTGCGCCTTCGGCGCGTGGGGCGCGAGCAGGTCGTGGATCGTGCGCGCGGCGCGCGAGGCGCCCTCCTGGTCGTCGAGCGCGATCCTCGGCATGGCAGCATCGCGCGCAGCACGCCCGCGTCCATCGCGATGGACAGGCGCTCGATCACCGCCTCGGTCAGCAGGTACTCGGAGGCGAGCGCTCGAGCGGCTCGCCCGAGAGCGGCTCGGCGCCTTCTCCGGGGATCAGGACCGCGCCGTGCAGGGCCCGGCGCAGCATGGTGCTGCTTGAGCTCGTGCTCGTCCTTCAGATAGCGCTCCTCCTTGCCGCTTTTGACCTTGTACAGCGGCGGCTGCGCAATGTAGATGTGGCCGCGCTCGACCAGCTCCGGCATCTGCCGGTAGAAGAACGTGAGCAGGAGCGTGCGGATGTGCGCGCCGTCCACGTCGGCGTCGGTCATGATGATGATGCGGTGGTAGCGCAGCTTCTCGATGTTGAATTCCTCCTTGCCGATGCCCGCGCCCAGCGCGGTGATGAGCGTGGCGATCTCCTGCGAGGTGATGCAGCTTGTCGAAGCGCGCCTTCTCGACGTTCAGGATCTTGCCCTTGAGCGGCAGGATCGCCTGGAACTTGCGGTCGCGGCCCTGCTTGGCCGAGCCGCCGGCCGAATCGCCCTCCACGAGGTAGAGCTCGCACTGCGCCGGGTCGCGCTCCTGGCAGTCGGCGAGCTTGCCGGGCAGTCCCACGCCGTCGAGCACGCCCTTGCGGCGCGTCATCTCGCGCGCCTTGCGCGCGGCCTCGCGCGCGCGCGCCGCCTCGACGATCTTGCTGCAGATGATCTTCGCAGTCGGCCGGCTTCTCCATCAGGAAATCGGCGAGCTTCTGGGCAGACGACCTCCTCGACGACCGGCCGCACCTCGGAGGAGACGAGCTTGTCCTTCGTCTGCGAGGAGAACTTGGGCTCGGGCACCTTCACCGAGAGCACGCAGGTGAGGCCCTCGCGCATGTCGTCGCCGGTGGTCTCGACCTTGGCCTTCTTGGCGAGCTCGTTCTCCTCGATGTACTTGTTGAGCATGCGCGTCATCGCCGCGCGCAGGCCCGGTCAGGTGCGGTGCCGCCGTCGCGCTGCGGGATGTTGTTGGTGAAGCACAGCACCGACTCGCTCGTAGGAGTCGTTCCACTGCATCGCCACTTCGACCGTGATGCCTTCCTTCTCGCCGACGGCGTGGAAGATGTTGGGGTGCAGGACCGTCTTGCCGCGGTTCATGTACTCGACGAAGCCCTTCACGCCGCCCGTGAGGCGAAGTTCTCCTCCTTGCCCGTGCGCTGGTCGATCAGCTCGATCTTCACGCCGTTGTTGAGGAAGGACAGCTCGCGCAGCCGCTTGGCGAGGATGTCGTAGTGGAAGTCGACCTGGCCGAAGAGTCCGGCGCGAGGCGAGGAAATGCACCTCGGTGCCGCGCTTGTCGGTCGGTCCCGGTCACCTTCCAGGGGCTCGACCGCGACCGCCGTCGCGGAATTCCATGAAGTGCGCCTTGCCGTCGCGCCAGATCCGTCAGCCGCAGCCATTCCGACAGCGCGTTGACCACGGACACGCCGACGCCGTGCAGGCCCGCCGGAGACCTTGTAGGTGTTCTGGTCGAACTTGCCGCCGGCGTGCAGCTCGGTCATCACGATCTCGGCGGCCGAGCGCTTGAGCTCGTCGTCGTCCTTGATGTCCGGTGGGGATGCCGCGCCCGTTGTCCAGCGACGGAGATCGAGTTGTCGGTATGGATGGTGACCATGATGTCGTCGCAGTAGCCCGGCCAGCGCCTCGTCGATGGCGTTGTCCACGACCTCGAACACCATGTGGTGCAGGCCGGTGCCGTCGGACGTGTCGCCGATGTACATGCCGGGGCGCTTGCGCACGGCTTCCAGCCCCTTCAGGATCTTGATGCTGCTCGGAGTCGTACTCGGCTCGCCGGGCGGCCGGCGGGATGGGTCATTTCGGGAAGCGTCTGCCATTGCATTCCTCGTTGGATTGCGGGCATGCGGCGCCTTCAGATGCGCATCGGCATCACGACGTACTTGAAGTCCTCCGCTCGGGCATCGTGCACCAGCGCGCTGGAGTTGGAGTCCCCAGCGCGACAGTCGACCGGTCGCCGAGCGATGTTGTTCAGCACGTCGAGCAGGTAGGTGACGTTGAAGCCGATGTCGAGCGCGTCGCCGTCGTAGTCGACTCGAGCTCTTCCTGCGCCTCTTCCTGCTCGTTGTTCGATGCAGATGATCGCGAGCGCCGTCGCTCGATGAACACAGCGCACGCCGCGGAACTTCTCGTTCGACAGGATCGCCGCGCGCTGCAGCGCTGGGCGCAGGCTCGCGCGCTCCAGGCGTCACGCGTGTTCTTGTGCTTGGTCGGGATCACGCGCTGTGTAGTCGGGGAACTTGCCCTCGACGAGCTTGGAGACGAACTCCATGCCGCCGAAGCTGAAGCGCGCCTGGTTGGCGCACGATCTCGATCGCGACCGGGCTCGTCGGTGTCGGCCAGCAGCTTGCTGCAGCTCGAGCACGGTCTTGCGCGGCAGGATCACCTCCTGCTGCGCGTGAGTCCGTGTCGAGCTCGCCTGGGCGTAGCGCAAGCCGGTGGCCGTCGGTGGCGACCAGCGTGCAGCATGCTCCTCGTCCACGCAGCAGAGCATGCCGTTCAGGTAGTAGCGGATGTCCTGCATCGCCATGGCGAACTGCACCAGCCGCAGCAGCGTCCTTCAGCGCCTTCTGCGGCAGCGTGAGCGGTCTTGCGAG
The DNA here is from genome assembly GCA_963741815.1 of uncultured beta proteobacterium. Lineage (GTDB taxonomy): Bacteria > Pseudomonadota > Gammaproteobacteria > Burkholderiales > Usitatibacteraceae > Usitatibacter. The sequence goes on from CAVUJI010000003.1 coordinate 224,921, forward strand.
GCGTCCTCCGCCTGCGACCATGCGGGGAAAGTCGTCCGCCGGCAGCGTCTGCAGGGTGAAGCGGCTCTTGCCCGCGCGCAGGACCATGCGCTTGTCCTTGGCGCTCGCAGCGCCACCTCGGCGTCCTCGGGCAGCGAGCGCAGGATGTCGATCAGCTTGCGCGCGCCCGACCGTGACCGAGCCCTCGGCAGCTGCCCTCGATCGCGGCGCGCGAGGTGATCTGGATCTCGAGGTCGCGTGGCGAGGAATCGACCCCGGACGGCCTTGCGTGAGCAGCACGTTGGACGAGGATCGGCAGGGTGTGGCGGCGCTCGACGATGCCGGTGACCGGCTGCAGCGGGCCCAGGAGACTTCGTCTCGCTCGTCTTTAACTACAATCATTGTCTTCTTTAATAGATAGTTAGTAGCTGATAGGAGAGCCGCCGGATGCGGGAAAAGATTGCGATTGCCTGACCGATCAACGGTTTGCCAACGAAAGCAGTGTGGGCGATGCAAAACTGCCGGAATGCGACCGGAGCCTGTGGACAGTCCGTGGCCCGCCGCGACCGGGCCGAAACGTCTCCACAGCTTGTTCGGCGGTTCCATGCACCGCGTTCATCCCTTGAGCGTCTGCTCGAGCGCGCGTAGTCGCGGTTGAACTCGTGGTCGTTCTCGCGCAGCGTCGCGATCTTGCGGCACGCGTGCAGCACGGTCGTGTGGTCGCGGCCGCCGAAGGCTCGCCGATCTCCGGCAGGCTCTCTGGGTCAGCTCCTTGGCGAGCGCCATCGCGATCTGCCGCGGCCGGGCGATCGATGCGGCTGCGCTTCTTCGAATACATGTCGGACGACCTTGATCTTGAAGAAGTCGGCGACCGTCTTCTGGATGTTCTCGACCGAGATCTGCCGGTTCTGGATCGACGAGCAGGTCCTTCAGCGCCTCGCGCGCCAGGTCGACGTTGAGTCCTGTGCGTCGTGAAGCGCGAGTAGGCGAGCACCTTCTTCGAGCGCGCCTTCGAGCTCGCGCACGTTCGAGCGGATGTGCTTGGCGATGAAGAACGCGACGTCCTCGGCCAGCGTGCAGCGCCGTCGGCCTCGGCCTTCTTCAGCAGGATCGCCACCCGCATCTCCAGCTCGGGCGGCTCGATCGCGACGGTGAGGCCCCAGCCGAAGCGCGAGATCAGCCGCTCCTCGATGCCGGTCATTTCCTTCGGGTAGGTAGTCGCAGGTGATCACGATCTGCTTGTGCGCCTCGACGAGCGCGTTGAAGGCGTAGAAGAACTCCTCCTGCGTGCGGTCCTTGCCGGCGAAGAACTGGACGTCGTCGATCAGCAGCAGGTCGAGCGAGTGGTAGTAGCGCTTGAAGTCGTCGAAGGTCTTGCTGCTGGTAGGCCCGCACCACGTCGGTGACGAACTGCTCGGCGTGGATGTAGCGAACGCTTGGCCTTGGGGTTGCGGCGCAGCACGTCGATTGCCGATGGCCTGGAGCAGGTGGGTCTTGCCCAGGCCGACGCCGCCGTAGATGAAGAGCGGGTTGTAGGCCGTCCCGGGGTTCTCGGCGACCTGGATCGCCGCGGCCCGGGCGATCTGGTTGGCCTTGCCGTTCACGAAGTTGTCGAAGGTGAACGACGGGTTGAGCCGATGCTCCTCGCGGTTGCCGCGCTCGGCGGGTGCGGCCACCGGGACCGGCTCGGGCACGACGATCTCGACTTCCGCCGGCTTCTCCTCGAGCACGAGGTTCACGCTCAGGGACACGCCGGCGACCCGCTCGACGCGCGACTCGATGCGCGAGAGCAGGTTCGCGCGCACCCAGCGCAGGACGTGGTGGTTCGGCGCCAGCAGGATCAGCCGGTCCTCGCGGCGCTCGGCCTTCAGCGGCCGGATCCACGTGTCGAACTGCTGCGCCGGCAGCTCCTTCTTGAGCTCCGCGGCGAGCGACGGCCAAAGCGAGTCCATGGGCAGGTGCGGCCTCGAGGGGAAGGATTGGGAAGCGGGAGGACGATGTGAAATTTTACTTGGATCGGTCGATGTTATCCACAGCTCATACGGGCCGGTTCGCATCGGCGGCCATGCCGGCGATGCGAGGATCGGCTATACTTGACGGCTTTTCGCCACCGGCAAACCGAATTCCGAGGTCATCGCAATGAAACGGACTTTCCAGCCCTCGACGGCCCATCGCAAGAAGACGCACGGCTTCCGCGTGCGCATGAAGACCGCGAGCGGGCGGGCGATCATCAACGCGCGCCGGGCCAAGGGGCGCAAGCGCGTCGCTGTCTGACCCCGCCATGCCGCGGAGCGCCCGGCAGGAGGGCCTTTCCCGGCGGCATCGCTATACCACGCCCGGCGCCTTCGGTCCGGTGCTGGGCGGCTCGAGGAAGCTTCGCGGGGCCACGGCGGTGGTGCACGTCCTGCCCGTTCCCGGGCGTCCCTCGCGCATCGGCGTGGCGCTCACGCGCCGGCTGGTGCCGTCCTCGGTCGACCGCAACCGCCTGAAGCGCACGGTGCGCGAGGCCTTCCGGCGCCATCCGGTGAAGCATGCGGGCCTCGATTGCGTGGTGGCACTGCGGGCGCGCTACGAGCCGGCGCAACTGCCGCGCATCCGCGCCGAGCTGCAGAGCCTGTTCGACCGCCTGGTTCCCCGTCCATGATCGCCCGCCTCCTCGTGGCGCTCATCCGCGCGTATCGCTATCTCCTGAGCCCCTGGTGGGGCTCGCAGTGCCGCTTCGATCCGACCTGCTCCCGCTATGCGATGCAGGCCATCGAGCGCCATGGCGCCCTGCGCGGCGGCTGGCTCGCGCTGCGGCGCGTGGCGCGCTGCCACCCCTGGCACACCGGCGGCTTCGACCCGGTTCCCTGAGAGTCCCGCATTCATGATGGATACCCAACGCCTCATCGCGCTCGTCGTCTTCTCGTTCTCGGCGCTCATGCTGTGGGACGCCTGGCAGAAGCACAACGCGCCGCCGCCCGTGCCCGCCCCGGCGGCCACGCAGGCCACGCCCGCGGCCCCGGCCTCCGTGCCGCAGCAACCCGGGCAGGCCCCCGCGGCCGCCGCCGTGCCCGGCGTGCAGGCCCCGGCCGGGGAGGCGCTCGCCGCCGGACGCACGGTGCACGTGACCACGGACCTCTTCGACGTGGACATCAACACCGCGGGCGGGGACATCCGCCGGCTCACCTTCCGCAAGGTCTTCTCGGCCCAGGATGCGAAGAAGCCCCTCACCCTCCTCGAGCCCGATCCGCAGCACTACTTCGTCACCCAGTCGGGGCTGCTGGGCGACGGGCTGCCTACGCACAAGGCCACGTACCGGGCGCAGGCCGACGCCTACCGGATGGGCGACGGCCGGGACACGCTCGAGGTGGCGCTCGCCGCCGAGGACGCGTCGGGGGCGAAGGTGGTGAAGCGCTACCGCTTCCATCGCGGCAGCTACGAGATCGACGTGGGCTACGACGTGACCAACACCGGCACGCAGCCGCTGTCGCCCTACGCGTACTTCCAGTTCCTGCGCGACGGCAACCCGCCCAGCAGCGCGGCCGCGCAGACGAGCCACTTCGGCGGCGTGAGCACCTTCACGGGTCCCGCGATGTACACCGAGGAGACGAAGTTCGAGAAGATCGCCTTCAAGGACATCGACAAGGGCAAGGCGCCCGCGGCGCAGAAGGCGAAGGACGGCTGGATCGCGATCGTGCAGCACTACTTCGTGTCCGCGTGGCTGCCGCCGCCGGGGCAGCCGCGCGAGTTCTTCACGCGCAAGGTCGGCAACGACCTCTATACCGCCGGCGTGGTGACGCCGGTGGGAACCGTCGCCCCGGGCGCCACGGGCCACGTCGACGTTCCCGTGTACATCGGCCCGCAGGAGAAGGACCGGCTGGCGAAGGCCGCGCCGGGCCTGAACCTCGTGGTCGACTACGGCTGGCTCTACATCCTCGCCGCGCCGCTCTTCTGGCTGCTCAAGACGATCCACGGTTTCGTCGGCAACTGGGGCTGGGCGATCATCCTGCTCACCATCATCATCAAGCTCACGTTCTACCCGCTCAACGCGAAGGCCGGGCGCTCCATGGCGCAGATGAAGGTGCTCGCGCCGAAGATGGAGAAGCTCAAGGAGCTCTACGGCGACGACCGGCAGAAGCTCAACCAGGCGATGATGGAGCTGTACCGCACCGAGAAGATCAACCCGCTCGGCGGGTGCCTGCCGATCGTGGTGCAGATCCCCGTGTTCATCGCGCTCTACTGGGTGCTGCTCGCCTCGATCGAGCTTCGGCATGCGCCGTGGATCGGCTGGATCCACGACCTCTCGGCGCCGGACCCGTACTTCATCCTGCCGGTGATCTACGCGATCTCGATGTTCGCGCAGACCCGCCTCAATCCCCAGCCCGCCGACCCGGTGCAGGCGAAGGTGATGATGGCGATGCCCATCATGTTCAGCATCTTCTTCCTGTTCTTCCCTTCGGGGCTGGTGCTCTACTGGGTCTCGCAGAACCTGCTGTCGATCCTGCAGCAGTGGCACATCAACCGCACGCTGGCGGCCGAGGCCAAGGCGAAGGCGCGGCGCTGACGCGCGCCGCGTCCGACACGATCGCCGCGGTCGCCACGCCCGCCGGGCGCGGCGGCATCGGCGTGGTGCGGGTCTCGGGCCCGCTCGCCCGCGCGATCGCCCAGGCCGTGGCCGGCGGCGTGCCCCGGGCGCGCCACGCGCACCGCGCCGACTTCCGCGCCGCCGACGGCTCGCTCATCGACCAGGGGATCGCGCTCTTCTTCCCGGCGCCGCACTCTTATACCGGGGAGGACGTCCTCGAGCTGCAGGCGCACGGGGGTCCGGTCCTCATGGGGCGGCTGCTCGAGCGCTGCCGCGCGCTCGGTGCGCGGCTCGCGCAGCCGGGCGAGTTCACGCGCCGCGCCTTCCTCAACGATCGCATGGACCTGGCGCAGGCCGAGGCCGTGGCGGACCTCATCGACGCGGCGAGCGAGGAGGCCGCCCGCGGCGCCGCGCGCTCGCTCTGCGGCGAGTTCTCCCGGCACGTGAACGACATCGCCGCCGGGGTGCTCGAGCTGCGGATGCACCTCGAGGCGTGCATCGACTTCCCGGAGGAGGAGATCGACCCGGCGGACCGCGCGCAGCAGGCGGCGCGGCTCGCCGCGATCGAGCGCTCGCTGGGCGAGGTCCTCGCCACCGCGCGCCAGGGCGCCGTCCTGCGCGAGGGGCTCACCGTCGTCCTCGCCGGCAGTCCCAACGTCGGCAAGTCGAGCCTCCTCAACCGCCTGGCGGGCGAGGACCTCGCCATCGTTTCCGCCACGCCCGGCACCACCCGGGACTACGTGCGGGCGACGATCGCGGTGGACGGGGTCCCGCTCCACCTCGTCGATACCGCCGGGCTGCGCCAGGCCGTGGACGAGGTCGAGCGCATCGGGGTCGAGCGCACGACCCGGGCGATGCAGACGGCCGGCGCCGTCGTGTGGGTGGAATCGCCCGGGGACGCCGACGCCGAGGCCGAGGCCTTCCTCGCCCATGTCCCCGACGGCATCCCGGTTGCGCGCGTCGTCAACAAGGCCGACCTGCTCCCGGCGGCGGCGGCCGGCGAATCGACGCCGGGCCTCCTGCACGTCTCCGCCCGGACGGGCGCGGGTATCGACGGGCTGCGGGCCTGGCTCCTCGAGGCGGCCGGCTGGCGGTCGCTCCCCGAGGGCGTGTTCATGGCGCGGCAACGGCACGTCGTCGCGCTCCGCGAGGCGCTCGACCACGTGCAGCGGGCCCGAAACGTGTTGCAACAGCTTGAATTGGCAGCGGAAGAGGCGAGACTCGCCCACCGCGCCCTCGGCCGCATCACGGGAGAAGTGAGCGCGGACGAACTGCTCGGGGAGATCTTCGGGCGGTTTTGCATCGGTAAGTGATGTTCCACGTGGAACGTCCCTGCACCCTGGCGTTCCACGTGGAACATCGCCGGCCGCCGTGCGCCTTTCGCGTAGAATTCTCCGGATCGGATTCCACGGCGTTCTGATGCATTCCCCCCATCGTTTCGACGTCATCGTCATTGGCGGCGGTCACGCCGGCACGGAGGCGGCGCTCGCGGCGGCCCGGGCCGGCGCCCGCACGTGCCTGCTCACCCATGCCCTCGAGACGCTGGGCCAGATGTCGTGCAATCCCTCGATCGGCGGCATCGGCAAGGGGCACCTCGTGAGGGAGGTCGACGCCCTGGGCGGCGCCATGGCACTCGCCGCCGACGAGGCCGGCATCCAGTTCCGGACCCTGAACGCGAGCAAGGGACCGGCGGTGCGCGCGACGCGCGCCCAGGCGGATCGGGTGCTCTACCGCAGCGCGATCCGCCGCCGGCTCGAGTCCCAGGCCAACCTCCGGCTCTTCCAGTCGGCGGTCGACGACCTGCTCGTGGAGGGAGATCGGGTCGTGGGCGCGGTGACCTCGGTCGGCCTGGAGCTGCGGGCCGCGGCCGTCGTGCTCACCGCCGGGACATTCCTCGGCGGCCTCGTCCACGTCGGCATGACCCGGTACCGGGCGGGAAGGGCGGGTGATCCGCCCTCGCTCTCGCTGGCCGCGCGCCTGCGCGAGCTGAACCTGCCGGTGGGACGGCTGAAGACCGGGACGCCGCCCCGGATCGACGGGCGCACGATCGATTTCTCTCGCCTCGCGGAGCAGCCGGGCGATCGCCCCGAGCCGGTCTTCTCGTTCCTCGGCCGCCGGGAGATGCATCCGCGGCAGGTCAGCCTGCTGGATCACGCACACCAACGAGCGCACCCACGACATCATCCGCGGCGGCCTCGACCGCTCGCCGATGTTCACCGGCGTGATCGAGGGCGTGGGGCCGCGGTACTGCCCGTCGATCGAGGACAAGATCCACCGCTTCGCCGGCAAGTCCTCGCACCAGATCTTCCTCGAGCCCGAGGGCCTCGACACCGGGGAGTACTACCCCAACGGAATCTCGACGAGCCTGCCCTTCGACGTGCAGCTCGCGCTCGTGCGGTCGATTCCCGGGCTCGAGCAGGCGCACATCCTGCGCCCCGGATACGCGATCGAGTACGACTACTTCGACCCCCGGGCCCTGAAGCCGACGCTCGAGACCCGCGCCATCGCCGGGCTCTTCTTCGCCGGGCAGATCAACGGCACGACCGGTTACGAGGAGGCGGCGGCGCAGGGCCTGCTCGCCGGCGTGAACGCGGCGCGCCAGGTGCGGGGCGAGGCGGGATGGTGCCCCGCGCGCGACGAGGCCTACCTCGGCGTCCTGGTCGACGACCTGGTCACGCGCGGCGTGAGCGAGCCCTATCGGATGTTCACCAGCCGCGCCGAGTACCGGCTGCAGCTGCGCGAAGACAACGCCGACCTGCGGCTGACCGAGATGGGGCGCAAGCTCGGCCTCGTCGACGACGCACGCTGGGGCGCCTTCTGCCGCAAGCGCGACGCCATCGCGCGCGAGACGGCGCGGCTGCGGGCCGCCCATGTCCAGCCGTCGAGGATTCCCGAGGAAGATCAGCAGGTTGTCCTCGGCTCCGCAATTGAGCGTGAGTACTCACTCTTAGACCTCCTGCGCCGCCCGAACGTGCGCTACGCGCAGCTCGTGGCCTGGGCGCACGATGGGGCGCCGGCGGCGGCGGCCGAGGTCGCCGAGCAGGTGGAAATCGCCGCGAAGTACGCGGGCTACATCGAGCGGCAGAAGGACGAGGTGGAGCGCCAGCGCGCCCAGGACGAGCTGCCGCTGCCCGACGACCTCGACTTCCACGCGATCCCCGGGCTTTCCCGGGAGGTGCAGCAGAAGCTCGCGGCGCTGCGCCCGCAGACCCTGGGACAGGCCTCGCGCATCCAGGGGGTCACGCCCGCCGCGGTGTCGCTGCTGCTCGTGCACCTGAAGCGCAGGGCGATGGCGGGCGCGCCGGCCCGCCGCCGGGAGCGCGCATGACGATCGGCGAGCGGATCGCATCCGGGCTCGCGGCCCTCGGGCTGGAGCTCGACGCCGCGGCGCGCGCGAAGCTCGAGGCCTACCTCGCGCTGATCGCCAAGTGGAACCGCGTGCACAACCTCACCGCCGTGCGCGACGCCGAGCAGATGGTGGCGGTGCACCTGCTCGACAGCCTGGCGGTCGTGCCGCACGTCGCCGCCGCCGCCAACCTGCTCGACGTGGGAAGCGGCGGCGGGCTGCCCGGAATCCCCATCGCCATCGCGCTGCCGTCGCTGCCCGTGACGCTGCTCGACGCGAGCCACAAGAAGGCCGCCTTCCTGCAGCAGGCCCGGGCCGAGCTCGACCTGGCGAACGTGGAAGTGGTGTGCGAGCGCGTCGAGGCGTGGCGGCCGGGGCGCGTCTTCGACGCGGTGGTCTCGCGCGCCTTCTCGGATCTCGCCGATTTCGTCTCCCAGGCCGCGCACCTGCTCGCGCCGCACGGGCGTCTCATCGCGATGAAGGGGATCTACCCGTTCGAGGAGATCGCGAAGATCCCCGCCTCCCATCGCGTGGCCTCGGTCGAGGCGCTGCGGGTGCCCGACCTCGAGGCCCGGCGCCACCTCGTGCTTATGGAGGCCGCATGAGCATGACGCGCGTCTTCGTGATCGCCAACCAGAAGGGCGGCGTGGGCAAGACGTCCGTCGCGGTGAACCTGTGCGCGAGCCTCGCCCACTACGGCCGGCGCGTGCTGCTCGTGGACCTCGACCCCCAGGGCAACGCGACCACCGGCAGCGGCATCGACAAGGGCGCGTGCCGAGAAGACCGTCTACGGCATGCTGCTCGGCGAGCACGGCGCGGCGGAGGCGGTGCGCTCGTGCGAGGGGGGATACGACATCGTGCCCTCGAACCGCGAGCTGGCCGGCGCGGAAGTCGAGCTGATCGACGAGGAGGGGCGCGAGTTCCGGCTGCGCGATGCGATCGCGCCGCTGCGCGCCGAGTACGACTTCGTCCTGATCGACTGCCCGCCCGCGCTCAACATGCTCACCGTGAACGGCTTCGCCGCGGCCGACGCGGTGATCATCCCGATGCAGTGCGAGTACTACGCGCTCGAGGGCCTCTCGGACCTCGTGGGCACGCTGCGCAAGGTGAAGCAGAACCTCAACCCGCGCATCGAGATCGAGGCGCTCGTGCGCACGATGTACGACCCGCGCAACACCCTCACCGTCCAGGTCTCCGACGAGCTCAAGCGCCACTTCGGCGACAAGGTCTTCGATACCGTGATCCCCCGCAACGTGCGCCTCGCCGAGGCCCCGTCCTTCGGCAAGCCCGTGCTGCTGCACGACCCGGCCTCCAAGGGCGCGGTGGCGCACCTGCAGTTCGCCCGGGAGCTGCTCGCCCGCAACGGCTTCGACGTGGCCGAGGCGGCTTGAGCATGGCCCGCCACAAGGCGCTCGGCCGCGGCCTCGACGCCCTCCTGGGCGGCCACCCGAAGGGGCGCCAGGAGGAGGTCCTGGCACAACTTCCGGTCGAGTCCCTCGCGCCGGGCAAGTACCAGCCGCGCACCCGCATGGACCAGGCGGCCCTCGCGGAGCTCGCGGAGTCGATCAGGGCGCGCGGCGTGATCCAGCCGGTCGTGGTGCGGCCCGTCGGCCAGGACCGCTACGAGATCCTCGCGGGCGAGCGGCGCTGGCGCGCGGCGCGCATGGCCGGTCTCGACAGGCTGCCGGCCGTGATCCGCGAGGTGCCCGACGAGGCGGCGCTGGGCATCGGGCTGATCGAGAACATCCAGCGCGAGGACCTGAATCCGATCGAGGAGGCGAGCGGCCTCAAGCGGCTCATCGACGAGTTCGCGCTCACCCACGAGCAGGTGGCCAGCGCGGTCGGGCGCTCGCGCGCGGGCGTGACGAACCTGCTGCGCCTGCTCGAGCTGGCCCCGCCGGTGCAGGCGATGGTGCAGGACGGCCGCATCGACATGGGCCACGCCCGCGCGCTGCTCACGCTCTCGCGCGGCCGGCAGGTGGAGCTGGCCGGGATCGTGGCCGAGCGCGGGCTGTCGGTGCGCGAGACCGAGCGCCTCGCGCAGGAAACGGCGGCCGCGCCGCGGGCGGCGCGCCCCGCGCCCCGGCTCGACGCCGACAGCCGCCGGCTCGAGGAGGAGCTCGCCGAGTCCCTCGGCGCGACGGTGCGCCTGAAGCCGCGCCAGGGCGGCAAGGGGGCGGTGGTGATCGAGTACGGGAGCCTCGAGGAGCTCGAGGGCCTGCTCGAGCGGCTGCGCGCGCGCGCCTGATCCTTTCGGACCCGACAGCTTTTGACGCTGCCCGCCGGCGGCGGCTATAATCGAACGGTTTTGCTTCGCGGGCCCACGGTCCTGGATTTCCCATGCGGCCCATCCGCACCGCATTGCGGTGGCAGCTCATCGCCACGGCAATCCTCACGCTGATCGCAGCCACCGTCTGGGGCGGGGACGGCGCCCTGTCGGCCGCCCTCGGAGGCGCGATCAACGTGGTGGCCGGATGGGCGTACGGCCTGATCGTGTCGCGACGCAAGGCGCAGTCGGCCGGGGAGGCGCTCCGCACGATGTTCCGGGCGGAGGCCGTCAAGGTCCTGCTGATCGTCGTCTCGCTCTGGCTGGCGATGACGTATTACCGCGCCATCGTGCACGCGGCGTTCCTCGGGAGCTTCGTGGTGACGGTGGCGGTCTTCGCGGCGGCGATAGCCGTGCGCGATCGTGAAGAACACAAGTCGCCCCGCGCGAGCGGGCAACCGTGACCGGATAGACCGATGGCCGCAGAGCAGATCACTCCTTCCGAGTACATCTCCCACCACCTCACGTTCCTCAACCAGCCGGTCGGGCCGGGCGGCTTCTGGTCGCTCAACGTCGACTCGATCATCGTCGGCGCTGATCACGGGGCTCGCCGGGCTCGGCTTCTTCTGGTGGGTGGCGCGCGGCGCGACCTCCGGGCGTGCCGAGCAGGCGCCAGGCGTTCGTCGAGGTCTGCTTCGACTTCATCGACGAGCAGGTCAAGAGCATCTTCCACGGCGAGCGCCACCGCTTCGTCGCCCCGATGGCGCTCACGGTGTTCGTCTGGGTGCTGCTCATGAACGCCATGGACTTCCTGCCCGTGGACGTGCATGTCGATGGTTCGCCGGCCTGCTCGGGTCGCACAAGTTCCGGTTCGTGCCGACCGCCGACGTGAACACGACCTTCGCGCTCGCGCTGTCGGTGTGGGCGCTCATGATCTGCTTCGCGATCAAGGTCGAAGGGCGTCGGCGGCTTGGTCCACGAGCTCTTCTGCGCGCCGTTCGGCTCCAACTTCGCTGCTCTGGCCGATCAACATCCTGTTCAACCTCGTCGAGTACATCTCGAAGCCGCTGTCGCACTCGCTGCGGCTGTTCGGCAACATGTACGCGGGCGAGGTCATCTTCCTGCTGCTCGTGGATGTCGGGCGCGCCGGCGTCGTCTTACGGCCTTCGCGGTGCCGTGCTCGGCCTCGGCTGGGCGATCTTCCACATCCTGATCGTGGTGCTGCAGGCCTACATCTTCATGATGCTCACCGTGGTCTACATCGCGATGGCGCACGAGCACCACTGATCGCCGCGCGGCGCGAACAACCCGATCTCTGACCCGAGTCCTCAGACGAAAGGAAACGTCAATGGACAAACTTCAACTGATGGCGCATGATCCAGGCCTACACCGGGATCGGCATCGGCCTGATGATCGGCCTGGGCGCGCTCGGCGCCTGCATCGGCATCGGCATCATGTGCAGCCGCTTCCTCGAAGGCGCCGCGCGCCAGCCGGAGCTGATGCCGCAGCTGCAGGCGAAGGTGTTCCTGCTGCTCGGCCTCATCGACGCCTCGTTCATCATCGGGCTCGGCATCGCGATGCTGTTCGCGTTCGCCAATCCGCTGCTCACCGTCATCGCAGGCTGACGCCCGTTCGACCACCCGGAAGTAGGAGCGCTGGCATGAACATCAATCTGACGTCTGTCGCGCAGGCTGCCGCCTTCGCGCTGTTCATCTGGTTCACGGTGAAAGTTCGTCTGGCCGCCGCTGCTGCGAGCGATCGAGACGCGCCAGAAGCAGATCGCCGACGGCCTCGCCGACGGCCGAGCGCGGGCGCCAGTCGCTCGCCGATGCCCACCAGCAGAGCCGACAGGATGCTGCGCGAGGCGCGCGAGCGCGCCGCACGAGATCGTCGCCCAGGCCGACAGGCCGGCGCCCAGACGGGTCGAGGAGGCGAAGGCGCAGGCCGCGCGCCGAGGGCGAGCGGCTCATCGCCGCGGCCAAGGCGAGATCGAGCAGGAGGTGCAGTCGCGCGCGCGAGCAGCTGCGCGAGCAGGTCGCCACGCTGGCCGTGGCCGGCGCGGAGAAGATCCTGCGCCGCGAAGTCGACGCGAGGGCGCACGCCGAGCTGCTCGAGCCGCCTGAAGGCGCAGCTCTAGCGACATGGCCGAGATCGCCACCGTCGCGCGGCCGTACGCGGAAGCGGCGTTCAGGTCCGCGCTCGAGAGGAACGCCCTCGGCCTGGCCGCCGATGCGCTCGCGCTGCTCGCGGCCGTCGAGGCCGACCCGAGCGCGCCGCAACGTGCTCTCCGACCCGCGCGTCGAGCCCCGCGGCGAAGAAGCAGCTGTTCGCCGTCCGTGGCCGGCGAGCGGCTCGACGAGGTCTCGCGCAACTTCGTCTCGCGTGCTCATCGACAACCACCGCGTCGAGCTGCTCGGCGAGATCCGCGCGCAGTTCGACCAGCTCAAGCGCGAGCACGAGCGCGTCCTGCGCGCGCGCATCACCAGCGCCCAGCCGCTCGGCGAGTCCCAGCGCGCCGAGCTCGTCGCCGCGCCTCGAGAAGCGCTACGGCAAGAAGGTCGAGGTCGAGCGTCGACGTCGACCCGGAGCTGCATCGGCGGCGCGCGCGTGCAGGTCGGCGACCAGGTGATCGACGCCTCGGTGCGCGACGCCCTCGGCCAGATGGCCGCGGCGCTCACCCGATAATCCGCCCGGACGACGACGCCCGGGCTCCAGGAGCAAAGCATGCAACTCAACCCTTCCGAAATCAGCGAACTGATCAAGAGCCAAGATCGAGAACCTGCAGGTGGCCGCGGAGAAGCGCACCCAGGGCACGCGTGATCTCGGTGACCGACGGCATCTGCCGCGTCCACGGCCTCGTCCGACGTGATGCAGGGCGAGATGCTGGAGTTCCCGCGGCAACACGCTTCGGCCTCGCGCTCAACCTCGAGCGCGACTCGGTCGGCGCGGTGGTGCTCGGCGACTACGAGCACATCTCCGAAGGCGACACGGTCAAGGCCACGGGCCGCATCCTCGAGGTGCCGGTCGGCCCCGAGCTGCATCGGCCGCGTGGTCAACTCGCTCGGCCAGCCGATCGACGGCAAGGGCCCGATCAACGCCAAGATGACGCGACGCCGATCGAGAAGGTCGCCCCGGGCGTGATCTGGAGGAAGTCCGTGTCGCCAGCCGGTGCAGACCGGCCTGAAGTCGATCGACTCGATGGTGCCGATCGGCCGCGGCCAGCGCGAGCTGATCATCGGCGACCGCCAGACCGGCAAGACCGCGGTGGCGGTCGACACGATCATCAACCAGAAGGGCAAGGACCTCATCTGCGTCTACGTCGCGATCGGCCAGAAGGCCTCGACGATCGAGAACGTGGTGCGCAAGCTCGAGGAGCACGGCGCGATGGAGTACACCATCGTGGTCGCCGCCTCGGCGTCCGAATCCGGCCGCGATGCAGTACATCGCGCCCTACTCGGGCTGCACCATGGGCGAGTACTTCCGCGACCGCGGCCAGGACGCGCTGATCATCTACGACGACCTCACCAAGCAGGCGTGGGCCTACCGGCAGGTCTCGCTGCTGCTGCGCCGCCCGCCGGGCCGCGAGGCGTATCCCGGGCGACGTGTTCTACCTGCACTCGCGCCTGCTCGAGCGCGCCGCGCGCGTCAACGAGGAGTACGTCGAGCGCTTCACGAAGGGCGAGGTGAAGGGCAAGACCGGCTCGCTCACCGCGCTGCCGATCATCGAGACGCAGGCCGGCGACGTGTCGGCCTTCGTGCCGACCAACGTGATCTCGATCACCGACGGCCAGATCTTCCTCGAGACCGACCTCTTCAACGCCGGCATCCGGCCCGCCATCAACGCCGGCATCTCGGTGTCGCGCGTCGGCGGCGCCGCGCAGACCAAGGTCATCAAGAAGCTCGGCGGCGGCGTGCGCCTCGCGCTCGCGCAGTACCGCGAGCTCGCGGCGTTCGCGCAGTTCGCCTCCGACCTCGACGAGGCGACCCGCAAGCAGCTCGAGCGCGGCCGCATGGTCACCGAGCTGATGAAGCAGCCGCAGTACCACGCCGCTGCCGGTCTGGCGAGATGGCGCTGACGCTGTTCGCGGTGAACAACGGCTACTTCGACGACGTCGACGGTCGAAGAAGGCGCTCGCGGCCGAGCGCGGCGCTGCGCGAGTTCATGAAGGGCAAGTACGCGCGAGCTCGTCGAGCGCATCGAGAAGACGAAGGACCTCTCGAAGGACGACGAGGCGAGGCTGCACGAGGCGCATCAAGGACTTCAAGAAGAACGCGACTATGACGCGCCGAGCCGTGGCAGCGCCTGAGTCGCGCCAGGCGCGCTCGACGCATCAGGAGACCCACGCATGCGCAGGCAGTCAAAAGAAATCCGCAACAAGATCAAGAGCGTGCAGAACACGCGCAAGATCACCAAGGCGATGGAGATGGTCGCGGCCTCGAAGATGCGGAAGGCGCAGGAGCGCATGCGCGCATGCGCGTCCGTACGGCGACAAGATCCGCATCATCGCGTCGCACCTCGGCCCACGCCAACACCGAATACCGGCACCCGTTCCTCGTGCGCGCGCGACGGCGCGAAGCGACGTGGGGCTGATCGTCGTCACCACCGACAAGGGCCTGTGCGGCGGGCTCAACACCAACGTGCTGCGCCTGGCGGTGGCGAGGCTCAAGGAGTGGCAGGCCGAGGGCCGCGAGCGTCGAGCTCGCCGCCATCGGCAACAAGGCGCTGGGCTTCCTGCAGCGCGTGGGCGGCAACGTGGTCTCGCACGTCGTGCGGCTGGGCGACACGCCGCACATGGAGCGGCTGATCGGCGCCGATGAAGGTGCATGCTCGACGGCTACTCGGAGGGCCGGATCGGCGCGCTCTACATCGTGCTACACCCGCTTCATCAACACGATGAAGCAGGAGCCGGTGATCGAGCAGCTGCTGCCGCTGCCCGCCGACCGGCTGGAGGGCGACGCGCGCGCGGCCCGGCCGAACTGGGACTACCTCTACGAGCCGGAGGCGCGGGCCGTGCTCGACCAGCTGCTGACGCGCTACGTCGAGGCGATCATCTACCAGGCGGTCGCCGAGAACATGGCCTCCGAGCAGTCGGCGCGGATGGTCGCCATGAAGGCGGCGACCGACAACGCCGGCAGCGTGATCGACGAGCTCACGCTGGTCTACAACAAGACCCGCCAGGCGGCGATCACCAAGGAATTGTCCGAGATCGTCGGCGGCGCAGCGGCCGTCTGACGCATTGATATCCGAGGAAATCGACATGAGTGCAACCGCAACCCCCGTGTGGAAGGCAGGATCGTGCAGTGCATCGGCGCGGTCGTCGACGTCGAGTTCCCGCGCGAGGCGATGCCCAACGTCTACGACGCGCTGAAGCTGGTCGAGGAAGGCGAGGACACCGGCTCGCCGAGAAGGGCCTCACCTTCGAGGTCGAGCAGCAGCTCGGCGACGGCGTCGTGCGCACGATCGCGCTGGGCTCGTCCGACGGCCTGCGCCGCGGCATGAAGGTCAACAACACCGGCGCGCCGATCTCGGTGCCGGTCGGCCCCGGCACGCTCGGGCGCATCATGGACGTGCTCGGGCGCCCGATCGACGAGCGCGGCCCGGTCGAAGACCGAGGAGCGCCGCTCGATCCACGCAGCCGGCGCCCGCGTTCGACGAGCTCTCGCCCTCGGTGGAGCTGCTCGAGACCGGCATCAAGGTGATCGACCTCATCTGCCCGTTCGCCAAGGGCGGCAAGGTCGGCCTGTTCGGCGGCGCGGGCGTCGGCAAGACGGTGAACATGCTGGAGCTCATCAACAACATCGCGAAGCAGCACTCGGGCCTGTCGGTGTTCGCCGGCGTCGGCGAGCGCACGCGCGAGGGCAACGACTTCTACCACGAGATGAGCGGACGCCAGGCGTCATCAAGCAGGAGAACCTGTCGCGAGTCGAAGGTGGCGATGGTGTTCGGCCAGATGAACGAGCCGCCGGGCAACCGCCTGCGCGTGGCGCTCACCGGGCCTGACCATGGCCGAGCGCTTCCGCGACGAGGGCCGCGACATCCTGTTCTTCGTCGACAACATCTACCGCTTCACGCTCGCCGGCACCGAGGTGTCGGCGCTGCTGGGGCGCATGCCCTCGGCGGTGGGCTACCAGCCGACGCTCGCCGAGGAGATGGGCCGGCTGCAGGAGCGCATCACCTCGACCAAGACCGGCTCGATCACCTCGATCCAGGCCGTGTACGTGCCGGCGGACGACCTGACCGACCCGTCGCCCGCCACGACCTTCGGCCACCTCGACGCGACCGTCGTGCTGTCGCGCGACATCGCGTCGCTCGGCATCTACCCCGCGGTGGACCCGCTCGACTCGACCTCGCGCCAGGTCGACCCGAACGTCATCGGCGAGGAGCACTACGCCACGACCCGCGCCGTGCAGGCGGTGCTGCAGCGCTACAAGGAGCTGCGCGACATCATCGCGATCCTCGGCATGGACGAGCTCTCGCCCGAGGACAAGCTCGCGGTGGCGCGCGCGCGGCAAGATCCAGCGCTTCCTGTCGCAGCCGTTCCACGTGGCCGAGGTGTTCACCGGCACGCCCGGCAAGTACGTGCTCGCTGAAGGACACGATCAAGGGCTTCAACATGATCGTCAACGGCGAATGCGACCAGCCTGCCCGAGCAGGCCTTCTACATGGTCGGCACGATCGAGGAAGCGTTCGAGAAGGCGAAGACGCTCCAATGAGGCGGGGTTGAACCATGGCAAATACGTTCCACGTCGACGTCGTCAGCGCCGAGGAGGAGATCTTCTCGGGCGAGGCGCGATGGTCGTGGCCTGCCCGGCGAAGCCGGCGAGCTCGGCATCATGCCGCGAGCACACGCCGCTGCTCACGCGCATCCGGCCCGGCGCGGTGCGCATCACGCCCGCCGACGGGGGCGAGGAGGAGGTGATCTTCGTCGCGGGCGGCATCCTCGAGGTGCAGCCCGACCGGGTGACCGTGCTCGCCGACACCGCGATCCGCGGCGCACGACCTCGACGAGGCCAAGGCGCTCGAGGCCGAGCGGCTCGCCAAGGACGCCATCGCCAACCGGACCGGGGCCATGGAGCTCGCGAAGGCGCAGGCGGAGCTGGCCGAGGCCGTGGCGCAGCTCGCCGCCATCCGCAAGCTGCGCCAGCGCCGATGACGTGCTAGAATCCACCCTGTAGTCGAGGGAGATGCAGGAAACTCCTTTATTTAGAGGCGCAACACATGCGGGCAGGGAGATTTCCCTGCCCTTTTTGTTTTGGGCCCCGTCGCTTCCATGAACCGGACACCCGCACTGCAAGTCGTC
Organism: uncultured beta proteobacterium; assembly: GCA_963741815.1. Lineage (GTDB taxonomy): Bacteria > Pseudomonadota > Gammaproteobacteria > Burkholderiales > Usitatibacteraceae > Usitatibacter. Next base: position 242,380 of record CAVUJI010000003.1, read on the forward strand.
ATCCTCGCGGCCGGACAGGGCAAGAGGATGCGCTCGGACCTTCCGAAGGTGCTCCAGCCGCTGGCCGGGCACCCCCTCCTCGCCCACGTCCTGGACACCGCCCGGCACCTGCGCCCCGAGCGCCTGTGCGTGGTGGTCGGCCATCGCGCCGAGCTCGTGCGCGAGCGCCTCGGGGCGGCCGACGTGGAGTGGGTGGAGCAGGCCGAGCAGCTGGGCACGGGACACGCCGTGCAGCAGGCTCTGCCCCGCCTGGCGCCCGAGGGCACCGTCCTCGTGCTCTACGGCGACGTGCCCCTCATCGGGGCCGCGACCCTCGAGGCGCTGGTGCAGGCCTGCGGGGGGAAGGACCTGGCACTGCTCACCGAGACGCTCGACGACCCGACGGGATATGGCCGCATCGTGCGCGACGGCGCCGGGCGCGTCGCCCGCATCGTGGAGCAGAAGGACGCCGGGCCCGGGGAGCGGGCGATCCGCGAGGTGAACACCGGCATCATGGCGATCCCCGCCGCGCGCCTGCCGGGCTGGCTCGCGCGGCTGGGCAACCACAACGCGCAGCGCGAGTATTATCTGACGGACCTCGTGGCCGCCGCGGTCCGCGACGGCGTGCCCGTGGCGGTGCGCCAGCCCCGCGCGCCGCACGAGTGCCTGGGAGTCAACAGCAAGGCCGAGCTCGCGGCGCTCGAGCGCCGATACCAGATGGAACACGCCCGCCAACTCCTCGAAGCCGGCGTCACCCTCGCCGATCCCGCGCGCCTCGACGTGCGCGGGCAGGTCGAGTGCGGGCGCGACGTCTTCATCGACGTGAACTGCATCCTCGAGGGCAGGGTGGTCCTCGGCGACGGCGTGCGCATCGGGGCGAACTGCATCCTGCGCGACGTGACCCTCGGGCCGGGCACGGAGGTGAAGCCCTTCAGCCTGATCGAGGATGCGCGCGTGGGCGGCAACGCGCGGATCGGCCCCTACGCGCGCATCCGGCCCGGCACCGAGCTGCAGGACGACGTGCATATCGGCAACTTCGTCGAGGTGAAGGCGAGCAGCTTCGGCCGCGGCAGCAAGGCCAACCACCTCGCCTACGTGGGCGATTCCTCCGTGGGCAGCGGGGTCAACATCGGCGCGGGCACCATCACCTGCAACTACGACGGCGCGAACAAGCACCGCACCGTGATCGAGGACGACGTGCACATCGGCTCGGACGTGCAGCTCATCGCGCCCGTCACGGTCGGGCGCGGGGCCACGATCGCGGCCGGCGCGACCATCACCGACGACGTTCCGCCCGGCGGCCTCACCCTCACGCAGAAGAAGCAGCTCACGCGGCCCGACTGGCAGCGCCCCCGCAGGAAGAAGTAGCGCGGGCTAGGCGGTCGTGGCCACCGCCGGCGGGACGGCGCCCGGGGGGCTCGCCAGCTCGGCGGCGCTCACGCCGACCAGGATCGCGAAGCCGACCATCACGAGGCCGTGCATCAGCGTGTCGAGCGGGTCGGCGTCCATCCAGTCGCGTTCCTCCGGGGTCGGCGCCGGGTCGTGGTTGCGGATGTCGTCCAGCATGGAGGGCTCCTCGGAGATCGCCGCGTTCCGCGGCAGAGGTCCCCACGCTAGTCCCCGGGCAGACCCCGCGACAGGGAGGAACCGGCTCCCGCCGGGCGCAAAAATACGCTCACCAGCGGGCCGGCGGCTTCTTGTTGATCGTGATGATGCGGCTTTCGACCGAGATGTAGCCGCCCGCGTTGAGGTCGCGGAAGATGCGGCTGACCATGTCGCGCGAGGCGCCCACGCGCTCGGAGATCTCCTGCTGCGTGATCTTTTCGGGGATGCGCAGCACCCCGTCGGTCTCGACCGCCATGTTGAGCAGCAGCCGGGCGACGCGGCCGTACACGTCGAGCAGCGCCAGGTCCTTCACGCTGCTCGTCGCGATGCGCGCGCGGTCGATGATCTTCGAGATCATGTCGAGGGCGAAGTCGGGGTTCTGGCGGATCTCCTCGCGCACCGGCTCGCGCGCCACGACCGAGAAGGTGCTCGGCTCGAGGGTCATCACCGAGGCGGAGCGGGGCTTGCCGTCGAGCGCCATCTCGCCCACGTACTCGCCGGGACCCTGGGTGTCGAGGATCATCTCGTGCCCCTCGGTATCCGAGATGAAGACCTTCACCCGCCCGGACAGGATCACGAACACCGAATCGCTCGAGTCGCCCTCGGTGATGAACACGGTGTTCTTGGGATAGCTGCGCACGCGCCCGAGGGCGGCAAGCTGCTTCACGAACGGGTCGCCGATCCCCTGGAGCTGCGCGGCGCTCGGAGATTCCCCGGTCATCGTTCTTTTCGGAGCGCGGGAGAGGGGGCCAGTCTAGCACCCGGCATGGCGGGCGTTAAGCGGCCCGCCGCCCGGGGCGGTTCTGTCCGATATTCCGCATCGGCGCTGTGGCAAATGCCGCTGGCACCCGGCCGGCCCGGGGCGCACCATGCTCTGGAGCTTGCGGGTTCCCTCCTCTCCTGCAGCTTGCCACCGCGTGAGGCCAAGAACATGCGGCTGGGTTGACTCTCCCCGGTCCCAAGCCGGGGAGAGGCCTTGTTTTCCCCGGCCGGGCCGCGCGCCCGGCATCCCCCGCCATGCGAAAATGGCGCTCCCATCCGCGGCCCCATCGCCGGAGACTCACCCCATGTGCGGAATCGTCGGAGCCATCGCCAGCCGGGACGTCGTTCCCATCCTCACGGAGGGGTTGAAGCGGCTCGAGTACCGGGGCTACGACTCGGCCGGCATCGCGGTGCTGAACGGGGGCATCCGCCGGGTGCGCCGCGTGGGACGCGTGGCGGAGATGGAGAGCGCGGCCCGGCTCGAGGGTCTCCACGGCATCGTCGGCATCGCGCACACCCGCTGGGCGACCCATGGCGGCGTGACCGAGCCCAACGCCCATCCCCAGGTCTCGCGCGACGCGGTCGCGGTCGTGCACAACGGGATCATCGAGAACCACGAGGAGCAGAGGGCGCGGCTCCTCGCCTTGGGCTACGCGTTCGACTCCCAGACGGACACGGAGGTCGTCGCCCACCTCGTGCACCACTACTTCTCGGCCTCGGGGGACGTGTTCGAGGCCACGCGCCGCGCGGTGGCCGACCTGCGCGGCGCCTACGCCCTGGGCGTGGTGGCGCTCGGCGATCCCGACGTCGTGGCCGGCGCGCGCATGGGCTGCCCGCTCGCCGTGGGCCTCGGCGACGGCGAGAACTTCCTCGCCTCCGACGTCTCGGCCCTCATCGCCCAGACGCGCCGCGTGATCTACCTCGAGGACGGCGACGTCGTGGCGCTGCGCCGCGGGGGCGTCGAGATCGTGGACCGGGAGGGGCGGCCGGTCGAGCGGCCGGTCCACGTCTCGGCGCTCAGCGCCGAGGCCGTGGACCTCGGCCCCTACAGCCACTACATGCAGAAGGAGATCCACGAGCAGCCGCGCGCGGTGGCCGACACGATCGAGGCGGTGATCGACGCGGGCGTCGACGTGGACGGGCTCTTCGGCGCGGGCGCGGCCGAGGTGTTCCGGGACGCTGGCGCCGTGCTCGTGCTGGCCTCCGGCACCAGCCATTACGCCGGCCTGGTCGCCCGCTACTGGCTCGAGTCGATCGCGCGCGTGCCGTGCCGCGTCGAGCTGGGGCACGAATACCGCTACCGCGACTCGATCCCCGACCCGCGCCAGCTCGTGGTGACCGTGTCCCAGTCCGGCGAGACGCTCGACACGATGGAGGCGCTCAAGCGCGCGCGCGAGCTGGGCCACGAGCGCACGCTCGCGATCTGCAACGTGCGCGAAAGCGCGATCCCGCGCGCCTCGCGCTTCGTGTTCCACACGCGGGCCGGCGTGGAGATCGGGGTCGCCTCGACCAAGGCGTTCACCACCCAGCTCGTCTCGCTCTTCACGCTGGCGCTGGCGATTGCCAAGGCCCGGGGCCGGCTCGACGCCGAGGCGGAGGCGCGGGCGATCGCGCAGCTTCGCTTCGTGCCCGGCAGCATCCAGCACGCGCTCAACCTCGAGCCGCAGATCCGCGGCTGGGCGCAGCGCTTCGCCAAGCGCGAGCATGCCCTGTTCCTCGGCCGCGGGATCCACTACCCCATCGCCCTCGAGGGCGCCCTCAAGCTCAAGGAGATCTCCTACATCCACGCCGAGGCGTACCCGGCCGGCGAGCTCAAGCACGGGCCCCTCGCGCTCGTGGACGCGGACATGCCCGTGGTGGTGATCGCGCCGAACGACGCGCTGCTCGAGAAGCTCAAGTCCAACATGCAGGAGGTGCGCGCGCGCGGCGGCGAGCTCTACGTGTTCGCCGACCTCGACAGCCACTTCACGCAGAGCGAGGGCGTGCGCGTGATCCGCACCCCGCGCCATGCCGGCATGCTCTCGCCCGTGGTCCACGCGGTCCCCGTGCAGCTGCTGGCGTACCACGCGGCCCTCGAGCGCGGCACCGACGTCGACAAGCCGCGCAACCTCGCCAAGTCGGTGACGGTCGAGTAGTCAGTAGGAACGCGGCATCCCGAGCACGTGCTCGGCGACATACGCGAGGATCAGGTTGGTGGAGATGGGCGCGACCTGGTACAGGCGCGTCTCGCGGAACTTGCGCTCCACGTCGTACTCGGCGGCGAAGCCGAAGCCGCCATGGAACTGCAGGCACGCGTTGGCCGCCTCCCAGGAGGCCTTGGCGGCCAGGTACTTGGCCATGTTCGCCTCGGTCCCGCAGGGCAGCCCCGCGTCGAACCGCTCGCAGGCGCGCCAGCGCATGAGGTCCGCCGCCTCCACCTCGACGTACGCCTCGGCGATCGGGAACTGCACGCCCTGGTTGGCGCCGATCGGGCGGCCGAACACCTTGCGCTCGCCCACGTACTTCGCGACCTTGTCGATGAACCAGTAGCCGTCGCCGATGCACTCGGCGGCGATGATCGCGCGCTCGGCGTTGAGCCCGTCGAGCACGTAGCGGAAGCCGCGTCCCTCCTCGCCGATGCGGTTCTCGGCCGGGATCTCCAGGTCCTCGAAGAAGAGCTCGTTGGTCTCGTGGTTGACCATGTTCGCGATCGGGCGCACCGCGAGCCCCCGCCCGACGGACTGGCGCAGGTCGACGAGGAAGAGCGTGAGCCCATCCGAGCGCCGCGCGACTTCGCCCGCGGGCGTGGTGCGCGCGAGCAGGACCATGAGGTCGGAGTGCTGCACGCGCGAGGTCCACACCTTCTGCCCGTTCACCACGTACCGGTCGCCCTTGCGCACCGCGGTGGTGGTGATCGAGGTCGTATCCGTGCCCGCGCCGGGCTCGGTCACCGCCATCGACTGCAGCCGCAGCGCGCCGCTCGCGATGCCGGGCAGGTAGCGCGCCTTCTGCTCCGCCGATCCGTGGCGCAGCAGCGTGCCCATGTTGTACATCTGCCCGTGGCAGGCGCCGGCGTTGCCCCCCGCGCGGTTGATCTCCTCCATGATCACGCTGGCCTCGCAAACGCCGAGGCCGGAGCCGCCGTACTCGGCGGGGATGAGGGCCGCGAGCCAGCCGGCGCGCGTGAGCGCCTCGACGAACGTTTCGGGATATTCCCGGCGCGCGTCGACCTCGCGGAAGTACGCGGGCGGGAATCCGGCGCAGAGCGCGCGCACGCCCTCGCGGATCTCCGCATAGCGATCGTCCTGCGCCATCGCGCTGCCTCCTCGGTCCGGGTCTCGAAGGCCCGATCGTACCGCCCGGCGGCCGGGCGCGCGCAGGAGCGGCGGCGCGGACTAGCCGGCCGCCTTGTAGAAGTAGTAGTCGGCCCGGAACGCGACGCGGGCCTCGGCCCCGGCGTTCGCGGCGTCGCAGCCGCCCGCGGGCGGCGCCCCGCCCTCGGTGTTCACGCGCTGCACGCTGGTGACGCCGGCGAAGAGCCCGCTCGAGCCGAGGGCAGATGCGGCGAGCAGCGCCCACGGCAGGTTGCCGGCGCCCGCGGCCTGCAAGGCGACCGGCACGCCCGAGGCGCTGCTCAGGTCGTCGAGCGACTGCCAGGCGTGGGGCGAGCGCAAGCTCGCGGCGCTGCGGTCGCCGTCGTACAGCGTGGCGTCGGGGGCGACGAGGAACCACCCGTAGTCCCCGGACACCGGCGCCGGGGTGCACTGGTAGACCTGCACGCCGCGCGCGGCGAGCATGAACGCGGGCGCGGAGGCGCCCGGCGGATGCAGGCGCGGCGCGACGCCGGCGGGGGCCGGGATGGCATGGGCGGCGAGCGCGGCGAGCGCGGGCACGACTCCCAGCATGAGGCGGCGCAGCATGGCTCCTCCGGATGGACGGTACACCCCGGAAGACAGGGGCCGGGCGCACGGGGTTCCGCCCGCGGCGCGTCGCCCCATGCCCCGTTCGGAGAGTAGAATTCCCCGTCTTCCCGCCCCGGCATCCCCATGCGGCTCTACATCAACGACGTCGCCGTTCGCGACGGCTTCCAGATCGAGAAGGCCTTCGTTCCCACGGCGACGAAGATCGAGCTGGTGAACCAGCTCTCCCGCACCGGGCTGCACAAGATCGAGGTCACCTCGTTCGTCTCGCCGAAGGCGGTGCCGGCCCTCGCCGACGCGGCGGAGGTGCTCGCGGGCATCGAGCGGGTCCCGGGCGTGAGCTACGTGGCGCTGGTGCCGAACCAGCGGGGCGTGCGCAACGCCTGCGAGGCGCGCAGCCCGGCCCGACGAGGTGAACGGCGTGGTGTCCGCCTCCGAGACGCACAACCGGGCCAACATCAATCGCACGCACGAGCAGTCGATCGCCGAGCTCGCGCCGATGGTCGCCGCGGCGCACGATGGGGGCCTGCGGATCACGATGAGCCTGTCGACCACGTTCGGCTGCCCCTTCGAGGGGCGGGTGCACGAGGACGTCGTGTTCGAGTTCGTGGAGCGCTTCCGCAAGCTCGGCTTCGACGGCATCTCGCTCGCGGACACGACCGGCATGGCCAATCCCCGGCAGGTCGCGCAGCTCGTGCGCGCGGTCCTCGAGCGCTTCCCGCCGCCGGACGACACGTACTACACGCTGCACTTCCACAACACGCGCGGCATGGGGCTCGCGAACGTCGTGGCCGGCATCGAGGCGGGCGTGCGCTCGTTCGACGGCTCGGTCTCCGGCCTCGGCGGCTGCCCCTTCGCCCCGGGTGCCACCGGCAACATCTGCACCGAGGACCTGGTGAACATGCTCGAGGACATGGGTTACGACACGCGCGTCGACCTGGCGAAGCTGCTCGCCGTCGCGCGGCGCATTCCCGCGGTGGTCGGGCACGACGTGCCGGGCCAGGTGATGAAGGCGGGACAGACGCTCGAGCTGCACGAGCCGCCCGAATTCGCGAGGATGGCATGAGGCCGCGCCTCCTGCTCGCGGTCCTCGCGTGCGCGGCCGCGCCCGCCGCGGCCGGCGGCTTCGACAGCCTCGACGTCCTCGGCCAGGACGAGTTCCACGCGCTCGCCGGCGACCTCGGCGCCGCCTTTTCCTACAAGGGGGTGACGCCCGCCACGCCGCTGGGCGCGCTCGGCTTCGACATCGGCGTCGAGGCGACCGACACCCGGCTCGAGCACGACTCGCTCTTCGCCCGCGCCGGGGGCGGATCGCAATCGCATCTGTTCGTGCCCAAGCTGCACGTGTACAAGGGCCTGCCCTTCGGCTTCGACATCGGCGCCTTCGTGGGCGGCGCCTCGGCGCTCGGCGCCTCCGTCTTCGGCGTGGACGCCCGCTGGGCGCTGGTCGACGACGGCCTCGCCGCCCCGGCGGTCGCCGTGCGCCTCTCGGGCACCCGCACCAGCGGCATGGGCAACCTCCAGGTGAGCACCGCCGCCGTGGACCTCATGGCCTCGAAGAAGCTGACACTTTTCACGCCCTACCTCGGCGGCGGCGTGGTGCGCGCGAAGGCCTCGGTCGAAGGCGCCGGCCTCGACGACGAGACGGTCGACCGCGGCCGCGTCTTCGCCGGCGCGAACCTCGACTGGCTCGGCGGCAACGTGGCCCTCGAGGCGGAGCGCATGGGCGGGGCGACCTCGCTCTCGGCCAAGCTCGGCTTGCGCTTCTGACCCCGGTCGAGGCGGCCCTGGGCGTCACGCGCGTCTTGTTCATCGTCTCCCGCCCGCACTTGCGCGCCGGCCGCTCGTCTGGCGTCCCGCGCAGGGTGACCGAGCAGCCCGGGAAAGCGCCTCGCCGACCCCGGCCGCGAGCGTGCCTAGGCGCGCCGCGGCTTGCGCCCGGCGTGCCGGGCGAGCCGGTCGTAGACGGCGTCGGGCAGCACCGCCATGAGCCGCCCGACGATCGCCATCTGCCACGGGACGATGGCGAACGACCTTCCGGCGTCGAGGACGCGGGCGATGCGTCGGGCGGCGTCGTCGACCTCGAGCAGGAAGGGCATCCGGTACGGGTTGTCCGCGGTCATCGGTGTGGCGATGTAGCCGGGGCAGACGGTGGTCACCCGCACGCCGCTGCCATCGAGCTCCACGCGCAGGGACTCGAGGTAGCGGATCGCCGCGGCCTTCGAGGCGCTGTAGCCGGCCGCGCCCGGCAGGCCGCGGAAGCCGGCGACCGACGCGATGCCCGCGAGCGTGCCGCCGCCGCGCGCGCGCATCGGCGCCACGAACGGCTCGAGCGCGTGCACCACCCCCATCACGTTCACCTCCAGGATGTCGCGGAAGACCGCGACGTCCTCGGGGGCGCCGGCGAGCGTGCCGTGCGAGATGCCCGCGTTGGCGATGACGAGGTCCGGTAGCCCGTGCTCGGCGATGAAGCGGGAGGCCGCCTCCCGCACCGCGCCCGCATCGCGCACGTCGCAGGGATAGGCCGCGCTCGCCCCCGCGGGAAGCGTGGCGGCGAGCGCGGCGAGCGCCTCGCCGCGGCGGGCGACGAGCCCCAGCGTGGCGCCGGCGGCCGCGTAGTGGCGGGCGAGCGCGGCGCCGATGCCGCTCGACGCGCCCGTGATGAAGACGCGGGCGGCCACGGCTGGCGCCGCCGTCCCTACTTCTTCGCCTTCGCGCCGCCGCCCATGCCGCGCGACTTGCGCTCCATGGCGATCAGCTGGTCCACCACCGCGAAGATCTTGTCCGGCCCGCCGGCGAGCTCCGCTTCGGTGTAGTACTTCCCGTCCACGAAGACGCGCGGGACGCTGTCCACCCGGTACGCCTGGGTGAGCTGGCGGGCGCGCGCCATCTTGCTCACCACCGTGAACGACTTGGAGATGTTCTCGTACTTGGCCGGATCGATGCCGTTCTTGCGCAGCCACTCGTCGCGGATCTTCTTGTTGTTGAGATTCAGGCCGTCCTTGTGGATCGCGTCGAAGATCTTCGCGTGGAACTGGTCGAGGAGCCCCATCGCCTCCATGGTGTAGAAGACCCGCGCCATCTCGCCCCAGGACTCGCTCGGGTACGCCGGCACGCGCTTGAACACCACGTCGTCCGGCTTGGTCTTGAGCCAGCGGCTCACCTCCGGCTCGAGCCGGTAGCAGTGCGGGCAGCCGTACCAGAAGAACTCGATGACCTCGATCTTGCCGTCGCTCTCGGTCGGCTGCGGCGGGTTGACGAGGGCGTAGGGAGTCTGCGCCCGGGCGGTGGCGACGGCGCAGGCGAGGAGCGTGGCCAGGAGGAGGAGCGCTTTGCGGAGGGGCATGGAGGTTCCTTGCTAGGGGTTCTTGGCTTCGTCGGGAAGCCGGATGATCGATGCGCCCACGCCATTGTGCGCGAGCGTGGCCTTGATGCGGGTGGCGTCGTCGACGCTCTGGTACGGTCCCAGGCGCACGCGGTACAGCTTGCCCTTGTCGGGCACGGAAACCGGGATCACCGACGCCTCCAGTCCCGTTAACGCAATCTTCGCCCGCAGGTTGTCCGCCTCGCGCTCCTCGGCGAACGCGCCGGCCTGCAGCCAGTACACGTCGCCGCTGTGGGGCTTGGGGGAGGCGGGCGAGGAGCCGGGCCTCGGCACCGCGGCCGCGGCCGGCGGCTTGCCGGCCGGCGTCGCCGGGGCGCTCGCCTTCCCCTCCGGCTGCCCGGCTTCCTTGCCGCCGGGGAGGATCTGGTAGAACTCGAAGCGGGGACGCTCGCCCGCGGCGGCGGGCTTCTGCGCGCCGCCCGCGCGCCCCGCCGCCCCGCCGCCGGGAGGCTGCCCCGGAGGCGCCTCGCCCGGGTGGGGCAGCGCCGGTGCGCGGCCGCGCTCGACGAAGGGGTTCGAGAGGCGGTTGAGCCAGAGCGCGACGGCGAGCGAGATGAGGATGCCGAGCAGCACCCCGATGATGATCCCCAGCAGCATCGGATGGGCGGGGCGCGCGTCGCCGCGATGCGACGGGGCGTCCTTGTAGTCCTTGGGCATCACATCCTTTCGGGGGCGCTCACGCCGAGGACGGCGAGGCCGTTGGCGAGGACTTGCCGCGTGGCGTCCACGAGCGCGAGCCGCGCGTGGCGCAGCCCTTCGTCCTCGACCAGGAACCGCTCGGCATTGTAGTAGGTATGCAGGGCTGCCGCCACGTCGTCATGGAGGTAGAAGGTGACCAGGTGCGGCGCGCGCTCCGCCGCGGCGCGCGCGAGGAGCTCCGGAAACTCGGCGAGCTTCCTGGCGAGCGCGGCCTCGTGCGGCGAGGCGAGCCGCGACAGCTCCGCCCCCGCGAGGGCCGCGCGGTCGCCGCCCCACTCGCGCAGGACGCTGCACATGCGCGCATGCGCGTACTGCACGTAGTAGACGGGGTTGTCGTCGGACTGGCGCTTCGCGAGCTCGACGTCGAACTCGAGGTGGGACTCGACGCGGCGCATCATGAAGAAGTAGCGCACGGCGTCCCGTCCCACCTCGTCGATCAGGTCGCGCACCGTCACGTAGTTGCCGGCGCGCTTGGAGATCTTCACCTCCTCGCCGCCGCGGGTGACGGTCACCATCTGGTGCAGCACGTAGTCGGGATAGCCCGCGGGGATGCCCAGGCCGAGGGCCTGCAGGCCGGCACGCACCCGCGTCACCGTCGAGTGGTGGTCGGCGCCCTGCACGTTCACCACGTGCTCGAACCCGCGGCGGAACTTGTCCAGGTGGTACGCCACGTCCGGGACGAAATAGGTGAAGGTGCCGTCGGACTTGCGCATCACCCGGTCCTTGTCGTCGCCGAAGTCGGTCGTGCGCAGCCACAACGCGCCGTCCTTCTCGTAGCAGTGGCCCGCGTTCTGCAGCACCGTGACCGCGCCGACCACCTTGCCGTCGGTGTACAGGGAGCTTTCGAGGAAGTACGAGTCGAACTTCACGCCGAAGGCGCGCAGGTCGATGTCCTGCTCGTTGCGCAGGTAGGCGACCGCGAAGCGCCGGATCTGCTCGAGGTCCGCGCCCGCCGCGTCGCCGAAGTGCTCCGCCACGTACTCGCGGGCGATCTCGCGGATGTAGTCGCCGTGGTAGCCGTCGGCGGGCATCGGCGCGTCCTCGCCGCGCTCCTGCCGGATGCGCGCCTGCACGGACAGCGCCAGGTTGGCGATCTGGTTGCCGGCGTCGTTGTAGTAGAACTCGCGCGTGACCTGCCAGCCCTGCCATTCGAGCAGCGTCGAGATCGCGTCGCCGAGCGCGGCCTGCCGGCCGTGGCCCACGTGCAGGGGACCGGTCGGGTTCGCCGAGACGAACTCGACCATCACCTTGCGGCCCGCGCCGGTGTCGCCGCGGCCGAACGCCGCGCCCTCGCGCAGGATGCGCGCCACCACCGCGTAGCGGGACCCGGGTGCCAGCGTGAGGTTGATGAAGCCGGGACCGGCCACCTCCGCCTTCGCGATCTCGGCGCTGCCGCCCAGGGCGGCGACGATCGCCTCGGCGGCCTCCCGGGGCTTGCGGCCCGCACTCCTGGCGAGCTGCAGGGCGACGTTGCTCGCGAAGTCGCCGTGGTCGGGGTTCTTCGGGCGCTCGAGCTCGACGGCAGGCACCTCGAGGCCCGGAAAGGCGGCCTGCACGGCCTCGCGCACGAGCTCGGTGAGGCGGGACTTCGCGTCGGGGGAATGCACGGAGGGAAGCGGACGATCCAAACCTTCCATTATACGGGGGCGGCCCACGGCCTTCGGCCGGGGCGCTACACCTCCTGCGGGTCGACGTCGAGCGACCAGCGCACGCGCCCGCGGCTCGCCGTGTCCAGGCCGCGCGACCAGGCGGCGAGGAAACCCTGCAGCGCCGGGCGCGAGGCCGCGCGCACCATCAACTGCGCGCGCTCGAATCCCGCCTTGCGCTCGAGCGGCGCGGGCACCGGGTCGAACACGTCGACCTGCCGGGCGTGCCCGCGGCTGGCGGCCACGGCCCGCCGCAGGAAGGCGAGAGCCTCGCCCGGCCGCTTCGACTCGGAGCGCAGCAGCGCCAGGTGGCCGAACGGCGGGAAGCCCGCGAGCCGGCGCTCCTCGAGGGCTTCGAGCGCGAAGCGCTCGTAGTCCTGGCGCGCGACGGCCGCGTACAGCGGGTGGGTCGGGAAGTCGGTCTGGATCAGCACTTCCCCCGGCGCGTCGCCCCGGCCCGCGCGCCCCGAGACCTGGACGAGCTGCGCGAACAGGCGCTCGGCGGCGCGGAAGTCGGCGCTGAAGAGGGCGCTGTCCGTATCGAGGACGCCGACCAGCGTGAGGCCCGGATAGTCGTGCCCCTTGGCCAGCATCTGGGTGCCGACCAGCACGTCGACGCTGCCATCCCGCACGCGCTCGAGGGCGTCGGCCAGGGCGCCCTTGCGCGCGGTCGAGTCGCGGTCGAGGCGGGCGATGCGGGCCTGGGGGATCGCCGCCTGGAGCGCCTCCTCGATGCGCTGGGTGCCCTGCCCGACGGGCGCCAGGTCCTCGCCCCCGCACGACGGGCAGCGCGCGGGGACCGGCCCCCGGTGGCCGCAATGGTGGCAGCGCATCTCGCCGGCGCGCCGATGCAGGACCAGGTTCGCGCTGCAGCGCTCGCAGGCCGAATGCCAGGTGCAGGCGCGGCAGTAGAGCACCGGCGAGAACCCGCGCCGGTTGACGAACACCAGCGATTGCTCGCCCCGGGCGATGCGCTCGCCGATCGCCGAGCGCAGCGCGAAGCTCAGGCCCTCGACGGGGCGGTCGGCGCGGGTGTCGACGGTGCGCACGGCGGGCATGCGCGCGCCGGCCGCGGCGCGGTCCGCCAGGGTGGCGAGGGTGTAGCGGCCCTCGCGTGCGTTGGCGTAGCTCTCGAGGGAGGGGGTGGCCGAGCCGAGCAGCACCGGGATGCCGAGGCGCTGCGCCCGCCGCACGGCGACGTCGCGCGCCGAGTAGCGCAACCCCTCCTGCTGCTTGTACGAGGGGTCGTGCTCCTCGTCGACCACGATCAGGCCGAGGTCGCGGAAGGGCATGAGCACCGCCAGGCGGGTGCCGAGCACGATGCGCGCCGCACCCGACTGGGCCGCGAGCCACGCCCGCGCCCGCTCGCCCGCCGCGACGTGGCTGTGGGCGGCGGCGAGCGTGGCGCCCGGAAAGCGCGACCGGACGTGCGCCTCGAACTGCGGCGTGAGGCCGATTTCCGGCACCAGCAGCAGCGCCTGGCGCCCGCGCGCGAGCGCCTCGGCGATGAGGTGGAGGTAGACCTCGGTCTTGCCGCTGCCGGTGACGCCCTGGATGAGGACCGGATGGAAGCGGTCCATCCCGGCGCGGCACGCCGCCACGGCCTGCGCCTGCGCCGCGGTGAGCGTGTGCAACGGGGCGAATCCCGAGGCCGGGGGGGCCGGCGCCTCGGGGGACGCCAGCGCGCGCCGGCTCACCTGGCGCAGGCGCGGCGGCAGGCTCGCGGCGACGACCTCCCCCAGCGGCCGGTGGTAGTAGGCGGCGCAGAAGCCGAGCAGCTCGAGGAGCGCTCCGTCGAGCGGCGGCACGTCCTCCACCACCCGCTCGATCGGCTTGAGCCGCTCCGGGGAGACGCGGCTGTGGCCGCTGCGCGAGACGACCAGGCCCACCTTCCGGGACCGGCCGAAAGGCACGACCACGAGGCGTCCCGGGGTCACGTCCATTCCCTCCGGAACGCGGAAATCGAACGCCTCGTCGAGGGGCACGTCGAGGGCGATCCGGGCGATCGTCACGGCCGCCGCCACCGAGGGAAAACGCGGGCAAAAAGGGGCCCGCAAACCCTGTGGATAAGTCTGTGGATCACCGTGCCGCCGGGCGGGGCGACGCCACGCGCAAAGGACGCTCCCCGGTCCATGACGCGCAGCAGCAACGCGTATCGCCTTGAATCCATGGCGGAACTTGCTTCACCCGCCCGTGCGCCCCGGCGCGGGCGCACGGGGCCGCGAGAACACGCGACGTGTGAATAAGCAATCACATCGGCGCAAATATTTTTCTTGACAGGCCTCAGCCGCCGTGCCGCCCGAGGGAGCGCGCGTGCACCGCCTCGACGAGCGCATGGACGTGCTCCGGAGGCGTGTGCTGGGACACCCCGTGGCCGAGGTTGAACACATGTCCCGGGCCGGGCCCGAAGCTGTCCAGCGCCCGCTGGACTTCGCGCTCGATCGCCGCGGGCGGGGCGAAAAGCGCCATCGGATCGAGGTTGCCCTGCAGCGCGACCCGGTGGCCGACCCGGCGCCGGGCGGCGCCCAGGTCCGTCTGCCAGTCGACGCCCAGGGCATCGGCCCCCGACTCGGCCATCGCCTCGAGCCATTGCCCCCCGCCCTTGGTGAACAGGATGCGGGGGACGACGCGGCCCTCGTGCTCGCGGGTCACCCCCGCCAGGACCCGCCGGGAATAGGCGAGGGAGAACTCGCCGAAGGCGTCGGACGCGAGGGCGCCGCCCCAGGTGTCGAAGATCATGATCGCCTGGGCGCCGGCGGCGATCTGCGCGTTGAGGTAGGCCGCGACGGCGTCGGCATTGACCGCCAGCACCCGGTGCAGCAGGTCCGGGCGGGCGTAGAGCAGGGTCTTCACGCGCCGGAAGTCGTCGCTGCCCCCGCCCTCGATCATGTAGCAGGCGAGGGTGAAGGGGCTGCCGGAGAAGCCGATGAGCGGCACGCGCCCGTGCAGCTCCCGGCGGGTGAGGGAGATGGCGTCGAACACGTAGCGCAGCCGGTCGAGGTCGGGGACCGCCAGGCGCAGCACGTCGGCCTCCTCCCGCACGGGCCGCTCGAAGCGCGGCCCCTCGCCCTCGGCGAAGTACAGGCCGAGGCCCATGGCGTCGGGCACGGTGAGGATGTCCGAGAAGATGATCGCGGCGTCGAGGGCGAAACGCTCGAGCGGCTGCAGGGTCACCTCGCAGGCGAGCTCGGGCGTCTTCGCGAGGGCGAGGAAGCTGCCGGCCCGCCGCCGCGTCTCGTTGTACTCGGGAAGGTAGCGCCCGGCCTGGCGCATCACCCAGATCGGGGTATAGGGCGTGGGCTCGCGCAGCAGGGCGCGAAGCAGGATGTCGTTCTTCATGGGCGCGATTCTCGCACGCCCGCCCGCGGCCTCAGCGTGGCAGGTCGGAGCTCCCCATGAGGAAGGCGTCGATCTCGCGCGCGCACTGGCGCCCCTCGCGGATCGCCCACACCACGAGCGACTGGCCGCGGCGCATGTCGCCGGCGGCGAACACGCGGGGCACCGAGGTGGCGTAGCAGCCGGCCCCGTCCGTGGAGGCCTTCACGTTGCCGCGCGCATCCTTCTCCACGCCGAGCGCGTCGATCATGCCCTCGTGGACCGGGTGCACGTAGCCCATGGCGAGCAGCACGAGCTGCGCGGGGATCGTGAACTCGGTGCCGGGCACCTCCTGCATCGCCATCGCGCCCCTGTCGTCCTTCACCCATTCCACATGGCAGGCCGTGAGGGTGTCGACCTTGCCGTCCTTGCCGTTGAAGGACTTGGTGGCCACCGCGAAGTCGCGCTCGGCGCCCTCCTCGTGGGAGGAGGACGTGCGCAGCTTGAGCGGCCAGTAGGGCCAGGTGAGGGGCTTGTTCTCCTGCTCCGGCGGCTGGGGCAGCAGCTCGAAGTTCACCACCGAGGCCGCGCCCTGGCGGATCGAGGTGCCGATGCAGTCGCTGCCGGTGTCGCCCCCGCCGATCACCACCACGTGCTTGCCCGTGGCGAGGATCTGCCCCGGGACCTTGTCGCCCGCGACGACCTTGTTCTGCAGGGGCAGGAACTCCATCGCGAAGTGGATCCCGGCGAGCTCGCGGCCCGGTACCGGCAGGTCGCGCGGCTTCTCGCTGCCGCCGGTGAGCGCGACGGCGTCGAACTGCGCGAGGAGCTGGTCGACGGGCAGGTCCGCGCCCACCCGCACCCCGCTGCGCAAGGTCACGCCCTCGGCGGCCATCTGCTCGAGCCGCCGGTCGATGAGGTGCTTCTCCATCTTGAAGTCGGGGATGCCGTAGCGCAGCAGCCCGCCCATGCGGTCGCTCTTCTCGAAGAGCGTCACGTCGTGCCCGGCGCGCGCGAGCTGCTGCGCGCAGGCGAGGCCGGCCGGGCCGGAGCCGACCACCGCCACCTTCCTGCCGGTCCTGGCGTGCGGGACCTGGGGGCCGATCCAGCCCTCCGCCCAGCCCTTGTCGACGATCGCCTGCTCGATCGACTTGATCGTGACCGGGTCGTTGTTGATGTTGAGGGTGCAGGCGGCCTCGCACGGCGCCGGGCAGATGCGCCCCGTGAACTCCGGGAAGTTGTTGGTGGAATGGAGCACCTCGAGCGCCTCGCGCCAGTTGCCGCGATACACGAGGTCGTTCCAGTCCGGGATGATGTTGTTGACCGGGCAGCCGGTCTGGCAGAAGGGGATGCCGCAGTCCATGCACCGCGCGCCCTGCCGGCTCATCTCCGCGTCGGGCAGCGCCCGCACGAACTCCTTGTAGACCTGGATGCGCTCGGGAATCGGCGCGTACGGCCGGTCCTGCCGCTCGAACTCCATGAACCCGGTGATCTTTCCCATGTGTCTCTTCTAGTCGTTCGCCCGCACTTCGGCGCGGGCCGGTGCCTGCTGCTCGCGCTGCGCCTGCTCCTGCGCCATCTCGCTCAACGCGCGGCGGTACTCCACCGGCATCACCTTCACGAACCTCGGCAGGTACGCGGCCCAGTTCTCGAGGATGCGCCGCGCGCGCGCGCTGCCGGTGAAGAGGAGGTGGCGCTGGATGAGGCCCTTCAGCATCGCGTCGTCGCTGCCGGCGATGTGGTCGATGTGCACCTTGCCGTGGGCCTCCAGCTCGCCCGTGCCCTCGACGGCCGCGGCCTTCTCCTCCTCGGGGATCGGCTCGAGCTCGACCATCGCGAGGTTGCAGCGCTGCGTGAAGTCGCCCTCCTCGTCGAGCACGTAGGCGATCCCGCCCGACATGCCCGCCGCGAAGTTGCGCCCCGCCGTGCCGAGCACCACGACCGTGCCGCCCGTCATGTACTCGCAGCCGTGGTCGCCCACGCCCTCGACCACCGCGGTCGCGCCGGAATTGCGCACGCAGAAGCGCTCGCCGGCCACGCCGCGGAAATACGCCTCGCCGGCAGATGGCGCCGTACATCACCGTATTGCCGACGATGATGTTGTCCTCGGGCACGATCGGGCTTTCCTTCGGGGGGTAGACGATGATGCGCCCGCCCGAAAGGCCCTTGCCCACGTAGTCGTTGGCGTCGCCGGCCAGCTCGAAGGTGACGCCGTGCGCGAGCCATGCGCCGAAGCTCTGCCCGGCGGTGCCGTGGAAGTTCACGTGGATCGTGTCTTCCGGCAGGCCGGCGTGGCCGTAGCGCCGCGCCACCTCGCCGGAGAGCATCGCCCCCACGGTGCGGTTGCGGTTGTAGATGCGGCTCTCCAGGAGGACGGGGCGGCGCGAGGTGAGCGCCGGCGTCGCCCGGTCGATGAGCGAGTGGTCGAGCGCGTTGGCCAGGCCGTGGTCCTGCGCCTCGCACTGGTGGATCGCCACGCCGGGCTCGGGAGCCGGGCGGTAGAAAAGCTTCGAGAAGTCGAGCCCGCGCGCCTTCCAGTGCTCCACGCCGCGGCGCACGTCGAGCAAGTCGGCGCGGCCGACCATCTCGTCGAACCGGCGCAGGCCCATCTTCGCCATCCATTCGCGCACTTCCTGGGCGACGAAGAAGAAGTAGTTGATGACGTGCTCGGGCTTGCCCTCGAACTTGCGGATGAGCGCCGGATCCTGGGTCGCGATGCCGACCGGGCAGGTGTTGAGGTGGCACTTGCGCATCATGATGCAGCCCTCGGCGACCAGGGGGGCCGTGGCGAAGCCGAACTCGTCGGCCCCGAGGAGCGCGCCGATCACGACGTCGCGGCCGGTCTTCATCTGCCCGTCGGCCTGCACCGAGATGCGCCCGCGCAGCTTGTTCAGCACGAGCGTCTGCTGGGTCTCGGCCAGCCCGATCTCCCAGGGGCTGCCGGCGTGCTTGATCGACGACAGCGGCGAGGCGCCGGTGCCGCCGTCGAAGCCGGAGATGGTGACGTGGTCCGACTTGGCCTTGGCGACGCCCGCGGCGACCGTGCCCACGCCCAGCTCGCTCACGAGCTTCACGGACACGCGGGCGGACGGGTTCACGTTCTTCAGGTCGTGGATCAGCTGCGCCAGGTCCTCGATCGAGTAGATGTCGTGGTGCGGCGGCGGCGAGATGAGGCCCACGCCGGGCACCGTGTGGCGCACCTTCGCGATGTACTTCGAGACCTTGTGGCCCGGAAGCTGGCCGCCCTCGCCGGGCTTGGCGCCCTGGGCCATCTTGATCTGCAGGTCGTCGGCGTTGACGAGGTACTCGGTCGTCACGCCGAAGCGCCCCGCCGCCACCTGCTTGATGGCCGAGCGCATGGAGTCGCCGCTCGCCATGGGCTGGTAGCGGATGGGATCCTCGCCGCCCTCGCCGGTGTTCGACTTGCCGCCGATCCGGTTCATCGCGATGGCGAGCGTGGAGTGCGCCTCGTGGGAGATGGAGCCCAGCGACATCGCCCCCGTGGCGAAGCGCTTCACGATCTCCTGGGCGGGCTCCACCTCGTCGATCGGCACCGGCGTGGGCGACTCGACGATGCGGAAGAGCCCGCGCAGGGTGAGCAAGCGCTCGCTCTGCTCGTTGATGAGCCGCGCGTACTCCTTGTAGGTCGAGAAGTCCCCCGAGCGCACCGAGTGCTGCAGCTTCGCGATGGAGTCCGGCGTCCAGGCGTGGGCCTCGCCGCGGATGCGGTACTGGTATTCGCCGCCCGGGTCGAGGTGGTCGCGGTAGAGCGGCGCGTCGGAGTAGGCGAGCCGGTGCAGGCGCACCGTCTCCTCCGCCAGCTCGCGCGAGCCCGATGCCCTCGACGGCGGTCGGCGTTCCCGTGAAGTACTTGTCGACGAAGCGCTCGCAAAGGCCCACGGCCTCGAAGATCTGCGCCCCGCAGTAGGACTGGTAGGTGGAGATGCCCATCTTGGACATCACCTTGAGCATGCCCTTGCCGATCGCCTTGATGTAGCGCTTGACGATCTCCTTCTCGTCGATCTTCTGCGCCAGCGCGTCGCGCAGGTCGAGCAGCGTGGCGAAGGCGAGGTTCGGGTGGATCGCCTCGGCGCCGAAGCCGGCGAGGCAGGCGAAGTGGTGCACCTCGCGGGCGCTGCCGGTCTCGACCACCAGCCCGCAGCGCGTGCGAAGCCCCGCGCGCACCAGGTGGTGGTGCACGGCGGCGGTGGCGAGCAGCGCCGGGATCGCGATGCGCTCGGACGAGACCTCGCGATCGGTGAGGATGATGATGTTGGTCGCGTCGTCCTTGCGCACCGCGTCCTCGGCGTCGGCGCAAAGCTGGGCGAGGGCCGGCTCCATGCCCTCCGCGCCCCATTCGGCCGGGTAGCACATGGACAGGATCTCGCTGCGGAAATGGCCCTGGGTGAAGGTGTGCGCGCGGCGCAGCTTCTCCATGTCCTCGAAGGTGAGGATCGGCTGGTAGACCTCCAGGCGCATGGCCGGCTCGGTCGACCCGGGCGAGAGCAGGTTCGGGCGCGGGCCGATGAAGGACACGAGCGACATGACGAGCTGCTCGCGGATCGGGTCGATCGGCGGGTTGGTCACCTGCGCGAAGAGCTGGCGGAAGTACGCGTAGAGCGGCTTGGGCCGGTTCGACAGCACCGCGAGCGGCGTGTCGTCGCCCATGGAGCCGATGGGCTCCTCGCCCGCGACCGCCATCGGCGTCATCAGCATCTTCAGGTCTTCCTGCGTGTAGCCGAAGGCCTGCTGGCGGTCGAGGAGCTTGTCGGTGTCGGGCGTCGGGATGTGGTCCGGCGCCGGGATGTCCTCGAGGCGGATCTGGGTGCGGTCGAGCCAGTCCTGGTACGGGCGCTCGCTCGCGAGGTCGCGCTTCAGCTCGTCGTCGGACACGATGCGGCCGTGCTCGATGTCCACCAGCAGCATCTTGCCCGGCTGCAGGCGCCACTTCCTGACGATCTTCTCCTGCGGGATGTCGAGCACGCCCATCTCCGAGGACATGACGATCAGGTCGTCGTCGGTGATGAAGTAGCGCGCGGGCCTCAAGCCGTTGCGGTCGAGGGTCGCGCCGATGAACTTGCCGTCGGTGAAGGCGACCGCCGCCGGGCCGTCCCACGGCTCCATCAGCGCCGCGTGGTACTCGTAGAAGGCGCGGCGCTTGGCGTCCATCAGCGGGTTGCCGGCCCACGCCTCGGGGATCATCAGCATCATCGCGTGGGCGATCGGGTAGCCGCCCATCACGAGCAGCTCCAGCGCGTTGTCGAACGAGGCCGAGTCGGACTGGCCCTCGTAGATGAGGGGCCAGATCTTGTCGAGGTCCTCGCCCAGCAGGTCCGAATGGATCGTGGCCTGGCGCGACTTGATCCAGTTGAGGTTGCCGCGCAGCGTGTTGATCTCGCCGTTGTGGGCGATGAAGCGGAACGGGTGCGCGAGGTCCCACGACGGGAACGTGTTGGTCGAGAAGCGCTGGTGCGCGAGGCAGATGGCCGAGGTGAAGCGCTTGTCGGAAAGATCCCTGAAGAACGGGCCGATCTGCTCGGCGAGCAGCATCCCCTTGTAGACGATCGTGCGGTGCGAGAACGAGGGGACGTAGAAGCCTTCCGCGTCGGGCAGGCCGAGCGCGCGGATGGCGTGGCCCGAGGCCTTGCGCACGATGTAGAGCTTGCGCTCGAAGGCGTCGCGGTCGAGGCTGCCGCGCCCGGCGCCCACGAACACCTGCCGCATGACCGGCATGGTGCTCCGGGCGGTCTCGCCCAGGGAGCTGTCGTCCACGGGCACGTCGCGCCAGCCCAGCAGCGTCTGGCCCTCGTTCGCGATCGCCCGCTCGATCTCGCGCACGCAGGCCGCGCGCGCGGCGGGCTTGCGCGGCAGGAAGATCATCCCGACCCCGTAGGCGCCGGCCTTGGGCAGCTTCACCTTCTGCCGGGCCATCTCCTCCCGGAAGAACGCGTCCGGGATCTGCACCAGCAGCCCCGCCCCGTCGCCGTGCAGGGGATCGGCCCCGGTCGCCCCGCGATGGCGCAGGTTGTTGAGGATCGTGAGCCCCTTCTCGACGATGTCGTGGGACTTCCGGCCCTTGATGTGCGCGACGAAGCCCACGCCGCACGCGTCGTGCTCGTGGCGGGGGTCGTAGAGTCCCTGTTTCGGCGGGCGGCCGGCTTTCGCATCCATGCGGGGCACCTCTGGAACGCTGCTCTGGAACAATGGTATCCGCGTCGTCCCGCTTTCGGGATGACGCGAGGCAATTCGGGCTTTTGGCGCCGGCCGCGGTCCTGCAGGCGGGAAAGCGTCGGGGTTTGTGACCCCCGCGGCCCCACTCATCCGCCGTGAAATGGGCGAAGAGGCAGAAATCGAGCGAAACCGGACAATCGTATCCCACGCTTCGCTGCACTGCAATATAAATGCCGGGAAAAGGCCTTTCCGGCCGACCCGGCGCGCGCCCGGCGATTCAGTAGAATCAGCGGACGTCGCCTGCGGGGCGCACAACAAATCAGGGAGCCTTCGTGATCCGCAACCGCACCACCGCTTTCCTCGGGCGGCTCGCCCGCATCGCGTTCCTCGCCTCGGCGGCCGTGCTCGCCGCCGCCTGCGGCAGCGGGGCCGTCTCCGGCTCCTCGGTGGCGGTGAACGATCCGACCAAGATCACGATCCAGCCGGCGACCGCGACGCTCTACTCCGACCTGCCGACCACGTTCGTCGTGACCGGCGGCACCGGCTCCTACATCGTGGCTTCGAGCGACCAGGCGGTGGTGCCGGTGCTGACGTCGCTTATCGGCAGCTCCTTCACGGTCGTGCCGAATCGCGTCAACGCCGACACGCCGGTCACGCTGACCGTGCGCGACACCGGCACGCGCTACGCCGGCGACGGCCGAGCTCACCGTGAAGCCGCGGACGGTGAGCAACGTGCTCACGATCACGCCGAGCGCCAGCCAGAGCGCGGCGTGCGGCTCCGCGATCTGTTCCGGGGGCGACGCGGAGGTGAAGGCGGTGCTCTCCCAGGCGGGCACGCCGCTGGTCGGGCGCCCCGTGCAATTCGACGTGGTCTCCGGCGACGTGCGGATCATCACGTCGGCACCGGGACTGCCCGAGACGCTCGCGCTCACGGGCACGACCACCACCGACAGCACCGGCACGGCGAGCATGCGCATCCGGGTGCTCGCCTCCGCGACGTCGCAGACCGCCCTGCTGCAGGTGACCGATGTCGCCTCGGGCTTCACGCAGCGGGCGAGCGTGACGATCGCCCCCTCGAGCAACGCGCCGCTCAATGCGCAGCCGGACACCATCGTGTTCCAAGGCCGCGACGCGGGCACCTGCGCGGATCGGGATCTCAGGCCGACGGTCATCGTCTTTGGCGGGCGTCCTCCGTACCTGATTTCGCAACCCGGCTCTTTCGCCGTGTCTCCTACCGTTGTGGCGGACAACGGGGGCACGTTCACGGTTCGGGCGACCGGTCGATTGTACGGCCGGCTCCCAGATCGCGGTCGTCGACGGGAATGGGGCAACGGTTTCGGTCCTCGCCAGCAATCTTCTCTCCGATCTGCCTGTTACCGACGCCAACTCCCACCACACCGCCCTTTACTGTTTCACCTATGACGACGGACCCGCTGACGAGCTTGTTCTTCTGTGGCGAACGTCGGGCTGTCCGGAGGAAGCGGCGACCTACGTCGCAAGCTCCGGCAATCGGACGTACTTGCCAGTAGCTGATCGAGAACATCGGCGCCATATCAGTAAGAGCCGGTTCGGACTGGCCGACTCCCGTGACGGTAACGAGTGCTCTTTTCGGATGGGCAGACCACCGTCCCCGTGCAGGTTCCGATTGGACCTTTCGGTCCCTGCTGACCGAACAAATTGCGGGTGGGAGGGCGACCTCGCTCAACGGACAGCATGCCGCTTGCGCCCAACTGAAAGTTGCGCTTTAATAACCCGCCATAACCCGCTAATTTTTGAAGAAAATGACCGGGCGGGTCCCAACAAAGGGGAATCGATCGTGAAATTCCGCTCGTTGCGCAACTCCTTCGCAGCAGCTTTCCTGGCTCTCGCGACGTCCGCCTTGTTGTCCTCCTGCGGCGGGGGCGCAGCCCCGACCTCGAACGGGGGAACGCTGCAGATCCTCCCGAGCGGCGGGACCGTCTACGCGGGCGTCCCCTTCGAGTTCCAGATCGTGGGCGAGCAGCCCCCGTACACCCTCTCGTCGGACCAGCCGGGCATCGTCACCGTCCCGAACCAGATCAACAGCCACTCGCTCACGATCGTCGCGCAGAACCCGGGCGTGATCGACGTGGGCCTCGACCCGAACGCGGTACCGAGCCGCACGGTGAACATCACGGTGCGCAGCGCGGTCGGCAATTCGACCGTGGCCACCATGAACGTGGCCCAGAATTTCTTCACCGCCTATGGGGTGAGCTTCGCCGTCAACACCTGCGCCGCCGCCTCGGCGACGACCACGACCACCCAGGCCTGCGCCGGGGGCCAGACGACGGTCCGGCTCCAGGCGGCGATCAACGGCGCGCTCTTCGCGGGCCGCCAGTACCAGTTCCAGGTGCTGCAGGGCCCGTTCCAATGGCTGTTCCCGAACGGCACCATCGCCGGCAACACGGTGACCGTCACTACCGACGGCACCGGCACGGCCACGGCGATCATGCAGGTGAACCCCGGGGTGGCGACCCAGGTGGCCGTGCTGCGCGTCCTGGACGTCGCCACGGGCACCTACCAGGACACCGCATTCGTGATCCAGGGCGCGACGACGAACGGGCAGCTCACGGTCATCCCCGACACCTTCACGTTCACCGGCGCGCTGTCCACCCAGTGCGGCACGGGCGAGGCGACCTTCTTCGTGTTCGACGGCTCGCCGCCCTATACGGCGGCGAGCTCGTCGACCAGCATCTTCCTGGTGAACACCACCTCCAGCTCGAACCCGGGGCAGTTCCGGTTCGCCGTGACGGATCCGAACACCTGCCTGAGCGACGCGACGATCGTCGTGACCGACAGCATCGGCGGGCGCGGCACGGCGACGGTGAGCACCGCGCTGGGCTCGTTCACCCCGCCGCCGCCGCCGCCCCTCACCGTCGCGCCCACCTCGATCACGCTCGGATGCGCGAGCTCCGGCTCGGTCACGGCCGTCGGCGGCACCGGCCGCTACAGCACCAATTCGACGGCGCCGGAGATCACCGCGACGGTGAGCGGCAGCACCATCACCATCACGCGCGCCGGGCCGGCGGGCCCGGGTTCCGGCACCCTCAACGCGACCGTGAGCGTCACGGACGGCGCCACCATCGTGCCGATCGCGGTGACCGCCCCGGCGACCTGCCCGTAATCGCCGGCGGTCGTATCACGACGGGCATCTCCCCGGGAGATGCCCGTTTCACTTTCGGGGCACGCACGGGGGCGATGGCGCGGCTCGTGGTCACCGGCTCGACCGGGTTCGTCGGAACCGCGCTGCTCGCGCGCGCCGCGGGCGTGCCGGTCGTCGCGCTACGGCTCGCGCCCCCGGATTGGGAGCGCCGCGTCGGCGCGGCCGATTTCCGGGAAGCGACGGTGGTGCATCTCGCCGCCCGCGTCCACGAGGGCGGGCACCAGGACGAGGCGGCGTTCGAGCGGGACAACGTGGGCAAGACCGAGATCCTCGCGCGCGCGGCCGTCTCCGGCGGCGCCCGGCGCATCGTCTTCCTGAGCTCGGTCAAGGCCGTCGGCGAAGAAACGCCCGGGGCGCCTTTCGACCGCGGCTCCGAGCCGCGGCCGTCCGACGCCTATGGCCGCACCAAGCGCCGGGCGGAGGTGATCCTCGATCGCATCGCCTCCGAGACCGGGCTCGAGGTCGCGACGGTTCGCGCCCCGCTCGTCTACGGCGCGGTGCCGAAGGGCAACCTGGCGGCACTCCTGCGGCTGGCGGATACGCCGCTCCCGCTCCCCCTCGCCTCGGTGCGCAACCGGCGCAGCTTCGTCCATGTCGACGATCTCGCCCGCCTGTTGCTGGCGTGCGCGGCAGAGGCGGCCGCCGCCGGCCGGACCTACTACGCGGCCTACCCCCGGCCCGCCTCCACGGCGGATGCGGTCACGGCGCTGCGCCGCGCCCTCGGCCGGCCGGCGCGGCTCGTGGCCTGTCCCCCGCGGCTGCTCGAGGCGTGCGCGGCGCTGGCCGGGCAGGCTCGGCGCATGCGGCGCCTGACCCGTTCGCTCGAGGTCGATCCGTCCGACGCCGAACGCGAGCTGGGCTGGCGCGCCGCCGTGGACCTGGATGCGGCCGCGGCGCAGATGGCGGCCGCGTACCGGCGCGACGTCCCTTGATCGCGCTCCTGCTCCTGGCGGCATCCGCCACGGCGCTCGCCGCATGGCTCGCCATCGCGCTGCTGCGTCGCGCCCCGTGGGCGGCGCGCCTGGCCGACCAGCCCAACGCGCGCTCGCTCCACGACGTGCCGCGGCGCAGGGTGGGGGGGCTGGGCCTGCTGCCGCCCGCGCTCCTGGCCGCCGCGCCGTTCGCGGGACCGCCGCTCGGCGTGCTTCTCGCGTGTGCCGGCGCGCTCCTGGTCGTCTCCGCGCTCGACGACGTGCGCAGCCTTCCCATCCGCGTGCGGCTTCCGGCGCACTTCCTCGCCGCGGCCGTCGCGGTGCTCGCGGTCGATCGCGCCTTCCCCGGCATGGCGCCGTGGACCTGGATGCTCGCCCTCGGCGCGATCGCCTGGAGTGCGAACCTCTTCAACTTCATGGACGGCGCCGACGGCCTGGCCGGGGGCATGGCCGCGATCGGCTTCGCCGCCTATGCGATCGCGGCGGCCGATGCCCGGGCCCTGGGACTCGCCGTGGCGTGCGCGGCGCTGTCGGGCGCCGCGGTCGGCTTCCTCGTGCACAACTTCGCGCCCGCCCGCGCCTTCATGGGCGACGCGGGATCGATCCCCCTGGGCTTCCTCGCCGCGGCCCTCGGATTGCTCGGCTGGCGCATGCAGGCGTGGCCGGCGTGGTTCCCGCTGCTCGTCTTCTCCCCCTTCGCGGTCGATGCGACGTACACGTTGCTGCGCCGCGGCATCCGGCGGGAGGCGGTGTGGCGCGCCCACCGCACCCACTGCTATCAGCGCCTCGTGCTCTCGGGCTGGACCCATGCGCGCCTCGCCACGAGCGCATACGGGCTGATGGCGCTCGCCGCCGCCTGCGCGCTCGCCGCGAGGACCGCGGGGCCGATGCTGCAATGCGGTACAATTTCGGCCTGGGCGATCGCCTACGTGCTCCTGATCCTCGCACTGGAGCGGCGGCTCGCACCGGCCGGCGGTCTTCGCGGACCCGCCGGCCCCCGGTAGCCAACAAGAACCGCGAAAGGGCGCAAGGCCTTTCGGGAAGAACCTGTCGGAGCAGGCATGCAACCGATCCAGCTGGACGCTCGCGCCTTCGCCGCCGCCCTCCACGACGCCGCGGCGCTCGTGCTCGCCGGGCTGGGCGCCATCATGCTGCTCGAGGCCGGCGCCGTGCTGCCCGAGGGCTCCCCGGACCTCGTCGCCGCCTTCGTCGCGGCCGTTCCCATCCAGCTCGCGGTCAACTTCCTCTTCGGCATCTACCAGGGGATCTGGCGCTACACGAGCCTGCCCGACATCCAGCGCATCGTCTTCGCGGTGATGACGGGGACCGTGGCGATCTCGATCGCGCTTCGCGCCCTCGCCCTCGACGCGGTCTTCAGCTACCGCGAGTACCTCCTCTACCCGCTCTTCCTCATCGTGCTGATGTCGGCGAGCCGCATGGCCTACCGCTCCTTCCGCGAGTGGTCGCTCTACGGGCGCGGGGGCGAGCAGGGCACGCAGGTGGCGATCCTGGGCGCCGGGGACGCGGCCGTGGGGCTGGTGAAGGAGCTCTCGCGCAGCCACGAGTGGCGCGTGGTGGGCTTCCTCGACGACGACGAGAAGAAGCGCGGGCGCCTGCTGCACGGCGTGCGCGTGCTGGGCCCGCTCGACGACCTGCCGCGCTACGCGCAGCGCCTGAAGCTGCGCCACGCGATCATCGCGATGCCCTCGGTTGCCTACAAGGTGCGCCGGCGGGTGATCGAGATCTGCAAGCGGGCGAAGGTGTCGGTGCTCACGGTGCCCTCGCTGAACGACATGTCGGGCAAGGCGGCCGCGGCGCGCATCCGCAAGGTCGCGGTCGAGGACCTGATGAAGCGCGAGTCGGTCACGCTCGACGACGCGGGGCTGCACGACCTGCTCACCGCGCAGGTCGTCATGGTGACGGGCGCGGGCGGCTCGATCGGCTCGGAGCTGTGCAAGCAGATCGCCGCCTACCAGCCCGCGATGCTCGTGCTCTTCGAGATGAACGAGTACGCGATGTACAAGGTCGACGAGCAGTTGCGCGAGGCCTTCCCCGACATCCCCGTGGCGAGCGTCGTGGGCGACATCAAGAACGCCCGCCGGGTGGCCCAGGTGATGCAGCAATACGCCCCCGCCCTCGTCTTCCACGCCGCCGCCTACAAGCACGTGCCGCTCATGGAGGAGGCCAACGCGTGGGAGGCCGTGCAGAACAACGTCCTCGGCACCTTCGTGGTCGCGCGCGCGGCCATCGAGGCGGGCGTGAAGAAATTCGTCTTCGTGTCGACCGACAAGGCGGTCAACCCGACCAACGTGATGGGTGCGACCAAGCGCCTGGCGGAGATGGTCTGCCAGGCGTTGCAGGCCGGCAGCAAGACCCGCTTCGAGATGGTCCGCTTCGGCAACGTGCTGGGCAGCGCCGGCAGCGTGATCCCGAAGTTCCAGGAGCAGATCGACAAGGGCGGCCCCGTGACGATCACGCACCCGGAGATGGTGCGCTACTTCATGTCGATCCCCGAGGCCGCGCAGCTCGTGCTCCAGGCCGGCTGCATGGGCCTGGGCGGGGAGGTCTTCGTGATGGACATGGGCGAGCCGGTGCGCATCGTCGACCTGGCGCGCGACATGATCCGGCTCTCGGAGCTTTCCGAGAGCGACATCCGCATCGTCTACACGGGCCTGCGCCCGGGCGAGAAGCTCTTCGAGGAGCTGCTGGCCGACGACGAGCACACCCGCCCCACCCCGCACCCGAAGCTGCGCGTCGCCAAGGCCCGCGAGATCGACCCCGGCTGGCTCGAGGGCATGCTCGCATGGCTGCAGCAGGAGCGCATCCCGGGCGATTCCGAGGTGCGCCGCGACCTGAAGCGCTGGGTGCCGGAGTACCACTCCCAGGTGCGCCCGCGCCTGACCGCGGTGACCGGCGCGCGCGCGGCCGGCGGCGCCGCCCCGCGCTAGCCGCCCCTCCTCGCCATCCCGAGCAGCAGGCCGTTCAGCGCCCAGAACACCAGGGCGTTGTGCCGGTAGAAGAAATCGTCGGTGAGGTTCTTCACGACGAAGCCCGCGAGGAGCGCCAGCCCGATCGCGCCGAGCGGCGCGAGCGCCGCGTCCGAGAGCAGCGCGCGGTAGCGCCGTGCGAGCGCCAGCAGCAATGCCGCCAGGGCGGCGAGCCCCGCCACGCCGAGCTCGAGCGCCGTGTCGATGAACATGTTGTGGGCGTGCTGCAGGCGCGGGTGGCCGGGCGGGGCGAGGGGCTCGAACAGGGGCGCGAGCACCTCCCGGCCGAAGCCGTGGCCGAGCCAGGGGGCGTCGTGGAAGGCCTGCCACGCGGCGGCCCAGATGCGCGGGCGCAGGTCGCGCTCGAGCGTGACGGCCACGCGGTCGGCGTGGTGGAAGAAGAGCTCGCTGCGCTCGAGCAGCGAGGCCGCGAAGGCGGCGGCGACCAGCGCGCCCACGACGAGGAAGGCGACACGCGCCCGCGTCCCGCGCGTGCCGTTCACCCGGCGCGCGCATGCGCAGGCCACCGCGAGCTGCACGGCGAAGGCGATCCACACCATCCGGTTGCCCGTGGTCCAGGCGGCGAGCGCCAGGAACGCGAGCCCGGCGGCGAAGGCCGCGGGGCCGCCGGGGATGCCCGCCGGCCGCCGCCACGCGAGCGCGAGCAGCATCGGCGCGACGAGCACGAGCTGCGTGGAGTAGGGTCCGGGTCCCCCGTCGACCGCGTGGCGCGAGATCGCGAACGGCAGCACGTCCTGCAGCAGCGCGCCCGCGAACGCGAGCGCGGCGCCGAGCACCGTCGCGAGCCACCACAGCGGCCACGCCGCGGGACGGCGCATGGCGGCCACGAAGAAGATCGTGAAGGCGGCCGCGCCGTAGAGCACCTCGGCGTGCAGCTCGCCCCAGGTGTAGGCGCGATCGACGCTCCAAGCCGCCGATGCGAGGGCGAGCGCGGCCCACGCGAGCGCCGCGATGCCAAAGTCGGTGGGAACGCGCCGAAGCGCGTCGATGCTCGCGCGCGATTGCGCGAGGAGCGCTCCGCCCCCCGCGACGAGCGCGGCACCCCGCAGGCCGGCGCTCGCGGCGAACGGAGCGACGAGGAGGAAGGCGGTGGATGCCGCGACGAGGACCCGATCGGCCCCCGTGGGACCGGCCTCCGGCCGCGAGTCGCCGGCCGTCTGGGGACCGGTCACCATGAATTCCGTTGGCGCGCCCGACACGATTCGAACGTGCGACCCCTGCCTTCGGAGGGCAGTACTCTAATCCAGCTGAGCTACGGGCGCGTATCCAACGGATTTTAAACGATTTCGATGGGAGCGGTCCATCGCCATCGATGCCGCGACAGGGCAACCGGCTATAATCCGCGCTTTGCCCTGCGCCGGCCGCCGCGCGGCCCCACGAGGAAGACCATGTCCGGTGCCCACCATACCGACCCCATCGAGGAAAACATCGACTCGCACCCGGTCCAGATCGCGATCTGGATCGTCCTCGGGGCCTTCGCCCTGATCGTCGCGATCATCCTGGCCGCGCAGTTCGCGATCGGCATGTATTCGGAGCGCTCGCGCAAGGGCGATCGCGCGATGAGCGAGGCGGCGGTCGACAAGCGCATCGCCCCCGAGGCGCGCCTCGCCGTCGACCCGAACGCGCCGGTCGCGCCCCCGGCGCCCACGCCGGCCGCCATCGCCGCGGTCGCGCCGCCGCCCACCGCGAAGCCCACGCTCGCCGCCGCCGGCGCGGGCAAGGCCACCTTCGAGGCGGTGTGCAAGGCGTGCCACGGCACGGGGGTCGCCGGCGCGCCGCTCTTCGGCAACAAGGCCGCGTGGGCGCCGCGCATCGCGCAGGGCAAGGAGGTGCTCTACAACGCCGCGCTGCACGGGTTCAAGGCGATGCCGCCGAAGGGCGGCAACCCGTCGCTGTCCGACGCGGACGTGAAGGCGGCGGTCGACTACATGGTGGCGGCCGCGAAGTAGCGGCGGCCGGGTGGCCACGTACGCCATCGGCGACCTGCAGGGCTGCTTCGAGCCCCTCGAGCGGCTGCTCGGGCGGATCGCGTTCGACCCCGCGCGCGACCGGCTCTGGTTCGTGGGCGACCTGGTCAACCGCGGCCCGCGCTCGCTCGAGTGCCTGCGCTTCGTGAAGTCGCTGGGCGAGGCGGCGGTGAGCGTGCTCGGCAACCACGACCTGCACCTCCTGTGCGTCGGCGAAGGCGTCGAGGAGCCGAAGCAGCGCGACACCCTCCAGCCGATCCTCGACGCTCCCGACCGCGACGCGCTCCTCGCATGGCTGCGCCGCCGCCCCCTCCTGCACGCCGAGGGCGGCTTCGCCCTGGTGCACGCGGGGCTGCTGCCGGAGTGGACCGTCGAGCGCGCGCGCGAGCTCGCCGCGGAGGTGGAGCGCTGGCTGGGCGGGCCGGACTACCGCGACCTGCTCGCGCGCATGTACGGCGACGAGCCGGCGCGCTGGAGCGACGGCCTGCGGGGCGTGGAGCGGGCGCGGGTCGTCATCAACGCGCTCACGCGGCTGCGCATGTGCGACGCGGCCGGCGCGATGGTGCTGCGCTACAAGGGCGAGCCCGGCGAGGCGTGCGGCGGATGGACGCCGTGGTTCGACGTGCCGGGACGCGCGAGCGCCGGGCACAGCGTCGTGTTCGGCCACTGGTCCGCGTTGGGGTTGCTCGTGCGCCCGCGGCTGCTGGGGCTCGACAGCGGATGCGTGTGGGGCCGCGGCCTCACGGCGATACGGCTGGAGGATCGGGCGCTGTTCCAGGTGCCGTGCCCGGGGAACGCAGGCCCAGGAGGGTAGCGATGCGCGCGTGCGCCTCGGCGGCCACCTCGCGGCGCGACGCGCCGGCCGGGTCGATCGCCGCGGCGAAGGCGACGCGCACGACGACGCGGCGCTCCCGCACGATGCGCGCGACCGACTGCATGAACGTGGTCTCCCCGACGTACGCCGGGGCCGTGCACGGACCGCCCTCGGGGTGCTCGTAGCGGATCGCCGCGGGATGCACGCGCGCGGCGTTGGCGAGCGCGGGCTCGAAGAGCGAGGTGTGGAAGCGCAGCAGCCGGTCGCCCTCCGTGGTCATCCCCTCGGGGAAGAGCCCCACGCAATCGCCGGCCTGCAGCGCGTCGTGGACGGCATCGTTGATGCGCGCGATGTCGTGGCGGCGCTCGCGGCGGATGAAGAGCGTGCCCGCGCGCTCGGCCACCCAGCCGGCCACCGGCCAGTCGCGGATCTCGCTCTTCGCGATGAAACGGGTCGGGCGCACGCTCGAGACCACGAAGACGTCGACCCACGAGACGTGGTTGGCCGCGATCATCGCCGATCGCCGCCCGCGCGGCGCGCGCCCCTCGACCACGGGGTGCACGCCGAGGATGCGAAGCAGCTTCGCGGACCACCACTGCACGAGGCGGCGGCGGCGGCGGGGCGTGGCGCGGGGGAACACGAAGCGCAGGATGGCGGCGGCCGCCGCCAGGTGCAGCAGCAGCCGCGACCAGCGCAGCAGGCGCGTGGCCCGCGAGGCGGCGCGGTGCGCGGCGCTCAGTGCGTCACGCGCGTGGCGCCGCGGCCCGAGAGCACGCGCACCCGGTCGCCGGGCCGGAACCGCTCGTCGGCGTCCTGCACCACGGCGACGTACTTTCCGGAATCGAGGAGGACGGTGACCTCCACGCCCGGGCGCTCGTTCGTCGACTTCTCCACGTTCTGCCCGACGATGCCGCCGAGGATCGCCCCGCCGATCGCGCCGGCCACCTGGCCGCTGCCGCCGCCCACGTGGCTGCCCGCCACCCCGCCCAGCACGGCGCCGGCCGCGGTGCCTACGCCCGTGTCGCGCGGCAGGATGCGCACCGGCCGGACGTTGTCGACGACGCCGAAGCGCACGCTCTGCTCGCCGCGCACCTCGTAGCCCCGGTAGTCGCCGCTGCCCGCCGGATAGGCGCACGCGCCGAGGAGGACCGCGCAGGCGAGCGCGCCTGCCGCACCGAATCGCTTCATGAACCCTCTCCTGTTCCTCGGGGCCGCGCCCCTTCAGAGCGTTTGACCGAACGCTTCCCGAAACCGTTTCCCGATCGCCTCGCGCGTCGGGCGGTGGTTCTGGCCGCCGCGCTGCGCGATCTTGATCGAGCCCATCACCGCGCCCAGCTGGACCGACTTCTCCCACCCCCAGTCGCGGGCCATGCCGTGCAGCAGCCCCGCCCGGAAGGCGTCGCCGCAGCCGGTCGGATCGACGAGGTCCTCGGGCGGCACCCCCGGGACGCGGATCTCGCGCCCGTTCGCGAACACGCTCGCGCCTTCGGCGCCGCGGGTGACGACGATGTCGGTGGTCGCGGCGATCTGGGAAATGCTCTTCCCCGTCTTCTGCTCAACGATCCGGGCCTCGTAGTCGTTGACCGCGAGGGCGGCGGCGTCGGCGAGCAGCGCGAGCAGCTCCTCGCCCGAGAACATGGGCAGCCCCTGCCCGGGGTCGAAGACGTAGGGAATCTTCGCCGCCGCCAAGTCGTGCGCGTGCTCGATCATCCCCTGCCGCCCGTCGGGCGAGACGATCCCCAGCCGCACGCCGCTCGCGTCGGCGACCCGGTTCAGGTGCGAGAAGCTCATGGCCCCCGGGTGGAAGGCGGTGATCTGGTTGTCGTCCACGTCCGTGGTGATGAAGGCCTGCGCCGTGAACTGCTCGGGCAGGCGCCGCACGTGGCGCGTGTCGAGGCCGAGCGCCTCGAGCCGGCGCTGGTACGGCTCGAAGTCGTGCCCCACCGTGGCCATCACGCGGGGATCCTCGCCGAGCAGCTTGAGGTTGTAGCCGATGTTGCCGGCGGTGCCGCCGAACTCGCGGCGCATGTCCGGCACGAGGAAGGCCACGTTGAGGATGTGGATCTGCTCCGGGAGGATGTGATTCCGGAAGCGGTCGGGGAACACCATGATGGTGTCGAACGCCAGGGAGCCGCAGACGAGGATGCTCATGGGCGCGAGTATAACGGTAGGAA
The DNA here is from genome assembly GCA_963741815.1 of uncultured beta proteobacterium. Classification (GTDB taxonomy): domain Bacteria; phylum Pseudomonadota; class Gammaproteobacteria; order Burkholderiales; family Usitatibacteraceae; genus Usitatibacter. The sequence goes on from CAVUJI010000003.1 coordinate 275,917, forward strand.
GCGCTTACACCGGGCGACGTGCGGCACGGCGGTCCCGACGGGCGGCATTGACGGGCCTGCCCCGCGGACGCACCCTCGGATCGATTACATCCGTAACGCGGCGCATCGCATGCCGCGTACGTGCGGCGCACCGTTCTGCAACAGGGCAAACCCATCGAAAGGTGGGGACGCAAAGTCACCGGTCTACGGGCCGCCCCCGACGGGCGTCCTAGGACGGCGGGACCGCCAGAGATGCCCCGGGCCCCATCGCCCGGCGCCGCGCTCGCGCGCCATGGCCTGCGTTCTCCCCTCCGGCGGCCGCCCGGGAGACACGGTCTCATGGCGAATCCCGCAACTGGCAACGTCGTTCCGCTCGGCGAGCACCCGCGCGCCCGTGCGCGCAGCGCGCCGCGCGAGTCCCTCCCGGTCCTCGCCTCGTGCCGCGAGCTCGCGCTCGAGCGCATCGCGCGTTCCTTCTCCGCGATGCTCGACCGGCTCGAGGACGACCTCTTCGAGCTCGCCGGGAAAGCCGGCGACCGCCAGGCCCAGGACGTGTACCTCGACGCGCGCAGCCAGGCGCGGGCGCGCCGGGGCGCGATGGAGGCCACGTTCCGCGCCCACTTCCTCGACCTCTTCAACCGCAAGGCCGACGCGGACAGCGCCGCGCCCGTGCCCGCCCCGGAGCTCAGCCTCGTCGCACCCGAGGAGCTGGAGGAGAGCCTGGCACTGCAGGAGATGTCGCGGCGGGTGGGCAGCGCCTGCGAGGGCGAGCTCTTCGCGCTGCGCCAGCGCATGGGGTTCCTCCTCGCCCGCCCCGAGCTCGCCGAGGACGACAATCCGTTGAGCCCGGCCACCGTGTGCCAGGCCCTGCGGGATGCCTGCGCCCAGGCCTCGGAGGGGAGCGCCGTGCGCATGGCGCTGCTGCGGCAGTTCCAGCGCTATGCCGAGGCCGACCTGCAGCCGATCTACCACGAGCTGAACGCGCGCCTGGTGGAGCGCCGGATCCTGCCCGACATCCGCCCGACGCCGCGACGCAGCGCCCCCGCGCCGCGCGCTCCCCGCGCCGACGAGGCGCCGGCGGCGCCGCCCGACGTGTTCGGCACGCTGATGCAGCTGCTCGGCGCGGCCGCCGTTCCCGCCGGCGCGCCCGGTGCGCCCGGTGCGCCCGGCGCCTCGGGCGCGGCGTGCGCCGCCCCGAGCGTTCCCCCGGAGTTCCTGGCCGAGCTCACGCGCATGCACCGCGACGCGGCCGGCGGCGGCGTGCCGGTGCAGGCGCTGCTGAAGGGCATCAAGGCGGCTTCGGCGGGCGCGGGGCTGCCGGCCCTCGACGCGATGACGATCGACATCGTCGCGATGCTCTTCGACTACATCTTCGAGGACCGGCACATTCCCGATGCGGTGAAGGCGCAGCTGGGCCGCCTGCAGATCCCGACGCTCAAGGTGGCGCTGCTCGACAAGACGTTCTTCTCGTCCAAGTCGCACCCGGCGCGCCGCCTCGTGGACCTCCTCGCCCAGGCCGCCATCGGCCTGGACGCGGGCAACGCCGCCGACGCGCCGGTCCTCGCGCTCATCGAGAGCGCCGTGCAGTCCGTGCTCGCCGCGTTCGACACCGACCTCGCCCCCTTCGAGGCGCAGGCCGCGCGCGTGCTCGCCTTCATCGAGGAGCGCGACCGTGCCGAGAGCGACGTCGTGGAGCGCTCCGCGCGCCTGCTCGAGGAGCGCGAGCGCGGCCAGATCGCGGCGGCCGTGGCGCAGGACGCGGTCGAGCGCAGGCTGGGCGAGCGGCCGTGGACGCCGGTCCCGCTGGCCGGGATGCTGCGCGAGGCGTGGGCCGCGGTGCTCGCGCGCGCCTGCCGCGAGGGCGGCGAGGGCTCGCCCCGCTGGAAGGCCCTCGTCGACACGATGGACGAGCTCCTCTGGAGCGTGGAGCCGAAGGCCGCGCCCGAGGACCGGCGGCGCCTGGTGAGCCAGCTTCCGGGCCTGCTGCGCCGGCTGCAGGAGGGCCTGCGCGACGCCGAGCTGGACGAGGCGCGGCGCGACGCCTTCCTCGCCGCCCTCGTCGACTGCCATGCCTCGGCGGTGAAGTCGGGCCTGCGCGGGATGGCCGTGCTGCCGCCGGCGCCCGTCGTCCCGCCCGAGGAGCCCGATGCCGAGCCCGCGATCGCCCGCGAGCTCGTCCCCGCCGAGGGCATCCACATGGAGGAGATCCGCCTGCGCCCCCGCGCGCGGGGCCCGCGCAACGTGTTCACGCGCACCGGCATCTGGACCAACCTGGAGCGCGGCACCTGGGTGGAGTTCGCGGCCGACGCGGGCAGCGCGCGCGCGCGCCTGACGTGGATCAGCCCGAACAAGGGCATGTACCTCTTCACCAACCCGCTCACCAGCGCGGCCGCGGTGTCGATCTCGCCGGACGCGCTCGCCGAGCAGATGCGCCGGGGCGAGGCCCGGCTGCTCGACGATGCGCCGCTGTTCGAGCGGGCCGTGGACCGCGTGCTCGCGAGCCTGCGCAACGATGCCGGCGCGCCGGCTCAGGGATAGAAGAGCAGCAGCTCGTAGCCCGTCGCCTTGAGGCCCGTCGTCTCGAGGCGCAGGCGCACGGCGACGCCGCCCCCGGCGGGCAGCGCGTCCTGCGGGCGCGGCGGCCTGCCCAGGTAGTCGGCCGGTCGCAGCACGCGGCGGGCGGCCGCCTGCCCGCCCACGTCGGTGAGGGTCAGCTCCAGGTCGGGATAGGCCTGGGGCACGCGCGCGAGGTTGCGGATGCGCGCGGCGAGCGAGATCTGGTTCGGTTGGCCCGGCACCTCGAGCAGGTCCGAGGACTCGAGCTTGAGCAGCCGCTCGTCGTGGGGCCACGGCACCGTGCAGGCGAGCCGCTCGCAGGCGAGCACGAGCCAGGGCCGCGTGACGGGGTAGCGCTGCGCGATCGGCGCGCGCAACGCGTAGGTGAGCTCCGCGACGAGGACGAGGGCGAGCACGGCCGCCCCGAACGCCCAGGCGGCCGAGGGGCGCGCGCGCGGCGGCGCCTCCTCGAAGGGCGGCGCGTTCTCGGCGTAGGGCGGCGCCGCCTCGCCTTGGACGGGCGCGGACACGGCCCGGGCGTCGGCGCGGGCGCGCGACGGCGGCTCCGGCGCGGCCGGCGGCTCGTCGGCCGCCTGCACCTCGGGCAGCGACGCCGCCTCCTGCGCCCGGGCGGCGCCGGGATCCCGGTCCTGCGCCTCGCGCGCGGCGAGCAGCCGCGATCCGGTGTCGTCGTCGGGGAAGCGCTCGAGCGCCTCGAAGCCGCTGAACACCTTGCTGCAGCGCCCGCAGCGCACCTGGCCCTGGCGCGCGTTGAGCTGCTGCGGCGTCACCCGGAAGCGCGCGAGGCAGTGCGTGCAGGTCGTGACCAGCATGGGCTAGCCGTGCCGCTCGCCGGCGAGCAGCGCCCAGCCGGACTCGGTCGCGACCACCTGCAGCGCCGCCCAGGGCGCATAGGCCGCGGCGACCCCGGCCGCCTGCTCCTCGAGGATGCCGGAGAGGGCGATCCGGCCGCCGGGACGCGTGTGGGCCGCGAGGACGGGTGCCAGCATGCGCAGGGGATTGGCGAGGATGTTGGACACGGTCAGGCGCGCGGTGCCGGCAACGGCGCCGTCGGCGCCGATCACCTCGAGGGACACCGCATTGCGCTGGGCATTGTAGCGCGCGGTCTCGAGGGCCAGCGCGTCGATGTCGACCGCCCACGCGCGCGCCGCGCCCAGCTTGAGGGCGGCGATCGCGAGGATGCCGGAGCCGCATCCGTAGTCGAGCACGCTGTCGCCGGCGCGCACTTCCCGCTCGAGCCAGCGCAGGCAAAGCCGGGTGGTGGGATGGCTGCCGGTGCCGAAGGCCGCGCCCGGGTCGAGCACCACGTTCACGGCGTCCGGCGCCGGGGCGGCGTGCCACGACGGAACGATCCAGAGCCGCTCGCCGGCGCGGATCGGCGCGAACTCGCGCTGCGTGAGCGCGACCCAGTCGGCGTCCTCGAGGCGGGCGTAGGTGGCCCGCGAGCGCGGGATGCCGCAGGCGGCGAGCGCCTCGTCGACGCGCGCGCCGACCCCGGGCTCGTCGGCGAAGAGCGCGCTCACCCGGCAGCGCGGCCAGGGAGCCGGATCCGCGCCGGGCTCGCCGAACACCGCGTGCTCGCCGGCGGTCCCCGCCGCGGCGTCGGCGAGCTCCGTGGACGCGGCGCCGGCCGCCTCGAGGGCGTCGGCGACGGCCTCCGCGTCGATGCCCTCGACCACCACCTCGACCCTGCGCCAGGCCATGGGCCGGTCCGGGCCCCTAGGGCTCGGGCTGGATCGCCTTGAGCGCCGCGATCTTCTCCTCGAGGTAGTGGATGCTCACGCCCCCGCGGACGAACGCGGCGTCGTTCATCAGCTCCTGGTGCAGCGGGATGTTGGTCTGGATGCCCTCGACCACCATCTCCGAGAGCGCCACGCGCATGCGCGCGATGGCCTGCTCGCGCGTGTCGCGCGTAGGCGATGAGCTTGCCGATCATCGAATCGTAGTAGGGGGGCACGTAGTAGTTGGCGTAGACGTGCGAGTCGACGCGGATGCCCGGGCCGCCGGCGACGTGGTACTGGGTGATGCGGCCCGGCGACGGCACGAAGGTGTACGGGTCCTCGGCGTTGATGCGGCACTCGATCGCGTGGCCGCGCTTGACGATGTCCTTCTGCCGGTAGCGCAGCTTCATCGCCCGCCGCCACCCGGATCTGCTCCTGCACGATGTCGACGCCGGTGATCATCTCGGTGACCGGGTGCTCGACCTGCACGCGCGTGTTCATCTCGATGAAGTAGAACTCGTCGTTCTCGTACAGGAACTCGAAGGTGCCCGCGCCGCGGTAGCCGATCTCGCCGGCAGGCCTCGGCGCAGCGCTCGCCGATGCGCTCGATCAGCCGCGGCGTTGACCAGCGGCGCCGGGCGCCTCCTCGATGATCTTCTGGTGCCGGCGCTGCATCGAGCAGTCGCGCTCGCCCAGGGAGATCGCCTGCTTGTGCTCGTCGGCGAGGACCTGGATCTCGATGTGGCGCGGGTTCTCGAGGAACTTCTCGAGGTAGACCGTCGGGATTGTTGAACGCGTTCTGCGCCTCGGTGCGCGTCATCGTGACGGCGTTCACGCAGCGCGGCCTCGGTGTGCACCACGCGCATGCCGCGCCCGCCGCCGCCGCCGGCCGCCTTGATGATCACCGGGTAGCCGACGGCGCGCGGCCACGCGCCGGATCTCCTTCGGGTCGTCGGGCAGCGGCGCCCTCGGATCCCGGCACGCAGGGGATGCCGGCCTTCTTCATCGCCTGCCTTGGCCGCGATCTTGTCCCCCATCAGGCGGATCGACTCGGCCCGCGGGCCGATGAAGACGAAGCCCGAGTTCTCGACGCGCTCGGCGAAGTCCGCGTTCTCCGAGAGGAACCCGTAGCCGGGGTGGATCGCCTCGGCGTCGGTCACCTCGGCCGCGCTGATGATCGCGGGGATGTTGAGGTAGCTGTCGCGCGACGGGGGCGGGCCGATGCACACCGACTCGTCGGCGAGCTTGACGTACTTGGCGTCGGCGTCGGCCTCGGAGTGGACGCCACGGTCTTGATGCCCATCTCGCGGCACGCGCGCTGCATGCGCAGGGCGATCTCGCCGCGGTTGGCGATCAGGATCTTCTCGAACATCGCGAGAACGCGTCCCGCGTTCGCTCCCTCTCCCGGGGGAGCGGGTGGGGCAGAGGGTCATTTGCCGCGCCTAGTCGATCACGAAGAGCGCCTGCCCGTACTCGACCGGCTGCCCGTTCTCCACCAGGATCGCCTTGACCGTGCCCGCCATGTCGCTCTCGATCTCGTTCATCAGCTTCATCGCCTCGATGATGCAGAGGGTCTGGCCCTTGGTGACCGCCTGGCCCACCTCGACGAACGACGGCGCCCCCGGCGAGGGCGCGCGATAGAAGGTGCCCACCATCGGGGACTTCACGAGGTGCCCGGAGGGCGCGGCCGCGGCCTCCGGCGCGGCGGCCAGCGGCGCCGGCGCGCCGCCCGGCGCCTGCACCGGCATCTGCATCGCCGGCGCGGCCATGATCATCGGCGCCACCCCGCTGCCCTGGCGGCTGATGCGCACCTTCTCCTCGCCCTCGGTGATCTCGATCTCCCCGATGCCCGACTCCTGCACCAGGTCGATCAGCTTCTTCAGCTTGCGCAGGTCCATGGTGGCCTAGCCCTTCTTCGCGTCGCGCAGCCGGCGCACCGCCGCCTCGACGGCGAGCTCGTACCCGGCCGCGCCGAGACCCGAGATGACGCCGGCGGCCAGGTCGGAGAAGTACGAGTGGCGCCGGAACGGCTCGCGGGCATGCACGTTCGAGAGGTGCACCTCGACGAACGGGATGCTCACCGCGGCCAGGGCGTCGCGCAGCGCCACGCTCGTATGGGTGAACGCGGCGGGATTGATGACGATGAATTGGGTGCCGTCGGTCTTCGCGGCATGGACCCTTTCCACGAGCGCCGTCTCCGAGTTGCTCTGGAAGCTGGCGAGCTCGAAGCCGGCGCCCTTCGCCTGCTCGGCCAGGCGCCGGTCGATCGCCTCGAGGCTTTCGCGCCCGTAGTGCTCGGTCTCGCGCTCGCCGAGCAGGTTCAGGTTGGGGCCGTGGAGGACCAGAATGTGCGGCATGGCCGGCGAGTTTGCCGCACATCGCATGAAGATGTCCAGTTTTGGGCGAAGTTCGCCGCACGAGTGGCGAATCCGTGCCGTGACCGGGGTGTCGGCGGGCACGATTCGCGCTTGGAGCGCGCGGCGGAGAGCCCCGCCGTCCCGGTCCTCTCCACTTTCCGGAGATTCGACGCAGTTCGCGGCAGTTCGAGGCCGATCCCCCGGTTAGGCCGGGACGTGCGCGCGCAGCACCTGTTCGAGCTCCGCCTCTGAGTAAGCGCCCACCTTCTGCTCCACCACCCGGCCCTCGGCATCGAGAACCACGCTGAAGGGCAGCACCGAGCGCCGGTTGCCGAGCTGGCGCGAAAGGTCGATCGCGCCGGGGCCCCCCGTCCACAGGGGGTAGCCGACGGGGTGGTCGCGGGCGAATGCCGCCACCCGCTCCGGCGCCTCGCTGGAAACCCCCACGATCTGCACCCGCGGCGCCCAGCGGGCCTGCACCCGCGAGAAGACGGGCATCTCCTCGCGGCAGGGGCCGCACCAGGTCGCCCAGAAGTTGAGGACCACGACGCGGCCGCGGAACGGGGCGAGCGAGGCGGGCGCGCCGCCGGGCGCGGTGAACGCGCGCCCGAAAAGCTCGGGCCCCGCGATCCGGGGCGCGGACAGCGGCGGCGCGGGCGCGGCCACGAACCACGCGATCGCGCCGGCGAGCAGCGCGGCGAGGCCGATGCCGGCGAAGGCGAGGCGCGCGCTCACGGCCCGGCCGGCGCCGATTCCCGCTCGACCCACGCGAGGTAGTCTGGATGTCCCCGCGTCAGGGGCCAGGCGACGATCTCGGGCAGGTCGTAGGGATGGCGCTCGCGGATCGCCCGCTCGAGCGCCTCGTAGCGCGCCTCGCTCGTCTTGAACAGCACCGGGACCTCCGCGGCCTGCTCGAGCGCGCCTTCCCAGCGGTAGAACGAGGTGGCGCCGCCCAGAACGTTCGCGCAGGCGGCGAGTCTCAACGCGACAAGCTGCCGCGCGAGATTGAAAGCGGAGTCGGAGTCGGGTAGGTTTGTGAGGACGGCGATGACGGCCACGGGGGGCTCCCCGTCCGGGACCGTCGGAATACGGGCAACGGACGAGATGGTGCTTCTGATGCGACTTTTCCTGATCGCGATTCTACTGGGTTTCCCCCTCCTCGAAACGGTGGTCCTCGTGCGGCTGAGCCACGCCCTGGGATGGTGGGTCCTCGCCTGGGTGGTGCTTTCGGCCTGCGCCGGCATGGCGCTCATCAAGGAGGCGCGCTTCGCGCTGGTGGCGCGCCTCGCGGCCGGCCTGGCCGAGGGGCAGTTCTCCATCCAGGCGCTCACGCACAGCGCCCGCACGGTGCTCGCGGGGCTGCTGCTCATCTTCCCCGGCGTGGTCTCCGACTTCATCGCGATCACGCTGCTGCTGCTTCCGGGGCCGCACGCGGTCGCCGAAGGCGCCGCGCGCCGCCCGGGCCGCGGCCAGATCATCGAAGGCGAGTTCCGCCGCTCGCGCTAGCCGCCGGGCGTCGCCCGGCCCCCTGGGTTAGAATCGACTGCGCCCCGCGGGCCCGTCCCGTCCGGGGCTTTTTCTTCCTGCCACGAAAGCCTCGCATTGCCTGACGCCCCCAAGCCCGGCCACCAGGTCCGGCTCGAACCCAGCGGCCATGCCTTCGACGTGGCCGAGGGCGAGACCCTCCTCGAGGCCGCGCTGCGCCAGGGCATCGGCCTGCCCTACGGGTGCCGCAACGGGGCCTGCGGCGCGTGCAAGGGGATCCTGCGCGCCGGCGAGCTCGCGTACGGCGAGTACCAGGAGCGGGCGCTGCACGACGCCGAGAAGGCGGCCGGGAAGGCGCTCACGTGCTGCACGCGCCCGCTCACCGACGTCGTCTTCGAGGTGCGCGAGCTGGCGGGCGCGAGGGACATCGCGATCCGCACCATGCCGTGCCGGGTCGACCGCGTGGAACGGCCCGCCGAGGACGTCGCGATCCTCTACCTCAAGCTGCCCGCGGGCGAGCGGCTGCAGTTCCTCGCCGGCCAGTACATCGACATCCTCCTGAAGGAGGGCAAGCGGCGCAGCTTCTCGCTCGCCAACGCGCCGCACGACGACGCGTTCCTGCAGCTGCACGTGCGCAAGAGCCCGGGCGGGGCCTTCTCGAACTACGTGTTCGAGCAGATGAAGGAGCGCGCGATCCTGCGCTTCGAGGGGCCGCTCGGCACCTTCTACCTGCGCGAGGACTCGGACAAGCCGATGATCTTCGTGGCCGGAGGCACCGGGTTCGCGCCGATCAAGGCCCTGGTCGAGCACTGCTTCCACGAGGGCGTCGAGCGCCCGATGGTGCTCTACTGGGGCGCTCGCTCGCTGCGCGACCTGTACATGCCCGCGCTGCCCTCGCGGTGGCAGCAGGAGCACCCGAACTTCACGTTCATCCCGGTGCTCTCCGACCCGGTGCCGGAAGACGGCTGGAGCGGGCGCACCGGGCTCGTGCACGAGGCCGTGCTCGAGGACTTCCGGGACCTGTCCGGCTACCAGGTCTACGCCTGCGGGGCGCCGGGCATGACCGACCTCGCCCGCGAGACCTTCGTCGAGGACCGCGCGCTGCCCGAGGACGAGTTCTACTGCGACGCGTTCACGCCGTCGGTCGACCCGCGGAAGTGACCCGCGCGGCCTCGCGCTCGCGCAGCACCCGGCGCTGCACCTTCCCCGTCGTGGTCATCGGCAGCTCCGGCACGAACTCGATCTCGCGCGGCTGCTGGTAGGGCGCGAGCTGCGCCTTCACGAGCGCGCGGATCTCGTCCTCGAGCGCTTCCGAGGGCGCGTGTCCCGGCGCGAGGAGCACGAAGGCCTTCACCACGGCGCCGCGCGTGGGGTCCGGGCTCGGGACCACCGCGCAGTTGCCCACCGCCGGGTGCCGCACGATGCAGTTCTCGATCTCAGCCGGCCCGATGCGGTAGCCGGCGCACTTGAACACGTCGTCGGCGCGGCCGCGGTACCAGAGGTAGCCGTCGGCGTCGGCGACCGCCTCGTCGCCGGTGCGGCACCACTCCCCCGCGTACTTGGCCGCCGTAGCCTGCGGGTCGCGCCAGTACTCGAGGAAGAAGACCGGGTCGGGCGTGCCGTCGTGCCAGCGCCGGTTGAGCGCGACTTCCCCCGCCTCGCCCGGCGGCAGCACGCGTCCGTCCGGGTCGATCACCGCCACGCGATGGCCCGGATACGGGCCGCCCCATCGAGCCGGGGCGCACGGGCCATTGCGACCCCGAGTTGCCGACGATGTAGTTCATCTCCGTCTGGCCGAAGATCTCGTTGATGGTGACGCCCAGCTCCTCGCGCGCCCAGTCGAGCACCGTGGCGCCGAGGGCCTCGCCGCCGCTCATCAGGCTGCGCAGGCGCAGGCGGTGGCGCTCGCGCGGGCGCGGCACCGCCTTCATCATCATCTTGAGCGCGGTCGGCACGAGGAACGCGTTGCGGATGCCGTGCCGCTCGAGCAGCGCGAAGGCGCGCTCCGGGTCGAAGCGGCCGTGGAAGCCGAGGATCGGCCGGCCGTGGTAGAGCGTGGGCATCAGCGCGTCCAGAGCCCGCCCGTCCACGCCCAGTCCGCCGGCGTCCAGAAGAAGTCGCCCTCCCGCGGGAAGCCGTCGTGGGAGCACTCGAAGCCGGGAAGGTTGCCGAGCAGGGCCCCGTGCGGCAGCAGCGTGCCCTTGGGCGCTCCCGTGGTGCCGCTGGTGTAGATGATCGCCGCCGGGTCCTGCGGGCCCGTGGCCGCCGCCTCGAACGCGTCGCGGGCCCGGGCGAGGAGATCGTCCCAGTCGAGGACGCCGGCACCGCGCGCCCCCGCCACGCCCACCACGTGCTCGAGCGCGGCCAGCCCCGGGCGCAGCGGCAGCAGCCGCTCGAGCGTGACCGGGTCGGCGATCGCGACGCGCGCGCCGCTGTGCTCGAGCCGGTAGCGCAGGGCATCGGGGCCGAAGAGGAACGACAGGGGCACGGCCACGGCGCCCATCTGGAAGCAGGCGAAGTAGGCGACGACGGTCTCGGGCCGCTGCGGCAGGAGCAGCGCCACGCGATCGCCCCGGCCGACGCCGAGGGCGGCCAGCGCGTTCGACAGCCGGTTGGCGGCGTCGCGCACGTCGCGGAAGCGCAGCGCGCGCGCCGACCCGTCCTCGTCCTCCCACTGCAGGGCCAGGCGGTCGGCGTCGGCCCAGCGGCGGCAGGCGACCTCGGCGATGTTGAAGCGCGCCGGGACCCGCCAGCGGAAGGCCTCGCAGATCTCGCGGTAGCGGTCGCGCATCGGGGTCTAGCGCCCGAGCGCCGCCTCGACCTCCGCGAAGGTGCGCGCGATCTCGAACGTCTGCAGCTGCACGCCGAGCTGCCGCGCCACCTGCGTGGCCGAGAAGAGGCCGCGGATGCGCCGGCCGCCGTCCTCGGAGACCATGAGGTGCTGCCGGCGCACGGCCTTGAGCGTCGCCACGACGTGCCCCACGCGCATCTGGGCCACCTCCGCGAACGCGAGCGTCTCGATCTGCGTGGCGCCCGTCATGAGGTCGCGCACGAGGATGTCGGCGTGCGTGACGCGGCGCTCCTGCATGAAGCGCACCGGCTTCTCGCCCAGCAGGTCCGTGGCGGTGATGACGCCCGTCACGGCGCGCTCGCGGTCGAGCACGAAGAGCAGCCGCAGCCCCCGGCGCACCATGCTCGCGTGCGCCTGGTCGGCGGTCTCCTCCGGGGTGATCGTGACCGCGCGCACGTCGCGCAGGTCCGTCATCACGCTGAGCGCCGGGTCGTCCAGGCTCACCCGGCCCGGCGGGCTGGGCTCGGCCAGCCGCGCGCCCGGCGGCAGCGGCTGGTGGGTGAGCGGGGCATACTCGCGCATCGTCGCCTCCTTTCGTTTCAACCGGCCAGTTCCGCGCCGCGCCGGAAGTGCTGCACCGCTTCCTGCGGGCGCCCGATCCGCTCCATCAGCGCGGCGAGCGTCATGTGCCCGTCGTGCGTGGGCTCGAGCGCGAGGCTCGCCTCGATGTAGCTCTGCGCCTTGCCCCACAGGCCCTGGCGCATGCACAGCTTGCCGAGGGCGAGGAGCAGCGCCGGGTCGCGGGCGTGGGAGCGCAGCCACTTCTCGGCGCGCTCGATCTGGTCGCGCGCGTCCGCGCCGCCCGTCTCGCCGTAGAGCGCCACGAGCGCCGGGCTCCACTCGCGCGCGAGCGCCTGCTCGACGATCGCCTCGGCCTGCTCGGCCGCGCCGAGGGCGAGGTGGTAGCGCGCGCCCACGGCCGCGACCGCGGGGTCGAGGCGCATCTCCTGGGGCAGCGGCTTCCAGTAGGCGGCGAGCGCGGCGGCGTCGCCCGACTTGCGCTGCAGGTTGCCGAGGTGCGCGGCGCGGCGCGCGGCGCGCGCCTCGTCGGGCGTGAGGCCGCCGAGGCGCACCAGCGCCGCCACCGTTTCCAGCACCGCGTCCCAGTCGCGCACCGCCTGCTCCGCCTGCAGCTTGAGCCGCAGCAGCCGCAGGTTGCGGGCATCGCGCGCGGACAGGTCCTTCAGCACCGCGAGCGCCTCCTCGTGGCGCCCCTGCGACACGAGCAGGTCGGCGAGGGTCGTGAGGCGGGCCTGGTCCACGCCGGGGGCCGGGCCGCGGGCCTGCTCGAGGAATTGCTCGCGCTCGTTGAAGCGGCCGAGCTCGTGGGCGCTGCGCGCGGCGATGATCGCCGCCACGGCCTTGGTCTGCTCGCCGGTGAGCGCGGCCGCCGCGCTCTTCTCGGCCGAGGCGTAGCGGCCCTGGAAGAAGGCGATGAGGGCCTCGTCGAGCGCCTTGCGGTCGCGCGTGCGCTCGCGCTCGGCGCGGTAGGCGCTCACGCGCGCGGGGATCGCGGCGAGGGTCGCGACCATGCGCGCGAGGAAGTAGAAGGCGAGGTAGCCGCCGGCGACGAGGAATATCAGCAGGTTGAGCGACAGCTCCACCCGCCAGGGCGCGGAGACGATGACCACGTAGCCGGTCGAGTGCCGCGCGAAGAGCGCGATGCCCACGGCGACCGCCGCGAGCACCAGGGACCAGAGCGCGAAGCGCACGGCCTACTGCTTCTCGCGCGCGGCGCGCGCCGTGCGCACCGCCGCGAGGCTCGCGTTGATGTCCGGCACCGCCACGACCACCGGCGCGCCGGCGACCTGGCGCGCCACGGCCAGCGCGGTGGCGGTGGGCTTCGCCTTCGTGTCGAAGTACTTCGCCATCCACGCCTGGGCCGCGCGCATGTCCTCGCGGAACGACGGCTCGTCGCGGGCGAGCAGCGCCACGCGCGCCGACAGCAGCCGCAGCCTCAGGTTCTGGCGCAGGAAGTACGACTGCGCGGGGGTGAGCAGCGCCGCGTCCTCGGTGTCCATGTTGCGGATGCGCACGAGGCTCTTCATCTCGTCCCAGAAGTCGCGCCAGACGCGCACGATGCCCTGCGGCGCCTCCGGGCCGCGCCAGCGGCTCGCCTTGCGCACGGCCGGGGCGGTCTCCGAGACGAGCAGGGGCAGGGTGTCGGCCTGGCGGATGAGGGAATCGATCTTCACGGCGAGCCCCTCGATGTCGACCTGGGGCACCGCCTTCAGCCGCTCCATGTCGCGCTCGATCGCCCGGCGCAGCGGCGTGGCCGCGAGCTTCTCGGCGCGGGCGAGGCGCTGGTCGGCGGCCTGCAGCGCCGCCAGCGCCGCGCGCACGTTGCCGGCGAGCTGCAGCTGCTGGCTCGCGAGCACCAGCACCTGCTCGACCTCCGACAGGACGCGGTCGTCGGCGCTGCGGGCGAGGTCGCGGTACATCTGCTCGAGCGCCACGCGCTGCTCCTGCGTGTCGGACACCCGTCCCTCGAGCTCGCCGATGCGGCCCTGCGCCTCGCGCAGCGACGCCTGGGCCTGGCCGAGGTTCGCGCGCAGCCGCGCCGACTCCTCGCCCAGCTGCGCGAGGCGATCGCCCGCGCTCGACTCGACGCCCTGCACGCCCACGCGCGCCTGCACGGCGAGCCATCCGCCCACGGCGGCGAGGAGCAGGGCGATCGTGGCGAGGGTGCGCGCGAGGCGGTCGGGGGCGCGCGGCCGCGCCGCGGGCTTCGGCGGCGGGGGCGGGGGCGGCGGGCTCGCCGGGGCCTCGGCGCTCATGGCGTCACCCGCAGCTGCGACAGGGCCTCGACGATGCCCTCGGCGCCGGGGGCGGCGACGAGCACGCGCGCGAAGCGGCGCGCGTCCGGATGGGCGGCGATGGCGGCGTGGGGCACGACCAGGCTCGCGCGCGCGGCGAGCGCCGGGGCGCCGTCTCCCAGCATCGCGAGGAAGTTCTCGAGCGTCTGGGCGCTCAGGGCGCTCACCGCGTGCACCTCGCCGCGCTCCCAGGCGGCGACCAGGGCCGAGGCATCGGCGCGCGGGCGCGCCCGGCGGTAGCACTCGACGTAGCGCACGCGCGCCCCGCGCGACTCGAGCACGTCGCGCAGGTGCTCGCGCCCGCCCTCGCCGCGGAACACGACGATGCTCTCGCCCTTCACGGCGCGCAGCTCCGGCATCGCGAGCAGCCCCTCGCTGTCGTGGCGCTCGCGCGGAAACAGGACCTCGTCGAAGCCCGCCTCGCGCAGCGCCCGCGCCGTCGCGTCCCCGATGCCGGCCACGCGCGTGCGCTCGGGCCAGGGGGCGATCGACCGGGCGACGGCGAGCCCCATCTCGACGGCGTTGGCGCTCACGAAGACGGCGAGCGTGAATTCGGTCAGCGCCTCGAGCGTCGCGCGCGCGTCCGGCGACGGCTCCATGGGCTCGAGGGCGAGGGCCGGGAAGACGAACGCGCGCGCGCCCTCGCGCTCGAGGGCGCGCCCGAGCGCTTCGGCGGCGGCCTGCGGGCGGGTGACGACCACGCCCAGCCCCGCGAGGCGGCCCGCGGCGCTCATGCCGCCTTCTCTGCCAGCGCGCGCAGGATCTCGGCCCCGCCGGAGGCGAGGATCTTCGCGCCGAGCGCGCGCCCGAGCGCCTCGGGTGCGTCGGCGCCGCCCGCCGCGCTCGCGCGCACGATGCTGCTGCCGTCGGGAAGCCCGATGAAGGCCTCGATCGAGAGCGCGTCGCCGTCCACCCGCGCGAGCGCGCCGAGCGGCACCTCGCAGCTGCCCTCGACCACGAGCCCCAGGGCACGCTCGGCGCGCGCGGCGCAGGCGGTGGCGCGGTCCTCGAAGGGCCCGAGGAGCGCGGCCACGTCCTCGCGCGCGGCGAGGTGCTCGATCGCGAGGATGCCCTGGGCGATGGCGGGCAGCGACACGCCCGCCTCGAGCGTGCAGCGCACGCGCTCGCCCAGCCCGAGGCGGCGCAGCCCCGCCGCCGCGAGGATGATCGCGTCGTACTCGCCGGCGTCGAGCTTGGCGAGCCGGGTGTTCACGTTGCCGCGCAGCGCCCGCAGCTCGAGGCCCGGGAAGGCGCGGCGCAGCTGGCTTTCCCGGCGCAGGCTCGAGGTGCCGACCACGGCGCCCGCGGGCAGCGCCTGCGGCTCGGCGTAGCGCTCCGAGACGAAGGCGTCGCGGGGATCCTCGCGCGCGCCGAAGGTGCGGATCGCGAACCCGGCGGGCAGCTCCATGGGCACGTCCTTCATGGAGTGCACGGCGATATCCGCGCGGCCCTCCTCGAGGGCCACCTCCAGCTCCTTCACGAACAGGCCCTTGCCGCCCACCTCGGCGAGGGGGCGGTCGAGGATGCGGTCGCCGCGGGTGGTCATGCCGACCAGCTCGACCTCGATTCCGGGGTGGCGCGCGCGCAGGGTCGCCGCCACCATCTCGCTCTGGCGCATCGCGAGCCGGCTCTCGCGGGTGGCGATGCGGATGCGTTGGGGTATTTCGGCCATGGGATTGGCAAGCGTACTACACTCGCCGCGGGTCCGAGGCGGGCGCCGGGCCGCGCGTTGTGGGACGCGGCGCGTTGCTGCGCTGCAGTAACATAGAAGGTTCCGCGCCCGCCGCGCGCGAGACCTTCCCATGAATCCCGGCCTGCGCGAGATCCCCTACAACTACACCTCGTTCTCCGACCGCGAGATCGCCGTGCGCATCCTCGGGGAGGCGGGCTGGACCGTGCTCGACGAGCTGCGCGCCGAGCGGCGCACCGGGCGCTCGGCGCGGATGCTCTACGAGGTCCTGGGCGACATCTGGGTCGTCGCGCGCAACCCCTACCTGCAGGACGACCTGCTCGACAACCCGCCGCCGGCTGCGCCTGCTGGTCGAGGCCATGCGCCACCGCCTGGGCGAGATCGGCCGGCGCCGCGCGCCGCGAGGAGGACGCGGCGCGCGACGGCCGGGTGGCCGCGCTCCTCGAGCGCGCGCACGCCGCGGTCGACGCGTTCGCGGCGCGAGTTCGGCGAGACGCGCGGCGCTGCGCCGCGAGGTCGCGCGGCGCCTGGCGCGCGGTGACGCGCCGGGACAACATCGGCCTTCGACGGCTTCGCGCGCGTCTCGCACGTGACCGACGCGACCGACTGGCGCGTCGAGTATCCGTTCGTCGTGGTCTTCCCCGACACCGAGGACGAGGTGCGCGCCGGTCGTGAAGGTGCTGATCGCAGCTCGGGCTCACGGTCATCCCGCGCGGCGGCGGCACCGGCTACACCGGCGGCGCGATGCCGCTCGACCGCGCTCGGCGCCGTGGTGAACACCGAGAAGCTCGAGGCGCTGGGCGCGGTCGAGCGGACCGGGTCCTGCCCGGGCTCGACGCGCCGGTGCCGACGATCCGCTGCGGCGCGGGCGTCGTCACCAAGCGCGTGATGGAGGCCGCCGAGGCCGCACGGGCTCGTCTTCGCCGTCGACCCCACCTCCGCCGACGCCTCGTGCATCGGCGGCAACGTCGCGATGAACGCCGGGCGGCAAGAAGGCGGTGCTGTGGGGCACCGCGCTCGACAACCTCGCATCGTGGCGCATGGTCACGCCGGACGCGCAGTGGCTCGAGGTCGAGCGCATCGACCACAACCTGGGCAAGATCCACGACGCCGCCGTCGCGCGCTTCCGGCTGCGCCGCTTCGAGCGCCGACGGCGCGACGCTCGTGCGAGGAGATGCTCGAGATGCCGGGCGCGCCGGCTTCGCAAGGCGGGCCTGGGCAAGGACGTCACCGACAAGTTCCTGGCCGGGCTGCCCGGGCGTGCAGAAGGAGGGCATGCGACGGCATCATCACGTCGGCGCACGCTTCGTCCTGCACCGCATGCCGGCGCACGACGCGCACCGTCTGCCTCGAGTTCTTCGGCGACGGTGCACGACGCCGTGCCCGCGATCGTCGAGGTCAAGCGCTACCTCGACGCCCACGCCGGGCGCGACCGCTCGCCGGCCTCGAGCATCTCGACGAGCGCTACGTGCAAGGCGGTCGGCTACGCGACCAAGGCGCAGCGGCAGCGGCCGCCCGCGCATGGTGCTGATCGGCGACATCGTCGGCGACGAGCGACGACGCGGTCGCGAGCGGCGGCCTCGCGCGGTGGTGCGCATCGCCAACGCGCGCGGCGGCGAGGGCTTCGTCGCCGTGTCGCCCGAGGCGCGCAAGCGGTTCTGGCTCGACCGCGCGCGCACCGCGGCGATCGCCAAGCACA
The DNA here is from genome assembly GCA_963741815.1 of uncultured beta proteobacterium. Lineage (GTDB taxonomy): Bacteria > Pseudomonadota > Gammaproteobacteria > Burkholderiales > Usitatibacteraceae > Usitatibacter. The sequence goes on from CAVUJI010000003.1 coordinate 293,092, forward strand.
CCAACGCGTTCAAGATCAACGAGGACGTCGTGATCCCGCTCGAGCGCCTGGGCGACTACACCGACGGCATCGAGCGCATCAACATCGAGCTGTCGCTCGCGCAACAAGCTCGAGCTCGCTGGACGCGCTCGAGGCGCTACCTCGGCGGCGAGCTGCCGCTGTGGCGCGGCGACGAGGCGCGGCTCGACCGAGGCCGAGCTGCTTCGGCGACCGGCCCGCCGCAGGCGCTCGAGCTCGATGCGCGCCGTGCGCGCAGCGCTGGCAGGGCCTGCGTCGGCCGATCGTCGACGCGACGTTTCGCGCGCTGCAGTCGCCGCGCGCGTGCGCGTGTCGTGGAAGACCGAGGTGCGCGACGCCGCTGCGCGCGCATCTTCGCCGGGCGCGCGTTCGCGCCGGTGCTGGCGGGCGCGGAGGCGGTCCACGCGCGAGGTGCTGCGCGCGCGCGTGTTCGTCGCGCTGCACATGCACGCCGGCGACGGCAACGTGCACACCAACATCCCGGTCAACTCCGACGACTACGCGATGCTGCAGCGAGGCGAACGCGGCGGTCGCGCGCATCATGCGCTTGCGCGAGAGCCTCGGCGGCGTGATCTCCGGCGAGCACGGCATCGGCATCACCAAGCTGGAATTCCTCGACCGCCGAGGAGCTCGACGCCGTTCGCGCGCGTACAAGCAGCGGGTCGACCCGGAGGGCCGCTTCAACCGCGGCAAGCTGCTGCGCCCGGCGGCGGACCTGGCCAACGCCTACACGCCGTCGCTTCTCGCTGATCGGCGCACGAGTCGCTGATCCTCGAGCAGAGCGCGATCGGCGCGATCGCCGACTCGATCAAGGACTGCCTGCGCTGCGGCAAGTGCAAGCCGGTGTGCGCGACGCACGTCGCCGCGCGCGAACCTGCTCTACAGCCCGCGCAACAAGATCCTCGCGACCTCGCTGCTGATCGAGGCGTTCCTCTACGAGGAGCAGACCCGGCGCGGCGTGTGCGCTGGCGCACTTCGACGAGTTCGGCGACGTCGCCGACCACTGCACGGTCTGCCACAAGTGCGAGAGCCCCTGTCCGGTCGACATCGACTTCGGCGACGTGTCGATCGCGATGCGCAATCTCCTGCGCCGCGAGCGGCAAGCGCCGCTTCAACCTCGGGCACCGCGGCGTCGATGCTGTTCCTCAACGCGACCGACCCGGCGCGATCAAGCTCGCGCAAGGCGGTGATGATCGACGTCGGGCTACCGCGCTGCAGCGCCTGGCCTACGCGCGTGGCGAAGACGGCTGCGGGCTCGCGCGCGCGCAGACCGCGCACCCGCCTGCGACCACCGGACGCACGCCGGTGCCGCGCGCAGGTCGATCCATTTCGTCAACAAGCCGATGCCCGGCGGGCGTGCCGAAGCAGCACCGCGCGCGCGCTGCTCGACATCGAGGACCCGACGATCGTGCCGATCATGCGCGACCCGGCGCAAGGTGAACGAGGACTCCGAGGCGGTGTTCTACTTTCCCGGCTGCGGCTCCGAGCGGCTGTTCTCGCCAGGTGGGCCTCGCGACGCAGGCGATGCTCTACCACGTCGGCGCCCAGTGCGTGCTGCCGCCGGGCTACCTCTGCTGCGGCTATCCGCAGACCGCCGCGGGCGACGCACGAACAAGGGCGAGCAGATCATCACCGAGCAACCGCGTGCTGTTCCACCGCGTCGCGAACACGCTCAACTACCTCGACATCCGCACCGTGATCGTGTCCTGCGGGACGTGCATGGACCAGCTCGCAGAAGTACGAGTTCGACAAGATCTTCCCCGGCTGCCGCCTGCTCGACATCCACGAGTACCTGCTGGAGAAGGGCGTCGAGCTCGAGGGCGTCGCAGGGCGTGCGCTACATGTACCACGATCCCTGCCACACGCCGATGAAGACCCACCAGCCGCTCGAGGTCGTGAGCGCGCTCATGGGCGCGGCGGTGGCGCTGAACGACCGCTGCTGCGGGGAATCGGGCACGCTGCGCGACGACGCGGCCCGACATCTCGACCCAGGTGCGCTTGCGCAAGGAAGAGGAGATGCGCAAGGGCGTCGGCGGCGCTGCGCGCCGACGGCTTCGCCGGCGAGGTGAAGGTCCTCACGTCCTGCCCGTCGTGCCTGCAGGGGCTGTCGCGCTTCGACGACGACGCCGGCACCAGCGCCGACTACATCGTGGTCGAGATGGCGCGGCGCATGCTCGGCCCGGACTGGCTGGCCGGAGTACGTCGCGCAAGGCGAACCACGGCGGCATCGAGCGCGTGCTGCTGTAGCGCGGTTGCGCACGGCGCGCGCGTTCGCGCAGAATCGGCTTCCCCACCGCCGCGGTCCCCCCATGAGAAGCTCCCGTCGCCCGGCGACGACACTGGCGATGCTGCTGGCGCTGGCCGGCTGCGCTTCCGGCCCGGGCCCGCGCGTTCCTCCGCCGCCGCCCTCGGCCGCCGGCTATCCGCTCGATGCCGCCGCCCTCGCCACCCTCGCCGCGCGCGACGACGACGCGCACGGCGGCGAGCGCGACCGCGCCGCCGCGCCTTCCATCCGGTACAACCTCGCGCTCGAGTCCGACGAGCACGGGCCGCCCACCGTGGCGCAGCTGCTGCGCGCGCAGGCCGAGCGCCGCGCCCTCGTGCGCGATGCGGCGGGCGCGCGGCCGAAATCCGCGGGATTGCAGCCCGGGCAATGGCAGGCGCTGGGACCCTCGAACGTCGGCGGGCGCGTGCGCGCCCTCGCCTTCGACCCGGCGCATCCCCGCCGCCTGCTCGCCGGCACCGCCTCCGGCGGGCTGTGGATCTCGCCGGACGCGGGCGCGACCTGGCGGGCCGACAACGACTTCCTGCCCAACCTCTCGATCTCGGCCCTCGCGTTCGATCCCGCGCACCCGGCGGTCGTGTACGCCGGCACCGGGGAGGCGAGCGCGGGCCTCGTGGGCGCCGGCGTGTTCCGCTCCGACGACGGCGGCGAGACGTGGGCGCACCTCGCCGCGACCGATCCCGACGCGAACCCCGACTGGCGCTTCGTGAACCGCATCGCCGTGGACCCGGCCGACACCCGCGTGCTGCTCGCCGGCGTGACCGACGCCACCCTCGAGGCGGGCGCGATCTACCGCTCGGCCGACGCCGGCGCGACGTGGGCGCGGGTGTCGACGGCGAAGGCGCTCGACCTCGCGTTCGATCCCGCCGACGGGTCCCGCGCGCTCGCCGGCCTGGACGACGGCACGCTCGCCTGGTCGCGCGACGCGGGCCGCACGTGGACGCGCAGCGCCCCCCTCGTGCCCGCGCCGTCCGGGCGCGAGGGCACCGCGCGCGCGGAGATCGCCTTCGCCCGCTCGCGGCCCGGGCTCGCCTACGCCTCGGTGGACAACGCGCGCGGCGAGGTGTGGCGCTCGCTCGACGCCGGGATGACGTGGCAGAAGCGCTCCACCCCGGGGCACCTGGGCGAGCAGGGCGACTACGACAACGCGATCTGGGTCGATCCCACCGACGCGGCGCACCTCCTGGTGGCCGGGCTCGACGTCTACGAGTCGCGCGACGGCGGCGCCACGTTCGCGGCGGTGAGCGACTGGCGGCGCGCGCCCGCCTCGCCGCACGGCGACCACCACGCGCTCGTCTCGCCGCCCGACTTCGGCCCCGCCGCCCCCCTCCTCGTCGACGGCAACGACGGCGGCGTCTACCGGGCCGCGAACGTGTACGCGCTCTCGGCGGGCACCACGGGGGCGGGGTGGCGCGACATGAACGCCGGCCTCGCCGCGACGCAGTTCTACAGCGGCGCCGGGCGCGCCGCGGCCGGCGGGCGCATCGTGGGCGGCACGCAGGACAACGGATCGCTGCAGCTCGCCGGCGGCGTCTGGCGCGCCTTCCGCGGCGGCGACGGCGGGGCCGTGGCGGTCGACCCCGCCTCCGACCTGCGGATCTACGGCGAGTACGTCTACGCGGCGATCCACCGCTCCCTCGACGGGGGCGCGACCTCGTCCTACATCTGCGCGGGCATCGCCGAGGCGCTGCCCGCCCAGGACGGCAACGCGTTCTGCGGCAAGGACGCCACGAAACAGGCCAACTTCATCGCGCCCCTCGTGCTCGACCCCAACGACGCGCGCCGCCTGCTCGTCGGGGCGGCCTCGCTCTGGGCCACCGACGACGCGCCGGGGCTCGCCGCCTGGCGCCGGCTGAAGCCGCCCTCGCCCGCGCCGGAGAACTACCTCAACGCGATCGCCGTGCAGGAGGGCGACGCCTCGACCGTGTGGGTCGGCCACAACGACGGGGCGGTCTACCGCACGCGCGATGCGCTCGCCGCGACGCCCACGTGGACGCGGCTCGGCGCCGGCGTGCTGCCGGCGCGGCGCGTGATGCGCATCACGACCGACCCGGCCGATGCGCGGCGCACCATCGTCGCGTTCACCGGCTTCTCGCCCGACGACGTGTGGGAGACGCGCGACGCGGGCGCCACGTGGCACTCGATCACCGGCAACCTGCCCCAGGCCCCGGTCTTCGACGTGAAGATCCATCCGCGCCACCCGGCGTGGCTCTACGCCGCGACCTCCGTCGGGGTCTTCGCGAGCGAGGACGGGGGCGCGAGCTGGTCCACGTCGAACGAGGGCCCGGCCAACGTGCGGGTGCGCGAGCTCTTCTGGATCGACGACGCCACCCTCGGCGCGGCCACGTTCGGCCGCGGCATGTACCGGATCGCGCTCGCCGACACGGGGCTGGCGAACTACCAGGACCTGTGGTGGGCCGGGCCGGGGGAGGACGGCTGGGGGATGAGCATCGCCCAGCACGGCACGACGCTCTTCGGGGCGCTCTACGTCTACGACGCCGGGGGCCGGCCCACCTGGTACGTGATGCCGGGCGGGACGTGGAACGCGGCGCGCACCGAGTACACCGGGGCGCTCTACGCGCCCACCGGCGCCTGGTTCGGCGCCTACGATCCGGCGCGCTTCACGGTCGGCGCTCCCGTCGGCAGCGCCACCATCTCCTTCGCCGGCGCCTCGGACGCGACGCTGCGCTACACGATCGCGGGCACGTCGGGCACCAAGGCGCTGCATCGCCAGCTCTACGGCCCGCCCGACGCGACGCCGGTGGCCAGCTACGGCGACCTGTGGTGGGGCGGCAGCGCGCAGAACGGCTGGGGCGTGGCCATCAACCAGCAGTACCGCACGCTCTTCTGCGTCTGGTACACCTACGACGCCGCCGGCGAGCGCACCTGGCTCGTGGTGCCGGGGGGCACGTGGACCGGCACCAACGCGTACACGGGAACGGTCTACCGCATGAGCGCCGGCCCCTGGCTCGGCGCGGCCTACGACCCGTCGCTGCGCGCGGCCCACGCCGCGGGCGTCGCGACGTTCTCCTTCCTCGACGCGAGCCATGCCGTCATGCGCTACACCGTCGACGGCGTCATGCAGTCGAAGGCCCTCGAGAGGCAGCCGTTCTGAGCGCGCCGCCCGACTGCGAGCTGTGCGCCGGCGCCGGCGGGATCGTGCTCTGGCAGAATGACCTGTGCCGGGTGGTGCAGGTCGACGAGCCGGGCTACCCCGGGTTCTGCCGGGTGATCCTGGCGCGCCACGCGCGGGAGATGACGGACCTCGCCCCGGGCGAGCGCGCAAGGCTGATGGCGGTGGTGTTCGCGGTGGAGGCGGCGGTGCGGGAGACGATGCGGCCGGACAAGATGAATCTCGCGAGCCTGGGCAACGCCGTGGCCCACGTCCATTGGCATGTCGTGCCGCGCTTCCGCGACGATCGCCACTTCCCCGCGCCGATCTGGGCCGCGCCCCGCGACGCCCGCCCCGTCCCTGCCGAGCGCGCGGCGCGCGCCGCGGGCCTCGCGACCGCGATCGCGGCGCGGTTGGCGGAGTAGCGCGCGTGCCCGCCCCCCACGAGCCGGTCGCGGGCGAGGCGCCCGCCTTCGCCGACGCCCGCGCCTGCCGCGACTGGCTGAACGCGATCCCGCTCGCCAACGTGTCCGAGGCCCAGGCGAGCCTGCGCTCCGGCCTGCAGCGGCTCGCCGGGCAGGAGCTGGACGCGCTCGAGCGGCTCAAGTGCCTCGAGCTCCTGCGCGACAAGGTCGCGTTCCTGCAGGGGGAGCTGCGCTCGCGCCTGCAGGCGAAGACGCTCCCGCTCGCGGCCGCCGACGCCGCCGCCTGGTCGGGCGGGCTCGCGCTGCTCGAGGCGATGGAGGCGGGCTACGCGCGCTGCCTGGAGGCGGCACGGCCCGGCGGGCCGCTCGCGCCGCACGCCGCGCTCGTCGCGCAGCGCCTGCTGCGCTACCTCGGCGCGCAGATGGCGTTGCACCACGTCGTGTACCGGCGCATCGACGCGGCCGTCTGGCGCCGGCTGCACGACGCCCACGCCCGCGCCGAGCGCGAGGGCCTGGCGACCGAGCCGGTGAAGGATTCCCTGGAGGGCGGTGCCGAGGGGCTGTCGAGCGTGCGCGAGGCGTGGCTGCACGTCCTGCTGCGCGAGGCGGTGGACCTGTCGGCCTGGAGCGGCCCCCAGGCCGAATTCCTCGAGGCGCTGCTGCGCCTGTGGGTGCGCAAGGCGCGGCTTGCCGGCGCGGGCGAGGCGCCGGCGGCGGTGCAGGCGCTCGCCGTCGATCCCGGCGCGGCCGAGGGCGCGCGGGCGCTGTCCCGCGACGCGCTGCAGCCCGGGCACCGGGTGATCGAGACGGAAGCCCTGGGCAAGAGCCTGCGCCGGCGCATCCAGGGACTGCAGGCCGGCGAGGACGTTTCGCGCCTGGGGCTGCCCACCGAGGTCGCCGGCCTCGCGCCCCTGCCGCTGCTGCAGCGCCTGCACGCCGCGTGGTGCGAGCCGCCGGCGCCGCGCGCGAGCGCGAGCGCGAGCGCCAAGGATCCGGGTCTCGCCGCCGCCGGCCTCGTCTTCGGACTCGCCGAGGCGCACTTCTTCGTGGGCGGCGGCAAGCGCTTCGAGGCGCCGGACGCGAGCCGGGAGCTCACCTCGCAGGAAAAGCAGGACATCGAGGTGTTCGGGCGCGTGACGCAGCGCACCCACAGCCGGATGCAAACCGAGCACCACTTCACCGTCGAGCCGTGGGACGTGGTGGAGGAGCTGCGCGGCCAGCTGCGCCTGCGCCGCACGGCCCGGGCGACCCACGGCCTCGCGGTGGGCCGGTTCGTGGCCGCGCGCCTCGGCGATGCCGGTCCCTTCTACGCGGGGATGATCGCGGGCCTCGTCCAGGAGGCCGACGCCGGGATCGTGGCGACGGTCACGCTCTTTCCGGGGCAGCCGGCGCCCATCGCCGCGCGCGGCGCCGGCGTCGGCAACCGGCCGGCCGGGACCTGGGGCCCGGCGCTCGCGCTGCCGGCGATCGAGCGGCTGCACGTGCCCGCCTCGGTGGTGGTCGCGGCCGGCCTCGGCATGCGCGGGCGCGTGCTCGAGCTGCGCGACGGCGACGGCGAGGGCACCCAGGCGACCGTGCGCGAGGTGCTCGTGCGCGGCAGCGACTTCGATCGCGTCGTGGTGTCCTAGGCGCCGAGCGCGTCCATCAGGTCGCGCGCGGCGTCGCCCCCGCCCTGCCCGGCGATCTCGACGATGCACGTGGGGCTGGTCACGTTCACCTCCGTGAGCCAGTCCCCGATCACGTCCAGCCCCGCGAAGACGATGCCCGCCTTCACGAGCTCGGGCCCGACCGCCTCGGCGATCTCGCGGTCGCGCGCCGAGATCGGCTGCGCCACGCCGCGCCCGCCGGCGGCGAGGTTGCCCCGCGTCTCGCCGGCGCGGGGGATGCGCGCGAGGCAATGGGCAAAGGGCTTGCCCGCGACCACCAGCACGCGCTTGTCGCCGCTCGCGATCTCGGGAATGAACCGCTGCGCCATCACGGTGCGCCGGCCCATGTCGGTGATCGTCTCGACGATCACGTTGCGGTTCGGGTCGGCCGCGCCGACGCGGAAGATCATCGCCCCGCCCATGCCGTCGAGCTTCTTCACGATCGCGTCGCCGTGCTCCTCGATGAAGGCGTGCACCCGGGCCATGTCGCTCGCCACGAGCGTGGGCGGGGCGAGCGCCGGGAAGCGCAGGATCGCGAGCTTCTCGTTCCAGTCGCGCAGCGCGCGCGGGTCGTTCACGACGCGCACGCCCTCGGCCTGCGCGCGCTCCAGCAGCAGCGTGGCGTAGTAGTACTCCTGGTCGAACGGGGGGTCCTTGCGCATGAGGACGACGTCGAAGGACGCGAGGGGCGCATCGCGCGCCTCGCCCGCCTCGTGCCACGGCTCGTCGCCGTCGAGCAGGCGCAGGCGGCGCACGGGGGCCGCGACGCGCCCGCCGTGCACGAACATCGCCCCCGCCTCGAGCGCGTGCACCTCGTGGCCGCGGCGCGCCGCCTCGCGCATCATCGCGATCGAGGAGTCCTTGTAGGCCCTGAGCCCGGCGAGCGGGTCGACGACGAAGGCGAGCCTCATGCGTTCGCCGCCCGCGGCTGCACGGCCGAGTCCGCGGCGACCAGCGCCTCGACCTCCATGGCGGCGGCGAGGTTGGCGAGGCGGGCCACGACGCCGTAGGTGTAGAAGCGGTTCGGCGGGTCGCCCGGCTGGCCCCCGCAGTCGGGGGAATGGCAGTCGGTCTCGAAGGCGAGGGGCACGAAGCGGGCGCCGGGGGAGTTGAGGTTCTCGTCCACGCCGCGCTCGGTGTGCACGCGGTAGAAGCCGCCCACCACGAACCGGTCCATCATGTAGACGACGGGCTCGGCCACGGCGCCCTCGAGGCTCTCGAAGGAGTAGACGCCCTCCTGGATGATCACCTCGTGGACCGGCAGGCCTTCCTTGATGGTCGCCATCTTGTTGCGGGTCTTGCGGTTCAGGTTGCGCACGTCGTCGACGCTCTTCACCGTCATGATGCCCATGCCGTAGGTACCCGCGTCGGCCTTCACGATCACGAAGGGCGCCTCGGGGATGCCGTAGTGCGCGTACTTCTCGCGGATCTCGCCCAGCACGAACTCCACGTTGGCGGCGAGGCAGTCCTCGCCCTCCTTCTCCATGAAGTTCACCTTGCCGCAGCGGCTGAAGAACGGGTTGATCACCCACGGGTCGATGCCCACCAGCTTGGCGAAGCCCTCGGCCACCCGGTCGTAGGCGCTGAAGTGGTGCGACTTGCGCCGCGTGGTCCAGCCGGCGGCCAGCGGCGGCACGACCGGCTGCTCGATGCCTTCGAGGATCGCCGGCACGCCCGCCGACAGGTCGTTGTTGACCAGCACCGCGCAGGGGTCGAAGCCGCCGAGCGCCACGCGATTGCCGCGGCGCTGCAGCGGCTCGAGCGTCAGCGTCTCGCCCGCCGCGGTCTGCACCTCGGTGGGACCGGCGAGGTCGGGGATGAGGCTCGCGATGCGCACCGTGAGCCCGGCGCCCTCGAGGATGCGCTTGAGCACCGCCACGTTGTGCAGGTAGTGCAGGTTGCGCGTGTGGTTCTCGGGCACGATCACGATGCCGCGCGCGTCGGGGCAGAGCTTCTGCACGGCCGACATCGCCGCGTGCACGCACAGCGGGAGGAAATCCGGGTTGAGGTTGTTGAAGCCGCCCGGGAAGAGGTTCGTGTCGACGGGGGCCAGCTTGAAGCCGCTGTTGCGCAGGTCCACCGAGCTGTAGAACGGCGCCTCGTGCTCCAGCCACTGGGCGCGGAACCAGCGCTCGATCTCCGGGCGCCGGTCGAGCACCACGCGCTCGAGCTCGAGGAGGGGGCCGGTGAGGGACGTGGTGAGGTGGGGGACCATGCGTACCTGGGGTTGTCGACGGAAGAAGGGGGGAGGCGGCCCGGCGGGGGGCGGCGCATGCTGCCGGGCGGGGGGTCCAGTGTACACGCTCCACCCCTCGCCCGGCCCCGGCGCGGGAGGGCTCCCCGGCCCATGGCGGCATGCCGGCCCGCGCCGGCGCGAATGCTAAAATTCAACGCTTTTGCACCTCGCCGCCGACCCGATGCCGACCCTCGCCCTCCCCGCGCCCCCGCGCGTCGCCGTCTCCCCCGTCTGCCCCGTCTTCCGCGGCTGAGGCCGATGCGCCTGCACATCCTCGGCATCTGCGGCACCTTCATGGGCGGGCTCGCCGCGCATCGCCGCGGGCGCCGGCCACGCCGTCACCGGCTGCGACGCCGACGTCTATCCGCCGATGAGCGAGCAGCTGCGCGGCGCTCGGCATCGAGCTGCTCGAGGGCTACGACGCCGCCCAGCTCGACCGCTACCCGGCCGACCTGTTCGTCGTCGGCAACGTCGTGACCCGCGGCAATCCGCTGGTCGAAGCGATCCTCGACCGCGGGCTGCCCTACGTCTCCGGGCCGCAGTGGCTGGCCGAGCACGTGCTGCGCGGACAAGTGGGTGCTCGCCGTCGCCGGCACGCACGGCAAGACGACCACCAGCGCGATGCTGGCCTGGATCCTCGAGCGCGCCGGGCTCGAGCCGGGATTCCTGATCGGCGGCGTGCCGCGGCAACTTCGGCGTGAGCGCGCGCGCGAGCGCCTGCGCCCTTCTTCGTCATCGAGGCCGACGAGTACGACACCGCGTTCTTCGACAAGCGCTCGAAGTTCGTCCACTACCGGCCGCGCACCGCCGTGCTGAACAACCTCGAGTACGACCACGCCGACATCTTCCCCGACCTCGCCGCGATCGAGACGCAGTTCCACCACCTGGTGCGCACCGTGCCCGCCCAGGGGCTGCTCGTCGTGAACGCGCGCGAGGCGGCCCTCGAGCGCGTGCTCGCCCGCGGCGCTGGACGCCGGTCGAGCGCTTCGGCCCGCGGCGCGGCCTGGAGCGTGGGCGCGGTGCGCGACGACGGCGCCTTCGAGGTGCTGCGCGAGGAGCGTGCGGCCGGCACGCGTGCGCTGGGCCCTCATCGGCGAGCACAACCGGCTGAACGCGCTGGCGGCCCTCGCCGCGGCGCGCCATGCCGGCGTGCCCCCGGCGGTCGCGATCGACGCCCTCGCGGCGCTTCGCCGGCGCGCGCCGGCGCATGGAGCTGCGCGGCACGGTGGACGGCATCCGCGTCTACGACGACTTCGCGCACCATCCGACCGCCATTCGCGGCCACGCTCGACGGGGCTGCGCGCGCGCGTGGGCGCCGAGCGCATCCTGGCGGTGTTCGAGCCGCGCTCGAACACGATGAAGCTCGGCGCGATGAAGGACCGGCTCGCGGCGAGCCTCGCCGCGGCCGACCTCGTCTACTGCTACGCGCGCGGCCTCGGCTGGGATCCGGCGCGCGCGCTGGCGCCCCTCGGGGCCCGCGCCGCGGTGCACCACGGCGTGGACGGCCTCGTCGAGGCCCTCGCCCGCGACCTGCGACCGGGCGACCACGTGCTCGTCATGTCGAACGGCGGCTTCGAGGGCATCCACGCGCGGCTGCTCGATCGCCTGGCGCGCGCGCCCGCCTGCGCCACGGCCGCGGGCGCGTGATGGCCGAATACGCGTTTCGCATCCTCAACGTGTTCGCCCGGGAAGGGCGCCTCACCGGCAACCCGCTGTGCGTGTTCGAGGACGGCCGCGGGCTCGACACGGACGCCATGCAGGCGCTCGCCCGCCAGTTCAACCTCTCGGAGACCACGTTCATCCTGCCTTCGGAGGCGGCGAGCGCGCGCGTGCGCATCTTCACGCCGTCCTACGAGATGCCCTTCGCGGGCCATCCCACGCTCGGCACCGCGCACGTGGTGCGCGCGCTGGGCGCCGGCGACCGGGTCACGCTCGAGATGCCCGCCGGGGTGATCCCGGTGGCGGCCGACGGCGACGTGTGGACGCTCGACGCCCGTGCGCCCCGCTGGCGGGAGGTCGACGTCCCGCGCGAAGAGCTGGCGGCGATCCTCGGCCTCGCGCCCGGGGACCTCGGGGAGCGCCCGCTGTGGGTCGACGCCGGCAAGGAGCAGCTCGTCGTGCCCGTCGCGTCCGCCGCGGCGGTGCGCGCCGCGCGCCCGCGCGCCGACGCCTTCGCCCGGCTGCAGAGCGTCGACGGGCAGGCCATGGCCTACGTCTTCCACGACGCGGGCGATGCGTCCGGCACCGTGGAGTCGCGCTTCTTCTTCCCGAGCGGGCCGGCGATCCTCGAGGATCCGGCCACCGGCTCGGCGTGCGCCAACCTCGGCGGCTGGTACTGCGCCCTGCGCCCGGGCGCGAGCCTCGAGCGCACCGTCTCGCAGGGCGAGGCGGTGGCGCGTCCGTCCACCCTGCGCCTGCGCGTGGCCCGGGGCGCGATCTCGGTGGGCGGACGCGTGATCGAGCTGGGACGGGGGCAGATCCGCCCGTGAGCCGGCGTTGAAGACGATCGTGTACCTGCACGGCTTCGTGAGCTCGCCGCGCTCGCGCAAGGCGGTGATGCTGGGCGACTACGTCGCCCACTGCGCGAGCGGCGTGGCCCTCGCGGTGCCCGAGCTGCACCACCGCCCGGCGCGCGCGATCGCCGAGGTCGCGGCCGCCTGCGCGCCGCACGCGAGCGCCGACCTCACCCTGGTCGGCAGCTCCCTGGGCGGCTTCTACGCGACGGTGATGGCCGAGCGCCTGGGCTGCCGCGCCGCGCTGCTCAATCCCGCGGTGCACCCGCACCGGCATTTCCACCGCTACCTGGGGCCCCAGCGCAACCTGTACACCGGCGAGGCGTTCGCGCTCACGCCCGCGCACCTGGACGAGCTGGCCGCGCTCGACGTGGCCGCGATCACGCGGCCCGAGCGCTACTGGCTCTTCGTCGAGACCGGCGACGAGGTGCTCGACTACCGGGAGGCGGTCGCGTACTACGAGGGGGCCTGCCATGCCGTGGTGCGCGGCGGCGACCATTCCCTGGTGTCGTTCCCGGAGCACATCCCGGACCTCGTCGCGTGGGCGGCGGGCCGGTGAGCCAGGTCCTCTTCGAGGAGGACGGCGCCTTCCGGGTGGGGACGATCCTCGCGCAGGCGGGCGCCTCCTTCCAGGTCGAGGCCGCCCACGGCAAGCGCTCGAAGGTGAAGGCCGCGAGCGTCCTGCTGCGCTTCGACGGCCAGTCCCTCGCCGGCTTCATGCCGGAGGCGCAGCGCCTGGCCGAGCCCATCGACCCGCGGTTCCTGTGGGAAGTGTGCGGGCCGGCGGAGTTCGGCTTCGAGGCGCTCGCCGCCGAGTACTACGGGCGCGCGCCCTCGCCGCAGGAGGCGGCCGCGGTGGCGCTGGCGCTGCACGCGAACCCGATGTACTTCTACCGGCGCGGGCGCGGGCGCTACCAGGCCGCGCCGGAGGCGAACCTCCAGGCCGCGCTCGCCGGCCAGGAGCGCAAGCGCCGGCAGCAGGAGCGCGTGGACGCCTGGAGCGCGGAGCTCGCCGCGGGCCGCCTGCCGGAGCCCATCGCCGCGCACGTCGACGCGCTGCTCTTCAAGCCCGACAAGATGGGCCTCGAGTGGCGCGCGCTCGACCAGGCGGCGAAGGCGCGCCACCTCCCGCCCCAGCGCGTGCTGGCCCAGGCGGGGGCGATCGCCGGGCCCGAGGACTACTTCCGCCGCCGCTTCGCCTTCGAGCATTTCCCCTCGGGCATCGGCTTTCCCGCGCTGCCGCCGCTCGCCGCCGCGCAGGAGCTGCCCGCGGCCCCCGTGGCGGCCTTCTCGATCGACGATGCCGACACCACCGAGATCGACGACGCGTTCTCGGTCGAGGCGCTCGAGGGCGGGCGCCACCGGGTGGGCATCCACATCGCCGCCCCCGCGCTCGTCTTCGGCGTGGACCATCCGCTCGAGGCGATCGCGCGCGAGCGCATGTCCACCGTCTATTTCCCCGCGGGCAAGATCACGATGCTCCCCGACGCGGCCGTCGAGCGCGCCACGCTGGCCGAGGGGCGGCGCGTGCCGGCGCTCTCGCTCTACCTCACCGTCGACGCGAGCCTCGAGGTGCTCGCGAGCGACTCGCGCCTCGAGTCGGTCGCCATCGCCGCCAACCTGCGCCTGGCCGAGCTCGACACGCGGCTGAACGACGCGTCGGTCGCCGACGGGTTCGTGCCGGGTCCCCACGGCGAGGCGCTCTTCCTGCTCTGGCGGCTCGCGCGCGCGCTGCGCGCGCTGCGCGGCGCGGGCGAGGAGCGCTCCGAGCGCCCGGACTACACGCTGCGCGTGGTCGACGACCGCGTGAGCGTCGAGGCGCGCCGGCGCGGCACGCCGGTCGACCTGCTGGTCTCGGAGCTCATGATCCACTTGAACGCCACCTGGGGGCGGTGGCTCGCGCAGCACGGGGTGCCGGCGATCTACCGCAACCAGCGCGGGGCCAAGACGCGCATGGACGTGGAGCCCGGGACCCACGAGTGGCTGCGCGTGTCGCACTACGCCTGGTCGAGCTCGCCGCTGCGCCGCTACTGCGACCTCGCCAACCAGCGCCAGCTCGTCGCGCTCCTGCGCGAGGCGCCGCCGCCCTACGGGCGCGACGACCTCGCCGCGGCCGCGCGCGACTTCGAGGCCCTCTACGAGGCCTACGCCGAGCACCAGCGCCTGCTCGAGCGCTACTGGTGCCTGCGCTACCTGATGCAGGAAGGCATCGAGGCGGCCGACGCCGTGGTGATCCGCGAGGAGCTCGTGCGCATCGAGGGCCTGCCGCTCGTCTGCCGGGCGATCGGGCTGCCCCCGGCCGCGCCCGGCGAGCGCCTGCGCGTGGCCTTCGGCGAGGTGGACCTGTGGGAGCCCCACGTGCTGTGCCGCTACGCGGGCAAATAACCTACAATTCCCGCTCATGTCGCGATGTCCGCTCCGAAGGCCGTAGCAGCGCCGATGCAGGCGACGCAGCCCCCGCCCGACGCGCTCGTTTCCTTCTCGGAATTCCTCCTCGACCGCTTCGGGCTGGTGGCCTCGATGCAGGTCGCCATCGTCGTCTCCGTGGCGCTGCACCTGTTCGTGATCGTGGGCGTGGGCTTCCGCGTCCCGGGGCTCGCGCGCTTCGACGAGCCGCACAACGTGATGGACGTGGTGCTCGTGAACGCGAAGACGAAGGCGCGCCCGGAAAAGGCCGACGTGCTCGCGCAGGCCAACCTCGACGGCGGCGGCAACACGGACCGGAAGGTGCGCGCGTCCACGCCGCTGCCCTCCCTCAAGGCGCCCCGGACCGCGCGCGAGCTGCGCGAGGCCGAGAGCCGCATGCGCCAGCTCGAGGCCGAGGCGAAGGAGCTCATGACGCGCATGAAGTCCCCCTCGGCGCTCGAGGCCGCGCCCGCGGCCCCGCCCGGCAAGGCCCGCCCGCGGCGCGAGGCCCACGACCTCGAGCAGAAGAGCCTCGAGATCGCCCGCCTCGAGGCGCAGATCCGCCGCGAGTACCAGGCCTACCAGGAGCGCCCCAAGCGCCGCTTCGTCGGCGCGCGCGCCTCCGAGTACCGGTTCGCGCGCTACGTGGACGCGTGGCGCCAGAAGATCGAGCGCATCGGCAACCTCAACTATCCGTCCGAGGCCCGCACGCGCGGCATCCACGGCTCGCTGCAGCTCACCGTGGCGATCAAGGCGAACGGCGAGGTGGAGTCGGTGCAGATCAACCGCTCCTCCGGCCACAAGGTGCTCGACCAGGCGGCGCTGCGCATCGTGCGGCTGGCCGCTCCCTTCGAGCGCTTCCCGGACGACATCCGCAGCGACACCGACGTGCTGCACATCACGCGCACCTGGACCTTCACGCGCTCCGACCGGGTCCTCGCCCAATAGCGCGAGCCGGAACCTCGGGGGTGGGTTTGAGCCAAACGGGGCCAGGGATTAAAATACGCGACCGGTGGCCAATGCAAACGATCAACCTCACCAGCCACTTCCTCATCGCCATGCCGGCGATGACGGACCCGAATTTCGCGCGCACGCTCACCTTCGTGTGCGAGCACAACGAGGGGGGTGCGCTGGGCATCGTCGTGAACCGCCCCATCGAGGTCACCCTGGAAGCCCTCTTCAAGCAGGTGGAGATTCCCCTCGCGGACGCCGCCCTCGCCGCCCAGCCGGTGTTCTTCGGCGGCCCCGTCCAGTTCGACCACGGCTTCGTGCTGCACCGCCCGGTCGGCACGTGGAAGTCCACGCTGCCGGTGGGCGATCTGGGGCTGACCACCTCCCGCGACATCCTGCAGGCGATGGCCGAGGGCGCCGGGCCGCGGCAGCAGCTCGTGGCCCTGGGGTACGCCGGCTGGGCCGCGGGCCAGCTCGAGGACGAGATCGGGCGCAACGGCTGGCTCACGATGCCGGCGGACGCGGGCCTCATCTTCGACGTGCCGCCCGAGGCGCGCTACGACGCGGCGATGCGCTCGATGGGCCTGAACGCCGCCAACCTCTCCGAGGACGCGGGACACGCGTGAGCGAGCCCGCGCCGACTCGCGACTGCGAGGGCACCCTCCTCGGCTTCGACTTCGGCGCGCGGCGCATCGGCGTGGCGGTGGGAGAGACCGCCACCCGGATCGCGAGCCCCCTGGCCACCATCGCCGCGGCCGCGAACGACGCGCGCATGCAGGCGGTCGAGCGGCTCGTGCGGGAGTGGCGCCCGGTGGCGTTCGTGGTCGGCCGCCCGCGCCATGCCGACGACGCGCCGCACCCGGTCGCGCGGCTGGCCGAGAAGTTCGGCCGGCGCCTCGCCGCGCGCTTCGGCATCCCCGTGCTGCTCGTGGACGAGACCCTCACCTCCGCCACCGCGGAGTCGCACCTGCGCGCGCACCGCGCGGGCGCCCGGCGCGAGGGCGACGTCGACGCGCTCGCCGCCGCCCTGATCCTGCAAAGCTACCTCGACGAGCCCGGCGCCCATGTCCGCCTCGCTGCCTGAGGCCGACGCGCTTCTTGCCGCGCTCGAGCGCCAGATGCGCGGGCGCCTCGCGCCCGACGCGGCGCTGGTCGGCATCTACACCGGCGGCGTCTGGCTCGCCGAGCGGCTGCACGCCGCCCTCGGGCTCGCCGAGCCGCTCGGCACCATCGCCGTGACGCTGCACCGCGACGACTTCCGGCGCACGGCCTGCACCGCGAGGCGCCGACGCGACGCCAGATCCCGTTCGCCGTCGAGGGCCGCGACATGGTGCTGGTCGACGACGTGCTGTACACCGGGCGCACGGTGCGCGCGGCGATGAACGAGCTCTTCGACTTCGGCCGCCCGCGCGCAGCGTGCGCTGGCGGTGCTGGCCGACCGCGGCGGCCGCGAGCTGCCGGTCGTGCGCGGACTTCGTCGGCGCGCGCGTGGAGCTGCCGCCCGGCCAGCGAGCTGGTCGCTGTGCGAACGCGGGCGGGCGACTTCAGCCTTCGACCGCCGCGGCGAGGAAGGCCGTGAGCCGCGCGCCGCAACCTGCAGCTCGACGCCCGACGGGCCTGCGCCACCTGCTCTCGATCGAGGGCCTGCCGCGCGACGGTGCTGACGCATCCTCGACACCGCCGGCACGTTCGTCGCGTCACCGAGCGCGAGGTGAAGAAGGTGCCGCTGCTGCGCGGCAAGAGCGTGTTCAACCTGTTCTTCGAGAACTCGCACGCGCACGCGCACCACCTTCGAGATCGCCGCCAAGCGCCTGTCGGCCGACGTCATCAACCTCGACATCGCGCGCCTCGTCCACCCAAGGGCGAAGCGCTGCTCGACACGGTCGCCAACCTGTCGGCGATGCACGCCGACATGTTCGTCGTGCGCCACGGCGACAGTCGGGCGCGCCGTACCTGATCGCGCAGCACGTGCAAGCCGCACGTGCACGTGATCAACGCCGGCGACGGGCGGCACGCGCACCCGACGCAGGGGCTGCTCGACATGTACACGATCCGCCACTACAAGCAGGACTTCAGCCGCCTCGAGCGTGGCGATCGTCGGCGACATGCTGCATTCGCGCGTGGCGCGCTCGCACATCCACGCGCTGACCACGCTCGGCGTGCCGCGAAATGCGCGTGGTCGGGCCGCAGACGCTGGTGCCCGGCGGCCTGAGGGCGATGGGCGTGCGCGTGTGCCACGACATGGCCGAGGGCATGCGCGGCTGCCGACGTGATCATCATGCTGCGCCTGCAGAACGAGCGCATGAGCGGCGGCGCTGCTGCCCAGCGCCGGCGAGTACTTCAAGAGTTACGGCCTGACGCCCGGAGAAGCTCGCGCTGGCCAAGCCCGACGCGATCGTCATGCACCCCGGGCCGATGAACCGCGGCGTCGAGATCGACTCGGCCGTGGCCGACGGCCCGCAGAGCGTGATCCTGCCGCAGGTCACCTTCGGCATCGCCGTGCGCATGGCGGTGATGTCGATCGCTGGGATCGCGGCGTGAGCGCGATGGCCCATCGGGGAGCCCCGCGATGAGGATCCTGATCCGCGGCGCGTCGCGTGATCGACCCGGCCAGCGGCCGCGACGCCACGGGCCGATCTCGTGGTCGCCGACGGGCGCATCGTCGCGCATCGGCGCGGCCACTGCCGGCTTCACGCCCGACCGAGACATCGACGCCACCGGCCTGGTCGTCGCGCCCGGGCCTGGTCGACCTCGCGGCGCGCCTGCGCGAGCCGGGGTACGAGCACCGAGCGATGCTCGAGTCCGAGATGGCCGCGGCGGTGGCCGGCGGCGTGACGAGCCTGGTCTGCCCGCCCGACACCGACCCGCCGCTCGACGAGCCGGGCCTGGTCGAGATGCTGCAGTTCCGGCGCGCGCAGGCCTGTAGCGCGCGCGCGTGTATCCGCTCGGCGCGCTGACCGTCGGGCTCGCAGGGCGAGCGGCTCGACCGAGATGGCCGAGCTCGCCGAGGCGGGCTGCGTCGGCTTCTCGCAGGCCGACGCGCCGCTGCCCGACAACGACATGCTGCTGCGCGCGCATGCAGTACGCGGCGACCTTCGGCTACACGGTGTGGCTGCGGCCCGAGGATCCGCGCTGGCTCGCGGCGGCGTCGCGCACGACGGCGAGGCTGGCGACGCGCCTGGGCCTGCCGGGCGTGCCGGCGCTCGCCGAGACGATCGCGCTGCGCACCATCTTCGAGCTGGTGCGCGCCACCGGCGCGCGGGTGCACCTGTGCCGGCTGTCGAGCGCCGCGGGCGTGGACGCTGCGTGCGCAGAGGCCAAGGCCGAGGGCCTGCCGGTCACCTGCGACGTCGGCGTCAACCACCTGCACCTGACCGACATCGACATCGGCTACTTCGACACCCTCATGCCGCCTGATTCCGCCGCTGCGCGGGCGCGAGCGACCGCGACGCGCTGCGCGCGGCGCTCGCCGACGGCACGATCGACGCGCTGTGCTCCGACCACACGCCCGGTCGACGACGACGCGAAGCACATGCCCTTCGGCGAGGCCGAGCCGGGCGCCACCGGGCTCGAGCTGCTGCTGCCGCTCGCGCTGGACTGGGGCGCGCAGGCCGGGCTCGGGCTCGCGGCGACGCTCGCGCCGGTGACCGCCCGCGCCGCGGCGGTGCTGGGGGTCGAGGCCGGCCGGCTCGTCCCCGGCGCGCGCGCCGACATCTGCCTCTTCGACCCGGCCCGGCGCTGGCGCGTGCGCGCCGCCGCCCTGGCGAGCCAGGGCAAGAACACGCCCTTCCTCGGCGAGGAGCTCGCCGGGCGCGTCGTGCGCACGCTCGTCGCCGGGCGCACCGTCCATTCCGCCTGAAGCCCTCGCGGGCCGCCGCATCCGGGAGCACGCCATGTCCAATCCCCTCCTCGATTTTTCCCAGCTCCCGCGCTTCCCCGACATCCGCGCCGAGCACGTCGGTCCCGCGATCGACCGGCTGATCGCCGACGGGCGGGCGACGATCGAGCGCCTCGTGGCGGACGAGCGCACGCCCACCTGGGAGCGCTTCGTCGAGCCGCTCGACGACGCCAACGAGCGGCTGGCCCGGGCGTGGTCGCAGGTGAGCCACCTCAACGCGGTCGTGAACACGCCGGCCCTGCGCGAGGCGTACAACGCGGCGCTGCCGAAGGTGACCCAGTACTTCGCCGGGCAGGCCCAGGACGAGCGCCTGCACGCCGCCTTCAAGGCGCTGCGCGCCTCGCCGCGCTTCCCGGAGCTGCCCGGGGCGCGCCGCCGGCACATCGAGAACGAGCTGCGCGACTTCCGCCTGGGCGGCGCGGAGCTGGCCCCGGCACGGAAGGCGCGCTTGCGCGAGGTGCAGGAGGAGCTCGCCCGCCTCGCCTCGCGCTTCCAGGACAACCTGCTCGACGCGACCAACGCGTTCGCGCTGCACGTGACGGATCGCGCGCAGCTCGCCGGCATTCCCGAGGACGTGCTCGCCGCGGCCGCCGAGGCGGCCCGCAGGGACGGGCGCGAGGGCTGGAAGCTGACACTGCACATGCCCTGCTACCTCCCGGTCATGCAGTACGCCGAGCGCGCCGAGCTGCGCGGCCGGATGTACCGCGGCTACACGACGCGCGCCTCCGAGTTCGGGCCGCCGGAATGGGACAACACGGGGCTGATCGAGCGCATCGTGCGGCTGCGCGGCGAGGCCGCGGCCCTGCTGGGCTATCGCACCTTCGCCGACGTCTCGCTCGTCACCAAGATGGCGGGCAGCCCGGCCGAGGTGCTCGGCTTCCTGGACGACCTCGCCCAGCGCGCCCGCCCCTTCGCCCGGCGCGACATGGAGGAGCTGCGCGCCTTCGCGCGCACCGAGCTCGGGATGCAGGAGCTCAACGCCTGGGACATCGCGTACGCGAGCGAGAAGCTGCGCGAGCGCCGCTACGACTTCTCCGAGCAGGAGGTGAAGCGGTACTTCCCCGAGAACGAGGTGCTGGCGGGCCTCTTCCGGCTCGTCGAGACGCTCTACGGCCTGCGCATCCGGGCGGCCGAGGCGCCGGTGTGGCATCCGGCCGTGCGCTTCTTCGAGATCGCCGACGCGGCCGGCGCCCGGGTGGGCCAGTTCTACCTCGACCTCTACGCGCGCGAAGGCAAGCGCGGCGGCGCGTGGATGGACGACGCGGTCAACCGCCGGCGCATAGGCCACCGGGTGCAGACGCCGGTCGCGTTCCTCACCTGCAACTTCTCCTCGCCCGTGGGCGGCAAGCCCGCGCTCTTCACCCCGGGCGAGGTGCGCACCCTCTTCCACGAGTTCGGCCACGGGCTGCACCAGCTCCTCACCCAGGTCGACGAGCTGGGCGTGACGGGGCTCAACGGCGTCGAGTGGGACGCGGTGGAGCTGCCCAGCCAGTTCATGGAGAACTTCTGCTGGGAATGGGACGTGGCGGCGTCCATGACGCGCCACGTCGACACCGGCGAGCGCATCCCGCGCGCGCTGTTCGAGCGGATGCTCGCGGCGAAGAACTTCCAGAGCGGCATGCAGTTCGTGCGCCAGCTCGAGTTCGCGCTCTTCGACATGCGCCTGCACGACGGCTACGACCCGGCCGGCGCCATGCGCCTGCTCGAGGAGGTGCGCAGCCGCGTGGCCGCCTACCCGGTGCCGGAATACAACCGCTTCCCGCACCAGTTCTCCCACATCTTCGCGGGCGGCTATGCCGCGGGCTACTACAGCTACAAGTGGGCCGAGGTGCTCTCCTCGGACGCCTACGCCGCCTTCGAGGAGGCCGGCGTGCTCAACCCGGAGGTGGGCGCGCGCTTCCGCCGCGAGGTGCTCGCCGCCGGGGGCAGCCGCCCCGCGCTCGAGTCGTTCGTCGCCTTCCGCGGCCGCGAGCCTCGGATCGACGCGCTTCTGCGTCATAATGGGATGACCGCCGCCGCCTAGGGACGTGAAGAGCCGCGCGGCGACTACGGGAGGATCGCCGATGCCTACGCCCCTGATCGGACGTGTGTTGCTCGCCGCCGCGCTCGCCGCGGCGCCCGCCGCCCAGGCGCAGTCGAGCGTCTACCGCTGGGTCGGGCCCGACGGCACGGTGCACTACTCCGACACGCCGCCCCCGCCCGAGGCGCGGGAGGTGCGCGAGCGCCGCATGGGCGCCGGGGCCTCCGACGCGCAGCTGCCCTACGCCACGCGCGAGGCGATGAAGCGCAATCCCGTGACGCTCTACATCGGCGGCGACGCCTGCGGCAACCCGTGCCGGGAGGCGCGCGCCCTGCTCGCCGCGCGCGGGATTCCCCACGCCGAGCGCAACGCCGAGCTCAGCGCGGAGGACAACGCGGCGCTGCGCGGGCTGGCCGGCGTGGCCGAGGTCCCCTTCCTCCTCGTCGGCCGCACGAAGCTCAAGGGCTACGACGAGGACGCGTGGCAGGCGGCGCTCGACGCGGCCGGCTATCCGCGCACCGTGCTGCCCGGCCAGCGCCGCGCCCTGCAGGCCGGGCCGCCGGCGCCCGCCGGCACGGCCGAAGCGCCGGGCGCGCGGTAGTCCCCGCGCGTCCCCGGGGCGGCTCGTGACCTCCCTCGCGCCGCCCCCCGCGACCCGCGACGGCGAGCGTGCCGCGCGCCTGCGCGACTACGACGTCCTCGATCCCGCCGTCCCGTTCCCGGCGCTCGACGAGATCGTGCGCCGCGCGCGGGAGGCGGGCGGCTTCCCCGTGGCGTGGCTGTCGTTCCTCGACGGCGAGCGCGAGCTGCTGCGCGCCGCCTCCGGGTTGGGCTTCACGCCGCTCGCGCCCGAGGGCGCGCTCGCGCGCCACGTGGCCGAGCGCGGCGAGCCGCTCTACGTGCACGACACGAGCGTGGCGGCGTGGCGCCGCCACCCGTTCGTGCATTCCGGCCCGCGGGCGCGCTTCCTCGCGGTGATCCCGCTCGCCTGCGCCGACGGCCTCGTGGTGGGCGCGCTCACCGTCATGGACCGGGTGCCCCGCCAGCCCGCCGCCCACGAGCGCAACGCCCTCGCCAACCTCGCCTCGCTCGCCGTCGCGCGCCTCGAGGCGCGGCGCGAGTCGCGCTCGCGCGACGCCCGGGCGCCGCTCGCCGAGCGCCTCGAGGCCGAGACGCGCCGCCGGCAGGCCGCGGAGGCGCAGCTCGCCCGCGAGCGCGAGTTCGCCGAGGCGGTGCTCGACAGCCTCGCCAGCGCCTTCTTCCTCGTCTCGCCCCAGGGCCGGATGCTGCGCTGGAACGCGAGCCTCGCCGCGGCCCTGGGCTACCCGGCCGCGCAGATCGGCGCCATGCACCCGGCCGACTTCGTCTCGCCGCGCGACCGTCCCGCGGTGGAGGCCGCGCTGCGCGAGGTGATGGAGCAGGGGCGCGAGATGACGCTCGAGGCGGAGATCGTCGACCGCGCGGGCAACGTGCGCCCCTACGCGATCACCGCCAAGCCCCTGCAGCTGGCCGAGGGCACCTGCGTGGTCGGCGTGGCGCGCGACATCACGATGCGCAAGCGCGCCGAGCGCCAGATGGCGCGCGCGAAGGAGCGGCTCGACCTCGCGCTGTCCGGCTCGCGCCTCGCGCTGTGGGACTGGGACCTGCGCAACGACAAGGTGTACTTCAACGAGAGCTGGTCGTCGCTGCTCGGGGGCGAGCCGGCCGAGTCCACGTGCTCGGGCGAGGAGGTGGCGGCGTGGAACCACCCGGACGACCGGGAGGTGTTCGCCGCCGCCCTGGGAAACGCGGTGAAGGGTGTGAGCGAGGCGTTCGACTGCGAGTACCGCGTGCCGAACGCGGCCGGCGACTGGATCTGGGTGCATTCCCGGGGCAAGGTCACGCAGCGCGACGAGGCGGGCCGGGCGCTGCGCATGACGGGCACCTCGACCAACGTGAGCGAGCGCAAGCAGGCCGAGGAGCGCGCCGAGTGGCTCGCCTCCCGCGACGCGCTCACGGGGCTGCCGAACCGCCTGCTGCTGCACGACCGCCTCGAGCAGGCGATCGTGAACGCGGCGCGCAACCAGGCCGGCTTCGCCTTCATGTTCATCGACCTGGACCGCTTCAAGACCATCAACGACTCGCTCGGCCACCAGGTGGGCGACGAGCTGCTCAAGGCCGTGGCCTCGCGGCTCACGGCCTGCGTGCGCGCCACCGACACCGTCGCGCGCCTGGGCGGGGACGAGTTCGCGGTGATCCTCGAGAACCTGCGCGACGACGACGAGGAGGGCGCCCAGCACGTGGCCGGCAAGATGATCGGCGCCATGGCCTCCCCGATGCTGGTCGACGGGCAGGCGCTCAGCACCTCGTGCTCGATCGGGATCAGCGTGTACCCGGCCGACGGCCGCGACAGCGCCGCCCTCATGAAGAACGCCGACGTCGCGATGTACTACGCGAAGGAGAAGGGGCGCAACAACTACCGCTTCTTCTCCGCCGAGATGAACGCGCGCGCCCAGGAGCGGCTTTCCCTCGAGAACTACCTTCGCCTCGCGCTGCGCCGCGGCGAGCTCGCCCTGCACTACCAGCCGCGCGTGGCGATGGCCAGCCGCGCGCTCGTGGCGGTGGAGGCGCTGCTGCGCTGGCAGCACCCGCGCCGGGGCCTGCTCCCGCCCGAGAAGTTCATCGACGTGGCGGAGGACTCGGGGCTCATCGTGCCGATCGGCGAATGGGTGCTCGAGGCGGCGTGCCTGCAGCTGGCGGCCTGGCAGCGCGGCGTGGAGCCGGGCCTGCGCCTGTCGGTGAACGTCTCGGCCGGGCAGCTCGCCGACGGCGAGCGGCTCTACCGCGCCGTCGAGCGCGCCCTCGAGCGCTCGGGCGTGGCGCCGTCCACCCTCGAGATCGAGCTCACCGAGAGCCACCTGATGCAGGGCATCGAGGAGAAGGCGCAGCTCCTGCAGCGCCTGGGGGCGCTGGGCGTGAGCGTCTCGATCGACGACTTCGGCACGGGGTATTCCTCGCTGTCGTACCTGAAGAGGCTGCCGGTGGACGCGATCAAGATCGACGGCTCGTTCGTGCGCGGGCTGGGCGCGGAGGGCGGCGACGACGTGATCGTGGAGGCGATCGTGGCGATGGCCCACTCCCTGCGCCTGAACGTCGTGGCCGAGGGCGTGGAGAACGGCGCGCAGCTCGCGGCGCTGCGCCGCCTCGGGTGCGACGAGTACCAGGGCTTCGTCGAGAGCCCGCCGCTGCCGCCCGCCGGGATCGACGCGCGCTACGGCCGGCGCGCGGGGCGCTAGGCAGGCGCGCCCCGCGCCCCGCGAGCGTGCCTAGCCCGCCTCGCGGGTGTCGATCTTCAGCTCCTGCATCTTGCGCGTGAGGGTGTTGCGGCCGATGCCGAGCAGCCCCGCGGCCTCGATGCGCCGCCCGCCGGTGTGCAGCGAGCGCCTGGGCGATGAGCGTGCGCTCGAAGTCGCGGGTGAGCGTCTCGGCGATCGACGATCTCGCCGCGCGCGAGCCGGGCGGCCGACCTCGCGCTCGAGCAGGCGGCGCCAGTCCTCGCCGCCGGGCGCCGCCCCGGCGCCTCGGCGCGCAGCTCCGGCGGCAGGTCCTTCGACGTCGACCACCTGCCCGGGCGCCATCACCGTGAGCCAGTGGCAGACGTTCTCGAGCTGGCGCACGTTGCCCGGGCCACGCCTGCGCCGCGAGGAACTGCATCGCCGCGTCGGACAGGCGCTTGGCCTCGACGCCCAGCTCGCTGCGCGCTGCGCGCGAGGAAGTGGCGCGCGAGCAGCGGGATGTCCTCGCGCCGCTCGCGCAGGGGCGGCAGGCGCAGGCGGATCACGTTGAGCCGGTGGTAGAGGTCCTCGCGGAAGAGGCCTTGCTTCACGCGCGCCTCGAGGTCCTGGTGGGTGGCGGCGATCACGCGCACGTTGGCCTTGATCGGCTGGTGGCCGCCGACCCGGTAGAACTGCCCGTCGGAGAGCACGCGCAGCAGCCGCGTCTGCAGCTCCGGCGGCATGTCGCCGATCTCGTCGAGGAACAGGGTGCCGCCCTCGGCCTGCTCGAAGCGGCCGCGGCGCATGCGCCTGCGCGCCGGTGAACGCACCGCGCTCGTGGCCGAAGAGCTCGCGATTCGAGCAGGTCCTTGGGCATCGCCGCCGTGTTGATCGCGATGAACGGCGCGCGCGCCGCGCGGGCTGTGCCGGTGCAGGGCGCGCGCGACCAGCTCCTTGCCGCGTGCCCGACTCGCCGGTGATCAGCACCGTCGCGCTGCGAATGCGCGAGCCGGCCGATGGCGCGGAACACCTCCTGCATCGCCGGCGCCTGGCCGAGGATCTCGGCGTCCTCGGCCGCGGCCGGCTCGGCGCCGCGGCCTGGCGCCGGCTCTCCTCCATCGCGCGGCGGATCAGCTCGACCGCCTGGTCGACGTCGAAGGGCTTGGGCAGGTACTCGAAGGCGCCGCCCTGGAACGCCGCCACCGCGCTGTCGAGGTCGGAATACGCGGTCATGATGATCACCGGCAACGGCGGGTAGGCGCTCCTTCATCTCGCGCAGCAGCTCGAGGCCCGAGCGCCCCGGCATGCGGATGTCGCTCACCACGCACCTGCGGCGCGTCGTCGGGCAGGCGCTCGAGCGCCTCCTGCGCCGACGCGAAGGTGCGGTGCGACGATGCCCTCGCGCGCCGAGCGCCTTCTCGAACACCCAGCGGATGGAGCGGTCGTCGTCGATGATCCAGACCGGGTTCGTCGTCATGGCGTGTGCGTTCCTTGGCGGGGCTCGCCCCGCCGGTGTCGTGCGCTGCGGGGCGCGGCGGGCCTCATGCCGGCCTGCCCTCGCGCACCGGCAGCAGGAGGGTGAAGCGCGTGCGCCCCGGCGCGCTCTCGAACTCGATGATGCCGCCGTGCTGGCTCGCGAAGCTCTGCGCGAGGGCGAGGCCCAGCCCGGTGCCGCCCTCCCGCCCGCGACACGAGCGGATAGAAGATGCGCTCGGCGAGCTCCGGGGGCACGCCCGGGCCGTCGTCCTCGACGCTCACCGCCATCGCGAGGCGGTGGCGCACGCGGGCGATGCGTGATCTGGCGCGCCACCCGGGTGAGGAACCGGATCTCGCCGCGCCCGCTCCGGTAGCGCCTGCGCGGCGTTGCGTGCGATGTTGAGCACGGCCTGGATCAGCTGCTCCTTGTCGGCGGGCAGCTCCGGCAGGCTCGTGTCGTAGTCGCGCCGCACCTCCAGGCCCGAGGGGAACTCGGCGAGCAGCAGGCTGCGCACCCGCTCCATCACCTCGTGGATGTTGATCGGCTCCACCCGCGGCAGCGCGGCTGCGGGGTGAGCAGCCGGTTCATGAGCGACTGCAGGCGGTCGGCCTCCTTCATGATCACCTGCGTGTACTCGCGCAGGCCCGGGTCGCCCAGCTCGCCCTCGAGCAGCTGCGCGGCCCCGCGGATGCCGCCCAGCGGGATTCTTGATCTCGTGCGCGAGGTTGCGGATCAGCTCGCGGTTCGCCTCCTGCTGCTCGAGGATCTTCTCCTCGCGCGCGATGCGCAGCTGCTGCTCGAGCTCCTGCAGCTCGACCACCACCCGGCGCTCGTTGCCCTCGACCACGGGGGTGATGACGCAGTGCAGGCGCGCCGGCTCCCCGCCCAGGTCGAGCACGAGCTCGCTGTCGCGCAGCCCGGCGTCGGTCTCCAGCACCTGGCGCACGCGCTGCACCAGCGGCTCGTTGCCGGGAAGCGCGCGGTCCAGGCGCGCACCGACGAGGTGCTTGCGCCCCTGCGCGAGGAGCGTTTCGGCCGCCGGGTTCGCGTGGGTCACGTGCAGGCTTTCGTCGAGCAGCAGCACGGCCGTGGAGAGCAGGTCGAGGCCGGCGTGGCTCGGCGTCACTGGGGACGATGCCTGCGAAGAGCAAGGAGCGCGCCAGCCACCGGGGCTGGCGCGTCGGCCGACGGGAATTGCCGGAAGGGGAGACTGCGCGAGGCTAGGGCTTGCTCGCGCCGAGCGCTTTCTCGAGCGCCTCGACGTTCTTCTCGTGCTCGGCGACGGTGGCCTGCAGCCCCCGGATGCGCCCGGAAGCCTTGTCGATATCGTCCCGGAACCGGGCGAGCTGCGCCGGCGACGGGTTGCTCGCCTGCTGCGCGGCGCGCACCGCCGCGACGAGCTCGGGGTTGCGTCGCTCCTCGGCGAGGGCCGTGCGCGCGTGCTCCAGCGCGTGGCGCTGCGCCGTGAGGTCCTCCTCCAGCCCGCGGCGGCGCTCCTCCTCCTCCTCGGCCCGCGCGGCCTGCGCGTGCGACTCGACCGCGGCGAGCGAGGGCTGCAGGGGAGTCACGATCGCCACCTCGGACTTCCGCGGCTCGGTCCGCGCGGCGGCTGCCGGCGCGACGGGCCGCGGGGTGGGCGCCATCGGGATCACCGTGAGCGGCTCGAGCTCCAGGGTGCTCGCGCCCTTCATCGGCTGGTTCGAGTACGTCACATGGCCGCTGTCGTCGATCAGCTTGTAGATCGTCGTGTCGGCGGCGGCGGGCGCGGCGAGCGCCCCCGCGAGCGCCGCGAGCATCACGGTCCTCATGCCGCGCTCCCTTTCGCGAGATGGGAGGGACAGGATAGGCAGCGATCATGGAAAAAGCAATTCGATCAAGGACATGCGGACGAAAAGGCCCAATACCTTGTGGTTGGCGCCGGCGCCCGGCACAAGCCGGGCGGCCCGGAAACGAAAAAGGGGCGGCGCGCGGCCGCCCCTTCGCCGGCCGCGCGCCGCGCGCCTCACGCCGAGAAGTACATGTCGAACTCGACCGGGTGGGTGGTCATGCGGAAGCGCGTGACCTCGTCATACTTGAGCCCGATGTAGGCGTCGATCATGTCGTTGGTGAAGACGCCGCCGCGGGTGAGGAAGTCGCGATCCTTGTCGAGGTGCGTCGAGCGCCTCCTCGAGCGAGGCGCACGGGTGCGGCACCTTCGCCGCCTCCTCGGCCGGCAGGTCGTAGAGGTTCTTGTCGATCGGGTCGCCCGGGTGGATCTTGTTCTGCACGCCGTCGAGCCCCGCCATGAGCAGCGCGGCGAAGCCAGGTACGGGTTCGCGGTGGGGTCCGGGAAGCGCACCTCGACGCGTCGGCCCTTGGGGCTCGACACGTGCGGGATGCGGCACGAGGCCGAGCGGTTGCGCGCCGAGTAGGCGAGGTTGATCGGCGCCTCGAAGTCGCGGCACCAGGCGCTTGTACGAGTTGGTGCCGGGGTTCGTGATCGCGTTGAGCGCCTTCGCGTGCTTGATCACGCCGCCGATGTAGTAGAGCGCGAACTCCGACAGGCCCGCGTAGCCGTCGCCGGCGAAGAGGTTCTGCCCGCCCTTCCATACCGACTGGTGCACGTGCATGCCGCGAGCCGTTGTCGCCCACGACCGGCTTGGGCATGAAGGTCGCCGTCTTGCCGTACGAGCGGGCCGACGTTCCAGACGGTGTACTTGAGGATCTGCAGCCAGTCGGCGCGCTTGCACCAGCGTGTCGAACTTGGTGCCGATCTCGCACTGCCCGGGCGCGGCCACCTCGTGGTGGTGCACCTCGACCTCCACGCCCTGCTGCTCGAGCGCGAGGCACATCGCCGAGCGGATGTCCTGCAGGGAGTCGACCGGCGGCACCGGGAAGTAGCCGCCCTTGACCGGCGGGCGGTGGCCGAGGTTGCCGCCCTCGAATCTTGGCGTCGCTCGACCAGGGCGCCTCCTCGGAGTGGATCTTCACGAAGCTGCCCGACATGTCGACCTTCCACTCGACGGCGTCGAAGATGAAGAACTCGGGCTCCGGGCCGAAGTACGCCGTGTCGCCCAGGCCGCTCGACTTGAGGTAGGCCTCGGCGCGCCTGGCGATCGTGCGCGGGTCGCGCTCGTAGCCCTTGCCGTCGGAGGGCTCGATGCACGTCGCACGTGATCGCGAGCGTGGGCTCGTCGAAGAACGGATCCATCCGCGCGGAGTCCGCATCCGGCATCAGCAGCATGTCCGAGGCCTGGATGCCCTTCCACCCGGCGATCGAGGAGCCGTCGAACGCATGCCCGTCCTTGAACTTGCTCTCGTCGAACGCCTTCGCCGGAACCGTGACGTGCTGCTCCTTGCCCTTGGTGTCGGTGAAGCGCAGGTCGACGAACTTGACCTCGTTCTCCTTGATGCGTCTTGAACACGTCGGCGACTGCCATTGAATTCTCCTGATCGATGAAGGAATGCCTTGGAAACGTGCGTGGAGCGCTCCCGGCGCTCCCCGGGAGCCCCTGCCAGCAGGAACCGTGCCGGGATGGTGCGCGCGCAAGATGCTGAATCAAAACGGAAAGCCCGGACTCGCCCCGGCCGTATGCCCTTCGATGGTGCATGGAGGCACGCGGATGCACCACTTCGGGGCGCCATGACGGGCCGGCTGCCGGGACGCCCATACTATATGAATCCCCGCGACCCGCCCCCGCAGCCGGTATCATGGCCGCGCCTGCGTCCACGCCGAGCCACCCCGTGCTCTCCGCCCCTTCCGCCGACCGCTACGTGGTGATCGGCCACCCCGTCTCGCACAGCCTGTCGCCGGCGATCCACGCGCGCTTCGCGCAGGAAACCGGCGAGCGCCTCGAGTACGGCGCGCTCGAGGCGCCGCTCGGGGCGTTCGGGGCGACCGCGCGGCGCTTCTTCGACGCCGGCGGCGCCGGCGCCAACGTGACGCTTCCCTTCAAGGTCGACGCGTTCGCGTTCGCCGACCGCGCGAGCGCGCGCGCGAGCGCGGCGGGCGCGGCCAACTTTCTCGCCCGCCGCGACGGCGCGATCGAGGCGGACAACACCGACGGGGCGGGACTCGTGGCCGATCTCGCGCGCAACCTCGGCTTCGCGCTCTCCGGGCGCCGCGTGCTCCTTCTCGGCGCCGGCGGCGCCGCGCGCGGCGTGGTGGGCCCGCTGCTCGCGCAGCGTCCCGCGGCGCTGCTCGTCGCGAACCGCACGGGCGCGCGCGCCGGGGAGCTCGCGCGCCGCTTCGCGCTCGCCGGGCCGGTCGACGCCTCGGACCTCGCGTCGATTCCCCGCGCCGCCTTCGACCTGGTGGTGAACGCGACCTCGACCTCGACCCACGGCGAGCCGCTCGCGCTGCCCGCGCACGTGCTGGTCCCCGGCGTGCTCGCCTACGACATGGCCTACGGCCCCGCGGCGGCGGCGTTCCTCGCGCGGGCGCGCGCGGGCGGCGCGCGCGCCTGCGACGGGCTCGGCATGCTGGTCGAGCAGGCGGCCGAGTCCTTCTTCCTCTGGCGCGGGCGCCGTCCCGCCACCGCGGCGCTGCTCGCCGAGCTGCGCGCCCGCGCGGCGTGAAGCGGGCGGCGCGGTACGCGGGCTGGCTCGCGCTCGCCGCGGCGGGCGCGATCCTCGCGCTGCAGCTTTCGTACGCGGCGCGGATCTGGTGGTGGCGCGACCACGACCCGGCGTCCACCGCGTTCATGCGCGCGCGCCTGCACGAGATGCGCGAGCACGACCTCCACGCGCGGCTGAGGCACCGGTGGGTCCCGTACGGGCGCATCTCGCCGTCCCTGAAGCGGGCGGTGGTGGTGGCGGAAGACGCGCGCTTCGTCGATCATGAGGGCTTCGACTGGGAGGCGATCGAGAAGGCGCGCGAGAAGAACCGGCGCCGGGGCCGGGTGGTCGCAGGAGGCTCGACCATCTCCCAGCAGCTCGCCAAGAACCTCTTCCTGTCGGGGCGCCGCACGGTGCTGCGCAAGGGCCAGGAGGCCGTCATCACCGTCATGATCGAATTGCTGATGGACAAGCGCCGCATCCTCGAGATCTACCTCAACGTGATCGAGTGGGGCGACGGCATCTTCGGCGTGGAGGCGGCCGCGCGCCACTACTACGGCACGAGTGCCGCGCGCCTCGGCCCGGAGGCGGCCGCGCGCCTGGCGGCCATGGTCCCCGACCCGCGCTTCTACGACCGGCACCGGAACACGGCGTGGCTCGCGCGCAGGACCGCCACGATCCTCGCCCGCATGCCCGCGGCGGAGCTGCCGTGAGGGCCGCGCGCGCCGACGAGCTCGAGACCGCCGGCACGCCGCGCGAGCGCGAGCAGGTGGAGGCGGTCGAGGCGATCCTCGAGCGCCGCCGCGACGCCGACCCGGCGCCCGGGCGCGAGGCGGGGGCCGCCGAGGCGCGCGCGCTGCTCGCCGAGCTGCACCCGGCCGACGTCGCGCGCATCCTCGAGGGCTGGCCGATCGAGGAGCGGCTGTGGACCTGGGCCCTGGTGCCTCCCGAGCGGCGCGGCGAGGTCCTGCTCGAGCTCGCCGACGCGGTGCGCGAGTCGCTGCTCGAGCACATGGACGCGGCCGACGTGGTGGCCGCCGCGCAGCACCTCGACGCCGACCAGATCGCGGACCTCGCGCCGCACCTGCCCGAGGACGTCGTCCAGTACATCCTCGAGCTGCAGGACGTCGAGGACCGCGCGCACCTGCAATCGGCCCTGTCGTACGAGGAGGGCACGGTCGGCTCGCTCATGGACTTCGAGATCGTGAGCATCCGGGAGGACGTGACCTGCGAGGTGGCGCTGCGCTACCTGCGCCGCTTCGACGAGCTGCCGGCGCAGACCGACGCGCTCTTCGTGGTCGACCGCGCCGACCACCTCCAGGGGGCGCTGGCGCTGAACCGCCTGCTCGTGACCGAGCCCGACGTCGAGGTGGCCGGGCTCTACGAGCGCGACATCGTCTCGTTCACGCCCGAGAGCGACGCGGACGACGCCGCGCAGGCGTTCGACCGCTACGGCCTGGTGTGCGCGCCGGTGGTCGACGGCGACGGGCAGGTGGTCGGGCGCATCACCGTCGATCGCGTGCTCGAGTACGTGCGCGAGCGCCAGGAGGCCCAGGCGCTCGGCAACGTCGGCCTGCGCGAGGAGGAGGACCTCTTCGCGAGCGTCTGGGAGAGCGCCAAGAACCGCGGCCCCTGGCTCGCGCTCAACCTCTGCACCGCCTTCGTCGCCTCGCGCGTCGTGGGTGCGTTCGAGGGATCGATCTCGCGCCTGGCCGCGCTGGCCGCGCTGATGCCCATCGTGGCGGGGATCGGCGGCAACTCCGGGAACCAGACCAACACCCTCATCGTGCGCGCGCTCGCCCTCGGCCAGCTCAGCCCCGAGCACGCACGCCGGCTCCTCGCCAAGGAGCTCGGCATCAGCGTGCTCAACGGCGTGCTGTGGGGCGGGGTGCTCGGGATCGTCGCCTGGATGCTGTACCGCAACGTCGCCCTCGGCGGGGTGATGGCGCTGGCCATGCTGCTCAACCTCATGGTCGCGGCGCTCGCCGGGATCTTCATCCCCCTCGCCCTCGAGCGCTTCGGCCGGGACCCCGCCGTGGGCTCGAGCGTCTTCCTCACCTTCGTGACGGACAGCATGGGCTTCTTCATCTTCCTGGGGCTCGCCACACTCTTCCTGTTCTAGCCGTGGCGCGGCTCTTCTTCGCCGCCTGGCCCGACACGCCCGCGGCCGAGCGGCTGGCCCGCCTCGCCCGCGACGTCGCCGCCGCGACCGGGGGCCGCGCAGTGCCGCAGGCGAAGCTGCACCTCACGCTCGCGTTCCTGGGGGAGGTGGACGCCGCGCGCGTGCCGGCCGCGGCCGCCGCCGGCCGCCAGCTCGCGCCGTCGCCCTTCGAGCTGCGCCTCGACTGCGTGGGCTCGTTCCGGGCGGCGCGCGTGGCCTGGGCGGGAAGCCTCGCTCCCCCGCCGGAGCTGGCGGCGCGTGCAGGCGCGACTGGCCGCGCGGCTGCGCGCCGCGGGCTTCGCGCTCGAGGACCGGCCCTTCGCCCCGCACCTCACGCTCGCGCGCCGCATCGAGCGGGCGCTGCCGCGCGCGGAGGTCGAGCCGGTGCGATGGCGCCTCGCCTCGGTGGCGCTGGTGCGCTCCGAGCCGGGCACGGGCCGCTACGTGACGCAGAGGGAATTCGCCCTGGCGGGGGCTTGAGGGGAGCCCGCTTGCGAGGCGCTACCCGGCCGTGCTGCCTGCCGCTTGCGCGGGACCGGTCGGGTCGCGCCTCGTATTCGGGTCCAGCCGCCGGCTGGAGGAAGCCCGCAGGCCCCCTCCTAGCTCATCGGCTTGATCAGCGGCGTGATGACGGGGGTGACCGCGGGAGCCGACATCGGCTTCATCGGGGCCGCCGACGCCTTCGGCTTCCTCCTCGCCGCCTTCCTCTTCGCAGGCTTCTTTTTCGCCGCCTTGCGGGCCGGCGCCTTCTTGGCTGCCTTCTTCGAGGACTTCTTCGCCTTCTTCGCCTTCTTGGACTTCTTGGACTTCTTGGAAGACTTCTTGGAAGACTTCTTCGAGGACTTCTTCGAGGACTTCTTCTTCGCAGCCTTCTTCTTGGACGTCTTCTTCTTCGCTACGCGCTTCTTCGAAGCCTTCTTCTTGGCCGTCTTTTTCTTGGCGGCCGGCTTCTTCTTCGCAGCTTTCTTCTTCGTAGCCATGTTCAACTCCTTTCAATGGTGGACCGATTGTCTGTCGTGCGCGCCGCCCGGCGGGCCGCTTGTTGCGCACTACCAAGCGTTCGGATTCACATCGAACGGGATTGGTGAGCCGATTCTATGCGCGATGGCATGAAATCCGTGCGTGTCAAGCGTGACTATTTGATCGGGCTCGGAGGCTATTGGTATCGACACGACACCGATATCGTCCGCATCGCGCCGGCTTGCACCGCGCGCTCAGTCCGGCAGGCGCCGCTCGAGGGCGAAGAGGGACTGCACGCTCTCGCGGCGGCGCACCTCGACCATGCGCGCGCCGTCCACCATCACTTCCGGCGGGCGCGCGCGCGCGTTGTAGTTCGAGGCCATCGTCATCCCGTAGGCGCCCGCCGACAGGATCGCGAGGACGTCGCCGGCGGCGAGCGCGAGGCGCCGCTCGCGCCCGAGGACGTCCGAGGACTCGCACACCGGGCCCACCACGTCCCAGAGGGCGCTCTCGCGCCCCGCGGCGTCGCCCACCGGGACGATCTCGTGCCACGCCTCGTAGAGCGCCGGGCGCAGCAGCTCCGCCATGGACGCGTCCACGACCGCGAAGCGCCGCGCCTTGTCGAGCTTGAGGTACTCCACGCGCGCGAGCAGCACGCCGGCGGGCCCGGCGATGGCGCGCCCGGGCTCGAGCAGCACCTGCAGGGACGTGCCGGCGAGCCGGCGCGCGACGCCCTCGCAGTAGGCGCGGATGTCGGGCGCGTCCTCGTCGCGGTAGCGGATCCCGAGCCCGCCGCCCAGGTCGGCGTGCTCGAGCGCGATGCCGTCGGCGGCGAGCGCGGCGACGAGCTCCATCACCCGCTCGAGCGCCTCCTCGAGGGGGGCCACCTCGAGGATCTGCGAGCCGATGTGGCAATCGATCCCGGTCACGCGCAGGTGCGCCAGGCGCGCGGCGTGGCGGTAGGCGGCGCGCGCGCGCGCGTGGGGGATGCCGAACTTGTTGCCCGCCAGGCCCGTGGAGATGTACGGGTGGGTGCGCGCGTCCACGTCCGGGTTGATGCGCAGGGACACGGGGGCGGTGCGCCCGAGCGCGGCGGCCACCGCGTCGATGCGCTCGAGCTCCGGCTCGCTTTCCACGTTGAAGCACTTGATGCCGGCCTCGAGGGCGGCGCGGATCTCGGCCTCGGTCTTGCCGACGCCCGAGAAGATCACCCGCTCGGCGCGCCCGCCCGCGGCGAGCACGCGCGCGAGCTCGCCGCCGGAGACGATGTCGAACCCGGCGCCCAGGCGCGCCAGCGCGTCGAGCACCGCGAGGTTGCCGTTCGCCTTGACCGCGTAGCAGACGAGGTGGTCGACGCCGGCGAGCCCGGCGTCGAAGTCGCGGTACGCCGCCTCGAGCGCGGCGCGCGAGTAGACGTAGCACGGGGTGCCGAAGCGGCGCGCGACCTCGGCGAGCGCCACGCCCTCGAGGCGCAGCTCGCCCCCGTCGCGCGCGAGGAACCTCATGAGGCGGGCTGGGAGGGCGCCGGCCTGGGCGGCTCGGGCAGGCGCAGCGGCCCGCGCTGGCCGCACGCGGCGAGCGCCAGCACGAGGGCGGCGGCGGCGAGGGCGCGTATCATGGCGGGCATTATGACGGAATCGGAATTCCACAGCGCGGCCGACGCCGCGTTCGCGCGCATCGAGGCGGCCGCCGAGGCGCTCGAGGCGCTCGACGTGGACCTCGAGGAGGGCGTGCTCACCCTCGGCTGCCCCGACGGCAGCGTGATCGTGGTGAACCGCCAGGCGGCGAACCGAGAGATCTGGGTGGCGGCGCGCTCCGGCGGCCTGCACTTCGCCTGGCGCGACGGGGCGTGGCGCGACACGCGAAGCGGCGACGATCTCTTCGCCGCGCTCGCGCGCATCGTCGCCGCGCAGTGCGGCGAGCGCGCCGATTTCGGCTGATCCGGCGCGTCGGAAAGCGACGGAATCCGGCACCCGGCGCGCCGCGCGGCTGGTTGGTTTCGACCCGACACGAAAATTCCTGTCGTCAAATCCTTGACATTTCCGTATCGGCTCGATACTAATGCGCCGGAGCGGACGTTTCCGCGAAGGAGGCACGCCTGGACAAGAATCCGACCGTCCTTCTCGAGCTGGTCGAGCGGCTCGGCAACCTCATGCGCTCGGAGCTGCGCAAGGCGGGCGCCGAGGAGTCGCTCCAGCCGGTCCACCTGCAGTCGCTCATCTATCTCAGCCGCGCCAACCGCTACTCCAACACGCCCCAGGCCCTCGCCGACTACCTCGGCCTCACCAAGGGCACGGTCTCCCAGACGCTGCTGCTCCTCGACCGCCGCGGCCTCATCGAGCGCTTCGAGGACGACATCGACCGGCGCGTGGTGCGCCTGCGCCTGTCGCCCTCCGGCGAGCGCCTCCTCTACGAGTCGCAGCCGGCGCTCGCCTGGCAGAACGCCACCCGCAACATCAGCCCGAACCGCATCCGCAACGCCGTCTCGGCGCTGCGCGAGGCGCTCGTGACGCTGCAGCAGGACAACGACGGGGCGCCGTTCGGCGTCTGCCAGAGCTGCGCCTGGTGCCAGAAGCTCTCGCAGCGCATCTACCGCTGCGGGCGGATGGGCGACCGGCTCTCCGGCCCCGAGACCCGGCGCATCTGCCGCATCTACGAGGCGAAGACCGAGCAGGCGGCCTAGGCAAGCCCGGGCTAGAGCCGCCCGCGGGCCCGGGCGATCGCCGCGCGCACCGCCTCGGGGGCGGTGCCGCCCACGTGGGAGCGGGCCGCGACGCTGCCCTCGGGCGTGAGCACGGCCAGCACGTCGTCTCCCACCAGCGGGCAGAAGCGGCGCAGCGCCTCGACGGCGAGCTGCGGCAGGTCGCACCCCGCCGCCTCGGCCTCGCGCACCGCGCGCGCGACCGCCTCGTGCGCGTCGCGGAACGGCAGCCCCTTGCGCACCAGGTAGTCGGCGAGGTCGGTGGCGGTCGCGTAGCCCTCGGCGAGCGCCGCGCGCATGCGCTCGGGCCGCGGGCGCACGCCGGGCAGGAGCTCGGCCAGGAGCGCCAGCGACGTCGCGCAGGGTGTCGACGGCGTCGAACAGCGGCTCCTTGTCTTCCTGGTTGTCCTTGTTGTAGGCGAGCGGCTGGCCCTTCATCAGCGTGAGCAGGGCCACGAGGTGGCCGAAGACGCGCCCGGTCTTGCCGCGCATCAGCTCCGGCACGTCCGGGTTCTTCTTCTGCGGCATGATCGAGGAGCCGGTGCAGAAGCGGTCGGGCGAGTCCACGAAGCCGAAGCGCGGGCTCATCCAGAGCACCAGCTCCTCGGCCAGGCGCGACAGGTGCACCATGGCGAGCGCCGCGCAGGCGAGGAATTCGACCGCGAAGTCCCGGTCGGAGACGGCGTCGAGCGAGTTCTCGCACACCCCGTCGAAGCCGAGCTCACGCGCCACCCACGCCCGGTCGATCGGGTAGGTGGTGCCGGCCAGCGCCGCGGCGCCGAGCGGCAGCCGGTTCACCCGCCGGCGGCAGTCGGCGAGCCGCTCGGCGTCCCGCGTGAACATCTCGAAGTAGGCCATGCAGGTGGTGGCCGAAGGTGACGGGCTGGGCGACCTGCAGGTGCGTGAAGCCCGGCATCAGGGTCGCCGCGTGCTCCTCGGCGATGGCGAGCAGGCGCTCGCGCACGGTGCGCAGCAGGCCGGCCAGGGCGTCGATCTCGGCTCCGCAGCCACAGGCGCATGTCGGTGGCGACCTGGTCGTTGCGCGAGCGCGCGGTGTGCAGCCGCTTGCCCGCGTCGCCCACCATCGCGGTCAGCCGGTGCTCGATGTTGAGGTGCACGTCCTCGCGCTCGAGCGACCAGGGGAAGGTGCCCGTGCGCATCTCCTCGACGGATCGCGGCCATCCCGCGCTCGATGTCGGCGAGGTCGGCGGCGGCGAGGAGGCCCTGGCGGGCGAGCATCCGGGCGTGGGCGAGGGAGCCCTCGATGTCGAACGGCGCCAGGCGACGGTCGAAGTCGACCGAGGCGGTGAAGCGGCGGGTGAGCGCGTCGAGGGGCTCGGCGAAGCGCCCCGACCATGCCTTGCCGGCGGGCGCCTGCCGCGCTGTCTTGTCGTCTGGTTGCATGGAAGCGGCGGCGATGGCCAAATGCGGGACGTGGCGAGTATAAATCAGACGGGAAACGCGATCCGGCTGCCGAACTTCTGCAATGTCGGCGTGATGCTGCGTTCGCTGGTGCTGGTCAACGCGCTGCTCGCCGCCGGCGCCGTGCTGCGCGCGCCCACCCCCGCCGGGGCCTGGTTCGAGTTCCTCGTCCTCGCCGCCTACTGCGAGCCGGTGCTCCTGGCCAGCCTCGTCGCCTTCTGCGCGGCGCGCCGCTGGCTCCACGCCCTGGGCTACGCCGGGGCGCTCGCGGCCGTGGCCGCCTTCGAGCTGGCCGCCGCCTGGGGCATGACGCAGACGCTCGGGCGCTACTTCGACGAGCGCCATCCGATGGCCTTCGTCCAGGTGGCCCTCCTCGTCCTCTTCGCCACCGCGGTCACCTTCGCCTACTTCGACCTGCGGGCGCGGGCCCTGTCGCCCGCCGTGGCCGAGGCGCGCATCCAGGCGCTGCAGGCGCGCATCCGCCCCCACTTCCTGTACAACAGCATCAACGCGGTGCTCTCGCTCATCCGCTCCGAGCCGCGGCGCGCCGAGCGCGTCCTCGAGGACATGGCCGACCTCTTCCGGGTGCTGATGGCCGACAACCGCACCCTGGTCCCGGTCGGCGGCGAGGTCGAGCTCGCCCGCCAGTACCTCGCGATCGAGAGCCTGCGCCTGGGCGAGCGGCTGCGGGTGGCGTGGAAGACCGCCGAGATGCGCCCCGACGCGCTGGTGCCGCCGCTCATGCTCCAGCCCCTGGTGGAGAACGCGGTGTACCACGGCATCGAGCCCACGCCCGAGGGCGGCGAGATCGCCATCGAGGTGCGGGTGGCCGGCGGGCAGCTCGTGCTGGAGCTGTCGAACCCGTACGCGGGCGAGGCCCGGCACGCCTCCGGCAACCGCATGGCCATCGCCAACATCCGCGAGCGCCTGCAGCTGCACTTCGACGTCGAGGCGAGCATGGAGTCGCGGGTGCGCGACGGGCGCTACCGGGTGACGATCCGCATGCCCTACCTCACCGTGCCCGCATGACCCCGCCCCGGGAGGCGCGCATCCTCATCGCCGACGACGAGGCGCCCGCGCGCGCGCGCCTGCGCGACCTCCTCGAGGAGGCCGGCGAGCGCTTCCCGGCGGTGGTGGTGGCCGAGGCGCGCAACGGGCGCGAGGCGCTCGAGGTGCTGAACCGGCAGAAGGTGGACGTGGTGCTGCTCGACATCCGCATGCCGGAGATCGACGGGATCGAGGCCGCCCGCCACATCGCCGGCATGGCCGATCCCCCGGCGATCATCTTCACGACCGCGTTCGACGCCTACGCGGTCAAGGCCTTCGAGGTGAACGCGATCGACTACCTGCTCAAGCCGATCCGCCTCGAGCGCCTGCTGGCGGCGCTCGGCAAGACGCGCTCGGCCCCGCCCGTGTCGCGCGAGGCCCTCGACGCGGCCGCCAACCAGCCGCGCCGCCACCTCTCGGTCCACGAGCGCGGCAAGATCCACCTGGTCGCCCTCGCCGACGTCCTCTACCTGCGCGCGGAGCTCAAGTACGTGACCGTGCGCACCGCCGAGCGCGAGTTCCTGGTCGAGGAGTCCCTCACCCGCCTGGAGGAGGAGTTCGCCGGGGAGTTCGTGCGCGTGCACCGCAACTGCCTCGTGGCGCGCCACGCCATCGTGGGCTTCGAGCGCAACGCCGAGGAGAGCGAGTCCGGCTGGGCGGTGGTCGTCCGGGATACCGGCGAGAAGCTCGCGGTGAGCCGCCGCCAGCAGCACGTGGTCAAGCAGTTCCGTTAAACAGCGCCGGCATTCACCAAACCGCGTCCCACGATTGCTCCCTCTGCCTTGGGAGAGGGTTGCCCGAACCGCGAGGATGTCCCCTACTCCCAGTACGGCGGATCCCCGAACGACTTGCGCAGGTACTCGATGAAGAACCGCACCTTGGCGGGCAGCAGCCGCCGCTCGGCGTACACGGCGTAGATGTTGTTGCCGGGGAAGGCGTAGTCGTCGAGGACCGTCACGAGCCGTCCGCGCTTCACCTCCTCGCTCACCTCCCAGGCGCTGCGCCAGGCGAGGCCCTCGCCGGCGATCGACCAGCGCGTGAGCACCTCCCCGTCGTTGCACTGGAGGTTGCCGCCCACCTTCACGGTGACGGGCTTGCCCTTCTCCTGGAAGCTCCACGCGTCGCCCACCCCGGTCTCGGTGCCCGTGACGAGGCAGTTGTGCCGGGGGAGGTCGGCGAGGGTGCGCGGCTTGCCGGCGCGCTTGAAGTACGCGGGCGCGCCGCACACGACCCGGTGGTTGCGGGCCAGCCGCGCGGCGATGAGGTCCGCGCTCTTCAGGTCGGCGATGCGGATCGCGAGGTCGAAGCGCTCGTTCTTGAGGTCCACCAGCCGCTCGGACAGGTGCAGCGTGATGGCCAGGTTCGGGTGCTGGGCGATGAAGCCGGGCAGGTGCGGGGCGATGTGCTTGCGCCCGAAGGCCGTGGGGGCCGTGAGGATGAGGCGCCCGGAGGCGCTCCTCGTGCCCACCGTGAGCGCGTCCTCCGCCGAGCGCAGCTCCTCGAGGATGCGGTGGCAGTCCTCGTAGAAGGTGGTGCCTTCCGGGGTCAGCGTCACCTTCCGCGTCGAGCGCTTGAACAGCTTCACGCCGAGGCGAACCTCGAGCTGGTCGATGCGCCGCCCCACCATCGCGGGGGTGATCCCTTCCTCGCGCGCCGCCGCCGAGAGGCTGCCGCGTTGCGCCACCTCGACGAACGTGCTGAGCTCCTTGAACTTGTCCATCACCGTTTCTTTCTCTTAGTGCGGGTACAAGACGCTTCCCCCGAACGCGCCATTAATGCTATTTGAGTTCGGTAATACACTGCAAGCTTCCCGAGGAGCCCCATGGAAACGACACCCGCCCTGCCCGCCGGCCTGCGCATCGAGGCCCCCTGGCCCCCCGAGTATGCCCACGTGCTCACGCACGAGGCGCTCGGGTTCGTGGCCGAGCTCTGCCGCGCCTTCGAGCCGCGCCGCCAGGCCCTGCTCGCGCGGCGCGCCGAGCGCCAGCGCGAGTTCGACGCCGGCGTCATGCCCGACTTCCTGCCCGAAACGCGCGCGATCCGCGCCGGCGACTGGACGGTGGCCGCGCAGCCCGCGGACCTCCTCGACCGGCGCGTCGAGATCACCGGCCCCACCGACCGCAAGATGGTCATCAACGCGATGAACTCGGGGGCGAGCACGTTCATGGCCGACTTCGAGGATGCGAACTGCCCCACCTGGGACAACATGGTCGGCGGCCAGGCGAACCTGATGGACGCCGTGCGCGGCACCATCGCCCTCGAGCAGGCGGGCAAGCGCTACCGGCTCGGGGAGCGCACCGCCGTGCTCATCCCGCGCCCGCGCGGCTGGCACCTCGACGAGAAGCACGTGCGGCTCGACGGCGCGCCGCTCGCCGGAGCGCTCTTCGATTTCGGCCTGCACTTCTACCACAACGCGCGCGAGCTCCTCGCGCGCGGCAGCGGCCCCTACTACTACCTGCCGAAGCTCGAGTCCCACCTCGAGGCGCGGCTCTGGAACGACGTCTTCGTCGCCGCCCAGCGTCGCCTCGGGGTGCCGGTGGGCAGCGTGCGCGCCACCGTGCTGGTGGAGACGCTGCCGGCGGCCTTCGAGATGGACGAGATCCTGTGGGAGCTGCGCGAGCATTCCGCGGGCCTGAACATCGGGCGCTGGGACTACATCTTCTCGTGCATCAAGAAGCTGCGCTCGCATCCGGAGTTCTGCCTCGCCGACCGCGGGCTGGTCACGATGACGTCACCGTTCATGCGCGCCTACGCGCTGCTGCTCGTGAAGACGGCGCACCGGCGCGCCGCCCCCGCCATGGGCGGCATGGCCGCGCAGATCCCGATCCGCAACGATCCCGAGGCGAACGCGCTCGCGATGGCCAAGGTGCGCGCCGACAAGGAGCGCGAGGCGGGCGACGGCTGCGACGGCACCTGGGTCGCGCACCCGGGCCTGGTGCAGATCGCCCGGGAGGTGTTCGACCGCCACATGCCCGGGCCCAACCAGTACGCGCGCCAGCGCCCCGACGTCGAGGTCTCGGCCGCGCAGCTCCTCGACTTCGCGCCGGAGCGACCCATCACCGAGGCGGGGCTGCGCAACAACGTCCAGGTCGGCATCCAGTACATCGGCGCGTGGCTCGCCGGCAACGGCTGCGTGCCCATCTTCAACCTGATGGAGGACGCGGCCACGGCGGAGATCTCGCGCTCGCAGGTCTGGCAGTGGATGCGCTCGCCCAAGGGCGTGCTCGACGACGGGCGCAAGGTGACGCGCGAGCTCTTCCACGAGGTGCTCGCCGACGAGCTGCGCCGCACGCCCGCCCTCGTGGGCGCCGAGGCCTACGCGGCCGGGCGCTATGCCGAGGGGGCGAAGCTCTTCGAGGAGATCACGGCGAGCGACGACTACGTGGACTTCCTCACGCTGCCCGCCTACGAGCGCATCGCCTAGGGGGGGCCTGCGGCCCGGGGGCGGCTAGGCGATCCCGGCGGCCTGGCGGTCGGCGTGGTAGCTCGACCGCACCATCGGGCCGCACGCGGCGTTGGCGAAGCCCATCGCCAGCGCCTCGCGCTCGAGCGCGCGGAACTCGTCCGGGTGCGCGTAGCGCGCCACCGGCAGGTGGTGGCGCGAGGGCTGCAGGTACTGTCCCACCGTGAGCATTTCCACGCCGTGGGCCCGCAGGTCGCGCATCACCGCGAGGATCTCCTCGACCGTCTCGCCCAGCCCCACCATGAGGCCCGACTTGGTCGGCACCTGCGGGTGCCGCGCCCGGAAGGCGCGCAGCAGCTCGAGCGAGTGGGCGTAGTCGGCGCCGGGACGGGCCTGGCGGTACAGCCGCGGCACCGTCTCGAGGTTGTGGTTCATCACGTCCGGAGGGGCCGCGCCGAGGGCCTCGAGGGCGCGCGCGAGGCGGCCGCGGAAGTCGGGCGTGAGGATCTCGATGCGGGTGGCCGGCGAGCGCGCGCGCACCGCCCGGATGCACTCGGCGAAGTGCCCCGCGCCGCCGTCGCGCAGGTCGTCGCGGTCCACGCTCGTCACCACCACGTACGCGAGGCCCATCGCCGCGATGG
Source organism: uncultured beta proteobacterium (assembly GCA_963741815.1). Lineage (GTDB taxonomy): Bacteria > Pseudomonadota > Gammaproteobacteria > Burkholderiales > Usitatibacteraceae > Usitatibacter. Next base: position 336,203 of record CAVUJI010000003.1, read on the forward strand.
TCCCGGCCAGATGCGCCGGCTCCTCGGGGTCGAGGGGCTGCGGGCGGCCGTGCGCCACGTCGCAGAAGGGGCAGCGGCGCGTGCACAGGTCGCCCATGATCATGAAGGTGGCGGTGCCGTGGCCGAAGCACTCGCCGATGTTCGGGCAGGACGCCTCCTCGCACACGGTGTGCAGCTTCGCCTCCCGCAGGGCCTGCTTGATCTGCGTGAAGCGCTCGCCGCCGCCGGCGCGCACGCGGATCCACGCGGGCTTGCGCAGCGGCTCCGACGGCGCGACCTTGATCGGGATGCGGTCGGTCTTGAGGGCGCGCTTGCGCTGCAGCTTCAGGTCGGGATCGGGCATGGATCGGGCGCGGGGACGAGGCGGCGGGCGAGGGCCGCGCCGAGGGCGGAATGCACCTCGCCGATGCTAGCACGGACGCCGTGGTCGGCCAGGCGGGTGGAGGCGAGGCCCGGGTAGCCGCAGGGGTCGATGCGCGCGAAGGGGGCGAGGTCGAGGTCGACGTTGAGCGCGATGCCGTGGTAGCTGCACCCGCGCGCCACGCGCAGCCCGATCGCGGCGATCTTCGCCCCGTCCACGTACACGCCCGGCATCCCGGCGCGGCGCTCGCCTGCGACGCCGTGGTCGGCGAGCACCTCGATCGCCGCCGCCTCCAGCGCGCGCACCAGCGCCTTCACCCCGATGCCGAGCCGGCGCAGGTCGGCGAGGACGTAGGCGACGGCCTGCCCGGGCCCGTGGTAGGTCACCTGCCCGCCGCGGTCGGTGCCGACCACGGGGATGGAACCCGGGTCGCGCACGTGCTCGCGCCGGCCGGCGAGCCCCAGGGTGAAGACGGGCGGGTGCTCGACGAGCCACACCTCGTCCGGCGTGGCGGCGGTGCGCGCGGCGTTGAACGCCTGCATCGCGCGCCACGTGGGCTCGTAGGCCACGCGGCCCAGGGGCCGCAGCCTCACAGCACCATGAGGACCATGGGGTGCCTCGACAGCTCCGAGTACAGCGCGTCGAGCTGCTCGCGGGAGCGGGCGTTGACGACGACGGTGAGCGACAGGTAGCGCGCGTTCTTCGACGAGCGCATCTCCATCGTCTCGGGGCGGAAGTCGGGCGCGTGGCGCTGCACGATGCCGGCGACGAGCTGCGCGAAGCCGTCCTCGCGCCGGCCCATGACCTTCATCGGAAACTCGCAGGGGAACTGCAGCAGCGAGGGGCGCTCTTCGGGGTGGTTCATTCCGGCGGTATCCATTCGGAGGACATGGGCGCCGCGGGCCGTGCGTTCAAGCCGCCCGGGCCGCCTCCTGCCGCAGCCGCGCCTTGTAGTCCTGGTAGAGGGCGTGCATGCGCCGGAAGACGGGCCCCGGGCGAGCGTCGCCGACGGGCCGCCCGTCGAGGGTCGTCACGGCGAGCACCTCCTTGGTCGAGGACGAGAGCCAGACCTCGTCGGCCGCGCGCAGCTCGGCCTCCGGCACCGGGCGGATGTCCAGCGCGACCGCCCCCTCGCGCGCGAGGCGCACGAGCAGGTCGTAGGTGATGCCGAGGAGGATCCGGTGGTCCTGCGGCGGAGCCGCCACGCGGCCGTCCTTCACCACGAAGACGTTCGAGGCCGAGGCCTCGGTCACGAACCCGTCGCGCAGGAGGATCGTCTCGGTGGCGCCCGCGTCGACCGAGAGCTGCCGGGCGAGGACGTTGCCCAGGAGCGACGTGGACTTGATGTGGCACTTCTCCCAGCGGAAGTCGCGGGCGGTCACGCACGCCACGCCCTGCTCGATCGCCTCGCGCGAGGGGGTCGGCAGCGGCTGGCACATCATGAAGACGGTGGGTGCGAGCCCCGCCGGGATCGCATGGTCGCGCTTCTGCGGCACGCCGCGGGTGACCTGGATGTACACCGACTGGTTGCCGGGATGGTGCGCGAGGAGCTGGTCGACGAGCGCCAGCCAGGCGTCGACCGGGTGCGGGTTCGCGAGCCGGATCTCGTCCATCGAGCGCTGCAGCCGCTCGAAGTGCTCGCGCCCGCGCAGGGGCACGCCGCCGTACACGGGGATCACCTCGTACACCCCGTCGCCGAAGAGGAAGCCGCGGTCGAGCGGGGAGACGTGGATCTCGTCGAGGGGCAGGAGCCTGCCGTTGAAATGGGCGATGGGCGCGGTCATGGCGTGGGGCCGAACATGAGCCTGAGGGTGTCCCAGCCGCGCGAGAGGAACCCGGCGACCGGCACGTCGTCGAGCGCGACGACCGGAAATTCCCCGAGGGGAGCGCCGTCGCGCGTGATCTTCATTATCCCCGCTTTCTCCCCCCGGGCAAGCGGCGCGACGAAGGGCTGGCGCGTCTCGAGGACGGCGCCGAGCCCCGTGAACGCGCCGCGCGGCAGCGTGACCCAGACGTCGTGCGCGAGGCCGACGCGCACCTCGGCGCGGGTGCCGCGGTAGATCGCGGGCGTGGCCACCGGCTGCCCGGCGCGGTACAGGCGCCGCGTCTGGTAGGCCTGGAAGCCGAAGTTGAGCAGCTTCTGCGCTTCGGAGGTGCGCAGCGCCTCCGATTCGACGCCGAGGAGCACCGCGACCAGGCGGCGCTCGCCGCGCCGGGCGGTGACGACGATGCCGTAGTCGGACGCCTCGGTGAAGCCGGCCTGCATCCCGTCGACCGTGGGATCGATCCAGAGCAGCTTGTTGCGGTTCGCCTGGACGATGCCGTGGTAGCGGAACTCGCGCTGCGCGAAGAGCGCGCAGCGCGCGGGGTATTCGGCCAGGAGCGCCAGGGCCAGCTTCGCGAGGTCGCGCGCGCTGGCGTGGTGCCCGGCCTCGGGGCGCCCGGTCGCGTTGGCGAAATGCGAGTCGGCGAGGCCCAGGCGCGCGGCCGCGCGGTTCATCTGCGCGACAAAGCCCTCGCGGCTTCCGCCCACCGCCTCGGCGAGCGCGATCGCCGCGTCGTTGGCCGAATCGACGGCGAGGCCCTGGAGGAGCTCGTCCACGGTGGCCGGGTGCGAGGCGTCGAGGAACATGCGCTCGCCGGGGGCGGCGAGCGCCGCCGCGGAGGGCTTCACCGCCTGGGCGGGGTCGAGGCGGTGCTCGCGCAGCGCCTGGAAGGCGAGGTACGCGGTCATGAGCTTGGTGAGCGAGGCCGGCTCGAAGGGGTCGGCCTCGCCCTCGGCGGCCAGCGTGCGGCCGCTTTGCGCGTCTACGAGCACGTAGGCGCGGGCGGCGATCGGCGGCGGCGTGGGCGGCGCGGGCGGCGCGCCGGCGCGGGCGGCGAGCGAGAGCAGGAGGGCGCAGGCGGCGACGAGCGGGGCGAGGCGGGGCATCAGCGGTCGGTGATGGTGGGCGGGTAGCCGAGGGAGTCGCGCACCTTCCCGGCGATCGCCTCGGCTTCCTCGCGGTTGCGGTAGGGGCCCAGGCGCACGCGGTGCAGCCCGTCGCGCTCGGCCACGTCGATCGGCTCGAGCATCCACGGCAGCGCCTTCGCCGCCTCGCGGCGGAAGCGCTCCGCGGCCTCGGCGCTGGAGAAGGCGCCGAGCTGCAGCCAGAGCACGCCGGCCGCGGGCGCGGCGGCGGGCGGCTCGCCGGTCTTCGAGGCGGTCCGCGGCGCGGTCCCGGGGTCGGGCAACGTGCGCTCGACCTCGGGCTGCGTGGCCTCGAACACGCGCTCGACCTCCACCATGCCGCTGCCTTTCGCGGCGAGGCCGATGCGCACGGCCGCGGCGTAGGACAGGTCGATGATGCGCCCGCCGTGGAACGGCCCGCGGTCGTTGATGCGCACCACGACCGACTTGCCGTTGGCGAGGTTGGTCACCTTCGCGAAGCTGGGGATGGGCAGCGTCTTGTGGGCCGCGGTCATCGCGAACATGTCGTAGGGCTCGCCCGAGGCGGTGCGCTGCCCCTGGAACTTGCGCCCGTACCACGAGGCGATGCCGCGCTGCTTCCACGGCGCGTTGTCCGCGACCGGCACGTACGTCTTGCCGAAGACCGTGTAGGGGCGGTTGGCGAAGCGGTGGAAGGCCTCGTCGCGCGGCACCGCGTCGGGCACCTTGGCGATGTCCACCGGCACCGAGGCCGGCGGGCCGTCGTCCTGGTAGTAGGGCCCGGCCTTCGGGCCCGAGGCGCAGCCGGCGAGGGCCGCCGCGGCGGCGAGGACGAGCGCGGGCAGCGCGCGCATCAGCGCGACACCAGCTGCTTGTGGGTGGAGATCGACATGAGGATGCCGAAGCCCACCAGCATCGACAGGAGCGCCGTGCCGCCGTAGCTGACCATCGGCAGCGGCACGCCCACGACCGGGAGGATGCCGCTGACCATGCCCATGTTCACGAACGCGTAGGTGAAGAAGGTGAGCGTGATGGCGCCGGCCGCGAGCCGGGAGAAGACCGTGGGCGCGTTGGCCGCGATCATCATGCCGCGCACGATGATGAGGAGGTAGAGCGCGATGAGGATCGCGTTGCCGACCAGGCCGAACTCCTCGCCGAAGACGGCGAGGATGAAGTCGGTCGAGCGTTCCGGCACGAAGTCGAGCTGGGCCTGGGTGCCGTTGAGCCAGCCCTTGCCCAGCACGCCGCCGGAGCCGATCGCGATCGTCGACTGGATGATGTGGTAGCCGGCGCCGAGCGGGTCGTCCATGGGGTTGAGGAGCGTGAGCACGCGCTGGCGCTGGTAGTCGTGCATGAGGCTCCAGACGAAGGGCAGGCTCGCCGCCCCCGCCGCGACCAGCGACAGCAGGACCCGCCAGGACAGCCCGGCGAGGAAGATCACGAAGAAGCCGGAGGCGAAGATGAGCAGCGCCGTGCCCAGGTCCGGCTGGCGCACCACGAGCCCCACGGGGATCGCGAGGATCACGGCGGCCACCGCGAAGTCCCGCAGCCGCGGCCCCTCCTCGCGCCGGTGGAAGTACCACGCGAGCATGAGCGGCACGGCGATCTTCATGACCTCGGACGGCTGCAGCGTGGTGAAGCCGAGGTTGAGCCAGCGCCGGGCGCCGTTGCGCACCTCGCCGAAGAAGGCCACGCCCACGAGCAGCGCGAGCCCGACGATGTAGGCGGGCAGGGCCAGCCGCAGCAGCGCCTGGGGCGGCACGTTGGCGAAGATCCACAGCGCGAGCAGCGCCAGGGCGAGGTTGCGTCCCTGGCTCGCGACCCGCTCCATGGAGGCGCCGGAGGCCGAGTAGACGACCGTGAGCCCGAGGGCGAGGGTGAGCGCCAGCGCGGCCATGAGGGGGCCGTCGATGCGCCGGGAGAGGAGGTCGAAGGCGCGGCTAATCATGTTCCTCCGGGGCGGCCTCCGGCGGCGGCGGCGGCAGGGCCTTCTGCGCCGGGCGCTTGTGCAGCAGGTAGTAGTCGAAGACCTTGCGCGCGATGGGGGCCGCGGTGGAGCCGCCGTGCTGCCCGTTCTCCACGAGGATCGCCAGGGCGAGCTTCGGGTCGTCGGCGGGCGCGAAGGCGATGAAGAGGGCGTGGTCCCAGTGCTCGCGCTTCATGCGCTTGGCGTCGTAGCGCTCCCCCTGCTTCATGCCGACCACCTGCGCGGTGCCGGTCTTCGCGGCGATCTCGTAGGGCGCGCCCGCCGAGGCCACCACGGCGGTCCCCCCGGCCTGGTCACGTCCACCATCGCCGAGCGCACCACGGCGAGGTCGGCCGGCTTGACGATCGGCGCCGGCGCCGGCCCGGGCGGCGCGTAGGGATGCAGCTCCTGGGTGCGCGCGTCCTGGATCGCCTTGAGCAGGTGCGGGTGCACGGGCACGCCGCCGTTGGCGAGGGTGGCCACGGCGACGGCGAGCTGCAGGGGAGTCGCGAGCAGGTAGCCCTGCCCGATGCCCACGCTCACCGTGTCGCCGGCGTACCACTTCTGGTGGAAGCGCTGCATCTTCCATTCCTGGGAGGGCGCCAGGCCGGCCAGCTCCCCGTCGATGTCGATCCCGGTGCGCCTGCCGAAGCCGAAGCGGGCGAGGAAGCGGTGGATCGCGTCGATGCCGAGCTCGTTGGCGAGGCCGTAGTAGTACGTGTCGCAGGAGACCACGATCGACTTGTGCATGTCGACGGTGCCGTGGCCGCCGTGCTTCCAGTCGCGGTAGCGGTGCGTCATGCCCGGCAGCGAGAAGTAGCCGGGGTCGGAGATCGTGAACTGGGGCGAGCGGGTGTGGTAGGTGAGGGCCGCGAGCGCCATGAAGGGCTTGATCGTGGAGCCGGGCGGATACTGGCCCCGCAGCGCCCGGTTGTTGAGCGGCTTGTCGGGGGAGTTGTTGAGCGCGTCCCAGCTCTGGGGGTCGATGCCGTCGACGAAGAGGCTGGGGTCGAAGTCGGGCCGGGAGACGAGGGCGAGGACCTCGCCGTTGCGCGGGTCGATCGCCACCAGCGCGCCCTTGTAGTCGCCGAACGCCTCCTCGGCGATCTTCTGCAGCTCGATGTCGATCGTCATCACGAGGTTGTCGCCCGACTGCGGCTCCACGCGCGAGAGCGAGCGGATCGCGCGCCCCCCGGCGTCGATCTCCACCTGCTCCGAGCCGGTGACCCCGTGCAGCTCGCGCTCGTAGGCGCCCTCGATGCCGAGCTTGCCGATGTGGTCGGTGCCCTTGTAGTTGGTCGCGAGCCCCGCCGCGTCCAGGCGCCTCACGTCGGCGTCGTTGATCCGGCCGATGTAGCCGATGGCGTGCGAGGCGATCTCGCCCTGGGGGTAGGAGCGGAAGAGCCGCGCCTTGATCTCGAAGCCGGGGAAGCGGAAGCGGTTGGCGGCGAAGCGCGCCACCTCCTCCTCGGTCAGCCGCGTGCGCAGCGGCAGGCTCTCGAAGTTGCGGCTCTCCTCGAGGAGCTTGCGGAAGCGCCGGCGGTCGCGGGCGCCGACCTCGACCACGGCCGAGACCGCGTCGATCGCCCGGTCCACGCTCGGCACCTTGGCCGGGACGAGCTCGAGCGTGTAGCCGGAATCGTTCGCCGCCAGCACCTTGCCGTTGCGGTCCAGGATGAGGCCGCGGTTGGGCACCACGGGCACGACCGAGATGCGGTTGGCCTCGGCGAGCGTGTGGTAGTACTCGTGCTGCGCCACCTGCAGCCAGGCGAAGCGCGCGATCAGCAGGGCGAAGGCGGCGAGGATCGCCAGCACGGCGAAGAGGAGCCGGTGGCGGAAGACCGCCAGCTCGCGCCGCTGGTCGCGCAGGGCATGGCCGAGGATCACGGGGCCGGCTCGCGCCGGCGGCGCAGGGCGGGCGCGTAGAGCACCCAGGTGACCGGGCCCCAGGCGAGCGCGGTGAGCGCCGGCGACAGGAAGAAGGCGAGCCCCGGGAAGTCGGCGCCCAGCAGGAGGTTGAGCAGCAGCATCGCCGAGGCGGACACGAGGGTGAGCCCCAGCACGTGCAGCGTCTGCTCGGGCAGGTGGAACGAGAGGATGCGCACCCGCAGCACCTGCGCCCCGTAGACCGCCAGCACGTAGGCGAAGGCGTGCTGGCCGAGGAGCACCGAGTCGCTCACGTCCATCAGCAGGCCCAGCCCGAAGGCGATCCCCTGCCCGACGCTGCGCGGCTGGTGCACGGTCCAGAAGAGCAGCACGAGCAGCACGAAGTCGGGGCGCGCGAGCAGCCACGTGCCGGTCCACGGCAGCAGCGTGAGCACGTAGGCGCCCACGAACGAGACGAACACCACGCCCGCGCCCGCGGGCCGCTTCATCACGTCGCGCTCGACGGGCGTGAGGTCAGCGGGGCGCATCGCGCCTTCCCGTCCTGCCGCCGCGCGGGCGCGCCGCGCGCGCGCCCTCCTCGGGCGTGCGCTCGTGCGCCCGGGCCGCCGGCCTGAGCGGCAGGAGCATCACGTAGCGGTAGTTGTCCACCCCGGCGGCCGGGCGCGCGCCGATGCGCGAGAACACGTACGCGGCGTTCTTCTGCACGCTGGTGACCTGCGCCACGACGAGCCCCGCCGGGTACGTGCCGTCGATGCCGGAGGTGACCAGGACGTCGCCGTCGCGCACGTCGGCCGACAGCGGCATGAACGGGACCTCGATCCCGCGGTCCTTGCCGGAGCCCACGGCCAGCGCGCGCAGCCCGTTGCGCACCACCATCACCGGCACCGACTGGTCCTTCTCGGTGACGAGGGTGACCTCGCTCGTGAAGGTGCGCACACTCGTCACCTGGCCCACCACACCCCTGCCGTCGATGGCCGGCATTCCCGCCTGGATGCCGTCGGTGAGGCCCTTGTCGACCACGATCTTGCGGCTGAACGGGTTGCGCGCGGTGTAGAGCACCTCGGCGATCACCCCGCCCTGGGCGTAGGGGCTGTGCCCCGGCGCCATGCCGGCCAGGTGCTCGACCTCGGAGCGCAGCAGCCGCGCCTCCTGCGCCATCGCCGACTGCTCGAGCACGCGCGCGCGCAGCGCCCGGTTCTCCCGCAGCAGCTGCTCCTGGCTCGAGAAGAAGTCGGAGATGCGCGCCCCGGCGCGCGCGGGCAGGGCCGCGACCTGCTGCAGCGGGTAGGCGAGCACCGCGAGCGACATGCGCACCGTCTCCAGGGCGTGGAAGCGGTGGTCGGCGATCATCAGGGCGATCGCCGCCAGGATGAAGAACGTGACGCGGGCGAGCGGGCTGGGCCCGCGGTGGAAGAAGGGAGGCGGTTCGCGGATCAACGTGGGGACAGACCCTGGTGGTTTCCGGAATGCGGCGGCGACGGAAACCGGGGTCTGTCCCCGGCTTGCCGCTTCATGCGCCGCATCGCATCAGTCGTTCGTGAAAACCGTCCCGAGCTTGTCCATCTCCTCGAGCGCCCGGCCGGAGCCGCGCACGACGCAGGTGAGCGGGTCCTCGGCCACGATCACCGGCAGCCCCGTCTCCTCCATCAGCAGCCGGTCGAGCTCGCGCAGCAGCGCGCCCCCGCCGGTGAGCACCATGCCCTTCTCGGCGATGTCGGCGCCGAGCTCCGGCGGCGTCTGCTCGAGCGCGCTCTTCACGGCCGAGACGATGGGGTTGAGCGGGTCGGTGAGCGCTTCCAGGATCTCGTTCGAGGAGATGGTGAACGTGCGCGGGATGCCCTCGGCGAGGTTGCGGCCCTTCACCTCCATCTCGCGCACCTCGCTGCCCGGGAAGGCGCTGCCGATCGACTTCTTGATCGATTCGGCCGTCGATCTCGCCGATCAGCATCCCGTAGTTGCGCCGGATGTAGTTGATGATCGCCTCGTCGAACTTGTCCCCGCCCACGCGTACGCTGGCCGAGTAGACGATGCCGCCCAGGGAGATCACGCCGACCTCGGTCGTGCCGCCGCCGATGTCGACCACCATCGAGCCGGTCGCGTCGGCGACCGGCAGGTCGGCGCCGATCGCCGCGGCCATCGGCTCCTCGATGAGGAACACCTGGCCGGCGCCCGCGCCGATCGGCGCTTTCGCTGGATCGCGCGGCGCTCGACCTGGGTGGAGCCGCAGGGCACGCAGATGATGATGCGCGGGCTGGGCCGGAACCAGCTGGTTGTCGTGGATCTTCTTGATGAAGTGCTTGAGCATCTGCTCGGTGACGTGAAGTCCGCGATCACCCCGTCCTTCATCGGCCGGATGGCGCGTGATGTTGCCCGGCGTGCTTGCCGAGCATCTGCTTCGCCGCCAGGCCCACCGCCTGGATCGTCTTCTTGCCGTTGGGACCGCCTTCCTGGCGGATCGCGACCACCGAGGGCTCGTCCAGCACGATGCCCTTGCCGCGCACGTAGATCAGCGTGTTCGCGGTGCCGAGGTCGATCGCGAGGTCGGTGGAAAAGTAGTTGGAAACAAAGGAGAACATTGCTTGATCCGTCAAGAGTTTCGGGTAGCCGCCTGTCCCCCGGGCAAAGGGGACTCTATAATAGCCCGATTCAGCAAGGAATTAAGGCCTTAGGCCCACTTTCGCATGCTCTCCCTCGATGAGGTCCGGCGGCTGGCGCGGCTCGCGCGCATCGGCGTCGACGATGCCGCCGCGCACGCCCTGCGCGGCGAGCTCGACGCGATCCTGGGGCTGGTCGAGCAGATGCGCGCGGTCGACACGGCCGGGGTGGAGCCGATGTCGCATCCCCAGCCGGCCGGCCAGCCCCTGCGCGAGGACCGCGTGACCGAGGAGGACCGGCGCAGCCGCTACCAGGCCTCGGCCCCGCGCGTCGAGGACGGCCTCTACCTGGTCCCCCAGGTCATCGAGTAGCCGCCGCCCATGCATCGCCTAGGCCTCGCCGAGCTCGCACGCGCGGCTGCGCAGCCGCGCGCTCTCGAGCGTGGAGCTGACGCAGGCCTTCCTCGACCGCATCGCGCGCCTCGACGGGAAGCTGAACGCCTTCATCACCGTGGATGCCGAGCGCAGCCTCGCCCAGGCGCGCGCCGCCGACGCGCGGCTCGGCCGCGGCGAGGCCGCCCCCCTCACCGGCATCCCGATCGCCCACAAGGACCTCTTCTGCGCCGAAGGCTGGCGCACCACCTGCGGCTCGCGCATGCTCGCCGACTTCGTCTCGCCCTACGACGCGCACGTGATCGAGCCAGCTCGGCGCGGCCGGCGCGGTGCTGCTCGGCAAGACGAACATGGACGAGTTCGCGATGGGCTCGTCGAACGAAAACTCGTACTTCGGCCCGGTGCGCAACCCCTGGGACCTCGCCGCCATCCCCGGCGGCAGCTCGGGCGGGTCGGCCGCGGCGGTCGCCGCGGGGCTCGCGCCGGCGGCCACGGGCACCGACACCGGCGGCTCCATCCGCCAGCCCGCCGCGTTCACCGGCACCTGCGGGCTCAAGCCCACCTACGGCCGGGTCTCCCGCTACGGCATGGTGGCCTTCGCGTCCTCGCTCGACCAGGGCGGGCCGATCGCGCGCAGCGCCGAGGACCTGGCCCTCGTGCTCGACGCGATGGCCGGCCACGACCCGCGGGATTCCACTAGCGTCGAGCGGCCGAAGGACGACTACGTGGGGCGCCTCGGCGCGGGCGTCGAAGGGCCTGCGCGTGGGCCTGCCGAAGGAGTACTTCGCGAGCGAGCTCGCGCGCGACGTGGCCGAGCCGATCCTCGCGGCGGTCGAGGCGCTGCGGGGGCTGGGGGCCACGATCGTCGAGGTGAGCCTGCCCAACCAGCGCCTCGCGGTGCCGGTCTACTACGTGATCGCCCCGGCCGAGGCCTCGTCGAACCTCTCGCGCTACGACGGGGTGCGCTACGGCCACCGCGCCGCCGAGTACGCGGACCTCGCCGACATGTACGCGCGCACCCGCGACGAGGGATTCGGCGCCGGAGGTGAAGCGCCGGATCATGATCGGCACCTACGTGCTCTCCCACGGCTACTACGACGCGTACTACCTGCAGGCGCAGCGCATCCGCCGCCTCATCGCGCGCGACTTCGAGGCGGCGTTCCGGGCCTGCGACCTGATCGCGGGGCCGACCGCGCCCGGCGTCGCCTGGGACCTGGGCGCGAAGCAGGACGATCCCGTGCAGGTGTACCTCGACGACCTCTACACGATCCCCGTCAACCTCGCGGGGCTGCCGGGGATGTCGATCCCGTGCGGCTTCGGCGCGCGGGGCCGCCCGTGGGCCTGCAGCTCGTCGGCGACTACTGGGACGAGGCGCGCATGCTCGCCGCCGCCCACGCCTTCCAGCAGGCCACCGACTGGCATGCCCGCGTGCCCCCGGGCTTCGACTGATGCGCCGGCCCCCCATGCGCACGCAGACATCCATGGCTTCCATCCGCCGGCAATGACCTGGGAAACCGTCATCGGGCTGGAGACCCACGCCCAGCTCACCACCGCCTCGAAGATCTTCTCCGGGGCCTCGACCGCGTTCGGCGCGCCGCCCAACACGCAGGCCTGCGCCGTGGACCTGGCCCTGCCCGGCACGCTGCCGGTGCTGAACCGCGCCGCGGTCGAGCGCGCGATCCGCTTCGGCATCGCCGTGGGCGGCACGATCGCCCCGGCGAGCGTCTTCGCCCGGAAGAACTACTTCTACCCGGACCTCCCCAAGGGCTACCAGATCAGCCAGTACGAGCTGCCCGTGGTCTCGGGCGGCTCGCTCGCGATCGTCGTGGGCGAGGCCGACAAGCGCGTGCGCCTCACCCGCGCCCACCTCGAGGAGGACGCGGGCAAGTCCCTGCACGAGGACTTCCACGGCATGACGGGCATCGACCTCAACCGCGCCGGCACGGCGCTGCTCGAGATCGTCTCCGAGCCGGACATGCGCTCGGCGGCCGAGGCGGTCGCGTACGCGAAGGCGCTGCACGCCCTGGTGCGCTGGATCGGCATCTGCGACGGCAACATGCAGGAGGGCTCGTTCCGCTGCGACGCGAACGTCTCGGTGCGCCGCCCGGGCGCGCCGCTGGGCACCCGCTGCGAGATCAAGAACCTCAACTCCTTCCGCTTCCTCGAAAAGGCGATCGAGTTCGAGGCGCGCCGCCAGGTCGAGCTGATCGAGGACGGCGGCACGGTGGTGCAGGAAACGCGCCTCTTCGACCCGGAGCGCGGCCAGACCCGCACGATGCGCACGAAGGAGGAGGCGCACGACTACCGCTACTTCCCGGATCCCGACCTGCTGCCGCTCGTGATCGACGCGGCGTGGATCGAGCGCGTGCGCGCCGCCATGCCGGAGCTGCCCGAGGCGAAGCGCCGCCGCTACGTGGAGGCTTTCGGGCTCTCGCCGGCGGAGGCCGGCCTGCTGGTCGCCAGCCGCGCGAGCGCGGAGTACTTCGAGCGGCTGGTCGCGGCCCTCGGCGGGCCGGACGGCGCGAGGGCCGGCGCGCACAAGGTGGCGGGCAACTGGGTGACGGGCGAGCTCGCGGCGCACGTGAACGCGGCGGGGCTGCCGATCGACGAGGCCCCCGTCGCGCCCGAGGCGCTCGCGCGGCTCATCGCGCTCACGCTCGAGGGCGTCGTGAGCCACCGGGCCGCCAAGGAGGTCTTCGCCGCGATGTGGAACGGCGAGGGCGGCGCCGAGGCCGTCGTCGCCCGCCGCGGGCTGCGGCAGATCTCCGACGCGGGAGCGCTCGAGGCCGAGGTCGACCGGGTCCTCGCCGCCCAGGCGCGGCTCGTGGCCGACTACCGCGCGGGCAAGGACAAGGCGTTCAACGCGCTGGTCGGCCAGGTGATGAAGGCGACGCAGGGCAAGGCGAACCCCGCGCAGGCCGGCGAGATCCTGCGCCGCAAGCTCTCGGCTCAGTAGCCGCGGTTCGCGGTCTTCGGGCCGGCCTCGGGCACCTTCGCCTCGCCGCTCTTGAGCGCCATCCAGCGGCGCTTGTCGGCGTCGTAGCGGGCGCGGATCTCGTCGACCTCGCGGGCGTAGCCGGCGAGCGCCTTCTGCATCGACGCCTTCTCCGAGCGCACGCGCGCGAGATCGGCGGCGAGGGCGGGCGACGGGGCCGGCGCCGCCTGGCGCGCGCCGCGGCTGCGCCCGTCGGCCGCCGGGGACATGCGCTCGAGCGCCTTGCGCTCCTGGGCCTCGAGCTCCTGCAGGCGCTCGCGCGCCCCGGCGATGCGCACCTGGACCGGCTCGATGTTGCGGTCGCGGGCCACGTCGATCTCGTTCTGCGTGGCGTACGTGTTGAGCAGCGCGAGGTCCTTGCGCTTCTGGCGGGCGGCGGCGCGCTCGGCTTCCTTGCGGCGGGCCTCCTCCTCGCGCTTCGCCTTCGCCTGCTCGGGGGTGAGCGACGGGGGGATCGAGCGCAGCACCATGCCGCTGCGGCTCACCTCGTACATCACCACCTTCGCGCAGCCGGCCGGCGGGATGTCGCCGATCAGCGTGATGCCGCGCTCGTCCACGCACTTGTACGCCGCCATGGCGCCGGGCGCGGCGAGTGCGGCCAGCAGCCAGATCGCTTTCTTCATGCTCGTTCGCCTCCGTGCGCCGGGCGGGCGGCGTGCGCCTCTAGCCGGGCGCGACGCCGTATCGCCGTCGATAGTCCTCGATCCTCTCCAGGTCCGCGCCCGCGCCTTCGCGCCCGCGCAGGGCGGCCACGATGTCGCCGAGGGTGGCGATGGCCGCCACCGGCACCCCGAGCTGCCGCTGCACTTCCTGTGCCGCGGACAGCGCGCCCTGGCCCCGTTCCTCGCGGTCCAGAGCAATTAGCACGCCAGCCGGGGTGGCGCCGGCGGCCCGGATCCACTCGATCGCCTCGCGTTTCGAGGCGCCGTCCGTGATCACGTCGTCCACGACGAGCACGCGCCCGGCCAGCGGAGCGCCGACGACGCTGCCGCCCTCCCCGTGGTCCTTCGCTTCCTTCCGGTTGAAGCAGAACGGCACATTGTGACCGAGCCCGGCAAGCGCCACGGCGGTGGCCGCGGCCAGGGTGATGCCCTTGTACGCGGGGCCGAAGAGCATGTCGAAGGGGATGGCGCCCGCCAGGGCCGCCCGGGCGTAGTACCCGCCGAGCGCGCCCAGCTTGGCGCCGTCGTCGAACAGGCCCGCGTTGAAGAAGTAGGGGGACAGGCGCCCGGCCTTGGTCCGGAACTCGCCGAAGCGCAGCACCCCGGCGGCGATGGCGAAATCCACGAACTCGCGGCGGAAGGCCTCGCGTCCGGAGGGCGGGGGGAAGCGTCGACGGCGTGCATGCGCGGTTGGGAAGGTACGATACGCGCTATTTTGTCCCAACCCCGCCCGTTTCGTCCCCGCCATGCGCATCCTCACCCTGAACGCCAACGGCCTGCGCTCGGCCGCCGCGCGCGGATTCATGGCGTGGATGCGCCGCCAGGCGCCCGACGTGGCCTGCATCCAGGAGATCAAGGCGCAGGAGGCGGACCTGCCGCGCCGCCTCCTCGCCCCCCGCGGCTACCACGCGTTCTTCCATCCGGCCGAGAAGCCCGGCTACAGCGGCGTGGCGATCTACGCCCGGCGCGAGCCCGACCGCGTCGTGCTGGGGCTCGGCATCCCCGACATCGACGCCCAGGGCCGCTTCCTGCAGGCCGACTTCGGCGACCTCGGCGTGGTGTCGCTCTACCTGCCGTCGGGGTCGAGCGGCGAGGAGGCGCAGGCGCGCAAGTTCGCGTTCATGCGCCGGTTCCTGCCGAGGCTCGAGGCGATGCGCGCCTGCGGGCGCGAGTTCGTGATCTGCGGGGACTGGAACATCGCCCACCGGGAGATCGACCTGAAGAACTGGCGCGCCAACCGCAGGCACTCGGGGTTCCTGCCCGAGGAATGCGCCTGGCTCACCGAGGTCTTCGAGCGCCACGGCTTCGTGGACGTCTTTCGCACCCTCGATCCGCGGCCCGAGCGCTACACCTGGTGGTCGAACCGCGGCCAGGCGTGGGCGAAGAACGTGGGCTGGCGCATCGACTACCAGGTCGCCACGCCCGGGATCGCGGCCCTCGCGCGCCGGTCGGACATCTACGTGCGCCGGCGCTTCTCCGACCACGCGCCGCTCACCATCGACTACGAGTACGCGCCGTGAAAGGCCAGGCGTTGCCGCCCCTGCGGGCCCGACCATGCTGAAGCTAGACCACGTGACGTTGCGCCGCGGCGCGCGGGTGCTGCTCGAGGACGCGTCGATGCACGTGCACCCGGGGCAGAAGGTGGGCCTCGTCGGGCCCAACGGCAGCGGCAAGTCGAGCCTCTTCGCGCTGGTCCGCGGCGAGCTGCACGCCGACGCGGGGGACGTGCAGATGCCGCCGCGCTGGGTGCTCGCCCACGTGGCGCAGGAGACGCCGGCGGTCGAGCGCGCCGCCCTCGAGTACGCGATCGACGGCGACGCCGGGCTGCGCGAGCTCGAGGCCGCGATCGCCGAGGCCGAGTCGCGGGGCGCGGCGGGCGAGCGCATCGCCGAGCTGCACGCGCGCTTCGAGGAGATCGGCGGCTATACGGCGCGCGCCCGCGCCCAGGCGATGCTCGCCGGCCTCGGCTTCGACGAGGCGGCCCAGGAACGCCCCGTGGCGCGCTTCTCCGGCGGCTGGCGCATGCGGCTCAACCTCGCCCGCGCGCTCATGTGCCGCTCCGACCTGCTCCTGCTCGACGAGCCCACGAACCACCTCGACCTCGACGCCGTGCTCTGGCTCGAGGACTGGCTGCGCGGCTTTCCCGGCGCGGTGCTGCTGGTCACCCACGACCGCGAGTTCCTCGACGCGGTCGCCGGCGCCATCGTCCACGTCGAGGCGCGCCGGCTCGTCGCCTACGCCGGCAACTACAGCGCCTTCGAGGCGCAGCGCGCCGAGCGCCTCGCCTCCCAGCAGGCGGCCTACGAGCGCCAGCAGAAGCGCGTGGCGCACCTCGAGGCCTTCATCGCGCGCTTCCGCGCGAAGGCGACCAAGGCGAGCCAGGCGCAAAGCCGCATCCGCGCGCTCGAGAAGCTCGAGCGCATCGCCGCCGCCCACGTCGACGCCCCCTTCCGCTTCGCGTTCCGCGCTCCCGGCTCGTCGCCGCGCCAGCTCCTGCGCCTCGAGGGCGCGGCCGTGGGCCACGGGGACGCGACAGTGCTGGCCGGCATCGACTGGAGCGTGCTGCCGGGCGACGCCGTGGGGCTGCTCGGGCCCAACGGCGCGGGCAAGTCCACGCTGCTGCGCACGATCGTCGGCGAGCTGCCGCTGCTCGCCGGCGAGCTGCACCGCGCGCAGGGGCTGCGCATCGGCTACTTCGCCCAGCACCAGGTCGACCAGCTGCGGGTCGAGGAAAGCGCGCTGTGGCACCTGGCGCGGATCGCCCCCGGCGAGCGCGAGCAGGTGATGCGCGACTTCCTGGGCGGCTTCGACATCGGCGGCGAGCAGGTGCTGCAGCCGGTGGCGACCTTCTCCGGCGGCGAGAAGGCGCGCCTCGCCCTCGCCCTCATCGTCTGGCAGCGCCCGAACCTGCTCCTGCTCGACGAGCCCACCAACCATCTCGACATCGAGATGCGCGAGGCGCTGGCCGAGGCGCTCGTCGACTTCGAGGGCGCGCTCGTGCTCGTCGCCCACGACCGGCACCTGCTCGCCGCCGCCACGGACCAGTGGCTGCTGGTGGCCGACGGGCGCGTCGTCCCCTTCGAGGGCGGGCTCGACGACTACCGCGAATGGGCGCGGGCGTACCACGCGCGGCGCGGCGGCGGCGCGCGGGCGGCGGGCGCGCCCAGCCGGCGCGAGGAGCGCCGGGCGCAGGCGGCGGTGCGCCAGCGCGAAGCCGCGGCGCGCAAGCCCCACGAGCGCCGGCTGGAGGCGATCGAGCGCGAGCTCGAGGCGCTCGGCGCCGAGTCCGCGGCGGCCGAGGCGTGGCTCGCCTCCCAGGAGGCGTACGGGGAGGCGAGCCGGGAGCGGCTGCAGGAGACGCTGCGCCGCCGCGGCGAGCTCGCCGAGCGCATCGCGCGCCTCGAGGACGACTGGCTGTGGGCGCAGGCGCAGATGGAGCAGGATCTGGCGCGCGCCCGGGAGGGCTAGGTCCTCAGCACCGCCACGGGGGCGAGGGCGAGCAGGCGCGCCACGTCGATGCCGCCGTCCTCGACCCGCAGCTCGGCCCCGCCGATCACGTCGCGCAGCGGGGCGCCCTCGGCGACGAAGGGCAGGTGCAGCCGCGTGTCGCCCCAGACGCCGGCGCCGCACGGCAGGGTCCCGGGGGGCACGCCGAGGCCGGCCACGAGCCGCGGCACGACGGTGACCGCCGCTTCCTGCCCGTGCCGCCGGGCGAAGGCGACCACGTGGCGCGCGCGCGCGCCGCTGGCGCGCAGCGGCGTGTAGCCGCCGCCGGTGAACAGCGCCTCGTGCGCCCGGCGCAGCTGCAGCAGCCGCCAGGTCACGTACAGCTTCGCGCGCCCGTCCTCGATGCCCTCGAAGAGCGCGCGGATCGGCCCCTGCGGATAGTCCTCGCCCCACGCGGCGATGCCGTCGAGCATCTCGCGGCGCAGGGCGTAGTCGACCGGACGGCGGTTGTCGGGGTCGACCAGCGAGAAGTCCCATCAGCTCGTTGCCCTGGTAGATGTCGGGCACGCCGGGCGAGGTGTACTTCACCGCGGCCATCGCGAGGCTGTTGAGGAGCGCCGCACCACGCGACCGGCTGCAGCGCCGTGCGCAGGTCGTCGAGGAAGGGGTTGGGGTGCGCGCTCGTCGAGGAGCGCGCGCACGAACGCCGGCGAGGGCGGCCTCGTACGGCTCGTTACGCGCTGATCCAGCTCGTGCGCACCTTGGCCTCGCGCAGCGGCCTTGAGCATGTACGCGCTCGATGCGCTCGCGGTACGCCTCGAGGGCGGCCTCGTCGGGGTCGCCCGGCGGGAAGCTGCCGAGCAGGGTCTGGTAGAGCAGGTACTCGTCGTTGCGCGAGGGCGCGGGCGCCTCGTCCACGAGCGTCTTGCTTGGCCGCGGTTCAGCCGCCGCCACGCCGCAGCAGCAGCCGCCAGCCGGCGGGCATCTCGGAGATCACGTCGATGCGCGCGCGCACGTCCTCGGAGCGCTTGTTGTCGTGGGTGGAGGTGGCGAGCATCGTGTGCGGCCAGTGCGCGCGCGCGGTCGCGCGCTCGCGCGCGTGGAACTGCGCCGCGGCGCGAAGCCGAACTCCATCGGGTCGCCGCCGACCTCGTTCAGCGACACCAGGCGGTTGTAGACGGTAGAACGCGGTGTCCTCGACGCCCTTGGCCATGACCGGCGCCGGTGAACTGCTGGAACTTGCAGCGCGAAGCCGGCGCACCGCCGCGGCGAGCGCCGGCGGCGCGCCGGCGAGCGCGCGCCCGAGCAGCGCGTCGCGCACGAAGTCGAAGACCTCGACGTCGGGCGCGCGCGGCTGCGGCGCCGCGCCTGCGCCACGGCCCAGTCGACGTAGCGGCGGTCCTGCGGCGATGGACCTGGTCGTCGATGTAGGTGCGGTAGACCGGGAAGGCGGCGAGCGACCTCGGCCAGCGCCCGGCGCAGGGTGTTGAACGTGAAGTCGCGCGTGTCGCCGGTCGGCGCGCGGCGATGCGCCGCAGCGCGGTCGGCGAGCACGGTCAGCTCGGAGGCGAGCGCGCCGCGCATGACGCATGCGCTTGCCGCGGTAGGCGAGCTCCTCGAAGCTCGTCGGTCGTCGCCGATGAAGTGCGTGCCAGGTGCGGCTCCAGGCGCGCCGCCGCCGGCCGGGTCGACGAACAGGCCGTTGACCACGTGGCGAAGCGGTAGCCGGTGGTGCCGTGCACCGCCCAGCTCTCGGGCACGTGCTCGTGCGGGGCGGCGATCTTCTCGGCCACCACGTACGAGCGGCCGCGGCGGGCGCTCGCCCGGCTTCGCGTCGGCAGCGCGAGCCCGCGGCGCGCGCGTAGCCCTGCTGCAGGCGCTCGAAATACTGCCGGGTCGTACAGCCCGTCGGGGTGGTCGATGCGCAGGCCGTCGACCGCGCCGTCGGCGACGAGCGCGAGCACGAGGCGCGTGCGTGGCCTCGAACACCGCCTGGTTCTCCATGCCGCAGCGCGGCGAGGTCGTTGATGTCGAAGAAGCGCCGGTAGTTGATCTCGTCGGAGGCCACGCGCCAGTACGCGAGGCGGTAGGCCTGCGCCTCGAGCAGCGCGTGCAGCGCGTCGAAGCTGGTGGGCTCCTCGGGCCGGCCGTTCAGCGCGGCCACCGAATGCGCGATCGCGTGCGCCACCTCGGGCTGCGAGCGCGCGAGCGAGGCGAGCCGCCCCTTGGCGATCTCCTTGTGCAGCGTGGCGCTCGTCGCTGCGGGCGCGGGCGCGCTCGCCGCGCCGCGGCAGCCGCGCGAACGTCTCCATGATCGAGCGCGGGCCTGCGCCTGGTGCTCCACGGCGGCGCCGAGGGACTCCAGCTCGCGCACCGCGGGGCGAGGATGCGCGGGTACTCGCGCGGGTCGAGCGGGAAGCGGTGCTGCGTAGTAGCGCACCGCGAAGGCTGCCGGTCGTCGGGCTCGAAGCCGAGGACGAGCTCGCCGCGCTCGAGCACCACGCCGTAGTGGTCGCCCAGCACCGGCAGCAGCACCGTTGCCGCGAGGTGCTCGGAATTGAGCGGGTGCCAGTCGATGTCGAAGATAGCCGCGCGTACGCCGAGGCGGGCCCGTTCTCGAGCACGTCCATCCACCAGGCGTTGTCGGCGCCGAGCACGCCCATGTGGTTCGGCACGATGTCGAGCAGCTGGCCCATGCCGTGCGCGCGCAGCGCCGCGACGAA
Organism: uncultured beta proteobacterium; assembly: GCA_963741815.1. Taxonomy (GTDB): domain Bacteria; phylum Pseudomonadota; class Gammaproteobacteria; order Burkholderiales; family Usitatibacteraceae; genus Usitatibacter. The sequence goes on from CAVUJI010000003.1 coordinate 356,160, forward strand.
GCGCTCGAAGTCGGCGCGCGCGCCGATCTCGGGGTTGATCTGGTCGTGGTCGACGATGTCGTAGCCGTGCGTGCTGCCCGGGCGCGCGCGCAGGTAGCGGCGAGCAGTAGACGTGGCTGACGCCGAGCCGGGCGAGGTACGGCAGCAGGGCGGTCGCGTCGCGGAAGGTGAAGTCGCCGTTGCAGCTGCAGCCGGTAGGTCGCGCGCGGCACGCGCGCGCGCTCCAGGCCCGGCGCGGCGCTCGCGCCGGGCGCGGGAGCGCGCGCGCAGCGCGCGCCAGCGCGCCGCGCGATGCGCCGCGAAGCGCGGGTCGCGCGCCCATGGCCTCGAGCGCGCAGCGGCAGCTTGCGCCGCCAGTTCGGGTGCTCGTCGGTCGTGCCGGGCAGGTTGGCCTGCTCGCGCACGCTCGAGCACGTCCTCCATCTGCACCATCATCACCGCGCGACGGCGCGCGCGGCGGCGTAGACGTGCACGGCCACGGCGAGCTCCGGCGTGAGCGGCCCCTCGGGCTCGGCGCCGGCGGGCGAGGCCGCTCGCGGGCGAGCGCCGCGACGAGGGCGCGCGCGGTCGGCGGCGCGCTCCTCGCGCTGCGCGTGCAGGCCCGCCGCGTCGAGCAGGCCCAGGCGCGGCCCGGTGCGAGGTCGGCGCCCGTTCCACCAGCCGGCGAAGGTCGGCAGGTCGTGGGTGGCTCACCGCCACCAGCGCCTCGGCGCGGGTAGGCCGCCGGCGGCTTGAACCGCCGCCTGCGTCGCGCTCGAACAGAGCAGCCGGTACGAGAGCACGCCGGCGCTGCGCCAGCGCTGCGCGCATCTCGTCGGGCACGGTGCCGAGGTCCTCGCCGATCACCAGGCAGCGCTGTTGCGCTGGCTCTCCAGCGCGAGGATCGCCCAGCATGTCCTCGAGCGGGTAGTGCACGTAGGCGCCGCTGGCTCGACGGCCGCGCCGGCGCGGCATCCAGAACAGCCGCATCAGGCCCATCACGTGGTCGATGCGCAGCGCGCCGGCGTGCAGCATGCTGGCGCGCAGCGTGGCGACGAAGCGGCGCGTAGGCCGCCGCGCGCAGGCGGACCGGGTCGCAGCGGCGGCAGGCCCCAGTCCTGTCCCTGGCGGTTGAAGTCGTCCGGCGGCGCGCCGACGCTCGCGCCGAGCGCGTAGACGTGCTGCGTGCGCCCAGGCGTCGGAGCCGGCGCGGTCGACCGAGACCGCGAGGTCGAGGTAGAGGCCGACCGCCATGCCGAGCGCGGCGGCAGCGCTCCTGCGGCGCGGGCGAGCTGCGCTCCGCCTGCCACTGCAGGTACTCGTGCAGGACTCGACGCGCTCGGCGTGCTCGCGCGCGAAGCGGCGCACAGCCTCGCCGTCCGGGTCGCGGTATGCCTCGGGCCACATGCCAGCCCAGACTCGGGTCGCGCGTGAAGTGCTCCTGCAGCGCGTCGTACAGCGCATGGCGGCGCAGCGCCTCGCCGCGCAGCGCGCGGAACTGGTTGAAGAGCCGCGCGCGGGCGCCGCGGGGCTCGAGGTGCCGGCGCACGAAAGTGCGCGTAGAGCGTCTCGAAGAGCGCGCGCTTGGCGCCCGCCACGCGCGGGTAGTCCACCGTCTCGGCCGCGCGCAGCGCCTCGCACTGCGCGCGCCAGCGGCTGGTGAATCCGGGATCGGTCGCGGCGAGCTCGGCGAAGTCCTCGATCGCCTCGACGTCGAGGTAGAGCGGGTTGAGGAACAGGCGGCTCGACGGGCTGTACGGGCTCGCCTGCGCCGGATCGTGCACCGTGAGCGCGTGCAGCGGGTTGGTGCCGACGATCGCCGCCCCCCGCTCGCCCCACGCCTCGGCGCAGTGCAGCAGGTCGGTGAAGTCGCCGATGCCCGCGTTGCGCGACGAGCGCAGCCCGTAGAGCTGCACCGTGGTGCCCCACACGCGCGCGCCGTCGGCGAGCGCGCCCGGCGTGTAGCAGCGCTCCGGGCGCCACGACCAGCACGCCCTCGGCGAGGACGCTGCCGGCCTCGAGGACCGCCACGCGGTGGTAGCCCTCGGGCAGCTGCGCGCGGCAGCGGCTGCGTGAACGCGCGCGCGCGAAGCCCGCCGCGGTCGTAGCTGCCGGCGGGAGCGAGCGCGTACGGGTCGAGCCGCTCCTCGTGCACGTCGCCGCTTTCCTCCACGACGCGCCAGGCGAGGGCGCGCCCGAGCGAGTCCTCGGCCAGGCGCACCGGGATGCCCGCCTCGAGCTGCGCGCGGCGCAGCACCGTCACCACCGCCACCGCCCGGGACCACTCGGCGCGCTCGTGTGCCTCGAGGGCCTCCCCGAACGCGTCGTCGTGCACCGCGACCTCCATCGCCGCGAGCAGCTTGCGCTGCGTGGCCTCGCTCGTCGGGCGCCACTGTCCCCAGATGTCGTGGAAGCCCGGCTCGATGCCGGCAGCGCCGCGAGCCGCGCGAGGGCCGGTTCCATCACGCTCCCTCGAGCGTCCAGACGCCGCCCCAGGGCGGCAGGGCGCGACCCGGGCCGAGCCCGCCCTCCGAGTGCAGCAGCACGCCGGGTCCCGGCTGCACCTGCGGCGCGGGCGCTTCCGACCAGTTCGCGCGCAGGTGCAGGCGCGCGCCGTCGCCGAGCGTCCAGTCCACCGCGAGCCCGGCCGGCCCGAGGGTGCGGAAGCTGCCCGCGGCCAGGCGCCCGGCCAGGCGCGGCACGAGGAACTCGCGGCGCAGTGCGAGCAGCGCCCGGTAGCGGGCGAGGCACTCCGCGTGCGCCGGGCGCGCGATCTCGTCCCAGCGCAGCTTCGAGCGCTCGAAGGTTCCGGGGTCGCCCGGGTCGGGGATCTTCTCGCGCTCGTTCGGATCGCGGAAGCGGGCGAAGCGACGCGAACTCCCTGCGCCGCCCCTCGCGCACCGCCCGCGGCGAGGTCGCCGTCGAAGTCGCAGAAGTACAGGAACGGCGTGCTCGCCGCGAACTCCTCGCCCATGAACAGCATCGGCACCGCCGGCGCGAGCAGCAGCACGGCGAGCGCGAGCCGCAGGGCCGCGCCGGATCGGCCAGCTGCGCGAGGCGCTCGCCGAGCGCGCGGTTGCCGACCTGGTCGTGGGTCTGCAGCGAACGAGCACGAAGGCGGTGGGCGGCAGGTCCGCGCTCGGCTCGCCGCGCGGCGCGCCGCCGCGGAACGGCGAGGGCTCGCCCTGGTAGGCGAAGCCCTCGGCCAGCGCGCGCCCGAGGCGCTCAGCGGGCGCGCCGCGTAGTCGGCGTAGTAGCCGTCGGCCTCGCCGGTGGCGAGCACGTGCAGCCGTGGTGCAGTCGTCGTTCCACTGCGCGGTGGCCGCCGCCGTCGCCGCGCAGCAGGCGCGCCTGGTTGCGCGTCGTTCTCGAGCACCAGGTGCACCTGCGCGCTCGCCGCCCGGGCCCGTCGGCGACGGCGCGCGGCCGATCTCGGTCGCGATGTGCACCGGCGAGTCGTCGCGCGATCGCGTGCACCGCGTCCATGCGCAGGCCGTCGAGGTGGAACTCCTCGATCCAGTACAGCGCGTTGTGCACGAAGAAGTCGCGCACCGTGCGCGCGTGCTCGCCGTCGAAGTTGATCGCCGCGCCCCAGGGCGTCTGGTGCCGCGGGGTTGAAGAACTGGGGGGCAGTAGGCGTGCAGGTAGTTGCCGTCGGGCCCGAAGTGGTTGTAGACCACGTCGAGCAGCACCATCAGGCCCGCGCGCGTGCGCCGCGGCCACGAAGCGCTTGAGCTCGTCGGGCGTGCCGTAGGCGGCGTCGGGCGCGAACGGCAGCACGCCGTCGTAGCCCCAGTTGCGCCGTGCCCGGGAAGTCCGCCACCGGCATCAGCTCGAGGGCGGTGACGCCGAGCGCGGCGAGGTCGTCCAGGCGCGCGGCGCGCCGCGCGCGAAGGTGCCCTCGGGCGTGAAGGTGCCGAGGTGCAGCTCGTAGAGCACCGCCTCGTGCCACGGCCGGCCGCGCCAGTCGTCGTCGGGCCAGTCGAACGCGCCGCGGATCGACCACCACGCTCGGGCCGTGCACGTCGTCGGGGTTGGCGCGCGAGAGCCGGGTCGGGCACCGCGCGCCCGTCGTCGACGGCGAACGCGTAGCGGGTGCCGGGCGGGGCATCCTCGACCAGGAGCTCGTGCCAGCCGTCCGGCAGCGCGCGCATCGGCAGCGTGCGCGCGCCCGCGTCGAGCACGAGGCCCACCGTGCGCAGGCCGGCGCCCAGAGGCGAAAGCGCGTGCCCGCCTCGCCGCGGCGCGCGCGCCGAAGGGCATCGCGTGGGCGCGCCTCACGCGCGGCCTCCGCCGCACGTCGCGCAGCAGCACCAGCGAGCGCGCCCTGCAGCGTGTATCTCGCCGGGGCGGCAGCGCTCTGCCGCGGCGGCGCGACGGCGAGGCTCCGGCGGCGGTGTCGATCGCGACGCGCCACGCGGCCTCCTCGCCGGCCATCGCCGGCAGCACGAAGGCGATGTCGTCGTGGTGGGCGTTGAAGAGCAGCAGGAAGCTCGTCGTCGTGCAGCGGCTTGCCGCCGCCGGTCGGTCTCGGTCAGCCGCTCGCCGGAGAGGTACACGCCGAGGCTGCGCGCGAAGTCCTGCTCCCACTCCTCGCTCGCTCATCTCGGTGCCGTCGGGCTTGAGCCACGGCATGTCCTTGCCACGCGCGCCGCCGTCGACAGCGGCCGGCCCTCGAAGAAGTCGCGCCGGCGAAAGATCGGGTGCGCGCGGCGCAGCGCGGATCAGTTGCGTGGTGAAGGCGAGCAGCCGCCTGCGCGCGTCGTCGCGCGTCCAGTCGAGCCAGCTGACCTCGTTGTCCTGGCAGTAGGCGTTGTTGTTGCCGTGCTGGGTGCGGCCCGATCTCGTCGCCGGCGAGCAGCATCGGCACGCCCTGCGAGAGCAGCAGCGTGGCGAGGAAGTTGCGCTGCTGGCGCTCGCGCAGCGCGCACGATCTCGGGGTCGTCGGTCGGGCCCTCGGCGCCGCAGTTCCACGACAGGTTGTTCGTTGTGCCGTCGCGGTTGTCCTCGCCGTTGGCCTCGTTGTGCTTCTCGTTGTAGGAAACGAGGTCGTGCAGCGTGAAGCCGTCGTGCGCGGTGATGAAGTTGATGCTGGCGTAGCGGCCGCGCGCTCGGTGCGCGCCGTACAGGTCGCGACGAGCCGGTGAAGCCGGCGCGCGAACTCGCCGATCAGGCCGCCGTCGCCCTTCCAGTAGGCGCGCATGGTGTCGCGGTACGGTCGTTCCACTCCGCCCAGCCGGACGGGAAATTGCCGACCTGGTAGCCGCCCTCGCCGAGGTCCCAGGGCTCGGCGATCAGCTTGACGCGGTGAGAGCACCGGGTCCTGGCGCAGCACGTCGAAGAAGCTGCCGAGGCGGTCGACTGGGGCGGCTCGCGCGCGAGCGCCGACGCGAGGTCGAAGCGGAAGCCGTCGACGTGCATCTCGGTCGACCCAGTAGCGCAGCGAGTCCATCACCAGCTGCAGCACGCGCGGGTTGCGCAGGTTCGAGCGTGTTGCCGCAGCCGGTGAAGTCGGACGTAGTAGCGCCGGTCGTCGGCCCGAGGCGGTAGTACGCGGCGTTGTCGATGCCGCGGAAGGACAGCGTCGGCCCGAGCTGGTTGCCCTCGCCGGTGTGGTTGTAGACCACGTCGAGGATCACCTCGATGCCGGCCGAGTGCAGCGTCTTCACCATCGTCTTGAACTCGTGCACGGCGTTGCCCGAGGCCGAAGCGCGGGTCGGGGGCGAAGAAGCCGATGGTGTTGTAGCCCCAGTAGTTGCGCAGCCCGCGCTGCACGAGCGGGCGGTCGTCGACGAAGGCGTGCACCGGCAGCAGCTCGATCGTGGTGACGCCCAGGCGCTTGAGGTGGTCGATCACCGGCGCGCGTGGCCAGCCCCGTGTAGGTGCCGCGCAGCGGCGTCGGGCACGTCGGGGTGGCGCATGGTGAAGCCGCGCACGTGCATCTCGTAGATCACCGTCTCGTGCCAGCGGCACGTGCGGGTGCCGGTCGTCGCCCCAGCTGAACGCCGGGTCGATCACCTGGCAGCTGGGCATGCCGGCGCGCTGTCGCGCCGGTCGAAGGAGAGGTCCTCGCGCTTGTGCCCGATGGTGTAGCCGAACTGCGCGTCGCTCCAGCGGATGTGGCCGACGATGCTGCGCGCGTAGGGGTCGAGCAGCAGCTTGTGCGGGTTGAAGCGGTGGCCCTTCTCCGGCTGGTAGGGGCCGTGCACGCGGTAGCCGTAGAGCAGCCCCGGGCGCGCCTGCGGCAGGTAGCCGTGCCAGACGAAGTCGGTGCGCTCGCGCAGCGCGATGCGCTGGATCTCGCGCCGCCCCGCGTCGTCGAAGACGCACAGCTCGACCTTCTCGGCGTGGCGCGAGAAGAGGGCGAAATTGACTCCCTCGCCGTCCCAGGTGGCGCCGAGCGGGTGGGGCGAGCCCTGCCAGAGCTCGGTGAAGGGCTGGTGCGCGGCGGCGCGGGTCGTCATGGGCCGGTGAGCTCGAGCAGGCCGCGCAGGGGGATCGGCACCCAGTCGGGGCGGTTCGCGATCTCGTAGCGCAGCTCGTAGAGCGCCTTGTCGAGGAGGAAGAGGTCGAGGAGCGCGGCGAAGGCGGCCTCGTCGCGGGGCACCGAGGCGATGCCGGCCGTGGCCCTGCGGTAGCCGTCGAGGAAGGCGCGCGTGCCGCTGCGCTCCCACTCGACGAGGGCGGCCAGCGCCTGCTCGCCGGGGGGCGCGCCGGGCTCCCGGCGCAGGATCGCGGCGTGGGCGGCGTAGCGGAACGAGCGCAGCATCCCCGCCACGTCGCGCAGCACGCACGACTTCGCCCGGCGCTCCTCGAGCGTCCTGCCGGGCTCGCCCTCGAAGTCCACGATCACGAAGTCGTCCTGTGCGACCAGCACCTGGCCCAGGTGCAGGTCGCCGTGGTAGCGCGTCTTGGCGAGCCGCGCCACGTCCGGGCGCAGCGCCTCGACGCGCCGGCGCAGGCGCTCGCGCGCGGCGAGCAGCGGGGCGGCGAGGCCCGCGATCGTCTCGGGCAGCCGCGCGCGCGCCGCCTCGAGCGCGTCGAGCGTCTCGTCGAGCTCGCGGGCGAGTGCCGCCTTCCAGCCGGCGACGTCGTCGCGGCGCACCGGCTCCGGATCGAACGCCGCATCCCCCGTGCGCACGGCGAGCGCCGCGTGCATCTGGCCCACGCGCGTGCCGAGCAGCGCCATGCGCCGCAGGTGGAAGTCGGAGGCGGCCGCGTCGGGGCCGGCCTGGGCGGCGGGCGCCTGCGCCGGCAGCGAGAGCATGCGCGTCAGGTAGTCGCAGGTGAGCGTCCACATGTCGCCCTGGTTCTCGACGAACTTCTGCAGGATCGCGAGCGTGAGCGGCTCGGGCTCGCCGGGGTCGACGTATTCGGCCGCGCCGAGGATCGGCGCGATGTGCGGGAAGGGCGAGGCCTCGGTGAGAAAGCGCCCCACCTCGAGCTCGGGGTTGATTCCCGTGCGCAGCCGCCGGTAGCCCTTGAGGAACAGGCGCGAGCCGAAGAAGACGGCGGTGTTGCTCTGCTCGAGGGCGGGCGTGCGCACGTCCTCGCCGATCGCCTCGGCGAGCGGGGCGAAGAGGGGCGTGGAGGAGAAGCGAAGCCGCCCCTCGCCCACGGGGATCGAGGCGTTGCGCAGCATCGCCCGGGCCATGTCGCGCGCGAACTCCGGGTGGGCGAAGGCCGCGTAGATGAGCCCCACGCGCTCGCGGTGGCGCACGCGCGCGATGCCGAAGGCCTGGTAGCGCTCCATCGGGTCGTGGGTGCGCGTCTCCCAGTCGATGGCGAGCGGCAGGAAGTAGCGCTGCACCGCGCCGCCGGCGAGGTAGGCGTGGGCGAAGGCGACCTGCCAGGCCGACCCGTCGGTGCGCCACGGCGCCATCGTCTCGATGCGCACGTCGTCGAGCGGCTCGTTCTTGGCGGCGAACCAGCGCCGGCCGCGCAGGTAGGGCGCGAGCACCTCGTCGCGCATCTTCTGGTGGCTCGTGTGCAGGAAGAAGCGGGCGAGCTCCGAGGGGCGCTCGCCGCGCTCGAGCGCCTCCTGCCAGCCGGCGGCGAGCACGAGCACCGGCAGGCGCCGCGTCGACAGCCGCTCCTCGTGCCAGCCGGGGGGCTTCGCGTCGCGCGCCAGGCGGAAGGCCATGTAGCCGTGCCCCGGGAGCGTGAAGAGGTACGGCAGCTCGCCGACGGGCGGGAAGGGCTCCGCCCGAAGATCTCCACCGGCACCGCCTTCTCGTAGCGCCCGAGGTCGAGCTCGACGGCCTGCGGCACGCGCGAGAGGTTCGCCACGCACAGCATCGCCTCGTCCTCGTGCTCGCGCACGAAGGCGAGGATCTTGCGGTTGCCCGGCTCGAGGAACGCGATCGAGCCGCGCCCGAAGGCCTTGTAGCGCCGCCGCACCGCGAGCATCCGGCGCGTCCAGTTGAGCAGCGACGAGGGGTTGCGCAGCTGGGCCTCGACGTTCACCGCCTCGTAGCCGTAGATCGGGTCCATGATCGGCGGCAGGTACAGGCGCTGCGGGTCGGCCCGCGAGAAGCCGGCGTTGCGGTCCGGGCTCCACTGCATCGGCGTGCTCACGCCGTTGCGGTCGCCGAGGTAGATGTTGTCGCCCATGCCGATCTCGTCGCCGTAGTAGAGGATCGGCGAGCCCGGCATCGACATCAGCAGGAACTTCATGAGCTCGATCTTCGAGCGGTCGTTCTCCATGAGCGGCGCGAGGCGGCGGCGGATGCCCACGTTGACGCGCATCCGCGGGTCGGCCGCGTAGATGCGGTACATGTAGTCGCGCTCGCGGTCGGTCACCATCTCGAGCGTGAGCTCGTCGTGGTTGCGCAGGAAGATCGCCCACTGGCAGTTGGCGGGGATGTCCGGCGTCTGCTGCAGGATCTCGACGAGCGGGTGGCGGTCCTCCTGGCGATGGCCATGTACATCCGCGGCATCAGCGGGAAGTGGTAGGCCATGTGGCACTCGTCGCCGTCGCCGAAATACTCGCGCACGTCCTCGGGCCACTGGTTGGCCTCGGCGAGCAGCATGCGGTTGCGGTAGTGCGCGTCGATCTCGGCGCGGATCTGCTTGATGACGGCGTGCGTCTCGGGCAGGTTCTCGTTGCTCGTGCCCTCGCGCTCCACGAGGTACGGGATCGCGTCCAGCCGGAAGCCGTCCACGCCCATGTCGAGCCAGAAGCGCATGATGCGGAGCACCGCCTGCACCACTGCGGGTTGTCGAAGTTCAGGTCCGGCTGGTGGCTGAAGAAGCGGTGCCAGTAGTACTGCCTGCGCGACCGGGTCCCAGGCCCAGTTGGAGCTCTCGGTGTCGGTGAAGATGATGCGCGTGCCGGCGTACCTGTTCGGGTCGTCGCTCCAGACGTAGAAGTCGCGCTTGGCGCGAGCCCGGCGGCGCCCGGCGCGCGGCCTGGAACCAGGGGTGCTGGTCCGAGGTGTGGTTGACGACCAGCTCGGTGATGACGCGCAGCCCGCGCTGGTGGGCCTCGCGCACGAAGCGCGCGGAAGTCGTCGCGCGTGCCGTACGCCGGATGGACGTTGCGGTAGTCGGCGACGTCGTAGCCGTCGTCGCGCAGCGGCGACGGGTAGAAGGGCAGCAGCCAGATCGTGTTGACGCCGAGGTCGCGCACGTAGTCGAGCTTGCTCGTCAGCCCCCGGAAATCGCCGATGCCGTCGCCGTTGGAGTCGAAGAACGCCTTGACGTGCAGCTGGTAGATGACCGCGTCCTTGTACCACAGCGGGTCGTCCGGCCGAGCGGCGGCGACGGGCGACGCGGAGGCGAATCGCCTCGGCTATCGATCGACGTAGTCGAAGTCGCGCTCGTGCGCGTGCGCGGCGCACGCGCGAAGACGTGCGCCGGCGAGCGCCGGGGATCGAGCGAGCACGAAGTTGCGCGGGCCCTGCCACAGGTAGCGTGTCGCCCGAGAGCAGGTCGTGCACCTGGAAGCCGGCGACGTCGGCGAGGCCGAGCGCGGCCAGGTCGAGCTCGAGCCAGCCGCGACTGCGCGTGGTAGGGATCGAGGTTCACGACGACGAGGACCGCGTTCGTCGCCCGCGCGCTTCGAGTAGGCGAGGAGCTGGTCGTTGTCGATGTCGAGGAAGGCGAGGCTCCAGTCGGACTGCAGCGCCGGGTTGCTCGCGGCGGATCGCGTTCACGCGCGCGATGAGCGGCGCGAGGCTGTCGCCGCCGGTCCCGAGGTCCCAGCGGCGCAGCTCGTACTTCTCGCTGTCGAGGTACTCCTCGCTGCCCGGCTCGCGCGGCCGGTGCTCCAGCAGCTCGAAGGCCGGGCCGTAGATGCCGTAGCTGGCCGCGAGCGTGGCGGCCAGCACGAGCGCGCCATGAACATCCCGTGGCGGCGCCGAACTGCAGGTGCTCGGGCAGGATGTCGGGCGTGTTGGGCCAGCAGTTCGGGCGGAAGTACTCGCGCCCCGGTCCGCGGGCGAGCTCGGTGAAGTACTCGGTCAGCTCGTGCTTGCTGTTGCGCCACGTGAAGTAGGTGTACGACTGCGTGAAGCCGAGCTTGGCGAGCCGGTGCATGACCTTGCGGGCGGGTGAACGCCTCCGACGAGGAAGATCACGTCCGGGTTGTCGCGCTTGCACTCGCCGATCACCCACTCCCAGAACGGCAAAGGCCTTGGTGTGCGGGTTGTCGACGCGGAAGATCTTCACGCCCTGCCGATCCAGTACTCGAAGACGCTCCTTCAGCTCCTGCCAGAGCGCCCGCCAGTCCTCGCGTCTCGAAGTTGAACGGGTAGATGTCCTGGTACTTCTTCGGCGGGTTCTCGGCGTACTGCACGCTGCCGTCGGGGCGGCGGCGGAACCACTCCGGGTGCTGGCGTCACGTAGGGGTGGTCGGGCGACGCACTGGAACGCGATGTCGAGCGCGATCTCGATGCCGTGCTCGCGCGCGGCCTGCACGAGCGCGGCGGAAGTCCGTCGAGCGTGCCGAGCGTCCGGATGGATCGCCTTGTGGCCGCCCTCGTCGCGCGCCGATCGCCCACGGGCTGCCGACGTCGTCCGGCTGCGCCGCGAGGCGCGTTGTTCCGGCCCTTGCGCTTGCATGCGCCCGATCGGGTGGATCGGCGGCAGGTACAGCACGTCGAAGCCCATCGCGGCGATGCGCCGGCAGGCGCGCTCGACGTCGGCGAAGGTGCCGTGGCGGCCGGGCTCGGCGGACACCGAGCGCGGGAACAGCTCGTACCAGCTGCTGAAGCGCGCGCGCTCGCGGTCGACGACCAGCGGCGAACGCGGCGCTCTGACGAGGCCTCCCGGCGCGGTCGGCGATGGCGCGCGCGCGAGCGTCCACCATCGTGTCGTCCAGGCCCAGCGCGCGCAGCGTCTCGCGGCGTCGCGCTCCTCGCGCAGCCGGCGCGCCCAGTCGATGCAGCCGCGCGCGCACCGGTCGGCCGCCCGGCGCGCGCGCGGCTCGTCGATCGAGCTCGGCGCCGACGAGCGCGGCGATGCGCGATGTCGTCGGGGTCGACGCGGCGCGCAGGAATCCGTGGCGCCAGGATGCGAAGTGGTCGACCCAGCGCGGCGACCGTGTATGCGTAGCGGCCGATGCGGTCGACGGCGAAGCGCGCGCTCCAGCGGTCGTTGCCCAGGGCCTCCATCTCGACCTCGCGACCACTGCGCCTCGCCCGGTCGCGCCGCTAGCGCAGCGTGCACGCGCAGCGCGTCGTGGCCGTCGGTGAAGCAGTCGGCCTCGACCTCGACGCGCTCGCCGGCGACGCGCTTGGCGGCGAAGCGGCCGCCGTCGACCTGCGGCAGACCGCCTCGATGACGACGCGCGCGCGCCCGTCGGCGAGCGCATCGCGCACCGGCTGCGCGTGCCGCCATCGCTTCAGCCGCTGCGTCCTCGCGGCCAGGCTGAAGATCAGCGCAGCCGAGCGGCGGCAGGGTGAGCGTGAGCGAATGGTCGCGCCCGTGCGCAGGGGACGGCGCGGCGTCGCACGCCGCCGAGGTTGCCCACGCCGCTGCCGCCGTAGAACGGCGGCGTCGCTGTTGAGCGACCTCGCGCCAGAGCCCGCCGAGCGGCACGCCGACGAGGTAGTTGTCGCGCGGCACCGGCGTGAAGTTGCACGCGACCAGCGCCGGCGCGGCCGCCGCGCGTCCTGGCGCAGGAAGCTGAGCACGCTGTCGTCGCTGTCGTGCAGTCGACCCACTCGAAGCCCTCGGCCGAGAAGTCGAGCTCGTGCAGCGCCGGCTGGTCGCGGTAGAAGCGGTTCAGATCGCGCACCCAGCGCTGGACGCCGGCGTGGTCCGGCTCGTGCGGCGAGCCCCATTCGAGCTGGCCCTCGTGGGTCCATTCGCGCCACTGGCCGAATTCGCCGCCCATGAACAGCAGCTTCTTGCCCGGGTGCGCCCACATGTAGCCGAGCAGCAGGCGCAGGTTGGCGAACTTCTGCCAGTCGTCGCCGGGCATCTTGCCGATCAGCGAGCCCTTGCCGTACACCACCTCGTCGTGCGACAGCGGCAGCACGAAGTTCTCGTTGAACGCGTACAACAGCGAGAAGGTGAGCGAGTCGTGGTGGTAGCTTCCGGTGGATCGGGTCGTGCTGCATGTAGTCGAGCGTGTCGTGCATCCAGCCCATGTTCCACTTCATCCGAAGCCGAGCCCGCCGACGTAGACCGGGCGCGAGACCATCGGCCAGGCCGTCGATTCCTCGGCGATGGTCTGCGTGTCCGGGGTAGTCGCGGTAGACCGTCACGTTCAGCCTGCGCAGGAACTCGATCGCCTCGAGGTTCTCGTGGCCGCCGTAGCGCGTTGGGGATCCACTCGCCGGCGCGCCGCGCGTAGTCGAGGTAGAGCATCGAGGCCACGGCGTCGACGCGCAGGCCGTCGATGTGGTACTTGTCGAGCCAGAAGAGCGCGCTCGACGACAGCAGGAACGCGCGCACCTCGTTGCGGCCGTAGTTGAAGATCGCGCTGTTCCACTCGGGGTGGAAGCCCTGGCGCGGGTCCGCGTGCTCGTACAGGTGCGTGCCGTCGAAGCGCGCCAGGCCGTGGGGATCGTCCGGGAAGTGCGAGGGCACCCAGTCGAGGATCACGCCGATGCCGTGCTGGTGCAGCGTGTCGACGAGGTACATGAAGTCCTGCGGCGTGCCGTAGCGCGAGGTGGGCGCGAAGTAGCCGGTCGTCTGGTAGCCCCACGAGCCGTAGAACGGATGCTCGGTGATCGGCATCAGCTCGACGTGCGTGAATCCCAGCCACTGCACGTACTCGGCGAGCGGCTGCGCGATCTCGCGGTAGGTCGGCAGCGCGTCGTCGCCGTCGCGCCGCCAGGAGCCGAGGTGCACCTCGTAGACGCTGCAGGGCGCTTCCAGCGCGTTGCGCCGGGCGCGGGTGGACATCCACTCGCGGTCCTGCCACTCGTACTCGAGCGACCAGGCGCGCGAGGCGTTGGAGGGCGCGACCTCGGCGTAGAGCGCGAACGGGTCGGCGCTGTCCTCGAGGTGGCCGTGCACGTTGGTGATCGCGAACTTGTACGATTGCCCGCGCTTGACCCCCTCCACGTCGGCCTCCCAGATGCCGGAGGAGTCCCAGCGGGCGGCCAGCTTGTCCACGCCCGGCTTCCAGCCGTTCCACTCGCCGATGACGGTCACGTCGCGCGCGTTGGGCGCCCACACCGCGAAGTGCGCGCCGCCCTTGGACAGGCGGCAGCCGAGCGCGCGGTAGAGGGTCGCGTGGGTGCCTTCGCGGAAAAGATAGATGTCGTGGTCGGTCAGCATGGGTGCGGGTGCCCTCGGAGGCGGTGCGGTCGGGGGCGCGGGGATGCGCTCCGGGCGCGCAAAGGCGGGTGCCGAGCCCGAAGCGGAAACGCGAAGTCTATCGCCAGCGGCCGCCGCGCGTCGAGGCCGGCTGCGGCGGCCCGGGCGCGCGGGGTGCCGCCGGACCCCCATCATGAACGATCGGCCTCACGCGCGCCGTAGGACCCTTCCTACGCCGGCGCGCCCGGGCGCGGCGCCGGAGTCGGTGCGCGGCAGCTCCACCAGCGTCGGCGCGGCGCGGCCCCGGCGCATCCAGACCACCGCCTCGCCCGCGCGCGGCGCGCGCAGCGCCTCCGCGGGACGCGGCCCGGGCGCGGCGGCGGCGAACGCCTCGATCGCCTGCGCGGCCTGCGGCCCGCACGCGAGCACCGCGTTCGCGCCGGCGGCGACGGCATCGGGCAGCGCCGACGGCTCCGCGGCCACGTGGATCATGTTCTGCGCGGGCGGCACGACGGTGTCCCGCGGCAGGCCGCGCGGGGCGAGCATGTCGGCCGTCTCGTCCAGCGCGATCCAGTGCGGCCGCCCGGTCTTCTCCTGCAGCGCGGCGAGCCGGCCCATCAGGTCCGCCACGAACGCCCGGCGCGCGCCGGGCGCCAGCGCCGCGAGGGACACCACCGCCTGCACGTCGGGCTGGCCGAGGGCGGTGATGACCTCGGTCGCGTCGGGCGCGTGGCCGCCGGCGCCGAAGACGACCGCCGGGGCGAAGCCCTCGTAGCCGCCATGGCTGTCGAGCAGGCAGAACTGGTAGCCGTCGGCGCAGAGCCGCTCGAGCAGCCCCGCCACGAGGTGCGACCTGCCCGCCTCGCGCGCGCCGGAGACCACCAGCGCGACGCCCGCGCCGGCGAGGGCGACCGGCTCGCCGCGCGCGTCCCTGCCGAGGAGCAGCGCGCGGCGCGCGCGCCGCGGCGGCGAGTTGGCGAGGTCGGCCTCGATCAGGTCGGCGACGACCTCGAGCACGCCGTCGCCGTGCGTGTCGCGCGTCACGCGGTCGGCCTCGGCCTTCAGCGTGTCGATCGCGTTGGCGGTCGCCACCGAGTACTCCGCGCTCGCGAGCAGCGCGTGGTCGTTCTCGCCGTCGCCGGCCGCCACCAGGTTGCGCGCCGAGAGCGCGAGCTCCGCGAGCGCGCGCGCGAGGCCGCTCGCCTTGTTCACGCCCGCGGGCAGCACCATCACCGCGCCCTTGTTGAAGATCACCTGCCGCTCGAGCCCCAGCGCCTTGATCGTCTCCAGCACCGCGATCTCGTGCGGCTCGACGGTGGCGACGATCGAGCGGCCCACGTGCACCGGCACGCCGCGCCGGCGCAGCGCCTCGACGAAGCCCGGCGGGGGCGGCTCGCCGAGCGCCTCGCGCTCGCCGCTCGCCGGCCGGTAGAGCAGCGCGCCGTTCTCGGCCACCACCCGGTCGAAGACCGCCACGCCGGGGAATACGGACAGGAGCTCCTCGAGCTCGCGCCCGGTCACCAGGAGCAGCCGCCGGCCGGTCGCGCGCAGCCGCGTGAGCCCGTCGAGCACGTGCGGGGGCACCACCCCGTCGTGCGCGATGGTGCCGTCGAAATCGACTGCGAGGGCCGTGTAGCGCATGGAACCGATCACCTCCCGCGAAGGTCTGCGTATCAACTCGTCAACGGCGCGAGAGCGCGCACCCCTTGGCCCCGCACGACTCCGGCAAGGCCACGATCGGCATCGACATCGGCGCAACGAAGTGCCTCTACGCGCTCTTCGACGACAGGTTCGAGGCGCTCGCCCGCGAAAAGTTGCGAACCGACCCCGGCTCCGGCGGCGCGAAGGCGTTCACCCGCAAGATGCGCGGCGCGGTGAAGGAATTGCTGCGCGAGGCGCGCAGCCGCGGGCTCGAGGTGCGCGCGGCGGGCGTGGGCTGCGCGGGCGACATCGACCTCGCCGCGGGCGTGGTGCGCTCCTCGCCCAACCTCGCCTTCCTCGACGACTATTCCTTCCGCGACGTCCTGGGCGGGCTCACCGGCGCGCCGGTCTTCGTCGCCAACGACGTGCACAGCGGGCTGTACGGCGAGATGCGCCTGGGCTCGGCGCGCAAGGCGCGGCACGTGATCGCCGTGTTCGTCGGCACCGGCGTGGGCGGGGCGCTGGCCATCGACCGCAAGCTGCACCTCGGCGCGAGCGGCGTGGCCGGCAACATCGGCAACTACCTCGTGCACGCGGTCGCCTCCCACGAGGGCCCCTCGCAGGAGGAGGTGCTGGACGCCGTGGCCAGCCGCAGCGCCATCGCCGGCGAGGCGGCCGCGCTCGCGGCCAAGCGCCGGGCGCCGACGCTGCGCCGGGCCGCGGGCACGGACGTTTCGGACATCGGCAGCTCGGACCTCGCCCAGGCGGTGGCCGGCGGCGACAAGGCGGTGGCGAAGCTCGTGCGCGCGCGCGCCGGCGTGCTCGGCGCGGCCCTGTCGAACCTCGTCGACTTCCTCGATCCCGACCTCGTCGTGCTCGGCGGCGGGCTGGTGGAGGCCATGCCGGATCTCATGCGGCGGGAAGTGCGCAGGGCGATCGAGGCCCACGCCTCGAAGGAGGCGGCGCGCGACGTGAAGGTGGCCGTCGCGAGGCTGGGCGACCTCGCCGTGGCCGCCGGGGCCGCGTGCCTCGCGCGCGACGTCTTCTCCGCGCACCCGCCCTTCGAGCTGCCCTGAGGGTCAACCGCCCCCCGGTGCCGGCGTTGTGGGAGATGCGCCCCGCGCAACCCCGAACCCACCCGATGGAGGTCCCATGCAACTCGATGCCGCACTGCCGATCGTGCGCGCGCTCGCCGACGGCGTGAACCCGGTCACCGGCGAGGCCTACCCCGAGACGAGCCCCTATGCCGAGCCGCGCGCGCTGCGCGCCCTGTTCTCCGCCGTCGACCTCATGGCGCGCGAGGTCGAGCGGGCGAAGCGCCGCGAGCGCCTGCCCGCCAACTTCGGCAAGCCCTGGACCGAGGGCGAGGACGTGGCGCTCGCCGCGGCGTTCGACGCGGGCATGGCGATGCAGGAGATCGCGCGCAAGCACGCGCGCACCCAGAGTTCGATCCGCCTCCGACTGGAGAAGCTCGGGAAGATCGAGCCCTCGCCCGCGGGCTAGCGGGCGGCGCCCCGGCCTCGCGCCGGGGCGCTTCCTAGTCCTTGCGCAGCGTGAGCGCCGCCGAGTTGAGGCAGTAGCGCATCCCCGTGGGCGGCGGACCGTCGGGGAAGACGTGCCCGAGGTGCGCGTCGCAGCGCGAACAGACCACCTCGGTGCGCGTCATGAACAGGCTCGGGTCGTCCCGTTCCTCGATCGCGTCCCTCGCGACCGGCTCCCGGAAGCTCGGCCACCCGGTGCCCGACTCGAACTTGGTGTCCGAGCGGAAGAGGTCCTGCCCGCAGCACACGCACTGGTAGGTGCCCGCGTCGTCGCAGTCGTAGTACTTGCCGGTGAACGCGCGCTCGGTGCCCTTGCGCCGCGTCACGTCGTACTGCCTGGGCGTGAGCTGCGCCTTCCACTCCGCGTCGGTCTTCCTCACCTTGTCCATCGCCCCTCCGTGATGCGCGGCCTGGCACCCGCCGCCGCGCCGTTGACGTCGTCCCCGCCCGCGCGGGACCCATGGCCGATTCTAGCGCCACGGCGCCCTGCGCTATCCTGTGCGCACCTTGGAACCGTCGAACCCGTCGCACGACTACGCCGCGGTCCTGCGCGAGCGCAACCTCGCGGTCATCCTCTTCCTCGGCTTCTCCTCGGGGCTGCCGCTGGCGCTCACCTCCGGCACGCTGCAGGCGTGGATGACGGTCGAGGGCGTGGACCTCACGACGATCGGGCTGTTCACGCTCGTCGGCATTCCGTACACCTGGAAGTTCCTGTGGGCGCCGGCGCTCGACCGCTACGCGCCGCCGCTGCTCGGGCGCCGGCGCGGCTGGCTCGTCGTCACGCAGGTCGCCCTCGCCGCCGGGATCGCCGCGATGGCGACGCTCTCGCCGCAGCGCCACCTCGCCGCGCTCGGCTTCGTCGCGCTCCTCGTCGCCTTCGCCTCCGCCTCGCAGGACATCGTGTTCGACGCGTACCGCACGGACGTCTCGCCGCCGCCGCAGCGCGGGCTCGCCGGCGCGCTCACCGTCGTGGGGTACCGCGCGGCGATGCTCGTCTCGGGCGCGCTGGCGCTCGTGCTGGTGGCCGGCTCCGGCTGGCTCGCGCCGCTGGGCTGGCGCGGCACCTACCTCGCGATGGCCGCGCTGATGGGCGTGGGCGTCGCCGCGGCGCTCCTGGGCGAGAGCCGGCGCTCGCGCGGCCCGCGCCGCGCACGCTGCGCGCGGCGTACATGGAGCCGCTCGCCGAGTTCTTCTCGCGCCCCGGCGCCGTCGCCATGCTCGCCCTGCTCGTGCTCTACAAGCTGGGAGACGCCTTCGCCGGCTCGCTCACCACCGCCTTCCTGCTGCGCGGGGCGCACTTCACGCTCGAGGAGGTGGGCTTCGTGAACAAGGCGATGGGCCTGGCGGCCACCATCGTGGGCGCGCTCTTCGGCGGCGCGCTGATGCTGCGCCTGGGCCTTTTCCGCTCGCTGCTCTGGTTCGGGCTGCTCCAGGCGGTGTCGAACCTCGCGTTCATGGCGCTGGCGCTCGCCGGCCACAGCCTGGCGCTCATGGTCTTCGCCGTGGGCTTCGAGAACCTCGCCGGCGGCATGGGCACGGCCGCGTTCGTGGCGCTGCTGATGGCGCTGTGCGACCACCGCTTCACGGCGACCCAGTACGCGCTGCTGTCCGCGCTCGCCGCGTTCGGGCGCGTCTACGTGGGTCCGGCCGCCGGATTCGCCACGGATCCGCGCTACCTGGCGCTCGGATGGAGTACCTTCTTCTTCGCCACGTTCCTCGCCGCGCTTCCCGGGCTGGCCCTCCTCGCCTGGAAGCGCCGCGACATCGAATCGCTCGACCGGAGGCCGTAGCCATGCCGAAAACGAAGACCGCAACGTTCAATGCGGC
This sequence comes from uncultured beta proteobacterium, assembly GCA_963741815.1. GTDB lineage: Bacteria > Pseudomonadota > Gammaproteobacteria > Burkholderiales > Usitatibacteraceae > Usitatibacter. Next base: position 374,861 of record CAVUJI010000003.1, read on the forward strand.
GCTGGAGCCGCTCACGCAGCCGCTGCCCGCGTCGATCGCCGCGAGCATCGGCACGACCCTCGCGCGTCACGCCTATCTCGACTGGGTGCTGGGCCAGGTGATGTACAGCCTGATGGAGATCTCGATCAAGCAGGGGCGGGTGATCCTGAAGCTGCCGCGCCCGCGCCAGTACATCGCCGCGGTGCGCGAGCTCTTCGAGTTCCACGGCGTCGACGGCGACTATCCGTTCGAGCCGCTCGCCCGGCGCCTCGAGGCCGCCGAGCGCGTGCGCGCGCTGCTCACGCGCTCGGCCTACATGCGCGACACGGGCTCGCGCACGCTGCGCATCCAGCTCGCGCGCGCGCTGTGGGACCCGGGCCCCGGCGGCGAGACCCAGCCCGAGTCGCAGGTGGTCGACCGCGCCTTCCTCGCCGCACGTCGCAAGGAGGTGGAGGACGCGATCGCGAGCGCCGAGCGCCTGCGCGCCTACACCGACAAGCGCCTGCGCGCGCTGCACGAGCTGCGCCGCAAGCGCCCCGGCCTCGACCGCCGCCACCGATGAATGGAGCGGCAGCGGTTCCGCCTAAGGGAAAACGGGGTCCGTCCCCTATTTCAGGCGGAAGCGGAAGACGCCGACGCTGCCCAGCAGGTTCGGAAGGAGCGGCACCTGGCGCCCGCCGTGGATCACGCGCTCGTCGAGGATCTCGGCGCCGACCTCGGTGCACAGCGCCTCGAAGTCCTTGACGGTGCACAGGTGGATGTTGGGCGTGTCGTACCACTTGTAGGGCAGGGTGCGCGACTCGGGCATGCGCCCGCGCACGATGTCGAGGCGGTGGCGCCAGTAGCCGAAGTTGGGGAAGGTGACGATGCCCTCTCGGCCCACGCGCAGCATCGCGGCGAGCACGTGCTTCGCGTTCGACATCGCCTGCAGCGTGTGCGACAGGATCACGAAGTCGAAGGCGTCGTCGCCGAACCAGGTGAGGCCGCTCGCGATGTCGGTCTGGATCACGTTGACGCCGTGGCGCACGCTCGCCAGCACGTTCGCGTCGTCGATCTCGATGCCGTAGCCGCGGGCGGCCCGGGTGGCGGCCAGCCCGGCGAGCAGCACCCCGTCGCCGCAGCCGAGGTCGAGCACCCGCGAGCCCTCGGGGATCCACGAGGCGATGAGGTCGAAGTCGTAGCGGTTCATCATCCGCCCTCCCGCGTGCGATAGGCGTTCATCTCGCCGGGCTGCGCGACGGCCGCGGCGAGCGTGGTGCGCCGGGGCCCCGCGCCCGCGTGCGCCGCGACGTTGTCCATGTAGGCGGCGCACGACGCCGTGGTAGTGCGCATCGTCGAGCAGGAACGCGTCGTGGCCGTGCGGCGCGTCGATCTCGGCGTAGGTGACGGCCATCCCGGTTGTCGGCGAGCGCCTTGACGATCTCGCGCGAGCGCTCCGGCGGGAAGCGCCAGTCGGTGCTGAAGCGAGGCGATGAGGAACGCGGCGCGCGCGACCGACAGAAGGCGCGGGCCAGGTCGCCGCCCGCGCTCCTTGGCCGGGTCGAAGTAGTCGAGCGCGCTTGGTGATCAGCAGGTAGGTGTTGGCGTCGAAGTACTGCGCTGAACTTGTCGCCCTGGTGGCGCAGGTAGCTCTCGATCTGGAACTCGATGTCGTGCGTGTGAAGCCGACGTCGTCGCGCTTGCAGCACGCGGCCGAACTTGCTCCATCGAGCAGGTCGTCGGACAGGTAGGTGATGTGGCCGAGCATGCGCGCGAGCGCAGGCCCCGGGCCGGGACGCGTTGTGCGGCGTAGAAGTGGCCGCCGTGGAAGTCGGGGTCGGTGACGATCGCCTGGCGCGCCACCTCGTTGAAGGCGATGTTCTGGGTGGAAAGGCGGGGCGCGGCCGCGATGGCGAGGGCAGTGGCGCACGCGCTCCGGGAAGCGACAGCGTCCACTGCATCGCCTGCATGCCGCCCAGGCTGCCGCCCACGGCGGCGGCCAGCCGCGCGATGCCCAGCCGGTCCATGAGCCGCGCCTGCGAGTCGACCCAGTCCTCGACGGTGACCACCGGGAAGCTCGGCGCCGTAGGCGCGCCCGGTCGAGCGGTCGGTCGAGGCCGGGCCCGTCGAGCCGTGGCAGCCGCCGAGGTTGTTCACGCCGATGACGAAGAAGCGCTCGGTGTCGATCGGCTTGCCGGGCCCGATCAGGTTGTCCCACCAGCCGACCGTTGCGCGGGTCGTCGGCGTACCAGCCGGCCGACGTGGTGGCTGCCGTAAAGCGCGTGGCAGACCAGCACGGCGTTGCAGCGCTCGGCGTTGAGCGTGCCGTAGGTCTCGTAGACGAGCTCGTAGGAAGCGAGCGTCTTGCCCGCCTTGAGGATGAGCGGCTCGAGGAAGCCCGCGCGCTGCGGCGCGACGGCGCCCACCGAGCCGGCAGGTTGTGCGTCCATGAAAAAACCCGGCCGGCCGTGCCCTTCGTGGATCGGGGCCAAAGACGCGTGTCGGGTTCGGAAGCCGCCACTCGCTTTAGCCGTATTTGTTTCGCGCCCGCAAGCTGAGCTCAAATCGGCGCGTGGGACGCATGATAGCAAAACCGCATCCTCCCCGCGCGGGTGGGGATTGCGGCGCCGGCGCCGGGCATCATGGGACGTTTCCCGAAAGGAGGCCCGCATGCGTGCCGTCCTGGCCGTCCTGGCCGTCCTGGCCGTGCTGCTGCCCTGCCTCGCCGGCCCCGCCGCCGCCGAGGGCACCACCTACGCCGTGATGTCGATCGTGGGCGACGGCCTGCTGGTCGTGCGCCACCGCCCCGCCACCGGCACGTCCCTGCCCGACCGCGTGCGCGAGTTCCTGCCCCTGGCCGATCCCGCGCTCGACCGCTCGGCGCTGCTCGCCGTGGACGCCGCGGTCCGCGCGGCCGAGCCGGGGGCGCGCACGGTCCTGCTCGGCGGACGCGACCCGGCGCTGATGCGGGCGCAATCGCGCACCCTGGGCGAGGACGGGGCCGCGCAGGCGATGGCCGACGCCATCGTCGGGCGCCTGCCCGCCACCGGCGCCACGCGCCTCGTCCTCGTGGCCAAGCGCCGCGAGCCGGGGCGCATCGCGCTGGACCACGGCACCGTCGGCAGCGGCCGCTTCGAGGGCCTGGGCTTCTACATCGACTCCCGCCTGCGCCCCGGGGCGCGCGACGAGCCCGGGATCACCCGCGAGCTGGTGGCGCCCTTCGCGTACCTCACCCTGGTGCTGGTCGATCTGCCCGGCGGCCGCGTGCTCGCCGAGCGGCCCGTGCACGGGGCCGTCGTGTACCGGGACCGCGCGAGCGGCGCGGCCGAGCCCTGGGACGCGCTCTCGGCCGCGGACAAGGTGCGGATCGTCGAGTCGCTGCTCGCCGGGGAGATCGCCCGCGCCGTGCCCGCCCTGCTCGCCGCGCACTGACGCGCGGGCCGCCGCGAGCCTCAGGCGTTCAGCCGCTCGATCAGCGCCTGCATGCGCTCCGGCTCGTCGGTGCGCAGGATGCGGGCGACGAGCGGGGCGATCTCGCCGGCGCTCGTCGTGAGGATGCGCTGCTTCACGGCGAGCAGGTGCGCCGGGTGCATCGAGAAGTGGCGCAGCCCGAAGCCCAGCAGCAGCCGGGTGAGCTCGACGTCGCCCGCCATCTCGCCGCACACCGCCACGGGCTTGCCGTGCGCCCGGGCGGTGCGGATCACCCCCGCGATGAGGGAGAGCACGGCCGGGTGCAGCGGGTCGTACAGGTGCGCCACCTTGTCGTCCGCGCGGTCGATGGCGAGCGTGTACTGGATGAGGTCGTTCGTCCCCACGGAGAGGAAATCGAGCTTGCGGATGAACATCGGCAGCGCGATGGCCGCCGCCGGCACCTCGATCATCCCGCCCACCGGCACCGCCTCGTCGAACTTCACCCCCTCGCCGCGCAGCTCGGCGCGGGCACGGTCGACCGCCCCCAGCGCCTGGTTGAGCTCGTTCCAGGTGGTGAGCATCGGGATGAGGATCTGCACCTTGCCGTGGCGCGAGGCGCGCAGGATGGCGCGCAGCTGCGTGTTGAACACGTCGGGCTCGGCCAGGCAATAGCGGATCGCGCGCAGGCCGAGCGCCGGGTTCACCGTGAGGTGCTCCTGGCCGTCGGCGGCCTTGTCGGCGCCGATGTCGAGGGTGCGGATCGTCACCGGCAGCCCCTTCATGCGCTCGACCACCTCGCGGTACGCCTCGTACTGCTCGAGCTCGTCGGGCAGGTCGCGCCGGTTCATGAAGAGGAACTCGCTGCGGAACAGCCCGATGCCGGTGGCGCCGCTCGCGCGCACCGTGTCCACGTCGCCGGGCAGCTCGATGTTCGCCCAGAGGTCGACCGCCTCGCCGTCGAGGGTGGCCGCGGGGGCGGTGCGGATGCGCTGAGCTTTCGCGCTCCAGCCGCGCTGGTTCTGCTTGAGCCGGTACTCGGTGAGGACCCTGCGGTCGGGGTTGACGATCAGCACGCCCTGAGTGCCGTCGACGATCACCAGCTCGTCCTCGCGGATCATCGAGCGCGCGTGGTGCAGCGCCACGACCGCCGGGATGCCCATGGTGCGCGCGACGATCGCGGTGTGCGAGGTGGCGCCGCCGAGGTCGGTCACGAACCCGGCGAAGGGTGCGCGCGGAAGAGGATCATGTCGGCCGGGGAGAGGTCGTGCGCGACGAGGACCAGCGGCTCCTCGCGCCCCTTCGGCGGCACGCGCTGGCGGCTGCCCGCGAAGGGCGGCGAGCACGCGCTCGGCCACCTGGCGCACGTCGGCCTCGCGCTCGCGCAGGTACGGGTCCTCCACGTCGGTCGAACTGGGCGGCGAGCTCGTCGAGCTGCACCCGCAGCGCCCACTCGGCGTTGCAGCGCTGCTCGCGGATGATCTCGCGCGGCGCCTGCGTGAAGGCGTCGTCCTCGAGCAGCATCGCGTGCACGTTCACGAACGGGGCGAGCTCCGCGGCGGCGCTGTGGCGCACGCTCTCGGCGAGCGTGCGCAGCTCGTCGCGCACCTCGCGCACCGCCCGGTCGTAGCGGCGCTGCTCGCGCGACACGTCCGCGGGCTGGATCGCGTAGTGGTCGACCTCCGCCGACATCCCGGCGAAGAGGTGGGCGTGGCCGATCGCGATCCCGCCGGACACGCCGATGCCGTGGATCGTGAAGCACACCGCGGGGGCGGCGGCGCGCGCGGGATCGCCCGGCATCGCGGCTACTCCCCCTCGCCGAACTTGTCGGCGAAGAGCTGCTCGATCGCGTCGGCGGCGGCGGCCTCGTCGGGCCCCTCGACCTCGAGCTCGACGCTGGAGCCCATGCCCGCGGCGAGCATCATCACGCCCATGATGCTTTTCGCGTTCACCCGCCGGCCGTTGCGCGCGAGCCACACGGCGCTCGCGAAGCGCGAGGCCGCCTGGGTGAGCTTGGCCGAGGCGCGCGCGTGCAGGCCGAGCTTGTTGGTGACGGGGACCGTGCGCCGGATCATGCCGCCGCCGCGGCGTCGTGGTCCATGCGCACGATGCCCTCGGCGCCCCCCGAGAGCGCCTTGTGCACCAGCGCCTCGAGCGGCTCCTCGCGGTAGTTGAGCGCCCGGATGAGCATCGGCAGGTTCACGCCCGCGACCCCCTCGACGCGCCCGCGCGAGAGCAGCCGGGCGGCCACGTTCGAGGGCGTGGCGCCGTAGATGTCGGTGAGCACGAGCACGCCCGCGCCGCGGTCGAGGAAGCGCACGAGGTCCTCGGCGAGCGGCAGCAGCGCGTCGGGGTCGTCGTGGACGGTGACGCCGAGCTGGCGCAGGTAGAGCGGCCGGCGGCCCAGCACGTGGCTCGCCGAGTGGATGAGGGACTCGCCGAAGGCGCCGTGGGAGACGATGAGGATGCCGATCATGGCGCCATCTTAAGGCGCCGGCCCGGGCCGCGCTTGGCGCGCACCGGCCGGGCGGGTAGGGTGCGGGTTGCCTGCCCGCCCGAAAGTCGCCATGTTCCGCGCGCTCCTCCTCGCCGCCGCCTTCGCCGCCCCGCTCGCCGCCGCCCCGCGGGTCACGCACGTCGAGCCGCCCCGGCACGTGCTCTTCGTCGGCAACAGCTTCACCTACTACAACGACAGCCTGCACGGGCACCTGCGCCACCTCGTCCTCGCCGCCGATCCCGGGCACGCGAAGGAGTACGTGTTCAAGTCGATGACGATCTCGGGGGCGTTCCTGCAGGACCACGCCGGCGGGCTGCCGTACGTGCTCGAGTCGCGCCCGTGGGACCTGGTGGTCCTGCAGGGGCAGAGCCGGGAGCCGATGCCGGGCGACGCGAAGCGGTTCGCGCGCTTCCGCGACACGGCCCGCGGCTTCGACGGGCTCATCCGCGCGAGCGGCGCCCGGGCCGCGTTCTTCATGACCTGGGCCTACGAGGGCAAGCCCGAGATGACCGAGCCGCTCGCCGAGGGCTACGAGCGCGTCGGCAACGCGCTGGGCGACCTGGTGGTGCCGGTGGGCCTCGCCTTCCGGCGCGCCCACGCCGGGCGCGAGGCGCTCGTGCTGCACTTCAAGGACCACGTGCACCCGAGCCTCGCCGGCACCTACCTCGCCGCGTGCACCTTCTACTCGGCGCTCTACGCCCGAAGCCCCGAGGGCAACCCGTACACCGCCGACCTCGACGCCGACACCGCGCGCTTCCTGCAGGCGGCGGCGTGGGAGACGGTGAGGGCCTACTACGGGTGGAAGTAAGCGCCGCGGCCGGCGCCTTCATCCGCCGCGCGAGGTGGTGAGATAATCGGGGCTCGAGCCTCCGGCCGAGCCCATGGACCGCCCAAGCCCCCGCCCCACCGAGATCACCCTGCACAAGCAGTCGCGCGTGCTCGAGATCGCCTTCGACGACGGCGAGCGCTACCGCCTGCCCTGCGAGTACCTGCGCGTCTTCTCGCCCTCCGCGGAGGTGCGCGGGCACGGCCCCGGGCAGGAAGTGCTGCAGGTCGGCAAGCGCGACGTGGGCATCGAGGCGGTCGAGCCGGTGGGCACGTACGCGGTCAAGCTCGCGTTCAGCGACGGCCACGACACCGGGCTCTACTCGTGGGAGTACCTGCACGAGCTCGGGCGCAAGCACGAGTCGAACTGGAAGTCGTACCTCGCCCGCCTCGAGCAGGCCGGAAAGGACCGCGCGCCGTGAAGGATCGCACCACCCACTTCGGCTACCACGAGGTGCCCGAGGACGAGAAGGCGCGCCGCGTGGGCGACGTCTTCCGCTCGGTGGCCCCGAGCTACGACCTGATGAACGACCTGATGTCGCTCGGGCTGCACCGCTTCTGGAAGCGCTTCGCCGTGGAGATGAGCGGCGTGCGCGCCGGCTCGCGCGTGCTCGACGTGGCCTCCGGCAGCGGCGACCTCGCGCTCGCATTCGCCCGCCGCGCGGGCCCCGCCGGGCGCGTGGTCATGACGGACATCAACGCCTCGATGCTCGCCGTGGGCCGCGACAAGCTCGCCGACGCGGGCGTGATCGCCCCGGCCGCGCTGTGCGACGCGGAGCGGCTGCCGTTCCCCGCCGACACGTTCGACTGCGTCTCGGTCGCCTTCGGGCTGCGCAACATGACCCGCAAGGAGGCGGCGCTCGAGGAGATGGCGCGCGTCGCGCGCCCGGGCGGGCGCGTGCTGGTGCTCGAGTTCTCGCGCCCCTGGAAGCCGCTCGCCCCCGCCTACGACGCCTACTCCTTCTCGGTGCTGCCGCGCCTGGGCAAGTACGTGGCGCGCGACGAGGCGGCCTACCGCTACCTCGCCGAGTCGATCCGCATGCACCCGGACCAGGACACGCTCAAGGCGATGATGCAGGCCGCCGGGCTCGACCGCGTCGAGTACTTCAACCTCGCCGCCGGCGTGGTGGCGCTGCACCGCGGGTACAAGCTGTGACGCCGCTGCTGCCCCGTCCCGCCGCCGGCGCCGTGAACCACGTGCTGCGCTCCGCGCCCCTCGCCCTCGAGCGCCTGCGCCCCCACGCCGGGCGCACGGTCGCCTTCCACGTGGGCCCGATCGCGGCGGCCTTCACCGTGCAGACCACGGGGGAAGTGGCCGCGGCCGTGCCCGGCGCCGCGCCCGACCTCACCGTGCGCATCTCGCCGTTCCTGCTGCCGCGGCTCGCCGCCGGCGAGGAGGCGGCGTACCGCGACATCGAGATGCACGGCGACATGGAGCTCGCGCAGGAAGTGTCGTTCCTCTCGCGCCACCTGTCCTGGGACTTCGAGGAGGACCTCGCGCGCGTGACCGGCGACATCGCCGCGCATCGCATCGCGGGCGGTGCGCGCCGCGCGCGGGACTGGAGCCGGGACGCGGCGCTGCGCCTCGCGCAGGGCGCCACCGAGTACTGGACGGAGGAATCGCCCGTGATCGCCTCGGCCGTGAAGGTGCGCGCGTTCGTCGCCGAGGTGGCCGAGCTGCGCGAGGCGGTCGACCGGCTCGAGAAGCGCATCGAGCGCCTGGGCGCCGCCCCGCCCGCCGCGCCCCCGCGTTAACGCCGCTTCAGCGTCCGCGCCGCCCGCCGCGCCCCCGCGCCCGCTCCGGCCCCGCGTTGCCGCCACCCTCCGGCGCCGCGGTTGCGCGACCCACCCGCGCGCCGGCACCTGGAGGAACTACTCGCGGGGCGGGGCGGTCAGCGGGGAAAGGACTACAACATGCGCTGGGTCGCCTCGATGGTCGCCGACGTGTTCCGCCTCCTCGCCCGCGGAAGGATCTTCCCCCCACTGCGCGGCGGCCCCGGGCCCGGCCGGCCGGGCCCGCGCCTGCCCCGGCGGGCGAGACCCATCGCGATCATCGTCGAGCAGTTCCCCGCCTAGGACATCGCCTTGCGCGCGCCCGCGATCATCGCCCTCGCGTGCGCCGCGTGCATCGCGTGCGCCGCGCGGGCGGCGCAGGCCGACCCGGACGCGGCCGCGGCGGCGGCCACGCCCCCGGGGACGCCCGCGCCGCGCGAGGGCGACCTGCGGCCCGCAGCCGGCAAGGCGCGGGGCCCGGCGTTCACCGTCACCTGGGAGGCGCCCAAGGAGCTTGCCGCGCTGTACGAGAAATACCTTCCGCCGCCGCCCGAGCCGCAGAACCCCGAGCGCCACGGCGTGGCGCTGCGCTCGTGGATGCGCGATGTGCGCAAGCGCGTGCCCGAGATCGCGGCGGCGGAGGGCTACTTCTCGCCGACGCTCGACGTGCGCTTCGACGGCGAGGGCCGCAGGCACGCGACGGTGACGGTGGACCCGGGACCGCGCACGGTGGTGCGCGCGGTCGACGTCGATTTCGCGGGCGACATCGCGCGCCAGACCGTCGAGCGCGACGCGCGGCGCCGTGCGCTCGCCGAGGGCTGGACGCTCGAGGCCGGCAAGCCCTTCGTGAGCGCCGACTGGGAAAGCGCCAAGGACCGGCTGCAGGAGGCGGCCTCGGCCGAGGACTACGCGGCGGCGACGATCGGCCAGAGCGAGGCGCGGGTGCACGCCGAGGCCGCGCGTGCCGACCTGCACGTCGTGGTCGACAGCGGGCCGCCCTTCACCCTCGGCCGCGTCGAGATCCACGGCCTGGAGCATTATCCCGAGTCGGTCGTCCGGCGCGTGGTGGACACGCACCGCGGCGAGCGCTACAGCCGGGACGTGCTGAGCGACCTGCAGCGCACGCTGCAGAACGGTCCGTGGTTCTCGAGCGTGGTGGTCGACATCGACCGCGACCCGGCGCGCGCCGTGCTCGACCCGGTGCAGGTGACGGTGACGGAGCGCCCGCGCCGCGAAGTCGGCCTGGCGCTCGGCTACGGCACGGACGACGGCGCGCGGGCCGAGACGTCGTTCCGCGACCGCAACCTCCTGGGACGCGGCTTCGACCTGCAAAGCTCGGTGCGCGCCGCCCAGTACGACCAGATCGGCTATGCCGACGTGTACCTGCCGCCCGGGCTGATCAGCGAGTGGCGCGGGCACGGCGTGCTCTTCAAGGACAGCTTCGGGGTGCTCGCCGAGCACAGCACCATCGAGAAGCTCGCGCGCAGCCGCTTCGCGGTCGCGGCGTACCGCCACTTCATCCTCGAGACGTTCGAGACGCAGCTGGGCTTGTCCTACCAGATCGAGCGCGCCTACCCCGAGGGCTCGGAGCCGACGATCAAGCGCGCGCTGGCCCCCATCGCCTCGGCGACGTGGCGGCGCGTGGACAACCTCTACGACCCGCATCGCGGCGGCGTGCTCAACGTGCAGTTCGCCGCCGGCGCGCGGTCGCTCGCCTCGGGAGAGGACTTCTTCAAGGCCTACGCCCAGTACATGTACTGGGTGCCGGTCTCGCCGGTCGACCAGATCTTCCTGCGCGCCGAGGTCGGGCGCACGTTCACGCCGAGCCGCGAGCACCTGCCCGAGGACTTCCTCTACCGCGCCGGCGGCTCGCGCTCGAACCGCGGCTACGGCTACCAGAGCCTCGGCGTGCGCGAGGGCGAGGCGGTGGTCGGCGGGCGCTACCTCGCCACGGGCACCGCCGAGTACGTGCACTGGCTCAAGCCCCAGTGGGGCGCGGCCACCTTCGTGGACGTGGGCGACGCCGGCGACGCCTGGGACGACCTGCACGCGAACCCGAGCTACGGCGTGGGCGCGCGCTACAAGACGCCCGCCGGCCCGCTCGCGCTCGACCTCGCGTACGCCGAGCGCATCCGCAAGTTCCGGCTCTCCTTCTCCGTCACCTTCGCGTTCTGAGGGGCGATGAGCGCGAGCGCCGCCGCCCCGCCCCCGACCGAGCCCCGCCGCCGGCGCCGCTGGCCGTGGATCGTGCTCGCCGTCGTGCTCGCGCTCGCGGCGCTCGCGGGGGGCGCGGCCTACTGGCTGCTCTTCACGGAAAGCGGCGCGCGCACCGCCCTCGACAAGGCCGCCGGCATGCTCGGGCCGAACACGCGCATCGAGGGCGTGAAGGGCCGGCTCGGCGGCAAGCTGCACGTCGACCGCGTCCACGTCGACCGGCCGGGGCTGCAGGCCGAGGTGCACGGGCTCGACATCGACACCGCGCCCCTCGATCCGCTCCACCCGCGGCTCGACATCCGGGACCTGCGCGCCGATCGCATCGACGTGCTCACCGCGCCGTCGAGCGGCGAGGCGCCGAAGGAGCCGCAGTCCCTCGCCCCGCCGGTGCCGGTGCACCTCGAGAACGCGCACATCGGCTCGCTGCACATCGGGAAGATCGCGCCGGGGGAGGCCGCGACGAAGCCCCGGGCCCCCGCGAAGCGTCCGACGCCCGAAGTGAAGGCACCGGCGGCGAAGCCGGAGGCGAGCGCGCCGGCCGCAAGCGACGTCGAGGCGGCGGCGAACGACCTGCAGCACCGGCTCGCCGCGGCCGCCGGCCCCGGCGAGCAGGTGCTGCGCAACATCGTGGTGAGCGGGTCGGGGGACGAAAACGGCTGGCACATCGAGCACGCGTCGGCCGACACCGAGTACGGCAAGGTCACCGTATCCGGGGACGTGGGCGCGAAGCGGCCGTTTCCCCTCGACATGAAGGCGCGCCTCGAGGGCGCGTTCCAGGACAAGCCGCTGCACGTGGAGGCGAGGCTCGGCGGCTCCCTCGAGCACCTGGCCGTCAACGGCGACGTCGCGCTGGGCGAGACGCACGCGAGCGCGGAGGCGAAGCTGCAGCCCTTCTCGAAGCAGCCGCTGCGCAGCCTGGCGGTGAACGCGAAGGAGGTGGACCTGTCGCGCTTCGCCTCCGGCGTGCCCGCCACCCGCCTCGCGGTCGAGGCCCGGCTGCAGCCGGAGGGCGAGTCCTTCACGGGTCCCGTGCGCGTCGAGAACCCGGATCCCGGCCCCTGGGACCGGGGCAAGCTGCCGTTCACGCGCGCGCACGCGCGCGTCACCCTCGGCGGGGGCGGCCCGGTCCGGCTCGCCGACCTCGGGGTCTCGCTCGCCGGCGGCGGGACGTTGCAGGGGACCGCTTCGGTGGGCGCGGACGGCGCGAAGGCCGAGCTGCGCGTATCCGGCGTGGACCTCGCGGCCCTCGACACGACGCTGCAGAAGACCGACCTTTCGGGCACGGTCTCCGTGACGGGCGACCGCTCCGCGCAGCGCTTCGAGCTCGCGCTCGAGGACCCGGCGTTCCGGATCGAGGGCCGGGGCGCGCTCGCCAACCGCCATCTGGACGTGCGGACCGTGCGCGTGGGAACCGAGGGCGGGGCGGTCGTCGCCCACGGCGGCCTCGACCTCGCCGGCGACCGGGCGTTCCAGGTGCAGGGGCACGCCGAGCATTTCGATCCCTCCGCGTTCGCCCGCACGGCGAAGGGCGACCTCAACTTCGACTTCACCGCCGCGGGCACGCTCGCGGGCGGCCTCTCGGGGCAGGCGGACATCCGGCTGGCACCCAGCCGCTACGCGGGGCTGCCGGCATCGGGGCGCATCGCCGTGGCCGGCGATACGCGCCGCCTCGACCGTGCCGACGTCCACGTGGCCCTCGGCGGCACGCGCGTCGACGCGACGGGCGGCTTCGGCGCGCCGGGCAAGGCGCTGGACGTGAAGGTGCACTCGCCGAACCTCTCGGCGATCGCCGCGCCGCTGGGCGTGGCGCTCGCCGGCCGCCTCGACGCCACCGCGCACCTCACCGGCACCTGGAGCGCACCGGCCGGCCGCATCACGGCCGAGGGGCAGAACCTCGCCCTGCCCGGCGGCGTGCGCTTCGCCCAGGCGCGGCTGCAGGCGCGCGCCGGCACCGAGCCCACGAGCCCGCTCGAGCTCGCGTTCCACGCGACCGGCGTCACCCTCGGCAAGGCGCAGCCGCCCGAGCCGTTCGCGCGCGCGCTCGACCTGACCGTGCGCGGCACGCGCGCCGAGCATCGCCTCGTGGTCGAAGCGCAGATGACGAAGGACGCGCGGCTGCGCGCGACACTCGCCGGCGGCCTCGACGAGCGGGCCACGCCGCTCGCCTGGAAGGGCCGGATCGAGGCGCTCACGCTCACCGGCCGCGGCGCCTTCTCCCTCGTCGCACCCACGCCGCTCTACGCCTCGGCCGAGCGCGTGCAGACGGGGCAGGCGACGCTGCGCGGCACGTGGGGCCAGGCGCACCTCGCACAGCTGCGCTGGACGCCGGAGACGCTCGACTTCAGCGGCTCCACCTCGGGCGTGCAGATCCAGAACGTCGCGCGGTCCCTGCGGCTGGGGCCGGTGCCGCGCTCGACCCTCGTGCTCGCCGGGCACTGGGAAGTGCACGCCGCGCGCGAATTCAACGCCACGCTCGACCTGCACCGCACCTCGGGAGACCTGCGCGTGGGCGAGCCGGCGCTCGCGCTGGGCCTCGCCGAGCTCGCGCTGCGCCTGGACGTGCGCGACGGCCGCGCGCAGGCCTCGCTCGTGGCCGCCGGCGAGCGCATCGGGCGCATCGAGGGGCGCGGCACGAGCCGCATCGTGCGCGGGCCGAAGGGATGGACCGTCTCGCGCGCCGCGCCGCTCGAGGCCCGGCTCGACGCGCGGGTGCCCGACGTGGGCGCCTTCGCCGGCTGGCTCGGGGCCGGCGCGGAGCTGGGCGGGCGCGTCGACGCGCACGTGAACGCTTCGGGCACCGTGGGCGACCCGCGCCTGCAGGGCACGATCGCGGCCACGCGGCTCGCGGTGCGCGAGCCGCAGTCGGGGTTCGAGCTCGCGGACGGCGAGGTGTCCCTGCGCCTGGACGGGCAGCAGCTCGCGATCGAGCGCCTGAGCGGGCGCACGCCGTGGGATCCCTCGCAGCGGGCGCGCGCGAAGCTCGGCAGCGCGGCGGACACGAAGTCCGGGACCGTGCGCGCACAGGGCGCGATCGACCTCGCCCAGCGCCGCGGCGCGATCCGCATCCGCCTCGACCACGCGGCCGTCACCCAGCTGCCGGGGCGCTTCGTCGCGCTCTCGGGCGAGGCGCGGCTCGAATCGGCCGGCCAGGGGATCGAGGCCACGGGCGACCTGCGCACCGATGCCGGCTGGATCGGCGCGCTCGAGTCGGCCCCGCCCAGCGTGTCGGACGACGTGGTGGTGATCCGGCCCGCGCAGCCCGCCCAGCCGGCGAAGTCGAAGGAACGGATCCGCGTCGACCTGCGCCTCGCCCTGGGCGATCGCTTCTACTTCCAGGGCCGCGGGCTCGACACGCGGCTCACGGGCGAGATCCACGTGGTGGGCGAGCCGATCCAGGGCCTGCGGGCGACGGGGACCATCCGCACCGTCGACGGCACCTACAAGGGCTACGGCCAGAACCTCGCCATCGAGCACGGCGTGCTCAAGTTCGTGGGACCGCTCGACAACCCGGAGCTCAACGTGCGGGCGCTGCGCAAGGGGCTGCCGGTCGAGGCGGGCGTGGACGTGCTCGGCACCGTGGCCCGTCCCCACGTGCGCCTGGTCTCCATCCCGGAGGTCCCGGAGCCGGAGAAGCTCTCCTGGCTCGTGCTGGGGCGCGCCCCCTCGGACCTCACCGCGAGCGACGCCTCGCTGCTCGTCACCGCCGCCGCGTCGATGCTGGGCCACGAGCCGGGGCAGGGCTTCGCGCAGAAGCTCGGGCTCGACGAGGTGAAGATCGGACGGTCGAGCACCGCGAACGTGCTCGGCGTGCTGCCGGAGACCACCGTGGCCGGCCGCACCGGGCAGCCGGGCGCGGCCGAGGTGGTGACGGTGGGCAAGCAGCTGAACGACCGCCTGAAGGTCTCCTACGAGCAGGGACTCGCGGCGGCCGAGGGCACCCTCACGCTCGCCTGGGACATCTCGAAGCGCTTCGAGGTGCTCGTGCGCGGCGGCTACCTGCCGGGGGCCGACGCGGTCTGGCGCTGGGCCTTCCCCTAGGCCCCGCCCTGCTCCGGATGGTCCATCCGCCCCATGGGACCGGACGGGACGACGGCGTAAGATCGTGGCTACGGCGTGGTAGGAATGCGCCGACGTCCCGGAGAACGCCTTGTACGAATGCCCCTGGTGCCAGCGGAAGAGCTTTTCGTTCTGGCAGAAGCAGTCCCTCGGCCCCAACCGCATCCTGCGGTGCGGGAACTGCACCCGGCGCGTGAGCGTGCCGTGGGGCCGCGCGCACCTCGCCGCGGTCCCGCTCTTCCTCTGCGCGCTCGCCGGCCTCTGGCTCCTCGGCAACGCCTTCGATTCCAAGCTCTTCGCGCTGGCCGGCGGCTTCCTCGGAGTCGCCGTCGGCATGGTCTTCACCATGCCGCTCTACCACCAGTTCGTGCCGCTCATCCGGCGCAGCCGCTGACCGGGGCGGGCCGGTCGCGCCCGCCTCAGTCCCCGGCGGGCCGGTCGCGGTGGTCCGGGCGGTGCCCGCGCGCCGGCGCCCGGTGCCCCAGCGAATGCATGATCCCGCAGTCGGCCGCCGCGTGGTCCGCCGTGCCGCATTTGCCCCGCAGGGCTTTCAGCTCGCGCTCGAGCTGGCGCAGCTGCCGCACCCGGCGCTCGACGTGCCCGATGTGGGCGTCGAGGAGGGACTTCACGTGGCCGCAGCGCTCGCCCGGCGTGTCGTGCACGCCGATCAGCGCGCGGATCTCGTCGAGCCCCATATCGAGCGAGCGGCAGTTGAGGATGAAGCGCAGCCGCTCGAGGTGGGCCGCGCCGTAGAGGCGATAGTTGCCCGCGGTGCGCGGCGGCGGGGCGAGCAGCCGCTCGCGCTCGTAGTAGCGCACCGTCTCGGCGCGGCAGCCCGTGGCCCGCGCCAGCTCCCCGATCCTCATCGCGTTCGCCATCGGCCTTCTCCGGCAAGGTTCGTGCATCGTTGACCCTGTAGCGGCTCCAGGGTTTCCAATGATGGCATGGCACACGCGCATTCCCATGCGGGGCACGCCCCTACCCGGGGCCATGGCCACGACCACGGGCCGGCGAGCTACGGGCGCGCCTTCGGCGTGGCCACGGCGCTCAACCTGGGCTACGTGCTGGTGCAGGTCGCCTTCGGCCTCGCGGCCCACTCCGTGGCGCTCCTCGCCGACGCGGCGCACAACCTGAGCGACGTGCTGGCGCTCCTGCTCGCGTGGGGTGCGGCGGCCCTGGTGGCCCGCCGGCCCAGCGCCCGCTTCACCTACGGGCTGCGCAAGAGCTCGATCCTCGCCGCCCTCGCCAACGCGGCGTTCCTCCTCCTGGTGACGGGCGGCATCGCGTGGGAGGCGGTGCTGCGCCTCGTGAACCCGCCCCAGGTGCAGCCGCTCACCGTCGCCTGGGTCGCGGCGGGCGGCATCCTGGTGAACGGCGGCACGGCGCTGCTCTTCCTCTCGGGCCGCAAGAGCGACCTCAACATCCGGGCCGCGTTCATGCACATGTTCGCCGACGCGCTGGTGTCCCTCGGGGTGGTGGCCGCGGGGGTCGCGATCTTCTTCACCGGCTGGGAGTGGCTCGACCCGGCCGCGAGCATCGCGATCAGCGTCGTGATCGTGGCCGGCACCTGGGGGCTCGCGCGCGACGCGGTGCGCATGTCGCTCGACGCGGTGCCCGAGGGCATCGACCTCGAGGCCGTGCGCGCGCATCTCGCGGCGGGACCCGGCGTGGCGAGCGTGCACGACCTGCACGTCTGGGCCCTGAGCACGACGGAGACCGCGCTCACCGCGCACCTCGTGATGCCCGCGGGGCATCCGGGCGACGCGTTCGTGGCGGGCATCTGCCACGACCTGCAGCACCGGTTCGGCATCGGGCACGCGACCCTGCAGGTGGAGACGGACCCGGACCACGGGTGCGCGCTCGCCCCGGAGCACGTGGTCTGACCATGGGCTGCTGCGAGGACAAGGGCTGCGAGGTGGCGGCGCTGCGCGAGCGGCGCGCGGGCGTGCTGCGGGTCGTGCTCGCCGTGAATGCGATCATGTTCCTCGTGGAGTTCGCCGCGGGCGTGGCGGCCGGGTCGACCTCGCTCCTCGCCGATGCGCTCGACATGCTGGGCGATGCGCTCGTCTACGGCTTCAGCCTCTACGTGATCGGACGCGGCGCCGCCTGGGAGGCGCGCGCGGCGCTCGCCAAGGGCGGCTTCATGCTCCTCTTCGGCCTCGCGGTGCTCGCCGAGGCGGCGTGGAAGGCGGTGCACCCGGCGATGCCCGACGTGCCCGTGATGGCGGCCGTGGGCGCCCTGGCGCTCGCGGCGAACACGGGCTGCTTCGTGCTGCTGTGGCGGCATCGCGACGACGGCCTCAACATGCGCTCGACGTGGCTGTGCTCGCGCAACGACCTCGTGGCCAACGCGGGCGTGCTGCTCGCGGCGGCCGCGGGGCACGCGCTCGCTTCGCGCTGGCCCGACATCGCCGTGGGGGTCGCGATCGCGGCCCTCTTCCTGCGCTCGGCGCTGCAGGTGCTGCGCGAGTCGCTCGCGGGCCTGCGCTCGGCCGCGGCGGGCGCGCGCTGAAGCGGCCGCGAGCGGCGCCCTCACCCGCGGTCCCCCACCCACCCGCACGCGGTGCAGGAGTCGCTGCCGTGCGCGCCGGGGCTGACCCTAAGCCGGGGCTAACTGTCGGCCGGCATGCTGGGACACTTCCCTTCGGATAGGAGCGTCCATGAAGCGCCATTCCCCCGCACTTCTCCTCGTCTCGACCGTGATGCTCGCCCTGCCGGGCTGGGCGAGCGCAGCGCCGGCTGCCCGGCGCACGATCCCCCGGCAGCAGGCGGTCCGGACGGCCCTGGCCGGCGTGCCGGGAGGCCGCATCGGCAGCGCGGAACTCGAGCGCGAAGGCGGCCGGCTCGTCTGGTCCTTCGACATCTCGCGTCCCGGCTTCGTCGACGTGACCGAGATCCAGGTCGATGCGCATTCGGGCGCCATCGTGTCGCGCAAGACCGAGAGCCCGACCCAGGAGCGCAAGGAGATGCGCATCGAGCACGGCTGATCCGGTCGAGGCCGCCCGCGCAAGCCGGCGCGCGGCTCACGCCTTGCGCTGTCGGTAGCGGAACACGAGGCCGGTGCCGTGGGGGCGCGCGGCGAGGACGATCGTGCCGCCGAGCCGCTCGGCCGCCTCGCGGGCGATCGTCAGGCCGAGCCCGCTGCCCTCCCCCGCGCCGGCCAGGCGGTGGAACGCCTCGAATACGGCCGAGCGCTGCGCGGGCGGGATGCCCGGGCCCGCGTCGTGGATCTCGAAGATGGCGTCGGTGCCATCCTCGTCGACGACGATCGTGACCTCGCTCGCCGGCGGCGCGAATCGCAGGGCGTTGTCCAACCCGTTGTTGAGCACGAGCGCCAGGTCGCCGTGCGCGGCGAGCACCGCGGGCCGCGCGCGCTCCTCGAGCCCCAGGTCGATGGCCTTCGCGCGCGCGGCCGGCAGCGCGTCGGAGATCAGCTCGCGCACGAGGGAGGACGCATCGATGCGCGGGGCCGGGCCCGGGCGCCCGCCCGGATGGGCCAGGCGCAGGAGCTGCTGCGTGAGCCGGCGCGAGCGCTCGATGCCCTCGCGCAGCGCGCCGATCCTTTCGCGCGCCGCTTCCAGGCTCGGCGCCTTCTCGACGTTCTCGGCCTGCAGCGACAGCGCGGTCAGCGGGCTGCGCAGCTCATGGGCCGCGTCCGCGATGAAGCGGCGCTCGCGCTCGAGCGCCGAGCGCTCGGCCGTGAAGACGCGGTTGGTCAGCCATGCGAGCAGGGGCAGCAGCAGCAGGACGGGCACGAGCGTGTGCAGGGCGCTGCTCGTGGCGACGTCCTCGCGCAGCTCCGTGGCCTGCGCCGCCACGATCCTCTCCCCACCGTCGGGGCGCAGCACATACACGCGAACCGAGCCGCGGCCGGAGGGCAGCGTATGGAAGCCCGGCGCGAGGTTCGCCGGCAGCCATGGGGGGCGGGGCTCGCCGGGCAGGTAAAGGGAGAGGATCTCCGAGTCCGCCTCCGGGTGCCGCCGCGAAGCCGAGAGGTGGGCGACCTGGCGCAGTGTGTCGTCCTGCAGGTCGCGCGCCTCGAGGTAGCCCACGTAGAAGGAGGTTCCCGCCGCGATGCCGCCGCCGGCGAGGATCGCGACCGCGAGCGTGCGCGACAGCCGGCGCTCGAGCGAACCGTTCATGGCGAGCCCTTCTCCACCATCCAGCCGGCCCCGCGCACGTTGCGGATCGCGTCGGCGCCGATCTTGCGCCGCACGCCGTGGATCAGGAAATCGACCGCGTTGCTCTCGACCTCCTCGCCCCAGCCGTAGATGCGCTCCTCGAGCTCGGCGCGCCCGAGGATGCGCCCGGGGCGCAGCATCAGGGCGTGGAGCAGGGCGAACTCGCGCGCGCTCAGCAGATGGCTCGCCCCGCCGCGTCGCACCTCGTGCGTGGCCGTGTCGAGGGTCACGACCCCGTTGCTGAGGATCGAGCTTCGCAGGCCCTCCCGGCGGCGCACCACGGCGCGCAGGCGAGCGAGGAGCTCGTCCACGTGGAAGGGCTTCACGAGGTAGTCGTCGGCGCCCAGGTCGAGGCCCCGCACGCGGTCCTCCACGGCGTCGCGGGCGGTGATGACGATCACGGCAACCCCGTTGCCGCGCTCGCGCAGGCCGCGCAGGACCTCGAGGCCGTCGCGCCGGGGCAGCCCGAGGTCCAGCAGCACCGCCTCGTGCCCGCCCATCGCGAGCGCCTCGGCCGCCGCGACGCCGTCGCGCGTCCAGTCCACCGCGCAGGCCGCGTCCCGCAGCGCGGTTGAGACCGCCTCGCCGATCATCGGATCGTCCTCCACGAGCAGGATCCTCACGGACCGCGGCTCGCCATGCCGGGCGTTCCTAAGTCCGGGCTAATTCCGCGCACGCACACTCTCCGCATCGGATCTCCGGTTTCACCCCATGGACGAAAGAACCCGACGGGCGGCCCTGGCAAAGGTTCCCGAAGTCACGCTCGCTTTCTGGATGACGAAGATCGTCGCCACCACGCTGGGCGAGACCGGGGGCGACGCGGTCACGATGACGCTCAACCTGGGCTACCTGGTGGGCACCGCCATCTTCGGCGCCGTCTTCGTCGCGGCGGTCGCCACCCAGGTCCGGGCGCGGCGGTTCCACCCGTTCCTCTTCTGGGGCGTGATCGTCGCGACCACCACCGCGGGCACCACGCTCGCGGACCTGCTCGACCGCAGCGCCGGGATCGGCTACGCGGGCGGCGCGTCGATCCTGCTCGCCCTGCTGCTCGCGACACTCGTGCTGTGGCACCGCACGATGGGCTCGATCGCCGTCGACGACATCCGCTCGCCCAGGGCCGAGACGTTCTACTGGGCCACGGTCATGTTCTCGCAGACGCTGGGCACCGCGCTCGGCGACTGGATGGCCGATTCCACCGGGCTCGGATACCTCGGCGCCGCGCTCGTCTTCGCGGCCGGGCTCGCGGTCGTGGCCGTGCTGCATTACCGAACGCGCATGTCCGGGGCGGTGCTGTTCTGGGCGGCATTCGTGCTGACGCGGCCCCTGGGTGCGACGCTCGGCGACTTCCTCGACAAACCCCATGCGCATGGCGGCCTCGCGTTGAGCCGGATCGATGCATCGGCGGTGCTGGCCGGGCTGATCGTCGCGTCGATCTTCTTCCTGCCCCAGCGCGCGCAGCGCGTGCGTCGGTAGCGGCAACGCGCACAGGGGGCGAGCCGCCGGGAACGCGGCGAGCGCTGCGTTCATCGAATGGGCACAACGCGAATCCCCGCGAGCGGAGGTGGCATGGACACGACGACGGCAACGGCCCGGGCAGCGGGCCTCATCTTCACGGCGGCGCTCCTGGCCGCGTGCTCGAGCGGAGGCGGCGCGGAGGCCGACGCCGCGCCGGACCCGCAGCTCATCGCCAAGGGCCGGGAGATCTTCCGCTTCGACACCTTCGGCGACGAGACGCAGTGGACGGACGCGCTGCGGCTGCACCAGGTGATCGCCGCGGCGGTCGACCCGAAGACGGCACTCGCCGTGGGCCTCAAGGTCGACGCCGACGCGCTGCCCCCCGAGGTGAAGAGCGGCATCGCCGACGGCAGCATCGACCTCGGAAGCCCCGCGACGACGGTCGCGCTGCTCAAGCTCGATGCCGTGGTCGGCGTGAAGGGCACCGTGGAGACGGTGAACGGCCAGGACTCGCTCACGCGGGTGGGCATCACCTGCGCGCTCTGCCACTCCACGGTCGACGACTCGTTCGCGCCGGGCATCGGCAAGCGCCTCGACGGCTGGGCCAACCGCGACCTCGATCCGGGGGCGATCATCGCGCTCTCCCCGGCGTTGGGCGCGGCGGCCAAGGCCGTCTACAACTCCTGGGGCAAGGGCCGCTACGACCCGCGCTTCAACTTCGACGGCATCAACGGCCCGCAGGCGATCCCGCCCGCGTACGGCCTGGCCGGCGTGCATCGCGAGACCGCCACCGGCGACGGCGAGGATCTCGCGTACTGGAACCGTTATGTGGCGGTGACGCAGATGGGCGGCCACGGCACGTTCACCGAGCCGCGCACGGGCGTGAGCGTCACCCACGGCACCGACGACCTGGTGAGCGACAAGCTGCCGGCGCTGCAGGCCTACCAGCTCTCGATCGCCGCGCCGCCGCCGCCGGCGGGAAGCTTCGACGCGGCCGCCGCCGCGCGCGGGAAGGCCGTGTTCGAGGGCCAGGGCCGGTGCGGGACGTGCCATACGGGGCCCGAGCTCACGGACGCCAACGAGCGGCTGCACCCGCCCTCGGACGTGGTGAGCGAGCCGGAGCCCGGCGGCGCGTTGAGCTATGCGGCGCGCAGCGCCACCAAGCAATACCGCACGGCGCCGCTGCACGGCCTGTGGCAGCACCCGCCGTACTTCCACAACGGCTCGGCCGCGACCCTCGAGGACGTGGTGCAGGCGTACGACTCGCGCAAGGCGCTGGGGCTCTCGGCCGCGCAGCGGGCGGACCTGGTGCAGTACCTCAAGTCGCTGTGACCGGGCACGGCGGGTACGGCCTCAGCCGCAAGCCCCCACCCACCCGCACGCGCTGCAGAAGTCGCACCCGTCCTTGCGGATGACGGTGTCGTTGCCGCACTCCGCGCAGCGCCTGCCCTTCATGAGGGCCGGTTCTCCCTCCGCGCGCGGGGCCTCGAGCACGCCCATCTCGCGCACCGGGTAGCCGCGCTCGTCGAGCACGCCCAGCATCGCGTAGCGGTGGATCACGAGGCGCGCGAGGTAGGCCACCGTCGAGGGCCAGTTCTGCTGCTTGCGCTCGCCGGGGACGAACGCCATGAAGTCGCCCAGCGGCTCCGAGTAGTCGAGCAGCTTCCTCAGCTTCATGCCGATCCAGGCCGGATCGACCACGCGCATGTCGAGCGAGAGGATGCGCGTGAGGCCGTCGAGCGCGCGCGGGTAGTGCCCCGAGAGCCACATCGAGTAGGGGCGCGTGCTGCCGTCGGGCAGCAGGATCTCCTTGAGCCCCAGCACGAACTCGTCGCCCGAGGCCGGGTTCGCCACGTCGACGGTCCACGAGAGCGTGCCGTCGGTGCCGGTGCGCGGCTCCTCGACGCTGAACATGTGGTCGACCACGGGCGTGGGACCGGAGCCGTCGAGGGCGGCGAGCTGCTCGCAGCGCCAGCGCACCACCTGCGCGACCGCCGAGACCACGCCGGGTACCCGCCGCGGCTCGCCGTGCGGCGGGAAGCGCAGGTCGAAGGCGTCCTCGCCCACGGTGCTCGCCAGCACGTCGAGCTTCATCTTGAGCCACGCGCGGTCGTCGGCGCGCATGTCCATGGACAAGGTCTTCGCGACCGCGCCCAGGCCCCGGGGCTGCTCGGCGCCGTTCACCCACACCTCGAACGGGAAGGCACGCCCCGCCTCCTCGACCTGCCCCACGAAGAGCGCGAAGCTGCCCCAGGGCGTCTCGATCATGTACGTCCACGCGAGGTTGCCCTCGGGAAGCTGCGGGCGCCCGGGCCAGCGCAGGCTCGTGAGCACCGGCTGCGGCAGCGTCTTGATCGCCAGGCGCCGGTTCGCGTCGCTCTCGGTCTTGAGCAGCTCGCGCGCGGCGGGCTTGGCGCTGTCGGCGGTGAGCACCGCGCCCAGCACCGCGTTCGGCCGGTACGTGGCGAGCCCCTTGAGCCCCGACTTCCACGCCTTGAGGTACAGGCCCTCGAAGTCCGCGTAGGGGTAGTCCTCGGGGACGTTCACCGTCTTGGAGATGCTCGTGTCGATGTAGGGCGCCACGGCGGCGACCATCTCCTCGTGCGCCTCGGCGGAGATCTCGAGGGCCGTCACGAACGCGGGCGCAAGGGCCGCTTCCTCGCCGTGCATGTGCCGGAAGAGGCGCCATGCGTGGTCCTCGACCCGGAATTCCTTGTGCGTGCCGTCGGCCATGCGCTTCTTGCGGGTGTAGGTCCACGAGAACGGCGGCTCGATGCCGTTCGAGGCGTTGTCGGCGAACGCGAGGCTGATCGTCCCGGTCGGCGCGATGGACAGCAGGTGCGAGTTGCGGATGCCGTGCTTGCGGATCGCTTCCTTGAGCGCGGCCGGCAGGCGCGAGGCGAAGTTGCCGCCCGAGAGGTACAGGTCGGCGTTGAACATGGGAAACGCGCCGCGCTCGCGGGCGAGCTCCACGGAAGCGGCATAGGCCCGGTCGCGCATCGACTCGGCGATCCTCGCGGCCATGTCGCGGGCGGCAGCCGTGTCGTAGCGCAATCCGAGCATGACGAGCGCATCGCCCAGGCCGGTGAAGCCGAGTCCCACCCGGCGCTTGGACTTCGCCTCGGCGTCCTGCTGCGGCAGCGGCCACGGCGTGAGGTCGAGGACGTTGTCGAGCATGCGGATCGACAGGGCGACGACGTCGCCGAACGCCGCGTGGTCGAACGCGGCCTTCGCGTCGAACGGCGACTTCACGAACCGCGTGAGGTCGATCGAGCCGAGGTCGCAGCAGCCGTAGGACGGCAAGGGCTGTTCGCCGCATTGCCCGGTGACGAGGCCGTTGAAGATCACCGTGTTGTGGTCGGGCTGGGTGGTGTCGAACACGGGCATGCGCCCGAGCGGCTGGATGTGCGCCACCTTCGTGGCGAAGCGCTGCGTCTTCAGCAGCGCCTTGCCGGCCGACCAGGACCGAAGCTTCTCGTTCTCCGCCGGGAGCAGGAACCCGATCTCGTCCATGAACGCCGTTCGCGACTCGCCATCCACAACGAGCTCGAACTGCTCCCGGCAGGCGTACGTACGCGACCCGCCGCGACCGTCCGGCATTTCCTTTTCGCAGGCCTCCCGCCGCAGGTGGATCCGGCTGAGAATGCCGAAATTGGCGAGCAGCACCTGGACGTCCTGCAGCAGGGGGCGCTCCACGGAGGCGAGGCGTACCGAGCACGCCTGGCTGCAGGACGAGACATTCACGGTGCCATCGGTCTGGAAAAGGGCCCGCAGGTATCCCCGCACGCACGGTTCCGAGCCTCGCCAGACGATCTCCGGTACCCGCAGCTTCGTTTGGCGGTTGAATCCCAGGGCATCGAGCGCGCGAACGAGGAGCACCGATCGGATGAACACGCTGTTGCGCTGCGGCACGGCGACGGGCGCCACATCACAGGCGCGGGGCGCCGCGGCCATTCCCGTGATCAGCGAGTTGACGGTGGCCGCCACGGCATCGGCCAGCGCACGCTCCTCGTTCCACAGGGTCACGATCGCCGCTTCGCAGCCCTTGCCACGATTCGTGAAATGGCCGTCGCCGGTGATGAGGCCGAGCAGCACGCCGATCGCCTCGCTGCCCTGCGAGCCGAACTGTCCCTTGCCCGACTGCACCCACACCTCGTCGCCGGGTCGGAGCTCCGAGAGCGGGATCTTGCCTCTCTGGGTGTAGAAATCGTGCCAGGCGGTCGCCTTGATCTCGTGGCCGGCCTCTGTCGTGACCCGGAAGACTTCCGCCGAACGGGAAGTCAAGAAGGCCGGCTTCGCCGTGCGTGTCGCCACGCCCCGGTCGCCCGTGCCCAGCGCCCGGCGATCGACCGTGACGTTCAGCGACGCCTGCGAGGCGCACAGCTCGCCGATCGGAACCAGGCCATGCTGCGTGGCGAGCCTCGTATCCGCCGTCACGCAGGGGTTCGTGCTCTCGATCGTCTCGCAGTAGTGGAGGTTGTTGTCGCGGTTGATGCGGTCCAGGAAGAGGATCCCCGGCTCCGCATGGTCGTACGTCGAGCGCATGATCAGGTTCCACAGCTCGCGCGCGCGCGGCTTGCGGTAGACCCACAGGCCGTCGCCGCGCTGGTAGCCGCCCGCCTCCTTGATGTCGGCCGAGGGCTCGGCCTTGTGCACGAGCTCCACCTCGCCGTCGGCCTCCACCGCCTGCATGAAGGCGTCGGTGACCCCCACCGAGATGTTGAAGTTGGTGAGGTCGCCCGAGTCCTTGGCGTGGATGAAGCGCTCGATGTCCGGGTGGTCGCAGCGCAGCACGCCCATCTGGGCGCCGCGCCGGGCGCCGGCCGATTCCACCGTCTCGCAGGAGCGGTCGAAGACGCGCATGTACGACACCGGCCCGCTGGCGCGCGAGTGCGTGCCATGGACGTAGGCGCCCTCGGGGCGGATCGAGGAGAAGTCGTAGCCCACGCCGCCGCCGCGGCGCATGGTCTCCGCCGCCTCGGCGAGCGCCGTGTAGATGCCGGGCTTGCCCTCGACGACCTCGGTCACCGAGTCGCCCACGGGCTGCACGAAGCAGTTGATGAGGGTGGCGGTGAGCTCGGTGCCCGCGGCCGAATTGATGCGCCCGGCGGGGACGAAGCCGCGCTGCTGGGCCTCGAGGAAGCGCGCCTCCCACTGCGCGCGCTTGCCCTCCGGCTCGACCGAGGCGAGGGCGGCGGCCACCCGGGCGCGCACCTCGTCGACCGATTTCTCGCCGCCCTTGGCGTACTTCTCCACCAGCACCTCGCGGGAAATCTCCTGCGGGGCGAGGGTGTCGGGGCGGCGGATGCGGCCGGGAGGACGAGCGGTATGTGCCATGATGTTTGCTCCGGAGGGGTCGGGGCATTAGTGCCCGAACTCCACAAGGGCTAGTTTGATCCGAATCACTTGACACTGCCAGTAGGGGTTTGGGGGGAATTCGATGCCGCAGGAAATCGCCACGCTCGCGGGGGGCTGCTTCTGGTGCCTGGAGGCCGTGTTCGACCGCCTGCAGGGGGTCGAGTCGGTCGAGTCCGGGTACATGGGCGGGCACAAGGAGAACCCGACCTACGAGGAGGTGTGCGAGGGCGAGACCGGCCACGCCGAGGTGGTCCGGGTGGCGTTCGACCCGCAGAAGCTGCCGTACGCGGACCTCCTCGAGGTCTTCTTCGCGATCCACGACCCGACCACGAGGAACCGCCAGGGCAACGACGCGGGCCCCCAGTACCGCTCGGCGATCTTCTTCCACTCCCCGGAGCAGGAGAAGGCGGCGCGCGCCATGGTCGAGGCCCTCGGCCGCGACAAGGTCTTCCGCAAGCCGATCGTCACCGAGATCGTGCCGGCCGCGACCTACTACCCCGCCGAGGCCGGCCACCAGGAGTATTACGACCGCATGGCGGGGCGCAACCCGTACTGCGCCTGGGTGATCGAGCCGAAGCTCGCCGACTTCCGCCGCGAGTTCGCCGCGCGCCTGAAGAAGGAGTGAGCAGGGCGCGCGAAGGCTCGCGCCGGTAGAATCGGCGCTTCCATGCGCGTGCTTCGCCTCTTCCGCATCGTCCACACGGTCGGCCGCTTCGGCCTGTACGAGTTCGTTCCCGGGCGCGGGGGGCGCATGCTCTCGGCCGTCTTCGGCGTGGGCTACTTCTGGCACGACCGCTCGCGGCCGCGGGCCCAGCGCCTGCGCCTCGCCCTCGAGTCCCTGGGGCCCATCTTCGTGAAGTTCGGCCAGCTCCTGTCGGTGCGCCCGGACCTCATCCCGGAGGACGTGGTCGAGGAGCTCGCGCGGCTGCAGGACCACGTGCCGCCGGTGTCGTGGGAGACCGTGGAGCGCACGGTGCGCCGGGCCTACGGCAAGCCGCACGAGGACGTGTTCGGCACCTTCGAGAGCGTGCCGGTGGCGAGCGCCTCGGTGGCGCAGGTGCACTTCGCCGCCCTGAAGGACGGGCGCGAGGTCGCGGTGAAGGTCCTGCGCCCCGGCGTGCGCGAGGTGATCGGCAAGGACGTCGCGCTGCTGCGCGTGCTCGCCGCCGTGGTCGAGCGCGCCCACCCCGAGGGGCGGCGGCTGCGGCCGCGCGAGGTGGTGGCCGAGTTCGAGAAGACCATCGCACGACGAGCTCGACCTCATGCGCGAGGCGGCCAACGCGAGCCAGCTGCGGCGCAACTTCGCCGACTGGCGCCTGCTCCTGGTGCCCGAGATGTACTGGGACTGGTGCAACCGCGAGGTGATGGTGATGCAGCGCATGCACGGCATCCCGGTCGACGCCGTGGCGCAGCCTGCGCGCAGGCGGGCATCGACATCCCGCGCCTCGCCCGCGACGGCGTCGAGATCTTCTTCACCCAGGTGTTCCGCGACGGCTTCTTCCACGCCGACATGCACCCGGGCAACATCTTCGTGTCGCCGCGACGGGCCGGTACGCGGCGCTCGACTTCGGCATCATGGGCACGCTCGACCGACGCCGACAAGAACTACCTCGCGCAGAACTTCATCGCGTTCTTCCACCGCGACTACCACAGCGTCGCGGTCGCCGCACATCGAGGCGGGCTGGGTGCCGCCGGACACGCGCGTGGACGAGTTCGAGGGCGCGATCCGCGCCGTGTGCGAGCCGATCTTCGACCGGCCGCTGAAGGAGATCTACTTCGGCAAGCTGCTCCTGCGGCTGTTCCAGACCTCGCGCCGCTTCAACATCGAGATCCAGCCCCAGCTCGTGCTGCTGCAGAAGACGCTGCTGAATATCGAGGGCCTGGGCCGCCAGCTCGATCCCGAGCTCGACCTGTGGCGCACCGCGAAGCCGTTCCTCGAGCGCTGGATGAACGAGCAGATCGGCTGGCGCGGCTTCCTGCGGCAGATGCGCGAGGAGGCGCCGCTGTGGGCGCGGGCCATGCCGCAGATCCCGCGCCTCGTGCACCGGGCGCTCGCGACGGACGCGAGCGGGCGGCTCGAGCGCGCCATCGAGCGGCTCGAGCGCGCGCAGCAGCGCCAGGCGCGCGTGCAGCTCGCGATCGCGCTCACCCTCGTGGCACTCGTGGCGCTCCTGCTTCTCTTCTACTAGGCCGGGCTACGGAGGAGTCGGCACGCGAGGCGCCGAATCTTCGGCATTGACCGCCGCGTCCGCGACCGCGCAGACTTCGCCACCCCTGCCCCGCCGAGGAGCACGCCATGAACCTCCCGTTGCGCGTCCTGCCCGCGCTGCTCCTCGCCGGGGGCCTCGCCCTCGCCGGCGCCGCGCGCGCCACGTACGTCTTCAACACGGTGGATTATCCCGGGGCGGTGATGACCGACGTGCGCGCCGTCAACAACGCGGGCGAGATCGCGGGATACGCGAGCTTCGACGGGCTCACCCATTTCAGCTTCACCTACGCGGCCGGCGTCTTCACGCCGTTGCCGGTCTCGCCCCCCTCAGCCTGTCGGCGCTGGGCATGAACGACGCCGGCGTGGTGGTCGGCGGCGCCTACCCGGAACCGGAGCAGAGCTTCATCTACGAGGGCGGCGCGTACACGTTCTTCTCGCGCCCCGGATGGACCAACACCGAGGCGCGGGCGATCAACAACGCGGGGCTGGTCGTGGGATGGTCCTACGAGACCGACCCGGCCACGACCCCGTTCAGCGCGAGCTCGGGCTTCCTCTACGACTCCGCGGCGCATGCGTTCGTGGATATTCCCGTGGCGGGGTCGACCTTCGTGATCGCCCAGGGCATCAACACCGCGAGCCAGGTGGTGGGCAGCGCGCTGCTGTCCACCGGCGAGTGGGGCTTCCTGCGCCAGCCGGACGGGACGCTCTCGTTCTTCCGGGTCGGCGGCGCATCCACGCGCGCACGCGGCATCAACGACACCGGCCTCATCACGGGCTTCGTGACGCAGGTGGACGGCAACCACGCGTTCGTCGGCGACTCCCTCGGCTACCAGCTCCTCGACGTGCCGGGCGCCGCCGACACGTTCGGCGAGGCGATCAACAACGCGGGCCAGGTGAGCGGCGTGTGGATGGACGCGATGGGCCGCTCGCACGGGTTCATCGCCACGCCGGCCGTGCTGCCGACGGGCACCACCTCGGGCGGCGCCTACGTGTTCGGGGTGGCGGTGGTGCCCGACGTGCCGATCTTCATCGACCCGCCGGTGGCGGTGGGCTACGACTACGCGACCGGAAAGGGCGACCCGCGCATCGCGACCGTGCAGCTGCCCTTCGGCATCGGCGACGGCTACTACGTGCTGAAGGTCGGCGGGAGCCGGTTCGTGGTCGCGGGCGGCGAGTGGTTCGACTTCCGCGCGCACGGGTTTCCGCGCGGCGTGACGGATTTCCGCGTGGGCTGCATCGAGACCTCGGCAGGCCTCGACCCCGCCGACCCGCAGGGGTTTCCCACGGGGCTCACGTTCGTCGCCGCGGGCCGCTTCACCGGCACGCAGAAGCCCCGCAAGCGGGGCGCCAACGCCCGCGATCCGCATAGCTGCCTGGACGCCGGGGGCGACGACTGATCGGGGTGGCGCGCCGCGGTCCTCAGCGCTTGCGCGCGAGGGTGAGGCCGTCGCCCACCGTGACGAGCGCCATGTCCACGCGCTCGTCGCCGTGCACGCGGTCGTTGAAGGCGCGGATCGCCTCGGTGTCGGCCGAGCGGTCCGCGGGATCGGCCACCGCGCCGCTCCAGAGCGTGTTGTCGACGGCGATGAGGCCGCCGCTGCGCACGAGGGCGAGGCAGCGCTCGTAGTAGTCGCCGTAGGACCCCTTGTCGGCGTCGATGAAGGCGAAGTCGAACGTGCCGCCCGCCCCCTCGGCGAGGAGCGCATCGAGCGTGCGCGCGGCGCGCGCGAGCCGCAGGTCGATCTTGTGCGCGACTCCCGCCAGCTCCCAGTGCCGGCGGGCGACCGCCGTCCATTCCTCGCTCACGTCGCAGGCGACGAGGCGGCCGTCCCCGGGCAGGGCGAGCGCCACGGCGAGCGCGCTGTAGCCCGTGAAGACCCCGATCTCGAGCGCCCGGCGCGCGCCCAGGAGCCGCACGAGCAGCGCCATGAGCTGGCCCTGGTCGGGCGAGATCTGCATCCCCGCGTGCGGCATGCCGGCGGTGGCCTCGCGCAGCCGGGCGAGCACCGGATGCTCGCGCACGGCGTGGCCGGCGATGTAGTCGGCGATCTCGGGTGCCAGCGTGAAGGAGCGGCGGGACATCGCCGGTGCTACGCGTCGTCGATCTCGACCACCACGGGCTGGTGGTCCGAGGCCTGCGTGGCCCCGTCCACCTCCACGCGGCGCACCCGGGGCGCGAGCGGCTCGCTCACGAAGACGAAGTCGCAGCAGTAGGGCGTCTTGCTGTACACGTCCGAGTGCACGCAGAAGGTCGGCGGGTGCGGATGGTGCCCGTTCACGAGCGCCCAGCCGTCGCGATAGCGGGCAAGGCCGCCGGCGAGCGGCGCCTGGATCTCGTCGTAGGCCGGGTGGTCGGGCGGGAAGTTGAAGTCGCCGGCGAGGATCGCCGCGGCCGTCTGCGGGATCGGGTCGAAGGGCCGGCACCCGGCGCTGCCGGGCGCGGGCCGGCGCGCGCGCTCGCACGCTTCCTCGTGCAGCTCGCGCAGCCGCCGCGCCTGGGCCCGGCGCTGCACGTCCGAGTAGTACTCGAGGTGGGTCGTCGTGAGCCGCACCGGCCCCATCGGCGCCTGCAGCGTGGCCTCGACCGCCACCCGCGGCATCGACTCGACGTCCGGATCGGCGGGCCAGGGCAGCGGATGGCGGCGGATCGACAGGATCTCGTAGCGCGTGCAGATCGCGTTGCCGAAGCGCCGTCGCCGGGTGCCGTCGCCCGCGAAGTCCACGCCGTAGCCGGCCGCGCAACGGAAGCCGGGCAGGAGCGCGCCGAGCTGCGCGAACTGGTCCGCCTCGTCGTTGCCCTCGAGCCCGGGGAAGTTGTCCGCCACTTCCTGCACGCACAGCACGTCGAAGTCGGCGAGGGCGCGCGCGGTGGCCACGATGCGCGCCAGGTCCACGCGCCCGTCGATGCCGCGGCCCCACTGGATGTTCCACGTCACCAATTTCATGGCCTGAAGCGTTCTCCGGATGGTACGTTGCAGCCCGCGCCGCGGAAAGGAGAGACGCAGCCGCGCAAGGGCAATGTCATCCGAGCCGGCAGTGTACCGCCGGCTCCGGCGCGTCCGACTTCGCGGCTAGAAGGGCTGCCTGGTGATCTGCTTCGTCGCGGTTACGCCCCTCACGCTGTATGTCATCGCACCCGTTCCATAGCTGGTGAAAGTCAAGGATAGCGTCCCTACGGGCCTGACGGTGACTGCCGACGGATTGAAGGGCTGGCTGAATGGCGAGCCCGTGGTCTCGTAAAGAGTGCCGTAGCAGTAGTCGCCCACCAGGTAGCAGTCCGAGGCGACGTACCACTTGGGAAAGCCGAAATCGTCGTAGGTGAACCATGCGGCGAAGATGATGTTGGATGGATGCTGCAGCAGCGAGATTCCCCACCCCGATTCCGTCGCGCTCCACCAGAGGTCGGAGTAGTTGAACGACGGTCGCGCCGTTCCCCATGTCACTCGGGAAAACGAGACGAAAGTGTCGGTCAGGCAGTACCCGTCCGGATTGCCGAGACAGGCGGACGGGTCGTACTCCTCTAGTACAAGATTCAACCAGTAGCTTCCGTTGGGAGGCGAGAGATATGCGCCGCTGCGCACGATGTCATGAAAGTAGGTGCGAGCAGGCAACTGTCCCAGGGAGCCGAAGGTTACCAGCTCATACCCGGTCAATCCTGCGCCTCGGGCGGGCTTGTATGTCGTCGCCCAAAGAGCCAGTCGAAGCGTGCCGCTGGTGCGCGTGAAGGAGTCGTTGTTGATCTTGTCCAGCGTTACCGTTCCCGTGCTCCCGTGTAGCGCGTAGGTGAATTCGCCGCTCATGTAAAGGCCGTCGGCGAGCGACTTTCTCGCCGGCGCCGCCTCGATCGTTCGTTCTTTCGCGGTTTCGGCCGCGGGTTCCCCGGCTTGTGCAGACCGCCCAACCTCGGTCTCCCCGCCGCCACCGGTAATCGTGGCCGCCTGGCCAGGGGTGGGAGTCAGCAACAGAATCGCTACGGCAAAGGCAGCTGCCCGGCATGTGACCATTTGATTCCCCCTTGTTTATTAGCGTTTTTATCGCCCGGAACGCCTGCGGCGGCCGGCTCCCGCGCCGCGCACTGCTTGTCTCGCGGAGCGCTGACAACTCGGAGCCAGGTCGAGGAATCGCTCGACGCGTTATGAAGAGTTCCAGCCAGCCTAGTGCGGGGCGAGGGCGGGCGCCGCGAGCTCGCCGCACTCCGGCGAGGCGACGCTCGGGCAGTGGGTGCAGTGGATCCGGCCCACCGCGCGCCCGTACTGCTCGAGCAGGCCGCGCAACGCCGAGGCGAGCTCGCAGCAGCGGGTCGCGGCCTCGGCGCTCGAGCGCACGAGCTCGCGGCGCTGGCAGCGCAGCCGCGCCTCGAGGGGCAGGTCGTAGGGGAAGACGGAAGCGACGACCACGTACGGCTCTCCCGGGCGCTCGGGGGCGAAGACGGTCGAATGGATGTCGTGGGTCATGGAAGGGCTCCGCGCGATGCCGATAGGTCCCCGATTTTCCGGGCTGGGGCGGGACCGGGGTTGCGCGGGGTCAAGCGCGGCGCAGGCACGGGCCCGCCAGGGGCTCCGCCGCCGGAATTGATCCGGGAATCGCCCGGATTCGGCCAGAATCGCCGCGCATGCTCGGTTCCATCGACGCCCTTTCCGCCCTCCATGGACCGACTCGCCCCCTCCCTGCTGCAGCTCTTCCAGCACCTCTCGGCCGCCTCCGGCGAGGTCGTGCCCGCGCCCGCATGGCAGCGGCACTTCGCCGCCCACGGCTTGGCCGGCACCTTCGTCCTCCTCGAGCCGATGCGCGCGCGCTACCGCGTGCTCGACGCCGGCCGGTCCCGGCGCCGCTTCCTTCCCGGTGCCACCTTCGACATCGCCAACGCGCTGGTCGGCCTGGAGCGGGGATCGATCGCCGACGAGAACGCGCGCTTCGCGTGGGACGGGCGGCCCAAGCCCTTCCCGGCCTGGGAGCGGGACCAGACGCTCGCCAGCGCGATGGCGGGGGACGTCGCGTGGACCTTCCAGGAGGTCGCCCGGCGCACGGGGCGCCCGGCCATGGGCGAGTGGCTCGAGCGGCTCGAGTACGGCAACGCCGACATGGCGGGCGGCATCGAGCGCTTCTGGCTGCAGGGGGCGCTGCGGATCTCGGCGATGGAGCAGGTGCGCTTCCTGCACCGCCTCTCGGAAGGCCGCCTGCCGATGACGCAGCGCGCGCAACGGCTCGTGCGCCAGGCCCTCGTCGTGGACCGGACGCGCGCGCGCACGCTCTACGCGAAGGCGGCGCAAGCCGCCGGCGGCGGCCGCGACGCGGCGTCGTGGTGGGTGGGCTGGATCGAGCGCCGGGGCCGCCCGGAGGCCCACTTCGCGATGAACCTCGCCGCCACGCCGCGGGGTGGCGCGCAGGCGTGCGCCCGGATCGGCCGCGCGGTGCTGCGCGAGGCGGGAGTCCTCTAGAATGGCGGCTGTCTCGAAAGCCGCCTCGCGGGCCCCGCCGTCATGCTGCTCTGGTTCGTCATCATCTACTGGGTGATCTCGGTCGCCATCGGCCTGTACGCCGCGCGCTGGGTGCACAACACGAAGGACTTCGCGGTGGCCGGGCGCCGCCTGCCGATGTACATCGTGACGGCCACGGTGTTCGCCACCTGGTTCGGCTCGGAGACCGTGCTCGGGATCCCGGCCACCTTCCTCGAGGACGGGTTCGCGGGCGTGATCGCCGATCCGTTCGGCTCCTCGCTGTGCCTGGTGCTGGTGGGCCTGTTCTTCGCCCGCCCGCTGTACCGGATGAACCTCCTCACGATCGGCGACTACTACCGCAAGCGCTTCAGCCGCCCGGTCGAGATGCTCACCACCCTGTGCATCGTGATCTCGTACCTCGGCTGGGTCGGCGCGCAGATCAAGGCGCTGGGGCTCGTCTTCAACGTGGTCTCCGACGGCGCGATGTCGCAGCCGGTCGGCATGGTGGTCGGGGCCTCGACGGTGCTCGTCTACACGATGCTGGGCGGGATGTTCTCGGTGGCGATCACCGACTTCATCCAGATGCTCATCATCGTGCTGGGCATGCTCTACATCGGCTTCGAGGTGAGCGGGATGGTGCCGGGAGGCGCGTCGGCGGTGATCGCCCACGCCGCCGAGACGGGCCGCTTCCACATGCTGCCGGCGCCGGAGCTGAAGGAGGTGCTCTGGTTCTTCGCCGCGTGGATCACGATGATGCTGGGCTCGATTCCGCAGCAGGACGTCTTCCAGCGCGTGCAGTCGTCGAAGGACGAGCAGACCGCGGGGAGATCCTCGATCCTGGGGGGCGTGCTCTACTTCTGCTTCGCCTTCATCCCCATGTTCCTCGCCTTCTCCGCGACCCTGATCCAGCCGGAGATGGTCGCGGGCAACCTCGACAAGGACCCCCAGCTCATCCTGCCCGCGCTCATCAAGAGCCCGATCGTGCCGGTGTTCGCGCAGATCATGTTCTTCGGCGCGCTCCTCTCGGCCATCAAGAGCTGCGCCTCGGCGACGCTGCTCGCCCCCTCGGTCACGTTCAGCGAGAACATCCTCAAGGGCTTCTTCCCCCACATCGGCGACCGGCAGTTCCTGCGCCTCATGCGCGTGGTGCTGGTGGGCTTCACGATCCTGGTCACCTTCTTCGCCCTCAATTCCGACGCGAGCATCTACAAGATGGTGGAGAACGCCTACAAGGTCACGCTGGTCGCCGCCTTCGTGCCGCTCGTCTGCGGGCTGTACTGGAAGCGCGCGAGCAACCTCGGGGCGATGCTCGCGATCGTCTTCGGCATCACGGTCTGGCTCTGGATGGAGCTGCTCGCCCCCGAGGCGACGATGCCGCCGCAGCTCGCGGGCCTCGTCGCGAGCTTCACCGGGATGATCGTGGGCTCGCTCGCCGCCGCCCCCAGCCCCGCGCAGGCCGCCGCCGCCGGCGCGCGCCGCTGATCCGCCCCGGCGGGGCGATTGCGCGCCCGCCCGCGGCCCTCCCGGCGGCGTTTCGTCCCGCCTTTTGCGCGTTTCGTCGCTTTCCCCTTCCGGCCGCCGGGCCGGATTCCTAAGCTGCGGTCCATGCCGTGCGCCGCGCCTTGCGCCACGGCGAGCCCAAGGAGAAAGAACATGACGATCCGACACGCACTCCCGCCCGGCGACGGGCGCCTCGCCTCCGCCCTCACGGCCCTCGTGGCCGCCTGGTTCCTCGTCGCCGTCGGCGCGATCCTCGTCGACGCCCCGCCCGCCGCCGTCGGCGCGTCCTCCGCGTCCCCGGTCGCCCGGGCGCCGGCGCCGAGCGCCCGGCCCGACGCGCACTTCCGGATCGTGGTCGAGGCCCGGCGCGGCGGCTGGTCGGTCAACCCGCTGCGCGCCCAGCGCATGCCCGAGTAGGACCCCCTGGAGGCCGGCCGCGGCACGGGCCGGCCGCTTTTGCGCCGCCGTTCGCCCCCCCGGCGGCGCGTTCCGTCGCACCGCCTTTGCATCCGGGCCGCCTCCTTCGGTACCTTGGCGGCGTGACTCCCTCCACCCCCCTCCTCGAAGGCCTCACCGTCCGGCGCGTGCTCGCCGTGAGCGCCACCAGCGCGGTCGCGGCGGCCAGCGTGTCCTGGCTCTTCCTCAACACGTACTGGGACCTGCTCGTGAGCGCGCTGTGCGTGGGCTACACGAGCATGGTGCTCTTCACCATGGCCGGCAACGTGCGCCAGGCGCGCGTGCCGCGCGAGGCGATGCAGGTGCTCGCCGTGGTGGCCGGCTCCTTCCTCGGCACCGTGCTCGCCGGGCTCGTGAAGGGGCGCAACCTCGCGCACATGTTCACCGAGCGCCTGGCCGGGGTGACGATCACCATGGGGCTGGGGATCGGCTTCGGCGGCGTGGTCGTGGCCGCGCTCGTGCTGCGCGAGCGCCACGCGCGCGACCAGGCGCGCATCCTCGGGGCCGAGGCCGAGCGCCACCAGCTCGAGAAGACGGTCCTCGAGGCGCGCCTGCAGCTCATGCAGGCCCAGGTGGAGCCGCACTTCCTCTTCAACACGCTCGCCAACGTGCAGCACCTGGTGGAGACCGACCCGCCGGCCGCCTCGCGGATGCTGGCGAGCCTCATCCAGTACCTGCGCGCGGCACTTCCCCGGATGCGCGAGGGGGCGACCACGCTGGGGCGCGAGGTCGACATGGCGCGGGCCTTCCTCGAGATCCACCGCGTGCGCATGGGCGGGCGCCTCGAGTTCGGCATCGCGGTGCCCGACGGCCTGCGCGCTCGCGCCTTCCCGCCGATGATGCTGATCTCGCTGGTGGAGAACGCCCTCAAGCACGGCGTCGACCCGTGCTGCGAGTGCGGCCGCGTCGACATCCGCGCCGAGGAGCGCGACGGGCGCCTGCGGGTGTGGGTGGCCGACACCGGCGCCGGCATCGCGCCGAAGAAGGGCGGCGGCGTGGGCCTCGCCAACATCCGCGAGCGGCTGAAGGCGCTCTACGGCGCCTCCGCCCGGCTCGTGCTGGAGGAGAACGTGCCGCGGGGGGTGGTCGCCGCGATCGAGGTGCCGGCGTGAGCGCCGAGGCGCTGCCCGCCGTCATCGCCGACGACGAGCCGCTGCTGCGCGCGCAGCTGCGCACCCGTCTCGAGCGGCTGTGGCCCCAGCTCCGGGTCGTGCACGAGATGGCCGACGGGCGCGACGTCGAGCACGTGCTCGCCCGGCACGCGCCGCGCCTCTTCTTCCTCGACATCCACATGCCCGGCGTGAACGGGCTGGAGGCCGCCCGCACGATCGGGCAGCGCGCGCACGTGGTGTTCGTGACCGCCTACGACCAGTACGCCGTCGAGGCCTTCGAGCGCGGCGCGGTGGACTACCTCCTCAAGCCCTTCACCGAGGAGCGGCTCGCCGTCGCCGTCGAGCGGCTGCGCGAGCGGGTCGCCGCCCGGCCGGCGCAGATCGACGCGCTGGTGGCCGCCCTCGCCACGCGCCTGGGGACCCGCCCGGCCGAGCACCTGCGCTGGGTGAAGGCCTCGGTGGGGGCGAGCGTGCGGCTGATCGCCGTCGAGGAGGTGCTCTTCTTCCAGTCCGACGACAAGTACACCCGGGTGGTGACGCGCGACGGCGAGGCGCTCATCCGCAAGCCGATCCGGGAGCTGCTCGAGGAGCTCGACCCGGAGAAGTTCTGGCAGGTCCACCGCGCCACCATCGTGAACGTGGACCAGGTGGCGAGCGTGCGTCGGGGCCTGAAGGACCAGGCCGAGATCAGCCTGCGCGAGCACCCGGAGACGGTCGCCGTCTCCCGCGCCTTCACCCACCTTTTCAAGCAGATGTAGTCCCGGCGGCGGCCCGCCGCTCGGTCGCCGCCGCCGCCCGTTTGCCCCCCCGGTTCTGCATTCCGCCTCCCGCGCCTTCGGCGCCGGGCTCGCCTCGGGTACATTGCCGGACGATGAAATCGCTCGCGCAGGTCCTGCACCGCACCCCCTGGTGGGCCCTGCTCGGCGGCGGCCTCGCGCTGCTGCTGGGCCTGGCGGTGTTCGTCACCCCCATCCACGTGATCCGCCTCGAGAAGAGCGGCGCCACGCCGGAGCAGAACCGCGCGATCAAGCGCGAGATCGACAACACCTTCTCGGAAGGCGCCCTCGACCTGGCCGGCGGCATCGTGAAGGAGCTGCTCGGGCGCACGAGCGACCCGGCGCGGCACGCCGAGCTCGAGCGGGCGCTGGGCCAGATCGACGAGGCGCGCCGCACGTTGCGCCATGCGGGCGCCGAGGCGTTGCGCGCGCGCCGGGAGGCGGCGCGCAAGGCGGCCGATGCGGCCCGCGAGGCGGCGTCGGCCGAGGGCGGCCCCGGGGAGCCGGCCATGCCCGCGCCGCCGGCGCTGCCCGCCCTCGCGCCCCCCGCCGCCGGAGCGCACATCGTCGTGCCCTCCGCCGGCGGGGGCGCGCCGGCGCTCGACATCCAGCTCGACGCACCGGGCCCGCCCGCGCCGCCGCTGCCCCCCGAGCTGCGCGCGCAGATCCGCGAGAAGGTGGTGGGCGACCTGTACCGCATCGGCGTCGGCTCGGGCCTGATCCTCCTCTTCATCCCGCTCTTCCTCCTCGCGGTCGTCTCCAAGTTCTTCATCGACCGCTCGCGGGCCGCCCAGGGCATCGCGGAGGCCGAGCGGCGCGAGGCCGAGTACCAGCGCATGAGCCGGCAGGTGACGCAGGCGAAGCTCTCGGCGCTGCAGGCACAGGTCGAGCCGCATTTCCTGTACAACACGCTCGCGAGCGTGCAGGCGTTGACCGAGGTGGACCCGCAGCGCGCGAACGCGATGACCGGCCACCTCATCCAGTACCTGCGCAACGCCCTGCCGAAGATGCGCGAGTCGCTCTCGACCGTGGGCCAGGAAGTGGAGCTCGCCCGCTCGTACCTGAACATCCTGCAGATGCGCATGGGCAGCCGGCTCGCCTTCGAGATCGCAGTGGCTCCCGGGCTGGAGGCGGCCGCCTTCCCGCCCCTCATGCTGCCCTCGCTCGTGGAGAACGCGATCAAGCACGGCCTCGAGCCGCTGCGCGAGGGCGGCAAGGTGACGATCACGGCCGAGGCCGTGGACGGCAAGCTGCGCATCGTGGTGAGCGATACCGGCCGCGGGTTCGGCGAGGCGCCGGGCCAGGGCGTGGGCCTCGCGAACGTGCGCGAGCGGCTGGCCGCGCTCTATGGCGAGGCCGGCCGCCTCGTGCTCGAGGCGAACGCGCCGCGCGGGGTGCGCGCGATCCTCGAGGTCCCCCGGCAGGCCCCGGACGCCGCCGCGCACGCGCCCCTCGTTCCCTCCCCGCCGCCCCCGCCGAAGGGCCCCACCGCGCGCACCCTGGCCGCCGTGGGCAGCGCCGAGCGCGCCTGGCGCCGCGGCCTGTCGTTCGCCTTCGTGGTCCTCGTGGTGGTCGCGGCGGTGTGCGCGGGGCTCGCGGTCGTGGGGATCCTGACCGGCGCCCTGCACGTGAAGATCGGCCACGGCTTCGTGGGCGGCGCCCCCGGCGCCCTCCTCGGCGCGGTCGGCGTGACGCTCGCCTTCGCCGTGGTGGTCATCGCGCTCGCCATCGTGCTGGCCGTGGTGTACGGCCTCGGGTTCCTCCTCGCCGGGCTCGCGATCTTCGTGCCCCTCATGCTGCTGGTGGCCCTCTTCCCGGTGCTGGCGCCGTTCATCCTGCTGGGCCTGCTCGCGTGGTGGCTCGTGCGGCGCGCGCGCCGCCCGGGCGCCCGACCGCCGCCCCCGGCCGCCCCGTAGAATCGCGCCATGCCCACCGCCATCGTCGCCGAGGACGAGCCGATCCTGCGCGAGCAGCTCGTGGCCAAGCTCGCGAAGCTGTGGCCCGAGCTGCAGGTCGTCGCCGCGGTGGGCGACGGCGCGGCGGCGCTCGAGGCGCTCGAGGAGCGCCCCGTCGACTTCCTCTTCCTCGACATCCGGATGCCGGAGATGACGGGCATCGAGGTGGCGCGCCACGTCGCGGGGCGCGCGCACGTGGTCTTCGTCACCGCCTACGACGAGTACGCGATCCAGGCCTTCGAGGCCGGGGCCCTGGACTACCTCCTCAAGCCCGCGAGCGACGAGCGGCTCGCGGTCGCGATCGAGCGCCTGAAGGGCCGGCTCGCCGCCCCGCCGCCGGACCTCGGCGCCGTGCTCTCGCGGCTCGCCGCGAAGATCGGCGGCGGGCGCGAGCGGCTGCAGTGGATCAAGGCCACCGTCGGGCAGACGCTGCGCCTCATCCCGGTGGCCGACGTGCTCTTCTTCCAGTCCGACGAGAAGTACACGCGCGTGGTCCTCGCCGACGGGGAGGCGCTCATCAAGACGCCGATCCGCGAGCTGCTCGACGGGCTCGACCCCGACGCCTTCTGGCAGATCCACCGCTCCACGGTCGTGAACGTCGCGGCGATCGCCGGCGTGACGCGGGACTTCCGCGGCCAGGCCCACGTGAAGGTCCGCGGCAAGGACGAGACGCTCGTCGTCTCGCGCATCTACTCGCACCTCTTCAAGCAGATGTAGGCGCCGCTGGCGCCCGGAAAACGGCGCCTCGCGCCGGCCCGCGGGCGCTTCGTCGCACGCCCGCCCCGGCGCGGCGCCGTCCGGTAGGCTTCGCCCATGCCCGGTTCCTTTTCCCCAGCCGACTGGCTGCGCCGCGCGCTCGGGCGCGCCGACGCCTGGGCCTGCCTGCGGCAAGATTGCGCGCGCCGTGCGGAGGCGCTCGCCCTCGACCGCTACCTCCGGGCGAACTGGCCGCGGGTGCTCGGCGGGTATGCCGCGGCGATCGTGCCGGCCACCGTCGGGCTGTACCTCGTCAAGAGCCGGCTCGGATGGCTTCCCGCCTTCCTCGCGGCGAACCTCCTCGCGCTCTGCGCCGTCGTGCTGTTCCTGTCCGCGTGGTACGGCTGGCGGAAGTGGACCGGCAAGCGCGCGCGCCGCACGTTCGCGGTGTTCTTCGCCTCGATGGTCGCGGGGGCCGCGGCCGTGCTCGCGCTCGACGCGCTGCGCACCGGGCGGGCCTTCCCCGACATGGCGCCGGAGAAGGTCTCCACGCTCGCCGGCTCGATCCTGCTCATGGCCGTCGTGGCGATGGCGCTGCTCATGGGCATCGTCACGCTGCGCCGGCGCGAGGACGCCCAGCGCATGGCGCTGCTGCAGGCCGATGCCGTGCGCGAGCGCCTCGAGCGCCAGGGCATCCAGGCGCGATTGAAGCTGCTCCAGGCCCAGGTCGAGCCGCACTTCCTCTTCAACACGCTCGCGAACGTGCGCTACCTCGTGCAGTCGGGCTCGGGCGATGCCCTGCCGATGCTCGACCACCTCATCCACTACCTGAGGACGGCGCTGCCCGAAATCCGCGCCGACGGCTCCACGCTCGGGCGCGAGGCGCAGCTCGCGGGGGCGTACCTGGAGATCCTGCGGCTGCGCATGGGCGGTGCGCTCGCGGTAACGCTCGACGTGCCGGAAGCGCTGGCTTCCTTGCCCTTCCCGCCGCTCATGCTGATGACGCTCGTGGAGAACGCGATCAAGCACGGCGTGGGGCCGGTGGGCCACGGATCGGTCACCATCGCCGCGCGGGAATCGGACGGGCGCATCCGCGTGACGGTCGAGGACGACGGGCGCGGCATCGGCGGCGAGCTGGGCCGCGGCGTGGGCCTCGCGAACGCGCGCGAGCGCCTGGCCGCGCTCCATGGCGACGCCGCCCGCCTCGTGCTCGCGGCCCGCGAGGGCGGCGGCACGCGCGCGACGATCGAGGTGCCCGCACCATGAACGCGCCGGGCGCCACCGCGATCCTCGCCGAGGACGAGCCGCTCCTGCGCGCGGGCCTGCGCGAGGCGCTGGCCGAGACGTGGCCCGAGCTGGCGATCGTGGCCGAGGCGGCCAACGGCGTGGAGGCGGTGCACGCCGTGCGCGAGCACCGGCCGGCGTTCGCCTTCCTCGACATCGAGATGCCGGTGATGAACGGCCTGGAGGCGGCACGGCTCGTGGGCGAGCAGGCGCACGTCGTCTTCGTGACCGCGTACGACCGCTATGCCGTGGAGGCCTTCGAGCGCGGCGCCGTGGATTACGTGCTGAAGCCCGCCGCCGCCCCGCGCCTCGCCGAGACCGTGCGGCGGCTCAAGGCGCGGCTGGGCGCGCCGGCGCCCGCCCTCGACACGCTGCTCGACGCGCTCGCCCGGCGCCTGCCCGCGCCGGCCGAGCGCCTGCAGTGGCTCCAGGCTTCCCTCGGCAACACGCTGCGGCTCGTGAACGTGGACGACGTGCTCTACTTCCGCTCGGACACCAAGTACACCCGCGTGGTGACCCGCGAGGGCGAGGCGCTGGTGCGCAAGACCCTGCGCGAGCTGGCCGCCGAGCTCGACCCGCGCCACTTCTGGCAGGTGCACCGGGGCACCATCGTCAACGTCCGCGCCATCGCCGCGGTGACGAGCGACGACACCGGGCGGCGGGAGATCGCGCTGCGCGGGCGCGAGGAGAAGCTCGAGGTGAGCCGCACGTTCGCGCACCTGTTCAGGCCGTCCTGAAAATGCGCCCGGATCCGTTTTCCGGCGGGAAAATCGATCCGGCCCCGTTTTCGCCGGGCGCGCGGCCTCTGCGATAATGCCGCCATGATCTACGCGCTCGACGACCGCAAGCCCCTTTTCAAGGGCGACTACTTCGTGGCCCCGAATGCCGCCGTGATCGGCTCCGTCGTGCTGGAGCCCCATGCCAGCGTCTGGTGGAACGTGACCATCCGCGGCGACAACGACGTGATCACGCTCGGCGAGAACGCGAACGTCCAGGACGGCAGCGTGCTCCACACCGACGCGGGCGTGCCGCTGACGCTCGGGCGCAACGTGAGCGTGGGCCACCTCGTGATGCTGCACGGCTGCACGATCGGGGAGAACTCGCTCGTCGGGATCGGGGCGATCGTGCTCAACGGCGCGCGCATCGGGAAGAACTGCCTCATCGGCGCCGGCGCGGTGGTCACCGAGGGCAAGGAGATCCCCGACGGCTCGCTCGTGCTCGGCGTGAACAAGGTGGTGCGCACGCTCGGCGCCGAGGAGATCGCGATGAACACGTGGATCGCCGAGCACTACGTGGAGCGTGCGGCCCGCTATCGCGGGGGCCTCAAGCCGCTCGGATGACCCCGAGCCGCTACCGCGGCGCCCTCGCGGTCTGGATGCTCCTCATCGCGTACGCGAGCCTGTATCCCGTGCTGCCGCTGCGGTTGCCCGCCGAGGACGCGCTCGCGGCCTTCTTCCGCCGCCCGCGCTACGTCGTGGGCTTCGACATCGTGCTCAACGTCGCCGCCTACGTGCCGCTCGGCACGCTCGCCTGCCTCTACTACCGGCAGCGCGCGGCCCCCGCCGCCGCCATCTCCCGCGCGCTCGCCCTGGCCGCCGGGCTGAGCTTCGCGATGGAGGCCTGCCAGCTCTTCATCCCGACCCGCGTGGCCACCGTCTACGACGTGCTCGCCAACGCCGCGGGCGCTCTCGCCGGGGCGCTCGTGTTCGCCGACCCGGTCTACCCGCTCGTCACGCGCCCGCTGGGGCGGCTGCGCGAGCGCGTCGTCATCGCCGGCGGCTGGGGAGATGCGGGCATGGTGCTCGTGGCGCTGTGGCTGCTCGCGCAGCTCAACCCCGCGCTGCCCTTCTTCGGCGCGGGCAACATCTCCGGCACCGAGGGCGCGCAGGAGGCGATCGCGCCCTTCGCCTGGCTGGGCGTGGCGCTCGGCACCGCCGGCTTCGGCCTGTTCATCTCCGCGCTGCTGCGCGAGCCGCGCGGCGGCCTGCGCATCACGTTCGTGCTGCTCACCGCGGCCCTCTGGCTCAAGTTCGCCGGCGCCTCGCTCATGCTGCTGCCCGCCTTCAGCGACGAGTGGGCGAGCCCCGCCCGGTTCGCCGGGCTCGCCGTGGGGCTCGGGGCGTTCGCGCTGCTGCGGCGCTTTCCGCGGCCCGGGCGCATCTACCTCGCGATGGTGACGGTGCTCGCCGGCGCCCTCTTCTCGAAGATCTTCGGCGCGTACAGCGCCCTCGAGGATCTGCTCGCGCTCTTCCGCTGGCCCTACGCGCAGCTCGCGAGCTTCGCCACGCTCACGCGGCTGCTGCACGAACTCTGGCCCTTCGCGGCGCTCATATTCCTCGTGGCGCTCTTCTTCCGGCTGCGCCGCCCGCCCGTGCCATAATCGCCCGCCGATGCCGTACTACCAGCGCCACGTCTTCTTCTGCGTGAACCGCCGCGATCCGCCGCAGGCGTGCTGCGCCTGCCGCGGCTCCGAGGCGCTGCGCGACTACGCGAAGCGGCGCGTGAAGGAGCTCGCGCTCGCCGGCCCCGGCAAGGTCCGCGTCAACGCCTCCGGCTGCCTCGACCGCTGCGAGGAGGGTCCGGTGATCGTGGTCTACCCGGAGGAGGTCTGGTACACCTACGTGGACCGCGAGGACATCGACGAGATCATCGACGAGCACCTGGTGAACGGCCGGGTGGTCGAGCGGCTGCGGATCTGATGGGGCCGGCCGCGGTGCGGGCCCGCCGCGTGGCGGGCGAGGCCGGCCCGATCGAGGTCGCCGCGAGCGTGCCGGGCGCTCCCACGGCCATCGCCGTCATCGCGCACCCGCACCCGCTCTTCGGCGGCACCATGGACAACAAGGTGGTCACGACCATCGCGCGCGCCTTCGTCGAGTCGGGGGCGGCGGCGTACCGCTTCAACTTCCGCGGCGTGGGCGCCACCGCCGGCAGCCACGACGAGGGGCGCGGCGAGACCGAGGACATGCTGCGCGTGATCGAGCACGCCCGCGCCGAGCACCCGGGGCTGGCGCTGTCGCTCGCCGGCTTCTCCTTCGGCGGCGCGGTCGCGCTGCGCGCGAGCGGGCGCACCGACTTCGCGCGCCTCGTGCTCGTGGCCCCCGGCTTCCG
Organism: uncultured beta proteobacterium; assembly: GCA_963741815.1. GTDB lineage: Bacteria > Pseudomonadota > Gammaproteobacteria > Burkholderiales > Usitatibacteraceae > Usitatibacter. The sequence continues at coordinate 419,120 of CAVUJI010000003.1, forward strand.
CCGCCTGGGCGGCCGCGGCATGGGGGCGGCGCCCGACCCGGACGATCCCGACCTCGGCGAGCGCGGGCGGCACGGGCCGGAGAACACCGTGGTCGTGCACGGCGACCGCGACGAGACCGCGCCGCTTTCGGACTCGATCGCGTGGGCCACGCCGCGCGAGGTTCCCGTCGTCGTCGCTCCCGGCGCGGAGCACTTCTTCCACCGCAAGCTGCACCTGCTGCGCGCCATCGTCTCCCGCTGGCTGCGATGACCGTCCTGTGCGCGCGCGGCATCCGCAAGTCGTACGGCGGGCGCGAGGTGGTGGCGGGCATCGACCTCTGCCTGGGCCGCGGCGAGTGCTACGGGCTGCTCGGCCCCAACGGCGCGGGCAAGACGACGACGCTGCGCATGCTGCTCGGCCTCACCCGCCCGGACGCGGGAGAGATCACCGTGCTCGACCGTCCCGTGCCCCAGGCCGCGCGCGAGGCGCGCATCCGCGTGGGCGTGGTCCCCCAGATGGACAACCTCGATCCCGACTTCACCGTGCGCGAGAACCTGCTCGTGTACGGGCGCTACTTCGGGATCGCGCGCTCGGCGCTCGAGGAGCGCATCCCGGGGCTGCTCGCCTTCGCCGCGCTGCAGGCGCGCGCCGGCGCGCGCATCGGCGAGCTCTCGGGGGGCATGAAGCGCCGGCTCGTGCTCGCGCGCGCCCTCGTGAACGACCCGGAGCTCATCTTCCTCGACGAGCCCACCACGGGACTCGACCCGCAGGCGCGCCACCTCATGTGGGAAAAGCTGCGCGCGCTGCTGCGCCAGGGCCGGACGATCCTGCTCACGACGCACTTCATGGACGAGGCCGAGCGCCTGTGCGACCGGCTGCAGATCATCGACCACGGCCGCACGCTCGCCGAGGGCGCGCCCGCCGGGCTTGTCGCCGCCCGGATCGAGCCCGAGGTGGTCGAGGTGTACGGGGAGGGCGTGGAGGACTGGCACGCGCGGCACGGCGCAGCTCTGTGCGACCGCTCGGAGCTGCACGGCGAGACCGCGTTCTGCTACCTGCGCGATCCCGCGGCGGCGGTGGCGAACCTGCGGGGCTTCCCGCACCTGCGCTTCCTGCACCGGCGCGCGAACCTCGAGGACGTCTTCCTCAAGCTCACCGGCCGGGAGATGCGCGAGTGACGCGCGCCAGGGCCCTCGCCTTTCCCGGGCCATGACGCGCGCCTTTCCGGTCTCGCGCGCGTGGGTCGCCGTCTGGCGGCGCAACTACCTCGTCTGGCGCAAGCTCGCCGCGGAGTCGGTCACCGGCAACATCGTCGAGCCGCTCTTCTACCTCGTGGGCTTCGGCGTGGGGTTCGGCTCGCTCGTGCCCGAGGTCGAGGGCGTGCGCTACATCGCCTACCTCGCCGGCGGCACGATCTGCTACTCGACCATGATGTCGGCGTCCTTCGAGGCGCTGTACTCGGGCTTCTCCCGCATGCACGTGCAGCGCACCTGGGAGGGCATCCTCAACGCGCCCGTGAGCCTCGAGGACGTGGTGTTCGCCGAGTGGGTGTGGGCCGCCTCGAAGAGCTTCCTGTCGGGCATGGCGGTGCTGCTCGTGGCCGCCGCGCTGGGCCTCGCGCGCTCGTGGACGATGCTCCTCATCGTGCCCACCGCCTTCCTCATCGGGCTCGCGTTCGCGGGGCTGGGGCTCGTGATGACGGCGCTCGCGCGCTCCTACGACTTCTTCATGTACTGGTTCACGCTCGCCATCACGCCGATGATGCTGCTCTCGGGCGTCTTCTACCCGATCGCGGGGATGCCGCCGTGGGTGCGGGCCGTGGCGCAGGCGCTTCCGCTCACCCACGGCATCGCCCTCGCGCGCCCGCTGCTCCTCGGGCGCTGGCCCGAGGCGCCGCTCCTGCACGTCGCGGTGCTCGCGGCCTACGGGCTCGCGGGGTTCCTGCTCGCGCTGAGGCTCTTGCGCCGGCGGCTGCTGCGCTGAGCGCTCGGCCCGCCTCCCGCGCCGCGCCGCTCAGCGCCGCGTGAGGGTGGTCGCGGCGGCCGGCAGCCGCTCGATCTCGGCCAGCACGATGGAGGGCGTGAGCAGCTCGGGCAGCAGGCGCGGGACGTCCTCGCCGGGAAGGTAGAGCGCGTAGACCGGCACGGCGTTGCGCCCGAGCCCCGCCAGCGCCTCGGTGATGCGCGCGTCCTGGCGCGTCCAGTCGGCGACCAGCGGCACCACGCCGCGCGCGGCGAACGCCTGCACGACCGCGTCGTTGCGCAGGGCCACGCGCTTGTTCACCTGGCAGGTCACGCACCAGGCGGCGGTGAAGTCGACGAAGACGGGCCGCCCCTGCGCGAGCAGTGCCCGCACCTTCTCCGGTGACCACGCTTCCCAGGCGAGCTCCCCGGGCCGGGCGGCGGCCGCGGCCGCGACCTCGGGCGGCACGCGCGCCGGGCCGGGCCACGCGACGAGCAGGCCCGCCGCGCCGAGGGCGAGGGCGGCCGCGGGTTGCCAGAGGCCGCCGCGGTGGCCCCAGCGCCCGTAGATCCAGGCGCCCATCGCGACGAGCACGAGGCCCAGCGCGAGGGCGAACACCGCGTCGTTGCCGGCCTGGGCGCCCAGGACCCACGCGAGCCACGCGACCGAGGCGAACAGCGGGAAGGCGAGCACCTGCTTGAAGGTCTCCATCCACGGCCCCGGACGCGGCAGGCGCCTGAGCAGCGCCGGGAAGAGCGACAGCATCAGCACGGGCAGCGCCATGCCGAGGCCCAGCACCGCGAAGACCGCGAGGGCGAGCCCGGCCGACTGCGTGAGCGTGAAGCCCACGGCCGCCCCCATGAACGGCGCGGTGCAGGGAGTCGCCACGACGGTGGCGAGCACCCCGGCGAGGAAGGCGTCGGCGTAGCGCCCGCGCGCGGTCAGGTTCGACGTCATCGACTGCGCGAAGGCCCCCCACTCGAACAGTCCCGAGAGGTTGAGCGCGAGCACGAAGAAGAGCGCGGCGAGGAGTGTCACCACGGCCGGCGACTGCAGCTGGAAGCCCCAGCCGAGCTCGGAGCCGCCGGCGCGCAGCGCGAGCATGATGCCGGCCAGCGCGAGGAACGACAGCAGCACGCCCGCCGTGAAGATCAGGCCCTGCAGCCGCATCGCCCGGCGCTCGCCGTGCGCGTGCTCCACGAATCCCACCACCTTGATGCCGAGCACGGGGAAGACGCACGGCATGAGGTTGAGCAGCAGGCCGCCGGCGAGCGCGAAGGCGATCGCGGCCAGCGCGCTGCCGCCGATGCCGCCCGTCGCCGCGGCGGCCGGGGCGGCGGCGGGGATCGGCGCGCCGCCGAGCGGGGCCTGCACCTCGAGCGCCTTGCGCCCGTTCGTGCCGGGCCACCCCGACGGCGTCACCGCCACGCCCTTCACCTCCGACAGGTCCGCGGGGGCGGGACCGGCGAGCTTCATCTCGACGCGCAGCGAGCGGCCCTCGCGCGTCACCTTCTCGGGCGCGGCCGGCTCGACGAGGCCCTCGCGCTCCGGGAAGAACACCGCCCGGCGCGGCGGCATCGCGCCCTCGGGCGCGGTGAGCAGCACGACGAGCTGCCCGCCCTCGAGCGCCGCGCGCGCGGCCCAGCCGGCGGGGCGCACGGGAAGGCGCTCGAGCGCGCGCTCGATGCTCGCCTGCCACTGTGCCTCGCGCCGGGGCGTGCCGGGCGCCACGGCGAGCGGCATCTCGACCGTGCCTTCCTCGGGCACGCAGATGTCCTTGCACACGAGCCACTTCGCCTTCGCCCGGATGTCCGCCACCCCCGGCTTCGCGTCCGCGGGGGGCGTGAGCTCGGCGAGGAGCACGACCTCGTCCTCGTAGCCGTAGTTCATGAGCGGGCCGACGGGCAGCAGGCTCGGGTAGGGCCAGCGGATCGGGCCGGCCTTCCAGCCGGGCGGCAGCTCCCACTGGATGCGCGTGGGCAGCCCCGAGTCCCCCGGGTTCTTCCAGTAGGTGTGCCACTCGGGAATCATGCGCAGGCGCAGGCCCACGAGCGCGGGCTTGCCGGGCTGCGCCGTGCGGTCCTGCGCCACGAGCTGCGCCTCGACGTGCTCGGTCTTCACGACCGGGGCGGCGAGGGCGCAGGCGGGAGCGAGCAGCGCGGCGAGCAGGAGTGCCGCAGGCAGGGGCCGGGACATCCCGTAGAATGTTACCCCTATGCTCTGGGTGAAAGCGTTCCACATCATCTTCGTCGTGTCCTGGTTCGCGGGGCTATTCTATCTGCCGCGGCTGTTCGTCTACCACGCGCAGTCCGCGGACGCGCCCTGCGTCGAGCGCTTCAAGGTGATGGAGCGCAAGCTCTACCGCGGCATCATGCTGCCGGCCATGATCCTCACCGTCGCCACGGGCCTGTGGCTGTGGCTGCGCTACGGGTTCTCCGGCGGCTGGCTGCACGCCAAGCTCGCCCTCGTGCTGGTGCTGCTCGCCTACCACTTCTGGCTGCGCAAGCTCCTCGGCGACTTCGCCCGCGACGCCAACCGGCGCTCCCACGTCTTCTACCGCTGGGTGAACGAGGCGCCCACCGTCCTGCTCATCGCGATCGTCATCCTCGTCGTCGTCAAGCCGTTCTGAGATGAGCGCGCGGCCGCCGCGCATCCTGCGCAAACAGGGCGACGCGCGCCAGAATTTCTTCGCGCCCTGCCCGCGCGGGCTCGCCAGGGCGCTTGCCGAGGAGCTGGCCGCGCTGGGCGCGGGCGCCATCGCGCCGGCCGAGGCCGGGGTCGCCTTCGCCGGCCCCTTCGAGCTCGTCTACGCCGCCAACCTGCGCTCGCGCATCGCGAGCCGCATCCTGTGGCGCGTGGCGCAGTTCCCCTACGCGGACGAAAACGGCGTCTACGAGGGCGCGCGCGCGGTGCGCTGGCGCGACTACTTCTCCCCGGAGCGCACCTTCAAGGTGGAGACCAACGCGCATCGCAGCCCGGTGAAGAGCCTGGACTTCGTGACGCTTCGGGTGAAGGACGCGGTCGCGGACCACTTCCGCGAGGCGCTCGGCCGGCGCCCGTCGGTCGCCCCGCGCGAGCCGGACCTGCGCGTGCACGCCTTCCTCGACGCCCGCGACTGCACCCTGTACCTCGACACCAGCGGCGAGCCGCTGTTCAAGCGCGGCCGGCGCGAGCACGTGGGCGAGGCGCCGCTCAAGAAGAACCTCGCCGCCGGGATCCTGCACCTCGTGGGCTGGCGCCCGGGCACGCCGCTCCTCGACCCCATGTGCGGCGCCGGGACCTTCCTCTCGGAGGCGGCCGACATCGCCCTCGGCCGCGCCCCCGGGCGCGACCGGCCCTTCGCCTTCGAGAAGCTCGCCCGCTTCGACGCGAGCGCCTGGCAGCGCGAGCTCGGGCGCGCACGCGGCGAGGAGACGCCGCCCGCGCCGCAGCCCATCTTCGGCTCGGACGTGCAGGGGCGCTCGGTGCGCCAGGCCGAGCGCAACCTGCACGAGGCGGGGCTCGAGGCGGCCGTGCAGTTGAAGCAGGTGAACCTGCTCGAGCTCTCCGCCCCCGCCCCCCGCGGCATCCTCGTCACCAACCCGCCCTACGGCGTGCGGCTGGGGGAGAAGGAGCGCCTGGCCGAGTTCTATCCCGCCCTGGGCGACGCGCTCAAGCGCCGCTTCGCCGGGTGGACCGCCTATGTCTTCTCCGGCGACCCGGAGCTCGCGCGCCGCATCCGCCTGCACCCGTCGCGCAAGACGGTGCTCTTCAACGGCGCGCTCGAGTGCCGCCTGTACGAGTACCGCCTGGTGGCCGGGGGCAACCGGCCCGCCGACCGGCGCCCGCCGCCGCCGGCCTGACGGCGGCGCGATTCCCTGCCCCGCCCGGGGCTCGGCTGTCCTGCAAGCCGTAGGAGGCAGCCGACACCCGCCAGCGCCCTCGCCTGATTCTTTCCCCGGGGTGGCTCGGTCACCATGGGCTTGCGTTTGGCGGGAACGGCCGCGCGGCCCTCCCACGTGAACAACAGACCCTTCCCCACGGGGAAACCATGGAGGCAACAATGAAAGCAATCATCGCGATGATCCTCGGCGCCTTCGTCCTGAGCGCCTGCAACACGATGGCGGGCCTCGGCCGCGACGTGCAGTCGGGCGGCAAGGCGATCACGAGCGAAGCGAACCAGCATCGCTGATCCCGCTTCCGTGGCGCAGCGCGCGAGCCCGCCCGAAGGCGCGGTGCCGCCGGCCGCAGGGCCGCCGGACATCCGCGAGGTCCTTCGCGCCGAGCACGCGCGCATCCTCGGCCACATCGAGCGGCTGCGCCGCGAGCGCGACGCGACGCGCCGCCTGGCGCTCCTCGGGGCGCTGCGGCGGGCGTGGATGATCCACGCGCTCGCCGAGGAGAGCGTCGTCTACAAGGCTCTCGAGGGCGTGCGCGCGCCGGCAGCCTCGGCCTCGCACGCCGACGAGCGCTTCGTCGAGCACGAGATCGTCGAGCGGCTGTTCGCGCAGCTCGCCGGCGGGCGCAGCGCGACGCTCGAGTGGCGCGCGCGGCTCAACGTCGCCGCCGGCATGATCGAGCGGCACATCGAGGCCGAGGATGCCGAGCTCTTCGGGCGCATCGAGGCGCGCTTCGACGCGCCCGAGCGCGCGCGGATGGGCGAGCGCTTCCTCCTCGCGCGCGGCAAGCTGACCCTGCTCGAGGAGGCGAAGGCCGCCTAGCCGGGGTCGCGGGCGGCGCGCCGGACGATCGCGCCCGCGTCCGCATCCCCCAGGTTCCCCATGCTCCATCCCGGCCCGCCGAGCCGGGCGTCGCGGAACGCGGCGGCCGCGGCCGGCTCGCCCTCGCGCGCCATAAGGGCGGCCTGCACCGCGAGGGCCAGGGTCTGCACGATCTCGCGCGCCCGGGACTCGGCGCGCGCCTCGTCGCGCAGCAGGGCACGGGCACGGTCGGTCGCGCGCACGAGCTGCGGGTCGCCCGCGGTCGCCACCTCGCCGGCGATCGCGTCCATCGCGGCCTCGTCGCGGCGCAACGCCCGCAGCGCGTCCAGGCAGATCACGTTCGCGCTGCCCTCCCAGATCCCGTTGAGCGGCGCTTCCCGGTAGAGGCGGGCGAGCGGCGACTCCTCGACGTACCCGTTGCCGCCCAGGCACTCCATCGCCTCCACGGCCACCGGGGTCATGCGCCGGCAGAGCCAATACTTCGCCACGGGCGTGAGCACGCGCTGCAGCCGGGCCTCGGCCGGGTCCCCGGCCGCGGCGTCGAACGCGCGCGCGAGCCGCAGGGCCAGCAGGAGCGCGGCCTCGGCCTCGAGGGCGAGGTCGGCGAGCACGCGCTGCATGAGGGCGTGGTCGGCGAGCGTGCGCCCGAAGGCCGCGCGGTGGCGTGCGTGGTGCAGCGCCTGGTCGAAGGCCGCCCGCATCATCCCCGCGACCGCCACCACGATGTCGAAGCGCGTGTGGTGCGCCATCTCGATGAGCGTCGGGATGCCGCGCCCCGGCTCGCCCACGCGGGTGGCGAACGTGTCCCGGTACTCGATCTCCGCCGAGGCGTTCGAGCGGTTGCCCACCTTGTCCTTGAGGCGCTGGATCAGGAACGGATTGCGCGTGCCGTCGGGCAGCGTGCGCGCCACGAAGAAGCAGGTGACGCCGGCGTCGTCCTGCCCGCGGTCCCCGGCGAGGCGCGCGAGGGTGAAGAAGCCGTCGCTCATCGGCGCCGAGCAGAACCACTTGTGGCCGGTCAGCCGGAAGCCCTCGCCGTCGGGGCGCGCGAGCGTGGACACCATGCGCAGGTCCGAGCCGCCCTGCTTCTCCGTCATCGCCATCCCGATCGTCGCCCCCGCCTTGCGCGCGACCGGGGCGGTCGAGGCGTCGTACGCGGCCGCGAGCACCTTGCCGCGCCAGGCGGCCTCGAGGCCGGGCGCGTGGGCGAAGACCGGGATCGACGCGAAGGTCATGGTGACCGGGCAGGCGGTGCCCTGCTCGAGCTGGTTCCACAGGTAGAAGAGGACCGCGCGCGCGGCGAAGCCGGACGATGGCGCGGTCCACGCGAGCGAGTGCAGCCCGGCGCCGAGGGCGCGGGCCATCAGCGCGTGGTACGCGGGGTGGTACTCGACCGCGTCGATGCGGTGCCCGTAGCGGTCGTGGGTCGCGAGGCGCGGCGGCTCGCGGTTGGCGACGAGCGCGAGCTGCCGCGCCTCGGCCGAGCCCACGAAGCGCCCGAGGGTGCTTGCCGCCGGCGCGACCCAGCCCGCGTCGGCGCCCTGGGCGATCGCCCGCAGCCACGGGTCGGTCGCGAACGCGTCGTGGTCCGCGACCGGCGGCGGCTGGTTGGCGACGACATGCGTCTCGCCGCCGCTCACCGCGCGCCCCTCGCGTGTACCCAGCCCACCAGCGCGTCGAAGGCGGGGCCGGCGGCGTTCGCGTTCGGATCGTTCACGAGCATCACCACGATCCAGCGCCGGGCGCGCCGGTCGAGCACGTACCCGGCCAGCGCCTGCACCCCGGTGAGGGTGCCGCCCTTGAGGTGCGCCTGTCCCGCCGCCGGGCCTTCGGCGCGATCCTTCAGGGTGCCGTCGACGGCGTAGAGCGGCAGCGAGGCGGCGAGCTCGGGCATGAGCGGGCTCGACCAGGCGCTCGCGAGCACGCCCGCCAGGGTGGCCGCCGTGACCCGCGCCCCGCGCGACAGGCCCGAGCCGTTGTCGATTGCGAGGCCGTCGGTGCCGATGTCCTTCGCGGCGAGCCAGTCGCGCACGATCGCCGCGCTCGCCGCCTCGGTGCCGGCGCCGGCGCGCTCGGCCGACAGGGCGAGGAAGAGGTTGCGCGCCATCACGTTGTTGGAGAACTTGTTCATGTCCCGCACGAGGTCGGCGAGCGGCGCGGACTCCCAGGTGAGGAAGGCGCGCGCGCGATCCGGCACGCGGCCCTCGCGCACGCGCCCGGCGAGCCGCCCGCCCGCTTCCGACCACACCCAGCGGAAGGCGCTCTCGAAGTAGCCGGGGCCGTCGAAGACGACGAGCGGCCAGGTGCGCTCGCCGCATTCGACCGCATACCGGCCGGAGAAGGCGACCGTGGCGGCGAGACCCTTCTCCTCGACCCGGTAGCGCAGGCGGTGGCGCCAGTCGCCGCACGCGTCCGTGGCCAGGTCGACCCGGTTGTCGATCCGCACGTCGGGCAGGTCGGGCTCCGCCAGGATGCGCACCTGGCCGCCGGGCCCGGGAACGAAGCGGAAGTCCACCGCGTGGAAGTTCACGAGCAGCGCGTCGGGCCCCGCGTTGTACGCCCGGCGCGGCTGGTGGTCGAAGCGGGCCGGGTCGTGGGGCGCGGCGGCGAAGTACGAGCGATCCACCACCACGTCGCCGCGGATCTCGCGCAGCCCCCGGGCGCGCAGCGCGTGGGCGAGCTGCCACAGCCGCTCGTAGGTGAGCCCCGGGTCGCCGCCGCCGCGCAGCACCAGGTCGCCGCGCAGGACGCCGTCGGCGAGCGTGCCGTCGAGGTAGGCCGCGGTCCGGAACGTGAACGCGGGGCCGAGGAGGTCGAGCGCCGCGTAGCTCGTGACGAGCTTCATCGTGGAGGCGGGATTCATCGGCGCGCCGGCGCGGAAGGCCACGAGCGATCGTACGGCGTCGACCCGCTCGACGACCACCGCCACCGAGGACTTCGGCACGCGCGCGGCGGCGAGCGCCGAGCGCACCGGCGCCGGCAGCTCGTCCTGCGGGGCGGCGAGCGCGCCGGGCGCAACGAGCCAGAGTGCGAGGAGGAGGGCGAGCGGCCTCACGTCCCGCCCAGCGCCTCGGCGATCGCCGCGCCGGCCTCGACGAGCTGCGCGAACTGCGCGTCGTCCACGACGTAGGGCGGCATGAAGTAGACGGTCGCGCCGATCGGGCGCAGGAGCACGCCGCGCTCGAGGGCGAGGGCGAAGGCGCGCGCGGCGAAGTCCGGCGCGGGACGCGCGACCTCGAAGGCCCAGATCATCCCCCGGTGGCGCCAGCCGCGCACGTGGGGGTGCGCCGCGAGCGGTGCGGCCGCCGCGGTGAAGCGCGCGGCCTTCGCGCGGTTGGCCGCGATCACGTCGTCGCGCTCGATGAGGTCGAGCACCGCGCACGCCGCCCGGCACGCGAGCGGGTTGCCGGTGTACGAGTGCGAGTGCAGGAAGCCGCGCTCCACGCGCTCGTCGTAGAAGGCGGCGTAGATGGCGTCGCTCGCCAGCACGCACGACAGCGGCAGGTAGCCCCCGGTGATGCCCTTCGACAGGCACATCAGGTCGGGCGCGATCCCCGCCTGCTCGCACGCGAAGAGCGTGCCGGTGCGGCCGAAGCCGGTCATGATCTCGTCGACCACGAGGAAGACGCCGTAGCGCGTGCAAAGCTCGCGTGCGCGCCGCAGGTACGCCGGATGGTAGAAGCGCATGCCGGCCGCGCCCTGCACCAGCGGCTCGACGATGAGGGCGGCGATCTCGGCGTGGCGCTCGGCGAGCAGGCGCTCGAGCGCCCCGGCGGCGGCGATCGCGGCGGCCTCGTCGCCGTCGCGGTCCGCGTCGTCCGCGGCGGGGAAGGGCACGACGATCCCCGCGCGCACGAGCGGCGCATAGGCGTCGCGGAAGATCGCCACGTCGGTCACGGCGAGCGCGCCCACGGTCTCGCCGTGGTAGCCGCCGCGCAGCGACACGAAGCGGGTCTTGCCCGCCTGTCCGCGGTTGGCCCAGGCATGGAACGCCATCTTGAGCGCGATCTCGGTGGCCGAGGCGCCGTCGGAGGCGAAGAACGCGTGCCCGAGCCCGCCGGGGGCGAGGCGCGCCAGGCGCTCGGCCAGCTCGACGGCCGGCGCGTGGGTGAAGCCCGCGAGCATCGCGTGCTCGAGGGTCTCGAGCTGCGCGCGCAGCGCCGCGTTGATCGCCGGGTGCGCGTGGCCGAAGAGGTTGACCCACCACGAGCTCACCGCATCGAGGTAGCGCCGGCCGTCGAAGTCGACGAGCCACGGGCCCTCGCCGCGCGCGATGGGCACGAGCGGGAAGCGCTCGTGGGACTTCATCTGCGTGCAGGGGTGCCACACGGCCGCGAGGCTGCGCGCGACCATCTCGCGGTTGCTCATCGCCTCATTCCGGCACCAGGCGGTTGATCTGCTGGGCGAGCGAGCTGGTGGCCTCCATCGCCAGCGCCCCGAGGCTCTCCCGCGGCATCGCGAGCGTGCCCGCGGTCACGTAGCAAAGTGCGGTGAAGAGCAGGCGCACCTCGATGGCGGCGAGCGGCTCGGGCGTCTGGCCGTGGTCGAGCTGCACGCCGCGCCCGTCGGCCACGATGCGCAGGCCCTCCACGAGCAGCGCCCCCGGGCCCTCGGCTTCGTAGTGGGCCACGAGCCGGGCGAGGATCAGCGTCTCGAGCTCCGCCTTCTCGGCTTTCCCCAGAAGAGGCACGGGTCGGTGTCGGCTCCATCGTCCTAGCCGGTCATTCTAAACGCCGCGCGACGGCGTGCGACGGCGCGCGTCGGAGCGGCGGAAGGCGGGCTGTCGGAGGCGGCCGTTGCTGGCATCCGCGGCCGGCGAGTGCTAACAACACGGGGCGCCGGATTCATGCGAAAAGCGAATCGCGCACGTTCGTTGCTTCGGCAACCGTGTGTCACCGGAACCGTGCGGGCCGGAATTCTCTTCTCACAGGAGGATGCAACGCATGCAATTGCTCGACCGCATCGAGACGCAGCTCATTTCCAACCGCCTGCCCCTCGTGGCGATCACCGTGGCCGCCGTGCCCTACACGAACACGCCCGTGGTCCTCACGCTGCACTGGCACGGCTTCGTGGAAACGCGCATCGCCGAGGTGAGCGACGCAGCCGTGGTCGCGTATCAATCGGTACCCAGCTCGGCGCTGCAGTTGAACGAGCGCTGGGACCGCATCGAGGAGCTCGAGAACGCGGTGCTCGACGTGGCCTGGGAGCTCGGCTCGTGGGACCTCGCGCGCCGGGAGGTCCTGCCCTTCGTGCGCCCCGGCGGTTCGCTGCAGGAGTCCCTGGAGTGCATGGGGGCGTTCGGGGCGCCGCCGCTCGCCCTCGACGGCCAGCCGCCCGTCGTGGCCGAGGTGCCCGACGCGAACGAGCTGATCCAGGCCGCTTCCCGGGCGGGTTACCTTTCGTGGCTCTTCCGGCCGGTCCGCGGCGGTGTCTGGGCCGAGGTCGCCGAGGACGACACCCTCGAGCAGGGCGGCTACCGCAACCCGCCGTGCCCCTATCTGGCGGACCCGCCTCGCCAACCCGTGGTGCAGCGGCCGCGGCGGGTCGTCTACCAGTTCGGCCGCGGACGGCGCCTGCTGCAGTAGGAGTAGGCGCTCACTCAGGGCCGCCGTCCGAGCGGCCTTTCCCGCAAGTCCCTGTATTTCCTTCCGACGGGCGGTATTCGCGCCGCCCTGTCGGCCTGCGCGCGACGCAACATTTCGCTTCGTCCTGCACTTGAAATGGGCGGGGACGATGCCTATTATTAGCACTCGTCGTGGGTGAGTGCTAAAACCCACCAGGCTTTTGAACCGGGAGCTTTCGCCGACCGCACCGCGGGCTCGGCCGGGAGGCTCCCATCCCAGTCCACCGCAAGGAGCGAATTATGAAGCTGCGTCCGCTGCATGACCGCGTGATCATCAAGCGCCTCGAAGAGGAGCGCAAAACCGCCTCCGGGATCGTCATCCCCGACACCGCCGCCGAGAAGCCCGACCAGGGCGAGGTGCTCGCCGTCGGCCCCGGCAAGAAGAACGACGAGGGCAAGCTCTCCCCGGTCGACCTCAAGGTCGGCGACAAGGTGCTCTTCGGCAAATACTCCGGCACCACCGTCAAGATCGACGGCGAGGAGATGCTCGTGATGCGCGAGGACGACATCATGGCCGTCGTCAACGCCTGAGCGCTCCGGCACTAACCGAACCGAGAGGATATCCACCATGGCAGCCAAAGAAGTCAAGTTCAAAGAGAACGCGCGCGTTCGCATGATCGCGGGCGTCAACATCCTGGCCGATGCGGTCAAGGTCACCCTGGGCCCGAAGGGCCGCAACGTCGTGCTCGAGCGCTCGTTCGGCGCCCCGACCGTCACCAAGGACGGTGTGTCGGTCGCCAAGGAGATCGAGCTCAAGGACAAGTTCGAGAACATGGGCGCGCAGCTCGTGAAGGAAGTCGCCTCCAAGACTTCCGACGTGGCCGGTGACGGCACCACGACCGCGACCGTGCTCGCCCAGTCGATCGTGACCGAGGGCATGAAGTACGTGGCCGCGGGCATGAACCCGATGGACCTCAAGCGCGGCATCGACAAGGCGGTCACCACCGCCGTCGAGGAGCTGAAGAAGATCAGCAAGCCCTGCACGACCTCCAAGGAGATCTCGCAGGTGGGCGCCATTTCGGCGAACGCCGACCCCGAGATCGGCAAGACCATCTCGGAAGCGATGGACAAGGTCGGCAAGGAAGGCGTCATCACCGTGGAAGACGGCAAGGGCCTCGAGAACGAGCTCGACCTGGTCGAGGGCATGCAGTTCGACCGCGGCTACATCTCGCCCTACTTCATCAACAACCCCGACAAGCAGGTCGCCACGCTCGAGGATCCGTTCATCCTCCTGCACGACAAGAAGATCTCCAACATCCGCGACCTCCTGCCGGTGCTCGAGCAGGTGGCCAAGGCGGGACGGCCGCTGGTGATCGTCGCCGAGGACGTCGACGGCGAGGCGCTCGCCACGCTCGTCGTGAACAACCTGCGCGGCATCCTCAAGACCTGTGCCGTGAAGGCGCCGGGCTTCGGCGACCGCCGCAAGGCCATGCTCGAGGACATCGCGATCCTCACCGGCGGCACGGTGATCGCCGAGGAGCTGGGTCTCAAGCTCGAGAACACCCAGATCAAGGATCTGGGCCGGGCCAAGCGCGTCGAGGTGGGCAAGGAGAACACGACCATCATCGACGGCGCCGGCAAGGAAGAGAACATCAAGGCCCGCGTGGAATCGATCCGCAAGCAGGTCGAGGAGGCCACCAGCGACTACGACAAGGAGAAGCTGCAGGAGCGCGTGGCGAAGCTGGCCGGCGGGGTGGCGGTGATCAAGGTCGGTGCCGCGACCGAAGTCGAGATGAAGGAGAAGAAGGCCCGCGTCGAGGACGCCCTGCACGCGACCCGCGCGGCGGTGGAAGAGGGCATCGTGCCCGGCGGCGGCGTGGCACTCCTGCGCGCCCGCGAGGCGGTGGCGAAGATCAAGACCGACAACGAGGACCAGGCCGCGGGCGTGAAGATCGTGCTGCGCGCGCTGGAGCAGCCCCTGCGCGAGATCGCCCGCAACGCCGGCGACGAGCCGAGTGTGGTGATCAACAAGGTGCTCGAAGGCAAGGGCAACTACGGCTACAACGCCCAGACGGGCGAGTACGGCGACATGGTCTCCATGGGCGTGCTCGATCCGACGAAGGTCACCCGCACCGCGCTGCAGAACGCGGCCTCGGTCGCGGCCCTCGTGCTCACCACCGACGCGATGGTGGCGGAGCTGCCGAAGGACGAGAAGGCCTCGATGCCCGGCGGCGGCATGGGCGGCATGGGCGGCATGGGCGACATGGACATGTAATGCCCGCTGTTCTCCCTCCCCCTTGGGGGAGGGCCGGGGAGAGGGTGTAGGCGATCCTCTCCTTGGCGAGGGCCGGGGAGAGGGTCGCTGTTCCTCCCTCTCCCTTGGGAGAGGGCCGGGGAGAGGGTCAGCGCTCCCCGATGCTTCAACGAAAAGCCCCGCTTCGGCGGGGCTTTTCCTTTGCCTCGTGCGGGGCATGCCCGGATCAACCAGGACGCACTCGGTCTTCCTCGAAGCCGGCGACGGCGCGTGCGCGTTCCTCGTCATCCGCGAAATCGGTTTCACGCATCCGGTACTCGATGATCGGCGCGGACAGGATGCCGCCGGCCAAACCGGCCTGCAGCCATTCCCGATCGCGCGGCTCGCAGCGCGCGTACTTGGACACCGCGGCGTCGTTCGGGTCCAGGAAGTGCACGACGAGGCCGGCGTCGAACTTCACCTTGAACAGACGCGACTCCCACCCTTCAGGCAGCGTCGGGAGTGTCGGCGACACGGGGTCGAGGTAGTAGCCGTTCTCGAGGTCGAACGGGCTGCCCTGGCCGAGCTGCCTCTCCAGCTCGAAGACGCGGCCCGGATCGTTCCGGGTGTACGCGTCGACGTCGTTCGACATCGTCATGCGCGGCGGCAACTCGCGATCGAGCGGCGCGCCCAGCACGCAGTTGCTGCCCACCACGACGAATTCGCTGTGGCGGGTGAGATCCTTCGCGCGCTCGAAGAGCTTCTGCAGGTCCTTCAGGTCCATAGGAAGGACCAGGGCGAGTTCTGGTACATCGCGTTCTCCCAGTCGCCGAACGACGTCATGGCGAGCGCCACGCCGCGGGGATCGAGCGACAGGGCCCTCCTCCAGCCTTCGATGTACGGCGGGCTGCACGACTTGCGCTGCTCCCAAAGGTCCACCTGGCGAAGGGCGCGCCGGATCTTCGGTGCGGCGGCTTCGGGATTCGCGCAAAGGTCCAGCGCGAGGCGCAGGTGCCGCTGGCGCAGGCTTTCCTGGCGCAGCTGATGCCGCAGTCTCTCCTGCGCCTTGCTGCTGCCCGACGCGCCCAGGCTCACCGTCACCTCCGAGTCCAGGCCGGCGAGGAGGCGATCGATCACGTCCGTCTGCACGGGCTCGCCCCGTTGGCTCTCGAGCTTCGAAAGCACCGTCCGCGATACCCCGGCCTTCGCGCAAAGCGCGTCCTGGCCCAGCCCCAAGGCGACGCGGCGGCACTTGATGTGGTGTCCGATTTGGCGGGAGAGCATGGGCTATTGGTTCACTTAAATAGACGAAAGTACATTATAAAGTACACTGGCGAGGCCGGCCAGCCATGACGGCATCACAGGATGTTCTCGCGTCCGCGGGACTGCGCCGGCGGGGACTTCCGCTTTGTGCCAACATCCCACGCCCATGACGCGCCCTGACGAAAATTCATCGCAGCGCATCCCCGGCGAGCGCTTCCTGCATGCGCCCGGACCCACCCACGTCCCGGCCGAGGTGCTCAATGCGATGCACCGCCAGCCGATGGACCACGGCGATGCGCGCCTCGACGCCGTGATCGCCCATTGCGAGTCGGGGCTGCGAAGGCTGCTGCGAACGACCGGCGCGGAAGTCTTCCTGTACGCGGCCAACGGCCACGGCGTCTGGGAGGCGGCGACCGACAACCTCCTCGCGCCCGGCGAAGCGGCGCTCGTCCCGGCGACCGGGCACTTCTCCGAGCAATGGGCCCTGCAACTCGAGGCGACCGGCCGGCGGGCGATCCGCACGGCCTATCGCGCCGGCTACCCCATCGATCCGTCGACCGTCGAGGACGCGCTGCGCGCCGATGCGAAGCGCGAGATCGCCGCGGTCCTCGTCGTGCACACCGATACCGCGAGCGGCATCACCCACGACGTGGGCGCCATCCGTGCGGCGATCGACGCGGCGGGACACCCGGCGCTGCTCGTGGTCGACGTCGTCGCCTCGCTCGGCGCCGCGCCCTTCGCCATGGATGCCCTCGGCGTGAACGTGGCGGTCGGCGCCTCGCAGAAGGGCCTCATGGCGCCGCCGGGCCTGGGCTTCGTCGCGGTGGACGCGCGTGCGGCCGCGGTCGCTTCCCGCAACACCGCCCCGCGCTACTACTGGGACTGGCAGCGGCGCCGCGGCGACCAGAGCTACCAGAAGTTCTGCGGCACGCCGCCGCAGAACCTGCTCTTCGGGATCGAGGCCGCGCTCGGACTCATCGAGCGCGAGGGGCTCGAGGCGGTCTTCACGCGGCATGCATTGCTCGCCCGCGCGGTGCAAACGGCCGTCGAGCGCTGGGCGGCCGAGGGCGCGCTCGCGTTGCACTGCCGGGTGCCCGGCGCGCGATCCACGTCGGTCACCACGATCGAGGTGCGCGAGGGCATCGACGTCGAGGCGCTGCGCGGCCTCGCGCGGGAGCGCTTCCAGGTCGCCTTCGCCGGCGGCCTGGGCCCCTTCCAGGGGCGGGCCTTCCGCATCGGGCACCTGGGCGACGTCAACGCGCCGATGATTCTCGGCTGTCTCGCCGGCGTCGAGTCCGCCCTGCTCGCGCAAGGCATTCCCTTCGGCCGCGACGGCGTGGCGCACGCTGCCGCCTGCCTCGTCGGCGCCGTCCCCCGGGACTAGCGCGCGGCGAAGGCCGGCGAAGCGGCGTGCGGTGGCGCGGCGGCTACTGCTTGCGCGCAATGGCGCGGGCGAGCTCCTTCTTGTCCATCTTCGAGCGCCCGGCGATGTCGAGCTTCTTCGCGCGCGCGTAGAGCTCGTCCTTGGTGCTGCCATAGAGGTCCACGCCGCCGTAGGACTTGCCCTCCTTGCCCTTGCGCGCCGCCTTGCCGCGCTTCGCGGCGCGGGGGTCGGATGGCCCCTTGTGGTCCTTCGGCTCCCAGTGGTCGCCGACCTTCTCGAACGAGTGCTTGAGCGAGGCGAACGCGGCGCGGTGCGCTCGGGCCCCCTCGCCGTAGGTCTTCACGGCGCTGTCGTGGGTCTCGGCCCAGGTGCGCTGCGCCTTCTTGGGCGAGCGCTTGAGGGTGCTGGGAAGCTGCTGGCGTCCAGGCATCGGATCCTCCTTTCGCAAAACGTCCTCTCGATGGTGTGAGGACCTCTTGCGCGGCGGAAAGATTCCCGGCGGGGCGGCGGCGCGGGCCGTCCCCGCTCACCGCTTCAGCATCTCCTCGTAGGAGGCGCCCATCACCTCGGTGATCGGCCGGCCCGCGCGCAGCGCCCCGGCCATCGCCGCCTCGCGCTCGGCGATCGCCTCGGCCGCCTCGAGCACCCGGTCGACCTGCGCCGCGGGCACGATCGCCACGCCGCTTGCGTCGGCGATCACGTAGTCGCCGGGCGCCACGGCGGCCTCACCGATCGTGACCGGCACCTGCGTGCCGAGCTCGACGATGCGCCCGCGCGCCGTGCGCGCCGTGCAGGTCCGCCCGTACACCGGGAAACCGAGGGCCGCCGCCTCGTCGATGTCGCGCACCGGCCCGTCCACCACCGCGCCCGCCACGCCGCGCAGCGACGCGCCCAGGGTGAGGACGCCGCCCCAGCTCCCGGCATCGATCCCCGTGCGCTGCTCGACCACGATCACGTCGCCGGCTCCGGCCGCCTCGACCGCGGCGGTGCCGAGATGGCGCACCGGTCCCGGGGGCGCCGGGCCGCGGCCCAGCTTCACCGTCACGGCCCTTCCGGCGATGCGTCGCGCCGCGCCGAGCGCGCGCAGGCCGCTCACGGCCGCGGGCAGGTCCAGCTTGTCGAGGGCATCGGAGACGGCGCAGCAGTCGAGCGCCTGCAGGCGCCGCAGTCGGGTGTCGGAGGCGGGCGTCTTGTCCATGCGCCGGATGATAACCGCGCGCGCCCGCGTCGCGGCCGGGGGGACAACGGCGAGCCCGGGACGCAGGACCCCGGCTTCTTCCCGCGTCACGACCAGGAGATGTGCGGCGACCTCACCACGCCCGGACGGGCGCCGCCGCCGGGGCGGCAAGTCGGGGCGCGGACTGCCCCGGGGCCTGGAGGGACTGGGCCGCCGGCCGCGGTGCCCCCGGCCCGCGCGCGGGCGCCCGGGCCTCGGGCACGCCGAGCCCATCGTCGGCCAGCCGGAAGGCCCCCACGGCGCGCACCAGCTCCTCGGCCTCCTCGCGCATCGATTCGGCGGCACTCGCCGATTCGTGCACGGCCGCGGCGTTCTGCTGCAGCACCTTGTCCATCTCGGTGACGGCGGTGTTCACCTGCTGCACGCCCCGGCTCTGCTCGGCCGAGGCCTGGGCCACCGAGCGCATGAGCTCGCCCACGCGCTTCACGTCCTCGACGAGCGCGCCGATGGTGCCGCCGGCCTGCTCCACGAGCTGCATGCCCTCGCCGACGCGCTCGACGGAGCCGTCGATGAGCTTCTTGATCTCGCGCGCCGCCTCGGCGCTGCGATGCGCGAGCGAGCGCACCTCGGAGGCGACGACCGCGAAGCCGCGGCCCTGCTCGCCCGCGCGCGCGGCCTCCACGGCGGCGTTGAGGGCGAGGATGTTGGTCTGGAAGGCGATGCCGTCGATGAGCGAGCTGATCTCGGAGATGCGCGCCGCCCCCTGGCTGATCTCGCCCATGGTCGCGACGACCCGGGCCACCTCCTCGCCGCCGCGCTCGGCGCGGTCCGAGGCGTTGCCCGCGAGCTGGTCGGCCTGCTGCGCGTTCTGCGCGTTCTGGCGCACGGTGCTCGACAGCTCCTCCATGCTCGCGGCGGTCTGCTCGAGGCTCGAGGCCTGCTGCTCGGTGCGCGCGGACAGCTCGATGTTGCCCGCGGCGATCTGGTGCGCGGCGGTGCCCACCGCGAGGGCCGAGCGGCGAATGGCGCCGACGGCCTGGGCGAGCTGGTCGCGCATGGACCGGATCGCCTCGAGGATCGCGGCGTCGTCGCCGCGGCCGACACGCACCTCGACCGTGAGGTCGCCGGCGGCGATGGCGCGGGCGGTGCGCGCCGCGTAGGAGTCGGCGCCGAAGCGCGCGAGCACGCCGCGCACGATCAGCACCGCGATCATCAGCGCGGCGATGACCGCCGCGGCCGTCACGCCGATCATCAGCGTGACCATCGAGCGCTGCTCGGCGTAGGCGGCGCCGGCCTTCGCGGCGAGCGCGGAGCCCTCGAGGGCGACCAGCTCCGCCAGGGCCGGCGCATACCGGGCGCTCGCCTGGTGCGTCGCCTCGAGCAGCGCCGCGCGGGCCGCCGCGTCGTCGTCGGTGGCGAGGGCGGCGAGGAAGGCGGCCTCCAGCCGCGCGCGCTCCGAGCGTGCCGAGGCGACCGCCTCGAGGGCCGCCGCCTCGGCTGCATCGTCGGCCTCCACGCCGGCGAGGGCCGCCGCGGCCGCCGCCTGGTTGCGGCGAACCGCCTCGGAGGCGCGCTGGCGCGCATCCGGCGCGAGCAGGGCCTCGGCCATGAGGGCCGAATTCTCGGCGAGCGCCCGGCTCGCGGTTTCGGCCGCGGCCACCCGAGGCAGGCGCACGCCCGCCAGCGCGTCGATGGCGTCGGCCAGCCGGTTCATGCGCGCCACGGTAAGCCCGAGGAGCACCGCCACCAGAAGCGTGGCGAAAGCCGCGGCGATCGCCACGAGGAGGGATGTCTTGATGTCCGAGAGCCGGGTCACTGCGATCTCCGAGCGGCGTTGGGCCGCGATCACCCGAATTGTCGCCACATTGGCGGCCCGCCGTTTGCGCTGCGTCAGGCCGCGCCCGGACGGGCCATTGCATCCGTAACCGCCCGCAAGCAACGAGCGGTAACGAGATCCGCCGCCGACCCGGAGCCGCGATAACGCCCGATAACGCGTGCGTCCCTCGGGGTCGAGATCTCCGGGATGCCGGGTCGGCCCCGGCCCCGGCGGCGACCGGGACGGCGACGGCGCCGATCGCGGCGCGCGGGATTGGCTTCGGGAAGCACGAAACGCTATAATTTCCCGCTTTGCGGCCGGTTCCCGCCCGCCGTGCGCCGCCCCTCCCCGGCCTGGTAGCTCAGTTGGTAGAGCAGAGGACTGAAAATCCTTGTGTCGGTGGTTCAATTCCGCCCCAGGCCACCAATTTTGGATTTTGAGGATGTGCGCGTCCTCAAAATCCAAAAGGTGGTTCAATTCCGCCCCAGGCCACCAATTCTGGATTTTGAGGATGTGCGCGTCCTCAAAATCCCAAAGGTGGTTCAATTCCACCCATTCCGGATCGAACGCCCGCCCCCGCGCGGGCTTTCTTTCGCGCGGTTGACGGCAGTCAACCAGGCCCCGCGCACCCCGGGGCAGGGTATCGGGGAAGGAGTCCCCGCCATGCCCGCGCCCATCGAGTCCCTCGAGCAGTTCTACGCCCATGCCCTCGCCATCGAGCGCGAGGCCGCCGAGCGCTACGTCGAGTTCGAGAACTGGTTCCACGACCGCGACGAGGAGGTGCTCGCCGGCATGTGCCGCGAGCTCGCGCGCCACGAGCTCGAGCATTTCCAGCGCCTCGCCACCCTCGCGCAGGGGCTGGACTTGCCGCCCATCCCGGCGGACCGCTATCACTGGATCGACGAAGGCGCGCCCGAGGCCCCGGCCCACGAGCTCTTCTACCGCGTGGCCACGCCGCGCCAGCTCCTCGAGGTGGCCCTCGCCGGCGAGCGCCACGCCCGTGCCTTCTTCGAATGGGTGGCCCGCACCGCCGGCAACGAGCGCGTGCGTCGGGCGGCCGTGGAGCTCGCCGAAGAGGAGCGCGAGCACGCGCGCTGGGTGCGCCAGGCGATGCAGTATCGCGAGCCGCACGCCGACTGGGAGAAGCTGCTCGCGCGGGGCATCGGCCCGGGCGCCATCGCCCCGTAGCCTCCCGCCACGGGCATGCCCCGGGCCCCCGGCCCGGGCGGTGCGCCCTGCGGCCCTGTGACACAATAGGGCCGCCGCCCCAGCCGACAACCAGAACGCGATGAACGTCACCACCCGGCGCTACGCCTCGGCCGTCGTCCTCCAGCTGAACGGGCGCCTGGACCAGGACACGTGCGAGGGGTTCTGCGCCGAGCTCGGCCGCGAGGTCGACGCGGCGGGCGCGCACGGCGCGTGCATCGTGCTCGACCTCTCGGGCCTCGACTACATCTCGAGCGCGGGGCTGCGCTGCTTCATGCTCGCCTCGCGCCGGGCGAAGGCGCAGCAGGGGCGCATACTCGTGACGAGCCTGCAGCCGATGGTCTCCGAGATCTTCCGCATCAGCCACTTCGACCTCGTGCTCCCGCTCTTCCCGAGCCTGCGCGAGGCGCTGGGCGCGGTCTCGGCCGAGGCCGGGGCGGCGTACGACCGGGGGTAGCGCCGTGCGCGTGCGCTTCTGGGGAACCCGCGGCTCGATCCCCGTCGCGCTCACCGCCGCCGACATCCGCGACAAGCTCGCGCAGGCGCTGGTGCAGGCCTCGGGGCGCACCTTCGCCACCTACGAGGAGGCGCACGCCTTCGCCGCGGCCGAGCTCGACTTCTCTCTCACGCACACCTTCGGCGGCCATACGCCCTGCGTCGAGCTCGTGGTGCCGGGCGACGAGTATTACGTGTGCGACATGGGCAGCGGCGCGCGTCCGCTGGGGGTGCACGTGCTCGCCCGCCAGGCGCGCAAGCCCGCGGCCGTGAACGTCTTCATGTCCCACGTGCACTGGGACCACATCATGGGCTTCCCCTTCTTCGGCCCGTCCTACGTCCCGGGCACGAAGATCCGCATCCACGGCTGCCACGACGTGCTCGAGCAGGCCTTCCGGCTGCAGCAGTCGGCGCCCTGCTTCCCGGTGGACTTCGACCAGCTCGCCGCGGACATCGAGTTCGTGCGGCTCGTGCCGGGCGAGACCCGCACCGTGGGCGCCCTCGAGGTGACCCCGCACCTGCAGCTGCACTCGGGCGACTCGTACGGCTATCGCTTCGCCTTCCGGGGCAAGTCGGTGATCTACTCGACCGACTCGGAGCACAAGCTCGAGAACCGCGCCGAGGCCGAGGCGTTCGCGCAGTTCTTCCGCGACGCCGACCTCGTGATCTTCGACGCGATGTACGCGCTCGCCGAGGCGATCAGCGTGAAGGCCGACTGGGGCCACTCGAGCAACATCGTGGGCGTCGAGCTCTGCCAGATGGCCCGCGCCAAGCACCTCGTGCTCTTCCACCACGAGCCCGCGAACGACGACGCGACCCTCGAGGGCCTGCTGAAGGAGGCGCGCCGGTTCGAGGAGCTCACCCGCGGCGAGCACGCGCTCAAGGTCTCCTCGGCCTACGACGGGATGGAGATCGATCCCTGAGCGCGATGCGGGGGCCGCGGGCGCCGGCGCTCGCGCTCGCCGCGGCGCTGGTGGTCGCACTCCTCGCCTCGCCGGCGCCGGTGCGGGGACTGCGCGGCCTGGTCTTCGACGGCTACCAGCGCCTCTTCCCGCTCGAGCGCAAGACCACGGTGGCGACGATCGTCGCGATCGACGAGGCGTCGCTCGCGCGCTACGGGCAGTGGCCCTGGCCGCGAACCCGCGTGGCGCGGCTCATCGAGGCGATCGGCCGCTACGAGCCGGCCGCCATCGGGCTCGACCTCTTCTTCCCCGAGCCCGACCGCTTCTCGCCGGGGGCGCTCGCCGCCGAGCTGCTCGACGTCCCGGCGCCGCTCGCCGCCGCGCTCGCGCGCCTCGCCTCGAGCGACGACGCGCTCGCGCGGGCGATCCGCGGGCGCCACGTCGTGCTCGGCATCGCGGGGACCGATGCCGATCCGCGCTTCGCCCGCGCCCCGCGCGCCGCGCCCGTGGTCGTGGCGGGCGGCGCGGACCGGGCGCTCGACCGCCGAGCGGGCCACATCGGCAACCTCCCCGTGCTCGATGCGGCCGCGCAGAGCCGGGGCCTGATGGACGCGACGGCCGAGGGCGGGGTGGTGCGCCGGGTGCCGATGGTGCGCCGCGTGCAGGGCGTGCTCGTGCCCGCCCTCGGCGTGGAGACGCTGCGCGTTGCCGAGGACGGGGGCCTCGCGCTGGCGGGCGCCGGCGCCGGCCTGCTGCGCCTGCGCGTGGGCCCGCACGAGGCGACGATCCAGGACGACGGCACGGCGTGGCTGCGCGCCTCCGCCCACGATCCGCAGCGCTTCGTGTCCGCGCTCGACGTGATCGAGGCACGGGCCGACCCGGCGCTGCTGCGCGGCAAGGCGGTGCTCGTGGGCATCGACGGGCTGGGGCTGCGCGACTACAAGCTCACGCCCCTCGGCCAGCAGGTGCCCGGGGTCGAGATCCACGCGCAGGTGATCGAGAACCTCTTCGACGGCGTGCGGCTCGCCCGTCCCGCCTACGCCTCCCGGGCCGAGGCGGCCGCGCTCGCCGCGCTCGCGCTCCTGCTCGCCTTCGTCGTGCCGCAGCTTGCCGTGCTGCGCGCCGCCCAGCTCGTGTCCGCGGCGGTGCTCGGCCTGGCCGCGGCCGGGCTCGTGGCCTTCCGCGCCTTCGGCGTGCTGCTCGATGCGGCCGGCCCGGCGATCGGCACGCTGGCCGTCTTCGGCACGCTGCTGGCGGGCAGCCTCTCGGAGGCGCAGCGCCAGCGCCGCCAGCTGCGCGAGCAGGCCGCGCGCATGGCCGGCGAGGTCGACGCCGCGCGGCGCATCCAGATGGGACTGCTGCCCGATCCGGCCGCCCTCGCGCCCGACGCCCGCTACGCGATCGCCGCCTGGCTCGCGCCGGCGCGCAGCGTGGGCGGCGACTTCTACGACTTCTTCGCGCTCGACGCGCGGCGCCTCTTCCTCGCCGTGGCCGACGTCTCGGGCAAGGGGCTCGCCTCCGCGCTCTTCATGGCGGCGGCGAAGTCGCAGATCCGCAGCGCGGCGCTGCGCGGGGGAACGCCCGGCGAGATCCTCACCCGGGCCGAGGAGGCGATCGCGCGCGAAAATCCCGAGCAGCTCTTCGTGACCGCCTTCGTCGCGATCCTCGACCTGCCCACCGGCCGGATCGAGTACGCGAACGCGGGGCACGAGCCGCCCTTCCGCCGCGCGCCGCGGGGCCCCGCCGGGCGCTTCGACGCACCCGACGGGCCGCCGCTGGGCGTGATCGAGGGCTTCGCGCACCGCACGCGCGAGCGCGTCCTCGCGCCCGGCGAGTGGGTCCTCGTCTTCACCGACGGGGCGACCGAGGCCGTGAACCGCGCGGGCGAGTTCTTCGGCATCGAGCGGCTGCGCGCGAGCGTCGCCGGGGTGGCGCAGGGCGCGGCGCCGGCCGCGGTGCTCGAGCGGGTGCGCGCGGACCTGGATCGCTTCGCCGCGGGCGCGGAGCTCGCCGACGACGTGACGCTGCTCGCCCTGCGCTGGTCGGGCTAGCGCACGTTGATCTCGACGCGGCGGTTGCGCGGCTCCCGCGCGTCGTCGGCGGTGGGCACGAGGAGCTCGCGCTCGCCGCGCCCCGCCACCTGGATGCGGCGGGCGGGAATGCCGCGCGCGACGAGCAGGTCGCGCATGCGCTCGGCGCGCGCGAGCGAGAGCGCGTCGTTGTATCCGCCGCTGCCCACGGTGTCGGTGTGGCCGATCACGACGATGTCGGGCAGCGGCCGGCGCGCGATCTCGGCGATCACGCGCTCGAGCTCCCGCGCGGAGTCCGCCGTGAGGTCGTCGCGCCCCTCGAGGAAATAGAGCACGAAGGTCGCCGGCACGCCGGGCAGCGCGGCCAGCGTCGGCCCGAACGCGGCCTTCACCTCGTGCGCCGAAAGCCGCACCGGCTCCAGCCGCCCGTCGCCGCGCAGACGCTGAGCGCCGTACGCGCTGTGCACCACCTGCCGCTCGCCGTCGCGATGCACGACGATCGTGCCGACGTGGCCGTCGGGCGCGGGAATCACGGCGAAGAGCGCGGGGCTCACCGGCCGCGAGGCGCAGCCGGCGGCGAGCGCCGCGGCGAGGAGGAGTGCGACGACGCGCGCCAAGGGGATCGGGGCTACGGCGTGGCGGGCGGGTCGACCTGCACCAGGAACTCGGTGCCGCGAACGCCCATCACGGCCGAGGGCGTGCGGATGCGCATCGCCTCGGGCGCCTGCTTCACCAGCTTGCCGGACACGGCCGCGAGGCGCCCGCGGCGCAGCGTGCCCTCGAACTCGCCGGCATACGTGGTGGAGTCGAACCGGTAGCGGTCGATCGAGAACTCGCTGCCGGGGCCGACCGACACCACGCTGTTGTCGGTGAAGGTGATCCCCGCGGCGCCGTCGGCCCCGGTGACGATCACGTCGGCGGGCTGCAGCGGCGTGCCCACGGCAGCGGCGAGCGAGGCGCCCGCGCGCTCGATGTGCACGCTGCCGCGCGAGACCTTCACCAGGCCCACCTCGCCCGCGGCCGCGGGCAGTGCGACGGCCAGGGCCGCGGCCAGCATCCATGCGTTGCGCATCGCCATCTCCTTCCGGCAGGGGCCGGGTCCCTATAATGCCAAAAACCGCGAGGCCGCCCCTGTGAACGCCGTCACAACCCGCATGGCGATGTTTCCGTCCCGCCTGGAGGCCTGGAAGCGGGTGCGCGCCTTCGTCGAGGCCTTCTGCGCCGCCGCGCACGTGCCCCGCGAGGCGGGCCTCAAGGCCAACCTCGTCCTCGAGGAGCTCTTCCTCAACACGGTGAAGCACGGCCACGCGGGGGGCAGCGACGCGCCGGTGTGGGTGGCCCTTTCCGGCTCGGCCGAGGGCATCGAGGTCACGTACGAGGACCGCGCCGCGCCCTTCAACCCGTTCTCACGCGCCGCGCGCGAGATGCTCGAGGCGCTCTCCGGCGCGCGCCGCGAGGGCGGCCTCGGCGTGCTGCTCGCGCAGGGTGTCGCCGCTCGACCGGACTACGCCTACCTCTTCGGTCGCAACCGCATCCGCTTTTCGGTCGGCTAGAGCGCGTCCTCGAGGCGCGCCACCAGCCGCTCGAGCGCCTCGACGCGGGCGAAGAGCTTGTCGTCGGAGGCGATGACGTTCCACGGCGCGGGGTCGGTGGAGGTGCGCTCGATCATGTCGTTGACCGCGCGGTGGTACTGCGGCCACTTCTTGCGGTTGCGCCAGTCCTCCGCGGTGATCTTGAAGCGCTTGTACGGCGTCTTCTCGCGCGCGCGGAAGCGGCGCAGCTGCTCGGCCGGCGTGATCGCGAGCCAGAACTTGGCGACGATGGACCCCGCCTGCGTGAGCTGCTCCTCGAAGTCGTTGATCTCGTGGTAGGCGCGCATCCAGTCGAATGCCGAGCAGTAGCCCTCGACCCGCTCGACGAGCACCCGCCCGTACCACGAGCGGTCGAAGATCACCGACTGGCCGTGGCCCGGGACGTGCCGCCAGAAGCGCCAGAGGTAGGGCTGGGCGCGCTCCTCGTCGGTAGGGGCGGCCACCGGCACGATGCGGTAGAAGCGCGCGTCGATGGCCTGGGTGATGCGCCGGATGGTGCTGCCCTTGCCCGCCGCGTCCATGCCCTCGAAGACCATGACGAGGGAGCGCTCGCGCATCCGGCGCGAGCGCGTGAGCTCGTTCAGCCGCGCCTGCAGCTTGAGCAGCCTGCGGGCGTAGGCGGCGCGCGCGAGCCGGCGCCGGTAGTCGAAGGAATCGAGCAGCGTGCGCCCGTCGAGCGGCGGGGCGGGCGGCGGCGGCGGGGTGCCGAGCGCGGGCCGCTCGCCCTTCAGCCGGGCGGCGAGCGCTCGCTCGAGGGCGCGCCCCGCGGTGAGCGAGCGGTACTCCGGGTCGCTGCCCTCGATCACCTCCCACGGCGCCTGTCCCGTGCTGGTCTCCCGCAGCGCGTCCTCGCACACGTCGACGAACTCGTCGTAGTGCCGGAAGCGCTCCCACTCGCCGGGGCCCACGCGCCAGGCGGTCGACTTGCGCGACGAGAGCTCCTTCAGGCGCCTCTTCTGCGCCTTCTTCGACAGGTGGAACCACAGCTTGAGCAGCAGCACGCCCTCCGAGGCGAGCATCCGCTCGAAGTGCCGGATGCGCTCGAGGCGGCGCTCGAACGCCGCGCGCTTCTCGCGGCCCATCACGCGCCGCAGGATCGGGTCGCTGTACCACGAGCCGAAGAGGATGCCGATGTGTCCTCGGGGCGGGAGCTCCCGCCAGAAGCGCCACATCTCCGGGCGCTCGCGCTCGGCGTCGCCCGGCGGGCCGAAGGCGCGCGTGCGGATGTGGCGCGGGTCCATCCATGCGTTGAGCAGGTTCACGGTCTCGCCCTTGCCCGCGCCGTCGACGCCGTTCACCACGATCACGACGGCGAAGTCCCCCTGGCCGAGCAGCCGGTACTGCAGCTCGAGCAGGCGCTCGCGCAGCCGCGGCTCCTCGCGCTTGTACTCGCGCTTGTCCAGGCGGTGGCCGATCTCGGCGGATTCGAACATGGGTGTCCTCCGGGAAGGGGTGGGCGCGCCCTCAGCGCGCGAAGCCCCACGCCTCGCCCAGGCGCGCGAAGAGCGCGGCGAGGGCGGCGGGATCGGGCTGCGAGGCGCCCGTGCACCAGCCGCGGGCGAAGGCGGCGAAGGCCGCGGGAGGATGCAGCGCGTCCAGGAGGCGTGCCGCCGTGGCCGCGTCGTTCGCGTGGCCGAGGACATCCTGGAGCGCGGCGAGCGCCTTGCGGTAGCGGGCCACCTTGCGCGCGGGATAGAGCGAAGCGAAGGCGTCGGTGCCGTAGCGCAGCCGCTTGGCGAGGATGCGCACGCGGTGGCGTCCGGCGGCGTCGAGACGGGCGGAGTGGGCGCCCAGGCGCATGAGGCGCTTGTGGCGCCGGCGCAGCACGCGGGCCGCGAGGCTGGCGAGGCGGCGGTCCGCGGTCACCGGGTCGTCCTCGGAGAGCCAGCGGACGATGGCGAGCACGCAGCGTGCGTGCGCCGCGGCGGCCATCTCGGCACGGCTCGCGGCGCGTTCGCGCCCGCGCCGTCGCGCCGCCCGCATCCGCAGCGTGCGGGCGAGCGCGGCCTCGCCGCTCGCCGCGCCGAGCCGGGGCAGCACCTCGAGCGCGAAGACGTCCCAGTCGCGCGTGCGCCCCAGCGCCTGCGCCGGGCTGCGGAGCGCCTCGCGCCAGCGCCGCGAGCGCTCGACGCCGATCGCCTCCGCGAAGATGCGCAGCGCCGCGCGCGCCCGGCGCAGGCCGATGCGCGCCTGGTGCACGAACTCGGGATCGGAAGCGGCGAGCACGCCCTCGACGTTGCCGAGGAACTGCCCGAGCCCGGCCGAGACCGCCCGGCGTGCCGCCGCCGCCGGCGGCATCGACGCGGCGAGGACGACCGGCTGCGCCTTCACCGGCAGGCGCCGCTCGCGCCGGAAGAGCCGGTAGCCGCGCTCGGCCTTCGTGGCCGCCGTCGGGCGCAGCGCCACCTCGTCGAGCAGCCGGTCGGCGAGGTCGAACGCCGCGCCCGTGCCGCCCTCGACGCACTCGATCTCCACTTCGGAGATCGCCTCGCGCCGTCCGCGGGACTCGACGTATCCCGCGTCGAGCGCCACCTCCAGGCGCACCCCCGGGGCCGGCGCGAGGTCCCAGGCGGTGCGCACGACGCGCACGCGGAAGGCGAGCGCCAGGCGCTCGTGCAGGCGGCGCGCGCCCGGGACCCGCGCGAGCGGCGTGTGGGCGAAGCGGGCGAGGTCGATGCGGGGGCCGTCCTGGGCGCTTTCCCACTCGTCGCGCGCGTGCATGCCGGCCGGCCCGCTCGCGCCCGCCTTGAGGCACTGCATCCAGCGCCCGCCCGCCCGGCGCAGGCGCAGGGCCATGCCGTGGCGCGCGAGCCGGCAGTCGGGCGTGTCGAAGTAGAGGCTTTCCATCTCGCGCCGGACCGGACGGGCCCCGGCGAGCGCCTGCGCCCTGCGCAGGCGCGCGTGGGCCGCGGGGTCGATCGCCAGCTTGAGCTCGACTTCCTCCGTCATGGGCACTCCCGGATGGACGCCGCCAGTCTATCCGCTGGCGCGGCGCGCACGCGCGGGGCGCACGGACTCAGTCGTCCGGCGCGTCTCCGCGGCGCTCGCGCCGCAGCGCCTCCTGCAGCACCTCGATCTGCCGCCGGAAGCGGCTGCAGTAGCGGCACATCGCCAGGTGCACCCGCATGCCGGCCCTCTCGCGCCACGACATCGGGCGGTCGTGCGACTCGGAAACGAGACGGCTTACGGTCTCGCAGGAGGGCACGCCCAGCTTGCCCATGTCGATCATGCCGCCCCCCGCCGGCGCCGCGCGGGCCGCTCGTCGCCGAACCATTTGCGCTCCAGGCACCGGCGCAGGCCCGCCCTCGCGCGAAAGAGGATCACGTACACGTTCGCGGCCGAGATGCCGAGCTCGCGGCAGATCTCGGGCACCTCGAGCTCCATGTGCTCGCGCATCACGAAGACGCGCGCCGTGTTCTCGGGCAGGTGGTCGAGGCACAGCGCGAGCACGTCGAAGAACTGCCGCTGGTGGAGCGAGCGCTCGGGATCGGCCCAGGCGCCCGGCTTCGCCTCCCACTCGCCCCGCTCGTCGAAGGACGAGTCGAACGCGTCGGCCAGGCCGTCGCAGCGCTCCCCGGCGCAGTCCTCGGGAACCTCGGCGCGGCGCTGGCGCTTGCGGATCGCGTCGACCACCTTGTGCTTGAGGATGCCGGTGAGCCAGGTGCGAAGCGTGGACGCGCCGCTGAAGCTCGCCGAGGCGCAGAGCGCGGCGAGCATCGTGTCCTGGACCGCGTCCTCGGCGAGCACCTCGTCGCGCAGCTGCAGGCGCGCCACGCGCAGGAGGTACGTCCGATGCCGCTCCAGCTCGGCGGCGAAGGCGGTCCCGCCGCCGGCCTGCGCGCCACGCACGCCCGTGTCGCCGCTCAGGCGGCCTCGAGCACGGGCCGCGCGGCGGCAGGCGCGGAGTCGATGGAACGGGGCGCGAGGGTCATGCGGTCGGCGGACGTCGGCGGAATCTCCCGGTGGGACCGATCATTACAAAAATGGCCGCGCAAATCCACCGCCCGACGGGTTCGGGCGCGGAAGCGCTCCCCGTGAGTCGCCGCGCACGGCCTTTTCTTTCACCCGTGCCGCGCCGCCCGCGACGGCCGTCTCAGGGCGTGCCGTCGGGTGTCGCTTCCCGGCGCCATGCCTCGAGCTCGCGGCGGGCGGCGCGCCACAGCGCTTCCAGTTCGTCGCGGCCCGCGCCGGCCCGCGCGTGCACGTTCATCGCGATCGCCAGCGCGAGCAGCAGCCGCGCCCGGTTCTCGACGCCGGCGGCGGGGATCTCCCCGAGCCGGGCCGCGCGCCGCAGCGCCCCGGCGAGCGCCGAGTGCACGCGGCCGAAGTAGCGCTTGCCGCTGCGGCTCATGGCGGCGTCCGCGCCGCCGAACTCGACGACGCTGTTCACCATGAGGCACCCCGGCCGCGGCCGCGCCCCCGAAAGCCGCTCGACGAGGGCGTCGAAGAAGGCGCGGATGTCGGCGATGCCGCGCTCGCCGTGCTCGAGCGCGGCGAACACGCGCTCGCCCCGGCGTGCGTACTCGGCGACGGCGCGCTCGAAGAGCTCGCGCTTGGACCCGAAGCTGTTGTAGAGACTGGAGCGCGACAGTCCCGTGTGGCGCTCCAGGTCCTGCATCGAGGTGGCCTCGTACCCGCGGCGCCAGAACAGGCGCATCGCGGCCTCGAGCGCGGAGTCGGGCGCGAACGCGAGGGGGCGGCCCGGGGAGGAAGGCGTGCGGCGCATCCGGCGAACCTAGGTCAACGCCCCGGAAGAAGCAAGCCCTCGGCCGTGCGCCGGCGCAAGGGTGCGGCCGCGGCTCCCCGGTCGCCGCTCAGCCGTGGCTGGGAGAGCCGCGGGGCCCGCCCTCGATCCCGTGCAGCAGGGCGCCATAGGTGGCGCCGAGGACCGCCCCGTACACGATGTGCAGCATGAGGGTCATGACGGGCGCGGCGATTCCCATCGCGAGACCGAAGAAGCCCGCGCCGGCCATCGGCATGACCGCGATCATCATCGGGAGCCAGGCGCCGATGCCGAACAGCACGCCGCGCCACCACGGGGAGCCGGCCAGGTGGGGAGCGATCCAGGCGAAGACTGCGCCCCACAGGACGGTGCCGATCAGGAAGTGCACGATCCATCCCGCGGCGGGCGTGGATGCGCCCACCATGTGCGTGAGCATCCGGATCACGTTCAGCTGCGGCATGAAGCCCATGCTCGCCTTCATGAGCATGAGGGCGGAGAGCACGATCGTCGCCACGAAGCCGGCGAGCAAGCCTTTCGAAACGCTGGTACGGGGCGGCATGGCGGTCCTCCTTGCGGTTTTGGACCGTGGGTGTAAGTTTCCCGCCCCCGGCCCCGACCAAGCGCCAAACCGATCGCCCCGGGACGGGTCGTACCCCACCGGGCGCGCTCGCCCCCTTTTGCTAAGATGCGCGCATCCGACCGGGGTGCACGTTCGTAGACCCGACAAAGGCCCGCTCGCCCCATGCACGCCACGCTTCCGCTCCTCGTCGACACCGACTTCCCGCCGCTCGCCCGCTCGCGCCTCGACACCGTCCAGGTGAACGTGGGCTACGTGTGCAACCAGTCGTGCGTGCACTGCCACGTGAACGCGGGGCCGACGCGCACGGAGGCCATGGATGCGGCGACCGCGCGGCTCGTGCTCGACTTCCTCGCGGCGAGCGGTGCGACCGCGCTCGACATCACGGGCGGCGCGCCGGAGCTCAACGCGAACTTCCGCACGCTGGTGCGGGAGGCCCGCGCCCTCGGCGCCCGGGTGACGGACCGCTGCAACCTCACGGTGCTGCGCGAGCCGGGGCAGGACGACCTCGCGCGGTTCCTGGCCGAGCACCGTGTGGCGATCGTCGCCTCGCTGCCGTGCTACACCCCGGAGCTCGTCGACCGGCAGCGCGGCAAGGGCGTGTACGAGGCGAGCATCGAGGCGATCCGGCGGCTGAACGCGGCGGGCTACGGCCGCGGGGATCCGGAGCTCGCGCTCGACCTCGTCTACAACCCCCAGGGCCCGGTGCTGCCGCCCGCGCAGCCGAAGCTCGAGTCCGACTACAAGCGCATCCTGGGCGAGCGCGAGGGCATCGTCTTCGACCGCCTCCTCACGCTCGCCAACATGCCGATCCAGCGCTTCGGCTCCACGCTCGTGAGCAAGGGCCAGTTCGACCCGTACATGGCGCTGCTGCGCTCGGCCCACCGCGACGAGAACCTCGGTGCCGTGATGTGCCGCTCGCTGGTGTCGGTCGACTGGCAGGGCTACCTCTACGACTGCGACTTCAACCAGATGCTGGGCCTGCCGCTGCGCGTGGCGGGCCGCCCCCGCACCCACCTCTCGCAGGCGATGGGCCGCGACCTCGCGGGCAACGCGATCGTCGTGCGTGACCACTGCTACGGGTGTACCGCGGGCCAGGGCTCGAGCTGCGGCGGGGCGCTCGCTTGAGCGCGCGCCCGGCGCCGTGGGACGCCGGGCAGGCGCGGCCCGAATCGCGCCCGGGGCGCACCTGCCCGCTCTCGTACCGCTACCCGCCCCGCGTCTTCGACCGCGCCCCGGAGATCGAGGCCGAAACCCTCTACGTCGTGGGCGGGCTCTACGGCAACCCCGAGGCGCTCGCGGCGGTGCTCGCGCTGGCGGCCGCGGAGCCCGTGGCGCCGCGGCTGGTCTTCAACGGCGACTTCCACTGGTTCGACGCGGCGCCCGACGAGTTCGCGCGCATCGACCGCGCGGTGCTCGGGCACGAGGCGCTGCGCGGCAACGTCGAGACGGAGCTCGCGCTCGACGACTCCGGGGCGGGCTGCGGCTGCGCCTACCCGAGCGAGGTGAGCGATGCGGAGGTCGCGCGCTCCAACGCGATCCTCGAGCGCCTGCGCGGGGCCGCGTCGGCCCTTGCCGGCGTGCGCGAGCGGCTGGGCGCGCTGCCGATGCATCGCGTCGCACGGGTGGCCGGCGCGCGGGTGGCCATCGTCCACGGGGACGCCGCCTCGCTCGCGGGCTGGGGCTTCGCCCGCGGCCGGCTCGCGGATCCCGCGCACCGGCGCTGGATCGACAGCGCCTTCCGCGACGCGCGCGTCGACGTCTTCGCGTCGAGCCACACGTGCCTGCCGGTGCTGCGCGCGCTGCGCACGCCCGGGGGCGAGCGGGTCGTCGCGAACAACGGCGCCGCGGGGATGCCCAACTTCGCCGGCACCCGCTTCGGGCTGCTCACGCGCATCGGCGCGCGGCCGCACCGCGGCGCGGCGCGCCTCGCGGGCACGGCCGTGGCCGGCGCGCACGTCGAGGCGCTGCGCATCGACTACGACGATGCGCGCTGGCGCGATCGCTTCCTCGCGCGCTGGCCCGCCGGCTCGCCCGCCCATGCCTCCTACTGGCGCCGGATGCTGGCGGGCACGCGCCTGCAGGCGGCGGACTTCGTCGCCGAGGCGCGGGAGCCGGCGCCGTGAGCCGCGGGCGGCTGGCCGTCCTCGCCGCGATCGTGGCGCTCGTCGCGGCCTTCTTCCTCCTCGACCTGCGCCAGTACGTCTCGCTCGAATTCTTCCACGCCCGGCGCGCGGCGATCGACGCGTACTTCGCGGCCCATCCGGTGGGCACCGCCGCGGCGTTCTTCGCGGTCTACGTCGCGGTCACCGGGCTTTCGCTGCCGGGCGCGGCGATCATGACCCTCGTGGGAGGCGCCGTGTTCGGCCTGCTGTGGGGCACGCTCCTCGTCTCGTTCGCCTCCACGCTCGGCGCCACGCTCGCCTTCCTCGCCTCGCGCTACCTGCTGCGCGACTGGGTGCAGGCGCGCTTCGGCGAGAAGTTGAAGCCGATCAACGAGGGCGTGGCGCGCGAGGGCGCGTTCTACCTCTTCGCGCTGCGGCTGGTCCCCGCGTTCCCGTTCTTCGTGATCAACCTCGTGATGGGGCTGACCCCCATCCGCACCCGGACCTTCTACTGGGTGAGCCAGCTCGGCATGCTCGCCGGCACCGTCGTGTACGTGTACGCCGGCACCGAGCTCGGCCGCTTCCGCCTCTCCCCGGGCCTCGTGGCGGCCCTCGTGCTCCTGGGCCTCTTCCCGCTGGCGGCCAAGAAGGCGCTCGCGGCGATCAAGGCGCGCAAGGTCTACGCCGGGTGGCCGCGGCCGGCGCGCTTCGAGCGCAACGTGGTGGTCATCGGCGCGGGCTCCGGCGGCCTCGTCACCGCGTACATCGCCGCGGCGGTGAAGGCGAAGGTCACCCTCGTCGAGAAGCACCGCATGGGCGGCGACTGCCTCAACACCGGATGCGTGCCCTCGAAGGCGCTGATCCGCACCACGCGCCTGCTCGCGGACATGCGCCGCGCGGCGAGCCTGGGCATCCGCGAGGCGCGCGCCGAGTTCGACTTCGCCGAGGTGATGCAGCGCGTGCGGGACGTCGTGGCGCGCGTCGCGCCCCACGACTCGGTCGAGCGCTACGCCGCCCTCGGCGTCGAGTGCCTGCAGGGCACGGCGCGCATCGCCTCGCCCTGGTCGGTGGAGGTCGCCCTCGCCGGCGGGGGAACGCGCACCCTCACCACGCGCAGCATCGTCATGGCGGCCGGCGCGCGCCCCTTCATCCCCCCGGTGCCCGGGCTGGCCGAGGCGAACCCGCTCACCTCCGATACCGTGTGGGACCTGAAGGCGCTGCCGCGGCGGCTCGTCGTGCTGGGCGGCGGCCCCATCGGCTGCGAGCTCGCCCAGTGCTTCGCGCGGCTGGGCGCGCAGGTCACGCAAGTCGAGATGCTGCCGCGGCTGCTCGCGCGCGAGGACGCGGAGTTCTCGCAGCTCGTCGCCCAGCGCTTCCGCGCCGAGGGCATCGACGTGCGCACGGGCCACAAGGCGAAGGAGGTGCGCGTGGAGGGCGGCGAGAAGGTGGTCGTCGCCGAGCACGAGGGCCGCGAGGTGCGCTTCGCCTGCGACGAGATCCTCTGCGCGGTCGGGCGCGTGGCGAACACCGAGGGCTACGGGCTCGAGGCCCTCGGCATCCCGGTCACGAAGCAGCACACGGTGGAGGTGAACGAGTTCCTCGCCACCCGCTACCCCAACATCTACGCGTGCGGCGACGTGGCCGGGCCGTTCCAGTTCACGCACACCGCCTCGCACATGGCGTGGTACTGCGCGGTCAACGCCCTGTTCGGGCGCCTGCGCCGCTTCCGCGTGGACTATTCGGTCGTGCCGTGGACCACCTTCACCGAGCCCGAGGTCGCGCGCGTCGGGCTGAACGAGCAGGAGGCGCGCGACCGGGGCGTGGCCCACGAGGTGACCGTCTTCCCGATGGCCGAGCTCGACCGCGCGCTCGCCGACGGCGCCCCCGAGGGCATGGTGAAGGTGCTCACGCGGCCGGGCTCCGACCGCATCCTCGGCGCCACCGTCGCCGGGGAGCACGCCGGCGAGATCCTCGCCGAGATCGTGGCCGCGATGCGCCACGGCATCGGCCTGAAGGGCATCCTCGGCACCATCCACGCCTATCCCACGCTGGCGGAGGCGAACAAGCAGGTGGCCGGCGCATGGCGGCGCGCGCGCGCCACGCGCGGGCAGATGGCGCTCGCGGCACGGTTCCACGCGTGGACGCGGGGCGAGGGCGGCCTCGCCGCGGTGCTCGGCGGCCTCTTCGGCCTCGCCGACTCGCGCCCCTACCACGACCCCGACGAGGCGGCGCGAAGCCATGGCGATTGATCCCCGCGCGGTGCGCGACTTCCTCGCGGCGCTCGGCACGCTCCTCGCCGCCGCGCTTCCCGCGGCCGCGTACGACCACACCCACGCGGCGTGGGACGCGCTGCTCAAGGCGCACGTGCGCTACCTGCCGGGCGGCAACGCCTCCCGGGTCGACTACGCGGGATTCGCCCGCGACCGCGCCCCGCTGAAGGCGGTCATCGCCGCCGACGAGAAGGTGGCGCGCGCCGAGTTCGACGCGTGGACGAAGCCGCAGCAGGAGGCCTTCCTCATCGACGCGTACAACGCCCTCACGATCGAGAAGATCCTCACGCGCTATCCGGACATCGGCTCGATCCGCGACTTCGGCACGATCTTCGGCAACCCCTGGAAGGACCGCTTCTTCACCCTTTTCGGCGAGCCCCAGAACCTCGACGGCATCGAGCACGGGATGCTGCGCCGGCAGGGCGCGTACGACGAGCCGCGGGTGCACTTCGCGGTGGTCTGCGCCTCGGTCGGCTGCCCGATGCTGCGCGACGAGGCCTTCGTCGCCGACCGGCTCGAGGCACAGCTCGCCGATGCGATGCGCCGCTTCCTCTCCGACCGCACGCGCAACCGCTACGACCCGGCGAGCGGGCGGCTGCAGGTCTCGAAGATCTTCGACTGGTACGGCGAGGACTTCGCGCACGGCTGGAAGGGCTACTCCTCGCTGCCGCAGACCTTCGCGCGCTACGCCCGCCAGCTCGCCGACGCGCCCGCCGACCGGGCCGCCGTGCGCGCGGGCCGGGTGCCCATCGATTTCCTCGACTACGACTGGTCGCTGAACGACGTCGGGCACTGAAGGCCCCGCGCCTCAGTACAATCGCGCCCATGGCCGCGCTTTCCATCATCGTCCCCGTCCTGAACGAGGAGCGCTCGCTCGCCGCCACGCTGGGCGCGCTGGCGCCCCTGCGCGCGGGCGGGACCGAGGTGATCGTGGTCGACGGCGGCAGCGACGACGGCTCGCGTGCCGTGGCCGCGCCGCTCGCCGATCGCGTGCTGGCCGCGCCCCGCGGCCGCGCCTCCCAGATGAACGCCGGCGCCCGGGCGGCCCGGGGCGACGTCCTGCTCTTCCTGCACGCCGACACGCGCCTGCCGGACGGCGCCGCGGCGCGCGTGCTCGACGGGCTCGCCGCCGGCGACCGCGCCTGGGGGCGCTTCGACGTGCGCATCGCCGGCGCCGGCGCGCTGCTGCGCATCGTCGCCCGCGGCATGAACCTGCGCTCGCGCCTCACGGGAGTGGCCACCGGGGACCAGGCGATCTTCGTGCGGCGCGACGCGTTCGAGGCCGCCGGCGGCTTCCCGGCGCTCGCGCTGATGGAGGACGTGGCGCTGTCGAAGCGGCTGCGGCGCGCCTCGCGCCCCCTGTGCCTGCGCGCGCGGGCCGTCACCTCCTCGCGCCGCTGGGAGCGCGGCGGCGTCGTGCGCACGATCCTGCTCATGTGGCGCCTGCGCCTCGCCTACGCCCTCGGCGCCGATCCCGCGCGCCTGGCCCGGGACTATGATGCCGAGCGCACGTCCGGCTGAGGGCCTGCGCATCGCCGTCTTCGCCAAGGCGCCGGTGCCGGGGACCGTCAAGACGCGGCTGGCGGGGCTGCTCGGCGGCGACGCGGCCGCGGGCCTGCACGCCGGGCTCGTGCGCCATGCGCTCGCAACCGCGGTGGGCGCGCGGATGGCGCCCGTCGACCTGTGGTGCGCGCCCGACGCCGGGCATCCGTTCTTCGCGCGGTGCCATGCGGCCTTCGGCGTGCGGCTGCGCGAGCAGTGCGACGGCGACCTCGGCGCGCGCATGGCCCACGCGTTCGAGCAGGCGCACGCGCACGGCGAGGCGCTGCTGCTCGCGGGCTGCGACTGCCCGGCGCTCGGGGCGGCCCACCTGCGCCGCGCGGCCGCCGCCCTCGAGGCGCACGACGCCGTCTTCGTGCCGGCCGAGGACGGCGGCTATGTGCTCGTGGGACTCGCCCGTCCGGTGCGCGGCGTCTTCGACGGCATCGCCTGGGGCACGGCGTCGGTGATGGCGCACACCCGCGCACGGCTCGCCGCCGCGGGGGCGCGCTGGAGCGAGCTCGATACGCTCTGGGACGTGGACCGGCCGCAGGACTACGCGCGCCTGCAGGCCGCGGGCCTGCTCCCGGAAGTGCTGTCGTGAGGGCCGCGGTGCTCGCCCTCGCCGCGGCCGCCCCGGCCCTCGCGGCGGTGCCGCTCCTCGCGCCGTTCTCCACCGCCGCCCCGGGGCCGCGGCTGCCGCCGGGATGGCGTGCCTTCGACGTGCCCGGCGTGCCCGCGCCCCGGCGGGAGCTGGTCCGCGACGGGGATGCGACGGTGCTGCGCGTGCGCTCCACGGCGGCGGCGGGCGCGGCCGCCTACGCGCTGCACGTCGATGGCGCCCGGCTGGGCTCGCTCGCGTGGCGCTGGAAGATCGACCACGTCGTCGCGGGCGCCGACCTCGCCCGCCGCGCGGGCGACGACTTCGCCGCCCGCGTCTACGTCTTCTTCGAGATCCCGCCCTCGCGACTGCCCTTCGCCGAGCGCATGAAGCTCGCCATCGCGCGCCTCGTCCACGGCGACAGCGTGCCGAGCGCGGCGATCTGCTACGTGTGGGACAACCGCCACCCGGTCGGCACCTCGGCCTGGAATCCCTACGCGGGCAGCGTGCGCACGGTCGTGCTCGAAAGCGGCAACGCGCGCGCCGGCCGGTGGGTGGCCGAAAGGCGCGACCTGGCCGCGGACTTCCGGGACGCGTTCGGCCCGCGCACGCCCCCGGCGCCGCTCACGGGCATCGCGGCGGGCAACGACACCGACCAGACCGGGCAGACGGCCACCGCCTGGTTCGGCGACTTCCGGCTCGCCCTCGCGGGGGCCGAGGGATGAAGCGGCTGGTGCTGCTCGGCGGGGGCCATGCGCACCTCGAGGTGCTGCGCCGGCTGGCCGAGCATGCCGGCGAGCGGCCAGCGGTCACCCTGGTCACCCCCTATCCCTGGCTCACGTACTCGGGGATGGTCCCCGGGCTCTTCGCCGGCCACTACGAGATCGACGACGCGACCGTGGACCTGGTCGCCCTCACCGGCCACGCGCAGGGGGCGATCGTGCAGTCCACGGCGGTGCACGTCGATACCGCCGCGCGCGAGGTCGTGTGCGCCAACGGCGCGGTGGTGGGCTACGACGTCCTGTCGCTCGACGTGGGCACCGAGCCCTACGTCGGCCATGCCCGCGGCGTCGAGGAGCATGCGGTGCCGATGCGCCCGCTCGAGCGCGCGGTGAAGGGCTGGAGCGACGTGGTGGTGCGCGCGCGCGACGGCGGCATCGGCGCGGTCACGATCGTGGGCGGCGGCGCGGCGGGGATGGAGCTCGCCTTCGCCATGGAGTACCGGCTGCGCCAGGAGCTGGGGCTCGCCTCGACCCACGTGCGGGTGATCACGAACACGAGCGTGGCCGTGCCGGGGTTTCCCGAGGGCGCGCGCCGGCGGCTGCAGCGCAAGCTCGTGCGGCGCAACATCGGGCTGCACGCCGGCAGCACCGTGACCGAGGTGGGCCCGGATTACGTGCGCGTCGAGCAGGGCCTCGAGTTCGCATCCGACGCGGTGTTCTGGGCCACCGGCGGCATCGCCCCGCGCTGGATCGCCGAGGCGGGCTTCTCGACCGACGAGCGCGGGTTCCTGCTCACCAACGACCGCCTGCAGTCGGTGTCGCACCCGGACGTGTTCGGCGCCGGCGACTGCGCGGCCGTGGAGGGGCGCCCGCGCCCCAAGGCGGGCGTCTTCGCCGTGCGCGCCGCCCCGGCGCTCGCCGACAACCTGCTCGCCGCGCTCGAAGGCGAGGCCCTGCGCGCCCACCCGAGCCCGGCGCGCTACCTCGCGCTGGTCTCCACGGGCAACCGCCACGCGGTCGCGGTCTGGGGCGCGGCGAGCTGGGAAGGCGGGTGGGTCTGGCACTGGAAGGACCACATCGACCGGCGCTTCGTGGCGCGCTACCAGGTGGGGCGCGGGGCGCGCTAGCTAGGCGGCGCGCGCCTCGGCCCGGCGGCGCGGGAGGATGCGCACCACCTTCACCATCCGGTTCTGCACCTGCAGGATCTCGACCGGGTGGTCGGCCACCAGGACGCTCGCGCCGCCTTCCGGGATGTCCTCGAGCTGCTCGAGCACGAGGCCGTTGATCGTCTTCGGGCCTTCGAGCGGGAAGTCGAAGCCGGCCTTGCGGTTGAGCACCCGCAGCGAACAGGCGCCGTCGGCGATCACGCTGCCGTCGGCCTCGCGGTGGAAGAGCGCCGCGCTGCCGATCGCCTGGCTCGTGAACTCGCCCACGATCTCCTCGAGGATGTCCTTCAGCGTGACGAGCCCCAGGATCTCGCCGTACTCGTCCACGACCAGGCCCAGCTCGGCGCTGGGTCTCCTGGAAGTGCGTGAGCTGGGTGAGCAGCGGCGTGCCCTCGGGCACGAAGTAGGGCTCGCGCATGATCCGGCGCAGGTCGTCGGCCTCCACCTTCTCGCCGCGCCGCGCGGCGCTGAGCACCTTGCGCGTGTGCAGGATGCCCACGGTGTTGTCGAGCCCGCCCTGGCAGAGCACGAGCCGGGTGTGGCGCGAGGTGGCGAGGGCCTCGCGCACGTCGTCGATGTCGTCCTCGAGGTCGATCGACTCGATCTGCCCGCGCGGGGTCATCGTGTCGCCCACCGTCATGTCCTCGAGCTCGAAGAGGTTGAGGAAGATGGCCTGGTGCTTCTGCGGGAGGTACTTGCCGCCCTCGAGCACGAGGGTGCGCAGCTCCTCCATGCTGAGCGGCTGGGCCGCGCCCTCGCCCACCTTGCGGATGCGCAGCAGCCGCAGCAGCCCCCGGACCAGCACGTTGACGATCCACATGGCCGGGCGCGTGACGCGGATGAGCGGTGTGAGCACGTAGGAGGCGGCGAGCGCCACGCGCTCCGGGTAGGAGGCGCCGAGGATCTTGGGCAGGATCTCGGAGAAGATGAGGATCGTGAAGCTCGCCGAGAAGGTGGCGATGGCGAGGACGTACTCGCCCTGGCCGAGGAGGCGCCGGCAGATCTCGGCCACGAGGATCGTGGTGGCGGCGTTGATGACCGTGTTGCCGGCGAGGATGAACGCGAGCAGCTCGTCGGTGCGCCGCAGCAGCGCCGCCGTGAGGCGCGCGCCCCGGTGGCCCTCGCGCTCGAGGTGCTTCAGCCGGTAGCGGTTCAGCGCCATCATGCAGGTCTCGGACATCGAGAAGAAGCCCGAGGAGGCGAGCAGGACCACGAGCGCGCCGAAGAGCCAGCCTATGGGAACCGCGTCGCTCACGCGCTAGGCCCGGTGCAGGACGAGCTCGAGGACCGCCTTGCTGCCCACGTAGGCGAGCATGAGGGCGACGAAGCCGGCGAGCGTCCAGTACACGGCGGTGCGCCCGCGCCACCCCCGCACGAAGTGGCCGAGGAGCAGCCCCCCGAAGATGAGCCACGACAGGATCGCGAAGACGTTCTTGTGGTTGAGCCGGAAGGGCTTGCCGAAGAGGTCCTCGGAGAAGAAGACGCCGCTCACCACGGTGAGGGTGAGCAGGACGAAGGCCGCGAGCA
This sequence comes from uncultured beta proteobacterium, assembly GCA_963741815.1. Taxonomy (GTDB): domain Bacteria; phylum Pseudomonadota; class Gammaproteobacteria; order Burkholderiales; family Usitatibacteraceae; genus Usitatibacter. The sequence continues at coordinate 460,653 of CAVUJI010000003.1, forward strand.
GGATGCGGAAGAGCAGTGCTTCCATCTCGAGCAGCGGCGGCAGGCTGCGGATGAAGGGCGGCAGCACCCCGCGGTGCAGCCACTTCTCCTCGGCGAGCATCACGAGCGCGTGCACCGTGGCGACGAAGAAGAGGCTGTAGGCGAGCATCGCGATGCCGAAGTGCAGCGCGAAGAGGGGATCGCCGCCGTAGGTGACGATGTGCCGCACGGGCACGAGCAGCTGCAGCAGCACCGCCACGAAGGCCACGGGCGCCATGAAGCCGAGGATGCCCGCCAGCCCCTGCAGGGCGAGCCCGCCGAGCCAGTAGATGAGGATGGTGAGCCACACCAGCAGCCCCACCCCGTTGGCCAGCCCGAGGTCGAGCCCCTCGCCGGTCACGATGCGGCGGTAGAGGAGGGTGCCGTGCAGGACCAGGCCCACCGGCACGAGGAACACCTCGGGGCGCAGCTCGCTGCGCGCCTGGCTGCGCGCGGCCGGGCCGCCGCCCGCCAGGGCCGGGCGCGAGGCGCGCCAGGCCACGCCCGACAGCAGGAGCCAGCAGGCAGCGGTGCTAAAATACAAAACCAAATCAGGCATTTCCCTGCCCGGTTTCCCACGATCCTCCAGTTTACCAATTCCCCATGCTCGACGCCCTGACGCAACGCCTGTCCACGGTCGTGAAGACGCTGCGCGGCGAGGCCCGCCTCACCGAAGAGAACATGCAGGACACGCTGCGCGAGGTGCGCCTCGCGCTGCTCGAGGCCGACTGCGCGGCCTGCCGGTGGTGAAGGACTTCGTCGCGAGCGGTGAAGCGAGAAGGCGCTCGGGCAGGACGTGGTCGGCAGCCTCACGCCGGGCCAGGCGCTGGTGGGCGTCGTGCATCGCGAGCTGACGCAGCTGATGGGCGGGGCCAGCGTCGCGCTCGACCTCGCCGCGCGCCGCCCGCCGTGATCCTGATGGCGGGCCTGCAGGGCTCCGGCAAGACCACGACCCGGGCAAGCTCGCCCGCCTGCTGAAGAACGGAGAAGAAGAAGGTGCTGCTCGTCTCGACTGCGACGTCTACCGGCCGGCGGCCATCGAGCAGCTCGCACGCGGTCGCGGCGCAAGCTCGAGGTCGGACTTTCTTCGCCTCGGACCCGACGCAGAAGCCCGCGGACATCGCGCGGCGCGCGCTCGACCACGCGCAAGACGCCACTACCACGACGTGCTGATCGTCGATACGGCGGGGCGGCTGGCCATCGACGAGGCGATGATGGAGGAGATCGAGGCGCTGCACGCCGCGGTTGACCCGGTGGAGACGCTGTTCGTCGTCGACGCGATGCAGGGCCAGGACGCGGTCAACGTGGCGCGGGCCTTCAACGAGGCGCTGCCGCTGACCGGGGTGGTCCTGACCAAGCTCGACGGCGACGCGCGCGGCGGCGCGGCGCTGTCGGTGCGCCAGGTGACCGGCAAGCCGATCAAGTTCGTCGGCGTGGCGCGAGAAGATCGACGGGCTCGAGCCCTTCCACCCCGAGCGCATGGCCTCGCGCATCCTCGGCATGGGCGACATCCTTTCGCTGGTCGAGGAGGCGCGCGCCAAGGGCGTCGATCTCGAAGGAGGCGCAGAAGCTCGCCGACAAGATCAAGAAGGGCAAGGGCTTCGACCTCGAGGACTTCAAGAGCCCAGATCGCAGCAGATGAAGAAGATGGGCGGCATGCGGCGCTGATGGACAAGCTGCCGGCGCAGCTCACGCAGGCGGCGCAGGCCTCGCCGGAGCTGCAGGACGAGCGCCAGCTGCGTCGCATCGAGGGCATCATCAACTCGATGACCCCGCACGAGCGCGCCAAGCCCGAGCTGCTGAAGGCCTCGCGCAAGCGGCGCATCGCGGCCGGCGCGGGCGTGCAGGTGCAGGAGGTGAATCGGCTTCTCGCATCAGTTCGAGCAGATGCAGAAGATGATGAAGATGATGAAGGGCGGCAACCTCGGGCAGCATGATGCGCGGGCATGAAGGGCGATGCTGCCCGGGCATGCGCTGAGGCGGCGGCGCGCCGGGCTGCCCGCAAATCCTGTATAATGCCCGGCTAATCCGCGTCTATTTCGCCGTTTCAACGGGAAAGGAGCCGATACCATGGTTGTCATTCGACTGGCCCGCGGCGGCGCCAAGAACCGCCCCTTCTACCACATCGTCGTCGCCGATTCGCGCATGCCGCGCGACGGGCGCTTCATCGAGCGCGTCGGCTTCTACGATCCCAAGGCCTCCGGCAACGCCCCCGCCTTCCGCATCGCGCTCGACCGCGTCGAGCACTGGGTCGGCCGCGGCGCGCAGCCCTCGGACGCCGTGAGGAAGCTCATTCGCCGTGGCAAGGCCCAGGCGGCCGGCGGCGCCCAGCCCGCCCCGTAGCGCGGCGCCCTTCGCGGGCGACGCCGCGTCCCTGGTCGTGATGGCGCGCCTGGTCGGTGCGTTCGGGGTGAAGGGCTGGGTCAAGGTGAAGCCCTACACGCAGGCGCCCGAGGCCCTCGGCGCATTCGACGCCTGGATCGTGCGCTCGGGCGAGGGCTGGCGCGAGGTCCCGCTCGAGGACTTCGCGCTGCACGCGAAGGGCCCCGTGGCGAAGCTCGCCGGCTGCGAGGACCGCGCGGCGGCCGACGCGCTGCGCGGCTGCGACGTGGCGGTGCCGAGGCGGGCGCTGGGCGAGCCGGAGGAAGGAACGCTGTACCAGGTGGACCTGGTCGGCCTGGAAGTGGTGGACGAAGCGGGCGCGCGCCTGGGCACGGTCGAGGGACTGTTCGAGGCGGGCGACGCGAGCGTGATGGTGGTGGCGGGCGAGCGCGAGCGGCTGATTCCCTTCGTGCCCGACTACGTGAAGGCGGTGGACCGCGAAGGCGGGCGCATCACGGTGGACTGGAAGGCGGATTACGACGCATGAAGCGGTTCGACGTGATCACGATCTTCCCGGAGATGCTGGAGGCGCTCGCGCGCCACGGCATCACCCGGCGGGCGCTCGAGGAGGGGCTGTTCGCGCTGCAGGCGTGGGATCCGCGCGACTTCACCGCAGGACAACTACCGGCGCGTGGACGACCGGCCCTACGGCGGCGGGCCGGGGATGGTGATGATGGCCGAGCCGCTCGAGGCCGCGATCGAGGCGGCGAAGGCGCGGCAGCGCGAGGCGGGCGTGGCCAGCCCGAAGGTGGTGCTGATGTCGCCCCAGGGCGAGCGGCTCACCGAGGCACTGGTGCGCGAGCTGGCCGCCGAGCCGGGCCTGGTGATCGTGGCCGGGCGCTACGAGGGCGTGGACGAGCGCCTGGTGGAGAAGGACGTCGACCGGGAGGTGTCGATCGGCGACTACGTCACCTCCGGCGGCGAGCTGCCGGCGATGGTGGTGATCGATTGCATCGTGAGGCGCCTTCCGGGCAGCCTCCACGACGCGCAGAGCGCATCGCAGGATTCGTTCGGCGCGGGGCTCCTCGACTGGCCGCACTACACGCGGCCCGAGGAGTGGAAGGGCGAGCGCGTGCCCGGAGGTGCTGCTCTCGGGGGACCACGCGAAGATCGCGCGCTGGCGCCGGATGCAGGCGCTGGGGCGCACTTGGGAGCGCCGGCCGGAGCTCGTCGACGAGCCCCGGATGGCGCGAGAGGACCGGCAGTTGCTCGAGGAGTACCGCCGGGGCAGCGACAACAAACCGCGCGCAACCGGCGAGCCGGCTCTGCGCGAAATGGCCGCGAAGGCCGGAAAGCGAAAGGACCCGCAATGAACCTGATCCAGAAGCTCGAGCAGGAAGAGATCGACCGGCTCGGCCGCAAGATTCCCGTCTTCGCCCCGGGCGACACCGTCATCGTCAACGTCAACGGTCGTCGAGGGCGACAAGCAAGCGCGTGCAGGCCTACGAAGGCGTGGTGATCGCCAAGCGCAACCGCGGCCTCAACTCCTCGTTCATCGTGCGCAAGATCTCGAGCGGCGAGGGCGTGGAGCGCACCTTCCAGACCTACTCGCCCTCGATCGCCTCGATCGAGGTCAAGCGCCGCGGCGACGTGCGCCGCGCCAAGCTCTACTACCTGCGCGGGCGCACGGGCAAGTCGGCGCGCATCCGCGAGAAGCTGCGCTCCCACCTGCCGAGCGACCTCGACATCCTGCAGCCGGAGGCGCAGGAGGCGCAGGCTCCCGAGGGCGCGGCCGCCGAGGCGCCGCCCAAGGCCTGAAGCCGCGCTCGCCTCGCTCCACGCAATGCCGGGCACCCGCCCGGCATTGCGCTTCTAGGGCCGCGCGCGGCCGGTATCGTCCTTCGCACAGACCGTCCGTGCCGGTCCCGAGTTGCACCGGCTAGAGCGCCATCCAGAAGGGGATCGTCGCCATCGACAGCAGCGTGCCGGCGCTCACCTGGGTCGCCACCGCCCGCCCGTCCCCCGTCATGCGCACCGCCAGGATGTAGGCGTTGGTCGCGGTGGGCAGGGCCGCGCACAGCACGAGCACGCGCCCCTCGACGCCGTGGAATCCCAGCGCGTGGGCGATCCCCCACGCCATCGCCGGGGCGGCGAGGAGCTTCACCGCCAGCCACCACGCGTGGGCCGGGCTCGCCGCCTCGCCGCGCTCGAGGCGCATCGCCGCGCCCACCGTGAGCAGCCCCGCCGGCAGCGAGGTCTGGCCGAGCAGGCCCAGGGTCTGGTCGGCGAAGGCCGGCAGGGGCAGGCCGGCCACGTTCCAGGCGAACCCCGCCAGGCTCGCGAGCACCAGCGGGTGGCGCACGAGCTCGGCGAGGAAGCCGCGCTCGCCATGGGAGGCGAGCATCGCCACCGCGAGGAAGTTGGCGAGCGGGATCATGGTCCCCAGCAACAGGGCGGTGAGTGCCACGCCGGGCGTGCCGAACAGGCTCCCGGCCACGGCGAGCCCGATGTAGGTGTTGAAGCGGTAGCCGCACTGGGAGCCCGTGGCGAGGAGCCTGCGGTCGAGGCGCAACACGGGCCCGGCGGCCAGCGAGAGCGCGAAGGCCGCGAGCGTGAAGCCCCAGCCGGCGAGCGCCAGCTTGCCGGTGGCGGCGAAGTCGATGCGCGCGAGGGCGAGGGCGCGGAAGAGCAGCGCCGGGAAGAGCACGTAGTACACGAGCCGCTCGAGCCCCGCCCAGAAATCCCGCCCGTAGTCGAAGCGCCGGGCGAGGGCGAGCCCCACCACGATCAGGGCGAAGTTGGGCAGGATCAGCAGCGCCGTGCTCAGCTTCCCAGCTCCTTGCCGAGCGCGTTGTGGTAGTCGTGGGCGCTGGTGTCCACGTGCGAGATGCGAAGCTCCACGGGGCGGTCGCGGAACGTGAGCGCCACGCGGCGGATCTCGAGCAGCGGGGCGCCGGCGGCCACGCCCAGGAGCGCGGCGACGTCGCGCGGGGCGGGGACCGCGCGCAGGCGCTCGTCGGTGCGCAGCACGTTGATCCCGTAGCGGCTCTGGAACAGGTGGTAGATGGTGTTGTTGCGCGCGAGGAAGATCTTCTCCGTGAGGCCGGGGAAGAGGTCCGCGGCCACCGTGATGTCGTCCACGATGACCGGCCGGGCGTCGAGCGAGAGCACGTTGCGGATGCGGATCACGCGGTCGAGGGGGGCGATCTCGAGCGCGGCCGCCTCGCCGGGGCCCGCGCGGTCGCGGCGGAAGTCGACGGTGCGCACGGCCGGCTGGCTCCACGCCCCCGTCGCGCGCCACCACGTGGAAGAAGTGGAAGAGCAGGCGGCGCCCCTCGTGGGAGGTGACGAAGGTGCCCTTGCCCTGGCGGCGCACCAGGGCCTGCTCGGCCACCAGCCCGTCCACGGCCTTGCGCACGGTGCCGATGGCCACGCCGAACTCCCGCGCGAGCTGCGACTCGGACGGCAGCGCCGCCCCCGGGGGCCAGCGCGCCGAGGTGATGCCCTCGATCAGCCGGGCGCGCACCTCCTCGTAGAGGTGGCGCCCGGAGGGGTGCGGGGGCGGCGGGCGGGACATGGGGGCGAGGATATCATGCAACTCATCTAGTTGACCTCCCCCCCGGCCGCCGCCTAGCATGGACGATTCCCGGCGCCGCCCGTCGCGGCCGCCATTGCGAAGGAGCGGACGATGATCCATTTCGTGGTGCACGAGGAGAACGACTGCGTGGGCGTCGTCGTGGTCGAGGGGGTGAAGGCCGGGCAGGAGCTGACCGGCTGGATCATGGACGAGGACAAGACGATCAAGGTGACGCGCCAAGCGGACATCCCGATCGGCCACAAGGTCTGGCCATCAAGCCGACTACAAGCCGAGGCGACACCGTGATCAAGTACGGCGTCGACATCGGCAAGGTCGTGGCGCCGATCAAGCGCGGGCGAGCACACTGCACGTGCAAAACCTCAAGACCAAGCGGTGGTAGGCGAGGAGGCGAACATGGATCTCGAAGAAAGCGACGTTTCTGGGGCTACAAGCGCGAGAACGGCCGCGTCGGCGTGCGCAACCACGTCATCATCCTGCCGGTGGACGACATCTCGAACGCCGCCGCCGAGGCGGTGGCGAACAACATCAAGGGCACGATGGCGCTGCCGCACCCCTACGGGCGGCTGCAGTTCGGCGCCGACCTCGACCTGCACTTCCGCACGCTGATCGGCACCGGCTCCAACCCGAACGTCGCCGCGGTGGTGGTGATCTGCATCGAGGAGCGGCTGGGGCAAGAAGGTGGCCGACGGCATCGCCGCGACCGGCAAGCCGGTGGCGTACTTCGGCATCGAGCAGCACGGCGACCACGACACGATCATGCGCGCCTCGAAGGCGGCCAAGGAGTTCGTGCAGTGGGCGAGCGAGCTGCGGCGCGAGGAGCGCCCGCTGAAGGAGCTGTGGGTCTCGACCAAGTGCGGCGAGTCCGACACCACCTCGGGCTGCGGCTCGAATCCGACGGTGGGCAACGCCTTCGACAAGCTCTACCCGCACGGCGTGACGCTGGCCTTCGGCGAGACCACCGAGCTCACCGGCGGCGAGCACCTGGTGGCCGCGCGCTGCAGGAACGACGAGGTGCGCAAGAAGTTCCAGTTCATGTTCGACCGCTACCAGGAGGTGATCGAGGCGCACAAGACGAGCGACCTGTCGGACTCGCAGCCCACCAAGGGCAACATCGAGGGCGGCCTCACGACGATCGAGGAGAAGGCGCTGGGCAACATCCAGAAGATCGGCCAGCAAGTGCACGGTCGACGGCGTGCTCGACAAGGCGGAGACGCCGACGGGCCCGGGGCTGTGGTTCATGGACTCGTCCTCGGCCGCCGCGGAGATGGTCACGCTCGTGGCCGCCGCCGGGCTACACGGTGCACTTCTTCCCCACGGGCCAGGGCAACGTGGTCGGCAACCCGATCCTGCCCGTGATCAAGCTCTGCGCCGAACCCGCGCACGGTGCGCACCATGGGCGAGCACATCGACGTGGACGTCTCGGGCCTGCTGCAGCGGCAGATGACGCCGGACCAGGCCGGCGACAAGCTGCTCGAGTGCATGTTCCGCACCGCCAACGGCCGCTTCACCGCCGCCGAGGCGCTGGGGCACCGCGAGTTCGTGCTCACGCGCCTGTACGAGAGCGCCTGAGGGCGCGGCAGCGGGGCCGGCGGATGGAGGCGTAGCGTGGAGCATCTGGTCGTCGACGTCTGGAGAGGCGGCGCGGAAGGCGGCTTCCAGCGCTTCGAGGTGCCGCGCGGCGAGAGCCAGACGGTGCTGGACGTGGTGACCCACGTCCAGCGCCACCTCGATCCCACCCTCTCCTACCGCTTCGCCTGCCGCGTGGGCATGTGCGGGTCGTGCGCGATGATGGTGAACGGCAAGGCGCGCTGGACCTGCCGCACGCACGTCGACCGGGTGGCGGCGGACGGGCGCCTCACGCTGGCGCCGCTTCGCAACCTCCCCGTGGTGAAGGACCTCGTGACCGACATGCGCGAGTTCTTCGACAAGTGGGCCCGCGCGCGGGGGCAGTTCACGCCCCACCGCCACGCGGGAGGACCCGTTCGCGCGCGTCGACCCGCGCTCGCCCGAGCGCCAGGAAGCCGACGCCGGCGTGGAGTGCATCGGCTGCGGCGTGTGCTACGCGGCCTGCGACGTGGTGGCGTGGAACCGCGACTACCTGGGGCCGGCGGCGCTGAACCGCGCCTGGACGCTCGAGAACGACGTGCGCGACGGCGCGCACGCCGCGCGCCTGGCCGCGGTGTCGGGCGACGCCGGCTGCCATTCCTGCCACACCCTGATGAGCTGCACCGAGCGCTGCCCGAAGCACCTGTCGCCCACGCGCGCGATCTCGGGCCTGAAGCGCTTGTCCCTCGCCGCGATCCTCGGCACCCGCAAGGGCAAGGCCCGGCCGTGAGCGCGCGCGCCGAGTCGCTGCTGTGGGCGGCGCAGCGCGCCACCGCGGCGCTGCTCGCCCTCCTCGTGGCCGTGCACCTCGCCACCATCGTCTACGCCGTGCGCGGCGGGCTCACGGCCGCGGAGATCCTCGGGCGCGCCCGCGCCAGCCTCGGCTGGCCGGTCTTCTACGCGGTCTTCGTCCTCGCCGCCTCGGTGCACGCCGCGATCGGCCTGCGCACCGTGGCCGGCGAGTGGCTCGGCTGGCGCGGGCGCGGGGCCGATGCCGCCGCGGCCGGGGTCGCCGTGGGGCTCGCCGTGCTCGGGCTGCGCGCCGTGGCCGCCGTGTGCCTGCCATGATGCGGCCCGCGGCGCAACCACCCCGCCTGGTGGGCGTTCCTCGTGCACCGCGTCTCCGGGCTCGCGCTCGCCTTCTTCCTGCCCGTGCACTTCCTCGCGCTCGCCACGGCGCTGAGGGGCGAGGCCGCGCTCGACACGTTCCTGCGCTGGAGCGAGCAGCCCCTCGTGGTCTTCGGCGAGTGGGGGATCGTCACCCTGCTCGCCGCGCACCTGGCCGGGGGCCTGCGGCTGCTCGCCCTCGAGTTCCTGCCCTGGCGCGACTGGCAGAAGACGCTCGCCGCGCTCGCCGCCGGCTTCGCGCTCTTCGCGGGTCTCGTGTTCGCGCTGTCCCGATGAGCGCTATCCTTGGAGGTTCCCGCCGATGAACGCGAGTCCCGCCCGATGAAGATCGATCCCGCCCAGGTGGAGGAGGCCGCGCGCGAGCTGTACGTGCGCGCGCTCAAGCTGCTGCCCCCCGACGTGAAGGAGGGCTTCGCGCGGCTGCAGGCGCACGAGACCGACGAGACGGCCAGGAGCGTGCTCGGCACCATGGTGGCCAACATCCAGGTGGCCGAGCGCACCGAGAACCTGCTCTGCCAGGACACCGGCATCCCGATCTACAACGTGACGATCGGGCGCGGGGTCGAGCTCGACGGCGCGGAGCTCAAGCGCGCGATCCGGCGCGGCTGCGCCCGCGCCACGCGCGAGCACCCGCTGCGCTCCTCCGTGGTCCACCCGATCACCCGCGCCAACGAGCACACCTCGTGCGGCCCGGGCGTGCCCCCGATCCACATCGACTTCTCCGACGCGCCGGACCAGCTCGTGATCGACATGGTGCCCAAGGGCAGCGGCTCGGAGAACAACTCCTGGCTGCGCATGGCGATCCCCGCCGAGGGCGTGGCCGCGATCAAGACCTTCGTGGTCGACTGCGTGCTCGACGCGGGCGGCAAGACCTGCCCGCCCACCATCGTCGGCGTGGGCATCGGCGGCACCTCGGATCTGTGCGTGGCGCTCGCGAAGAAGGCGGCCACGCGGCCCCTGGGCACGCAATGCCCGGACCCGGAGGGCGCGGCGCTCGAGAAAAGCCTCGGCGAGGCGGTCAACATGCTCGGCGTGGGGCCCCAGGGGCTGGGGGGCGACTCCACCTCCTTCGCCGTGCACGTGGAGCTCGCCGCCACGCACATCACGATGAACCCGGTCGCGGTCAACATGCAGTGCCATTCCGCCCGCCGGGCCTCGGCAACGTTCACGCCCGCCGGCGTGAGCTACGGCTTCTAGGACGGAGGCGGCGATGGCCCACCACCACTTCACGATGCCGGTCACCGGGGAGCAGGCGCGCGCGCTGCGCGTGAACGACACGGTGACCATCGAAGGCACGCTCTACGGCATCCGCGACGCCAACCAGATCGCGCTCTTCGACAAGGGACGCAAGACGCGCTTCGACCTGCACGGGGCCGCGGCGATCCACACCGCGCCCAACGTGCGCAAGGTGGCGGTGTCGCCCGAGCACCCCACCGGCTATGCGCCCGTGTGCGTGGGGACCACCACCTCGGCGCGCATGGAGCGCTTCACCCGCCCGCTGCTGGAGCTCGGCGTGCGCCTGGTGATCGGCAAGGGCGGCCTCGGCAAGGGTTCGCTGCAGGCCTTCGCCGACCTGGGGGGCGCCTACCTCGCGATCATCGGCGGCACGGCCGCGCTCGAGACCACCTGGATCGAGGCGATCGAGGACGTGGACCTCGACGACCTCAATCCCGAGTCGCTGTGGAAGTTCCGGGTGCACGGCTTCGGCCCGCTGCTCGTGGCCATGGACAGCCATGGGGGCAGCCTCTACGAGGCGGTCGACCGCAAGGCCCGTGCCCGACGCGAGAACGCGCTGGCGCGGCTGGGTGTCCAATAGCGCGCTCGATACCGCGGAGTAACGCTCCGTGAACTTTTTTCCCGGGAATTGGCGTAAACTCGCGGGTTTTTGAGCCGGCCCCGGCCCCCCCCGGGAACCGCCGCCGCTCGCAATCCGGGCGCCCTCCACAAGGGGGCGTGACGCAGGCGAGGCCCCGCCAGGGCGCGCCCAAGAGGCAAGAGGAGGTCTAGGAAAGTGGACTACGCGCAGCAGCAGAGGAGCTGGGGACGGCACGCGCCCAGCATCCTCGCCGTGATCGCGCTGCACATCGCCCTCGGCTACGCGCTGGTCACCGGACTCGCCCGCCGCGTGGTCGAGGTGATCAAGCAGCCGATCGAGACCAAGATCATCGAGGAGGTGAAGAAGCCTCCGCCCGAGGTGCCGCCGCCCCCGCCGCCGAAGCTCGAGGTGCCGCCGCCGCCCTTCATCCCGCCGCCCGAGATCAACATCGAGTTGCCGAAGGTGACGCCGCCGCCGACGATCACCACCGTCACGCACACGCCGCCGCCGCCCGGCCCGCCGCCCAAGCCCGTTCCGCACCCGCCCGTGGTGGCCCCGCCGGCGCCTGCGCCCAAGCCCTACATCCGCCGGGAGTACCACGCGAGCTACAGCGTGAAGCCGCAGTACCCGAGCCGGGCCCTGCGCCGCGGCGTGACGGGGCACGTGGTCGCCTGGGCGCACGTTTCGCCGTCGGGCACGGTGACCCGCGTGGAGATCAAGGAATCGACCAACCCGGTCTTCAACCAGTCGGTGATCGACGCGCTCTCGCAGTGGAAGTTCAAGCCCGAGCCCGTCGGATTCATCGGCGAGTACGACATCGTCTTCAACCTCAACGACTGACGGCCACGAGCCGTGAGACCAGGAGAAACACAAATGAAGCCCTCCAACCGACTGACCGCGCTGCTCGCCGCCGTCCTGCTTGCCTGCGCTTCGGCCGCCGCCCTCGTCGTGGCCCCCCTCGCGATGGCCCAGGCGCAGCAGCCTGCGGCCCCCGCCGCCGGCGAGCCGGCCGCGCCCGCCGCCGACGCGACCGCGCCGGCCGCCCCGGGCGCCGATGCGACCGCGCCCGCCGCGGCCACGCCCGCCCCGCCCCCCGGCGCCGGCGTGGACGTGACCCCGCAGAAGGAGGTCGTCGAGAACCCCTACGGGCTCGAGGCCCTGTGGAAGGGCGGCGACTTCGTCTCCCGCGGCACGCTCATCATCCTGGTGATCATGTCGATGGGCAGCTGGTACATCATGTTCGTGAAGGTGTACGAGCAGTCGAAGCTCTTCCGCCAGGCGCGCAAGGTGCAGTCGTCGTTCTGGACCGCGACCTCGGTGAACGACGGCATCGCCAACCTCAAGGAAGGCAGCGCGTACCGCTACATCGCCGACAGCGGCGTGAAGGCGAACCAGCACCACGAGGGCAAGCTGCTCGAGCAGATCGACCTCAACACCTGGATCACGATGTCGATCCAGCGCGCCGTGGACAACGTGTCCTCGCGGCTGCAGGACGGCCTCGCGTTCCTCGCCACCGTGGGCTCCACGGCGCCCTTCGTCGGCCTCTTCGGCACGGTCTGGGGCATCTACCACGCCCTCACCGCCATCGGCATCGCCGGCCAGGCCTCGATCGACAAGGTCGCCGGCCCCGTGGGCGAGGCGCTCATCATGACCGCCTTCGGCCTCGCGGTCGCGGTGCCCGCGGTGCTCGGCTACAACTGGCTCGTGCGGCGCAACAAGAGCGCGCTCGAGCAGCTCAGCGGCCTTCGGCGCCGACCTGCACATGGTCATCATGAGCGGCTCGGTCCGGCGCATCGCACCCGCCGCGCCGGCGGCGGCCGCGGCCGCGGCGAGGTAGCGCCATGGCGATCACCGTCGGACAGGGAGGCGATGGCGAGCAGGACGTGATGGCCGCCATCAACACCACGCCGCTGGTGGACGTGATGCTGGTGCTGCTCATCATCTTCCTCATCACGATCCCGGTCGTGGTGCAGCAGGTGCCGTTGAAGCTTCCCGACGAGCGCAACGTCCCCACGCAGACCAAGCCCGAGAACGTCGTCATCGCCATCAACAAGGACGGCGACGTCTTCTGGAACCGGGAGTACGTGCCGGACTCGAAGGCGCTGTTCGAGCGGCTGAAGACGATCGCCACCCTCAAGCCCCAGCCGGAGGTGCACATCCGCGCCGACCAGGAGGTGCGCTACGAGAGCGTGGGCAGGGTGGTCGCCACGCTCCAGCGCGCCTCGATCCTCAAGATCGGCTTCATCACGCAGCCGCCGCCGCGCTCCCTCGGCGCGGGCGGCTGACCCGCGAAGCGCAAGGAACCGAACCATGGCAATGAACGTAGGCAACGGCGGCGCCGGCGACGATCCGGAGGTGATGGTCGACATCAACACGACGCCCCTCATCGACGTGATGCTGGTGCTGCTCATCATGCTCATCATCACCATCCCGATCCAGACCCACGCGGTGAAGCTCAACATGCCGGTGGGCAACCCGCCGCCGCCGGCGGTGCAGCCCGAGGTCGTCACGCTCGACATCGACTTCGACGGCACGCTGCTCTGGAACGGCGAGCAGGTGGACCCCGCCACGCTCGACTCCCGCTTCCGCGGCGCCGCGGGCCAGTCGCCGCAGCCCGAGTTCCACATCCGGCCCAACAAGCTGGTGAACTACAAGTACGTCGCCCACGTCATGGCGGCCGCCCAGCGCGACGGCATCACCAAGATGGGGCTGGTGGGCGCCGAGCAGTACCTCGACTAGCGGAGGTTTCCCGGATGATTCGCCTCGACCGCGCGCGCTCGGCGCTCGCCTGCATCCTCGTCGCCTTCGCCGCGGGCGCGCTCGCCGCCGAGACGGTGCGCCCCGAGGTGGGGCACCCGCTCAAGGCCGCCGAGGCGTACTACAAGTCGGGCAAGCACCGGCAGGCCATGGCGAAGATCGAGGAGGCCGACCACGTGGGCCACAAGACGGCCTACGAGGAGTTCCTCATCGAGCAGCTGCGCGGGGCCGTGGCCAACGCCTCGGGCGACCTGCACACCGCGGTGCGCGCCTTCCAGAAGGTGCTCGCCACCGGGCGCCTGGGCGCGCGCGAGAAGCTCGCGATCACCGAGGCCGTCGCCGTCGACTACTACAAGCTCAAGGACTACGGCAAGGCCGCGGAGTGGTCGCAGCGCTACTTCAAGGAAGGCGGCAAGGACGCCGCGATCCGCACCGTGGAGCTGCAGAGCTACTACCTCGCCCACAACTGCAAGGCGGTGAGCAGCATGCTCGAGCCGGTGGCCCAGGGCGAGGCGGGCAGGAAGCCCAGCGAGGAGGAGCTGCAGATCCTCGCCAACTGCTACCTGCGCCAGAACGACAACGCCGGCTACGTCTCCGCCATCGAGAAGCTGGTCCTGCACTACCCGAAGAAGTCGTACTGGACGGACCTGCTCGCGCGCGTGCAGAAGAAGCCGGGGTTCTCGGACCGGCTGAGCGTGCACGTCTATCGCCTGCGCTTCGCCACGGGCAACTTCACGACGCCCGCCGACTACATGGAGCTCGCCCAGCTCGCGCTGCAGGCGGGGATGCCGGCCGAGGCGAAGAAGGTGATGGACAAGGGCTACGCCGAGGGCGTGCTGGGCAAGGGCGCGGAGGCGGCGCGCCAGGGGCGGCTGCGCGACCTCGTCGCCAGGAGCCTGGAGACCTGGGAGCGCGAGCGCGGGAAGAACGAGCAGCAGGCGCGCGCGCTGCCCGACGGCGACGAGCTGGTGAAGCTCGGCTTCAACTACGTCTACGAGGGCAAGGCCGACAAGGGGCTCGCCCTCATGCGCGAGGGCATCCGCAAGGGCACGCGCCGCGGCGAGGACGCGCAGCTGCGCCTGGGCGAGGCCGAGCTGCAGGCCGGGCGCAAGGCGCACGCGGTGAAGACGTTGCGCGGCGTGCGCGGCAAGGACGGCACCGCCGACCTGGCCCGCCTCTGGATCCTGCAGGCGCGCAGTTGATGCCGCCCCCCGGGACGCAGCGGGCGCGCACGGGCAGGGCCGCCCCGTGAGGCGGCTGCGCACGGACATCCTCGTGCTGGGCTCCGGCGGCGCGGGCCTGTTCGCCGCGCTGCACGCCAAGCGCGGCGCGCCCGAGCTCAAGGTGACGATCGGGGTGAAGGGCCTGCTCGGCAAGTGCGGCTGCACCCGCATGGTCCAGGGCGGCTACAACGTGGCCCTCGCCCCCGGCGACTCGATCGAGCGCCATTTCATGGACACGATCGAGGGCGGCAAGTGGCTCCCGGACCAGGAGCTCGCCTGGACGCTCGTCACCAAGGCGATCGAGCGCGTCCACGAGCTCGAGAACGAGCTGGGCTGCTTCTTCGACCGCAATCCCGACGGCACCGTCCACCAGAAGGCCTTCGCGGGCCAGACCTTCGACCGCACCGTCCACAAGGGCGACCTCACCGGCATCGAGATCATCAACCGGCTGGCCGAGCAGACGTGGGCGTCGGGCGTGGAGCGGCTCGAGGAGCACCGCGCGGTGGAGCTCGTGCCGGCGCGCGACGGCAAGGCGCTGGCCGGCGTGCTCATGATCGACATGCGCGAGGGCGAGCTCGTCTTCGTGCAGGCGCGCGCCGTGCTGCTGGGCACCGGCGGCGGCCCCACGATGTACCGCTACCACACGCCCTCGGGCGACAAGAGCTGCGACGGCCTGGCGATGGCGCTGCGCGCGGGGCTCACGCTGCGCGACATGGAGATGGTGCAGTTCCACCCCACCGGCGTGATGGCCGGCGTCGGCACGCGGCTGACCGGCACCATCATCGAGGAGGGCCTGCGCGGCGCCGGCGGCTACCTGCTGAACGGCGCGAAGGAGCGCTTCATGTCGAGCTACGATGCGCGCGGCGAGCGCGCCACGCGCGACATCGTCTCCCGCGGCATGATCTCGGAGATCCGCGCCGGGCGCGGCACGCCCCACGGCGGGCTCTACATCTCGATGGGCCACCTCGGGCCCGACAACGTGCGCCGCCAGTTCAAGGGCATGGTCGAGCGCTGCGCCGACTGCGGGTTCGACCTCGCCGGGCGGCCTCGTCGAGGTGGTGCCCACCGCGCACTACATGATGGGCGGCGTCGAGTTCCGGCCCGACGGCGCCACGGCCCTCGAGGGGCTCTTCGCCGCCGGCGAGGACACCGGCGGCGTGCACGGCGCCAACCGCCTCGGCGGCAACGGGGTGGCGAACTCCACGGTCTTCGGCGCGATCGCCGGCGACACGATGGCGGACTGGACCGCGGCCGGCGCCGACTGGCGCGACCCGGACCCGGCCGCCCTCGAGGCGGCCGAGGCGCACGCCCGCCATCCGCTCGGCCGCCCCGCGGGCGACCTCGAGCGCGTGCGCGAGGCGCTCTACGGCGTGATGTGGGACGACGTGGGGATCCTGCGCGACGCGGCGGGCCTCGCCCGCGCGCGCGAGCGCCTCGCCGGGCTGCGCGCCGAGCTCGACGGCATCGGGGTGGACGCGCGCGACCTTCGATACAATCTCACCTGGCACGACTGGATGAACCTCTCGAACCTGCTCGCCGTGAGCGCGGCCATCTGCGTGGCGGCCGAGGCGCGGGAGGACTCGCGCGGGGCGCATTTCCGCGAGGACCATCCGCAGTCCGGCGACCTCGCCACCTCCGCCTACTCGCAGGTCCGGCTCGAGGGCGAGCGCCTGGCGGTGGAATGGAAGCCGGTCGCGTTCACCCGCGTGCGCCCCGGCCACTCCCTGATCCGACCATGAGCTCCCAACGCATCCCCGCCGCCGACCTCGAGCGCCTGATGGAACGGGCACTCGCCCGCAGCGGCGCCAACCCCGCCATGGCCGCGGCCACGGCCCGCGCCCTCGCCGTCGCCGAGATGGACGGCATCGCCTCCCACGGCGCCTCGCGCATCCCGCAGTACTGCGGGCATCTCGGCAACGGCCGCGCCAACGGCTCGGCGGTCGCGTGCGTCGTGCGCGATTCGAAGGGCGCGTGCCTGGTCGACGCCGGGCAGGGCCTCGCGTTCGAGGCGTGCGCGCTCGCCGGGCGCGAGGCGATCGGCCGCGCGGGCGAGTTCGGCGTGTCCTTCGCCGCGGTGACCAACAGCAACCACTTCGGCGTGGCCGCCTACCACCTCGAGCCCGTGGCGCAGGCGGGCCTCGTGGGCCTGGCGATGGGCAATTCCCCCGCGGCGATGCCCGCCTGGGGCGGCAAGCGGGCGCTCTTCGGCACCAACCCGATCGCCGCCATCTTCCCGCGCCGCGCGGGCGCGCCCCTGATGATCGACCTGTCGCTCTCCGCGGTCGCGCGCGGCAAGATCATGGTCGCGGCGCGCGAGGGCAAGCCGATCCCCGAAGGCTGGGCGCTCGACCGGGAGGGCAATCCCACCACCGACGCGAAGGCCGCGCTCGACGGCAGCATGCTGCCGGTGGGCGGGGCGAAGGGCGCGATGCTGGCGCTCATCGTGGAGCTGCTCGTGTGCGCGCTCTCCGGGGCCGCCTACGGGTTCGAGTCGGACAGCTTCTTCACCGCCGAGGGCCGCCCCACGCGCATCGGCCAGGCGTTCCTCGCGATCGACCCCAACGCCCTCGCCGGCAACGACGTCTACCTGGAGCGCGTCGACACGCTGGTCGCGGCGATGACCGCCGACGCCGGCGTGCGCCTGCCGGGCGCGCGGCGGCTGGCCAACCGCGACAAGGCGCGCGCCGAGGGCGTGCAGGTTCCCGCCGAGCTGCTCGCGAAGATCCGCGCGCTCGCGGGGGAAGCGCCGGGTGCCTGAGGCGCCCGCCGAGCCGTTCCAGGCGCGCCTTCGCGCCCCGTTCGCCACGCTCGGCATCGTCGCCTCCGACACCCACCTCACCGGCATCCGCTTCCTCGCCGCCTCGGTCCCCGCGCTCGCGCCGAAGCGCGGCGGCATCGCGCACCTCGCCTGCGTGCAGCTCCAGGCCTACCTCGAGGATCCCGCCTTCGTCTTCGACCTGCCGCTGCGGCTGGCCGGCACGCGCCATCGCCTGAGCGTCTGGGAAGCGATGCAGCGCATTCCCGCCGGCGCCACCCGCAGCTACGGCGAGCTCGCCGCCGAGCTCCGGTCCTCGGCGCGCGCGGTGGGCGGCGCCTGCGGCGCCAACCCGATTCCCGTCGTCGTTCCCTGCCATCGCGTGATCGGCGCGGGCGGGGCGATCGGCGGCTTCATGGGCGCGGCCCGCGAGGGCTTCGAGCGGGACATCAAGCGGTGGCTGCTGCGGCATGAAGGCGCTGCCTGAGGCCGACCGGCGCGTCCTCGACCGCTTCTGCGACGGCCTCTGGCTCGCCGACGGGCTCGCGCGCAACACGCTCGACGCCTACCGGCGCGACATCGCGCAGTTCGCGCGCTGGCTCGCCGAGGCCCGCGGCAAGCCGCTCCTCGAGGCACTCGGCGAAGACCTCCAGCGCCACCTCGCCTGGCAGGTGGAGGTGCGCCGGGCGCGTCCCCGGACCACGGGGCGGCTCGTGTCGTCGCTGCGGCGCTTCTTCCAGTTCGCGGTGCGCGAGGGCATGCGCGCCGACGACCCGGCCTCGGGGCTCGAGTCGCCGCGCCTGCCGCGCTCGCTTCCCGTGTCTTTGTCCGAGGCCGAGGTGGAAGCGCTCCTCGCCGCGCCCGACGCGGGCCGGGCGCAGGGACTGCGCGACCGCGCGATGCTCGAGACGCTCTACGCGAGCGGGCTGCGGGTCTCGGAGCTCGTGGGGCTCAAGGTCGTGCAGCTGAGCCTCGACACGGGGGTGGTGCGCGTGCTCGGCAAGGGCGCGCGGGAGCGCCTCGCGCCCCTGGGCGAGGAGGCGCTCGCCTGGATCGTGCGCTACCAGCGCGAGGCGCGCCCGGAGCTCCTCGGCGCGCGCGTGTCCGACGCGCTCTTCGTGACGGCGCGCGGCGGCCCGATGACGCGGCAGGCCTTCTGGGCGCTCATCAAGCGCTACGCGCGCCTCGCCGGCATCCGCCCGGCCATCTCGCCGCACACGCTGCGCCACGCCTTCGCCACACACCTCATCAACCACGGGGCCGACCTCCGGGTGGTGCAGCTGCTGCTCGGCCACGCCGACATCTCGACCACCCAGATCTACACCCACGTGGCGCGCGAGCGGCTGAAGGCGCTGCACCGCAAGCACCACCCGCGCGGATGAGCGAGCTCGCCGAGCTCTCCCCCTGGCTGTGGGTCGTGGCCCCCGCGGTGATCGTGCTCGCCTACACGATCTTCGGCCTGAGCGGCTTCGGCTCGACGGCGGTGGCCGTGCCGATCCTCGCGCACTTCCTGCCGGTGAGCTACCTCGTGCCCCTCATGGCGCTGCTCGACTGCGGCTCGGCGATCTTCATCGGGACCACGGGCCGAGAGCATGTCGCCCGGCGCGAGCTGGGCTGGCTGCTGCCCTTCATGTTCGTGGGCTTCGTGGTCGGCGCCACGGTCCTCGTGCACGTGCCGGACCATTACCTGCGCATCGCGCTGGGCGCCTTCGCGCTCGCCGTGGGCGTCTACAGCATCGCGAACCCCACCATGCACAAGGCCCTGCCCCTCGCCTGGGTCGTGCCCACCGGCGTGGTGGCCGGCGCGGTGGCGACCGTGTTCGGCGCGGGCGGGCCGATCTACGCGACCTACCTGTCGGGGCGCCTGGGCGACAAGAGCAAGGTGCGCGCCACCACCTCGGCGCTCATCTCGATCTCGACGGTGATCCGCGCGGCGCTCTACGCGGTCACCGGGCTGCTGCTGCACGCGGCCATCGGCATCGGCGTGGCGGCGCTCGCGCCCTTCGCCTGGCTCGGCCTGCGGCTGGGCACGCGCATCCACCTCGGCCTCACGCAGCAGCAGATGCGCCGTGTCGTGGGCGGCCTGCTCGTCTTCACCGGCGCGAGCCTGCTCGTGCGCCTGTTCGTCTGATGGCCGGGCGGGGCGCGACGCCGGCCACGGCGTTCCTCGACCGCGAGGGCGTCGCGTACAGCGAGCACTTCTACGACTACGTGGAGCACGGCGGCACGACGGTGTCCTCGAGCGCGCTGGGCGTGCCCGAGCACGAGGTGGTGAAGACGCTGGTGATGGAGACCGACAAGGGCGAGCCGCTCGTGGTGCTCATGCACGGCGACCGCAAGGTGGCGACCAGGGAGCTGGCGCGCGTGGCGGGCGCCAAGCGCGTCTTCCCCTGCCGCCCGGAGGTCGCGCAGCGCCATTCCGGCTACCTCGTGGGCGGCACCTCGCCCTTCGGCACGCGCAGGCCGATGCCCGTGTACCTCGAGCGCAGCGTGCTCGACCTGCCGGCGATCTACATCAACGGCGGGCGCCGCGGCTACCTGCTGCGCATGGACCCGGCCGAGATCGTGCGCACGCTCTCGCCGATCCTTGTTGCCGTCGCGTCGCAGGAGTAATCTCGCCCGCGAGCGCCGCGCCGCGGCAGGGGGGCGAAGATGAGCAGCACCGAAGTGCCAGCGGTCGCGGGCGAGCCGGGCGAGGGCCTGCGCCTCGTGCTGCCGGGAAGGCGCACGAGCGCGGGCGAAGGCTGGACCTGGATCGCGCTCGGCTGGAGGCTCTTCGCGCGCTCGCCGCTCATGTGGATCCTGTCGATCCTGGTGGTCTTCGTGATCGCCTTCCTCGTGGGGCTCGTGCCGGTGGTGGGCTCGCTCGCCTTCCAGGCGGTGAACCCGGCGATCGCCGCCGGCTTCGTGGTCGCCTGCCGCTCGCTCGAGCGCGGCGGGGACTTCGAGCTCGAGCATCTCTTCGCCGGCTTCCGCACGCGCTTCCCGGCCCTGCTCGTCGTGGGGCTGCTCGTGCTCGCCGGCTGGGTGGTGATCTTCCTCGTCTTCGCGGGCTTCGCCGGCTTCGCGATCCTGGGCGCGGCGATGCAGGGCGACGCGCACGACGTGGTGTCCGCGGCGATGGCCTCGGCGCTGCCGATCGCGCTGGGGGGGCTGCTCGCGCTCGCCCTCATGGTCCCGCTGCTCGCGGCGTACTGGTTCGCCCCGGCGCTCGTGATCATGCACGGCGTCGCCCCCGTCGAGGCGATGAAGGCGAGCTTCGCGGCGTGCATGGTCAACTTCGTGCCGTTCCTGGTCTACGGCCTGGTGATGGCGGTCTTCGCGGTCCTCGCGACGATCCCGTTCGGCCTGGGCTACCTGGTGTGGGTGCCGCTCGCGATCTCGTCGACCTACGCGGCGTACCGGGCGATCTTCACCGAGCCCGGGCCCGAAGCGGCAAGCGCGGGCTAGACCAGCCGCCCGAGGAGCGTCAGGGCGAGCGAGAGGAGCACCGTGGTCGTGATCGGCACGTAGATGCGCCGCCCGCGCCAGTGCACGGTGATGTCGCCGGGAAGGCGGCCCAGGCCGCGGCGCGCGAGCCAGGGCTGCGCGGCGCCGATCACGAAGACCCCGACCGCGATCACCAGCACCCACTTGGCCAGGCCGCTCACGCGCCCGGTTCCCGGCGCCGCTCGAGCACCACGCCCACCTTGCGCACGTTGCGCACGTGCCCGAGCTTCGCCACCGACACCCGCACCCACGGCGCGCGGTACTCCTCGGTGAGCAGGTCGCAGACGAATTCCGCGAGCGCCTCGAGCAGCCTGAACCTGCGCTCGCGAAGCTCCGCGGCGATGCGCTCGATCACCTCGCCGTAGTTCACCGTGTCGTGGATGTTGTCGGTGCGGCCGACCGCGTTGCCGGGGATGCCGATGTCGACCTCCATCTCGAGCGTCTGCGCGCGCTGCTTCTCCCACTCGTAGATGCCCACCCACGCGTCGACGCGGAACTCGCGGATGAAGATCGTATCCATGGCGGGCTATTGTAGAGTATGGCCATGACGGCGTTCCTGTGCGCCCTGGGCGGCTACCTCGCCGGTTCCATCCCCTTCGCGGTGCTGGTGAGCCGCGCGATGCGCCTTCCCGACCCGCGCACCTACGGCTCGGGCAACATCGGCGCGACCAACGTGCTGCGCTCGGGAAGCCGCGCCGCCGCCCTCATCACGCTCGCGGGCGACGCGGCGAAGGGCTGGGCCGCCGTGCTCGTCGCCCACGCCGCGGGCGTCGGCCCCGGCCTCGCTGCGCTGGTCGGCTTCTGCGCGTTCCTCGGGCACGTCTTCCCGGTCTGGCTGCGCTTTCGCGGCGGCAAGGGGGTCGCGACGGCGGCCGGCGTGCTGATCGCCCTCGACTGGCGCGTCGGGCTCGCCGCCCTCGCCGCGTGGGCCGTCGTCGCGTTCGCCACGCGGTACTCCTCGCTCGCCGCGCTCTGCGCCGCGCTCGTCGCCCCCGCCGCGGCCTGGTACCTCTCGGGCGCCGGGCCGGTGCTCGCCGCCGTCGCCGCGATGTCCCTGGTGCTGGTCGTGCGCCACGAGGCCAACATCCGCAAGCTCCTGCGCGGCGAGGAAAGCCGCATTGGCGGCAAGCGCTCGGAGGGGTCTAAGATATCCACCCCATGAGCTCCGACGACGACCTCGACCTCGACTTCACCCGGCCGCAGGCGCCGACGCCGCCGCCGTCGCCCGAGCGCGTCGCCGACGCCCGGCGCGAGGCGAGCGCCGGCACGCCGCAGCTGGCGCGCACCGGGTTCTACGTGGCCATGGCGCGCCGCCCCCAGGGCAAGGTGATCCCCCGCGGCGGCGACCGGCACTCGATCCTCGTCGTCGAGGACGACCTCGCGATGCTGCAGCTCGTGGGCGAGGTGCTCTCGAAGGAGGGGTTCCTCACGCGGTTCGCGCGCAACCGGCAGGAGATCAACGCCGAGTTCAACAAGCTGCCGCTGCCCGACCTCGTCCTGCTCGACGTGTCGCTGCCGGACACCGACGGCTTCTCGATCCTCGAGCGCATCCGCGGCAACCAGAAGATCATGAAGATGCCGGTGGTCATGATGACGGGCCGCTCGGACGTGACGGACATCGCGCGCGGCCTCACCCTCGGTGCCGACGGCTACGTCACCAAGCCCTTCAAGATCTCGGGCCTCGTCTCGGCGGTGAAGACCGTCATCGGGACCGAGTAGCCGAGGCGCGTAGCGCGGGCGCGGGATGCGTGCCGCCGCGTCCTACGGGGCCAGCGCCCGGCGCATGAACTCCACGGTCGCGTAGTACAGGTAGTCGCGCTGGGGCTGGCGCGCGAAGCCGTGGCCCTCGTCGTTCGCCATGAGGAACCAGGCCGGCGTGCCGCGGCGCTTGAGCCCGGCCACGATCCGCTCCGCCTCGCGGTACGGCCCCCGCGGGTCGTTGCGCCCCTGCACCACGAAGAGGGGATTGGCGATCCGGCCGCCGTGGCGGAGCGGGGAGACCGCCGCGAGGAAGGCGCGCATCGCCGCGTCGCGCCCGTCGCCGTGCTCGGCGCGGCGCTGGCCGCGGTCGCCCTCGGCGCGCTCGAGGAAGGGGGGGAAATCGGAGATGCCGACGATGCTCTCGGCCGCCGCGAGCCGTTCGGGGAAACGCACCGCGCAGGCGAGCGCCATGGAGCCGCCGGAGCCCGCGCCCAGCACCGCCACGCGCTTCGCGTCCAGGCCCGGCTGCTTCGCGATCCAGTCGAGGAGCGCTCCGAGGTCCTTCAGCGCGTCCTCGCGCCGGCCCCCGTCGTCCAGGCGCAGGAAGCGCTTGCCGAAGCCGCGCGAGCCCCGGACGTTCGGATAGACGAGGGCGATGCCGAGGGCGTCGAGGAGATAGTTGTTGCGGCCGAGGAAGCCGGCGCGCGCCTGGCGCCCGGGACCGCCGTGGATCACCACGATCACGGCACGCTTGCCCTCGAAGCGCTCGGCAGGGCGGTAGAGGAGGCCGCTCACCTCGCGCCCGTCGAAGCTCTTCCAGCGCACGATCACCGGCTCGGCGAAGCGGCTCGTGTTCACCCGGGGGCTGTTCCCGTTGGTCCACCGCGCCACGCGGTGGGTCTTCACGTCGTAGGTGAAGACGTCCCCGGCGGTGCGCGCCGCGCGCACGTCGAACGCCAGCTCGTCGCTGCCGGGCCGCCACCGGAGCTCCGAGATCACCCCGTGCACGAGCGACGGGCGCGGCAGCTCCTCCAGGGTGGCGAGGTCGAGGAAGCGCAGGGCGTGCGAGCCGTCCTCGTTCGTGACGAAGGCGATGCGCCCGGCGTCGAGCGAGACGGCGAACTCGTCGACGTCGTGGGCGATGTTCCCGGTCAGCACGCGCTCGCGCCCGCCGTGCAGCGGGATATAGACCAGGCGCTTGAACTCCGAGCCGCGGTCGCTGGTGGCGAACAGGCCGCGGCCGTCGCCGGAGAAGCGCGGCTCGCCGTAGGAGACGGGCCGGCGTCCCACGGGCGTCACGCGCCGGCGCTTGCCGCTCGCCGCATCGACCACCCAGATGCGGCTGTCCGCCGCCGAGCGGTACTCGATGAGCGCCAGGTGCCGGCCGTCCTCCGAGAAGCGCATGCCGTACCATCCGCCGCCGGGCAGGCGGGCGAGCCGTCGGTCGCTCGCCGGATGCGCCGGATCGACGAGCCGGATCTCGGTGTCGGCCGCGCGGCCGCGGCCCGCGCGGTCCACGGGCTGCGCCGTGTACGCGAGGAGCCTGCCGTCGCGGCGCCAGTCCATGCCGATCACCCGCCGGCCCCCGGGACCGAGCGGCGTCGACGCGCGCCCGGCGAGGTCGAAGCGGTAGAGGCGGTACCCCTCGTTGCCGCCCTCGGCGCGCGTATAGACGAAATAGCGGCCCTCGGCCGGCTCGAACGCCGCATCGTGCACGGCGTCGGGCAGGTCGATGAGCGGCGCGGGCGGCGCGCCCGGCGCCTCCACCAGGTACGCCTGCGCGGTCGCATGCAGGCGCCGGCGCACGAGCAGCGCCCGCCGGTGCGGCTGCCACGAGAGCATGCGGTGGCTGCGGAATTCCGCGTAGGGCGCGAGGTCGTGCGCGAGGCTCGCGGGAATCGGCGGCACGCCATCGAGGACGAGCGCCGGCGGCGGCACGACGTGCGCCTCCTGCGACACGGCCGGCGATGCGAGCCCCAGCCCGGCGGCGAGCAGCGCCGCGGCGGTCGCGCGAAAGCCGGCGAGGGTCAGGGCGTGGGGCCCTTCGCGACCGGGCGGGACGGGTCGGCGCACCACTCGCTCCACGATCCGGGATACAGCCGCCCGCCGTCGAGGCCGGCGAGCGCCATGGCGAAGAGGTTGTGGCACGCGGTCACGCCCGAGCCGCACATGTGCACGGAGCGCTCGGGCGCCGTGCCGTCGAGCAGGTCGAGGAGCTCGTCGCGCAGGTCCTCGGGCGACTTGAAGGTGGCGTCCGGCGCGAGGTTCGTCTTCCAGAAGCGCTGCACGGCGCCGGGGACGTGGCCGGGGACCGGGTCGAGCGGCTCCTTCGCGCCCGTGTAGCGCTCGGCGGCGCGCGCATCGACGAGACGGGCCGACGGATCGGTGCGCATGTGCTCCACGTAGGCGGCATCGACCGTGGCGCCGAGCATCGGGCGCGGGACGAAGCCGCCCTGGCGCCGCGGCGGCTGCTCGGCCGTGACGGGACGCGCCTCGCGCTCCCATCGCGCGAGCCCCCCGTCGAGGAGGGCCGCGCGCTCGTGGCCCAGCCAGCGCAGCATCCACCACAGGCGCACGGCGTAGCAGCCGCCCGCGTCGTCGTAGGCCACGACCCGGGAGCCGGGGCCGATGCCGCAGGCCTCGAGCCGCGCGGCGAACGCCGCGGGGTCGGGCAGCGGGTGGCGGCCGTTCGTGCCGGTCTTCGGCCCGGACAGCTCCTCCTCGATGTCGAGGAAGTACGCGCCCGGGATGTGCCCGCGCTCGTAGACCCGCCGTCCCCACTCGGGGTCGTCGAGGTCGTGGCGCGTGTCGATCACCACCCAGTCCGGATCGGCGAGGTGGTCGGCCAGCTCCTGCGTCGTGACGAGCAATCGTTCCATGTCCTCAGCTCTCGAATCCCGCTTCCTCGACCTCTTCCTTGCGCTCGGCGCGCATCGCCATGATGCCGCTGGCGACGATCACGAGCATCCCCAGCCACTCGAGCGGCGGGAGGCGCTCGCGCCAGACCACGGCGGTGGCGAGCGCCCCGAACACCAGCGTCGAGTACGAGAAGGCGCCGACCACCAGGGTGTTGCCGGTGCGGTAGGCGCGCGTCATGGCGAGCTGCGCGAGCGTGCCCGCCGCGCCCATCCCGAGGAGGAGCAGGCCATTGTCCCAGCGGACGGGATGGATGGGCCCGGTGGCGAGCTGCCAGCCCGCCGTGAGCACGCACGCCACGAGGGCGAACCAGAAGAGCACGCGCCAGTCGGGCTCGCCCAGCTTGCCCAGGGTGCGCACGCTGAGGTAGGCCCACGACGCCATCACCCCGGACATCAGCCCGATCAGCGCCGCGGCCTGCTTTCCCTCCTCGAACGTGGGCCGCAGCAGGATCGCCACGCCGGCGAATCCGACCACGATCGCGCCGACGAGCCGCCCGGAGAAGCGCTCGTGCAGCAGCGCGACGGTGCCGATGGCGAGGAAGATGGGCGAGGTGTAGTTGAGGGTCTGGGCGGTGGCGAGCGGCAGCCGGGAGATCGCGTAGAAGTAGCCCATGAGCGAGAAGGCCCCGACCACCGAGCGCAACAGGTGCATGCCGAAGTAGCGCGTGCGCACGGTGCGCCGGCCGGTGGCCACGATGGCGAGCACGGTGAGCAGGCTCACGGCCGAGCGGTAGAAGACGAGCTCGGGGCTGCTGAACTCGGCCGAGGCGAGCTTCACGAACACGCCCATCGTGGCGAAGAGGAAGCCCGCGACGAGCATCCAGGAAGAGGTCATGGGCGGGCGCGGTAAAGGCCCGATTATATTCCGGGCCCCGCGGCCCCTCAGGCCGGCCGCGCGCTGCCCGGCGCCGGCACGCGCTTCAGGTCCTGGGCGAGCCGGCCGCCCTGCAGCACGATCACCCGCTCGGCCGAGGCGATCGTCTCCGGGCGATGGGCGATGAGGATGCGCGTGAGGTTGAGCGAGCGCACCGCCTCGTTCACCGCGCGCTCCTTCTGCACGTCGAGGGCGCTCGTGGCCTCGTCGAGGAAGAGGATGCGCGGCTGCTTGTACAGGGCCCGGGCGAGCAGGATGCGCTGCTTCTGCCCGCCGGAGAGCGCCGCGCCCATGTCGCCGATCAGCGTGTTGTACGCCATCGGCATCGCGGCGATGTCGTCGTGCACGGCGGCCATGCGCGCGTAGCGCTCGATGGCGCCCCGGTCCGGCGCCGGGTCGAAGAAGCTGATGTTGTCGGCGATCGAGCCGGCGAAGAGCTGGTCGTCCTGCATCACCGTGCCCACGAGCTTGCGGTAGCGGTCGATGCCCAGCTTCTGGATGTCCACGCCGCCGGCGAGGATGCGCCCGTCCGTGGGGGCCAGCAGGCCCAGCATGAGCTTGACCAGCGTCGTCTTGCCGCCGCCGGAGGGGCCGACGACGGCGACCGACTCGCCCGAGCGCACCGCGAACGAGCAGCCGAGCAGCACGAAGGGCTCCGTGTCCGAGTAGCGGAAGGAGACGTTCGCCACCTCGAGCGTCGGCTCGATGTCGTCCACCGGCAGGCCCGGGCCGCTCGCCTCCGGCGGCGAGAGCACGATGTCGGCGAGCCGCTCGGCCTGCAGCCCCAGCATCCGCAGCTCGATCATCTTGTCGATGAGGCCCGCCACCCGCGCCGAGAACTGCTCCTTGTACGAGATGAAGGCGAAGAGCATGCCCACGGAGAAGGCGCTGCCCAGCACGAGAAGGGCGCCCAGCCAGACGATGGCGATGCGCTCGAGGCCGAAGACGAGCGAGTTGGCGCAGCGGAACGCGAGCCCGAGCTTCTGCGTGGCGAGGTCGCGGTTGGTCGCGTCGACCACGAGGTTCAGCCACCGGGAGCGGCGCTCCTCCTGCCGGCCGAAGAGCTTGATCGACTGCACCCCGCGCACGGTCTCCAGGAAGTGGCTTTGCTGCTTGGCGCTGTGCACGATGTGCTCCTCGGTGGCGCGGCGCAGGGGATCGTAGAAGGCCCAGCGCAGCACGCCATAGGCGGCCACGGCGCCCACGGCGAGCGCGGCGAGCACGCGGCTGTAGACGAGCATCATCGCGAGCGTGGCCGCGGCCATCACGCCGTCGATCAGCGCCTCCACGAAGCTCGAGGTGAGGGTGCGCTGGATCGCGTTCACCGCGCCGAAGCGGGAGACCACGTCGCCCAGGTGGCGCTTCTCGAACCAGCTCACCGGAAGGCGCAGCAGGTGCGAGAAGACGTTGGCGAGCCACTGCAGGTTCAGGCTCGTGCCGAGGTAGAGCACGACCCAGGAGCGCAGGGCCGTGAGCGCCACCTGCATCAGCGCCAGCAGCAGGAACCCCAGGCCCAGCACGGCGAGGAGGTCGCGGTCGGCCGAGACCACCGCCCCGTCGATCGTCCACTGGATGTAGAAGGGGCTCACCACGGCGATCGCCTGCAGCGCGAGGGCCAGCACGAAGACCTGGGCGAGTGAGCGGTGCAGCCCGGTGACCGGGCCCATGAGGTCGCGCAGGCGCACGCGCCGGCGCTCGTCGACGGGCGCGAAGCCCGTGGTCGGCGACAGCTCGAGCGCCACGCCGGTGAAGTGCCGCGAGACCTCCTCGAGCGAAAGGCGCCGCACCCCGAACGCCGGATCGTGGACCACCGCGCCGCGCGCGTCCGCGCTCTTGAGGACGACGAAGTGGTTGAGGTCCCAGTGCAGGATGCACGGCGTGCGCAGCTGCGGCAGCTCGTCGAGCTCGAGGCGCAGCGGCCGCGGGGCGAAGTCGAGCTGGCCGGCCGCCTGCATGAGGTACGCGAGGGTCGCGCCCTTGAGCGAGACGGTGAAGCGCCGGCGCAGGCCCGCGAGGTCGATGCGGTGCCCGTGGAAGCAGGCCACCATGCCCAGGCTCGCCAGCCCGCACTCCGCCGCCTCGGTCTGCAGGAACACCGGAAGCCGGCGCCCGGCGCCCAGGCGCAGCTGTGCCAGCGCCTCCACTACGCGCGCCCCGCCAGGCTGAAGAGCGGCTCGAAGATCCACTCCACGAGGCGGCGCCGGTCGAGCAGCACGTCCGCCTCCACGCGCATGCCCGGCTGCAGCGCGCGGGGGCGCCCGTACGCGGAGATCGACTGGGACGCGAGGGCGACGCGAATGCGGTAGAGCGGCTCGCGCGAGCCGTCCGGCGGCACGTACCCGAGCTCGGACGGGAACGCGGCGTCGCGCGCGACGGCGACGACGCGCCCCGGATACGCGCCGAACTTCTGGTGCGGATAGGCGAGGTAGCGCAGCAGGACGCGCTGCCCCGGGCGCACGAAGCCGATCGCGCGCGAGGGCGCGAAGAGCTGCGCTTCGAGCAGCGAATCGGCCGGGATGATGGTGGCGAGCGCCATGCCGGGAACGACCGCCTGCCCGCGCTCGACCAGCACCGTGGCGACCGTGCCTCCGGCGGGTGCCACGATCGCGGAGCGGTACTGCAGCCCGCGCTCGAGTCCCTCCTGCTCGAGCGCCGCGCGCTGCAGGTCGAGGGCGGCGAGCTGGGCGGCGTTGCGCGCGCGTCCGGCGGCGGCGGCGGACTCGAGGTCCTCGCGCTGGCGCTGCAGGGCCGAGCGCGCCCGCTGCAGCGCCTCGAGCTGCCCCGTCTGCCCGAGCTGCGTGTCGCGCTCGCGGTCGAGGGCGGCGCCGGAGAGGAAGCCGATGCGCTCGAGGGCGCGCGCGCGCGCCAGTGCGGTGCGCGCGAGGGCGGTGCGCGCCTCCTGGGTCGCGATCTCCCGGCCGATCTGCGCGAGCTCGCGGGCGAGCCCCGCGCGGCGCCGGCGCAGGCCCTCGGCTTCCGCCGCCATGGCGCGGGCGAGCTGCGCGCGCTGCGAGCGCAGCGCCCCGCGGCGCTCGGCGATGCGCCGGCCCACCGCCGCGCCGATCTCCTCGCGCGCCGGTCCCGTGCGCCCGTCGCCGATGCGCGCGATCGCCGCGCCCGCCGCCACGCGCTCGCCCTCGCGCACGGGCACGCTCTGCACGACGCCGGCCTGGGGGGCGAGGACCTTCACGACACCCGCCTGCGGCTCGAGCACGCCGGCCACGCGCGCCTTGCGCGTGTACTGGCCGAGCATGCCGTAGGCGAGGAGTGCCGCGGTGAACGCGGCCGCCACGGCCGTGAGCAGGGTGAACGACAGGGGGCGGATGAGGACGATGCGCCCGAGCCAGGCGTCGTCGGCGTGGGCGCGGACCTCCGCGCGAAACATGTCCGCGCTCACGGGATGCGGCGGATCAGTCGGCGGGACGGAAGCGGCGCCAGAAACGGCCGAACAGGGCGAGGAAGGCGAGGGTGAGGACGATCTCGAACGCCCAGTTCGACAGGTTCGCCGTTCCCGCCCTCGGCTTCGTGAACAGGGGCACGGCAAGCAGCAGGAAGATGACGCAGACGTTGTGCAGCGCATGCAGGATCGTGCCCTGCCAGAGGGACCGGAACTTCAGGTAGACCAGCGAGTAGAAGATCCCGGAGACGGCCGCGCCCGCGCCGTGCTCGAGGTGCGCGGCCCCGAAGAGCAGCGCCGACAGGGCCACGCCCGGCCAAAGGCCCCATCGGCGCGCGAGGAGGTTCTGCAGGTAGCCCCGGAAGAGCAGCTCCTCGGCGAAAGGCGCGATGACGACGGCGGCGACGAGGAAGTACAGGATGAACTGCGCCCCGACGTCCGGCAGGCCGGCGCTCAGCTGGAAGGTGTCGTAGAGGCCGGGCTTCCACGCCAGCAGCGGAAGCAGGATGAGCGTGCGCTCCGCGCCCAGGGACCACGTGACGCTCACCCCGAGGAAGAGCAGGACGTCCGACGTGCGCAGCCCGCGGGGCGCATGCCGGTACAGCCCGGACAGGGAATTGCGCAGCTCCGGCACGGCCAGGCTGATGGCGAGGACGAACAGGCCGCAGAGCGCCTGGAACAGCATGATGCCGAGTGCCGAGCGGAAAAGCGGGTCGGCCCCCGACGAGAGCTTCGCCGAGAGGACCGCGAACGCCATGAAGACCAGGGCGTACAGGACGACGAGGTGCCAGGCGCGAACCGTTCCTGACTGCATGGGGCGAGGCGTGATGGCTTCCTGCATGAGGGGCTCCCGGCGCGGGCCGGCTGCGCCGGCCCGACGGCTCTGGTCAGTACTCGGTTCCTGCCACCCGCCCGATGATGTGGGACGTGAGCTCGACGTACCCTTCGTACGCGTCGACCAGGCTGTCGCCGGACGACGTGCCGGTGGTCGTCACGGTCACGCCGCCGGTTCCCATCGTCGCGGTCGACGTGCACGACCCGTCCCCGCCCGCCACTTCCGCCGCCTGCTCGGCCGGCAGTTCCTGTCCGGCATCGGGTTGCGCCTGCTGCTGCTGCTGTTGCTGCTTCGCTTCTTCCATCTTGCTGCTCCTTGGTCAAGAAAAGTGGAACTCGCGCTCCGGCGTCTCGACGGGGGGCGGCGGCGTGCCGCCCGGGGCCTGCGGATAGCCGGGACGCTCCGGCGCCGGCGTCGGCTCGAAGCCGCTGCCGGGCGCCACGACCGGGATTTCCGGTCCGCCGGGCTGCCTTCCGCCCCCTCGCGTCGTCGGGCGCTTCATCGCGGCCGCGCGACTAGTACTCGGTGCTCTTCGTGGGCACGTACGGCGGCACCGTCGGCGTCGGCCCGGGCGCGACGATGATCGGGTCCGAGATGACGATCGGCTCGGGGAACGGATCCGTCACCTGGCCGCCCGAGACCTCCGGAGCGTCCTTCCTGTCCAGCTCTTTCATGTGCTTCTCCTGTGTCGATGGGGGAACGGCCGGGACGCGGATCGCCATGCGCGGTTCATGCGGGCTCGGACGGGCAGAGGTTCCTTCCCACGAGCCGCGCGCAATCGACCGGATCGGCAGCCGACTCCTGCGGCGACCGATAGGTGAGCTCGTCGAGCGCCGCGGCGAACGGCACGCCGCCGGCGATGCGCAGCAC
Source organism: uncultured beta proteobacterium (assembly GCA_963741815.1). Classification (GTDB taxonomy): domain Bacteria; phylum Pseudomonadota; class Gammaproteobacteria; order Burkholderiales; family Usitatibacteraceae; genus Usitatibacter. Next base: position 491,959 of record CAVUJI010000003.1, read on the forward strand.
TTCCTCGGGGGTCAGTTCCTTCACGTCGTCCTCCTTCGATGCGAGTCGCCTTCGATCCGGCGGGACGAGGAAAGCGCCCCGGCCGGTGAGACGCATCCTAGGCGCGAAGGCCGGTGCGGTCCGTCGAAAATCCCCAACGCGTCCAGGGCCATTTCCCGTGGAAGCGCGCGCCGCGCCGCGGCAGGCTGCGATGCCATGGACCCGAGCGAGGATCGCCGCTACCGCGTCGCGCTGCACCGTGCCCGCGGCTGCTACTTCGCGCACGTCGTGGACATCCCCGGTTGCGTCTGCCGGGGCGCCTCGGAGGTCGAGGCGCTCGAGAACGCGCGCGGGGCGATCCGCGCCTACCTGTGGGCCTGCGCGGCGCTCACGGGAAGCGCCCCGATGGTCGAGCTGGAAATCAGCGCGTGACTTGATCCGACCCCCCTGCGCGCCCGGGCCGAGGTCGGGTACTCTAGGCCGATACCCCTTTGCGATCCGGCCATGCTGCTTTGCAGCAGAGAGGAGGCGTCGTCGTGGCGAAGTATTCGACCGGGAACATCCACACCGTGGCCCTAGTCGGCCACGGCGGGGCGGGCAAGACGACACTGGCCGAGGCCCTGCTGTGGAAAGCCGGAGTGATCGGCGCGATGGGCAGCACGGAGCGCGGCAGCACGGTGTGCGACACCGACCCCCTCGAGAAGCAGTACGGCCATTCCCTCAATTCCGCCCTCGTGAATTTTCCCTACGGGGGCAAGCACGTCCACCTCGTCGACACGCCCGGCATGCCGGACTTCGCCGGGCAGTCGATCGCCGCCCTGGCCGCGGTCGAGACCGCCGTGATCGTGGTCAATGCCCAGAACGGCATCGAGCTCAACACCGCGCGCATGATGCGGGCGGCCGCGCGCCGGGGCCTTTGCCGGATGATCCTCGTGAACAAGATCGATGCGGAGAACGTGGACCTGGGCGGCTTGCTCGCGCGCATCCAGGAGGTGTTCGGCAAGGAATGCCTGCCGATCAACCTCCCCGCCCACGGGCGCCAGGACGTGGTCGACTGCTTCTTCAACCCCGACGGAGACGCGGACTTCTCGTCCGTCAAGGCGGCCCACTCCGCGCTCATCGACCAGGTGGTGGAGGTCGACGAGGACCTGATGGCGCTCTACCTCGAGCAGGGCGAGGAACTCGCCCCCGAGCAGCTGCACGCGCCGTTCGAGAAGGCGCTGCGCGAGGGGCACCTCATGCCCGTGTGCTTCGCCTCGGCGCGCACCGGCGCGGGCGTGGCCGAGTTCCTCGACATCCTCGCCCGGCTCGCGCCCGACGCGACCGAGGGCAACCCGCCGCCCTTCCTGCGCTCCGAAGGCACCGAGGGCGAGGAGTTCCACGCCGAGCCGGACGCCTCGAAGCACGTCCTGGCCCACGTCTTCAAGATCGTGATGGACCCGTACGTCGGCAAGGTCTCCGTCTTCCGCGTCCACCAGGGCACGCTCGCCCGGGACGGCCAGCTCTACGTGGGCGAGGGCAAGAAACCCTTCAAGGTCGCGCACCTCTACCAGGTGCAGGGCAAGGAGTACGTCGAGGTCGATTCTCTCGTCCCCGGCGACCTCGGCGCCGTGACGAAGGTCGAGGAGATCGAGTTCAACTCGGTGCTGCACGACTCCCACGACGAGGACCACATCCGGCTGCGCTCCCTCGAGTTCCCGACGCCGATGCACGCGATCGCGGTGGAGACCCGTCGCAAGGGCGACGAGCAGCGCCTCTTCGAGGTGCTGCACAAGCTCGAGGTCGAGGACCCGTGCCTGTGGGTCGAGCGCCATCCGACCACCCACGAGACGGTGATCCGCGGGCTGGGCGACCTGCACATGCGCACCAAGCTCGAGAAGATGCAGCAGCAGTACAAGCTCGAGGTCTCGGTGAAGCCGCCGAAGATCCCGTACCGCGAGACGATCACGAAGAAGGCCGAGGGCCACTGCCGGCACAAGAAGCAGACCGGCGGGGCGGGCCAGTTCGGCGAGGTGTTCCTGAAGGTCGAGCCCCTGGCCCGCGGCGCCGGATTCGAGTTCGTCGACCAGGTGAAGGGCGGGGTGATCCCCACGGTGTTCATTCCCGCGGTCGAGAAGGGCGTGCGCCAGGCGCTCGACCACGGGGTGATCGCGGGCTACCCGGTCGAGGACGTGCGCGTGATCGTCTACGACGGCAAGAGCCACCCGGTGGACTCGAAGGAGATCGCCTTCGTGACCGCGGGACGCAAGGCGGTGATCGACGCGATCCTCAAGGCCGCGCCGATCCTGCTCGAGCCCATCGTGACCATCGAGATCACCGCCCCCGACCGCTTCGTGGGCGACCTCACCTCGGACATCTCGGGCAAGCGCGGCCAGGTGACGGGGACCGAGACCACGGGCGGCGACCTCATGGCCATCCGCGGCAGCGTGCCGCTCTCGGAGGTGTCCGAGTACCAGTCGCGGCTGCGCTCGGTCACCGGCGGGCAGGGGGCGTACACGCTGGAGTTCAGCCATTACGCGCCGGTGCCGCCGCAGATGCAGCAGCAGCTCGTTTCCCAGTTCAAGCTCGAGCGCGAGGAGGACTGAGAGCAAGGTCGATGCCCGGGAAATTCGCCGATCGCCCGGGCGGCGATTTCCCGTTGACTTCGCGCCGTGCGCAGGGCATTTTGGCGCGGTGCTCCGGCAAGGAAGTGGCAGTCGGGCAGGCAGGCGAAGGAATTACCGGCGGAGGGTCCGATGTTCGTGATCCGCGACCAGCAGTTGAGGCTCCTGGTGCTCGCCCAGTTGATCCGCGAGCTGCAGCGCGGCGCCGAGGAGCGCTCGCCGCCGCCGCCGGGGTTCACCGAGCAGCAGCGCGAGGAGCTGCGCGCGCTCAGCTCGGCGGACCTGGTGAAGCTGGCCGAGATGCCCGAGCCGCGGGTGGCGATCCAGATCGACGCCGGGTCGCTCGAGCACGGGCTGCGGCAGGTCGACTACCTCACGAAGCGCTCGCGCCAGCTCGAGTTCTTCATCCGGCACGGGGCGACCTCGAACATGCTGACCAAGCTCTTCCGGATCTCGTCGGCGGACGTGACGCTCAAGCGCCGGCTCTTCGCCGGCACGAGCTCGGCGCTGCGCCGGCCCGCGATGCCGCCGCACGCGCTGCGCGAGCGGATCGTGCAGCGCTGGTACGAGATCCGCAAGGCGAAGCAGGGCGAGCCCGAGCGCGCCGAGGATTACGAGGCGCTCCACGCCGATTTCCCGCAGCACACGTTCGCCACGCTCTGGGCGGTCGTGCACGAGTTCGACGAGTAGGCGCGAGGAGGAGGAGCAGAAGAAGCGAACGGGGCGGCCTGGGGCCGCCCCGATTCGTTTGCGGCAGGCGCCGGCTTCGCCTCTATCCTTGCGTCTGAACGCTCCGTCACTTCTTGAACAAATTTGTTGATTCGGAGGAAGCGCTCCTTATCTGCCATTCTTTCAATGCCCGGCCGTTCCAGCGCCGCTAAATCCTCAATTAGACCGCGCTCAGAAAAGCCTTCAAAGGCAGAGCCTTTACTCGCTACCTTTCGAAATGGGCCGATAAGATGACTTTGAGGCAGCTTGATTCGCTCCCAGGGGGAAATTCGAGCAAGTATTGTGGGAATCCAATGTTGAGGTCCGCCGCCGGTTGAGTTCGCAAGGTTGCTCCACAAGAACTCCCATTCATTTCTGGCAAGTATCTGTGTTTGTCCGTTGGGGTGAACAAGATTGTCGACGCTGGGAGCCAACAATTTCATTTGTTTCGCCACGTCGTACTCGAACCACACTAGCCCGTTTTCATCGCGGGGCAAGCCGTGTATCAACTTTAGAAGAAGATTCTTGACCGATTGTGGAGATGAGGGTGGCGTGACTTCCCGAACGATTTGCGGCAGGCGCCAGCACGAGCTTAACAGGTGTGCTGCCCGATCTCCCGGCGCACGAACTCGTGGAAGTGGACCATGCCGTCCTCCATGGGCGACTGGTAGGGGCCGTGCTCCTCGCGCCCCTCGGCCACGAGCGCGCGCCGGCCCTCGGTCATGCGCAGGCAGATCTCCTCGTCCTCGATCGCGGTCTCGTGGTAGGCCTGCTGCTGCGCCTGCATGAACTCCGGCTCGAAGAGCGCGATCTCCTCCGGGTAGTAGAACTCCACGACGTTCACGCATCTGTCGGGGCCGCGCGGCTGCAGGGTCGAGATGACGAGCACGTGGGGGTACCACTCCACCATCACGTTCGGGTAGTAGGTGAGCCAGATCGCGCCGTGCTTCGGCGGCTCGCCGTTGCGGAACCGGAGCACCTGCTCGTGCCACATCTTGTACACGTCGCTGCCGGGCTTGCCGAGCGCCTGGTGCACGCCGACCGTCTGCACGCTGTACCACTCGCCGAACTCCCAGCGCAGGTCGTCGCAGGTGACGAACTTGCCCAGCCCCGGGTGGAAGGGCCCGACGTGGTAGTCCTCGAGGTAGACCTCGATGAAGGTCTTCCAGTTGAAGTCGTACTCGATGACGTCCACCTTGTCGAGCTGGTAGCCCTCGAAGTCGAGCTCCTTCGCCACGCCGAGCCTCGCGAGGTCGCGGGCGACGTCGCGCTTGCCGTTGAAGAGCATGCCGTTCCAGGCCGCGAGGTCCTGGCGCGGCAGGTCGAGGCACGGATGGTCGGGAAACGCGGGCGCGCCGAGGTGCTTGCCCTCGCCGCTGTAGCTCCAGCGGTGCAGCGGGCAGGTGATGGTGCCGCCGGGCAGGGCGCCGGCGCCCCGGAGGATGATCGCCTGGCGGTGGCGGCAGACGTTCGAGACGAGGTCGTGGCGCCCGCCGTTGTTGACCAGCGCCCAGCCCCCGCCGCGCGCATCGAGGACGCGGTAGTCGCCGGGGTTTGGGGCCATCTGCGCATGCCCCACGTAACCGGGGCCGCGCTCGAAGAGGAACCTGCGCTCGATGTCCGCCACCCGCGGGTCGAAGTACCACGCCAGGGGCAGATGGGGGGACGTGCGCGCGAGTGCGCGCTGGCTCGAGATGTCCGTCATTGTCCGCGCCTCCAGGAGGTCGAAGATGAAAACAACGCCGGGCTAATCGAGTCAGCTAGCTTTTAACTCTGCAGCTCCGTCCCGATCACTGGTTCAGACCGCTATTTTGGGGCGGGTTCCCTTATCTTTCAAGACCTTCGACGCGAATTTCCGGGCCCGGCCCGGCTTCGGGGGCGGCGAGCGGCCCGGCCGCGCGGCGCCCGGGCGGGTATCATTGGGGGTTTTCCGCCCCGACGCCATGGCCTCGCCCGAACCTTCCGCCGCCGGCTCCCCGGAACCCAGCTTCGAGCAGGCCCTCGAGGAGCTCGAGGGCATCATCGCGCGCATGGAGGACGGGAAGCTGCCCCTCGAGGAGTCGCTCGCCGCCTACCAGCGCGGCGCCGAGCTCGTGCGCTTCTGCGAGGCGAAGCTCTCCGACGCCCAGGCCCGGATCGCCGTGCTCGAGGGCGAGTCGCTGCGCGACTTCATCGCCGAGCCGAAGTGAGCGGCGAAGGCTTCGAGGCCTGGTCGCGCGAGGTGGCCGGCCGGATGGAGGAGGTGCTCGCCGGGCTGCTGCCCGCCCCCCGCATCGCCCCGGCGCGGTTGCACGACGCGATGCGCTACGCCACGCTGGGCGGCGGCAAGCGGGTGCGCGCCATGCTCGTCTTCGCCGCCGGGGAGCTCGCCGGCGCCGAGGACCGCCGCCTCGAGGTGGCGGCCGCGGCCGTCGAGATGATCCACGCCTACTCGCTGATCCACGACGACCTGCCGTGCATGGACGACGACGTCCTGCGCCGCGGCAAGCCCACCTGCCACGTGGAGTTCGACGAGGCCACCGCGCTGCTCGCCGGCGACGCCCTGCAGGGCCTGGGCTTCCAGCTCCTCGCCGAGCACCGGCTGTCCGACGATCCGCTCGCCCAGCTGCACATGATCCAGCTCGTCGCCACCGCCTGCGGCTCCCGCGGCATGGCCGGCGGCCAGGCGATCGACCTCGAGAGCGTCGGCAGGGCGCTCACGCTGCCGGAGCTCGAGTACATGCACATCCTCAAGACGGGTGCGCTGCATCCGCGCGTGCGTGCTCCTCGGCGCGCACTGCGGCGGCGGCCTCGGCGAGGACGGCCTCGCGCGGCTGGACCGGTACGCCAAGTGCGTCGGGACTCGCCTTCCAGGTCGTCGACGACGTCCTCGACGAGGAGGCCGATACCGCCGACGCTCGGCAAGACCGCGGGCAAGGACCGGGCGGCGGGCAAGCCCACGTACATGACGCTCCTCGGCCTGCCCCAGGCCAAGGCGCTCGCCGCCGAGCTCCTCGGCGAGGCCCGCGAGGCGCTCGACGGGCTCGGCGAGCGCGCGGGGCGGCTGCGCGAGCTCGCGGAGTTCATCGTGGAGCGCCGGCGCTAGAATGATCGCTCGCCCATGAGCTCCTTCCCCCTCCTCGACACGATCGGCGATCCGGCGGACCTGCGCCGCCTCGACCGCCGGCAGCTCGCCGCGCTCGCCGACGAGCTGCGCGCGTTCATGCGTCGACTCGGTCGCGGCCACCGGCGGGCACCTGTCCTCGAACCTCGGCACGGTCGAGCTCACCATCGCGCTGCACTACGTCTTCGACACGCCCGAGGACCGGCTGGTCTGGGACGTGGGCCACCAGACCTACGGCCACAAGATCCTCACCGGGCGGCGCGAGGGCATGCGCACGCTGCGGCAGAAGGGCGGCATGGCGGGCTTTCCCCGGCGCGAGGAAAGCCCGTACGACACCTTCGGCACGGCGCACTCGTCGACCTCGATCTCGGCGGCGCTCGGCATGGCCGTGGCCGCGCGACAGCGCGGCGAGGACCGGCGCGTGGTCGCGGTGATCGGCGACGGCGCGATGACCGCCGGCATGGCCTTCGAGGCGCTCAACAACGCCGAAGCAGGCGAACGCCAACGTGCTCGTGGTCCTGAACGACAACGACATGTCGATCTCGGAGAACGTCGGCGCGCTCAACAACTACCTCGCCAAGCTCATGTCGGGCCGCTTCTACGCGGCGACCAAGAAGACCGCCGAGAAGGCGCTGTCGGTCGCCCCGAGCCTGAAGGAGCTCGCCAAGCGATTCGAGGAGCACGCCAAGGGCATGGTCATGCCCTCCACGCTGTTCGAGGAGTTCGGCTTCAACTACATCGGCCCCATCGACGGGCACGACCTCGACGTGCTCGTCGACACGCTCTCGAACGTCAAGCGCCTCGACGGGCCCGCAGTTCCTGCACGTGGTCACGCGCAAGGGCCACGGCTACAAGCTCGCCGAGGAGGACCCGATCGCCTACCACGGCCCCGGCAAGTTCGATCCCGGCGTGGGGATCGTGAAGCCGCGCCCGGCGCCCGATGCGCGGCCCCGGCCCACCTACACCCAGGTCTTCGGCGACTGGCTGTGCGACATGGCCCGGCGCGACGAGCGGCTGGTGGGCATCACTCCCGCGATGCGCGAGGGCTCGGGGCTCGTGGAGTTCTCGCAGCAGTTCCCGGACCGCTACTTCGACGTCGGCATCGCCGAGCAGCACGCGGTCACGTTCGCCGCGGGCCTCGCCTGCGAGGGCCTCAAGCCGGTGGTCGCCATCTACTCGACCTTCCTGCAGCGCGCCTACGACCAGCTGATCCACGACGTGGCGCTGCAGAACCTGCCGGTGGTCTTCGCGCTCGACCGCGGCGGGCTGGTCGGCGCCGACGGGCCCACGCACCACGGCGCCTTCGACCTGTCGTACCTGCGCTGCATCCCCAACATGACCGTCATGGCGCCGGCCGACGAGAACGAGTGCCGGCAGATGCTCTGCACGGCGTTCGGCCTCGACGGTCCCGCCGCGGTGCGCTATCCGCGCGGCGCCGGCGTCGGCGCCGCGCCGGCCGAGGCGATGCAGGCGCTGCCCGTGGGGCGCGGCGAAGTGCGGCGCGAGGGCAAGCGCGTGGCGATCCTCGCCTTCGGCGCGATGCTCGCCCCGGCGCTCGAGGCGGCCGCCGAGCTGGACGCGACCGTGGCCAACATGCGCTTCGTGAAGCCGCTGGACCGCGAGCTCGCCTACCGCCTCGCCGCGAGCCACGAGCTGGTGGTCACCGTCGAGGAGAACGTGACGGCGGGCGGGGCGGGCAGCGCCGTGGCCGAGACCCTCGCCGCCGACGGCATCGCGGTCCCCATGCTCATGCTGGGCCTGCCCGACCGCTTCGTCGAGCACGGCGACCCGCAGCAGCTGCTGGCCGAGTGCGGGCTCGACGCGGCGGGCATCGCGCGCTCGGTGCGCGAGCGGCTGGCGCGCATGGGGCGGCGCCCGGACCTCGCCGCCTGAGCGCTCGCGCCGGGGGTTGATCGGATTTTCGTTTCCACCAGCCACGGCTCAGGAGCGAGGCGATGAAGCTTTCCGGCAAGGCGGCACTGGTGACGGGCGCGGCGCGCGGCATCGGCTTCGCGTGCGCGGAGGCGCTCGCGCGCGAGGGCGCGCGGGTGGTCGTAGCCGACGTCGACGAGGGCGCCGGCGAGCGCTCGGCCGCGCGGCTGCGCGAAACGGGGCTCGAGGCGACCTTCGTCGCCTGCGACGTCGCGCGCCGCAGCGAGGTGTACGCGGCCGTGGCGCGCACGGTCGAGGCGTACGGCGGCCTGGACGTCCTCGTGGCCAACGCCGGGATCGTGCACGGCGCCGACTTCCTCGAGATCGAGGAGTCCGACTTCGACCGGGTGATCGCGGTGAACCTCAAGGGCGTGTTCCTCGCCGGCCAGGCCGCCGCGCGCCAGATGGTGAAGCAGGCCCGGGGCGGGGCGATCGTGAACATGTCGAGCGTGAACGCCGTGCTCGCGATTCCGAACCAGGTCCCCTACGTGGTCGCCAAGGGCGGGGTGAACCAGCTCACGAAGGTGATGGCGCTCGCGCTCGCCCCCCACGGCATCCGCGTGAACGCGATCGGCCCGGGCACGATCCTCACCGAGCTCGCGCGCGGCGCGGTGCTCGGCGACCGCGAGGCCGAGCGCAGGATCCTGTCGCGCACGCCCATGGGCCGCATGGGCGAGCCGGCGGAGGTGGGGCGCGTGGCGGTCTTCCTCGCGAGCGACGACGCGTCGTACCTCACCGGCCAGACGATCTATCCCGACGGCGGGCGCCTCGCCCTGAACTACACGGTGCCGGTGGCGGACTAATCCGGTAAGCTACGCGCCCTCGACGCCCTCCGGAAAGGCCATCGCATGATCCGCACCCTGCTCGCCGCCGCCCTGCTGGCCGCGGTTCCCGCCGCCTACGCCGCCGATGCCGCGCCCGCCGACGTGCCGAAGCCGCAATGCGAGCCGAAGCCGCGGGCGCCGGGCCCGGCCATGCGCGGCGAGGAGATGGTGATGAACCGCTTCAAGCGCGACGTGAAGCGCTACCAGGACTGCATGAAGGAATACATCGACGGGCGCAAGGCGGCGATGCAGGCCAACGAGAAGGCGGCCAACGACGCGGTCGAGGACTACAACGCGACGATGAAGCAGATCAACGCGGACCTGCAGTCGGACTAGCGCCTCACCGCACGACGCTGCGGTCCTGGCCGAAGAGGATCCTGCGCTCCTCCTCGGTGCGGATGCCCCCCGCGTTCGGGTTCACCTCCTTCACCTTCGCGTAGGCGCGCTCGGTCGCGGGGCGGGCGCGGATCGCCGCCTTCCAGCGCCGGAGGTTCGGGAACTGGTCGATGTCCTGCCCCTGCCGCTCGGGGATCACCCAGGGATAGCACGCCATGTCCGCGATCGTGTACTGGCGGCCCGCGATGAAGTCGCGGCCCTGCAGGCGCTTGTCGAGCACGGCGTAGAGGCGCGAGGTCTCCTTCACGTAGCGCTCGATCGCGTACGGGATCTTCTCCGGCGCGTAGTTCGCGAAGTGGTGGTTCTGCCCCGCCATCGGCCCCAGCCCGGCCACTTGCCACATCAGCCACTCCAGCGTGGTCACCTGGCCGCGCAGGTCCTTCGGGATGAACCGCCCCGTCTTGCCCGCGAGGTAGAGCAGGATCGCGCCGGACTCGAAGACGCTGATCGGCCTGCCCCCGTCCGCGGGCGCATGGTCGACGATCGCCGGGATGCGGTTGTTCGGCGCGATCTCGAGGAAGGCGGGGTCGAACTGCTCGCCCTTGCCGATGTTCACCGGCCTGATGCGGTAGGCGAGCCCGGCCTCCTCGAGGAAGAGCGTGACCTTGTGGCCGTTGGGCGTGGTCCAGTAGTAGAGGTCGATCATGGCGGTCCTCAGACGTAGGACTTGTACTTCTCCAGGTGGCGCACGGGCTTCGAGAGCGCGTCGCGGCGGAACGGGTCGCCCAGCTCCTTGGTGACCATCATCTCGACCACCGTGGTCCGGCCCTCGGACTGCCGGCGCACCGACTCCTGCAGGGCCGCGCCCACGTCGCCCACCTTGTCGACCGTGACCCCCTCGCAGCCGAAGGACCGGGCCACCGCCGCCCAGCTCGGGTTGTCGAGCTCCACGCCCTGGTAGCGGCGCGAGTAGAAGTCCACGTGGTTCTTCTTCTCCGCGCCCCACTGCCCGTTGTTGAAGACCACGACCGTCACGCCGATCTTCTCGCGCGCGCAGGTGAGCAGCTCGTTCAGGCTGATGCCCCACGCGCCGTCGCCCACGTAGGCGATGGCCGGGCGGTCGGGGCGCGCGATCTTCGCCCCGCAGGCGACCGGGAAGGCGTAGCCGCAGTTGCCGAAGCTCATCGCGGCGAGCATCGAGCGCGGCGCGTCGAAGCGCAGGTACGAGTTCGACACGGAGCAGATGTTGCCGATGTCGGTGGAGACCATGGAATCCTTCGGCATCGCCTTCTCGAGCGCGCGCAGCATCTCGCGCGGGTGCATGCGGTTGCTGCCCTTGGCGACCTCGACGGAGTACGGGTCCGTCTCGTGGGTCCAGGCGTCGAGCTCCTTCTCCCAGGCCGCCTTCTCGTCGCGGATCGTCTTCTCCCGCTCGGCCTTGTTCTGCTGGGACGCGAGGGACTTGCCCTCGAGGCGCTGCACGAGGGCCGCGGCCGCCGCGCGCGCGTCGCCGTTGATGCCCACCGAGATCGGCTTCACGAGCCCGAGCATGCGCGGGTCGGCGTCGATCTGGATGATCTTCGCGTCGGCCGGCCAGTAGTTCATCCCGTACTGCGGCAGGGTGCCGAACGGCCCCAGGCGCGTGCCGAGCGCGATGACCACGTCGGCCTTCGAGATGAGCTTCATGGCGGCCTTGGAGCCCTGGTAGCCGAGCGGCCCGACCCACAGCGGGTGCGAGGCGGGGAAGGCGTCGTTGTGCAGGTAGCTCTCGGCCACGGGCGCGTGCAGCAGCTCCGCGAGTGCGGCCGCCTCCTTCGTGCCTTCGGCCATGATCACGCCGCCGCCGGCGAGGATCACGGGGAACTTCGCGCCGGCGAGCAGCGCCGCGGCCTCGTCGAGCGCGGCCTCGTCGCCCGCCCCGCGGCCGATGCGGATCGGCTTCGGGATCTCGCACTCGATGTCGCCGTAGAAGAAATCGCGCGGGATGTTGAGCTGGGTCGGGCCCATCTCGAGCAGCGCCCGGTCGAAGCAGCGCGCCGTGATCTCGGCCATGCGGGCGCGGTTGTTCACGTGGCCCTGGTACTTCGTGATCTTCGAGAAGATCGGCAGCTGCTCGGTCTCTTGGAAGCCGCCCAGCCCGAGCGTGTTCGACCCGGTCTCGGGGGTGATCATGACGACCGGCGAGTGCGCCCAGTAGGCGGCGGCCACTCCCGTCACGAAGTTGGTGACGCCGGGCCCGTTCTGGGCGATGCACACGCCCACGCGGCCCGAGACCCGCGAATACCCGTCGGCCATGTGGATGGCGCCCTGCTCGTGGGCGACCGGGATGAAGCGGATGCCGGCGGCGGGGAAGATGTCGAGCGCGTCCATGTACGCCGAGCCCACGATCCCGAAGATGTCGGTGACACCCTGCGCGACCATCGTCTCCACCAGCGCCTCCGAGGGCGTCATCTTCACCTTGCCGCGCACCACCTCGCGCGCCTTGAGCGTCATGTCGTTCATGGCCAATCTCCTCTGGCGGAATGCCGGGTCTCGATGGCTCGAACACTATCCCAAGCAAACGGGGGATGCAACCAGGGCGTTCCGTTGATTGGAACGAAAGCCTTGCAATGGCGGAACGATTTCACTACCCTGCCAGCCATGGCTACCCCGCTGGAGTCGGTCGAGCGCGCGCGGCGCGAGACGTCCCTGGAGAACTCCTCCACGCTCAAGGCCCTGGCCGTGCTGGAGGCGCTCGTGCGCGCCGGACGCGCGGTGGGCCTGGGCGATCTCATGCAGGCCACGGGCCTGCCCAAGCCGACCCTGCACCGCACCCTCGCCCTCTTCGAGGAGGCGGGCTACGTGCAGCGCGAGCCGGCAGGCCGCGGGTATGCCGTGGGGACGCGGCTCGCCGCCCTCGGGCTTGCGATCCTCACCCACGATTCCGTCGCCACGCTGCGCCACGCGATCCTGCGCCAGCTCGTGGCCGACGTGGGCGAGACCTGCAACCTGTCGATGCTGCGCCGGGGCGAGGTGGTGTACCTCGACCGGGTCGAGGCCGACTGGCCCCTGCGGCTGCACCTGCCCGTCGGCAGCACCGTTCCCGCCCATTGCAGCGCCAGCGGCAAGCTCCTGCTCGCCGCGCTCCCGGCCGAGCAGCGCGACGCGCTGGTCGCCACGCTGCCGCTCGCCGGATTCACCGAGCGCACGATCACCGACCGCGGGCTGCTCGCGCGCGAGCTCGACCACATCCGGGCCGCCGGCTACGCGCTGGACAACGAGGAATACGTCGCCGGCGTGGCCTGCGTGGCCGTGCCCGTGCGCGTCGGGGGCGAGGCGGTCGCGGCGGTGGCCGTGCATGCGGCCACCGCGCGTCTGCCCCTGCCGATGGCGATCGAGCTCGTGCCCCGGCTCGCCCGGGCCGCCGAGCGCATCGCCGCCACCTTTTCCTGAGGAAGCCATGGACACCGATACGAAGACCGAGACCCGCACCGAGATCCACCGCGGGCTGAAGGGCGTCTACTTCGACCGCTCGCGCGTGTGCGACATCGACGGGCGCGCCGGGGAGCTGCGCTACCGCGGCTATTCCATCCACGACCTGGCCGAGCGCTCGACCTTCGAGGAGACGTGCTACCTGCTCTTCCACGGCGAGCTGCCCGCCGGCGACGCCCTCGAGCGCTTCGCCTCGGCGCTGCGCGCCGCGCGCGTGCTGCCGCCCGAGATCCCGCAGCTCATCCGGCTCGTGAAGGGCGCCCACCCGATGGACGTGCTGCGCACCGCGGTCTCGGCGCTCGCGGCCTCGGACCCGGACGTCGCCGACAACTCGCCCGAGGCGATCGTGCGCAAGGGCGTGCGCCTCGCCTCGCAGGTGCCGATGATCATCGCGGCCCACGAGCACATCCGCAACGGGCGCGAGCCGGTGGCGCCGGCGCCCGACCTCGGCCACGCGGCGAACTTCCTCTACATGCTCAAGGGCAAGCGCCCGAGCGAGGACGCCGCGCGCCTCATGGACGTGGACATGATCCTGCACGCCGAGCACGGCTCGAACGCCTCGTCGTTCGCCGCGCGGGTCGTGGCGGGCACCGAGGCCAACCTGCACGCGGCGATGACCGCCGCGGTGGCGACCCTCTCCGGGCCGGCGCACGGGGGGGCCGCGGAGAACGTGATGAAGATGGCGCAGGAGATCGGCGAGCCGGAGAACGCCGCGGCCTACGTGAAGGCGAAGCGGGCGAACCGCGAGGCGGTCATGGGCTTCGGCCACCGCGTCTACCGCGCCGAGGACCCGCGCGCGCGGCACATGCGCGCCGGCGTCGAGAAGCTCTCCGTGGAGATGGGCCAGCCGAAGTGGTACCGGATCCTGGCCGCGCTGGTGGACGCGATGAAGCCCTACGCGCGCCACGGCGTGAACGTGAACGTCGACTTCTACGCCGGGGTCGTCTACTACCTCAACGGCATCGCGCCCGACCTCTTCGTGCCCATCTTCGCCGTCGGGCGGGTGCCCGGCTGGACGGTCCAGGTCCTCGAGCAGATGGAGTCGAACATCCTCATCCGCCCGCTCACCGTGTACAACGGGCCCGAGCCGCGGGCCTACGCGCCGATGGAGGCGCGCTAGTGCGCCTGCGCGAGGAGCACGGCGGCGGTGGCGACGATGTCCTCGACGCTGGCCCCTCGCGACAGGTCGCTCACGGGCCGGGCGAACCCCTGCAGCACCGGCCCCACGGCCCGCGCGCCCGCCAGGTGCTGCGTGAGCTTGTAGGCGATGTTGCCCGCGTCGAGGTCGGGAAAGACGAGCACGTTGGCGCGCCCCGCGACCGCGCCCGGCTCGGAGAGCTTGCGCCGCGCCACCGCCTCGACCAGCGCCGCGTCGGCCTGCAGCTCGCCGTCGATCGCCAGGTCCGGGGCGCGCCCGCGCGCGATCGCCGCCGCGCGCTGCACCTTCTCGACGCGCGGGTGGGTGGCGCTGCCGTGGGTGGAGAAGGACAGCAGCGCCACGCGCGCGCGCGCGCCCACGAGTGCGGCGAAGCTCGCCGCCGAGGCGAGGGCGATGTCGGCGAGTGCCTCGGGATCGGGGTCCGGGTTCACGGCGCAATCGGCGTAGAGCAGCACGCGCCCGGGCAGCACCATCAGGAAGAAGCTCGAGGGCGTGCGGATGCCGGGGGCGAGCCCGACCGTCATCATGCCGGCCTCGATCACCCGCGCGGTCGGGTGGGCCACGCCGGCGAGCATCGCGTCGGCGTCGCCGGCGCGCACCATCATGCCGGCGTGGAAGAGGGGGCGCGCGAGGGCGCGCCGGGCGAGCTTCGGGTTGCCCGGCCACTGCGCCACGTACGCGTCCAGGCGCGGATCGTCCTGCGGGGCGCCGGGAAGGATCGGCTCGGCGAGTCCCGATTCCCGAAGCCGCCGCGCCGCCTCGACGATGCGCTCGTCGGCCGTCTCGGGAAGCACGATGCGACGGGGCCGCGCGCGCGCGCGCTCGAAGAGCCTGTCGAGAATGTCCACTCGGTCGATTATTGCAAGCGCTGCTGCACCGTGCAAACATCGGGCGACCCGCCGCAGCCCGCTCCGAAGAAGCAGCCGATGAACGACCGCGATCGGAAACGCGCGCTGCTCGCCCACCTGCGCAGGAACCATCCGAGTGGACAGACCGAAGCATCCTGACCCTTCCGCCCCCCGCTCGCCGGCCGCCGGGGCCGTGGCCGCGCTGGTCGCGCGCGCGCGCGCCGCCCAGGCGATCGCCGACGGCTACGACCAGGCGCGCGTCGACGAGGTCGTCGCGGCCGCGGCGTGGGCCATCCTGGAGCCCGCGCGCAACCGGGAGCTGTCCGAGCTCGCCGTGCGCGACACCGGCATCGGCGACGTCGAGGACAAGGTCCTCAAGAACCACCGCAAGACCCTGGGCCTCCTGCGCGACCTGCACGGCATGAAGACCGTGGGCGTGGTCTCCGAGGACCCGGCGCGCGGCCTCGTCGAGATCGCCCGGCCCGTGGGCGTGGTGTGCGCGATCACGCCCTCGACCAACCCGGCCGCCACGCCCGCCAACAAGATCCTCAACAGCCTCAAGGCGCGCAACGCCGTGATCGTCGCGCCCTCGCCCAAGGGGGCGTCCACGTGCGCGCGGCTGCTCGGGTTCATCCACGAGCAGCTCGACCGGATCGGCGCGCCGCGCGACCTCGTGCAGATGCTGCCGGCGCCGGTCACCAAGGACGCCACCGCCGAGCTCATGCGCCAGTGCGACCTCGTGGTCGCCACCGGCTCCCAGGCGAACGTGCGGGCGGCCTACGCGAGCGGCACGCCGGCCTTCGGGGTAGGCGCGGGCAACGTCGCCTCGATCGTCGACGAGACCGCCGACGCCGACGACGCGGCCGCGAAGATCGTGCAGTCGAAGACCTTCGACAACGCGACCAGCTGCTCGTCGGAGAACAGCGTGGTGGTGGTCGAGGCGATCGCCGATCGCATGCTGGAGGCGCTCGCGCGCGAGGGCTGCGTGATGGTCCGCGGCGAGGACCGCCGCCGGCTCGAGGCGACCATGTGGAACGACGGCAAGCTCTCCCCGGCGGTGATCGGGCAGTCCGCCGCCGCCATCGCCGCTCGCGCGGGCCTCGCCGACCCGGCCGCGAAGGGCGCGCGCGCGCTCCTCGTCGAGGAGGACGACGCCGGTCCCGCGCACAGGTTCTCGGGCGAGAAGCTCTCGCCGGTGCTCGCGGTGTACCGCGCGCGCGACTTCGACCACGCCAAGGAGATCGTGCGGCGCATCTACGGCTACCAAGGCGCCGGGCACTCGGTGTCGCTGCACAGCAAGGTCGGCGCGAGGGCCCTCGACCTGGGGCTCACCCTGCCCGTCGCCCGCGTCATCGTGAACCAGGTGCACGTGGTGGGCAACGGCGGCAGCTTCTCCAACGGCCTGCCGGTGTCGCTGTCGATGGGCTGCGGCACCTGGGGGCGCAACAACTTCTCCGACAACCTCAACGTGCGCCAGTACATGAACGTGACGCGCGTCTCGCGCCCCATCCCGGAGCGCGTGCCGAGCCTCGAGGACCTGCTGGGCGGCTACTTCGCGCGATGGGGGAGGTGATGGCGCAAGGGCCGCGCACGGTGGCCGCGCTGCTCGCCGCGCAGGCGAGGCAGCGCCCGGAGGCGACCTACTTCGTGGCGCCCGAGACCGGCGCCATGCTCACCTTCGGCGGCCTCGACGCTTCCTGCCGCGCGGTGGGCGCGCTGCTCGCGCGGCTCGCCGGCCCCCCGGGCGCGCACGTGTCGCTCGCGATGCCGAACGGGCTCGCCACGCTGCGCATCCTGCTCGGGGCCATGGCATCGGGCTATTGCGTGAACCCGGTCAACCTCGTGTCGCAGCCGGAACAGATGCGCTACGTGCTCGACCACTCCGACTGCGCCGTGGTGTTCGCCTCGCCGCAGTGGGCGGAAAGGATCCGCGGGCTCGTGGCCGGGATCGCGCGTCCGATCCGGGTGGTCGAGGTCGACCCCGACGCGCCGGTGCTGCCGGGCGAGGACCCGCGCGACGCGTCCTTCGCGCCCGCGAGCGTCGCGCCCGACGCGCTCGCGCTGCTCATGTACACCTCGGGCACCACGGGCACGCCCAAGGGCGTGATGCTCACGCAGTCGAACCTCGCGGCCAACGCGCGCACGATCAGCGCCGAGCATCGCCTCGGTCCCTCGGACCGCGTGACCGCCGTGCTGCCGCTCTACCATATCAACGCGTTCGCGGTGACGATGCTCGCCCCCCTCGCCCACGGCGGCTCGCTCGCGATGCCGCCGAAGTTCTCCGCCGGGCGCTTCTGGGAGCTCGCCACGGTGCACGGCTGCACCTGGCTCAATCTCGTGCCGACCATGGTGAGCTACCTGCTCGAGGGCGAGGCGCCGCCGCGCGAGGGGATCGCGCACGTGCGCTTCTGCCGCACGGCCTCGGCGCCGCTGCCGCCCGAGCACCTCGTCGCGTTCGAGCAGAAGTTCGGCATCGGCGTGATCGAGACGATGGGGCTCACCGAGACGGTCGCGCCGGCGTTCTCGAACCCGTTCGAGCCCGGCGGGCGCAAGGTGGGGTCGGTGGGCCGCCCCTCCGGGTGCGACGCGCGCATCGTGGACGAGGGCGGCCGCACGCTTCCCGACGGCACGCCGGGCGAGATCGCGATCCGCGGCCCGCAGGTGACGTCCGGCTACTACAAGAACGAGGCGGCGACCGCGGCGGCGTTCTTCCCCGGCGGCTGGCTGCGCACCGGCGACGTGGGCGTGCGCGACGCCGACGGATTCTTCTTCGTCACCGGGCGGATCAAGGAGCTCATCATCAAGGGCGGCGAGAACGTGGCCCCGCGCGAGATCGACGAGGTGCTGCTGCGCCACCCGGCCGTGCTCGACGCGGCCGCCGTCGGCATTCCCGACCGCCACTACGGGCAGGAGATCATGGCGTGCGTGATCCGGCGCCCGGGCAGCGCGTGCAGCGAGGACGAGCTGCGCGAGTTCTGCGTCGAGCGGCTCGGCCGCTTCAAGACGCCGAAGGTGATCCGCTTCGTCGACGAGCTGCCCCGCGGCCCCTCCGGCAAGGTCCAGCGCCTCAAGCTGGTGGGGACAGACCCCGTTTTCCCTTAGGCGGAACGGGAGCGTTCCGCCTAAGGGAAAACGGGGTCTGTCCCCGGTTTCAGCGGCCCAGGGGGCCGACGTCGCAGCGCTTGTACTGGTCGGGCCAGGGGAGGTCCGCCTTGAGCTCGCGGGCGGCGTGGCGCGGCCAGTACGGATCGCGCAGCATCGCGCGGGCGAGGCTCACCGCATCGGCGCGGCCGAGGGAGACGATCTGCTCGGCCTGCACCGCGTCGGAGATGAGGCCCACGGCGCTGGTGGGAATCCCGGCCTCGCGGCGGATGCGCTCGGAGAAGGGAACCTGGTAGCCCGGCCCGAGCGCCATCTTCGCGTCGGCCACGTTGCCGCCGCTCGAGCAGTCGACGAGGTCCACGCCGATGTCCTTGAGCCGCCGGGCGAGCGCGACCGACTGCTCGACGTCCCAGCCGCCGGGCGCCCAGTCCGTGGCCGAGACGCGGTAGAACACGGGCTTGTCGGCCGGCCACGCGTCGCGCACCGCCTGGGCCACCTCGACGGGCAGGCGCATGCGGTTGTCCAGCGCGCCGCCGTATTCGTCGGTGCGCCGGTTCGAGAGCGCCGAGGCGAAGCTGTGCAGCAGGTAGCCGTGCGCGCCGTGCACCTCGACCACGTCGAAGCCGGCGTCGAGCGCGCGCAGCGCGGCGAGGCGGAAATCCTCGACCGTCCCCGCGATCTCCTCGGCCGTCATCGCGTGCGGCGCCGGGTAGTCGCCGAACGCCACGTCGCTCGGCCCCAGCGTCTGCCACCCGCCCTTCGACTCCGCGAGCGGCTTGCCGCCCTGCCACGGCTTGTCGCACGAGGCCTTGCGGCCCGCGTGCGCGATCTGCATCGCGGGCACCGCGCCCTGCGCGCGCACGAAGGCGGCGATCGGGCGCCAGGCCGCGGCGTGCTCGTCCGACCAGATGCCCGCGTCCCACGGCGAGATGCGCCCTTCGGGCGTGACCGCGCTCGCCTCGACGCACACGAGCCCCGCGCCGCCGACCGCGCGGCTGCCCAGGTGCACCAGGTGCCAGTCGTTGGGCATCCCGTCCTCGGACGAGTACTGGCACATGGGCGAGACGAAGACGCGGTTGCGGAACGTGACGGAGCGGAGCGTCAGCGGAGAGAAGAGCTGCGACATGGCGGGGGAACCTGGGGAGGAAGGGGGACGCGAGCCGCGGTCATTCTAGCGGCGCCGCACGGAATCTTGGCATAGTACCGGGCCTCGGCATGATCGGACCCCCCATGACCTCCCCGGTTCTCACCTGGCGCGCCGGCGCCCGCGCCCTCGCGCGCATCCGCCGCGCGGGCCTGGACGCCGCCGACGTCGAGATCGTCCCCGGCGCCGCCGGCGGGCCCAAGGGGCTCGGCCTCGCGGGCCTCGACCAGGCGATCTTCGGCGCATGGCTGCCGGCCGCCCCGCGCGTGCGCCACCTCGTGGGGGCCTCGATCGGCGCATGGCGCTTCGCCGCGGCCTGCCTCGACGATCCTCGCGCGGCGCTCGCCGAGTTCGCGCGCCTCTACACGCACCAGACGTACCCCCGCGGGGCCGACCGCGGCTACGTGAGCCGTTCGGCGCGGGCGATGCTCGCCGCGCTCTTCACCGGGCACGAGGCGCGGGTCCTGTCCCACCCGGCCTATCGCCTGCACGTGCTCGTCGTGCGCGGGCGCTGGCCGCTCGTGAGCGACACGCCGCTGGCCACGGCGACCGGATTCGGCATGGCGGCGCTGGCGAACCTCTTCGGGCGCCGCCATCTCGCGCGCTTCGTCGAGCGCGTCGTGTTCCACGATCCGCGCGGCCCGTTGCCCTTCCTCGTGGAGGGCGAGCTCGCCGCCGCCTCGCCCGGCCGGTCGGTGGGCTTCGACGCCTTCCGCACGCACTCGGTGGCGCTGGATGCGTCCAACCTCGGCCCGGCGCTGCTCGCTTCGGCCTCGATCCCGCTCGTGCTCGAGGGCGTGTCCGACATCCCCGGCGCCCCCGCCGGCATCTACTGGGACGGCGGCATCGCCGACTACCACCTGCACCTGCCGTACAGCCGCGCGCAGGGACTGGTCCTCTATCCGCACTTCGTCGACCGCATCGTGCCGGGGTGGCTCGACAAGGGGCTGCCGTGGCGCCGGGCGGGCGGCGCCTGGCTCGACAACGTGGTCCTCGTCTCGCCCTCGCGCGAGTACCTCAAGACGCTGCCCCACGGCAAGCTGCCCGACCGCGGCGACTTCAGGCGCTTCGCCGGCGACGAGGCGGGGCGCATGGCCTACTGGCGCCGGGCGATCGCGGAAAGCGAGCGGCTGGCCGAGGCGTTCCTCGACTTCGCCCGCCGCCCCGATCCCGCGCGCATCCTCCCACTGTGAAATCATTCCATCAGTAGTTGAGGATCGAGGCGAGCCAGCGCTCGGCCTGCGCGAGGTCCATGCCCTTGCGGTGCGCGTAGTCGGCGACCTGGTCGCGCTCGAGCTTGCCCACGGCGAAGTAGCGCGCCTGGGGGTGCGAGAGGTAGAAGCCGCTCACGGAGGCGGCCGGCGCCATCGCGAAGGCGTCGGTGAGCTGCATCGCGGCATTGCGCTCGGCGTCGAGCAGCGCGAACAGCGTGCGCTTCTCGGTGTGGTCGGGGCAGGCGGGATAGCCGGGCGCGGGGCGGATCCCCGCGTATTTCTCGGCGATGAGGTCCTCGGTCGCGAGCGCCTCGTCCGCCGCGTATCCCCAGAGCTCGCGCCGCACGCGCTGGTGCAGCGCCTCGGCGAACGCTTCCGCGAGCCGGTCGGCGAGCGACTTGAGCATGATCGCGCCGTAGTCGTCGTTCGCGGCCTGCATCTCGCGCACCTTCTCCTCGGTGCCGATCCCCGCGGTCACCGCGAAGGCGCCGACGTAGTCGGGGATGCCGGCGTCGCGCGGCGCCACGAAGTCGGCGAGGCAGAGGTTGGGGTTGCCCGGCCGGCTTCAGGTTCTGCTGGCGCAGGTTGTGCCAGGTGGCGAGCGACCCGCTCGCGAGAATCGTCGGCGTAGATCTCGATGTCGTCGCCCACCGCGTTCGCCGGCAACAGGCCGAAGACGCCGTTGGCGGTGAGCCAGCGGCCCTTCACGACGCGCTCGAGCATCGCCTGCCCGTCGGGAAGACGTTGCGCGCCGCTTCGCCGACCACGGCATCGTCGAGGATGGCCGGATACTTGCCGGCGAGGTCCCAGGTCTGGAAGAACGGGCCCCAGTCGACGAACGGCACCAGGGCCTCGAGCGGGTAGTTGCGCAGCGCCGTCACACCCGGCACGCGCGGCCGCGGCGGCCGGTAGCCCGCCCAGTCGATCGCGCTCGGCGTTGCCGCGCGCGGCCTCGAGCGCGACGCTCTTCTGCCCGGTCTTGCGCGCGTGCTGCTCGCGGATCTTGCCGTAATCGGCGCGCACTTCGTCGAGGTAGCGCGCGCGCTGCTCCTCGCTCGCGAGCGCGGTGGCCACGCCGACCGCCGCGCGAGGCGTCGGGCACCCACACCGTCGGGCCCGGACGGTAGCTCGGCGCGATCTTCACCGCGGTATGGGTGCGCGAGGTGGTGGCCCCGCCGATCAGCAGCGGCACGGTGAAGCCCAGGCGCTGCATCTCCTTGCGCCACGTGGGCCATCTCCTCGAGCGAGGGCGTGATCAGGCCCGAGAGCCCGACGAAGTCGGCCGCCTCCTTGCGCGCGGTCTCGAGGATCGTCTCGCGCGGGCACCATCACGCCGAGGTCGACCACGTCGTAGTTGTTGCACTGGAGCACCACGCCGACGATGTTCTTGCCGATGTCGTGCACGTCGCCCTTGACCGTGGCGATCACGACCTTGCCCTTCGGCTTGGCGCGGTGCCGAGGCGCTTCTTCTCCGCCTCGATGAAGGGGATCAGGTGCGCCACCGCCTGCTTCATCACGCGCGCCGATCTTCACCACCTGCGGCAGGAACATCTTGCCCGAGCCGAAGAGGTCGCCGACGACGTTCATGCCGTCCATCAGCGGGCCCTCGATCACCTGGATCGGATGCTCGAACTTCGAGCCGCGCCTCTTCGGTGTCCTCGACGATGTGCTGCGTGATGCCCTTCACCAGCGCGTGCACGAGCCGCTCCTCCACGCTGCCCTTGCGCCACGCCAGGTCCTCGACCGCGTCTTCTTCTGCGCCTTGAGCGTCTCGGCGAACTCGACCATGCGCTCGGTCGCGTCGTCGCGCCGGTTGAAGATCACGTCCTCGACGCGCTCGAGCAGCTCCGGTTCGGGATCTCCTCGTACACGCCGAGCTGGCCGGCGTTGACGATGCCCATCGTCATCCCGGCCTGCATCGCGTGGTACAGGAACGCGGTGTGCATCGCCTCGCGCACCGGGTCGTTGCCGCGGAACGAGAACGACAGGTTCGAGACGCCGCCGGAAGACCTTGGCGAACGGCAGGTTGCGGCGGATCCACGCGCACCGCCTCGAGGTAGTCGATGCCGTAGCTGGCGTGCTCCTCGATGCCGGTGGCGATGGCGAAGATGTTCGGGTCGAAGATGATGTCTTCGGGCGGGAAGCCGGCTTCCCGCGTGAGGAGGTCGTAGCAGCGCTGGCAGATCTCGGTCTTGCGCGCTCGAGGCGTGTCGGCCTGGCCCTTCTCGTCGAAGGCCATCACGACCGCCGCGGCGCCGTACTTGCGCGCCAGGCGCGCCTGGCGCAGGAATTCCGCCTCGCCCTCCTTCAGCGATGATCGAGTTGACGATCGCACTTGCCCTGCACGCACTTCAGCCCGGCCTCGATCACGCTCCACTTGGAGGAGTCGATCATGACCGGAACGCGCGCGATGTCGGGCTCGGCGGCGATCAGGCTGAGAAAGCGGCGTCATCGCCGTCTCCGAGTCGAGCATCGCCTCGTCCATGTTGACGTCGATCATCTGCGCGCCGTTCTCGACCTGCTGGCGCGCGACGGAAAGCGCCTCGCCGTAGTCGCCGGCCAGGATCGAGGCGGGCGAACGCCTTCGAGCCGGTGACGTTGGTGCGCTCGCCGACGTTCACGAACAGCGAGTCGTCGCCGATGTTGAGCGGCTCGAGGCCCGCCAGGCGCAGCCGCGGCGGCGATCTGCGGGATCGCGCGCGGCGCGCAGCCCTGCACCGCCTCGGCGATGGCCTTGATGTGCTCCGGCGTCGTGCCGCAGCAGCCGCCCGCGATGTTGAGCCAGCCGCTGTCGGCCCACTCGCGGATGTGGCGCCGCGGTCTGCTCGGGCATCTCGTCGTACTCGGCCGAACGCGTTGGGCAGGCCCGCGTTCGGGTGCGCCGAGACGTAGGCGTCGGCGATGCGCGCGATCTCCTCGACGTAGGGGCGCAGCTGGCTGCGCGCCCAGCGCGCAGTTGAAGCCCACCGACGAGGGGCTTCGCGTGGCGCACCGAGTTCCAGAACGCCTCGGCCGTCTGGCCCGAGAGCGTGCGTCCCGAGGCGTCGGTGATGGTGCCGGAGATCATGACCGGCAGGCGCACGCCCGAGGCCGCGAAGTGCTCGTCGATCGCGAAGAGCGCCGCCTTGGCGTTCAGCGTGTCGAAGATGGTCTCGACCAGGATCAGGTCCACGCCGCCGTCGATCAGCGCGCGCACCGCCGCGAGGTAGCCGTCCTTCAGCTGGTCGAAGGAGACGGTGCGGAAGCCCGGGTCGTTCACGTCGGGGGAGAGCGACAGCGTGCGGTTCATCGGTCCCAGCACGCCGGCGACGAAGCGCGGCTTGCCGGGCGTGCGCGTGCTGAAGCCGTCGGCCACCTCGCGGGCGAGGCGCGCCGCCGCGAGATTCAGCTCCTCGACGAGCCCCTCGAGGCCGTAGTCGGCCTGGGAGATCGCGGTCGCGTTGAAGGTGTTGGTCTCGAGGATGTCGGCGCCGGCCTCGAGGTATTGCCCGTGGATGCCGCGGATCACGTCCGGGCAGGTGAGGGACAGCAGGTCGTTGTTGCCGCGCAGGTCCTTCGGGTGGTCCCGGAAGCGCTCGCCGCGGTACTGCGCCTCGCCGAGCGCGTGGCGCTGGATCATCGTGCCCATCGCCCCGTCGAGGACGAGGATGCGCTGCTTGAGCGCGTCGTGGAGTGCGGCGATGCGCGCCGCTCGGGTGGAAATCGGCTGGTCCATGGTGCGCGCCCCGAAGGGCCCCGTGTCGAGACGAAAAAACCCGCCGCGAGAGCGAGCGGGTTCCGAGGCCGATCGCTTTAGCGGCATTTATTGAGCGCCCGCAAGCTGACAGTCAAATCGGCGCTGGAGTTGCATATCCTATCATGCGGCATGCGCGCGATCCCCGCCGTCGTCCTCGCGCTCGCGCTGGTCGCGTGCCAGGCGGGCGATGCGCCGCTGCGCGTGGGCTCGAAGCGCTTCACGGAGTCCTACATCCTGGCCGAGATCGCGGTGCAGGCCGCGCGCGAGGCCGGGGCGCCGGCGCGCCACGCGCCGGGCCTGGGCAACACGGCGATCCTCGAGCAGGCGCTGGAGCAGGGCGCGATCGACGCCTATCCGGAATACACCGGCACCATCGCCCGCGAGATCCTCGGGCTCGATGCGGACCTGCCGCTGGGGGCGCTCAACGCGCGGCTGCGCGCGCGCGGGCTCGAGGCGTCGGTCCCGCTCGGCTTCTCCGACAGCTACGCGATCGGGGTGCGCGGCGCCTTTGCCCGCGCGCACGATCTGCGGCGCATCTCGGACCTCGCGCGCGTTCCCGCGCTTCGGCTGGGGCTCTCCCACGAGTTCCTCGGGCGGCGCGACGGCTGGCCGGGCCTGAAGGCCGCGTACGGGTTGCCGCAGGCGCCGCGCGGCCTCGACCACGGCCTCGCGTACGAGGCGCTCGCGGCGGGCGAGGTGGACGCGATCGACCTCTACACGACCGACGCCAAGATCGCGCGCTACGACATCGCGGTGCTCGAGGACGACCGGCACTACTTTCCGCGCTACGACGCGGTGCTGCTCCACCGCATCGGCGTGGCCGCGGCGCACCCGCGCGCGTGGGCGGCGATCTCCCGCCTGGCCGGACGCATCGACGCCGCGACGATGATCCGCCTCAACGCCCGCGCCGAGGTCGGCGGGCGCGACTTCGCCACGGTCGCGCGCGAGTTTCTCGCCGGGCACTCGGGCGGCGGCGGCGCGCGCAGCCTCAGCGAGGCGCTCCTCGCGCCGGACTTCGCGCGGCTGCTCGCGCAGCACGTGACGCTCGTCTTCGGCTCGCTCGCGGCCGCGGTCGCCCTCGGCATCCCGCTCGGCATCGCCGCGGCGCGCGTGCGCGGGCTCGCGCAGCCGGTGCTCCTCGCCGCGGGGCTCGTGCAGACGATCCCGTCGCTCGCCCTCCTCGCATTCCTGATCCCCGTCACCGGTGCCATCGGCGCGTGGCCGGCGCTGATCGCGCTCTTCCTTTATGCGCTGCTGCCGATCGTGCGCAACACGCACGCGGGCCTGCTCGGCGTGGCGCCCGGGCTGCGCGACGCGGCGCTCGCCCTCGGCCTCGCGCCGCGCGAGGCGCTCGCGCGCATCGAGCTGCCGCTGGCGCTGCCCACGATCCTCGCCGGCGTGAAGACCGCCGCGGTGATCAACGTGGGCACCGCGACCATCGCGGCCTTCATCGGCGCGGGCGGTTTCGGCGAGCGCATCGCGCAGGGCCTCGCGCTCAACGACGACCGCATGCTGCTCGCGGGCGCCATTCCCGCCGCCGGGCTCGCGCTGCTGGTGCACGGCCTCTTCGAGGGGCTCGAGCGCCTCGTTTCGCGCGTCCCCCGCGCCAGGCGCGGCTAGCCGCCGACGAGGACGTCGCGCACGTGCGCGAGGAGCCGCGGCCAGGTGTCGAGCGCGCGGCCGGTGACGATCTCCACCGTGGGATACCACGGGCTGCGCCCGGCGGCGTTCGGCACCCAGTAGTGGAACGGCGGCACCGCCGAGGGATAGACGAGCAGCGTGCGCTTGCCGATCGCCCCCGCCAGGTGCGCCGTCGCGTTGCTCGTCGTCACCACCGCGTCGCACGCGCCGATGAGGGCGAGGAGCCCGTCGATGTCCTCGCGCAGGTCGAGCGTCTCGACGCGCTCGAGCCGGCCGCCCGAGGACACGAACGCCGAGCGCTCCGCGGCCGTGTCCCCGTACTGCAGGTCCACCAGACGCAGCCGGGAATCGTCCGAGAGCGGCCGGAACGCGTCGAGCGGGGCGGATTTCGTGCGCTCGTAGTAGGCGCGCGTTGCGGGCTGGAAGCTGCGCCACGAGATGCCGATCGCGAGCGCGTCGCCGGAAACGATGCGCGCGCGGTATCGCTCGCGCCGGGGCGCGTCGACGGCGAGGAGCGCGGCCGGCTGGCGCCGGAAGCTTTCCGGCGTGGGGCGCAGCAGGCGCGGGAGCGAGCCCAGCGGCAGGTGCCGGTCGCAGCCGGCGAACGCGCGCTCCGAGTCCTCCTTCGCGGCGATCTCCCAGTCCGGGTGCGCGCGCCGCAGGGGGATCAGCAGCCGGCGGTCGACCTCGAGCACGAACGCCTCGCGGCGCCCGGCGAGCTCGGCGGCGAGCGACGAGAAGAGGAGCTGGTCGCCGAGCCCCTGCTCGGCCCACAGCGCCACCCGGTGGCCCCCGCCGAGGTCGGCTTCGGCGAGGGGCGGGAAGGCGAACGGGCGGGGCGCGGCCGGCGACTCGCCGCCGGCCCAGCGCGCCTCGTAGTCTTCCCAGCCGCCGCGATAGTCGCCGAGCATGAGCCGGGAGAGCGCGCGGTTGTAGCGCGCCCGCGGGTAGTCCGGCGCGACCGCCAGCGCCTGCGCGTAGCACGCCAGGGCTTCCCGATGCCGCCCCAGCGCGGCCAGCGTCACGCCGCGGTTGTTGAGCGTCGAGGCCGCGTTCGGGGCGATCTCGAGCGCGCGGTCGTAATCGGCGAGCGCCTCCTCGAATCGGCACAGCGCGCGCAGCGCCGCGCCGCGGTTCGACAGGACCTCCGCGTGGCGCGGATCGATCTCGAGCGCGCGCCCCGCGAGCCGAACGCAATCGTCGTGGCGTCCGGTCTTCGCGGCGATGGTGGCGAGCAGGTGCAGCGCGTAGAAATGGCGCGGATCGGCGGCGAGGATCGCCTCGGCGAGTGTCGACGCGCCCTCCAGGTTGCCGGCGGAGTACATGCGCGCGGCACGCTCCATGGCCGCCCGGGGCGAAGGGGCGGGCGGTGCGGTCATGGCGCCGATTCTACGCCGCTATAATCCGCCCCATGGACCACCTCGAGCCGAAGCAGGCCTTCCAGTACCTGCACGACAACCCCGACGCCGTCTTCATCGATTGCCGCAGCGAGATGGAGTACATGTTCGTGGGCCATCCGAAGGGCGCCATGATGGTCCCATGGTACGACGGCGCGGACTGGGAGCTGAACCCGCACTTCGTGGGGCAGGTGAAGAAGATCTCCGGGGCGAATTTCCACAACCGCCCCGTGGTGCTCATCTGCCGCAGCGGCAACCGCAGCCTCGAGGCGGGCGAGGCGCTCGAGGCCGCCGGATTCAAGCACGTCATGAACGTGCTCCACGGCTTCGAGGGCGAGCTCGACGAGGACCACCACCGCAACTCGCGCACCGGCTGGCGGGTCGACGGCCTGCCGTGGGAGCAGTACTGAGCCCGGCGGGCGCGCGCCTCCCCGCCGCTACCCCGCCTCCCGCCAGCCTCGCCTGGCTCGTCTGGAGCCTCGGTGCGGCGCTCTACCTCGTCGCCTTCTACCAGCGCGTGGCCCCCGCCGTCATGACGCGGGAGCTGTCGGCGCAGTTCGGCCTGTCGGCCGCGGCGCTCGGCAACCTCTCCGCCTTCTACTTCTACAGCTATGTCGCGGTGCAGATCCCGACGGGGCTGCTCGCCGATCGGTGGGGGCCGCGCAGGGTGCTCGCGGCCGGCGCGGCGCTCACGGCCGCCGGCACGCTCCTCTTCGCCCTCGCCCCGGACGTCGCCGTCGCGAACGCCGGGCGCCTGGCGATCGGGGCGGCCGGCGGGGTGGCCTTCGTTTCCATGCTCAAGCTCGCGAGCCACTGGATGCCGTCGCCGCGCTTCGCCTTCGTGAGCGCGGTGGCGCTCTTCGTGGGGGTGGTCGGGGCGACGCTCGCCGGCGCGCCGCTGCGCGCGGCGGTCGACGCGTTCGGCTGGCGCCCGGTGATGCTCGCGAGCGCGGCCGGCACGGCGGCACTCGCCGTGCTCCTCTGGATCGTCGTGCGCGACGACCCGTCGGAGCGCGGCTACGCCAGCTACTACCCCGAAGCCGGCGGGCCGGCCCGCGGCCCGTCGATCCTCGCCCAGCTCGCCGAAGTGCTGCGCTATCGCAACACCTGGCTCCTCCTCGGGATCTCCGGCGGCTTCTCCGGGATCCTGCTCACGTTCCCGGGGCTGTGGGGCGTGCCGTTCCTCGTGAGCCAGTACGGCTTCGCCCCGCGCCAGGCCGCGCTCACCGCCTCCGCGATGCTCGTCGCCTGGGCGGCGGGCAGCCTCGCCTTCGGGCCGCTGTCGCAGCGCCTGGGCGCGCGCAAGCCGCTGCTCTACGGCGGCCTGGCCGTCACGCAGGCGCTGTGGGCGCTGGTGGTCTACGTTCCCGGCCATCGGCCCGCCGTGCTCGTGGCGCTGCTCGTCGCGATGTCCGTCGCCGCGGGTGCGTTCATCCTCGGCTTCGCATTCGCCAAGGAGTCGGTGCCGGCGCGGCTGGGCGGGACGGTCTCCGGCATCGCGAACATGGGCGTCATGCTGGGCGGCATGCTCATGCAGCCCCTCGTCGGATTCGTCCTCGACCAACACTGGCTCGGGGCGAGTGTCGCCGGCGCGCGCGTCTACGACTTCGCGGCGTACCGCGCGGGGTTCACCCTCATGGTCGCGTGGGGCGTGGGGGCGTTCGTGCTGCTCGTCTTCGCGCGCGAGACCGGCTGCCGCCAGCGCACCTAGCGCGCGACCGCGGCAATCGCGGCGAGCGGCGCTTCCCAGCCTTCCCGCGGCGCCTGGCGCAGCACGCGAAAGCCCGGGAACCACGGCGAGTCCCCGGCGATTCCCCAGCGCCACTCGGGCGGGAACGGCACCAGCACGTCGGCCGCGGTTCCGGCCGCCGCGGCGAGATGGACGTTGGTGTTGCTCACGCCCACGACGCGATCGAGGAGGGCGATCGCCGCGAGCGCCTCCTCCAGGTCGTCGTTCGCGGCGGCGAGGTCGTGCACCGGCCGGCCCGCCGCGCTCGCCGCGCGCCGGAGCTCGTCCTCGGCGGGCGCGCGCTGCAGGGCGAAGAGCGTGCCGGGCAGCCGCGCCGCGGCGGCGAGGAACGGCTCGAGGGGCAGCGCCTTGTGCAGCGCGTGCGCCGCGGCCTCGGGTGCGGTACCCGCGCGCCAGGCAAGGCCGATCCAGGGGCGCGGGCCGGCCGCCTCCAGCCGCGAGCGCCAGCGCGCGAGCCGCTGCGGGTCCGCGGGGATGCGCAGGCTGGGGGCGACGGCCGGCATGCCGCGCACCGCCGGAAGGTCTCCGACGAGGAGGGCGCCGGGCACGTGTTGCGCCTGCGAGTCCGGCGCGTGCAGGGCGGCGAACAGGCCCGTGCGCCCGAGGAGCGGGTGCAGGCGGGTATCGCCCCGGAACGCGAGCCGCGCGCCGGCGCCGGCGAGCGCCGGCGCGAAGCGCAGGAAGAAGAGCGTGTCGCCCAGGCCCTGCTCGGCCACGAGGACGAGGTCGCGGCCGCCGACCTCGGTGAGCGCGGGAAGCGCGTAGCGGGTGCCGGCGGCGGCGCAGCGTGCCTCGAACGCGCGCCGCGGCTCGCGCGCGGCGTACGCGCGCCAGCCTTCGTCGCGGCGTCCCAGGAGCAGCAGGACCTGCGCGAGGTACATCGGCAGGCCGTCGGTGCGGTCGCCGTCCGCGAGGGCCTGCGCGAACAGCCCGGCCGCGCGCTCGAAGCGCCCGCGCGAGACGCAGTAGCGCCCATATGCCACGCGGGCGCCGCTCGCCGGCGTGGCGGCGAGCAGCTGCTCGAAGGCCGCGGCCGCCTCCTCGTCGCGGCCGCCGAGCGCGAGCGCCTGGGCGAGCTGCGCGCGGGATGGCAGGTGGCGCGGGTCGAGGGCGAGGGCCGCGCGAAAGGCACCCGCCGCGAGCGCCGCCTCGCCGCGGCGCAGGCGCTCGAGCCCGATGGCGAAGTGCGCGGCGAGGAACGCCGGGCGCAGCGCGGCGGCCCGTTCGTACTTCGCGAGGGCGGCGTCGTGCTCGCCGGCGGCGCCGAGGGTGCCGCCCAGCTCGAAGGCGGGGGCGTAGTCCCCGGGCGCGGCGCGCTCGGCGCGCTCGAGGGCGCTGCGCGCCTCGGCCAGCCGCCCGAGCGTGCGCAGCGCGATGCCCGCGGCGAGGAGCGCGCGCGGGTGCGCGGGCTGCGCGCGCAGGATCGCCTCGCTCGCCGCCAGCGCTCCGGGCGCGTCTCCGCGCTGCAGCCGCGCGAACGCCTCGTCCAGCGAGGGCGGGCCCGGCGCGGTCATGGCTCGGGCAGGCGCTCGAGCGGCGGCGCCGGGCGGCGCGTGCGGGCCGAGCGCAGGTAGAGGGCCCAGCACGCCATCCCGAGCAGCATCATCGAGAACATCGCGAGCGCCAGGCCGCGCGGGTCGCGGGAGACGGCCGGCGAGATGAGGCCGGCGGTCACCGTGTTCACCATCCCGGAGACGAAGCCCTGGAGCGAGGCGGCCATGCCCCGGCGCACGGGAAAGAGGTCGAGGGTGATGAGCGCGATCGACGGCATCGCCATCGCGAAGCCGACGCCGAAGAGCGCGATCGGGATGACCGCCCAGGGCAGCGCCGGCGGGAGCGTGAAGGCGTACGCGAGGTTGACGGTCGCGGCCCCCGCCATGAAGTAGTACGCGATGCGCACCGTCGCCGGATAGCTGAGGCGCCCGGCCGCGCGCCCCGACAGCTGCGAGCCCGCCATGATCCCGGCGATCGAGGGGATGAAGAGCCAGGCGTACTGCTGGGGGCCGAGGCCGAGGTGCTCGCCCAGGAAGACCGGCGCGGAGAGGATGTAGAGGAAGAACGCGTTGAAGTTGAAGCCCACGGCGAGCGAGAGCACCAGGAAGCGCAAGTGGATGCCGACCTCGCGGTAGCCCTTGAGCAGCGCGAGGGGATGGAACGACTGGCGTGCGGCCGGTGCCAGGGTCTCGGGCAGCGCGCGCCAGCCGAGGCCGACGAGGAGCGCGCCCACGACCGCGAGGAACCAGAAGATGGCACGCCAGCCGAGACCCACCACGAGCCAGCCGCCGATCACCGGCGCGACGGCGGGGGCCAGGCCGAAGAAGAGCGTGACCATCGACATGAGGCGCTGCGCGTCGTGGGGCGGGAAGAGGTCGCGGATCATCGCCCGTCCGACGACGATCCCGGCGCCTACCGACAGGCCCTGCACGACGCGCCAGCCGATGAGGCCCTGCACCGTGTCGCACAGCGCCGCGCCGACCGAGGCGGCGGTGTACACGGCGAGCGCGGCCAGGATCACGGGCCGGCGCCCGAAGCTGTCGGAGAGCGCGCCGTGGAAGAGGAACATGAGGCCGAAGGCGAAGAGGTAGGCCGAGAGTGTCTGCTGGATCTCGAGCGTGGAGGCGCCGAGCGCGGCCTGGATCGCCGAGAAGGCGGGCAGGTACGCGTCGATCGAGAAGGGACCGAGGGTCGCCAGCGCGGCGAGCAGCGCGGCGAAGCGCCAGCGGAACGCGCGCGAGGCGTGATCGGGCGCGTCGGTCATGGACGGCGCGACGGGAAGGGCGGGGAGGCGGGCGCCGGCGGATGCATCCCCGCGATTCTAAGGCCGCGGGCGCGCGCTCACCGGGCGACGGGCGCGAGGCCGCGGTAGCTCAGCGCCTCGGCCATGTCGCCCTCGGTCACGCGCGAGCGCCCGGCGAGGTCGGCGATCGTGCGCGCGACCTTGAGCACGCGGTGGTGGCCCCGGGCCGACAGGGGCGCGCGCGCGCCCGCGTCGCGCAGCACCTTCTCGCCGGCCGCGTCGCAGCGCACCCGATCGCCCAGCTCCACGCCCTCGAGCAGCGCGTTGGCCCGCCCCTGCCGCGCGAGCTGCCGCTCGCGGGCGGCGACGACGCGCTCGCGCACCCGCCGCGACGGCTCGCCGTGCGCCGCCGCCGTCGAGGTCCGAGGCGGCGAGCGCGGGCACCTCCACGTGCAGGTCGATGCGGTCGAGGAGCGGCCCGGAGACGCGGGAGCGATAGCGCGCCACCGCGTCGGCGGAGCACGTGCAGCGGGCGGTGTAGTGGCCGAGGTAGCCGCAGGGGCACGGGTTCATCGCGGCGACGAGCTGGAAGCGCGCGGGAAAGTCCGCCTGGCGGGCCGCGCGCGAGATGGTGATGCGGCCCGACTCGAGCGGCTCGCGCAGCACCTCCAGCACGTGGCGGTTGAACTCGGGCAGCTCGTCGAGGAAGAGCACGCCGTGGTGCGCGAGCGAGACCTCGCCCGGGCGCGGCGGGCTGCCGCCACCCACGAGCGCCACGGCCGAGGCGGTGTGGTGCGGGGCGCGGAAGGGGCGCATGCCGAAGCGCTCCGGCTCGAAGCGGCCGCTGGCGAGGCTCTGGACCGCGGCCGCCTCGAGCGCCTCCTCCTCGGACATCGGCGGCAGGATGCCCGGCACCCGCATCGCGAGCATCGACTTGCCGGTGCCGGGCGGGCCCGAGAAGAGGATCGAGTGCCCGCCGGCGGCCGCGACCTCGAGCGCGCGCCGGGCGTGCGCCTGGCCGCGGACATCGGCGAGGTCCGCGTGCCGGGCAGCGGCGGGGGCGCTCGTCGCGGAATAGGCGGCGAGGGCGGCGGCGCCGGTGAGGTCGCGCGCACACCTCGAGCAGGGTGCGCGCGGGCAGGATCGCGGCGCCGCGCGCGAGCGCCGCCTCGGGTGCCACGGCTTGCGGCAGCACGAACGCCCGCGCCGTCGCGCTTCGCCCGCGAAGGTCATCGCGAGCGCGCCGCGGATCGGGCGCAGCTCCCCGGACAGCGCCAGCTCGCCGGCGAACTCGAGCGCGGCGAGCGGCGGCACGGGCACCTGTCCCGTGGCGGCGAGGATGCCCACGGCGATGGGCAGGTCGAAGCGCCCGCTTTCCTTCGGAAGGTCGGCGGGTGCCAGGTTCACCGTGATGCGCCGGTTCGGGAACTCGAAGCGCGAGGTCTGCAGCGCCGCGCGCACGCGGTCGCGCGCCTCCTTCACCTCCGTCTCCGGCAGCCCCACGATGTGGAAGGCCGGCAGCCCGTTGCCCACGTGGGCCTCGACGCGCACGAGCGGGGCGTCGATGCCCGACAGTCCGCGGCTGTAGACGACGGCGACGCTCACCGGCCGGCCTCCGAAGGGCGGCCGCCGCCGGGCGGGGCCGCGTTGCTAGGACGAGCTGGGCGGGAGCGGGCGCGACTCGAGCTCGGCCACGCGGGCCTCGAGGGCGGCGAGCTTCTCGCGCGTGCGCGCGAGCACCTGCGCCTGCACGTCGTATTCCTCCCGGCTCACGAGGTCGAGGCGCGAGAGCGTGCTCGACAGCATGCCGCGGATGTTGCGCTGCAGGTCCTTCGCCGGGTTGTTGGCGGCGAGCTCCGCCAGCTTCGCGCTCAGGTCGTTCAGGTATTTCTCGTTCATCTCAATCCCCGAGGGGTGGTTGCGGTTGACGGCCGCAGGGCGGGCACCGCATTGGTGCCGCGCCCGGCGCGGGCGCCCGGTGGCGGTGCACGCATCGCGCACCCGTTCGCGGGCACCTTTGCAAACAAGCGCTTGCGTGCGCCGCGGCGCTGGCACGGTTGCTGCTGACTGGCTGCGGACCCGTCTTTCTCCAACGCCAAGAGGATATCAACATGCCCAAGCTGCCCCAAGCGCTCCTGCTCGCGACCTGCGCGAGCGCCGCCCTCGCCGCGACGAGCGCGCGCGCGGACGACACGCCGGAGCATTCCTTCAGCGGCAAGGTCGCCGCGTACACCGAGTACGAGTACCGCGGCATCTCGCAGACGTCCGAGAAGCCCGCGGTGCAGTTGAACCTCGACTACGCCCACAGGAGCGGCCTCTACCTCGGCACGTTCCTGTCGAACATCAACTGGCTCGAGGACGCGGCCGAGGCGGGCGGCTTCTCCACCGACGCCAAGGTCGAGTGGGACATCTACGGCGGCTACCGCTTCGAGGTCGTGAAGGACGTGACCCTCGACGTGGGGTACCTGCGATACGAGTACCCGAGCTCGGGCGCCTTCGATCCCAAGCCCAACACCGACGAGGTGTACATCGGCGCCTCCTACGGACCGGCGACCCTCAAGTACTCGTACGCCTTCAGCGACACCTTCGGCGTGCCCGACAGCAAGGGCTCCGACTACCTCGAGCTCGCCGTGAACCAGCCGCTCATGGACAAGCTGACGCTGAACGCCCTCGTGGGCCACCAGACCTACAAGCACAACGGCTTCCTCTCGTACACCGTGTGGAAGCTGGGCGCCACGTACGACTTCGGCAACGGCTTCAACATGGGCGCGTACTACAAGGGCACCGACGCCGAGAGCGCGGCCTACACCGTGCTGGGCAAGGACTGGAGCCGCGAGCGCGCGGTCGCCTTCGTCTCCTACTCGTTCTGAGGAGCGCGCCATGAAATTCGTCACGGCCATCATCAAGCCGTTCAAGCTCGACGAGGTGCGCGAGGCGCTGTCCGCCATCGGCGTGCAGGGCATCACCGTCACCGAGGTGAAGGGGTTCGGGCGCCAGAAGGGCCACACCGAGCTCTATCGCGGCGCCGAGTACGTGGTCGACTTCCTGCCCGAAGGTGAAGATGGAGGTCGCGATCCGCACCGAAGCTCGTCGACCAGGTGATCGAGGCGATCGAGAAGGGCGCCAAGACCGGGAAGATCGGCGACGGGAAGGTCTTCGTCTTCGACCTCGAGCAGGTCGTGCGCATCCGCACCGGCGAGACCGGCGCCGAAGCACTCTAAGGGGAATGCGAACATGAAACGTCTGTATGGCGAATCATCGCGCTCGGCGCGGCCCTGTCGTTCGCGGCGGCCGCCTTCGGCCAGGACAAGCCCGCCACGCCACCGCCCGGCGCCGCCGCATCCGGGGCGGCCCCCGCCGCCACTGCGCCCGCGGCGCCCGCGGCCGCCACCGGCGGGCTCGCCGCCGCGGCCGCCCCGGCCGCCGCCGCCACCCCGAACAAGGGCGACGTGTCGTGGATGCTCGTGTCCACGGCGCTCGTGCTGATGATGAGCGTGCCGGCGCTGGCGCTCTTCTACGGCGGCATGGTGCGCTCGAAGAACATGCTGTCGATGCTGATGCAGGTGTTCGTCGTGTTCTCGCTGGTGACGGTGCTGTGGTGCGTCTACGGCTACAGCCTCGCCTTCACCGAGGGCAACGCGTTCTTCGGCAACCTCACCGACCGGCTCTTCCTCAACGGCACCTTCGACGCGGCCACGGGCCAGTTCGCCATGGCCGCAACCTTCTCGAAGAACACGCCGATCCCCGAGCTCGTGTTCGTCGCGTTCCAGGCGACCTTCGCGGCGATCACCTGCGCGCTGATCCTGGGCGCGTTCGCCGAGCGGGCGAAGTTCTCCGCGGTGCTGCTCTTCGTCGTGATCTGGTTCACCTTCGCGTACACGCCGATCGCGCACATGGTCTGGTTCTGGCCCGGTCCGGACGCGTACACGGCGGCGAACCTCGCCGACGGCCTCAACGCGAAGGCGGGGTTGCTGTGGCAATGGGGCGCGCTCGACTTCGCGGGCGGCACCGTGGTCCACATCAACGCGGGGATCGCCGGGATCGTGGGTGCCTACGTGATGGGCAAGCGCGTGGGCTTCGGGCGCGAGGCGCTCACGCCGCACAACCTGCCGATGACGATGATCGGCGCCTCGCTCCTGTGGACGGGGTGGTTCGGGTTCAACGCGGGCTCGGCGCTCGAGGCGAACAACTCCGCGGCGCTCGCGTTCATGAACACCTACCTCGCGACGGCCTGCGCGGTGCTCTCGTGGATGTTCGCGGAGTGGATGTTCAAGGGCAAGCCCTCGATGCTGGGCGCGGCTTCGGGCGCGGTGGCGGGGCTCGTCGCGATCACGCCGGCCGCGGGCAACGTCGGCATCCCGGGCGCCTTCGTGATCGGCACGGCCGCGGGCGTGGTGTGCCTGTGGGGTGTGTCGGGGCTCAAGCGCATGCTCAAGGTGGACGACACGCTGGACGTCTTCGGCGTGCATGCGCTGGGCGGGATCATGGGCGCGCTGCTCACGGGCGATCTTCAACGCGCCGTCCCTCGGCGGCCCGGGCCTCGTCACCGACTGGGTGACGGGCGCCACCGGCTATCCGGGCATCCTCCCGCAGCTCTGGATCCAGGCCAAGGCCGTCGGCGTGACCATCGTGTGGTCCGGCGCGGTCGCGTTCATCGCCTACAAGATCGTGGACGCCGTGATCGGCCTGCGCGTGCCCGAGGAGCAGGAGCGCGAGGGGCTGGACGTCACCTCCCACGGGGAGACCGCGTACAACGCATGAAGAGAGGCCGGGGGCCGCGTCGCGCGGCTCTCCTCTTCGAAGCGGGCGTTCGCGCCCGCTTTTTTTTGGTGATCCCGACGCGCGGAGGCGCTGGCCTCCCGCGACACCGCCCGCCGGCACGAACGCCGGCGCGGGCCATTTTCTCCCGCCGTCCTGTCGGGAACTTCTTACACGGCGCCGTCTCCAACGGGAGTTGCAAGTCCGGACACTTCTAGAGGCCGTTCATCGCGGGCAATCCCCCTGCCCGCTTTTTTTCGCCCCCGGACGTTATACTTTTCAGATGTTTACGTTCCGGAACGCCCCCCTTGCCCAAGCGCATCGGTGAAATCCTGGTCGATCGCGGCAAGCTCGACCCGGCGAACCTCGAGCGCGCCCTGAAGCTGCAGGAGGGCGACGCCCGCGAGAAGATCGGCACCATCCTGCTGCGCCTGGGCATGGTTTCGGGCCGCGACCTCGCCGACGCGCTCGCCGACCAGCTCGACATCCCGATCGCCCAGGCGGGCGACTTCCCGGAGCTGCCGCTGCTCGAGGAGCGCCTGTCGGCCAAGTTCCTGCGCGACTCCCAGGCCGTGCCGCTGCGCGAGGACGACGAGGAGCTGGCGCTCGCCGTGGCCGACCCCACCGACTCCTTCGTCCTGTCGGCCGTGCAGATGGCTTCCGGCAAGCGCGTGCGCCCCTACATCGCCGCGCCCAACGAGATCGACGCCGCCCTCGAGCGCCTCTACGGCGGGGGACGCTCGTCGATGGGCGCCATCGTCGACAACATCGAGACGCGCGTGGACGACGAGGAGGACCTGGGCGACGTGGCCCACCTGAAGGACCTCGCCTCGGAAGCGCCGGTCATCCGGCTCGTGAACCTGATCCTCACGAAGGCCGTCGAGTCGCGCGCCTCCGACATCCACATCGAGCCCTTCGAGAACCGGCTTATCGTGCGCTACCGGATCGACGGCGTGCTGCACGAGGTCGAGTCCCCGCCCCGCCGGCTCTCCGCCGCCGTGATCTCGCGCGTGAAGATCATGGCGAGCCTGGACATCGCCGAGCGGCGCCTGCCCCAGGACGGGCGCATCAAGCTGCGCATCCAGGGCAAGGAGATCGACCTGCGCGTGTCGACCGTGCCGACGATGCACGGCGAGAGCGTGGTGATGCGCATCCTCGACAAGGGCGGGGTGCCGCTCGACTTCCAGGCCCTCGGCTTCGAGGGCCGGCCCCTCGAGCGCTTCATCGAGGTGCTCGACCAGCCCCACGGCATCCTGCTCGTGACGGGCCCGACGGGCAGCGGCAAGACGACGACCCTCTATACGGCGCTCGACCGGCTCAACCGGCCCGACGTGAAGATCGTGACCGTCGAGGACCCGGTCGAGTACCAGATGCCGGGGATCAACCAGATCCAGGTGAAGCCCCAGATCCAGCTCACGTTCGCCAACGCGCTGCGCTCGATCGTGCGCCAGGACCCGGACATCATCATGGTGGGCGAGATCCGCGACCTGGAGACGGTGAGGATCGCGATGCAGTCGGCGCTGACCGGCCACATGGTGCTGTCCACCGTCCACACCAACGATGCGCCGTCCACCGTGAGCCGCCTGCTCGACATGGGCGCGGAGGACTACCTGCTCACCTCCACGGTGAACGGCATCCTCGCCCAGCGGCTGGTGCGCACGCTCTGCAGCCACTGCCGCCAGCCCTACAACGCGCTGCCCGAGGTGATCGAGCAGATGGGCCTGCGCCGCTACGCGCCCCGGGGCGAGGTCGTGCTCTACCGCCCCGTCGGCTGCCCGCAGTGCGCCGGCACCGGCTACTGGGGCCGCGTGTGCATCATCGAGATGCTGGTGATGACCGACCACCTGCGCTCGCTCATCATGCGCCATACCACCGCGGGCGAGCTGCGCGCCGCGGCGATCGCCGAGGGCATGGAGACCATGTTCGAGAACGGGCTGCGCAAGTCCCTTGCGGGCGTGACGACGATCGAGGAAGTGCTGCGGGTCACGCGCGAGGAATAGCCGCTTCATGCCGTTCTACCGATACAAGGCCGTCACTCCCGCGGGAGAAGTCCAGGAAGGGGTGCTGGAGGCCGCGAGCGACGCTGCGGCCATCACCCGCATCCAGGCGATGGGCTTCATCCCCATCCGCGCCGAGGAGGCCGGCGGCGCGCGGGCCGGCGCGGCGCCGGCCCGCGCCTCGTTCCTTTCGCTTTCGCTGTCCCGGCGCGCGATCACCCAGGACGACGTGACCGTCGTCACGCGCGAGCTCGCCACGCTCCTGCGCTCCGGGCTGCCGCTCGACCGCAGCTTCGAGATCCTCATCAACCTCGCCGCCAGCCCGCGCATCGCGGAACTGCTCGCCAAGATCCGCAACGAGGTGCGGGGCGGCACGTCGCTGTCGAAGGCGATCGAGGCGCAGCGCGGCGT
Source organism: uncultured beta proteobacterium (assembly GCA_963741815.1). Taxonomy (GTDB): domain Bacteria; phylum Pseudomonadota; class Gammaproteobacteria; order Burkholderiales; family Usitatibacteraceae; genus Usitatibacter. The sequence goes on from CAVUJI010000003.1 coordinate 530,809, forward strand.
CTTCTCGCGCTTCTACGTGAACATGATCCGCGCGGGCGAGGCGGGCGGCAGCCTGCCCAGCGTGCTCGTGCGCCTGGCCGACTACCTCGAGCGCTCGAAGGCGCTGCGCGACAACGTGAAGGCCTCGCTCACGTACCCGGCCTTCCTCGCCGTCGTCTCCGTGTTCGCCGTGGTGATCCTCCTGGGCGCCGTGGTCCCGCGGTTCAAGCCGATCTTCGCCGGCGCCGGCAAGGCGATCCCGCTGATGACCCAGATCGTGATCTTCCTGGGCGATGCGGTGCGCAACTACGGCTTCCTCATCCTCTTCGCGCTGGCCGCCGTGGTCTGGCTCGTCGCGCGCCGGCTGCGCGACCCCGAGGTGCGCTACCGGATGGACCGGCGCATGGTCACCGCGCCGATCGTGGGCGACCTCTTCGCCAAGGTCGAGATGGCGCGCTTCTCGCGCACCCTCGGCACGCTGCTCGGCAACGGGGTCACGCTCGTGGGCGCGCTCGCCATCGTGCGCGAGACCATGAGCAACGCCTGGCTCGCCGAGGCGGTGGGCAAGGTCGCGCGCGAGCTGAAGGAAGGCCGCGGCCTGGGCCGGCCGATGATGGAGACGGCGCGCTTCCCGATGCTCGCGGTGCACATGATCCTCGTGGGCGAGGAGACCGGGCGCCTGGACGAGATGCTGATGCAGGTGGCCGAGACGTACGACCGCGAAGTCGAGGTGGCCATCCGCCGGGCGCTGGCCCTCCTCCAGCCCGTGGTGATCGTCGTGATGGCGGTCGTCATCGGCTTCATCATCATCGCCATCCTCTCGGCGATGCTGTCCGTGTACGACATACCGATCTAGGGAGCCCCATGCGAAACCCGATTTCCTTCCGCGGCGCGGCGCGCCGCCAGCGCGGCTTCACGATCCTCGAGATCGTGATCGTCTTCATCCTCATCGCCGGGCTCATGGCCTTCGTGGGACCCAAGATCTTCGAGCAGATGGGCAGGGCCAAGTCGAGCGAGGCCAAGATCCGCATCCAGCAGCTCGCCGGCCAGATCGAGATGTACAAGCTCGAGGTGGGGCGCTACCCGGAGAACCTGGAGGCGCTGGTGAAGCAGCCGCCGGGCGTGGACAAGTGGAACGGCCCGTACGCGAAGCCCGAGGACCTGCAGGACGCGTGGGGCAACCCGTACCGCTACAACGTCCCGGGCACGACGAAGCCCTTCGACCTCGTCTCGCTCGGCGCCGACAACCGCGCGGGCGGCGAGGGCGAGAACCGGGACGTGTCGAACTGAGCGTCGCGCTCGCACGGGAGGCCCACGGGATGCGCGCTGAGGCGGGGTTCACGCTGCTCGAGATCGTGGTCGTCCTCGTGATCGGCGCCGTCGTCTACGCGGTGCTGCTCGGCGGCCCCCTGCGCGGCCCCTCCTCGGCGGACCTCAAGTACTCGGCGCGCACCCTCGCCTCCGGCCTGCGCGAGGCGCAGGCGCTCGCCATGCGCAGCCGCCGCGACGCGCGCCTCACCCTCGACCTGCAGTCGCGCGAGTTCAGCGTCGACGGCGACCCGGAGGTCCACAAGCTGCCCGAGGGCATCGACCTCAAGCTCTACACGGCGCAGAGCGAGGCGGCGAGCGAGCGCCGCGGCGCCATCCGCTTCTATCCCGACGGCAGCTCCACCGGAGGGCGCATCACGGTCGCGGCCGGGGAGCGCAAGTACCTCGTGGACGTCGACTGGCTGACGGGCCGTGTCTCGATCGCGGACTAGCGCGCGCCAGCGCGGGTTCACGCTGATCGAGGTCGTCGTGGCCTTCGCGGTGCTGGCGCTCGTGCTCGCGACCGCGTTCGAGATCTTCTCCACCGGGCTGTCGCGGGCGGCCGCGCTGGAGGAGCGTTCGCGCGCCCTGGCCGTCGCGCGCTCCCGGCTCGACATGGTGGGCGTGGAGGACACGATCAAGCCGGGCGAGGCCAGGGGCGAGGCGGACGATCCGCGCTTCCACTGGGCCACGGTCGTCGACCAGATGGAGGAGCCCGGCGAGCCGGGCCAGCCCCTCGCGAGCGCGTACGCGATCTTCCGGGTCGCCGTGCGGGTGGGCTGGCGCGGGGCGGACGGGAAGGACCACGCCCTCGACCTCGCCACGCTGCGTCTCGGGCCGCGGCCATGATCCGGCGCGCGCAGTCGGGCTTCACCCTGATCGAGCTGGTCGTGGCCCTCGCCCTGCTCGCCACGATGCTCGCCTTGCTCTATTCGGGACTCTCCTTCGCGTTGCGCAGCTGGGATGCGGCCGAGGCGAGCGGCCAGCGCACGGCGGACCGGCGCCTGGGGGAGAACTTCCTGCGCCGGGAGGTGGCCGAGATGTTCCCGCTGCGCTGGAAGGATCCGATGGCGCTGCGCTTCGCCTTCGAGGGCCGCCCCGACAGCCTGCGCTTCGTCTCGTCGCGCCCGGCCGGCATCTCCCTCGGCGGGCTGGCGCTCGTGGGCCTCGCCGTCGAGCCCGACCCGGCGCATCACACGCGAAACCTCGTGATGCGCCGCGCCCTCGCCACGCCGGAGTCGGCCGACTTCAGCGCGCTGGATGCGGTCGACAAGCCTTTCGTCCTGGTGAAGGACGTGCAGAGCGTCTCGTTCTCGTATTTCGGGGGCGAGAACGACTTCGTGGAGCCGCAGTGGTCCGACGAGTGGAAGTATCCGGCGCGCATGCCGCTCATGATTCGCGTGCGCATGCGGGGCACCGACGGCGCCTTCCTGCCGGACATCGTGGTGCGCCTGATGCTGGGCGAGGAGGCGGGCTGCCTCGAAAGCCCGCTGCAGCGGCAATGCCGCCCGCGGAGGTCCTGATGCGCGAGCGGCAGGCGGGGGTGGCGCTGGTGCTGGTGATCTGGATCACGGTGCTGCTCACGCTCGTGGCCTCGAGCTTCATCGCCGAGCGCCGCACCGAGACGCTGGTCGTGTTCAACTCGGTGTCGATGGCGCGCGCCGAGGCCGCCGCCGACGCGGGCGTCTGGCGCGGCATCTTCGAGGCGTATCGCCGCGACAACGCGCCCGACGCGTGGCGGCGCGACGGCACGCCGTACGACTGGCGCTTCGAGGGCATCCCGGTGCGGGTCGAGATGCGCGACGAGTCTGCTAAGATTGACATCAACACCGCCTCGGACGCCCTGCTTCGCGGACTCCTGTTGACGGCGGGTCTCGAGGACCCGGAGGCAACCCGGCTTCTCGACGCCATCCTCGACTGGCGCGACCCCGACGCGCTCAAGCGGCCGAACGGGGCCGAGGAGGATGATTATCGCGCGGCCGGACTGCCCTACGGACCCGCCAACGCGCCCTTCCAGGCGATAGAGGAACTCCAGCTCGTGCTCGGAATGCGCCCGGACATCTACCGCAGGATTGCCCCGTCGATCACCGTCTTCTCGCGCCAGCAGGGAGTGAACGCGCAGCTGGCCTCGCGCGACGTGCTGCTGGCGATCCCGGGCGTGACGCCGGAGATCGTGGACGACTACATCGCCCGGCGCGAGCTCGCGCGCTCCGAGAACCAGCCGCTTCCCCCGCTGCCGCAGGCCGGCGCGTTCGCCGCCGGCACTTCGCTGGTCGTTTCGCTGCGCTCCGAGTCGCGGCTGGAGGACGGGACCGTGTTCGCCCGCGAGGCGGTGGCGCTGCTGCGCCCGGAGCCGCGCAAGCCCGTCACGTTCGTCGCGTGGCGCGAGTCCGACGCGGCGAAGACGCCGTCCGCGCCGCCGTCCGGGGAGCACTGATGGCCGCGGCGTCCGACCTGGCGCCCCTGCGGGCGTCCTCGAGCTGGCGGGGAGCGCTCGCCGCGGGGTGGCGCTGGTGGACCGCCGAGCTGGGCGGGCTCGTGCCGGAACGCTTCGCCATCTTCGGCCGCGGTTCGCGCGTGCCGGTGCTCGCGGTCGACGCCCAGGAGCTCACCCTCGTCGAGCCCCGGCTGCCGCGGGGCGAGACGCGCCTCGCGCTGTCGTCGCTCGACCCGGCGCGCCAGGCCGCGGCGGTGCGCTCGCTCCTGGAGTCCGCCGGCGAGACGCGGGCGCGCGCCCGGCTGTGCCTGGACCGCGCCGAGGCGCTCGTGCGCCGCGTCACCATGCCGGCGGCCACCGAGGAGAACCTGCCCCAGGTGCTCGCCTTCGAGATGGACCGGCTCACGCCGTTCGCGGCCGACGACGTCTACTTCGACCACCGCATCGTCTCGCGCGACGTCCAGGACGGCACGATCACCGTCCAGATCGGCGTGGCGCGGCGCGACCTGGTGGACCGTCGCGTGGAGCGGCTGCGCGCCTGGAACGTGAACGTGCAGGGCGTCGTGCTGCGCGACGAGGCGGGCACCCCGGCGGCACTCGACCTGCTTCCCACCGAGCAGCGCGGAGAGCGCGAATCGGCGACGGAGCGCATGCTGCAGCGCGGCCTGCTCGTGCTCGTGCTCGTGCTCGCGGTCGCGGCGCTGCTGCTGCCCGCATGGCGCAAGCGCGAGGCGATCCTCGCGCTCTACCCCCGGGTGGACCGCGCGCGCCAGGAGGCGGAGGCGGCCAGCCGGATCGCCAACGAGCTCGAGCGGGAGGTCTCCAACTACAACTTCCTGCTCGCCAGGAAGCATTCGGCCTACCCGGCACTCGCCGTGATCGAGGAAATCTCCCGGCTGCTGCCGGACAACACGTGGGTGCAGCAGCTCGACCTGAAGACCGTCGGCAAGATGAGGGAAGTCCAGGTCACGGGCGAGACCGCTTCCTCGTCGCGCCTGATCGAGCTGTTCGAGCAATCGCAGATGCTGCAGAACGCGACCCCGCGGGGGACGGTCTCGCGCGGCTCCCAGCCGGGCACCGAGCGCTTCTCGATCGCCGCCGAGGTGCGCGCGCGCCCGAAGCCGGACGCGACGCCGGTGCTCGAGCTGCCGCCGGCTCCCACGCCGGCGGCACGTCGGGGACCGGCGCAATCGGCCCCGCCCCCCCAGGGCACCCCGCCGGCCGGCGCGCGGCCGGGGCCGGCGCCGCAGCCCGCGCGCGTATCGCCCGGCGGAGCCGCCCGGTGAGCCAGCCCCTCGAAAGCGGTCGCAGCCGCCAGGTCGCGCTCGCGCTGCTCGTGGTCCTCCTGCTCGCCATCGGTGGCGCGATCGCGGTCCCTGTCTGGATGCTGAACCGGCATTACGATACCGCCCTGACCGACGCGCTGGGCAAGCTCGACCGCTACCGCCGCATCGCCGCCACGCGCCCGGCGCTCGCCCGCCAACTCGAGGCCATGCGCTCGCGCGACCCGCGGAAGTTCTTCCTGCGCAGCGGCCCTCCCGCGCTTTCGGCCGCCGAGGCCCAGGAGGCGATCCGTTCCATCGTGGAGTCGGGCGGCGGGCGGCTCATCACGATGCAGGCGCCGGCCTCGAAGGAGGAGGGCCACTACCGCCACGTCACGGTCAACGTGCAGCTCACCGCGAACATCCTCGCGCTGCGGCGCATCCTGGCGGGCATCGACGGCCACGTGCCCTTCCTCTTCGTCGACAACCTCATGGTGCGCACCCAGGTCCCGTCGAACTTCCGCCCGAACCCCGGCGTGGAGCCGGAGATGTTCGTGCAGTTCGACGTGTCGGGCTACGCGCCCCCGGGCTCGTGATGGGCGCGCTCCTGCAGCGATATCCGCTCGTGGTCGCCCTGACCGGCGTGGCCCTGCTCCTGCTCGTGGTCGTGGGGCTCGAGACCGGCTTCGGCAGGTCGGGCCGGGGCGCGGTCGCCGTGCCCGACGCCCGCCAGTCCCGGCCCGAGCAGGTGAAGCTGCTGCCGACGCTGGCGGCGGCCGAGCCCGACCGCGCGTACCCCGAGACGGTGGCACGTCCGCTGTGGATCCCGACGCGGCGCCCCGCGCCCCAGGCGCCGACCCAGCCGGCCGTCAAGTCGGGACAGTACGTGCTGCAGGGGGTGATCGTGGTCGGCGCCAACCGCACGGCGCTGCTGCGCGAGAAGGCGACCGGAAAGCTCCACCGCGTCGAGCAGGGCAAGGAGCTCGACGGCCTGAAGGTGGCCGAGATCAAGCCGGAATCGGTCACGCTCTCCCACGGCGATTCGAAGGAGGTCCTGCCGCTGCTGGTGCAGAAGGCCGAGCCCGGCACCGGAGCGCCCCAGGGCGCCTCGCCGGGTCCCTTCGCCGCGCAGGGCCGCGAAGGAGGGCCGCTGTCCCCCGGCGCGAATCCCGCATCCCGACCGCCGGGGCAGCCCGCCAATCCGGTCGCCCATCCCGTGCCGGCGCGCCCGCCGCAACTGAACCATCGCGGCCCCGCGCTACCTCAGGCTACGACTGCCCCCATATCGCCCGAGGAGCTCCTGGCGAGGCGGCGTGCGCGGGCCGCCCAACAGAACAAGTGAGTTAATATGGCCGCCCGCGCTGTCCACCGCCGCGACGAAGAAACGATCCCCGCCTCCGCGATGCCCCGCCGCTTCCCGCGCATTTCCCTCCCGGGCGCTCCCTGGGCCGCCGTAGCTTGCCTGCTCCTTGCGAGCGCGTGCTCGGCGCTGCCCCCGAGCCTGCGCGAGAAGCCCGCCGGCGTGGTGGCCCCCGCCGCGCAGCCAAGTGCGGCCGCGAAGGTTCCCTTCGGGCCGTTGCCCCCGCCACCGGGGGCCGCGACCGGGGCGCAGGAGCAGCCCGCGCAGCCCCGCGTCTTCAAGGGCACGGGGAATTTCGTCAACCCCCGGCCGCCCGTGCCGCCGAATCCGCCCGGGCCCGAGGAAGCGAGCCTCAACTTCGAGGCGCTGGACATCCGCGAGGTGGCCAAGGTCATCCTGGGCGACTACCTCAAGAAGTCGTACACCGTGCATCCGCAGGTGCAGGGCACCGTGACCTTCCGCACGGTGCGCCCGATCCCCATCCGGGACCTCCTGCCGACCCTCGAGATGCTGCTGCGCCAGAACGGCGCCGCCGCCATCGAGGAAAACGGCATCTACAAGATCCTGCCCCTCAACCAGGTGCGCGGCTCGGTCTCCCCCCAGCTTGGCGGCTCCAACCTGCCGATCCCGTCCGGCTTCTCGGTGCTCGTCGTGCCGCTGAAGTTCGTCGGCGCACGCGAGATGTTCAAACTGCTGGAGCCCTTCGCCCCGGAGAACACGGTGCGCTTCGACGAGGTCCGCAACCTCGTGATCCTCGCCGGCAACCAGCGCGAGTTGCAGCACCTCATCGACACCATCGAGCTTTTCGACGTCGACTGGCTCGCGGGCTACTCGCTCGGCCTCTTCCCGGTGAGGAGCGCCGACGTGAAGGCCCTGACGGCCGACCTCGACAAGGTCTTCGGCCCCAGCGCGCAGAGCCCGCTCGCGGGGATCGTGCGCGTGATCCCGATCGAGCGGCTCAACTCGCTGCTCATCGTCACCACCCAGCCCAAGTACCTCGACATGGCGCGCACGTGGATGGAGCGGCTCGACCAGGTGGGCGGCACGGCCGGCGGGACGCGGTTCTTCGTCTACCAGGTGAAAAATGGAAAGGCCGAGAACCTCGCGACGCTGATCGGCGACCTCTTCTCGAGCCGGCGCACCACGACGACCGCGCCCACGCTGGCACCCGGCTCGCGCCCCACGGAGTTGCGCAGCGCCCCCTTCGGGCAGCCCGCGCCGCCGGCGCAGACCACGACCACGACGGTGACCTCGGCCCCGACGGCGGCGACGTTCCAGCTGCCGAGCGGCGTGGGCACCACGGCGAACGAGGTCCGGGTCATCGCCGACAAGGACACGAACTCGCTGCTCGTCCTCGCCACGCCCGCCGACTACGAGGTGATCCTCAACGCGCTGCGCCAACTCGACGTGGTCCGGCGCCAGGTGCTGGTCGAGGTGCTCCTCGCCGAGGTGACGCTCTCCGACGACCTGCAGTTCGGGATCGACTGGTTCATCCGCGCGCGCAACAGCACGACCGGCGTGCTGGGCCCGGCGGGCCTGCCGCCGAACGGCCGCATCCTTTCGGACACGAACAAGGTGCCCATCGGGTTCGCCAACGGCCTGCAGCTCGTGAACCTCACGGGCGGCGAGGTGCGCGCCGTGCTGAACGCGCTCGGGACCGACGGGCGCACCCAGATCCTCGCCTCGCCGCAGATCATGGTCCTCGACGGCGAGAAGGCGGAAGTGAAGGTGGGCGACCGCATCTCGGTGCAGACCCAGTCGCAGACGGGGGTCAGCACCGGCACCGGCGTGCTCAACAGCTACCAGTACCTGGAGACCGGCATCCTGCTGGCGGTCACGCCGCGCATCAACTCGGGCGGGATGGTCACCCTCGACATCAACCAGGAGGTGAGCCAGCCGAAGGCGGGCTCCTCGGGCACCAACAATCCCAACCCCGACGTGTCGACTCGCAATGCGAAGACGAGCGTCGCGGTCGGATCGGGCGAGTCCATCGTCCTCGGGGGGCTCATCCGGGAGACGAAGATCCGCGAGACGAGCGGCATCCCGCTCCTTTCCAAGATCCCGATCATCGGTGCGGCCTTCGGGTCGCAGCACTTCAGCCGGGAGCGCACGGAGCTGGTGCTCGTCATCACGCCGCGGATCGTGAGCGACACGATGCAGGCCCGGGAGGCGACCGAGGAGCTCGCCCGGAAGCTGCCGGCCCTCGAGGGGATGCTGCCGAAGCTGCGCGCGCCAGCCGCCAAGCCGACGCCGGGCGCCGTTTCCCCGGCTCGCTGAGGCGTTTCGCGGCGCCCTCCCCCACTCACTTGCGCCTGCCGAATCATGTACTTGCAACCGCCGCGGGCGGACCATGTTGCGCGGAAGCCACAGTGTTGTAAAAACCTTTCGATTTTGTTTGACGTGGAGAATCAACTTGAATAGGCTTTCGACGCATCGCATGGCGGAAGTGGCCGGAAATCCGGGTCGCGGCATGGGGAAAAGGCTGTTGATATGGACCGCGGCGCTGCTCCTGGCCGCCTGTGCGAGCCTCGGGTCGCAGTCGCCCGAGCAGGAAGTGAAGGCGCGGGCCCAGGCCCGCTGGGATGCCCTGGTGCAGGGGGACTTCAAGGCGGCCTACGGCTACCTGAGCCCCGGAAGCCGGGTGGTCCTGCCGGAGAAGGAATACGTGAACAGCCTGCGCCGGGACTTCTGGAAGTCGGCGAAGGTGGATCAGGCGACGTGCAGCGACAAGCGCTGCCAGGTGGATGTGACGATCGAATACGAATTCCGAGGGCATCGCACCACCACGCCCCTGAAGGAAGTGTGGATACGAGAGGGGTCGGACTGGTGGTACGTGCAGAGGTCGTAGGAAACGGACTACGCGCGCCGGATATGGAATCCGACGTTCGGTTTGTAAAACTGCGGGGCATGCGATAGCATTTGTGAGTTGTACCTCTAGAAAGTGATCACTTTCATTGACAAAGGAGTAAGCGAGAACATGAATACCTTCAAAAGAAAAGCTCTGTTTGCCGCGGTAGTGGCCGGTCTCGGCACCGTCGGCACGGCAGAGGCTGTCTACATGAGCCCCAACCGGACGGGCGAGGCCCTGGTGTACCCGTACTACACGGTGCAATCGGCCGCCGGCAACGCGTACAACACCTACATCTCGGTCGTGAACACGACGAGCGCCGCGAAGGCGGTCAAGGTGCGTGTCCTCGAGGGCAAGACCTCGGCGGAAGTGCTCGACTTCAACCTCTTCCTGTCGCCCAACGACGTGTGGACCGCCGCGATCGTGCCTTCGGGCGCCGGCGCCACGGCTCCGGGCCACCTGATCACCGCCGATGCGTCGTGCACGAGCCCGGCGATCGATCCGGCCGGCGTCGACTTCCGGAACTTCCAGTACCAGTCGCTCCCGGATTCGCTCCCCGGCACCGGCCTCGAGCGCACGCGCGAAGGTTATGTCGAGATGCTCGAGATGGGCGTCCTGACCGGCGCCTCGGCGACGAACGTCACGCACAACTCGGCGGGTGTGCCGGTCAACTGCGCGTTCGTGCAGCAGGCCACGTATGACCCGGTCGCGCTCGGCCAGATCATTCCGCCCACCGGCGGCCTGATGGGCACGGGCACGCTGATCAACGTCGCCTCGGGCCTGAACGGCGACTACAAGGCCGACGCGCTCGACGCGTGGAGCAACGCGGTGCAGTACACCGGGCCTGGCGCCGTCACGCCGAACCTCGGCAACGCGCTGCCGCCTTCCAGCGTCGTCGTCCACTCCGGCGACCCCGCGGCTCCCGAAGCCATCACGGCGTACCGCGCGGACTTCCTCGGCACGACGAGCGTCGTGGATCCGGGCGCCCTCGCGGTCGCTTCCGTGTTCATGCACTCCGCCGTCCTGAACGAGTACGTCCTCGACAACGCGACGGCGTCCCTCACCGACTGGGTCATCACCCAGCCGCTGAAGAACCAGTTCGTGAACAACGTGACCGCGGCCCCGCCGTACACCAACCTGCTGACCACGAGCGGTGCGTGCGAAGAGATCGGCTTCACCTTCTTCAACCGCGAAGAGCAGGGTGCGACGGCCACCGGAGTCGACTTCTCCCCGCTGCCTCCCGGCGGCACGCCGAACTCGCTGTGCTGGGAGTCGACGGTCCTGTCGATCCGCAACGACGACGCGCACACGACGGCCGATACGACGGCCTCGGCGGTCCTCGGCTCGAAGAACCTGACGAACGTCAACGTGCGCTCCGGGTTCCAGAACGGGTGGGCGGCGCTGTCCTTCTCGGGCGCGAACTCGGCGGTGGGCATCACTTCCGACGCGACTTCCGAGCGCATCTCGCTCGGCGGCCTCGCCATGGGTGCGCCGACGGCCGGTGCCTTCACGTTCACCGGCCTGCCGGTGACGGGCTTCATGTTCCGCACGTTCACCAACGGCACGCTGACCTGCGATGCGGGCGCCTGCCAGGGCAACTACGGCGGCCTGTTCCAGCACAGCTACAGGACCACCATCACGCCGTAATGAAGCTGCATCACCGGGGGCTCACGCCCCCGGGCTTTCGTTCGGAAGGCGGGCCCGCATCCCGGGCCCGCTTTTTTTTGGCTTTCCGCCCCGCTTGCACCGCGGGCGGTCCACAATCTGGCATTTGCCGCTTGCAACGGGCGCCGATCGTGATAAAGTTCACGCGCTGCCCGAAGTTGCGGGCGTATCCTCAAGATTCAGAACATGTTTGACGCTCCCGACCGAGGGGGCGCGACCGAGCCGAAAGGGAGCCCCATGAACCGTTCCATATCCAACCTCCTCCGGCGCACACTCGTTTTCGCGGCCGCCGCCCTCGGGCTGGCCGCCGTGCTGCCCGCCACCGCGCAGCAAACCGTCATCCTGAACGGCCAGACCGCCCTCGGGTCGTGCACCTACAACGGGGGACTCACCGTCGCGCCCAACGGGACCCTCAGCGTGACCTGCGTCTCCGGCACGAGCACCTCGGCGGTCTTCTCGCTGTCGGGCCCGGCATCGCTCGCCGTCGGCACGACCACCACGGCCTCCGTCTCCCGGGCAGGCGGCACCGGCTCGATCGCGGTGAATTATGCGGTCGGCGGCGCGTGCAGTGCCGGCTCGGGCACCCTCACGTTCGCGGAGGGGGGGGCGGCGCAGTCCTTCCCGATCACCGCGGGTGCAGCCGCGGGCACGTGCACGGTGTCGATCACGCCCGGCACGGGAGCCACGGCATCGCCTTCCACCATCAACATCGCGGTGTCGGATCCCAACGCGGTGCCGCCGCCCGTGGGCGACTGCCCGGCCCCGGCTCCCGATGCGATGACCACCCCGGTTTCGTGGAGCCTGTTCACGCAGCTGCGCATGAACCCCGGCCAGATCGGCTATTTCCCGGTCGACGTGGCACCGGCGGGCCGCAACTCGCTCGCGTTCACCCAGGGACAGCAGCCTTCGACGCCGTCGAACGTGGTCACGGAAATGTCGCTCTCGAAGTGCAAGGGCGTGGTCTTCAGCGATCCGGCCGACTCGCACTACGTGCCGCAGTGCTACCTGAAGACGACCTACACCAACATCGTCAAGCTCACGATCTTCACGCGCCCGGTGACGCAATACGGCTGGGTCGACCAGGCGAGCCTGGGCAACCGCGGCTGCTGGGCGCCGGAGACGGGCGGCCCGTGGTACGTGAACGTGCGCTGGACGTACGCGTCCTGCCAATATTCGACAGGCTGCGGGTTCACCGTGCAGTGGGTGAACGGTCCGCTCTGATCTGACCTGCTGCACCTGTTCCACCGGCGCCCGCGCGATGCATCGCGCGGGCGCGTTTCACTTGATGAGGCAAAAGGCGATATATGCGTTCCCTGCTCCTTCCCATCCTCGCTGCCGCGGCCCTGTCCGCCGGGGCGGCCAGCCTGCCCATCGGCACCCCCCTCGTCACGGAGGGTGACATCACGGTCGATGCCGGCGACTTCGATGCCGCGATGCTGCGCGTGCCCGAGGACAAGCGCGCCGAGTTCCGCACTTCCCACGAGCGCGTGGCGAGCATCGTCGACAACCTGTTCCTCGCCCGGTCCATCGCCGAGCGGGCGCGCAAGGAGGGCCTCGCGCAGGATCCGGTCGTGCGCCGGCGCATGCGGCAGGTCCAGGACAACCTGCTGGCCGACCTGTACCTCCAGGAGATCGACAAGAGCATCGCGAAGCTCGACCTCGACGCGCGCGCCCGGGAGCTGTACGAGGCGGACAAGTCGCATTACATGAAGCCGGAATCGGTCCACGTGCAGCAGATCCTGGTCGACCTGAAGGGGCGAACCCGGGAGATGGCGCTCGAGCGGGCGCGCAAGGTCTACGACGAGGCGAGGAGCGGCAAGGAGGATTTCCTCGACCTCGCCGCGCGCTACTCCGACGACCCGAGCAAGATCAGCAACGGCGGAGACCTGCGCTGGCGGGAGCCGAAGTCCTTCTCCGCCCCGGTCGCGCGGCAGCTCGCCGCGATGAAGAAGGGCGAGATCGCGCCCCCGGTCGAGTCGGAAGACGGCTTCCACATCCTGCGCCTGGTCGCGAGGAAGCCCGCGGAGCCGCTCGCATTCGAGGACGTGAAGGAGGCGATCGTCGCGCAGGAGCGCGAACGCCTCGCCAAGAAGCGCCGTGAGGACCTCGTCCGGGAAATCCGCTCGTCGCCGACCGTGACGGTCCACAACAAGAACGTGGAGGCGCTCGTGATCCCGGTGGCCGGCGTGCTCGAGGGAGCGACGAAGGCGCCGGCGGCGCAAGCGACGAAGTGAGCGGGGCCGCCCACGGGGGAAGCGGCGGCGCCATCCGTGTCTTCATCGGCTACGACCCGCGCGAGGCGGTCGCCTTCGCGGTGCTCTCGCACTCGATCCACGCGCGCGCGTCCCGGCCCGTCGCCATCGCGCCGGTGATGCTCTCCCAGCTCGGCGGGGTGTACCGGCGGCCCCGGGACCCGCTGCAGTCCACCGACTTCTCGTTCTCGCGCTTCCTCGTGCCCTACCTGTGCGGCTATGAAGGCTGGGCGCTCTTCACCGATTGCGACATGCTCGTCCTCGACGACGTGGCGCGGCTCTGGGACCTGCGCGACGAGCGCTATGCCGTGCAGGTCGTCCAGCACGTGCACGTGCCGAAGGAGGAGGTGAAGTTCCTGGGCGCCGTGCAGACCAGGTACGCGAAGAAGAACTGGTCATCGGTGATGCTGATGAATTGCGCGAAGTGCACGGCGCTCACGCCGGAGTACGTGAACGCCGCCAGCGGCCTCGAGCTGCACCAGTTCAAGTGGCTGGGCGACGATGCGCGGATCGGTGCGCTGCCCCGCCGCTGGAACCACCTGGTCGGCTACGACGCGCCGGATCCGCACGCGAGCCTCGTCCACTACACGATCGGCGGCCCGTACTTCGAGGCCTACCGGGAGTGCGAGTACGCCGGCGAGTGGTTCGCGGAGCGCGAGGCGATGCTCGCCGCGGAGCAGCGCGCCTGCACCGCGGCCGCGCACTGAGCCGCGGGAGCGGGACGACCATGCCGGCACCGGCTGTTCCCGCGCGCCGTCCGGCGCGGTGGGGATGGCTCCTCCTGTCGTTCACCCGGCGCGAGATCGTGAACCGCTACGCCGGGAGCGCATGGGGGCTCGCGTGGACGCTGCTGCACCCCCTGGCCCAGCTCGCGATCTACGCCTTCGTCTTCAGCAAGGTGTTCCGCATCGCGCTGCCCCCGGCCTACCCGCACGTGGGCTACGTCACCTTCGTGGCGGTCGCCCTCTGGCCCTGGATCATGTTCTCCGAGGGGGTGCAGCGCGCGATGGGTGCCATCGCGGCCAACGCCGGGCTCATCCGCAAGGTCGCCTTCCCGCACCGGCTGCTCGTCTTCTCGACGATCCTGTCGACGTGCGCGGTCCACACGGTCGGCTTCGTCGTGGTCCTGGCGGCGCTGCGCGCGGCCGGGGAGGGCGTGCACCTCGCCCGCCTGCCGCTCGCGCTCGTGCTCCTCGTGCCGTACATGCTGCTCGCCACCGGCGCGGGGGCCTTCCTCGCCGCCCTGCAGACGCTCCTGCGCGACGTCGAGCATGGCCTGCAGGTGGTGCTGGCCATGCTCTTCTACGCCACGCCGATCCTCTATCCGGCGAGCCTCGTGCCCGACTCGCTGCGCGGCTGGCTCACGGTGAACCCGCTGGCGTGGTTCTCGGATCGGCTGCGAACGGTCCTCCTGGGGGGCGGGGGCCTGGTGGCGGCGGACCTCGGCCTCGCGCTCGCGAGCCTGGCGGCCCTGGCCGCCGGACTCTGGTTCTTCGAGCGCCTCTCGCCCCATTTCGAGGACTTCCTGTGAGCGCCCCGGAGGCCGCCGTCGCGGATGCCGCCTGCGCCCCCGGCCTTCCCCGCGACGGCGAGGCGTCGGCATCCCCGCTCATCCGGCTGCGCGGCGTGACGAAGGATTTTCCGAAGGTCGCCACCGGCGGGGACCGCCTGCGCACCATGGCGGCCCTGCTCCTGCGCCGCCGCGACATGCCGCACTTCCGGGCCCTCGACGGCATCGACCTCGACCTGCGGCGGGGAGAATCGATCGGGATCATCGGCGAGAACGGCGCCGGCAAGTCCACGCTGCTCAAGATCGTCGCGGGCGTGGTGCGGCCCTCGGCCGGCGAGGTCGACGTGCGCGGACGTGTCGGCGCGCTGCTCGAGCTGGGCAGCGGCTTCCACCCCGACTACACCGGGCGCGAGAACATCTACCTCTCGAGCGCGCTCATGGGGCTGTCGCTGCGGCAGACGCGGGAGAAGGTCGATGCGATCATCGCCTTCGCGGACATCGGCGGCCAGATCGACGAGCCGATCAAGCACTACTCGTCGGGCATGGTGGTGCGGCTGGGCTTCGCCGTCGCCACGGCCCTCGCGCCGGACGTGCTGATCACCGACGAGGTGCTGGCGGTCGGCGACGCCTCGTTCCAGAAGAAGTGCATCGCCTGGGTCGAGGGGTTCCTGCAGGGCGGCGGCACGCTGCTGCTCTGCTCCCACAGCATGTACCACGTGCAGACCCTGTGCCGCACCGCGATGTGGATCCACCACGGGCGCGTGCGCATGCACGGCAGCGCCTTCGACGTGACCCGCGAGTATCTCACCTATCACGAGGAGAAGACCGCGGGCGAGCGCCCGGCGGCGCGGGCGGAAGGGCCGGTGGCGCGGCTCCTCGACGCGTGGACCGAGGACGGCGCGGGCGCGCGCAGCGCCACGTTCGCGCTGGGCGAGGACCTCGTGCTGCAGGGCGTGGCGTACGAGCCCGACGACCGTCCCCCGGTCCTGCTCTTCGGCGTCGTGCGCGCCGACGGCACCTCGGTCTACGGCTCGCACTCCAACGAGTCGGACTACGTGCCCAACCGGCTCGAGCCGCGCCGGTTCGCCTTCGCCGTGCGGTTCGGCTCGCTCGCGCTGCTGCCCGGCAAATACCTGCTGCGCGTGCACACCCTCGACCCCGAGGGGCTGCGGCTCTTCGACACGCTCGAGCGGGAATTCGTGGTGACGGGACACACGCGCGACTACGGGCTGGTCGGGCTGCCGCACGCCTGGCTCCCGGGACGCGGCCCATGAGCGACGCCCGCCTCGAGCAGGCCCGGCGGCACCACCGGGCGGGCGAGTACGCGCCGGCCATCGCCGCGTACGCGGAGCTCCTCGCCGCCGCGCCGGGCAGCGCGTCGGTCTGGCACCTGAAGGGCCTCGCGGAGCACCAGGCGGGCCGCCTCGCCGACGCACGGCACAGCGTCGAGCGCGCCCTCTCGCTGGACGGGGAGAAGCCCGGCTATCTGCTGCTCGAGGGCGGCATCCTGCACGACCAGGGGGAGCTCGACGCGGCCGAGGCGCGCTTCGCCCGCGTGGTGGCGCTCCAGCCCGACTGGGTGGCCGGGCACCTGGAGCTGGGTCGCGTGCACATGGACCAGGGACGGCCCGCCGAGGCGCTGAAGGACTTCCAGGCGGCGGTGGCGCTCGATCCCGCCCACGTCCGGGGCTGGAACAGCGTGGGAGTCGCCCTGCAGTCGCTCGACCGGCTCGACGACGCGGTGCGGGCGTTCAACCACACCCTCACCCTGGACCCGCGCTACCCGCTCGCGCACTTCAACCTCGCGCGCATCCTGCGATTGCGCAACGACGCCGCGCGCGCCCTCGAGCATGCGCAGGCGGCGGTGCGCCACGACCCGTCGCATGCCGAGGCATGGCTGCTGGTGGGCGACCTCCACCAGCGCAGGCGGGAAACCGCCCAGGCGCTCGGCGCCTACTCGGCGGCGGCACGGGCGGCCCCGGGCAACCTCAAGGCGCGCATGGCGCTCGCCAACCTGGTGGCGGAGGCGGGCGGCTACGAGGAGGCCCGCGGCGAGTACCGGCGCATCGCCGATGCGTTCCCGGCAAGCCTGCGGGCGGCCCTCGGCGCCAACCTTCTCCTGCCGCAGGTGTACGGGAGTGCCGAAGAGATCGACCGGGTGCGGGCCGGGTACGCCGAGGGCCTCGCGCGGCTCGAGGCGTCCCGGGAGCGGTTCCGGCTGGCCGGGCCCGAGGAAGCGCTGCGGGAGGCGCGCTGGACCAACTTCTACCTGGCCTACCAGGGGCGCGAGGATCTCGCCCTGCAAAGCGCCTACGGCGATTTCCTCCGCGCCACCCTCGCGCCGGCGTGCCCCGGGTTCCTCGTCCCGCGCCCGCGGCGGGCGATCGACGGGCGGATCCGCGTGGGGCTCGCCAGCCATTTCTTCTTCAACTGCACCGCGGGGCGCTACTTCGCCTCCTGGGTCACGCGCCTCGACCCGGCGCGCTTCGAGACGTTCGTCTACTACACGAACGAATGGGTGGCCGACGACACCCGCGCCATCGCGCGCGCGGCCGCGCGCTTCCGCCACCTGCCCGGCCGGCCCCTGGCGACCCTCGCGCGCGAGGTCGCCGCCGACGCGCTCGACGTCCTCGTCTACCCCGAGCTGGGCATGCACCCGGACACCTTCACGCTCGCCTCGCTGCGGCTGGCGCCCGTGCAGTGCTGCGGCTGGGGACACCCGACCACGACGGGGCTGCCGGAGATGGACTGGTTCATCTCGTGCGCCGAGATGGAGCCGCCCGATGCCCAGCGGCACTACCGAGAGAAGCTGGCGCTGCTGCCGGGCCTGGGCACGTGGTACGGCGTGCCCCGGGCGCAGGAAGGCGCCAGCCGGTCGGACTTCGGCCTGCCGGAGGACCGCACGCTCTACCTCGTGCCGCAGTCGCTCTTCAAGATCCACCCCGACAACGACGCGCTCATCGCCGAGGTGCTCGCGCGCGATCCCCGCGGCATGGCGGTCATGTTCGCCTCGCACCACGAGCGCGTCATGCAGCGCTTCGCCACCCGGCTGGCGGGTGCGCTGGCCGAGCGCGGGCTCGACATCCACGAGCGCGTGGGCTTCCTCGCGCCCTTCATGGCGCATCCGGCGTACCTGCGGCTCAACCAGCTCTGCGACGTGATGCTCGATACGGTGCACTGGTCGGGCGGCAACACCTCGCTCGACGCGCTCGCCATGGGCCTGCCGGTGGTGACGCGGCCCGGCACCCTCATGCGCGGGCGCCAGAGCCAGGCGATGCTGCGAAGCGTGGGGGCACCCGAGCTCGTGACGGCGGACTTCGAGTCCCACGTCGAGACCGCGGTTCGCCTCGGGCGCGATCCCGACGCCCGGCGCGAGCTCTCGCAGCGCATCCTCGCCAACCGCGGCGCGCTCTTCGAGCGCGACGAGCCGGTGCGCGCGCTGGAGGATTTCCTCGAGCGCGCCGCGCGCGGCGGCTAGCGGCTCACGCGATCTTCCAGCCGTGCGTGGCGAAGAAGCGCCACGCGGAGCGCAGGAACCAGGCCACGTGCCGCCAGCCCTTGCGCGCCGCCTCGCCCCCGTGGTGCACGATGCGCGCCTGCGGCACGTAGGCCACGGTGGCCTCCCGCCCCGCGCGCAGGCTGAGGTCGTAGTCCTCGAAATACAGGAAGAAGCGCGGATCGAAGCCGCCGAGACGCTCGAAGAGGGCGGTGCGCAGCAGCATGAAGCAGCCGCTCGCGAGCGCGATCCCGGGCACCAGCCGCTCGCCGATCACGTCGCGCATCTCGTAGTCGTCGAGCGCGCGGGCGAAGCGCCGGCGCAGCCCCGGGCCGGCGAAGCCGCGCAGGAAGAGGACCCACAGCGACGGATAGCGCTTGCACAGGAACTGGCGCCGGCCGTCGTCGCCGTAGGCGTCCGGCGCGACGAGCCCATAGCCGGGATGCGCGGCGAGGACCGCGAGGGCCGCCGCGAGCGTGCCCTCCTCGAGCTCCACGTCGGGGTTCATCACCAGGTGGTAGTCGGAATCGAGCCGCCCCAGGAGCAGGTTGTTGGCGCGCCCGTAACCCACGTTGCCCTGGCCGCGCACGAGCTCGATCGCGCCGGCCTCGGCCGGCCACGCCGAGAGCGCGGCGCGCACCCGGGCGGCGTCCGCGTCGGGGCCGTTGTCCACCACGAACACGCGCGCGCCGCCCAGCGCTCCGGCCTTGCGCGCGTGCGCGATCGAGCGGGCGAGCGAGGCGAGCGCGCGCTCGAGGAGCTCGGCGCGCGGCCGGTAGGTGACGATGGCGGCGGAGAAGCGCGGCGCGGGCATGGTGGGCAGGGTAGCGGCCGGGTGCCCGGGGCTCAAGGGCGGGCGGGGTCGGCGTCGATCGCGGCGAGCACGCGCTCGACGGCGAGCGCCTGCATGCAGCGGGGCTCTGCGCACTCGGCGGTCGAGCGCCCGCAACGCCGCACCCACGGGATCTCGCGGCGGAAGAGCACGGCCTGGTCGCGGCAGGGGAACGGGTCTTCGGTGACGGCCTGCCACGGCGTGTCGCGCCAGAACCGCCCGCGCCCGCAGATCGTCGCCGACCCCGGCCCGAAGAGGGTCACGGTGCGCGTCCATGCGGCCCGTCCGAGGTGCGCGATGCCGGTATCGGGCGCGACGAGGAGCGCGGCCCCGGCGAGCAGGTGCCAGAGCTGGGCCAGGTCGAGCCGGCCGGCGAAGGAGAGATCCTGCGGCGCGGGCGCGCAGGCGGCGACGAGCCCTTCCTCCCCGGGTCCGGCGCTCCACGCGATGGCGTGGCCGCGTTCGCGCAGCGCGCCGGCGAGCTCGCGCCATCGCGCGGGCGGCCACTGCTTGAGCGGCGTGCTCGCGCCCACGTGCAGCACCGCGTAGGGCGTGCGCGGGCGTTCGAAGGCCGCCGCCCGCGGCGCCGGCCAGTCGCCGCGGGCGTACGGCGGCGGTTCGGGCCCGTCGGCGAGGTCCGCCACCATGTCCCCCCAGGCGGACGGTCGGGCCCCATAGGGCCGCAGCTCGTCCACGCACCAGTTGCGAAGGCGTCCGGGGTCGCCCCCGTGCGCCACCACCCGGCGCGCTCCCATCGCGGCGGCGAGCCAGGCGTAGCGGTTGTCGCCCGGCACGAACGCGAGCTCGAAGGGCGGCTCGGCGAGCAGGCGCCGGGCCGTGGCGGGGTCCGCGGGCCGGAAGGCCAGGGCGCGCACCCCGTACGGGCGGCCGGAATAGAGCGGCACGGCGGCGGGGGCGGCGAGCAGGGCGATGTCGGCGTGCGGATGGGCCGCGCGCAGCTTGGCCAGCAGCGGGGTGAGCATCAGCGTGTCGCCGAGGAGCAGGTTGTGCGCGACGAGGATGCGGGCCGGCGCGGCGGCCGCCCGCGGGGCGCGCAACGCTCGGCGCACGAGCGCGCGGGGGACCACCAGGGCCCGGGTGGCGAAGCGCTCACCCATGGCGCGTGGCGGCGGCTGCGCGGAAGACCTCGATCATCCGCTCCACCATGCGCTCGGAGCCGAAGCGCGCGAGCGCCGTCTCGCGCGCGGCGGCACCGAGCGCCGCGCGCCGCGCCGGATCGCCGAGGAGGGCGCCGAGGGCCGCGGCGAGGCGGGCGGGGTCCTCGGGGGGGACCACCACGCCGGTCGCGCCGTCGCGCACGATCTCGAGGATGCTGCCCACGGGGGTCGCGACGACGGGCAGGCCGCAGGCCATCGCCTGCATCAGCGCCTGCGGCACGCCCTCGTTGGCGTACGAGGGCAGGCAGAACACGTCGAGGGCCTGCAGCCACGGGACCACGTCGGCCTGGTTGCCCGCGAAGCGCACGCGCCCGGCGATCCCGAGCCCGGCGGCGAGGACCTCGAGCGCGGCTCGCTGCGGCCCGTCGCCCACGACGACGAGGAGTGCCTGCGCGGCGCCCAGGCGCGCCATCGCCTCGAGCAGGTGGCGGTGCCCCTTCCAGCTGCGCAGCGTGGCGACGATGCCGACGATCGGCGCATCCGCCGGCAAGGCGAGGCGCGCGCGGGCCGCGGCGCGGTCGCCGGGCCTGTAGCGCGCGAGGTCGATGCCCGTCGGGATGGAGACCACGCGCTCGGCCCCCACGCCGCTTTCCGCGACCACCTGCTCGCGCAGCCGCTCGCCGGTCGTGACGATGCGGCACGCGGCGCGGCCGTAGAGCCAGCGCGTGGCGGCGTTGGCGGGCACGCTCGCCGAGATGTGACGCGTGCGCACGAGGGGCGGGGCGCCGGGCAGCGTGGCCGCCGCGAGCGCCGCGCACCAGGTGTCGGTCGAGCTGTGGGTGTTGACGACGTCGAAGCGGCGCGCGGCGAGGAGCCGGCGCAGCGCGAGCGTGCCGCGCAGGCCCTTGCGTGCGATCGGCAGGGCCAGCGCGTCCACGCCATAGCCCGGCGCCTCGGCGAGGATGCGCGCCTCGCCGGGGGCGGCGAGGAGCACGCGGTGGCCGCGCGCGGCCACGCCGGCCGCCTCGGTGAGCACGCGGATCTCCTGCCCGCCCCAGCCGAGGGAGGCCTCGGTGTGGAGGATGGCGAGGGGCGGGCCCGCCGCCGCGCTCATGCCCCGGCGAACTGCAGCCGGTGCAGGCCCGCGTACACGCCGCCCGCGCCGACGAGCTCGGCGTGGCTGCCGACCTCGACGATGCGGCCCTGCGAGAGCACGACGATGCGGTCGGCCTTCTCGACGGTGGAAAGGCGGTGCGCGATCACGATGGTCGTGCGCCCCCGCATCAGCGCCTCGAGCGCGGCCTGCACCGCGCGCTCGCTTTCCGTGTCGAGGGCGGAGGTCGCCTCGTCGAGCAGCAGGATCGGCGCGTCCTTGAGGATCGCTCGCGCGATCGCGATGCGCTGGCGCTGCCCGCCCGACAGCCGCGCCCCGTTCTCCCCGATCTCGGTGTCGAATCCCCGGGGCAGCGCCTCGACGAACTCCAGCACGTGCGCGGCCCGGGCGGCGCGCTCGATGTCGGCGCGGCTCGTGCGCTCCTCGCGGCCGTAGGCGATGTTGGCCGCCACGGTGTCGTTGAAGAGCACCACGCTCTGGGACACGAGCGAGATCTGCCGGCGCAGGCTCTCGAGCGTGAGCGACTCGAGGTCGTGCCCGTCGAGCGTGATGCGCCCGGCCTGCGGCCGGTAGAAGCGGGGCAGCAGGTGGACCAGGCTCGACTTGCCGCTGCCCGAGGGCCCGACCAGCGCGACACTCTCCCCCGGGCGCACCTCGAGCGTCACGTCCTCGAGGGCCGGGCGCGCCGCCCCCGGATAGGAGAGGGTCACGTGCTCGAAGCGGATGGCGCCGCGCGCCCTGTCGAGGACCACCGTTCCACGGTCCTCCTCGGACGGCTCGTCGACCAGCCCGAAGACGCTCTCGCACGCCGCGAGCCCCTTCTGCAGCTGCTCGTTGATGCCGGTCAGGCGCTTCAGCGGCTGCAGCAGCATGCCCGTGGCGGCGATGAACTCGATGAAGTGGCCCACGTCGGTGGAGCCGGCGAACGCCTGGCCGGCGGCGAAGTAGATGATCGCCGCGATCGCGCAGGCGACGATGAGCTGGGTGACGGGCACGGTCCCCGCGGCGGCCGCGGCCTGCTTCATCGCGAAGCGGCGGATCTTCTGGCCCGCCTTGTCGAAGCGCTCGCCCTCATAGGCCTGGGCGCCGAAGATGCGCACCACGCGCTGGTTGGCGATCGCCTCGTCGAGCACCTCGGCGATGCCGCCCACCGCGCGCTGGCCCTCGCGGCTCATCTGCCGCAGCCGCCGGCTGAACACGCGCACGACGAGCGCGATCGGCGGGATCACGACGAAGGCCACGATCGTGAGCTTCCAGTTCGAGTAGAGCAGCACCCCGAGGAGGGCCGCGATCGTGACGGTGTCGCGCACGAGCACGGTGAGGACGCTCGTCGAGGCCGCGGCGAGGTTGTTCACGTCGAACGTGAACTTGGTGACGAGCTGCGCCGTGGGCGTGTCGTCGAAGAAGGGCGGGGGCAGCCGCAGGACCTTGGCGAACATCTCGCGGCGCAGGTCGAGGATCACCTTCTGGCTCACCCACTGCGAGCAGTAGCCGGAGGTGAAGCTCGCCAGCCCGCTCACGAGGAACACGCCCACGATCCCCAGCGGCAGGAGGATCGCGAGCTCGCGGTTGCGCTGCACGAAGAGCTGGTCGATGAGCGGCCCGGTGAGCTTGACGAGCGCCGCGTCCGCCAGGCCGCCGACGACCATGCCGACGATGCCCGCGAAGAGCGCGCGCCGGTAGGGCCAGACGTGGCGCAGCAGCCGCGCGTAGAGCGCGCGGCTCGTGGGGCCGGTGGGGGAGGTCATCCCGACATTATCGCTGGAGGAGCCGCCCGTAGAGGGCGAGGTAGTCGGCGGCCATGGCGGCGGGCGTGCACGGGAGCACCGCTTCGCGCGCCGCCGCGCCCATCGTCCGGGCGACATCCGGCTCGAGCCGCTCGATCGCCGCGGCGATCCCGTCCGCGTCGAGGGCGTCGCGCACGAAGCCGCTCTCGCCCTCGCGCAGCAGCTCGGCCGCACCGCACTTCGGCGTGGTGACGACGGGAAGGCCGCAGGCCATCGCCTCGAGCGCCGCGTTGGGCTGCGGATCGTAGAGGGTCGCGAGCACGAGCGCGTCCGCGGCCGCGTAGTAGGGGCGCACGTCCGAGACGGCGCCGGCGAAGCGCACGCGCCCGGCGATGCCGAGGCGGCGCGAGAGCGCGGCGTAGCGCGCGGATCGCTTGTCGCGCCCCACCACCACGCCCCAGGGCGCGCAGGGCGCACGGGAGAGCGCCCGGAGGAATCCGGCCACGCCCTTGCGCTCGAATCCCGAGCCCACGTGCAGCGCGACACGCGCCGTCCGGGGGATCCCCAGCTGCTGGCGCACGGCATCGCGCGATTCGGCGGCGAGCCCGGGATGGTAGGCGGTGGCGTCGACGGCGTTGCGGATGAGCACCAGCTTGTCCGCCGCGGTCCCGAAGCGCCGGCCGATCTCCGTGCGGACCATCTCCGAATTGCAGATCACGGCGCGCAGGCGCGCTGCGGTGAAGAGCGCGCGCTCGGCGGCGAGCACGTAGCGATGGTGCGGGCTGCATCGCGTGGCCAGGCGCCGCGCGGGCGACTGCACCCTCGCGCGCTCCGCGAGCCATTGCGCGTGCACGCCGTCGCCGGCGCGATACACGTCGCAGCACGGGATGCGCTCGTGGGACTGCACGAGGTCGAAGCGCCGCCGCGCGAGCTCCCGGCAGGCGGCCCGGGCGAAGCTCCAGTCGCGCCAGAGGCTGCCGGCGTAGGGCGGGTCGACGAGGAGGGCCGAGCCGTCGGTTCCCGGCCACTCGCGCGCGACCAGGGTGATCGAGGCGCCCGCCTCCCGCAGGGCCCGCATCGCCTGCTGCACGAAGCGCTCCGCGCCGCCCGAGGGATCGTAGCGCGCGCGCACGACGGCCACCCGCGGGCCGATGCCGGGCGCGCCGCGGGGAGGAACACTCACGATGCGGCGAGCAGCTCGTTCACGGCGGCGAGCACCGGCTCGACGCCGAGGCGCACCAGGCAGTCGCTCACCTTGCCGCCGCCGCAGCCGTCGTTGCCGCACGGCCGGCACGGAAAGGGGCTCGCCACCACGCGATGCGGGACCCGCCACGGCCCCCACTCGTGCTCGCCGCTGGGGCCGAAGAGCGCGACCACCGGCGTGCCCATGGCCGCCGCGATGTGCATCGGGGCCGAGTCGACCCCGATGAAGAGCCGCGCGCGCCCGGCGAGCGCCCCGAGCTCCCGCAAGCCGAGCTGCCCCGACAGGTCCGTCACCGGCACCTGCGCCTGGGCGAGGATGCGGCCCACGATCGCCTTCTCGCGCGCATCGGGCGCGGCCGTCACGACGACGCGGTGGCCGTCGCGCGCGAGGCGGCGCAGCAGCTCGGCGTTCTTCTCCTCGGTCCACGCCTTGAAGAGCCAGCGCGAGGTGGGATGCAGGTGCACGAAGCCCCTGGGCGCCAGGCCCGCGCCGGCGAGGAGCGCATCGACCCGGGCCTCGGCCTCCTCGCCCGGGACGAGCACGAGCGGCTTCTCGTCCTCGGCGGGATAGAGCCCGAGGCGGCGCAGGGCGTCGAGGTTCGCCTCGACCGCGTGCCGCGGCGTGGCGCGCGGCAGCTTGTAGCGGTGGCTGAAGCTCCAGCGCCAGAATGCGTTGTCGCGCTCGGGTGCCACGCACCAGCGCGGCCGCAGCGCCTGCGCGAGCCACGCGCCCCGCCAGTGGCCCGTCAGGTGCACCAGCAGCTCGTAGCGGCGCTCGCGCAGCGCCCGGAAGAGCGCGCTTTCCCGGCGCGCCTGCTCCGCCACGCCCTGGCGCTTCCATGCGCGGTCGATCGTGTGGATGTGCGCGATGGCGGGGTGCCCCTCGAGCATCGCTCGAGTGTCGTCGTAGACGAGGGCGTCGATGTCCGCGCGCGGCGCGTGGTTGCGCAGCACCTGGAAGACCGGGGAGGCGAGCAGTACGTCGCCGTGGTGGCGCAGCTTCACCACGAGCACGC
Source organism: uncultured beta proteobacterium (assembly GCA_963741815.1). Lineage (GTDB taxonomy): Bacteria > Pseudomonadota > Gammaproteobacteria > Burkholderiales > Usitatibacteraceae > Usitatibacter. The sequence goes on from CAVUJI010000003.1 coordinate 555,936, forward strand.
GGCGGATGGAGTCGATGTTGACGGCGTCGGGGACCACGTGGCGCGCCGGGTGGGGATCAGGGCCGCGGCGAGCGGCCGGGGGCGCGCGTGACGCGGCCCGTCATCGCGACGCCTCGCGGGTCCTGGGGGTGACGACCACCCAGAAACCGCCCGGTGCCCTCTGCAGGTGGATGACTTCGAAGTGACGGCAAAGGATCGGCAGCCACCAGGACGCCGGCTGCTGGATGATGTGGGCGTTGCGCCCGTCGGGCAGCTGCTTTGCGGCCGGACCGCAGTGGATGGTGAAGAACCCGTGCTTGTGGACGATCCCGGCCAGCCCGAGCATCACGTTGTCGAGGTAGTCCGGCTCGATGTGCTCGAGCACGTCGATGCAGCACACGAGGTCCGCGGGCTTCGGCGGCCCGTACTCCGGAAAGGCCGGGTCGTACGGAAGGTACTCGAAGCCGCTCGCGCCCAGCCCGTCGAGCGCCCGCTTGAGGTTGCACTTCCCGGCCCCGTAGTCCGCCACCGAGCGTGCCCCCAGCTGCTCGATGAGTTGCTTGACCACGGGCGCGAAGCCGATCGAGGCCACCCCGTAGTTCGGGTTCTCGTGCAGCGTCCTTTGAAGGCGCAGATACTCCTCGGAAATGGTCGGTCCGGGCTGCATGGTTCGAGGCGTGCGAGGCGCAGCCAGCATTATGCCTTCTGGCTCAGAAGGCCTGGAAACCGATGCGCAGGAAGACCGACCGCCGCGGGGCGTCGTAGCCCACCGAGGTCTCGTAGCGCCGATCGCCCAGGTTGGTGACGGACAGCTCTGCCGACCAGTGCTTCGCGATCACGTAGCGCACGCGCGCATCGACGAGCGCGTATCCGGGAAGCCGCGAACCGGGCGCCTCGTCGGCGGAGTCGAAGCGCGCGCCGCTCGCGCGCACGACGAGGCCCGCGGTCCACGCGCCGAAGGCGCGCGAGGCCTCGAAGGTGCCGTAGCGCCCGGCGCGGCCCTGCAGGCGCGCTCCGGTGTCCTCGTTGCGGGGACGCTGCCAGGTGAGGGCGGCGCGCCAGCGCACCTTCGCGACCGCGCCCTCGAGCACCGCCTCGATCCCGCGCACGCGCGCGCTCGCCACGTTGAGCACCGTGCCCGCCGGGGGGCTGTACACGATGAGGTCGGAGAAGCGGTTGTCGAACGCCGTGAGGCGCCATCGCCATCCCGCGTCCCGCGGCGCGCGCACGCTCAGCTCCCGGCTGCGGCTGCGCTCGGGCAGCAGGTCCGGGTTGGGCGCGTACCCCGGGAAGCTCGGGCCGTACAGGTCATTGAAGGTCGGCGCCCGGAAGCCGCGCCCGGTCGTGACCGCCACGCTCGCCACCGAGGGCCATTCCACGCCGTAGCTCACGCTGCCGGTATCGCGGCTGCCGAACTGCGCCTCCTCGTCGCGCCGCCAGCTCGCTTCGAGCTGCTGGTTGTCGGCGGCCTGGCGGATCTCGAGGAAGCCCGAGTGCGTGTCGCGGCGGTCGTGCGCGAAGGCGGGGGCCGCCACCCCGGCCGCGTCCACCTGCGGGTCGCCGAGGACCGTCTCGCGCACCGTCTCCGCGCCCACCGTCGCCGTGCCCTGCGCGGTGGCGATCTCGTTGATCCACGTCGCCTGGTCCTGCCGCGTCTCGAAGCGCGCCGGATAGAGCCCGTGGATCTCGAGCTTGTCGCGGCCCTGGCCCACGCTCAGCCGGCTCGCCCACCACGAGGCGAAGTGGGTCGAGGACGAAAAGCGCCACCCCGCGATCGTCTGGTCGCTGCGGTCGCCGGGGTTCGCGCCGTCGGGCGCGGCGCCCGCGTCGAAGTCGGTGCGCGAGCGGCTCGCGAAGGCCTGGAGGGCGAGCAGCTCGCCCTGCCACAGGCGGTGCGCGGCGTGCAGCGTCACGAAGCCGTTCTCGTAGGGGTCGCGGTCGGGGAAATAGCCGAGGGAGCGCGCGTTGGTGGCGCTCGGGGCGTCCACCCGGCGCGCCCCGGCCGAGAGCGAGAGGTTCGTCGCGTCGTCGGCGGTGGCGATGCCCGCCGAGGCGCGCCGATCGCGGTCGCTGCCGTAGCCGGCGGTCGCGAAGAGGTGGGGCACCTGCTTGCCGCGGGTGAAGATCTGCACGACACCACCCGCCGCCGCGGAGCCCCACAGGCTCGACATGGGCCCCCGCACCACCTCGATGCGCTCGATCATCTCGAGGGGGATGTTCTCGATCGAGGTGGTGCCCGCCGTGGCCGATCCCACGCGCAGGCCGTCGACCAGGACGAGGGTCTGCGCCGTGCCCGCGCCCCGGAGGAACAGGCCCTGCGGCTGGCCGGGCCCGCCCGTGGCGCGCAGCTCGATGCCCGCCTCGCGCGCGAGGAGCTCGCCCAGGGAGACCGGCCCCGCCGCCTCGATCTCGTCGCGCGTGATCACGGTGGCGTCGCGCAGCGAGGCGGCGGGGTCGAGCGCGCGCGTGGCGGTGACGACGACGGATTCGGCGGGCGCCGTGGGCGTGTCGGGGGGCGCGCTCTGCGCGTGCGCGACGCCGGCGGCGAGCCCCGCGATGGCGGCGAGTAGCGAGGGTTTCATGACGGTCCTTCGGTCGCGCGGCGCGCGTCCCCGCACGCCACCGGTTTGCACCGGAGGGAACGCTTCCCTCCTCCCGCGCGGACCGGTCTCCGGGCTCGCAGTCCTTGCCCCCGCCGCCTTCCCGCGATGTCTCGCAGTGGCTTCGTGGCGGGCGCGTTCGCCTGCATACCGTTGCGGGGGCAGCGCCGGCGTCCCACCGGCTTCCCGTGCATCCGCGCGCCGCGCCATCATACGCCAGCCACGCCGGCGTCGCTCGAAATGACTTTCAAAATAGGAGCTTATCCGTTGACTGCGAAAGCATTTTCCAATAGGGTGAGGCCATGGAGCCGGAACTGTCCCACCTCGAGGAAAAGCTCGCCCAGCTGATCCAGCGGGTGCACGCCTTGCGCGCGGAGAACCGGGAACTGCGCCAGCAGCTGGCGCAGCGCACGGACGAGAACGCGCGCCTGGTCGAGAAGCTGGGTGCCGCCCGCATGCGCATCGAGGCGCTGCTCAAGCAGATCCCGGAGACCGAGACGTGAGCGAGGCGAAGTTGCGGGAGAAGGAAAGGGGCGCGATCGCCATCAACCTGCTCGGGCGCGAGTTCCGCGTGGCGTGCCCCGAGGGCGAGGAGCGCCAGCTCTCCGCCTCCGTGGACTACCTCAACCGGAAGATGCGGGAAGTGCGCGACACGGGCAAGGTCGTCGGCAACGAGCGCATCGCGATCATGGCCGCCTTGAACATCGCCCACGAGCTGCTGTCGAACCGTCCGGATGCGCAACCCGTCGACGCGGGCGCATTCCGGCGTAGAATCGAGGTGATGCAGGAAGCCGTGGAGGCGGCGCTCGCCGCCGACCAGGACAATCTCTTCTAGGGAGCGTTCCGCCCGCCGGTGGGCCGGGTTTCCTGCGGTGTTCGTCCGGGCTTACATCCTTTGAACCGATAAGCTTGTTAGCCAGGACGCCAGCCCAGAGCGCTATTGTGCGCGTCCCACGTCGGACGTACCTGCGGCGCTCGGCAGGTGACCGCCTTGAACCCTTGGGTTCGAGAGTGCGGCCCGGACGAACACCGCAGGAAATCCCTTGACCTCCCGCCTTCGCTACTGGCTGATGAAGTCGGAGCCCGACGAGTTCTCGATCGACGACCTCGCCGCGGCCCCGAAGCGCACCACCCCCTGGTTCGGCGTGCGCAACTACCAGGCGCGCAACTTCATGCGCGATGCGATGCGCGTGGGCGACGGCGTGCTCTTCTACCACTCGAGCTGCCCCGAGCCGGGGATCGCGGGCATCGCGCGCGTGGCGAGCGCCGCCTACCCGGACGAGACCCAGTTCGACCGCAAGAGCCCGTACTACGACGCGAAGTCCACGCGCGAGGCGCCGCGCTGGGTGCTCGTGGACGTGGCCCTCGTGCGCAAGACGCGCCTCATGCCGCTCGCGCAGATGCGCGGCTACCGCGAGCTCGAGGACTTGGCGGTCCTGCGCCGCGGCAACCGGCTCTCGATCACTCCCGTGGCCCCCCACGAATGGCGCTTCGTCCTCGAGATGCTCGGTGGCTGAGCTCGGCGCCTACCTAGCCATCGGCGCCGCCGCCGGGTTCTTCGCCGGGCTGCTCGGCGTGGGCGGCGGCATCGTCATCGTCTCCTCGCTCGCCCTCATCTACAAGGCGCACGGCTTCCCGCCCGACTGGGTGATGCGCATGGCGGTCGGCACCTCGCTCTCGGCCATCGTGGTGGGCTCCTGGTCGAGCTTGCGCGCGCACCACCGGCGCGGCTCGGTCGACTGGAAGGCGGTGAAGGGCATGACCCCGGGCATCCTCGCCGGCGTGCTGGGCGGCAGCGCCATCGCGCGCCTGGCCGCGCCAGGCTTCCTCAAGTACTTCTTCCTGGGCTTCGCGCTGCTCGTCACCGTGCAGATGGCCCTCGACGTGCGTCCGGCCGCGTCGCGCGAGCTGCCTTCCCCCAAGGTGCAGGCCATGGTGGGCGCGGTGATCGGGCTCGTCGCGAGCTTCTTCGGCGGCGGCGCGGCGGCCCTCGGCGTGCCCTTCCTCACGTGGTGCAACATGAAGACGCACCGCGCCATCGGCACCGTGGCGGCGCTCGGCTTCCCGATCGCGGTCGCGGGCACCGCGGGCTACATGGTGGCCGGGGCGAGCGTGCCGGGCCTGCCGCGCTGGAGCCTGGGCTTCGTCTACCTTCCGGCGCTGGCCGGCATCTCCGCCTCGAGCATGCTGCTGGCCCCCCTGGGCGTGCGCCTCGCGCACCGGCTGCGCGGCGCCACGCTGCGGCGCATCTTCGCGCTCTTCCTCGCGGCGATGCTGGCGAAGGTGGCGATCTCGGTCTGAGGGGCTACGCCCGGCACCAGCGCTGCGCGAGCGTCGTGTAGAGCGCCCGCGATTGCTCCACGCGCCCGAGCGAGCACCACTCGTCGGTCTGGTGCGCGAGCCGCGGCTCGCCGGGACCGAGGATCACGGCCGGGACCGCGCCGCCGAAGCCGCGCTTGAGGTCCGCGCCGTCGGTGGAGAACGTGATGGTCTTCGGGGTGGGCCGGCCCCCGAGCGCCGGCGTGCAGACCGCGAACACCTCCTGCACCCATTCGTTCGCGGGCTCGGTGTAGAGCGGCGGCGTGTCGATGAGCTTGCGCACGCGGGCCCCCCGCGGCGCGAGCAGCGCCTCGAGCGAGCGGCACAGGTGCGCGTGGTCGATGCCGGGCACGGTGCGCGTGTCCACCGTGGCCGTCGCGCGGTCGGGGACCGAGTTGGTGTTGAGCCCGCCGCGGATCGTGCCCACGTTGAGGGTCGGGCAGCCCATCACCTCGTGGGACGCGACGGGGAAGCGGAAATGGTCCAGGTCGCAGATCGCGCGCGCCATCCTCACGACGGCGTTGTCTCCCATCTCGGGCATCGAGCCGTGGGCGGTCACCCCGCGCGTCTCCACCTCGAACCACGCGAGGCCCTTGTGGCCCACGTAGGGGTAGTTCGCCGTGGGCTCGGCCACGACGATGGCGCCCGCGCGCCCCAGCACCCCGCGCTCGGCGAGGTACTTCGCCCCTTCGCAGCCCACCTCCTCGCCGGCGGTGATCACGAGCACGAGCCCCGGTGTGCCCGCGAGGTGCGGCGCGAGCTCCACCCCGGCCGCGACGAACGCGGCGATGCCGCCCTTCATGTCGGTCGATCCGCGTCCGTAGAGGCGGTCGCCGTCGGTCTCGCCGGCGAACGGGTCGTGGCTCCAGGGGGCCGCGCCCAGCGGCACCACGTCGAGGTGCCCGGTGAAGCACAGCGGCGGCTGGTCCGCCCCGCCGATGCGCGCCACGAGGCTCGTGCGGGACTCGGCGAACTCGTGGTACGCCACCGCGAAGCCCGCGGCCTCGAGGATCGCGCCCAGGTGGCGCGCGCAGGCCCGCTCCATGCCCGGCGGATTGATCGTGTCGAAGCGCAGCAGCTCGCGCGTGAGGCGGCGGGGATCGACGGCGCGGTCCATCCGCCGAGTCTAGCACCGGGCCTTCAGCCGCCGCGGGCGCGGGCGAGGCGCCGTCGCCGGCGCACCCGGTAGTTGAAGGCCTCCACGGCGATCGAGAAGGCGAGCGAGAAGTAGAGGTAGCCCTTGGGGATGTGGAAGTGCAGGCCGTCGGCCACGAGGAAGACGCCGATCATGAGCAGGAACGACAGCGCGAGCATCTTCACGGTGGGGTGGGCCGAGACGAACTCGGCGAGCGGCGTGGAAGCCACGAGCATCACCAGCATCGCGCTCACGACCGCGACCACCATGATCCACAGGTGGTCGGCCATGCCCACGGCGGTGATCACCGAGTCGAGCGAGAAGATGATGTCGATGAGGGCGATCTGGGTGACCACCGCGGCGAAGCTGGCGCCCGTCGCGCGCGGCGCGTGGTCCTCGGCGTCGCCCTCGGTCTCGTTGTGGATCTCGTGCGTGGCCTTGACCAGCAGGAAGATGCCGCCGCCGAAGAGGATCATGTCGCGCCAGGACACGTCGAGCCCGCCCACGGAGAACACGGGCTCGGTGAGCGTCACCACCCAGGCGAGCGTGGCGAGCAGCGCCAGGCGCGTGCCGAGGGCCAGCGCGAGGCCGACCTTGCGGCCCAGGGGGCGCCGGGCCTCGGGAAGCCGGTTGGTGAGGATCGCGAGGAACACCAGGTTGTCGATGCCCAGCACGATCTCGAGCGCGATCAGGGTGGCCAGGCTCAGCCACACGGCCGGGTCCGCGACCCACGCGAAGGTGAAGAACTCCATGCCGCCTCCCCGAGCTACGGTCCCGCCGCCATTCAGCGCATCAGCCGCTCGAGCGCTTCCTGGTACTTGCGCGAGGTGCGCTCCACGACCTCGGCGGGCAGTCTGCGGCGCCGGGGGCTTGCGGGCGAAGCCGATCGCGTCGAGCCAGTCGCGCACGTACTGCTTGTCGAAGCGCTGGCGGGCTCGCGCCGACGCGGTAGGTGTCGGCGGCCAGAAGCGCGAGGAGTCGGGCGTGAGGGCCTCGTCGATGAGTGCAGCCGGTCCTCGGCGTCGAGGCCGAACTCGAACTTGGTGTCGGCGATGATGATGCCGCGCTCGAGCGCGTAGGCGGCCGCGGCCTGGTAGAGGCGAACGGCCGTGTCGCGCACCTCGCGGGCGCGCTCGGCGCCCACCATCGCCTCCACGCGCGTCGAAGGAGATGTTCTCGTCGTGCTGGCCGGCCTCGGCCTTGGTCGCGGGCGTGAAGATCGGCTCGGGCAGGCGCGCGGCGCGCTCGAGCCCCGCCGGCAGCGCGATGCCGCACACGTTGCCGGTCTTCCGGTACTCCTTCCAGCCCGAGCCGATCGAGGTAGCCGCGCACCACCGCCTCGATCGGCAGGGCCTTGAGCCGGCGCACGACCATGGAGCGCTCGCGCACCTCGTCGCGCTCGCCGGTCGGCGACCACGGATTCGGGGTCGATGCCGGTGAGGTGGTTCGGCACGATGTGCGCGAGCCTCGCGAACCAGAAGTTCGACAGCTGCGTCAGCACCCGCCCTTGCCGGGTATCGGGTCGGGCAACACGACGTCGAACGCGGACAGGCGGTCGGTGGCGACGATCAGCAGCCGGTCGTCGCCGACCGCGTAGATGTCGCGCACCTTGCCCCGGCCGACCCGGGGCAGGCTCGCGATGGCCGGACTCGAATAGAGCGGCTTCACGCCGCGACGGGCTGCTTGTCGGCTCCGGCTTCCACTTGCCCGCTGGCAGGCGAGGCTGTTCATGCGCGCGCGGTGATGGAGCGCCTTCTGCGCCGCGGCGACGTTCTGCGGCCGAGCCGCGCCAGGCCTTGAGCGCGACGGTTCTGCAGCGCGCGGCAGTAGCGAGAACGTGAGCGGCCAGGGCAGCGCCGCTCCAGCGCGGTCATCGCGTTCAGGTGCGCGGTGGCGTCGAGGTCGCCCTGGCCGCCGGAAAGGAACACCACGCCGGGCAGCGCCGCCGGCACGGTGCGCTTGAGCACGCGCACCGTGCGCTCGGCGACTTCGCCGACGCCCGCCTGGCGCGCGCAGTCCTTGCCCGAGACCACCATGCTCGCCTTGAGGATGGCGTGCTCGAGCGAGACGCTGTGCGCTGCGAGCGCGGCGAAGGCCGCCGCGCAGCGTCGCCTCGGTCACCTCCTCGCAGCGCTCGATCGTGTGGTCGCCGTCGAGCAGCACCTCCGGCTCGACGATCGGCACGATCGAGGCTTCCTGGCAGATCGCCGCGTAGCGCGCCAGCGCGTGGGCGTTGGCGTAGAGGCAGGCGTGCGACGGGATGCCCTCGCCGATGGTGATGACGGCGCGCCACTTGGCGAAGCGCGCGCCGAGCTTGAAGTACTCCGCCAGGCGCTGGCGCAGCCCGTCGAGCCCTTCGGTGACCTTCTCGCCCGGGCACAGCGCCAGGTCCTTGGCGCCCTTGTCGACCTTGATGCCGGGAAGGATGCCGTTGCCGCCAGGTACTCGGCGAAGTTCACGCCGTCGCTCGTCTTCTGGCGGATCGTCTCGTCGAAGAGGATCACGCCCGCTGACGTACTGCTCGGCGAGCGCCGGCGTGGTGAACAGCAGCTCCCGGTAGGCGCGCCGGTTCTCCTCGTTGCATTCGACGCCCACCGAGTCGAACCGCTTCTCGCAGGTGCCGGCGCTCTCGTCGGCGGCGAGAAGCCCCTTGCCGGGTGCCACCATCGCGCGGGCGGTTTCGGTCATCAGCTTCGTGTCCATGGGCTTCCTCCTTCGATTGGGCGGGATCAGGGTCGGGCGCGGTGCTCGCCCACTTTGACGATCTTCATCGTGTTGGTTCCGCCCGGCTTGCCGATCGGCTCGCCGATGGTGAGCACGATCAGGTCGCCGTGCTTCACCACGCCCTGCGTCGACCAGCGACCTCCTCGGCCTCGGCGAGCAGCTCGTCGCGGTCGGTGCCGACGTACTTCACGATCAGCGGGTACACGTCGCGGAACAGCGCGCAGCGGTAGCGCGTCTGCGGTCTGCGAGGTGAGCGCGTAGATCGGCACGCCGCAGTTCAGGCGCGACATCCACAGCGCGGTGGAGCCCGACTCGGTGAGCGAGGCGATCGCCTTGCACCTTGAGGTGGTAGGCGGTGAACAGCGCGCGCCATCGCGATCGACTGGTCGACGCGCGCGAACACCCGGTTGAGGAAGTCCGGCCTCGAGGTTCACCGGCCTGCGGCGCCTCGGCCTCGAGGCAGATGCGGTGCATCGCCTCGATCGTCTCGCACCGGGTACTGCCCGCTCGCCGGACTCGGCCGAGAGCATCACCGCGTCGGTGCCGTCGAGCACCGCGTTCGCGACGTCGCGAGACCTCGGCGCGCGTCGGCACCGGGCTGTCGATCATCGACTCCATCATCTGCGTGGCGGTGATGGTGAGCTTGTTGATGCTCGCGCGCCATGCCGGATCATGCGCTTCTGCAGCGCCGGCACCGCGGCGTCGCCGACCTCCACCGCCAGGTCGCCGCGCGCGACCATGATCCCGTCGCAGGCGTGCATGATGTCCTCGAGCGGCCGGGATCGCCTCCGCGCGCTCGATCTTGGCGATCAGCATCGCCTGTGCCCGCCGGCCGCGCGCAGCAGCTCGCGCGCCATGTACATGTCGGCGCCGCTCTTCGGGAAGCGACACCGCGAGGTAGTCGGCCTGCAGCTCGCGCCGCGGTGCGCATGTCCTCCATGTCCTTGGCGGTCAGCGCCGGCGCCGTCAGGCCGCCGCCCTGGCGGTTGATGCCCTTGTTGTTCGACAGCTCGCCGCCGTGCGCGCACGCTGGTGTGCACCTCGTCGCCGCGCACGTCGGTCACGTCGAGCACGATGCGCCCGTCGTCGAGCAGCAGCACGTCGCCCGGCGCGCACGTCGCGCGGCAGCTCCTTGTAGTCGAGGCCGACGCGCGCCGGCGTCGCCCAGCTCGCAGCCCGCGTCGAGGACGAAGCGGCTCGCCCGCGGCGAGCGTGACCTTGCCGTCGCGCGAACCTGCCGACGCGGATCTTCGGCCCCTGCAGGTCGGCCATGATGCGCCACCGCGCGGCCGACCTTGCGCGCAGGTCTCGCGCACGAGCTCGGCGCGCTGCGAGGTGGTCCTCGGCGCTGCCGTGGCGAGAAGTTCAGCCGCACGACGTCGACGCCGGCGCGCGATCATGCGCTCGAGGACCGCGGGATCGCTCGAGGCCGGGCCGAGCGTGGCGACGATCTTGGTGCTGCGCTGGCATTCCATGCTCGGTCCTCAGGCCGACCGAACCGGGTCGCGCCGTCATCCGCAGCCCGCGACTCTCCACGGCCGGCGCACCGCGGGCAGCGTCTTGCCCTCGAGGAACTCGAGGAAGGCGCCGCCGCCGGTGGAGATGTAGCCGATGCGGTCGGTCGATGCCGTACTTGGCGATCGCGGCCAGCGTGTCGCCGCCGCCGGCGATGCGAGAACGCCTGCGAGGCGGCGATCGCCTCGCGCGACCGCGCGCGGTGCCGCGCGGCGAACGCGTCGAACTCGAACACGCCGACCGGTCCGTTCCAGACGATGGTGCCGGCCGCGCGCAGGAGCTCGCGCGCAGCGCCCGGCGGTCTCGCGGCCCGATGTCGAGGATCAGGTCGTCGTCGGCCACGTCGTCGGCCGGCCTTGACCGTCGCCGGCGTGTCGGCCGCGAACGCCTTGCCGCAGACCACGTCGCTCCGGGATCGGCACCGCCGCGCCGCGCGCCTGCATCATCTCCAGGATCGCGCGCGCCTCGGCCTGCGAGGTCCGGCTCGGCGAGCGACTTGCCGATCGGCAGCCCGGCGGCGAGCAGGAAGGTGTTGGCGATGCCGCCGCCGACGATGAGCTGGTCGACGCTTGCTGCGCCAGCGCCTCGAGGATCGGTGAGCTTGGTCGAGACCTTGGAGCCGGCGACGATCGCCACCAGCGGCCGCGCGGGTTGCGCCAGCGCCTTGCCGAGCGCGTCGAGCTCGGCGGCCAGCAGCGGCCCGGCGCAGGCGACCGGCGCGAACGTCGCGATGCCGTGGGTGGTGGCCTCGGCGCGGTGCGCGGTGCCGAAGGCGTCGTTCACGTAGACGTCGCACAGCGCCGCCATCTTCCTCGCCAGCGCCTCGTCGTCCTTCTTCTCGCCCTTGTTGACGCGGCAGTTCTCGAGCAGCACGAGCTCGCCGGGCGCGCACCGCGACGCCGTCGACCCAGTCGCGCACCAGCGGCACCTCTCGGCCGCAGCAGCTCGCCCAGCCGCTCCGCCACCGGCGCGAGGGAGTCCTCGGGTCTGAGCTCGCCCTCCTTCGGGCGGCCGAGGTGCGAGGTGACCATCACCGCCGCGCCCTGCCTCGAGCGCCGAGCCGGATGCCGGGCAGCGAGGCGCGGATGCGCGTGTCGTCGGTGATCTCGCCCGCGTCGTCCAGCGGCACGTTGAGGTCGGCGCGGATGAAGACGCGCTTGCCGGCGCAGGTCGAGCTCGGCCATGCGCTTGATGCCCATGGGCTTCACTTCGCGGCCATCAGCGCCACGTCAGCGTCGAGCATGCGGTTCGAGAAGCCCCACTCGTTGTCGTACCAGCTCGCAGACCTTCACCAGCGTGCCCCGATCACCTTGGTGAGCGTCGCGTCGAAGATCGACGAGCGCGGGTCGTGGTTGAAGTCGACCGAGACCAGCGGCGCCGTGTTGTAGCCGAGGATGCCCTTGAGCGCGCCCCTCGGACGCCTTCTTCATCGACGCGTTGACCTCCTCGACCGTGGTGTCGCGCGCGGCGATGAAGGTCAGGTCGACGATCGAGACGTTGATCGTCGGCACGCGGATCGCGTAGCCGTCGAGCTTGCCGTTGAGCTGCGGCAGCACCAGGCCCACCGCCGCGGCGGCGCCGGTCTTGGTCGGGATCATGCGTCTTCGTCGCCGAGCGCGCCCGGCGCAGGTCCTTGTGGTAGACGTCGGTCAGCACCTGGTCGTTGGTGTAGGCGTGCATCGTGGTCATCAGGCCGTTCACCACGCCGATCGCCTCGTGCAGCGGCTTGACCAGCGGCGCCAGGCAGTTGGTGGTGCACGAGGCGTTGGAGATCACCGTGTCGCACGCCTTCAGCAGTCTGTCGTTGACGCCGTAGACGATGGTCGCGTCGACGTCCTTGCCGCCCGGCGCGGAGATGATCACCTTCTTCGCGCCGCCGCTTGAGGTGCGCCGAGGCCTTCTCCTTGCTGGTGAACAGGCCCGTGCACTCGAGCACCACGTCGACGCCGAGCGTCCTTCCACGGCAGCTCGGCGGGGTCGCGCTTCGGCCAGCACCTTGATGCGGTCGCCGTTGACGACCATCGCGTCGCCGTCGACCGCGACCTGCCGGGGAACGGCCGTGCGCGGTGTCGTAGCGGGTGAGGTGGGCGTTGGTCTTGGCGTCGCCCAGGTCGTTGATCGCGACGATCTGCGAGGTCGTGCTTCTTGCCGCCCTCGTAGTGGGCGCGCAGGATGTTGCGGCCGATGCGGCCGTAGCCGTTGATGGCGACGTGGATGGTCATGGACGGGCTCCGGGGAAGGAATGTCGCGGGGAAACGGACATTTTAGCGCATGCCCGCGTCGCGCCCTTGATGCGAGTCAGCCCCCGACGCCGGCCGCCAGTGCGGAAAGGTCGTGCCAGCCGTAGGCCACCTGGGCGAAGGCGTGCCGCCCCAGCCGCTCGCTCTTCGCGCCGATCTCGCGCCCGCCGAGCGCCTCGTAGAAGAGCCGCGCGCGGTTGGCCTTGAGCACCCGAGGTAGAAGCCGAAGCGGGCGTGCCGCACGAAGTGGCGGGCGCAGGCGCGCACCAGGGCCGCGCCCGCGCCGCGGCGCTGGCTGCCCTGCACCACGTAGAGCGCGTAGATTTCGCTTTCGAGGCCCTCCAGCCGGTGCCGGGCAGGGCCGCACGAGGCGAAGCCGGCGGGCGCGCCGTCGCACTCGGCCACCCACGTCGCGGCATCGGGGTCGGCGCGCGCGAGCCGCCGGCGCCAGGACGCCTCGTCCTGGGCCAGGGCGTGCTCGGCGATCACGGCCGCGGGCAGGATGCCCGTGTAGGTGGTGCGCCAGCTCTCGCGGTGCACCCGCGCCACGTGCGCGGCGTCGCCCGGCGCGGCCGGGCGCACGCGCACGCGGGAGGCGACGTCAGGCAACGCGTCGCACCGCGGCGACGACGTGGGCCGCGTCCACGCCCAGGAACTTGAAGACCTCGGCGGCCGGGGCGGACTCGCCGAAGCGGTCGATGCCGATCACCTCGCCCGCCAGGCCCACGTACTTGCGCCACGATGTCGGTGACGCCGGCCTCGACCGCCACCCGCGGCAGCCCGGGGGGCAGCACGCCGTCGCGCCACGCCGGCTCCTGCGCGTCGAAGACGCTCGTGCAAGGCATCGAGACCACGCGCACGGCGACTGCCCGACTCGGCGAGCGATTTCTGCGCGGCGAGCGCGATCGACACCTCGGAGCCGGTGGCGATCACCACCGCCTTCGCGTCCTTCGCGTCGGCGAGCACGTAGCCGCCGCGGCGGATCGCCGCGACCTGCCCGGCCGAGCGCGGCACGAAGGGCACGTTCTGGCGCGAGAGCGCGAGCGCGGTCGGGCCGTCGCGGCGCTCGACCGCGCACGCCCACGCCACGGCGGTCTCGACGGTGTCGCAGGGGCGCCACACGGCCATGTGGGGGATGAGGCGCAGGCTCGCCACCTGCTCGACGGCCTGGTGCGTGGGCCCGTCCTCGCCCAGCCCGATCGAGTCGTGGGTGAAGACGAAGATGTTGCGCGCTCTCATCAGCGCGGCCATGCGCAGGGCGTTGCGCGAGTAGTCCGAGAACGTGAGGAACGTGCCGGAGTAGGGGATGAAGCCGCCGTGCAGCGCCAGCCCGTTGCCGATGGCGGCCATGCCGAACTCGCGCACGCCGTAGTTCACGTAGTTGCCGCGCGTGCGTGCGCCGTCACGGGCCTCGAGCCCGACCAGTTCGTGAGGTTCGAGCCGGTGAGGTCGGCGGAGCCGCCGATCAGCTCGGGCAGGTGCGGGCCCAGCGCCTCGATCGCCTGCTGCGAGGCCTTGCGGGTGGCGACCGTCTCCGCCTTCGCCACGGCACCCTGCACCATGGACTCCGCCATGTCGCGCCAGTCGGCGGGCAGCTCGCCGGCGATGCGGCGGCGGAATTCGCGCGCGAGCTCCGGATGCGCCTTCTCGTAGGCCGCGAAGCGCGCGTTCCACGCGCTCTCGAGCTCGGCGCCCTTCGCGCGCGCGTCCCAGGCCCGCGTAGACGCTCTCCGGCACCTCGAAGGGCGGGTGGTTCCACCCGATCGCCTCGCGCGTGGCGGCGATCTCCTGGTCGCCCAGCGCCGCGCCGTGCGTGTCGCGCGGTGCCCGCCTTGTGCGGCGAGCCCTTGCCGATCACGGTCTGGCAGCAGATCAGCGTCGGGCGCGAGGGGTCGGCGCTGCGGCGCGCGCGATCGCCGCGCTCGACCGACGCGGCGTCGTTGCCGTCGACCCGGGGAATCACGTTCCAGCCGTAGGCCTCGAAGCGCTTCGGCGTGTCGTCGCGGAACCACGCCCGGACTTCGCCGTCGATCGAGATGCCGTTGTCGTCGTAGAGGACGACAGCTTGCCGAGCGCCAGCGTGCCCGCGAGCGAGCAGGCCTCGTGCGAGATGCCCTCCATCAGGCAGCCGTCGCCCGCGAAGGCGTACGTGCGGTGGTCGACGATCCCGTGGCCGGGGCGGTTGAACTCGGCGGCGAGCAGCCGCTCGGCGAGCGCCATGCCGACGGCGTTGGCCAGTCCCTGCCCGAGCGGGCCGGTGGTCGTTTCCACGCCCGGCGTGACGCCGCACCTCCGGGTGGCCGGGCGTCTTCGAGTGCAGCTGGCGGAAGCGGCGCAGCTCCTCGATCGGCAGGTCGTAGCCGGTGAGGTGCAGCAGCGCGTACTGGAGCATCGAGCCGTGCCCGTTCGAGAGCACGAAGCGGTCGCGGTCGGGCCAGGCGGGATTGGCCGGGTTGTGGCGCAGGTGGCGGCGCCACAGCGCCTCGGCGATCTCGGCCATGCCCATCGGCATGCCCGGATGGCCCGAGTTGGCCTTCTGCACCGCGTCCATGGCGAGCGCGCGGATCGCGTTGACGACATCGGCCTGCGAGGCCTGGGCGGTGGCGGGCATGGAAATCTTCGGGAATTGAGGGGGAAAACGCGGAAACGCTCTTGAAAAGGCTTCACTTAGCAAGAATTATGCGATTATACTTGCGCACTTTTTCACCGCGATATTTTTCGCTTGGGTAAACCTCTGCAAGAAGGACTTCGCCCGCCGCCCTGGGTCTGAGGGCGTCCCGCCTCGGCGGGTCGCCCGAGGCGGCGTCGGTCCCTCCGCTGCAGATCTTTCCCTTGAAAGGGGGTATCGGAGTGAAGGGACTGCACATCATCGCTGATCTCTACAACTGCCAGAAGGGCGAGCTGCTGGTCTCGTCCGCCAAGCTGCGGGAGCTTTGCGTCGCGGCGTGCCGCGACGTGGGCCTGACCGTGCTGGGCGACCATTTCTACCAGTTCGACGGCGCGGACGGCACGCAGGACGGCGGTGCCACGGGCGCGGTCGTGCTCGCCGAGTCCCACCTCGCGATCCATACCTGGCCCGAGCGCGACGGGGCCACGCTCGACGTGTACGTGTGCAACTACACGTCGGACAACACCGGGAAGGCCGAGGCGGTGTACAAGACGCTCGTGAAGGCGCTGCGCCCCGGCGACGTGCTGGTCGAGCGGGTCATGCGCGGCAAGGACCTGCCGATCAAGCGGCGGGTGGCCAACGCCTGAGTCGCGGCCGCCCGCGCGGGCGGCCCGCCTACCGCGCCCGCGCCCGCGGGCGCCCTCCCGGGGTTCACCGAAGTGGCCGAGAAGATCTTCGAACGCCTGAACGACGCGAGCGGCGTGTATTTCGAGGGCACGCTCGTCGAACGGCGGCGCACGCCCTTCCAGCTGCTCGAGGTCTACGACACGCCCGAGCTGGGCCGCATCTTCCGCCTCGACGGGTTCAACATGACCTCCGAGCGCGACGAGTTCTTCTACCACGAGAACCTCGTGCACCCGGCCGCGGTCGCCCATCCCGGGCCCCGCCAGGCCCTCGTGATCGGCGGCGGCGACGGCGGCAGCGCCGAGGAGCTGCTCAAGCACCGGACGATCGAGCGCGTGCACATGGCCGAGCTCGACCCCGTGGTGATCGAGGTGGCGAAGGCCGAGTTCGCGCGCGTGCACCGCGGCGCCTTCGACGACCCGCGCCTCGAGGTGACCGTGGGCGACGGGCTCGCGTACCTGCGCGAGACCGCCGTGCGCTACGACCTCGTGGCCATGGACCTCACCGATCCCGTGGGGCCGTCGATGGAGCTGTACTCGCCCGCGACCTTCGCGCTCGCCCGGCGCGCGATGGCGCCGGGCGCGGCGCTCGTGCTGCACGTGGGCTCGCCCTTCTCGCACCCGGCGCGGGTGCGCGAGACGATCGGCAACCTCCGGGGCGTCTTCCGGCGCGTGGCGGCCTACTTCGTCCACATCCCGCTCTACGGGTCGATCTGGGGCTTCGCGTGCGCTTCCGACGCGCTCGAGCCGGCCGCGCTCGCCCCGGAGGCGGTGGAGCGCGTGCTCGCCGCGCGCGGCGTGGGCGACCTCCAGTACTACAACGGGGACGTGCACCGCGCCCTGTTCGCCCTGCCCAACTACGTGCGCGCGCTCCTCGCCTGAGGGCGCCCGGCCGGGAGGGCGCCTAGCCGGGTGCCGCGCCCATCTCGCGGCGGATCCAGGCGCGCCACTCCGCCATGAGCTGCGGGGTGCGCGCGGCGATCACCGAGCGGCTCCACGCCGGCGCGGCCCAGAAGTCGTCGTGCTCGATCGTCGCCGCCAGCCCGCGCGCCTCCTCGAGGACCAGGGCGCCGGCCGCGTAGTCCCACATCTTCTGCCCCGAATGGAGCATCACGTCGATGCGCGCGGCGGCCAGGTGGCACCACGACAGCGCCGAGGCGCCCTGGGTGAGGCGCCGCGCGTAGGGGCGGTGGCGCTTGAGCGCGCCGCGCAGGCGCGCCGTGTCGCGCCGCAGGCTCACCTCCGCCAGCGCGTCGGCGAGCGGCGGCCCGCCCGCAGGCAGCGTGAGCGGGCGGTGGTTGAGCCAGGCGCCGGCGCCGCGCACCGCGAAGAAGGACTCGTCGGCGATGGGGTCGTGGACGGTGCCGAAGATCGCGCGCCCTTCCTGCATCAGCGCCACCGACACGGCGAAGAAGGGGATGCCGGCGCTGAAGTTGCCGGTGCCGTCGAGGGGATCCACGCACCAGAAGCGCCCGCCCGCCGCATAGATCGCGTGCTGCTCCTCGGCCGGCATCTCCTCGCCCAGGACCGGCACGTCCTCCAGGTCCCGCAAGCGGCGCACGAGCGCGTGCTGCGCGGCGAAGTCGGCCTCCGTGACGAGGCTGCCGTCGGCCTTGCGCGTGGCCGTCACGGTGCGGTATCGGGGCAGGATCTCCCGGGCGGCGACGGTGCGCACGGCCTCCAGCGCCCGGGCGGCGAAGTGAACGGTGATGTCCACTCGCTATGCTAGCATCGACGGGTAGCTCCTTCCCCATGCCGCTTCCGCGCATCCACTGCGACGTGCGCCTCGGCCCCGGCGCCCAGTTCACGCTGGCGGCGGAGGCCGCGCAGCACGTGTCGAAATCGCTGCGCCTGAAGGCGGGCGACGCCCTCGTCGTGTTCGACGGCCGCGGCGGCGAGTACGACGCGCTGATCCAGCGCGTGGACAAGGATCGCGTCGACGTGAAGGTGGGCGCGCTGCGCGACGTCGAGCGCGAGGCGCGGCTCGCCCTGGGGCTCGTGCAGGGCCTGCCCGAGGCCGACAAGATGGACTGGGTGATCCAGAAGGCGGTGGAGCTGGGCGCGGCGTGGATCCAGCCGGTGGTGTGCGACCGCAGCGTGGTGCGTCTTTCCGGCGAGCGCGCGGCCCGGCGCGAGGCGCACTGGCGGCGCGTGGCCGTGGCCGCGTGCGAGCAGTGCGGCCGCAACCGGATTCCCGAGGTGCGCCCGGCGCTCGCCTTCCAGGGCTGGATCGCGGTGCCCACGGCGATGCCGCGCTGGGTGCTGCAGCCCGGCGCGCCGCCGCTCGCCGCCCAGGCGGCGCCCGACGGCCCGCTCGAGCTCGTCGTGGGGCCCGAGGGCGGGCTGTCCGAGCGCGAGCGCGAGCTCGCCCTGCAGTGCGGCGGGCAGCCGGTGTCGCTGGGGCCGCGCGTGCTGCGCACGGAGACCGCGCCCGTGGCCGCGCTCGCGGCGATCCACGCCTTGTGGGGCGACTTCTCCGGATAGAATCCGCGCCATGGCGAAAACGGCCCCTCCCAAGTCCGAAGCCTTCGTGAAGTGGTTTCGCGCGGCGACCCCCTACATCCACCGCTGGGGCGGGTCGACCTTCGTGATCGCCTTCGGCGGCGAGGTGCTCGCCGACGGCGAGTTCCAGCAGCTCACGCACGACATCAACGTGCTCGTGAGCCTCGAGGTGCGCGTGGTGCTGGTCCACGGCTCGCGCCCGCAGATCGAGGAGCAGATGCGCCAGCACGGCGTGACCCCCCACTACGAGGGCAACCGCCGGGTGACCGACGACCGCGCGCTCGCGTGCGTGAAGGAGGCCAACGGCATCGTGCGCGTGGAGGTGGAGGCGCTGCTGTCGATGGAGCTGGCCAACAGCCCCATGTGGGGCGCGGACATCCGCGTGTCCTCGGGCAACTTCGTGACGGCCAAGCCCGTGGGCATCGTGCACGGCGTGGACTTCCAGCACACGGGGGAAGTCCGCAAGATCGACGCCGAGGGCATCCGCCGCCGGCTCGACGACCACGAGGTGGTGCTCATCTCGCCCATCGGCTTCTCGCCCACGGGCGACGTGTTCAACTGCACGCTCGAGGACGTGGCCACCTCGACGGCCATCGCGCTGCAGGCCGACAAGCTCATCTTCCTCACCGAGACGCCGGGCGCGATGGATGCCAGGGGCAGGCTCATCCCGGAGCTCACCGTGAAGCAGGCGCGCGAGCTCGCGGGGCGCAGCAACCTCGCCGAGGACGTGCAGATCTACCTGCCCTGCGTGCTGAAGGCGTGCGACAACGGCGTGAAGCGCGCGCACCTCATCAGCCGGCACGTGGACGGGGCGCTGCTGATCGAGCTGTTCACCCACCACGGCATCGGCACGATGGTGGTGCCCGAGTCGCCCGAGCGCGTGCGGCCCGCCACCCACGACGACGTCCCCGGGATCCTGCAGATCCTCGAGCCGCTCGAGCAGCAGGGCATCCTCGTGCGGCGCGGCGCCGACGACCTCGAGCGCGAGATCGACCGCTTCTTCGTGCTCGCGGGCGAGGGGAACATCGTCGGCTGCGCCTCGCTCTATCCGTTCCCGGAGGAGCGCACGGCGGAGCTGGCCGCCCTGGCGGTGCACCCCTTCTACCGCGACGGCGGGCGCGGCGAGCGCCTGCTCGAGCACGCCGAGGCGCGCGCGCGCGCGATGGGAATGAAGAGCGTCTTCGTCCTGTCCACCCGCGCCACCCACTGGTTCATCGAGCGCGGGTTCGTGGAGGCGGGAGCCGGCGGGCTGCCCGCGCGGCGGCAGGCGAGCTACAACCCCGACCGGCGCTCGAAGGTATTCGTCAAGGAGCTCTAGCGATGGCGCGAATGGTGAACTGCATCAAGCTCAAGCGCGAGGCCGAGGGCCTCGATTTCCCCCCGTACCCCGGAGAGCTCGGCAAGCGGCTCTGGGAGAACGTCTCCAAGGAGGCGTGGCGGCAGTGGCTCGAGCACCAGAAGATGCTCGTGAACGAGAACCGGCTCAACCTCGCCGATCCCCGGGCGCGCAAGTACCTGGAGGAGCAGATGGTCCGGCACTTCTTCGGCGAGGGCGCCGACGCGGCCACGGGCTACGTGCCCAAGCCCTGAGCCGCCGGGCTAGCGCGCCCGCTCGATCGTGCGCACGCCCTCGGCGGTGCCGAGGAGGAGGACGTCCGCGGGCCGCCGGGCGAAGAGCCCGTTGGCGACCACGCCCGGGATCTGGTTGATCTCGCTTTCCAGCTCGACGGGTCTCAGGATCTCGAGCCCGCGCACGTCGAGGATCACGTTGCCGTTGTCGGTGGTCACGCCCCGGCGCAGCTCGGGCATCCCGCCCAGCTTCACCAGCTCGCGGGCGACGAAGCTCCTCGCCATCGGGATCACCTCCACGGGCAGCGGGAACCTGCCGAGCACGCCCACGAGCTTCGAGGCGTCGGCGATGCAGACGAAACTGCGGCTGGCCTGCGCCACGATCTTCTCGCGCGTGAGCGCCCCGCCCCCGCCCTTGATCATCGCCAGGTGCTCGGTCACCTCGTCGGCGCCGTCGACGTAGACGGCGCAGCCGTCGGTGTCGTTCAGCTCGGCCACGGGGATGTGCAGCTCGCGCAGCCGGCGCGCGCTCGCCTCCGAGCTCGCGACCGCGGCCGAGATGCGCGCGCGCCGGGAGGCGAGCGCGTCGATGAAGAAGTCGACCGTCGAGCCGGTGCCGACCCCGACCACCGTGTCGTCCTCGACGTACGCGAGCGCCGCCTCGCCGGCGGCCTTCTTGAGGGCATTGGCGTCCATCGGCCAAGGATAGCGCAGCCGCGTGGCGGGCGCGGTTCTTGGTATCCTTGCCGGTTCCCATGAAGACCGACGGCTATCTCGAGAAGATCCTCACGGCGAAGGTGTACGACGTGGCGATCGAGAGTCCCCTCGATCCCGCGCCCGCCATCTCCCGGCGGCTCGGCAACCAGGTCCTGCTCAAGCGCGAGGACCTGCAGCCGGTGTTCTCGTTCAAGCTGCGCGGCGCCTACAACAAGATGGCGCACCTCACGCGCGCGCAGCTCGCGCGCGGCGTGATCTGCGCCTCGGCCGGCAACCACGCGCAGGGCGTGGCGCTCGCCGCGCAGAAGCTCGGCGCGAGCGCCGTGATCGTGATGCCCGTCACCACGCCGCGCATCAAGGTGGCGGCGGTCGCCGCGCGGGGGGCGAAGGTCGTGCTCTTCGGCGACAGCTACCACGAGGCCTCGCTGCGCGCCAAGGCGCTCGCGGCCGCGCGCGGCCTCACGTTCGTGCACCCGTTCGACGACCCGCTGGTGATCGCCGGCCAGGGCACCATCGGCATGGAGATCCTGCGCCAGCACCAGGGCCCGATCGACGCGATCTTCGTGCCGGTCGGCGGCGGCGGGCTGATCGCCGGCATCGCCGCCTACGTGAAGCGGATCTCGCCGCGGACACGGATCATCGGCGTGGAGCCGGAGGACTCCGACGCCATGCAGGCCTCGCTCGCCGCGGGCCGGCGCGTGACGCTGCCGCACGTGGGCATCTTCGCCGACGGCGTGGCCGTGAAGCAGGTGGGGCGGGAGACCTTCCGCCTCTGCCGCGAGCTCGTGGACGAGATCGTGCTCGTGGACACCGACGAGATCTGCGCGGCCATCAAGGACATCTTCGAGGACACCCGCGCGGTCGTGGAGCCCGCCGGCGCGCTGGCGCTCGCCGGGGCGAAGCGCTGGGCCGAGCGCCGGCGCGTGAAGGGCGCCACCTTCGTCGCGATCGCGTGCGGCGCCAACATGAACTTCGACCGCCTGCGCTTCGTGGCCGAGCGCGCCGAGCTGGGCGAGCAGCGCGAAGCGGTGTTCGCCGTGACGATCCCCGAGCGCCCCGGCAGCTTCCGCGCGTTCTGCGCGCTGCTCGGCAAGCGGAGCGTCACCGAGTTCAACTACCGCCTCGCCCCGGGCAGCGACGCGCACGTCTTCGTCGGCGTGTCCGTCTCGGGCCGCGAGGAGACCCAGCGCCTGATCGCCCAGCTCGAGCGCGGGGGCCTGCGGGCCGCGGACCTCTCCGACAACGAGCTGGCGAAGCTGCACGTGCGCCACATGGTCGGCGGGCGCAGCGCCGCCGCCGACGGGGAGATGCTCTACCGGTTCGAGTTCCCCGAGCGCCCCGGCGCGCTGATGAAGTTCCTCGAGCACATGCGCGGCGGCTGGAACATCAGCCTGTTCCACTACCGCAACCACGGCGCGGACTTCGGGCGCGTGCTGGTGGGCATGCAGGTGCCCCAGCGCGAGCGCGCCGCCTTCCGCCGCTTCCTGCGGGAGCTGCGCTACGAGTACGCGGACGAGTCGCGCAACCCCGCCTACCGCTTCTTCCTGCGATGAGCGCCGCGGGCGCCGAGGCCCTGGCCCTGCTGCAGGCCGGCCGCCTCGCCGAGGCGGAGGCGGCGTGGCGGGGGCTGCTCGCCCGCGAGCCCGGCGACGCGCACGCGATGCACTTCCTCGGCTGCACCCTCGCGCAGTCGGGCCGGCGCGACGAGGCGCTGGCGCTGCTCGACCGCTCGCTCGAGGCCGAGCCGCGCAACGCGATGTACCTCAACAACCGCGCGCGGGTGCTCTCGGACCTGGGACGCACGGCGGAGGCGGAATCGGACCTGCGCCGCGCCGCGCTGCACGATCCGCCCTTCCTGCCCGCGCTGCTCAACCTCGCCGGGCTGCTGCAGCGGCGGGGCCGCCCGGGCGAGGCGATCGCGCCGCTGCGCCGCGCGCTGGCCCGCGAGCCCGCGCATGCCGAGGCCCTCTTCCTCCTCGCCTATTGCCTGCACGCCACCGGGCAGCCCGCCGAGGCCGCCCGCCGCTACGAGGAGGCGGTGCGCGCCCGCCCCGCGTTCCCCGAGGCCCTGGTCAACTGGGGCAATGCGCTCAAGGACCTCGGCGATCTCGACGGCGCGGCCGCGCGCTACGACGCGGCGCTCGCGCTGCGCCCGGACCTGCCCGACGCGCTGGTGAACGCGGGTTCCGTCGCGCTCGACCGGGGCCGGCCCGCGCAAGCGCGCGCGCGCTACGCGCGCGCGCTGGTACTCGCGCCGGGCGACCCCAACGCGCGCTACGGCCTGGGGCAGGTGGCGCTGCGCGAGGGGCGCTTCGCCGAGGGCTGGGCCGGCTACGCCGCCCGCTTCGACACCCGCCCGCCGCAGGCGGCGCGCCGGGCGCCCGCGCTGCCCGAGCTCCAGGCGGCGCACCCCGGCGCGGCGCGGCGCGTCGCGGTGTGGTCCGAGCAGGGCATCGGCGACCAGGTCCTCTTCTCCACGCTGCTGCCGGAACTGCGCGGGCGCCTTCCGGCGCTCGTGGCCGAGGTCGACCCGCGCCTGGCGGCGGCCTATCGGCGCAGCGTCGAAGGGATCGATTTCGTGGCTTCCCCGGATGCCGCCGCGGCCTTCGCCTCGTGCGACGCGCAGGTCGCGCTGGGCGCGCTGCCCGCGCTGCTGCGGCCCGACGCGGCGAGCTTCGCGCGCCAGCCCGCCGCGCTCCTCGTGCCCGATCCCGCGCGCGTGGCCGCGATGCGCGCGCGGCTCGGGCCCGGGCGCTGGATCGCGGTGTCGTGGCGCAGCGTGCAGCGCGGGGCGCGAGGCGGGCTCGCCCGGCGCAAGTCGGTCCCGCTCGCGCAATTCGCGCCGCTCGCCCGCGTCGAGGGCGCGCGCCTGCTCGACCTGCAGTACGGCGACGTGGACGAGGAGCGGCGGGCCTTCGCCGCGGCGCATCCGGGCCGCCTCGTGCGCCTGGAGGATCTCGACACCTTCAACGACCTGGAGGGCATGCTCGCCGCGCTCGCCGCGTGCGAGCGCGTCGTGACGGTGAGCAACGTGACGGCCCACCTCGCCGGGGCCCTCGGCGTGCCCACGCACCTCGTGTTCCTCGCGGGATGGGCGCCGTTCCACTACTGGGCGGGCGCCGGCGGCGGGCCCAGCCTGTGGTATCCGTCGGTGGAGCTGCCCGATCCGGCATGGGCGAGCGGGGAGGAGGCCGCGGCCGCGCTGGCCGCGCGCATCGCGGCGGGGGGCTAGCGGGGGGCCGCGGCGCGCGCGGCGGGAGGAATGGGTGGTGCTGTTGAGTGGATTCGAACCACCGACCTACTGATTACGAATCAGTTGCTCTACCAGCTGAGCTACAACAGCACGGCCCGCAATTATACCGGCTTCGCCCGCCGCGCTGGAAGTCGAGGCCCGCGCCAAGCCCTTGAATCGGGGGCCGATCCGCGCCGACCGCCGGTCGTCCCCGCCGAGCCGCCCATCGGGCGGGAGTGCCCGCGCGTCGGAACCGCCTTGTCCGGGGTGCCCGCCCCTCCTTACATTGCCGCGTAATCGCCGAAAGGGGTCTCCCATGGTCCGCAAGCAGCAAGGCTTCACCCTGATCGAACTGATGGTCGTGCTGGCCATCATCGCCATCCTCGCCGCCATCGCCGTGCCCAACTACCGCGATTACGTGACCCGCGGACGGGTCGTCGAGGCCACCTCGGGCCTGGCCGACGCGCGCACGAAGATGGAGCAGTACTTCCAGGACAACCGCAGCTACCCGACCGCATGCGTGGTGTCGCCCACGGCGCCCGCCGCGACCGAGGTCCAGGTGCAGGCGCTGCAGAACTTCGATCTCTCGTGCTCGAACCTCGCCGCGACCACCTACACGGTGACGGCCACGGGCAAGAACGCGATGGCCGGCTTCGCCTACACGATCGACCAGGCGAACGGGCGCACGTCGTCCTTCAGCGGCTCGGGCGCGAGCGAGGGCTGGACCGCGGCCTCGCCGAACAACTGCTGGGTGATCCGCAAGGGCGGCGTATGCTGAGCCAGCGCGGCATCACGCTCATCGAGATCCTGGTCGCGATCGCGATCGTGGGCCTCGTGATGGCGTTGGCCGGCCCGTCGGCTTCGACCTGGATCCAGAACAACCAGCTGCGCTCGGCGGCGGACTCGATCCGGGGCGGGCTCGAGCGCGCGCGCCTCGAGGCGCTCAAGCGCAACACGCTCGTGTCGTTCCAGCTCACCGACGCGAACTCCACGGCCTGGCAGGTCTGCGTCTACGACGTGGCCGCCGACGACTGCAACGCCGGGGTGCCGATCATCGCGAGCAAGGGCGCGAGCGAAGGCTCGCCGAACGCGCGCGTGGGCGCCGAGGGCACCTTCACCGATTTCGACACGGCGATCACCGCCGGGGTGGGGGTGCCCGCCGCCGTCACGTTCGACTCGATGGGCCGCGTCTCGCCCGTGGCGCCCAGCAGCATCGCGCGCGTGGACGTGCGCAACCCCACCGTCGCCGCGGCCGACGAGCGACGCCTGTCGATCGCCGTGACCGCCGGCGGCCAGGTGTACATGTGCGACCCGAAGCTTTCCAAGGCGACCAACCCCCAGGGCTGCAAATGAGAGGGAATGCCATGACACGCACGCGCGCGACCTCCCCGCGATCCCAGCAGGGCGTCATGCTGATCGAGGCCCTGGTGGCGATCCTCATCTTCTCGCTCGGCATCATCGCCCTCATGGGGCTGCAGGCGAACTCCATCGCCCAGGTGAGCCAGGCGAAGTACCGCACCGACGCGAGCTACCTCGCCAACCAGATCATCGGGCGCATGTGGGTCGACCAGCCCAACCTCTCGCAGTACCAGACGGCGGGCTACAGCGGGCGGGCCAAGTGGGACGACATGGTCGCGCGCGACCTGCCCTCCGGGACCGGGACCATCGCGGTGAACGGCAGCCAGGTGACGGTCACCGTGCAGTGGCGCCAGCCGGAAGACCCGGTGACCCACCGCTACTCCGCCGTGGCCAACATCAACTCGTGAGCGCCCCCATGAACGCCACCCTTCGATCCCGCGCGCGCCTGGCCGGCTTCACCCTGGTCGAGATCATGATCGGGCTGCTGATCGGCGTGATCGGCATCGTCGTGATCATGCAGGTCTTCGCCGTCTCGGAAGGCTACAAGCGCACGGCCACCAGCGGCACCGACGCGCAGGTGAACGGCAGCATCGCGCTCTACCTGCTCGAGCGCGAGATCCGGCTCGCCGGCTACGGCATGAACTCGCTCGTCAACACCGGCTGCACGTCGGTGGTCGTCTGGAACAACAGTTCCGGCACGAGCGCCAGCCTGCGGATGGTCCCCTTCGAGATCAACCCGGCCGGGATTCCCGCGGGCGACGCCGGCTCCGACGTGATCCTCGTGGCCTACGGCACCTCGGACAGCTTCGTCTCCGGCGTGCCCGCGAACCAGCCCTCGGGATCGTCCTCGAACTTCAAGATCTCGCAGAACCGCGAGGGCTTCAACAACGGCGACCTCGTGATCGGCGTGCAGCCCGGCGGCGGGCCGGGCGGCGCCACGAGCTGCGCCATGCACGAGCTCACCGGCGTGCCGGGCACCCACGGCAACTGCGGCACCGCGCCCGCGGGCCAGAGCGACGTGCTCAACCACAGCACCGGGCAGTACAAGAACCCGAACAACGACTGCAAGATGACGACGCCCACCTGGAACAAGTCGGGCAGCATGTCCGACCCCGCGGGCAACCCGATCCCGGCCCTGAGCAGCGCCGGCGGCGGCCAGCTCTTCAACCTCGGCGCGCTGCCCCAGATCAAGGTGTACGCCATCCGCAGCGGCAACCTCACGAGCTGCGACATGCTCAACTCGGACTGCACCGACGCCGCGAACTACGAGGTGATGGTGAACGACATCGTGAGCATGCGCGCGCTCTACGGCAAGGACACGGCCGGGGCGCCGGTCGCCGGCTCCTCGCTGCCCGGCGACGGCAAGGTGGAGACCTGGTCGCGCGCGGCGCTCGCCACGGGCGACGACGTCTCGCGCACGCTCGCCGCGGCGATCGAGATCACCTCCCGCAGCGCGCTCAAGGAGAAGCCGTCCTCGGGCACCACCTGCGACACCACGGCGGACGCGACGCGCCCCGACAAGGGCGACAACATGGACTGGTACGAGCCCTACAAGGCCGGCTCGGACGGCACGATCGACGGCGCGCAGATCGACCTCACGGCCGCGGGCACCGACTGGAAGTGCTACCGCTACAAGCTCTTCCAGACCAGCATCCCGCTGCGCAACATGATCTGGAGGCCCTGATGCAGCCCCTCGCGAGCAACGCCATGGGCCGCGCCCCCGCGCGCGGCCGCCAGGAGGGCGTGGTCCTGATGATCGCGCTCATCGTGCTGGTCGCCATGACGCTGGCCGGCCTCGGCATGATCCGCTCGATCGACACCGGCACGCTCGTGGCCGGCAACATCGGCTTCCGCCAGTCCGCGGTGGCCACCGGCGACTCGGGCATCGAGGCGGCGCGCACGTGGATGATCGCCAACCGCACGAGCCTGGACAGCGACCAGCCCTCCGCCGGCTACTACGCCAGCCGCCAGGACGGGCTCGACATCACGGGCAACGTCGGCCACGGCACGCTGCCGGGCGTCGACTGGGGCGGGTCCAGCCCCTCGCAGCCGGTGAAGGCCCACGACGCGGGCACCTCGGTCGACAGCACCGGCGCCCACGTCTACTACCTCATCCAGCGCCTGTGCTCGATCTCCGGCAGCATCAACGCCCCGGCCCAGAGCTGCACCACGTCGACCCAGTCGGGCATCGGCAGCTCCCAGGACGCGCCGGACTATTCGTCGTACGCGCTCAAGCTGAAGAACCAGGTCTACTACCGCGTGACCTCGCGGGTGGAAGGGCCGAAGAACACGGTCAGCTACGTGCAGGCCGTGATCCTGCTGTGAAGAAAAGAGGAGCGTCCCCCAGGGAGACCCCATGAAGAACCCGATCCCCACCGCCTTCCGCCGCGCGCGCGCGGCCGCCCTCGCGGTCCTGCTCGCCGCCGGCGCCTCGGGCACCGCGCTCGCGGCGCTGGTCGACCTGTCGCAGTCGCCGCTCGCGAGCGCCTCCTCCGGCGTCGTGAAGCCCAACGTGAGCTTCGTGCTCGACTCCTCGGGCTCGATGGCCTGGAGCCATGCGCCGGACGAGGCCGAGCCCTTCGCCGACTTCGTGGGCTACAAGTCGGCCCACTGCAACAGCATCTACTACCGCCCCGACATCAAGTACGTGCCGCCGAAGAACGCGGACGGGACCGATTTCCCCAACGCCTCGTTCACGGGCGCCTGGAAGGACGGCTACGACACCGGGGCCGGCACCGTCGACCTCAGCGCGAAGTTCTACGCCTACGACAACACGTCGAGCTCCGGGCGGGGCACGGACACGCAGCAGCCGGCGTACTACTACAACTACCTGGGCAGCCAGACGGCGGACTTCAAGAACACCAGCAGCGCGTTCTACCAGGAGTGCAGGCTGCCCGACGCGACGTACCCGGTGGCGGTCATCACCTTCAACGGCCGCTCGAACACGAGGGTGACGAGCATCACGGTGAACGGCACCCAGATCATGACGGGCAGCTCGACCACCTCGCGCAGCACGAGCACGCTCGCCGCGAGCGTGGCCTCGAACATCGGCGCCAACGGCTTCACCGCCTCCTCCTCGGGCAGCACGGTCACCGTCTTCTCGCCGAGCAACACCTACGCGAACGCCACGATGGTCATCTCCCAGTCGGGCAGCATGACCATCAGCGGCACCAACTTCTCGCCGTTCGCGAAGGTGACGGTGAGCGCGACTTCGGGCCCCGGCGGCACCGACGAGCGCCAGAACTTCGCCAACTGGTTCAGCTACTACCGCACGCGCATCCTGATGATGAAGTCGGGCGCGGGCCGCGCCTTCGCGAGCATCGGCTCCAACTATCGCGTGGGGTTCATGACCATCCAGGCCACGCCCAGCACCAGCACCACCGACCCGCAGTACCTGGCCATCTCCGACTTCGACACGGCGCAGAAGGCGAGCTGGTACGCGAAGTTCTACGCGATGTCGCCCAGCAACTCGACGCCCCTGAAGGCGGCGCTGTCGAAGGCGGGCCGCAACTACGCGGGCAAGCTCGGGCCCGACCCGGTCCAGTACTCGTGCCAGCAGAACTTCACCATCCTCACGACCGACGGCTACTGGAACCGGAGCTCCCCGGATCCGGTGGACGTGAACGGCGCGGCCCTCGACCCGGCGAGCCAGGACTCGAACGTCGCCAAGACGCCGCGCCCGCTCTACGACGGCGCGCTGTCGGGTGCCTCGAACACGCTCGCGGACGCGGCCGCGTACTACTACTACACGGACCTGCGCAACTCGGGCTTCAGCAACTGCACCGGCGCGAAGGGCGTGGACGTGTGCCAGGACAACGTGCCGGTGTCGGGGCTCGACAACGCGCCCTGGCAGCACATGACGACCTTCACGCTGGGCCTGGGGGTGAACGGCCAGCTCGACTACTCGTCGGACTACCTCACGGGCGGCTCCTCCGACTTCAACGAGGTCAAGTCCGGCACCATGAACTGGCCCGTGCCCACCGGCGACACGCTCACGACGATCGACGACCTCTGGCACGCCGCGGTGAACGGCCACGGCCAGTACTTCAGCGCGAAGGACCCGGACCTGCTGGTAACGGGGCTGCGCACGGCGCTTTCGGGCGTCTCGGCCCGGGAAGCCGCCGGTGCCGCCGCGGCCACGTCGAACCTGGAGCCGGTGGCCGGGGACAACTTCGCGTTCGTGGCCAACTACCGGACCGTGAAGTGGGACGGCGACGTGCAGGCGCGCACGATCGACATCGTGACCGGCCTGATCGCCGACACGCCGACCTGGTCGGGCCAGGCGCAGCTCGACGCCGCCGTGCAGGCCTCGAGCGACTCGCGCAACATCTTCACGTACCTCTCGGGGGCCAAGGTGTCCTTTGCGCCGGCGAGCTTCACCGCCGCGCAGAAGGCGAGCTGGTTCACGCCGGCGAACGCGCCCGCCCTCACGCAGGTGGGCGGCTGGACCGCCGCGCAGCTCGCGGCCGCCACGCCCGACACGGTCATCGAGTACCTGCGCGGGCAGTACGGGCTCGAGGAGCGCGGCAGCAACGCGACGCAGCTCTACCGGCTGCGCGAGCATGTGCTGGGCGACATCATCAACGGCAAGCCGGTGTACGTGAACAAGCCGCCCTTCAACTACACCGAGAACAACTACCAGTCGTTCAAGACCGGCCTGTCGCGCGCCCCGATGGTGTACGTGGCGGCCAACGACGGGATGCTGCACGCCTTCGACGCCGCCACCGGCGTGGAGTCCTGGGCGTACATCCCGTCCTTCGTCCTGCCGAACCTCAAGGCGCTCGCCGACGACAACTACGCCAACGCCCACCAGTTCTACGTGGACGGCTCGCCGACCGTGAGCGACGTGTGGAACGGCAGCGCCTGGCGCACCGTCCTCGTGGCCGGCCTCAACGGCGGCGGCAAGGGCTACTACGCGCTCGACGTCACCAACCCGGCCTCGCCCACCGTGCTCTGGGAGTTCTCGGACGCGAACCTCGGGTACTCGTACGGCAACCCGATCATCGGCAAGCTCGCCGACGGGAGCTGGAACGTCTTCTTCAGCTCCGGCTACAACGGCGGCGATGGCGTGGGACGCCTGTACGTGGTCGACGCCATGACGGGCACGCTCAAGTTCACGATCAGCACCGGGGTCGGCAACGCGCTCACCCCCGCGGGCCTCGGCAAGATCAGCGCCTGGGTGGACGACGGCCTGAACGACAACACCGTCCAGCGCGTCTACGGCGGCGACGTGCTCGGCAACTTCTGGCGCTTCGACGTGAACGACGCCATCCTGCCGGCGGGCAAGGACGCGTTCAAGCTCGCGAGCTTCCTGGCCGGCACGTACGCCCAGCCGGTGACGACCAAGCCGGAGCTCGGGGTGGTCAACAACAAGGCCGTGGTCTTCGTGGGCACGGGCCGCTACCTCGGCGCCTCGGACCTCACGGACACCGGGCAGCAGTCGTTCTACGCGCTGCGCGACGACCTGGACGCGACCGGCCTGGGCGACGTGCGCACCAACTCGTGCATGGTCCGGCAGACGCTCACCGTGCTCGACGCCAACACCCGCAGCACCTCGAGCAACCCGGTCGACTTCAACAGCGACTGCGGCTGGTACATCGACTTCAACCCGGGCAATTCGACGCCGGGCGAGCGCGTGAACGTCGACCCGAAGCTGCAGCTGGGGGTGATCGGCGTGGCGACCAACATCCCGGAAAACAGCGTGTGCACGGTCGGCGGCTCGAGCTTCCTCTACTTCTTCGACTACACGAAGGGGACGTTCGTGAGCACCTCCACCGGTGCGGTGGCCGGCTCGCGGATCGGCAACTCGATCGCGGTGGGCCTGAACACCTATCGCCTGCCGGACGGCCGGATCGTCACGACGGTCACCACGTCGGACGACCAGCACCCGGTGTTCGCGAACCCGGACAACCCGCTCGTGGGCGCGATCGGCAAGCGGGTGCTGTGGCGTGAGCTGCTGAAATAACAGGGAGGCGCGCGGCGGCGCCCGGCCCTCGGGGGCCGGGCGCCTCGTTTCCGGCCCCGGGCGACGCCCCATGACATACCGTACCGCCGCGGCGCGCGCCGCGATCGTGCTCCTCGCCGCCGCCGCCGTGGCACTCGCCATCGCCGGCTGGATGCGCCGCGTGCCCGCGACGTACTTCCCCGCCGCGGAGGTCGACCGCCGGGCCTACCCGGTGCGCGACATCGGCCTCGCCTTCCCGAAGGGCCGCGAGGCGGTGGACTACTACGGCACGCTGCGCATGGACGTGCGCATCGACGAGCACGGCGTGGTGACCCGGGTGGACGTGCTCGAGTCGAGCGTGCCGCCGGCCTTTCGCGAGCAGGCCGTGCGGGCGTTCCTCGCCGCGCGCTTCGTGCCGGCCGAGAAGGGGGGGCGCAGCGTGAGGAGCGTCAAGCGCGTCGAGGTGCGCTTCGCCGCCCCCGTGCGCAGCCTCGAGGCGACTACGCCGCCGTCGGACCGCTGATGCCCTTCGGCAGCGGGAAGGTCACGTGCTCGTCGATGCCCTCGAGCTCGTGCACCCGGCGCA
Organism: uncultured beta proteobacterium; assembly: GCA_963741815.1. GTDB lineage: Bacteria > Pseudomonadota > Gammaproteobacteria > Burkholderiales > Usitatibacteraceae > Usitatibacter. Next base: position 587,648 of record CAVUJI010000003.1, read on the forward strand.
CGCCCATCGCCTGCAGGCGCTGGATCACCTCGTGCACCAGCACCTCGGGCGCGGAGGCGCCCGCCGTGAGGCCCACGCGCTGCTTGCCGGCGAGCCATTCGGCCCGCAGCTCGTCGGCGTTGTCGACGAGGTAGGCCTCCCGCCCCAGGTTGCGCGCGACCTCGCGCAGGCGGTTCGAGTTCGAGCTGTTGGGCGAGCCCACGACGATCACCACGTCGCAGCGCGGCGCCATGAACTTGACCGCGTCCTGGCGGTTCTGCGTCGCGTAGCAGATGTCGTCCTTCTTGGGCCCGACGATGCCGGGGAACCGGGCCTTGAGCGCGGCGACGACGCGGGCGCAGTCGTCGATCGAGAGGGTCGTCTGCGTCACGTACGAGAGGTGCTCGGGATCGCGCACCTCGAGCCGCGCCACGTCCTCCTCGCTCTCGACGAGGTACATGCCGCTGGCCGACTGGCCCATCGTGCCCTCGGCCTCCGGATGGCCCTCGTGGCCGATCATCACGATCTCCCGGCCCTGGTCGCGCATGCGCGCCACCTCGACGTGCACCTTGGTGACGAGCGGGCACGTCGCGTCGAACACGCGCAGCCCCCGCGCGCGCGCCTGCCGCGCGCACCTCCAGGGACACGCCGTGGGCGGAGAAGATGACCGTGGCGCCTTCCGGCACCTCGTCGAGCTCCTCCACGAAGACGGCGCCCTTGGCGCGCAGGTCGTCCACGACGTACTTGTTGTGCACGATCTCGTGGCGCACGTAGATCGGCGCGCCCTGGGCGTCCAGCGCGCGCTCCACGATCGCGATGGCGCGGTCGACGCCGGCGCAGAAGCCGCGCGGCTTGGCGAGCACGATCTCGGGCTCGTCGCCCGCCTCGCGTTCGATGTCGGGCATCAGCGCTTCTCCCCGGCCGGGCGCGTGGCCTGGGCGCCGGCGCGCATCCCGTCCCATATCAGCAGGGCCACCCCGACGGTGATCGCGGAGTCGGCCACGTTGAAGGCGGGGAAGCTGTGGCCTGCCGCGTGCAGCAGCACGAAATCGACGACGTGGCCCAGGGTCACGCGGTCGTAGAGGTTGCCCACGGCGCCGCCCAGCACCAGCGCCAGGGCGAGGGCGGCGAGGGGCGCTCCGCGGTGGCGGCGCAGGAGCGCCACGATCGCTACCGAGATCCCCGCCGACAGCGCCATGAAGAACCAGCGCTGCCAGCCCCCGGCGTCGGCGAGGAAGCTGAAGGCGGCCCCCGCGTTGTACGTGAGCACGAAGCTCAGGAAGGGCGTGACGGCGAGGGGCTCCCCGGGACGCAGGGCGGCGCCCACCCACGCCTTGGTCGCGAGGTCGGCGGCGACGACGGCCGCGCTCACCGCGAGCCAGCGTGCCCAGTGCCCGGCGCGCTCAGGCATGCGCGCGCGCCTCGCCCGCGCCCTCGAGATTCGCCACGCAGCGCGCGCAGATCGTCGGGTGCCGGGCGTCGGAGCCCACATCGCCGCGGTAGTGCCAGCAACGCTCGCACTTGGGGTGCGGGCTGGGCACGACCTGCACGTTCACCACGCCATCGGCCGAGGAGGGGCGCACGCGGGCCTGGGAGGTGATGAGCACGAAGCGCAGGTCGTTGCCCAGGGAGCGCAGCAGCTCGAGGTCCGCGCCCCCGGCCTCGATCGTCACCTCGGCCTGCAGCGACGAGCCGATGGCGCCGCCCTCGCGGCTTTCCTCGAGGCGCTTGGCGACGAGCGCGCGGATCTCGCGCAGGCGCTTCCAGCGCGCCACGAGCGCCTCCTCGCCCTCCTGCGCCGGCAACACGTCCTTCCACGTGTGGAAGAAGACGCTGTCGTCGGTGCCGGGGAAGAGCACCGACCACGCCTCCTCGGCGGTGAAGGACAGGATCGGGGCCATCAGGCGCAGGGTGACCTGGGTCGCGTGGTGCAGCGCCGACTGGGCGCAGCGCCGGGCGCGGGAATCGGCCGGCGTGGTGTAGAGGCGGTCCTTCAGCACGTCGAGCTAGAACCCGCCCAGGTCCTCGGAGCAGAAGTTCTGCAGCCGCTGCGCGACCAGGTGGAACTCGAACCTGCGGTAGTCGGCGATGCACGCGTCGGCCATCCGCCGCGTCATGGCGAGCGCGTAGCGGTCGATCTCGATCCACTCGGCCGGCGCGAGCAGGTCCTTGCCCGCGTCGAAGTCGGCGATGTTGGCGAGCAGGAAGCGCAGCGTGTTGCGGATGCGCCGGTAGCTTTCCACGACGCGCTTCAGGATCTCGTCGGAGATCGACAGCTCGCCCGAGTAGTCGGTCGCGGCGACCCAGAGGCGGAGGATCTCCGCGCCGAGCGTGCCGGTCACCTTCTGCGGCGCGATGACGTTGCCCAGCGACTTCGACATCTTGCGGCCCTGGCCGTCGACGGTGAAGCCGTGGGTGAGCAGGGAATCGAAGGGGGCGCGGCCCTCCATCGTGCAGCCGGTGAGCAGGCACGACTGGAACCAGCCCCGGTGCTGGTCGCTGCCCTCGAGGTAGATGTTGGCCGGCCACTTCGCCTCGGCGAGCTTGCGCAGGACCGTGAAGTGGGTGGTGCCCGAGTCGAACCAGACGTCGAGCGTGTCCGTGAGCTTGCGGTAGCGCGCGGGGTCGACGCCGAAGTCCTCGCAGCTCGCGGCGAACCACGCCTCGATCCCGCCGTGCTCGACCTTCTGCGCGGCCTTCTCGAGCAGGGCCTCGGTGTCCGGGTGCAGCTCGTCGGTCTCGCGGTCGAGGAAGAACGGCATCGGCACGCCCCAGTGGCGCTGGCGCGACAGCGTCCAGTCGGGGCGGTTGGCGATCATGGCGGTGAGGCGCGAGCGCCCCCAGGCCGGGTAGAAGGTCGTGTTGTTGACCGCGTGCATCGCGATCTCGCGCAGCGTCCTGCCCTCGGTGCCGGCGTGCCCACGTGCGAGGGGCGGTCCATGCCGATGAACCACTGCACGGTGGCGCGGAAGATGATCGGCGTCTTGTGCCGCCAGCAGTGCATGTAGCTGTGGCGCAGCGTCGCCCGGTGCAGCAGCGCGCCCGCGGCCTCGAGGCGCTCGAGGATGGGCTTTTCCGCCTCGCGCACGTTCATGCCGCCGAAGAGCGGCACCGTGGGCTTGAAGCGGCCCGCGTCGTCCACGGGCTGGTCGAGCGGCAGGCCGTAGCGCTTGCCGACGTCGAAGTCCTCGACGCCGTGGGCCGGGGCGGTGTGCACGAGCCCGGTGCCCGCCTCGGGCGTCACGTACTCGCCCAGGACGAGCGGCACCTCGCGGGCCTCGAGGGGGTGGCGCAAGCGCAGACCCTCGAGCGCCACGCCCGCCGCGCGCCCCAGCACGCGCTTCGCCTCCAGCCCGTAGCGCGCGAGGCAGGGCTCCCGCAGCGGCTCGGCCAGGATGAGGGCGCCGCGCTCGGTCGCGACGAGCTCGTAGACCAGGTCGGGATGCGCGGCGATCGCCTGGTTGGCCGGCAGGGTCCACGGCGTGGTGGTCCAGATCACCGCGCGGATCGGCACGGCGGAGCGCTCGGCGTCGAAGGCCGCGGCCACGGCATCGGCGTCGACCGCGTCGAACGCCACGTCGATCGCGGTGGCGGTGCGGTCCTCGTACTCGACCTCGGCCTCGGCCAGCGCCGAGCCGCAGTCGAAGCACCAGTTGACGGGCTTGAGACCCCGGTAGAGCAGGCCGTTCTTCCAGACGCGTCCGAGGGCGCGCATCTCGGTCGCCTCGGTCCCGAAGTCCATCGTCTTGTAGGGGTGGTCCCAGTCGGCGAGCACGCCCAGGCGCTCGAAGTCCGCCTTCTGGCGCTCGATCTGCTCGGCGGCATACGCGCGGCACAGCGCCCGCGCCTTGTTGGGGTCCAGGCCGCGCCCGTGCTGCTTCTCGATCTGGTCCTCGATCGGCATGCCGTGGCAGTCCCAGCCCGGCACGTACGGCGCGTCGTAGCCCGCCATCGTCTTCGACTTGACGATGAGGTCCTTCAGGATCTTGTTGACGGCGTGGCCGATGTGGATGTCGCCGTTGGCGTACGGGGGGCCGTCGTGCAGGACGAACTTGGGCCGTCCCTTGCACCGCTCGCGCAGCCGCTCGTACAGGCGCGAGGCCTGCCACTGCCGGATCCACGCGGGCTCGCGCCGGGCGAGGTCGCCGCGCATCGGGAACGGCGTCTCGGGCAGGTTCAGCGTCTTCTTGTAGTCGGGCTTCTTCGGGTCGTCGGGCATCGGGCTCTCAGGGCGTAGGGGGCGCGCCGAAGAACGCCCGCGCCGCATCGCAATCGCGGCCGATCTGTGCGGCCAGCTCCTCGAGCGAGGCGAAATGCGCCTCGTCGCGCAGCTTCTTCAGGAACTCGATGCGGACGCGGCGCCCGTAGAGGTCGCCGGAGAAATCGAAGAGGAACGCTTCGAGCGTCGCCGGGCCGCGGTTGCGCACGGCCGGGTTGATTCCGAGGCTCGCCACTCCCTCGAGTCCGCGAGTTCCAGCACCCGTGCATTTTACCGCAAAGATCCCGTGCATCGGCGGGTGTGCCCGGGCCAGGCGCACGTTCGCCGTGGGATAGCCGAGCGCGCGCCCGCGCTTCTCGCCGTGGACCACGCGTCCGCAGATCGCGTACGGGCGGCCGAGGAGCGCCGCGGCGGCGGCGAAGTCGGCGCGCGCGAGGGCGGCGCGCACGCCGGTGCTCGAGATGCGCTCGCCCTGGGCGGTCACCGCGCCCAGCGTGGCCACCTCGAAGCCGAGCCGCGCGCCCGCCGCCGGCGAGCGCGGACACGTCCCCGGCGCGGCGCGCGCCGTAGCGGAAGTCCTCGCCCACCAGCACCCAGCGCGCGCCGTGGCGCTCGCGAAGCCGCGCGGCGAACGCGTCCGGGTCGAGGGCGGCGAAGCGCGCGTCGAAGCGCTGCACGAAGGCGAGGTCGATGCCGCAGGCGGCGATGGCCGCGAGGCGCTCGCCCAGCGCGGTGAGCCGCGGCGGCGCCGAGGCGGGGGCGAAGAACTCCCGCGGCAGCGGCTCGAAGGTGAGCACCGCGCTCGCCAGTCCCCGCGCCCGGGCCTCGTCGCGCACCCGGGCGAGGATCGCCTGGTGCCCGAGGTGCACGCCGTCGAAGCTGCCGACGGCGACCGCGGTCCCGACCCCCTGGGGCGTGTGGCGCAGGATGCGCACGGCTAGCCGTGGCGCGCGAAGTCGCGCGGGCGCAGGCCCATCGCGTAGAGCGACGCGAAATACGCGGCCGCGGCGGCGACGATCACCGCGGCGAGCTTCGCCGCGCGGGGCGCGGCGGCGAGCTCGAACCACGAGGCCTCGCTGCCCATCCCGTACCAGATCGCCCCGCCCATCACGTACAGCGCCACCGCGAGCTTGAGCAGGAAGGCCGCCCAGCCGGGCTCGGGACGATAGGCCCCGGAGCGGCGCATGAGCACCCAGAGCCAGCCCGCGTTGAAGCAGGCGCCCAGCGAGATGGCGAGCGTGAGGCCGGCGTGGCGCAGCACCGGGACGAACGCGAGGTTGAGCAGCTGCGTCACCGCGAGCGTGACCACCGCCACCCGCACCGGGGTGCGGATGTTCTGCCGGGCGTAGAAGCCGGGGGCGAGGATCTTCACGAGCACGATGCCGGCGAGGCCGACGGCGTAGCCCACGAGCGCGCTGCGGGTCATCAGCACGTCCGTGCGCGTGAACTCGCCGTGCCAGAAGAGCGTGGCGGCGAGGGGCACCGCGAGGAGCGCCAGGCCGACGGCGGCGGGCAGCGCGAGGAGCAGCGCCAGGCGCAGCCCCCAGTCGAGCAGCCGCGAGTAGCCCTCGGCGTCGTCGCTCGCGTGGCGGCGCACGAGCGAGGGCAGCAGCACGGTGCCCAGGGCCACGCCGAGCAGCGCCGAGGGAAACTCCATCAGCCGGTCGGCGTAGTAGATCCACGACACCGCGCCGGTGCCGAGCCACGAGGCGATCTGCGTGTTGATGAGCAGGCTCACCTGTGCCACGGACACGCCGAGGGCCGCCGGGGCCATGAGTTGCAGGATGCGGCGCACTCCCGCGTCGAGGGGATCCCACACCGGCCGGGGCAGCATGCCGATGCGGGCGAGGAAGGGCAGCTGGAAGGCGAGCTGCACGGCCCCGCCGAAGAAGACCGCCCAGGCGAGCGCGGTGATGGGCCGGTCGAGCCGCGGGGCGAGCAGGACCGCGAAGGCGATGAAGCAGACGTTGAGCAGCACCGGGGTGAACGCCGGCACCTTGAACGAGCCGTAGGTGTTGAGCAGCCCCGAGGAGAACGACACCAGCGAGATGAAGAGGATGTACGGGAAGCAGATCCGCACCATCGCGGTGGCGAGGGCGAACTTGTCGGGGTCGGCGGCGAAGCCCGAGGCGCTGAGGTACACCACGAGGGGGGCGGCGACGATGCCGGCGACCGTCACCACGAAGAGCGCGACGGCGAGCACGGCGAGCACCTTGCCCGCGAGCTCCCGGGTGGCGGCCTCGCCGTGGCGCGCGCGGTGCTCGCCCAGGACCGGCACGAAGGCCTGCGAGAAGGCCCCCTCGGCGAAGAGCCGGCGCAGCAGGTTGGGGATCCGGAAGGCGACCACGAAGGCGTCGAAGGCCACGCCGGCACCGAAGAAGGTGGCCAGCAGGATCTCGCGCACGAGCCCCGTGATCCGGGACAGCAGCGTCATGCCGCTCACGGAGGCGGCCGAGCGCAGCAGGTTCACGGCGCCGCGCCCCGGGAGGCGGCGCCCGGCGCGCGACCTAGGGCTTTGTTTCGTATGGACAAGCGGTGTATGATATCAGGCTTCGTTTCGGAAACCCCCACCAGGAAGCCAGACCATGGCCAACACCAAGCAGGCCGCCAAGCGCGCCCGCAAATCCGTCAAGCAGCGCGGGCACAACGTGAGCATGCGCTCGGAGCTGCGCACCGCCATCAAGAAGGTCCACACCGCCATCGCCTCGGGCGACGCCGGCGCGGCCCGCCACGCGTACGTCGAGGGCCAGGCGGCCATCGACGCGATCAGCCGCAAGGGGATCATCCACAAGAACAAGGCCGCGCGGCACAAGAGCCGGCTGGCCGCCCGCGTGAAGGCGCTCGAGGCGCCGCGCACCTGAAGCGGCCCTGAACCCCTGACCGACGGCGGCTTCGGGCCGCCGTTCTCGTTTTCTGGAGGCGCCCCATGTCCGCCGAGCACCTGATGCAAACGTACGCCCCGCAGCCCGTCGCCTTCGCGCGCGGCGAGGGCGTGTGGCTCTGGGACACCGAGGGCCGGCGCTACCTCGACGCCCTGGCCGGGATCGCCGTGAACGGGCTGGGCCACGCGCACCCGGCGCTCGTGCGCGCGCTCTCGGAGCAGGCCGCGCGCCTCATCCACGTCTCCAACCTCTTCCGGGTGCCGGAGCAGGAGCGGGCGGCCGAGCGGGTATGCGCCCTGGCGCAGATGGACAACGCCTTCTTCTGCAACTCGGGCGCGGAGGCCAACGAGGCGGCGATCAAGCTCGCGCGCCTGTACGGGCACCAGCGCGGCGTCGAGAGCCCGGCCATCGTCGTGATGGAGCGGGCGTGGCACGGCCGCACGCTCGCCACCCTCTCGGCGACCGGCTCGCGCAAGGCGCAGGCCGGCTTCGAGCCGCTCATGGGCGGGTTCCTGCGCGTGCCCTACAACGACTTCGCGGCCGTCGAGCGGCTGGCCGACAACGCCTCGGTGGTCGCGGTGCTGCTCGAGGTGCTCCAGGGCGAGGGCGGCATCCACGTGGCCGACACGGAATACCAGCGCAGCCTGCGCGAGCTGTGCGACCGCAAGCAGTGGCTGCTCATGGTCGACGAGGTCCAGAGCGGCGTCGGGCGCACGGGCAAATGGTTCGCGCACCAGTGGTCGGGCATCCGCCCCGACGTGATGTCGCTCGCCAAGGGCCTGGGCTCCGGCGTGCCGATCGGCGCCTGCCTCGCGCGCGGCGCGGCGGCGAAGGTGTTCAGGCCGGGCAATCACGGCAGCACCTTCGGCGGCGGCCCGCTGGTCTCGGTGGCCGCGCTCACCACCCTCGAGGTGATCGAGAAGGACGGCTTGCTCGGGCACGCCGCGCGCATGGGCGAGGCGATCCGGGGCGGCCTGGAGCGCGAGCTGACCGGGGTCGACGGCGTGGTCCAGATCCGCGGCACGGGCCTCATGATCGGCGTGGAGCTCGCGCGCGCGTGCGGCGAGCTCGTGCGCCGCGCGCTGGACGCGGGGCTCGTGATCAACGTCACCGCGGACAAGGTGGTCCGGCTGCTGCCCCCGCTCGTGATCGGCGAGGACGAGGCGCGGCAGGTGGTCGCGATCCTGGCCCCCCTCGTGCGCGCCTTCCTCGCCGAGCCGGGGGCGGCGGCGGCATGAAGCACTTCCTGCGCCTGCAGGACCTCGCGCGCGACGAGCTCGAGCACCTCTTCGCCCGCACCCGGGTGATGAAGGAGCGGTTCAAGAACTATGTCGCCTACCAGCCGCTCACCGACCGCATGCTGGCGATGGTCTTCGAGAAGAGCTCGACGCGCACCCGCGTGTCCTTCGAGGCGGGCATCCACCAGCTCGGCGGCTCCTCGATCGTCCTGAACACGAGCGAGACCCAGCTCGGCCGCGGCGAGCCCATCGAGGACGTGGCGCGGGTGGTCTCGCGCATGGTCGACATCGTGATGATCCGCACCTACGAGCACTCGATCATCGAGCGCTTCGCCGCCCAGTCGCGCGTGCCGGTGATCAACGGGCTCACCAACGAGTACCACCCCTGCCAGGTCCTGGCCGACGTGTACACCTTCCTCGAGCACCGCGGCCCGATCGCCGGGAGGACCGTGGCCTGGATCGGCGACGGCAACAACATGTGCAACACGTGGATCGAGGCCGCCCGCATCTTCGGCTTCCGGCTGAACGTGTGCACGCCCCCGGGATACGGCATCGACCCGCCGCGCGCGGCCGGCGTGGCTCGCGAGAACCTCGAGGTGTTCGAGCGGCCCTGGCAGGCGGCCGCCGGCGCGGACCTCGTGACCACCGACGTGTGGACGAGCATGGGCTTCGAGACCGAGACCGACGCGAGGGCCCAGGCCTTCGACGGGTTCACGGTCGACGCGGCGCTGATGGCCCGCGCGCACCCGGACGCCCTCTTCATGCACTGCCTGCCCGCCCACCGCGGCGAGGAGGTGAGCGCGGAAGTCCTCGAGGGACCGCGCAGCGTGGTCTGGGACGAGGCCGAGAACCGCATGCACGTGCAGAAGGCGCTCATGGAGTACCTGCTGCTGGGCCGCATCGACGCGTGAGACGCGCGGGGCCGGCCGCCTTAAGATAGCGCCATGCGCAATACCCCCATGCACGACGGCGTCAACCACGCCCTCCTCGGGCTCGTCCCCGCGGGCGTCGAGCGCGTGGTCGAGGTCGGCTGCAGCAGCGGCGCCATGGGCGCGGCCTTCCTGCGCGACCACCCGGAGTGCGAGTACATCGGCATCGAGGTCGTGGCCGAGTACGCCGAGGCGGCGCAGGAGCGCGTGAGCGAGGTCGTCGTCGCCGACATCGAGAAGATGGACGACCGCGCCTTCGAGGTGCTGTGCCCTACCGACTGCTGGATCTTCGGCGACGTGCTCGAGCACCTGTACGACCCCTGGCGGGCGTTGAAGCGCCTGCGCGCGTCGCTCTCGGACCAGGGCTGCGTCGTAGCGTGCATTCCCAACGCCCAGCACTGGTCGGTGCAGGCGCGGTTGGCCACGGGCGCCTTCCGCTACGAGGACGCGGGGCTCCTCGACCGCACGCACATCCGGTGGTTCACCCGCAAGACCATCATCGAGCTCTTCGACGCCAGCGGCTACGAGATCGAGGAGATGGGCGCTCGGGTGTTCGAGGAGGGCCCGGCGCGGCACAACGCGCTGGGCGCGATCCGTTCCCTCGCGCAGGCCCTCGGCGACGACCCCGACGCCGCGGAGCGGGACGCGATGCCCCTGCAGTACCTCGTGCGCGCGCGGCCGCGAATGGGGTCGGGTTAGTTTTTGAACCTGTCCCCTTTTCGTGACTTCGTCATCGCCCCGCCAAAAAAGGGGACAGGTTCGAAAACTAACCTGACCCCGACGAATCGTCGCCCAGCAGCGGCACGCCGCCGCCCGGGCCGAGGAGGCCCGCATCCGAGTAGATGCGCAGCTTGTCGCGCGTGTCGACGATGTCGAGGTTGCGCATGGTGAGCTGGCCGATGCGGTCGGCGGGCGTGAAGAACGCCTCGCCCTTCTCCATCGTGAGGCGCTCGGGCTTGTAGGTGAGGTTGGGGCTCCTCGTGTCGAGGATCGAGTAGTCGTTGCCGCGGCGAAGCTCCACGGCCACCTCGCCCGTCACGGCTCTCGCCACCCAGCGCTGCGCGGTCTCGCGCAGCATCATCGCCTGCGGGTCGAACCAGCGGCCCTGGTAGAGGAGACGGCCGAGCCGCCGGCCGTTGTTCCGGTACTGCTCGATCGTGTCCTCGTTGTGGATCCCGGTGACCAGCCGCTCGTAGGCGAGGTGCAGCAGCGCCATCCCGGGCGCCTCGTAGATGCCGCGGCTCTTGGCCTCGATGATGCGGTTCTCGATCTGGTCCGACGTGCCCAGCCCGTGCCTGCCGCCGATGGCGTTGGCCTCGGCGAAGAGCGCGACGGCATCCTTGAACGTCTGGCCGTTGAGCGACACGGGCGCGCCCTCGTCGAACGCGACCGTCACCGTCTCGGGCTTCACCGCCACGTCCTCGCGCCAGAACGCGACGCCCATGATGGGGTTCACGATCGCGAGGCCCTTGTCGAGGAACTCGAGGTCCTTCGCCTCGTGGGTGGCGCCGAGGATGTTGGAGTCCGTGGAGTACGCCTTCTCGGCGCTCATGCGGTAGTCGAAGCCGCGCCCGGCGAGGAACTCGCTCATCTCCCTGCGCCCGCCCAGCTCGTCGATGAAGCGCTGGTCGAGCCACGGCTTGTAGATGCGCAGGTTCGGGTTCGCCAGCAGCCCGTAGCGGTAGAAGCGCTCGATGTCGTTGCCCTTGAAGGTGCTGCCGTCGCCCCAGATGTGGACGTCGTCGTCCTTCATCGCGACCACGAGCATGGTGCCCGTCACCGCCCGCCCCAGCGGCGTCGTGTTGAAGTAGGTTGCGCCGGCCGTGGAGATGTGGAACGCCCCGCACTGGATCGCGGCGATCCCCTCGGCCACGAGCTGCGGCCGGCACTCCACCAGCACCGCCTTCTCCGCCCCGTACTGGCGCGCCTTGCGCGGGATGTCCTCGTAGTCCGGCTCGTCGGGCTGCCCCAGGTTGGCCGTGTACGCGTACGGGATCGCGCCCTTCTCGCGCATCCACGCAAGCGCCGCACTCGTGTCGAGGCCGCCGGAGAACGCGATGCCGACCTTCTCGCCGGCGGGGAGGGACTGCAGGATGGTGGCCACGGCGTGCGCGCTTCGCGGGGGGAAAAGGGAGGATTTTACGTCAGGACCGCGCCCCGACCCCGGCATCGCGTTCGGGCGAGCGCTCGGCGCGATAAAATGCCGGATTCCGGATGCCCGGCGCGCAGGAGGAAAGATGCCCTCGTTCGACATCATGTGTGAAGCCAACGCCGTCGAGGTGAAGAACGCCGTCGAGCAGGCGAACAAGGAGATCGCCAACCGCTTCGACTTCAAGGGCTCCGACGCGCGGCTCGAGCTGAAGGAGAAGGAGCGCGAGATCACCGCCTACGCCGACGACGAGTTCAAGCTGGGCCAGGTGCGCGACGTGATGACCGGCAAGTTCGCCAAGCGCGGCGTGGACGTGCGCTTCCTCGAGCTCGGCAAGCCCGAGAAGATCGGCGGCGACAAGATGAAGCAGAAGATCACGGTCAGGAACGGCGTCGACACCGAGCTGGCCAAGCGCATCGTGAAGATGGTGAAGGACGCGAAGCTCAAGGTGACCGCCTCGATCCAGGGCGAGGTGGTGCGCGTGTCCGGCGCCAAGAAGGACGTGCTGCAGGAGGCGATCCAGCTCGTGCGCGGCGGCGTCACCGACGTGCCGCTGTCCTGCCAGAACTTCCGCGACTAGGGCGCCGCGAGCTTCGCCTGCGGGGCGAGGCCCCGCACCCACCGGGCGTAGAGCCGGTCGGCCACCGCGTGCAGCGCCGGCAGGCGCCGCGGCGCCTCGGCGCGGATCGCCTCGGCCGGCTGCACCGCGGGCGAGCCGCGGCTCGCGGCGATCTCGCCGGCGCCCGTGGCGAGCCAGTCCTCGATCATGCCGGGCGTCATCTCCACGTGGGATTGCAGCCCCAGGTGCCGCCCGTCCGCCACGAACGCCTGGTTGGCGCAGTAGGTGCCCGTGAGCAGGCGCTCGGCGCCCGGCGGGATCGCGAAGGTCTCGCCGTGCCACTGGAAGGTCACGAAGCCCGCGGGCTCGCCGAACCACTCGCGCGCCGCTTCCCCCGCCTCCCGCCGCACCTCGCCCCAGCCGATCTCCTTCACGGCGTTCCCGCGGACCGGGGCGCCGAGGGCCCGGGCGAGGAGCTGCCCGCCGAGGCAGTGCCCGATCACCGGCACGCCCTCCGTGGCGGCCGCGCGCATCAGCGCGAGCACGGGGGCGGTCCAGGGCAGCTCGTCGTTCGCGCTCATCGGCCCGCCCATGAAGGCGAGCCCGGCGTAGGGCCGCGGGGAGGCGGGCAGGGGCGCGCCCTCGTCGAGCGCCACCAGCGTCCACGGCAGGCGGCGCGCCGCGAGGAATGTGGCAAAATGTCCCGGACCCTCGGTCTGCGAGAAACGCAAGACGGCCACCGGCTTCATCGCCCCCCTCCATGAAGACGACCTTCCTCGCCCTCGCCCTCGCCGCGCTTCCCGCGGCCGCCCGCGCCACCGACGTGAACGTGGTGGGTCTGTTCCCCGGCAAGGCCGTGGTGGTGATCAACCGCGGCGCGCCCCGCACGATCTCCGCCGGCCATCGCACCCCCGAGGGCGTGCTGCTGCTGTCGTCGGACGCGAACGGGGCCGTGCTGGAGATCGACGGCAAGCGCCAGGCGCTGGAGATGGGGCAGCACTTCGAGACGAGCGCGCAGACGGCGACGCGGCCCACGGTGACCCTGCCCGCCGATTCCCGCGGCCAGTTCTACGCCGACGGGCGGGTGAACGGGGCGCACATGCGCTTCATGGTCGATACGGGAGCGACCAGCATCCTGCTGCCCGCCGCCGAGGCCGCGCGCCTCGGGATCGACTACCGGCGCGGCCGGCCGGGGCGCATCCAGACCGCCAACGGCTCGGCGAGCGCCTACCGCGTCGTCCTGGACAGCGTCACCGTGGGCGACATCACGGCCTACGAGGTGGACGCGGTGGTGGCCGAGGCGAAGGGGCTCGACGTGGCGCTCCTCGGCATGAGCTTCCTCAACCGCACCGAGATGCGCCGCGACGGCGCCTACATGACCCTCACCAAGCGCTACTAGCCGCAGGGGACGTCCATCCCCTTCGTGATCATGGCGTAGGCCGAGTGGTTGTGGATGGACTCGAAGTTCTCGCTTTCCACCACGTACCCCTCGATGCGCGGGTCGGTGTTGAGGTCCGCGGCGATGTCGCGCACCATGTCCTCGACGAACTTGGGGTTGTCGTAGGCGTGCTCGGTCACGTACTTCTCGTCGGGGCGCTTGAGCAGGCCCCAGAGCTCGCTCGAGGCCTGGCTCTCCACCCGGTCGATGATCTCCTCGATCCAGACGAACGCGTGGATGCGCGCGGCCACGGTGACGTGGGAGCGCTGGTTGTGGGCGCCGCGCTCGGAGATCTTCTTCGAGCAGGGGCAAAGGCTCGTCACGGGCACCTGGACCTTGAGGGTGAAGCACTCCCGGCCGTCGAGGATCTCGCCCACGAAGGTCACCTCGTAGTCCATCAGGCTCTCGACGCCGGACACCGGCGCCTTCTTCGAGACGAAGTAGGGGAAGGTCATCTCGACGTGGCCCGTCTCGGCCTCGAGCTTCTTCACCATCTCTCGCAGCATGACGCGGAACGTGTCCGGGGAGATCTCGCGCTCGTGGGCGTTCAGGATCTCCACGAAGCGCGACATGTGGGTGCCCTTGAAGTGGTGGGGCAGGCCCACGTACATGTTGAAGTGGGCCACCGTGTGCTGGACTCCCCCCGCGCGCTCGCGGATCTTCACCGGGTGGCGGATCGCCTTGATGCCCACGCGATCGATCGCCAGGCGCCGGGTGTCCGGGCTCGCCTGGACGTCGGGAATGGGCAGGGTTCGGTCGCGCTGGTTCATCGGGGCAGTCCTTTCGGGGCTGGATATCCAGTATAGGCCCTTGATGGGACGCGGGAAACCGCGCCGGCGTTCCCTACGGCAGGCGCCCGGCCGCGACCATGCGGTGGACCACGAGGTTGACCGGCATCCAGTCCACCAGGTCGTCGAACGGATCGGCCGGGTCGCCCGACGGCTCGTGCGAGACGAACACGCCGTCGCCGTCGACGTTGCGCGCGGCGTCGCCCCCCGCCGCAGGCGTGCGCGTCGCATCCAGCCCGAGCGAGACGAGCACGAAGACCGCGCGGCGCGTGAGCCGGTGCGCGGCCGGCCCGCACCCCGAGCCGCTCGCCGCCTCGCCCCGGGAGCAGATGAAGAGGTAGTGCGATGCGGCGCCCAGCCCGGCGAGCGTGGCCGCCCGCATGCCCCCGGCGCGAGTGAACGGATGCTCGACGCCGTTCACCGTGCCGTCCCAGATCGCGTAGCGGATGCGGTTGCGCTCGCTGCCCCACGGGTCCCGCGCGAAGCCCTCGCCGTCGACGTTTGCGAGTCCCAGAGTGGCGGCCGGGAGGTAGCCCGCGAGGAACGCCGCGCAGGCGCCGTTGCCGGCGTCGCCCCCGGGGGCGAAGCGCTCGGCCCCGAAGCTGTCGGCCGTGGCCGGGCAGGGCAGGCGGGCGTTGGCGGCCGCGAATCCCATCAGCGCGTCGCTCGCCTCGGCGAGCTGCCGGCGCGCCTCGGCCTCGCGGTGCAGCTGCACCCGGGTGGCGAGCGGGATGGCCAGCGTGCCGAGCATGATGCCGAGCACCAGCAGGGCGACACCCGCCTCGAGCAGGCTGAAGCCGCGCGCGCGGCGGCGGTCAGGGAAAGGTCGCGAGCGCATCGGGCGGTCCGTCGGGATCGAGGGGGGCGAGGGCCAGGCGGCGGCACGCCGCGTCGAGGCACCGGGGCGCGCGCGAGCAGCTGCGGGCGACCACGACGGCGAAGGACTTGCCGCGGGCGAGCCGGCGGCCGTTCGCGTCCTCGACGTCGATGCATCCGGCGGTCGCGCAATCGGCGCCCGGCTTTCGGTCCGGAGCGGCGGCGGGTGCGACCGCGTAGAAGACGAACGGCTTCCAGGCGCTCCACCACGCGTTTTCCTCGAGCCCGGCGGTGCGCCCCTCCGCGGCGGGCGTGCCCGGCGGGGCCTCGCGCGCCGGCCCCGCATCGGCCGGGGGCAAGGCGAGGCGGCACGCGTCCTCCCGCGTGGGCAGCTCCGCCAGGCGCTCGGGCTCGCGCGCGTCGACGCGCCACCACCGCGCGAGCATCGTCGCGCCGCTCGTCTCGCGCGTGGCGGCGAAGGGCGTGTCGGGCAGGCTGCCCACCCGCCGGCCGGCCCCGTCGCTCGCGTCCGGCGCCGCGCACGCGGGCCCCGGCCACGGATGGCGGCCGGCGTTTTCCGGGCGCGAGGCGTAGTAGCGCAGGCAATGGGCGGCCTCGAGCGCCACGCGCCGCATGACGGCGGGCATCACGTCGCGCTCGGCGAGCGCCACGAGGCGGTCGTTGACCGCGAGGCGGCCGCCGGCGAGCACGACCGGGCCCGAGACGAAGCCGTCGCCGTTGCCCGAGCGCTCGTCGCTGCGGTCGACGAACGCGGCGTTGTCCTCCCCGCCGGCGCCGGCGAGGTCGAGGTAGTTGCGGGGGTCGCAGGGTGCGGCGCGCCCGGGCGGGGCCGCGAGGCAGCGCCCGTCGTCGCCGCAGTCGCCGGGGGCGCAGCCGCGCGCCTGCGCATGCCCGTCGGCGCGCTCGAGGGCGGCGCCGGGCGCGATCACCACGGCGGCCGCGCCGCGCCGGGTGCCGTCCTGCACGACGCGCCCCGAGGCGTCGCGCACCGTGATCGTGCCCTGCGCCGACGGCGGGCCCATGTCGACGCAGCCGCGGCTCGCGGCGCAGTTGAGCAGGCCCTTGTAGCGCGTCGACACCGCGTACCAGAGGCGCTCCCCGTCGCCGTCGCGCAGGTCGGCGAGTCCCAGCGTCTTCCAGGGCAGGCGCCCGAGGCGCCGCGCCTGCCCGACGTCGCCGGCCAGCGAGCCGCAGGTGGACTCGGCCCAGCCGTCGTTGTCGATGTCGGGGCACGGCAGGTAGCCCGGGCCGACGACGGCGTTCACGGGGCGGTCCGCGGCGTAGGCGATCAGCGCCTCGCGCGCCTGGGCGAGCGCGCGCTCGGTGGCGCGGTCGCGCTCGCCGCGCTGGCGCCCGGCCGCGAGCGCGGCGGCGAGCAGCGCGGCGAGGGCGAGGGCGAGGACGAGGACGGCGGCGAGGAAGGCCGCGCCCCGCTCCCGGGAGGGCACGGGCATCGGCGGCTCCGGCGGCGGATCGACGGGCCCAGCTTGCCCGGGCAGGGCGCGCGCGTCGCGGGGAAATCCCGCGCGGATCCCGGCGATGGACGCTTGACGTCAGCGCGGGCGGTCGCGCTCGACCCGCACGTCCCCGGCGCTGCGCGAATAGGCGCGCACGGCGTCGGGGTCGAGCAGCCGCTCGGCCTTGCGGTCGCGCAGCAGCACCGGGTAGCCGTCGATCCAGACGGTGCCGCGGCCGTCGCTGCGCTTCACGTACCCGGTGATCGCGTGCTCGCTCCCGCCGGGGGCCTGGTCCGTGGCCACCGGCTCGCCGCGGCGCAGCCGGTCGAGGCGCTCGCGCTCGGCGGGCGTGGTGAAGAGCGTGCCCAGCTCGAGCGCCTGCGCCGCGGTGGCGGCGAGCGCGGCGATGCACGCGAGCAGGCGCCGGCTAGCCCGCACGGTGGTTCTTCTCCTTGAGCGTGACCCATTCGAGCGTGCACTCGGCCTCGACGTGGGGCTGCAGCTCCTGCGTGGCCTGCTCCACGCGGCGCATCACGCAGCGGTCCACCGGGTAGAAGCCGCGGCGGGAGGCGGCGAGGTCGGAGAGGAAGCCCAGGATGTCGCCCTCGTGCAGCGCGCGCGCCTTGAGCTTCACGCGGCTGGCGAGCACGTCCACCGAGGTGAACACGCGCCCGCCCGGAAGCTGCAGCGGACGTTGCGGGGCGATCTCGTAGTCGAGGGCGAAGAGCTGGTGGCGCACGCGCAGGTCGTTCACCAGCTCGACCAGGTCGAGCCGGCGCTCGCTCTCGAGCAGCCCCCGGTCGACGAGCTTGCGGAACGTGTCGGCGGACTCGGCGAGGCTGTCGCGCTCGCGCCGGGCGCCTTCCAGGCGCGCGCGCGCCTCGTGCAGATGCCGGCCGAGGTCGCCGCTGTCGCGCTTTTCCTTGGCGAGCAGCCACTGGCTGCCCGTCGCGATCGCCCCCGAGCCCGCGATGGCGAGCGCCAGCACGACCCAGGAGCCGCGCAGCGCGCGCCAGCCGTCGGGGCCGAAGACCTGGCTCATGCGGAGCGGCTGCGGTCGTGCACGACGCGCAGCGAGAATCCGAGGTCCATCGAGGCGGCCTCCCGCTCGGAGTGCTTGCCCTCGATCGCGGCCGAAGGCCGCAGGTCCAGGGGGCTCGCGACCACCTCCGCGCGGAAGCCCTCGAGCTTGCCGATGTCGGCCGCGAGGCGCTCGACTTCCTCGATGGCGCCGCGGAAGTCGTTGTTCGCCGCGTGCACCGTGCCCTCCAGCAGCGCCACCTCGTAGCGCCCGCCGCCGAAGGTGGGCTCGGCCTCGGGTGCGGCGCGGGGCGCCGGCGCCTTCGCGATCGAGCGCACGGGCGCGCGGGTCGCGGGCGTGATCTGGCGCACCCGGGGCACGGCGGCCGCGTCCTGGGTGGCCTCCCAGGCGAGGAGCGTCAGGCGCACGTCCGGGTGGCGCCCGAGCACCTGCGAGAGCTGGACCGCGAACCGGGTGACCGTCGGGTAGTCGCGGATGGTGGCGTTGTAGAAGCTCACCGTGTCGCGCATCGTGCTGCCGCCGACGCCGAAGGAGGGCAGCGCGCGCGTGATCGACTCGTACTCGCGCGTGACCTCGCCCAGCTCCTGCGCCACGCGCGTGTCGGCCTTGCTGCCGTGGAAGATGCGCGAGACGTTCCAGCCCCCCCAGCCCACGGCCGCGAGGAGCACGGCGAGCGAGGCGGCGTTGAGCGCCACCCGCGCCTTGCGCAGGCTCTCGTAGCGGCGCATCTCCGCGGAGGCGAAGTGATTCTCCCCGCCGCGCTTGAGGAACAGGTGGACGAAGATCTCCTCCGCGGTGGAGGTGCGCGGCGCGGGTTTGAGGCCCAGGCGCGCGGAAACCTGGTCCATCTCCAGGATCCGGTGCTGGATCTGCGCGAAGTCCCTGAGCGCCGGCTGCACCAGCGGGCGGTCGCTCGCGTGCAGCAGGACGCACACCTCGAGGCGGTCGTCGTCGCCGAAGTGGCGCAGGCTGTCCAGGTACTGCCACGTGCGGGTGGTCTCCTCCGAGATCAGCGTGCCGAGGCTCTGGCCCTCCTCGGGATCGATCGGCGTGAGGCGGCTGAACTTGATCTCGCGGTCGCGGAAGTAGGTCTGGCGCATCGCGCCGCCGGGCGTGAAGGTGACGAGCAGGGTGTGGTGGAAGACGAGGTCCAGCTCGTCGAGGAGGGTCGCGCTGAAGACGGCCGCGGAATGGATGCCCGCGAGCGGCACGCGCAGGCGGTCGATCGGCTCGAGCCACGGGCGCAGCACCTCGGCATTGGGGATCGCCGTGTAGAGCACGCGGTCGTCGCGCCGGCCCTCCATCTCCCGTCCCTGCGCGACCGCGAAGCGGAAGGGCGTGTTGCGGAAGATCTGTCCCAGCTTGCGCGCGAGGATCGCGTCGCGGTCGCGACCGCCCACGTGGGGGATCGTGTCGAGCCGGAAATCCTCCTCCGTGAGGTCGGTGAAGAGGTGCACGGGCACCTTCGCGTGGGCGGCCAGCCGCGCCTCGAACGCCTCGGCCCCCGGCCCGGAGACCTCGAACTCCGCGCGCGAGGCGATGCGCCCGCCGGCGGTGAGCAGGCTCACGAGCCGGGTGTTGGTGAGGTAGAGGAAGTGCCTCGCCACCGGCGCGTCCCTAGAACTTGATCTTCGCGATCACGTCGTAGATCGGCAGGAAGATCGAGTAGAGGATCGCCACGATCAGCAGGCCCAGCACGATCGTCGTGGCCGGCCCCAGCAGGGACTGCATGCGAGCGATGCTCTCGCGCACCTGCCGGTTGTAGAAGTAGCTCACGTTGAGCAGCGCGGTGTCCAGGCCGCCCGTGGACTCGCCCACGCGCAGCATCCGCAGCACGAGCGGCGGGAAGAGCTGGGTCGCAAGGAACGCCTGGGAGATGCCCTGGCCCTCCGAGATGCTGCGCCCGACGCGCTGCAGCCCCTGCTCCATCACCCGGTTGCCGACGATCTTCTCGCAGATCTGGATGCAGTCGAGCACGCTGATGCCGGACCGGTAGAGCATCGCGAAGAACGTCGAGAAGCGCGCGAGGATGATCTTCTGGCGGATCGTGCCCAGCACGGGGAGGTTCAGCGCGATCCGGTCGAGCGTCTCGCGCGCGGCGTCGCTCGAGCGGGCGAAGAGCCAGGCGGCCACGCCCAGGACGGCCGGGGCGCCGAGCAGGAGGTACCACCACTTCACGAAGAAGGTCGACAGCGCCACCAGCACCGCGGTCTCGCGCGGCAGCTTCGGCACCATGGTGCGGAAGGTCGCGGCCAGCTGCGGCACGAGGAAGATCATCAGCACGAAGATCACGCCGATGATCACGGTGAAGACGAGCGCGGGATAGACGAGTGCCCGCTGGCTCTGCGAGGCGATCTCGTCCTGCCACTTGAGGTTCTCGCTCAATTCGTCGAGCACCTCCGTGAGCTGGCCGCTCTGCTCGCCGGCGCGCACCAGCGCCACGAACACCGAGTCGAAGCAGTAGGTGTGGTTGGCCATGGCCTCGGACAGCTTCAGGCCGCCCCCGATGTCCTCGAGCAGGCTGGCGATCACCTGCCGGAAGCCGGGGTTGTCCACGGTGTCGCGCAGGTCGGTGAGCGCCTCGATGATGTTGACGCCCGCCTTGAGCAGCTGCGAGAGGTGGAAGCAGAAGGTGATGAGCTCCTGGCGCGAGACGCGGCGCGTGCGCGCGGCCGTCGAGCGCTTGACCGAGTCGAAGGTGACGAGGTCCAGCCCGAGGCGCTTGAGGCGCAGCTCCAGGTCGATGCCGTTGGCCGCGTCGAGGTTGCCGCTGGAGATGCGCCCGTCGGCGTCGATGGCGCGGTAGGCGAAGAGCGACATCAGATCACGCGGTCGGTGAGGTCGACCACCCGCGAGATCTCCTCGAGGCTGGTCTGCCCGAGGAGCACGCGCGAGATGGCGTCCTCGGCGAGCGTGCGGAAGCCCTTCGCGGCGGCCGCCTGGCGGATCTCGCGCCCCGTGGCGCGCCGGGCGATGAGCTCGTCGATCTCCGCGTCGAGCTTGAACAGCTCCATGATCGCCACCCGGCCCCGGTAGCCCACGTTGTCGCAGCGGATGCACCCCACCGCCTGGTAGACCGGGCGCGAGTCGTCGTCGGCCATCGCCAGCAGGTGCCGCGTGCCCTCGTCGAGCGTGTAGGCTGCCTTGCAGTGCGGGCAGAGCTTGCGCACCAGGCGCTGCGCCACCACGCCGATGATGTTGCCCGCCATGATGTCGGGCAGCGATGCCGATGTCGAGCAGGCGCGGGATCGCGCCGATCGCCGAGTTGGTGTGCAGCGTCGAGTACACCTGGTGGCCGGTCATCGCCGCGCGGAACGCCATCTCGGCGGTGTCCTGGTCGCGCACCTCGCCCACCAGGATCATGTCCGGGTCCTGGCGCATCATCGAGCGGATGCCGTTGGCGAAATCCAGCTTCGCCGCCTCGTTCACCGAGGTCTGGCGGATCAGCGTCATCGGGTACTCGACCGGGTCCTCGAGGGTCATGATGTTGAGCCCTCGGTGTTGATGTGGTTGAGGATCGAGTAGAGCGTGGTCGTCTTGCCGCTGCCGGTGGGCCCGGTGACCAGGATGATGCCCTCCGGGCGCGCGAGCATGCAGCTTGAGCGTCTTCAGCGTCCTCGACGTGCAGGCCCAGCTCCTCGAGCGGCACGATGCCCTTCTCGCGGTCGAGGATGCGCAGCACGATGTTCTCGCCGTGCGTGGTCGGCTGCGAGGAGACGCGGAAGTCGACCTGGCGGCCGGACAGCGTGCAGCGAGATGCGGCCGTCCTGGGGCGCGCGCGTCTCGGCGATGTTCATGCTCGCTCATCACCTTGAGGCGCACCGCCATCGCCGGCCAGTAGGTCTTGTGCAGGCTGCGGATCTGCCGCAGCACGCCGTCGATGCGGTAGCGGATGCGCAGGAAGCCCTGCTCGGGCTCGAAGTGGATGTCGGACGCGCCGCGCTTGACCGCGTCGGTGAGCAGCGCGTCGACCAGCCGCACCACCGGCTGCGTGTACTCGTCGACGTCGGCCGCAGCGACTGGTAGTCGATCTCGCCGGTCTCGATCTCGTGCAGGATGCCGTCGATCGACAGCTCGTAAGCCGTAGTAGTGCTCGATCCCGATGGTGATGTCGGACTCGCGGGCGAGCACCTGCTCGATGCGCAGGTCCTCGCGCGCGAGGCCGCGGATCTGGTCGAGGGCCACCACGTTCGCGGGGTCCGACACGGCGATCAGCAGCTGCTTCTTCTCCGCGTCGTAGCTCACCGGCAGCACGTGGTAGCGCCGCGCCATGTCCTTGGGCACGAGCGCGATGGCGGCGGGATCGACGATGGTGTTCTCGAGGTCGATCGAGACCTGGCCCAGGGTCTCGGAGAGGATGTCGCGGATCGTGGCCTCGGTCACGAAGCCGAGGGTCACGAGCACCTTGCCGAGGGGCGACTTGTATTTCTTCTGCTCGGTCAGCGCGATGTTGAGCTGGTCCTGGCTGATGATGCCCTTGGCGAGCAGCGTCTGCCCCAGCGGGATCTGCGACAGCGGCGTGGCGGGGACCGCGCTCACCGGCGCAGCTCCGCGAGCCGCCGGGCGGCCGAGCGCGGGTCGAACTGCGCCGCCTGGGCGTTCGCCGACGCGAGCGCGGCGCGGTAGAAGTCGGCGGCGAGCCGCGGCTGGCCGAGGTGGTCGAGGCACACGGCCAGGTTGTAGGCGGCGTCGGCGTTGCCCGGGTCGAGCCGGTGCGCCTCGAAGAACTCGGCCTGGGCCTCGCCCCAGCGCCGGCGCTGCGCGAGGAGGCTGCCGAGGGCGAAGTGCAGCGCGGCGCTGCCGGGAGCGCGCGCGAGCTCGCCACGCAGCTGCTGCTCGGCCGCCTCGGGGCGCGCGTCCTCGACGAGGGCCGCAAGCCCGGCGAGCGCCGTCGGGTTGCGCGGATCGACCGCGAGCGCCGCCTGGTAGTGAGCGCTCGCCCCGGGCCGGTTGCCGGAGCGCGCGTCGACGGTCGCCAGGCCCAGCTGCGCGTCGACGTTCGTCGGGTCCGCGGCAACGGCGGCCCCATAGCTGCGGCGCGCCGCCTCCAGGTCTCCCGAGCGCAGCGCCTCGTACCCCGCGGCCACCTCGGCCGGGATCACCGGCCGGTCCTCGGTGCGGTTGAGGCTCAGCGGCGGCCGATCGGCGGGAACGGCGGCCTCGCGCACGGCGGCGACGGGATCGGCGGATGCCGGCTGCGGCCGCGGCTTCGGCAGGGGCGCGGCCGGTTCCCTGGCGCCGGCGCCCTGCGCCGCGGACGGCGCGACCGGCGGGGCCGGATTCGCAGGCGCGGCAGCGCCGGCCTCGGCCGCGGCGGCGGGCGCCGGGGAGGCAGCAGGCGCCGGGGCGGCAGCAGGCGCCGGGGCGGCGGCCGGCGGCGAGGCATTCGCGGACAGCGCCGGGGCGGCCGGCGGCGCGACCGGTGCCGGCGTCACGGAGCGGGGCCGCTGCACGGCGAGCGGGCGCATCGGGGCGAGCGCGGTGACCGAATGCCAGACGTAGTAGGCGCCGGCGGCGAGGACGACCAGCGCGGCCGCACCGATCG
Organism: uncultured beta proteobacterium; assembly: GCA_963741815.1. Lineage (GTDB taxonomy): Bacteria > Pseudomonadota > Gammaproteobacteria > Burkholderiales > Usitatibacteraceae > Usitatibacter. The sequence goes on from CAVUJI010000003.1 coordinate 610,710, forward strand.
CTCCCCAGAGCAGCGCGCGCTTGCGCGCCGCGGTGGTCCGGGCGGCGGCCAGCGGCGCCTTCGCCTTGAACACCGCCTGGGCGGATTCGACGCCGGCCCGGGCCTGGGCGCTGCCGGATGCGGCCCCGGCATCGAGGGGCTGCAGCTCCAGGGCGGAGGTCGGCCCGGGTCCGAAGGCCTGCGGGCCGCCCGCCGGCGAAGCGGACGACGGCGCGTCGTGCCGGCCGAGCTTTTCCTGCTCGGCGCGCTTGAGCGCATCGAGGAGCAGGCTCACCGCGCCGCTCCACCCGCCGCCGGCTCGGGCACCACCGGCACGGGCGTGACGGCCGGCGCCTTGCCCTGCTCGAGGCGCTGCAGCTGCTCCTGCACCTCGGGCAGGGGGGCTCGGGTATCGCGGAAGAAGTCCCGGTCCGGCAGGTAGCGCCGGTACGCGGCGAGGTCGCCGTCGAGGCTCGCCTCGCGGATCACGACGGGGCGGATGAAGATGACGAGCTCCGACTTCGTCGCGTTGTCGTTGCGGTTGCTCACGAGGTCGCCGAGGATCGGGATGCGCGAGGCGAGCGGCAGCCCTTCGCGCCTGCCCTCGAAGCTGTCGAGCATGAGCCCGCCCAGCACGGCGGTCTGGCCGCTCGCGACCTTGAGCACGCTTTCCATCTCCCGCGTCTGCGTGACGGGGATCAGGCTCGTCACGTTGGCCGCGGCGAGCGACGGGTTGGGGTCGGCCACCGTGTCGATGATCCGGGTCACCGTCGGGCGCACGTCGAGGGTGACCACGTCGCTCGCGCTGATCTCCGGGGTCACGTTCATGATGAAGCCCACGGGGACCACGTTCTGGGTGGTCGTGAACGTGGTGGTGGACGTGGTCTGGTTGGTGACGGTGTCGGCCTTCACCGTGAAATAGACCCGGTTGTCCACGACCTTGAGGACCGCGGTCTGGTTGTTGAGCACCATCAGCTTCGGGCTCGAGAGCACGCGCGTCTTGCCGAAGGCGTCGAGCAGCTTGACCGTGCTCGAGATCGAGCCCCCGGCCGCCGCGTTCGGATTGTTGTACTGGATGGAGAACGCGGAGGTGGCGAGCCGCAGCGGGTTGCCCGGCAGGTCCGGGCCGGTGAAGCTCTGGCGCAAGCTGTAGCCGAGGCCGTTCAACCCGAGCGCCGACCAGTCCACCCCGGACTGGTAGTTGTCGTTGAGCATCACCTCGACGACCGTGGCCTCGATGAGCACCTGGCGCCGGGACGAGCCCGCCACCTGCTCGAGGAACTCGCGCACCTTCTCGTGCTGCCGCGAGGTCGCGCGCACCGAGACGATGCCGGTCTCCGGATTCACGATCACCGAGGCGGCCTCGCGGAAGGTGAGGCGCTGCTCGGTGACCTCGCCCGACTGGGTGGCGGCGGCCTCGCCGGGCCCGGCCAGGGGGGTGGCGGAGGTGCCCGAGGCGGCCCGCCCGGGCGGCGTCGTGCTCCCGCGCTGCTGGGCCTGCCCCTGCGTGCGCACCACGCGCTCGCTGCTGCCCTCGGGCAGGATCTTGTCGGTCTCGCGCAGCAGGTCCTTCACGTTCTTCTCGAGCGTTTCCCAGAACCGGTTCTTCGAGGTGCCGGTGATCGTGAGCGTGGAGTTGTTCGCGCCGCCGGTGCCCTGGGCGGTGGCGCCGCCCACGGCCCCGGAGATGACCTGCGTGGCGATGCCCACCGTCTGGGACACGTCGCGCGCCATGTTCACGTAGTCGACGTGGTAGTTCAGGAGGTAGGGCGTGTCGGGCATCACGGTGATCGTGCCGCCGTGCTCCTCCCAGCGCATGTCGACCTGCCGGGACATGCGCGTGAGGATCTGCTTCAACGTCTGGTCGATGGCGTTGAGCGTGACGCTGCCCTCGATGCCGGGGTGGATGTCGAAGTTGACCTTCGTCTCGCGCGCCATGGCGAGGAGCACGTCGCGCACGGGCTGGTCGGCGACCACGACCGAGTAGCGGATCTCGGGCGCGCGCGCATGCGGCGGCGGCGGCATGGGCACGGCGCGCACGGGCTCGGGGATCAGCGCCGCCTGCGTGGTCTCGGCGGGCTGCAGGTGCGCGTCGGCCTTGACGAGGGGGCGGGTACCGCATCCGGCCAGCACCAGCGCCAAAGCCACGGCCAGCCCCTTGTCGGCTGCGGTGGCACGCATGCAAGAAAGGATCGTAAGTATTTGTTTTATGAAAGGAACCGGGTTGCGGTTCTTTATAGCGTTTTCAGGGGGGAAACGCAATGAAATTCCCCCCTTTTGCGCGGCGGTTTTCGCCCCCGTCGTCGCTCATCGGCGCGCGGCCCGCCGTGCGTCCTGGCGGACGCCGTCGAGCGAGCGCACATAAGGCCGGAACTGGCGCAGTCCCTCCGGCAGCCCGTCGAGCGCGCGGCCGGCGTCGGCGCGGTTCGCGAAAGCCCCGTAGAGCACGCCCAGCCGCGGCGCGTCCACGCTCGCCACGGGCACGAGGTAGAGCTGGTCGCCCGAGACCGATTTGGCCGCGTCCGCGAGGTAGCCCTCGAGGTAGGCGCGCTCCCGCGCGTCGCTCACCATGAGCTGCACCGAGTACTTTCCGTCGCCGGCCAGCATCGCCTCACCTGCGGCGAGGCGCCGGGAGACCGGGTCGGCCGCCGCCACGTCCGTCCCGGCGGCCGCGGCCGCCGGCGCGTCGGCCGCGGCCGGCGGCACGGTGCGCGTGATCGCGACGGGCATGGGCTGATCGGCCGGCGGGCGCGCTCGCGCCGGTGCGGGGGGCGCGCTCGGCGCGACTGCGGCGAGCATGGCGGCGGGCGGGGCCGCAGCGGCGTCGCCGGCCGGGGCCGGCGGGGATGCGGGCGCCGGCACGGACGGCGCCGCGGCGAGGGGCGCGGCGGGCGGTGCGGCAGGCGGCGCGGTGAGGCGGGATGCGGCGAAGCCGATGACGGCGCCGGCGGCGAGCGCGCCGAACGCGATCGTGGCCACCCGCCTGCGCGACTCGCGCCGGGCCACGACGATCTGCGTGTCGGTGACGGCCGCGCGGGCGTGGTCGGCGCTCACGGTGTGGGTCCCCGCGGCGTAGGCCGCGAGCAGCGTCTTGTCGGCGTAGATGTTGATGCGCCGGGTGAGGCCCTCCGAGGCCTCCGCGATGATGCGCAGCGCCTCCGGCCCGAAGAGGTCGGGACCGTGGTAGCCGGCCGCGCGCAGGCGGAAATCGATGTAGTCCTTGACCTCCCGGGCGGGCAGCGGCGCCAGGGCGAAGCTGTGCGTGATCCGCTCCTTCAGCTGGCGCATGTGGGGCAGGGCCAGGTGCTGGTCGAGCTCGGGCTGCCCGAAGAGCACGATCTGCAGCAGCTTGTCGGTCTCCGTTTCCAGGTTCGAGAGCAGCCGGATCTCCTCGAGCGTGGCCAGCGGCATCGCGTGCGCCTCGTCGATCAGGGCGACCACCTGCTTGCCCGCGGCGTGGACCTCGATCAGGCGCTCCTGCAGCGCGCGCACGAGCTTGGTCGTGCTCGCGCCCGCGGTGTCGATCGCGAGCTCCCCGGCGATGGCGGCGAGCATCTCGTCGCGGGTGAGGCTGGGCACGGCGAGGTAGATCGTCTCGACGGTCTCGGGCAGCCGCTCCATCAGCACGCGGCAGAGCATCGTCTTGCCGCTGCCCACCTCGCCGGTGACCTTGACCATCCCCTCGCCGGCGGTGATCGCGTAGAGCAACGCCTCGAGGGTCGTGCCGCGGTTGGCGCCCGAGAAGAAGAACTCGGTGTGCGGGGTGATGCGGAACGGCGCTTCCCGCAGCCCGAAATGTTGCAGGTACATCGTCATGGGAGGTCGGCGGGCGGGCGGCGTTTCGTTGTTGGTCGCATCAGCCCCGCGCCTCGCCAGGATCGGAGGAGGCCAGTTTAGCACCGGTTCTCCCGGCCGCCTCCAGCCGGCCGTAGAGGGTCGTGCGCGACACGCCCAGGAGCTTGGCCGCCTGGGACACGCTGCCGTTGGCGATGTCCAGCGCGGCGTCCAGATACGCCTGCTCGACGCCCCGGAGCGTCGCGTCCAGGCTGAAACCGCGCGCGGCCAGGAGCTCGGCGCGGGCACGGGCGACCGGATCGCCCCGCACGGCCTCGGCCCCCGGCGCGAACTCCGCTTCCAGCTCCGCCTCTCCCACGGCGTAGCCCGCGTACTTGGCGGTGAGCCGGATCACGATGTTCTTGAGCTCCCGCACGTTGCCCGGGAACGCGTAGGCGAGCCAGCGGGCGCGCGCCGCCTCGTCGAGCGTGAAGGGGCAGCCGGCGGCCTTGGCCGCGTAGAGGGCGCGGTAATGGTCGAGCAGGCGCAGGCGGTCCTCGCCCAGATCGCGCAGGGGCGGCACCACGAGCTCGAAGACCGAGAGGCGGTGATAGAGGTCGGAGCGGAAGCGGCCCTGGGCCACCTCCTCGCGCAGGTCGCGGTTGGTGGCGGCGACGATGCGCGCGCGGCTCACCCGGGTCTGGGTCTCGCCCACGCGCTGGTACTCGCCGTTCTCGAGCACGCGCAGCAGCTTGGGCTGCAGCTCGGCGGGCAGCTCGCCGATCTCGTCGAGGAAGAGCGTTCCCTCGCCCGCGTCCTCGAAGTAGCCGGACTTCGCCTGCTGCGCGCCGGTGAAAGCGCCCTTCGCGTAGCCGAAGAGGGTGGGCTCGACGAGGGAGGGGGAGATCGCCGCGCAGTTGAGCGCGAGGAAGGGATGGCCGGCACGGGGGCTCAGGTGGTGCAGCGAGTAGGCCACCCGCTCCTTGCCGCTGCCCGATTCCCCCTCGACGAGGGCCGGGAAGGAGGAGGCCGCGTAGAGGTCGATCTGGCTGCGCAACCGGCGCAGCGGGGGGCTGTCGCCGATCAGCGTGTGCGCGCTTTCGGCCTCGTCCTCGCGCCGCTCGAGCGCAGGGGACTCGAGCGCGCGCTCGAGGATGCGCTTGAGCGCCTCCGGCTCGCAGGGCTTGGGCACCAGGTCGACGGCGCCCAGCGCGCGCGCGCGCCGCGCGTTCGACTCCTCGTTCTGGCCGGTGAGCACGAGGATGCGCACGTCGGGCGCGTGCGCGAGGAGGTCGCCGATCAGCTTGAAGCCCTCGTTGGGCAGGTGCGCGAGCGGGGGCAGGCCGAGGTCGATGAGTGCCAGCTCGGGGCGCAGGCCCTCGCGCAGGGCGGCGATCGCGGCCGTCCGGTCGGGCGCCACGCGCACCTGGTACTGCCCCCGCAGCGCGAAGGCGAGGCTGTCGCCGATCAGCGGGTCGTCGTCGACCAGCAGGAGGGCGGGCTTCTTCACGGCAGGACGGGCGGGTGGCGCATCTGTCGGGATTATAGGGGAGGGGGGAAGGCAAAGCTGCTAGAATCCCCGCTTCGCTTCGAACCGTTTCCCAGTGCCCGAAGAAGCCCTCGTCGACATCGAGTCGGTGAGCTTTACCTACGACCGCCGGCCCGTGCTCAAGGGCATCCGCATGCGGGTGCCGCGCGGCAAGATGGTGGCCATCATGGGCGCGTCGGGCAGCGGCAAGACGACGCTGCTGCGCATCATCGGCGGCCAGCTGCGGCCCACCGAGGGCGAGGTGTACGTGGACGGGCTGCCCGTGCCGAGGCTGGACCCGCAAGCGCTCTACCAGCTGCGCCGGCGCATGGGCATGCTGTTCCAGTTCGGGGCCCTCTTCACGGACATGTCGGTCTTCGAGAACGTCGCCTTCCCGCTGCGCGAGCACACGCATCTGCCCGAGACGATGATCCGCGACCTGGTCCTCATGAAGCTCGAGGCGGTGGGAATGCGCGGCGCCCACGACCTCATGCCCGCCGAGCTCTCCGGCGGCATGGCGCGCCGCGTGGCGCTCGCCCGCGCCGTGGTGCTCGACCCCATGCTGGTGCTCTACGACGAGCCCTTCGCCGGGCTCGACCCCATCTCGCTGGGCGTGATCGGGCGGCTGATCCGCACGCTGAACGACTCGCTGGGCGCGACCTCGATCGTCGTCTCCCACGACATCCACGAGTCGCTCGACATCGTCGACTACCTCTATTTCATCTCCGACGGCGTGATCGTGGGCGAGGGCACGCCGGAGGCGATCCGCCGCTCGCAGCTGCCCTTCGTGCGCCAGTTCGTGCAGGGCGAGATCGACGGGCCGGTGCCCTTCCACTACCCGGCCCCGGCCTATGCCGAGGACGTGGGCCTGGGAGAGGCGGGCCATGCTTGAGCGCATGCGCCGGCCCGTGGCCGCGATGGGCCATCGCGTGATCGAGGGCATCTGGCGCGTGGGCTGCATCGCGCGGTTCTTCGCGCTCGTGCTCGCCTCCTCGGGGACCAGCTTCCAGCGCTTCCGCCTGGTCATGCGCGAGATCTACTTCACCGGCGTGCTCTCGCTCATGATCATCGTCGTCTCGGGCCTGTTCGTGGGCATGGTGCTGGGCCTGCAGGGGTACGAGACGCTGCAGAGCTACGGGGCGACCGAGTCGATCGGGGTGCTGGTGGCGCTGTCGCTGGTGCGCGAGCTGGGCCCGGTGGTCGCGGCGCTGCTCTTCGCCAGCCGCGCCGGCTCCGCGATCACGGCGGAGATCGGCCTGATGAAGGCGACCGAGCAGCTCTCGGCGATGGAAATGATGGCCGTCGACCCCATGGCGCGCGTGGTGGCGCCGCGCTTCTGGGCGGGCGTCATCTCGATGCCGCTGCTCGCCGCGCTGTTCTCCGCCATGGGCATTTTCGGCGGCTACATCGTCGCGGTCGTGCTGATCGGCGTGGACAACGGGGCCGTTCTGGTCGCAGATGCAGGCGGCGGTCGACTTCCGGGAGGACGTGCTGAACGGCGTGATCAAGAGCGTCGTGTTCGGTTTCGCCATCACCGTCGATCGCGACCTTCGAGGGCTACGACGCCCCGCCCACCGCCGAAGGCGTGTCGCGCGCCACCACCCGTACCGTGGTGAGTTCCGCGCTGGCCATCCTCGCGCTGGACTTCGTGCTCACCTCGTTCATGCTGCGCGGCCAGGCCTAGGCGCGCTTCCCGAAACAATCGCGAAGAACACGATGGAAAGAACGACGATCGACCTGTGGGTCGGAGCCTTCGTGGCCGTCGGCTTCGGCGCGCTGCTCTTGCTGGCGCTCAAGGTGGGCAACCTCGGCGCCGAGCGCGCCGCGCAGACCTACCGCGTCGAGGCGCGCTTCGACAACATCGGCGGGCTCAAGGTGCGCGCGCCGGTGCGCAGCGCCGGCGTGGTCGTCGGGCGCGTGGCCGACATCCGCTTCGACAACCCGCACTACCAGGCCGCGGTCACCCTCGCCCTCGACCGGCGCTACAAGTTCCCCAAGGACACCAGCGCCTCCATCCTCACCTCGGGCCTGCTGGGCGAGCAAGTACATCGGGCTCGAGGCGGGCGGCGACGAGAAGATGCTCGCCGACGGCGACACGCATCAAGCTCACCCAGAGCGCCGTGGTGCTCGAGAACCTGATCGGCCAGTTCCTCTTCAGCAAGGCCCAGGAGGCCGGCCCGGCGGGCGCGGGCGCCGCACCCGCGCCGGGCACCCCCCGAAATAGGCGCGGAAACCGGCGTCCCGCCCGCGGGTCGAATCGCCTGCTCCCCCACCATAGGCAGACCCCACCATGCTTCGCTCGCTCCGGCCGTTCCTCTTCCTCCTCGCCGCGGCGGTGCCGCTCGCCGCCCTCGCCGCCGAAGCGCCCGATGCGCTGGTCCGGCGCGTGACCGACGAGGTCCTCGCCATCGTGCGCGCCGACGCCGACCTGCAGAAGGGCGACCAGTCCAAGGTCGTGCAGCTCGCCGAGGCCAAGGTGCTGCCCCACTTCGACTTCGCGCGCATGACGCGCCTGGCCATGGGGCGCAACTGGTCGAAGGCGAGCGACGCCGAGAAGGAGGCGCTCGTGAAGGCGTTCCGCACGATGCTCGTGCGCACCTACTCGAGCTCCCTCGGCCAGTACCGCAACCAGAAGATCGAGGTGAAGCCCCTGCGCGCCACGCCGCAGGACGAGGACGTCACCGTGCGCACCGCCGTGATCCAGCAGGGCGGCCCGCCCATCCCCATCGACTACGCGATGGAGAAGGCGCCGGAGGGCTGGAAGGTCTACGACGTGGTGATCGACGGCGCCTCGCTGGTGACGACCTATCGCGGCACGTTCAACGAGCAGGTGAGGAAGTCGGGCGTGTCGGGCCTCGTGCAGGCGCTCGAGGAGCGCAACCGCGCGCTCGGGGCGAGCGGCAAGTGAGCGCTCCGGCGGCTGCCGAGGTGCTGCACCTGAAGGGCGCCCTGTCCTTCGAGACCGTGCCGGGCGTGCTCGCCGAGAGCGAGCGCTTCGCCGCGCGCGACGACCTGCCCGACGGGCTCGTGATCGACTTCGCCGGCGTGACGGGCGCCGATTCGGCCGGCGTGGCCCTCCTGCTCGAGTGGCGGCGGCTGGCGGCCGCGCGCCGCAAGGTGCTCGTGTTCGCCAACCTGCCCGCCAACCTCATGGCGCTCGCCGAGCTCTACGGCGTGGCCTCGCTCATCCAGCCCGCCGGCGAAGCCGCGTGAGATGGCCCCCGCCGTCGAGGTGCGCGACGTGCACAAGCGCTACGGCGTCGTGCGCGCCCTCGACGGGGTCTCGCTCGAGGTCGACGCAGGGCGAGTTCTTCGGCCTCCTCGGCCCCAACGGCGCCGGCAAGACCACGCTGATCTCGGCGCTCGGGGGCCTGGCGATCCCCGATGGCGGGCGGCTCGCCGTCATGGGCCACGACGTCCAGCGCGACTACCGCGCGGCCCGGCGCGCCCTGGGCATCGTGCCGCAGGAGCTCGTGTTCGATCCCTTCTTCACGGTGCGCGAGACGCTCGAGCTGCAGTCGGGCTACTTCGGCCTGCGCCGCAACGGGCGCTGGATCGACGAGCTGCTCGAGCACCTCGGGCTCGCCGCCAAGGCGCGACGCCAACATGCGCAGCCTGTCGGGCGGCATGAAGCGCCGGGTGATGGTGGCCCAGGCGCTGGTGCACCGCCCGCCGGTCATCGTGCTCGACGAGCCCACGGCCGGGGTGGACGTGGAGCTGCGCCAGACGCTCTGGCGCTTCGTGCGCGAGCTGAACGAGGCCGGCCACACGGTCGTGCTCACCACCCACTACCTCGAGGAGGCGCAGCAGCTGTGCACGCGCATCGCCATGATGCGCGACGGGCCGCATCGTCGCCCTCGACACCACCGCGCACCTGCTCGCGGCCTTCTCCGGGCGCGTGCTGCGCGTGCGGCTCGAGCACGGCGGCCTGCCGGCGGCGCTCGCCGAGCGTGCCGAGCGCGACGCCGCGGGGTGGTGGCGCATCCCGGTCGCCGACGTGGCCCACGTCGAGCAGGCGCTCGCCGCCCTGCGCGCGGCCGGCGCCAGCCTGGAAAGCCTCGAGGTGGCCGAGCCCGAGCTCGAGGAGGTGTTCCTGCGCATCATGCGGCGGGTCGACGAACCGCGCGCGGCGCGCGCATGAGCGGGATGCGCACCCTCCTCTACAAGGAAGTGCTTCGGTTCTGGAAGGTGGGCGTGCAGACGATCGCCGCGCCGGTGCTCTCGGCCCTGCTCTACCTGTCGTCTTCTCGCACGCCCTGGCCGCGCACGTGCAGGCGTTGCCCGGCGTGCCCTACGTGGACTTCCTCGTGCCGGGCCTGGCGATGATGGCGATGCTGCAGAACGCCTTCGCCAACAGCTCCTCGTCGCTCATCCAGTCGAAGATCACCGGCAACATCGTGTTCATCCTGCTGCCGCCGCTCGCCCCCGGGGAGTTCTTCCTCGCCTACCTCGCCGCCGCCGTCGTGCGCGCCCTGGCCGTGGGCGCCGGCGTCTTCCTCGCCACGGCCTGGGTCGTGCCGGTGCCGGTCGCGCACCCGCTGTGGGCGCTCGCCTTCGCGCTGCTGGGCAGCGCCCTCCTCGGAACCCTCGGCATCGTGGCGGGCATCTGGTCGGAGAAGTTCGACCAGCTCGCCACGTTCCAGAACTTCCTCATGATGCCCCTCACCTTCCTCGCCGGGGTCTTCTATTCGGTGCACTCCCTGCCGCCGTTCTGGCGCGCCCTGTCGCGCCTGAACCCGTTCTTCTACGCGATCGACGGCTTCCGCTACGGCTTCTTCGGGCGCTCGGACGTCTCGCCCTGGGCGAGCCTCGCGTTTGCCGGCCTCGCCCTCGCTGTCCTATCATGGACGACTTTGCGGCTCATCGCCCGCGGTTACAAGCTGCGCCACTAGTCCATGGTCGAACCGAGCTCCATCGAGCGCTCCATCCGAGAAGGCCTTGCCTGCACCCACCTCGAGGTCCGGGGCGACGGCGCGCACTTCGAGGCGGTGATCGTGAGCCCCGCGTTCGCGGGCCTGAACCGCGTGCGCCAGCACCAGCTGGTCTACGCCGCCCTGGGCGAGCGCATGCGCGAGGAGATCCACGCCCTGTCGATGCAGACCTTCTCGCCGGAAGAGTGGGCACGGCGCTGAACTGACCGGGCCTCGCGGCCCCTCCCGGACCATGCAGAAACTTTCCATCCACGGCGGTTGGCCGCTCTCGGGCGCGGTGCGCGTGGCGGGCGCGAAGAACGCCGCGCTGCCGATCCTCGCCGCCGCGCTGCTCGCGGACGAGCCGCTGCGCGTGTCGAACCTGCCGGAGCTGAACGACGTGCGCACCATGCTCGCGCTCCTCGAGCGCATGGGCGTGCGGGTGCGCCGCGAGGCGAGAAGCGCCGAGCTCGACGCGGGCCGGGTGGGCGAGCCCTTCGCCCCCTACGAGCTGGTGAAGACGATGCGCGCCTCGATCCTCGCGCTCGGACCCCTCACCGCGCGCTTCGGCGAGGCGCGGGTGTCGCTGCCGGGCGGCTGCGCGATCGGCGAGCGCCCCGTGGACCTGCACATCAAGGGGCTGGCGGCGATGGGCGCGCGCATCGCGATCGAGGGGGGCTACATCCACGCGAGCGCGGCGCGGCTGAAGGGCGCGCGCATCTTCATGGACACGGTCACGGTGACCGGGACCGAGAACCTGATGATGGCCGCCTGCCTCGCCGAGGGCGAGACGGTGCTGGAGAACGCCGCGCGCGAGCCGGAGGTGGTCGACCTCGCCCGCTGCCTCACGGCGATGGGCGCGCGCATCCGCGGGCAGGGCAGCGACGTGATCACGATCGAGGGCGTGGAGCGGCTGCGGGGGGCCGAGCACGAGGTGATGCCCGACCGCATCGAGGCCGGGACCTTCCTCGTGGCGGCCGCGGCCACCCGCGGGGAGGTCACGCTCACCCACGCGCCCGTCGGGGCCCTCGACGCGGTGGTCGAGAAGCTGCGCGAGGCCGGCGCCGAGGTCGCGGGCGAGGGGGCGACGCTGCACCTGCGCATGCGCGAGCGCCCCCGGGCGGTGTCGGTGAAGACCGCGCCGTACCCGGGCTTCCCCACCGACATGCAGGCGCAGTTCATCGCGCTCAACGCCGTGGCCCAGGGGACCGCCTTCGTGACCGAGACGATCTTCGAGAACCGCTTCATGCACGTGCAGGAGCTGCGCCGGCTGGGCGCGCAGATCGACGTCGAGGGCAACACGGCGCTGGTGCACGGGGTGGACGCGCTGGCCGGTGCCGCGGTCATGGCCACCGACCTCAGGGCCTCGGCGAGCCTCGTGGTCGCCGCGCTCGTCGCCCGCGGCGAGACGGTGATCGACCGCATCTACCACCTGGACCGCGGCTACGAGCGCATCGAGGACCGCCTGGCCGCGCTCGGCGCGCGCATCACGCGGGTATCCTGATGCCTTCGCCGGGGACGCCCATGATCACGCTGGCACTCGCCAAGGGACGCATCTTCGAGGAGACGCTGCCGCTGCTCGCCGCCGCCGGCATCGAGCCCGCGGAGGATCCGGAGCGCTCCCGCAAGCTCATCCTCGCCACCAACCGCCCCGACCTGCGCCTGATCCTGGTGCGCGCCGCCGACGTGCCCACGTACGTGCAGTACGGCGCGGCCGACCTCGGCGTGGCCGGCCGCGACCTGCTCGAGGAGCACGGCGGCCAGGGGCTGTACCAGCCGCTCGACCTCGGCATCGCGCGCTGCCGCATGGCGGTGGCGGTCCCGGAGGATTTCGACTACGCGGCCGCGGTGAAGCGCGGGGCGCGCCTGCGCGTGGCGACCAAGTACATCGGCATCGCCCGCGAGCACTTCGCCGCCAAGGGCATGCACGTGGACCTCATCAAGCTCTACGGCTCGATGGAGCTGGCCCCCCTCGTCGGGCTCGCCGACGCGATCGTGGACCTGGTCGACACGGGCCACACGCTGCGGGCCAACCGGCTGCGGGCCGTGGAGGACATCATGCCGGTGTCGAGCCGGCTCATCGTCAATCCCGCCTCGCACAAGCTCGAGCGCGACCGCATTGCGCCGCTCGTCGAGGCCTTGCGCAGGGCGAGCCATGGCTGAAGCCGAGACGACTTTCCACCGACGCCCCGGGCTTCGAGGCGGAGCTCGCGCGGCTGCTCGCCTTCGAGGCGGCGCAGGACGAGGGCGTGGAGCGCGCCACCGCGGCGATCCTCGAGGACGTGCGCGCCCGCGCCGACGCGGCGCTGCTCGAGTACACGCGGCGCTTCGACCGCTGGAGCCCGCGCGACGCCGGCGAGCTCGCCGTGCCGCCCGCCGCCGCGCGCGAGGCGCTCGCCCGGCTCCCGGCTCCCGTGCGCGAGGCGCTGGAGTTCGCCGCCGCCCGGATCCGCGCCTACCACGAGCGCCAGGTCCTCGCCTCGTGGCGCTACGAGGAGCCCGACGGCACGATGCTCGGCCAGCAGGTGACGCCGCTCGACCGGGTGGGCCTGTACGTGCCCGGCGGCAAGGCCGCCTACCCGTCCTCGGTCCTCATGAGCGCCGTGGCCGCGAAGGTCGCCGGCGTGCCGGAGCTGGTGATGGTCACGCCCGACCCCGGACGGGCAGCTCCACGATCCGGTGCTCGCCGCCGCCGCGCTCTCCGGGGTCGATCGCATCGTCCGGGTGGGGGGCGCGCAGGCGGTGGCCGCGCTCGCGTTCGGTACGCCCACCGTGCCCGCCGTGGACAAGATCGTGGGGCCGGGCAACGCCTACGTGGCCGCCGCCAAGCGGCGCGTCTTCGGCCGCGTCGGCATCGACATGGTGGCCGGCCCCTCCGAGGTGCTGGTGATCGCCGATGCGAGCGCCCACCCGGACTGGGTCGCGATGGACCTCTTCTCCCAGGCCGAGCACGACGAGATCGCCCAGTCGATCCTGCTTTCGCCCGACCGCGCCTTCCTGGACGCCGTGGGCGCGTCCATGCGCCGGCAGATCGAGGCGCTGCCCCGCCGCGCGATCGTCGAGGCGTCGCTCGCCGCGCGCGGCGCCCTCATCGCCGTGCGCGACCTCGACGAGGCGTGCGCGCTCGCCAACCGCATCGCCCCGGAGCACCTCGAGCTCGCCGTGGCCGATCCGGAGGCGCTGCTGCCGCGCATCCGGCACGCGGGCGCCATCTTCCTCGGCCACTACGCCTCGGAGTCGCTGGGCGACTACTGCGCGGGACCGAACCACGTGCTGCCCACCTCGCGCACCGCGCGCTTCTCCTCGGCGCTCGGCGTGTACGACTTCCAGAAGCGCTCGAGCCTCATCGCCGCCTCGCCGGGCTCGGCGCGCACCCTGGGGCAGGCGGCGGCCACCCTCGCCCGCGCCGAGGGCCTCGAGGCGCACGCGCGCAGCGCCGAGTGGCGCCTGCAGCGGTGAGCAAGGGGCCGCGCGCGCTCGTCCGGGAGGAGATCCTCGGGCTCACGGCCTACCACGTCGCCCCGGCGGCGGGGTACGTGAAGCTCGACGCGATGGAGAACCCGTACCCGTTGCCGCCGGCGCTCGCCCGCGAGATGGGCGAGCGGCTCGCCGCCGTGGCGGTGAACCGCTACCCGGATCCCCAGGCGGGCGCGCTCAAGGCGCGGCTGCGCGAGGCGATGGCGATCCCCGACGGCCTCGCGATCGTCCTCGGCAACGGCTCCGACGAGATCCTGCAGCTCATCGCCATGGCGCTCGCCCGCCCGGGCGCCGTCGCCCTGGCCCCGGAGCCCTCCTTCGCGATGTACCGGATGAGCGCGATCGCGTGCGGGCTGCGCTACGTGGGGATCGCCCTCGCCGAGGACTTCTCGCTCGACGAGGCCGCGATGCACGCGGCGCTCGAGGCGTACCGCCCGGCGGTGACGTGGATCGCCTACCCGAACAATCCCAGCGGCAACCTCTTCGACCGCGACGCGATCCTGCGGCTGGTCGCGGCCTCGCCGGGGCTCGTCGTGGTGGACGAGGCCTACTACCCCTTCGCCGGGGGGGCGAGCCTGCTGGGCGAGGTGGGGCGGCACCCGAACCTCGTGCTGGTGCGCACCGTCTCGAAGCTGGGGCTGGCGGGACTGCGCCTCGGGCTCGCCGTCGCCCCGGTGGAGTGGGCCGCCGAGCTCGAGAAGCTGCGGCTGCCGTACAACGTGAACGCCCTCAGCATGGCCGCCGCCGAGCTGCTCCTCGGCCACGGCGACGTGCTCGCGGGGCAGACGCGGCGCATCGTCGAGGAGCGCGCGCGGCTCGGCCAGCGGCTGGACGCGCTGCCCGGGGTGCGCCGGTTCGCCTCGGCGGCGAATTTCGTGCTCGTGCGCGTGCCCGACGCCCCGCGCGCCTTCGAGGGCCTGAAGGCCCGTGGTATATTGGTCCGGACATTCCACGGCTCGCACCCGCTGCTCGCGCACTGCCTGAGGCTCACGGTCGGAACCGCCGAAGAGAACGATCGACTCGTCGCGGCCCTCGCCGCGGCGGTCGCGTGATACCCATGCGCAAGGCGCAAATCCAACGCGACACGAAGGAGACGCAGGTCCACGTCGCCGTCGACCTCGACGGGCGCGGCGAGGCGAACCTCGCCTCGGGCATCCCGTTCCTCGACCACATGCTCGACCAGATCGCGCGCCACGGCGCGATCGACCTCACCGTGCGGGCCAAGGGCGACCTCGAGATCGACGCGCACCACACCGTCGAGGACATCGGGATCGCGCTCGGCATGGCGGTGGCCAAGGCGCTCGGCGACAAGAGGGGCATCCGGCGCTACGGCCACGCCTACGTGCCGCTCGACGAGGCGCTCTCGCGCGCCGTGGTGGACTTCTCCGGCCGGCCGGGCCTCGCTTTCCACGTCGACTTCCGGCGCGCGCGGGTGGGGGAGTTCGACGTCGACCTCACCCATGAATTCTTCCAGGGCTTCGTGAACCACGCCCAGGCCACCGTGCACATCGACAACCTGCGCGGCGACAACGCCCACCACCAGTGCGAGACGATCTTCAAGGCGTTCGCCCGCGCGCTGCGCATGGCCGTCGAGCCCGATGCGCGCGCCGCCGGGGTCGTCCCCTCGACCAAGGGAGCGCTCTAGCCGCGCCTGGCACCGCGATGTCGCCCCGCATCTCCATCGTCGACTACGGAATGGGCAACCTGCGCTCGGTGCAGAAGGCGCTCAACCGCGTCGCTCCGGGCGCCGAGGTGACCATCACGGCCGACCCGGACGCGATCCGGCGCGCCGACCGGGTGGTCTTCCCAGGGCAGGGCGCGATGCCGGACTGCATGCGCGCGCTGTCCGAGAGCGGGCTGGGCCAGGCCGTGGCCGAGGCGGCCCGCGCCAGGCCCTTCCTCGGGCTGTGCATCGGCCAGCAGATGCTCTTCGAGCGCAGCGAGGAGGGGGACACGCCCGGCCTCGCGCTGCTTGCCGGGCGCGTCCTCGGCTTCCGCGCCACCCCCGGGTTCCCGCCCGGCCTCAAGATCCCCCACATGGGGTGGAACGAGGTGTGGCAGGCGCTGCCCCACGCGCTGTGGAAGGGCATCGACGACGGCGCGCGCTTCTATTTCGTCCACAGCTTCTATTGCGCGCCCGGGGACCCGGCGCTCACCGCCGCGACCACGCGCTACCCCGGCGCCTTTACCTCGGCCATCGCACGGGATAACATTTTCGCCACGCAGTTCCATCCCGAGAAAAGCGGCGCCGCGGGGCTTACGCTACTCAGCAACTTCTCCTCCTGGAACCCGTGAGGCTCCCCACCCCGCAGCCATGCTGATCATTCCCGCCATCGACCTGAAGGACGGCCACTGCGTGCGCCTGGAGCAGGGGCGCATGGACAAGGCCACCGTGTTCTCCGCCAATCCGGGCGAGACGGCCGCGCAATGGGCCTCCCGGGGCGCGCGCCGCCTGCACGTGGTGGACCTCAACGGCGCCGTGGCCGGCAAGCCGCGCAACGAGGCGGCGATCAAGGAGATCGTCGCGGCCGTCGACTCCGACGTGCCGATCCAGCTGGGCGGCGGCATCCGCGACCTCGACACCATCGAGCGCTACCTCGACGACGGCGTGTCCTACGTCATCATCGGCACCGCGGCCGTCAAGAACCCGGGCTTCCTGCACGAGGCGTGCGACGCCTTCCCGGGCCACATCATCGTCGGGCTCGACGCGCGCGACGGGAAGGTCGCGACCGACGGCTGGTCCAAGCTCACCGGCCACGACGTGGTGGACCTCGCCAGGCGCTTCCAGGACTACGGCGTCGAGGCCGTCATCTACACCGACATCGGGCGCGACGGCATGATGACCGGCGTCAACATCGAGGCGACGGTGCGCCTCGCCCAGGCGCTCATCGTCCCCGTCATCGCGAGCGGCGGGCTCAACAGCCTCGACGACGTGCGCGCCCTGATGGCGGTCGAGTCCGAGGGCATCGCCGGGTGCATCACGGGACGCGCCATCTACGAGGGCAAGCTCGACTTCGCCGCCGCCGTGAAGCTCGCCGCGGGCGAGGCGTAGGTGGGGCTCGCCAAGCGGATCATCCCCTGCCTCGACGTGCACGCGGGCCGGGTGGTGAAGGGCGTGAACTTCGTGCGCCTGCGCGACGCGGGAGACCCCGTGGAGGCCGCGCGCCGCTACGACGAGGCGGGCGCCGACGAGCTCGCCTTCCTCGACATCACCGCCTCGAGCGACGCGCGCGACACGATCGTGCCCGTGATCGAGCGGGTGGCCGACGAGGTCTTCATCCCCCTCACCGTCGGCGGGGGCGTGCGCTCGGTGGAGGACGTGAGGAAACTGCTCAACGCCGGCGCCGACAAGGTGAGCATCAACACCGCCGCGGTGGACAACCCGGGCCTCGTGGCGCAGGCCGCGCGGCGCTTCGGCTCGCAGGCGATCGTGGTCGCGATCGACGCCCGCGCCGCCGGCCCCGGACGCTGGGAGGTTTACACCCACGGCGGGCGCAAGGCCCGCGGGATCGATGCCGTAGAATGGGCCCGGGAGATGGCCGCGCGCGGCGCGGGCGAGATCCTGCTCACCAGCATGGACCGCGACGGCACGCGCAGCGGCTTCGACCTCGGGCTCACGCGCGCGGTGTCGGAAGCGGTCGCGGTCCCGCTCATCGCGAGCGGGGGCGTGGGCAGCCTCGAGGACCTGGCGGCAGGCATCGAGGAGGGCCGGGCGGACGCGGTGCTCGCCGCCTCCGTCTTCCATTTCGGCGAGATCACCATCCCGCAGGCCAAGCGCTTCCTGGCCGCGCGGGGAATCGAGATGCGACAGTGAGCGACGAATCGGCCTGGCTCGACGCCGTGGCCTGGAATGCCCAGGGCCTGGTTCCCGCCATCGCCCAGGACGCGGCGAGCGGCGAGGTGCTGATGCTCGCGTGGATGAACCGCGAGGCGCTCGCGCGCACCGTCGCCTCCGGCGAGGCGACCTACTGGTCGCGCTCGCGCGGCAGGCTCTGGAAGAAGGGCGAGAACTCCGGCCACGTCCTGCGCGTGGAGGAGGTGCGCCTCGACTGCGACGCCGACGCGGTGCTCCTCAGGGTGCGGCCGGTGGCGGGGGTGGCGTGCCACACCGGGCGCCGGCGCTGCTTCTTCCAGCGCCTGGAGGGCGCGCCGGGTGCGGCGCGCTGGTCGGTCACCGATCCCGTCGTGGTGCCCGCGGGAGGCGGCGATGGCTGAGCCGGACATCCTGCGGCGCCTCGAGGCCGCGATCGCCGCGCGGCGCGGCGCGGACCCGTCCTCCTCCTACGTGGCATCCCTGCAGCGCAAGGGCCTCGACGCGATCCTCAGGAAGGTGGGCGAGGAAGCGACCGAGACGATCCTCGCCGCCAAGGGCGGCGCGCGCGAGGCGATCGTGCACGAGACGGCGGACCTGTGGTTCCACTGCCTGGTGATGCTCGGCTGGCACGGGGTGGCGCTGTCGGAGGTGCTCGCGGAGCTCGAGCGCCGCGAGGGCCGCTCGGGCATCGAGGAGAAGCGATCGCGCCACGAGGGAGGCAAGCCATGAGCGAGTGCGTATTCTGCAGGATCGTGCGGGGCGAGATCTCGAGCAACAAGGTGTACGAGGACGACGAGATCCTCGCCTTCCACGACATCCAGCCGGTCGCCCCCGTGCACTTCATGATCGTCCCCAAGAAGCACATCCCGTCGCTCGCCGAGGCCGGCCCGGAGGACGCGGCGGTGATGGGCCGCATCCTCGCGATCGCCGGGCGGCTGGCGCGCGAGCAGGGGGCGACGGAGGGCTTCCGGACCATCGTCAACACCGGTCGGGTGGCGCGTCAGGACGTGTATCATTTGCACATACACATCATCGGCGGCCCCGACGTGCTTCCGCACATGCTCGCGAGGAAATAGGGGCCGCGCGCCAGGAGATTCGCAATGGGTTCCTTCAGCATCTGGCATTGGTTGATCGTCCTCGTCATCGTGCTGCTCATCTTCGGCACGAAGAAGCTGCGCAACATCGGCGCGGACCTCGGCGGCGCGGTCAAGGGGTTCAAGGAGGGCATGAAGAGCGAGGAGCCCGCCAAGCCCCAGGGCGAGATCACCTCTTCCGGCACGACCATCGAGGGCGAGGTCAAGGAAAAGCAGAAGGGCTGACGTCCGGGCGCACGCCGCGCGCGCCGTCGCTTCCCCTCCCAACCGCATGTTCGACATCGGGTTTTCCGAGCTCCTCATGGTGGGCGTCGTGGCGCTGGTCGTGGTCGGGCCCGAACGCCTGCCGAAGGTCGCCCGGACTCTCGGCGTGCTCTTCGGGCGCATGCAGCGCTACGTGAGCCAGGTGAAGTCCGACATCAACCGCGAGCTCGAGGCCGCGGACCTCGGCAAGGTGAAGACCGAGTTCGAGGACGCGGCGCGCTCGTTCCAGGCCGACATCCGGTCCGAGACCGCGCAGGCCGAGCGCGAGATCCGCGAGGTGCAGGCCGACATGGACCGCCAGCTGGGCGAGGCGGCTTCCCAGGTCGCCTCCGCCGGCGGTCACGCCGCGCCCGCCGAGCCCGCCGCGGCCTCGCCGCAGCTCGAGCTGGGCATCGAGCCGGCGCCGGCGCCGGCGCCTGCCGCGGCCGAGCGGCCCCCTCCCAAGCCGCCGGCGGCCTGACATGGCGGAGACGATGCCGGACGGCGCGCCGGAAGAGACGTTCCTCTCGCACCTGGTCGAGCTGCGCGGGCGCCTCGTGCGCAGCCTGCTCGCCGTGCTGGTCTGCGCGATTCCCACGCTGTACTTCAGCTCCGAGCTCTACGACCTGCTGGCGCTGCCGCTCATGCGCAGCCTGCCGCGCGACTCGCACATGATCGCCACCGGGGTGATCACGCCGTTCCTCATCCCCATGAAGATCGCCTTCATGACGGCGTTCCTCGCGGCGCTGCCCTACGTGCTCTACCAGGGCTGGGCGTTCGTCGCCCCCGGCCTGTACGCCCACGAGCGCCGCCTGGTGCTGCCGCTGGTGGTGAGCAGCACGATCCTCTTCTTCCTGGGGATGGCGTTTTGCTACTTCATCGTCTTCCGCAAGGTCTTCGCGTTCATCGCGCACTTCGCCCCGAAGAGCATCTCGGTGGCCCCGGACATCGAGGCGTACTTCAACTTCGTGCTCGGGATGTTCCTCGCGTTCGGGCTCGCCTTCGAGGTGCCGGTGGTCGTGGTCGTGCTCGTGCTCACGGGCCTCGTGACGATCGAGCAGTTGCGGGAATGGCGCGGCTACGTGGTGGTGGCGATCTTCGTGCTGGCCGCGATCGTGACGCCGCCGGACGTCGTCTCCCAGATCGCGCTCGCCCTGCCGATGTGCCTGCTCTACGAGGCGGGCATCTTCTTCGCCGGGTTCGCGGCGCGGCGGCGCAAGGAGCCGGCCGTCGCCGACGGCCCCGACGCCGAGTAGCTATTCGGGCAGGCGCGGGCGGGGCTTGCGCCGGCCCACCACGACCTCGAGGGTCGTCTCCCGGTCGCGCCGCAGCACCTGCACCGGCACCGAGCGGCCGGGCGCCACCCGCGCGATCTCCTTGAGCGCCGCCGCGGAGTCGGCGACCGGGTGCCCGTCGATCGCGAGGACCACGTCCCCCAGCTGGATGCCGCCCTTTTCCGCGGGGCTGCCGTGCTCGATCGCGCCGACGATGGCCCCGCGCGTGCCGCGCAGGCCGAGGGACTCGGCGAGCTCCGGGGTGATGTCGGCCACCTCCACGCCGAACCACCCGCGGGTCACGCCGCCCGTCTCGATGATCTGCTCCATGATCCGCCCGGCGAGGCTCACGGGGATGGCGAAGCCGATGCCCTGGTAGCCGCCGGAGCGCGAGAAGATGAGCGTGTTGATGCCGACGAGGTTGCCCTGCACGTCGACCAGCGCGCCACCCGAGTTGCCCGGGTTGATCGCCGCGTCGGTCTGGATGAAGTTGCCGAACGGGCTGGCCGAGAGGATGTCCCGGCCCACCGCGCTCACGATGCCCATCGTCACGGTCTGCCCGACGCTGAACGGGTCGCCGATCGCGAGCACCACGTCGCCCACCCGGACCTGGTCGGATCGGCCGAAGGTGATCGGCGTGAGGCCGGAGGCGGAGATGCGCACCACGGCGAGGTCCGTGTCCGGGTCGGTGCCGACGATCTTGCCGGAGAGCGTGCGCCCGTCCTGGAGCGTGACCTGGATGTCGCTCACCCCGTCGACCACGTGGTCGTTGGTGAGGATGTAGCCCTCCCGGCTCACGATCACGCCGGACCCGAGCGACATCTGCGTCTCCGGCGGCAGGCTGAAGCGGTCGCCGAAGAAGCGCTGGAAATCCGGGTCGTCGAGGAGCGGGTTGTGCCGGCGCACCTGGCGCGTGGCGGAGATGTTCACCACCGACGGGATCGCCTTCCGGGCCGCGTTGCTGAAGGAAAGGGGCATGTCGGCGGCGACCGGGGCGACCACCCCCGCAGCCTGGGCCGGGGCCTGGCGCATCTCGACCACGGGCTTGCGCCACGACATCCACTCGGGCTTGACCAGGGACACCACGAAGATCAGCGCCAGGGTGACCGTGACGGCCTGGGCGAAGACGAGCCAGAGCTTGCGCATGGAGCGGGGGCGGGACGCGGAAAACCGTCGATTCTACCGGCCGGGGCCGGCCCGCGCGCGCTACTTCCGAAGCGCGTCGCGGATCTCGCGCAGCAGCACCACCTGCTCGGGCGGGGCGGGCGGGGCCGGGGGCTGGCGCCGGCGCAGGCGGTTGATCTGGCGGACCATCATGAACACGACGAAGGCGAGGATCACGAAGTTGATGACCACGTTCGTGAAGTTGCCCCAGGCGACGACGGGAACGCCGGCCTGGCGCACCGCCTCGAGGGTGTGGGGGACGCCCTCCGGGATCCTGCGCAGCGGGAGGAAGTAGTTGTGGAAGGCGAGCCCGCCCGTGACCGTGCCCACCAGCGGCATCGTCACGTCGTTCACGAGCGAGTCGACGATCTTGCCGAACGCTCCCCCCACGATCACGCCGACGGCGAGATCGACGACGCTGCCGCGCACCGCGAACTCGTGGAACTCGCTGGTCCAGCTCATGGGACCTCCCCGGAAAGCGGCCAATCTAGGCACCCGCCGGCGCCGCGTCAACCGGGCGGCCGCGCGCCGGGCTTTAAGGAAGGGGCGCAAATCCGCTAAAATAGCGCGTTTGCCCGACTCCCCGCCCCTTCCTCCCCCTCATCCGCAATGACCGCCATCGTCACCGACAACGTCGACGAAAAGAGACGCCGACTCCTCGTGGTCGCCACTGCCGTCGCCAGCGCAGCCGCGGGCGCGGGAGTGGCCGTGCCCTTCCTCGCCAGCTGGTTTCCGAGCGCCCGGGCGCTGGCCGCCGGCGCGCCGGTCGAGTACGACACCTCCAAGGTCGAGCTCGGCCAGCAGATCACCGTCGAGTGGCGCGGCAAGCCCGTGTGGATCCTGCACCGGACCAAGGCGATGCTCGAGCGGCTCCCCGGCAACGCCCCCCTCCTCGTCGACCCCGACTCGAAGGTGAAGCACCAGCCGGCCTACATCAAGGGCATCGACCGCTCGATCAAGCCGGAGATGTTCGTCTGCGTGGGCGTGTGCACCCATCTCGGCTGCACGCCGAACCTCAAGAAGGAGGTCGGCCCCGATTCCGACATGGGGCCCACCTGGCCGGGCGGCTACTACTGCCCCTGCCATGGCTCGCGCTTCGACCTCGCCGGGCGCGTCTTCGTCGGCTCCCCGGCGCCGACGAACCTCGTGATCCCCCCGTATCACTACGTCGACGACGCGATCGTGGTCGTCGGCGAAGACCCGAAAGGAGCGTAGCGCGATGGCCGCGATCGACAAGCCCCCGGTGACCGGGGCCGGCCCCTTCAACGGCATCCTCACCTGGGTCGACCGGCGCTTCCCGCTGGTGTCCCTGTGGAACGAGCAGGCCGCCGAGTACTACGCGCCGAAGAACTTCAACTTCTGGTACTACTTCGGGTCGCTCGCGATGCTGGTGCTCGTGATCCAGATCGCCTCGGGCATCTTCCTCACCATGAACTACAAGCCCGACGCGCGCGAGGCCTTCGCCTCGGTCGAGTACATCATGCGCGACGTGCCCGCCGGCTGGTTCATCCGCTACGTGCACTCCACGGGCGCGTCGGCCTTCTTCATCGTCGTGTACCTGCACATGGTGCGCGGCCTCATGTACGGCTCGTACCGCCGGCCGCGCGAGCTCCTCTGGATCTTCGGCATGGTGATCTACCTCGCGCTCATGGCCGAGGCGTTCTTCGGCTACCTGCTGCCCTGGGGCCAGATGTCCTACTGGGGCGCGCAGGTCATCATCAACCTCTTCGGCACCATCCCCTTCATCGGCGACGCGCTGGCGGTGTGGATCCGGGGCGACTACAACGTCTCCGACGCGACGCTGAACCGGTTCTTCGCGCTGCACGTGATCGCGCTCCCGCTCGTCCTGGTGGGCCTGGTGGCCGCGCACCTCATGGCGCTGCACGAGGTGGGCTCGAACAACCCCGACGGCATCGAGATCCACAAGAACATCGACCCCGTTTCCGGCCACCCGGTCGACGGCATCCCGTTCCACCCGTACTACACGGTCAAGGACATGATGGGGGTGGCGGTGTTCCTCATCGTCTTCGCGTGCATCGTGTTCTTCACCCCGGAGATGGGCGGGTACTTCCTCGAGGCGAACAACTTCGTCCCGGCCAACCCGCTGCAGACGCCGCCGGAGATCGCGCCCGTGTGGTACTTCACGCCGTTCTACGCGATGCTGCGCGCCGTCCCGCCGATGTTCGGCTCGCAGTTCCCCGGCGTGGCGGTGATGGGCGCGGCGGTGCTGATCCTCTTCCTCGTGCCGTGGCTCGACCGCGGGCGGGTGAAGTCGATCCGCTACCGGGGCCCGCGCTGGAAGGTCTTCTTCGCGGGGCTCGTGGTGAGCTTCTTCGTGCTCGCCTACCTCGGGCTGCACCCCACGAACGTCCTCGGCGCCTTCGGCAACGGCATCCCGCTGGTCGGCGGCGACTTCGTGGCGCTGTGGGTGGCGCGGCTGTTCACGCTCGTCTACTTCGCCTTCTTCGTGCTGATGCCGTGGTTCACCGCCGCGGACCGCGAGAAGCCCGAGCCGCAAAGGGTGACCTGGTGATGAAGAAGACCCTCGCTGGACTCATCCTCCTCGTCGCCCCGGCGCTGGCCGCCGCCGCCGAGGGCGAGGTCGCCCTCGACCACGCCCCCGTGGACCTGCACGACAAGGCCTCGCTGCAGCGCGGCGCGCAGATCTTCGTGAACCACTGCCTCAACTGCCACCAGGCGGCGGCGATGCGCTACGGCCGGCTCACCGACCTCGGCCTCACGGAAAAGGAGATCAAGGACAACCTCCTCTTCACCAGCGACAAGGTGGGCGCGACCATGACCACCCCGATGGACCCGAAGATCGCCAAGGCGGCCTTCGCGGTGGTGCCGCCGGACCTGACCCTGGTCGGGCGCTCCCGGGGCGCGGACTGGCTCTACACGTACCTGCGCAGCTTCTACCGCGACCCGGCGAGCAAGAGCGGCTGGAACAACCTCGTCTTCCCGAACGTGGCGATGCCGCACGTGCTGTGGGACAAGCAGGGCGAGCAGGCGCTGCAGGTGACCACGCGCACCGACAAGTTCACCGGCGACAGGATCGAGTCGCGAAAGCTGGTGATCGAGCAGCCGGGCTCGATGAGCCCGCTCGAGTACGACCGCTACGTGGGCGACCTCGTGAACTACCTCGCGTACATGGCGGAGCCGGCGCAGACCAGCCGCAAGCAGTGGGGCATCGTCGTGCTCTTCTTCCTCGCGGGCTACTTCGTGCTGACGCTGCTGCTCAAGCGGGAATACTGGAAGGACGTCCACTAGGCGCACCGCGCGCCTCGCGCGACAAGGGGTGAACAGGAAATGATGACGCTCTACTCGGGGATCACCGATCCCTTCAGCCACCGCTGCCGAATCGTGCTCTACGAAAAGGGCATGGATTTCGAGATCATCGACGTGGACCTCATGAACAAGCCCGAGGACCTCGCGGTGATGAACCCGTACAACCGCACGCCGGTGCTGGTCGAGCGCGACCTCGTGCTCTACGAGTCCAACATCATCAACGAGTACATCGACGAGCGCTTCCCGCATCCGCAGCTGATGCCCGCCGACCCGGTGATGCGCGCGCGCGCGCGCCTCTTCCTCTTCCGGTTCGAGCAGGAGCTGTTCAACCACGTCCAGACGCTCGAGTCCGGCACCCAGAAGGCGCAGGAGAAGGCGCGGCTGTACATCCGCGAGAACCTGATCCAGATCGCGCCGATCTTCGTGAAGCAGAAGTACATGCTGGGCGAGGAATTCTCGATGCTCG
The DNA here is from genome assembly GCA_963741815.1 of uncultured beta proteobacterium. Classification (GTDB taxonomy): domain Bacteria; phylum Pseudomonadota; class Gammaproteobacteria; order Burkholderiales; family Usitatibacteraceae; genus Usitatibacter. Next base: position 635,721 of record CAVUJI010000003.1, read on the forward strand.
ACGTGGCGATCGCCCCGCTGCTCTGGCGCCTCGACCACTACCAGGTCCAGCTGAACAAGCAGTCGGCGCCGCTGCTCAAATACGCCGAGCGGCTCTTCTCCCGGCAGGCGTTCATCGACTCGATGACCGCCTCCGAGAAGGCCATGCGCCGCTAGGGGCGGGGGCGGGTCGAATGGAGCAGGCCCCGGGCGTCGCGCTGGCGCCGTTGCGGTATCGTTGCGGGGTCGCCGTCTAAGGAGCCATGCGCGTGCCGGAAGTCTCGACCAAGCCCTATTTCATCCGCGCCATCTACGAGTGGTGCTCGGACTGCGGCTTCACGCCCTATCTCAGCGTCCGCGTCGACGAGGGCACGCGGGTGCCGATGGAGTACGTGAAGAACGGCGAGATCGTGCTGAACGTGAGCCTGAACGCCACCCGCAACCTCACGATCAACAACGAGCTGATCCAGTTCTCGGCGCGGTTCAACGGGGTCTCCCGCGAGGTGAGCATCCCGGTGGACCGGGTCCAGGGCATCTTCGCCCGGGAGAACGGGCAGGGCGCCTTCTTCACGGTCGAGGCGCCCGCGGCGCTCGCCGCCGCGCCCGCCGGCGCGCCCGCGGTCTCGGAGGCGGACGCCGAGCCGCCCCGGCCGCCGGCCACCGCGGCCGGCAAGACACGCCTGAAGCTCATTAAGTGAGCGCTCGCTCAGCCGGCATAGCTCAGCGGGTAGAGCAACCGCCTTGTAAGCGGTAGGTCCTCCGTTCGATTCGGAGTGCCGGCACCCGGCTTCCCGGCAGGGAAATGCCTGTTTTGCTTGATCTAACCGTGAAAGTACGGGATAATCGAGAGTTTCCCGGAGGGGTGCCCGAGTGGTTAAAGGGGGCAGACTGTAAATCTGTTGGCCTTGCGCCTACGTTGGTTCGAATCCAACCTCCTCCACCAACAATCCGGGCCCCTGAAGGCGGGGCGGGGCGGTGACGGCTCAGGGCCTTCGTCGGCGGGGCTTCGCGGCGGGTGTAGCTCAATGGCAGAGCAGAAGCCTTCCAAGCTTACGACGAGGGTTCGATTCCCTTCACCCGCTCCAAGGCATCGAGCAACGCCCATGTAGCTCAGTGGTAGAGCACTCCCTTGGTAAGGGAGAGGTCATGCGTTCAATCCGCATCATGGGCACCAGGCATTGCGCAACAAGAGGCAGTCAACACCAACGTTCTCCAGGACAGCGAAATCATGGCAAAGGGCAAGTTCGAGCGTACGAAACCGCACGTGAACGTGGGCACCATCGGGCACGTGGACCACGGCAAGACGACGCTGACGGCGGCGATCACGACGGTGCTGTCGAAGAAGTTCGGCGGCGAGGCGAGGGGCTACGACCAGATCGACAACGCGCCGGAGGAGAAGGCGCGGGGGATCACGATCAACACGGCCCACGTGGAGTACGAGACGGCCAACCGCCACTACGCGCACGTGGACTGCCCGGGCCACGCCGACTACGTGAAGAACATGATCACGGGCGCGGCGCAGATGGACGGGGCGATCCTGGTGGTGAGTGCCGCCGACGGCCCGATGCCGCAGACGCGCGAGCACATCCTGCTGGCGCGCCAGGTGGGCGTGCCCTACATCGTCGTGTACCTGAACAAGGCGGACATGGTCGACGACAAGGAGCTGCTGGAGCTGGTGGAGGTGGAGGTTCGGGAGCTCCTGTCGAAGTACCAGTTTCCGGGGGACAAGACGCCGATCGTGATCGGCTCGGCGTTGAAGGCGCTCGAGGGCGACAAGGGCGAGCTGGGGGAGCAGTCGATCATCAAGCTGGCCGAGGCGCTGGACACGTACATCCCGACGCCGGAGCGCGCGATCGAGGGGGCGTTCCTGATGCCGGTGGAGGACGTGTTCTCGATCTCGGGGCGCGGCACGGTGGTGACGGGCCGGGTGGAGCGCGGGATCGTGAAGGTGGGCGAGGAGCTGGAGATCGTGGGGCTGAAGCCCACGATGAAGACGGTGTGCACCGGGGTGGAGATGTTCCGCAAGCTGCTCGACCAGGGGCAGGCGGGGGACAACATCGGGGTGCTGCTGCGCGGGACCAAGCGCGAGGAGGTGGAGCGCGGGCAGGTGCTGGCCAAGCCCGGCTCGATCACGCCGCACACGAAGTTCGAGTGCGAGGTGTACGTGCTGTCGAAGGAGGAGGGCGGGCGGCACACGCCGTTCTTCAACGGCTACCGGCCGCAGTTCTACTTCCGCACCACCGACGTGACCGGCTCGCTGGAGCTGCCGGCGGGCACCGAGATGGTGATGCCGGGCGACAACATCAAGATGACGGTGACCCTCATCGCCCCGATCGCGATGGAGCAGGGGCTGCGCTTCGCCATCCGCGAGGGCGGCCGCACCGTCGGCGCCGGCGTGGTGAGCAAGGTCCTCGAGTAATCCTTGTAGGGGAATAGGCCAGTAGCTCAATTGGCAGAGCGGCGGTCTCCAAAACCGCAGGTTGGGGGTTCGAGACCCTCCTGGCCTGCCACACGGCAGACGAAACGGACGAGCCTGAATGGCGGAACGAATCAAGATAGCGATCGCGGCGCTGGTGGCCGTGGCGGGCCTCGCGGCCTACTACGTGCTCGCCGACCGGGCCCTCGGGGTGCGCCTGGGGGCGATGCTCGGCGCGTTCGCCGCGGCGGCCGTGGTCTTCTGGTTCACGGCTTCGGGCCGCACCTTCGTCGCCTTCGCCCGCGAGTCGTGGGAGGAGGCCAAGCGCGTCGTGTGGCCCAGCCGCAAGGAGACGCTGCAGACCACGGGCGTCGTGTTCCTCTTCGTCTTCCTGATGGCGCTGTTCCTGTGGCTGGTCGATTGGGGGCTGCTCTCGATCACCGAGAAGCTGCTCGGGACGGGAGGTTGAGCATGACGATGCGCTGGTACGTGGTGCACGCCTACTCCGGGCAGGAGAAGAGCATCCAGCAGGCGCTGCTCGAGCGCATAAAGCGCTCGGGGATGCAGGACAAGTTCGGCCAGGTGCTGGTGCCGACCGAGGAGGTGGTGGAGATGAAGAGCGGGCAGAAGGCGATCAGCGAGCGCCGCTTCTTCCCGGGCTACATCCTCGTGCAGATGGACATGACCGACGAGACGTGGCACCTCGTGAAGAGCACGCCGAAGGTGACCGGCTTCATCGGCGGCACCGCGATGCGCCCCACCCCGATCTCCGACAAGGAGGTCGAGAACATCATGCACCAGGTGCAGGAGGGGGTGGAGAAGCCCAAGCCCAAGGTGCTCTTCGAGGTGGGCGAGTCCGTGCGCGTCAAGGAAGGGCCCTTCACGGACTTCAACGGCAACGTGGAGGAAGTGAACTACGAGAAGAGCAAGATCCGGGTCTCGGTGCTGATCTTCGGCCGCGCGACCCCGGTGGAGCTCGATTTCGGTCAGGTCGAGAAGGCCTGAGCCGCCGATTCCGGGCCCAGCCCGCCGTGCCGGACGGTTCTCCGGCGTGAAGACCGGGGAGGCCGCCCCTCGAGGCGGCCGCTCGAACCCGCAGGAGAAGTCACGTGGCAAAGAAAGTCGTCGGCCTGATCAAGCTCCAGGTGCCGGCGGGCAAGGCGAACCCCTCGCCGCCCATCGGCCCCGCGCTCGGCCAGCGCGGCCTGAACATCATGGAGTTCTGCAAGGCGTTCAACGCCCAGACCCAGAAGATGGAACCGGGCCTGATGCTCCCGGTGGTGATCACCGCGTACGCGGACAAGAGCTTCACGTTCATCCTCAAATCGCCCCCCGCCTCGGTGCTCATCCGCAGGGCGCTGAAGCTCGACAAGGGCAGCCCCAAGCCGCACACGGACAAGGTGGGCAAGCTCACGCGCGCGCAGGCCGAGGAGATCGCGAAGACCAAGCAGCCGGACCTCACCGCGGCCGACATGGAGGCGGCGGTGCGCACGATCGCCGGCAGCGCCCGCAGCATGGGCGTCGAAGTGGAGGGCATCTGACATGGCCGACTCCAAGCGCGCGAAGAAGATCGTGGAGCTGGTGGACCGCAACCGCTCCTACGAGGTCCGGGACGCCCTCGACCTCGCGAAGAAGACGGCGACCGCGAAGTTCGACGAGTCGATCGACGTCGCGGTGAACCTCGGCATCGACGCGAAGAAGTCGGACCAGGTCGTGCGCGGCAGCGTCGTGCTGCCCCGCGGCACGGGCAAGACCGTTCGCGTGGCGGTGTTCGCCCAGGGCGCCAACGCCGAGAAGGCGAAGGCCGCCGGTGCGGACGTCGTGGGCTTCGACGACCTCGCCGAGAAGGTGAAGGGCGGCTTCATGGACTTCGACGTGGTGATCGCCACGCCGGACGCGATGAAGGTGGTGGGCCCCCTGGGCCAGGTGCTGGGCCCGCGCGGCCTCATGCCCAACCCGAAGGTGGGCACGGTGACGCCGAACGTCGAGGAGGCGGTGAAGAACGCCAAGGGCGGCCAGGTGCAGTACCGCGCGGACAAGGCCGGCATCGTGCAGTGCACGATCGGCCGGGCCTCGTTCCCGGTCGACGCCCTCGCCGAGAACCTCGAGGCGCTCATCGGCGCGATCAACAAGGCGCGTCCGGCCTCGGCGAAGGGGATCTACCTGAGGAAGGTCTCGGTCTCGAGCACGATGGGCGTGGGCATCCGGGTGGAGCACGGTCCGCTCGCCAGCGGCGCCGCACCCGCGGCCGAGTAGCGAGGCGACGTCCCCGGAAGGGGACCATGGCCCGGCAGGAACCCGGGCGCGAACTTTGGGCCGCAGCCGCCGCACGGGCTGCGGGTTGTCAAAGACCGTAGGCGTCCCGCCGCGGCGCCGGGCCACCGGCGCCGGGGAGCGAAAGGGGCTCAAACGAGGGGAGATATCCCCGAAGCCGACGCAGATGGCGCACCCAGGACAGGCTTTCCCGCGGCTCGCCGCGGGCGCTCCTGACGAGAGGTCGCTATGGGTGGCGCGCGGGTCCGGCAACGGCCCTCGCGTCGACACGAAAGGAGAAGGACCTTGAGTCTGAACCTAGAAGGCAAGAAGGAGGTCGTGGCGGAGGTGTCCGCCCGGCTGGCCAACGCGCAATCCGTCGTCCTGGCGGAGTACCGCGGCCTGCCGGTCGAGGACATCACCACGCTGCGTGCCCAGGCGCGAGCCTCGGGCGTCTACCTTCGCGTCCTGAAGAACACCCTCGCGCGCCGCGCGGTCCAGGGGACGCCGTTCGAGAAGCTGGCCGACCAGATGTACGGCCCGCTCGCCTACGGCATCTCCGACGACCCGGTGGCCGCCGCGAAGGTGCTCCATACGTACGCGAAGGGCAACGACAAGCTCGTCATCATGGGCGGCATGATGCCCCACCAGCTGATGACGGCGAAGGAAGTCGGCAGTCTCGCCACGATGCCCCCCCGCGAGCAGCTCCTCGCCACGCTGATGGGCACGATGCAGGCGCCGGTCGCCAAGTTCGTCCAGACGCTCAACGAGGTGCCGTCCAAGTTCGCCCGGACGCTCGCCGCGCTGCGGGACCAGAAGGAGAAGGCCGCGGCCTGATCCTCCACGACACGTTCAAACCATTCATCAGGAGCAATACACCATGGCTATCGCCAAGCAGGACATCCTCGACGCGATCGGGAACATGAGCGTCCTCGAGCTCTCGCAGCTCATCAAGGACATGGAAGAGAAGTTCGGCGTGTCCGCCGCCGCGGCCACCGTGGCCGTCGCCGCCCCGGGCGCGGGTGCGGCGGGCGCCGCCGCGGCCGAGGAGCAGACCGAGTTCACCGTGGTGCTCGCCGCCGCCGGCGAGAACAAGGTGAACACCATCAAGGCCGTGCGCGAGGTGACGAGCCTGGGCCTGAAGGAGGCCAAGGACCTGGTCGACGGCGCGCCCAAGCCGGTCAAGGAAGGCGTGAGCAAGGCCGACGCCGAGGCGATCAAGAAGAAGCTGGAAGACGCCGGCGCCAAGGTCGAGGTCAAGTAGGGCGGCAATGGAGCGCGGGGCCGACGGCCCTGCGCTCATTGCCGGCAGCGGCGTTGGAGCGGACCTTCGGCCGCTCGACGTCTTCCTCGAGTGCGAGCAGGAACGGCACCCGGGAGCTGCGGGCTTCACGCGGGAAAAGCGACCCGAAGCGGTCGCTTGCAATGGAAGTGATTTGGCCCAATGTGTACAGGCTGCCCGGAGTATCGGGCCTTTTGCCGGGGGTGTCGAGCGGCGGGAACCGTCCGCTCCAACGCCCGCCGAGATGCCAAATCGAAGCCCTCGCGGGCTTCGATTTGTCTTCTGAAGCGACTGCAGGAGACAGGGTTTGGTCGGGCCGGCGTTCCAGCCGGTCGTCCGCCAGCGGCTCGTAGGGGCGAGCCACCAGGCCACCAGCAGCGGCAGTCGGGTGCATCGCGGCCCGGACTCCCCAATGGGGAGCGTCCGGCCGCCCAATCGGAGCCCCCATGACCTACTCTTTCACCGAGAAGAAGCGTATCCGCAAGAGCTTCGCCAAGCGCGCGGCCGTGCTGGACGTCCCCTTCCTCCTCGCCACCCAGATCAACTCGTACGCCGACTTCCTGCAGGCGGAGACCCGGCCCGACGGCCGGCGCAACTCCGGGCTGCAGTCGGCCTTCACGTCGGTGTTCCCCATCTCGAGCCATTCGGGCAACGCCCGGCTCGAGTTCGTGAGCTACGGCCTGGGCGAGCCGCCCTTCGACGTGGTCGAGTGCCAGCAGCGCGGCCTCACCTTCGCGAGCCCCCTGCGCGCCAAGGTCCGCCTCACGATCATGGACCGCGAGGCCACCAAGCCCACGGTGAAGGAGGTGAAGGAGCAGGAGGTCTACATGGGAGAGATCCCGCTCATGACCCGCAACGGCTCGTTCATCATCAACGGCACCGAGCGGGTGATCGTCTCCCAGCTGCACCGCTCGCCGGGCGTCTTCTTCGAGCACGACCGCGGCAAGACCCATTCGTCCGGCAAGCTCCTCTTCTCCGCGCGCGTCATCCCCTACCGCGGCTCCTGGCTCGACTTCGAGTTCGACCCGAAGGACTTCCTCTACTTCCGCGTCGACCGCCGCCGCAAGATGCCGGTGACGATCCTGCTGAAGGCGCTCGGCTACAGCAACGAGCAGATCCTCGCCCAGTTCTTCTCCTTCGACACGTTCCACATCACCAAGAAGGGGATCGAGTTCGAGGTGGTGCCGGAACGCCTGCGCGGCGAGATCGCGAAGTTCGACATCGTCTCGAAGGCCGGCAAGGTCATCGTCCAGAAGGACAAGCGCATCACCGTCAAGCACATCCGCGAGATGGAAACCGCGGGGATGAAGAAGCTCGCGGTCGAGCCGGACTTCCTCGTCGGGCGCGCGCTCGCGAAGAACCTCGTCAACAAGGAGACCGGCGAGGTCGTCGCCAACGCCAACGAGGAGATCACCGAGGCCTCGCTCAAGAAGATCCTCGAGGCGGGCATCGAGGAGGTCAAGACGATCTACACGAACGACCTCGACCAGGGCGGGTACATCTCGCAGACCCTGCGCGTGGACGACACCGTGGACGCGATGAACGCCCAGGTGGCGATCTACCGCATGATGCGCCCGGGCGAGCCGCCGACCGAGGACGCCGTGAAGACGCTCTTCAACGGTCTTTTCTTCAGCGAGGACCGCTACGACCTGTCCGCGGTGGGGCGGATGAAGTTCAACCGCCGCGTCGGCCGCGACGAGCTCACCGGCCCGATGACGCTGTCCAACGAGGACATCGTGGCGGTGATCAAGATCCTCGTCGAGCTGCGCAACGGCCGCGGCGAGATCGACGACATCGACCACCTCGGCAACCGCCGCGTGAGGAGCGTGGGCGAGCTGGCGGAAAACCAGTTCCGCTCGGGCCTGGTGCGCGTCGAGCGCGCCGTGCGCGAGCGCCTCTCGCAGGCCGAGAGCGAGAACCTCATGCCGCACGACCTCATCAACGCGAAGCCCGTCTCCGCCGCGATCAAGGAGTTCTTCGGCTCGAGCCAGCTGTCGCAGTTCATGGACCAGACCAACCCGCTCTCGGAGATCACCCACAAGCGCAGGATCTCGGCGCTGGGCCCGGGCGGCCTCACGCGCGAGCGGGCGGGCTTCGAGGTGCGCGACGTGCACCCGACCCACTACGGCCGCGTGTGCCCGATCGAGACGCCGGAAGGCCCGAACATCGGCCTCATCAACTCGCTGGCGCTGTACGCCCGCACCAACGAGTACGGCTTCATCGAAACACCCTACCGGCCGGTGAAGGACGGCAAGGTCACCAAGGAGATCGAGTACCTGTCCGCCATCGAGGAGGGCAAGTACGTGATCGCCCAGGCGAACGCCGAGCTCGACAAGAACGGCAAGTTCGTGAACGAGCTGGTCTCCTGCCGCCACCGCAACGAGTTCACGCTCTCGAGCCCGGACAAGATCGAGTACATCGACGTGGCCCCCTCGCAGATCGTATCCGTGGCCGCCTCCCTCATCCCGTTCCTCGAGCACGACGACGCGAACCGGGCGCTGATGGGCTCGAACATGCAGCGCCAGGCGGTTCCCTGCCTGCGCGCCGAGAAGCCGCTGGTGGGCACGGGCATCGAGCGCACGGTCGCGATCGACTCCGGCACCGCGGTGCAGGCCCGGCGCGGCGGGCGCGTCGACTACGTCGACGCGGGCCGCCTGGTCGTGCGCGTGAACGACAACGAGACGCGCCCGGGAGAGGCGGGCGTGGACATCTACAACCTCACGAAGTACACCCGCTCCAACCAGAACACCAACATCAACCAGCGCCCGCTCGTGAAGGTGGGCGACCAGATCGCCGCCGGCGACGTGGTGGCCGACGGGGCCTCGACGGACATGGGCGAGCTCGCCCTCGGCCAGAACCTGCTGGTCGCGTTCATGCCGTGGAACGGCTACAACTTCGAGGACTCGATCCTCATCTCGGAGCGCATCGTCGCCGAGGACCGCTACACCTCGATCCACATCGAGGAGCTGGTGGTGGTCGCGCGGGACACCAAGCTCGGCCCCGAGGAGATCACGCGCGACATCTCGAACCTCTCCGAGCGCATGCTCTCGCGCCTGGACGAGTCGGGCATCGTCTACATCGGCGCCGAGGTCGAGGCGGCCGACGTGCTCGTGGGCAAGGTGACCCCCAAGGGCGAGACCCAGCTCACGCCGGAGGAGAAGCTGCTGCGGGCGATCTTCGGCGAGAAGGCCTCGGACGTGAAGGACACGAGCCTGAGGGTGCCCTCGGGCATCTCCGGCACCGTGATCGACGTGCAGGTCTTCACGCGCGAGGGCATCACGCGCGACAAGCGCGCCCAGCAGATCATCGACGACCAGCTCAAGGACTACCGCAAGGACCTGAACGACCAGCTGCGCATCGTCGAGGACGACGCCTTCAACCGCATCGAGAAGGTGCTGATCGGCAAGACCGCGAAGGGCGGCAAGAAGCTCGCGAAGGGCGCCAAGGTCACCAAGGCGTACCTCACGGAGATCGACCGCCACGAGTGGTTCGACATCCGGCTTTCGGACGAGGACGCGGCCGCGCAGCTCGAGCAGCTTCGCGAGTCGCTCGACCTCACGAGGAAGGAGTTCGACCGGGCCTTCGAGGAGAAGAAGAAGAAGCTCACCCAGGGCGACGAGCTGCCCCCGGGCGTGCAGAAGATGGTGAAGGTGTACGTCGCGGTCAAGCGCCGGCTGCAGCCGGGCGACAAGATGGCCGGGCGCCACGGCAACAAGGGCGTGATCTCGAAGATCGTCCCGGTGGAGGACATGCCGTTCATGGCCGACGGCACGCCGGTCGACATCGTGCTCAACCCCCTGGGCGTGCCCTCGCGCATGAACGTGGGGCAGATCCTCGAGACCCACCTCGGGTGGGCCGCGAAGGGCGTGGGCGCCAGGATCCGCGACATGCTGCGCGCGGGCGAGAGCGCCGCGAAGGTGCGCAAGTTCCTCGACCGGATCTACAACTCCACCGGCAAGAAGGAGGACCTCTCGGCGTTCAGCGACGAGGACGTGATGGATCTCGCCGGCAACCTGCAGATGGGGCTGCCCTTCGCCACGCCGGTGTTCGACGGCGCGACCGAGGAGGAGATCAAGGACATGCTCGAGATCGCGGGCCTGCCCCGCAGCGGGCAGATCGCCCTGTACGACGGGCGTACGGGAGACGCGTTCGACCGGCCCGTGACCGTGGGCTTCATGCACATCCTGAAGCTGCACCACCTCGTCGACGACAAGATGCACGCGCGCTCGACGGGCCCGTACTCGCTGGTCACCCAGCAGCCGCTGGGCGGCAAGGCGCAGTTCGGGGGGCAGCGCTTCGGCGAGATGGAGGTGTGGGCGCTGGAGGCGTACGGCGCGGCCTACACGCTGCAGGAGATGCTCACCGTCAAGTCCGACGACACGCAGGGACGCACCAAGGTCTACGAGAACATCGTGAAGGGCGAGCACAAGATCGAGGCGGGCATGCCCGAGTCGTTCAACGTGCTGGTCAAGGAGATCCGCTCCCTCGCGATCGACATCGACCTCGAGCGCTATTGACAGGAAGGATCGTCGTTCCCGCCCCCGGGAGGTTCCCCCGGGGGCAGGCTGCACCGGGAACCCATGTGGATCCCCGCCCGCGCGGGGATGACATTCAGGAGATGACGTAATGAAAGCATTGCTCGATCTGTTCAAGCAGGTCACCCAGGAAGAAGAGTTCGACGCGATCCGCATCGGGCTCGCCTCCCCGGAGAAGATCCGTTCCTGGTCTTACGGCGAGGTGAAGAAGCCGGAGACGATCAACTACCGCACCTTCAAGCCGGAGCGCGACGGCCTCTTCTGCGCCAAGATCTTCGGCCCGATCAAGGACTACGAGTGCCTCTGCGGCAAGTACAAGCGCCTGAAGCACCGCGGCGTGATCTGCGAGAAGTGCGGCGTGGAAGTCACGCTCACCAAGGTCCGGCGTGAGCGCATGGGCCACATCGAGCTGGCCTCGCCCGTCGCGCACATCTGGTTCCTGAAGAGCCTGCCCTCGCGCCTGGGGATGGTGCTCGACATGACGCTGCGCGACATCGAGCGCGTCCTGTACTTCGAGGCCTACGTCGTGACCGACCCGGGCATGACGCCGCTGAACCGCTGCCAGCTCCTCTCCGAGGACGACTACCTCGCCAAGGTCGAGGAGTACGGCGACGACTTCGCCGCGGCGATGGGTGCGGAGGGCATCCGCGACCTGCTGCGCAAGCTCGACGTCGGCCACGACATCGACACGCTGCGCACCGAGCTCGCGGCCACCGGCTCCGAGACCAAGATCAAGAAGATCGCCAAGCGCCTGAAGGTGCTCGAGGCCTTCAACAAGTCCGGGATCAAGCCGGACTGGATGATCATGGAGGTGCTGCCGGTGCTGCCGCCGGACCTGCGCCCCCTGGTGCCGCTCGACGGCGGGCGCTTCGCGACCTCGGACCTGAACGACCTGTACCGGCGCGTCATCAACCGCAACAACCGCCTGAAGCGGCTCCTCGAGCTCAAGGCCCCCGAGATCATCGTGCGCAACGAGAAGCGCATGCTGCAGGAGGCGGTGGACTCGCTGCTCGACAACGGCCGGCGCGGCAAGGCCATGACCGGTGCGAACAAGCGCGCGCTCAAGTCGCTCGCCGACATGATCAAGGGCAAGAGCGGGCGCTTCCGCCAGAACCTGCTCGGCAAGCGCGTCGACTACTCGGGGCGCTCCGTCATCGTGGTGGGCCCGACGCTCAAGCTGCACCAGTGCGGCCTGCCGAAGCTGATGGCGCTCGAGCTGTTCAAGCCGTTCATCTTCCATCGCCTGGAGGTGATGGGGCTGGCCACGACCATCAAGGCGGCCAAGCGCATGGTCGAGAGCCAGGAGCCGGTCGTGTGGGACATCCTCGAGGAGGTGATCCGCGAGCACCCGGTGCTGCTCAACCGCGCGCCGACGCTGCACCGCCTCGGCATCCAGGCCTTCGAGCCGGTCCTCATCGAGGGCAAGGCCATCCAGCTGCACCCGCTGGTGTGCGCGGCGTTCAACGCCGACTTCGACGGCGACCAGATGGCCGTGCACGTCCCCATCTCGCTCGAGGCGCAGATGGAGGCCCGCACGCTCATGCTCTCGTCGAACAACGTGCTGCATACCGCGCACGGCGAGCCGGTGATCGTGCCCTCGCAGGACATCGTGCTCGGCCTGTACTACGCCACCCGCCAGCGCGTGAACGCCCGCGGCGAGGGCTCGATGTTCTCGAACATCGCCGAGGTGAGCCGCGCCTACGAGTCGGGCGGCGTCGAGCTGCACGCCGCGATCACCGTGCGCATCAAGGAGTCGGTGCGCAACGACGACGGCACCTTCACCGAGGTGGTGAAGCGCCACGAAACCACCGTCGGGCGCGCCCTCCTCTCGGAGATCCTGCCGGCGGGCCTGCCCTTCACGATCATCAACAAGGCGCTGAAGAAGAAGGAGATCTCGCGGCTCATCAACGAGGCCTTCCGCCGCTGCGGCATCCGCGAGACGGTGATCTTCGCCGACAAGCTGATGTACACCGGCTTCAGCTTCGCGACGCGCGCGGGCCTGTCGATCTGCGTGGACGACCTGCTGATCCCGTCGCAGAAGGCGACGATCATCGACGAGAGCGAGCGCGAGGTGAAGGAGATCGAGCGCCAGTACACCTCGGGCCTCGTCACCCAGGGCGAGCGCTACAACAAGGTGGTCGACATCTGGGGGCGCGCCGGGGACCAGATCGCCAAGGCGATGATGGACCAGCTCGGCAACCAGAAGACCACCGACCGCAAGGGCAAGGAGGTCACCGAGGAGTCGTTCAACTCGATCTACATGATGGCCGACTCCGGAGCGCGCGGCTCGGCCGCCCAGATCCGGCAGCTGGCCGGGATGCGCGGCCTCATGGCCAAGCCGGACGGCTCGATCATCGAGACGCCGATCACGGCGAACTTCCGCGAGGGCCTGAACGTGCTGCAGTACTTCATCTCCACCCACGGCGCCCGCAAGGGCCTCGCGGACACGGCGCTGAAGACCGCGAACTCGGGCTACCTCACCCGCCGCCTGGTCGACGTCACGCAGGACCTCGTCGTGATCGAGGAGGACTGCGGGACCCAGCAGGGCATGGCGATGAAGGCCCTGGTCGAGGGCGGCGAGGTGGTCGAGGCGCTGCGCGAGCGCATCCTCGGGCGCGTGACGGCCAACGACGTGGTGAACGCCGAGAGCCAGGAGGTGGTCGTGGCCGCCGGCTCCCTCCTCGACGAGGACGCGGTCGAGCGGATCGAGTCGGCCGGCATCGACGAGGTGAAGGTGCGCACGCCGCTCACCTGCGAGACGCGCTACGGCATCTGCGGCAAGTGCTACGGCCGCGACCTGGGCCGGGGCTCCCTGGTGAACGTCGGCGAGGCGGTGGGCGTGATCGCCGCGCAGTCGATCGGCGAGCCGGGCACCCAGCTCACGATGCGGACCTTCCACATCGGCGGAGCCGCCTCGCGCACGGCGGTGGCGAGCACCGTGGAGGCCAAGTCCAACGGCACGGCGCACTTCGCCTCCGGGATCCGCTCGGTCACGAACGCGCGCGGCGAGGCGATCGTGATCTCGCGCAACGGCGAGATCGTGATCTCCGACGACAGCGGGCGCGAGCGCGAGCGCCACAAGGTGCCGTACGGGGCGACCCTCACGGTGTCCGACGGCGCGAAGGTGCGCGCGGGGCTGCAGCTGGCCAACTGGGACCCGCTCACCCGCCCGATCATCACCGAGTACGCAGGCGAGATCCGCTTCGACAACGTCGAGGAGGGGGTGACCGTCGCCCGGCAGATCGACGAGACCACGGGCCTTTCGAGCCTGGTCGTGATCGACCCCAAGCGCCGCGGGACCTCCGCGACCAAGGGGCTGCGGCCCGCCGTGAAGCTGATGGGCACGGAGGGCAAGGAGGTGCGGCTCGCCGGCGGCGACACGCCCGTGGCGTACACCTTCCAGATCGGGGCCATCATCACCGTGAAGAACGGCCAGCAGGTGAACGTGGGCGACGTGCTCGCGCGCATCCCGCAGGAGTCGTCCAAGACCCGCGACATCACGGGCGGCCTGCCGCGCGTGGCGGAGCTCTTCGAGGCGAGGAGCCCGAAGGACTCGGGCCTGCTCGCGGAGATCACCGGCACGGTGTCGTTCGGCAAGGACACGAAGGGCAAGCAGCGCCTCATCATCACGGACTTCGACGGGGCCGCCCACGAGTACCTGATCCCGAAGGACAAGCACATCACCGTGCACGACGGCCAGGTGGTCAACAAGGGCGAGACGATCGTCGACGGCCCGGCCGATCCGCACGACATCCTGCGGCTGCAGGGCGTCGAGGCGCTCGCGCGCTACATCATCGACGAGGTGCAGGACGTCTACCGGCTGCAGGGCGTGAAGATCAACGACAAGCACATCGAGGTGATCGTGCGCCAGATGCTGCGCCGGGTGTCCATCGTCGACCAGGGCGAGACCCGGTTCATCACCGGCGAGCAGGTCGAGCGCGCGGAGGTCCTCGAGGAGAACGACCGCGCCAGGGCCGACGGCAAGAAGCCCGCCGTGTTCGGCTACATGCTGCTCGGCATCACCAAGGCGTCGCTGTCGACCGACTCGTTCATCTCGGCGGCCTCCTTCCAGGAGACCACCCGGGTGCTCACCGAGGCGGCGATCATGGGCAAGAAGGACGACCTGCGCGGCCTCAAGGAGAACGTCATCGTGGGGCGCCTCATCCCCGCGGGGACGGGCCTCGCCTACCACGCGACCCGCAAGAAGGTCGCGGTCGAGCCGGGCGCGGCGGCCTTCGGGTTCGCGATCGACGAGGCCGACACGACGAGCGAGCAGGTGGCTTGACGCGAGTAGCTTAACCCCCTAAAATTGAGAGCTTTTTTCCGCCGGCCCACCCTTTCCGGGCGCCGGCGGAGAAGCTTGAAGGCGGTGCCACCCGGGCCGCCCACCACGACGATCCAGAGAAAACATGCCGACGATCAACCAGTTGCTGCGCAAGGGCCGCACCAAGACCCCCACCACGAGCAAGGTGCCCGCTCTCGGGGGCAGTCCCCAGAAGCGGGGGGTGTGCACCCGCGTGTACACGACCACGCCGAAGAAGCCGAACTCGGCGCTGCGCAAGGTCGCCAAGGTGCGCCTCACCAACGGCTACGAGGTGATCAGCTACATCGGCGGCGAGGGACACAACCTGCAGGAGCACTCGGTGGTGCTGATCCGGGGCGGGCGCGTGAAGGACCTGCCGGGCGTGCGCTACCACATGGTGCGCGGCAGCCTCGACACCGCCGGGGTGAAGGACCGCAAGCAGTCGCGCTCGAAGTACGGGGCCAAGCGGCCCAAGGCCGCGTAAGCCGCGCCCGGGCCGAGATACCAACCGCAACAGTTCCGAACGGATAGAGACTTATGCCGCGTCGCAGAGAAGTCCCCAAACGCGAGATCCTCCCGGATCCCAAGTTCAAGAGCGAGGAAGTCGCCAAGTTCATGAACGTGCTGATGACGCGCGGCAAGAAGTCGGTCGCCGAGCGGATCATGTACGGCGCGCTCGACGCGATCGCGAAGAAGTCCGGGAAGGACGCCTTCGACGTGTTCAGCGCCGCGATCAACAACGTGAAGCCCATGGTCGAGGTGAAGAGCCGCCGGGTGGGCGGGGCCAACTACCAGGTGCCCGTCGAGGTCCGGCCGATCCGCCGCACGGCGCTGTCGATGCGCTGGATCCGCGAGGCCGCGAGGAAGCGCGGCGAGAAGAGCATGGCGCAGCGCCTGGCCAACGAGCTGATGGAGGCGGCCGAGGGCCGCGGCGGCGCGGTGAAGAAGAAGGAAGAGGTACACCGCATGGCCGAGGCCAACAAGGCGTTCGCCCATTACCGTTTCTAGGCAATTCCAACCGCTGCCTGCCGCTTGAAGGGGCAAGCGGCACAGAGTGAAGAGGGAAGTGACCGTGGCTCGCAAGACACCAATCGAACGCTACCGCAACATCGGGATCTCGGCGCACATCGACGCCGGCAAGACCACGACCACGGAGCGCATCCTCTTCTACACCGGGGTGTCGCACAAGATGGGCGAGGTCCACGACGGCGCGGCCGTCATGGACTGGATGGAGCAGGAGCGCGAGCGCGGGATCACGATCACCTCGGCCGCCACGACCTGCTTCTGGAAGGGGATGGAGGGCAACTTCCCCGAGCACCGCATCAACATCATCGACACTCCCGGCCACGTCGACTTCACGATCGAGGTCGAGCGCTCGATGCGGGTGCTGGACGGCGCGTGCATGGTGTACGACTCGGTGGGCGGCGTGCAGCCGCAGTCGGAGACCGTGTGGCGCCAGGCCAACAAGTACAAGGTGCCGCGGCTCGCGTTCGTGAATAAGATGGACCGCGTGGGCGCGGACTTCTTCAAGGTCTACCGGCAGATGCGCGAGCGCCTGCGCGGCAACCCGGTGCCGATCCAGGTGCCGATCGGCGCCGAGGAGAAGTTCCAGGGCGTGGTCGACCTCGTGCGCATGAAGGCGATCTACTGGGACGACGCCACCCAGGGCATGAAGTTCGAGTACCGCGACGTGCCCGCCGAGCTCGCCGACACGGCCAAGGAGTGGCGCGAGAAGATGCTCGAGGCGGCGGCCGAGGCCGACGAGGCCACGATGAACAAGTACCTCGAGTCGGGGGACCTGTCCGAGGCCGAGATCAAGGCCGCGCTGCGCAAGCGCGTGATCGCCAACGAGATCGTGCCGATGCTCTGCGGCACCGCGTTCAAGAACAAGGGCGTGCAGGCGATGCTCGACGCGGTGATCGAGTACCTGCCGGCGCCGACCGACGTTCCGCCCGTCGAGGGCGAGCTCGAGAACGGCCAGCAGGGCGAGCGCAAGCCCGACGACGCCGAGCCCTTCTCGGGGCTCGCCTTCAAGATCATGACCGACCCCTTCGTGGGCCAGCTCATCTTCTTCCGCGTCTACTCGGGCGTGGTGAACTCCGGCGACACGATCTACAACCCGGTCAAGGGCAAGAAGGAGCGCATCGGGCGGCTGCTGCAGATGCACGCCAACCAGCGCGAGGAGATCAAGGAAGTGCGCGCGGGCGACATCGCCGCGGCCGTGGGCTTGAGGGAAGCGACCACCGGCGACACGATCTGCGCGCCCGACCATCCGATCATCCTCGAGCGCATGATCTTCCCGGAGCCGGTGATCTCGCAGGCGGTGGAGCCCAAGACCAAGGCCGACCAGGAGAAGATGGGCATCGCGTTGAACCGCCTGGCGCAGGAGGACCCGTCGTTCCGCGTGCGCACCGACGAGGAAAGCGGGCAGACGATCATCTCCGGCATGGGCGAGCTGCACCTCGAGATCCTGGTCGACCGCATGAAGCGCGAGTTCAACGTGGACGCGACGGTCGGCAAGCCCCAGGTGGCGTACCGCGAGACGATCCGCAAGCCGGTCGCGGAGGTGGAGGGCAAGTTCGTGAAGCAGTCGGGCGGCCGCGGCCAGTACGGCCACGTCGTGCTCAAGGTCGAGCCGAACCCCGCCAAGGGCTTCGAGTTCGTCGACGCGATCAAGGGCGGGGTGGTGCCGCGCGAGTACATTCCCGCGGTCGAGAAGGGCCTCAAGGAGACGCTCACCAACGGCGTGCTGGCCGGCTACCCGATCGTCGACGTGAAGGTGACGCTCTTCTACGGCTCGTACCACGAGGTCGACTCGAACGAGAACGCGTTCAAGATGGCCGCCTCGATCGGGTTCAAGGAGGGCATGCGCCGCGCGCACCCGGTGCTGCTGGAGCCGATGATGGCGGTGGAAGTCGAGACCCCCGAGCAGTTCGTGGGCAACGTGATCGGCGACCTCATGTCGCGCCGCGGCCAGATGCAGGGACAGGAGGACGTCGCGGGCACCAAGGTCATCAAGGCCGAGGTGCCGCTGTCGGAGATGTTCGGCTACTCGACGAGCCTGCGCTCCCTCTCGCAGGGCCGGGCCACGTACACGATGGAGTTCAAGCACTACACCGAAGCGCCGAAGAACGTGGCCGATTCGATCATCAACCAGAAGGCTGCAGCCTGACCTGACTTTCGCGAGGAACGCAACATGGCAAAGGGCAAGTTCGAGCGTACGAAGCCGCACGTGAACGTGGGCACGATCGGGCACGTGGACCACGGCAAGACGACGCTGACGGCGGCGATCACGACGGTGCTGTCGAAGAAGTTCGGCGGCGAGGCGAGGGGCTACGACCAGATCGACAACGCGCCGGAGGAGAAGGCGCGGGGGATCACGATCAACACGGCCCACGTGGAGTACGAGACGGCCAACCGCCACTACGCGCACGTGGACTGCCCGGGCCACGCCGACTACGTGAAGAACATGATCACGGGCGCGGCGCAGATGGACGGGGCGATCCTGGTGGTGAGTGCCGCCGACGGCCCGATGCCGCAGACGCGCGAGCACATCCTGCTGGCGCGCCAGGTGGGCGTGCCCTACATCGTCGTGTACCTGAACAAGGCGGACATGGTCGACGACAAGGAGCTGCTGGAGCTGGTGGAGGTGGAGGTTCGGGAGCTCCTGTCGAAGTACGAGTTTCCGGGGGACAAGACGCCGATCGTGATCGGCTCGGCGTTGAAGGCGCTCGAGGGCGACAAGGGCGAGCTGGGGGAGCAGTCGATCATCAAGCTGGCCGAGGCGCTGGACACGTACATCCCGACGCCGGAGCGCGCGATCGACGGGGCGTTCCTGATGCCGGTGGAGGACGTGTTCTCGATCTCGGGGCGCGGCACGGTGGTGACGGGCCGGGTGGAGCGCGGGATCGTGAAGGTGGGCGAGGAGATGGAGATCGTGGGGCTGAAGCCCACGATGAAGACGGTGTGCACCGGGGTGGAGATGTTCCGCAAGCTGCTCGACCAGGGGCAGGCGGGGGACAACATCGGGGTGCTGCTGCGCGGGACCAAGCGCGAGGAGGTGGAGCGCGGGCAGGTGCTGGCCAAGCCCGGCTCGATCACGCCGCACACGAAGTTCGAGTGCGAGGTGTACGTGCTGTCGAAGGAGGAGGGCGGGCGGCACACGCCGTTCTTCAACGGCTACCGGCCGCAGTTCTACTTCCGCACCACCGACGTGACCGGCTCGCTGGAGCTGCCGGCGGGCACCGAGATGGTGATGCCGGGCGACAACATCAAGATGACGGTGACCCTCATCGCCCCGATCGCGATGGAGCAGGGGCTGCGCTTCGCCATCCGCGAGGGCGGCCGCACCGTCGGCGCCGGCGTGGTGAGCAAGGTCATCGAGTAGTTTTTGCGATGTTCGCGCGACCGGCGCGGGAAAGGCCGGCCGCGTGATTCTTGGACATTCGCGCGCCCGGCCCGGGAAGGGCCGGGCGCGCCACAGGAAAGAGTCATGGCACAAGCCCCTGGCAAGCAGAAGATCCGCATCCGCCTCAAGGCGTTCGACTACAAGCTGATCGACCAGTCGGCGCTCGAGATCGTGGAGACGGCCAAGCGCACCGGCGCGGTGGTCAAGGGCCCGGTGCCCATGCCCACGCGCATCGAGCGCTTCGACATCCTGCGCTCGCCGCACAAGAACAAGACCTCGCGCGACCAGTTCGAGATCCGCACGCACCTGAGGCTCATGGACATCATCGAGCCCACGGACAAGACGGTCGACGCGCTCATGAAGCTCGACCTGCCGGCGGGCGTGGACGTCGAGATCAAGCTGTAAGCTGCTATAATTGATCGTTTTACCGCGCCGGGGCCTGCCCCGTGCACGGAAGGTGAAGGGCCAACCAATCGCTGTTGGCGGCCTGCCGGGAACCGCGGCCTCCGCGCCCGGGCGGGTTCATTAACGAAAGGACGACCATGAGTCTCGGTCTCGTCGGCCGCAAGGTCGGCATGATGCGCATCTTCCGGATGACGGCACCTCCGTCCCCGTGACGGTGCTCGACTGTCAGCGACAACCGCGTCACGCAGGTCAAGTCCCAGGATTCCGACGGCTACTGCGCGGTGCAGGTCGCGTTCGGCAAGCGCCGCGCGACCCGCGTCACGAAGGCGATGGCCGGCCACTACGCCAAGGCCGGCGTCGAGGCGGCGGGCGAGCTGCGCGAGTTCCGCGTGGCCCCCGAGGCCCTCGCCGAGCTCAAGCCCGGCGCGGAGCTCAAGGTGGACATGTTCGAACCCGGCCAGAAGGTGGACGTGTCGGGCACGACCATCGGCAAGGGCTTCGCCGGCGTCATCAAGCGCCACCACTTCTCGTCGAACCGCGCCTCGCACGGCAACTCGATCTCGCACAACGAGCCCGGCTCGATCGGCATGGCGCAGGATCCCGGGCGGGTCTTCCCGGGCAAGCGCATGTCCGGCCACCTGGGCGACGCGAACCGCACGATCCAGCTCCTCGAGATCGCCCGGGTCGACGCCGAGCGCTCGCTGATCATGGTGAAGGGCGCGGTGCCCGGGCCCAAGAACGCCTCGGTGGTCGTGCGCCCCAGCGTGAAGGCCAAGGCGCCGAAGGGAGGCAAGTAGCATGGAACTCAAGGTCATCAACGACAAGGGCGAGGCGCAGGCCTCCGTCCCGGCCTCGGAGACCCTCTTCGGCCGCGCGTACAACGAGGCGCTGGTGCACCAGGTGGTCGTCGCCTACCAGGCGAACGGCCGCGCGGGCACCCGCGCCCAGAAGACCGCGTGCCGAGGTGCGCCACACCACGAAGAAGCCGTGGCGCCAGAAGGGCACCGGGCGCGCCCGCGCGGGCATGACGTCGAGCCCGCTGTGGCGCGGCGGCGGGCGCATCTTCCCGAACTCGCCGGACGAGAACTTCGCGCAGAAGGTCAACCGAAGATGTACCGCGCCGGCATGGCCTCGATCCTCTCGCAGCTCGTGCGCGAGGGGCGCCTGGCGGTGGTCGACGGCCTCACCGTCGACCAGCCCAAGACCAAGCTCCTCGCCGGGAAGCTGCAAGCGCCATGGGCATGGACAAGGTGCTGGTCATCACCGACAAGCTGGACGAGAACCTGTACCTGGCCTCGCGCAACCTGCCCAACGTGCTGGTGCTCGAGCCGCGCCACGCCGATCCGCGTGAGCGCTCGTGCGCTTCAAGAAGGTGCTCGTGACCCGCGGCGCGGTCGAGCAGCTCGAGGAGGTACTGGCATGAACCAGGAACGTCTGATGTACGTGATCGTGGCTCCGATCGATCTCGGAGAAGGCGACCCTCGTGGCCGAGACCCGCAACCAGGTCGTGTTCAAGGTCCTGCGCGACGCCACCAAGCCCGAGATCAAGGCGGCGGTGGAGCTGCTGTTCAAAGGTCGAGGTGGGGGCGGTCAACGTCGTGAACGTCAAGGGCAAGGACAAGCGCTTCGGCCGCTTCGATCGGCCGGCGCAAGAACGTCAAGAAGGCCTACGTGAGCCTGAAGCCGGCCAGGAGACATCAATTTCGTGGACGGGGTGGCCGTGACATGGCACGTCGTCAAGATCAAGCCCACCTCGGCCGGGCCGCCGGCGATGGTGAAGGTGGTGCACGCGAACCTGCACAAGGGCGCGCCCTACGCGCCGCTGCTGGAGCCGCAGCCCAAGCACGCCGGGCGCAACAACAATCGGCCACATCACGACCCGCCACAAGGGCGGCGGCCACAAGCACCACTACCGCGTGGTCGACTTCCGCCGCAAACAAGGACGGCGTTCCCGCCAAGGTCGAGCGCATCGAGTACGACCCGAACCGCACGCGCCAACATCGCGCTGATCTGCTACGCCGACGGCGAGCGCCGCTACATGATCGCGCCCGCGCGGCCTCGAGGTCGGCGCCAGCTGGTCGTCGAGCGGCGCCGAGGCGCCGATCAAGGCCGGCAACACGCTGCCGATCCGCAACATCCCGGTGGGCTCCACGGTCCACTGCGTCGAGATGATGCCGGGCAAGGGCGCGCAGATCGCGCGCTCGGCCGGCACCGGCGTGACGCTGCTGGCGCGCGAGGGCGATCTACGCGCAGCTGCGCCTGCGCTCCGGCGAAATGCGCACGCATGCACATCGACTGCCGCGCCACCATCGGCGAGGTCGGCAACGAGGAGCACAACCTGCGCCAGATCGGCAAGGCCGGCGCCAACCGCTGGCGCGGCATCCGCCCGACCGTGCGCGGCGTGGCCATGAACCCGGTGGACCACCCGCACGGTGGCGGCGAGGGCCGCACCGGCGAAGGCCGCCACCCGGTCTCCCCGTGGGGACAGCCTGACCAAGGGCTACCGGACCCGCAGCAACAAGCGCACGCAGATGATGATCGTGTCGCAGCCGCAACAAGTAAGGCTGAGAGGCAGACCATGGCACGTTCACTCAAGAAGGGTCCGTTCGTCGACCACCACCTGATGGCGAAGGTCGAGAAGGCCGCGCAGGCCACCAAGGACAAGAAGCCGATCAAGACCTGGTCGCGCCGCTCGACCGATCCTGCCCGATTTCATCGGCCTGACGATCGCCGTGCACAACGGCAAGCAGCACGTGCCGCGTCTACGTGACCGAGAAGATGGTCGGCCACAAGCTGGGCGAGTTCGCGCTCACCCGCACCTTCAAGGGCCACTCGGCCGACAAGAAGGTCGCGGCACCCGCCGGCGGCAGGAAGTAAGGAGACCCGACGATGGAAACCGAATCGAAACGTGTCGCGGCGTGCGGCTGTCGGCCGACAAGGGCCGGCTCGTGGCCGACCTGGTGCGCGGCAAGACGGTCGACCAGGCGCTCAACATCCTGAGCTTCACGCCCAAGAAGGCGCGCGCGGCATCATCAAGAAGGTGCTCGAGTCGCGCGATCGCCAACGCCGAGCACAACGACGGCGCCGACATCGACGAGCTGAAGGTCAAGACGATCCACGTCGAGCAGGGCGCCGGTGCTCAAGCGCTTCCCGGCGCGCGCCAAGGGCCGCGGCAACCGCATCATGCAAGCCGACCTGCCACATCTACGTCGACCGTCGGCAACTGAGGCAAAAGGACTAGACCATGGGACAGAAGATCCATCCGACCGGCTTCCGCCTCTCGGTCAACCGCAACTGGGCGCTCGCGCTGGTTCGCGAACACCAAGAACTTCGCCGGCGATGCTGGCCGAGGACATCAAGGTGCGCGAGTACCTCAAGAAGAAGCTCGAAGAACGCCGCGGTGGTCGCGCGTCCTGATCGAGCGCCCGGCCAAGAACGCGCGCATCACCATCTACTCGGCGCGCCCGGGCGTGGTCATCGGCAAGAAGGGCGAGGACATCGAGAACCTGAAGCGCGAGCTGGCAGCGCCTCATGGGCGTGCCGGTGGCACGTGAACATCGAGGAGATCCGCAAGCCCGAGATCGACGCGCAGCTGATCGCCGACTCGATCACGCAGCAGCTCGAAAAGCGCATCATGTTCCGCCGCGCGATGAAGCGCGCGATGCAGAACGCGATGCGCCTGGGCGCGCAGGGCATCAAGATCATGTAGCTCCGGGCGCCTGAACGGCATCGAGATCGCGCGCACGCGAGTGGTACCGCGAAGGCCGCGTGCCGCTGCACACGCTGCGCGCCGACATCGACTACGGCTTCTCGGAAGCCAAGACCACCTACGGCGTCATCGGCGTCAAGGTCTGGGTCTACGGGTGACAGGCTGGCCGAGGGCGAGCCCCGTTGCCTCGAGGCCGGGACGACGACGCCGTCGGCCGCAAGGTCCGGCGCCCAGGCGCGCCGAGCGTCCCGGGCGGCCGGGCCGCCGTGGGCGCCGCCCGCGGCGAGCCGACCGCGCGCCCGCGCGGCGAGAAGCCGACCGACAGCGCCGGGCGGCGAGGCCGAAGACCCAGCCGTCAAGCGCGTGCGCAAGGCAGTCCGCCGGCCACGGCCAGCCGAGGCAAGGAGAGTAAGCATGCTGCAACCAGCACGCGCAAGTACCGCAAGGAACAGAAGGGCCGCAACAACGGCATCGCCACCCGCGGCGCCAAGGTGTCGTTCGGCGAATTCGGCCTGAAGGCCATCGAGCCGCGGCCGCCTGACGGCGCGCCAGATCGAGGCCGCGCGCCGCGCGATGTCCCGCCACATCAAGCGCGGCGGCCGCATCTGGATCCGCATCTTCCCGGACAAGCCGATCTCGCAGAAGCCGGCCGAGGTGCGCATGGGCAACGGCAAGGGCAACCCCGAGTACTACGTGGCCGAGATCCAGCCGGGCAAGGTGCTCTACGAGATGGACGGCGTGACCGAGGCGACTGGCGCGCGAGGCCTTCGCGCTGGCTGCGGCCAAGCTGCCGCTGCGCACCACGTTCGTGCAGCGCTCCATCGGGGGCTGACGGAGGAATCATGAGCAAGCACAACGAAGAGCTGCGCGCCAAGAGCGCCGAAGAGCTGAACAAGGAGCTGCTCGAGCTGCTCAGGCGCGCGCAGTTCGGCCTGCGCATGCAGATGGCGACCCAGCAGCCTCACGAAGTCGAGCGAGATCGAGCGCGTGCGCCGCGACATCGCGCGCGTGCACACGTTCATCAACCGAGAAGTCGAAAGCGAGCGCCAAATGACGCAACCCGAAAAGGGCGCGACGGTCGCCCAGGAAGCGCACGCCGCGAGGAACACCCGCACGCTGACGGGCCGGGTGGTCAGCGACCGGATGGACAAGAGCGTCACCGTGCTGGTCGAGCGCCAGGTGATGCACCCGGTGATCGGCAAGATGGTACGCCGCACCAAGAAGTACCACGCCCACGACGAGGCGAACGACGACAAGGTGGGCGACATGGTCGAGATCGAGGAGTGCCGCCCGATCTCCAAGACCAAGGCGTGGAAGCTCGCCCGCATCGCCGAGCGGGCCCGGCCGGAATAGTTGCCGGGCATCGGCAAATCCTGCTATAATTTCAGTCTTTTCCGCTTCCGGCCGCGGCTTCGTCGGCCGGAAGTCCAGTTGAAGAGCCCAGGAGGGATCCCGGGGGCCGCCCGGCCGCCAGCCGAAGCCCTGCACCACCAAACGCCCGGGCCCAGAGCGGTTGCAGTTCGACCCTCCCCGCATCGCTTCGCGCGGGGAAACCAAGACCAGCCGAGAGGCGAGCCCGTTCCCGGGAGCGCCTGCCGGCGGAAGACGGATCCAAGACTGGCCGGCGAGTGATACCGCCGGGTCAAGTTGGAGAGAGAACAATGATTCAGATGCAGTCCATTCTCGACGTCGCCGACAACACCGGCGCGCGCTCGGTCATGTGCATCAAGGTGCTCGGCGGCTCCAAGCGCCGCTACGCCGGCATCGGCGACATCATCAAGGTGAGCGTCAAGGAGCGCCGCGCCGCGCGGCCGGGTGAAGAAGGGCGAGGTCTACAGCGCCGTGGTGGTGCGCACCGCCAAGGGCGTGCGCCGCCAGGACGGCTCGCTGATCAAGTTCGACGGCAACGCGGCGGTGCTGCTCAATGCCAAGCTCGAGCCGATCGGCACCCGCATCTTCGGGCCGGTGACGCGCGAGCTGCGCACCGAGCGCTTCATGAAGATCGTGTCGCTCGCGCCCGAAGTGCTGTAGGACGCGGAAGGGACCATGCAGAAGATCCGCAAGGGCGACCAGGTCATCGTGATCACCGGCCGCGACAAGGGCAAGCGCGGCACGGTGCTGCGCGTGCGACGACGAGCACCTGGTCGTCGAGGGCGTGAACGTCGTCAAGAAGCACCGTCGGCCGAATCCGATGAAGGGCGCGACGGGCGGCATCGTCGACAAGGACGATGCCGATCGAGCAGCTCGAACGTCGCATCTGTCAACCCCGCCACCGGCAAGGGCGACCGCGTCGGCATCAAGCTCCTGGAGCGAGCGGCAAGCGCAAGGTGCGCGTCTTCAAGTCCAACGGCGAAGTCGCGCAAGATCAGGAACGGCGTAAGCGCACAGACTCAGCGGCGAAGGACAAGCGAAGACGGCTCAACCCGGCCCGCTTGCAGGCCAGTTCTACCGCGAGAAGGTGGTGCCCGAGCTGATCGGCCAAGTTCGGCTACAAGTCGGCGATGCAGGTGCCGCGGCTCGAGAAGATCACGCTCAACATGGGCGTCGGCGAGGCCGTCGCCGACAAGAAGGTGCTCGACAACGCCGTCGGCCGACCTGACGAAGATCGCCGGCCAGAAGCCGGTGGTGACCAAGTCGCAAGAAGGCGATCGCCGGCTTCAAGATCCGCGAGGGCTATGCCGATCGGCATGCATGGTGACGCTGCGCGGCGTGCGCATGTACGAGTTCCTCGACCGCCTGGTCACGATCGCGCTGCCGCGCGTGCGCGACTTCCGCGGCATCTCGCGGCCGCGCCTTCGACGGCCGCGGCAACTACAACATCGGCGTCAAGGAACAGATCATCTTCCCCGAGATCGAGTACGACAAGGTCGACGCGCTCCGCGGGCATGAACATCAGCATCACCACCACCGCGAAGACCGACGACGAGGCGCAAGGCGCTGCTCGCCGCGTTCCGGTTCCCGTTCAGGAACTGAGAGTGTCGCCATGGCCAAGCTTGCCGTCATCCAACCGCGAGACGAAGCGCGAGAAGCTGGTCGACAAAGTACGCGACGAAGCGCGCGCGAGCTGAAGGCGATCATGCCAACGACGCGAAGGCGCACCGACGAGGAGCGCGACGCCGCGCGCGCTGCAGCTGCAGAAGCTGCCGCGCGACGCCTATCCCGACGCGCCTGCGCAACCGTTGCGCCATCACCGGGCGCCCGCGCGGCACGTTCCGCAAGTTCGGCCTGGGCCGCAACAAGATCCGCGAGATCGCCATGCGCGGGCGACATTCCCGGCGTGGTCAAGGCCAGCTGGTAAGGCAGCACAGAGATCACATGAGCATGAGTGATCCCATCGCCGACATGCTGACGCGCATCCGCAACGCCCAGAGCGTCGACGAAGGCCGCGGTGTCGATGCCGTCGTCGAAGCTGAAGGTCGCGATCGCCCAGGTCCTGAAGGACGAGGGCTACATCGACGGACTTCGCCGTGCGCGACCGACGACGGCAAGCCGAGCTCGAGATCGCGCTGAAGTACTACGCCGGCCGCCCGGTGATCGAGCGCATCGAGCGCGTCTAGCCGCCCGGGCCTGCGCGTCTACAAGGGCCGCGACGACATTCCCCAGCGTGATGAACGGCCTGGGCGTGGCGATCTGTCGACCACGCCCAAGGGCGTGATGACCGACCGCAAGGCGCGCGCGACGGGCGTCGGCGGCGAAGTGCTGTGCTACGTGGCCTGAGGAAGGAGCCGAACATGTCCCGCGTAGGCAAAAATGCCGGTCGCCGTCCCCAAGGGCGTGGACGTGCGATCTCGGCGACGGCCGACGATCACCGTCAAGGGCGCCGCTGGGCACGCTCGAGCGGCGCATCGAACGCGCTGGTCGAGGTCGTCAAGCGCGACGGCGGCAAGCTGACCTTCGTGCCGGCCGACGACAGCGCGCGAGGCCAACGCGATGCGCGGCACCATGCGCGCGCTGGTCGCCAACATGGTCGACGGCGTGACCAAGGGCTTCGAGAAGAGGCTGACGCTGGTCGGCGTGGGCTACCGCGCCCAGGCGCAGGGCGACAAGCTGAACCTGCACGCTCGGCTTCTCGCACCCGGTCGTGCACGACATGCCGACGGGCGTCAAGGTGGAGACGCCGACGCAGACCGAGATCGTGATCAAGGGCGTCGACCGCCAGCGGGTCGGCCAGGTCGCCGCCGAGGTGCGCGCCTATCCGTCCGCCCGAGCCGTACAAGGGCAAGGGCATGCGCTACGCCGGACGAGAACGTCGGCGCTGAAAGAGACGAAGAAGAAGTAAGGCGAGCGAGCACCATGATGTCGAGCAAGAAAGCCCAACGCCTGCGCCGCTCGCGCCAGACCCGCGCGCCGCATCGCGCAGCAAGGCGTGCGGCGCGGCTGACCGTGCACCGCACCAACCTGCACATCTACGCGCAGGTGATCTCCGCGACGGCGAGCAAGGTGCTCGCCAGGCCTCCACCGCCGAGAAGGACGTGCGCACGAGCCACTCGAACGGCGCCGGCAAGGGCGGCAACGCCGCCGGCCGCAGGTGGCAAGCGCATCGCCGAGAAGGCGAAGGCGGCCGGCGTCGAGACGGTGGCGTTCGACCGTGCGGGCTTCGCGCTACCACGGCCGCGTCAAGGCGCTGGCCGACGCCGCCCGCGAAGGCGGGCTGCAAGTTCTAAGCGGACACGAAAACATCATGGCAAAAATTCAACCAGCGCGCGCAGGCTCGGACGATCAACGAGCGACGGCCTGCGCGAGAAGATGATCGCGGTCAACCGCGTCACCAAGGTGGTGAAGGGCGGCCGCATCCTCGGCTTCGCCGCGCTGACCGTGGTCGGCGACGGCGACGGCCGCATCGGCATGGGCAAGGGCAAGGCCAAGCGAAGTGCCGGTGGCGGTGCAGAAGGCGATGGAAGAGGCGCGCCGCAACATGGTCAAGGTGCCGCTGCGCAACGGCACGATCCACCACAACGTGCTCGGGCGAGCACGGCGCCGCGCGGTGCTGATGCGCCGGCCGCCGGGGCACCGGCATCATCGCCGGCGGCCCGATGCGCGCGGTGTTCGAGGTGATGGGCGTCACCAACATCGTCGGCCAAGTGCCACGGCTCGACCAACCCGTACAACATGGTCCGCGCCACGCTCGATGCGCCTGAGGCAGCTCGACCACGCCCGCCGGAGATCGCGGCCAAGCGCGGCAAGACGGTCGAAGAGATCCTCGTCGACTGAGCGACAGAGCGCGATGACGCTGATAAGGCATGAGCACGACGGCAAGCACGCAGACCGTCAAGGTCCAGGCTGCGTCAGCAGCAGCCTGGATCGGCACACGCCATCGGCGCACCGCGACACCGTGCGCGGCCTCGGGCCTGCGCAAGGCTCAACAGCGAGTCGAGCTCGAGGACACGCCCGGCCGTCGCGGAATGATCAACAAGGTCGACTACCTGGTGCGAGGTAGCTGTCGGACGCGGTTCGCGACTGAGGACAGATACGACGATGGAACTGAACACGATCAAGCCGGCGGCCGGCGCGAAGAACGCCAAGCGTCGCGTCGGACGCGGCATCGGCTCGGGGCTGGGCAAGACCGCCGGGCGCGGCCACAAGGGCCAGAAGTCCCGTGCCGGCGGCTTCCACAAGGTCGGCTTCGAGGGCGGCCAGATGCCGCTGCAGCGCCGCCTGCCCAAGCGCGGCTTCAAGTCGCGCCCTCGCCGAAGTGCGGCCGAGGTGCGCTCGGGCGATCTGGGCAAGGTCGAGGGCGGCGAGATCGACCTGCTGACGCTCAAGAAGGCCGGCTCGTGCCGGGTCGGCAGTGCGCGCCAAGATCGTCAAGGTCGTCAAGTCGGGCGAGCTGACGAGCGGGTCGCGCTCAAGGGCGTCGGCGCGACCGCGGGCGCGAAGGCGGCGATCGAGGCGCGGCCGGCGGCAGCGCTCGGCAGGCTCGCGCAGAAGCAGCCGGCCCAGCCGAAGTAAAGCAACCGGAGACCGATAGCATTGGCGGCCAATCCCAACTCGCGAAGACCGGCAAGTTCGGCGACCTGCAAGCGCCGGCTCTGGTTCCTGCTCGGGGCGCTGGTGGTCTACCGGCTCGGCGCGCACATCCCGGTGCCGGGCATCGACCCGGCGCAGCTGGCGCAGCTGTTCAAGGCCAGAACCGCGGCGGCATCCTGGGCATGTTCAACATGTTCTCGGGCGGGGCGCTGTCGCGCTTCACCGATCTTCGCGCTCGGGCATCATGCCGTACATCTCGGCCTCGATCATCATGCAGCTGCTGACGCTACGTCGTGCCGCACGCTCGAGGCGCTCAAGAAGGAGGGCGAGGCGGGCCGGCGCAAGATCACCCAGTACACGCGCTACGGCACGCTGGTCCTGGCGCTCTTCCAGGCGCTGGGCATCTCGCTCGCGCTGGAAGGCTCAGCCGGGCCTGGTGCTCGACCCCGGGCTTCGGCTTCCGCATGACCGCGGTCGTCAGCCTGGTGGCGGGCACCATGTTCCTGATGTGGCTGGGCGAGCAGATCACCGAGCGCGGCCTGGGCAACGGCATCTCGATCATGATCTTCGCCGGCATCGTGGCCGGGCTTGCCGCACGCCGATCGGCGGCACTGCTCGAGCTGGTGCGCACCGGGGCGATGAGCGATCCTCGTGGCGCTCGTGATCATCGTCGCTGGTCGTGTCTGCGTGACGTGCGTCGTCGTCTTCGTCGAGACGCGGCCAGCGCAAGATCCTGGTGAACTACGCCAAGCGCCAGGTCGGCAACAAGGTGTACGGCGGCCAGCGCTCGCACCTGCCGCTCAAGCTGAACATGTCGGGCGTGATTCCGCCGATCTTCGCCTCGCTCGATCATCCTGCTGCCGGCGACGGTCGTCGAGCTGGTTCGCGACCGGCGAGCGCATGCGCTGGCTGAAGGACATGCCGGCCGCGCTGTCGCCCGGGCAGCCGATCTACGTGCTGCTGTATGCCGCCGCGATCGTCTTCTTCTGCTTCTTCTACACGGCGCTGGTGTTCAACAGCCGAGGAGACCGCCGACAACCTGAAGAAGAGCGGCGCCTTCATTCCGGGCATCCGGCCGGGCGACCAGACGGCGCGCTACATCGACAAGATCCTGGCGCGGCTGACGCTGGCCGGCGCGATCTACATCACGCTGGTGTGCCTGCTGCCGGAGTTCCTGATCCTGCAAGTACAACGTGCCGTTCTATTTCGGCGGCACGTCGCTGCTGATCATCGTGGTCGTGACGATGGACTTCATGGCCCAGGTGCAGGCCTACCTGATGTCCCACCAGTACGAAAGCGCTGCTCAAGAAGGCCAACTTCAAGGGTGGGACGGGCTTCCCGGTGCGCTAGGGCTCGAGGACATGTCGAAGGAAGAGTCGATCCAGATGCAGGGGGAGATCCTCGAGAACCTTCCCAACGCGACGTTTCGGGTCAAGCTCGAGAACGGCCACGTGGTGCTCGGGCACATCTCGGGGAAGATGCGCATGCACTACATCCGCATCCTCCCGGGCGACAAGGTGACGGTGGAGTTGACGCCCGTACGATTTGACGCGGGCAGGATCGTATTTCGCGCGAATCACGTTCCGACAGCCAGAGTAAGGAGAGACGACGATGAAAGTCGCGGCTTCGGTCAAGAAGATCTGCCGCAACTGCAAGATCATCCGCCGCAAGGGCGTGGTGCGCGTGATCTGCACGGATCCGCGCCACAAGCAGCGCCAGGGCTAGGAACTCGCGCGCACGACGACGTTCGTAGAGGAAAACACATGGCACGTATCGCTGGCATCAACATCCCGCCCATCAGCACGCCGAGATCGCGCTGACCGCCATCTACGGCATCGGCCGCTCGACGCGCGCGCGCAGATCTGCGAGGCCGCCGGCATGCCGTAGTCGACGAAGGTCAAGGACCTCACCGACGCCGAGCTGGACAAGCATGCGCGAGGAGGTCGGCAAGTTCACGGTCGAGGGCGACCTGCGCCGCGAGACGTCGATGAACATCAAGCGGCTGATGGACCTCGGCTGCTACCGCGGCGTGCGCCACCGCCGCGGCCTGCCGGTGCGCGGCCAGCGCACCCGCACCAACGCGCGCACCCGCAAGGGCCCGCGCAAGGCCGTGCGCCTGTCGAAGGCCGGCTAAGCCGCAGACACGGAAAGAACACCGCAATGGCAAAGGCTCCCGCAGCACGCCGCGCGCGTGCGCAAGAAGGCGAAGAACGATCGCCGAGGGCATCGCCCACGTGCACGCGTCCTTCAACAACACGATCATCACGATCACCGACCGCCAGGGCAACGCGCTGTCGTGGGCGACCTCGGGGCGGCCGGGCTTCAAGGGCTCGCGCAAGTCGACGCCCTTCGCCGCGCAGGTCGCCGCCGAGTCGGCCGGACGCGCGGCGCAGGAGCACGGCATCAAGAACCTCGACGTGCGCATCAAGGGCCCCGGCCCGGGCCGCGAGTCGGCCGTGCGCGCGCTGAACGCCCTCGGGCTCAGGATCGTCTCGATCGCGGACGTGACGCCGGTGCCGCACAACGGCTGCCGCCCGCCCAAGCGCCGCCGCATGTAGCCCGCCGGGGATCGGCGCGCAACGCCGGCCCCCATGTACAGAGATTAGGAGAACCACGTGGCACGTTATATCGGACCCAAGTGCAAGCTGTCGCGCCGGGAAGGCACCGACCTGTTCCTGAAGAGCGCCCGGCGCTCGCTCGACGACCAAGTGCAAGCTCGATTCGCGCGCCCGGCCAGCACGGCGCGAAGTCGACGCGCATCTCGGAGTACGGCACTGCAGCTGCGCGAGAAGCAGAAGATCCGCCGCATGTACGGCGTGCTCGAGCGGCAGTTCCGCAACTACTTCGACAAGGCGATCACGAAGCACGGCGCCACGGGCGAGGTGCTGCTGCAGATGCTCGAATGCCGGCTGGACAACGTGGTCTACCGCATGGGCTTCGCCTCGACGCGCGCCGAGGCGCGCCAGCTCGTCTCGCACCGGGCCATCGACGGTCAACGGCAAGCCCGTGAACATCCCGTCCTACCTGGTGCGGGCCACGGACACGGTCTCGGTGCGCGAGAAGGCCCGCGGGCAACTGCGCATCAAGGCGTCCCTCGACCTCGCCGAGCAGGACGGCTTCCCGAGCTGGGTCGAGGTGGATCCCAAGAACTTCAAGGGCGTGTTCAAGGCGATGCCCGAGCGCGCGGAGTTCGCCTCCGACGTCAACGAGCAGCTGGTGGTCGAGCTTTACTCGAAGTAACCGCGATAGCGGATCGAACGCGCGCGCTCGTTTCCCCTAACGCACTGGCAGAGGCTACCCCCGAATGCAAAGCAACGCCCGAATTTCCTGAAACCCCGCTCATCGACGTCCAGAACCTCTCGCCGACCCATGCGAAGGTCGATGATGGAGCCCTTCGAGCGCGGCTATGGCCACACGCTGGGCAACGCCCTGCGCCGCATCCTGCTCTCGTCGATGCCCGGCTATGCCGCCACCGAGGTGAAGATCGCGGGCGTGCTGCACGAGTACTCGACGATCGAGGGGGTCCAGGAGGACGTGGTCGACGTGATCCTGAACCTGAAGGGCGTGGTCATGAAGCTGCACAACCGCGACGAGGCCACGCTCAAGCTGAAGAAGGCCGCGCCGGGCGCGGTCACCGCCGCCGACATCGAGCAGACGCACGACGTCGAGATCATCAACCCCGAGCACGTGATCGCCCACCTCACGCAGGGCGGCAAGATCGACATGACGATCAAGGTCGAGAAGGGCCGCGGCTACGTCCCGGCCACCTCCCGGCGCCAGGACGACTCCCGCTCGATCGGCTCGATCCTGCTCGACGCCTCGTTCTCGCCCGTGCGCCGGGTGAGCTACCAGGTCGAGAGCGCGCGCGTGGAGCAGCGCACGGACCTCGACCGCCTCGTGATCGACATCGAGACCAACGGTGTCATCGAGCCGGAGGAGGCGGTGCGCTACTCGGCTTCCGTGCTGGTGGACCAGCTCTCGGTGTTCGCCTCGCTGCAGTCCACCAGCGAAGAGCGCGTCGAAAGCGCCCAGCCGCAGGTCGACCCGATCCTGCTGCAGCCGGTCGACGACCTGGAGCTGACGGTGCGCTCGGCCAACTGCCTCAAGGCCGAGAACATCTACTACATCGGCGACCTCATCCAGCGCACCGAGAACGAGCTGCTGAAGACGCCGAACCTGGGGCGCAAGTCGTTGAACGAGATCAAGGAAGTGCTCGCCTCCAAGGGCCTCACCCTCGGCATGAAGCTCGAGAACTGGCCGGTGGCGGGGCTGACGAAATAAGGGGGACAGACCCCGATTCAGGCGCGGGGTGGTTGCCGCAAGCCCCGCAGGTCCACGACATCGGGGTCCGTCCCCCGCCTCGTGGGCGCCGTTCATAACCACAATACCAACAAGGGTGCATAACCCAAGAGATCACGAAAGGACATCCAGATGCGTCACCGCCACGGGCTTCGCAAGCTCAACCGCACCAGCAGCCATCGCCTGGCGATGCTGCGCAACATGACCGTGTCGCTGCTCAGGCACGAGGCGATCAGGACCACGCTGCCGAAGGCGAAGGAGCTGCGCCGGGTGGCCGAGCCCATCATCACCCTCGGCAAGACCGCCACGCTCGCCAACAAGCGGCTCGCCTTCGACCGCCTGCGCGACCGCGAGATGGTCGTGAAGCTCTTCGACGAGCTGGGGCCGCGCTACCAGGCGCGCAACGGCGGGTACCTGCGCATCCTCAAGTTCGGCTTCCGCCAGGGCGACAACGCGCCGATGGCGCTGGTCGAGCTGGTCGACCGGCCCGAGCCGGCGGAGGAATCGAAGGGCAGGGAACCGAAGGCCGCCTGATGGCGGTCGCGCCGCAGCCGGAAGGGCCGACCTCGCGTCGGCCCTTTTCGTGGCGGGCGCACATCCCCTTCGCGCTGCTGGCGCTCGTGGCCGGCCCGGCGCTCGTCGCCTTCGCCTGGCAGCACGGCGTGGCGACCATCGGCGACGACAGCGTGAGCTACCTCGCGCTCGCCCAGCACATCGCGCCCGGCACGCCGGCGATCGTGGAGCGCTGGGTCGGGCTGCGCGCGAATTTCCCCCCGCTCTTTCCCCTGGCGCTGGCGCTCGCCGGCGGCGCGCACGACCTGCTCGTCGCCCACGGGGTCGTCGCGGCGTTCGCGATCGCCGCGCTGGTGGCGATGTACGCCTACGCGACGCTGCGCCTGCGCAGCCCCCTCGCCGGCGCGCTGCTCGCCGCGCTCTTCCTCGCCACGCCCAACGCCTGGGTGAGCATGAAGGGGATCCTGAGCGAGCCCATGTTCCTGGCCGTCTCGCTGGCGGCCCTCCTCTACCACGCCCGGCGCCTGGAGGCGCGCGAGGGCTCGGCGCTGGAGTGGCTCGCCTTCGGCGTCCTGCTCGCCTGCGCCTATCTCACGCGCGCCGCGGCCGTGGCGCTCGTCCTCGGATATGCCGCGCACGCGACGTTGCGCGCGGCGGGGGAGCGGGGCCGGCGGGCCTGGCGCCTGGCGCTGCCCGCGCTCCCGCTGGTGCTCCTGGTCGGCGCCTGGCTCGCCTGGCGCCCCGGAGGCCAGCCCGACGCGTACCGGGTGACCTCCTCGCTGATCGCGGGCGCCTGGGTCGGCGAGCCGCTGGAGACCCTGCGCGTGGCGGTGGGCGTCTTCCTCGACGGCTGGGTGGCCTCCTTCCTCGCGGCCAGCGACGTGGCGGCCCTGCCCCGCGCCGTCTTCGTCGCGCTGCTCGCCCTCGGGGCCGCGGGGTCGGCGCGCGCGGCGCTGCGCAACCGGCTCGACGGCTGGTACGTGCTCGCCTCGCTGGCGATCACCTTCGGCTGGGTCTTCAGCGCGGACAACACCCGGCGCCTCTTCTACCCGGTCGTGCCGCTGCTCATGGTCCACGGCGCCGAGCTCGCGCTCGCGCTCGCGCAACGCGTCGGCTCCCGGCGGGTGCGTGCCGCCGCGCTCGCGGGGCTGGCCGCGCTGCCCGCCGTCCTGTGCCTGCCCGCGGCCGTCGTGCTCGCCGGCAAGGCCCTCGACCGCGCGCCGTTCGCGCCCGGCGCCGCCCGCTCGTACGCCGATTGCGTCGACTACTACACCACCATCCCGATCGTCCCGGCCCGCGCGCAGGCCGCGCACGTGCTCGCCGTCCTCGAGGGCTTCGACGCGATCGCGCAGTCCACGCCGCCCGGATCCCGCGTGATGTGGATGCGGCCGGAGTACGTGGCGATCCTCGGGCACCGCGAGGGTGTCCCCTACCTCTTCTCCTGGGACGAGCGCCGGCTGGCCCGCGAGCTGCTCGCCTCCCGCGTGGACTTCCTCGTGGTCGCGGCGGTGTTCAAGACGGACGACGCGAACCGCGTGGGCGACCCGAGCCGGGTGCACCCGCACGTGGCGGCGTACACGCAGCCCGTGCTGCGCCTGCGCAATCCCGTGAACGGCGCACCGGCCTTCCTGCTCGTGCGCGTCGACCGGGACGCGGTGCGCCGATTCCTCGCCGCCGGGCCGGCTACCTAGGGGCGGGCGGCGCCGAAGACGAAGTGGCGCCGGGCGAAGTAGTTCCAGAAGAAGACGAGGCCGGTGGCCGCGAGCTTCGCCGGCAGCAGCGGCAGCCCCGCCGCCTCCACGCCCGCCCACAGCACCAGCGCGTTGATGGCCAGTCCCGCGGCGCTCACGGCGTAGACCAGCGCGAGCTC
Source organism: uncultured beta proteobacterium (assembly GCA_963741815.1). Classification (GTDB taxonomy): domain Bacteria; phylum Pseudomonadota; class Gammaproteobacteria; order Burkholderiales; family Usitatibacteraceae; genus Usitatibacter. The sequence goes on from CAVUJI010000003.1 coordinate 671,659, forward strand.
GGACTTGCGCCCGAAGCGCGCCCCGCTCACGAAGACGAAGCGCACGCTGAGCACGTAGTTCACCAGCGTGGCCAGCAGGAAGCTCGCGGCCGCCGCCGCCTGGTAGGGCATGCCGGCCGACTGCGCGAGGAGCATGAACAGGCCGATGTCCACGCATGCCGCGGCCCCGCCGACCAGGAAGTAGCGGGCGATCCCGGCAAGCGCGCCGCGGGCGCGCGCGGGCCGCTCAGCGCAGGAGGTTGTACTTGACGATGCAGTAGACCGCACGGAAGCCGTCCTTGTAGTTGATCTTCTTGCCCTCCGAGTAGGTGCGCCCGTAGTACGAGATCCCCACCTCGTAGATGCGGCACCCGAGCCTGGCCACCTTGGCCGTCACCTCCGGCTCGAACCCGAAGCGGTCCTCCTCGATCTCGATCGACTGGATGATCTCCCGGCGGAAGACCTTGTAGCAGGTCTCCATGTCCGTGAGGTTGAGGTTCGTGCACATGTTGGAAAGGAGCGTGAGCAGGCCGTTGCCCAGGCGGTGCCAGAAGTAGAGCACGCGGTGGGGCGCGCCGCCCATGAAGCGCGAGCCGAAGACCACGTCGGCGCGGTCCTCGGCGATGGGCGCGAGCAGGCGCGGGTACTCCTTCGGGTCGTACTCGAGGTCCGCGTCCTGGATGATCACCACGTCGCCGGTCGCCGCGCGGATCCCGCTTCGCAGCGCCGCGCCCTTGCCCGCGTTCGTGTCGTGCAGCACGAGGCGGTCGACGAAGCGCGCGAGCGGCCCCTGCAGCAGATCGCGCGTGCCGTCGCTCGAGCAGTCGTCGACGACGATGACCTCCTTGTCGGGCCAGGGCGCCTCGCGCACGCGCTCGAGGATGCCGGCGATGGTGCGGCTTTCGTTGTAGCAGGGGATGACGACGGACAGCTTCATCGCTCAGCGCACCAGGATCGCGCGGTAGTCGTTCACGTTCGTGCGCGTGGGCCCGGTCACCACGAGGCCGCCGAGCGCGTGGAAGAAGCCGTAGCCGTCGTTGTCGGCGAGCAGGCGCTTGGGCTCGAGGCCCAGGGCGCGCGCTCGCGCGAGCGCATCCGGGGCGAGCACGGCGCCCGCGTTGTCCTCGCTGCCGTCGATCCCGTCGGTGTCGCAGGCGAGCGCCCAGGTGTCCTCGAGGCCGGCCAGCTCGATGGCGAGCGAGAGCAGGAACTCCGCGCAGCGCCCGCCGCGGCCCGCGCCGCGCACGGTGACCGTGGTCTCGCCGCCGGAGATGAGGGCGACGGGCGGCCGGAACGGCTGCGCGTGCAGGCGCACCTCTCTGGCGAGCGCGGCATACGGCTTGGCCACCTCGGCCGCTTCGCCGGTCACGCTGTCGCCCAGCACCATCGGCGTGACGCCGTGCTGCCGGAACCACGCGGCGGCGCCCATGAGGCTGCCGTGCGCGGTGGCGATCACCCGGTTGTCGACGCGCGCGAAGGCGGCATCGCCGGGCTTGGGCGTCTCGGGCACCTCCCCCCGGCAGCCGCGCGCGAGGTGCCGGGCCACGCTCGCCGGCGGCTCGACGCGGAAGCGCTCGAGGATCTCGCGCGCCTCGCCGAACGTGCTGGGGTCCGGCGCGCACGGTCCCGAGGCGATGTGGGTCGGGTCGTCGCCCGTCACGTCGGAGATCACGAGGGCGAGGACGCGCGCCCGGGTGGCGAGCGCCAGGCGCCCGCCCTGGATCGCCGACAGGTGCTTGCGCACGGTGTTCATGTCCTGGATCGGCGCGCCGCTCGCGAGCAGCCGCCGCGTGACCGCCTTGAGGTCGTCCATGCCCACGTCCTCGACGGGCAGGGAGAGCAGCGACGAGCCGCCCCCGGAGACGAGCACGAGCAGGAGGTCGTCGGCTCCCAGGCCGCGCGCGGCCTCGAGGATCTCGCGGGCGGCCGCCTCGCCGCTCGCGTCGGGCACCGGATGCCCCGCCTCCACTACCCGGATGCGCCGCGTCGGCAACCCGTGCCCGTAGCGGGTGATGACCACGCCGTCGAGGCGGGCCTCGGCGGGCCAGTGGCGCTCCACGGCGAGCGCCATCGCGCCCGCCGCCTTGCCGGCGCCCACCACGAGCGTGCGCCCGCGCGGCGGCGCCGGCAGGTGGGGGGGGACGATCTCGAGGGGATCGGCGGCGGCGAGGGCTGCGCGGAAGCTGCCGGCCAGCAGTTCGGAGGGATCCATCGGCGGCAAGGGTACCCGCCCGGCGCCGACGCCGTCTAGCCTGCCGCGGCGCGCCCGGCGCCGCGCGCGGGCGCGAGCATCGGCGCGAGGTAGCGCCCGGTGAAGCTCGCGCGGACCCGGGCCACGTCCTCGGGCGTGCCCTGGGCGATCACCTCCCCGCCCCCGTCGCCGCCCTCCGGGCCCATGTCCACGACCCAGTCGGCGGTCTTCACGACGTCCAGGTTGTGCTCGATCACGACCACCGTGTTGCCGTGGTCGCGCAGCCGGTGCAGCACCTTGAGGAGGAGGTCCACGTCGTGGAAGTGCAGGCCCGTGGTCGGCTCGTCGAGGATGAAGAGCGTGCGGCCCGTGTCGCGCTTGGACAGCTCGAGCGAGAGCTTCACGCGCTGCGCCTCGCCGCCGGAAAGCGTGGTCGCGCTCTGGCCCAGCTTGATGTAGCCCAGGCCCACTTCGAGGAGCGTGGCGAGCTTGCGCTGGATCGCCGGCACCGCCGAGAAGAAGGCGTGCGCGGCCTCGACGGTCATGTCGAGCACCTCGCTCACCGGCTTGCCCTTGTAGAGCACCTCGAGGGTCTCCCGGTTGTAGCGCTTGCCGTGGCAGACGTCGCAGGGCACGTAGATGTCGGGCAGGAAATGCATCTCCACCTTGATCACGCCGTCGCCCTGGCAGGCCTCGCAGCGCCCGCCCTTCACGTTGAAGGAGAAGCGCCCCGGGCCGTAGCCGCGCGCGCGCGCCTCCGGCACGCCGGCGAAGAGGTCGCGGATCGGGGTGAAGAGCCCCGTGTACGTGGCCGGGTTCGACCGGGGCGTGCGCCCGATCGGGCTCTGGTCCACGTTGATCACCTTGTCGAAGTCGTCCAGGCCCTCGATCGCGTCGTGGGGCGCGGGCTCGACGGCCGAGCCGTAGAGGTGGTGGGCGACGGCGTGGTAGAGCGTGTCGTTGATGAGCGTGGACTTGCCCGAGCCGGAAACGCCGGTGATCGCCACGAAGAGCCCCACCGGGATGTCGACCGTCACGTTCTTCAGGTTGTTGCCCCGCGCCCCCGCGATGCGCAGGCGGCGCTTGGGGTCGGGCTTGCGCCGGCGCGCCGGGACGCGGATCGCCATGCGCCCGGAAAGGTACTGCCCGGTGAGCGACTCGGGGTGCGCGAGGATCTCGGCCGGCGCGCCGCTCGCGACGACCTCGCCGCCGTGCACGCCCGCCCCGGGGCCCATGTCGACGACGTGGTCGGCCGCGAGGATGGCCTCCTCGTCGTGCTCCACCACGATCACGGAATTGCCCAGGTCGCGCAGGTGCTTGAGCGTGTCGATGAGCCGGGCGTTGTCGCGCTGGTGCAGGCCGATCGAGGGCTCGTCGAGGACGTACATGACGCCGGTGAGGCCCGAGCCGATCTGGCTCGCGAGCCGGATGCGCTGGGCCTCGCCGCCGGAAAGCGTGTCCGCGGAGCGCGTGAGCGACAGGTAGTCGAGGCCCACGTTGTTGAGGAAGCGGATGCGGTTGGCGATCTCGCGCACGATCTTCTCCGCCACCGCCTGGCGCGCGCCGGTGAGCTGCAGGCGCTCGAAGAAGGGCTGCGCGTCGCGCAGCGGCAGCGACGAGAGCTCGTGGATGTCGCGCTCGGCCACCCGCACGTTGCGCGCCTCGAGGCGCAGGCGCGTGCCGCCGCAGTCGGGGCAGGCGCGGGTGTTGAGGTACTTCGCGAGCTCCTCCTTCACCGCCGCCGAGTCGGTCTCCCGGTGCCGGCGCTCGAGGCTGGGGATGATCCCCTCGAAGGCGTGCTCCTTCACGGTGGCGCGGCCCTTCTCGCCCGGATAGCGGAACGCGATCTTCTCCTCGCCCGAGCCCTCGAGCACGACGTGCTGCGCGCGCTCGGGCAGCGACTCGAAGGGCGCGTCCACGTCGAACCCGTAGTGCTGGGCGAGCGACTGCAGCATCGCGAAGTAGAACTGGTTGCGCCGGTCCCAGCCGCGTACCGCGCCCCCGGCGAGCGACAGGTGCGGGAAGGCCACCACCCGCTTCGGGTCGAAGAACGTGATCTCGCCCAGCCCGTCGCAGCGCGGGCAGGCGCCGATCGGGTTGTTGAAGGAGAAGAGCCGGGGCTCGAGCTCGGGAATCGCGTAGCTGCACACGGGGCAGGCGAACTTGGCCGAGAAGAGGTGCTCGCGGCCGCCGTCCGCCTCCACGGCGAGGGCGCGCCCGTCGGCGTGGCGCAGCGCCGTCTCGAACGACTCGGCCAGCCGCTGCCCCAGCCCCGCGGCGCGCGCCTCGGCGTCGACCTTCACGCGGTCGATCACGATGTCGATCGTGTGCTTGCGGTTGCGGTCGAGCTTCGGCAGCCGGTCGATCTCGTGGACCTCGCCGTCGATGCGCAGGCGCACGAACCCCTGGGCGCGCAGCTCGTCGAAGAGCTCGGACTGCTCGCCCTTGCGGCCCACCAGCAGGGGGGCGAGGACCATCACCCGGGTCCCGTCGGCCAGGGCCAGCACGTGGTCCACCATCTGGGACACGCTCTGGGAGGCGAGCTTCACGTCGTGCTCCGGGCAGTACGGCTCGCCCACCCGGGCGAAGAGAAGCCGCAGGTAGTCGTGGACCTCGGTGACCGTGCCCACCGTGGAGCGCGGGTTGTGCGAGGTGGCCCGCTGCTCGATGGCGATCGCGGGCGACAGGCCCTCGATCAGGTCCACGTCGGGCTTTTCCATGAGCTGCAGGAACTGCCGCGCGTAGGCCGAGAGGGATTCGACGTAGCGTCGCTGCCCTTCCGCGTACAGGGTGTCGAAGGCCAGGGAGGACTTGCCGGAGCCGGACAGGCCCGTGATCACCACGAGGCGCTCCCGCGGGAGGTCCAGGCTCACGTTGCGCAGATTGTGCGTGCGCGCGCCGCGGATGCGGATCGTTTCCATAGGGCAATCTGCTAATATACCTTAGCCTCCATTGCCTGCTCCAATCCCCACTTCGTGAATCCCCCGGCCCGCATGACCCGCAGCGAGCTGCGCGCGAGCCTTTCCCTCGCGGCGATCTTCGGCCTGCGCCTGCTCGGCATGTTCGTGATCCTGCCGATCTTCACCCTCTGGGCGCGCGACCAGCCGGGCTGGGACCTGCAGCTGGCCGGGGTCGCGATCGGCGCCTACGGGCTCACGCAGGCGTTCCTGCAGATCCCGATGGGGCGGCTGTCGGACCGCTTCGGGCGCAAGCCCCTGCTGTACCTGGGCCTCGCCGCGATGGCCGCCGGCAGCTTCGTGTGTGCCGGCGCCCACTCCCCGGCGGTGATGATCCTGGGGCGCGTGATCCAGGGCGTGGGGGCGATCTCGGGGGTGGCCATCGCGCTCGCCGCCGACCTCACCCGGGAGACCCAGCGCTCGAAGGCGATGGCGATCATCGGCTCGACGATCGGGCTCGCCTTCGCCGTCTCGTTCGTGGCCGCCCCGTCGCTGCAGGCGCTGATCGGGCTGCACGGGATCTTCGCCGCGACCGGCGTGCTCGCCCTCGGCGCGATGGCCGTGGCCCGCTGGGTGGTCCCCGACGCGCCGCGGGCCGGGCACGCCCCGGACGCCGCGGGCATCCGCCAGGTGCTGCGCCTGCCCGAGCTGCTGCGGCTGAACTTCGGCATCTTCTCGCTGCACGCGGTGCTCATGGCGATGTTCATCGTGGTCCCCGTCGGCATGGTGCGTGCCGGCCTGCCCGTCGCGCACCACTGGTGGGTCTACCTCGGCGCGATGGCGGCAAGCTTCGTGTTCGTGGTCCCGGCCGTCGGCAGCCGCACGGCGGCGCGCGAGCGCCCGATCTTCCTCGCCGCCGTCGGCGCGCTCGCCGCCGGCGTGGCGGTACTGGGCGCGGGCCTCACGAGCCTGCCCTTCATCGCCGCGGCGCTGGTCATCTTCTTCGGGGGCTTCAACGTTCTTGAGGCGAAGCTGCCCGCGCTCGTCTCCCGGGCAGCGCCGGCGCACGCGCGGGGCGCGGCCACGGGCGTGTACTCGAGCGTCCAGTACCTCGGCACCTTCGTCGGTGCCGCGGCCGGCGGGTCGATCGCGCAGCACGCGGGCTTCCTCACGGTCCTCGGCGCGTGCCTGGCGATGCTCGCCGCCTGGTTCGCCGTGGCCTGGAACATGGGAGACTTCCTCGCCGCCGCGGGCAGCGCGCGGCACTGAACGAATCACGAAAGGACAATGCGATGGCATCCGTGAACAAGGTGATCCTCATCGGCAACCTGGGCCGCGACCCGGAGACGCGCTACATGCCCGACGGCGGAGCGGTCACGAACGTGAGCGTGGCCACCACCGAGGCGTGGAAGGACAAGAACGGCGACAAGCAGGAGAAGACCGAGTGGCACCGCGTGGCCTTCTTCGGCAAGCTCGCCGAGATCGCCGGCGAGTACCTGAAGAAGGGCAGCCAGGTCTACGTCGAGGGGCGGCTGCAGACCCGCAAGTGGCAGGACAAGGACGGCAACGACAAATACACCACCGAGGTCGTGGCCAACGCGATGCAGATGCTCGGCTCGCGCCAGGGCATGGGCGGGGCGGGCGCCGAGCGCGAGGCGAGCGAGGCCCGCGAGCCGCGCGGCGGCGGGGCGAAGCCGGCGCCCGCCAAGGCCACCGGCGGCAAGTTCGACGACTTCGAGGACGACATCCCGTTCTAGGCGCATCTTGAGCCGGGCGGTCCCGGCCCCCAACTGGCCGGCAGTCCACCTGCCGGAGTGCGGCCATGAAGCGCGTCGTGCTGTTCCTCGCCACCAACCTCGCCGTGGCGCTGGTCCTGTCGATCACGCTCTCGATCCTGGGCGTGAACCGCTACCTCGCCGGCACGGGCCTGAACGTCGGCACGCTGGCGGTGTTCTCGGTGGTCGTGGGCTTCGGCGGGGCTTTCATCTCGCTGCTGCTCAGCAAGACGATGGCGAAGTGGAGCACCGGCGCGCAGCCGATCGACGGGTCCGGCGGCGCCGACGAGCGCTGGCTCGTGGACACGATCCGGCGCCTGGCGACCCAGGCCGGGATCGCCATGCCGGAGGTGGCGGTCTACGAAGGGGCGCCGAACGCCTTCGCCACCGGCGCCTTCCGGGATGCCTCCCTGGTGGCGGTGTCCACCGGGCTGCTGCAGTCGATGAGCCGCCAGGAGGTGGAGGCGGTCCTCGGCCACGAGATCTCCCACGTGGCCAACGGCGACATGGTGACCCTCACCCTGATCCAGGGGGTCGTGAACACCTTCGTCGTGTTCCTCGCCCGCCTCGTGGGCTACCTGGTGGACCGGACGATCTTGCGCACCGAGCGGGGCATCGGCCCCGGCTTCTACATCACCGTCCTCGCCTGCGAGATCGGGCTTCAGCCCGGGGCGCGTGCCCGGGCGTTCCAGGCGCACGGCATCGCCGAGGGCCGCTCCTTCCTGGGGCTGTTCGCCAGCCACCCGCCCATCGCCGAGCGCATCGCCGCGCTGCAGGGCCGGCGCGGCTGACCCGAGGGCGTGCCGCCCCTTGAGAGCGCGCCCGCCCGCCTCCATCTTCCGCCGGGAGCCCCGCCATGCCGCAGTGCACAATGGCGCGCGCCCCCTCTGCTAAAATCCGACCCGAGGAATTGGGAGAAAACGATGCCGATCTACGAATACCGCTGCACGAGCTGCGGGCACCAGCAGGAGTTCCTGCAGAAGGTGAGCGACGCGCCCCTGACCGTCTGCACCCAGTGCGGCAAGCCTTCGTTCTCGAAAATGCTCACCGCCGCCGGCTTCCAGCTCAAGGGCAGCGGCTGGTACGCCACCGACTTCAAGGGCAAGGCGGCCCAGCCGGCGGCCAAGTCCGGCGAGTCGAAGGCCGACCCGAAGCCGGCCGAGGGCGGCAAGGAACCCTCCGCCGGCGGCTGCGGCTCGGGCTGCGCGTGCCACTGAGGGCGCTCGCGCCCCGCGCCTGACGCCGCCCATGGCGATCCTCAGGCGCTATTTCGTCGCCGGGCTCCTCGTGTGGATCCCGCTCGGCATCACGCTCTGGGTCCTGGCCCTGCTCGTGGACATCATGGACCAGTCCCTGCTCCTGCTGCCCGAGCGCTACCGCAGCGAGGCCCTCTTCGGCTTCCACGTCCCGGGCCTCGGGATCATCCTCACCATGGCGATCGTCGTCGCGACCGGGGCGCTAGCCGCCAACCTGGTCGGACGGCGCCTGCTCGCGATCGGCGACTACGCGCTCGGGCGCATCCCGATCGTGCGCTCCGTCTACGGCGGGGTGAAGCAGATCAGCGACACGCTCTTCTCCCCGGAGGGCAAGGCCTTCCGCCGCGCGGTGCTGGTGCGCTATCCCCACGCCGGCGCGTGGACGGTGGCGCTGGTCACCGGCACGCCGGAGCACGAGCTGGCCGAGCACCTGGGCGGCGAGCACGTTTCCGTGTTCGTGCCGACCACCCCCAACATCACCGCCGGCTTCTTCCTCGTCGTGCCCCAGGCCGAGACGATCCCCCTGGACATGACCGTCGACGCGGCGCTCAAGTACATCATCTCGATGGGGGTGGCCGAGCCGCCGCCCCGCCGGCCGCGCCCGCTGGGCAGCCGCGCGCGCGAGTCGAATCGGGTGCCGTCGCCGGGAGCGTAGGCGCCGGCCCCGGACACCAGCAGGCCCGCCTCCCCGCCCACCGCCGGGAGGCGGACGAACCCCGAAGCAACGGATTCCCGCCTTGCCGGGAAAGACGAGAGAATGCGAACCGACTACTGCGGCAACATCGACACCGATACCTCGGCCAGGCCGTCACGCTGTGCGGCTGGGCGCACCGCCGGCGCGACCACGGCGGCGTGATCTTCATCGACCTGCGCGACCGCGAGGGGCTCGTGCAGGTGGTGTGCGACCCCGACCGCGCCGAGACCTTCGCCACGGCCGACCGCGTGCGCAACGAGTACGTGCTGCGGGTGACGGGGCTGGTGCGCCGCCGCCCCGAGGGCACGGTCAATCCGAGCCTGACGAGCGGCGAGATCGAGGTGCTGGCGCACGAGCTCGAGGTCGCTGAACCCCTCGGCGACCGCCGCCGTTCCAGCTCGACGACGACAACCTGTCGGAGACCGTGCGCCTCACGTACCGCGTGCTCGACCTGCGCCGCGAGCCGATGCAGAAGGCAACCTGCGCGCTGCGCTACCGCGTCGCGATGGCGGTGCGCAGCTACCTCGACGCGCAGGGCTTCATCGACATCGAGACGCCGATGCTGACAAGTCCACGCCCGAGGGCGCGCGCGACTACCTGGTGCCCTCGCGCGTGCACCCCGGCGAGTTCTTCGCGCTGCCGCAGTCGCCGCAGCTGTTCAAGCAGCTGCTGATGGTCGCGGGCTTCGACCGCTACTACCAGATCGTGAAGTGCTTCCGCGACGAGGACCTGCGCGCCGACCGCCAGCCCGAGTTCACCCAGATCGACATCGAGACCTCGTTCCTCGGACGAGGGCGAGATCCAGGCCTGATGGACGAGGCGCTGATCCGCGCGAGTGTCTCGAAGCGAGGTGCTCGGCGTCGAGCTGCCGGCCCGTTCCCGCGCATGACCTACGCCGAAGCGATGTCGCGCTACGGCTCGCGACAAGCCCGACCTGCGCGTCACGCTCGAGCTCACCGAGCTCACCGACGTCGATGCGCGACGGTCGACTTCAAGGTGTTCCGCGGCCGCGGCGGACCTGGCCGACGGGCGCGTCGCGGCGCTGCGCGTGCCCGGCGGCACGCGCAGCTGACGCGCAAGGAGATCGACGACTACACGGCGTTCGTCGGCGATCTACGGCGCCAAGGGGCTGGCGTACATCAGGGTGAACGACCCGGCGAAGCCGTCCGAGGACGGGCTGCAGTCGCCGATCGTGAAGTTCCTCTCGCCGGACGTGCTGGCGACGATCCTCGAGCGCACCGGCGCGCAGGACGGCGACCTGCTCTTCTTCGGCGCGGACCGGCGCGAAGGTCGTCAACGACGCGCTGGGCGCGCTGCGCGTCGAAGATCGGGCCACGAGCAAGGGCTACGCTCGAGCCGGGCTGGCGGCCGCTGTGGGTCGTCGACTTCCCGATGTTCGAGTACGACGAGGAGGCGCAGCGCTGGGCGGCGATGCACCACCCGTTCACCGCGCCCAAGGACGGGCACGAGGACCTGCTCGCGAGCGACCCGGGCCAGGCGCTCGCGAAGGCGCTACGACATGGTGCTGAACGGCTGGGAGATCGGCGGCGGCTCGGTGCGTATCCACCGCGCCGAGGTGCAGGCGAAGGTGTTCCGCGCGCTCGGCATCTGCGCCGAGGAGCAGCGCGCGCAAGTTCGGCTTCCTGCTCGACGCCCTGCAATACGGCGCTCCGCCGCACGGCGGCATCGCCTTCGGCCTGGACCGCATCGTCGCCATGATGACCGGCGCCGAGTCGATCCGCGACGTGATCGCGTTCCCGAAGACGCAGCGCGCGCAGTGCCTGCTGACCGACGCGCCGAGCCCGGTGGACGAGAAGCAGCTGCGCGAGCTGCACATCCGGCTGCGCAACGCCGCCGCGAGCGGCGCCTGATGCGCCGGGCCCCGCCGACGAGCGCCGAACGGGAGGGAAGGGCCCGGTGGCCGTCGCGCTGATCGCGCACGGCGGGGCGGGCAACTGGCGACCGGGATCGGAGCAGGATGCCGTGCGCGGCATGGCGCAGGCGGCCGAGCGGGGAAGGCGCATCCTGCTGGCGGGCGGCGGCGCCCTCGACGCCGTGTGTGCCGCCGTGGTGGCGCTCGAGGACAACCCGATCTTCAACGCGGGCACCGGCGCCGTGCTCAACTTCGACGGCGATTGCGAGCTCGACGCCTGCGTCATGGAAAGCCCCGGCGCGCGGGCCGGGGCGGTCGCCGCGCTGCGGCGCGTGCGCAACCCCGTGCTCGTGGCGCGCAAGGTGATGGAGGAGACCGACCACGTGATGCTCGCGGGCGAGGGCGCGCTGCGCTTCGCGCGCACCATGGGCTTCGGCGACCACGATCCGGTCACGCCCGAGCGCCGCGCGGACTGGCTCGACAAGCGCGCGCACCTGGGCGAGGCGCCGGGAGAGCACGGCCTGAAGATGCGCCGCTTCCTGAAGGAGCACCCGGAGTACGCGGGCGGCACGGTCGGGGCGGCCGCGGTGGACGCGCGGGGCGTGCTCGCGGCCGCGACCTCCACGGGGGGCGTCACCCTCAAGCTCGCCGGGCGCGTCGGCGACTCCCCGATCCCGGGCGCGGGCAACTACGCCGCCGAGCACGCCGCCGCCTCCGCCACGGGCACCGGGGAGTACGTGATGCGCGCGCTCGCCACCCGTGCGATCGCCGAGGCGGTGCGCGGCGGCGCCGCGCTCGAGGATGCGGTGCGCTCGGTCCTCGCGCACCTCGGCCGCGCGTACGATGCCGACGTGGGCATCGTCGCGGTGGACCGGGCGGGCCATCCCGTCGCGCAGCACCGCACCCGCGACATGCCGCACGCCTGGTTCTCGGGGGATGCGCCCGTGGCCGCGCGCATGCGCGCGGCGTGAGCGCGAAGATCCCGGTCTCGGCCCTGGTCGTGATCTACACGCCGGCGCTCGAGGTGCTGCTGCTCGAGCGCGCCGACCACCCCGGCTACTGGCAGTCGGTGACCGGCAGCCAGCATGCGGGGGAGAGCCTGCGCGAGACGGCCGTGCGGGAAGTGCAGGAGGAGACGGGCATCGACGCGAACCGCCACGCCCTCGAGGACTGGAACTTGCAGAACGTCTTCGAAATCTATCCGGAATGGCGCGGCCGCTTCGCGCCCGGGGTGACGCACAACACCGAGCATGTCTTCGGGCTGCGCCTCGCCGATCGCGTGCCGGTGCGCCTCGCCCCGCGCGAGCATCTCGCCAGCGCCTGGTTGCCGTGGGGCGAGGCCGCCCGGCGCGTGTTCTCGTGGAGCAACCGCAAGGCGATCCTCATGCTCCCCCGAAGGCACGCCGCATGACCATGGCCGCTCCCGAGTTCACCGTCGTCACGTACAACATCCACAAGGGGCTGTCGCAGTTCAACCGGCGCATGGTGATTCACGAGATCCGCGAGCGGCCTGCGCGCGCTCGCGCCGACGTGGTCTTCCTCCAGGAGGTGCAGGGGCGGCACGAGCGCCACGCGCTGCGCTTCGCGGCCTGGCCCGCGCTCGGCAATACGAGTTCCTCGCCCGAGGAGCGTTGGCAGCACGTCTACGGATGAAACGCGGTCTACGAGCACGGCCATCACGGCAACGCGGTCCTGTAGCGCTATCCGATTCTGTCTGGCGTTGAACATCGACATCTCCCATCATCCGATTCGAAAAGCGCGGCCTGCTGCATTGCGAGGTCGCGGTGCCGGGTTGGCCCAAGCCGGTGCACTGCATTACGTCCATCTTTCGCTGCACGAACGCGGACGCCGCAAGCAGCTCGATGCGATCGCCGGCCGGCTGGAGCAGATCGTGGCGCGCCGCGGGCGCCGGTGATCGTCGCCGGCGACTTCAACGACTGGCGCCAGCGTGCGACGACTATCCTCGAGCGCGAGCTCGGCATGCACGAGGTCTTCGAGACCGCCGAGGGCCGGCTCGCCCGGACCTACCTGTCCCAGCTGCCGATCTTCGCGCTCGACCGGATCTACATGCGCGGGCTGCGGGTGGCCGGAGTGCAGCGCCACGTGGGCGGGCCGTGGTCGCGGCTGTCGGACCACGTCGCCCTCGCCGCGCGGCTCGCGCGCTAGGCGCGCCCGATCAGCGCGGGTGCGGGTTCTGGCGGTTCGCCGCGTCGCCGCGGATGAGGGTGCCGACGCCTTCGTTGGTGAGCACCTCGAGCAGCAGCGCGTGGCGACGCGCCCGTCGATGATGTGCGCGCTCTTCACGCCGTTCTTCACCGCGTCGAGCGCGCATCCGATCTTCGGCAGCATGCCGCCGGAGATCGTGCCGTCCGCGAACAGCCGTTCGATCCGCTCGCCGTCAGCCCGGTGACGAGCTTGCCTTCCCGGTCGAGGACGCCAGTGGTGTTCGTCAGCAGCACGAGCTTCTCGGCCTGCAGCGTTACCGCAAGCTTGCCCGCGGCGAGTCGGCGTTGATGTTGTACGCCTCGCCCTCGCGTCGACGCCGATCGGCGCGATCACCGGGATGAAGTCGCGCGAATCGAGCAGCTGATGATCTCCGCGTCGATGCGCCGATCTCGCCCGACGAGGCCGATGTCGATCAATGCTTCTGCTCGGTCTCGCTTTTCAGCACGGCATCTTGCGAGCGCGGATGAACGTGCCCGTCCTTGCCCGGTCAGTCCGACCGCCTTGCCGCCCGCCTGGTTGATCAGGCCGACGATCTCCTGGTATGAGCCCGCCCAGCACCATCTCGACGACATTCATCATCTTCTCGTCGGTGACCCGCATGCCCTGCCGAGAACTCGCTCTGGATTGCCGATCCTGGTCAGCAGATCGCCCGATCTGGGGCCCGCCGCCATGCACGACGACCGGGTTCATGCCGACCAGCTTGAGCATGCACGACGTCCTCGCGCGAAGCCGCCTGCAGGTGGCCGGTCGGTCATCGCGTTGCCGCCGTACTTGATGACGATCGTGCGGTCGTGAGAAGCGGCGGATGTAGGGCAGGGCTTCGACGAGGACCTCGGCCTTCTGGGCCGAAGAGAGTTTTGCGGGCATGGGGGGCGCAGCGCGCTGCGGGGAGGGGAAAAAGGTGGCGGCTATTGTAGGGGGTGGCCGCGGAAAGCAGAAGGCCCGCGACGATCGCCCGACGCGGGTGCCGCCGCGCGCCCCGCGCCCAGTGTACCTCGACCTTCGCGCCCCTCCGGTGCCGCGCGCCCGGGACACGGGCGCGCCCCGCGCGCCATTCAAGGGCTCGCGCCGGCGGCGTCGCCCACGTCCGCGAGGATGCGCCAGCGGCCTTCCTCCGCCCGCCACACGCGCAGGAACCGGCCGCCGCGCCCGTGCGAGGCCGCCCAGGTGCCGAGCGCGTAGCCGAAGTCGCCCGAGCGCGCGGTGCGCAGGCGCGCCATCCGCCAGGCGCGCGGCACCTCGCCCCGGGCGCACAGGCGCGCACCCTCCTCCCCGAGCGCGGGGAGCGCGCCCTCCCGGTAGCAGCGCAGGCGCGCCGAGGCGGCCGCGCCGTACGCCGCCTCGAGCCCCGCGGACCGCGCGGCGGCCTGAAAGCGCTCCTCCGCGCGGGCGAGGTCCTCGCCGGCGCTGCCGCCGGCGGGCGCGACGAGCTGCACCGGCCCGGGATCGGGGGCCGGTCCGGGATGGCCGATGCCGAAATCGGCCACCACCTCCCAGCGCCCGTGCGCGGTGCGCTGCCACACGGACACGAACTGGCCGTGGCGCTCGGGCGCCGGGGAGCGCGCCCGGGAACGCATGCGCCAGGGGCCGGTGGACAGCCCCAGGTCGCCCGCGGCGGCGACCGCGACGAACGCCGGGCGCCAGTCGAGGAAGATCGGCGCATCGGGCGCGCGCTCGAGCCGGGGGATGGCGGCGACCCACCCGTCGCGCACCAGGAGGCCGTCGGCGGCGAAGTGCGCGAGGAAGGCCGCGCGCATCCCCTCGCGCACCGACTGCGCGGCGAATGCGCGCTCGGCCCGGGCGAGGCGGGCGGCTTCGGTCGTCGGCATCGTCGGCGCGGCGCAGGCCGCGCCGAGGGCGAGCGCGGCGAGCAGGGGCGGCTTCATCGGCGGCATTCTAGGCCGCCGGCGCGTGACGGTGCGTGCCGGTGCGTGACGCGGCTACAGCACGTAGCGGGCGAGGTCCTCGCTCTGGGCGAGCCCGGCGAGGCGCGCGTCGACGTACGCCGCGTCCACCACGACGCGCTGCTCGTGGCCCCCGGCGTCGAACGAGACGTCCTCGAGGAGCTTTTCCATCACCGTGTAGAGCCGGCGCGCGCCGATGTTCTCCGTGCGCTCGTTCACGGCGAAGGCGATCTCGGCCAGCCGGCGCACGCCGTCGGCGGTGTACTCGAGCGTCACGCCCTCGGTGGCGAGGAGCGCCTCGTACTGCCGCGTGAGGCAGGCGTCGGTGGCGGTGAGGATGCGCTCGAAGTCCCCGACCGACAGGCTGGCGAGCTCGACGCGGATCGGCAGCCGGCCCTGCAGCTCGGGGATGAGGTCCGAGGGCTTCGAGAGGTGGAAGGCGCCGCTCGCGACGAACAGGATGTGGTCGGTGCGCACCATGCCGTACTTGGTCGTGACGGAGGTGCCCTCCACGAGGGGCAGCAGGTCGCGCTGCACGCCCTGGCGCGAGACGTCCCCGCCCTGCATCTCGGCGCGCGTGGCGATCTTGTCGATCTCGTCGAGGAAGACGATGCCGTCCTGCTCGACCGCGCGCAGGGCCTTGAACCGGATCTCCTCCTCGTTCACGAGCTTCGCGGCCTCCTCGTCGGTGGTGAGGCGCAGCGCCTCCCGGATGCCGAGCGCGCGGCGCTTGCGCCGCGCCCCGCCCATCGTCTGGAACATCCCCTGGATCTGCTGCGTGAGATCCTCCATGCCGGGCGGGGCCATGATCTCCATGCTCGCGGCGGGCGTGGCGAGGTCGAGCTCGATCTCCTTGTCGTCGAGCTTGCCCTCGCGCAGCATCTTGCGGAACCGCTGCCGGGTGGCGTTGGCGTCCCCGCCGTCGGATCCCACGCCGGGCAGCAGGGCGTCGAGCACGCGCTCCTCGGCCACGTCCTCGGCGCGGGGCCGCACCTTGCGCATCTCCTGCTCGCGCGTGGACTTGACCGCCGTCTCGGCGAGGTCGCGGATGATCGAGTCCACGTCGCGGCCCACGTAGCCCACCTCGGTGAACTTGGTGGCCTCGACCTTGATGAAGGGGGCGTTGGCCAGGCGCGCGAGCCGGCGCGCGATCTCGGTCTTGCCCACGCCCGTGGGCCCGATCATGAGGATGTTCTTGGGCGTGATCTCGCCGCGCAGGGGCTCGGGCACCTGCGCGCGGCGCCAGCGGTTGCGCAGGGCGATGGCGACCGCGCGCTTCGCCTCGGACTGCCCGACGATGAACTTGTCGAGCTCGTGCACGATCTCCTGCGGCGTCATCATGGGGCCCGGCCCCGGGCCGGCTTCCGGCGTGGCGTTCAAAGCGTCTCGATCACGTGGTTCTGGTTGGTGTAGATGCACAGGTCGCCGGCGATGGCGAGCGCGCGCTGCACGATGTCGGCCGGCTCGAGCGCGGTGTCGTGCAGGAGCGCGAGCGCGGCGGCCTGGGCGTAGCCGCCCCCGCTGCCGATGGCGAGCAGGCCGTGCTCGGGCTCGAGCACGTCGCCGTTGCCGGTGATCAGGAGCGAGGTCTGGCGGTCGGCGATGGCGAGCATCGCCTCGAGCCGGCGCAGGGTGCGGTCGGTGCGCCAGTCCTTCGCGAGCTCGACCGCGGAGCGCAGCAGGTTGCCCTGGTGCTTCTCGAGCTTGCCCTCGAAGCGCTCGAAGAGCGTGAACGCGTCGGCGGTCGCGCCGGCGAACCCGGCGAGGATGCGGTCCTGGTAGAGCCGGCGGACCTTGCGCGCGGTCGCCTTGACCACGACGTTGCCGAGCGTGACCTGGCCGTCGCCGCCCATCGCCACGCGCTCGCCGCGGCGCACGCTCACGATGGTGGTGCCGTGGAACTGGGGGAGGGAATCGCTCATGGGGGAAGGCATCGCATGGGCCGCGGCGGCGCGCGCTGCGAAATCGCGAATCGCGCCGCGGGGTTTCAGGTGGACTTGCGGCGCACCAGGATCGCGTAGCGGTTCACGCCCAGCGCCTCGAGCAGCCCGGCGTTGAGCTCGTTCAGGTTGGTGAGGATCACCCGCTTGCCGGCCAGCTGGATGGCCTTGACCGCGTCGAAGAAGGCCGAGGTGTAGCCGAAGTCGATGCGCAGCACCTTGCCCATGTCGACCACCACCTCGGTACGCGAGGCGGCGTAGCCGTTGAGCTCCGCCATCTGGTTGGCGCTCGCCGTCGACAGCACCCCCTTCAGCGCGAAGCCGGCCACGGCCGGTTGCGTCTCCTCGTGCGCGGGCTTCGGCCCCGGGGCCTTGGACGTGGCCGCCATCGGGTTCACGTACGTCTCCCAGTTCGGCGGCGATATCTCGAAGGCCACGGCGTACTCGAGCCCCAGGTCCTCGAACTCGGCCGCCTTGCCCTCGAGGATGTAGAGCTCGAAGAGCAGTCTGCCAGTAGGGCCGCTGCGCCTCGGTCGCCTTCTCGTTGAAGGCCGCGCGCAGCACGCCCTCGAGCGCGTCGAGGTGGTTGAACCACATCGGCATGCGGGCGCGGTGCAGCTTCTGCAGGGCGGCGGCCAGCAGCCCCGCGTCCTCCGCGCTCATCGCCGTCACCTTGGACACGTCCAGGCGCACGCTGCCCTGGGAGTCGGCGAAGGCGAGGAACTTCTCGATCTCGCCGGCGAGCTCCCCGCCGGGCGCGGGCTTGAGCGCGAAGAAATCCTTGCGCTCGCGGCCCTGGTTGCGCCGCGGATCGGCGGCCGCCTCCGAGCCCTCGGCCCACGCCGGCGGCGACTGCTCGAACTTCACGCTGAAGAGCATCGACAGCGAGTCGAACTCGGCGCGGTTGCGCGCCGCCTGGTGCAGGTCGAAGAGCATGAGCCACGCCTGCTTGTTGTTGCGCCCGGCCGTGTCCTTGATCTCGGCCTTGAGCATCGCCGTGGAGGCCTGCGGGAAGTTCGCCGCGAAGAGCACGGCCGCCTCCTGGGTGGCCGGAAGCGGCGCGGAGTGGAATTCCTCGGACCCGAGGCGGCCGGGCACGCGCGAGGGCGCGGCGCGCATGCCGGGAGCGTGGGCGGAACCGGCGACGGGCCCGGCCATGGCGTTCAGCGCGCCGCGGGCCGGCCGGGCGCCGGCATGGAAGGCGCCGGGGTCCGCGGGGCGGGAGCGAGTGTGCGCATCGTCAGGGGATCGTGGGCGTCCCTTCGGCGTGGGACTTGCGCCCAGTATAACTCCGGCCCGGGCTCAGGCCACGCAGTATGCGAGGCCCTCCTCGAACAGCCGCCGGGGCAGCTTGCGCCCGATGAACACCATCACGCTCTGGCGCGCCTCGTCCGGCTCCCAGGGCTTGCCCGGGCTGCCGCCCATGAGCATGTGCACGCCCTGGAAGATCATGCGCCGCGGCTCGCCCTGCACGTGGAGCACGCCCTTGTAGCGCAGCAGGTCCTCGCCGTAGTTCTGCACCATGAGCGAGAGGAACGTCTCGATCTTCTCCATCTGCAGGGCGCGGGCGTCGCGCCAGACGAACGAGCGCACCTCGTCGTTGTGCGCGTGGCGGTCCTCGGCGAGGAACGCGGGGTCGAGCTCGAGGGCCGCGTCGAGGTCGAAGCCGCGGATGTCCAGGATCTCGCGCACGTCGGCCTCGCCCATGTGCACCCTGCGCTGCTGGGCGCGGGGGTTCATCGCCCGCAGGCGCCGCACGAGCTCCTCGAGCCGGTCCTCCTCCACCAGGTCCGTCTTCGACAGCAGGATGCGGTCGGCGAAGCCGACCTGGCGGCGCGCCTCGTCGTGCTCGTCGAGCTGCCTGTCGGCGTGCTTCGCGTCCACGACGGTGATCACCGCGTCGAGCAGGAACTGGTCCCGGACCTGCTCGTCCATGAAGAAGGTCTGCGCGACGGGGCCCGGGTTGGCCAGGCCGGTGGTCTCGATGATCACGCGGTCGAAGGCGAGCCTGCCCTGGCGGCGCTTGCGGCCCAGCTCGCCGAGGATGCGCACGAGGTCGCCGCGCACGGTGCAGCACAGGCACCCGTTGTTCATCTCGACGATCTGCTCCTCGCGGTCCTCGACCAGGATCTCGTTGTCCACGCCGGCCTCGCCGAACTCGTTCTCGATCACGGCGATCTTCTCGCCGTGGCGCTCGTGCAGCACGCGATTGAGCAGGGTGGTCTTCCCGGCCCCGAGGAAGCCGGTGAGGATCGTGACGGGAACGAGGCCCGGGGATTCGGCGCTGGACATGGATCACCTCGGAAGCGGCGTGCGGAAGGATTCCAGGATGGGGCCGACCGCGGCTTCTTCAAGGTCGCGGCCGATGAAGACGAGCCGCGTGCGCCGGTCGGCGTCGGGCCAGCGCGGCAGGCGCGCGAAAGGATAGAGCGTGTGCTGTACGGCGTGCACGGCCACCGGGCCGGGCTCGCCGGCCACGTGGGCGAGGCCCTTCAACCGCAGCACGCGGGTGCCGAGCAGCTCGAGCAGCGTGGCGAGCCCCGATTCGAGGTCGCCCGCCGCGAAGGGTTCCTCGGCCGACCAGACGAAGGCGTCGATGCGCGGATCGTGGCGGGGCCCCGCGGCGGCCCCGAACGCGCGGTAGGCCCCGGCATTGAGCCATCCCGAGGCGTCGGCCACGCCGCCGGCGCGGCGCAGGCCCGTGTCGAAGAGCGCCGCGGCGTCGAGGGCGCCGTGCACCGCGCGCAGGATCGGCGCGCCGGGATTGAGGCCGCGCAGGCGCGCGGCCAGGGCTTCGGCCGCCGCGGTCCCGGCGAGGTCCGCCTTGGTGAGCACGAGGCGGTCGGCCATCGCCGCCTGCTTCACCGCTTCCGGGTGCGCATCGAGCTCGGCCATGCCGTGCAGGGCGTCGACGGTCGCCACCACCCCGGCGAGGCAGTAGCGGGCGGCCACCAGCGGCATCTCGATCAGGGTGGCGAGCAGCGGCGCCGGATCGGCGAGGCCGCTCGTCTCGACCACCACGCGCCGGAAAGGGGGAACGGCGCCCGAGGCGCGCTGGAAGTGCAGCTCGCGCAGCGCCCCCACCAGCTCGCCCGCCACGCGGCAGCAGACGCAACCGCCGGGCAGGACGACCACCGTCTCGCTGGCACGGCGCACGAGCGCATGGTCCACCGGCACCTCGCCCCACTCGTTCACCACGAGCGCCGTGTCGACGAACCGGGCGTCGTGCACGACCGCGTTCGCGAGCGTGGTCTTGCCGCTGCCGAGGAAGCCGGTGAGCACCGTGACCGGCGTCACGGGGGTGGCCGCCACGCCTAGCCCTTGCGCCGCCGCGCGCGGGGATGGGCCGCGTCGTAGACCTTGGCGAGGTGCTGGAAGTCGAGGTGCGTGTAGACCTGCGTGGAGGCGATGCTCGCGTGGCCGAGCATCTCCTGCACCGCGCGCAGGTCGCCGGAGGACTGCAGCACGTGCGAGGCGAACGAGTGGCGCAGCATGTGCGGGTGCACGTCGACGGCGATGCCGGCGGCCGCCGCGCGGCGCTTGATCCGGCGCTGCACCGCGCGCGGGCCGAGCCGCCGGCCGCGGGCGCCGACGAAGAGCGCGCGCTCGCCGGGCGCGGCGAGGCCGGGGCGCGCGGCGAGCCATGCGGCGAGGGCGGCGAGCGCGGGCGCACCGACCGGGACGATGCGGGTCTTCGCGCCCTTGCCCGTCACCCGCGCCTCGCCGGTTCGCGCGTCCACGCTGTCGAGGTCGAGCCCGGTCAATTCGGAAACGCGCAGGCCGCAGGAGTAGGCGAGCTCGAAGAGCGCGCGGTCGCAGGCGGCGTGGCGCGCCTCGGCCGGGTATGCGACGAGGCGCACCGCCTCGTCGGGGGATAGCGCCTGCGGCAGGGGCCGGGCGGCCCGCGGCGCGCGCACGCCCGTGCAGGGGTTGCACGGCGCCTCGCCGGAGCGCGCGAGCCAGTCGTACAGGCCGCGCCAGCACGAGAGCGTGCGCGCGAGCGACCGGGGGGCGAGGCCGCGCCCGTGCAGCGCGGCCACGAAGCGGCGGATGTCGGGCGCCTTGAGGCCGGCGAGGGGACGGCCGGCGGCGAGTGCTTCGAGGGCGCGCGCGTCGCGCGCGTAGGCGGCGAGCGTGTGGGCGGCCAGCCGACGGCCGGTGCGCAGGTGCGCGAGATAGCGCTCGACGCTGCTAGGCGCGCTCACGCAGCGGGGTCACGAACCGCCACAGCGCATGGCTCACGAGCTCGCCGATGCGCGCGAGGTAGAGCGTGCCCATCTCGGGGTAGAAGCGCTTCGGGTCCTCGGAGGCGAGGGCCACGACGCCGAAGGGGAAGCCGTCGCGCGCGAGCGCCACGAGGGCGAAGGACCTGAGGTGCGCGCCCGCCTCGCCGAACCAGGCGAGGCTTTCGTAGACCGGATGGGGGCCGCAGTAGGGCGCGGCCATCTGCTGGACGAACTCGCGCGTCTCGGCGGCCACCGGGGCGTACTCCTTCGTGTCCGGGTTGCCCTCGGCCACGTTCCAGAGGCGCACGGCCACGTGCGGCACCGCGAACTGGTCGAGGAGCTCGAGGTAGAGCGTGTCGAGCGCGGCGTCGAGGCCGTCCGCCTCGATGAGCCGGCAGGCGAGGCGGTGGATCTTCTCGCCCAGCGCGTCGTTCTCCTCGCCGAACTGGATCAGCTCCGAGAGCTTCTCCTCGAGCAGCCGCGCCTTCTCGCGCACGGCCACGAGCTGGCGCTCCCCGATCGACACCGCCCGCCCCCCGTGGGGGTGCGGGATCTGCAGGTTCATCAGGATGTCGACGTGGCTTTCGAAGAAGCCGGGATTCTGCCGCAGGAACTCGGCCACCTGGTCCGCACTCGGCATCGCCATGGGATCGCTCTGTCTTTTTCTAGATCTCGATCGCGCCGTCGAAGACACGCACGGCGTCGCCCGTCATCATAACGGGCGCGCCGGGCCCGGGCCAGCGGATCGTGAGCTCGCCGCCGCGCGTGGACACCCGCACCTCGGCGTCGAGGAGCCCCAGCCGGATGCCCGCCACCACCGCGGCGCAGGCGCCGGTGCCGCAGGCGAGCGTCTCGCCCGCGCCGCGCTCCCACACGCGCAGCCGCGCGCGAGCGCGCGACACGGGCTGCAGCTAGCCCGCGTTCACGCGCCTCGGGAACGCGGGGTGGCACTCGATGCGCGGTCCCTGGGTCGCCACCGGCGCGCGGTCCACGTCGTCGACCACCTGCACCGCGTGCGGGTTGCCCATCGACAGCACGCTCACCGTGATCGAGTCCCCGTCCACCTCGAGCGGGTACGCGAGCGCCTGCGCGTCGGCGAGGAACGGCACCTCGGCCGGGGCGAAGCGCGGAGCGCCCATGTCCACCGTCACCCGGCCGTCGGGCTCGATGCGCGGGGCGATCACGCCCCCGGCGGTCTCCACGCGGATCTCGCGCTTGTCCGTGAGTCCCTCGTCGAGCACGAAGCGCGCGAAGCAGCGCGCCCCGTTGCCGCACTGCTCGACCTCGCCGCCGTCGGCGTTGAAGATGCGGTAGCGGAAATCGTTCGCGGGGGATTGCGCGCGCTCCACGACGAGCACCTGGTCGCAGCCCACGCCGAAGTGCCGGTCGGCGATCGCGCGCACCTGCGCCGGGCCGAGGGCCACGCGCTGGCGCACGCCGTCGAACACCACGAAGTCGTTGCCCTGTCCCTGCATCTTCGCGAACGCGAGGCGCATCGCTATTTCCTCCGGTAGGGCGAGGGCTCGCCGGGCGGGCGCGTCTTGAACCGCTTGTGCGCCCAGAAGTACTGCTCGGGCATCTCGCGCACGCGCTCCTCGATGAAGGCGTTCATGCGGCGCACGTCGGCGGCGAGGTCGCCGGTGGGGTAGTTCTCCCAGGCGGGGTAGAAGCGCGCGACGTAGCCGCGGCCGGCCTGGCGCGTGACCACGGGCACCACCGCGGCGCCCGTGAGCCTCGCCAGGCGCGGCAGCGCGGTGATCGTCGCCGCCGGCACCCCGAAGAAGGGCACGAAGATCGCGTCGCGGGCTCCGAAGTCCATGTCGGGCAGGAAGTAGAAGGGCACGCCGCTGCGGATCGCGCGCACCACCGAGCGCAGTCCCTCCTGGCGGCTGACCAGGTGCGGGTTTCCGAAGCGCGTGCGCGCGCGCAGGAAGATGCGGTCGAGCTGCGGGTTCTTCTGCCGGCTGTAGATGCTCGCCGAGCCGGGGTACTCGTAGGCCACGCGGATGCCGCCCATGTTGAGCCCGATGAAATGGGGCGCCAGCGCGATGACCGGGCCGCGCGCCATGGCCGCGTGCAGGTGCTCCATCCCCTCGACGCGGATCTGCCGCAGCAGCTCCTCGCCGCTGCCCCACACCATCACGCTGAGCTCGAGGGCGTTGCGCCCGAGCATGCGGAAGTGCCGCAGGCCGATCGCCTCGCGCTCGGCCTCGGGCATCCCGGGAAAGCACAGCGCGAGGTTGATGCGCGTCACCCGCCCGCGCCCGAAGCGGTAGAGGATCGTGCCGAGGCCGGCCCCCAGCGCGGAGATCCAGGCGAGCGGCAGGAAGTGGACGAGCCAGAGGACCAGCACCCCCGCCTGGGTGCCGAGCCGGCGCAGCAGCGACATGGCCGCGATTCTATCCGGCGCGCGGCGCGGCCCCGCCCGCCCCGCCCGCCGCCGGCGGGGGCGGGGCGCCCGCCGGCCGCTTGTACCGGTTGTAGCCCCACAGGTACTGCGCCGGGCAGGCCCGCACCAGCCGCTCCACGCGCTCGTTGACCACGCGCGCGGCCTCCCGGCGATCGCGCGGCAGCGGGGCGTCGAGGGGCTCGAGGTGCAGCGCGTAGCCCGCGCCCTTCGGCAGCCGCTCGGCGTAGCAGAAGACGATCGCCGCGCCCGAGGCCTCCTGCAGGCGCCCGACGAGGGTCATCGTGTAGGCGGGGCGGCCGAAGAACTCGACCCACTCGCCCTCCCCCTGGCCCGGGACCTGGTCCGGGAGCACCACCGTGCAGCCGCCGCGCTTCAGGTGCCGCAGCACCATGCGCACGCCGGCCATCGTCGCCGGCGCGACGTTCGTGCCGTCCGGGGCGGCGCCGCGGTTGCGGCCCTCGCGCAGGAGCGCGTCGATCCAGCCGATCTTGTGCGGCCGGTACATCGCGAGGATCGGCATGTGCGTCCAGAGGTAGCGCCCCGCCACGTCGTAGGCGCCGAGGTGCGGGGTGACGAAGAGGATCGGGCGGCCCTGGGCGCGCAGGCGCTCGACCGCCTCCCATCCGAACCGCCCATGCACGCCGGCGGCCGCGTCATCGGGCCGGAACAATGCCCATGCAAGCTCGGTCGCACATTTGCCGATTTCCGCCGCATTGGCGTGTGCGAATCGTCCGACATCCCGCGGGGGGCGGCATACGCCACTATGGCGGAGGTTGTCGAGGAGCCGGCGGCGGTAGCGCGGCGAGAGCGCGTAGGCCGCCCTTCCGAGGGCCGCCCCGAGCGCGTGGTTGGCGCGCAGCGGCAGGCGGGCGAGCAGGCGGAATAGGAGCTTCAAGAAGGGGCGGGCCGCTCGGCGCGCGGTCTTTGATAAAATGTCGCGCTTCCGCGACTGTGGGGTGATCCCGAAATGAAAAGCGATTTCCTGTTTACTTCCGAGTCGGTCTCCGAGGGGCATCCGGACAAGGTGTCCGACCAGATCTCCGACGCGGTGCTCGACGCCATTCTAGCCCAGGACCCCCCGTCCCGAGTGGCGGCCGAGACCCTGTGCAGCACGGGCCTGGTCGTGATGGCGGGCGAGATCACCACCCGGGCCAACGTCGACTACAGCCGGGTCGCGCGCGACACGGTCAAGCGCATCGGCTACGACGACACCGAGTTCGGGATCGACTACAAGGGCTGCGCCGTGATGGTCTGCTACGGCCGGCAAAGCCCCGACATCGCGCAGGGCGTGGATCACGCGCAGGACGACAACCTCGACCAGGGCGCGGGCGACCAGGGGCTCATGTTCGGCTACGCCTGCGACGAGACGCCGGTGCTCATGCCCGCGCCGATCTACTACGCGCACCGGCTGGTCGAGCGCCAGGCGATGCTGCGCAAGGACGGGCGGCTGCCGTGGTTGCGTCCCGACGCCAAGAGCCAGGTCACCTTCCGCTACGTGGACGGCAAGCCCGCCGAGGTCGACACCGTGGTCCTGTCCACCCAGCACGCCCCGGAGATGTCCGAGGGTCCGAAGATGAAGCGGGAGGCGGTCGAGGCGGTGATCGAGCAGATCATCAAGCCGGTTCTGCCGAAGGAATTCCTGAAGAACACGAAGTACCTCGTGAACCCGACCGGCCGCTTCGTGGTGGGCGGCCCCCAGGGCGATTGCGGCCTGACCGGGCGCAAGATCATCGTCGACACCTACGGCGGCGCCTGCCCGCACGGCGGCGGCGCCTTCTCCGGGAAGGACCCGTCGAAGGTCGACCGCTCCGCCGCCTACGCCGCCCGGTACGTGGCCAAGAACGTCGTGGCCGCCGGGCTCGCGCGCCAGTGCGAGATCCAGGTGAGCTACGCGATCGGCGTGGCGCGCCCCATCAACGTGACGATCTACACGGGCGGCACCGGCGCGATCGCCGACGAGAAGATCGCGCAGCTCGTGCAGCAGCACTTCGACCTGCGCCCGAAGGGCATCGTGAAGATGCTCGACCTCCTGCGCCCGATCTACGAGAAGACCGCCGCGTACGGGCACTTCGGGCGCGAGGAGCCCGAGTTCACCTGGGAGGCCACCGACAAGGCGGCGATCCTGCGCGAGGCCGCGGGCCTCAAGGGCGAGGCGAAGCCGAAGGCGATGGCGGCGGCGGACTGAGCCTCGGCGCGCGCCTAGCCGAAATTGCGGGCGATCACGGGGGCCACGGCGTCGAGCGCCGCGGCCCTTTTCGCGATGGCGGCCAGCTTCGGCGTGCGCTTCGCGAACCAGAGGATCCCCGGGCGCCACCGGGTCATCACGGCGAGGTACAGGTCGAGCGCGCTCCTGCGCTCGCCGAGGAACCAGGGCGCGCCCGCCTCGGCCTCGACGAGCCCCCACATCGCCTCGCGCTGGCGGTCCGTGCGCTCCCGCAGCGCCTTCGCGCAATCGTCTCCCACCACCCACCTGCCCGGGTCGTCGCCGTACGTGAAGGTGGGGTAGACCGCGGCCACGAGGAAGACCGCCCAGCGGTAGAAGGCGGTACGGGTCGCATCCCCCGGGGGCGGGATGAGGTCCGCGCCCGGCTCGAGGTCGGACACGTAGTGCAGGATCGCGAGGCTCTCGGTGAGCACCCGGGCGTCGGGCAGCACGAGCGCGGGGACCTGGCCCAGCGGGTTCACCGCGAGGAGCCGCTCGCGCGTCGCGCTGCCCGCCGAGTAGTCGACCTCCTCGTACGCGAGGGGAATGCCGGCGAGCGCGAACGCGGCCTCGACGATCGCCGAGCCGCAGCCGCGGCAGCCGAGCAGGCGGTGGGTGGGAGCTTGCATCGCCGGGCCTTCCCTGTGTGCGTCCGCGCGGGCGCGGGCAAGGCGTGAACGATTACCCGGCGGGAAGGGTCCAGTCAACCGGGGAAAATGCCGTCGGCGCCGTCCGTCCCCGCGGGGCGGTGCGCTACAATGGGCGGCGTTCGAGGAGCGTTGCAACGCGGCCCCGCCGCGCCAGGCTCGAACCCTTCCGCCAACCGCGCTCGTTGATCCGTGACCCGCTCACGGGAGACGAGGCCCGTCCCCACTCCCCCGGCAGGTCGCCCTTTGACGAAAGGACCGACATGAACGCCCGTACCAAGCCCGAAGACTTCACCGACTACCGCGTGGCCGACCTCGCGCTGGCGCCCTGGGGCCGCAAGGAGATCGCCATCGCAGAGACCGAGATGCCCGGCCTCATGGCGATCCGCGAGGAATACGCCGCGACCCAGCCGCTGCGCGGCGCGCGCATCGCCGGCTCGCTGCACATGACGATCCAGACTGCGGTGCTGATCGAGACACTCGAGGCGCTCGGCGCGGAGGTGCGCTGGGCGTCGTGCAACATCTTCTCCACGCAGGACCACGCCGCGGCGGCCATCGCCGCCACGGGCGTGCCGGTCTTCGCGTACAAGGGCGAGACCCTCGACGAGTACTGGGAGTTCACGCACCGGATCTTCGACTGGGGTCCGGGCAAGTCGGCGAACATGATCCTCGACGACGGCGGCGACGCCACGCTCCTGCTGCACCTCGGCGCCCGCGCCGAGCGCGACGCCTCGTGCATCGAGCGCGCGTCGAGCGAGGAGGAGACCGCGCTCTTCGCCGCGATCCGCGCGCGCCTGGCCGCCGACCCGAAGTGGTACTCCACGCGCCTGGCCCAGGTGCAGGGCGTCACCGAGGAGACGACCACGGGGGTGAAGCGCCTGTACCAGATGGCCAAGGAGGGCACGCTCGCCTTCCCCGCGATCAACGTGAACGACTCGGTCACCAAGAGCAAGTTCGACAACCTCTACGGCTGCCGCGAGTCGCTGGTCGACGGCATCAAGCGCGCGACCGACGTGATGATCGCGGGCAAGGTGGCGCTCGTGTGCGGCTACGGCGACGTGGGCAAGGGCAGCGCCCAGGCGCTGCGCGCGCTGTCGGCGCAGGTGTGGATCACCGAGATCGACCCGATCTGCGCGCTGCAGGCGGCGATGGAGGGCTACCGCGTCGTCACGATGGACGACGCGTGCGACAAGGCGGACATCTTCGTCACGGCCACCGGCAACTTCCACGTCATCACCCACGAGCACATGAAGCGCATGAAGAACAACGCGATCGTGTGCAACATCGGGCACTTCGACAACGAGATCGACGTGGCCTCGCTCAAGCAGTACGAGTGGGAGAACATCAAGCCCCAGGTCGACCACGTGATCTTTCCCGACGGCAAGCGCATCATCCTGCTCGCCGAGGGGCGGCTGGTGAACCTCGGCTGCGCGACCGGCCATCCCTCCTACGTGATGAGCTCCTCGTTCGCCAACCAGGTGCTGGCGCAGATCGAGCTCTTCACGAACAAGGGCAAGTACCCGGTGGGCGTGTACATCCTGCCCAAGCACCTCGACGAGAAGGTGGCGCGGCTGCAGCTCACGACGCTCGGCGCCAGGCTCACGGAGCTGCGCGACGACCAGGCCCGCTACATCGGCGTGGACAAGGCCGGGCCCTTCAAGCCTGAACACTACCGCTACTAGGCCGGGCGCCGGGGCGATCGCCGCACGCGGCCCCGCGCGCCGCCCGGCGGCGCGGCCAGGCGGGGCGATCCTCGCGGCGCCCGCGATCCGGCACCGGGTGCGAACATGACCGAGGCGGCCACGCGCTCCTTCAGCTTCGAGTTCTTCCCGCCGAAGACGCCGGAAGGGATGGACAAGCTGCGCGCCACGCGCAGGCAGCTGGCGCAGCTCAACCCCACCTTCTTCTCGGTCACCTACGGCGCGGGCGGCTCGACGCGCGAGGGCACGCTCGCCACCGTGCTCGAGATCCGCGCCGACGGCCACCACGCCGCGCCGCACCTGTCGTGCGTCGCCTCGAGCCGGGACAGCCTCGCCGAGGTGATCGCGCAGTACAGGGGCCACGGCATCCGGCACATCGTCGCGCTGCGCGGCGACCTGCCCTCGGGCCTTGCCATGTCGGGAGAGTTCCGCTACGCCTCGGAGCTCGTGCGCTTCATCCGGGAGGAGACGGGCGACTGGTTCCACATCGAGGTCGCCGCGTACCCGGAGTACCACCCGCAGTCGCGCGGCCCGCAGCAGGACCTCGCCGCGTTCAAGGCGAAGATCGACGCCGGGGCGGACGCGGCGATCACCCAGTACTTCTACAATCCCGACGCCTACTTCCACTTCGTCGAGCAGGCGCAGGCGGCGGGCGTGGACGTGCCGATCGTGCCGGGCATCATGCCGATCCACAACTTCTCGCAGCTCGCGCGCTTCTCCGACGCGTGCGGCGCCGAGATCCCGCGCTGGATGCGTCTCAAGCTCGCCGGCTTCGCCGACGACACCGCCTCGGTCAAGGCCTTCGGGCTCGACGTGGTGACGGAGCTGTGCGACCGCCTGCTCAGCGGCGGCGCCCCGGGCCTGCATTTCTACACTCTCAACCAGGCCGGGGCCACCTCGACCATCTGGCAGCGCCTCGGCCTGTAGGGCGCGCGCGCCCCGCGCCGGCTACAATCCGGCCACACGAAAGCGCGCGGAGGGCCGCCTTGGACGTGACCGGAACCGAACCGCAAGCCGCGCGCCGCGCGCGCCCGACGCTTGCCGCGCAGATCCGTTCTCTGCCGCCGCCGGAGGCCGCCGCGCTCGTCGAGCGCGCCGTGCCCGGCGAGGCGGTGGAGGCGCTGCTGCAGCTCAACCCGGCGATGGTCCAGGCGATCCTGCGCGAGCTCGACCCCGGACCGCGGCGCTTCCTCGCCGCCTCCGCCCCGGCCGAGCTCGCCGCGCAGTGGAAGCGCAACACGCGCTACCCCAGGGGCACGATCGGGCAGCTGATGGAGCCGCCGCCCGCGGTCTTCCACCCCGGGATGACGGTGGGGGAGGCGATCGAGGCGCTGCGGCCGCTGGTGCGGGCGAGATTCGTCGTCTACGTCTACGTGGTCGACGCCGAGGGGCGGCTGCTGGGCCTCGTCACGATGCGCGACCTCCTCTTCGGCGAGCGCGAGGCGCGGCTGGGAGAGGTGATGCTCGACTCCCCGTTCGCGCTCGCGCCCTCGACGCCCGTGTCGGAGGCGATGAAGCGCACCGTGAACCGGCACTATCCGCAGTACCCGGTCTGCGACGAGGAGGGCCGCCTGGTGGGGCTGGTGCGTGGGGCGGCGCTCTTCGAGCTGGAGGCCTTCGAGATCACGGCGCAGCCCGGCGCGATGGTCGGCGTGGAGCGCGAGGAGCGCGTGGCCACCCCCATCGGCCAGAGCTTCCGCTTCCGCAACCCGTGGCTGCTCGTGAACCTCGTCACCGCCTTCGCCGCCGGGGGCGTGGTGGCGGTCTTCCAGGGCACCGTCGACCGGCTGGTCATCCTCGCCACCTTCCTTCCCGTGCTCGCCGGCCAGTCGGGCAACACCGGCTGCCAGGCGCTCGCCGTCACGGTGCGCGGCATCACCCTCGGGGACATCCGGCCCGGCGGGGGCCGGCGGCTCGTGAGCAAGGAGGCGCTGCTGGGCTTCGCCAACGGCACCGTGACGGGCGCGCTGTGCGGCGCCGCGATGTATCTGCTCGCCCTCATGCAGCATGCGCCCCAGGCGGCGATGCTGGGCGTCGTGGTGTGCCTCGCCATGATCGGCAGCTGCGCGGTGAGCGGGGTGTCGGGCGCCCTCGTGCCGCTGGCGCTCAAGCGCCTGGGCGCCGACCCCGCCACCGCGTCGAGCATCGTGGTGACCACCGCGACCGACGTGGCGAGCATGGGCCTGCTGCTCGCCCTCGCCACCCTCCTCGTGCGCTGAAGGCCCGCGCCCGGCTATCATCGCGTCCATGATCGCCCGACTCCTCCTCGCCGCCGCGCTGGCCGCCGTGCTCGCCGCGGCACTCGCCGTCGCCGCCGAGCCGGCGTTCACCGCCCGCGCCACGGAGCTGAAGGAACGCGCCGGCGCCGACGCCCGCACGCTCGCGACCCTTCCCGGGAACACCGCCGTGCAGGTGCTCGAGCGCGGGGGAGCGTGGACGCGCGTGCAGGCCGGCGAGCGCACCGGCTGGGTGCGCGTCTTCCATCTGCGGTTCCCGGCCGCGGTCGAATCGACGGCGTCGTCGTCCTCCGGCGGGCTGGCCGGCCTCGGGGCGGCCCTCGGCCTGGGCGGGGGCGCGAGGCACACCACGCTCGCCACCACCGGCATCCGCGGGCTCTCCCAGGAGGACCTCCAGGCCGCGAGCCCGGACCCGGAGGCCTTGCGCCGCCTGCAGTCCTACCGTGCCGATCGCGAAAGCGCCGAGCGCTTCGCGCGGGAGGCGAAGCTCGCCGCCGTCCACGTGCCCGCCCCGGAGGCGCGCCCATGAGCCGCCGCCTCGCCTTCGCCGTCCTCCTCGCGGCCGCCCTCGGCGCGGGACTTCCGGCCGCCGCGCAGTTCGACCTCGGCAACATCCTCGACAAGGCGATCGACACCGGGCGCAAGCTCTCGGAAGCGAACCACGAGTACACGACCGATGAGGAGGTCGCCCTGGGCGACGGGATCGCGGCCGGTTTCCTCGGCGCCGCCCCCCTCGACCCGGACGCGCGCCTGCAGCGCTACGTGAACCGGGTCGGGCGCTGGCTCGCGCTGCACTCGGGGCGGCCCGACCTGCCGTGGACCTTCGGCGTGGTGGACACCGACACCATCAACGCCTTCGCGATGCCCGGGGGCACCGTGCTCGTCACCCGCGGCCTCGTCTCGCGGCTGCAGAGCGAGTCGGAGCTCGCGGGCGTGCTCTCGCACGAGATCGCGCACGTCGTGAAGAAGCACCAGCTCGCCGCGATCCAGTCGAGCGCGAACACGGAGGCGCTGGCCTCCGTGGGCAAGGCGGTCGCGGGAGAGGCGATCAGCCGCCGCGGCGGGGATGCGTTCGGCCTCAAGCAGTGGGGCGCGAACGCCGGCGTGGAGCTGCTGAAGAACGGCGTCTTCCTGCGCCCCCTCGACCGGTCGATGGAGTACGAGGCCGACCGGTTGGGCGTCGTGATCGCCGCGCGCAGCGGCTACGATCCCTACGGCCTGGTCGCGGTGCTCGAGATGCTCGCCCAGGTGAAGGGCGACGGGGGCGGCATCTCGGTGCTGAGCACCCATCCGCCGCCCGCCGATCGCCTCTCGGAGCTCGAGGGCTTCATGCCGGCCGCGCTCGACCGGTACGCCGCGCAGCCCCGGCTCGCGGCGCGCTTCCGCCGCATGGTGCCCGCCGCGGCGAAGTAGGCCGGCCCCCGCGCGGCTTCAGGCCGCGTTGGCGATCTTCTTGCGCGCGTGCTGCGCGTCGGCCGCGTGCAGCGTGGCGTACGCCTGGTGCGCCGCCGCCTCGGCCTCGCCCACCTTGATCGCCAGGCCCATGTCCATCAGCACCGAGCCCAGCGCCGACAGGCACAGCATCACGTTGTCGGCGCGGCACGAGTAGCCCATGAGGCCGAAGCGCCAGATCTTGCCCTCGAGCGGCCCGAGCCCCGCCCCGATCTCGAGGTTGAACTCGTTGAGCAGGGCCTTGCGCACCGCCGTCCTCGTCCACGCCCTCCGGGCAGATCACCGCGTTCATCTGCGGCAGCTGGTACTTCTCCTCGACCAGGAATTCAGGCCCATCGCCTCGAGCCCCGCCTTGAGCGCCACGTGGTGGCGGCGGTGGCGCGCCCAGCCGTTCTCGAGGCCTTCCTCCTTGATCAGGAGCAGCGCCTCGTGCAGCGCGAAGAGCGAGTTGCTCGGCGCGGTGTGGTGGTAGGTGCGGGTGGTCTCGCCCCAGTAGCCCAGCAGCAGGTTCATGTCCATGAACCAGCTGTGGATCTTGTCCTTGCGCGTGCTTCACGCGCTCGACCACGCGCTCGGAGAACGACACGGGCGACAGGCCCGGCGTGCACGACAGGCACTTCTGGCTGGCCGAGTAGATCGCGTCGATCTTCCAGTCGTCGACCAGCACCGGCGTGCCGGCCAGGGAGGTCACCGCGTCCACGATCACCATCGCGTCGTGCTTGTGCGCGATCTGCGTGAGGACCTTCGCGTCGGACTGCGCGCCGGTGGAGGTCTCGGCGTGCACGAACGCCGACGCAGCCTCGCTTCCGGATGCCGGCGGAACGCGTCCTCGACCTTCTGCGGGATCGACCGGCCTGCCCCACTCGTCGTCCACCACGACGGCCTTGCCGCCGCAGCGCTCGACGTTCTCGATCATGCGCCCGCCGAAGACACCGTTGCGCGCGACGACGACGTTGTCGCCCGGGGCGACCATGTTCACGAAGCAGTACTCCATGCCGACGGAGCCGGGGCCGGAGACCGGGAAAGTGAGCGCGTTGTCCGTCTGGTAGACGTAGCGCAGCAGCGACTTGAGCTCCTCCATCATCTCGACGAAGGCGGGATCGAGGTAGCCGATGGCCGGCTGGCTCATCGTGGTGAGCACGCGCGGGTGGATCTCCGTCGGGCCGGGCCCCATCAGCGTGCGCTGCGGCGGGTGGAACGACGTGATCTTCTTCGTGGCGGCGAGGTGCTTGAGGGTCATGGGGATGTCCTAGGGGGCGGCGCGCGGAGCGCGGGGCACGACGTGGATCGGCTGCGGCGCGGCCCCGCCTTCCGGGGCGAGGGCCGAGAAATCGTGGAGCGAGCGGTCGAGCAGGTGCGAGGGGGCGACGTTGCCGAGGGCGGCGAAGAGGGTCTCGAGGCGTCCGGGATGGCGCCGCTCCCACTCGCGCAGCATCGCCTTCACCTGCTTCCTCTGCAGGTGCTCCTGGGAGCCGCACAGGTCGCAGGGGATGATGGGGAAGGCGCGCAGCGGCGCGTACGCCTCGAGGTCGCGCTCCTCGACGTAGGCGAGCGGGCGAATCACCACGTGGCGGCCGTCGTCGGAGACGAGCTTCGGCGGCATCGCCTTCAGCGTGCCGCCGTGGAAGAGGTTGAGGAAGAAGGTCTCGAGGATGTCGTCGCGGTGGTGGCCCAGCGCGATCTTCGTGGCACCCAGCTCGCCCGCCACGCGGTAGAGCGCGCCGCGGCGCAGGCGCGAGCACAGGCCGCACATCGTCTTGCCCTCGGGGATCACGCGCTTGACCACGCTGTAGGTGTCCTGCACCTCGATGCGGAAGGGCACGCCGAGCGCGGCGAGGTAGTCGGGCAGCACGTGCGCCGGGAAGCCGGGGTGGCGCTGGTCGAGGTTGACCGCGACGAGCTCGAAGGGCACCGGCGACTTCCCGCGCAGCCGCAGCAGCACGTCGAGCAGCGCGTGGCTGTCCTTGCCGCCCGACAGGCACACCATCACCTTGTCGCCGGCCTCGATCATGCCGTAGTCGGCGATCGCCTGGCCCACCTGGCGGCGCAGGCGCTTGGCGAGCTTCGCGGCCTCGAAGTCGGCCTTGCGGGTGTCGGCGGGGGAAGGGGTCACGGATCGTCTACAGGTGCAGCCCGCGCCCCCCGTCCACGGCGAGGATCTGGCCGGTCACGAAGGGGGCGTCGAAGAGAAGGTATTTTACCGCGCCGGCCACGTCCTCCGGGCTGCCGGTGCGCCCGAGCGGCGTCTGGGCCATGATGCGGCTGCGCTCGGTCGCGTCGAAATGGCGTCCGTCCTCCGGCCACAGGATCGCCCCCGGCGAGACGCCGTTCACGCGCACCTCCGGGGCGAGCTCGAGGGCCAGCGCCCGCGTGAGCGCCGCCAGCCCCGCCTTGGCGACGGTATAGACCGGGAAGCCCGTGAGCGGGCGCTCGGCGTGGATGTCGACCACGTTCACGATGGCGCCGCGGGCCGATCGCAGCCGCGGGGCGGCCGCCTGCGCGAGGAAGAGGGGCGCGCGCAGATTCGTGCCGACGAGGTCGTTCCAGTCGCGCTCGCCGATGGCGCCCACGGGCGTCGCGTAGAACGACGAGGCGTTGTTCACCAGCCCGTCCAGGCGGCCGAAGGCGCCCGCCGCGTCCTCGACGAGCCGTGCCAGCCCCGGCACGTCGAGCAGGTCGGCGCGCACCAGCGCGCAGGAGCCGGCGCGCGCGCCGTTCAGCTCCGCGCAGATCGCCTCGGCCTGCGCGCCCGAGCGGTAGTGGTGCAGCACCACGCGCGCGCCGCTCGCGTGCAGGCGACGGGCGACGGCGGCGCCGATGCGTCGCGCCGCGCCGGTGATCAGGACCGCCGCGTCTTGCATGCTATATTCGGCCGGGAAAAACGAATGCGCAGTGTAGCCGAAGGCTCCGCGATGCCGACCGCCGACTCGCTCCTGCCGCCTCCCTCGGCGCAGGCGGCGACCCACTCCCTCGAGCTCGCCGAGCGCATCGCCGAGGCGATCCTCGACGCGGGCGGATGGATCTCCTTCGCGCGCTACATGGAGCTCACGCTCTATGCACCCGGGCTCGGGTACTACGCGGCGGGCGCGCGCAAGTTCGGCGCGGAGGGCGACTTCGTGACCGCGCCCGAGATCTCGCCGGTGTTCGCCCAGTGCCTCGCCCTGCAGGCCGCGGAGGTCGTCGCCGCCGCGGGCGGCGACGTCCTCGAGCTGGGCCCGGGCTCCGGCGCGCTCGCCGCGGACCTCTTCGGCGAGCTCAAGGCCCTCGGGGCCGCCCCGCGCAACTATTTCCTCCTCGAGGTGAGCCCCGAGCTGCGCGAGCGCCAGCAGCGCCTCCTCGCCGAGCGCCATCCCGACGACCTCGGGCGCTTCACGTGGCTCGACACCCTGCCCGTGCGCTTCCGCGGCTTCGTGCTCGCCAACGAGGTGCTCGACGTGGTCCCGTTCTCGCTCGTGCGCCGCGACGACGCGGGCGAGTACTACGAGCGGGGCGTGATCGCCACGGAGGCGGGCTTCGCGTGGGACGACCAGCGCCTGCCCGAGGGCGACCTGCGCCGGCGCGCGGCGGCCGCGTTCCCGCCGGGCGACTACGAGTACCTCTCGGAGGTCGGGCTCGCGGCCGAGGGCCTGGTGCGCACGGTGGCCGCGGGCCTGGAGGCGGGGCTCGCGCTCTTCATCGACTACGGCTTCCCCGAGCGCGAGTTCTACCATCCGCAGCGCTCGGCGGGCACGATGCGCTGCCACTACCGCCACCGGCACCACGGCGACCCGTTCTTCCTGCCCGGCCTGCAGGACATCACCGCCCACGTCGACTTCACGGCGATGGCGCGGGCGGGCGAGCAGGGCGGCGCGGAGGTGGCCGGCTTCACCACGCAGGCCTACTTCCTCATCTCCTGCGGGCTGGCGACCCTCGTTTCCGCGGGCGACCCGGCGGCCACGCTCTCGCGCCTGAAGGCGACGAGCGCGGTGCACCGCCTGATCGATCCCTCCGAGATGGGCGAGCTCTTCAAGGTCCTGGGGCTCGTGCGCGGCATCGAGGCGCCGCTCCTCGGGTTCCGCTCGGCGCGGCACCTCGCGCTCTGAGGCGGGCCGGGCGCCGGCCCGCCCCCGCTCAGTCCTTCAGCGCCGCGAGCACCTCGTCGAGCATCTTCTTCGCGTCGCCGAAGAGCATCCGGTTGTTCTCCTTGTAGAAGAGCGGGTTGTCGACGCCCGCGTAGCCGGAGGCCATGCTGCGCTTCATGACGATGGAGTTCTTCGCCTTCCACACCTCGAGCACGGGCATGCCGGCGATCGGGCTCGAGGGGTCGTCCTGCGCGCTCGGGTTCACGATGTCGTTGGCGCCGATCACCATCGCGACGTCCGTGTCGGGGAAGTCCTCGTTGATCTCGTCCATCTCGAGCACGATGTCGTAGGGCACCTTGGCCTCGGCGAGCAGCACGTTCATGTGGCCGGGCATGCGCCCGGCCACCGGGTGGATGGCGAAGCGCACGGTCTTGCCCATGTCGCGCAGGCGCTTCGTGATCTCGTAGACCGTGTGCTGCGCCTGCGCCACCGCCATGCCGTAGCCGGGCACGATGACGACGCTCTTCGCTTCCCTCAGCAGCTCCGCCGTCTCCAGGGCGCTCACCGGGCGTCACCTCCCCGGCGGGCTCGCCGGCGCCCGCGGCCGCCTTCGCCGGCGTGCCGCCGCCGAACCCGCCCGCGATCACCGCCAGGAACTTGCGGTTCATCGCGCGGCACATGATGTACGAGAGGATCGCGCCGCTCGAGCCGACCAGGGCGCCCATCACGATCAGCAGGTCGTTGGCGAGCATGAAGCCGGTCGCGGCCGCGGCCCAGCCCGAGTAGCTGTTGAGCATCGAGACGACGACGGGCATGTCGGCGCCGCCGATCGCCATCACCATGTGCACGCCGAAGAGGAGCGCCACCACGGTCATCACGACGAGCGGCGTCATGCCGGCGTGGATCGAGGCGGCGTGCAGGAAGGCGTAGCCGAACCCGATCACCACGAGCAGCCCCGCGAGGTTGAGCCAGTGGCGCGCGGGCAGCAGCACGGGCTTGCCGGTGATGCGCGCGGACAGCTTGCCGAACGCGATCACCGAGCCCGAGAGGGTCACGGCGCCGATCAGGACGCCGACGTAGATCTCGACGTCGTGGATGGCGAGCTCCCCGGGCGACATGCCGGCCGAGGCGCTCGGGTCGATGTAGCTCGCGTAGCCGACGAGCACCGCGGCCAGGCCCACGAGGCTGTGCATGAACGCCACCAGCTCGGGCATCTGCGTCATCGAGCACGGTGCGCGCGAGGTACAGGCCCACGGCCGCGCCGATGACGAGCGCGCCCACGATCCACGCGATGCCGCCGGAGGTCACGCGCGGCCCCAGCACGGTGGCCAGCACGGCGATCGCCATGCCGATCATGCCGTAGAGGTTGCCGCGGCGCGAGCTCTCGGGGTTGGAAAGCCCGCCGAGGCTGAGGATGAAGAGGATGACGGCGGCGAGGTAGGAGACGGTGACCAGGCTCTGGGACATGGCCGCTCCTATTTCCGGAACATGGACAGCATGCGCTGCGTCACCGCAAAGCCGCCGAACATGTTGATCGCGGTGAGCCCGACGCCCACCGCGGCGATCCAGCGGATGACCGCGTCCGGGCGCGCGCCTTCGCCCGCCACGGCGCCGAGCGCCGGCGGCGCGATCTCGATGAGCGCCCCGATGATGATGATGCTGCTGATCGCGTTGGTCACGCTCATGAGCGGGGTGTGCAGCGCGGGGGTCACGTTCCAGACCACCATGTAGCCCACGAAGCAGGCGAGCACGAACACCGTGAAGTGCGGCAGGAACGCGGGCGGCGCGTAGGCGCCGACGAGGAGGAGCACCCCCGCGGCGGCGGCGAAGATCGCCGCGAGCGGCCCCGCGGCGATCGGCCCGCCGGCGCCGTGGCCCTTCTTCTCCGTGGCGGCGGGGACGGGGGCGGCAGCCGCGGCGGGCCGGGCCGGCGCGGCCGAGAGCTTCGGCGCGGGCGGCGGCCAGGTCACCTCGCCGTCCTGGATGACGGTCGTGCCCCGGATCACCTCGTCGTCCATGTTCACGTGGAAGACGCCGTCCTTCGCCTTGCAGAGCTCCTCGGAGAGGCGAAAGAGGTTGTTCGCGTACAGCGTGGAGGACTGGGTGGCCAGCCGGCTCGGCAGGTCCGTGTAGCCGATGATCGTCACGCCGTGCCTCACCACGACCTTGCCGGGCTCGGTGAGCTCGCAGTTGCCGCCCTGCTCGGCGGCGAGGTCGACGATCACGCTGCCGGGCTTCATCGACTGCACCATCTCGGCCGTGATGAGCTTCGGCGCGGGCTTGCCGGGGATGAGGGCGGTCGTGATGATGACGTCCGCCTCGCGCGCCTGCTTCGCGAACACCTCGCGCTGGGCCTTCTGGAAGCCCTCGCTCATCACCTTGGCGTAGCCGCCGACGCCGCTGCCTTCCTCCTGGTACTCCACCGGCACGAACTCGCCGCCCAGCGACCGGATCTGGTCGGCGACCTCGGGGCGCGTGTCGTTCGCGCGCACGATGGCCCCGAGGCTCGCCGCCGCGCCGATGGCGGCCAGTCCCGCCACGCCCGCGCCGATCACGAACACCTTCGCGGGCGCGACCTTGCCCGCGGCCGTGATCTGCCCGGTGAAGAAGCGCCCGAACTCGTGGGCGGCCTCGATCACCGCGCGATAGCCCGCGATGTTCGCCATCGAGGACAGGGCGTCGAGCTTCTGGGCGCGCGACATGCGCGGCACGCTGTCCATGGCGAGGACGGTCGTCCTCTTCGCCGCGAGCGCCTGAAGGAGCTGCGGGTTCTGCGCCGGCCAGATGAACGAGACGAGGACCTGGCCCTCGCGCATCCGCTGCACTTCCTCGGGGCCGGGGGCGCGGACCTTGAAGACGATGTCCGCCGCCGACCAGACGGCGGCGGCGTCGGGCACGACCTTGGCGCCCGCGGCCTCGTACGCGGCGTCGGCGATGCTCGCCGCCTCGCCCGCGCCCGACTGCACGATCACGGCGAATCCGAGCTTCGCGAGCTTGGGCACGACCTCGGGCACGGTGGCCACGCGCTTCTCGCCCGGGAAGACCTCCTTCGGAACTCCGATCACCTGGGGCATGCGAGGCCCCTTTCCGGCGTGCGATGGGCGGCGGGGATGACGGCGAGGCGGGTCATGGGCCTTTCCTTTGGAATGGTTCTTGTGGCCGCGGAAGGCGGCAGGGGCGATTCTACTGGTTCGCGACGGCGCGTTCAGGGCGCCGGGCGCCGCGGGGCTTGCGCCGGATCAACAACCGGCCCATGCCGGGCCGCCCGGCGCGGCCCCGGCCGCCGGCCAACCCAAGATGGTGCAATGCAATATTTTTCATGCGTGACGGGGTTGACTTCAGTGGTGGGAGGCCTAAAATTCAATTGGTGCAGTGCAGCAAACCGCCCCCCGGAAAGGAATACCCCATGTTCAAGATCGACTCCTACACCGCGGCCAACCAGGCCGCGATCGACCAGATGACCCGCCTCGCGGAGCTCTCGCTCGCCAACGTCGAGCGCTTCGCCGAGCTCGGCCTCGGCGCCGCGCGCGAAAGCGTCGAGCAGGCCGCCACCCATGCCCAGAGCCTCGCCTCGGCGAAGGACGTGCACGAGGTGATCGCGCTCAACTCCGCGGCCCTCGAGCCGGTGATGCAGCGCGCCTATGCCTACTCCCGCAGCGCCTACGAGACCGCCGCCGAGGTGAACGCCCAGGCGAAGAAGACCTTCGAGAAGCAGGCGGCCGAGTTCAACCGCGCCGCCCTGGCCGCGCTCGAGGAGGCGTTCAAGTACGCCCCCGCGGGTTCCGAGGCCATGGTCGGCAACGTGAAGAACGCGATCGCCGCGGCGCAGAACGCCTACGACAACCTCGCCTCGATGAACCAGCGCCTCTACGAGACGGTGGAGAAGACGGTGGAGCAGCAGGGTGCCGCGTTCGCGGAACCGGCCCCGAAGGCCCGCGCGCGCAAGCGCTGAGCCCTTCCGCGGCGGCCCGCGCCGTCCCCGAAGCCCCGGCCCCCGCCGGGGCTTTTTCATGGGGGGCCGCTAGTGGCCGCTGCGCGGCTGCAGCCCGGCGATCGCCGCCAGGCGCGCGCGCCGGACCGCCCCGGGCACGTCGTCCGGATGCTCGCGTGCGACGGCGCCGCCGTCGACCGCCCGCGCCGCCTCGAGGGCCGCGAGCAGCGCCTGCCGGGGCGCGAAACGCGCCGGATCCGGCGCCAGGGCATCGCATTCGGCCACCTCGAGCAACCCGCGCAGCCGCTCCGGGCGGCGGAATGCGTCCACGCGCTCGAGCAGGGCGAGGCGGTCCTGCGCGTCGGGCGGCGGATCGGCGACGATGCCGCGCTCCCGGATGGCGATCCGGGCGAGGTCCCGGCAGTCGCCGGGGGCGTTGACCCGGCCGGCGAGCCGGTCGGCCGCCTCCGGGTCGAGGTCGAGGACCAGGGCGGCGTAGCGCACCGGCAGGCCGTAGCCGCGCGCCGCGGCGTGCTCGAGGCGCGCGGCGAGGCGCTCGGGGACGTCCGCCCGGTCGTAGACGGCGTCGAGCTCGGGCAGCACGCGGGCCATCGCGCCGCACTCGCGCAGCACGGCAAGGACGCGCGACGGATCCGGCTCCGCGAGGCCCCGGGCGAGCTCCTGCCATACCCGCTCGGGCACCAGCGCGTCGGCCTCGCCCTCCTCCACCATGCGCCGCATGAGCGCCATCGTCTCGGCAGCCACGGCGAAGCCGAAGCGCGCCGCGAACCGCGCCACGCGCAGGATGCGCACCGGGTCCTCGGCGAACGCCTCGCTCACGTGGCGCAGCACGCCGGCGCCGAGGTCGGCCGCGCCGCCGTAGGGATCGACGAGCGTGCCGTCCTCGGCGCGCGCCATCGCGTTGATCGTGAGGTCGCGCCGGGCGAGGTCCTGCTCGAGGGTGACGCCGGGGTCGGCGTGGAAGGTGAAGCCCCGGTAGCCGGGGGCGGTCTTGCGCTCGGTGCGGGCGAGCGCGTACTCCTCGTGGGTGTCGGGGTGGAGGAACACGGGGAAGTCGGCGCCCACGGGCCGGAAGCCATGGCGCACCATCTCCTCGGGCGTGGCGCCCACCACGACGAAGTCACGGTCCTGCACGGGCAGCCCGAGCAGCGCGTCGCGCACGGAGCCGCCCACCGCGTAGACCTTCATCAGCGCCCGGCGTGGTCGCGGTAGCGCGGGTAGCGGGCGCGGCTCGAGGCGGCGGTCATGTATCCCGGCACGATCGCCTCGAGCGCCGTGGGCTGGAAGCCGAAGAGCGCCGGGAAGCCGCCCGCGCAGACGTTGTCCACCTGCATGGAGCGCAGGTTGTCGCGCGTCATGAGGCGCCCGGGCAGGTGCTCGAGCACCGCCGCCTGGAGCCGGGCGAGGGCGTCGGGGAGCGCCACGATCCGCGGGCGCCGGCCGAGCGTGTCGGCCACGAAGCGCACCAGCGCCTCGAGCGTGTACGCGCGCGGCCCGCACAGGTCGTAGGCGCGGCCGAAGGCCCGGGTCTGGCCGAGGACCGCGACCACCGCGCGGGCCACGTCCTCGACCCAGATCGGCTGGAAGCGCGCGCGCGCGCCGGCGAGCGGAACCACCGGGAAGGTCCCGACCAGCCGGGCGAAGAGGTTGAGGAAACGGTCTTCCTGGCCGAAGATGACCGACGGCCGCAGGATGGTCCACGCGACCGTGTCCGCCTCCCGGCGCAGCGCGTCCTCGCCCGCGGCCTTCGAGCGCAGGTACTCGCTGGGGGCGGCGCTCGCCGCGCCCAGCGCGCTCACGTGCACGAGGTGGCGGACCCCGCTCGCGCGGCAGGCGCGGGCCACGCGCCCCGGAAGCTGCGCGTGGGTGCGCGCGAACGTCTCGCCGCCGCGCGGGTGCAGGATGCCCACCAGGTTCACGACGGCATCCATCTCCTCGAACGCCGCGGCGAGGTCGCCGTCGTCGTAGGGGTCGCCGACCATCACCTCGAGGGTGGGCACGACGCGCAACGCGCGCGCGCGCGGCTCGCTGCGCGTGAGCACGCGCAGCCGTGCCAGTCCCCGCGCGTACGCCGCGTCGGCCACGGCGCGCCCGACGAAGCCGGTGCCGCCCAGCAGGCAGATGCGCGAGACGTCCACGATCAGGGGATGTTGGCGGCCATCGGCGAGTCGGCATCGCGCCCCGGCACGTCCCCCAGCAGCTGCTGCAGGCTCGCCGCCTCGCCGCCCAGGCGCTGCCGGTAGAACCAGGCGTTGGTGAAGACCTTCTTCACGTATTCCCGCGTCTCGGTGAAGGGGATCGTCTCGGCGTAGATCGCGCCCTCGAGGGCCTTGTCGTCGCGCCACCGCCGCGCGCGTGCGGGCCCGGCGTTGTACGCGGCCGTGGCGAGGATCGGGTTGCCGAGCGCGGTGAGCACCCGGTGGTAGTAGTAGCTGCCCATCGTGAGGTTCACGTCCGGGCGTTCCAGCATCGCGGTGCGGAACGGGCGCACCGGGATCTGCCGGGCGATCCAGCGCGCCGTGCGGGGCATGATCTGCATGAGCCCCACCGCGCCCATCGGCGAGCGGACCTCGGTCATGAAGCGGCTTTCCTGGCGGATGAGCCCGTAGAGCATCGCCTCGTCGAGGTCCCACTCGCGGGCGGCGGCGGCGAGCGCCTGGCGGTGCGGCAGCGGGAAGCGGCGCGAGTAGTCGTGCAGCTGCAGGGTGCGCTCGGCCGTGTTGATCGCGCGGTCGGGGATGTCGGAGCGGCGCGCGAGCTCGGCGGCGGCCAGGAGGTGGCGGTCGTCGAGGCCGCGGATCGCCCAGAGCCACTCGCGCAGGCCGTCGGCGGGCAGGTCCGCGCCATACAGGGCCAGGGCGCGCTGGATGCCGGCAAGCGCGGCGACCGACGCGATCTCCGCCTGCGTCGGGGTCACCGCCTTCCAGTCCGGCGCCACCTCGATGCCCAGCTCGCCCGCGGCGAGCAGCCCGTAGAAGTTGTCCGGGGCGGCGATCGACCGCAGCATCGCGTCGGCCTCCCGGCTCCGGCCCAGCTCGCGCAGCGCCCTGGCCGCCCAGTAGCGCCAGCGCGGCTCCCGCGCCTCGGCCCGGGGCAGCGCGTCGATCGCCGCGCGGACCTGCCGCCAGTCCCCGGCGCGCAGCGCGGCGCGCGCCTTCCAGGCCGTCTGCGAATCGCCGAGCGCGACCGCACCGGCCCGTGCGTACCATTCGAGGGCGCGCGGGTGGTGGTTCAACGCGGCCTCGAAGGCGAGCTGGGACCAGGCATAGCCGGCGTCGGTGCCGAGCCGCGGCGCCAGCCGCTCGAGGCGTTCGGCGGCCGCGTCGGGGTCGTCGCGCGCGAGCCGCGCCACGGCGAAGGCCGCCAGCTCGCGCCGCGCCCGGGACAGCCGCTTCGCGCGCTCGTGGTCGAGGTAGCGTCGGGGATGCGCCGCGGCCCGGTCGAGCGCGTGCCCCCGGATCGCCCGCGCGGCGGGCAGCAGGGCGTCGACCCGCTTGGCTTCGCGCACGTCCCCGGCGGCGAGGCGCCGGCGCAGCCGGGACCAGATCTCGTCCTCCGACAGGAGCCCGGCGGGCGCCAGGCGCGCGAAGACCGGGTCGCACGCCTGCGGCGCATCACGCCCGGCCACGAACAGGCGATGCGCCTCCCCGAGCGCGGTGTCGTCGCCGCGCGCGAGCCGCTCCTGCCAGGCGTAGCAGGCGAGCTCCGTGTCCCCCGAGACGAGCAGGGCGTACTGCGGGCGGAAGAGGTCCCAGGCGCCCTGCGCCCCCAGCACCTTCAGCCAGTCGCGGCGCAGGCTCTCGGCGAGCGCCCCGCCGGGATAGCGCTCGAGGAACGCCTGGACCTGGCCCGGGTCGGCGCGCTCGATGTCGCCGTCGAGCAGCCAGAAGTCCGGGTACGCCTCG
Organism: uncultured beta proteobacterium; assembly: GCA_963741815.1. Lineage (GTDB taxonomy): Bacteria > Pseudomonadota > Gammaproteobacteria > Burkholderiales > Usitatibacteraceae > Usitatibacter. Next base: position 715,187 of record CAVUJI010000003.1, read on the forward strand.
AGGGCCGTGCCGGCGAAGCGCGGCGCCAGCGCCCGCAAGTCCTTCCAGTGGCCCTTGGTCACCGCGTCGCGCGCGGCGAGCAGGTCCGATCGCGCGGGCGCCGGCGCGGTCGCGCCCGCCGCCGTGCAGGCGAGCGCCAGCGCGGCGCACATCGCCGCGCAAGTCGTCTTGATGAAAGTCAAGGCCATCGTCGCAGCTGCTCTTCTACCTTGGGTGGGGTTGATGCCTCACGCGGGGATGGGTGCCACGCGGGAGATCAAATCTTGCGCCGTGACCAAATTATAGTCACCATTCCCGGCCCCTTTCGACCCGTTTCGATGGCCCTCGACGACCCCTTATTCTGGACGGCGCTGCTCAAGATCATCGGCGTGAACGTCGTGCTCTCCGGCGACAACGCGGTGGTCATCGCGCTGGCCGCCCGCTCGCTGCCGCCGCGCCAGCAGAAGCTCGCGATCCGCTGGGGCGCGGGAGCGGCGGTCGTGCTGCGCATCGTGCTCACCGCCTTCGCCGTCGCGCTGCTCGCGCTGCCCTGGCTCAAGCTCGCCGGCGCGGCGCTGCTCCTGTGGGTCGGCATCAAGGTCCTGGTCCCGGAGGAGGGCGGCAACGAGGTCGCGCAGAGCCGCCATCTCGCCGGCGCGGTGAAGACCATCCTCGTCGCCGACCTCGTCATGAGCCTGGACAACGTGATCGCGGTGGCCGCCGCGGCCGCGGGCAGCTGGCTGCTGCTCGTGGTGGGCCTCGCCGTGTCGGTCCCGCTCGTCGTCTTCGGCGCCGCGCTGCTCATCAAGCTGATGGAGCGCTTCCCGGCCATCATCACCGTCGGCGCGGCCCTCATCGGCTGGGTCGCGGGCGAGATGCCGGTGACCGATCCCGCGCTGCGGGGCCCGCTGGCCGCGCTCGGCGTGCGGTTCGGCGCGGCCGGCCCGGAGCTCGCCGGAGTGCGCCTCGACATCGCGTGCGCCATCGCCGGGGCGGTCCTCGTCGTGGCCATCGGCACCGTCCTCGGCAGGCGCCGGGGCGAGAAAGGATTGCGGCATATCGCCCGAAAGGCTGTAGAGTCTTGACGGGCGTCAAGGTTCGCCCGGGAACGAGGGAACGAAAATGTCGGCCGGCAGAGGGCTGAAGCGGTGCCCGCGCCACCGAAGATCACAAATGGAGGAGTCATGAAACTACGCTTCAGCAAGTATCTCGCGCTCGCGGCCGCGCTCGCTCTGCCGCTTACCGTCAATGCCTGGCAGCCGACCCGCAACGTCGAGCTGATCGTCCCCGCCGGCATCGGCGGCGGCGCCGGCCAGATGGCGCAGCTGATCCAGGGCATCATCCAGAAGCACAAGCTGATGCCGACGTCGATGGTCGTCATCAGCAAGTCCGGCGGCTCGGGCGCCGAGGGCTTCCTTTACGTGAAGAACGCGAAGGGCGACCCCCACAAGCTCATCATCACGCTGTCGAACCTCTTCACCACGCCGCTGGCGACGGGCTCGCCGTTTTCCTGGAAGGACTACACCCCGATCTCGATGATGGCGCTGGACGAGTTCGTGTTCTGGGTGAACGCCAAGACCGACTACAAGACGCCGACGGAGTACATCGATGCCGTCAAGAAGGACAGCGGCAAGATGAAGATGGGCGGCACGGGATCCAAGCAGGAGGACCAGATCATCACCGCCGCGATCGAGCAGAAGACCGGCGCCAAGTTCACCTACATCCCGTACAAGGGCGGCGGCACGGTGTGCACCCAGCTGGTCGGCGGGCACATCGACTCGAGCGTGAACAACCCGATCGAATGCGTCGCGCACTGGCGCGCGGGCAGCGTGCGCCCGCTTTGCGTCTTCGACTCGAAGAAGATGCCCTACGACGACAAGATCGCCGGCGACAAGTCCTGGTCCGACATCCCGACCTGCCAGTCGCAGGGCCTCGACGTCGAGTACACGATGCTGCGCGGCATCATGACGGCGCCGGGCGTGCAGAAGGACGCGGTCGACTACTACGTCGGGCTGATGAAGAAGGTGCGCGACACGCCCGAGTGGAAGGACTACATGAAGAAGGGTGCGTTCAACCAGTCCTTCATGACCGGGTCGGAGTTCGAGAAGTGGCTGAGCGATGCGGCCGAGCGTCACCAGGAGCTGATGCAGAAGGCCGGTTTCCTGAAGAAGAAGTGATCGGTGGCGGTCGCGGGGGCGCCGGCTCGGCCGGCGCCCCCGCGCTGTGCCGGTTGGCCGCCGTCATAACCCCAATTACGGGCGTCGCACAATGGAAGGTTCCGAAAACGCAGGGCCGGTGGATTCGGTCGTCTCCAACCGCACGATGAACATCGTGGTGGCCGTCGCGCTGATGGCCGTCGCCTCGGTGGTGATGGTCTCCAGCTACCAGCTGGGCGCCGGCTGGGCCAAGGACGTGGGGCCGGACTCCGGATATTTCCCGTTCTATGTGGCGCTCATCATGTTCGCGAGCAGCGCTGTCACGCTCGTGCGCAGCGTGCTCGAGCGCGGCCCCGACGGGGGCGGCAGCTTCGTCGCGCGCCCGCAGCTCATCCGGGTGCTCCAGGTCCTCGGTCCGATGACGGTCTTCGTCGTCCTGGCGATCTACATCGGCATCTACATCTCGACGTTCCTGTTCATGACCTTCTTCATGATGTGGCACGGCCGCTTCTCGGTCTACAAGTCCGTCGCGGTCGCGATCCTCGTGCCGATCGTGCTGTTCCTCGTGTTCGAAGTCTGGTTCCTGGTGCCGCTGCCCAAGGGACCGGTCGAAGCGTGGCTGGGGTACTAAGTGGACGCCTTCCTCTCGCTGCTCCACGGCTTCTCGGTGCTGCTGACGCCCATGAACCTGGGCTACATGGTCGTCGGCATCCTGTTCGGCGTGCTGCTGGGCTTCCTGCCCGGCGTGGGCGGTGCCAACGGCATCGCCATCCTGCTGCCGCTCACTTTCTCGATGCCGCAATACGACGGCCATCATCATGCTGGCCGCCATCTACTGGGGGGCGCTGTTCGGCGGCTGCATCAGCGCCATCCTCTTCAACATCCCCGGCGAGCCCTGGTCGGTGGCGACGACCTTCGACGGCCACCCACTGGCCAAGCAGGGACGCGCCGGCGAGGCGCTGACGGCCTCGCTCACCTCGTCGTTCGTCGGCGCGCTGATCGCGACCCTCGTGCTCACGTTCCTCGCGCCGCTCGTGGCGAACTTCGCGCTGGACTTCGGCCCGCCGGAATACTTCGCGGTCTACCTGCTCACGTTCTGCAGCTTCGTCGGCATGGGGCGGCAATCGCCGTTCAAGGTGATCGCTTCGATGATGCTCGGCTTCGCCTTCGCGTCCGTCGGCACCGACGAGGTGACCGGGGGCGTGCGCCTGACCTTCGGCACCGAGACGCTGCTCACCGGGTTCCACTTCCTGATCGCGGTCATCGGGCTGTTCGGCATCGGCGAGATCCTGGTGACGATCGAGGAGGGGCTGCACTTCGAGGGCCAGAGCGCGAAGATCAACCCGTTCGTGGTGTGGCAGACGTGGAAGAAGCTGCCGCAGTACTGGGTCACGATCATCCGCGGCACGGCGGTCGGCGTGCTGGCTCGGCGTGACGCCCGGCGGCGCCACGCCCGCCTCGTTCATGAGCTACGGCATCGCCAAGCGCCTGTCGAAGAACGGCGCCAAGTTCGGCACCGGCGAGCTGGAAGGCGTGATCGCGCCGGAGACGGCGGCGCACGCCGCCGGCACCAGCGCGCTGCTGCCGATGCTCACGCTCGGCATTCCGGGCTCGCCCACGGCCGCGGTGCTGCTCGGCGGCCTGCTGATCTGGGGGCTGCAGCCGGGGCCGCTGCTGTTCGTCGAGCAGAAGGACTTCGTCTGGGGCCTGATCGCCTCGATCTACCTCGGCAACCTGGTGGGGCTGATCATCGTGCTCTCGACGGTGCCGCTCTGGGCCTCGATCATGCGCATGCCGTTCTCGATCATCGCGCCCGTCATCATCGTGGTCTGCGCGATCGGCTCCTACACCCTCTCGAACGCGCCGGCCGACCTCCTGTTCATGGTCATGTTCGGCATCATCGGCTACCTCTTCAAGAAGCTCGACTACCCGCTCGCGCCGCTGGTGCTGGCCATCGTGCTGGGCTCCGCGCCGAGAGCTCGTTCCGGCAGTCGATGCTCGGCTCCCAGGGCGACCTGTCGATCTTCTGGTCGAACGGGCTGGTCGGCAGCATCCCGGTGCTCAGCATGGTGATGCTGTTCTGGCCGCTGATCTCGCTGCTGATCGGCCGGGTGCGCCGGGGACGCGCTTCGCGCTGACCCGCGGGCGGCGCGGCCCGCCGGAGCCGGCCGCGCGCGCGGGGGTCAGATCTTCGGCGTGCTTGAGGCGCGAGAGCGTCTCGGCCGAGAGGTTGAGGTAGGAGGCGAGCTCCTTCTTGGGCACGCGGTCGGCGAGCTCGGGGTGCTTGCGCAGGAACCGGTGCACGCGCCCGGGCGCGTCGAGGAGGTGCAGCGTGATCGTGTGGGCCATCACCTCGCTCATGAGGAACATCACCTCGTACTCGAAGTCCTCCTTGAGGTCGGGGTGGCGCTCGAGGTACTCCGCCCACAGCGGCAGCGACAGCTTCGCCACCCGCGCCTTGGTCACGGCCCGGATCGAGTACGGCGCGGGGGTGCGCAGCTTCCAGGCCGCGTAGCTCGTGTCCATGTCGTCCTCGCTGGCGAAGCGCAGGATCATCTCCTTGCCCTCCGGGCTCGCCACCACGCGCTTGAGGATGCCGTCGATCACGAAGTACTGCTCCATCTCGTGCGCGCCCTGCGACAGGAGGACGTCGCCCTTGCGGTAGTCGACGACGTGCAGCGAGGTCTCGAGCTCGTCGAAGGCGAACTTCTTCAGGCGGCGCAGCACGATGTTCTGGTGCAGCCTCTGCCGGATCTCGGCGAGCTGCGGGTGGTTCATCAGCAGCGTCATGGGGGTGCTCGATGCGGGGGCATTGACCCGCGTCAAGGGGCGCCGGGCGGCCAAAATTGACCGCTGTCAAGGTGAGTGATTCGGGGCGTTTCTTAACATTGTAGCCTGATTCGAACCGCAGACCCGCGGGCCTCCCGCCCCCAACTTTTCCGCCCCGCCTCGCTCCCGACCGCGCGGGCGCTTCCCCCGGAGGAAACCCATGGCAACCGTCACCGACCCCGCCGTTACCGCCCCGTCCGCCAGTCCGGCGGGCGCCGGCCAGGGCGCGCAGCCCCAGGAATTCACCGACGGCTTCCAGCTCGTCATCGAGGCCCTCAAGCTCAACGGCATCGACACCGTCTTCGGCCTGCCCGGCATCCCGATCACCGACCTCACGCGCAAGATGCAGGGCGCGGGGATGCGGGTGATCTCCTTCCGCCACGAGCAGAACGCGGGCTACGCGGCCCAGATCGCCGGATTCATGACGAAGAAGCCGGGCGTGTGCCTCACCGTGTCCGCGCCGGGCTTCCTGAACGGCCTCACGGCGCTCGCCAACGCCACGACCAACTGCTTCCCGATGATCCTCATCAGCGGCTCGAGCGAGCGCGAGATCGTCGACCTGCAGCAGGGCGACTACGAGGAGATGGACCAGCTCGCCATCGCGCGTCCCCTCGCCAAGGCCGCGTTCCGCGTGCTCCACGCGGAGGACATCGGCGTGGGCGTGGCGCGGGCGATCCGCGCGGCCGTCTCCGGGCGCCCGGGCGGGGTGTACCTCGACCTGCCCGCGAAGCTCTTCCCGCAGAGCGTCGGCGCCGAGGCCGGCCGCAGGTCGCTCATCAAGGTCGTCGATCCCGCGCCCCGGCAGATCCCGGGCGAGGACGCGGTCCGGCGCGCGCTCGAGCTGCTCCGGGGCGCGAAGAAGCCCCTCATCGTCCTCGGCAAGGGGGCCGCCTACGCGCAGGCCGACGCGGACATCCGGGCGCTCGTCGAGAAGACCGGCATCCCGTACCTGCCCATGTCGATGGCCAAGGGCCTGCTGCCCGACACCCATCCCCAGTGCGCCTCCGCCGCGCGCTCGTTCGTGCTGCCCGGCGCCGACGTGGTGATGCTGGTCGGCGCGCGCCTGAACTGGCTGCTGTCCCACGGCAAGGGCAAGACCTGGGGCGGCAAGGGCGCCAAGGACTGGGGCGGCCAGAAGTTCATCCAGGTCGACATCTCGCCGCACCGAGGCGGACAGCAACGTGCGCGATCGACGCGCCGGTGGTGGGCGACATCGGCTCGTGCGTGTCCGCGCTCCTCGCCGGCGTCGGCTCCGGGTGGGCCAAGCCGCCGGCCGAGTGGCTGGACGCGGTGGCCGAGCGCAAGAACAGGAACATCGCGAAGATGGCCGAGACGCTCGCGAAGAACCCGGCGCCGATGAACTTCCACAGCGCCCTCAACGTGGTGCGCGACATCGTGAAGGCGAATCCCGACGCGATCCTGGTCAACGAGGGCGCCAACGCGCTCGACTTCACGCGCAGCATCGTCGACATGTACAAGCCGCGCAAGCGCCTGGACGTCGGGACCTGGGGCGTGATGGGCGTCGGCATGGGCTTCGCCGTGGCCGCCGCGGTGACGAGCGGCGGGCAGGTGATCGCCGTCGAGGGCGACAGCGCCTTCGGCTTCTCCGGCATGGAGGTCGAGACGATCTGCCGCTACAACCTGCCGGTGTGCGTGGTGATCATGAACAACAACGGCGTGTACCGCGGCGACGAGGCCCCGCACGGCGGGGCCAAGGACCCGGCGCCGCTGGTGTTCGTCAAGAACGCCCGCTACGAGAAGCTGATGGAGGCCTTCGGCGGGGTGGGCGCGTACGCGACCACCCCGGCCGAGCTGCGCAAGGCGATGGAGGAGGCGCTGCGCTCGCGCAAGCCGACCCTCATCAACGCGATGATCGACGAGGGCGCGGGCACGGAAAGCGGCCGCATCACGGCACTGAACCCCACCGCCGCCAAGAAGTAGCGCGGCGACTCCTCAAGCAGCGCGACACACGGAGAAAGAACGATGGAAGCACTCAAAGGAGTCCGGATTCTCGACATGACGCACGTGCAGGCCGGGCCGACGTGCTCGCAGCTCCTCGCCTGGATGGGCGCGGACGTGATCAAGCTCGAGCCGCCGCACGGGGACGCCACGCGCGGGCAGCTGCGCGACGTGCCGAACGCGGATTCAGCCTCTACTTCACAATGCTCAACTGCAACAAGCGCTCGATCACCGTCAACATGAAGACGGCCGAGGGCAAGCAGGTGTTCGTCGAACTTGCTGAAGAAGTGCGACATCATGATGGAGAACTTCGGCCCCGGCGTGCTCGAGCGCCTCGGGTTCACCTGGGAGAAGATGCACGAGATCAACCCCAAGCTCGTGGTGGGCTCGATCAAGGGCTTCGGCTCGAGCGGGCCCTACGCCGACTTCAAGGCCTACGAGAACGTGGCCCAGGCCATGGGCGGGGCGATGAGCACGACCGGCGTGCCCGACGGCCCGCCCTTCGTGACGGGCGCCCAGATCGGCGACTCGGGCACCGGCCTGCACCTGGCCATCGGCCTGCTCGCGGCGCTGCACCACGCCACGACCACCGGCCAGGGCCAGTACGTCGAGGTCGCGATGATGGACGGCGTGATGAACCTGTGCCGCGTGAAGTTCCGCGACCACCAGCGCCTGCACGCGCGGGCCGCTCTCCGAGTACTCGGTGCCGACCTACCAGGGCATGGGCGAGGTGCCGCGCGCCGGCAACGACTCCGGCGGCGGACAGCTCGGCAACGCGATCCACTGCAAGCCCCACGGCCCCAACGACTGGCTCTACATCGTGGTGCAGGAGGCGGTGTGGGAGCCCCTCGCCAAGCGCATCGGCCCCGACCTCGGCATGCCCGAGCTGGCGAGCGACCCGCGCCTGGCCACCATCGGCGAGCGGCGCAAGAACCAGAGCCTCATGTGGACGCTCATCAACAAGTTCGCGTCCAACTACACGAAGCGCCAGTTCATGGCGATCCTGAATCCGCTGAACGTGCCGTGCGGGCCGATCATGTCCACGCAGGACCTCGCCAACGACGAGCACGTGCGCGGGCGCGACATGTGGGTCGAGCTCGACCACCCGCAGCGCGGCAAGTGGTTCAACGTGGGCATGCCGATCAAGCTCTCCGCCTCGCCCGCGGTCATCAGGAGAAGCCCGCTGCTCGGCGAGCACACCGAGGAGGTCCTGAAGGACGTGCTGGGCTACGACGACGCGAAGGTGAAGTCGATGAAGGAGGCGGGCGCCTTCTCCTCGCCGCCGAAGAAGGTCGCCGCCTGAGCCGCACGACCGGCATCCCCCGGCAGGCGCCGACGGGCGCGAGCCGGGGCCGATGCCCTTTCCGGCTTCGGGTCCCCCGGCGTTCACCGGCGGAACCGGAGCCTTTCGCCGCGGCCCTCCGCGGTTTCCCGCATCCCCGTGAAGTGAGAACAACATGAAGATCGCGATCATCGGCCAGCAGGACTTCGGCAAGGCCGTCCTCGAAGCATTCCTCGCCCGCGGCGACACCGTCGCCGCCGTCTTCTGCGCCCCCGAGAAGGAGGGCGCGAAGCCCGATCCCCTGAAGGTGGCCGCCCAGGAGAAGGGCCTGAAGCTGTTCCAGTTCCCCTCGCTCAAGGGCGCCGAGGCGGCGAAGGCGATGAAGGACCTCGACGCCGACATCGGCATCATGGCCTACGTGCTGCAGTTCGCCCCGCAGGAGTTCGTGAACATCCCGAGGCACGGCACGATCCAGTACCACCCGTCGCTGCTGCCCAAGTACCGCGGGCCTTCCTCCATCAACTGGCCCCTCATCAAGGGCGACGCGAAGACCGGGCTCACGATCTTCCGCCCGACCGACGGGCTCGACGAGGGACCGGTGGTGCTGCAGAAGGACACGCCCGTGTCCGAGGACGACACGCTGGGCACCGTGTACTTCGACCGCCTCTTCCCGATGGGGGTGCAGGCGATGCTCGAGGCCGCGGACCTGGTGGTGGCGGGCAGGCACAAGGAGGTCGTGCAGGACGAGGCCCGCGCCTCCTACGAGGGCTGGTGCCGCGCCGCCGAGGCGCGGATCCACTGGCACAACCACGTCGACTTCATCCACAACCTGGTGCGCGGCTGCGATCCGGCGCCGGGGGCGTGGACGACGGTGGGCGGCAAGAAGCTGCAGCTCTTCGGCTCGAGCAAGCACCTCGTGCGCACGTTCGGCGCGGTGAAGGGCAAGATCGGCGAGGTCTCCGAGGTCGGGGCCGGGACGATCCGCATCACCGCCCAGGGCGGCCAGATCGAGGTCTCGAAGGTGAAGCCCGAGGACGGCAAGAAGGTCGGCGCCGCCGAATGGGCGAAGGCCGCGGGGGTGGGGCCGGGTACAATCCTCGGCTCCTGAGTCCCGCGCTCCCGGCTGCCGGGAGCCGCGATCCGCCCACCCGCGTCCCCGCCCCTGTTGGGGACGCCGCTTCAGAGGGAGTGACAGCGCATGGCCCACGCGATCCGTTTCCACGAGACCGGCGGTCCGGAAGTCCTGAAGTGGGAGGAGGCGGCCGTCGGCGACCCCGGCCCCGGCGAGGTCCGCATCGCCCACAAGGCGATCGGCCTGAACTACATCGACACCTACCACCGCACGGGCTTGTACCCGGTGAAGCTGCCCTCGGGCATCGGCCTGGAGGCCGCGGGCGTGGTCGAGGCGGTGGGAGCGGACGTCACCGAGCTCAAGCCGGGCGACCGCGTGGCGTACTGCAACGGCCCGCTCGGCGCGTATGCCGAGAAGAAGATCCACCCGGCCGAGCGGCTGGTGAAGCTGCCCGACGGCATCAGCTTCGAGCAGGCCGCCAGCATGATGCTGCAGGGGCTCACCGTCGAGTACCTCCTGCGGCGCCTGCACGTGGTGCCGAAGGCGGGCGACACGGTGCTGTGGCATGCGGCCGCGGGCGGCGTGGGCCTCATCGCCTGCCAATGGGCGAAGGCGCTCGGGGTGCAGGTGATCGGCACCGTGGGCTCCGCGGAGAAGGCGAAGCTCGCGCGCGACGCGGGCTGCGCCCACACGATCGACTACACGAAGGAGGACTTCGTGGCGCGCGTGAACGAGATCACCGGCGGGAAGAAGGTGCCGATCGTCTACGACGCGGTCGGCAAGGACACCTTCATGAAGTCCCTCGACTGCCTGCAGGGTCGCGGCCTCATGGTGCTCTTCGGCAACGCCTCGGGGCCGGTCGGACCCACCGACCTCGGCATCCTCGCCGCCAAGGGCTCGCTGTACGTGACGCGCCCGACCCTCATGGGCTACGTCGCCAGGCGCAGCGAGCTGGTCGAGGCGGCCGACGCGCTCTTCGAGCAGGTGCTGGCCGGGCGCATCCGGGTCGCTCCCCGCCAGCGCTACGCGCTGAGGGACGCGGCGCAGGCCCACCGCGACCTCGAGGCGCGCAAGACCAGCGGCTCCACCATCCTCGTGCCGTAGTCCGGGGGGGCCGCCCGGCCCCCCTTGATCCGGAATCGCGCCGGGACTAGCCTGAACCCATCGGGTTTCTGGCGATGCCCGGAGCCGTTTCCGACTCTCGCTCTCGACACCGCTCCTTTCGACGTTTCACGCAAAGGAGGGTCCCATGAGACTCAGGATGTACGTGACGCTTCCCGACGTCGCGAGCGCGCGCGGGCTCGCCGACGACCTCCTCCTCGCCCGGATCGAGGATCGCCACATGCGCTTCCTCGCGCGGCGGGGCACCGACCTGGGGAGCCTGCACGAGGCCTCGTACCTGCACAAGACCGATGCCGTGCACGCCGCCTTCGTGGGGCTCGTCCTGGGCGGCGTGATGGGCGCGCTGCTGGGCGCGGTCCTCGTGAACTACCCGCCCTACGGCCTCTCGATGGAGATGGGCACGATGCTCGTGGCCGCCGTCGTCGGCGCGCTCCTGGGCGCGTGGGTGGCGACGATGGTCGGGCTGCAGGTCCCCAACTCGCGCCTGAAGGCGTTCGAGGCCGACGTGGCCGACGGCAAGGTCCTGCTCCTGCTCGACGTGCCCGCCGGGCGCTTCCCCGAGGTCCGCGAGGTCATCGCCCGCAGGCATCCCGAGGCGATCGACCGCGGCAACGAGCCCACGGTGCCCGCGTTTCCCTGAGACCCGCGCCTCATCGGCGGCTGATCGCTTCCGGCGCGCCATGTAAGATGGGCGCACTCGCAACACCGTTGCGCGGCGGGGGCAGGGGAGTCTCCGGCCGCGGGATCCCAGGGAGAGTGCATGAAGACCGCCTTCTGGAAGGCCGACGCGTTCGCCGGCCTCGTCATCGCGATCGTGCTCTTCGGGTTCGCGCGCGTGTCCGGGGTGATCCCCGGGCTCGAGCGCTGGGCCTACGACCTCGGGGTGCGCTCGACCTCGAAGGCGCCGAGCGAGCGCATCGCCGTCATCGCCATCGACGAGCAGTCCATCGCGAACATCGGCCGCTGGCCCTGGCCGCGCGAGGTGCAGGCGAAGCTCATCGACGCGCTGGCCGCCGCGAAGGCGAAGGTGATCGGCAACACCGTCTTCTTCTTCGAGCCGCAGAAGGATCCGGGCCTCGCCTACGTGGAGCGGATGCTCGCCGTCTACGACAAGGCCTTCGCCGCGCCCGCGCCCGAGGCGCCCGGCGCCGCGGCGACCCCGGCGGCGCAGGGTCCGCGGCCCGGTCCCGAGCTCTCGGAGATCGGGCGCATCCTCGCCGAGGCGCAGGCCGCGCTGAACAGCGACGCGCGCCTGGCCGCGAGCGTGAAGAAGGCGGGCAACGTGGTGGTGCCCCTCGCGTTCGAGCAGCTCGACTACCGCCCGCCCGAGGGCCGGCCCGACAAGCCCCTGCCCGAGTACGTGGCCCGGGGCACGATCGGCGGCGTGACCGACGCCGGGGGCTCCTTCCTGCACGGCAGCGGCGTGCTGGTTCCCATCGAGCCGGTCGGCGCGGCCGCCGCGGGCATCGGCCACCTCAACAGCATCCTCGACGAGGACGGCGCGGTGCGCTTCGAGCCGCTGGTGATCGACTACTACGGCCAGCAGTTCCCGTCGCTCGCGCTCCTCATCGCCGCGAAGAGCCTCAACCTCGGCCCCAAGGACATCCACGTGGACCTCGGGCGCAGCGTGACCCTCGGCGGCAAGACGATCCGCACCGACGAGTTCGCGCAGATGTACACGTACTTCTACAAGGACCGGGACGGGCGCAGCGCCTTCCCGATCGACTCGTTCTACGACGTCTACAGCGGCCGCATCCCGGCGGCGAAGTACGCGGGCAAGATCGTGCTGATCGGCGCGACCGCCGCCGGCGTGGGCGCGAGCCAGGTGACGCCGATCTCCGCGCAGATGAATCCGGTCACGACGCTCGCGCACTCCGTGTCCTCGATCCTGCAGCAGCATTTCTTCGTCGCGCCCGCCTGGGGGGCGCTCGCCTCCCTGGGCGCCTATCTCGCCGTGGCGCTCTACATCGTCCTGCTGCTGCCGCGCCTGAAGGCCGGCATGGGCGCGGCGGTGACCGCCGTGCTCCTCGGGGCGATCTTCGCCACGCACCTCGCGCTCATGGCGGGTGCGGGGCTGTGGATCCAGCTCATGCTGCCGGCGACGCTGCTCGTGGTGGGGCACGGCGCACTCACCACCAAGCGCTTCCTGGTGACCGAGCGCGGCAAGGAGAAGGCCGACGTCGAGAGCGGCGAGTCCAACCGCATGCTCGGGCTCGCCTTCCAGCAGCAGGGCCAGCTCGACATGGCGTTCGACAAGTTCCGCAAGGCGCCTCTCGGGCCCGAGGTGATGGAGAACCTCTACAACCTCGCCCTCGACTTCGAGCGCCGCCGCCAGTTCAACAAGGCGGAGAACGTATTCCGCCACATGGCGACCTTCGATGCGAAGTTCCGCGACATCGGCGAGCGCCTCGAGCGCGCGAAGAAGCTCTCGGAGACGATCATCCTCGGCGGCAGCGCCGGGGCGCGCACCAACGCCGGCACGATGATCCTGCAGGGCGGGGCGGGGGCCGAGAAGCCGATGCTCGGGCGCTACCAGGTCGAGCGCGAGCTGGGCAAGGGCGCGATGGGCGTGGTCTACGGCGGCAAGGACCCGAAGATCGGGCGCGTGGTCGCGATCAAGACGATGTCGCTCTCGGACGAGTTCGAGGCCGACGAGCTCGCCGAGGCCAAGGAGCGCTTCTTCCGGGAGGCGGAGACGGCCGGGCGCCTGGGCGCACCCGAACATCGTCACGATCTACGACGCGGGCGAGGAGCACGACCTGTGCTACATCGCCATGGAGTTCCTGAAGGGCGCGCGACCTCACGCCCTACACGAAGCAGCCCCACCTCCTGCCGCCCGACAAGGTGCTCGCGATCGTCGAGCGGGTCGCCGACGCGCTCGGCTACGCGCACACCATGGGCATCGTGCACCGCGACATCAAGCCGGCGAACATCATGTACGAGCCCGAGAGCGACACGGTGAAGGTGACCGACTTCGGCATCGCCCGCATCACCGACGCGTCGAAGACGAAGACGGGGATGGTCCTGGGCACGCCCTCGTACATGTCGCCGGAGCAGCTCGCCGGGCGCAAGATCGACGGGCGCAGCGACCTCTTCTCGCTGGGCGTCACGCTCTACCAGCTCCTCTGCGGCAAGCTGCCCTTCGAGGGCGAATCGATGACCCAGCTCATGTTCGCCATCGCCAACACCCCGCATCCGCCGATCCGCCAGTACAACCCGGCGCTGCCGCCATGGATCGACGCGATCGTGGACCGGGCGCTCGCCAAGGACTTCGAGCGGCGCTTCCAGACGGGCGTGGAGTTCGCCGAGGCGATCCGCCAGGGGCGCCGCAGCGGCGCCGCCACTCCGCCGGCCCATGCCGGGGCTTGAGCCGACGGTCGCGCGCCGGCCGCTGCACCGGCGCGCGATCGAGATCCGGGGCTATCGGCGCGAGGACGGGCTCTACGACATCGAGGGCCACCTCGTGGACACGAAGTCGAACGACTTCCGGCTGGCCGCCGGCGTGCGCGCGGCCGGGGAGCCGATCCACGGCATGTGGCTGCGCATCACCGTCGACCGCACGCTCACCATCGTCGACGCGGCGGCGGCGATGGACGAGGTGCCCTACGAGGGCGCGTGCGCGCGCATCGCCCCCGACTACCGCAGGCTCGTGGGGATCGCGATCCGCCCGGGCTACCTGCAGAAGCTGAAGGAGCTGTTCGGGGGCGTGCAGGGCTGCACGCACGTGACCGAGCTCGCCGGCGCCCTCGCCACGGCCGCCTTCCAGACGATGGCGGGGGAGCGCGTGCAGGACCCGGCGCGACGGCCCTTCCAGATCGACCGCTGCCACGCCCTGGACGCCCGCGGGCCGGTGGTCGGCCGCTACTATCCGCGGTGGTACCGGGGGACGGCCCCGGTGGATGCCGCCGCCGAGGACGACGCGCCCTAGGCCGACCGGCCCGAAAGCTGCCCTAGGTCAATGGGTTTCGATCCGCAGCCGCCCTAGAATCGGCCGGATCGAAGCATATTCGTCCCTTTTCCCCCCGAATCGCCCCTTCCAGAGCCATGAACATCCACGAGTACCAGGGCAAGGAACTGTTCCGCAAGTACGGCGTGCGCACGCCCCGCGGCATCCCCGCGTTCAGTGTCGAAGAGGCGGTCGAGGCCGCGCCGCAAGCTGGGCGGCCCGGTGTGGGTCGTCAAGGCCCAGATCCACGCCGGCGGCCGCGGCAAGGGCGGCGGCGTCAAGCTCGCGCGCTCGGTGGACGAGGTGAAGAGCCTCGCCACGGAGATGCTCGGCATGCAGCTCGTCACGCACCAGACCGGCCCGGCCGGGCAGAGTCGTGCGCCGGCTGCTCGATCGAGGAGGGCGCCGACATCAGGAAGGAGCTCTACGTCGGCATCGTGGTCGACCGCGGCCTGCAGCGCGTGGTGCCTGATGGCCTCGAGCGAGGGCGGCATGGACATCGAGGAGGTCGCCGCGAAGACGCCGGAGAAGATCCACAAGGTGGCCGTCGACCCGATGAAGGGCCTCGAGGACGCCCAGGCCGAGGACATCGCGGCCAAGATCGGCGTGCCGCCGCAGCTCGTGCCCCAGGCCCGCGACCTCTTCAAGAACCTCTACAAGTGCTTCGACGAGTGCCGACTGCTCGCTGGTCGAGATCAACCCGCTGATCGTGACCGGCGACGGGCGCGTGGTGGCGCTCGACGCGAAGATCAACTTCGACGACAACGCGCTGTTCCGCCACCCCGACATCGTCGCCATGCGCGACCTCGACGAGGAGGATCCGGCCGAGGTCGAGGCCTCGAAGTACGACCTGAACTACATCCAGCTCGACGGCAACATCGGCTGCCTGGTCAACGGCGCCGGCCTGGCGATGGCGACCATGGACACCATCAAGCTCTTCGGCGGCAGCCCGCGAACTTCCTCGACGTGGGCGGGGGCGCGACCGCGGAGAAGGTGACCGAGGCCTTCAAGATCATGCTCTCGAACCCCAAGGTGCAAGCGCGATCCTGGTGAACATCTTCGGCGGCATCATGAAGTGCGACGTGATCGCCGACGGGGTCGTGGCGGCGGCCAAGGCGGTCGGGCTCAAGGTGCCGCTGGTCGTGCGCATCGAAGGGCACCAACGAGGAGCTCGGCAAGAAGATCCTCGCCGACTCCGGCCTGCCGATCATCTCGGCCGACAACATGGGCGACGCCGCGAAGAAGGTCGTCGCCGCCGCCAAGGGCGTGGCCGTCGCCGCTAAAGCACCAGGAACCGACATGTCCATCCTCATCGACGCGAACACCCGGGTCATCACCCAGGGCATCACCGGCAAGACCGGCCAGTTCCACACCCGGATGTCGCCGCGAGTACGCGAACGGGCAGCAACTGCTTCGTCGCCGGCGTGAACCCGAAGAAGGCGCGGCGAGGACTTCGAGGGCATCCCGATCTTCGACACGGTGAAGGAGGCGAAGGCCGCGACCGGCGCCACCGTCTCGGTGATCTACGTGCCGCCGCCGTTCGCCGCCGCGGCGATCTGAGGAGGCGGTGGAGGCCGACGCTCGACCTGGTGATCTGCATCACCGAGGGCATCCCGGTGCGCGACATGATCCGCATGCGCTACCGCATGCAGGGCAAGCAAGACCCGCTGCTGGTCGGGCCCGAACTGCCCCGGCGTGATCACGCCCGACGAGATCAAGATCGGCATCATGCCGGGCCACATCCACCGAAGGGGCGCATCGGCGTCGTGTCGCGCTCGGGCACGCTCACCTACGAGGCGGTGGGGCAGCTCATCGGAGCTCGGCCTCGGCCAGTCCTCGGCGGTGGGCATCGGCGGCGACCCGGTCAACGGCCTGAAGCACATCGACGTGCATGAAGCTGTTCAACGACGACCCCGACACCGACGCCGTCATCATGATCGGCGAGATCGGCGGCTCCGACGAGGAGACCGCCGCGCGCTGGGTGAAGGAGCAACATGAAGAAGCCGGTGGTCGGCTTCATCGCCGGCGTCACCGCGCCGCCCGGCAAGCGCATGGGCCACGCCGGCGCGATCATCTCGGGCGGCAAGGGCACCGCGCAGGAGAAGCTCGCGGTGATGGAGGAGTGCGGCATCAAGGTGACGCGCAATCCCGCCGAGATGGGCAAGCTGCTGAAGTCCGTCCTCTGAGGGGCTTCCTCCCCCTGGGGGGAGGGCCGGGGGAGAGGGTCCGGCGGGCGCTGCGGCCCCCGCCGCCGCTTGCGCGCCGGCCCCGCGCTCAGGCGGGTGCCAGCGACTTCGCGCCCAGCTCCGCGCGCACCAGCGCCGCGCCCGCGGCGAGCGCCTTCAGCTTGCCTTCCGCCACGTCGCGCGCGAGCGGCACCATGCCGCAGTTCGTGCACGGGAAGATCCGCTCCACCGGCACGTGCTGCATCGCCGCGCGGATCACCTTCGCCACGTCTTCGGGCGATTCCACCCGGTTCGTCGCCACGTCGATCGCGCCCACCAGCACGTCCTTGCCCTCGAGGAGCGCGATGAGCTCGATCGGCACCCGCGAGTTGGCGCACTCGAGCGAGACCTGGTCGATGGACGAGCGCGCGAGCAGCGGGAAGGTCTGCTCGTACTGGCGCCACTCGTTGCCGAGCGACTTCTTCCAGGTGATGTTGGCCTCGATGCCGTAGCCGTAGCAGATGTGCACCGCGGTCTTGCACGCCACGCCCTGGCGCGCGCGCTCGAGCGCCGCCACGCCCCAGTCGCGCACCTCGTCGAAGTAGACGTTGAACGCCGGCTCGTCGAACTGCACCACGTCCACGCCCGCGGCGGCCAGGCCCTTCGCCTCCTCGTTGAGGATCGCCGCGAACGCCATCGCGAGCTTCTCGCGGCTGCCGTAATGCTCGTCGTGGAGCGTGTCGACCATCGTCATGGGGCCGGGCAGGGTGAACTTGATCTTCCGGTGGGTGAGCGAGCGCAGGAACGCCGCGTCCTCGGCGTGCACCGGGGCGGGGCGCGACACCGGGCCCACCACCCGCGGCACGTTCGCGTCGTAGCGGTTGCGGATGCGCACCGTCTTGAGGTTCGCGAAGTCGATGCCCTCGAGCCTCTCCATGTAGCCGTTCACGAAGTGGCGGCGGGTCTGCTCGCCGTCGGAGAGGATGTCGATGCCGGCCTTCTCCTGCATGCAGACCACGAGCCGCACGGCGTCGCGCTTGGCGTGGGCGAGGTCGTCGCCGTCGAGCTTCCAGGGGGCCCAGAGCTTCTCGGGCTGGGCGAGCCAGCGAGGCTTGGGCAGGCTTCCGGCGAGGGTGGTGGCGAGCAGTTGGGACATGCTTGTCTCCGGTCGGTTGCGCTTCTGCCATTGTGCGCCATCATGCCGCCATCCACCGCCCCCCGGCCTCGCCCATGACCGCCGCTTCCCGCTCCCCGATCGCGCCCGCCGAGCTCGATACCGCCATCGAGGGGTCCGGGCGCACCCGCTTCGTGCAGGAGCTCCTCGGCAACTCCGCCGTCTTCCCGATCGCCAACATCCTGCTCGAGCTCTTCCTCGCGGGGGGCGGCTCTTACTTCCTGGAGCCCGATTTCTACGCGATCGCCGCCGCCGCCGTCGTCCAGGCCGCCTTCCTCAGCCGCCGCGCCCTTTCCCCGCGGCCGATGCGCTTGCTCGGCAACCTCGCGGGACCCGCCGTCTACACCGCCGTGGAGTGGGCCCTCGAGGGACCGCGGTTCTTCGCCGCCCCGCACCACCTGGCCTACTGGGCCTTCGCGGCGGCGATCGGCGCGCTCCAGGCCCTGCGCTGGCGCCGGGAGGACGCCGACGCGATCCTGATCCTCGAGAGCGTGGTGCGCTCGGCGATCCTGTTCACCGCCTATGCCCTCTTCGAGCGGCTGTCGGCGCCGGCGCCCGGCGAGGGCGTGCGGGCCTTCTTCGGCGACCCGAGCCACGTCTTCATCGCGTGGGCCGTGGCGCTGCTCGGCCTGCTCGCGGGGCTGGCGGCCGCCGCCGCGCAGCGCTACCTCGGCGCCTTGCGGGACCTGTCGCGGCGGTTGCGCACCTACTCCGAGTGGCATTTCGGGCCGGCGCTGCTCGCGCAGGCGGTGCGCGATCCCTCGCGCCTCGCCCAGGTGCGCCGCGAGCGCGCCATCCTCTTCCTCGACGTGCGCGGCTTCACGCGCTGGAGCGAGCCGCAGCCGCCCGAGGCCGTGGTCGCCGCGCTCGACCGGCTCTACGCGGCGGCCGAGTCGGCGTTCGCGCCCTGGGCGCCGATCCGCTTCAAGTTCAGCGCCGACGAGGTGATGGCGGTGTTCGCGCGCCCCGGCGAGGCCCTCGGGGCGGCCCGTGCGCTGCAGGCGGCGGCGGCCACGGCGCTGCGCCCGCTCGGCCTCGGCGCGGGCCTCGGGCTGCACTGGGGGCCGGTCGTCGAGGGGCTGATGGGCGGGGCGAACGTGAAGACGTTCGACGTGATCGGCGATACGGTGAACACGGCCAAGCGCATCGAGGGTGCGGCCGCACCCGGCGAGATCCTCGCCTCCGAGGCGTTCCGGGCGGCGGCGGCCATCGCGGCGGGCCCGGAGGTGCTGCGCATCGAGGCGAAGGGCAAGGCCGCCCTCCTCGCGGTGCACCGGCTGGGCGAGCGCGCCCCCGCCGCGATGCCGGCGCCCGAACGCTAGGCGCGCGCGCGCCGGCGCGGCGCGGCGCCCCCGCCCGCGGACGCCGCGAGCTCGGGGAAGGCTTCCGTCAAGGTCATCACCGTGCCCGCCTGCGCGGTATCGACGCCGGGCAGCTTCGCCGCTTCGGCCCGGAAGCGGTCGCCGCGGATCGTCTTCAACAGGCAGGCCATGAACGGAGAGGCGAGGGACTCGGTGCGGCAGAGCAGGAAGTAGCGCTCCGCGGCGACGGGAACGAAGTCGAGGCCGTAGCGTCGGGCGGCCGTCTCCACGCCGAAGCCGGCGTCGGCGATCCCGCTCGCGACGCAGGCCGCCACGCCGGAGTGGGTGAACTCGCCGGTCTCGTAGCCGGCGATGGCCCGGCTGTCGATTCCGCAGCCCGCGAGGAGCAGGTCGAGCAGGATGCGCGTACCGGAGCCGAACTGGCGGTTGGCGAAGCGCAGGCCGGGGCGCGCAAGGTCGGCGACAGACAGGAGCGCGCCGGGATTGCCGTGCGGGACCATCAGTCCCTGGCGGCGCGCGCACAGCACGACGAGGCGGTGCTCGCCCGGGCGCAGCCACCGCGCGTAGAACGGCAGCGCCTCGCGCTGCAGGGGCCCGAGCGGCGCGTGGAAGCCCGCGATCTCGCAATCGCCCGCGGCGAGGGCGGCCAGCGACTCCATGCTGCCGCAGAAGCGCAGCGCGACCGGCACGCCGGCGTCCTCGAGGACCTCGCGCAGCACGTCGATCGCGAAGCCGTGGCTCGCGCGCACCCGCAGCGTGAGGCGCGGATCGTGCAGCGCCGAGTCGACCTGCGTCTCGAGCTCGTGGGCGAGGCTCTCGAGCAGCGGGGCGAGCCGCGCCTGCACCCGCCGCTCCGCCCAGACGAGCTTCTCGCCCAGCGGGCTCAGGCTCGCGCCGCGGCCGCGGCTCATCACGACGAGCGGCGCGCGGAACTCCCGCGCGCCGTCGCGCAACAGTCCCCAGGCGTGGCGGTAGGAGATGGCCAGCGCGCGCGCGGCGCGCACCAGGCTGCCCTCCGCCTCGACGGCGGCGAGCAGCGCCACGAGTCGCGGCAGGAAATGCGGGGCCGTCTCGTGGCCGCCGAGCACCCATTGCGGGCGGATCGCGATCTTCACCTTCCCACCTCCGTATGCAGGGCGGTGCATAACATGCCGGGGCGCGCCTTCATATTGTCCGCCCCGGGGGCCGATGTTACGTTCGGACGCTGCACGTGCCAAGCGTCCGCGCGATGCATCGTGCCACGATACATACATCCGAGACGATCACGGAGGAGGACAGATGACTGAAGCCGTAGGCGCCCTCGAGGGCAACGGGCCGGGCGGTGCCGGGCTCCTGGACAAGGAGCGCACGATCGCCGGGCCGAGGTTCAACCGGTGGCTCGTGCCGCCGGCCGCGCTCGCCATCCACCTTTCCATCGGCATGGCGTACGGGTTCTCGGTGTTCTGGCTGCCCATGACGAAGATGCTGGCGCCGAGCGCGGGCTGCGCCTCGCCCACCTTCTTCGGCGAGCTGTTCAGCACGAGCTGCAACTGGACGGTGCCGATGGCGAGCTTCACGTTCACGCTGTTCATCTTCACGCTCGGCGTCGCCGCGTTCATCTGGGGCGGCTGGCTCGAGCACGCGGGCCCGCGCAAATCCGGCTTCATCGCCGCGATCTGCTGGGGCGGCGGGATGGCGCTGGGCGGCATCGGCGTGCAGATCCACCAGCTCTGGCTGGTATGGCTGGGCTGCGGCATCATCGGCGGCATCGGGCAGGGCCTGGGGTACATCACGCCGGTATCGAGCCTCATCAAGTGGTTCCCGGACCGCCGCGGCATGGCCACCGGCTTCGCGATCATGGGCTACGGCGGCGGCGCGATGATCGGCGCCCCGCTCGCGGTATGGCTCATGCACGCCTTCGGCGGCGCCGAGACGAGCGCCGGCGTGGCGCCCACGCTCATCGTGATGGGCCTGCTCTACTTCATCGCCATGTCCGCCGGGGCGTTCGGCTTCCGCACCCCGCCCGAGGGCTGGCACCCGGCCGGCTGGACGCCGCCCGCGGCGCAATCGAGCGCGATGATCACGCACCGGCACGTGCACCTCGCGAAGGCCTGGAAGACGCCGCAGTTCTGGCTCATCTGGGCGGTGCTGTGCCTGAACGTGAGCGCGGGCATCGGCGTGATCGTGATGGCCTCGCCGATGCTGCAGGAGATCTTCGGGCCGCTGCTCGTGGGCGCGGCGGGCACGGGGACGATCACCGCCGCGCAGAAGGTCGCCATCGCGGCCGCGGCCGCGGGGCTGGTCGGGCTCATCAGCCTCTTCAACAGCCTCGGGCGCCTCTTCTGGGCGTCGGTGTCGGACTACATCGGCCGCAAGAACACCTACTTCGTGTTCTTCGTGCTCGGGATCGTCCTCTACTGCGCGATGCCGACCCTGGGGCACATGGGCGCGGCGGGCCTGTTCGTGTTCGCGGTGTGCGTGATCCTCACGATGTACGGCGGCGGGTTCTCCACGGTGCCCGCGTACCTGGCGGACATCTTCGGCACCCAGATGGTGGGCGCGATCCACGGGCGGCTCCTCACGGCGTGGTCGGCGGCGGGCATCATCGGGCCGGTGCTCATCGCCAACATCCGCGAGCTGCAGCTGAAGGCCGGGGTGCCGAAGAACCTGGTCTACGACCGCACGCTCTACATCCTCGCCGGCCTGCTCCTGGCGGGGCTCGTGTGCAACCTGCTGGTCAAGCCGGTGGACGAGAAGCACTACATGACCGACCGGGAGCTCGAGGACGAGCGCGCCCTCACCCGCGGCAGCCGCGTCACGATGGCCGCCGACGCCGCCACCGCCGCGCGCGGCGGTTTCGGCCTGGGCGGCGTGCTCGCCTGGTTCGCGGTCGGGATCCCGTTCCTGATCGGCGTCGGGATCGCGCTGCAGAAGGCCGCGGGCCTGTTCCGCTGACCCGTCGCGGCCCGCCCTGGCGCCCCGCATGCCTGCCGGTGTGCGGGGCGCCTCGCTTCGGGGCCCCGCGCCGCGCGCATGGGGCCCTTGACTCGGGTCAAGCCCAAACCGCCGCCGACTCCGGTACCCTAATACCTTGATTCGCGGACCCTTCGCACCTCCCGCGCCGGGTCCGGGCCCCGGACTCGCAGCTACGCCGGTCTCGCCGGAACCAGGCAGCGCCCCTCGCGGGCGGACACTGCCGCAATGAACCTGACACCCGCCATGGCCGATACCGTCGTCATTCCCGTCGCCAAGATCCGCCGTCCCCGCCCGGTGCCCAAGGGGCGCCCCGTCGACCCCGTCGCGCGCGAGGAGGTCGAGCGCGTCCTCGAGGGCGCGCCGCGCGATCCGCAATACCTCATCGAGAACCTCCACCGCATCCAGGACCGCTTCGGCCACCTCTCGGCCGCGCACCTGAACGCGCTCGCCGAGGCGATGAAGCTCGCCCAGGCCGAGGTCTACGAGGTGGCGACCTTCTACCACCACTTCGACGTGGTGAAGGAGGGCGAGGACGTCCCCGCCGCCGTCACCGTGCGCGTTTGCGAGACGCTGTCGTGCGCGATGGCGGGCGCCGGGGACGCTGCTCGAGAAGCTGCCGAAGCTGCTGGGCCCGGGCGTGCGCGTCGCTCGCCGCCCCGTGCATCGGGCGCTGCGCCGAGGCGCCGGCGGTGTGCGTGGGGCACAACGCCTTCGGCCACGCGACGCGAGCAGGCCGTGGCGAAGGCGGTGCACGACGGCAAGGTCGAAGGCGCCCGCGCTGCATCCGCACGGCTATGCCGATTACCGCTGCCCAGGGCGGCTACGGGACCTGGGTCGATTGCGTCGAGGGCCGGCGCGACGTCGAGAGCGTCGTCAAGACGATCGAGGACGCGGGCCTGCGCGGCCTGGGCGGCGCGGGCTTCCCGGCGGGGCGCAAGTGGCGCATCGTGCGCGGCCGAGCCCGCGCCGCGCCTCATGGCCGTCAACATCGACGAGGGCGAGCCCGGCACCTTCAAGGACCGCTACTACCTCGAGCGCGACCCGCACCGCTTCCTCGAGGGCATGCTGATCGCCGCGTGGGCCGTGGGCATCGACGAGATCTACATCTACCTGCGCGACGAGTACCACGCGTGCCGCGCCATGCTCGAGCGCGAGATCGCCGCGCTCGAGGCCGACCCGCCCGGCGGGCACAAGCTGCCGCGCGATCCACCTGCGCCGCGGCGCCGGCGCCTACATCTGCGGCGAGGAGTCGGCGATGATCGAGTCGATCGAGGGCAAGCGCGGCATGCCGCGCCTGCGCCCGCCGTACGTCGCCCAGGTGGGGCTGTTCGGCCGGCCGACGCTCGAGCACAACATGGAGACGCTGTTCTGGGTGCGCGACCTGGTCGAGCAGGGCGCGGCCTGGTTCACGACGCACGGCCGCCACGGCCGCAAGGGGCTGCGCTCGTTCTCGGTGTCGGGCCGGGTGAAGAAGCCCGGCGTGCACCTGGCGCCGGCCGGCATCACCGTGCGCGAGCTGATCGACGAGTACTGCGGCGGCATGCTCGAGGGGCACAGCTTCTACGGCTACCTGCCGGGCGGCGCCTCGGGCGGCATCCTGCCGGCCTCGCATGGCCGACATCCCGCTCGACTTCGACACGCTGCAGCCGCACGGCTGCTTCATCGGCTCGGCGGCGATCGATCGTGCTGTCGCAGCACGACCGCGCGCGCGACGCCGCGCTGAACATGATGCAGTTCTTCGCGCGACGAGTCCTGCGGCCAGTGCACGCCGTGCCGCGTCGGCACCGCGAAGGCCGCGCGGCTGATGGCGGCGAACGCAGTGGGACCGGCCGCTGCTCGAGGAGCTGTCGCAGGCGATGGCCGACGCGTCGATCTGCGGCCTGGGCCAGGCGGCGCCGAACCCGATCCGCTGCGTGGTCCAGTACTTCCCGGACGAGATCTGAACGGGGTGACGACATGAAGACGAACGAACCGGTCTCCAGGCCGAGACCATCGACGTTCAAGCTCGACGGCGAGACGGTCGTCGCGCCGCGCCGGCGAGACGATCATCGAGGCGCCGAGCGCCACGGGATCGAGATCCCGCACCTGTGCTACAAGGAGGGCTACCGCCCCGACGGCAACTGCCGCGCCTGCATGGTCGAGATCAAGGGCGAGCGCGTGCTGGCCGCCCTCGTGCTGCCGCTACCCGGCCGGCATGGAGGTCGCCTCGACCTCGGCGCGCGCGCGTGCACTCGCAGAAGATGGTGCTCGAGCTGCTGCTCGCCGACATGCCGGAGGAGGACCTACAAGCCCGACTCAACGAGCTCGACTCGAGTGGGCGCGGCAGGCTCGGCCTCGGCCGCCCGCGCTTCCCGGCGCGCGAGCAGCCGCCGCCGACCTCTCGCACCCGGCGATGGCGGTGAACCTCGACGCCTGCATCCAGTGCACGCGCTGCGTGCGCGCCTGCCGCGAGGAGCAGGTCAACGACGTGATCGGCTACGCCTATCCGCGGCCACGCATTCGAAGATCGTGTTCGACCTCGGACGACCCGATGGGCGAGTCGACCTGCGTGGCCTGCGGCGAATGCGTGCAGGCCTGCCCCACCGGGGCGCTGGCGCCCGCGCAAGCGAAGCGTACGCAGGTCGTCGCCCGACAAGCAGGTCGACTCGGTCTGCCCGTACTGCGGCGTCGGCTGCCAGCTCACGTACCACGTCAAGGACAACCGCATCGCGCGCGTCGAGGGCCGCGACGGCCCGGCCAACCACGGGCGCCTGTGCGTCAAGGGCCGCTTCGGCTTCGACTACGTGCACCACCCGCAGCGCCTGACCAAGCCGCTGATCCGCAAGCCGGCGTCGCCGAAGACGCGCCGACTTCACCGTCGACCCCGACCCGCTGGCGCGACGTGTTCCGCGAGGCCACGTGGGAGGAGGCGCTCGACTTCGCCGCCGGGCGGCTTGAGGCAGATCCGCGACACGCGGGGCCCGTCGGCGCTGGCCGGCTTCGGCTCGGCCAAGGGCACCAACGAGGAGGCCTACCTCTTCCAGAAGCTGGTGCGCACCGGCTTCGGCACCAACAACGTCGACCACTGCACGCGCCTGTGCCACGCCTCGTCGGTCGCGGCGCTGCTCGAGGGCGTGGGCTCGGGCGCGGTCTCCAACCAGGTGACCGACGTCGCGCAGGCCGAGGTGGTGTTCGTCATCGGCGCCAACCCGACCGTCAACCACCCGGTGGCCGCGACCTGGATGAAGAACGCCGTCGAGCGCGGCGCCAAGCTGATCGTCGCCGACCCGCGCCGCAACGAGCTCGCGCGGCACGCGGCGCACTTCCTGCAGTTCAAGCCCGACACCGACGTCGCGCTGCTCAACGCGATGATCCACACGATCGTCGAGGAGGGGCTGGTCGACCGAGGAGTTCGTGCGCGCAGCGCACCGAGCAACTTCGAGGCGCTGAAGCGAGAACGCGAAGGGCTTCAGCCCCGAGGCGATGGCGCCGGTGTGCGGCATCCCGGCCGAGACCATCCGCGAGGTCGCGCGCGCCTGTTCGCCACCTCGAAGGGCTCGATGATCCTCTGGGGCATGGGCATCTCGCAGCACGTGCACGGCACCGACAACGCGCGCTGCCTGATCGCGCTCACGCTGATGACCGGCCAGATCGGCCGTCCCGGCACCGGGCTGCACCCGCTGCGCGGCCAGAACAACGTGCAGGGCGCCTCCGACGCGGGCCTGATCCCGATGATGTATCCCGACTACCAGCGCGTCGACAACCCCGAGGCGATCGCGCGGTTCGAGAAGTTCTGGGGCACGCGCGCTCGACCACCAGCCGGGCCTGACCGTGGTCGAGATCATGGACGCGGTGCATGCGCGGGCAGGATCCGCGGCATGTACATCATGGGCGAGAACCCGGCGATGTCGGACCCGACGTCGCACCACGCGCGCGAGGCGCTCGCCGAGCTCGAGCACCTGGTGGTGCAGGACATCTTCCTCACCGAGACCGCCTACCTGGCCGACGTCGTGCTGCCGGCCTCGGCGTTGCCGGAGAAGACCGGCACCTTCACCAACACCGACCGCATCGTGCAGCTCGGGCGGCAGGCGCTCGAGCTGCCGGGCGATGCGCGCCAGGACCTCTGGATCATCCAGGAGATCGGCAAGCGCCTGGGCCTCGACTGGAACTACACGGGGCCCGAGAGCGCGGTGGCGCAGGTGTTCGACGAGATGCGCCAGCGCGATGACCTCGATCGCCGGCATCACCTGGGAGCGCCTCGAGCGCGAGTCGGCGCGTCACCTATCCGTGCCGCACCGAGGGCGATCCGGGCGAGCCGGTCGTGTTCACCGACGAGCTTCCCGACCGAAGGACGGGCGCGCGAGGTTCGTTCCGGCGGACATCATCCCCGCCGACGAGCGGCCCGACGCCGAGTACCCGATGGTGCTGATCACCGGCCGCCAGCTCGAGCACTGGCACACCGGCAGCATGACGCGCCGCGCCGCGCGTGCTCGACGCGATCGAGCCGCGAGCCGGTGGCCTCGGTCCACCCGCTCGACCTCGACGCGCTCGGCGCGCGCCCGGGCGACGTGCGTCACGGTCGCCTCGCGCCGCGGCGAGATCGCGCTCTACGCGCGCGCCGACGACGGCATCGCCGCGCGGCGCGGTGTTCATCCCGTTCGCCTACTACGAGGCGGCGGCGAACCTGCTCACCAACCCGGCGCTCGACCCGTTCGGCAAGATCCCCGAGTTCAAGTACTGCGCCGTGAAGCTCGCGAAGGGCGGGCGCCTGGAGCCGCTCAAGACGTTCGGCGGCGGCCAGTCGTTCCACGAGACGCCGGCCGCCTGCGACTAGGCGCGCGGCGCGGCGTCACCGGGGCCGGGGCGCGCGAGCGCCCCGGCCCTTTTTCGTGCCCGCGCCGGCGCTTGACACGCCGCCCCGCCGGTATCAGGATGATATCAGATCAATAGCAGCCGCGCGCCGGCGGAAAGGGCGTTCGTGAACGAGTACCGCAGGGAAGGCACGTTCGAGCAGCCGTATCGGACCCTGAACGGCATCGCCATGCTGCTCCTGGCGCTGGTCCTGGTGCCCCTCGTCGTGGCCGCGGCCGCCGCGGTGCGCAGCCCGGTGCTGGTGGCGATCCTGTCCGTCGTCCTGGTCTTCGTCCTCGGGGGCTTCTTCAAGCTGCAGCCCAACGAGGCCGGCGTCATCACCCTCTTCGGCGCCTACCTCGGCACCGAGCGCGCGCCGGGACTGCGCTGGACGCTGCCGTGGAACTCGCGCAGCCGGGTGAGTGTGCGCACGCGCAACCACAGCATCGAGACCCTCAAGGTGAACGACAAGCGGGGCAATCCGGTCGAGATCGGCGCGGTGGTCGTCTGGCGCGTGGCCGACAGCGCCCAGGCGCTCTTCGACGTGGAGGACTTCGAGCAGTTCGTGCGCGTGCAGGGCGAGTCGGCGCTGCGCCACGTGGCCACCCGCTACGACTACGACGAGGGCGAGGAGCACGAGCCGCACCAGGTGACGCTGCGCGGCGGGGCCGACACGGTCGCCGGGGCGCTGCGCGACGAGCTCCAGACGCGCGTGCAGCGCTCGGGCGTGGCGATCGAGGAGGCCAAGCTCACCCACCTCGCCTACGCGCCCGAGATCGCCGGGGCGATGCTGCGCCGCCAGCAGGCCGACGCGGTCATCTCCGCGAGGAGCCGCATCGTGGCGGGAGCCGTCTCGATGGTGCAGATGGCGCTCACGAGCCTCGCGCAGAACCACGTGGTCGAGCTCGACGACGAGCGCCGCGCGGCCATGGTCTCCAATCTCATGGTCGTGCTGTGCTCCGATCGCGACACGCAGCCCGTCGTCAACGCGGGGACGCTCTACGCGTGAGGCGGGGATGGCCGCGCGCAAGTCCTACCTGCTGCGCGTCGATCCGGCGCTGTGGGCCGAGATCGAGCGCCTCGCGCAGGCCGAGCTGCGCTCGGTCAACGCCCAGGTGGAGTACCTGCTGCGCGAGGCCCTGGCGCGGCGCGGCATCGGCGCGGGGGGCGCTCGCCCGCGTGCCCCCGGGCGCCGGCGCTGATCAGAGCGGCGGCTTGCGCCGCAGGAAGTCGTTCTGGTCCATCGAGCGCACGACCACGTCGCGCAGCATCGAGCCGTGCAGCACCGTGAGGCGCACGTCCACGCCCGCGGGGCCCTGCTGCCACAGCGTGCGGTAGAAGCCCTCGAGGTCGTCCACGGGCTGGCCGTCGAGCGAGAGGATGATGTCGCCGGCGGCGATGCCGGCGCGGTCGGCCGGCCCCTCGGCGCTCACCTCGAGCACCTTCACGCGCCCGTCCTCCTCGAGCGAGTCCACGCCGAGCCATGGCCGGTGGCTCGCGCCCTGGCTGCCGGTGCGCACCAGCTCGTCGAGCACGGGCTTCAGCAGGTCGATCGGCAGGAACATGTTGCCGGGCAGGCGCTCGCCGCCCTTGAGCGCGTCCATCACGAAGAGCGAGCCCACGCCCACCAGCTCGCCGTTCTGGTTCACCAGCGCCGCGCCGCTGTGGTCGAGGCGCGGCGGCGATGTGAAGATCGCGTGGTCGATGAGGTATTCCCAGTAGCCGGCGAACCGGCGCCGCGAGACGACCGTGGCGAGCGAGATCGCCTGCTGCGGCCCGCCGGTCACGATCATCAGGCGGTCGAGCGCCGAGACCGGGCGCGAGTCGCCGAGCGGGATCGGCTTGGGGGAGAGCGGGGTGAGGGTGCGCACGAGGCCGAAGCCGGTGGCCTCGTCGGCCGCGACGACGGTGGCCGGCACCGTCTGCCCGGCGCTGTCGGTCACCTCGACCTGGTCGGCCTCGGCCACGAGGTAGCTCGCCGTGAGCACGAGCCCGTCGGCGGCGATGATCACGCCCGAGCCGGTGCGCTGCGGCCCCACGCTCGCGTTCGTGCGCGCGCCGGGAAGCGCGGTCACCCGGATGCCGACCACGGCGTTGGCCGCGTCGACCAGGCGCTGGTAGGCCGGGTCGGGACGCTCGGCGGCGGCCTGCGCCACCTCGGCCGTGGAGCCGGCGATGGCGGCGACGGCCGGGGCCGCCGACATGCCGGCAAGGAGCGCGGCCAGCCACAGCGCCGGCGCGAAGAGGATGCGGGGGGCCTTCGATGCCATGGGAGTCTTTCCTCGGCGCGAGGGCCGGGTCACGCTTCCCAGCCTAGCGGCGGCGTTTGGCCCCCCCGTGACCGCCTCCCGCGGGCCGTGCGGTCCGTTCGGACCAGCGGGATGCGACAATGGAAGGCTCCATGAGCGCCCATCCCCGCCCTCCCGGCCCCCCGGCGTCCGGCGACCTTCCGCCCCAGGGCGACATCGGCGTCATCCGCAAGCTCCTGCCCTACCTGTGGGAGTTCCGCGGCCGCGTCTTCCTCGCGCTGGCCTTCCTCGTGGCCGCCAAGCTCGCGAACATCGCCGTGCCGATGGTGATGAAGCGCATCGTCGACGACCTGTCGGGCCCCCGCGCCGCGCTCGCCGTGCCCGTGGCGCTGCTGGCCGCCTACGCCCTGCTGCGGCTGTCGAGCAGGCTCTTCAACGAGCTGCGCGACGTGGTCTTCGTGAAGGTCTCGCAGCGCGCCATGCGCCGGGTGGCGCTCCAGGTATTCCACCACCTGCACGGGCTGTCGCTGCGCTTCCACCTCGAGCGCCAGACCGGCGGGCTCACCCGCGACATCGAGCGCGGCACGCGCGGCATCTCGACGCTGCTTTCCTTCATGGTCTTCAGCGTGCTGCCGACGCTGCTCGAGATCACGCTCGTCACCGGCTTCCTCATCGCGCGCTTCGACGTGTGGTTCGGCGTGATCACCGTCGCGGCGCTGCTCGTGTACGTGGGCCTCACGTTCTCGATCTCGGAGTGGCGCACCCGGCACCGGCGCCGCATGAACGAGATGGACTCGCGCGCGAACACGAAGGCGGTCGACTCGCTCCTCAACTACGAGACGGTCAAGTACTTCGGCAACGAGGACTACGAGGCCCGGCGCTACGACGCGAACCTGCAGGGCTACGAGCAGGCGGTGGTCACGAGCGAGGCCTCCCTCGGGCTGCTCAACACGGTGCAGGCGATCGTGATCGCCACGGCCGTGGCGCTGCTCATGTGGCGGGCGGCCGAGGGCATCGTCGCCGGCGCCCTCACGCTGGGCGACCTCGTCATGGTCAACGCGCTCCTGATCCAGCTCTACATCCCGCTCAACTTCCTCGGCGTCATGTACCGCGAGATGAAGCAGGCGCTGGTGGACATGGAGAAGATGTTCCGGCTGCTCGGCGAGAACCGCGAGGTGCAGGACCGCGCCGGCGCGCGGCCCCTGGCGGTGGCGGGCGGCGCGATCCGCTTCGAGCACGTGGACTTCGGCTACGACCCGCGCCGGCCGATCCTCGCCGACGTGAGCTTCGAGGTGCCGGCCGGGCGCAAGGTCGCGGTCGTGGGCGCGAGCGGCTCGGGCAAGTCGACGATCGCCCGCCTGCTCTTCCGCTTCTACGACGCGGGCGCCGGGCGCATCACGATCGACGGGCAGGACATCCGCGAGGTGACGCAGGCGAGCCTGCGCGCGGCGATCGGCGTGGTGCCCCAGGACACCGTGCTCTTCAACGACACGATCTACTACAACGTCGCCTACGGCCGGCCCGAGGCCACCCGCGAGGAGGTCGAGGAGGCCGCCCGCGTGGCGCACATCGCGGAATTCATCGAGCGGCTGCCCCTGAAATGGGAGACCACCGGTGGGCGAGCGCGGCCTGAAGCTCTCGGGGGGCGAGAAGCAGCGCGTGTCGATCGCGCGCACCCTCCTCAAGGACCCGCCCATCCTCGTCCTCGACGAGGCCACCTCGGCGCTGGACTCGCGCACCGAGAAGGCGATCCAGGACGAGCTCGCGGACATCTCGCGCGACCGCACCACGCTCGTGATCGCCCACCGCCTCTCGACCATCGTCGACGCCGAGGAGATCCTCGTGCTCGACCACGGCCGCATCATCGAGCGCGGCGCCTTCCGCGACCTGCTGCGCGCCGGGGGGCGCTTCGCCGAGATGTGGCGCCTGCAGCTCGAGGAAGGGCGCGAGGAAGGCGGCGCCTCGCCGCGTCGCGACGCCGCCTGACCTACGCGAGGAACGCGCGCAGGGCGGCCAAGGTGGCGAGCGGCGCCTCGGCCATCATCGCGTGGCCGGCGTCGAGGGCGGCCAGGCGCGCGCCGGGGATCGCGCGCCGCCACCGCCTCGCCCGCCCGGGCCGGGGTCATCTGGTCGCGCCGCCCCGCCACGACCAGCGTGGGCACGGCGAGCGCCTCGAGCGCGCCGGGCGCCGGGCGCCAGGCGTGGCAGGCGGCGAGGTCGCGGTGCAGCACCCCGGGGCGGGAGCGGCCGTTGAGCCGGCGGGTCGCGCCCGGCAGCCAGGTGCCGGGAACGGGACTCGCGCCGAGCCAGGCGCCGCGCGCGTGTCCCCAGACCGTCTCCATGTCGAGCGCCTCCGGCGCATCGTCGGCGGCGGCGGCGAGGAAGGCCTCCCCCACCGGCATCGGCACGCTCGTGCCGAGCAGGGCGAGGCGGGCGACGCGCGGGCCGTGCCCGAGGGCCGCCTGCAGCGCCACCAGGCTGCCCATGCTGTGCCCCACGAGCGCGGCCTGCGCGAGCCCGGCCGCGTCGAGGAGTGCCACGACCCAGCGCGCCAGGGCCTCGATCGACTCGCGCGCCGCGCCCGGGCTGCGGCCGTGGGCGGGCAGGTCCGGGGCGAGCACGCAGCGGCCGTGATGCGCGAAATAGCGCGCCTGCCATTGCCACACGCTGTGGTCGAAGGCCGCGCCGTGGACGAACACCACCGCGGGCCGCGCGGGATCGAACGCCGCGCCCCCGGTGTACGCGTAGGCGGGATAGCCCTCGACGATGAAGCGCATCAGGGCCGGCCCGCGGCGCGCAGGCCGCGCGCGAGGTCCTCGAGCAGGTCGTCCGGGTGCTCCAGCCCGACGGACAGGCGCACCGTGCCCGGCGTCATGCCCGCGGCGGCGAGCGCGGCGTCGTCCATGCGGTAGTGCGTGGTGCTCGCCGGGTGGATCACGAGCGACTTGGCGTCGCCGACGTTGGCCAGGTGCGAGAAGAGGCCGAGGGCCTCGATGAAGCGCCGGCCCGCCTCGCGCCCGCCGGCGAGCTCGAAGGCGAGGATCGCGCTGCAGCCGCGCGGGTAGAGCCGAGCGGCGAGCGCGTGGTCGGGGTGCGTCGGCAGGCAAGGGTGGTGCACGCGCTCCACGCCCGGCTGCCCGGCCAGGAAGCGCGCCACCCGCGCGCGTTGTCGACGTGCCGCGCCATGCGCAGCGGCAGCGTCTCGATGCCCTGCAGCACCTGGAAGGCCGTCATCGGCGCCATGCAGGCGCCGAAGTCGCGCAGCCCCTCGCGCCGCGCGCGCAGCAGGAACGCCGAGGCCGTCGACTCCTCGTCGAACACCATGCCGTGGAAGCCCTCGTACGGCTCGGTGAGGGTGGGGAAGCGCCCGCTCGCGCGCCAGTCGAAGCGCCCGCCGTCGACCAGCACGCCGCCGATCACCACGCCGTGGCCGGACAGGAACTTCGTGGCCGAGTGCACGACGAGGTCGGCGCCGTGCTCGAGCGCACGGCCGAGCACGGGCGTGGTGAACGTCGAGTCGACCAGCAGCGGCAGGCCGTGCCCGTGCGCGAGCGCGCCCAGGGCGGGAATGTCGAGCACGTCGACCGAGGGGTTGCCCAGCGTCTCGCCGAAGAGCAGCCGCGTTTCCGGCCGGATCGCGGCGCGCCACGCGTCGAGATCGCGCGCCGGCACGAAGGTCGTGCGATGCCGAAGCGCGGCATCGTGTAGGCGAGCAGGTTGTGGGAGCCGCCGTACAGGC
This sequence comes from uncultured beta proteobacterium, assembly GCA_963741815.1. GTDB lineage: Bacteria > Pseudomonadota > Gammaproteobacteria > Burkholderiales > Usitatibacteraceae > Usitatibacter. The sequence continues at coordinate 747,966 of CAVUJI010000003.1, forward strand.
TCGCCGAGGCGACGACGTGGCCCCCCTCGCCCATGAGCGTGGCGAGGGCGAGGTGCAGCGCCGCCTGGCCGCTCGCCGTGGCGACCGCCCCCACGCCCTGCTCCAAGGCGGCCATGCGTTCCTCGAGCACCGACACCGTGGGATTCGAAAGACGGGAGTAGACATGGCCCGGTCTCTCCATGTCGAACAGGGCCGCGGCGGCATCGGCGTCGGGAAAGACGAACGAGGCCGTCTGGTAGATCGGCACGGCGCGCGCGCCGGTGGCGGGGTCGGCGGACTGCCCCGCGTGCACGGCGAGCGTGTCCGGGTGCGGCGTCTTCGGGGAGGAATGAGCCATGGAAATCAGGGACTTGGCCGCTGCTCTTGAGGGCCTTTCCAAATGTTGTCACGAACGCGGCTTCTTTGCTATGGTGTCGCCTGCTCCCCGCCGGTGCCCATGCCCGTGATCCGCGTTCTCGCCGTCGCATTCGTCGCCTCCCTTTTCCTGCATGCGAACGCGGCCGACAGGCACCACATCGCCCGCGCGGCCGACCCGATGGAGCTGGCCCAGGTCATGGCGCGGGGGCCCCACGTGCGCTCGGCCGCGGTGCTCGTCCTCGACCCGACCACCGGCACCACGCTCTACGCGAAGAACGCGGACCAGCAGGCCCCGATCGCCTCGATCACGAAGCTGATGACCGCGATGGTGGTCCTCGACGCGAAGCTGCCCCTCGACGAGGCGATCGAGATCACGAGCGAGGACATCGACACGGTCAAGAACACCACCTCGCGCCTGCCCGTCGGCAGCCACTTCCGCCGCGACGACCTGCTGCGCCTCGCCCTCATGGCGAGCGACAACCGCGCCGCCTCGGCACTGGGGCGCAACTTTCCCGGCGGGATCGCGGCGTTCGTCGAGGCGATGAACGCGAAGGCCGCGGCCCTGGGCCTCACGCAGACCCATTACGTGGACTCGAGCGGGCTGTCGCCGCAGAACGTCTCGAGCCCCGCCGACCTCGGCAAGCTCGTCTCGACCGCCTCGACCTACGAGCTCATCCGCGACTACACGACGACGAGCGCGGTGACGGTGCAGCTGCCCGAGTCCCGGCGCAAGCTCACCTTCGTGAACACGAACTCGCTCGTGCGCCACTCCGACTGGAAGATCGGGCTGTCGAAGACGGGGTACATCAACGAGGCGGGCAAGTGCCTGGTGATGCAGGCGATGATCGCCAACCAGCCGATCGTGATCGTGCTGCTCGACTCGTGGGGTCGGCTCACGCGCATCGCCGACGCCAACCGCATCCGCCGCTGGCTCGAGCGCAACTCCGAGCGCCTGCTCGCGAGCCAGGTGCATCCGGGATAGCGCCTAGTCCTCGTCCTTCCACTCCCGCATCTTGGTGTAGTCGATCTTGCGGTCGAGGTCCCGGCTCTCGCGTGCGAAGAATCGCATGATCACCACGTAACCCACGACGACGACGAGACCGACGAGCAGCGCGACCACGACGGCGCGGTCCATGGCGATCCTCCTCGGCAGGTGGAGTGGGCGCCGGGCACACAAGTTCCCCTCGCGCCCCGGAGCATAATGGCGCCATGAAGGTCGGCCTCTTCGTCACCTGTCTCGTGGACCTCGTGCGGCCCTCGATCGGCTTCGCCGCGCTGGAGCTGCTCGAGGCCGCCGGCTGCGAGGTCGTGGTCCCGGCCACCCAGACCTGCTGCGGCCAGCCGGGCTACAACTCCGGGGCGCGCGAGGCCTCGATCGCCCTCGGGCGCAAGGTGCTCGAGGAGTTCCGCGACTGCGACTACGTGGTCGCCCCTTCGGGGTCGTGCTCCGGGCAGGTGAAGCTGCACTACGTGGAGGACCTCTTCCGGGACGCGCCCGACCGCGACGAGTTCGTGCGGCTGGCGGCCAAGTGGTACGAGCTGTCCCAGTTCCTGGTGGAGGTGCTCGAGGTGGACCGGGTGCCGGGCCGCTTCGACGGCGAGCTCACCTACCACGACAGCTGCGCGGGACTGCGCGAGCTGGGCGTGAAGGCGCAGCCGCGCGCGCTCCTCGCCCTCGCCGGCGCGCGCCTGGCCGAGATGCCGGAGAGCGAGAAGTGCTGCGGCTTCGGCGGCACCTTCTCGATCAAGCTGGGCGACATCGCCACGCGCATGGCGGCGAACAAGTGCGCCAGCGTGCGCCGCTCCGGCGCGAAGGTGATGGCCGGGGGCGACCTCGGCTGCCTGCTGCACATCGAGGGGCGCCTGCGCCGGGAGGGCGACCGCGACACCAAGGTCCTGCACTTCGCCGAGATCCTCACGCACCGTGGCTGACGGATGCGAGAGGCCGGCATGACGCCCTGACGCCCATGCAAGTCCGGTCGATGTTCTTCAAGCAGTCGGCGTCGATGAAGCTCGACGACCCGGTGCTGCAGCGCAACCTGCGCGCGGCGCGCGGCAAGTTCGTCGACGGGCGCGCGAAGAGCATCCGCGAGGTGGACAACTGGGAGGCGATCCGCACGCACGCCGCGGCGCTGCGCGACCGCACGCTCGCGCACCTCGACGCCTACCTCGTGGAGTTCGAGCGCAACGCCACGCGGCGCGGCGCGCAGGTGCACTGGGCGGACAGCCACGAGGACGCCTGCCGGATCCTGGCCGGCATCGCGAAGGCCAACGGCGTGCGCACGGTGGCCAAGTCGAAGTCGATGGTCTCCGAGGAGGTGGGCCTCAACGAGGCCCTCGAGGCGCAAGGCCTGGCGGTGGTCGAGACCGACCTGGGCGAGTACATCCTGCAGCTCGCGCACGAGGCGCCCTCGCACATCGTGGCCCCGGCCGTGCACAAGTCGAAGGAGGAGGTGGCCGACCTCTTCGAGCGCGTGCACCACCGGCCGCGCACCGTGGAGATCGCCGAGCTCACGCGCGAGGCGCGCGAGGCCCTGCGCGCTCGCTTCCTCGCCGCGGACATGGGGGTGACCGGCGCCAACTTCGTGATCGCCGAGACGGGCACGACGCTGACGGTCACCAACGAGGGCAACGCGGACATGGTGACCACGCTGCCGCGCATCCATTGCGTGATCACCGGCATCGAGAAGGTGATCCCCACGCTCGAGGACTTCGCCACCCTCATCCGGCTGCTGCCGCGCTCGGCCATCGGCCAGACGATCGCCAACTACCTCACGCTCACCACGGGCGTGAAGGCGCCGGACGAGACCGACGGCCCCGAGCAGATGCACATCGTGCTGGTTGACGCGGGGCGCACGCGCTTCGTCGGCAGCGACCTGCAGGCGATGCTGCGCTGCATCCGCTGCGGCGCCTGCATGAACCACTGCCCGGTCTACCAGAACGTGGGCGGCCACGCCTACGGCTGGGTGTACCCGGGCCCGATGGGCTCGGTGCTGACCCCGGTGTACGTGGGCATCGAGAACGCCGGCGACCTGCCCAACGCGGCGACGTTCTGCGGCGAATGCGCGGTGGTCTGCCCGGTGAAGATCCCGCTGCCGGACCTCATGCGCAAGCTGCGCGAACGCCAGTTCGACCGGCGACTGCGGCCGTGGCCGGAGCGCTCGGCGATCGCCGCGTGGAGCGCCCTCGCGCGCCGGCCGCGGCTCTACGCGGCGCTCACCGGCATCGCCGCGCGGGTGCTCGCCCTGCTCGGCGGGCGCGAGCGGCTGCTGCACCGGCTGCCGGGGCTCGACGGCTGGACGCGGGGGCGCGACATGCCGGCGCCGCAGGGGCGCACCTTCCGCGCCCTCTACGCCGAAAGGCGCCGCGCGCGATGAGCGCCCGCAGCCGCATCCTCGGGCGCATCCGGGCCGCGCGGGGCGCCGCGGGCACCGAGCCCGGCGAGGCGGAGCTCGCCCGGGCCCGCTCCCACATCGCCCGGCACGAGGCGGGACCGCGCCCGGCCGCCGCCGCCGCACCCGACCTCGCCGCGCACTTCCGCGCCGAGTGCGACCGGCTGGGCACGACCCACGCCCATGCGCCGGACCTCGCGGCCGTGCCCGCGGAGGTCGCGCGCTACCTCGCGGCGAACGGGCTCGAGCGCCGCGCGGTCCTCTGGCACGCGCTGGCCGCGCTCGACTGGGCCGGGGCGGGCATCGCCACCGAGGACCGGCCGGCGGCCGCGAGCGACCGCACCGGCATCACCGGCTGCTACTGCGCGATCGCGGAAACCGGCACCGTGCTGCTCCTCGGCGCGCCCGGCACGCCGAAGGCGACCGCGCTGCTGCCCGAGAACCACGTCTGCATCGTGTCCGCCGCGCGGCTGGTGCCCGCCATGGAGGATGCCTTCGCGCTCATGCGCGCCGAGGTGGGCGAGCCGCCGCGCGCCGCGTGGTTCGTCTCGGGCCCCTCGCGCACGGCCGACATCGAGCAGACCCTCGTGATCGGCGCCCACGGACCCTACCGCGTGCACGTCATCCTGGTTCCGTAGGCTAGAATCGCGGCCATGCCCGCGCCCTCCCCCGTGATGCTGGGACCCATCCCGGTCGATTTCATCCTGTTCGCGCTGACCCTGCTCGGCGTCGCCCTGTTCCACCACCACACCATGCGCGTGGCCGTCACCGGCCTCGTCGTGATCGCCCTCTACAAGATCGTGTTCACGGGCTTCCCGCAGGGGCCCGGGCTCGCGGGACTCGGCGGCCACTTCCTGCACGAGTGGGTGATCCTCACCAACCTGCTGCTGCTCCTCCTCGGGTTCGCGCTGCTTTCGAAGCACTTCGAGGACAGCCACGTCCCGCTCGAGCTGCCGCGGGTGCTGCCGGACGACTGGAAGGGCGCCTTCGTGCTGCTGCTGCTGGTGTTCGTCCTCTCGTCCTTCCTCGACAACATCGCCGCGGCGATCATCGGCGGCACGGTGGCCCGGGCCGTCTTCCGCGGCAAGGTGCACATCGGCTACCTCGCGGCGATCGTGGCCGCCTCGAACGCGGGCGGGGCGGGCAGCGTCGTGGGCGACACCACCACCACCATGATGTGGATCGACGGGGTGGCGCCGCAGAACGTGCTCGACGCGTACATCGCCGCGGTCGCGGCCATGCTCGTCTTCGGCGTCGTCGCCGCGCGCCAGCAGCAGGCGTACGGCCCGATCCTCAAGGACATGCCCCGCGGCACCCACCTCGACTTCGTGCGCCTGGGGATCGTCGCCACGATCCTCGCCTCGGCCGTGGGGGCCAACGTCGTGGCCAACCTCTTCTTCCCCGAGATCCTCGACCGTTTCCCGGTGATCGGCGCGGCCGTGTGGGTGGCCATCGTCGCCACGGCCGCGATGCGCCGGCCCGAGTGGTCGCTGCTGCCCGAGGCGCTCAAGGGCTCGATCTTCCTGCTCTCGCTGGTGTCGATCGCCTCGATGATGCCCGTCGAGCAGCTCCCGGCCGCCTCCTGGCAGACCGCGCTCGGCCTGGGCTTCATCTCGGCGGTCTTCGACAACATCCCCCTCACCGCCCTCGCCCTCAAGCAGGGCGGCTACGACTGGGGGGTGCTCGCCTACGCCGTGGGCTTCGGCGGCTCGATGGTGTGGTTCGGCTCGAGCGCCGGGGTGGCCCTGTCCAACTCCTATCCGGAGGCGAAGAGCGTCGGGTTGTGGCTGCGCCACGGCTGGCACGTGGCGATCGCCTACGTGGCGGGCTTCTTCGTCCTGCTCGCCGTCCTGGGCTGGGTGCCGGAGGCCAAGCACGCCCACCGGGTGGTGCCGCCGGCGATCGCGGGACAGCCGCCCCGGTAATGCCCGTTCATACCCGCATGGGGGTAAAAGCCCCAATAACCCCTCGATTCGCTTGCCTTTCCCGGGGGGCGGAGTTTACGATCCATCCACCAAGCCGCTGAGTTGCCCGAAGAGGGGGCCCATCCCGCCCTCCGGCCCGGAATTCCGAGTTCGATCCCGAAGCAATCACAACCACTCGAGGAGGATCCGATGACTGTCCAGGAAAAGGTCGCGTCCCAGCCCGCGACCGAAGCGAAGAAGGTGACCCGCCGCAAGTTCCTCACCGGCGCCGCAGGCGCGACCGGCGCGGCCGCCGTCGGCTTTCCCATGATCTCCGTGGCGCAGTCGCCCATCGTGCTCAAGATGCAGGGCGCGTGGGGTGCCAAGGACATCTTCAACGAGATGGCCGAGCAGTACGTCCAGCGCGTCAACGAGATGGCCGACGGGCGCCTGCGCATCGACTACCTCGTCGCCGGCTCCGTCGTGAAGCCCTTCGAGGTGATGGACGCCACGAGCAAGGGCGTGATCGACGCCGCGCACCAGGTGGCCGTGTACTGGTACGGCAAGAGCAAGGTCGCCTCGCTCTTCGGCTCCGGCCCGATCAACGGCTGCGACGCCAACCAGATGCTCGCCTGGATCCACCGCAAGGGCCTGCCGCTCTACGACGACCTGGTGAAGAAGCTGGGCCTGAACGTGGTCGGGTTCTTCGCGATGCCGATGCCCACCCAGCCCCTGGGATGGTTCAAGAAGCCGATCAAGAGCGCCTCCGAGCTGCGCGGCCTCAAGTACCGCACCGTGGGCCTCGCCGCGGACCTCATGCAGGAGCTGGGCTGCAAGGTCACGCAGCTGCCCGGCGGCGAGATCGTGCCGGCGATGGAGCGCGGCGTGATCGACGCCTTCGAGTACAACAACCCCACCTCCGACCGCCGCTTCGGCGCCCAGGACGTGGCGAAGAACTACATGATGGGCAGCTACCACCAGGCGATGGAGTTCTTCGAGATCGACTTCAACAAGAAGAGTTCGAGTCCCTGCCGAAGGACCTCCAGGCGATCCTCAAGTACGGCACGGAAGCGGCGTCCACCGCGAACTTCGCGCTGGCGATGGACCAGTACTCGATCGACCTGCAGGAGCTCAAGAGCCGCGACAACGTGAACGTGCTGCGCACGCCGAAGGACATCTTCGCCGCCCAGCTCAAGGCCTGGGACGTGCTGGTGAAGAAGCTCTCGAGCGAGGACCCCGACTTCAAGAAGGTGTGGGAGTCCCAGAAGGAGTGGGCGAAGCGGGTCGGCTACTACTACTTCTTCAACAACGCCGACTACCAGCAGGCCTACGAGCACCTCTACGGCAAGCTCGGCTTCTGAGGCGTCGCCCCCGCCTCGGGGCGACCGCAGCAAGCGGCAGAGGCGGCGCAGCGATGCGCCGCCTTTTTTCTGGGCCCTCACGAGAAAACGACAATGCAACGCTTCCTGCTCGCCATCGACCGCTTCAGCATGGCGGTCGGCCACGCTTTCGCGTGGTGCATCCTGATCCTCACGCTCGGCACTTCCTACGAGGTGTTCATGCGCTACGTCCTGAGCAACCCGACCGACTGGGCCTTCGACATGGGCTACATCGTGTACGGGGCGCTCTTCATCATGTCCGGCGCCTACGCGCTGTCGCGCAACGCGCACGTGCGCGGCGACGTGCTCTTCCGGCTGCTCGGCCCCGCGTGCAGGCCACCATCGAGCTGGTCCTCTACTTCATCTTCTTCTTCCCGGGCGTGACCTCCCTCGATGATCGCCGGCTTCGGCTACGCGCAGGATTCCTTCGGCTACAAGGAGGTGAGCGTGAACAGCCCCGTCGGCGTGCCGATCTGGCAGCTGAAGGCGCTGATCCCGATCGCCGGGGTCCTGCTCTTCATCCAGGGCATCGCGCAGGTGATCCGCTGCATCCTCATGATCAAGAACGGGCGCTGGCCGCGCCAGCTCCACGACGTGGAGGAGCTGGAGACCGTGCTCGCCCACGAGCACGAGCTGCAGGCCCAGGGAGGCGCGAAATGAGCAACCCCCAGCTCGCGCTGGTGCATGCTCGGCGCGTTCATCTTCATCATCCTGCTGGGCTTCCCGATCGCCTTCACGCTGATGGCGATGGGGGTGATGTTCGGCTTCTACGCCTACTACGTGCCGGGGCAGGAGTTCTTCGACAGCCGGGTGTTCTACCTGCTGTCGCAGAACACCTTCAGCATCATGAACAACGACGTGCTCACGGCCGTGCCGCTGTTCCTGTTCATGGGCTACATGATCGAGAGGTCGAACATCCTCGACCGGCTCTTCCACAGCCTGCAGGTGGCGCTCAAGTCGATCCCGGGCGCCATGGCGGTGGCCGCGCTCGTCACCTGCGCGCTCTTCGCGACGGCCACCGGCATCGTCGGCGCGGTCGTGACGCTCATGGGGCTGCTCGCATTCCCGGCGATGCTCAAGGCCGGCTACGACCAGAAGCTCTCGGCCGGGGTGATCTGCGCCGGCGGCACGCTCGGCATCCTGATCCCGCCCTCGATCATGCTGATCGTCTACGGCGCCACCTCGGCGGTGTCGGTCGTGCGGCTCTACGCCGCGGCGCATGATCCCGGGATTCCTGCTCGCCGGCCTGTACATCGGCTACGTCATCACCCGCGCCGCGCTCAACCCGAAGCTCACGCCGAAGCTGCCGAAGGCGGAGACCGACATCCCGTGGGTCCGCGAGGTCGTGATGCTGCTGCATCCAGGCCTTCGTCCCGCTCGCGGTCCTGATCCTCTCGGTGCTGGGCGCGATCATCTTCGGGCTCGCCACGCCGAGCGAGGCGGCGGCCGTGGGGGCGCTGGGCGCGATGCTGCTGTCGATCGTCTACCGCGCCTTCACCTGGGGGCGGCTCAAGGAGGCGGTCTTCCTCACCGCGCGCACCTCGGCGATGGTGTGCTGGCTGTTCGTGGGCTCGTGGACCTTCTCCTCGATCTTCTCCTACCTGGGCGGGGAGGCGCTGATCAAGGACTTCGTGCTCGTCGATGAACCTCACGCCGATCACCTTCCTGCTGCTCTCGCAGGTGATCATCTTCCTGCTCGGCTGGCCGCTGGAGTGGAGCGAGATCATCATCATCTTCGTGCCGATCTTCCTGCCGCTGCTGCCGCACTACCACATCGACCCGATGTTCTTCGGCGTGCTGGTGGCGATGAACCTGCAGACCTCGTTCCTCACGCCGCCCATGGCGATGTCGGCCTACTACCTCAAGGGGATCGCGCCGCCGCACGTGCAGCTGTGGACGATCTTCAAGGGCTGCTTCCCGTTCCTCACCATGGTGTTCGTCTCGATGTTCCTGCGTCTACATGTTCCCGCAGCTCGTCTACTGGCTGCCCGAGCTCTTCTACGGGAACTGAGCTGATGGGCGCGATGCAGGACGGCGACGCGGTCGACGTCACGCTGCTCGGCGCCGCCGAGGCGCTCGAGCTGCTGCGCGAGGGCGTCATGAGCGCCGAGGACCTCGCGCGCGGCTGCCTCGCCCGGATCGCGGCCGACGAGCCGCGGGTGCAGGCGTGGGCGTTCGTGGACGAGGAGCGCGCGCTCGCGCAGGCCCGGCGCGTCGACGAGGCGCGCCGGGAGGGCCAGGCGCATGGGGGCGCTGCACGGCCTGCCCGTCGGCGTGAAGGACATCATCGACACCGACGACATGCCCACCGAGCACGGCACGCGTGCTGCACGCCGGGCGCCGGCCGTTCCACGACGCGACCCTCGTGCGCCTGCTGCGCCAGGCCGGCGCCATGATCCTCGGCAAGACCGTGACCACGGAAATGGCCACCTACGCGCCGGGCAAGACGCGCAACCCCGTCAATCCCGAGCACACGCCCGGCGGGTCCTCGAGCGGCTCGGCCGCCGCCGTGGCCGCGCACATGGTGCCCGCTCGCCGTCGGCACGCAGACCAACGGCAGCGTGATCCGCCCGGCGGCCTTCTGCGGCGTCTACGGCTACAAGCCGACCTACGGGCTGGTGCCGCGCACCGGCATCCTCGAGCAGTCGTTCCCGCTCGACCAGGTGGGCTTCATGGCGCGCTCGCGTCGAGGACCTGGCCCTCGTCGCCGACCCGCTCATCGGCTACGACGAGCTCGACCGGGCCACGCGGCCGACCGCGCGCATGCGCCTGCCCGAGGTCGCGATGCAGGAGCCCCCGCTGCCGCCGGCGTTCGCGTACACGAAGACGCCCAACTGGGACGACGCCGAGGCGCAGACGCGCGCGGCCTTCGACGAGGTGGCCGAGGCGCTGGGCGGGCAGGCCCGGGCGTTCTCGGTGCCGCCGGTGTTCGCCGACGCCTGGCAGTGGCACCGCACGATCATGGAGGCGGACATCGCGCGCAACTACCGCCACGAGTACGAGCGCGGGGCCGACAGGCTCTAGCGCGTCGCTGCGCGAGCAGATCGAGCGCGGCCGGCGCGTGACGGCGGTCGATTACAATGACGCGGTGGCGAGGATCGACGCCATGGCCGAGGCCCTCGACGAGGTGTTCGACCGGTGCGACGCGCTGCTCGTGCCCGCGGCGGCGGGTCCCGCGCCGCGCGGCCTGGACGCCACGGGCGACCCGGCCTTCTGCACGCTGTGGACCTTCGCCGGGATGCCGGCGGTGACGCTGCCGCTGCTCACCGCGGAAAACGGCCTGCCGATGGGCGTGCAGCTCGTGGGGCGCCGGGGCGACGACGCGCGGCTGCTGCGCACGGCGCGCTGGCTCACCGGGTACGTGAGGTCGCTCGCCGCGGCCGATTCCTGAAGAAAGACGAGGATCGAGAAATGCACACCGGCTCCAAGATCGTGATGGTCGTCATCGCCTCGCTGCTCATGATCGGGTTCTTCGCCGTGCCGCTGATCAAGCTGCACGAGGTCGACATGAGCATCGTGATCCTGATCGGCCTCGTGCTGATGGTCATCAACTTCGTCGAGGCGGTGCGCGAGGACGACGAGTAGGCTCCATGGAAAAAGTGCTGATCACCCGCCGGGTATTCCCGGAGATCGTCGAGGCCCTGAAGCAGCGCTACGAGGTCGAGCACAACGACGACGACACCCCGTGGGCGCCGGAGGAGCTGGCCCGGCGCCTGGCGGGCAAGCGCGGCGCCATGGCGACCGTCATGGATCGCTTCGACGAGAAGGTCCTCGCCGCGGCCCCCGGCCTGAAGGTCGTCTCCAACATCGCCGTGGGCTACAACAACGTCGACGTGCCGGCGTGCACCAAGCGCGGCATCCGGGTCACGAACACGCCCGGCGTGCTCGACGACACGACGGCCGACCTCACCTGGGCGCTGCTGATGGCGGCGGCCCGGCGCATCGCCGAGGGCGACGCGTACGTGCGCGCCGGCGACTGGAAGATCGCCTTCGGCGTGCAGTACTTCCTCGGCCAGGACATCCACCACGCGACCCTCGGCATCCTCGGCATGGGACGCATCGGCCAGGCGATCGCCCGGCGCGCCGGCGGCTTCGACATGCGCGTGCTCTACCACAACCGCGGCCGCCTTCCGGAGGCCGACGAGAAGCGCCTCGGCGCCGCGTGGGTCGAGCGCGAGCGCCTCCTCGCCGAGAGCGACTTCGTGGTGGTGATGGCGCCGTACTCGCCGGCCACCCACCACCTCATCGGCGCGGCCGAGATCGCGAAGATGAAGCCGACGGCGATCCTCGTGAACACCGCCCGCGGCGGCATCGTCGACGACGCCGCCCTCGTCGAGGCGCTGAAGGCGGGGCGCATCGCCGGGGCCGGCCTCGACGTCTTCGAGGGCGAGCCGGCGCTGAACCCGGGCTACCTCGGCCTGCGCAACGTCGTCATGACGCCCCACGTGGGCAGCGCCTCGCGCGCCACGCGCATGACGATGTGCCGCACGGCCATGGACAACCTGGTCGCGGTGCTCGAGGGGCGGGAGCCGCCGAACCCGGTCAACGCCGCCGCTTCCTAGCCGCCATTCCCGCCCCGGCGGGAATTCCCGATGCCCGCTGCGGCGGGCGCCAATGAACCCGCAAGGAGAACGAACGTGTCCGCGAAAGTCGCATTCCTCGGGCTCGGCGTCATGGGCTTTCCCATGGCCGGGCACCTCAAGGCCAAGGGCTATGACGTCACCGTGTACAACCGCACCGCCGCCAAGGCGCAGGCTTGGGTGGACCAGCACGGCGGCAGGTCGGCCGCGACGCCCGCGGCGGCCGCGAAGGATTGCGACTTCGTGATGGTCTGCGTGGGCAACGACCGCGACCTGCTCGAGGTGGCCCGCGGCAAGGATGGCGCGCTGGCCGGCATGAAGAAGGGCGCGGTGCTCGTGGACCACACGACGGCCTCGGCGGACGCGGCGCGCACCCTGTTCGCCGCGGCGAAGGACCAGGGCGTGGACTTCGTCGACGCGCCGATCTCCGGCGGCCAGGCCGGCGCCGAGAGCGGCAAGCTCACCGTGATGTGCGGCGGCGAGAAGGCGGCCTTCGAGCGCGCGAAGCCTGCGATGGACTGCTACGGCCGGGCCGTCACGCTCCTCGGGCCCGCCGGCAGCGGCCAGCTCACGAAGATGGTGAACCAGATCTGCATCGCCGGGCTCGTGCAGGCGCTCTCCGAGGCGATCGCCTTCGCCGAGAAGGCTGGGCTCGACGCCGGCCAGGTGCTCGAGGTGATCTCCAAGGGCGCGGCCCAGTCGTGGCAGATGGAAAACCGCGGCAAGACGATGCACGCGCGCAAGTTCGACTTCGGCTTCGCGGTCGACTGGATGCGCAAGGATCTCGGCATCTGCCTCGACGAGGCCAAGCGCAACGGCGCGAGCCTGCCGGTCACCGCGCTCGTCGACCAGTTCTACGCCGACGTGCAGAAGGCGGGCGGCAAGCGCTGGGACACCTCCGCGCTCATCACCCGGCTGTAGGGCGCGGCGCGATGGACATCCGGCTCTACTACGCGCCCGGCGCGTGCTCCCTCGCCTCCCACATCGCGCTGGAGGAACTGGGGCTCGACTACGACACCGTGCGGCTGAATCTCGCCGCGGGCGACCAGCGCAAGCCCGGATACCTCGCGCTGAATCCGCGCGGGCGGGTCCCGACGCTGGTGGTCGACGGCAAGGTGCTCACGGAGAACGTGGGCATCCTCGCCTGGCTGGGCGGCGGGCTCGGCCAGGGCCGCATCTGGCCGAAGGACACGTGGCAGCAGGCCCAGCTCGTCTCCGCCATGGCCTGGCTGTCGAATACCGTGCACACCACCTACGCCCACTACTTCCGCCCGGAGCGCTATGCGGACGACATCGTCGCGCGCGAGGCGGTGAAGGCGAAGGCGCGGCAGGCGTACGGCGCCTGCCTCGAGGAGATCGACCGGCTCCTGGCCGGGCGCACCTGGTGCATCGGCGACCACTATACGGTGGCCGACGGCTACCTCCTCGTGTTCTACCGCTGGGGCAACCGCGCCGGCTTTCCCGTGAAGTCCCTGGCGAGCTACGCCCGGCTCATGCAGCGCGTGCTCGCGCGCCCCGCCGTGGAGCGGGCGATGGCCGACGAGGCGATCACGCTCGACTGAGCCGCCGATCGACCGGGCGCGCTAGCCGTCGTCGCGCTCGGGACTGTCGAGGCGGAAGAAGTTGCTCTGGTTCCCGGCCTTCATGTGCTGCTGGAAGATGAAGACGAGCGCCCGGTCCTCGAACACCTTGCGCCACGCCTGCCACGACACCTCGGTGAGGCCCTTGTCGTAGTCGGGGAAGTCGAAGCGCAGCACCCGCGGGTTCCGGGGGTCGCCGCCGGGGGAAGTGGCCGGCTTGCCGCCGCGCTCCTCGGCCCAGGCGCGGATCACCTCCCAGTTGCGCGTGGCGAGCGTCTGCCCCGGATGGTCCTCGCGCTCGCCGGGCGCGTGGATCCATTTCGCGCGCCGCGCGGAGGGCGAGAGCTCGTCGCCGTGCTCGGCGAGGAATTGCTCGTCGTCCCCGCGGGCGCGCGTGGCGCTGCCCCCGTGGCGGCCGTTGCCGCGCTTCGCCTCGGCCTGCCCGCTGCCCTTCCCGGCGCGGCGCGGCCCGCCCGCCGGTCCGCCGCGCCGGCCTTCCTTGTGCTCGAGCAGCTCGGCGCCGAGCGCCTCGAGGTCCACGCCGGTCTTCTGCGCGAGCGGGAAGATCCTTTCCTCCTCCTCGCGGATGTGGTGCCCGACATACTCCGACAGGACCTTCACCACGGCCTGCCGGTGCGCGACGTCGCTTCCCGACGCGAGCTCCTCGATCAGCCCCTTGGCCGTGCCGTGCTCCACGTTCGCCTCCTCGAGCAGCAGCTCCTGGCCCGTCGCCTCGCGCAGGTACGGGTAGAAGACCTCCTCCTCGATGCGCGTGTGCGTGCGCAGGGCGTCGATCATGTCGCGGCACAGCCTTTCCTGATCCTTGCGCTCGGCGCCCTGGAAGGCGTGGAACATCTGCTGCAGCTCGCGATGGTCGCGGCGCAGCACCTCGATCGCGTTCTCCCGCTTGCGCATGGCTTCCTCCGAAGTTTTCGTCCATGCGTTGGAGCGCGGGCCGCGCGGCCGGTTCTCGCGGGGCGGACCGGCCGCGGCGGCGCGAGCGCGTCCATGGTCCCCTTGGAGGGCGGCGCAAGCGCGGCGAGGCGCGCGCGGTCGATCCGGCCGCAGGGCCGGCGGCGACGAGCGCCTCTACCGGCGCGCACGCGCGGGTGCCATGATGCGGGCGTGAACGCCGAGCTCGACCATCTGGTCGTCGCCGCACGCACGCTCGCCGAGGGCGTGGCGTGGGTGCGCGAGCGCCTCGGCGCCGAGCCCGTCGCCGGTGGCCGGCACGAGCGCATGGGTACGCACAATGCGGTGCTCTCGCTCGGCGCCCGCCGCTATCTGGAAGTGATCGCCGTCGATCCCGCGGCCGCCGCGCCGGGGCGCTCGCGCTGGTTCGCGCTCGACGATCCCGCCGTGCGCGCGCGGCTCGACGCGGGTCCCGCGCTGCTGCACTGGGTGGCGCGCACGGCGGACCTCGCGGCGGCCCTGCGCGACTATCCCGAGCCGGTCGAGGTGCTCGAGCTCGGCCGCGGCCCCTACCGCTGGCGCATCGGCGTGCCGCGCGACGGCCGGCTGCCCTGCGCCGGAGCGTGCCCCACGCTCATCCAGTGGCTCGCCGGGGCCCATCCGGCCGACGCGCTGCCCGCCTCGGGCTGCACGCTCGAGGCGCTCGGCCGCCCGGGGCCCGCGCGCTTCTCGACGCCCGCCGGATCGCGTACCCTGCCGTGGACCGCCGTCGCCGGGGAATAGGCGGCGGCGCCGGCGTGTTCTCGCGCTGAACCGACTGCCGGCGCCCCATGGACTACGAGCTGATCGTTCCCTACATTCCCAACCTGCGCCGCTACGCGCGCGCGCTGGTGGGCGACCGCGACGCCGCCGACGACCTGGTGCAGGACACCCTCGAGCGGGCGGTGCGCAAGTTCCACCTCTGGCGCCCGGGCGACCTGCGCGCCTGGCTCTTCTCGATCATGCACAACGTCTTCGTGAACCGGATCAAATCCCGCAAGAACGCGCCCCACGCCGAGATCGACGAGGAGACGCTCGCCGCACCCATCCCCACGGCCGGCCGCGCCGACATCCTCGACCTGCAGCGCGCGCTCGACGGCCTCGTGCCCGATCAGCGCGAGGTGCTGCTGCTCGTCGCGCTCGAGGACATGAGCTACGCCGACGTGAGCCGCACGCTCGGCATCCCCATCGGCACGGTGATGTCGCGGCTGTCGCGCGGGCGCGAGAAGCTGCGCCGCGCCATGGACGGCGAGCGCGGCGCCTCGGCGCTGAAAGTCGTGCAATGAAGCCGCAAGAAGAAGACCGCGACCTCGGGGACCTGAAGGCGCTGCTGCACCGGCACTACGACCCGGTGCTCACGGAGCCCATCCCCGCGCGCATGGCGCTCAAGCGCCCGGCGTGGATCGGCTACGCGCGCGCGGCGGTGCTGGTGGCGCTCGGCGTGGCGATCGGTGCGGCGCTGCCATGGCCGCGCCGCGCAGCGCCCGAGGCGACGCTCGCCTCGGCCTATGTGCCGCTGCCCGTGCGCGCGGCCCGCGCCCACCTCGTCTACAGCCCGGAGGTGCGCCACCCCGTCGAGGTCGATGCGAAGCAGCAGGAGCACCTGGTGAAGTGGCTGTCGAAGCGGCTCGACGTCTCGCTCAAGGTGCCGGTGCTCGCCGCCGAGGGCTTCGAGCTGCTGGGCGGGCGCCTGCTGCCCGGTCCCGACGGCGCCGTGGCCCAGTTCATGTACCAGGACGCGACGGGCCGGCGCCTCACCCTCTACGTCTCCCGCAGCCGCAAGGGCGAGCCGGTGAGCGCCTTCCGCTTCGCGCGCGAGGGTCCGGTCTCGGTCTTCTACTGGATCGACCGGGAGTGCGGCTACGCCCTGTCCGGCGAGGTCGACAAGGCCACCCTCGCGCGCATCGCCGCCGACGTCTATCGCCAGCTCGAGATCTGAAGCCGCGCGGGGGTGAGCAGGCCCGGCCGGCCCGGACTACAATCGGGCCGTGAGATCGCCCGATGGCGCGCGCGGCGCCTGAAACCGCGCCCCTCGCGGGCGGCTGGCCGGCCCCGCGCCTGCACGCCCTGCAGGTCGCGGAGCTCTACCGCTTCGCGGGGGCGGCCACCGGGTTCTCGTTCTTCGCCGCCCTCCTCACCCTCGGCGTCCTGGTCGAGATCGGCGATACCGCCCGGGGTTCGGCGTGGTTCGTCCTCGCGGCGTTCGTCACGCTCCTGCGCGCCTTCCTGCTCGTGGCGTACTCCCGGCGCACCGGCGGGCTCGAGGCCGCCACCTGGGGGCGGCTCATGATCGCGGCCAACCTGCTCGCGGGCGTGCAATGGGGCATCGCGGGCACCGTGCTCTTCCCCGCCGGCCCGCTGTACGCGCAGCTGTTCATGCTGATGATGATCATCTGCCTCGTGGCCGGGTCGGTCACGGCCTACGCGCCGCTCGCCGGGGCCCACGAGGCGCTGTCGATCCCCGCGGCCGTGCCGAGCGTGGCGTACCTCTTCTTCCTGCACGACGGCGCGCACTGGTACGCGGGCGCGGCGGGCCTCTTCTTCACCTTCGCCATCGTCTACTACGCGCGCAAGCTGCACGACCACGTGCGCCGCACCCTGGCGCTGCGCCTCGAGCGCGACGACCTGCTCGCCCTCGCCGACAGCCTGAACGAGAAGCTCGCCGGCGAGAAGATGGAGCTCGCGCACCGCGCGGCCGTACGGGGCGCGTCGATGGAGAGCGCGCGCGACGAGGCGCGGCGCCTGGCGGCGCTCTTCGCCGCCTCGCCGCTGCCGCAGCTCGAATGCGACGCGTCCGGGCGCATCGTCGCCAGCAACGCGGCCGCCGAGCGGGTGCTCGGGCGCTCCGGCAAGGACCTCGCCGGCCAGCCGCTCGCCGGCGTCGTGGCCGCGCGCGGGGCGCGTCCGGCGAGCTTCCCGCACGTGCGCCGCGCCGGGGCGCTCGACGTCGAGGTCCGGGGTGCGGGCGGCAGCGTGCTCTTCTGCGAGGCGGCCCTCACGCCGCTGCCGGGCCCGGCCGGCGCGCCCGGCGGCTTCGCCGTGGCGCTCGTCGGGCTGGGCGTCCCGGTCGCGACGTAAAATGGGGCCCGCGGGCCGCGTCCCGCGCGCCTCATGACCTCCCTGCCGCCCGATATCGCCCGCGACACCCTCGCCGCGGACCACCCCCGGCTCGCCGCGCTCGCCGAGGCCGTCGAGCGCCGCGCGCGCTCGGGGCGTCCGGCCGGGCGCGAGCGCGCGCTCCTCGCCGAACTGCTCGAGCGCTCCCGCGCGCGGCGCGCCGAGCGCCTCGCGCGCATCCCCCGTCCCGGGTTTCCCGAGGAGCTGCCGATCGCGCAGCACCGCGAGCGCATCGCCGAGCTCGTGCGCGACCATCCGGTGACCATCGTGTGCGGCGAGACGGGCTCGGGCAAGACCACGCAGATCCCGAAGATCTGCCTCGCGCTCGGGCGCGGGGCCGCGGGCCTCGTGGGGTGCACGCAGCCGCGGCGCATCGCCGCGCGCAGCCTCGCTGCCCGCCTCGCGCGGGAGCTGCCGGGCACGCCCAAGGGCTTCGTGGGCCACAAGATCCGCTTCCAGGACGCCACGCGCCCGGACACGGTGCTCAAGGTGATGACCGACGGCGTGCTGCTCGCCGAGACCCACTCGGACCGCGAGCTGCGCGCCTACGACACCCTCATCGTCGACGAGGCCCACGAGAGGAGCCTCAACATCGACTTCTTGCTGGGCTACCTCAAGCGCCTGGTGGCCGTGCGCGACGACCTGCGGGTGGTCGTGACCTCCGCCACCATCGACACCGAGCGCTTCTCGCGCTTCTTCGGCGGCGCGCCGGTGATCGAGGTGTCGGGGCGCACCTATCCGGTGGAGGTCCGCTACCATCCCGAGTACCTCGAGGCCGCCCAGGAAGACGACGAACCCGCGGACATGAACGACGCCATCGTGCGCGCCGTGGAGGAGCTCTCGCGCGCGAGCCGCGAGGGCGACATCCTCGTCTTCCTGCCCGGCGAGCGCGAGATCCGCGAGGCGGCCGAGGCGCTGCGCAAGCGCCCCGCGCCGGCCGGCGCGCGCCAGCCGGAGATCCTGCCGCTGTACTCGCGCCTGTCGGCCGAGGAGCAGGACCGCGTCTTCGAGCCCTCGGCGCGGCGGCGCATCGTGCTCGCGACGAACGTGGCGGAGACCTCGCTCACCGTGCCGGGCATCCGCTACGTGGTCGACACGGGACTCGCGCGCGTGAAGCGCTACTCGGCCCGGCAGAAGATCGACCAGCTTCGCATCGAGCCGGTGTCCCAGGCGGCCGCGCGCCAGCGCGCGGGACGCTGCGGGCGCGTGGCGAGCGGGATCGCGGTGCGCCTCTACGGCGAGGACGACTTCGCGGCCCGGCCCGAGTACACGACGCCGGAGATCCTGCGCACCTCGCTCTCCGGGGTCATCCTGCGCATGGCCGCCCTCGACCTGGGCCCCATCGCCGGGTTTCCCTTCCTCGAGCCGCCGACGCCGCGCCAGGTCGCCGACGGCTACCAGCAGCTCTTCGAGCTGGGCGCGATCGACGCGCGGCGCGAGCTCACCGCACTCGGGCGCGAGCTCTCCCGCCTGCCCGTCGACCCGGCCATCGGGCGCATGCTGCTCGCCGCGCGCGACCACCAGTGCGCCTCCGAGATGGTGATCCTCACCGCGGCGCTGTCGATCCAGGACCCGCGCGACCGGCCGCAGGCGCTGCGCGAGCAGTCCGACCGCGCGCACGAGGAGTTCCGCGACGAGTCCTCGGACTTCCAGCAGCTGCTCAACCTGTGGAAGTTCTTCGACACCGAGTTCGCGCACAGGAAGTCGAGCCGCAAGCTGCTCGAGACCTGCCGCGAGCACTTCCTCTCGTACGTGCGCATGCGCGAGTGGCGCGACCTCGCGGGGCAGCTGCGCGAGATCGCCGCCGAGCTCGGCATCCGCGACCACCGCGCCCCGGCGACCTACGAGCAGCTCCACCGGGCGCTGCTGTCGGGGCTCGTCACCAACGTGGGCATGAAGGCGCTCGACGGCGACCACTACCAGGGCCCGCGCGGGCTGCAGTTCCACGTCTGGCCCGGCTCGGGGCTGCGCAAGGGGCGCCCGCGCTGGGTCATGGCCGGCGAGCTGCAGGAGACCACGCGCGTATACGCGCGCAAGGTGGCGCGGGTGGAGCCGGAGTGGATCGAGCAGGCCGCCGCGCACCTGGTCGAGCGCGCCTGGGTCGAGCCGCACTGGGACCGGGCCCGGGGCGAGGCGGTCGCCTACGAGAGCGTCTCGCTCTACGGCCTGGTGCTCGTGGCCCGGCGCAAGGTGAGCTACGCGCGCATCGACCCGGCGCGCGCGCGCGCCGTGTTCCTCGAGGGCGCGCTGGTGGCCGGGCAGTTCGAGTCGCGCCAGCCGTTCTGGACGCACAACCGCCGGCTCATCGCCGAGATCGAGGCGCTCGAGCATCGCGCGCGCCGCCCCGACGTGCTGGTGGACGACCGCGCGCTCTTCACCTTCTACGACGCGCGGGTGCCCGCCGAGGTGTGCGACGCGCGCTCCTTCGACGCGTGGTACCGCGCCGCCTCCGCCACGCAGCCGCGGCTGCTCTTCCTCGCGCGCGAGGACCTGATGCGCCACGGCGCCGAGTCGGTGACCGAGGCGCTCTTCCCGAAGGCGCTCGGCATCGGCCCGGCGCGCTTCCCGCTCGCCTACCGCTTCGAGCCCGGCCATCCCATGGACGGCATCACGATGGACGTCCCGCTGGCACTCCTCAACCAGGTGGACGAGGCGGCGATCGACTGGCTCGTGCCGGGGATGATCCGCGAGAAGGTGGCCTGGACCTTCCGGGCGCTGCCCAAGCGCGTGCGAACGCGGCTCGTGCCCGTGCCCGAGCACGTGACCCGTTTCCTGGAAGGCGAGGCGCCGGGCGCGCGGCGCGTGCGCGACGCGGTCCTGGCCTACGCCTCGCGCGTGGCCGGCGAGCGCCTCGACGAGGGCGTGTGGTCGAAGGAGGAGCCGCCGGCGCACCTGCGCATGAACCTGCGCGTGGTCGACGAGGCGCGCCGCGAGCTCGCCCTGGGCCGCGACCTCGCCGAGCTGCGCCAGCGCCTGGGCGAGGCGGCGAGCCTCACGCTCGCGCAGTCGAGGCCCGGCATGGAGCGCGAGGGCATCACCGCCTGGGACCTGGGCGAGCTGCCCGAGCAGGTGAGCTTCCGCCGCGGCGACCAGGCCCTCACCGGCTACCCGGCCCTGGTCGACGAGGGGGCGAGTGCGGCGATCCGCCTGCTGGACACGCCCGCCCGGGCGGCCGATGCGCACCGCGGCGGGGTGCGGCGGCTGCTCGCCCTGGCGCTGCGCGAGCCGGTGAAGGGCCTCGAGCGCTCGATCCCGGGATTCAACGCGCTCGCGCTGCGCTTCGCCGGGGCGATCCCGGCGGAGCGCCTGCGCCAGGACCTCGCCGCGGCGATCCTCGACCGGGCCTTCATCGGCGAGGACCCGCTGCCGCGCACGCCCCGCGCCTTCGAGGAGCAGAAGAAGCGCGCGCGCGCCCGCCTGCCCGCGGTCGCCGAGGCGGCGGTGCGCCACGCCAGCGCGATCGGCGAGGCCCAGCAGCAGCTGCAGCAGGCGCTCGCGCAGTCCGCGGCGCTCGGGCGCGTGGCGCAGGAGGTGCGCGCGATGCGCGATCGCCTCGTCTACCCCGGCTTCCTCGCCGCGACCCCTTGGGAGCGGCTCGAGCACCTGCCCCGCTTCCTGCGCGGGTACGCGCTGCGCCTGCAGAAGTACCGCGCGAACGCCGAGCGCGACCGCAGGCACGCGGCCGCCGTCGAGGCGCTGTGGGAGCGCTACGCGGCGCGCGCCGAGGCCGACCGCGAGGCGGGGCGCTTCGCGCCGCGCCTGGAGGAATTCCGCTGGCTCCTCGAGGAGCTGAAGGTCTCCCTCTTCGCCCAGGAGCTGCGCACGCCCGTGCCGGTGTCGGCCAAGCGCCTCGAGCGCTTCTGGGACGAGCACCTGCGCGGCGGCGGATAGAATGCAGCCATGAACGACGCCGCACGGCGCCTGCACCGGGCGCGCCGCATGGAGCACATCGCCCCCTTCGAGGCGATGGAGATCCAGGCCCTCGCCCGCGCCGAGGAGGCGCGCGGGCACGACGTGATCCACCTCGAGATCGGGGAGCCGGACTTCCGCACCCCGGCGCCCGTCGTCGAGGCGGCCAAGCGCGCCCTCGACGAGCAGCCGATGTTCTACACCTCGGCGGTGGGACTCGCCGAGCTGCGCGAGGCGATCAGCGCGTTGTACCGCACGCGCTACGGCCTCGACGTTCCCGCCCGGCGCATCGTCGTCACCGCCGGGTCGAGCGCGGCGCTCCTGCTCGCCTTCGGCGTCCTGCTCGACGCCGGCGACGAGGTGCTGCTCGCCGATCCGGGCTATCCCTGCAACCGCCACTTCCTGCGCGCGCTGGGTGCGCTGCCGCGGCCGGTCCCGGTGGGGCCGCAGACGCGCTACCAGCTCACCGCGGCCCTCGCGCGCGAGCATTGGGGCGAGGCCACCCGCATGGCGATGGTGGCGAGCCCCGCCAACCCCACCGGGACGATGCTCGACGCGGACGAGATCGCCGCGCTCGCGGCCGTGGCGCGGGAGCGCGGCGGCACGCTCCTCGCCGACGAGATCTACCACGGGCTCACCTACGGGCGCGAGGCGCGCAGCGCCGCCGCGTGCGGCGAGGACGTGCTCGTCGTGAACAGTTTCTCGAAGTACTTCCAGATGACCGGCTGGCGCCTGGGCTGGCTCGTCGCCCCCGAAGCGCTCGTGCGCGACGTGGAGACGCTCGCGCAGAACCTGTTCATCTCGCCCTCGGCGCCGGCGCAGCACGCGGCCCTCGCCTGCTTCGCCCCCGACACGCTCGCCATCCTCGAGGCGCGCCGCGCGGAGCTCGACGCGCGCCGGCGCTTCCTCGTGCCCGCGCTCGAGTCCCTGGGGCTGCGCGTGCCCGTCGTCCCCGACGGCGCCTACTACGTCTACGCCGACTCCTCGGCGCTGGCCGGCGACAGCTTCGCGTTCTGCCGCGCGGTACTCGCGCGGGCCCACGTGGCCTTCACGCCCGGGCGCGACTTCGGCGCCCATGCGCCCGAGCGCCACGTGCGCATCGCGTACACGCAGCCGGTCGCGCGGCTCGAGGAGGCGGTGGAACGCCTGCGCCGCTTCCTGGGCAGGGCCTGAGCATGTGGGGCGACGCGATCCTCGCCTACCTGCATTTCATCGCGATCTTCGTGCTCTTCGCGTTCCTCGTGGCCGAGGCGATGCTGCTGCGCGGCGCGCTCGGGGCGGAGGCGGTGCGCCTGCTCGGCCGCGTCGACGTCTGGTACCTGGGCGCCGCCATCGCCGTGCTCGTCACCGGCCTGCTGCGACTGGAGCTGGGCGCGAAGGGCCCGGCGTTCTACCTGCACGCCTGGCCGGTCTACGCGAAGCTCGCGACCTTCGCCGCCGTGGCGCTGCTGTCGCTGCGCCCGACGCGCGCCTTCATCCGCTGGCGCCGCGCCGGCGGGGCCGATCCCGGCTGGCGCGTGCCGCCGGCCGAGGCCCGGGCGATGCGCCGGCTGGTGATGATCGAGGTGCACCTCGCCTCCGCGATCCCGTTCTTCGCCGTGATGATGGCCCGCGGGCTGGGCTACTGAGCCGGCGCGCCTTCAGGCGAGCGCCGCGGGCTGCGCCTGCTCCAGGAGCAGCGCCTCGAAGGCCGGCGGCGGCAGGGCCCGGGAGACGAGGAAGCCCTGGATCTGGTCGCAGCCCGCCTCGCGCAGGTGCTCGCGCTGCTGCGCCGTCTCGACCCCCTCGGCGATGACGGTCTTGCCCAGGGCGTGGGACATGGCGACGATGGCCTCGACGATCGCGCCCGAATCGGCGTCCTGCGACAGGCCCTCGACGAACACGCGGTCGATCTTGATCGTGTGCACCGGGAAGCGCTTGAGGTAGGCCATCGACGAGAAGCCGGTCCCGAAGTCGTCGAGCGCGATCCGGTGACCCATCACGTGCAGCTGCTCGAGCAGGCGCACCACCGAGTCGCCCCGCTCCATCAGCAGCCCCTCGGTGATCTCGATCTCGATGCACTGCGGCGGCAGGCCCGCTTCCTCGACGCAGCGGCGGATGTGCTCGACGAGCCCGCGCCGGCGGAACTGGCGCGGCGAGACGTTGACCGAGAGCCGCTCGATCGGCAGCCCCGCCGAGCGCCACGCCTTCATCTGCGCGCAGGCCTGGCGCAGCGTCCAGTGGCCGACCTGCTCGATGAACCCCGATTCCTCGGCGAGCGGGATGAAGCGCACCGGCGAGACGAGCCCGAGCTGCGGGTGGCGCCAGCGCACCAGCGCCTCGGCGGCCACGATCGTGTCGGTGCGCAGGTCGACCTGGGGCTGGTAGTGCAGCTCGAGCTCGCCGCGCTCGATCGCGAGCCGCAGGTCGCGGTCGAGGGTGAGGCGGGCGACGGCCTCGGCGTTCATGCGCTCCTCGAAGAACACCGCCTGCGAGCGGCCCGCGGCCTTGGCCCGGTACATCGCCGTGTCGGCCTTCTTCAGCAGCTCCTCCACCGAGGCGCCGTCCTCGGGATAGGTCGCGATGCCGAGGCTCGCGCTGAGGAAGCACGAGCGCCCGTTCGCGTCGTACTCCCGGGAGAGCGCCTCGACGATCGACTCGGCGATGATCCAGGCCTCCTGGACGTGGTGCAGGTTGGCGAGCAGCGCCGTGAACTCGTCGCCCCCCAGGCGCGCCACCGTGTCGGAGGTGCGCACGCAGCGCGTGATGCGCCGCGCCGCCTCCCGCAGCACCGCGTCCCCCGCCGTGTGCCCGAAGCTGTCGTTCACGTTCTTGAAGCCGTCGAGGTCGATGAAGAGGACGGCGAAGCGCAGGCCCTCGCGTCCGCTGCGCGCGATCTCCTGCCCCATGCGGTCCTTGAACAGCAGCCGGTTCGGCAGCGCGGTGAGCCCGTCGTAGTGCGCCTGCACGTACAGCTCCTCGTCGCGCCACGCCGAGGCGACGGCGACGGCCACGCGGTCGGCGAGGTCGCGCACCTGGTCGCGCTGCTCCTCGCCCGGCGAGCGCGCTTCCGGGTAGCCCAGCGCGATCGCGCCGCAGGCGGTGCCGCGCCAGACGATCGGCTGCACGTAGGCGCGCGCGGGCGGGGCCGCGTCGGGGGAGCCGAAGTAGGGCCCGCGCAGGTCGGGCGAGACGGCCGCGAGCGTGCCCGTGGACTCGCCCAGGGCGGCGCGCTCGGCCGCGGCGCTCACGTGCCGGCGCATGTCGAGCGATTCGGACCCGTCCGGGATGAGGAAGTACGTGCGCGCCTGGTCGGGATCGTCGCGGTCGAAGAGCGTGATCGCGATGTCGTCGGCGGCGGTCACCTCGCCCAGCCGGCGCAGCACGCTGCGGATCACCTGGGAAGTGTCGAGCGTGGACAGGATCAGCCGGTCGATCTCCGCGAAGGCGTGCAGGGAGCCGATCTGCCGCCCGAGCCGCTCGGCCATCTGGTCGAAGGCGTCGCCCAGCTCGCCCAGCTCGTCCTCGCGCCGGAGGGCGAGCGGCGTGCCGAAGTCGTTGCGGGCGATGCCGCGCGCGCGCTCGGCCAGGCGCGCGAGGGGGCGCACGATGTGCCCGGCCTGGCGCAGCGTGAGCCAGGTCACGAGCAGCAGCGCGAGGGCGACCACCGGCAGGTAGATGCGCCGGAACTGCGTGGCGCGCAGCAGCTGGTAGGACTCCGGCTGGCTCGCGATCACCACCCAGTCGGCGGTGCCGAACCCGGCGCCCATGAACTGCGGCCACGCCACGCCGCGCAGGGCCTGGCCGTCGCGCTCCCAGCGGGCGGTCGCGAGCGAGGAGCGCGTGCCGGCGCGCACCGTCGCCCACATGCCCGGGTCGGGCTCGGACGTGCAGTGCAGCACCGCGCGCGTGCCGTCCTGCACGATGCAGAAGTCCGTGGCGGTCGGGTGCTCGTCGGGCGCGCCCCACAGGAACTCGTCCTTCGGCTCGCCCACGGCGATGGCGTGGTGGCTGGGGACGGGCACGAGGAGCAGGAGGCGCGGGCGCGTTCCGCCCTGCACGACCTCGATCACCGGCTTGCCGTCGGCCAGGCGCGCGCGGGCCTCCTCGCCGATGGCCGGCACGGGCGGGTGTCCCAGGAGCGGCCTCACGCGCCCGTCCTCGGCGAGGAGCGCGAGCCGCCCGAAGGTGCGCCGGGCGAGGCTGTCGAGCGGGGAGCCGACGGCCGCGCGATTGGCCTCCGTCGCGGCCACGTCGACGGCCACGAGCAGGCGCTCGAAGAGCGTCATCCCGTACGCCTTCGCGGTGGCCGCCAGCCGCTGCTCGCCCTGCTCGAGCAGGAGGGTGCGCACCTCGGAGAGGGACAGGGCGGCGATCACCGCGAGCGGCAGGAACGCGGAGAGGATGAAGAGCAGGAACATCCGCCCGGCCACGCGCCGGCGCAGGAACCCCAGCGCGGCGGCGATCATGGGTCGAATTCCGAGGCGAGGCCGATGAAGCGCCCGTCGCGCGCCCGGATCACGTCGTCGCGCGCGTCCTGGTTGGTGACCTGCGCCTTCGTGACGCCGTCGGCGCCGACGCTGTACAGGTCGAAGTCCGAGTTGAGCGGGTTGGTCTTCTTGTCCTTGCGCGCCTGGCCGTTGCCCTTGAGGCTCGAGAGGTTGAGGTACTGGTAGGGGAAGCCCCAGGGATCGGTCCGGCCGGGGAAGCCCGCGTCGGTGAGCGAGTCGGGCAGCGCGCCGTTCGCGCGCTCCTTCTTCTTGATCGCCGCGGCCATGTCGCCGATCTCCACGATCGCCTGCGCCACGCGCGTGCGGTCGATGTAGGTCTGGTAGGCCGGGACCCCGATGGAGATCAGGACCGCGGCGATGGCGATCACGAGCGCGATCTCGATGAGGGTGAACCCGCGGGCGGGCATGGGCGCTGGCGGCCGGAAGACGGTCAGAGGCTACCGGCGGGCCCCAGGGGCGTCAACGCCGCCCATCCGGCGCGATCCACCCTTCGTGCACCCCGTGGCAGGCGACGAGCGCGGGCCCGAGCGGCGCGGCGCCCGGGCGCTCGGCGCGGCAGCGCTCGCGCGCGTGGGGACAGCGCGGGTGGAAGGCGCAGCCCGGGGGCGGGTCGAGCGGGTTGGGCACCTCGCCGGCCACCGGGGTGCGCGCCCGTCCCGACATCGAGATGTCCGGGATGGCGCTCATCAGCATGCGCGTGTAGGGATGCAGCGGGCGCTCGAAGAGCGCCGCGGTCGGCGCGGTCTCGACGATGCGCCCGAGGTACATCACCCCCACCCGGTCGGAGACGTGGGAGACGACGGCCAGGTTGTGCGAGATGAAGAGGTACGTGAGGCGGTGCTCGCGCTGCAGGTCCTTCATGAGGTTGAGGATCTGCGCCTGCACGGACACGTCGAGCGCGCTGGTGGGCTCGTCGCAGACGAGGAACTCGGGATGCGAAGACAGGGCGCGCGCGATCGAGATGCGCTGGCGCTGGCCGCCGGAGAACTCGTGCGGATAGCGCTCGCCGTCGCCGGGGGCGAGCCCGACGTGCCCGAGGAGCGCGGCCGCGCGCTCGCGCAGCGCCGCGCGCGAGCGCACCAGGCCCCGGGCGCGCAGCGGCTCGACCACGATGTCGCGCACGCGCCAGCGCGGGTTGAGGCTCGCGTAGGGGTCCTGGAAGATCATCTGGAAGCGCTGTCGCAGCCGCAGCATCTCGGAGCGCTTGCGCACCGCGGCGAGGTCGATGCCGTCGATGCGCACGCTGCCCGCGCTGGGGGCGTACAGGCCGCAGACGAGCCGCGCCACGGTCGACTTCCCGCACCCCGATTCGCCGACCAGCGCCAGGGTCTCGCCCCGCGCGATGTCGAAGGACACGCCGTCGACCGCCCGCAGGCGCTGGCGCGGCGCGCCCTCGAGCACGCGGTTCAGCCACGGGCGCGAGACGTCGAAGTCGCGCGTGAGGCCGCGGACCTCAATCATGCAGCGCGGGCTCCCGCGCCCCCGCGGGGGCGGCCGCCGCGTGCAGCCAGCAGGCCGCGCGGGTGCCGGCGGCGGCCCGGAGCCCGGGGCGCTCGGCGCGGCAGCGCGCGAAGGCGCGCGGGCAGCGGGGATGGAAGGCGCAGCCGGCGGGAATCGCGTCCAGGCGCGGCATCGCGCCCTCGATCTGGGGCAGGCGCGCGAGACGCGCGCCCAGGCGCGGGATCGAGTCCATGAGCCCCGCGGTGTAGGGATGCTGCGGGGCGTGGATCACCGCCTGCACCGCCCCGATCTCCGCGATCCGGCCGGCGTACATGACCGCCACCCGGTCGGCGGTCTCGGCGATGACGCCCATGTCGTGGGTCACCAGCATCACCGCGGTCCCGTGTTCGCGCCCCAGCCGGCGCAGCAGCGCGATGATCTGCGCCTGGATCGACACGTCGAGCGCGGTGGTGGGCTCGTCGGCGATCACGAGCCGGGGATCGGCGCACAGGGCGAGCGCGATGACGACGCGCTGGCGCATGCCGCCCGAGAACTGGTGCGGGTAGTGGTCGATGCGGCGTTCGGGGGCGGGGATGCCGGCTTCGGCGAGCAGGGCGAGCGCCCGCTCGCGCGCGGCCGCGGCCCCCAGGGGCAGGTGCGTGCGGATCGTCTCGGCCAGCTGCTGGCCCACCGTGTAGAGCGGGTTGAGCGAGGTGAGCGGGTCCTGGAAGATCGCCCCGATGCGCCGTCCCCGGATGCGCCGCATCGCCTCCGGCCCCAGGCGGTCGATGCGGCTGCCCTCCAGGCGCACCTCGCCGCCGGCGATGCGCCCGGGGGGCTCGAGCAGGCCGATGATCGCGTTGCCCGTGATCGACTTGCCCGCCCCGGACTCGCCCACCACGCCGAGCACCTCGCCGGGCGCGATGTCGAAGCTCACGCCGTCCACCGCCACGAGGGTGCCGCGCCGGGTGGGGATCTCCACCCGCAGGTCGCGGACCTCGAGCAGCGGGGCGCTCATCGCGCCTTCGCGAACTTCGCCTCGCACTCGCCGATCGTCTCCTTGCCGCGCACCACGGGCTCCCACTGCTGGCTCAGCCGGTTCTTGAGCTTGGCCGAGATGTAGTAGCGCGTGCAGGGCTCGGTGGTGAGCGCGAAGGTCCGCTGGGTGCCGGTGTGGAATCCCCGGCGGGGCGGCACGTCCACGGTCACCTGGTGGCTGCCGGGGGGCACCACGGCGCGCTCCGGCGAGAGCGCGTTGCGGTCGTCCACGCGGTTGACGATGACGGGGATCACGTTCGGGTCGGCCGAACGCACCGGGTCGTTCTCGATGATCGAGTAGGGCTGGTCGTACGGACCCACCGAGGCCGCGGCGGGGAGGGCGGCCGACAGGGCGAGGGGAAGGGCGAGCAGGACGGGTTTCATGGCGTTTCCTTTCGTTCGCGGCGCCAGGACGCTAGCGCAACCGGGGGTTCAGGGCGTCGCGCAACCAATCCCCCAGCACGTTGATGGAGAGCACGAGCGCGACCAGGGCCGCGCTCGGGAACACCGTGATCCACCATTCTCCCGAAAAAAGGAAGTCGTTGCCGATGCGGATCAGCGTGCCGAGCGAGGGCCGGGTGGCCGGGACGCCCACGCCGAGGTAGGACAGCGTGGCCTCCGTGATGATCGCCTCCCCGATGTGCAGCGTGGCGAGCACGAGCACCGGGCCCATGGCGTTCGGCAGCACGTGGGTGAACATGATCGCGAGCGGATGCCTTCCGATGACCCGGGCCGCCTGGACGTACTCCTTCTGCCGCTCGACCAGGGTCGACCCCCGGACGGTGCGGGCGTAGCGCACCCAGCCGGAGGCGGCGATGGCCAGCACGAGGACGTAGACCGCGAGCTGGTCGTGCAGCGCGCGCGGCAGGGCCGCCCGGGCGAGCCCGTCGACCAGGAGCGCGATGAGGATCGCCGGGAAGGACAGCTGCACGTCGGCCACCCGCATGATGAACGCGTCGAGCTTGCCGCCGGCGTAGCCGCTGACGAGCCCCAGGCTCACGCCCACCGCCATGGCGAGCACGGTGGCGGTGAGCCCGACCGCGAGCGAGATGCGCGAGCCGTAGATGATCGCGGAGAGCAGGTCGCGCCCCTGGTCGTCGGTGCCCAGGAGGTAGGTGGCGTGGCCCCGGCTCGCCCAGGCCGGGGGGGCGAACGCGTCGAGGAGGTTGAGGGTGGCGAGGTCGAAGGGATCGTGGGGCGCCACCCAGGGCGCGAGGACGGCCGCCAGGGCGAAGGCGGCGAGCACCAGCGCGGCGGCGACCACGCCCGGGCGGCGGCGCAAGCTGTAGCCGAGGTCGCTCGCGGCCAGCCGCCGCAGCAGCGCGCTCACGGCTCGCGCGCGCGCAGCCGCGGATCGACCGCGTAGTAGAGCAGGTCGACCGCCAGGCTCAGCAGCACGAAGACGAGCCCGATCAGGCAGAGGTAGGCGGCCATCACCGGGATGTCGGCGAACTGCACCGCCTGGATGAAGAGCAGGCCCATCCCGGGCCACTGGAACACCTGCTCGGTGATGATCGCGAAGGCGATGATGGCGCCCAGCTGCAGGCCGGTGATGGTGATCACGGGGACCAGCGTGTTGCGCAGCGCGTGGCCGAAGTGCACCGCGCGGTCCGTGAGCCCGCGCGCGCGCGCGAACTTCACGTAGTCGCTCCTCAGCACCTCGAGCATCTCCGAGCGCACCAGGCGCATCACGAGTGTCAGCGGGAAGAAGCCGAGGGTGATCGCCGGCAGCACGAGCGCCTCGAGCCCCGAGCGCGTGGCGAGGCCCGTGGACCAGAACCCGACCTGCACCGTCTCGCCGCGGCCGAAGGAGGGCAGCACGCCCAGCCACACCGCGAACACGAGGATGAGGAAGATGCCGATGATGAAGTTGGGCAGCGACACGCCCACGAGCGAGGCGGTGAGGAGCGCCCGCGAGGTCCACGCGTCGCGGTGCAGCGCCGTGTAGACGCCGGCGGGGATGCCCAGCGCCAGCGCGAAGAGGCAGGCGCAGAAGGCGAGCTCGAGGGTCGCGGGCAGCCGCTCGGCCAGCAGCGCCGAGACGGGACGCCCGAGGCGCAGCGAGATGCCGAAGTCGCCGTGCACGGCGTTGCCGACGAAGGTCGCGAACTGCGCGTAGAACGGGCGCTCGAGCCCGAGCGCCTGGCGCATCGCGTCGCGGTCGGCCTGGGTGGCCTCGGGCGGCAGCATCTGCGAGACGGGGTCGCCCACGTAGTTGAAGAGCGAGAAGGCGATGAAGCCGACCACGAGCATCACGACGACGCCCTGGGCGAGCCGGCGCAGGATGAACGCGATCACGTCGTCGCGCGCGTGCGCGGGACCATGGCGGCCTAGAGCAGCATGCCCTGCGGCAGCGGCACCTGGAGGACGAAGCGGAAGATCGCGTAGAGCCCGCCCAGGACCAGGGCGCCGGCGAGCGCGTAGCCGACGGCGCGGCGCGGCGTCCAGCGGTCGTAGTTGGCGGCGAGCAGGATCGCCGTGAACGCGGCCACACTCGTGGCGAGGAAGCCCACGCGCTCGAGGAGCAGCGCCCAGGCGACCATCACGCCGAAGAGCACCGCGCGCCGGAAGGCCGAGCCGCGCTCGACGGGCCTGGGGGGCCCCGGGCGCAGCACGGCCATCACGATGTAGAGCCCGGCGAACAGGATCATCGCCGCCGACACCGTGCGGGGGAACACCTGGCCCAGGGCGGTGAAGTCCCCGGCGAAGTAGAAGGCGGCGACCGCGATGGCGACCAGGATCGCGCAACCGACGATCCCGGGAACGTCACGCTTCGGCGGGGTGCTCATGGGCGGGCTCGGCGCGCCTGCAGGCGCTGCATGAAGGCGGGATAGAGGAGGGCCAGCAGGATGAACGCGATGATCGCGAGCGAGATGGGCCGGGTGAAGAACTCGCGCACCGGCATGCCCGCGGCATTGCCGATGAGGTAGCCCTGCACGAAGCCCGACTCGGCGATCGTGCCGAGGATGAGGCCCAGCACGACGGGCGAGGCGGTGAAGCCCAGCCGGCCGAAGAGCCACATGACGCCGCCCAGGACCACCATCTGCTGCACGTCGTGGGCGTTGTTGTTCACCGCGTAGCTGCCGACGATCGTGAGGAAGGCGACGCCGGGCACGAGCAGCGCCTTCGGGATCGCCACGATCGACTTGAACGCGTAGCGCCCGATCACCAGGCCGATCGGCAGCATGAGGATCGTCGCGAGGAAGAGGCCGTAGATGAAGGTATAGACGACGGAGCTCTGCTCGTTGAAGAGCGTGGGGCCGGTGCGGATGCCCTGCACCATGAGGGCCCCCAGGATCACCGCGTCCGGGGGCGTGCCCGGGATGCCGAGCACGAGCGTCGGGATGAAGCCGCCGCCCACCGTCGCGTTGTTCGACGACTCCGTGGCGAGCACGCCGTTGGGCTCGCCCTTGCCGAAGGTCTCGGGGTGCTTCGAGCTCCTCTTGGCCTCCGCGTAGGACACGAGCGAGGCGATCGAGCCGCCCGCGCCGGGCAGGATGCCCACGAGGCTGCCGATCACGGAGCTCCTCGCGAGGTTGAAGCGCGAGCGCCAGGCGATGCCGAGGGCCTCGCGCAGCCGGAAGCCGGCGACCTGGTGCGTGAGCTTCAGGTGCGGGTCGGGGGTCGCGACGAGGTCGAGCAGCACCGGCACGCAGTACAGGCCGATCAGCCCCGAGACCACGTCGATGCCGCCCAGCAGGGCCTTGAAGTCGCCCACGTAGCGGATGTCGCCGCCCACCTCGGCCACGCCCACGGTGCCGAGGAGGAGGCCCGCGCAGCCGCCGGCCAGGCCCTTCAGCACGCTGCCTTCCGAGAGGCTGCCGATGAGGGTGAGGCCGAGGATCGCGAGCCAGAAGTACTCGACCGGCCCGAACGCGAGCGAGAAGCGCGCGAGCGGCGGGGCGAGGAGGAGCAGGAACGCCGCGCCCACGAGGCCCCCGATCACGGAGGCGAGGCAGGCGAGCGTGATGGCGAGGTCGCCGTCGCCCTTCTTGGCCATGGGATAGCCGTCGAAGGTGGTGGCGATCGCCGAGGGGGTGCCGGGGGTGTTCAGCAGCACCGCGGAATAGGCGCCGCCGTAGATCGCGCCGGTGTAGATGGCACCGAGCGCGATCAGGGCGGCATCGGGACGGATGCCGAAGGTGAACGGCACGAGCACGGCCACCGCCATCGTCGCGGTGAGCCCCGGCAGCGCCCCGATCACCGTGCCGGCGATCACGCCGGCGACGGCGAGCAGGATGTTGAGCGGCGTCAGCGCCTGCGCGATGTGCTCGAGGCCGGGCATCCTTCGGCTCCTCCCGCTACTTCTTCTTGATGCCCATCTGGGCCGCGATGTCCTTGTACTCCTTCTCGCGCTCGGCCATGAAGGCGTCCATCTTCGGGCCGTAGGGCACGTCGATCATCGCGAAGCCCTTGTCCTCCATCGACTTGATGAACGCCGGGTCGTGGTTGATCTTGCCGATGAGGTCCGAGAGCTCCTGCTTGCGCGCCTCGGGGGTGGCCTTCGGCACGGCGATGCCGCGGTAGGCGCCGCTCACGAGATCGTAGCCCTGCTCCTGGAAGGTCGGGCAGTCGGGCAGCGCCGGGTGGCGCTTGTCCATCGCCACCGCGAGGCAGCGCACCTGGCTGCCGAGCTGCACGCCGACCGTGGTGTAGCTGAAGGAGGCGGCGACGTGGCGGCCGAGAAGCGCCGTGTTCGACGCGCCCGTGCCCTTCGACGGCACGTAGGTCGTCTTGATGCCGGCCATCTTGTCGAAGCGCTGCTGGGCGAGGTGGTTCGCGGAGTTGGTGCCCGAGCCGGTGAAGGTGACGGCACCCGGCGTCTTCTTCGCCGCGGCGACGAGATCCTTCAGCGACTTGTAGGGGCTGTCGGCCGCCACCATGATCGCGTCCGGCGTGTAGTGGAACCAGTACACGTTGGCGATATCGCTGGTCTTGTAGCCGACGTCCTTCATCATCGGCTGCAGCACGATGTGGGGCAGGTTCGTGCCCATGATCGTGTAGCCGTCGGCCGGCATGTCGTTCAGCTGCGACCACGCTGCCGCGCCACCGGCGCCGGCCTTGTACTGGATCGCGACCGACTGTCCGGTGTACTTCTTGAAGAACGGCTCCTGCAGGCGCGCCGAGACGTCCGACTCGCCGCCGGGACCGAAGGCGATGATGTAGTTGATGGTCTTGTCGGGGTACGCGGCGACGGCCACGCCCACGGCGGCGGCGGCCACGGCGATTCCGGCCAGTACGTTTCTGCCCAAGCGCTTCATTGGCTGATTACCTCTCCGGGTTGGGATGGGGCGACGGGCGCCCCTTGTCGCGGGACGGCCCGGCGCGCGGTTTCGCGCGCCGCAACATTCTACGCTCCCGGTGCCGCCTCGCGCAGGGGCAACGCGGTCGTCTCCTTCACCGCCTCGAGCACGAAGCTCGAGCGCACGTCGAGCACGCCGGGGTGCTGGAGGAGCGAGTCCATCACGAAGCGCGAGAAGTGCCGCAGGTCCTCCACCTGCACGCGCAGCAGGTAGTCCATCTCCCCGGTGAGCGAGTGGCAGGCGAGCACCTCGGGCCAGTCCTCGACCGCCCGGGCGAAGGCGTCCGCCGGCGTGCGTCCCCGCTTCTCGAGCTTCACGTTCACGAAGGCCATGAGGCCCAGGCCCACCTTGCGGGGATCGACCAGCGCCGCGTAGCCGCGGATCACCCCGGCGCGCTCGAGCGCGCGCACCCGGCGCAGGCACGCGCTCGGCGACAGGCTCACCCGCTCGGCGAGCTCGAGGTTCGTGAGGCGCCCGTCGCGCTGCAGGATCTCGAGCAGGCGCCGGTCGGTGCGGTTCAGGTCGATGGCGGCCATATGGGCCGAAAGAACGAGGTTGGACGCAACATTGTTGCGCAAGACTGCCTGTGGACGGCTCGTTTTGCAACCGGATTGCAACCCCCGGCGGGTAGAATCGGTCGAACCGCGAACAGCCGAGGAGGCAGGCGTGAGCGAGGCATTCCCCAACCCGATGGGCACCGACGGCTTCGAGTTCGTCGAGTACACCGCGCCGGACCCCGAGCGCCTGGGGGCGCTGTTCGAGCAGCTCGGGTTCGCCGCGGTCGCCCGCCACCGCTCGAAGGACGTGCTGCTCTACCGGCAGGGCGGCGTGAACTTCGTCGTGAACCGCGAGCCGGGCAGCTTCGCGCAGTCGTTCGCCCGGGTGCACGGCCCGTCGGCGTGCGCCTTCGCGATCCGGGTGCGGGACGCCGCCCGGGCGCACGCGCGCGCCCTCGCGCTGGGCGCCCGGCCGGTCGAGGGCCGGGTGGGTCCGATGGAGCTGCACATCCCGGCGATCGAGGGCATCGGCGGCAGCCTCCTCTACCTCGTCGACCGCTATCCCGGAAGCTCTCCCTCTCCCCTGGGAGAGGGCCGGGGAGAGGGTCCGTCGATCTACGACGTGGATTTCGTCCCGCTCGAAGGCGTCGATCCGCAGCCGGCGGGCGCCGGCCTCTTCGCCATCGACCACCTCACGCACAACGTCTACGCCGGGCGCATGGACGTGTGGGCCGCGTTCTACGAGAAGCTCTTCGGCTTCCGCGAGGTCCGCTACTTCGACATCCGGGGCCGCAGGACCGGGCTCACCTCGCGGGCGCTCACGAGCCCCTGCGGCAAGATCCGCATCCCCATCAACGAGCCCTCCGAGCGCGGCAGCCAGATCCAGGAGTACCTCGACGCCTACCACGGCGAGGGCATCCAGCACATCGCGCTCGCCACGCGCGACATCTACGCCACGGTCGAGGCGATGCGCGGGCGCGGGGTGCGCTTCCTCGCCACCCCCGACGCGTACTACGAGCGCGTCGACGCGCGGGTGCCGAACCACGGCGAGGACCTCGCGCGGCTGAAGGCCAACCGCATCCTCATCGACGGCGAGGGCGTGGACAAGGACCACGGCGAGGACAAGCTGCTGCAGATCTTCACCGAGACCGTGATCGGCCCGATCTTCTTCGAGATCATCCAGAGGAAGGGCAACGAGGGGTTCGGCGAGGGCAACTTCCGGGCGCTGTTCGAGTCGATCGAGGCCGAGCAGATCGCCCGCGGGGCCCTCTGATCTTCGTTCGCGCTCGCCGCGCGAGGGAGCCGGGAACGCGGATGAACGCGCAGGAGAGCCGGATGAACGCGCAAGGGGCTGTCCCCGATGGACGATAGGGCGCGAGCAGCGGCGCCGGCGTACCTGGCCGGGCTGGGGGCGCACCACCAGACCGAGGCGGTGCCCGGCGCGCTGCCCGTGGGGCAGAACTCGCCCCAGGAGGTGGCGTTCGGGCTCTACGCCGAGCAGCTCTCGGGCACCGCGTTCACCGTGCCGCGCGCGCAGGCGCTGCGCAGCTGGGTCTATCGCCTGCGGCCTTCGGCCATGCACGGGACCTTCCGGCGCATCGGCGACGGCGCGATGCGCACCGCGCCGTGCCACGAGGCCGAGCTCGCGCCCAACCGCCTGCGCTGGGGCCCGCCGCCGTGGCCCGAGGCGAGCGCCGACTTCGTCGACGGCCTCGCCACGCTCGCCACCGCGGGCGACGCCCGCGCCCAGCGCGGATGCGCCGCGCACGTGTACGCGATCGACCGCGCGATGCAGGCGCGCGTGTTCCAGGACGCGGACGGCGAGCTCCTCTTCGTGCCGCAGGAAGGCGCGCTCACGCTCGCCACCGAGATGGGACGGCTCGCGGTCGCGCCGGGCGAGATCGCGGTCGTTCCCCGCGGCATCCGCTTCCGCGTCGAGGTCGGCGGGCCCGCGCGCGGCTACGTCTGCGAGAACTACGGCGCGGCGTTGCGGCTGCCGGAGCTCGGGCCCATCGGCGCCAACGGGCTGGCGAGCCCGCGCGACTTCCTGGCGCCCGTCGCCGCCTTCGAGGACCGCGACGAGCCGACCGAGCTGGTGGCGAAGTTCGCCGGGCACCTGTGGACCGCGACCCTCGGGCATTCGCCCCTCGACGTGGTCGCCTGGCACGGCAACCTGCATCCGTACAAGTACGACCTCGTGCGCTTCAACGCGATCAACACGGTGAGCTTCGACCACCCCGATCCCTCGATCTTCACGGTGCTCACCGCTCCCTCGGACACGCCGGGCACGGCCAACGTCGACTTCGTGATCTTCCCGCCGCGCTGGACGGTGGCCGAGCACACGTTCCGGCCGCCCTGGTTCCACCGCAACGTGATGAGCGAGTTCATGGGACTGGTGCGCGGGGCGTACGACGCGAAGCGCGGCGGCTTCGTGCCGGGCGGGGCCAGCCTGCACAACGCGGCGACGGCCCACGGGCCGGACCGCGCGTCGTACGAGGAGGCGGTCGCCGCGCCGCTCGCGCCGCGCAAGCTCGAGGCGACACTCGCCTTCATGTTCGAGGGGCGCTTCCTCTTCGAGCCGACGGCGCACGCCCTCGCCAGCCCCGCGCGGGACGCCGACTACGACGCGGCGTGGTCCGGCTTCGCGAAGGCGCGCCTGCCATGAAGCTCGCCTCGCTCAAGGGTCCGGGGCGCGACGGCACGCTGGTGGTCGTGAGCGCCGAGCTCGCGCGCGCCGCGCCGGTGCCGGGCATCGCCGCCACGCTGCAGGACGCGCTCGAGCGCTGGGACGCGGTCGCGCCGGGGTTGCGCGCGGCGGCGCAGGACCTCGAGCGGGGTGCCGCCCGCGACACGGTCGACTTCGCCGCGGCCCTCGACGCGGGGCGGGTGGCCGCGCCGCTGCCCCGCGCCTTCGAGTGGCTCGACGGCTCGGCGTACCTGCCCCACGTGGAGCGCGTGCGGCGCGCGCGCAACGCCACCGTGCCCGAGAGCTTGCGCACGGACCCGCTCATGTACCAGGGCGGCGCGGGCGCCATGGCCGGTCCGCGCGACCCGATCCTCGCGCTCTCGGAGGACTGGGGCATCGACCTCGAGGGGGAGGTCGCGGCGATCACCGGCGACGTGCCGATGGGCGCGGACCCGGCCGCGGCGGCCGGCGCGATCCGCCTGCTCACGCTGGTGAACGACGTCTCGTTCCGCCGGCTCATTCCCGCCGAGCTCGCCAAGGGATTCGGATTCGTGAACGGCAAGGGCGCGAACGCTCTGGCGCCCGTGGCCCTCACGCCCGACGAGCTGGGCGCGGCATGGAAGGACGGGCGCGTGCACCGGGCGCTCGAGTGCGCCGTGAACGGCCGGCGCCTGGGCAGCCCCGAGGCCGGCGTGGACGCGCAGTTCGGCCTGCCGCAGCTCGTCGCCCACGCGGCGAGGACGCGCGAGCTCGCCGCCGGCACGCTCGTCGGCACCGGCACGATCTCCAATCGCGATCCGGCCGCGGGCTACGCGTGCCTCATGGAAGCGCGCCTCGTCGAGCAGGTCGAGGAGGGCGCGGCGCGCACGCCGTTCCTGCGCTTCGGCGACACCGTGCGCATCGACATGCGCGGGGCCGACGGGGCGAGCCTCTTCGGGGCGATCGAGCAGCGCGTCGAGCGCTATGGGCGAGGGCGCGCATGACGGGCGACACGGGCCACGGCCTGCGCGGCGACTACCGCCGCATCCGCCCCGACTACACCGTCGACCAGGACTGGGACGCCTACACGCCGGAGGAGCACGCGCTCTGGCGGCGGCTGTACGCGCGCCAGGCCGGCCTCGTCCCCGGGTACGCGTGCGAGGCCTGCCGCGACGCGCTGGCCTCCCTCGACTACGGCAGCGGCATCCCCCGCTTCGACGACATCAACCGCAAGCTCGCGGCGGCCACGCGCTGGCAACTGGTGGCCGTGCCCGGGCTCGTGCCGGACCTCGTGTTCTTCGAGCACCTCGCCAACCGCCGCTTCCCGGTGACGGTGTGGTTGCGCGAGCCGGCGGAGTTCGACTACATCGTCGAGCCCGACATCTTCCACGACTTCTTCGGCCACGTGCCGCTGCTCTTCGACCCGGTCTTCGCCGAATACCTCCAGGCCTACGGGCGCGGGGGGATCAAGGCGCACGCGCTGGGCGCCATCGAGATGCTCGCGCGCCTGTACTGGTACACCGTCGAGTTCGGGCTCATCGCGACCCCGCGGGGGCTGCGCGCGTACGGGGCGGGGATCCTGTCCTCCGGCGGGGAGATCCGCTACTGCATCGACAGCCCGCAGCCCAACCGCATCGGCTTCGACCTGCTGCGCATCATGCGCACCCGCTACAAGATCGACACCTACCAGGAGACGTACTTCGTGATCCGCGGCTTCGACGAGCTCTTCGCCGCCACCGCGCCGGACTTCGCCCCGTACTATGCCGAGCTGCGGATGCTTCCCGCGCACGCGCCCTCGACGGTGCTCGCCTCCGACCGCGTGTTCGCGCCGCAGGCCGCGGCTAGAAGCGCACCCGCCAAAGCAGCCGCACGCTGCGCGGCTCGGCGGGGTGGAAGAGGAAGTTCTCGGTGAGCCCGCCCGGCGTGCTCCAGAGGCGCGAGGTCTCGAAGTAGTCGAGGCCGGCGGTGCGGCTGTCGAAGACGTTGAAGACGTCGAGGATCACGCTGCCGCCGCCCGGCAGCCGGTGGGCGAAGCGCGCGTTCACGAGCGAGGTGGAGCGCCACTGCACCGACTCGTCCTCGAGCGACTGGCGCCGCCCCAGGTAGGTCACGAACAGGCTCGCGTTCCATCCGGAAGCGCGCACGGTGGCCCCGGCGAGCGCCCGGGGCGCGGCGGGCATGCCGGCGAGGGACGCGCCGCGGCCGAGCGAGGCGGCGGACAGCTCGAGGGAAAGCCAGGAGAAGGGCGCGTAGCGCACCCCCGCCCGCAGCCCCACGGCCGCCGCGGGTGCCGGCTGCCCGTCCTCGCCGCGGCGCCACCCGACACCATCCACGGGGCGCGCGTCGGCGAAGAGGCTCGCGTGGCCGGTGGCGGGCAGGGAGAGGAGGGAGGTGTGCGGGCCCCGCGCGCGGGCCGCGGTGACGGAAAGCGCCGACACGGCGGCGAGCGCGGCGGCCACCATTTGTAGCGAGCGCGACGACACCCGCCGAGACTAGCACGCGAGGGCGCGCGATCGGCCCGCCCATGGGCCGATCGGTCCACGGGCGGGGCGGGCGAATCTTCCCCCGGGCGGCTAGCGGATCTTCACCCAGGTCGCCTGCAGCCAGTTGTCGGCGCGATGGATCACCGTCACGTTGGCGCGGGAGGCCCACGGGATCACCTGCAGGTGCAGCGGGATCGTGTAGACGTGGTCGTGGAAGTACCGCATCGCCTTCACGATCGTCTCGTGGCGGTGCTGCGGGTCCGTGTCGCCCTTGGCGCTGTCCACCATCGCGTCGAATTCCGGGTCCCGGTAGTTGCCCCAGTTGTAGTCGCCGTCGCCCTGGTCGTTCCTCGAGTGCAGCACGGGCTGCAGGGTGAAGATCGCGTCGGTGGTGGCCCCGCCCCAGCCCAGCATGCAAAAGCTCATCTCGAGGCGCTGCATCTTGGGGAAGTACTGCGCCCGGGGGATGGCGTTCACCTTCACCTTCACGCCGATCTTGGCCAGCATCCCCGCGATGGCGACACAGATCTTCTCGTCGTTGATGTAGCGGTTGTTGGGGCAGTCCATGCCGACCTCGAAGCCGTCGGGATAGCCCGCCTCGGCGAGGAGCCGCTTCGCGGCGGCCACGTCGTGGGGGAAGCGGTTCTTCATCTCCCCGGCCGGGATTCCCGCCGCCACCGGGTTCGGGAGGTTCACCGCGGTGGGCACCGCGAGCCCGCGCATCACCGCGCGGCGGATCGCGTCCACGTCGATGGCCTGGTAGAAGGCCTTGCGCACGCGCAAGTCCTTGAACGGGTTCTTCCCCTTCACGTTCGAGTAGAGCAGCTCGTCGCGGGCCTGGTCCATCTCGAGGAAGATGACGCGGTTCTCGCGGCCCTCGTAGACGCGGATCGCCGGATCGCGCTTGAGCCGCCCGATGTCCTGCACCTCGGGGTCGAGCACGAAGTCGAGGTCGCCGGCGAGGAGTGCGGCCATGCGCGTGCCGCCCTGCTTGATCGGCGTGTACACGATCTCGTCCACGTTGCCGTCCCAGTAGTCCTTGCCGGCCTTCAGGCCCCACCAGTCGGGGTTCTTGCGCAAGACGCTCTTCACGTCGGGCTGGCGCGAGACCAGGATGTAGGGGCCCGTGCCCATGGCGTTGCGGGAGGTGTAGCTCTCCTCCTTGTGCGTGAAGTCCTGCGCGGCCGCGGCGTTGTGCTTCTCGCACCACGCCTTGTTCATGATGAAGAGGCTGTTGGCGAGCATCTCGAGCATCACGGGGTTCGGGACCGGCGTCGTGAACTCCACCGTGTGGTCGTCGATCTTGCGCGGCGTCCCGACGGCGTTGCCGTAGACGCGGAAGTTCGACGTCGGCCCCTGCAGGCGGTGGATCGAGAAGACCACGTCGTCGGCGGTGAAGGCGGATCCGTCCTGCCACTTCACGCCGCGGCGCAAGTGGAAGACCCAGGTGCGCGCTCCCGTCTGCTCCCAGCGCTCGGCGAGCGCGGGCAGGATCTCGAGCTTCTTGCCCCGCATCACGAGCGACTCGTACACGTGCCCGTTGATCGAGTTCGTGAGCAGCTCGTTCTGCGCCATCGGGTCGGCGGTGAGGTAGTCGCCCTGGCTCGACCAGCGCAGGGTCTTCGCCGCGGCGAGCGGCCCGGCGCAGGCGACGGCGAGCCCGAGGGCGAGGGCGGCGAGGGCGCGGCGAACGATCATGGGCGGGTCCTGGCGGAGGCGGGCGCCCATCATAGCCTCGCGCGCCCGGGGCGTATAATTTTCGCTCCGGAGGTGCTGCCATGAACGCTGCTGTCGTCCGGGACCGCGCGGCGGTCCCCCTCAAGGATTCCCGTCTTTTCCGCGAACGCGCCTACGTGGACGGCGCCTGGATCGAGTCCGATTCCGGCGCGCGCCTCGAGGTGGAGAACCCGGCCGACGCGACCCTCGTCGGCCACGTGCCCAACCTGGGCGCGGCCGAGACGCGCCGCGCGATCGAGGCCGCGAACGCGGCGCTGCCCGCCTGGCGCTCGCTGCCCGCCAAGGAGCGCGCGCGGATCCTGCGCAAGTGGTACGAGCTCATCGTCGCCAACGCCGAGGACCTGGCGCTCCTGCTCACCACCGAGCAGGGCAAGCCGCTCACCGAGGCCAAGGGCGAGATCGCCTACGGGGCGTCGTTCATCGAGTGGTTCGCCGAGGAGGCCAAGCGGGTCTACGGCGACATGATCCCGAGCCCGACCAACGACCGGCGCCTGATGGTGCTCAAGCAGCCGATCGGCGTGTGCGCGGCGATCACGCCGTGGAACTTCCCGAACGCGATGATCACCCGCAAGGTCTCCCCCGGGCTCGCGGCCGGGTGCACCTTCGTGCTCAAGCCCGCCGAGCAGACGCCGTTCTCGGCGCTGGCGCTCGCCGAGCTCGCCGAGCGCGCCGGCATGCCCAAGGGCGTGCTCAACATCGTGACCGGCGACCCGGTGGCGATCGGCCAGGAGCTGTGCGCGAGCCCGACGGTGCGCAAGCTCACCTTCACCGGCTCCACCGAGGTGGGCCGCATCCTCATGCGCCAGAGCGCCGACACGATCAAGAAGCTCTCCCTCGAGCTGGGCGGCAACGCCCCCTTCATCGTCTTCGACGACGCGGACCTCGACGCCGCCGCCGACGGCGCGATCGCCTCGAAGTACCGCAACGCCGGCCAGACCTGCGTGTGCGCCAACCGCATCTACGTGCAGGACGGCGTCTACGACGCGTTCGCCGCGAGGCTCGGCGAGAAGATCCGGGCGCTCAAGGTCGGGCGCGGCACCGAGCCAGGGGTCAGCATCGGCCCCCTCATCGACGCCCAGGGCCTCGCCAAGGTCGAGGAGCACGTGGCCGACGCCGTGGGGCAGGGCGCGAAGGTGGTGATGGGCGGCAAGCGCCACGCGCTCGGCGGGCGGTTCTACGAGCCCACGCTGCTGACCGGGATGAAGACCTCGATGAAGGTCGCCCGCGAGGAGACCTTCGGGCCCGTGGCCCCCCTCTTCCGCTTCCGGGACGAGGCCGACGCCGTCGCGATGGCCAACGACAGCGAGTTCGGCCTGTGCGCGTACTTCTACTCGCGCGACATCGGCCGCATCTTCCGCACGGCCGAGGCGATCGAGTCGGGCATCGTCGGCGTGAACGTCGGCATCATCTCCAACGAGGTCGCGCCCTTCGGCGGGGTGAAGCAGTCCGGGCTCGGCCGCGAGGGCTCGAAGTACGGCATCGAGGACTTCCTCGAGATCAAGTACGTCTGCCTCGGGGGGATCCAGTAGCCGGCGTGACGGCGGGCGGGCGGCGCGCACGCCGCCCGGTCCCGCGCCTTTTCCTCGCGCTCCTCCTCGCCGCCTGCGCCTTCGCCCACGCGCAGGAACGCCTCGCCCCGCCGGAGGCGGCGAGCGGCTGGACGCGCAAGCCCGCGGCGCACGCGCGCCATTTCATGGTCGCCGCCGCCAATCCCCTCGCGGCCGCCGCGGGCGAGCGCATCCTCGCGCAAGGCGGCAACGCGATCGACGCGATGGTCGCCACGCAGCTCGTCCTGAACCTCGTGGAGCCGCAGTCCTCGGGGCTCGGCGGCGGGGCGTTCCTCGTCTACTACGACGCGCGCAGGCGGCGCGTGCACGCGTACGACGCCCGGGAGGCGGCGCCCGAGGGCGCGACGCAGGACCTCTTCCTCGACGCGCACGGCGAGCCCATGGCGTTCGAGGCCGCGCGCATCGGCGGGCGCGCCGTGGGCGTGCCGGGAACGCCGCGCCTGCTCGAGGTCGCGCACCTGCGCCACGGGCGGCTGGCGTGGAAGCGCCTCGTGGCGCCCGCGATCGCGCTCGCCGAGCGCGGCTTCGCGATCTCCCCGCGGCTGAACGCCCTGCTCGCCGCCGACGCGCGCCTCGCGCGGGAGCCGGCGGCGCGCGCCTACTTCTACCTCCCCGACGGGCGGGCGAAGCCCGCCGGCACGATCCTGCGCAACCCCGCCTTCGCCGCCACGCTGCGCGCCTTCGCCGCGCGCGGCGCGGACGCGTTCTACGAGGGCCCGATCGCGCGCGACATCGTCGCGGCCGTGCGCGGGCACCGCAACCCGGGACGCCTCTCGCCGGGCGACCTCGCCGGCTATCGCGTGCGCGACGTGGAGCCGGTGTGCGGGCCCTACCGCGCCTGGCGGCTGTGCGGGATGCCGCCGCCGTCCTCGGGCGGCATCGCGGTGCTGCAGGTGCTGGGGATGCTCTCGCGCTTCGACCTCGCCGGCCTCGCGCCGGGCGGCGCGCGCGCGGTCCACCTGGTGGCGGAGGCCGAGCGCCTCGCCTTCGCCGACCGCAACCGCTACGTCGCCGACGATCGCTTCGTCGACGTGCCCGTGCGCGGCCTGCTCGATCCCGCATACCTCGCGCGGCGCGCCCAGCGCATCGACCCCG
This sequence comes from uncultured beta proteobacterium, assembly GCA_963741815.1. Taxonomy (GTDB): domain Bacteria; phylum Pseudomonadota; class Gammaproteobacteria; order Burkholderiales; family Usitatibacteraceae; genus Usitatibacter. The sequence goes on from CAVUJI010000003.1 coordinate 791,451, forward strand.
CCCGCGCGATGGCGCACGCGCCGGCGGGGCATCCGCCGGGGGCGCCGGCGGCGCTCGCCGACGACCGCTACGACGAGGCCCACGGCACCACCCAGGTCTCGATCGTGGACGCCGACGGCAACGCGGTCGCGCTCACCTCCACGATCGAGTCGTCCTTCGGCAGCCACCTGATGGTGCGCGGCTTCCTGCTCAACAACGAGCTCACCGACTTCAGCTTCGTGCCCACCGGGCCCGGCGGCGACGTCGCCAACCGCGTCGCCCCCGGCAAGCGCCCGCGCAGCTCGATGGCGCCGTTCCTCGTCTTCTCCCGCGACGATGCGCGCCCCGCGCTCGTCCTCGGCAGCCCGGGCGGCAGCCTCATCATCGGCTACGTGGTGAAGACGCTGGTCGCGGTGCTCGACTGGGGCATGGACGCGCAATCGGCGATCGACCTGGGGAACTTCGACGACCGCGCCGGACCGGTCGAGCTCGAGCGGGGGACGGAACTCGCGGCCCTGGCGCCGGCTCTGAAGGCGATGGGCCATGCGGTCCGCGCGATCCCCATGACGAGCGGCGTCCAGGCGGTGCGGCGCACGCGCCGCGGGCTGGAGGGCGGCGCCGACCCGCGCCGGGAGGGTGTCGCGCGGGGCCGGTAGAATGGCGGTCCGTCCACGAAAGGAGCGTTGCTTGAAGTCCCTTCCCGCATTGATCTTCCTGGCCGTGCTCGCCACGGGCTGCGCCGCGGCCGGCCACACCCCTTCCGGTGCCTCCCGCTCCGCGGCCGCCGAGCGGCAGTGCAAGCCGCCGCCGCAGGACCTGGTGGTGAAGGACCTCGAGACCGGCAAGGGCGATGCGGTGCGCTTCCGCACGGCCGTCCTGGTCTCGTACACCGGCTGGCTCTACGACGGCTGCGCGCCGGACCTGAAGGGCGCCGAGTTCGACACCTCGAAGACCCGCGCGACACCCTTCGGATTCATCGTCGGCGTCGGCCGCGTGATCCGGGGATGGGACGAGGGGCTCATCGGCATGAAGGAGGGCGGCAAGCGCCTGCTCGTCATCCCCGCCGACAAGGCCTACGGGCTGAAGGGCGCGCCGCCGAAGATTCCCCCGAACGCCGCCCTCGTCTTCGAGATCGAGCTCCTCAAGATCATCATGCAGCCGCCGAAATGACCATGAAGGTGACCAGCTCCGGATTCACGCACGGGGGGGTCATCCCCGCCGAGTACGCGTTCTGCGCGCCCGACCCGAAGGCGCACGCGACACTCTCGCGCAACCGCAACCCGCAGCTCGCGTGGAGCGGCGCGCCCTCCGGCACGCGCTCCTTCGCGATCGTCTGCCACGACCCGGACGTGCCCAGCCGCGGCGACGACGTGAACCGGGAAGGGCGCGCGGTGCCGGCCTCGCTCGCGCGCGTGGACTTCTTCCACTGGGTGCTGGTCGACCTGCCCGCGTCCGTCACCGCGGTGGCGGCCGGCGAGTTCTCCTCGGCGGTGACGCCCCACGGCAAGCCGGGGCCGGACGCGCCCCACGGCGCGCGCCAGGGCGTCAACGACTACACGTCGTGGTTCGCCGCGGACGCCGACATGGCGGGCGACTACCATGGCTACGACGGGCCGTGCCCGCCGTGGAACGACGAGATCCCGCACCATTACGTGTTCACCGTCTACGCGCTCGACCTGGAGCGCCTGCCCGTGCCGGGCCGGTTCACCGGCCCCGATGCGCGCCAGGCGATGCAGGGGCACATCCTCGCGCAGGCGTCGATCACCGGGCTCTACAGCCTCAACCCCTCGGTGCGGATCTGAGCGCCGTGCCGGCTCAGCCGTCGTCGTCGGGCCGGCGCAGCCAGCGCTCGTAGTCGCGCCGCGTCTTCTTCGTGGGCCGGCCCTTGAAAAGGGGGGCCGGCTGCGCCTTCCTCTCGGCGGCGAGCGCGGCCCGGCGCGCGCGGCTGTCCGGCGTCTCCTCGTACAGGGCGGCGGCCTCGCTCGCGGGCCCGCGCCGCTGCGCGAACGCCTTCACCGCGACCACGTGCTCGAAGGGCGCCCGGCGCACCGCCACCCGGTCGCCCTCGCGCAGCGTCCTGGCCGCCTTCGCGCGCTCGCCGTTCACGCTCACATGGCCCGCGGCGATCGCCTCGGCCGCCAGGGTGCGCGTCCTGAAGAACCGCGCCGCCCACAGCCACTTGTCGAGGCGCATCAGCCCGCGAGGCGCACTTCGTGCAGCGCGATGGGCAGCGCCGTTCCGGTGTCGAACTCGGCGCCCGCGGCCACCCCCGCCTCGGCGATCGCCGCGGCCGTGCGCAGGCGCCCGTAGAGCGCGTACATCGCGCCCAGCGCGAAGTCCCGGCCGGAGCCGATGGCCCAGAACCGGTCGAACTCGAACACCTCGCGCATCGAGTACACGGCGAAGATGCCCGTGGCGTTGGCCACCATCACGGTCATCTGGCTCGACTCGTAGGGGTCGTCCTCCTCCTCCTTGGGGTTGAGGAACGCCTCGTCCTTCAGCACGGGGTGGAGCTTGCGGAACGACTCGTAGATCGCCGCCTTGCCGTGGAAGTCGAGGTGGGGGGTGCGCCCCAGCAGGTTCTCGAGCACGAGCTGGTGCGCGGCGCTGCCGGCCACGCCGATGAAGGAATCGCCGTAGGCGGCCACCTTCTCCGGGCTGCGGTCGTACGAGGGGGCGAGGCGGGTGGTGCCGAAGGTGGTGAGGGAGTCGGCGGCGATCACGGCCGTGTCTCCCTTGCGCACGACGACGATGGTGGTCATGGAGGCGCGACCGCGGGGGGAAACCGCCATTTTACCGGGCTGGGGCACAATGACGGCCCATGAACGTCGCCGCATGGCTCGCCCGCGCCGCCCGCGCCGATCCCGCGCGCGTGGCCCTCTACCGGGGCGAGGCGCCGTGGGCGACCTACGGGGCGCTCGCCCACCGGGTGGCCTGCCTCGCGGCCGGGCTGCGCGGGCGCGCCGGGCTCGCCCCCGGCGAGCGGGTGGCCATCGCCATGCGCAACGCCCCCGAGTACCTCGAGGCGCTCTACGCGATCTGGTGGGCGGGGCTCGTCGCCGTGCCCGTGAACGTGAAGCTGCACGCCGAGGAGGTCGCCTACATCGCCGGCCACGCCGGGGCGCGCCTGCTGCTCGAGGACCCCGCCCAGCTCGCCGACCTCGCCGCGGCCGCCCCCGCCGCGCTCGCCGAGGCGGACCCCGGCGCGCTCGCGTGGCTCTTCTATACCAGCGGCACCACCGGGCGGCCCAAGGGCGCGATGCTCTCGCACCGCAACCTCGCCCAGATGACGCTCTCGTACTTCGCGGACGTGGACGCGGTGGCGCCCGAGGGCCGCCTGCTGCACGCCGCGCCGATGTCCCACGGCTCCGGGCTCTACACCTTCACCCATCTCGTCCCGGGGGCGGCCCAGGTCGTTCCCGAGTCGGGCGGCTTCGACGCCGCCGAGGTGCTGGGGCTGCTCGAGGCGCACGAGCGGGTGTCGTTCTTCGCCGCGCCGACGATCGTCCAGCGCCTGGCGGGCGCGGCGGCCGCGGCGGGCGCGCGGGCCCCGGGGCTGCAGACCCTCGTGTACGGGGGCGGGCCGATGTACCTCGCCGACCTCGACGCGGCCACCGCGGCGCTGGGCGATCGCCTCGCGCAGATCTACGGCCAGGGGGAGAGCCCGATGACCATCACGGCGCTATCGAAGCGCCACCACGCCGATCGCGCGCACCCGCGCCATCGCGAGCGCCTCGCCTCCGTGGGACTGCCCCACAGCGTGGTGGCGGTGAGCGTGCGCGACGCGGCCGGGCGCGCGCTGCCGCCGGGCGAGGCAGGGGAGGTCTGCGTGCGCGGGGACGTGGTGATGTCCGGCTACTGGCGCGATCCCGAGGCCAGCGCCTCGGCGCTGCGCGGCGGGTGGCTGTGGACCGGCGATGTGGGTGCGCTCGACGCCGACGGCTTCCTCACCCTGAAGGACCGCAGCAAGGACCTCATCGTGAGCGGCGGCTCGAACATCTACCCGCGCGAGGTCGAGGAGGTGCTGCTGCGCCATCCCGGCGTGGCGGAGGTGTCCGTGGTGGGGCGGCCCGATGCCGAGTGGGGCGAGGCGGTCGTCGCCTTCGTCGTCGCCCGCGGCGCGGCCCCCCCCGAGGCCGAGCTCGACCGCCTCTGCCTCGCGCACATCGCGCGCTTCAAGCGCCCGCGCGAGTACCGGTTCGTCGAGCGCCTGCCGAGGAACCACTACGGCAAGGTGGTGAAGGCCGAGCTGCGGGCGCTGCTCGCGGCCGCGCCGCCCACGGTACGATAGCGCGATGCTCTTTTCCGGATTCCGCCGCGAGCTCGTGCGCACCTCCGGCGCCGACATCCACGCGGTCGTGGGACCGCGGCGCGACGGCCCGGCGCTGCTGCTGCTGCACGGCTACCCGCAGACCCACGCGATCTGGCACCGGGTCGCACCCCGGCTGGCCGAGCGCTTCAACGTGGTCGCTTCCGACCTGCGCGGCTACGGCGACTCGGGCAAGCCCGCCACCACCGGCGACCACGCGCCGTACTCGAAGCGGGCGATGGCGCTCGACCAGGTCGAGCTCATGGCGGCCCTGGGGCACGACACCTTCGGCCTCGCGGGCCACGACCGGGGCGCGCGCGTCGCGCACCGGCTCTGCGTCGACCATCCCGCGCGCGTGGCGAAGGTGGCGGTGCTCGACATCGCGCCCACGCTCGCGATGTACGAGCAGACCGACGAGGCGTTCGCGCGCGCCTACTGGCACTGGTTCTTCCTGATCCAGCCCGCGCCCGTGCCCGAGCGCATGATCGCCAACGGCATCGACTGCATCCTGCCGGCGAAGATGGGCGCGGGCAGCGCGGGGCTGGCGCCCTTCGCGCCCGAGGCCTGGGCCGAGTACGTGCGCTGCTTCACCCCGGGGATGGTGCACGCGAGCTGCGAGGACTACCGGGCCGCGGCCTCGATCGACCTCGAGCACGACCGCGCCGACCGCGAGGCGCGCGTGCGCGTGCGCTGCCCGCTCCTCGCGCTCTGGGGCGCGCGCGGCGTGGTCGAGCGCTGCTTCGATCCCCTCGAAGAATGGCGCCGGGTGGCCGATAATGTGCGCGGCCGGGCGCTTCCCGCCGGCCATTACCTTCCCGAAGAAGTGCCCGACCTCGTGGTCGAGGAACTGGAGAGATTTTTCGAATGAGCAAGCAAGAGCAAAACCGGGGACAGACCCTGAGCCAGGAAAAGGCGACACCAGGGTCTGTCCCCAAGCATCGCATCGCCGTGGTCGCCGGAGACGGCATCGGCAAAGAGGTGGTTCCCGAGGGCCAGCGCGTGCTCGAGGCCGCGGGCCGCAAGTTCGGCTTCTCCCTGCAGTGGGACGAGAAGCCGTGGAGCTGCGAGTACTACCGGAAGCACGGGCGCATGATGCCCGAGGACGGGCTCGCCACGATCCGCGGCCACGACGCGATCTTCCTCGGCGCCGTGGGCTTTCCCGGCGTGCCGGACCACGTCTCGCTCTGGGGGCTGCTGGTCCCGATCCGCCGCGAGTTCCAGCTCTACGTGAACCTGCGCCCCGTGCGGCTGATGCCCGGCGTGGCCTCCCCGCTCGCGAACCGCAAGCCCGGCGACATCGACTTCTGGGTCGTGCGCGAGAACAACGAGGGCGAGTACTCGTCGATGGGCGGGCGCATGTACACGGGGACCGACGCGGAGTTCGCGACCCAGCTGTCCGTCTTCTCGAAGAAGGGCACCGAGCGCATCATGCGCTTCGCCTTCGAGCTGGCGAGGAAGCGCGCGAGGAAGCACGTGACCTCGGCCACCAAGTCGAACGGCATCTCGATCACGATGCCGTACTGGGACGAGCGCTTCAAGGCGATCTCGGCCGAGTATCCCGACGTGAAGACCTCGCAGTACCACATCGACATCCTCACCGCGCACTTCGTGCAGCACCCGGACTGGTTCGACGTGGTGGTGGGATCGAACCTCTTCGGCGACATCCTCTCCGACCTGGGGCCGGCGTGCACGGGCACCATCGGCATCGCGCCCTCGGCGAACCTCAATCCCGAGCGCGAGTTCCCGTCGTGCTTCGAGCCCGTGCACGGCAGCGCCCCCGACATCTACGGGCAGGGCATCGCCAATCCCATCGGGCAGATCTGGTCGGGGGCGATGATGCTCGAGCACCTCGGGCACGCCGAGGCCGCCGACGCGATCGTGAAGGCCATCGAGGCCGTGCTGGTGGAGGGGCCGCGCACGCGCGACCTGGGCGGCAAGGCCGGCACGGCCGAGGTCGGCAAGGCGATCGCCGCGGCCCTGTGAGGATCGCGCGGGCGCGGGATTTCTGGGCGGGCATCCTCTTCGCCGCGCTCGGGCTCGCCTTCGCGCTCGCCGCCCACGGGCTGCGGCTGGGCGGGGCCGCGCTGCTCGAGGGCTACGCGATGGGAACCCCGGCCGCCATGGGGCCGGGGTTCTTCCCGTTCTGGCTCGGCCTGCTCCTCGCCGCCCTCGGCGTCGGCATCGCCGTGTCGGCGACGCGCGGCCCGGGCGGCGGCGCGCCGCTCGAGCGCATCCGGTGGCGCCCGCTCGCGCTCGTGCTCGGCTCGGTCGTGCTCTTCGGGGTGCTGTTGAGGCCCCTGGGCCTCGTCGGCGCCGGCACGCTGCTCGTCGTCGGTGCGAGCCTCGGCAGCCCGGGCTTCGCGCTGCGCCGCTCGCTCGCGCTCGCCGCCGTGCTCGTGGCCTTCTGCGCGCTGGTCTTCGTCGCGGGCCTCAAGCTGCCGCTGCCGCTGTGCCCCGCCGTCGACGCGTTGCGCGGGGTCGCGCTCTGCCGGGGCTGAGGCGGCCGTGGACACGCTCCAGCACCTGGCGCTCGGCTTCGCGGTCGCGCTCACCTGGCACAACCTGCTCTACGCGCTGCTCGGCTGCCTGCTCGGCACGCTGATCGGCGTGCTGCCCGGCATCGGCCCGGTGGCGACGATCGCGATGCTGCTGCCGGCGACCTTCGCGCTGCAGCCGGTGTCGGCGCTGATCATGCTGGCGGGCATCTATTACGGCGCCCAGTACGGCGGATCCACGACGGCCATCCTCGTCAACCTGCCGGGCGAGGTCTCCTCGGTCGTCACCTGCCTCGACGGCTACCAGATGGCGCGGCACGGGCAAGCCGGGCACGGCGCTCGGCATCGCCGCGCTCGGCTCGTTCTTCGCCGGCTCCGTGGCGACCGTGCTCATCGCCGGTTTCGCCCCGCCGCTGGCCGACGTCGCGCTCGAGTTCGGGCCCGCCGAGTACTTCTCGCTGATGGTGCTGGGGCTGATCGCCGCGGTCGTGCTCGCGCACGGCTCGCTCGTCAAGGCGATCGCGATGATCGTCCTCGGGCTGCTGCTGGGCTCGTCGGCACCGACGTGAACTCGGGCGTCATCGCGCTTCAGCCTTCGGCATGCCCGAGCTGGTCGACGGCATCGGCATCGTCACGGTCGCGATGGGCATCTTCGGCTTCGCCGAGATCGTGCGCAACCTCGAGCTGGGCGGAGGAGCGCGAGGTGTTCACGCGCCGCCTCTCGGGGCTGCTGCCGGCGATGGAAGGACATCCGCCAGGCCGCGGGCCCGGTGCTGCGCGGCACGGCGCTCGGCTCCGCGCTCGGCATCCTGCCCGGCGGGGGGCCCGTGCTCGCCTCCTTCGCCGCCTACACGCTCGAGAAGAAGCTCGCGAAGGACCCGTCGCGCTTCGGCAAGGGCGCGATCGAGGGCGTGGCCGGCCCGGAAAGCGGCCAACAACGCCGGCGCGCAGACCTCGTTCATCCCGCTGCTCACGCTCGGCATCCCGTGCAACGCCATGATGGCGCTGATGGTCGGCGCGATGATCATCCACGGCATCCAGCCGGGGCCGCAGGTCATGACCGCGAACCCGGAGCTGTTCTGGGGCATGATCGCGAGCATGTGGGTCGGCAACCTCATGCTGGTGGTGCTGAACCTGCCGCTGATCGGGCTGTGGGTGCGGCTGCTGCACGATGCCGCTACCGACTATCTCTTCCCGGCGATCCTGCTCTTCTGCTGCGATCGGCGTGTACACGATCAACAACAGCGGCCTTCGACGTGCTGCATCGCCGCGTTCTTCGGCTTCCTCGGCTACGTGTTCATCAAGCTCGAGGTGCGAGCCGGCGCCGCTGCTGCTCGGCTTCGTGCTCGGGCCCGATGATGGAGGAGAACCTGCGCCGGGCGCTGCTGCTGTCGCGCGGCGATCCCACGGTCTTCCTCACGCGCCCGATCAGCCTCACGCTGCTCATCGCCGCGGCCGCGCTGCTCGCGATCGTCGCCGCGCCCGCCATCGCGCGCAAGCGCGAGGAAGTCTTCCAGGAGCCCTAGGCGGGCGCGAGGAGCCGCTCGAGCTCGCCCAGGTCCTTCACCACCGCGTCGGGCCGCACGCCCAGGCGCTCGACGGGCGCCCCGGCGCGGTTCGCCCGAGCATCTCGGGGTGTCCGTTCGACAGGATCGCCAGCGGCCGGGCGCGTGACCCGCGAGAAGTCCTCGTAGCTGTCCATCAGCGTGCGCAGCCACGTGTACTCGAGCTGCTTCAGCCGCCACGCCGCGGACACCGCCGCGCCCCGCCCGGGAAAGAGCGCCTCGGCGCGCCGCGTCACCGAATGCACGTCGAAGAGCGTGCCGTAGGCATCGAAGACGAGCGCGCGGATCTCGCTGGACATGGGCATTCTCCGTTTTTCGCGATGCTACCATTGTCCCTTTCCCCCCTCGCGCGACCCCGGAGCCGTCGATGTTCTCGTGGAACTTCCCCTATGCGTCCCAGCGCATGCCCGTCCTCGCGAAGAACGTCGTCGCGACCTCGCAGCCGCTCGCCGCGCAGGCGGGGCTCGCCATGCTGCAGCGCGGCGGCAACGCGGTGGACGCGGGACTGGCCGCGGCGATCACGCTCACCGTCGTCGAGCCCACCTCGAACGGCATCGGCTCGGACGCGTTCGCGATCCTGTGGGACGGCCAGCGCCTGGTCGGGCTCAACGCCTCGGGGCGCGCGCCGGCGGGGTGGACGCCCGAGCGCTTCGCGGGACGCGATGCGATGCCGCAGCTCGGATGGGACTCGGTGACGGTGCCCGGGTGCGTGTCGGCCTGGGTCACGCTGTCCAGGCGCTACGGCAAGCTTCCCTTCGAGGCGCTCTTCGAGCACGCCATCCGCTACGCGCGCGAAAGCTTCATGGTCTCGCCGATCACCGCGTCGAGCTGGGCGCGGCAGGCGCCGGCCCTCAAGGGGTACTCGGAGTTCTGCTGGACCTTCCTGCCCAAGGACCGCGCGCCCTATCCGGGCGAGCGCTTCTACTGCCCGCAGCAGGCCGAGACGCTGGAGGACATCGCCGCGACGAAGGGCGAGAGCTTCTACCGCGGGGCGCTCGCCGAGCGCATCGCGCTCGCCAGCCGCTCCGACGACGGCGCGATGACGCAGGCCGACCTGGCCGATCACGCCTGCGACTGGGTCGACCCGATCTCGATCGACTACCGCGGCTACCGGCTGCACGAGATGCCGCCGAACGGGCAGGGCATCGCCGCGCTCGCCGCGCTCGGGATGCTGCGCCACCACGACGTCGCCGCCTGCGCGCCCGATTCCGCCGACAGCCTGCACCTGCAGATCGAGGCGATGAAGCTCGCGTTCGCCGACGCCTGGCGCAACGTCGCGGACCCGGCGGCGATGCAGGTCCCGCCCGCGCAGACTGCTCGACGACGACTACCTCGCCGCGCGCGCGCGGCAGATCGACATGAAGCGCGCCTCGGAGCCGCGCGCCGGCATCCCGCCCGGCGGCGGCACCGTCTACCTCGCCGCCGCGGACGAGCGCGGGATGATGGTCTCCTTCATCCAGTCCAACTACATGGGGTTCGGCTCCGGCATCGTGGTGCCCGGCACCGGCATCAGCCTGCAGAATCGCGGCGCGGGCTTCAGCCTCGCGCGCGGCCACCCCAACGAGGTGGGGCCGCGCAAGCGCCCCTTGCACACCATCATCCCGGGCTTCCTCACGCGCGACGGCGCGCCCGTGATGAGCTTCGGCGTGATGGGCGGGAACATGCAGCCGCAGGGCCACGTGCAGATCGTCGTGCGCCTCGTGGACTACAAGCAGAACCCGCAATCGTGCTCCGACGCGCCGCGCTGGATCGTGAACCCGGACTTCAGCGTCACCGTCGAGGAGCGCGTCGCCCCCGAGGTGCGCGAGGAGCTCGCCCGCCGCGGGCACCGCATCGTCCCCACCGACCGCCCGGAGTTCCTGTTCGGCGGCGCCCAGCTCGTCTATCGGATGGAGGACGGCTATTGCGCCGCCTCGGACCACCGCAAGGACGGCGGCGCGGTCGGGTACTAGACGCGCCTAGCGGCGCTGCGCGCTGATCGCGCCCAGCGTCGCCTCGCGGTTCTCGCTGTAGACCCAGCCGGAGACGCTGTCCTGCGCGATCTCGCGCACGAGGTCGAAGAGCTCGGAGCGGCTGCGGTACCCCATGCGCCAGTCCATGAACGCCTCGAGGTAGCCCGCCTCTTCGAGCCCCGGCAGGAAGTGCGTGATCACGAGCACGCCGCCGCGGCGCACCATCCCGAAGAGCGCGCGGGCGAGGCCGCGCGCGGCCCCTCGCGGCAGCGTCTCCATGAGCCCGGCGCAGTAGACGAGGTCCATGTCGGCGAAGAGGTGGCTCGTCTCCACGAGCTGGGCGACCGAGGCGACGTGGGGCGCGATCGCGAGGCGCGGGTAGTCGAGCCGCGCGGCGCGGTGCGAGTCCTCTTCGGGATCGAACGCGACGATGCGCGCGATGCGCGCGGGCACGGCACGCCGCGTGCGGTCGAACTCGCGCAGCCGCCCGCTGCCCGCCGCGAAGACGCGCAGGGGCCGCGCCGATGCCGCGGCGGCGTCGTCGAGCGTGCTGGCCAGGTAGTCGCGCCGGAAGCGCAGGGCCTGCGCGGCCTGCCCGCCGGCCGTGCACCGGTGCAGGACCGCGACCGGGTCGCCCGCACCCGTGCCGAGCGCGCGCGGGCGCAGCGCGTAGTCGAGCGCCGCGGCGGGCACGATCCCCTGCCGCGCGTGCGCGAAGCAGCGCAGGGTGAAGGGATCGCGATGCAGGAACCCGCGCAGCGGATGGGCGCGGGCGCCGGCGATCGCCCACGCCCACGCCTCCGGCGTGGCGGCGCGGCGGGCGGCCGCGAGCGCGGCGACGAGCCGGTCGAAGGCCGGCCGCACGGCCCCGGAGCGCATTTCCTCGAGGACCGCATCGAGCGGCAGGGAGGCGAGCGGCGGGCGCTCGCGCACGGCGCGGGCGTCGGGGACGGCGACGTCCTCAGTCGGGTTCATCGGCCTCGGGGCGCGGCCCCGCGACGGCCACCTCCCCCGACGCGAGGAACGCCAGGACCTGGGCCGGCGAGGGGGCGAGGGAGGGAAACCGCGCGAAGAGGGCCGGCGCCTGCTCGGCGAAGCGCAGTCCCATCAGCACGCGCGGGGCGCCGAGGCCGGGGACCGCCTCGGCGCTGGTGAGGATCTCCATGGCGAACACGCGCACGAAGAAGCCGATGTCGCGCTCGCGCGCGGCGGTGAGCAGCCACCGCGCCCCGGCCGCGGCGCAGGTGACCAGGGGCGCGCGGAAGAGGTGGAAGAGGACCACGCCGGGATCGAGGGGCGAGGCGGGGTCCGCCAGGGTGAGGCTCGCCTCGACGAGTCCGCCGCCCTCGGCGGCGAGCGCGTCGAGCGCCGGGCCGAACGCCGCGGCGGCCGGCACGGCGGCGCCGGTGCCGGCGCCGGCCGCGCTCACGCTGGTGCGGGTCGTGCCGACGGGGCGGCCGCTGCGCTCGAGCAGGTACGTGGCGCAGTTCGGCGCCGCATCGTGCGCGTCGCCGAAGGCCGGGTCGCGCGCGCCGCCGATCTCGCCGGCGGCGGCGAGCGCGCTGAAGCGCAGGGCGCGGGCGTGCCGCCACTGCGCCTCGTCGCGGCAGCGGCGCAGCGCGAGGCAGCGGGAACCGGGTGCGGCGAAGGGGAACGAGGCGCCGGGAAGGGGGTGCGGCGCGGCGAGCATGACCATCGGCCAAGGATAGGCGCGGCCGGCCGGCGATTCCCCACCCGATAGGGTGGGGAATGGCGCTGCCCGCGCCGCGCGTGACAAACTGGGGCCCCGTCCCGCGCCCATGCCGCCATGCCCGTGCGCCACCCGCTCTTCCGGAAGTACGCGGCCGTGCTGATGGGGCTCGTCGGCGGCGCGCTCGTGATCGAGGGGCTGGTGGGCATGGCCTTCACCTATCGCGAGAGCCTGCAGGCGGCGGCCCAGGTCCAGCGCTCCCAGGCGCGCGCCGCCGCCGAGCGCATCGGGCAATACCTCGCGGGGATCGAGCGCCAGGTGGCGCAGGTCGCCGGGCCGGCCGACGGCGGGCCGCTCGCCCACGCGCGCGACGAGTACCACCGCGCGATGCGCTACGTTCCGGCCATCGCCGAGGTGCGCCGGGTGGACGCCGCCGGCCGCGAGCGGCTGCGCGCCTCGCGCGCCCGGGCCGACGAGGTCGGCAGCGGGCGCGACCTGAGCCGCTCGGCGGCCTTCCGGCTCGCGCGCGAGCGCGGCGCCTATTACAGCCCCGCGTTCTTCCGCGCCGGCTCCCTGCCCTTCCTCACGCTCGCGCTGCGCGATCCCCGCGACGGCGCGGTGACGCTCGCCGACCTCGACCTCGGGTTCTTGGGCGAGGTCGTGCGCGAGATCCGCATCGGCAAGCGCGGCCTCGTCTACGCGGTGGACAGCGCGAACCAGCTCGTGGCCCACCCCGATCCCGCCCAGGTGCTGCGCCGGCCGGACCTCGCCGCCGACGCCGCGCTCGCCCGCGTGCGCGCGGCGCTGCGCGCGAGCCCCGAGCCGGTCGTCGGCATGTTTTCCGGGCGCGGGCTCGACGGCTCGGAGACGATGCTGTCCGCCGCCCTCATCCCCGCCACCCAATGGCTGGTGGTGGCCGAGCAGCCGCGCTCGGAGGTGCTCGAGCCGCTCTACCAGTCGCTCGCGCGCACGCTCGTGATCATGGGCGCGGGTGTCCTCGCCGCCCTCGCCGCGAGCTACGTGCTCGCCCGCCGCCTCGCCCAGCCGATCCTGCAGCTGCGCCAGGGGGCCGCACGCCTGGCCGGCGGCGACCTCGCCACGCGCATCGAGATCCGCTCGGGCGACGAGGTGGAGGCGCTCGCGCAGGAGCTCAACCGCATGGCCGACCAGCTGCAGGGCTACACCACGGACCTGCAGCGCAAGGTGGCGGAGAAGACGGCCGAGCTCGAGATGGCCAACCGGCACAAGAGCGAGTTCCTCGCCAACATGTCGCACGAGCTGCGCACGCCGCTGAACGCCATCATCGGTTTCTCGGAGGTGCTGAAGGAGCGGATGTTCGGCGAGCTCAACGCCAAGCAGGCCGAGTACGTGCGCGACATCTACGGCTCCGGGCAGCACCTCCTTTCCCTCATCAACGACATCCTCGACCTGTCGAAGGTGGAGGCCGGGCGCATGGAGCTGGACGTGCGCGAGTTCGGCGTGCGCGCGGCGATCCACAACTGCTGCACGCTCATCCGGGAGCGGGCGCTGCGCAAGCAGCTGCGGCTGGAGTCGCACGTGTTCGAGGACGTGGGCCCCTGGCCCGGCGACGAGCGCAAGTTCAAGCAGGTGGTGCTGAACCTGCTCTCCAACGCGGTCAAGTTCACCCCCGCCGGCGGCGCGGTGAAGGTGACCTCGCGCGTCGAGGGGGACTGGCTGGTGGTCTCGGTCGCCGACACCGGCGTGGGGATCGCCGCGGCCGAGCGCGAGCGCATCTTCACCGCCTTCCACCAGCTCGGCGCGAGCGGCGAGGAGACGCGCCAGGAGGGCTCGGGCCTCGGCCTGGCGCTCTCGCGCCGGCTGGTCGAGCTGCACGGCGGCACGATCGAGGTGGAGAGCGCGCCGGGACGCGGGTCGGTCTTCACCGCGCGCTTCTCGCGCTCGGCCGTCGGGGCCGGCCGTGGGTAGCCGCCTGCTGGTGGTGGAGGACGACGAGAAGAGCCGCCGGCTCCTCGGCGACGTGCTCGGCTGGCACGGCTACGAGGTGGCCGCCTTCGCGAGCGGCGAGGAGGCGCTCGCGGCGCTGGCGGCCGGGCGCCCGGACGCGGCGCTCCTCGACATCCAGCTGCCGGGCATCGACGGCTACGACCTGCTCGCCGCCCTGCGCGGCGCGCTCCCGCGCATCCCGGCGCTGGCGGTCACCGCCTCGGTGATGGAGCAGGACCGGCGCAACATCCTCGCGGCGGGATTCGACGCGTACGTGGCGAAACCCGTTAACATCCGCGAACTGGTCGCCACCTTGCGCCGCCTGCTCGACGGGATCCGCCCTTGAGTGCCGAAGTCGTCCGCCTGCACCCCGGCGAGCGCGCCGAGGAGGCCGGCCGCGTGCTCGTCGTCGACGACCATCCCGCCAACGTGCGGCTGCTCGAGGACCTGCTGCGCTACCACGGCTACGACGTGGCCAGCGCGGCGAGCGGCGAGGAGGCGCTCGCGGCGATGCGCGCCGCCCGCCCCGACCTGCTCCTGCTCGACGTGCTGATGCCCGGCATGAGCGGCTACGACGTGTGCCGCGCCGTGCGCGCCGACCCCCAGCTCGCGATGATGCCCGTCGTGATGGTCACCGCGCTCGAGGAGCGCGAGGAGCGCGTGCGCGGGCTGGAGGCGGGCGCCGACGACTTCCTGTCCAAGCCGCTCAACCCGCCGGAGCTCGTCGCGCGGGTGCGCTCGCTGCTGCGCATCCGCCGGCTGTACGAGACGGTCCAGCGCCAGGCCGAGCAGCTCGCGGCCTGGAACCGCAGCCTCGAGGCGCGCGTGGCCGAGCAGGTGGCGCACGTGGAGAAGCTGCAGCGGTTGAAGCGCTTCTTCTCCCCGCAGCTCGCCGAGCTCATCCTCGCCGGCGGCGCCGACGACCCGCTCGAGAGCCACCGGCGCGAGATCACGGTGGTCTTCCTCGACCTGCGCGGCTTCACCGCGTTCGCCGAGTCGGCCGAGCCCGAGGAGGTGATGGCGGCCCTCGGCGACTTCCACCGCGCGATGGGGCGGCGCGTGCTCGAGTACCAGGGCACGCTCGAGCGCTTCACCGGCGACGGGCTCATGGTGTTCTTCAACGACCCGCTGCCGATCCACCAGCCGGAGCGCCGCGCCGTGGAGATGGCCTTCGCGATGCAGGAGGACGCGCTCACGCTCGCCGCGCGCTGGAAGCGCCGCGGCTTCGACCTGGGCCTGGGCATCGGCATCGCGCAGGGCTACGCGACGGTGGGCGCGATCGGCTTCGAGGGCCGCATCGACTACGGCGCCATCGGCACGGTGACGAACATGGCCAGCCGCCTGTGCGACCTGGCGCCCGCCGGCCACATCCTCGCCTCCCGGCGCGTGCACGCGGAGGTCGAGGACGAGGTCTTCGCCGACGACCTGGGCGAGGTGGCGCTGCACGGCTTCAAGCGGCCGGTGCGCGCCTGGCGGCTGCTCGACCGGCGGCGGGGTGCGGCGCGGTGAAGCAGTCCTCGGTGCGCTCGCGCATCCGCCAGCTCTGCTGCCTCGGGCTGCCGGGGGAGCTGCTCATCGCCTCGCTCCTGCCCACGCTGCGCGAGCTCGTGCCGAGCGAGTCGGCGGCCTTCTTCTGGGTCGACGCCCGCGGCGACATGCGCAACCTCTACGCCGAGCGCATGCTCCCGGCCGAGCTCATGTCGCTTTACTTCGAGCGCTACTACGACGGGCGCGAGGCGCCCTTCCGCGAGGCCTTCCGCGAGCGCGCGGGAGCGCCCGACGGGGTGCTCGCCACCACCGCCGACGGCGATCTGCGGCGCACGGAGTACTACAACGAGATCCTGCGCCGGCTCGAGGCGCACCACGTGCTCTACGGCGTGGTGCGCGAGCAGGGCGCGGCGCTGGGGCAGCTGTCCCTCTACCGCCCGCCGGACGCGCCGGCCTTCGGGCCGCGCGAGCGCGGCGACCTCGCGAGCGTCATCCGCTACATCGCCCACGGCGTGGCGGTGGGCGAGGAGGCGAGCGCCGTCGCCTCCGACCTCGCCTTCCGCGACTCCGAGGACGACGCCATGCTGGTGACCGACCGCGAGGGGCGCGTGCGGCACGCCTCCGAGAAGGGCCGCCGGCTCCTCCTGCTCGCCACCACGGGCGAGATCAACGCGGCGAGCTTCGGCGCCGCGGCGAACGATCGCGCCGCCGACCTGCTGCGCACGCTGTGCGCGCGGCTGGAGGCGGTGGAGCGCGGCGAGGACCGCTCGCCGCCCGCGGTCGCGCTCGACACGCGCTGGGGCCGCTACCGGCTGCGCGCCTACTGGCTCGACGACGACCGCGCCTCGCCCGAGGCCCTCGTCGGCATCCGCCTGCAGCGCCAGGAGCCGATGATCCTGCGCTTCGTGCAGGCGATGGGCCGGCTGCCGCTGTCGCCCCAGCAGCGCGAGATCGCGCTCATGATCGCCCAGGGCCGCAGCAACCAGGAGATCGGCGAAGCGCTCGGCGTGTCGGGCAACACCGTGGCCTACCACATCAAGCAGCTATTCCTGAAGCTCGACGTGCACGACCGCGCCGGGGCCATCGAGCGCATCGCCGGCGCCGGCCTGGAGGTGCGCGGCTAGGCACGCCGCGCACCGGTCTGCGCGACCGAGGGCGCGGGGCGCGCGCTCGCGCGCGGGATGCGCCGGGGGTCCCAGGCGCGCACCGCCGCGGCGAGGATCGCCTCCGCGCGCCCCGCCTCCGGAACGTCCTGGCCGAGGAAGGCGAGGGCGGCGCGCAGCAGCGCCGGGGCGCGCGCGGGCTCGACCGGCGCCGCCCGCGTCTGCTTCGAGAGCTTCTCGCCGCGCGCGTCCACGGCGACCGGCAGGTGCAGGTAGCGCGGCGTGGCGTGCCCCAGCGCGCGCTGCAGGAGGATCTGGCGCGGCGTGGAGGCGAGGAGGTCGGCGCCGCGCACGACGTCGGTCACGCCCTGCAGCCCGTCGTCCACCACGACCGCGAGCTGGTAGGCGTGCAGCCCGTCGCGCCGGCGCAGGACGAAGTCGCCGACGTCGCGGGCGACGTCCTGCACGACGCGTCCCTGCACCCGGTCGTCGAACGCGACCGGCCCCTCGCCCTCGATCGCGAAGCGCTCGGCGCAGCCCGCGCCGCGCAGGCCCAGGCGCCGGCAGGTGCCGGGATAGACCGCGCCCTCGATGCCGCGCACGGCCGAGTCGGCGATCTCGCGCCGGCTGCAGCGGCAGCCGTACACGCGCCCGTGCGCGGCGAGCACGGCGAGCGCGGCGTCGTAGAGCGGCGCGCGCTCGCGCTGCCGCACGACCTCGCCGTCCCAGGCGAGGCCGCAGGCCTCGAGCGCGCGCAGGATCGCGTCCTCGGCCCCGGGGACCGTACGCGCGACGTCCACGTCCTCGATCCGCACGAGCCATGCGCCGCCCGCGGCGCGGGCATCGAGCCAGCTCGCGACGGCGGCGACGAGGGAGCCGAAGTGCAGCGGGCCCGTGGGGGACGGGGCGAAGCGGCCGCGGTAGCTCACGACAGCAGCTCCGCGGCCACCAGCGGGTCCTCGAGCCGGCGCACGAACCACTGCAGCGCCTTGCCCTCCTCGCCCGGGCGCCAGGCCACCACGAGGTCGATCGGCGGGCGCGGCGCAGCGACCGCGAGAATCCGCAGGCGGCCGGCCAGGGCCTCGCGCTCCGCCAGCCATCGCGGAAGGAAGCCCACGCCCAGGCCTGCGACGTGGGCGCTCACTTTCGCTTCCACCGACGGCACGGTGAGCACGTCCTGCCCGGAGAGCAACCCCAGGGTCCGCGCCGGCAGCAGGCGCGAGGTGTCGGCCACGCCCACGGCGCGGTGGCTCTGCACCGTCTCGTCGGCCAGGGGCTGGGGCTCGCGGCAGATGGGGTGGAACGGGGCGGCGACGAAGACCATCTCCGCACGGCCGAGCAGGCGCGTGGCGTAGCTGCGTCCCGGCGGCGCCTCGCCGGGGGCGCCCACGGCCAGGTCCGCCCGCCCCGAGGCGAGCGCGTCCCACGGCCCGCCGAGCACCTCGTGGGAGAACCGCAGGCGGGTGCCCGTGCGCTCGGCATAGAACGCCTCCACCAGCCCGTACATCCGGTCGATCCCGATCATGGTGTCGAGGGCGATGCGCAGCTCCGACTCCCAGCCGCGCGCGACCTGCTGGACGCGGCACTCGAGGTCGGCGGCCGCGCGCAGCAGGCGCCGCCCGTCGGTCAGGAGCTCGCGGCCGGCATTGGTGAGCACCGCACGGTGCCCCCGGCGGTCGAACAGCGCGACGCCGAGCGCCTCCTCGAGCTGGCGCACGGAGTAAGTGACCGCGGACGGCACGCGGTGAAGCTCCTCCGCCGCCGCGGCGAAGGAGCCCTTGCGGTCGATGGCGTCGAGGACCTGGAGCGCGTCGAGGGACAGCTTCATTCAATAAATTGGAATGAATGAGTCACATTATTTTGCTACCAAAGAACAAAGTCCAGCCGCATCATGGGTTTTGTCATTCAACAAAATGAACAGGAGCTTGGCATGGCCGAGGTGAGACGGGGCCACGAGCGGGGGCTCGCGGAGCACGGGTGGCTGCGCTCGATGCACAGCTTCTCCTTCGCGGACTATCACGACCCGCAGCACATGGGGTTCGGCCCGCTGCGCGTCATCAACGAGGACCGCGTGCAGCCCGGCCAGGGCTTCGGCACCCACGGCCACCGCGACATGGAGATCCTCAGCTACGTGCTCGAGGGCGCGCTCGCCCACCGCGACTCGATGGGCAACGGCTCGGTGATCCGGCCCGGGGACGTGCAGCGCATGAGCGCGGGCACGGGCGTGCGCCACAGCGAGTTCAACGCGAGCGAGCGCGAGCCGGTGCATTTCCTCCAGGTCTGGATCGAGCCCGACGTGCGCGGCCTCGCCCCCGGCTACGAGGAGAGGCGCTTCGAGGCCGCGGACAAGCGCGGGCGGCTGCGCCTCATCGCCTCGCCCGACGCGGCCGAAGGCTCCGTCACGCTGCACCAGGACGCGAGCGTGTACGCCGCGCTCGTCGACGGCGCCGAGGCGGTCGAGTTCGCGCAGCGTCCCGGACGGCGCACCTACGTGCACGTCGCCCGCGGCGCCGTGCAGGTCGACGGCCACGCGCTCGAGGCCGGCGACGCGGTGAAGATCACCGGCGAGGCCCGCGTGCGCATCGCGCGCGGGCGCGACGCGGAAGTGCTGCTCTTCGACCTGCCCTGAAGACCCCACCAGGAGAACGAACATGAACGCCAACGCCACCCACGCGCTCGCCCTCGCCGGGCGCATCCTCCTCGCCGCGATCTTCGTGATCTCGGGCTACGGCAAGATCGCCGGCTTCGCGGGCGTGGCCGGATACATCGCTTCCAAGGGCCTTCCCTTCCCCGGCCTGCTCGCCGCGCTCACGATCGTGCTCGAGCTGGGCGGCGGGATCCTGCTCATCGTCGGCTACCGGGTGCGCTGGGTGGCGCTCGCCTTCTTCCTCTGGCTCATCCCGACCACGCTCGTCTTCCACCGCTTCTGGGGCATCGACCCGGCGCTCGTCCAGGCCCAGCAGATCAACTTCATGAAGAACGTCTCCATCATGGGCGCGATGCTGCTCGTGATGGCCTTCGGTCCCGGCGCCTGGAGCCTCGACAAGCGATGAGCACCGCGACCCCGGCGCGCGCCGCCCCGCGCATCCTGGCCGCCGTGCAGGCCTCCGTGGGGACCTTCCGCGTGCGCCGCGCGCTGCCCGCGCACGAGCGCCGCAGCGTGGGTCCCTGGGTGTTCCTCGACCACTTCGGCCCCTACCCGGTGCGCCCGGGCGAGGACGGCGTGGGCCCGCATCCGCACGCCGGCATCGAGACGGTGACCTACCTCCTCGCCGGCCGCAACGAGCATCGCGATTCCGCCGGCCACCACGGCGTCGTGACGGCGCTCGGCGCCCAGTGGATGACGGCGGGCCGCGGCGTGGTCCACGCCGAGCGCGCGCGCGTCGAGCGCGAGGACGAGCGCACGATGCACGGGGTGCAGCTGTGGACCTCGCTGCCGCGCCTTCACAAGCTCGACGCGCCGGGCTACCAGCGCATCCTCGCGGGCGAGATCCCCGAGATCGCGCGGGACGGCGCGCGCGTGCGCGTGATCGCCGGCACGCTCGACGGCGCGCGGGGACCGGCGCGCACGCGCATGCCGACTTTCCTGTGGCACGTGCGCATCCCTCCGGGGGCGCGCTTCGAGGCGCCGGTCCCGCCGGGGGAGGAGGCGGCCGCGTACGTCGTCGCGGGAGCGGTGGCCTTCGGCGCCGGGGTGCGGGCCGCGACGGGGGCGCTGGCGCACTGGGAAGGCTTCCCGCCGGGCGTCGAGGCGGCCCATGCCGGCGGCGCCGAAGCCGAGCTCCTCGTGCTGGGCGGCGCGCCGGCCGAAGGCCCGCTCGTCTTCCACGGGCCGTTCGTGATGAACAGCGTCGAGCAGGTGCGCGCGGCGGAGGTCGCCTACCGCACGGGACGCATGGGCGAGCTGGAGGCATGATGGCGCCACCGAGGATCCTGGTGTTCGCGGGCAGCGCGCGCGGCGGCTCGCTCAACAAGGGGCTCGCGCGCGTGGGCGAGCGCCACGTGCGCGAGGCGGGCGGCGAGGCCACCTTCATCGACCTCGCCGACTATCGCATGCCGCTCTACGACGGCGACCTGGAGGCGAGGGAGGGCATGCCGGAGGGCGCGCGGCGCCTGCGCGAGGTCTTCCTCGCCCACGACGCGCTCCTCGTCGCCTCGCCCGAGAACAACGCGTCGGTGAGCGCGCCGCTCAAGAACGCGCTCGACTGGGTCTCGCGCAGCGTGGGCGACGGCAAGGGCGCATCGAGCGGGCTCGCCCCGTATCGCGGCAAGCTCGCCGGGCTCATGTCCGCCTCGCCCGGCCAGTGGGGCGGCACGCGCGGGCTGCCGCACCTGCGGCAGGTCCTCGCCTCCCTCGGCGTGACCGTCCTGGGCGCCCAGGTGAGCATCCCCCACGCCGATGCGGCCTTCGACGCGGACGGGCGGCTGCGCGACGCGCACCAGGACCGGCTCGTGGCGACCCTCGCGCGCGCGCTCGTGCAGACGGCCGCGCGGCTGCGCGAGGCTCCGGACCCGCCGCGCATCATGCAGGACGGGTAGGCGCGATAGGCCCCGGCGATCGCGCACATAGGTATTTTTCATTGGCGCGGAGGAACCCGTTTGGGCCATGCTGTCCAAAATCCATTGCGGTTCACCCTACTGGAGGCGTGCATGGCCGTTGTCGAGCTCACCAAGGAGAACTTCGAGCAGGTGGTGACTTCGAATCCCACCGTGATCGTGGACTACTGGGCGCCGTGGTGCGGCCCGTGCAAGGGCTTCGCCCCCGTGTTCGAGCGCGTGGCCGAGGAGAACCCGGACGCCGTCTTCGCGAAGGTGAACACGGACGAGGAGCAGGAGATCGCCTCGCACTTCCAGATCCGCTCGATCCCGACGCTGATGGTGTTCCGCGACCAGATCATCGTCTTCGCCCAGCCCGGCGCGCTGCCGCAGAACGCGCTCGAGCAGGTCGTCGAGAAGGCCAAGGCGCTCGACATGGACGAGGTGCGCCGCCAGATCCAGGAGCAGGAAGCGGGCGGCGAGGCGCCGCCCCCCGCCGCCTAGCCGCGCGCGCCGGCGCCGCGCCCCCCGCGTAGAATCGGGGGCCCGTTTCCGCCGCCGGCCCATGGACCAGCCCGTCGCCGACCTGCGCGCGCAGCTGCGCGCGCGCGATCTCCAGGATGAAGCGCAGGCGCTTTCGAAGCGCTCGTGGAGCGCGCCCGCCTGGCACCCGAGGCGGCCGCGCGGGTGCGGGGCAGCGCGCAGGGGCTCGTCGAGGCCGTGCGGGCCCGCGGCGCCTCGGGCGGCGGCATGCAGTCCTTCCTGCGCGAGTACGACCTGCGGCACGTGGGGCGCGACGCGTCGCTGCTCGTGAACGCCGGCACCCGGGGGATGATGCTCACCGGGCGCCTCGTGGGCATCGATCCCGACGCCGCGCTCCACCCGGCCTCGTGGTTCCAGCGCCTCATCGCGCGCGCCGGCGAGCCGTGAGGGGCGCATGAGGTTCGCCCGGGCGCTCGTGGAGGGCCGCCTCATCCGCCGCTACAAGCGCTTCCTCGCCGACGTGCAGCTCGGCGGCGGCGTCGTGACCGCCGCCTGCCCGAATACCGGCTCGATGCTGGGCTGCGCCGAGGCCGGCAACCGGGTGTGGCTGTCCGAGAGCGACCGCGCCACGCGCAAGTACCGCCACACCTGGGAGCTCGTCGAGGTGGGCGCGACGCTCGTCGGCATCAACACCGGGCTGCCGAACGCGCTGGTGGCCGAGGCGATCGCCGAGGGTGCGATCCCGGAGCTCGCCGGCTACGGGAGCGTGCGCCGGGAGGTGGCGTTCGGCACGGAGCGCAGCCGCGTGGACCTGCTGCTCGAGGGCGAGGGGCGGGCGCCGTGCTACGTGGAGGTGAAGAACGTGACGGCGGCCGTGGCCGAGGGCGTGGCGCTCTTTCCCGACGCGGTGAGCGAGCGCGGCGCCAAGCACCTGCGCGAGCTCGTGCGGCTCAAGGCCGCGGGCCTGCGGCCGGTACAGCTCTACTGCGTGCAGCGCGGCGACGTGGGGGAAGTGCGGCCCGCCGACGCCATCGACCCGGCCTACGGGCGGATGCTGCGGGAGGCGCTCGCCGCCGGCGTCGAGGTGCTCGCCTATCGCGCGCGGGTCACGCCCGGCGAGATCCGCCTCGAGCGGCGCATCCCGGTGGTGTGCCCCTGAGGCGCTGCTGCGCTACGCGGTCGCCTTCAGCTTCTGCACGCCCTTCGGCGCCTTGGACCCGGCGAGCAGCACGATCATCGGCGTGTCGTCCTCCTTCCACGAGGCGACCGCGTCGCGCAGGATCTCCACCAGCGTCTCGAACTGGTCGGGGTGGCCGGCGAGCAGCGGGTCGATGTGCTCGTAGTAGATCAGGTAGCCGTCGGCGTCGACCCACTCGAGGTCGATGAGGCACTCCTCGAGCGCGTCCCAGTTGTGCCCGAAGTGGCCGGGGAAGTCGAGGGCGGTGGCCACGTGGTTGAGCAGCTGCTCCTTCTTGCCGATGTTGCGGCCCTCGATGTGGAAATAGGCGAAGCCGGCGGCGCGCGCGGCGGACTGCACGTCCGCGGCGGGCAGGTGCCCGGGCAGGAAATAGACCCCGCCACGCCGTTCGTCGATCAGTTCGCGCAGTGCTTCGAGGGGCATTCGGCGGTCCTCACTCCAGGATGCGGCGGAAACGGCGGTAGTGGTCCTCGGTGTAGTAGTACTCGCCGCCGGCCCCCCAGATGATGCGCCGCGCGCCGCGGTTGCGCACGCCGGGCGTCTTGACCGTGTATTCGCGGTAGTAGCCCCGGCGGCGGGAAGGCAGCGCGCGCTCGCGGTTGGCGAAGACCGCGCCGTCCTTGGCGTAGGGGAAGGGGCCGCCGGAACGGATGCGCGCGAGGGTCTCGCTCGCCTCGGGCGGAAGCTGCGAGGCGTGGACCTCGCCGAGGGCGCCGGGAAGGTCGCGCGCCGTCGCCGTCGGGACGGCCGCCGCGGCGAGGAAGAGCGCGAGGAGGCCGAGCAGCGTCCTGCGCATCATCCCCGAATCCCCTCCCGGCGCTTCGCGTCGAGCTTGCCGGCGAAACGCTCGGCGAGGATCACGTGCCGCTCGTGCCGTCCGGTGCCGATCGTGTCGATCCCGTCGTGGGCGCGCACCGCGAACGTGAGCTTCCTTCCCTCGACCGCCTCGAGCCGGGCGTGCACCTCGACGGTGAAGCCGGGAGGTGTGGCGGCGAGGTGCGAGAGGTCCACGCGCGTGCCCAGGGACTGCTCCCGCGGCCAGTCGAGGTGCGGTTTCACGAGCTCGATGCACGCCCATTCGACCAGCGCGACGAGGAATCCCGTGGCGAACACCGCCGGCATGAGCTGGAAGTCCGGCGCCTCCTCGTAGATGCGGGGCACCGTCTTCGATTCGGGCACGCGGTAGCGGAACGTGCCCTCGAGCCCCGGGCGCAGGCTCTGCCTCATGCCCCGCTTTTCGGCCGATGCGGACAGTCGGGCTTGGTGCACTCGGCGTAGAGGTAGAGCTGGTGCTCCCGGATCGTGAACCCGCGGTCCCTGGCCACGCGGTTCTGCCGCTTCTCGATCTCGGAGTCGTAGAACTCCTCGACGCGACCGCAATCGAGGCAGACCAGGTGGTCGTGGTGCCCGCCCTCGTTGAGCTCGTAGACCGCCTTGCCGCCCTCGAAGTGGTGGCGCACCAGCAGGCCCGCCTGCTCGAACTGGGTGAGGACCCGGTAGACCGTCGCGAGGCCGATGTCCGCGTGGTCCTCGAGAAGCTTGCGGTACACGTCCTCGGCGCTCAGGTGGCGCGTGTGGCTGTGCTGGAACAGGTCCAGCACCTTCAGGCGGGGCGCGGTGACCTTCAGGCCGGTCCCCCGCAGCTCCTTGGGCTCGCTCATGGCGTGAAGGATACAGCGGAACGATATAATGCGCGGTCCGCGACCCACTGCCCCTCCATGCGCCTCCTCGCCTGCCTCCTCCTCGCCACGGCGCTCGCCGGGTGCGTCTACAAGATGGACATCCAGCAGGGCAACTACGTGACGCAGGACGTCGTCGACAAGTTGAAGCCCGGCATGACGAAGGCCGAGGTGCGCAACCTCCTCGGCACCCCGCTCCTGGTCGACATCTTCCACGACAACGAGTGGGACTACTACCTGAGCGACGTGCGGGGCGGCAAGGCGCGCGACCGCAAGCGGCTCACGGTCTACTTCGAGAACGGCAAGCTCGCCCGGTTCACGGGCAACGCCAATCCCCCGCCGCCGCCGCCGGTGCGCGCGGCCGCGCCGGCCCGGCCGGTGCAATGACGGCCACCCGCGTGGCCGTGGCGGGCGCGGGCGGACGCATGGGCCGCGCGCTGCTCGAGGCGGCCGCCGCGACCGAGGGCGTGGTCCTCGCCGCCGCCCTCGAAGCACCCGGCAGCCCGTGGGCCGGCCGCGACGCGGGCGAGCTCGCCGAGGCCGCCCGCGGGGTGCGCGTCGGCGTCGACGCAGCCGCGGCGCTCGCCGGGGCCGACGTCCTGGTCGACTTCACCCGCCCCGAAGGCACGATGCGCCACCTGGCCGCGTGCCGGGAGGCGAAGCGCGCGCTCGTCGTCGGCACCACCGGTTTCGATGCGGCCCAGCGCGCGGCCATCGCCGAGGCCGCGCGGGCGATCCCGATCGTGATGGCGCCGAACATGAGCGTGGGCGTGAACGTGGCGCTGCGCCTGGTCGAGATGGCCGCGCGGGCGCTGGGGCCCGACTACGACGTGGAAGTGTTCGAGATCCACCACAAGCGCAAGGTGGACGCGCCCTCGGGCACGGCCCTCCAGCTGGGCGAGGTCGCCGCCGCGGCGCGCGGCACCACCCTCGGCAAGGACGGCGTGTTCGCGCGCCACGGCGCCACCGGCGAGCGCCGGCCGGGCAGCATCGGCTTCTCGGTCGCCCGCGGCGGGGACGTCGTGGGCGACCACACGGTGTATTTCGCCGGTCCCGGCGAGCGCCTCGAGATCACCCACCGCGCCGCGAGCCGGGCGACCTACGCCGAGGGGGCCATGCGCGCCGCGCGCTTCCTCGCGGGACGCGCCGCGGGGCTCTACGACATGCGCGACGTGCTGGGGCTGCGCTAGCGGCCGGGGACGCGGTTCTGCTATAATCGCAGGTCAATGAAAGCGGGATGAGCCACGGGAATTGCGCTCTCCCGTTTTTTTGCGCCCGCGGTTCGCGCGGGCCCGTTTCCCCCGAGCACCGGAGCCGTCCTCGTGTCGCACAAGACCCCCGCCGTCCTGGTCCTCGCCGACGGGAGCGTTTTCCGCGGCTGCAGCA
Organism: uncultured beta proteobacterium; assembly: GCA_963741815.1. Classification (GTDB taxonomy): domain Bacteria; phylum Pseudomonadota; class Gammaproteobacteria; order Burkholderiales; family Usitatibacteraceae; genus Usitatibacter. The sequence continues at coordinate 817,279 of CAVUJI010000003.1, forward strand.
TCGGCGCCGAGGCAAGCACGGTCGGCGAGGTCGTCTTCAACACCGCGATGACCGGGTATCAGGAGATCCTCACCGATCCCTCGTACGCCGGCAGATCGTCACCCTCACCTATCCGCACATCGGAAACGTCGGCGCCAACCGCGAGGATGCCGAGTCCGGGAAGGTCTACGCCGCCGGGCTCGTGATCCGCGACCTGCCGCTGGCGAGCTCGAGCTGGCGCGAGGAGGAGGACCTGCCCACGTACCTGCGCGAGAACGGCGTCGTCGCCATCGCCGACATCGACACGCGCCGGCTCACGCGGCTGCTGCGCGACCCGGGGGCGCAGAACGGCTGCATCCAGGCGGGCCGCATCGACGAGACGGCCGCCCTCGAGGCCGCCCGCGCCGCGCCGTCCATGGCCGGCCTGGACCTCGCGCAGGTCGTGAGCGTGAAGCAGCCCTACGACTGGTCGGGCAGCGTCTGGGCGCTCGGCACCGGCTACAGGCCCTCGGGCCCGGAGCGCTTCCACGTCGTCGCCTTCGACTACGGCGTCAAGCGCAACATCCTGCGCATGCTCGCCGAGCGCGGCTGCCGCGTGACGGTGCTGCCGGCCACGGCCACGGCGAAGGAAGCGCTGGCGCTCGCGCCCGACGGCGTGTTCCTGTCCAACGGCCCGGGCGACCCGGAGCCCTGCGACTACGCGATCGAGGCGATCCGCGCGATCCTCGCCACCGACACGCCGGTCTTCGGCATCTGCCTGGGCCACCAGCTCCTGGCGCTCGCCGCGGGGGCGAAGACGATGAAGATGAAGTTCGGCCACCACGGCGCCAACCACCCGGTGAAGGACCTCGACACCGGCAAGGTCGTCATCACGAGCCAGAACCACGGCTTCGCCGTCGACGAGAAGACGCTGCCCGCCAACGTGAAGGCCACGCACCGCTCGCTGTTCGACGGCACGCTGCAGGGCCTGGCGCGCACCGACCAGCCGGCCTTCTGCTTCCAGGGCCACCCCGAGGCGAGCCCGGGGCCGCACGAGATCGGCGTGCTCTTCGACCGGTTCGTGACGATGATGGAAGCGCGGAAGAAGGCCTCGGCGTCCTAGCACATGCCCAAGCGCAGCGACATCAAGAGCATCCTCATCATCGGCGCCGGCCCGATCGTCATCGGCCAGGCCTGCGAGTTCGACTACTCCGGCGCGCAGGCGTGCAAGGCGCTGCGCGAGGAGGGCTACCGCGTGGTCCTGGTCAACTCGAACCCGGCCACGATCATGACCGACCCGGAGATGGCCGACGTCACCTACATCGAGCCGATCACCTGGCCGATGGTCGCGCGCATCATCGAGCGCGAGCGCCCCGACGCGCTGCTGCCGACGATGGGCGGGCAGACGGCGCTCAACTGCGCGCTCGACCTCGCCCGCGAGGGCGTGCTCGAGAAGTACGGCGTGGAGCTGATCGGCGCGCGCAAGGAGGCCATCGACAAGGCCGAGGACCGCGAGAAGTTCAAGCACGCGATGGCGAAGATCGGGCTCGCCTCGCCGCGCTCGCGGCCTCGCGCACTCGCTGGAGGAGGCGCTCGCAGGTGCAGGCGACGGATCGGCTTCCCGGTCGATCATCCGGCCCTCCTTCACGCTCGGCGGCACGCGGCGGCGGCATCGCCTACAACATCGAGGAGTTCGACGACCATCTGCGAGCGCGGGCCTCGACGCTTCGCCGACCACGAGCTGCTGATCGAGGAGTCGGTGATCGGCTGGAAGGAGTTCGAGATGGAGGTCGTGCGCGACAGCAGCGACAACTGCATCATCGTCTGCTCGATCGAGAACCTCGATCCGATGGGCGTGCACACCGGCGACTCGATCACCGTCGCGCCGGCGCAGACGCTGACCGACAAGGAATACCAGATCATGCGCGACGCCTCGATCGCGGTGCCTGCGCGAGATCGGCGTCGAGACCGGCGGCTCGAACGTGCAGTTCGCGGTCAACCCGGACGACGGGCGCATGGTGGTGATCGAGATGAACCCGCGCGTGTCGCGCTCCTCGGCGCTGGCGTCGAAGGCGACCGGCTTCCCGATCGCCAAGATCGCCGCCAAGCTCGCCGTCGGCTACACGCTCGACGAGCTGCAGAACGACATCACCGGCGGGGCGCACGCCGGCGTCCTTCGAGCCGACGATCGACTACGTGGTGACGAAGGTGCCGCGCTTCGCGTTCGAGAAGTTCCGGCAGGCCGACGACCGCCTGACGACGCAGATGAAGTCGCGTCGGCGAGGTGATGGCGATCGGCCGCACCTTCCAGGAGTCGCTGCAGAAGGCGCTGCGCGGCCTCGAGGTCGGCGTGGACGGCTTCAACCTGAAGACGCGTCGACCCCGACACGGATCGAGGACGAGCTCGCCTACCCGCGGGCCGAGCGGCTCTGGTACGTCGCCGACGCGTTCGGGATCGGCATGACCGCTCGAGGACATCCACCGCTTCACGCAGATCGACCGCTGGTTCCTCGCGCAGATCAAGGAGATCGTCGACCTCGAGCTCGCGCATCGAGAAGCAGCACGCTGGCGCGACTTCGACGCGCGAGGACGCTGCTGCGAGCTCAAGCGCAAGGGCTTCTCCGACCGGCGCCTGGCGCACCTGCTGGAAGACCACCGAGCACGAGGTGCGCGAAGCGCCGCCACGCGCTCGGCATCCGGCCGGTCTACAAGCGCGTCGACACCTGCGCGGCGGAGTTCGCGACGACGCACCGCCTACCTGTACTCGACCTACGAGGAGGAGTGCGAGGCGGAGCCGACGCGACCGGCGCAAGATCATGGTGCTGGGCGGCGGGCCGAACCGCATCGGCCAGGGCATCGAGTTCGACTACTGCTGCGTGCACGCCGCCTTCGCGCTGCGCGAGGACGGCTTCGAGACGATCATGGTCAACTGCAACCCGGAGACCGTCTCGACCGACTACGACACGTCCGACCGGCTCTACTTCGAGCCGCTGACGCTCGAGGACGTGCTCGAGATCGTCGCAGCGCGAGAAGCCCGTGGGCGTGATCGTGCAGTTCGGCGGGCAGACGCCGCTCAAGCTCGCGCGCGACCTCGAGGCGGCCGGCGTGCCGATCATCGGCACGGCGCCCGACACGATCGACCGCGCCGAGGACCGCGAGCGCTTCCAGAAGCTGCTGCAGCGACGCTGGGCCTGCGCCAGCCGCCGAACCGCACGGCGCGCACCGCCGAGGAGGCGCTCGCAGGCGGCGGAGGCGATCGGCTACCCGCGTGGTGGTGCGGCCGTCGCTACGTGCTGGGCGGCCGGGCGATGGAGATCGTGCACGCAGCAGCGCGACCTCGAGCGCTACATGAACGAGGCGGTGAAGGTCTCGAACGACTCGCCCGGTGCTGCTCGACCGCTTCCTCAACGACGCGATCGAGGTCGACGTCGACGCCGTCTGCGACGGCGAGCGACGTGCTCGATCGGCGGCATCATGGAGCACATCGAGCAGGCCGGCGTGCACTCCGGCGACTCGGCCTGCTCGCTGCCGCCGTTCTCGCCTGTCGCGCGGAGCTGCAGGACGAGCTGCGCCGCCAGACGGTCGCCATGGCGAAGGCGCTCGACGTGGTCGGGCTGATGAACGTGCAGTTCGCGATCCAGGACGCGACGGGTGTCTACGTGCTCGAGGTGAACCCGCGCGCCTCGCGCACCGTGCCCTTCGTGTCGAAGGCGACCGGCCTGCCGCTGGCCAAGATCGCCGCGCGCTGCATGGTCGGGCGCAGCGCTCGCCGCGCAGGGCGTCACCGGGGAGGTGGTGCCGCCGTACTTCTCGGTGAAGGAGGCGGTCTTCCCGTTCATCAAGTTCCCCGGCGTCGACACCATCCTCGGTCCCGAGATGAAGTCGACGGGCGAGGTGATGGGCGTCGGGCAGAGCTTCGCCGAGGCGTTCGTGAAGAGCCAGCTCGCCGCGGGCGTGCGCCTGCCCGAAGGGCGGCAAGGTGTTCATCAGCGTGCGCGACGCGCGACAAGGCGCGGGTGATCGAGATCGGCCGCGCGCTCGACGAGCTGGGCTTCTCGCTCGTGGCGACCAGCGGCACCGCCGCCGCCCTCGCCCGGGCGGGGCTCAAGGTGCAGCCCGGTGAACAAGGTGCAGGAGGGCCGGCCCCACATCGTGGACATGATGAAGAACGGCGAAGTGAGCCTCATCGTGAATACCGTCGAGGAGACCGCCGCTCGATCCAGGACTCATGCGTCGATCCGCAACACGGCGCTGCAGCAACCGGATCACCTACTACACGACGCTCGCCGGCGCCCGCGCCGCGTGCGTCGGGATGCGCCATCTCGAGGAGATGCGCGCCTACGACATCCAGTCGCTCCACGCCTCCCTGCCATGACCAAGATCCCGATCACCTCGCGCGGCGCCGAGCTGCTGCGTGCCGAGCTGCATCGCCTGAAGACCGTCGACCGCCCCGCGGTGATCACCGCCATCGCGGAGGCGCGCGCCCACGGCGACATCACCGAGAACGCCGAGTACGAGGCCGCGCGCGAGCGCCAGGGCTTCATCGAGGGGCGCATCCTGGAGCTCGAGGCCAAGCTCGCCAACGCCCAGGTGATCGACCCCGCGCTCCTCGACGACGACGGGCGCGTGGTCTTCGGCTCGACCGTGGAGCTCGCGGACACCGCCGGGGGCGAGTCGGTGACCTACCAGATCGTGGGCGAGGACGAGGCCGACATCAAGGAAGGGAAGATCTCCTACTCCTCCCCGATCGCCAAGGCGCTCATCGGGAAGTTCTCGGGCGACGTGGCCGAGGTGCGCACGCCGGGCGGGGTGAAGGAGTTCGAGGTCGTGGACGTGAAGTACGTCTGACTCCGTGGCCGGGCCGCCTGGTCCGGAGCAATCGGGCGAGCCTCGACCTCCAAGAGCTTCGGGGTGCTTGCGGCCTTTCGACCGTGAAGCGCTGCTCGATGAGATCCTCCGCCAAGCCGGTTGACCCCCCGCTCGCCGCCGAGGGCGGGGTGCCTCGGCAGCCCTCCCGCCCCGGCGATCCATATCCCGCGTTGTTCGACCTGATGGCGGTCGTCGAGGCGCTCTGCCCGCGGTGGCCGGTACGAGCGCCGTTTCGCGACGGCGGGATCTGGAAGCTCTAGCGGCCCTGGCCCGAGCTTCTCGGTCGCCGGCGCCGGGGTCCGGACGCCGGGCGGGGTGAAGGGGGCGGGGGCCGGGGGATCGAGCCGCGCCTGCCGCCGCTGCCCTTCGTCTTGGCCAATGGGCCAGCGGAGGGGCCGCCGAGCCTTCGTTTCGCCGAGCCGTGCGGGGCGACGCCGCCAGCCGTCTTCGGAGAGCGGCGGACGGAAGGCTTTCCCTCTCGCCCGCGAGAGGACCCGGCGGGCGAGGTCGCCTTGCGTTCCTCCGGATTCTCCCGGTAGACGACGAGCACCTTGCCGATCTGCTGCACCGGATGCGCGTCGAGCCGCTCGCAGATCGATCTCCATCCACGCGTTCCTCGCGTCGCGGTCGTCGGTGGCTGCGCGCACCTTGATCAGCTCGTGGGCCTTCAACGCGCGGTCGACCTCGGCCAGCACCTCGTCGGTGAGGCCCTTGTCGCCGATGAGGACCGTGGGACGCAGCTTGTGGGCCTCGGCGCGTAGCGCGCTGCGGCGGGCGGGGGTGAGGGCGGTGGCCATGGACGCCATTATCCGCCCTCCGCATGCCGCGATGCCGGTTCCCGCCGGGCGTAAGATATTCGAACGATCTTCGATCGATTCTTCCTCTCCGCGATCCTCGCCCCGGGCGACGATCGGCTGCGATCCGACAGGGACCGACGATGAGTGCCGCATTGCAGGACCCGCAGCGCCACCTCGTCACCGCCGACGAATTCCAGCGCATGGGCGAGGCGGGCGTGTTCGAGCCCGACGCCCGCCTCGAGCTGATCGAGGGGGAGATCATCGAGATGCCGCCGATCGGGCCGCCGCACTCGGGGAGGGTGAACACCCTCACGCGGCTGTTCATCCAGCGGGCCGGTGACCGCGCGGTGGTATCCGTGCAGCACCCGGCGGTCGTTTCGGACCGCTCGGTTCCCCAGCCCGACCTCGCACTCCTCGCCGCGCGCTCCGACGACTACGCCACGGCGCATCCGAGGCCGGCGGACGTGCTGCTCCTGGTCGAGGTCTCCGATACCACCCTGCGCTTCGACCTCCACAGGAAAGTGCCGCTCTACGCCCGCTGCGGCATTCCGGAAGTGTGGGTCGTCGACGTGAACGACAGCGTGATTCGCGTATTCCGCGACCCGGCCGGGGGCGGATACCGGACGAGCTTCGTGGCGGGGCCGGGCGATCGGGTCGCTTGCGGGCTGATGCCGGAAGTGTTCGTCGAAAGCGGGGAAATCTTCAGGGAGCTAAATGGATGGGCCTTCGATGCCCTGCCCTGATGGGAGGGCTCGCTTGCCGACCGCGGCCGATCTTCTTCTCCGTGGACGGTTCTCCGTGGACGGCTGCAGGATCGAATCGCAAACAGTCGGGTTTTCCGCGGCATCGATGCCGCGGCCTGATTGAAGCCAGTCGGCGGCGCGCTGATGATGGCGCTGATCACGTTTTCCGCGGCATCGATGCCGCGGCCTCATTGAGGCACCCTGGTTTCGCGCACCGAGCAGGCCTTGTCGCCGGGGTGGACGGTCGGGCACGGGGACCTTCGGGGCGGTAAGATTCGCGAATGCGGGAGAGGCTGCCCGACCGCCTGATCGAGATGGCGTTCTACGGAAGAGCACCCGCGTTAACCGGTTCGACATGCTGAAGCGATGACATGAAGCTCGAAAGCCTGGAGGCCATCATTCGCGCGCTGAATGGCGGACAGGTTCGCTATCTCGTCGCGGGCGGCGTGGCCGTGAACGCGCATGGGTACATCCGTCTGACACAGGATGTTGATCTGGTGATTGCGCTGGACCCGGCCAACATCGGTCGCGCGTTCCGGGTGCTCGAAACGCTTGGATTCCGGCCGATTGTGCCGATCACGTCCGAGCAGTTCGCCGACGCCGGGCGGCGCCAGGGGTGGATTCGCGACAAGGGTATGACGGTGCTGAATTTCTTCAGCGATCGCCATCGTGAGACAGGCGTGGACCTGTTCGTGGCGGCGCCGTTCGACTTCGAGCGGGAGTACGTCCTTGCAATGGAGGGCGAGCTGGCACCGGGGTTGCGAGTGCGGTTTGTCTCGCTGCCGACGCTGATCGCGATGAAGCGGCAGGCCAACCGGCCGCGGGACCTGGACGACATCGAGCATCTGCAATCGATCCTGGGAGACGGCAAACGCGATGACTGAAGACGAGCCGGACGTCGACTGGAGCTTGACCACGTGGGAAGGCAGTCGCCAGGCGCAATTGCGGCGGGCCCTCCGGTTGACCCTCCGCGAACGCATGGAAGCGATGGCGGGCCTGGCGGATGTCGCGCGCCGATTCGAGGAGATTCGCGCTCGCGGCGGCTTCAAGGCGGTCTCCGTCGGTGCGAAAGCGCCGGGGTGTTCGACACCCTCGCCGCCCTCGTGACGGAAGGAAAAGGGGCGGCTCGTCCCCGGCCGGGGTCTTCGGCAAGGTGAAAAGGTCCGCTTCCAGCAAGCGGTGGCTCTCCCGCCATGTGAACGACCCCTACGTCCAGCGCAGCAAGCGCGAGGGCTACCGCGCCCGGTCGGCCTACAAGCTCGTGGAGATCGACGAGCGCGACCGCATCCTGCGGCCCGGGCAGGTGGTGGTGGACCTGGGCGCCGCCCCCGGCGGCTGGTCGCAGGTGGCCGCGCAGCGGGTGGGCCCCGCCGGGAAGGTGGTCGCGATGGACCTCCTCGCGATGGCGCCGCTGCCCGGCGTCACCTTCGTGCAGGGCGACTTCGAGGCCGCCCCGGCGCTGGCCGCGCTCGAGGCGGCGCTCGGCGACCGGGCCGTGGACGTGGTCCTTTCGGACATGGCGCCCAACATGAGCGGCATCGCCGTCTCGGACCAGGCCCGGGTGATGCGCCTGGCCGAAGCGGCGCTCGACTTCGCGCTGTTGCACCTGAAACGCGAGGGGGTGCTCCTGGTCAAAATCTTCCAGGGCGCAGGGTATGATGATTACCTCAAGTCGCTGCGCCGGGCGTTCGAGAAGGTGGTGGTGCGCAAGCCCGGCGCCTCCCGCGACGAGAGCGCCGAGCAGTACCTTCTGGCGCGCGGGCGCAGGCCGGCCGGAAATCCCTCCCCGACGGGGGGTTGAATTCCCCGCCGCCGCCCGAATCTGAAGGGTGTCGACCGATCTCATCCCCCTGAAAAATCTGGGATTTTCCGAAAGAAGGACTCGTCTAAGTGAACAACACCATCCGCACCATCATGGTCTGGCTCGTCATCGGGGTCATATTGACCATGGTGTTCATGCAGGTCGGCAACCGCGCCTCGAGCGGGAACGTGCTCGACTACACGTCCTTCATGGACGAGGCGCGCCAGGGCCACATCGCCAAGGTGAAGATGGACGGCTCGCGCACCCTCAAGGCCCTGACCCGCGACGGCAAGGCCTACACGGTGTACACCCCCGGCATCCAGGATCCTTGGATGGTGAGCGACCTCATGAAGGACAACGTCAAGATCGAGGCCAAGCCCGAGGAGGAGCCCTCGCTCCTGATGAACATCTTCGTGTCGTGGTTCCCGATGCTGCTGCTGATCGGCGTGTGGATCTTCTTCATGCGCCAGATGCAGGGCGGCGGCCGCGGCGGCGCGTTCTCGTTCGGCAAGATCGCGCGCGCGCATGCTCGACGAGTCGACCAACACCAGGTCACCTTCGCCGACGTCGCCGGCTGCGACGAGGCCAAGGAAGAGGTCGGCGAGCTGGTCGACTTCCTGCGCGATCCGTCGAAGTTCCAGAAGCTGGGCGGGCGCATTCCGCGCGGCGTGCTGATGGTCGGCTCGCCCGGGCACCGGCAAGACGCTGCTCGCCCGCGCCATCGCCGGCGAGGCCAAGGTGCCGTTCTTCTCGATCTCGGGCTCCGATTTCGTCGAGATGTTCGTCGGCGTGGGCGCCGCGCGCGTGCGCGACATGTTCGAGCAGGCGAAGAAGAACGCGCCCTGCATCGTCTTCATCGACGAGATCGACGCGGTCGGCCGCCAGCGCGGCGCGGGCCTGGGCGGCGGCAACGACGAGCGCGAGCAGACGCTGAACCAGCTGCTGGTCGAGATGGACGGCTTCGAGGCCACCGTCGGCGTGATCGTCATCGCCGCGACCAACCGCCCCGACGTGCTCGACCCGGCGCTGCTGCGGCCCGGGCCGCTTCGACCGCCAGGTGGTCGTGCCGCTGCCCGACATCCGCGGGCGCGAGCAGATCCTGCTCGTGCACATGCGCAAGGTGCCGATCGCGCCCGACGTCGAACGCCGACATCATCGCGCGCGGCACGCCGGGCTTCTCCGGCGCCGACCTCGCCAACCTGGTGAACGAGGCGGCGCTGTTCGCCGCGCGCCGCAACAAGCGCCTGGTCGACATGGACGACTTCGAGCGCGCCAAGGACAAGATCATCATGGGCGCCGAGCGGCGGTCGATGGTCATGCCCGAGGAGGAGCGCCGCAACACGGCGTACCACGAGTCGCGGCCACGCGGTCGTCGCGCGGCTGCTGCCGAAGACCGATCCGGTGCACAAGGTGACGATCATCCCGCGCGGGCCGCGCGCTCGGCGTGACGATGCAGCTGCCCGAGCGAGGACCGCTACAGCATGGACACGCGACCGCATGCTGAACACCATCGCGGTGCTGTTCGGCGGGCGCATCGCCGAGGAGCTGTTCATGAACCAGATGACCACCGGCGCCTCGCAACGACTTCGAGCGGGCGACGGAGCATGGCGCGCGCGCATGGTGACCGGTAGGGCATGTCCGACGCGCTGGGGCCGATGGTCTACGGCGAGAACGAGGGCGAGGTGTTCCTCGGGCCGCTCGGTCACGCAGCACCACGAACATGTCCGAGGAGACGATGCAGAAGGTCGACGGCGAGATCCGCGCGCATCATCGACCAGCAGTACGCGCTCGCGCGCAAGCTGATCGAGGACAACCGCGACAAGGTCGAGGCGATGGCCAAGGCGCTGCTCGAGTGGGAGACCATCGACTCCGACCAGATCGACGACATCATGGCGGGCAAGCCGCCGCGCCCGCCGAAGCCGGCGCCGACCGACGCCCGCGTCGACCGCCGGACACGGGCGGCAGCCAGCGGCCGCGGCGTGCCGAGCCCGACGCCGCGTCGCCCGGCGCAGAGCGCGCTGAGCGCATCGGCGCGATCGATCGCTGCCCTCGAGGGCGTGGCCCCAGGCCACCGCCGTTCTGTGCTGCCGCCATCGACGCCGTCCCGCTGCGTCATGGGCATCGTCAACGTCACCCCCGATTCGTTCTCCGACGGCGGGCGCTTCCGCGACCCGGCGCGCGCGATCGCGCACGCGCTGCGCCCTGCGCGAGGACGGCGCGGATCCTCGACGTCGGCGGCGAGTCGACGCGCCCGGGGCGCCGCCGGTCGACGAGGCCGAGGAACTGGCCGCGTGATGCCGGTCATCGAAGCGCTGGCGCGCGAGGGCGTGCCGGTGTCGGTCGACACGCGCAAGCCCGCGCGTGATGCGCGCGGCGCTCGCGGCGGGGCGCCGATGGTCAACGACATCGACGCCTTCCGCGCCCCGGGCGCGCTCGAGGCGGTGGCGCGGCGCGAGCGTGCGGCGTGGTTGCCTGATGCACATGCAGGGCGAGCCCGGGACGATGCAGCGCGCGCCCGCACTACGACGACGTGGTGCGGCGAGGTGCGGCCTTCCTGCCGAGCCGGGCGCAGCGCGCTCGAGGCGGCGGGCGTGGCCGCAGCGCATCGTCGCTCGACCCGGGCTTCGGCTTCGGCAAGACGCTCGGCGCACAACCTCGACGCTCTTCCGCGCGCTGGCCGACGCTCGCCGCGCTGGGGCTACCGCTGCTGGCCGGCTGTCGCGCAAGTCGCATGCTCGGCGAGATCACCGGGCGCGAGCGCGTGGACGAGCGCCTCGCCGGCAGCGTTGCCGCCGCCTGCTCGCGGCGCAGCATGGGGCGCGCGTGCTGCGCGTGCACGACGTGCGCGAAACCGTCGATGCGCTGCGCGTGTGGACGCAATCTGGAGGCGTGGCGCAGGCGCACCGCGATGGGGAAGCAATGAGCAGACGCGATTTTTCGGCACCGACGGCATGCGCGGGGCGCGTCGGCCAGGCGCCGATCACGCCCGACTTCGTGCTGCAAGCTCGGCTACTGCCGCCGGCAAGGTGCTCTCGCGCGCGGACATCGCGCCGCGCGCGGCGACCGGCCCGCGGTGCTGATCGGCAAGGACACGCGCATCTCGGGCTACATGCTCGAGGCGGCGCTCGAGGCGGGCTTCGGCCGCGCGGCGTCGACGTGCTGCTGCGCGGCCCGCTGCCGACGCCCGGCGTCGCCTACCTGACGCGCGCGCTGCGGCTTTCGGCCGGGGTCGTGATCAGCGCCTCGCACAACCCCTTCGACGACAACGGCATCAAGTTCTTCTCCGGCGACGGGCATGAAGCTGCCCGACGACGGTGGAGCGCGAGATCGAAGCGCTGCTGCGACGCGCCGCTCGTCGTGGCGCGCGTCGGCCGAGCTCGGCAAGGCCGAGCGCGTCGACGATGCCGCGGGCCGCTACATCGAGTTCTGCAAGAGCACGTTCCCGAACGAGCGTCGACCTGCGCGGCGCTGAAGCTCGTGGTCGACTGCGCCCACGGCGCCGCCTACCACGTCGCGCCGCCGCGTGTTCCACGAACTCGGCGCCGAGGTGGTCGCCATCGGCGGCGCAGCCCAACGGCCTCAACATCAACGAGGCGTCGGCGCCACCGCACCCCAGGCGCATGGCGCGCGCGGTGGTCGAGCACGGCGCCGACTTCGGCATCGCGCTGGACGGCGACGGCGACCGCCTCGCGATGGCCGACCGCGACGGGCGGCTGTACGACGGCGACCAGCTCCTCTACGCGATCGTGCAGCACCGCGCGCAGCGCGGGCGGCTCCCCGGCGGCGTGGTGGGCACGCTGATGACCAACCTCGCCCTCGAGCAGGCGCCTGGCGCGACATGGGCGTCGCGTTCGCGCGCGCGAAGGTCGGCGACCGCTACGTGCTCGAGAGCCTCGTCGAGCGCGGCTGGCAGTGCGGCGGCGAGAACTCCGGGCACCTCCTGTGCCTCGACTGCCATACCACCGGCGACGGCATCATCTCGGCGCTGCAGGTGCTCGCCGCGCTCGCCGCCGCCGAGCAGGGCCTCGCGCAGTTCACGCGCGAGCTGGTCCTGCTGCCCCAGGTGCTGGTCAACGTCCGGCTCGATCGCAAGGTCGACCTGCAGGCTCCCGAGGTGCGCGCGGCGATCGAGCGCGCCGAGGCCGACCTCGCCGGGCGCGGGCGCGTCCTGCTGCGCCCCTCGGGCACGGAGCCCGTGGTGCGCGTGATGGTCGAGGGCGAGGAGCGTCCCCACGTGCAGGCGCTCGCGGAGACGATCGCCGCGGCGGTGCGCAGCGCCGCCGAGCGCGCGGTGGCCTGAGGCCGGCTCCCCGCTGCCGTCGCCCGGCGGGCGGGATTTGCCGCTGGTGCCGCTTCCGCGCTAAAATCTACAGGTTTTGAGGTTCGCGATGCGGTCCAAAGTCGTCCTCGGCAACTGGAAGCTCAACGGCAGCCTTGCCGCCAACGAATCGTTGCTCAAGGCCTTGCTGCGCGAGATCCCCCGCGACAATCCCGTGGCATGCGCGGTGTGCGTGCCGACGCCCTACCTTGCCCAGGTGCGGGCGCTGCTCGAAGGGTCGGGAATCGCCTGGGGCGCGCAGGACCTGAGCCGATACGACCAGGGCGCCTACACCGGGGAAGTGTCGGGCCGCATGCTCGTGGAGCTGGGGTGCCGGTACGTGATCGTCGGGCACTCCGAGCGCCGGGCGCTCTTCGGCGAGACCGACGCCGTCGCGGCCGAGAAGTACGTCGCCGCGCGCAATGCCGGCCTCACCCCCGTCTTCTGCGTGGGCGAGACGCTCGAGCAGCGCGAGCGGGGCGAGGCCGAGGCCGTGCTCGCGCGGCAGGTGGACGCGCTGCTCGGGCACTACGGCGCGGCGGGGCTGGACCGCGGGATCGTCGCGTACGAGCCGGTGTGGGCCATCGGCACGGGCAGGACGGCCACCGCGGCCCAGGCGAACGAGGCGCACGCGTTCATCCGCGCGCGCATCGCGGGCAAGGACCCGCGCGCCGGCGCCGAGCTGCCGATCGTCTACGGCGGCAGCGTGAAGGCGGCGAACGCGGCGGAGCTGTTCGCGATGCCGGAGGTCGACGGGGGTCTCGTCGGCGGGGCGTCGCTCGCGGCGCAGGAATTCGTGGCGATCTGGCGCGCGGCGCTGGATGCGCCGAAAGATCGGTGAAAGGCAGTCGAAGCCAAAATGCAAACGCTCGTACTCGTGCTCCACATCCTCGCCGCGGTCGGCATCGTCGTGCTCGTGCTCCTGCAGCACGGCAAGGGGGCCGACATGGGCGCGGCGTTCGGCAGCGGCTCGGCGGGCAGCCTCTTCGGCAGCGCGGGCGCGGCCAACTTCCTGTCGCGCACCACGGCCGTGCTCGCGGCGGTGTTCTTCCTCACCAGCCTCGGCCTCACCTATTTCTCGGCCCCGTCGAAGACCGGCGGGATCATGCAGCAGATCGCCGTTCCCGCGGCGAAACCCGGGGCTCAACCGGCGGCGCCTGCTCCCTCGGCACCGGCGCCGGTCGCCCCGCAGGGTGAAGGCGGCAAGTCCACGGAGATTCCCAAGTAGGGAAAGTTTGTCTTAGATCAGTCCGCAGCCCCGGGTCTTCCCGGAAGATGCACGCCGTCGTGGTGGAATTGGTAGACACGCTGTCTTGAGGGGGCAGTGCCGAAAGGCGTAAGAGTTCGAGTCTCTTCGACGGCACCATTTTCGTTCTTTCGTTCGCGCTGGATTCCAGCAATTGCTCGCTAGCTACTTTCCCATCCTGCTCTTCCTCGCCATCGGCGCGGCCGTCGGCATCGGCGCGCTGGTCACCAGCGGCGTGCTCGCGAGGCTCAGCGGGGCGCAGAACCCGGACGCCGAAAAGCTCTCCCCGTACGAGTGCGGGTTCGAGGCGTTCGAGGACGCGCGGATGAAGTTCGACGTGCGCTACTACCTGGTGGCGATCCTCTTCATCCTGTTCGACCTCGAGATCGCGTTCCTCTTCCCCTGGGCGATCGTGCTGCAGGACATCGGCTGGTTCGGCCTGGTCGCGATGCTGGTCTTCCTCGGCATCCTCGTCGTGGGATTCATCTACGAGTGGAAGAAGGGGGCGCTCGAGTGGGAGTAACGGCCCGGCTCGCCGAGCGGGGGTCCCGCCGCCCTGGCGGGCATGTGCCGCGCGAGCGGGCCGTCGTCGGAGATTCGTGCCATGGCTGACCTTTCCCAGGGCGTGTCCCAGCAGGGGTTCGTCGTGACCCAGGTGGACAACGTGCTCAACTGGGCGCGGACCGGGTCGCTGTGGCCCATGACCTTCGGGCTCGCCTGCTGCGCGGTGGAGATGATGCACGCGGGCGCGTCGCGCTACGACCTCGACCGCTTCGGCATCGTCTTCCGCCCGAGCCCGCGCCAGTCGGACCTGATGGTCGTGGCCGGGACGCTGTGCAACAAGATGGCCCCGGCGATGCGCAAGGTCTACGACCAGATGGCCGAGCCGCGCTGGGTGGTGTCGATGGGCTCGTGCGCCAACGGCGGCGGCTACTACCACTATTCCTATTCCGTGGTGCGCGGCTGCGACCGCATCGTGCCCGTCGACATCTACGTGCCCGGCTGCCCGCCCACCGCCGAGGCGCTGCTCTACGGCCTCATCCAGCTGCAGAACAAGATCAAGCGCACCAACACGATCTCCAGGCGATAGCGATGCAAGGTTCCCTCGACGTCCTGCAATCCGCGCTCGCCGCGGCCCTGGGGGCGCGCATCCGCTCCTCGGGGATCGACCGCGGCGAGCTCGCCATCGCGGTGGCCGCCGGCGACCTCCCGGCCGCCGCCACGGCGCTGCGCGACGACCCCGCGCTCGCCTTCTCGACGCTGATCGACATCGCCGGGGTGGACTGGCGCGGCTTCGGCAACGTGGAGCGCGACGGCCCGCGCTACTCGGTCGTCTACCACTTCCTGTCGATCGTGCACAACCGGCGCCTTTGCCTGCGGGTGGACTGCCCGGACGACGACTTCCCGTCGCTCGAGAGCGTCATCGGCGTCTGGCCCTCGGCCAACTGGTACGAGCGCGAGGCCTTCGACCTCTACGGCATCGTCTTCAGGGGCCACCCGGACCTGCGGCGCATCCTCACCGACTACGGCTTCGTGGGGCACCCCTTCCGCAAGGACTTCCCGGTCATGGGCTACGTCGAGATGCGCTACGACCCGGAGCAGAAGCGCGTGATCTACCAGCCGGTCACGATCGAGCCCCGCGAGATCGTCCCGCGCGTCGTGCGCGAGGACGCCTACGGCGAGTCGGGCAAGCCGTAGATGGCCGAGATCCGCAACTTCACGATGAACTTCGGGCCGCAGCACCCGGCGGCCCACGGCGTGCTGCGGCTCGTGCTCGAGCTCGACGGCGAGGTGATCCAGCGCGCCGACCCGCACATCGGCCTGCTGCACCGCGCCACCGAGAAGCTCTGCGAGACGCGCACGTACCTGCAGAACGTGCCGTACATGGACCGGCTCGACTACATGTCGATGATGTGCAACGAGCACGCGTACGTGCTGGCGATCGAGAAGCTGCTCGGCGTCGACGTGCCGGAGCGCGCGCAGTACATCCGGGTGATGTTCGACGAGATCACGCGGATCCTGAACCACCTCCTCTGGATCGGCTCCCACGCGCTCGACGTGGGCGCCATGACGGTCTTCCTCTACGCCTTCCGCGAGCGCGAGGACCTGATGGACATGTACGAGGCGGTGAGCGGCGCGCGGATGCACGCGGCCTACTATCGCCCCGGCGGCGTCTACCGCGACCTTCCCGACGCGATGCCGAAGTACCAGGCCTCGGGCGTGCGCGACAAGGACGACATCCGGCGCCTCAACCGCAACCGCGAGGGGTCGCTGCTCGACTTCATCCAGGACTTCACCGACCGCTTCCCGGCCAACGTCGACGAGTACGAGACGCTGCTCACGGAGAACCGCATCTGGAAGCAGCGCACCGTCGGCATCGGCGTCGTGACCCCCGAGCGCGCCCAGGCCCTGGGCTTCACCGGCCCGATGCTGCGCGGCAGCGGCATCGTCTGGGACCTGCGCAAGAAGCAGCCCTACGAGGTGTACGACCGGATGGACTTCGACATCCCGGTGGGCACCAACGGCGACTGCTACGACCGCTACCTCGTGCGGGTGCAGGAGATGCGCGAGGCCAACCGGATCGTGCGCCAGTGCGTGGACTGGCTGCGCGCGAACCCCGGTCCCGTCATCACGACCAACCACAAGGTGGCCGCGCCCACCCGGGTCGAGATGAAGGAGAACATGGAAGAGCTGATCCACCACTTCAAGCTCTTCACCGAGGGGATGCACGTCCCGCCCGGCGAGGTCTACGCCGCGATCGAGCATCCGAAGGGCGAGTTCGGCGTGTACATCGTGAGCGACGGGGCGAACAAGCCGTGGCGCCTGAAGCTGCGGGCTCCCGGCTTCCCGCACCTGGCCGCGATGGACGAGATGGCCAGGGGGCACATGATCGCCGACGTCGTGGCGATCATCGGCACGATGGACATCGTCTTCGGGGACATCGACCGATGAGCGACCGGCCCCCCGGGCGCGCGATCGACGCGAGGGTCGTCAACATCGACGAGCTGGCGCTCGAGCGCTTCGAGCAGGGCGGCAAGTTCGCCGCGGCGTTCGCCCGCGTGGGCGCGCGCCTGGGCGCGAGGGACCTCGGCTACTCCTACGACGTGGTGCCGCCCGGCAAGCGCTCCTGCCCCTTCCACAGCCATCGGGGCGAGGAGGAGATGTTCTTCATCGTGCGCGGGGAGGGCACGCTGCGCTACGGCAGCGAGACCCGCAAGGTGCGCGCGGGCGACTTCATCTGCTGCCCGACCGGCGGGCCGCAGACCGCGCACCAGATCATCAACGATTCCGGCGCGGAGCTCGCCTACATCTCGGTGTCGACGATGATGCCGGCCGAGGTCTGCGAGTACCCCGACTCCGGCAAGATCGGCGCCTTCGGCGCGGGCGCCGGGCGCCTGCGCCACATGACGGCGGCGGACTCGGCGGTCGACTACTGGAAGGACGAGTGACCATGGCACTGCTCTCGCCCGAGTCGCGCGCGAAGATCGACCGCGAGCTCGGCAAGTACCCCGCCGACCAGAAGCAGTCGGCGGTGATGTCGGCGCTGCGCATCGCGCAGGACGAGCACGGGTGGCTTTCGAACGCGCTGATGGAGGAGGTCGCGGGCGTGCTCGGCATGCCCCCGGTGTGGGTCTACGAGGTGGCGACCTTCTACAACATGTACAACCTCGAGCCGATGGGCCGCCACAAGGTCGTGGTCTGCACGAACCTGCCGTGCGCGCTCTCGGGCGGGGCGCACGCCGCCGAGCACCTCAAGTCGCGGCTCGGGCTCACCGCCTTCAACCAGACGAGCGCCGACGGGCGCGTGACCCTCAAGGAAGGCGAGTGCCTGGGCGCCTGCGGGGACGCGCCGGTGATGGTCGTCGACAACAAGCGCATGTGCAGCCACATGAGCCCCGAGAGGCTGGACAAGCTGCTCGAGGAGCTCGACTGATGGCCGCCCCGCTCGACTACGGCCCCGACGCCGTCATCATGAAGGGCCTCGACGGCGAGAACTGGCACCTCGCCGACTACGAGGCGCGCGGAGGCTACCGCGCGATCCGCAGGATCGTCGGGGAGAAGATGACGCCCGAGGCGGTGGTGGCGGAGGTGAAGAAGTCGGCCCTGCGCGGGCGCGGCGGGGCGGGCTTCCCGACGGGCCTCAAGTGGTCCTTCATGCCGAAGAGCTTCGCCGGGCAGAAGTACATCGTCTGCAACTCCGACGAGGGTGAGCCGGGCACGTTCAAGGACCGCGACATCCTGCGCTACAACCCGCACGCCCTCATCGAGGGCATGATCATCGCGGGCTACGCCACGGGATCGACGGTCGGCTACAACTACATCCACGGCGAGATCTGGGAGGAGTACCTGCTCTTCGAGAAGGCGATCGAGGAGGCGCGCGCCGCGGGCTACCTGGGCCGCGACATCCTGGGCGGCGGCTTCGACTTCGAGCTGCACGCGCACCACGGCATGGGCGCCTACATCTGCGGCGAGGAGACGGCGCTGCTCGAGTCCCTCGAGGGCAAGAAGGGCCAGCCGCGCTACAAGCCGCCGTTTCCCGCCAACTACGGCCTCTACGGCAAGCCCACCACGATCAACAACACCGAGACCTTCGCGGCCGTGCCGTGGATCATCACCGAGGGCGCCGACTGGTTCGTGGGGCTGGGCAAGCCCAACAACGGCGGCACCAAGCTCTTCTCGGTCTCCGGCCACGTGAACCGCCCCGGCAACTACGAGGTGAAGCTGGGCACGCCGTTCGCGAAGCTGCTCGAGATGGCCGGCGGCATGCGCGGGGGCAGGAAGCTCAAGGGCGTCATCCCCGGCGGCTCGTCGATGCCGGTGCTGCCGGCCGACGTGATGATGGCCACCGACATGGACTACGACTCGATCGCCAAGGCGGGCTCCTTCCTCGGCTCGGGCGCCGTCATCGTGATGGACGAGGACACGTGCATGGTGAAGGCCGCCGAGCGCCTCGCCTACTTCTACTTCGAGGAGTCGTGCGGCCAGTGCACCCCGTGCCGCGAGGGCACGGGCTGGCTCTACCGGATCATCCACCGCATCGAGCACGGCGAGGGCCGCCAGGAGGACCTCGACCTGCTGCTCAACCTCGCCGACAACATCCAGGGCCGCACCATCTGCGCGCTGGGAGACGCGGCCGCGATGCCGGTGCGCGCCTTCGTGAAGGTGTACCGCGACGAGTTCCAGCACCACATCGACCACAAGCGCTGCCTCGTGGCCCCCGGCGGCTACAGCTCGGCGAACCCGGACCTCGCGAAGATGGCGGCGGACTGACGACCATGCCCATCCACCTCGAAATCGACGGCAAGCCCGTCACGGTCGACAGCGGCGCGACGGTGATGGACGCGGCGACCCAGCTCGGCATCTACGTGCCGCACTTCTGCTACCACCGCAAGCTCTCGATCGCCGCCAACTGCCGCATGTGCCTGGTGCAGGTCGAGAAGGCGCCCAAGCCGCTGCCGGCGTGCGCCACGCCCGCCACCGAGGGCATGAAGGTGCAGACGCACTCGGAGCAGGCGATCGCGGCCCAGAAGGGCGTCATGGAGTTCCTGCTCATCAACCACCCGCTCGACTGCCCGATCTGCGACCAGGGCGGGGAGTGCCAGCTGCAGGATCTCGCCGTGGGCTACGGCGCCTCGTCCTCGCGCTACGACGAGGCCAAGCGCGTGGTGGTGAACAAGAACCTGGGGCCCCTCATCGCCACCGACATGACGCGCTGCATCCACTGCACGCGCTGCGTGCGCTTCGGCCAGGAGATCGCCGGGGTGATGGAGCTGGGCATGGCCGGGCGCGGCGAGCACGCCGAGATCCTCGCCTTCGTCGGGCGCACGGTCGACTCGGAGCTGTCGGGCAACATGATCGACCTGTGCCCCGTCGGCGCCCTCACCTCGAAGCCCTTCCGCTACCGCGCCCGCAACTGGGAGCTTTCGCGCCGCCGCTCGGTGAGCGGGCACGACTCGCTCGGCGCGAACCTCATGGTGCAGAGCAAGCTCGACGAGGTGCTGCGCGTGCTGCCGCTCGACAACGACGCGGTGAACGAGACCTGGATCTCGGACCGCGACCGCTTCGCCTGCGAGGGGCTCGCCTCCGAGGAGCGGCTGTTGCGCCCGCGGGTGAGGCGCGCCGGGCAGTGGGAAGAGGTCGACTGGCCCGAGGCCCTCGAGGCCGCGGCCCAGGGGCTCAAGGACACGGTGTCGCGCCACGGCGCCGACGCGCTGGGCGCGCTGCTCGCCCCGTGGCTCACGCTCGAGGAGCTGCACCTCGCCACCCGGCTCGCCCGCGGCCTGGGCACCGGGCACATCGACCACCGCGTGCGGCAATCCGATTTCCGCGCCAGGCCCCGGGGCGCGCCGTGGCTCGGGCTTCCCATCGCCGAGCTCGGCGAGGCCGGCTCGGTGCTCCTCGTGGGCTCGACCGTGCGCAAGGAGCAGCCGCTCGTGGCCGCGCGCCTGCGCGGGGCCGCCAAGCACGGCCTGGCGGTGAACGTGGTGCACGCGCTCGACGACGACCTGCTGATGCCCGTGGCCCATCGCGCGATCGCGCGCCCGGAGGCCCTCGTGGAGGCGCTGGCCGGGGTGGCGGCGGCCGCCGCGCGGGCGAAGGGCGAGGCGCCGCACGCCCTCGCCCCGGAGCCGGGCGAGGCCCATCGCGCCATCGCCGCGAGCCTCGCCGGCGCGCGGCGCCCGGCGATCCTCCTCGGCCACTACGCCCAGCAGCATCCCGACTTCGCCGCGCTGCTCGCCATCGCGCAGGAGATCGGCCGCCTCACCGGCGCCACCGTGGGCGTGCTGCCCGACGGCGCCAACGCCGTGGGCGCGCACCTCGTGGGCGCCGTGCCCGAGCGGGGCCTGGACGCGCGCGCGATGGTCGAAAGCCCGCGGCGCGCCTACCTCGTCGCCGGCCTCGAGGCCGGGCTCGACCTGGGAGCGGCCGCGCTCGCGGCGCTCGAGCGCGCCGAGTTCGTCGTCGCCCTCTCGGCCTACCGCGACGAGACGACCGAGCGCGCGCACGTCGTGCTGCCGATCGTGCCGTTCACCGAGACGGCGGGGACCTTCGTCAACATGGAAGGCCGCGTGCAGGCGTTCAACGCGGTCGTGAAGGCGCGCGGCGACGCGCGCCCCGGCTGGAAGGTGCTGCGCGTGCTGGGCGGCATGCTGGGGCTCGCCGGCTTCGACGCCGAGAAGATCGAGGAGGTGCGCTCGGCGATCGCCCCCGACCTGCAGGCGTGGGCGACGGCGGGGCTGGGCGGCGCCGGCGCCGAGGCCGAGTGGACCTCCCGCATGCCGCGCGCGGCGGGACTGTCGCGCGTGGCCGAGTTCCCGATCTACGGCACCGACCCGGTCGTGCGCCGCTCGCTGCCGCTGCAGAGGACCGCCGACGGCAAGGCCGCGCGCACCGCGCGCTTCCACCCGGCCACCCTCGCGGCCCTCGGCCTGGCCGCCGGCAAGCCGGTGCGCGTGCGCCAGGGCGGCGGCGAGGCGGTGGTGCCCGCCGCCGAGGACCGCGCGGTCCCCGAGGGCTGCGTGCGGCTCGCCCGCGGCGTGGCGGAAACCGCGGCGCTGGGCGAGGGCGAGGTCTCGGTCGAGGCGGTGCGCGAGGAGGTGGCGGCGTGAACGAGATCGCGACCCAGCTGCAGGGCTACGCGAACCAGTGGCTGGGCCCGGTCTGGGGGCCGCAGGCCTACAGCGCCGGGCGCGCGCTCGCCATGATCGTGGCGGTGCTCGTGCCGCTGCTGCTCACCGTCCTCTACTACCAGCTCGTCGAGCGCTGGGTGATCGGCTGGATGCAGGTGCGCAAGGGGCCCAACCGCGTGGGCTACAAGGGCGTGCTGCAGCCCATCGCCGACGCCATCAAGCTGCTCATGAAGGAGCAGATCGTCCCGGCCGGGGCGAACAAGGCGCTCTTCCTGCTCGCCCCGATCATCTCGGTGGCCCCCGCGATGGCGGCCTGGGCGATCGTGCCCTTCGCGCCGGGCTGGGTGATCGCCGACGTCGACGCCTCGATCCTCGTGCTGCTCGCGATGACCTCCCTCGGCATCTACGGGGTCATCATCGCCGGGTGGGCGTCGAACTCGAAGTACGCCTTCCTCGGCGCGATGCGCGCCGCCGCCCAGATGGTCGCCTACGAGCTCGCCATGGGCTTCGCGATCGTCGGCGCGCTCATGGCCGGCCAGAGCATGAACCTCACCGCCATCGTCGAGCGCCAGGCGACCCCCTTCGGCTTCCTCGGCTGGTTCTGGATCCCGCTCTTCCCGCTCTTCCTCGTGCACTACATCGCGGGGCTGGCGGAGACCAACCGCCACCCGTTCGACGTGGCCGAGGGCGAGAGCGAGATCGTGGCGGGCTTCCACGTCGAGTACTCGGGCATGAGCTTCGCGGTGTTCTTCCTCGCCGAGTACGCGAACATGATCCTCATCTCGACCATCTCGCCGCTGCTGTTCATGGGCGGGTGGCTGTCCCCCTTCGACTTCGCGTTCGTGCGCGAGGGCGCGGCATGGTACTCCTGGCTCGCCGCCTCGAGCGTGCTGTGGCTTTTCGCCAAGGTCGCGTTCCTGATGTTCGTCTTCCTCTGGATACGGGCCTCCTTCCCGCGCTACCGCTACGACCAGATCATGCGGCTGGGCTGGAAGGTGTTCATCCCGTTGACCCTCGTCTGGATCGCCGTGGTGGGCGTGGCCCTGATGGAGCCGATCGCCCACTGGCCGGTGTTGCGGATCTGGTTCGGAAGGTAGCCCATGCTCGCCCGCGTCAAGGAGTTCGCCTCCAGCCTCATGCTCACGGAGCTCGTGAAGGGCCTCAGGCTCACGGGGCGGCACATGTTCTCGCGCAAGATCACGGTGATGTTCCCCGAGGAGAAGACGCCGGCCAGCCCGAGGATGCGCGGGCTGCACGCCCTGCGCCGCTATCCGAACGGCGAGGAGCGCTGCATCGCCTGCAAGCTGTGCGAGGCGGTGTGCCCGGCGCTCGCGATCACCATCGAGAGCGAGCAGCGCGACGACGGCACCCGGCGCACCACCCGCTACGACATCGACCTCGTGAAGTGCATCTTCTGCGGCTTCTGCGAGGAAAGCTGCCCCGTCGACTCGATCGTGGAAACGCGGTTCATCGAGTACCACGGCGAGGACCGCGGGGACCTCCTCTACACCAAGCCCATGCTGCTCGCCATCGGCGACCGGTTCGAGCCGCAGGTCGCGGGCGACCGCACCGAGGACGCGCGCTACCGCTGACATGAACTTCCCCCTCTTCCTCTTCTACGCCTTCTCCGCCGTGCTCCTCCTCGCGAGCTGCGCGGTGATCCTGGTGCGCAACCCCGTGCACGCCGCGCTCTTCCTCGTGCTCGCGTTCTGCTCGGCCGCCGCGCTGTGGCTGCTCGCCTACGCGGAGTTCCTCGCCATCGTCCTCGTGCTCGTGTACGTGGGCGCGGTGATGGTCCTCTTCCTCTTCGTGGTCATGATGCTCGACATCAACGTGGACCGGCTGCGCCAGGGCTTCTGGAGGAACCTGCCCCTCGGCGCCATCGTGGGCTTCCTCATGGCCGCCGAGATGGTGGCGCTGCTCGCGCGCGGCTGGACCGGCGCCGGGGGCGCGCCCCCGCCCGGCTACTCGAACACCAAGGCCCTCGGCCACGTGCTCTACACCGACTACGTCTTCGCCTTCGAGATCGCCGCGGTCGTGCTGCTGGTGGCGATCGTGGCGGCCATCGCGCTCACCCTGCGGCGCAAGCACAGCAAGTACCAGGACCCGGCCTCGCAGCTCTCGGTCCACCCCTCGCAGCGCCTGCGCATCGTGAAGCTCGCCCCCGAGACGGGCGCCGCGGCCGCGCCGCGCGAAGGGGGGGCGCGGTGATCCCCCTCGGGCACTACCTCGTCCTGGGCGCGCTCCTCTTCGCCGTGAGCGTGGTGGGCATCTTCCTCAACCGCAAGAACCTCATCGTGCTCCTCATGGCGATCGAGCTGATGCTGCTCGCCGTGAACACCAACTTCATCGCCTTCTCCCGCGCGCTGGGCGACCTTTCGGGACAGGTGTTCGTCTTCTTCATCCTCACCGTCGCCGCGGCGGAGTCGGCCATCGGGCTGGCGATCCTCGTGGCGCTCTTCCGCAACCTCCGGTCGATCCACGTCGACGACCTGGACGAGCTGAAGGGATAGCAGGGCCAAGGGAGCACGACAAGAACATGGACCTGATGACCCTCTCCTGCGTGGCGGCCTTCGCGCCGCTCGCCGGCGCGCTGCTCGCCGGCCTCCTCGGCTGGAAGCTCGGCAGGGCCTTCGCGCACACCGTCACGATCGCCCTCGTCGCGGTCTCCTTCGCCGCCTCGGCCGCGGCCTTCCTCCAGGTCGCCCACGGCGCCTCGCTCGACCGCCAGCTCTACACCTGGATGGCCGGGCCGGACTTCCACCTGCAGGTGGGCTTCCTCGTCGACCGCCTCACGGTCACGATGATGACGGTGGTCACGTTCGTCTCGCTCATGGTGCACGTCTACACCATCGGCTACATGGCCGACGACCCGGGCTACCAGCGCTTCTTCGCCTACATATCGCTCTTCACCTTCTCGATGATGATGCTGGTGATGGCGAACAACTTCCTGCAGCTGTTCTTCGGCTGGGAGGCGGTGGGCCTGGTCTCCTACCTCCTGATCGGCTTCTGGTTCACCCGCCCCACGGCGATCTACGCCAACCTCAAGGCCTTCCTGGTCAACCGCGTGGGCGACTTCGGGTTCCTGCTCGGCGTGGCGGTGGTCTACGTGGTCTTCGGCACGCTCGACTACGCCCCGGTCTTCGCCGGCGCCCCGCGCTTCGCGCAGGCGCTCGTGCAGCTCGTCCCGGGCTGGAGCTGGTCGCTCATGACCATCATCTGCGTGTGCCTGTTCGTGGGCGCCATGGGCAAGAGCGCGCAGTTCCCGCTGCACGTGTGGCTGCCGGACTCGATGGAGGGCCCGACCCCGATCTCCGCCCTCATCCACGCGGCCACGATGGTGACGGCCGGCATCTTCATGGTGGCGCGCATGTCGCCGCTGTTCGAGCTGTCGCCGGCGGCGCTGTCGATGGTGACCGTCGTGGGCGCGATCACCATGTTCTTCATGGCGCTGGTCGCGCTCGTGCAGTACGACATCAAGCGCGTGGTCGCGTACTCGACGCTCTCGCAGCTGGGCTACATGACGGTGGCGCTGGGCGCCTCGGCCTATCCGGTGGCGATCTTCCACCTCATGACCCACGCCTTCTTCAAGGCCGTGCTCTTCCTGGGCGCGGGCTCGGTCATCATCGCGCTGCACCACGAGCAGGACATGCGCCGGATGGGCGGGCTCGCGAAGTACATGCCGATCACCTACGCGACGGTGCTCATCGGCGCCCTGGCCAACGCCGGCATCCCGCCCTTCGCCGGGTTCTTCTCGAAGGACTCGATCATCGAGGCGCTCGCGATCTCGCACGCCACGGGCCACACCTTCGCGTACGTCCTCGCGCTGGGCGCGGTCTTCGTGGGCGCGCTCTACTCGTTCCGCCTCGTGTTCTACGCCTTCCACGGCGAGGAGCGATTCGGCGCCCACGGGCACGCGCCCGCCGCGCACGCGCCCGGCGAGCAGAAGCGTTCCGCGTGGAAGGGCGAGGTGGTCGAGGGCGCCGGCGAGGACAGGAAGTACCACGCCGCCGAGGAGCCGCACCACGAGCCCATGCACGGCAAGCCCCACGAGACGCCCTGGGTGGTGACGGTGCCCCTCGTGCTGCTCGCCATCCCCTCGGTCGTGATCGGCGCCTGGGCGATCGGCCCCATGCTCTACGGCGGCTGGTTCGACGGCGCCATCGCGCCCACCGCCGCCATGGAGGAGATGGGGCGCGAGTTCCACGGCGCCTGGCCCATGGTGCTGCACGCCTTCGCCTCGATCCCGCTCTGGCTCGCGCTGGCCGGGGTCGCCACCGCGTGGTACCTGTACATCGCGCGCCCCGACCTGCCCGCCGTGGTGAAGGCGAAGCTCGGCTTCCTGCCCGCGCTCCTCGAGCACAAGTACTACCTGGACGAGTTCAACGACTGGTTCTTCGCGGGCGGCGCCCGCCGGTTCGGCACGGGGCTGTGGACCTGGGGCGACCGCACGATCATCGACGGGATCATGGTGAACGGCACCGCGCGCCTGGTGGGCTGGTTCGCGGGCGTGTCCCGGCGCATGCAGACCGGCTACATCTACCACTACGCGTTCACGATGATCTTCGGCGTGTTCGCCCTCCTCACCTTCTTCTGGTTCTACCTGCGCGTAATCTAGGACCGGGCCACCGACAAGAAAAACGATGTTCCAGGGATACCTCCTCTCGCTCGTGATCTGGGTGCCGGTCGCCTTCGGCATCGCGGTGCTGGCGTTCGGCGACGACCGCAACCCCGCCCCCGCCCGCTGGACCGCGCTCGTGGGCTCGGTCCTCGGCCTCGTCCTGTGCATCCCGCTGTGGACGGGCTTCCAGCCCGTGGCCGCGATGCAGTTCACCGAGATGACGCCGTGGATGGCGCGCTTCAACGTGAACTACCACCTCGGGATCGACGGCATCTCGATGCCGCTCATCCTCCTCAACAGCCTCATGACGGTGCTGGTGGTGATCGCGCACTGGGAGGTCGTGCGCGAGAAGGTGGCGCAGTACCTCGCCGCCTTCCTCATCATGTCGGGCCTCATCAACGGCACCTTCGCCGCGCTCGACGCGATCCTCTTCTATTTCTTCTTCGAGGCGATGCTGATCCCGATGTTCCTCATCATCGGGGTGTGGGGCGGGCCCAACCGCGTGTACGCCGCGGTCAAGTTCTTCCTCTACACGCTGCTGGGGTCGCTGCTCATGCTGGCCTCGTTCATCTACCTCTATTTCCAGACCAACGGCAGCTTCGAGATCGCCGACTTCCAGCGGGTGCCGCTCGCCCTCGCCGCGCAGGTGCTGATCTTCCTCGCGATGTTCATGTCCTTCGCGGTCAAGGTCCCGATGTGGCCGGTGCACACGTGGCTGCCGGACGCCCACGTCGAGGCGCCCACGGGCGGCTCGGTGATCCTCGCGGCGATCACGTTGAAGATCGGCGGCTACGGGTTCCTGCGCTTCAACCTGCCCATCGCCCCCGACGCCTCCCACGAGCTCGCCGGCTTCATGATCACGCTCTCGCTCGTGGCCGTGGTCTACATCGGCCTAGTGGCGCTGGTGCAGTCGGACATGAAGAAGCTCATCGCCTACTCGTCGATCTCCCACATGGGGTTCGTGACCCTCGGCTTCTTCCTCTTCAACCAGGAGGGCGCGCTGGGAGGGATGCTGCAGATGATCTCCCACGGCTTCGTCTCGGCCGCGATGTTCCTCTGCGTGGGCGTGCTCTACGACCGGCTGCACTCGCGCAACATCGCCGACTACGGCGGGGTGGCCAACCGCATGCCGGTCTTCGCCGCGTTCTTCGTCCTCTTCGCGATGGCGAACACGGGCCTGCCGGGCACGAGCGGCTTCGTGGGCGAGTTCACCGTGGCGCTCGCCGCCATGAAGGTGAACTTCTGGTACACCTTCCTCGCCGCCACGACCCTCATCCTCGGCGCCGCCTACACGCTGTGGATGACCAAGCGGGTGATCTACGGCGCGGTGGCCGGCGAGCGCGTCGCGCACCTGGCCGACGTGAACGCCCGCGAGCTCGCGTTCCTCGCGATCCTCGCCGTGGCCGTGCTCGCCATGGGCCTGTACCCCAAGCCGCTCGCCGACGCGATCAACCCCACCATCCAGGAACTCGTGCGCCACGTCGCGCAGGGCAAGCTCTCCTGAGGACGGCCCGATGACCACCGCCACCTTCTCCCTCGCCACCATCGCCCCGGCCATGCCGGAGATCGTGCTGCTGGCGCTCGCCTGCCTGCTGCTGGTCCTGGACCTCGCGCTGCGCGACGAGGAGCGGCACGTGACCTACTGGCTGGCGCTCGCGGTGCTCGCGGGCTGCGCGCTGCTCGCCGCCGGCACGCTGGCCGGGCCCTCGCGCGTCACCTTCCACGGCATGTTCGTGGCCGACCGGCTCTCGCAGGTGCTCAAGGTCTTCATGTTGCTCGCGGTGGCCGCCACGCTCCTCATGTCGCGCACCTATCTCGCGCTGCGCGGGCTGCTCACGGGCGAGTTCCTCTGCCTCGCGCTCTTCGGCACGCTCGGCATGATGGTGATGGTCTCGGCCCACCACTTCCTCACCCTCTACCTCGGCCTCGAGCTCATGGCGCTGTCGCAGTACGCCATGGTGGCCCTGCAGCGCGACTCGGCGCGCGCGACCGAGGCCGGCATGAAGTACTTCGTGCTGGGCGCGCTCGCCTCGGGCCTGCTCCTCTACGGCCTGTCGATGATCTACGGGGCCACGGGCGCGCTCGACCTCGCCCGCGTGTCCGCCTCCCTCGAGCAGGGCAACGCGAGCGCGACCCTCGCCGGCTTCGGCCTGGTCTTCGTGGTGGCGGGCGTGGCCTTCAAGCTCGGCGTCGCCCCCTTCCACATGTGGATCCCCGACGTGTACCAGGGCGCGGCCACGCCCACCACGCTCATCGTCGGTGCGGCGCCCAAGCTGGCGGCCTTCGGCTTCGTCATGCGGCTGCTCGCCGGCGGCCTGCAGGGCATGGTGGTGGACTGGTCGCAGATGCTGGTCTTCCTCGCCGTGGCCTCCATCGCCGTGGGCAACATCGTGGCGATCGCCCAGACGAACCTGAAGCGCATGCTCGCCTACTCGACGATCGCGCACATGGGCTACCTCGTGCTGGGCATCCTCGCCGGCAGCGACAACGGCTACAGCTCGGCGCTCTTCTACGCGATCTCGTACACGATCATGACCCTCGGCTCCTTCGGGCTGATCCTGCTGCTGTCGCGCGCCGGCTTCGAGGCCGAGGAGCTCGACGACTTCCGCGGCCTCAACCAGCGCTCGCGCTGGTACGCGTTCGTGGCCCTCGTGCTCATGTTCTCGCTGGCGGGCATCCCGCCCACCCTCGGCTTCTTCGCCAAGCTCGCGGTGCTGCAGGCCGCGCTCGAGGCCGGCTACACGTGGCTCGTCGTGTACGCGCTGCTGCTCTCGGTCGTGGGCGCGTTCTACTACCTGCGGGTCGTGAAGCTCGTGTACATGGACGCCCCCGCCGGCGAGATCACGCTCGAGCCGCGCCGCGACGGGCGCTGGATGCTCTCGGCCGTCGGCATCGCCACCCTCGTGCTCGGCATCGTGCCCGCCCCGCTCATGAACCTGTGCGTGCGGGCGATCACCGCGTCGATGTGATGCCGGCGCGCCCCCCGAGGCCCGCGGCCGACTTCACCGAGACCACCGTCTCCACCCGCCTCGCCTACGACGGCGGGCTGCTCAAGATCCGCCGCGACGAGGTGCGCCTGCACGACGGGCGGCTCGCCTGGCGCGAGTACGTGGTCCACCCCGGGGCCGTCCTCGTGCTCGCGTTCCTCGACGACGAGACGATCCTGCTCGAGCGCCAGTTCCGCTATCCGCGCCACCGCCACTTCATCGAGCTGCCCGCGGGCAAGCTCGAGCGCGACGAGCCGCCGCTCGCCACGGCGCGCCGCGAGCTCGTCGAGGAGTGCGGCTACGAGGCCTCCCAGTGGTGGCACGTCGCGACCCTCGACCCGTCGATCGGCTACTCCACGGAGGTGATCGAGCTCTACGGGGCGCGCGGCCTCTCCCACGTGGGCGCCCGGCTCGACGAGGGCGAGCACCTGGAGAGCTTTCCGGCGAAGATCGCCGAGGCGCTCGAGTGGGTGCGCGAGGGCGGCATCACGGACACCAAGACCGCATTCGGACTGCTGTGGTGGGCGCGATGGGGCCGGTTCCCGACCTCCTGATCGTCGGCGGGGGGATCAACGGCTGCGGCATCGCGCGGGACGCGGCGGGCCGCGGGCTGGCGGTGACCCTCGTCGAGCAATCGGACCTCGGGTCCGCCACGAGCTGGGCGAGCTCGAAGCTCATCCACGGCGGCCTGCGCTACCTCGAGCAGTACGAGTTCCGGCTCGTGCGCGAGGCCCTGGCCGAGCGCGAGGTGCTCCTGCGCATCGCCCCGCACATCGTCCGGCCCCTGCTCTTCGTGCTGCCCCACGACGCGGGCATGCGCTCGGCATGGATGATCCGCGCGGGCCTGTGGCTCTACGACCACCTGGGCGGGCACATCACGCTGCCGGGCTCGAAGGCGATCGCGTTCCCCCACCTCGAGTACGGCGCCGGCCTGAAGGCGAGCCTGCGCCGCGGCTTCCTCTACTCCGACTGCCGCGTGGACGACTCGCGGCTGACCGTCCTCAACGCGATGTCGGCCCGGCAGAAGGGTGCGACGGTGCTCACCCGCACCCGCTTCACGGGCGCCCGGCGCGTGGAAGGGATGTGGGAGGCCACGCTCGCCGGGCCCGACGGGGCCGCGCGCACGCTGCGGGCGCGCGCGATCGTGAACGCGGCCGGCCCCTGGGTCGTGGACGCCCTCGAGCGCATCGAGGGCGAGCGCACGCGCGAGCGGGTGCGGCTCGTGAAGGGCAGCCACATCGTGGTGCCGAAGGTGCACTCCCAGGGCCACGCGTACATCCTCCAGAATCCCGACCGGCGGGTGGTCTTCGTGATCCCGTACCAGGAGCGCTTCAGCCTCATCGGGACGACGGACGTGCCGGTGGGGAGCGTGGAGGAGGGGCAGCGCATCACGGGGGAGGAGACGCGCTACCTCGTCGAGGCGGCCAACCGCTACCTCGCCCGGCCGCTCGCGCCCGCGGACGTGGTCTGGAGCTACGCGGGCGTGCGCCCCCTCTACGACGACGGCAGCGCGGACCCGTCGCAGGTCACCCGCGACTACGTGCTCAAGCTCGACCGCACGCTCGGCGGGGCGCCGCTGCTGACGCTCTTCGGCGGCAAGATCACCACGTACCGCTGCCTCGCCGAGGAGGCGCTCGCGAAGCTGGCCCCCTGCTTCCCCGCCATGGGCGGCCCGTGGACGGCCACCGAGGCGCTCCCCGGCGGCGAGGTCGGGCACTTCAACCGCTTCCGCGACGCGATGTTCCGGCGCTACGACACCCTCGGACGCGATCTGGTGGACGGCATCGTCCGGCGCCACGGCAGCCGCGCGCCGGAGATCCTCGGCGAGGCCCGCTCGATCGAGGCGCTGGGGCGGCATTTCGGCGCGGGGCTCACCGAGCGCGAGGTGGAGTACCTGGTGGCCGAGGAGTGGGCCGAGACGGCCGAGGACATCCTGTGGCGCCGCACCAAGCGCGGCCTGCACATGGACGCGGCGCAGCGCGCGGCGCTGGCGGCGTTCCTCGAGCGCTCCCCCGCGCGCGGCGCGGCCGATGCCGTCCCCTGAGCGCGCGCGGTCCCTGCGCCCGCTCGCCGAGTTCCCGCTCGCCGCGCGGGCCGCCGTGCGCGGCGTGCTCGCCGACATCGACGACACGCTCACCACGCACGGGCGGCTGCACGCCGTGGCCTACGGCGCCCTCGAGCGCCTGCAGGCCGCGGGCCTCATCGTGGTCCCCGTGACGGGGCGCCCGGCCGGATGGTGCGACCACATCGCGCGCATGTGGCCCGTCGACGGCGTCGTGGGCGAGAACGGCGCGTTCTGGTTCCGGCACGACGCGAAGCGGGGCCGGCTCGTGAAGCGCTACGTGGTGGGGGATGCCGAGCGGCGGCTGCGCTCCGGGCGCCTGGGCGCCATCGCCGAGCGCGTGCTGCGGGAGGTGCCGGGCAGCGCCATCGCCTCCGACCAGCCGTACCGGGAGGCGGATCTCGCGATCGACTTCCGCGAGGACGTGCCGGAGCTGCCGCGCGAGAGCGTGGCGCGGATCGTCGAGGTGATGGAGTCGGAGGGGCTCACCGCGAAGGTGAGCTCGATCCACGTGAACGGCTGGTTCGGCGGCTACGACAAGCTCTCGACGAGCCGGCGCATGTTCGCCGAGGAGTTCGGCATCGACCTGGACCGGGAGCGCGCCGCGTTCGTCTT
Organism: uncultured beta proteobacterium; assembly: GCA_963741815.1. Classification (GTDB taxonomy): domain Bacteria; phylum Pseudomonadota; class Gammaproteobacteria; order Burkholderiales; family Usitatibacteraceae; genus Usitatibacter. The sequence continues at coordinate 848,927 of CAVUJI010000003.1, forward strand.
CGCCGGGGACTCGCCGAACGACCAGCCGATGTTCGCGCACTTCCCGAACGCCGTCGGCGTGGCCAACGTGCGCGAGATGGCCGACCTCATGACGCGGCTTCCCGCATGGGTCGCGCCCTCGGCGGGATCGGCGGGCTTCGCCGAGATCGCCGACGCGCTGCTCGCCGCGCGGGGGGCGGGCGAACGGGGATGAACACAGGCTCCACCCGGGAAGAGTGACCGGGACACTCACCCCTCGGCACGAACTCCACGTGCCGGCTTCACCTGTGTCCATCCCCGTTCGCCCGCGCGAACGGGCCCGCCGTCAGCCCACGGCGGCCTCGGCCAGCGCCGGGCGGCGCCACTCGAACACCACCCGCTGGCGCTGCTTGCCGATGGTGACCGGCTTCGAGAAGGTCCACCGGTCCCACTGCGTCGTCACGGTATAGCGCCCGTCCGGCAGGCTCGCCACGAGGTAGGGCCCGTGGCTCGGCCGGTCGAAGACGACGCGGCCCTGCGCGTCGGTGATCGTCACCGGCATGTCGGTGAGGCCGCGCACCCGGGCCCCGTCGCGCTCGCGGAAGACGAGCTCGAGCGGGAACGCCTGGGCGGCGCGCCTGACGGACTCGGCCTCGGCGCGCGTGAGGCCGCCGCTGATGTAGGTCACGTCTCCCGCGTGGTGCGCCGGCGGCAGGGCCGGGCGGTAGGCGGGCGGGACGAGCGGGGCCACGGCGGCCCCGGCCGCCGTGGCGGCGCTGGCCGCCACGGCCGCGATCGCGATGGATGTCTTCATGGCGATCTCCTTGGGGGCGAATCAGCCGAGCTCGACCGGAACGAAGAGCTGGCGATCGTTGCGCTGGATGAGGAGGGCCACCTGCTTGCCGCTCTTGTCGAGCTGCCGGCGCAGGTCCTGCACGGAGCGCACGGGCGTGCCGTTGAGCTGCAGCACGACGTCGCCCGGCTGCACGCCGGCGCGCTCGGCCGCCCCCGAGACCTGCTCGACGAGCAGGCCCGGCTTGCCGACCTGGCTCTTCTCCTCGGGCGTGAGCGGCCGCACCGCGAGCCCGAGCTTGCCGCCGGGGCCCTGCGACTGGTCGTTCTCGGCCACGTTCTGCGGCTTGCCGGCGCCGGTGGCCACCTGCAGCTCGCGGTTCGAGCCGTTGCGCCACACCTGCACCGTCGCCTCGTGGCCCGGGGCCGTGTTGGCGACCAGCAGCGGCAGGTCGCTCGAGCGCTCGATCGGGTTGCCGTTGTACTCCAGGATGATGTCGCCCACCTCGAGGCCGCCCTTCTGCGCCGGGCTGCCCTCGTCGACGGAGGCCACGAGCGCGCCCCGCGGGCGGTCGAGCCCGAAGGACTTGGCGAGCGTCGAGTTCACCTCCTGCACGGTCACCCCGAGGTGGCCGCGGGTCACGTGCCCGGTCTTGACGATCTGGTGCTCGACGTTCATCGCCACCTCGATCGGGATCGCGAACGACAGGCCCTGGTAGCCGCCGGTGCGCGAGTAGATCTGGGAGTTGATGCCGATCACCTGCCCGGCGAGGTTGAAGAGCGGGCCGCCGGAGTTGCCCGGGTTCACCGCGACGTCGGTCTGGATGAAGGGCACGTAGTTGGAGTCCGGCAGCGAGCGCGACTTGGCGCTCACGATGCCCGCGGTCACCGAGTTCTCGAAGCCGTAGGGCGAGCCGATCGCCACGACCCACTCGCCGACCTTGGCCTGGTGGGAATCTCCGAGCTTCACCGTGGGCAGGTCCTTCGCGGCGATCTTGATCACCGCCACGTCGCTGCCCGGGTCGGTGCCGATCACCTTCGCCTTGAACTCGCGCCGGTCGGTCAGGCGCACCGTCACGTGCTCGGCGTGGTCGACCACGTGCGCGTTGGTGAGGATGTAGCCGTCGGGGCTCACGATGAAGCCGGAGCCCTCGCCGCGCATGGGCACGGTGCCGCCGTGCGGCATCTGCCCGCCGCCGAAGCCCTTGAAGAAGTCGTAGAGGGGGTCGCCCGGCTGCAGGTTCGGCAGCCCGGGCATGTCGGCGGCGGCGATCTTCTGCTCGCCCTCGACGCGGATGTTGACGACCGCGGGGCCGTTCTTCGACACGATCTCCGTGAAGCCGTTGAGCGGCAGGCTCGTGGCGCCGGGATTGGCGGCGGGAGCGGCGACCTGCGCGGGGCTCGTGGCGGTGGCGTGGGCGAGCCGCAGCGGCGCCGGGATCTGGCCCTGGTACGCGGCGACGCCGGTGCCGAGGACGCCGGCGGCGACCAGCGCGCCGACAAGGGTTCTGGCCTTCATGGAAACGACCTCCTGTGGATTTCGGAAGCCCCCTCGCGGGAGCGGACCAGGCCAGTCTGTCGGCCGCGGCTTAAGCGGGGCTTAAATCGTCGTCGCCGGCGGGCGACGCGGCCGGCAGCTCGACGCGCACCCGCAGCCCGTGGCCCTCGCGCGGGTCGAGGAGGGCCACGCGGCCGCCGTGGCGCTCGGCGATCCGCCGCACGATCGCCAGCCCCAGGCCGCTGCCGCCCGGGGCCGCGCCCTCGCCGCGGTAGAAGCGGTCGAAGACGCGCTCGCGCTCGGCCGGTGCAATGCCCGGGCCGGTGTCCTCCACCTCGAGCACGGCGCGCTCGCCCTCGCGCGCGGCGCGCAGCACGACGCCGCCTCGCGGCGTGTACCGGATCGCGTTGTCGACGAGGTTGTCGAGGAGGGTGCGCAGGGCGTGGGGCTCGGCGCGCACGACCACGGGCGCGTCGGACCGCGCCGACAGCGCGAGCCCTTGCGCGGCGGCGTTCGGCTCCTGGGCCTGGGCGACGGAGCGCACCAGCTCGGCCAGGTCGACGGGCGCGGACTCGGGCACGGCGTCGGGGTCGAGCCGGGCGAGCGCCAGCAGCTGCTCGACGAGGCGCACCGCGCGGGCGATGCCCTCGCGCAGCATCGCATGCGCCTTCGCGCGCTCCACCTCGTCGCGGGCGCGCTCGGCGAGCTGCAGCTGCAGGCGCAGGGCCGTGAGCGGCGTGCGCAGCTCGTGGGCCGCGTCGGCCACGAAGCGGCGCTGGTGGGCGAGCGCGCCGCCGAGCCGGGCGAGCAGCCCGTTCAGCGCGGACACGAGCGGCACGATCTCGTCGGGCACGCCGCGCTCGCGGATCGGCTCCAGCGACTCGGGCGTGCGGCGCGCCACGGCGCGCGCGGTCGACTCGAGGAAGCGCAGCTCCCGGCCGACGAGGCGCCAGATGAGCAGTCCCAGCAGCGGCAGCGCCACGAGGAACGGCAGCAGCGTGCGCAGGGCCGCGGAGAACGCCACGGCGTTGCGCACGGCCATCGGCTGCGCCACCTGGATCGTCAGCCCGCGCTGCTGGATGGCGAACACGCGCCACTTCCCCTGCGCGTTCTCCACCCTGCCGAAGCCCAGCTGCACCGCCCCGGGCACGTGCTGCCGCGGGTGCGACTCGTAGAGCGGGGTGCCGTCGGCGGCCCACACCTGGATCACGAAGTCGAGCGCCTCCTCGCCCTGCAGCACCTCGGCGAGCTGGCGCGCGAAGTAGGTGCGGTCGCGCAGCGTGAGCGCCAGCTGGCGCAACTGGTAGTCGAAGATCTCGTTCACCTCGGCGCGGGCCTGCACGAAGACCACCCCCGCGGCCGCGAGCCCGCCGGCGAGCACGCTCGACAGGAGCCACACGATCAGGCGCCGTCGGATCGAGCTCACGCGTCGGCGGCGAGCGCGTAGCCCAGGCCGCGCACGTTGCGGATGAGGCTGCTGCCGAGCTTGCGGCGCAGGGCGTGGATGTGCACTTCCACCGCGTTGCTGCCGATCTCCTCGCCCCAGCCGTAGAGCCGCTCCTCGAGCTGGGCGCGCGACAGGAACGCCCCCGGCCGGTCGGCGAGCGCTTCGAGCAGCGCGTACTCGCGTCCCGACAGCCCGACCTCGTTTCCCTGCCAGCGCACCCGGCGCGTGGCGGTGTCGATCTCGAGCGCACCCAGCGTGAGGACCGAGCGGGCGCGCCCGGCGCGGCGGCGCAGCACGGCGCGCACCCGGGCGGCGAGCTCGTCCAGGTCGAAGGGCTTGACCAGGTAGTCGTCGGCGCCCGCGTCGAGCCCCGCCACGCGGTCGGCCACGGCGTCGCGCGCGGTGATGACGAGCACGGGCAGGTCGGAGCCGCGCGCGCGCAGGTCGCGCAGCACCGCGAGCCCGTCGCGGCGGGGCAGGCCCAGGTCGAGGAGCACGAGGTCGTAGACGCCGTTGCCGATGGCGAGCTCGGCCTCGCGGCCGTCGCGCACCCAGTCCACGGCGTGGCCTTCCTGGCGCAGGCCCTGCTGCGCGGCCGCCCCGATCATGGCGTCGTCCTCGACGAGCAGCAGGCGCATGGGGCGATCCTCGGTGCCGGCGCTTAAGCCGCGCTTAAGCGCCGCCCTCCGGCGCGCGCGGGCGCAGGAGCGCCAGCAGCGCGTCGTGCCGGAACGGCTTGGCGAGCGTGGCGTTGAAGCCGATCGCGAGCTTCGCGGCCTGGTAGGCCGGGGAGTGCTCGGCGCTCGCCGCCACGAGGCGCGCGTCCTGCGGGTCGCGGGCGATGTGCGCGCGCAGCTTGCGCGCGGCATCCTCGCCCGCGAGGCCCTCGAGGGAGGTGTCGGCCACGACCAGGTCGTAGAAGTCCTGCTCGAGCGCGGCGGCCGCCTCGGCGAAGTCGTGGGCGACGACGACGCTGCAGTCGTGGCGGCCGAGGATGTGGGAGGCGAGGATCTGGCTGTCGCGCCCCGGATCCACGAGGAGCACCGTGGATTTCGTGCGCTGCTCGCGAAGCGAATGGCGCGTCACGAGCGTGGGCGTCTCGTCCGCGTCCACCGAGGCGCCCGTCACCGCGACGATCGCTTCGCCGAGCTGGCGGTCCCGGATGGGGTAGCGCAGGTACGCCGAGATGCCGTTCTCGCGGCAGGCGATCGCATCTCCCGGGCGCCCGTCGCTCGCCAGCATCATCACGAGCGTGGGCGCGAACCGCGGGTGGTGCTTGATGCGGAAGGCGAGCAGGAAGCCGTCCTGCAGGGGCAGCCGGTTGGACACCAGCACGAGGGGCACGGGGCTGCCCTCCTGGTCGAGGCGCTCGAGCAGCGCCATCGCCATCGCCGCGTTGTCCGCCTCGAGGGGCAGCATGCGCGCGGCGCGCAGCATGCGGGCGAGGTCGAGGCGCTGCTCGCGCTCGGCGGACACGATGAGCACCGCGAGCCCGACGAGCGAGACGAAGGTGGGCCGGCGCGGGGCCGGCTCGCGCGCCGCGATCGGGAAGGCGACGCTGAAGGCGTAAAGGGCGTCGGCGCCCGCGCGCGAGCCCACGGCGAGGCGCCCGCCCATCGCCGCCACCATGAAGCGCGCGAGCGCGACCCCCATTCCCGCCTCCGCGGACACGCCCGCCGGGGGGCGGCCCGCGCCGGCCGCCGCGGCCACGGAGAAGGCGAGCTGGATACCGCCGTCGGTCTCGTACTCGGGCGTGACCTGCAGCGCGGTCTCGCCGCCCGGCAGCAGGGCGAAGGCGCTCTCGAGGAGGTTGCGCAGCACGAGCTGCAGGCGCTCGACGTCGCCCTCGAGCGCGTCCGGCACGTCCTGCTCGACCTTCAGGCGCAGCCGGCAGCCCGCTTCCTCGGCATCGGGCACGACGCGCGCCACGAGCTCGGCGAGCGCGGGCCGCAGCCGGAAGGGCGAGCGGCGCAGCACCACGCCGCCCGACACGCGCGAGAAGTCGACGAGGTCGCCGATCGCGCCGAGGGCCGACCGGGTGCAGTCGCGGATGCGCCGCAGGTCGCCCACGATGGCCGGGTCGAACTCGAGGCGCTCGGCCCGGATCGACACCCCCGACAGGCCCTCGAGCGCCACCGAGAGCTCTTCGCCGATGCGCTCGATGAGGGCGATCTGGCCGGCCGCGGGGGGGCTGTCCGGCGCCGCGGCGGCCGCGGCTGGCGTGCGCACGCGCCATACCGCCCCGGCGGGCATGCCCTCGACCACGAGGGGCGTGCGCTCGAGGGCGCGCGCCTCGCCCCCGTCGCCGAGGAACGGCACGCGCGCCGGCTCGCCCGAGCGCTCGCGGGCGCGCTCGAGGGCGGCGCGGTCCACGCCGCGGGCGCGCTCGAGCGTTTCGTGCGCGCCCACGCCGGCGAGCGACTGCGGCGCCGCGTCGATGCCGAGCATGCGGCAGAAGGCCGCGTTGGCGAGCTCGATCTCGCCTGCCGCGTTCTCGATCATCACCGCCCCGGCCGAGGACTCGGCGAGCGCGAGCAGCCGCGCGCCGGCGAGGTTGAGCGACTGCTCGGTCTCGCGCTGCGCGCCGATGTCCTGCACCACGGCGATCACGCCCGCGGCACGGTCGCGCGCGTCGCGCGCCGGCTGCAGCCCGAGCTGCACCCAGGTGCCGCCCGCGCGCTCGCCGGCGAGCTCCACGTCGAGGCGCAGGGAGCCCGCCTTGCCGGCGGCCACCCGCTCGATGCCCTGCGCCACGCGCTTCTGGTCCCCGGCGGCGAAGAGCTCGGCGAGCGGCTTGCCGGCGAGCTGCGCCGCGGCACGCCCGGCGAGCAGCACCAGGGCGGGGTTGGCGAAGACGACGCCGCCGCGCGCGTCGGCGATGGCGACGGCGAGCCGCAGCGACTCGACGATGCGCTTGAAGTCCTCGATCGCCATGTGGGCGGCGCGCCTCTCGCGCCCCTAGCCGGTCCCGCCCGCCCCGCGGATGACGTCGAGCAGGTGGCGCGTGGCGGGGTGCAGCCCGGCGTCGCCGCCGCCCTGCAGCGCGGGAAGGATCTGCCCGGCGATCGTCTTGCCGAGCTCCACGCCCCATTGGTCGAACGGGTCGATGCCCCACACGGTCGCCTCGGTGAACACCTTGTGCTCGTAGGCGGCGAGCAGCGCGCCGAGGGCGCGCGCGTCGAGGCGGGGCAGCACGATGGTGGTGCTGGGCCGGTCCCCGGGACACACGCGCCACGGCTCGCGCGCGTCGACCCCGGTCATCAGCGCCTGGGACTGGGCGAGCGCGTGCGCGAGGAGGATGTCGTGATGCGGCCGGTGCGCGCCCATCGGGTCCGCGGTCACGATGAAGTCGCACGAGGCCAGGTCGGTGCCCTGGTGCAGCCACTGGTGGAACGCGTGCTGGCCGGGCGTGCCGGTGCCGCCCCAGATCACCGGGCAGGTGTCGAAGTCGAGCGAGCGCCCCGCGGCGTCCACGCGCTTGCCGTTCGACTCCATCTCGAGCTGCTGCAGGTAGTCGGGCAGGCTCTCGAGGCGCGAGGCGTAGCTCAGCACGGCGTGGGTGGCCGCGCCCAGCGCGTTGCGGTTCCACACGCCCAGCAGGCCGAGGAGCGCCGGGGCGTTGTGCTCGAGCGCGGTGGAGCGGAACTCGAGGTCGGTCGCGTGCGCGCCTGCGAGCATCTTCTCGAAGCAGGGCATGCCCACGGCGATGGCGATCGGCAGGCCCACCGAGGACCACAGCGAGTAGCGCCCTCCCACCCATTCCTCGAAGGGGAAGATGTTGCAGTCGGGCAGTCCCCACTCGACCGCCTTGTCGGGGCTCGCGGTGGCCGCGACCACGTGGCGCTCGAGCGCCGCGGGGCCGAGGCCCGCCTGCAGCCACGCGCGCGCGGCCGCCGCGTTGACCATCGTCTCCTGGGTGGTGAAGGTCTTGGAGGCGACGACCACGAGCGTCGCGGCCGGGTCGAGGCCGGCGATCGCGTCGTCGAACTCGGCCGCGTCGATGTTGGCCACGAAGCGCACCTCGGGCCCGTCGGCCTCGGCGCGCAGCGCCTCGATCGCCAGGCGCGGGCCGAGGGCCGAGCCGCCGATGCCGATGGCGATCACGTGCGTGAAGCGCCGTCCCGTGGTCCCCTTCCACTGCCCTTCGCGCACCGCCTGGGCGAACACGCGCATGCGCTCGCGATGGCGCTGCACCTCGGCGAGGACGTCCACGCCGTCGACGCTCACGTGCTCGATGCCGCGCAGCGCCGTGTGCAGCGCGGGGCGGTCCTCGGTGGCGTTCACGCGCCCGCCCGCGAAGAGGCGCTCGATCGCCGCCGGCAGGCCGCGCTCGCGCGCGAGCGCGGCGAGCAGGCGCACGGTCTCGGCGCTCGCGCGCTGCTTGGAGAAGTCGAAGGCGAGCCCGGCGCACGAAAACGTGAGCCGAGAGGCGCGCGACGCGTCCTCGCGCCAGAGGTCCTCGATGCGCCGTCCCGCGAGCGCGTCGCGGTGCGCCACGAGCGCCCGCCACGCCTGGGATTCGAGAAAGCCCGTCATTTGCGCTCCGCCCTTGCGTTCGTACGTTGCGGTTCCCGGCGAACCGCGGCGCTCGCGGAATTCTAACCCAGCGCGAGCCCCGAGATTCCGAGCACCATGCCGACGGCGGCGATGGTGCGGCGCTTGACGTCGCCCTCGCGCAGCCAGTGCGCCCCCATGAGGGCCGCGAAGAGGATCGAGAGTTCCCGCGCCGGGGCCACGAGGCTCACGGGCGTGAACACCATCGCGGTGAGCACCAGGATGTAGGAAAGCGGCGAGAGGACCGCGACGGCGAGCACCGCGGACCGGCGCTCGCGCCACGCCTTGCCGATGCTGCCCGGCGCGCGCCGCATGGTGAAGGGCACGAGCGCGAAGACGCGGAACGCGTTGCAGCCCCAGTCGTAGAGGACCGGCGGGATGAGCCAGGAGGCCACCGCGCGCTTGTCCCAGACCGTATAGGCCGCGATCATGCAGCCGGTGGCGAGCGCGAAGCCCACGGCGCGGCGCGAGTCGGCGCGCAGCCACGTCCGCGGGTCGCCGGCGAGCAGCAGCGCCGAGGCGCCGATGAGGACGGCACCGCCGACCGCGGTCGGCCCGGGGTGCTCGCCGAGGAGGGCCACCGCCACCACGATCGTGAGCAGGGGGCCGGTCGAGCGCGCGAGCGGGTAGACCATCGAGAGGTCGCCCCCGCTGCGGTAGGCGCGATCGAGCAGCAGGAAGTAGGCGGTGTGGAGGAGGCCGCTCGCGAGCATGAGCAGCAGGTGCATGGGCTGGGGCTCGTAGTGGCGCCACCAGGCGAGGCCCGCGACGAGCGGCGCGTAGACCGCGAGCGAGGCGAGCGTGGCCGCCGCGATGAGCCCGGCCCCGCCGCCGCTCTTCTTGAGCAGGTAGTTCCAGCTTGCGTGGATGAAGGCCGCCCCGACGACGAGGGCGAGCGCCAGCGCCGTCACGGCTTCATGAGGCGCATCAGGTCGAGGTACTGCGGGTCCTCGGGGAGCACCGCGCCCAGGCGCAGCAGCCCGTCCACCATCACGGTGCCGGCGTCGAGCGTGAACTCGCCGGCGAGCAGCGCCTGCACGACGTCCTCGAGCGCCAGCAGCTTCACCTCGGCCACCTCGCCGTCCTGGTTGGCGGGGCGGAAGTCGGGCGGCAGCCACAGGTCGTGCACGAAGAGCACCTCGCGATGCAGCCCCTCCGGCACCGAATACTCCACCCGCACCGCGCCCAGGCAGTTCACGCCGGCGAGCAGGGCGGGGGCGATCCCCGCCTCCTCCCACGCCTCCTTGCGCAGCGTCTCGTCGACGGTGAGGCCGGCCGGGATGCGCCCGCCCACGAGGTTGTCGAGCCGGTCGGGATCGATCGGCCGGTCGGGGCTGCGCCGGGCCACCCAGGCCTGCACCAGGCCGCCCTGGCGCGTGAAGCCGTTGGCGTGGACGCCGTACACCATCACCCCGAAGTGGCGGGAGGCGGCGCGCTCGAGGCGGAAGAGCTCCGGGGCGGCGTAGTGGTGCGAGACACTCATCGGCTCGTCGCGCCAGCCGCGGATCGTGCCCTCGCGCGCGAGCTCCCGCGTGACCTCGGCCATCGCCTGGGTGCGGCCGGCCGGCGTGTCCGGCTGCGCGCGCAGCGCCACGTACGCGGTGTCCACCTCGAAGACGTGGGGCCAGCGGCGCAGCTGGTCGGCGAAGGAGGGCCGCAGCCACCCGACGGCGTGCTCCCGCACGTAGAAGGGCAGGACCGGCAGCTCGCCCCCGCCGCGGGAGGCGTGGGTGCAGGCCGCGCGCAGGAAGCCCAGAAGGTCGGCGTAAAGGCGCGGTCTCATGGGCCGTGGAGGGGGTCGGGGACGGTGGACGCGGCAACGATCGTCGCGTTGACAAGTCTAAGCCAATTCACCAGACTGCGCCCGCCATGAAAGTGCTCGTTCTCGGCGCCGGCGTCATCGGCACCACCACCGCGTGGTACCTCGCCGGGCAGGGCCACGAGGTGGCACTCCTCGACCGGCGCGAGGGACCGGGGCTGGAGACCTCGTTCGCGAACGGCGGCCAGATCTCGGCCTGCCACGCGGAGCCGTGGGCCAATCCCGAGGCGCCGGCGAAGATCCTGCGCTGGATCTGGCGCGACGACGCGCCGCTGCTCTTCCGGCTGCGCATGGATCCGGCGCAATGGGCGTGGGGACTGCGCTTCCTGCTCGAGTGCCTGCCCTCGCGCACCCGGCGCAACATGGGCGACATCGTGCGCCTCGCCCTCTACAGCCGCGCGAGCCTCGAGGCGCTGCGCGCCGCGACCGCCCTCGCGTACGACCAGCGCGAGCTGGGCATCCTTCACTACTACACGGACGAGGACGAGTTCGCGCAGGCGGTCGAGGCGGCCGCGCTGATGCGCGGGCACGGGCTCGACCGGGACGTGAAGACGGTGGCGCAGGCCGTGGCGATCGAGCCGGCGCTCGCCGCGGCGCGCGATCGCATCGTGGGCGCGACCTACACGGCGTCCGACGAGTCCGGCGACGCGCACCTCTTCACGGTGCGCCTCGCCGCGCGCGCCTTCGCGCGCGGCGTGACGTTCCTGGGCGAGCGCACCGTCGAGCGCATCGTGGCGAGCGCGGGGCGCATCGCGCACGTGCAGGCGCGCGACGCCCGGGGCGCGCCCGAGCGGCTCGAGGCCGACGCCTACGTCCTCGCCCTCGGCGCCCATTCCCCGCGCGCCGCCCGCGGCCTCGGCCTCGACATCCCGGTCTACCCCGCCAAGGGCTACTCGGCCACGGTCGCCGTGGCCGACCGCGGCCGGGCGCCGTGCGTGAGCCTCACCGACGACGGCGCGAAGATCGTGATCTCGCGCCTCGGCGAGCGGCTGCGCATCGCGGGCACCGCCGAGCTCTCCGGCTACTCCACGGCGCTCAATCCGGTGCGCTGCGAGGCGCTCATCCGCCGCGTGCGCGACCTCTTTCCCGGCGCGGCCGACTACGACCGCGCCGAGTTCTGGGCCGGCCTGCGCCCGTCGACGCCCTCGAACGTGCCGCTCGTCGGGCGCACGCGCTACCCCGACCTCTTCCTCAATACCGGCCACGGGACGCTGGGCTGGACCATGGCCTGCGGGTCGGGCCGGGCGCTTGCGGATATCATCTCGGGACGCCGCCCGGAGGTGGACTTCCGCTTCAGCGCGTGAGCGGCGCCCTTGCAGCGTGGAAAGCGTGTCCCCCGACCAGCCCCGATCGACCGTGGTCCCCCCTTCTGCGCAAGCGCGCGCCCGGGCGCGCGCTCCGGTGCGTCCCGCGCCATGCCGGTGACCCTGGCGGACATCGAGGCGGCGGCCGGGGCGATCGCGGGCCAGGTCGAGCGCACGCCCTGCCTGCACTCGCGGACCCTTTCGGAGATCACCGGCGCCCGGGTCTACCTCAAGTTCGAGAACCACCAGTTCACCGCCTCGTTCAAGGAGCGGGGCGCGCTCAACAAGCTCGCCTGCCTGGACGCGGCGCAGGCCCGCAAGGGCGTGATCGCCTGCTCGGCCGGCAACCACGCCCAGGGCGTGGCCTACCACGCCCACCGGCTGGGGATCCCGGCCACCATCGTGATGCCGCGCTTCACCCCGTACGTGAAGGTGGAGCAGACCCGGCGCCACGGCGCCGAGGTGCTCCTCGAGGGCGACAACTTCGACGGCGCGAAGGCCTGCGCCATCGCGCAGGCGCGCGAGCGGGGCCTCACGCTCGTGCACCCCTACGACGACGAGAAGGTGATCGCGGGGCAGGGCACCTGCGGCCTCGAGATGCTCGACGAGCACCCCCAGCTCGAGGCGCTGCTCGTGGCCATCGGCGGCGGCGGCCTCGTCTCCGGGGTGGCGATCGCGGCCCACGCGCGCAATCCCGCCGTCGAGGTGGTGGGCGTGGAGATGGTGCGCTTTCCCGGCATGTACCACGCGATCCGCGGGGGCACGCCCGCGTTCGGCGCCTCCACGATCGCCGAAGGCATCGCGGTGAAGGAGCCGGGACGCCTCACGCGCGAGATCATCGCGCGCGAGGTGGCCGACATCCTCCTCGTCGACGAGGGCGACGTCGAGGAGGCGATCGTGATGCTGCTCGAGATCGAGAAGACGGTGGTGGAGGGCGCCGGGGCGGCGCCGCTCGCCGCGCTGCTGCGCAACCGCGAGCGCTTCCGCGGCCGCCGGGTGGGGCTGGTGCTGGGCGGAGGCAACATCGACCCGCTCGTGCTCTCGGAGATCATCGAGCGCGGCATGGTGCGCGCCGGCCGGCTCGCCCGCGTGCTCGTCGAGCTGCGCGACCTGCCCGGCTCGCTCGCGCGCGTGACCGCCTGCATCGCCGAGCAGAACGCCAACATCGAGGAGGTCCACCACCAGCGCGCGTTCACGACGCTCGCCGTGCAGAACGCCGAGGTGGACCTCGTGCTCAAGACCCGCAACCGCGAGCACGTGGCGCAGATCGTGGCCGCGCTCAAGCGCGCCGGATTCCCCGCCCGCGCCCACCCCGTCGAGTGATGGGCCGGGCGCGCATACCCCTACCGTCCCAGGAGGAAGCAACCGCATGAGCATCGAGCGCTACAACATCGGCAAGCGGCTGTCGGAGATCGTGGTCTACAACGGCATCGTCTACCTCTCGGGCGAGGTGCCCGACGACACGTCGAAGGACATCACCGGGCAGACGCAGGAGGTGCTCGCCAAGATCGACGCGCTCCTCGCCAGCGTCGGCAGCGACAAGACCCGCATCCTCTCGGCGCAGATCTTCCTGCCCGACATGAAGGACTTCGCCGGGATGAACGTGGCCTGGGAGCAGTGGCTCACGCCCGGCCAGGCCCCGGCGCGCGCGACCCTCGAGGCGAGGCTCGCCAACCCCGCGTACAAGGTCGAGATCATGTGCGTGGCGGCCCTGTAGGCGATCGGCGTGTCGCGGGCGCAGACGCTCGTCCTCGCGCTCCTCGCCATGCACCTGCTGCTGGGCGCGCTGTGCCTCGCCATCTCGCGCGGCGAGCACAAGTCGCCGGCGCTGCGCTGGTGGGGCTGGGGGCTGCTCGCCTACTCGGCGGGGCTGCTCGCCACCATGTCCGCGGCCCTCGGGCTGCCGCGCCCGCTCGTGCTCGTCGCGGGCAACGGCCTCATCGCGCTCTCGGCGATCGCCTCGGCGGGCGGCGTGCTGCTGCACACCACCGTGCGCTACGACCGCCGGTGGGTGGCGGCCGGCTTCGCGGCCACGCTCGCCGCGCTCGCCGCGGCGAACGTCTCCGGGCGCGAGACGCTGCTCGTCAATTCGGCCGCCCCGACGGTGCTCGCGGCGGCCGTGTTCCTCTTCGCGGCGGCGACGGTCGCCCGCCGCGGCCCCCGCGACGCCCGCGCCGCCTCCCGGGTGCTCGCGGGCATCCTCGCCTTCGCGGTGCTCACGTGGGCGGCGCGCATCGCCGCGCTGCTTGCCGTGGTCGGCGGGCCGCAGGCGCCGGAGCGGGTGGACCTGGTGGTGTCGCTCTTCGCGATCCTGCAGATGGTCAACGGCGTGGCCGCCACCCTCGCCCTCGTCTGGATCGACGTGCGCATCATGCAGGCGGAGCTCTCGCGCGTGGCGCACACCGACGCGCTCACCGGGCTGCCGAACCGGCGCGAGGCGCGGCGGCGCTTCGACGAGGAGGCCTCGCGCGCGGTGCGCCACGGGCAGCGCTTCGCCTTCGTGCTCTTCGACCTCGACCACTTCAAGCAGGTGAACGACGAGCACGGCCACGCCGCCGGCGACCTTGCGCTGCAGGGCGTGGCGCGCGTGCTCGGCGCGGCCAAGCGCACGGAGGACGTGCTCGCGCGCATCGGCGGCGAGGAGTTCCTGGTGCTGCTCGGCCAGCAGGGCCGGCAGGGCGCGCTCGAGGCCGCCGAGCGCATGCGCGCCGCGCTCGCCGCCTCGCCGCTCGCGATCGGCGGGCACGCGCGGCGCATGACGATGAGCGGGGGGATCGCGTTCTATCCGGACGACGGCGTGGACTGGGAGGCCCTCTTCGCCACCGCCGATCGTCGGCTCTACGCGGCCAAGCGCGCCGGGCGCAACCGGGTGGCCGCCGGCGAGCGCGCCGAGCCGGCGATCGAGCACGGCTGAACCGGGCTGCGGCGAGGCGCGGCCCGCGCCGCCTCGGGGCCGCCGACTCGCGCTAGCCGAAGTACGCGTTCAGCTCCTGGTACCGGCGCTGCAGCTCGTCGGGCGTGCGCCCCTCGAGCTTGTTGCCGAGCATCTCGGCGTGCAGCCTCATCTCGGCGTTCCACTCCGGAGCGTCGACCGCGGTGGACAGCGCGAAGCGCTCCGGGTCGAAGGACTCGAGCCCCTGCAGGTCGATCGCGGCCGGGACGTTGCCCAGCGCCGTCGCGTGCGCTTCGCCCTTGCCCTCGATGCGCTCGACGATCCACTTGAGCACCCGCATGTTCTCGCCGTAGCCCGGCCAGATGAACCGGCCGTTCGCGTCCTTGCGGAACCAGTTCACGAGGTAGATCCGCGGCGGCTGCCGAAGGCTGCGTCCGAACGACAGCCAATGCCGGAAGTAGTCGGCCATGTGGTAGCCGCAGAAGGCGATCATCGCGAAGGGGTCGCGGCGCACGACGCCCACCTTGCCGGTGATCGCGGCGGTGGTCTCGGAGCCGAGTGTGGCGGCCATGTACACGCCGTCGCTCCAGCTCTTCGCCTCGGTCACGAGCGGCACGGTGTTCGAGCGGCGCCCGCCGAAGATGAAGGCGTCGACGGGCACCCCGTCGGGGTCGTCCCAGTGCGGGTCGAGCGAGGGCACCCGGGTCATGGCCACGGTGAAGCGCGCGTTCGGGTGGGCGGCCGGGCGCCCCGACTGCGGCGTCCACGCCTGGCCCGTCCAGTCGGTGAGCGCGGGCGGCGGCTGCCTCGTCATGCCTTCCCACCACACGTCGCCCTCGGGCGTGAGCGCCACGTTGGTGAAGATCGTATCGCGCTTGATCGCCTCCATGCAGTTGGGGTTCGTGTCGTAGCCCGTGCCCGGCGCCACGCCGAACATGCCCGCTTCCGGGTTGATCGCGTAGAGGCGCCCGTCCTTGTGCGGCTTGATCCAGGCGATGTCGTCGCCGATGGTGGTGACCTTCCAGCCCTCGAAGGCGGGGGGCGGGATCAGCATCGCGAAGTTGGTCTTGCCGCAGGCGCTCGGGAAGGCGGCGGTCACGTAGTGCTTCTTCCCCTCGGGCGACTCCACGCCCAGGATCAGCATGTGCTCGGCGAGCCAGCCCTGCTCGCGCCCCATGACCGAGGCGATGCGCAGCGCCAGGCACTTCTTGCCCAGCAGCGCGTTGCCGCCGTAGCCCGAGCCGAAGGACCAGATCTCCTTCGTCTCGGGGAAGTGCACGATGTACTTGTGGTCCTTGTTGCAGGGCCACGGCACGTCCTTCCCGCCGGGCGGGAGCGGCGCGCCGACCGAGTGCAGGCACGGGACGAAGTCGCCGTCGCCCAGCACGTCGAGCACCTCGCGGCCCATGCGCGTCATGAGCTTCATGTTCACCGCCACGTAGGCGGAGTCGGAGATCTCGACGCCGATCTGCGAGATGTGCGAGCCGAGCGGCCCCATGCTGAAGGGCATGACGTACATCGTGCGCCCGCGCATGCAGCCCCGGAAGAGCCCCTCGAGCGTCGAGCGCATCTCGGCGGGCTCGAGCCAGTTGTTCGTGGGGCCCGCGTCCTCCTTGCGCTGCGAGCAGATGAACGTGCGGTCCTCGACGCGGGCGACGTCCGAGGGGTCGGAGCGGGCGAGGTAGGAGTTGGGCCGCAGCTTCCCGTCGAGCTTCACGAAGGTGCCGGCGGCGACGAGCTCGGCGCACAGGCGCTGGTACTCGGCGTCGGATCCGTCGCACCAGTGGATGCGGGCGGGTTGCGTGAGGGCGGCGACTTCCTCGACCCAGCGCAGCAGCTTGGCGTTGCGGGTCGGGGCGTCGGCACGGACGGCAGCGGCTTGTGCGTGCATCGGGACTCCTCCAGGTGTCGGCCGGCTCTCGCGCGGCGCGCGCCGGCCTTTCTCGAAAGTCGATTATCGCGCCAATCGGGGACGGCCCGGGTTTCCTTTCCGCGGAACCGCTCCGCCTTCACTTGCCGTAGGTGCGGAACTTGCCCAGCACCCGGGCCATTTCGACCTCGTCCAGGAGGACTGGTTCGCCGACCTGCAGCGCCTGCCAGTACAGGCGCGCGAGGGCCTCGACCTTCTCGGCCAGTCCCACCGCGTCGGCCACGTCGGCCCCGAAGGCGACCGCGCCGTGGTTGGCGAGCAGGCACGCGCGCCGGCCCTCGAGGGCGGCGAGGGCGAGGTCGGAGAGCGCCTGGGTGCCGAAGGTCGCGTAGCCCGCGCAGCGGATGTCGGGGCCGCCGGCGAACGCCACTTCGTAGTGGAAGGACGGGATGCCGCGGCGCAGGCACGCGAGCGTGGTGGCGTACGGCGAGTGCGCGTGCACCACGGCGCCCGCCTCGGGATGGCGCGCGTAGACGTCGCGGTGCAGCCGCCATTCGCTCGAGGGCTCGCGCGTGCCGCGCGGCTCGCCGTTGGCGCCGATCGCCACGAGGTCTTCCGGCGCGAGCGTCTCGTACGACTTGCCCGAGGGCGTGATGAGGAATGCCGCGCCGCACCGGGCGCTCGCGTTGCCCGAGCGGCCCGGGTTCATGCCGAGGGCCGCGAGCCGGCGCGCGGCCGCGGCCAGCGCCTCGCGCAGCGCGCGCTCCTCGGCGCTCATGCCGCCGCCGTGCGGCGCCCCGCGCCCGCCGGGCGCAACGCCGCCAGCTCGCCCTCCGCGGCGCGCGCCACGCCCTTCTCCGTGACGATTCCCGTCACGAGCGCCGCGGGGGTCACGTCGAAGGCGGGGTTCGCCACGGCGGTGGTGGCGGGGGCGATCGCCACCTCGGCGTAGCGCCCCCCGGCGTCGAGGCCGCGCACGATGCGCAGCTCGTCGCCGGAGCGTTCCTCGATGGGGATCCCGGCGAGCGCGTCCTCGATGTCCCAGTCGATGGTGGAGGTCGGCACCGCCGCGTAGAAGGCGACGGCGTTGTCGCGGGCGGCGAGCGCCTTGAGGTATGTGCCGATCTTGTTGCACACGTCGCCGCGGCGCGTGACGCGGTCGGCGCCCACGAGCACGAGGTCCACGAGCCCGCGCTGCATGAGGTGCCCGCCGGCGTTGTCCGCGACGAGCGTGTGCGCCACGCCCTGGCCGGCGAGCTCCCACGCCGTGAGCAGCCCCTGGTTGCGCGGGCGCGTCTCGTCCACCCAGACGTGCACCGGGATGCCGCGCTCGTGCGCCATGAAGATGGGCGCGGTCGCCGTGCCCCAGTCGACCGTGGCCACCCAGCCCGCGTTGCAGTGCGTGAGGATGTGGACTGGCCGGTCCGCGGCGGCGTGGGCGCGCTCGATGAGGGCGAGCCCGTGGCGGCCGATCGCCTCGTTCACCGCCACGTCCTCGTCGGCGATCGCCTGCGCCTCGGTCCACGCCGCGTCGGCCCGCCCGCAGGCGCCGAGCCCGGCCAGGCGCGAGCGCACGCGCCCGATCGCCCAGGCGAGGTTCACGGCGGTGGGACGGGTGCCCTGCAGCATCGCCGCGGCCGCCGCGAGCGCCGCGTCCGAGGCGTCGCGAGCGGCGGCGAGCGCGAGCCCGAAGGCGCCGGCCACGCCGATCAGAGGCGCGCCGCGCACCCGCATCGACCGGATCGCCTCGGCCATCGCCTCGGGCGAGGCGATCGTGCGCGTCTCGAAGACATGGGGCAGCCGGGCCTGGTCGATGATGTGCACGCGCCGGGCGCCCGGGTCGGCCCAGATGCTGCGGTAATGGCGGTCTGCGACGCGCATGCGTCCAGTGTACCCGCGCGCCGGAAGCCCCATGGCGCCGTGCCATTTCCGGTAAAATTCAGCTTTCCCGCACGGAGATCGCAATGACCAAGTATGTCTTCGTCACCGGCGGCGTGGTCTCCTCCCTCGGCAAGGGCATCGCCGCCGCCTCCCTGGCCGCGATCCTCGAATCGCGCGGCATCAAAGTCACCCTCATCAAGCTCGACCCCTACATCAACGTCGATCCCGGCACGATGTCGCCGTTCCAGCACGGCGAGGTGTTCGTCACCGAGGACGGCGCGGAGACCGACCTCGACCTCGGGCACTACGAGCGCTTCAGTCTCGACCCGGATGCGAAGCGCAACAACTTCACCACCGGCCAGATCTACGAGCGCGTGATCAAGCAAGGAGCGCCGCGGCGACTACCTCGGCGGCACGGTGCAGGTGATCCCGCACATCACCGACGAGATCAAGGCGAGCGTGAAGCGCCGCGTGCGAGGACGCCGAGGTCGGCGATCGTCGAGATCGGCGGCACCGTGGGCGACATCGAGTCGCTGCCGTTCCTCGAGGCGATCCGCCAGATGGGCATCGAGGATGGGCCGCAACAACACCTGCTACATCCACCTGACGCTGGTGCCGCTACATCGCCAGCGGCCGGCGAGATCAAGACCAAGCCGACCCAGCACTCGGTGAAGGAGCTGCGCGAGATCGGCATCCAGCCCGACGTCGTGCTGTGCCGCACCGACCGGCCGATCCCCGAGGACGAGCGGCGCAAGATCGCGCTGTTCACCAACGTCGCACGTGCGAAGCGTCATCTCCGCCTGGGACGCCGACTCGATCTACAAGATCCCGCGGATGCTGCACGAGCAGGGGCTGGACGAGATCGTCTGCCGCAAGCTCGACCTCGCCGCCACCCGGCCGACCTCTCGACGTGGGAGAAGCTCGGTCTACGCGCTCGAGCATCCCGAGCACGAGGTCGACATCGCGATGGTCGGCAAGTACGTCGACCTGCAGGACTCGTACAAGTCGCTCATCGAGGCGCTGGTGCACGCCGGCATCCACACCCGCACCAGGGTCCACATCCACTACGTCGACTCCGAGCAGATCGAGTCGAAGCGGCACGGCGACGCTCGCGGGACATGGACGCGATCCTCGTGCCGGGCGGCTTCGGCAAGCGCGGCATCGAGGGCAAGATCGCGGCCGATCCGCTACGCGCGCGAGAACGGCGTGCCCTACCTCGGCATCTGCCTCGGCATGCAGCTCGCGACGATCGAGTTCGCGCGCAACGTGTGCGGGCTCGAGGGCGCGAACAGCACCGAGTTCGACCCCGACACGCCGCATCCGGTGATCGCGCTGATCACCGAGTGGCAGGACCGCGACGGGACGGTGGAGCGGCGCGACGAGCAATCCGACCTCGGCGGCACCATGCGCCTGGGCGCGCAGCGCGGCGATCGTGAAGGGCGGCACGCTCGCCCACCGGATCTACGGCCGGGCCGTGGTGACCGAGCGCCACCGCCACCGCTACGAGGTCAACAACCACTACCTGGCGCGGCTGGAGGCCGCGGGGCTGGTGGTCGCGCGCGCAAGACCCAGTCCGAGGACCTGACGGAGATCGTCGAGCTGCGCCGACCACCCGTGGTTCGTCGGCGTGCAGTTCCACCCGGAGTTCACCTCCACGCCCCGCGCCGGGCACCCGCTGTTCATGTCCTTCATCAAGGCCGCGCTCGAGCAGCATCGCCGGCGCGTGCCGGAGCCGGCGCTGAAGGTGATCGGCGGCAACCAGGGCTGACCCTCCCCCGGCCCCCTCCCAAGGGAGGGGGAAGAACCTGCTCCCTCTCCCTTGGGAGAGGGTCGGGGAGGGGGTCACGAAATCACCATCAAGGACGCGCCAGTGAAGCTTTGCGGCTTCGACGTCGGCCTCGACAAGCCCTTCTTCCTGATCGCCGGCCCGTGCGTGGTCGAAAGCGAGCAGCTCCAGATCGACGTGGCCGGGATGCTGCAGGAGATGACCGCCGAGCTCGGCATCCCCTTCATCTTCAAGTCCTCCTACGACAAGGCCAACCGCAGCTCGGGCACGTCGTTCCGCGGCCCCGGCATGGAGAGGGGCCTGGAGATCCTCGCCAAGGTGCGCCGCGCGATCGGGGTGCCGGTGCTCACCGACGTGCACGCCGAGGACGAGATCGCCGAGGTGGCCGCCGTGGTCGACGTGCTGCAGACGCCCGCGTTCCTCTGCCGCCAGACCGACTTCATCCACGCCGTGGCTTCGGCCGGCAAGCCGGTGAACATCAAGAAGGGCCAGTTCCTGGCCCCGGGCGACATGAAGCACGTGGTCGACAAGGCGCGGGAGGCGAGCGGCGAGGACAACATCCTCGTGTGCGAGCGCGGGGTGTCGTTCGGCTACAACAACCTCGTGTCCGACATGCGCTCGCTCGCGATCATGCGCGAGACGGGCTGCCCGGTCGTCTTCGACGCCACGCACTCGGTGCAGCTTCCCGGCGGCCAGGGCACCTCCTCCGGGGGGCAGCGCGAGTTCGTGCCGGTGCTCGCCCGCGCGGCGGTCGCGAGCGGTGTCGCGGGCGTGTTCATGGAGACGCACCCCGACCCCGCGAAGGCGCTGTCGGACGGCCCGAACGCCTGGCCGCTCGGCCGGATGAAGGAGCTGCTCGCGACCCTCAAGGACCTCGACGCGCTCGTGAAGAAGCGCGGCTTCGCCGAATCGACGCTCGAATGAAGATCCTCGTCCTCGGCGCCGGCGGCATCGGCGGCTACTTCGGCGCCCGCCTGGCGGAAGCGGGCGCCGACATCACCTTCCTCGTGCGGCCCCGGCGCGCCGAGCAGCTCGCACGCGACGGGCTGCGCGTCGAAAGCCCCCTGGGCGACATCCGCCGGCCGGTGAAGACGGTCCAGGCGGGGCAGTTGCGGCCCGGCTACGACCTCGTGCTCTTCACCTGCAAGGCCTACGACCTCGACTCGGCCATGGATGCCATCGCCCCGGCCATGGACGGCCGCTGCGCGGTGCTGCCGCTGCTCAACGGCATCGCGCACCTCGAGCGGCTCGACGCGCGGTTCGGGCGGGCGCAGGTGGTGGGCGGCACCTGCCAGATCAACGTGACGCTGCGCCCCGACGGCACGATCGTCCACGGCGACAAGCTGCAGCGCATCCTCTTCGGCGAGCGCGACGGCGGGCGCTCGGCGCGGGCCGAGGCCTTCGCCGCGGAGCTGGCGAAGACGCCGATCGACTACGTGCTGTCCGGGGACATCGTGCAGGACCTCTGGGAGAAGATCGTCTTCCTCTCGGCGCTCGCGGCGACCACCTGCCTCTTCCGCGGCAACGTGGGCGAGATCCTGTCCGCGCCCGGCGGGCCCGAGTCGATGCGCCGGGCCTTCGAGGCCAACGTCGCGATCGCGGCCGCCGAGGGCCACGCGCCCCGCCCCCAGGCGGTCGAGTTCGGCCTCGCCCGGCTGACCGACCCCGCCGGCCTGTGGAGCGCGTCCATGCTGCGCGACCTCGAGTCGGGCGGCCGCGTCGAGGCCGACCACGTGGTGGGCTGGATGCTCGCGCGCGCGCGGGCGCACGGCATCGACGACGCGATCCTGTCGCTCGCCTACACGCACCTCAAGACGTACGAGGCGCGGCGCGACCGCGGGCGGCTGCCGGGCGGCTGAGCGCCCGGGGGCGCCCCGGCAGGCAATTCCTTCCCGGAGCGCCGCCGCCGGCGCGCGGGCCGCGCGGAGAATTTTTGACCGGCCCCGTGTCCAACGGGGCCCATGCCCGCGAACCCCCCGAAGCCCCGCACGGGCGAGATCCTCCTTGCCCTGGCCGCCAGGGCCTGGCTCTTCAAGTGGCGCGTCGTCGCCGCCCTGGTGCTGCTCGTCGTCGCCAAGCTCGCGGCGGTGAGCGTGCCGCTCGTCCTCAAGCGGATCGTCGACGTCCTGGGCCATCCGGCGCAGCCGCTGCTGCTGCCGATCGCGCTGCTGGTGGGCTACGCGCTCGCGCGCTTCGCGAGCACGCTCTTCGGCGAGATGCGCGACCTCGTCTTCTCGCGCGTGACCAACAGCACCGTGGCCGACTTCACGCTGCGCGTCTTCAGCCACCTGCACGCCCTGTCCGCGCGCTTCCACATGGCGCGGGCCACGGGCGCCCTCACCCGCGACGTCGAGCGCGGCACCATGGGCGTCGGCTTCCTCATGGGGGTGGCCCTGTTCACCATCGTGCCCACCGTCGTGGAGATCGGCTCGGTGCTGGTGATCATGATCGCCGGCTACAGCGCCATGTTCACGCTGATCCTCGCCGCGACCTTCGTGGTGTACGTGGCCTACACCATCGTCTTCACGCACAGGCGCGGCATCTTCCAGCGCCGGCTGAACGAGCTCGACTCCAACGCCAACCGCCGGCTGGTGGACAGCCTGCTCAACTACGAGACGGTCAAGTACTACACCGCGGAGTCGTTCGAGGCGCGCAGCTTCAAGGGCATCCTCGGCGAGTGGGTCGAGGCGGGGGTGCGCAACCAGGTGGCGCTCACGCGCCTGCACGTGGGCCAGAGCGGCATCATCGCGGCCGGGGTCGCCTCGGTGATGCTGCTCGCGGGGCAGAACGTGCTGCACGGGACGATGACCGTGGGCGACCTCATCCTGATCAACGCGTACGTGATCCAGGTGTGCCTGCCGCTCAACTCCCTGGGCTTCGTGTTCCGCGAGGCCAACGACGCGCTCATCAAGGCCGAGCGGCTCTTCGAGCTCCTCGCCGCGCGCCCCGAGGTCGACGAGGCGGCCCCGAGCCCGCGGCTGCCCGCCGCGGACGGCCGGGTGCGCTTCGAGAACGTGAGCTTCGCCTACGAGCCCAGCCGGCAGATCCTCTGGGACGTGGACTTCGAGATCGGCCCGGGGAGCACGGTGGCCGTGGTGGGCGGCAGCGGCTCGGGCAAGTCCACGCTGGCGCGCCTGCTGCTGCGCTTCTACGACGTGACCGCGGGGCGCGTGCTGGTGAACGGCCAGGACGTGCGCCACGTCTCGCCCGGGAGCCTGCGCCAGGCGATCGGCATCGTGCCGCAGGACACGAGCCTCTTCAACGACACCATCGCCTACAACATCGCCTACGGGCGCATCGGCGCGGGGCGCGAGGAGGTGGTCGCCGCCGCGAAGGCCGCCGACGTGCACGACTTCATCTCGCACCTGCCCGAGGGCTACGACACCATGGTGGGCGAGCGCGGCCTCAAGCTCTCGGGCGGCGAGAAGCAGCGCATCGCGATCGCCCGGGCCATCCTCAAGAACCCGCCGATCCTCGTCTTCGACGAGGCCACCTCGGCCCTGGACACCCGCACGGAGCGCGCGATCCAGGACGAGCTCGATCGCCTGTCGGTGAGCCGCACGACGCTCGTGATCGCGCACCGGCTCTCGACGATCGTCAACGCCGACGAGATCCTCGTGCTCGAACACGGGCGCATCGTCGAGCGCGGGCGCCACGGCGAGCTGCTCGAGCGCGGCGGGCTGTACGCGCAGATGTGGGCGCTGCAGCAGCAGCAGCGCGACCTCGAGCGCGCCGAGCGCCGGGCCGCCGTGCAGCCCGTCAACCTCGCCACCGTGGTCGCCAACGCGATCGACGGCCTGCGCGACGAGATCGACGCGCGCGACGTCCACCTCTACACGACGATCGGCATCGACACCGCCCGCGTGAACGGCGACCCGAGCGCCATGCAGCAGCTCGCCTGGGACCTTCTGGGGCACGCGATCCAGGTGGGCGGGGCGGGGGGGCGCGTCGAGGTGCGCCTCGAGCGCTCGGGCGGGGAGGCGCGGCTCATCGTCACCCACGCGGGCGCCCCGCCGCTCGCCCTCGCGCGCCGCGACGGGGAGGAGCCGGCGCCCATCCCGGGCACGCACCACCAGTTCGACGTCGGGCGCCTGCGCAAGGTGGCCGAGGAGCACCACGGCCGCTTCCGCGTGGAGCACGCCAACCGCACGACGACCTACGTGGCGACCCTCCCCCTGCGCGCCGTGGACCTGCCCGCGGCGGGCACGGCGCGCACGCGCACGCTCGCGGCCGCCGACGAGGCGCCCTCGCTCGCCGGCCGGCGCGTGATGATCGTCGACGACGTCGAGGACGCGCGCGAGGTGCTCACCGCCGTGCTCGAGCAGCAGGGCGCGAAGGTGGAGGCGCTCGCCCTGGGCACGGAGGTGATGCGCGAGCTCGAGAGGAAGGCGGCCAGGGACTGGCCCGAGGTCCTCGTGTGCGACATCGGCCTTCCCGACGAGGACGGCTACGCGGTGCTGCGCCACGTGCGCGCGCTCGAGGCCGGGCGCGGCGTGCCGCTCGCCGAGCGCATGCCGGCGATCGCGTTGACCGGCCACGCCGAGCCGGAAGACCGCACGCGCGCGCTGCTCGCGGGCTTCCAGATCCACTTCGCCAAGCCCGTGGATCCGCGCGAGCTGCTCGCCGGCATCGCGAGCCTGATCGGGGCCGACGACGCATTGCGCCGGTTGGCGCATGAAACTTCGACGCGTCGCAATAACCAGAAGTGAAGATGGCCGTAAACCCGATTCCAACCTAGAAAAGAGGCGCACCACATGGAAGGTCGCAGGATCCCGCAAGGGGCCGACGCAAACGCGCGCACGCAGCGCCGTGCGCTCGCCGAACGCGCCGTGGAAATGGCCGCGCCCCTCATCGAGGCGGCGATGCGCGACGAGCGCTTCGGCGACAGCGGCTTCCTGCACGTCGTCGTGATCGATCCGGCGGCGTCGGGCGATTCCGACTTCGCGTCGGCGCTCCTCCACGAGCGCTCGTTCGGCGGCGACCGCTCGACCTGGGACGCCGATTACGCGGCCTACGCCCGCGGCAAGGCGCGCGCGAGCTGGGAGGCGCGCGCCGACAACCCGAAGGGGGCCGTGTGCGTCGACGGGCTCGTCGTGGGCGCGAGCGGCGCCTTCGAGCCCTTCGACCAGGCCTACGCCGGCGCGGTGGCGATGTGCCTGCGCGCGCTCACCCGCCAGCAAGAGGAATCCGCATGATGAAGATCGCGATCGTGAGCGAGCACGCCTCCCCGCTCGCCCTCATCGGCGCCGTGGACAGCGGCGGCCAGAACATCTACGTCGCCCACGTGGCCAAGCAGCTCGCGCAGGCCGGCCACGTGGTCGACGTGTTCACGCGCCACGACAGCGTGCACATGCCGCAGGTCGTGCACTGGCGGCGCAACCTGCGCGTGATCCACGTGCCGGCGGGCCCGGCCGAGTTCGTGCCCAAGGAAGGCCTGCTCGAGCACATGGACGCGTTCGGCGACTGGATGGCCGACTTCTTCGCCTCCGAGGAGCGGCCCTACGACGTCGTGCACGCGAACTTCTTCATGTCGGGATGGGCGGCGCTGCGCGCGCAGCAGCTCGTCTCCTTCCCGCTGGTCACCACCTTCCACGCCCTGGGGCTCGTGCGCCGGCGCCACCAGGGCGGCGCCGACGGATTCCCCGACGAGCGCTTCGCCATCGAGCAGCGCCTCATGCGCGAGTCCGACCGCGTGATCGCCGAGTGCCCGCAGGACCGGCACGACATGCTCGAGCTCTACGACGCCGAGGCCGAGCGCATCGACGTGATTCCCTGCGGCTTCGACCCGGAGGAGTTCGCGCCGATGGACCGCGAGGCCGCGCGCGCCGGGCTCGGGCTCGCGAAGGGCGAGTTCACCGTGCTGCAGCTCGGGCGCATGGTGCCGCGCAAGGGCGTGGACAACGTGATCCGCGCGATCGCCGCGCTCAAGCGCCGGCGCGTGCGCGCGACGCTCTGCGTGGTCGGCGGCGGCACCGAGGTGCCCGACCCGCGGGCCACCCCCGAGATCGGGCGCCTCGTGGCGATCGCCGAGGCCGAGGGTGTGGCCGAGCGCGTGCGCTTCCTGGGCCGGCGGGGACGCGAGGCGCTGCCCGCGTACTATGCCGCCTGCGACGTGTTCGTCACTACGCCGTGGTACGAGCCCTTCGGCATCACGCCGCTCGAGGCGATGGCGTGCGCCCGCCCGGTGGTCGGCTCGAACGTGGGCGGCATCAAGTCCACGGTGGTCGACGGCGAGACCGGCTTCCTCGTGCCGCCCAACGATCCGCAGGCGCTCGCCGACAAGCTGGCGCTGCTGCACCGCCGCCCCGCGCTCGCGCGCGAGATGGGGGCGGCGGGCTACTCGCGGGCGAAGCGCTCGTTCACCTGGCGCCGGGTGGCGAGGAGCCTCGTGGACTGCTACCAGCGCGCGCTCGCCCCGGAGCGGCGCGAGGCGCCGGCGCTGCGGCCGAGCCGCGCGTACGGCCTGGACGCGCGCGGCTAGCCGGGGCGCTTGCACGACAACCACCACGAGAGGAACACCGATGTACACATTGAGAGACCGCGCGATCCTCGTCACCGGCGCCGGCCGGGGGCTGGGGGCCGCCATTTGCGAGGCGCTCGCGGGCGAGGGCGCGAACGTCTTCGTGGGCGAGAAGGACCCGCGGCTCGCCGAGCAGACCGCCAAGCGGCTGCGCGAGGCGGGCATGTCCGCCGACGCGGTGGTGATGGACGTGGGCAGCGCCGAGGACGTGAACGAGGCCGTGAAGCGGGTGCACGAGCGCTGCGGGCGCATCGACGTGCTGGTGAACAACGCCGCGATCGACGTGACCGCGCCCATCGACGAGATTCCGGTCGAGCAGTTCGAGCGCGTGGTGCGCACCAACCTGCTCGGCCCCATCCTCGCGACCCGGGCGGCGGTGCCGTACATGAAGGAGGCGGGGAAGGGCCACATCGTCAACGTGTCGTCGACCGCCGCCAAGCGCGCCTGGCCCAACGCCTCGGCGTACCACACGACCAAGTGGGGGCTGCTCGGCTTCTCCCACGCGATGCACGCCGAGCTGCGCCCGCACGGCATCAAGGTGAGCGCGGTGCTGCCCGGCGGGATGAAGACGCCGTTCCTGCTCGACCGCTTCCCCGACATCGACACGAGCACCCTGCAGGACCCGGCGAGTGTCGCGCAGGCCGTGCGCTTCGTCCTCACGATGCCGGAAGAGACGGTGATCCCGGAGGTGATGGTGATCCCGATGCGGGAGACGTCGTGGCCCTGAGCCGCGCCGTCTTCCTCGACAAGGACGGGACGCTGATCGACAACGTCCCGTACAACGTCGACCGCACGCGCATCCGCCTCGCCCCGGGCGCGGTGGACGCGCTGCTGCTGCTCGCGGGCCGGGCTACCGGCTCGTCGTCGTGAGCAACCAGCCGGGCGTGGCACTCGGACGCTTTCCCCGCGGCGCGCTCGCCGCCGTCGAGGAGCACCTGAACGACCTCTTCCTCGCCCACGGCTTGCGCCTCACGGCCTGCTACTGGTGCCCGCACCATCCCGAGGGCACGGTCGCGGAATACGCCTTCGCCTGCGGCTGCCGCAAGCCCATGCCCGGGCTGCTGCACGCCGCCGCGAAGGAGCACGGCATCGACCTCGCGGCGAGCTGGCTCATCGGCGACATCCTCGACGACGTGGAAGCCGGGCGGCGCGCGGGCTGCCGCACGGTGCTGCTCGACGTGGGCAGCGAGACGCAGTGGAAGGCCTCGGCCCTGCGCAAGCCCGACGTGGTCGCGCGGGACCTGCTCGCCGCGGCGGCCGCGATCCACGAGGCCGACCGGGCGGGCGCGAGCGTGCGGGAGGCGGCGCGATGACGGCCGGATGGAGCCAGGCGCGCAAGGTCCTCGCCGTGCGGCTGGACAACATGGGCGACCTCCTCATGACCACGCCGGCGATCCGCGCGCTCAAGCAGCAGCTGCCGGGACGCCAGGTGACGGTCCTCGCCTCCCGCGCCGGCGCGCAGGCCGCGGCCCACATCCCCGAGATCGACGCCGCGATCCCGTACGACGCGCCGTGGATGAAGCTCGGGCGCCCGACGCTGCCCTCGGCGGACCTCGCGATGCGCGCGCTCATCGAGTCGCGCCGCTTCGACGCCGCGGTGATCTTCACCGTCTACAGCCAGAGCGCGCTGCCGGCCGCGCTGATGTGCCACCTCGCGGGCATCCCGCTGCGCCTGGCGCACTGCCGCGAGAATCCGTACCACCTGCTCACGCACTGGGTGCGCGAGACCGAGCCCGAGGGCGGCACGCGCCACGAGGTGCGCCGCCAGCTCGACCTGGTGGCGGGCGTGGGCGCGCGCGCCGACGACGAGCGCCTCTCGTTCCGCGTGAGCGCCGAGGACCGGCTGCGCGCGGCGATGAAGCTCACCGAGGCGGGCGTCGATCCCGGGCACCCGTGGATCGTCATGCACCCGGGCGCCACCGCCGCCTCGCGCCGCTACGACCCGGACCGCTTCGCCCAGGTCGCCGCCGAGCTCTCGCGCCTGCTGCGCTGCCCGGTCGTGCTGACCGGCGACGCCTCCGAGCGCGAGCTGGTCGAGCGCGTGCGCCGGGGCGCGGGCGACGGCGCCCGCTCGCTCGCCGGCGCGCTCTCGCTGGCGGAGTTCGCCGCGGCGATCGCGCAGTCGCGGCTGCTCGTGTCGAACAACACCGGCGCCGTGCACGTCGCCGCGGCCGTCGGCACGCCGGTCGTCGACCTGTACGCGCTCACCAACCCGCAGCACACGCCCTGGCTCGTCCCCCACCGCACGCTCTCGCGCGACGTGCCGTGCCGCAACTGCTACCGCAGCGTCTGTCCGCACGGCGCGAGCGTGTGCCTCGACGTGACCGTGGACGCCGTGGTGAACGCCGCCTGCGCGCTGTGGAACGCCTCGGAGCGCAGCTACCGGAGGGCCGCATGATCACCCTCGGCATCAACGCCGCCTTCCACGACGCCGCCGCCTGCCTCGTGCGCGACGGGGTCGTCGTCGCCGCTGCCGAGGAGGAGCGCTTCACCCACGTGAAGCACGGCAAGCGCCCCGTGCCGTTCGCCGCCTGGGAGCTGCCGTTCCACGCCATCGACTACTGCCTGCGGGAGGCGGGGATCACGATGCGCGAGGTCGACCACGTCGCCTACTCGTTCGAGCCGGACCGCTTCGCCGGCAGCGACCCGCGCCTGGACCCGCTCTTCCTCCAGTACGTGCGCAACGCCCCCCGGCAGCTCGCCGACGGCGCCCCGCACCACCTGGCGGAGCGCTTCCGCGGCATCTCCCACGACGGGCCGTACCGCTGGCACTGCGTCGCGCACCACCTCGCGCACGAGGCGAGCGCCTTCCTCGCCGCGCCCTTCGAGGAGTGCGCCGTGCTGACCTGGACGGCCGCGGCGAGCACGTGACGACGAGCTACGGGGCATGGCGCGGCGGGAAGCTACGAGCGCATCAGGCAGGTGGACCTGCCCGACTCGCTCGGGCCTGCTCTACGAGCGCGTGACCTCCTATCTGGGCTTCCTGCACTCGTCCGACGAGTACAAGGTGATGGCGCTCGCCTCCTACGGCGAGCCGCGGTACCTCGACGCCTTCCGGCGCATGGTGCGCCCGGACGGGCAGGGCGGCTACCGCGTCGAGGCGGCGGACCTCGAGGCGCTCTTCGGGCCGGCGCGACAGCGCGGGGGGCCGATGGAGCAGCGCCACTTCGACATCGCCCAGTCGCTGCAGAAGGTGCTCGAGGAGACGGTGCTCGGCATGGCGCGCTGGCTGCACGAGCGCACGGGGCTCGCCGACCTCTGCATGGCCGGCGGCGTCGCGCTGAACTGCGTGATGAACGCGCGCATCCGCGACCAGGGGCCGTTCGAGCGGGTCTGGGTGCAGCCGGCCGCGGGCGACGCCGGCACGGCGCTGGGCGCCGCGCTCTGGGTCGACTGGCGGGAGCGCCGGGCGCGGGGCGACGCGCGCCGGCACTGGCGCATGGACCACGCCTTCCTCGGCCCCGGCTTCGACGACCGCGAGATCGAGGCCTTCCTGCGCTGGATCCAGGTGCCGTTCCGCAGGCTGGACGACGTGGCCGGCGAGGCCGCGCAGCTCCTCGCGCAGGACCGCATCATCGGCTGGTTCCAGGGGCGCATGGAGTTCGGCCCGCGGGCGCTGGGCGCGCGCTCGATCCTCGCCTCGCCGCTCAACGCGGCGATGCAGGCGAGGCTCAACGAGATCAAGGACCGCGAGGACTTCCGCCCCGTGGCGCCCGTCGTGCTCGAGGAGAAGGCGCACGAGTGGTTCGCCTCGGCGCGCGCGGCGGCGGCCGGCAAGGACGGGCTCGGCGCCGAGGCACGGCTGGCGGGGTTTCCCGCGCCCTTCATGCTCTTCGTCTTCGACGTGCGGCCCGACAAGGCCGCGCGCATCCCGGCGGTGCGGCACGTCGACGGCACCGCGCGCGTGCAGACGATCAACCGCTCGCAGAACCCGGCCTACTACGACCTGCTCGCCGCCTTCGAGCGGCGCACGGGCGTGCCGGTGCTCGTGAACACCTCCTTCAACACGCGCGGCGAGCCGATGGTGTGCACGCCGCGCGACGCGGTGGAATGCTTCTGGACCTCGCCGCTCGACGCGCTCGTGATCGGCTCCTACCTCCTCGAGAAGCGCGCGCCGGGGGAGTGCCCGTGAGGCCGGCCGTCTCCGTGGTGGTGCCGACGTACCGCCGGCCCGAGCTGCTCGCGCGCTGCCTCGCCGCGCTCGCCGCGCAGGACTTCGCGCCCCGGGCTTTCGAGGTGGTGGTGGCCGACGACGGCGCCGAGCCGCGCGTGGAAGGGCTGGTGGCGGCGTGGAACGCGCGCACCGGCGCGGCGCCGCCCTTCCGCTACGTGCCCGTCACGGCCACCCGCGGGCCGGCGGGCGCGCGCAACCGCGGCTGGGAGATCGCGCGCGGGGAGGTGATCGCGTTCACCGACGACGACACGATCCCGCGGCCCGACTGGCTGCGCGAGGGGATGAAGGCGCTCGACCCCGACGCCGCCGCGGTCGTGGGCCGCGTGCACGTGCCGCTGCCCACGGACCGGGCGCTCACCGACTACGAGCGCGACATCGCGCGCATGCAGGAGGCGGAGTTCCTCACCGCCAATTGCCTCGTGCGCCGCGAGGCGCTGCGCGCGATCGGCGGCTTCGACGAGCGCTTCACCAGCGCCTGGCGCGAGGATTCGGACCTCCAGTTCCGCCTGCTCGAGGCGAACGGCCGGGTGCTGAAGGCGCCGCGGGCGGTGGTCGAGCATCCGGTGCGCACGCAGCCCTGGGCGGCCGGCATCCGCGCGCACCGCAAGATCGCCTTCGACGCGCTGCTCTACAAGAAGCACCCGCGCCTGTACCGCAGCCGCATCCGGCGCGCCCCGCCGTGGAACTACTACGCGATCGTGGCCGCCCTCGCCGGGATGCTGGCCGGCGGCATCGGCCGCGCCCCCGTGCTCGCGTGGGGAAGCTTCGCGCTGTGGGGGGCGCTCACCGGCGCCTTCCTCGCCCGGCGCCTCGCCGGCACGTCGCACGAGCCCTCGCACGTGGCCGAGATGGTCGTCACCTCGCTCGCGATCCCGCCCGTGGCGGTCTTCTGGCGGCTCGCGGGGGCGCTGCGCTTCCGCGTGCTCTTCCTCTGATGGACGCCGCGCGCTTCTGGGCTCCCGCCCCGCGTCGCATCGCGGTCTTCCGCGCGCTGCAGCTGGGCGACATGCTCTGCGCGGTGCCGGCGTTGCGTGCGCTGCGGGCTCGCGCACCGCACGCGCGCATCACGCTGGTGGGGCTGCCGTGGGCGGCCTCCTTCGTCGAGCGGTTCCCGATGTACGTGGACGACCTGCTCGCGTTCCCGGGCTTCCCCGGCTATCCCGAGCAGGAAGGCACCGTCGAATCGCTCCTCGACTTCCTGGGGCAGGCGCGGGAGCGGCGCTTCGACATGGCCATCCAGCTGCACGGCAGCGGCGAGATCAGCAACCGGATCGTCGCGCTGCTCGGCGCGCCGCGCACGGCGGGCTTCGTGCCCCGGGCCGACCTTGCGGCCAACGACTCCCCCTGGCTGCCCTGGCCCGACGACGCGCCCGAGATCGAGCGCTACCTGCGGCTCATGGACCACCTGGGCGCCGCGCGCCGCGGCGCGCAGCTCGAGCTGCCGGTGTCGTGGACCGACTGGGAGCTCTACGAGGAGATCGCCCGGCGCCACCGGCTGCGCCCGCGGACGTACGTGTGCATCCATCCCGGCGCGCGGCTGCGCTCCCGGCGCTGGCCCGCCGCGCGCTTCGCCGCCGTGGCCGCCGCGCTCGCGCGGGAGGGCTGGCAGATCGTCGTCACCGGCTCGCCGGCCGAGGCCTCGCTGGTGGGCGAGATCGTGGGCCAGCTTCCGGCGGGCGCCCTCGACCTCGCCGGGCAGACCACGCTCGGGTCGCTGGCCGCCCTCCTCGCCAAGAGCGCGCTGCTGGTGTGCAACGACACGGGCGTGTCCCACGTCGCGGCCGCGGTGCGCACGCCGAGCGTGGTGGTCGCCTCCGGCAGCGACGTGCGGCGCTGGGCGCCCCTCGACGCGGGCCTGCACCGCGTGGTCTGGCACGCCGTGCCGTGCCGTCCCTGCGCCCACGACTTCTGCCCCGTCGGCCACGGCTGCGCCCTCGGCGTGCCGGTCGAGCGGGCGCTGGACGAGGCGCGCCGCCTCCTCAACGAAAGGGTCCGCCATGCCGCATAGGCCGCTTCGCATCCTCACCTGGCACGTCCACGGCAACTACCTCTACTACCTCACGCAGGTCCCGCACGACTGGTACGTGCTCTCGAAGCCCGGGCGTCCCCCGGGCTACGCCGGGCGCGCGGGGCAGCTGCCGTGGGGCGAGAACGTGCACGACCTGCCCGTCGACAAGATCGGCGAGATGCAGTTCGACTGCATCGTCTACCAGTCCCACCAGCACTACGAAGTGGACCGCCACGAGCTGCTCACGGGCTGGCAGCAGAAGCTGCCGCGCGTCTACCTCGAGCACGACCCGCCCCAGGTCCACCCCACGAACACCCTGCACCCGGTGCAGGATCCCGACGCCCTCATCGTGCACGTGACCCACTTCAACGACCTCATGTGGGACAACGGGGTGACGCCGACGCGCGTGATCGAGCACGGGGTGCTCGTCCCGCCGGAGGTGCGCTACACCGGCGAGAAGGACGAGGGGATCGTCGTGGTGAACAACATGAGGAAGCGCGGGCGCCGGCTCGGCGCCGACCTGTACCGGGAGTTCCGGGAGCGCCTGCCGCTGGCGCTCATCGGCATGGACGCGAAGAGCGAGGGCGGCATCGGGGAAGTGCGCAACGTCGACGTGCCGGACTTCATCTCGAAGTACCGCTTCTTCTTCCACTCGTGCCGCTACACGAGCCTGGGGCTCGCCGCGTGCGAGGCGATGATGATCGGCATGCCCGTCGTCGCCCCCGCCACCACCGAGATGGCCACGGTCATCCGGCCGGGGGTGAACGGCTACGTCGACACCAACCGCAAGGCGCTGGCCGAGGCGATGCAGGCCCTGCTGCACGACCGCGAGCTCGCGATGCGCTGGGGTGCCGCGGCGCGCGAGACGGCGCGCGCGCGCTTCGCGATCGAGCGCTTCGTCGCCGACTGGCAGTCGGTGCTCGCACAGGTGATGGCGAAGCCGCAGGCGATCGCCGCGTAGGCGCCGCCCGCTGTGCTTCACGATCCCGTTCCCGGCGGGCGCGCGTCGAACCCCGGCTGCCGGACCTGCTCCACGAGGCAGCGCAGCCGCCCCGCCTCTTCCTCGCCGAGGATCGCCGTCCCGTCCTCGGTGCCGAAGTGGCGCTTGAAGGCGCGGATCGCCGCGTCCGGGTCCGTCACGTCGTAGCCGAAGGCCTGCAGGTCGGTCACCGCGTCGAAGGACGGGTCGGCGGCCGGGTAGGGCGGATCGCACCAGAGGCCGAAGCCGTCAGCGGCGAGCGTGCGCCAGGGGAAATTCGCGCCGGGATCGACCTTGCGCCCCGGGGCCACGTCGCCGTGCCCGAGGAAGTTGGCCCCGGGAATCCGGTAGCGCGTCTCGAGGTCGGCGAGGAGGGCGAGGAGCGCGGCGACCTGGGCCGCCGGATACGGCGCCACCCCGTCGTTGTCGAGCTCGATGCCGATCGAGGCCGAGTTCACGTCCACCTGCGCGCCCCAGCGCGACACCCCCGCGTGCCAGGCGCGCTTGCGCTCGTCGACGAGCTGGAAGATCGTCCCGTCCCGCGCGACGAGGTAGTGCGCGCTCACCGCCCGCACCGGGTCCGTGAGCACCGCGAGCGCGACCTGCGCGCTCTCGTCGCTCGTGTGGTGGAGGATCACGAAGTCGGGCATCCGGTCGTCCTCGTTCGGCGAGGGGTACCAGACCGTGGGGATGCCGGCCCGCTGCGGCAGCGGGCCGCAGGCGCCGAGGGCGAGGGACACGAAGGCGAGGGCGAGCCGGCGCATGGCGACACCTTATTATGGTGCCGCCGGCCGCAGTCATGGTGCCGCCGGCCGGATTCCGGCAGCAGCGCGCCCGGCGCGGGTCCTCAGGCCGAGGCCTTCGCCTTGCCCTGGCGGGCCACCCGCTCCCAGTACTTGCGCCGGTTGGTCTCGGAGGCGAACTCCTCGAGCTCGGGGTCCATGGCGCTGCGCGCGGAGATCATGCCGACGGCCTTGCCGGCCTCCACCACGGGCAGGTGCCGGAAGCCCTTGTCGTTCATGAGCACGAGCGCGTACCCGAAGGGGGTGTCGGGGTCGAGGGTGTGGGGGTCGCGCGTCATGACGGCTTCGAGCCGGGTGGCCCCCGGGTCGAGGCCGGCGGCGACCACCCGCGAGAGCAGGTCGCGCTCGGTGAAGATGCCGACGAGGCGCTCGCCGTCCACCACCATCATCGCGCCCACGTTGCGGGCGGCCATCTGTTTGGCGGCCTTGGCCACGGTCGTGTCGGCCGGTGCGCACAGGACCTTGCGTTGCATGACGCCTTTGACGGGGGAGTCGAACATGTTCGCGGGAAGAAGAGACCGAGCCAGTCTCGAGGGTATCGGGCCGGGGGATCCCGGGTTTGACGGGAATCAAGCGGGAGCGAGGGGCGCAGGATTCGGCAGCGGGCCGGAATGCTGGCATCATTTCCGCGATGGCCGACTTCGGGGAATACGACTACGTCGTGGTGGGCGCGGGCAGCGCCGGGTGCGTGCTGGCCAACCGGCTCAGCGCCGACGGGAAGTCCTCGGTGCTCCTCGCGGAGGCGGGCGGGGACGACGACTGGTTCTGGATCGACATCCCGGTGGGCTACCTCTACAGCATCGGCAACCCGCGCACCGACTGGTGCTTCCGCACCGAGCCCGAGCCGGGCCTGAACGGGCGCAGCCTGGGCTACGCCCGCGGCAAGGTGCTGGGCGGCTGCTCGTCGATCAACGCGATGGTGTACATGCGCGGCCAGCGCGTGGATTACGACCACTGGGCCGCGCTCGGCAACCGCGGGTGGTCCTGGAACGAGGTGCTGCCGTACTTCAAGCGCGCCGAGCGCCATTACGCGGGGGCGAGCGAGCACCACGGCTGCGACGGCGAGCTGTGCGTCGAGGAGCCGCGCGTGAAATGGCCGATCCTCGACGCCTGGCGCGACGCCGCGGCCGAGTGCGGCATCCCGAAGGTCGAGGAATTCAACCGGGGCGACAACTTCGGCAACGCGTACTTCCAGATGAACCAGCGCAAGGGCCGGCGCTGGAGCGCCACCCGCGCCTGGCTGCGCCCGGCCCTGGGCCGCGAGAACCTGAAGGTGATGGTCAAGGCGCACACGCAGCGCGTGCTGGTCGAGGAGCGCGACGGCGTGAAGCGCGCCGCCGGCGTCGAGCTGCGCGTCGAGGGCCGCGGGCAGGGTGTCGCGAAGGCGCGCCGCGCGGTGATCCTCGCCGCGGGCAGCATCGGCTCGCCCCAGATCCTGCAGCTTTCCGGGATCGGGCCTCGCATCCTGTTACAACATTTCGGCGTGCCGGTCGTCCACGAGCTGCCCGGCGTGGGCGAGAATCTCCACGACCACCTGCAGATCCGCATGGTGTGGAAGGTGAACGGAGGGACCTTGAACGAGCGCGCCGCGCACTGGTGGGGAAAGGCCGCGATGGGGCTCGAGTATTTCCTGTTCCGCACGGGGCCGCTCACGATGCCGCCGTCCCAGCTCGGCGCCTTCGCCCGCAGCCGCGAGGTGGAAGCGACCCCCGACATGGAGTGGCACGTGCAGCCGCTCTCGCTCGACAAGTTCGGCGACCCGCTGCACCCGTTCCCGGCGATCACGCCCTCGGTGTGCAACCTGCGGCCCACGTCCCGCGGCTGGGTGCGGATCAAGGACCGCGATCCGCAGGCCGCCCCCGAGATCCGCCTCAACTACCTCTCGACCGACGAGGACCGGCGCGTGGCGGCCGCGGGGATGCGCTTCACGCGCCGCATCATGGCCGCGCCGGCGCTCGCCGGCTTCCGGCCCGAGGAGTGGCGCCCCGGCCCGGAGGCGCACGCGGACGAGGACCTGGTGAAGGCGGCGGGCGACCTGGGGACCACGATCTTCCATCCGGTCGGCACCTGCCGCATGGGCCGCGACGTCCTGTCGGTGGTCGACGAGCGCCTGCGCGTGCACGGCGTCGAGAACCTGCGCGTGATCGACGCCTCGATCATGCCCCGCATCACCTCGGGCAACACGAACGCGCCTACCTACATGATCGCCGAGCGCGGCGCCGAGCTCGTGCTGGCGGACCGGCCATGAGGCTTCGCGTCGCCGCGCTCGTGGCCGCCGGGGCCGCCCTCGCCGCCGGCGCCTGGCTGGCACTCGCGCCGCCGCGGCCGCCATCCGTCGTCTCGCCCGGGCAGGAGCCGGCGGCCGGCGAGCGGGAGGCGGCGCTTTCGCCGCGCCGCGCCCCGGAGCATCGCCTGCCGCCCGCCCGCGCGAGCGCGGCCACGAAGTCGGCGCCGGCCCGCGCCACCCTCACCGCCGCGTACCTCGCCGCGAAGCGCTACCGTCCCCTCTACGACCGGCTGCACGGCACGCCGGAGGGCGCCACGCCCGAGGGCCGGTTCGTCCTGCACGAGATCCTGCGCGCGTGCGCCACGGTGACCGGGCGCAGCATCCGGCGCACCTGGCGCAACTGGCGCGAGCGCGACCAGCCGCGGGAGGTCTTCCTCGCCCTGCTCGCGGCCGACGACCCGCAGCGCGACCAGCGCGTGAACGCCTTCGACACCTTCCGCAACCGCTGCACGGGCTTCGAGGGGGTGAGCGTGGCCCAGTCCGACCTGGATGCGATGCTCGAGAGCGCGGCCGCCGGCGGCGACCCGAAGGCGCGCGCGCTGCAGGTCGAGCAGCAGCTGCGCCAGGAGCGCACCGAGGTGCGGCGCTCGAGCGGCTGGGCCGCGGCCCACGACGTGACGATCGACGAGGCGCAGATGCAGACGCTGCGCGAGACCGTCGCCTCCCTCGATCCGGAAGCGATGGTGATCGCCGGGCGGGTGCTCGCGAGCTCTTCGCGCGGCATCCGGATGGGCGAGGACGAATCCGCCGTCGAGTCCACGGCGATGCAGAACGCGTGGCTGCTCCTCGCCTGCGAGTACGGCTATCCGTGCGGCAACGACAATCCCGCGGGTGCTGCGGGCCTGCGCCTACCAGGGGCACTGCGACGCGGCGAGCCTGCAGGACTACCTCTACTACTACGGCTCCACGCCCCACGACTCGCAACTCGTCGCGCAGTACCAGTCGGTGCTGCGATCCGCCCTGCAGACGGGCGACTGGTCGCGGATCACCATCGTGCACCGGGCGCCGGCGGGCGGCGGGACGGGCTGAGGGCGGCGGCTCGCCGCACGGCGCTCAGGCGCGCGCGCTCGCGAAGTACGCCTTCGCGCCGGCCCCGAGGATCGCCGGCAGGTGCGTGTAGATGTAGCGCACTCCCTTGCCCAGCGCGGCCTGCACGGCGCCCGTGGCGGCCGGCATGCCCGGCGTCCTGCCCGCGGCCACGATCTGCGCGAGCGCCTCCTCGATCGCCTTCGCGACCGGCGGCGCCTTCGGGTCGCCCGGGAAGCCCATCGATTGCGACAGGTCCGAGGGGCCGATGAAGAACACGTCGATGCCCTCGACGCGCAGGATCGCCTCGAGGTTCGGCAGCGCCTCGGCGTCCTCGATCTGCACGCACACGAGCGTGGCACGGTTCGCCTCCTCGACGAAGCCGGCCAGGGACCCGCCGAAGCCGTAGCGCGAGGCGCGCGTGCCCACCGCGAGGCTCCTTTCGCCGAGCGGGTGGAACTTCACGGCGGCCACCGCCGATCGGGCCTGCTCGGCCGTGCTCACGTGCGGCACCTGCACGCCCTGCGCGCCGCGGTCCATCGCCTGCAGGATGTCGATCGCCGCGTTCGTGCGCGGGCGCACGATCGGCGTGACCCCCGCGGCCTCGGCGGCGGCAACCATGAGCTCCATGCTCTCGACGCCGATCGTGCCGTGCTCGCAGTCGATGAGCACCCAGTCGAAGCCCATGCCCGCGGCCGACTCGACGACCTGCGGCGAGGGGATCATCACCGAAAGCCCGAAGGCCGGTTCCCCGGCCTCGAGCTTCGCCTTCATGCGGTTGGCCTGCATCCTGTCTCCCTAGGGGTGCGGATCCGATGCCGCGATGCGCGCGTCCAGCGCGTCGATGGCGGCGGCCGCGCTTTCCGGCGGCGCGGCGAACGCCTCGGCGAGGCGAAGCCGCGCGGAGCGCTCGAACAGGCGCACCGCCGCGGCCGTCATGGGCGCCTCGAGGCCCATCGCCTGCAGCGCCTGCGCCACCTGCACCATCTCGTGGTAGCGCCGCGCGTTCGCCGTGGCGTGCGTGCGCACCCAGGTGGCGCCGACCTCCTCGAAGGACGCCGCGTCGAGCGTGGCGACGATCTCGCGCCAGAGGTCCTCGCCCACGCCGGCGCGATGGGCGGCGAGGAGGCATTCCACGAGCACCGCCTCGAAGCCCTTCGAGAACACGCTGCGCAGCATCTTGAAGCTCGAGGCGCGGCCGATCTCCTCGCCGTACGCGTGGACATTGAGCCCCAGCGCCGTCAGGGTGGCGGCCACCTCCACGGCGCGCGGCCCGCAGGCGAGCACCTTCGAGCGCGCGCCCATGACCCCGACCGCGGGCAGGATCGCGCCCTCGACGAAGTCGGCGCCCGCGCCCGCCACCACCGCGGCGATCTCGCGCTTCGAGGCGGGCGAGGTGGCGTTGAGGTCCACGTAGAGCTGCCCGGGACGCAGGTGCGGGGCGCAGCCGCGGGCGGCGGCGAGCGCGGCATCGGTGGTCACGGTCGCGAGCACGATGTCGGCACGGGCGGCGAGCGCCTCGAGCGGCACGAATCGCGGGGGCGCGCCGGCCGCCCGCGCCGCCAGCGCATCGGCCCCGCCCGCGCGATCGAGCAGCACGTCGTAGGCGAGCACCTCGGCGCCCGCGTCGCGCAATGCCGCCGCGAAGCACGAGGCGACCGCGCCGAACCCCACGAAGCCCACGACCGGCACGTGCGCCACCCCCATCGTCCGCGCGGCATCCCGCGAAAGGAAGAAGGAATCACGCCGCCGCGGCGATTGTCAACACTCGGGCGCGGTTGCGGGACGCCGCCGCGGGCCCGATGCGCTCGCGGCGCGCGCCTTTCGGAACCCACGGGTCCCGCCGAGCGTCCCATGCACGAGGCCGCCTCCGAACGGTGGAAAATGCCCGCGCTCCTCAATACCCGCAGCCGCTACGGCATCGTGAACATGCTCCTGCACTGGAGCATGGCCGCGCTGCTCGTCGGGCTCGTCATCCTGGGCCTGTACATGACGAGCCTGCCCGACGTGGGGTTCGACACGCGCAAGGTCTGGCTCTACATCTACCACAAGGAATTCGGCGTCTTCGCCCTCGTGCTCGCGACGATCCGCCTCGCGTGGACGGCCACCGGCACCCGGCCCGCGCTCCCGGGCGGCGTGGCGGAGTGGCAGAACGTCTCCGCCCGTTTCGTGCAGCTGGCCTTCTACGGGCTCATGTTCGCCCTGCCGGTCACCGGCTGGCTCATGTCCTCGGCCTCGGCGATCCCGGTCTCCTTCTTCGGGCTGTTCGACCTCCCGGACCTCGTGCCACGCGACGAGCCGCTGTTCCGCGCGCTCGTCACGATCCACCACCTGCTCGGCTACGCGCTGATGGCCCTGCTCTCGGTGCACGCCGGGGCGGCATTGCGCCACCACTTCGTGCTCCGCGACGCGACGCTGCGCCGCATGCTGCCGTAGCGGGCGATTAGCCGAGCGCCGCCACGGTCGCCGCCGCGAGCGCGCGCAGCACCCGCACCACGGCCTCGTTCGCCGCGGCGACCCCCGCCTCGGGCGTGCCCTCGCGCATCGGGACCGCCGCCTCGAACCGGCGGTCGAGCGGCACGCGCCCGGTTTCGTCGTCGCGCAGCAGGACGTGCAGGGCGAGGCGCAGGACCGGGCGCGCGCCGGTGAAGTCCTGCCGCAGCTCGAGGATCTCGCAGCGCAGCGCATGGGTGAAGTGCCCGGCATAGGGCGCGACCTCGACTGCGGAGAAGGCGTGCGTGCGCCGCATCACGGTCGCGAGCAGCCCCAGCACCATTCGCGAGGGCCGCGCCACCCACTCGAGGGTGCGGAAGTACGCGATCTCGTGGCGATGCCGGGCGTACGCGATGCGGGCGGTGTCGTACGCGGGAGCGGTCCAGGGCGCGAGGACCAGCAACGTGCCGCGGGCCGCCGGCGCGTGCGGGACGTCGGCGGGAAGGTCTTCGAGCACCGCGCGGCGCGGCGGCGGCGGCTCCTTGCCGACGAGCGCGCATCCGGCCTCCAGGCCGCAGGCGGCGGCGATGGCGAGCCAGCGGCGCCGTGCGGCTCTCAACCGCCCTCTCCGGGGCCGGGCGGCGGCCGCGCGGCCCCGCGCAGCAAGGCCGACGGGTCGCGGTCGACCTGGGAGGCGAATCCCGCCAGCGAGCCCGACAGCCCGTCGAGCCGGCTGAGCGTGCGCTGCGCCTGCGGCAGGATCTCGGCCTGCAGCGCCCGCACCATGTCCTGGCTCGACGCGAGCAGCGGCGCCATGCGCCGGCTCGCCTCCTCGCCATTGCGCAGGAGCGCCGCGAGCCGCGCGTTGTTGTCGGCAAGGGTGCGCGTGACGATCTCGAGGTTGTCGATCGACGCCTTCAGCGCGCGGACCGTCTTCGGGTCGAGCGTGCGCTGCAGGGTCGAGGCCACCTGGCGCAGGCTCTCGACGGATTGCCCGAGCGAGGCGACCGTCTTCGGGTCGAGCACGCGCTGCAGCGTCGAGGCGAGCCGTTGCACGTCGTCCAGCGAGCCCCGGAGCGCGGCGACGGTCCGCGCGTCGAGCACGCGGGTGACGAGGCCGGTCAGCACGCGCACGTCGTCCGCCACGGCGGCGATCTTCGTGTCGAGCGTGTCGTAACGTGCCGGGGCGGTCGGGATGGCGGCGTAGCGCCGGCCCGGCTGCGGGACGAGCGCGCGGAAATCGCGGCCGGCGTCCTCGAGGGACACGAGCACGTAGCCCGTGAAGCCGCGGGTGGCCACGCCGCGGGTGGTGATCGTCGCCACCGTCGCCCGGGTGACCGGCGCGCGCTTTTCCACGCGCAGGAGGATGCG
Organism: uncultured beta proteobacterium; assembly: GCA_963741815.1. GTDB lineage: Bacteria > Pseudomonadota > Gammaproteobacteria > Burkholderiales > Usitatibacteraceae > Usitatibacter. The sequence goes on from CAVUJI010000003.1 coordinate 890,330, forward strand.
CACGGTGCGGGAGTCCACGAGGCGCACGCGCGCGACCTGGCCCACATCGACGCCGTGGTACTCGACGGGCGACTCGGCGAGCAGGCCCGAGACGGGATCGTGCGTCTCGAGGATGTAGTAGTCGAACTGCGCCCGGTGGTGGACGTACCAGGCGGCCGCGCCGAGGCTGCCGAGCACGACGACCGCCGCGAAGAGCCAGCGCGCCTTCGCTTCGGCGCCCATCCCGGCCCGGGAGCGCCCCTGCGCGGCCCGCGCGCGCCCGGCGCGCGCCGGCGGCGTTGCACGCGGATCCATCGTTCGCATCTCCTCGCAGGCTCCGGGAGATAGACGCCCGCGTCGAGGCGAATGTTCTCGACGCCGCCACGGAATATCGCCGCCGGCGGCGCTGTTGCGGCCGGCGCACGCGACACGGGCCCGCGGCGACGACGGGCGCCGCCGCGCTGGCGCCCGCGGGCTGCATCGCGCTACAGTCGCGCGGCACGCTCCTTCTCGCTCGAGGGCCGGCCCGCGCCGGTCCCCGCCCGGGACCCGGCGTGCGCCGCCGACCCGCCCCGCGATGCCCGCCGCGATCCTCACCTACCACCCGATCCACGTCGTCGAGAACACCTACGAGGGCAGCGACCTCGTGGCCCTCGAGCGCGACCTCGCCACGATCGAGCGCCTCGGGATCCCCGTGCGCCCGCTTCACGAGCTTTTCCCGCCACCGGGAACCGACCCGCGCTCGCCGCCCGGCATCGCGGACGTCGGGCCCTGCGTCGCGATCACCTTCGACGACGGCTCGGTCTTCGACTACGTGGACCACGACCACCCCACCTGCGGGCGCCAGCGCTCGGCGGCGACGATCCTGCGCGAGGCCGCGCGCACCCATCGCACGCTCGCCGCCGCCCGTCCCCTCGCCGCGACGTTCGTGATCGCCTCGCCCGCCGCGCGTGCCGAGCTCGACCGCAAGGACTACGGCGGCGGCAACTACTGGCCCGACGACTGGTGGGCGCAGGCGGCCGCCTCGGGCGTGCTTTCCGTCGAGAGCCACAGCTGGGACCACAACCACGCGAGCCTCGAGCGCAGCGTGCAGCGCGACAACGTGCGCGGCACCTTCCGCAACATCGAGACCTGGGACGAGGCCGAGGCGGAGATCGCGCGCTCGCTCGACTACATCGCGGCGAGAAGCGGCGTGCGCCCGCGCTTCTTCGCCTATCCCTGGGGCGAGGCGAGCGACTACCTGGCGCGCGAGTACCTGCCGCGGCGGGGGCCCGCGCTCGGCCTGCACGCGGCGCTGAGCGGACCCGACAAGGCGCGCGGGTTCGCGACCCGCGCCTCGGACCGCTGGCTCGTCCCGCGGCTCATCTGCGGCAGCGACTGGAAGGCGCCCGGCGAGCTCGAGGCGCTGCTGCGCGCGTTGCGGGCGGCGCGCTGAGATGGACGCGCCGCAACACCCGCACTTCCGCACCCCGGCGCAGATGGCGCGCCTGCTGTGCCGGCCCGGCCCGCTCGCGCGCGTGCGCCAGCGCCTCGCCGCGGCCTTCGGATGGCGGGAGGACGCGGCGCGGCCCGGCGCCTGGCGCGATCGCCTGCGCACCTACGAGGTCGCCGACGCGCGTCCCTGGGCGGGCGAGCTCTTCCGGCGCGCGTTCGGACATCCGGTTCCCGCCGAGCCCCGGCACTTCGTGCTCGTCTACTTCCCCGCTTCGACGGACGAGGCGCCGGCGGTGGTCGCATACGTGCACCAGGCGCCGCTCGACGAGGTGTACCTGGGCGGCGGCATGTGCGCCGACGAGCGGGCATACCGGCGCTTCCCGCGCTGGCTCTTCCAGGCCGTGAAGGACGAGGGCGGGCTCGCCACGATCGTCACGCGCGAGAGCATCGGGATGCTCGGCGACAGCCCGGCGTGCTTCGGCCACGTCGGCGAGCCGCGCGCGCGCCAGGCGGACCTGCGCACGGGCTTCGTCGATACCGGCCGGCCCCACCTGATGGTGTATTGGCGCAAGCCGTCGAGCGAGGAGGAGAGGGCGCGGCTCGTGGCGAAGGTGGAGGCGCACGGCCCGTTCTGAGCCGGGAAGGAAGCGCCGCCACGCGCCGTTCGCCGGCCGTGCCTGCACGAAACGCTAGAATGCGCGCAGTGAGACTTCGCCAACGCCCCGTCGCGCTTGCCGCGCTCCTCGCCGTCGCATGGACGGCGCTCTGGCCCCTCGTCTCGGCGGCGAATGCGGCGGCCGACGGCATCGTGCTGCCGCTCTGCCACGGCGCCGGCACGCTGGTCGAGCCCGATGCGCCGTTGCCTTCGCCACCCCCGGATCGAGGCGATGCGCCGAAGCAGCACTGCCCCCTGTGCGTCATGGCGGTGTATGCCGCATTCGCGCCCCCGGCGCTCGTCGTGCCGCCGGGCCTCGTGGTCGTGGGCCGTGTCGTTCCCGCCGGCCGTTCGCAGGTCGCGGTGGTCCGCCGCCACTTCCTCCCGCACAACCGCGCGCCACCCGTTTCCCGGTCGTAGACGTCCGCCCGCGCGGGTCGTGGCCCGCGCGCCATTCCGCCTGCCTCGAAGGGAAACCATGAAAACGATCCGATACGCGATCGCGACGGCTGCATGCGTCGCCGCGCTCGACGCCGCCGCGAGCTGCGGGTCCGCCTTCTGCCTCGTCAACACCGACTGGTCCGCGCAGGGCGCGTGGACCGAGCCCGGGTTCCGCGCCGACCTGCGCTACGAATCCATCGACCTCGACCAGCCGATGCACGGCACCGAGCGCGTCGCCGTGGGCGAGATACCGCGCCACCACGACGAGGTCGAGACGAGGAACCGCAACCTGGTCGCCACGCTCGGCTGGGGCTTCGCGCCCGGGTGGGATGCGACCTTCGCCGTGCCGTACGTGGACCGCGAGCATTTCCACATCCACAACCACCGGGGCGAGCAGGTGCCCGAGCACTGGAAGTTCCGCGACCTGGGCGACGCGCGCGTGATGCTGCGCCGCAGCCTCGCCGCGAGCCTCGACAATCCCGAGTCGATCCATACGGCGGGCGTCACCTTCGGCGTGAAGCTGCCGACGGGGAAGTTCGACGTCGCGAACGAGGACGGCGAGGCGGCCGAGCGTACGCTGCAGCCGGGCACGGGCACGACGGACCTGGTCGCCGGCGCGTACTGGTACGGCGGCGCTCCCTTGCGCAGCCTGTCGTGGTTCGCGCAGGCGGCGGCACAGGCCGCCCTCGACGAGCGCGACGGCTACAAGCCCGGCCCGCAACTGCACCTCGACGCCGGGGTGCGGTACGAGGCGTCGCGGGCGCTCAGCCTCGCCCTGCAGGTGAACTACCTCGCGAAGGGGCGCGACAGCGGCGTGAACGCGGAGCCCGACGACAGCGGCCAGCGCCAGGTCTTCGTGAGCCCGGGCCTCGCGTGGAACTTCGCACGCGGGGCGCAGGCGTACGCGTTCGTGCAGCTTCCGGTGTACCGGGCGGTGAACGGCGTGCAGCTCGTGGCCGACCGGTCGTACGCGGCGGGCGTGAGCTTCGCGTTCTAGCTTGCGGGAGGGCGGATCGCGAAAAGGGGCGGTCGCCGGCGGCGCTGGGCCGCTCCGGGCGGCGGCTGACCGCGCGAATGGTTGCACTATCAACCTTTCGTCACCAACCGTAACCTTTTGCCCCCGGACGGGCGGCGACAATGGATCGTCGCTTCGCGGAGGCTTCCCTTTGAAAGCGCTCGCCGTCCTCCTCCTCGCGTGTGCCGCCGCCGCCCGCTGTGCGCCGGCGGCGCAGCTCGAGCCCGCCTACGGCTGCGACGGGCCGGAATCGCACCAGTTCGACTTCTGGCTCGGCGACTGGGAGCTGCACTACGTCGACGACGGCCGCCCTGGCGTGAGCCGCAACCGCATCCGCAAGATCCTCGGCGGCTGCGCGATCCTCGAGGAGTTCACCGGCGCGCCCGGCACGCGGCTCGAGGGCCGCAGCCTCTCGACCTTCGACCGGGTGACCCGCAAGTGGCGGCAGACCTGGGTCGACAACACCGCGGCCTACCTCGACTTCGAGGGCGCCCGCGACGACGGGCGCATGATCCTGTCGCGCGAGGCAGGCACGCCGGGACATCGCTTCCGCCAGCGCATGGTCTACCGCGACATCCGTCCCGACGGCCTCAAGTGGCTCTGGCAGCGCTCGGACGACGGCGGGCGGACCTGGACCACGCGCTGGGAGATCGACTACCGGCGCGTGAAGTAGGAAGGGGCGCCGGGCCGGCGCGGCACGTGCGCCTCGCGGCATCCGGGGCCTTTCACCCGGGCCCCTCGCGTCACCCTAGAATGGCGGTTTTCCCGGGAGAGAAGACCGCATGGCCGTCATCGCCGACCGGAAGGCCTTCGAGAAGGCCGTCCCCATCCTCGCCACCGACGCGAGGCACCTGCCGAAGCTCCTGGAGTCCCTCGCGCCCGCCGAGCGGCGCTGGGCGCAGGCGAGCGGCTTCGAGGGCGCCGCGGGCAGCTGGTGCGCGATTCCCGACGGCAAGGGCGGCATCTCCCGCGTGCTCGCCGGCGTGGGCGAGCCGTCCGACCCCTGGGCGCTCGCCTTCCTGCCGTTGAAGCTGCCCCGCGGCCGCTACGCGCTCGGCAGGGGCAGCGTCGCGATCCGGGCGGAGAACGCGGCCTTCGCCTGGGACCTCGGCGGCTACCAGTTCGCGCGCTACCGCAAGCCGGCGCGCAAGCCCGCCGACCTGCAGCTCGAGCGCTCGAAGCGCGTGGCCGACGCGCTCGCCGTGGCGGAGGCGGTGCGCCTCGTGCGCGACCTCGTGAATACGCCCGCCGAGGAGATGGGGCCCGAGCAGCTCTCCGACGCCGCGCGCGCCGAGGCCGAGCGCTTCGGCGCGCGCTTCGACGAGTGGGTCGGCGACGAGCTGCTGGCCCAGAACTTCCCGGCGATCCACGCCGTCGGGCGCGCCGCCTCGCGTGCTCCGCGGCTCCTCGAGCTCGCCTGGGGCGACCCCCGCCACCCGCGCCTCGCGCTCGTGGGCAAGGGAGTGTGCTTCGACTCCGGCGGCCTGGACCTGAAGACCGCCGACGGCATGCGGCTCATGAAGAAGGACATGGGCGGGGCGGCCCACGCGCTGGCGCTCGCGCGTCTCGTGATGCAGCGCGGCCTTCCGGTGCACCTGCACCTGCTCATCCCCGCGGTCGAGAACGCGGTGGCGGGCAACGCATACCGGCCCGGCGACGTCGTGCGCACTCGCAAGGGGCTCACCGTGGAGGTCGGCAACACGGACGCCGAGGGACGCGTGATCCTCGCCGACGCGCTCGCCTACGCCGCCGAGCAGCGCCCGAGGATGCTGGTGGACTTCGCGACGCTCACGGGGGCCGCGCGCGTGGCGCTCGGGCCGGAGCTGCCCGCCGTGTACTGCAACGACGAGAAGCTCGCCGCGCGCCTCATCGCGGCCGCGGCGCAGCTCGCCGACCCGCTGTGGCGCATGCCGCTGTGGCGCAACTACCGGCGCCTGTTCGAAAGCGAGCTGGCCGACATCAACAATTCGGGCCGGGGTGCCTTCGCCGGCTCGATCGTCGCGGCCCTCTTCCTCGAGCATTTCGTCCCCGCCACCACGCCCTGGATCCACTACGACGTGTTCGCCTGGAACGACGCGGCGCGCCCCGGGCGGCCGGTGGGGGGCGAGGCGCAGGGCCTGCGGGCGACCCTGGCCGCCATCGAGGCCGGCCTCGCGTGAAGAAGGCCCTCGTCGTCCTCGCCGTCCTCGCCGTGGTCGCGGCGGGCGCGGCGTGGTGGGCGTACAACTCCCTCGACGTGCTCGTGAAGTACGCGCTGGAGCATTACGGGCCGGAGGCGACGGGTGTGGCGGTCCAGGTCGAGCGCGTGCGCATCTCGCCGCGGGACGGCACCGGCAGCGTGCAGGGCCTGGAGATCGGCTCACCGGCCGGCTTCAACGCGCCGCAGGCCGCGCGCGTGGGCGAGATCCGGCTCGCGCTCGATCCCTCCACGCTCGGCTCGCCCGTCGTGCACGTGCGCGAGATCCGCGTCGAGTCCCCGCGCATCACCTACGAGCGCGCGGACCGCACCACGAATCTGGAAGTGATCCGCCGCAACATCTCGGCCTACGTGGCGCGCAGCGGCGGGCCGTCGGGGCAGGCGGGCCCGGCCGCCAGCGCCGGCAAGGCGCCCCGGCGCTACGTGGTCGACCTCCTCGTCGTGCACGGCGCCAAGGCGACGATGACGAATCCGGGGCTGCACGGCCAGGGCATCACGTTCGACCTGCCGGACATGCGCCTCACCGCGGTCGGGCGCAGCGAAGGCGGGGTCACCGCCGGGCGCCTGGGCGAGATCGTGGCCGCGGAGCTCGAGGCGCGCATCGCGCAGAAGGTGCTCACCAACGTGGAGCTGCTGCGCAAGGGCGGCGTCGAGGGCGCGGTCGAGGCGCTGAAGGGCCTGCTGCACTGAGTCAGCGGAAGCGGTAGGCGACCCCCACGGTGTAGAGGTCCGTGTCGGCCTGTCCCGTGGTGCCGCTCCCGCCCACCTCGAAGGGCTTGCCCACGTCCTGGAAGCGCTCCCACTCGAGGCGCACGGAAAGCCGCGGCGCCGCCTCCCAGCTCGCGCCCACGCCGAAGTGCGTGACCGTCTCGGTGCGCGTGGTCGTCCGGGAGCGCTCGCCCGGGTCGCCGGGGACGAAGACGACGTTGCCGGCCAGCTCCGCGCTCGCCTCGACCCGGGCGCGGAAGGCGCCGACCTTGCCGAAGACGCGGAAGCGATCGGCGAAGGGCGCGCCGAGCACGAGGTCGGCGCCGAAGCCGGAGATGCCGCGATGGATCGAGATCGCGCCGGGAAGGGGCGGATCGCCGCCGACGACGGTGGTGGCGAGGTGGTGGCTGCCGAGGTCCGCGTAGGTGGCCTCGACCCCGAGCCAGCCGTTGGCCTGGTAGCCGGCGAACACCTTCCAGGCGTTGCCCCGGTCGTCGAAGTCGGTGTGCACGTCGGTCGCCAGCGTGATGGTGCTCTCGCGGTTGTCGACCAGGTCGTGGCTCGTGCGGGAAGCCCCGCCGGCGACGCCGGCGTACAGGCCCTGGGCCCAGGCGGGAGAAGCGAGGGCGGCGAGGACGCCGAGGGCGCAGGGGGCGAGGGCTTTGCGGGACATCGATCGTCTCCGGGGAGGTCGCGGGGCGCCATTCTCGCACGGGCGCGCGAAGGAACTCTTGCGGCCGGCACGAGTCTCGCGTGAGAGAATCGGCCCTCGTTCCCGCCCCCCGGATCCCGCCATGATCGCCATGCTCCGCCGCCTCGCCGCCGTCGCCGCCCTCGGGCTGTGCCTGCCGGCCGCCGCCACCACCTATTCCGTCGACCATACCGACCTCTGGTACAACAGCGGCGAGAACGGCTGGGGCATCAACCTCATCCAGCAGAACGACACGATCTTCGCCACGCTCTTCGTCTATGGCGCGACCGGCTCGGCGCACTGGTTCGTCGCCTCCGACGTGAAGCCCTCGCCCGCGGGGTCGCAGACCAGCTTCTCCGGCACGCTCTACGAGACGAGCGGCCCGTACTTCGCGCTGGGCGCCTTCAACCCCGCCGCCGTGAACACGACCCCCGTGGGCACCCTCACCCTCAACTTCAGCTCCGCCACCAGCGGCACGCTGCAGTACACCGTGAACAACCTCCCGCCCGTCACGAAGATCATCACGCGCCAGACGTGGGCGGGCAACGTGCTCACCGGCCACTACCTGGGCGGCATCACCGCGCAGTCGACGAACTGCAGCGGCGGCTTCGCCGACGGGCCGATCCTCGTGTTCAACGACCTGCTGGTGCAGCACAACGCGAACCAGAGCATCACCTTCACCATCAACTTCTTCACGAACACCGGCCAGGCCGCCACGTGCACGCTCACCGGCCTGTACAGCCAGTCGGGGCGCCTGGGCTCCGTGGCCGGCGCCTGGGGCTGCACCGTGCCCGATACCGGGACGCTGCGCGGGCCGATCCAGGGCAGCTACGCCGTGAGCGAGATCACCGCGACCCAGAGCGGGTTCAGCGGCAAGTTCACCGGCTCCGACCAGTACTGCACCTACAACGGCTACTTCGGCGGCGTGCACGACGTCCTCTAGCCGCACGGCGCCGCCCTTCCTCCGCGGCGGTCCCGCCGCTATCCTAGCGATCGAACCCGGGATGCGCCGCCGCGTCCCGGTCCGACGGGAGGAAAGCCGATGCGAGCCGCCACCGCACTGCTGGGAACGCTCTTCGCCGCCGCCGTCGCCGCGGCCCACGCCGAGGAGCCGTTCGACGCGTGCGTCGTCTTCACCCAGGCCGACGCGGAGGCCGCGCTGGGAACGGCCGCCGCGCCCGAGCCGGCGAACCCGAAGGCGAGGCACCCGCGGGTGACGCTCACCTGCACCTACGCGGGCTTCCGGGAGGGGCAGCCCGTGTCGGCGAGCGCGCAGTTCCGCTTCGCCCGCAGCGAGGCCGACGCCGAGCGCGCGTTCGACGAGGCGCGCTTCGCGCTGCAGACCAAGCCGCTGCTGATCGGCGGGCGGGATGCCTTCTGGAGCGGCAGGACCGGGCAGCTGCACCTGCTGAAGGGCCGCGCCTGGGTCACGCTGTCGGTGGGGCCGGCCGATGCCGGCAAGCGCGACCTGGACCCCGCCCGGCGGCTTGCCGAGATCCTCGCGCCCAGGATCTGAGGGCGGGGGTGGGCTAGAATCGAGCGTTTCGCACCGAAGGGAAGCGCATGACCGCCATCGTCGAAGTCGTCGCCCGCGAGATCCTCGATTCCCGCGGCAATCCCACGGTCGAGGCGGACGTGCTCGTGGAGTCCGGCGCGATGGGCCGCGCGGCGGTGCCCTCGGGGGCGTCCACCGGCAGCCGCGAGGCGATCGAGCTGCGCGACGGCGACGCCCAGCGCTACTTCGGCAAGGGCGTGCAGAAGGCGGTCGACCACGTGAACACCGAGATCTGCGAGGCGGTCCTCGGGCTCGACGTGTCCGAGCAGACCGACATCGACCGCGTGCTGGTCGACCTCGACGGCACCGAGAACAAGAGCCGGCTGGGGGCCAACGCGATCCTCGCGGTGTCCGTGGCCTGCGCCAAGGCGGCGGCCGAGGAGTCGGGCCTGTCGCTCTACCGCTACCTCGGCGGCAGCGGCCCGAAGCGCATGCCGGTGCCGATGATGAACGTGGTCAACGGCGGCGCGCACGCGAACAACTCGCTCGACCTGCAGGAGTTCATGATCGTCCCGGCGGGCCTGCCCAGCTTCCGCGACGCGCTGCGCTGCGGGGCGGAGATCTTCCACACGCTGAAGAAGATGCTCGACAAGGAAGGCATGTCCACCACCGTGGGCGACGAGGGCGGCTTCGCGCCGAGCCTTCCCAGCAACGAGGCGGCGATCCAGTGGGTGCTGCGCGCGATCGAGGAGGCGGGATACCTGCCGGGCTCCGACGTGCTGCTGGCGCTCGACTGCGCGGCGAGCGAGTTCTACCGCGAGGACAAGTACCGCCTCGAGGGCGAGCACGTCGCCTACACCTCGGAGCAGTTCGCGAACCTGCTCTCCGGATGGTGCGACAAGTACCCGATCATCTCGATCGAGGACGGCATGGCCGAGCAGGACTGGGAGGGATGGGAGATCCTCACCGAGCGCCTCGGCGACAAGGTGCAGATCGTGGGCGACGACATCTTCGTCACCAACACGCGCATCCTCGCCGAGGGCATCCGCCGGGGCGTGGCCAACTCCATCCTCATCAAGATCAACCAGATCGGCACGCTCTCGGAGACCTTCGAGGCGATCGAGATGGCGCGCAACGCCGGCTACACCGCCGTCATCTCGCACCGCTCGGGCGAGACCGAGGACGCGACCATCGCCGACATCGCCGTGGGCACCAACGCGATGCAGATCAAGACCGGGTCGCTGTCGCGCTCGGACCGGATCGCGAAGTACAACCAGCTCCTGCGCATCGAGGAGGAGCTGGGCGAGGGCGCGACGTACGCCGGGCGCGACGCGTTCTACCAGCTCTTCTAGCGCGCGACCCATGCCGTGAAGGCGCTCGCCCTCGTCCTCGCCGGGCTCGTCGTGGCCCTCCAGTACCCGCTCTGGATCGGCAAGGGCAGCTGGCGCAGGGTCTGGGAGCTCGACCGCGGCCTGGCCGAGCAGCACGCCGCGAACGACCGGCTCAAGGCGCGCAACGACGCGCTCGACGCCGAGGTGCGCGACTTGAAGCAGGGCACCGAGGCGCTCGAGGAGCACGCCCGCCTCGACCTCGGCATGATCAGGCGCGACGAGGTCTTCTACCAGGTCGTCGCCGAGAAGCACAGGTGACGGGAGGGGCGCCGGCGCCCCCGCGCCGAAGCGGCCCCGGATCGTGCGTTCTCAGCTGCCGCGCCGCGCGATCCAGATCCCGGCGAGCACCACCGCCCCGCCGGTGAACTGCACCGGGCCCACCGCCTCGCCGAAGAGCGCCCACGCGAAGAGGGTCGCCATCACCGGCTGGATCAGCAGCGACACCGACGAGAGCGACGCCGGCAGGTGCGCGAAGGCGTAGGCGATGAGCCCCTGGCCCAGCACCTGCGAGACGAGCGCCAGCCCGAGGAGGACCAGCCAGCCCGAGCCGGCCGCGGGCAGCATCGGCTGGGGCGACAGGAGCGCCACCGGGAAGAGGGCGATGGCGGTGATGGTCGTGCTCCACGCCATGAGCCGCGGGGTCGAGGCGCCCCGGTCGCGCGCGGCCTTGATGGCGAGCATGTAGCCGGCGTAGAAGACCGCGGTGAGGGCCCCCAGCGCGTCGCCCGCGAGCCGCGTGCCGCCCACGGCGAAGTGCGGCCCCACGAGCACGAACATGCCCGCCAGCGCCGCCACCATGCCGGCGAGGAAGCGCGCGGTGACTGCCCGGCGCCACAGCAGCCAGCCGGCGAGCGTGACGAAGATGGGGGCGAGGTTCGCGAGCAGCGTGGCATTCGCCACCGAGGTGTAGACGATCGACCAGTGCCACACGCCGAGGTCGAGGGCGAAGAACACGCCCGCCGCGGCGAGCGCGCCCCGGCCGACGGGCACGCGGGCGGGACGCACCCGGGGGCTCAGCAGCCAGGCCCAGAGGATGGGGGCGGCGAGCGCGGTGCGCCAGAAGGCGCTCGCCACGGGCCCCGTGTCCGACAGGCGCACGAAAATCGGCGCGAAGGCGATGGCGCAGCCCCCGGCGAGGAGGCAGAGGAAGGGGGCCTGCCGCATGGAAGCGAATATCATAGCGCCCCATGCCCAGCGAATTCCTCTCGGCGGTCATCCTCCTCACCCTGGTGGTCGACCCCTTCGGCAACGTCCCGATCGTGCACGCGATGCTCGAGGAGGTGTCGCCGGCCCGGCGCGGCTACGTGATCGCGCGCGAGTGCGCCATCGCCTTCGTGACGCTCGCCGTCTTCATGGCGTTCGGCAAGGAAGTGCTCGCGGTGATGCGCCTTTCGCAGACGTCGTTGACCATCGCGGGCGGTGTCATCCTTTTCATGATCGCGATCCGGCTGGTGTTCGGCCACCCCGAGGGCGCCTTCGGGATGCCGGGGCGCGGCGAGCCCCTCATCGTCCCGCTGGCCATTCCCCTCATCGCCGGTCCCTCCGCCCTCGCCACCGTGATGCTCCTCGCCTCGCGCTCGCCGCAGCAGCTCGGCATGCTCGAGGGCGCGCTCACGGTGACCATGGCGTTGACCAGCGTCATCCTCCTCGCCGGCGACCGGCTGCAGCGCTGGCTCGGCGAGCGCGTGATGCAGGCGGTGGCGCGGCTCACGGGGCTGCTCCTCACCACGATCGCGGTGGAGATGCTGCTGGGCGGCATCCGCGACTTCGTGCACGGACTGCGATGAGCAAGGCATTCACGCGCGAGGACGACGCCGCGCCCGACGACGACGACCGCGACGCCGACCGCAACCCGATTCCCCCGGGCTCGAAGAACTACATGACGCCGCACGGCTGGCGGCGGATGCGCGACGAGCTCGCGTGGCTCGTGAAGACCGAGCGGCCGAGCGTGACCTCGGTCGTCTCGTGGGCGGCGAAGCTCGGCGACCGCTCCGAGAACGCCGACTACCAGTACGGCAAGAAGCGCCTGCGCGAGATCGACCGGCGCATCCGCTACCTCACCAGGCGCCTCGAGGCCGCCGAGGTGGTGGATCCGGCCGCGCGCGAGGACACCGACCAGGTCTTCTTCGGCGCGACCGTCACCTACGCGAACGCGGCGGGGGAGGAGCGCACGGTGCGCATCGTCGGCATCGACGAGATGGACCCGGGGCGCCACTACGTGAGCTGGATCTCCCCGGTGGCCCGCGCCCTCATCAAGGCGCGCGAGGGCGACACCGTGACGCTGCGCACCCCGGCGGGCGTCGAGGAGCTCGAGGTCCTGGAGGTGCGCTACGAGGAGATCCCGATGGCGCCCTTCCAGCCGGTCGAGACGGGATGGAAGCCCAACGCATGAGCGCCCGCGCCCGGGCCGGCGTCGCCCGCCTGGCGGTGTGCCTCGCCGCGCTGGCGGCGCTCCCCGCCGCGGCCCAGAACTTCCTCTGGGAGGTCTCCTCGCTTACCAACCGGGCCTACCTCTTCGGCACGGTCCACGCCGGCAAGCTGGAGTGGTACCCGCTGCCGCCCGCGGTGCGGGAGGCTTTCGAGGCGAGCCAGGCGCTCGTGGTCGAGGCCGACATCGGCGACGAGCAGGCGATGAACGCCTCGGGGGCCGCGATGACCTACCCGCCCTCCGACAGCCTGGAGCGGCACGTGCCCGCCGCCGACTACGCGCGCTTCACGGCGCTGCTGCCGAGGTACGGCCTGGGGCTCGCCGCGATGTCGCGCATGAAGCCGTTCATGGCCGCCTCGCTCCTCGTCTTCGAGGAATGGGCGCGTGCGGGATTCCTGCCCGCATACGGCGTGGACGGCTACCTCCTCGCGAAGGCGAAGGCCGAGGGCAAGCCGGTCGAGGAGCTCGAGGGGGTGGCCACCCAGATGCGGCTCATGGACTCGCTCACCGATGCGCAATCCACGGCGATCTTCGAGGGCACCCTCACCGCCGTCGAGGACGGGCTCGCCCGCGAGCAGATCCGCGCCGTGGTCGACGCCTGGCGCTCGGGCGACACCGACGGCCTGCTCGACGCGGTGCGCCGCTACGACGCGAGGGTGAAGGGCGCGCAGGCGATCGAGGACCAGTTCGTCTGGTCGCGCCACGACGCGATGGTGGCGAAGATCGCCCATGGGCTCGACGATACCCGGCAGCGGCGCTTCATCGCGGTCGGGGCGCTGCACCTCGCCGGCCCCCGGGGCCTCGTGGCGCGGCTGCGCGGGCGCGGCTACATGGTGCGCCGCGTCTTCGTCGCGCCGCCCGAGGAAAGGGAGGCGAAATGAACGACCGATCGGGCGGGCGCATCCTCGTCGACCAGCTCGCGATCCACGGCGTCGACCGCGCGTTCACCGTCCCCGGCGAGAGCTTCCTGCCCGTGCTCGACGCGCTGCACGACGTGCGCGACACGCTGCCGCTCGTCGTCTGCCGCCACGAGGCGGGCGCGGCGAACATGGCCGAGGCGTACGGCAAGCTCACGGGGCGTCCGGGCATCGCCTTCGTGACCCGCGGCCCGGGCGCCACCCAGGCGGCGATCGGCGTGCACACCGCGTTCCAGGACTCCACCCCGATGATCCTCTTCGTGGGCGACGTGGGCGGCGGCTTTCGCGGCCGCGAGGCCTTCCAGGAGGTCGACTTCCCGGCGATGTTCGCGCCGCTCGCCAAGTGGGCCGCGCGCATCGACGACGCCGCACGCATCCCGGAGCTCGTCGCGCGCGCCTTCCAGGCCGCGACCTCGGGGCGGCGCGGGCCCGTGGTGCTGGCGCTGCCCGAGGACATGCTCTCGAAGACGGCGGCCGTCGCCGATGCGCGCCGCTACGCCGCGCTCGAGACGCACCCCGGCGCCGACGACCTCGAGCGCCTGCGCCGGCTCCTCGCGGCGGCCAGGCGCCCGCTCGCGATCCTGGGCGGCAGCGGCTGGACGCGCGAGGCGTGCAACGACATGCAGCGCTTCGTCGAGGCGCAGCGCCTGCCCTGCGCCTGCGCCTTCCGCTTCCAGGACCTGTTCGACAACCGCCACGACCAGTACGTGGGCGACGTCGGCATCGGCATCAACCCGGTGCTCGCCGAGCGCGTGCGCATGGCCGACCTCCTGCTCGTGGTCGGAGCGCGGCTGGGCGAGATGACCACGGGTGGCTACACCCTCGTCGAGCCCCCGGTGCCGCGCCAGAAGCTCGTGCACGTGCACCCCTCGCCCGACGAGCTGGGGCGGGTCTACCAGCCCGAGCTCGCGATCGTCGCCTCGATGGCGCCCTTCGCGCGGGCGGCCGCGGCGCTGCCGGCGCCCGACCGCCCCGCCTGGGAGGGCGCGGCCGCCGAGGCCCGCGCCGACTACCTGGCGTGGAGCGCGCGCAGGGAGATCCCGGGACGGGTGCAGATGTGGGAGGTGGTCGACTGGCTGAACCGGCACGCGCCCGAGGACACGATCTACTGCAACGGCGCGGGCAACTTCGCCACCTGGCTGCACCGCTTCCACCGCTATCCGGGGCTGCGCACGCAGCTCGCACCCACCTCGGGCGCCATGGGCTACGGGCTGCCGGCGGCGATCGCGGCCAAGCTCGTGCGTCCCGAGCGCACCGTCGTGTGCTTCTGCGGCGACGGCGACTTCCTCATGACCGGCCAGGAGCTCGCCACCGCCGTGCAGTACGGCGCCGCCCCCATCGTCGTCGTCGTGAACAACGGCATGTACGGCACCATCCGCATGCACCAGGAGCGGCACTACCCGGGACGCGTCCACGGCACCGCGCTGCACAACCCGCACTTCGCCGCCTTCGCGCGCGCGTTCGGGGCGATGGGCGAGATCGTCGAGGAGACGGCGCAGTTCGGGCCGGCCTTCGAGCGCTGCGCGGCCTCGGGCAAGGCGGCGGTGATCGAGGTGCGCATCGACCCGCAGGCGATCACGCCCGACGCGACGCTCGACAGGATCCGGGCGGCGGCGGCCGGCGCGGCGCCGCCGCGGTGAACGGCGCCTTTCGCCCCCGCCCGCCGCGCCCGGTCACCGAACTGTCACACTAGCCCCGTAGCCTCCGCCGAAGAACCGCCATGACCGAACATTCCAGCAAGCAGTACGACCAGGACCTCGAGGCCATCCGCTCGCGGATGATGCAGATGGGCGGGCTCGTCGAGTCGCAGATCCGGGCCGCCATGGAGTGCTTCCTCGGCGGCGACATGCACGCGGTCGAGCAGGTGCTCGCGAACGACACGCGCGTGAACGAGCTCGAGATCGCGATCGACGACGACCTGGGCCACGTGATCGTGCGCCGGCAGCCGGCCGCCTCGGACCTGCGCCTCATCCTCGCCGTGTCGAAGACGGTGACCGACCTCGAGCGCATCGGCGACGAGGCCACGAAGGTCGCGCGCATGGCCCGCGAGATCCACGCGAGCGGCAGCGTGCGCGACACGCGGCTGGCCACCGTGCGGCACCTCTCGGACATCGCCATCGGAATGCTGCGCAAGGCGCTCGACGCCTTCGCCCGCCTGGACCCGGCCGCCGCCGCGCGCCTCATCCGCGAGGACGCGGCGATCGACGCGGAGTTCACCGCGATCATCCGCCAGCTCATCACGTTCATGATGGAAGACCCGCGCACGATCTCCACCTCGCTCAACATCGTCTGGGTCGCCAAGGCCTTCGAGCGCATCGGCGACCACGCGAAGAACATCGCCGAGCAGGTGATCTACGTGGCCCGGGGACGCGACGTGCGCCACACGCCCCTCGCGGAAGTGGAGCGGGAGGCGCTCGGGCGATGACCGCTTGCGTCCTCGTGGTCGAGGACGAGCCGGCGATCCAGGAGCTCCTCGCGGTGACGCTGCAGCGCCAGGGGCACGAGGTCCGGCGCGCGGCGAGCGCCGAGGAGGCGTGGCGCTCGCTCGCGGGCGCGCTGCCCGACGTGATCCTGCTCGACTGGATGCTGCCCGACACGCCGGGGCCCGCGATCGCGCGCAGGCTGCGCGGCGACGCGCGCACGCGGGAGGTGCCGATCATCATGCTCACCGCGCGGGCCGGGGAGGACGACAAGGTGGCGGGCCTCGAGGCGGGCGCCGACGACTACATCACCAAGCCCTTCTCGCCGCGGGAGCTCGAGGCGCGCATCCAGGCGGTGCTGCGCCGGCGCGCGCCGCAGCTCGCCAAGGAGGCGGTCGAGATCGAGGGGCTCGCGCTCAACCCGGCCACGCGCAGCGTGACGGGCGGTGGCGCGGCGCTCAGGATGAGCCCCACGGAGTTCGACCTGCTGCACTTCTTCATGACCCACCCCGACCGCGTCTACGGCCGCTCGCAGATCCTCGACCAGGTCTGGGGCGACCACGTCTTCATCGAGGACCGCACCGTGGACGTGCACATCCGGCGCCTGCGCGACGCGCTCTCGCCCACCGGCCACGACACGCTGGTGGAAACGGTGCGCGGGGCCGGGTACCGGTTCCTCTCGAAGCGCTGAGGCGGCGGTGATCGCGCTCGCGGCCGGAGCGATCGCCTCGCTGCTCGTCGGCGCCTTCGTCGCGCCGTGGTGGGGGCTGGCGCTCTTCTGCGCGGTGCTGCTCGCGCTCGTCGCCTACCACCTGCGCGAGCTCGCGCGGCTGCGCCGCTGGCTCGAGCACGGCGCGACCCCCCTGCCGCCCCGCGCGCGCGGCGCCTGGGACGAGCTGCACGCGCTGATCCACCGCGCGCGCCGGGAATCGGCGCGGCGCGAGGCCGAGCTCGCCCAGGCCGTGGAGCGATGGCGCCAGGCCGCGCGCGCCCTGCCCGACGGCGTGGTGCTCCTCGACGGCGAGCGCATCGCGTGGGCGAACGACCACGCGGGCCTGCACCTCGAGATCGACCCGGCCCGCGACGTGGGCATGCCGATCACGCACCTCGTGCGCATCCCGGAGTTCCTCGCCTACCTCGCGTCGGGCGACTACGCGAAGCCGGTGCAGGTGCGCGCGCCGCACTCGGAGCGGGAGCTGTCGCTGCAGGTGATCGCCTACGGCGCGGACCAGCGCCTGGTGCTCTCGCGCGACGTGACCCAGTTCCGCAAGGTCGAGCGCATGCGCCGGGAGTTCGTGGCCAACGTCTCCCACGAGCTGCGCACGCCGCTCACCGTGATCTGCGGCTTCCTCGAGACCCTGCGCGCCGAGACGGATCCCGAGGCGGCGCAGCGCTACATCGCGCTCATGGCCGAGCAGGCGCAGCGCATGCAGCGCCTGGTCGAGGACCTGCTCACGCTCTCGTCGCTCGAATCCTCGCCGGCGCCCCCGCTCGAGCAGCCGATCGGGATGGCGAGGCTCCTCGACCGCCTGGGCGCGGAGGCGCGGGCCCTGTCGGGCGGGCGCCACGCGATCGAGGTCGAGGCCGAGGAGGGCGTCGACCTGCTCGGCAGCGAGAAGGAGATCGAGAGCGCCTTCGGCAACCTCGTGAGCAACGCCATCCGCTACACGCCGGCCGGCGGCAGCGTGCGGCTGCGCTGGCACCGCGCGGGCGCGGGCGCCGCCTTCGAGGTGGAGGACACCGGCATCGGCATCCCGCCCGAGCACATCCCGCGCCTCACCGAGCGCTTCTACCGCGTCGACCGCGGCCGCTCGCGCGAGACGGGCGGCACGGGCCTCGGGCTCGCGATCGTGAAGCACGCGCTCACGCGCCACGGGGCGCAGCTCGGGATCGACAGCGCGCCCGGCCGGGGCAGCCGGTTCACGGCGGCGTTCTCGGGGGCCCGGGTGCGCGATCGCGCGGCCGCGCCGGCGCACTGACCCCGCGATGAGGTGTCGCTCTCCGTAACACCCGCACGATCCGCTTGCGACATGCGCGCACGTTGTCTAGTGTGGGCGCAAGAACACGTCCAAAGACCGGGAGCACAAGACGTGCAGCGCCTTCGACACCTCGCGTGCCGCCTCGCGATGTTCGCCGTCCTGGCGCTCGTCGCCCTTCCGGCGGCGGCGCAATCGCCCGAGATGCAGGGCGTCCTCAACGAGATCGTGGGCCAGCTCAAGGCCGACCAGGGCGAGCGGCTGAACGAGCGCGATTGCACCTATACCGCGGCCGACATCGCCAAGCAGGCCCTGGTGCGCGAGGGCTTCACGAACATCACCACGGGCCCGGTGGTGATCGGCGCGCTCGAGAACGCGTGCAAGGGCGTGCTCGACCTCCTCGGCTTCGGCACGGTGACCAGCACGTACGGCGTGGCCAAGTGCGTCTACGACTACTACACCTCGGCGCAGGACGTGCGCGGGCTGCTCACCTGCCTGGGCGTCGAGGTGGCCGGCATCGGCGCCGGCAAGCTGGTGGACTATCTCGAGGTCGATCCCGTGACCGGCGCGCTCACCGGACGGGTGATCGACCGCATCGGCGACGACCTCAAGGACGGGGGGCTCAGCGACCTCGCCGCCGACGCGAAGGCGGGCAAGGTGCGCGAGTTCGCCGCGCGCCTGAAGGAGGCCCTCGAGCAGGCCCGGCGCGAGGCGCGGGTGCGCGAGCAGACCGAGGAGCCGCCCGGCGTCGCGTACGACCCGCTGGTCTACGGCTGCAAGGTCGAGCTGTCGATGCGCTTCCAGAAGGCGAGGCCGCCGACGCGCGGCGACAGCTACGTGGTCGTGCTGGTGTCGATCCGCGACTGCGACTGCGACGAGCGCCCGCCCGTCGGGCGCGCGCTGCGCAACGGCTCGGTCTACATCAAGGTCCCCGTGCGGTTCACGCCCGGCGCGCGCGGCGCGCCCGCATGGACGCCGGACCTCGCCCGCATGCGCACGGTGATCCGCTCGAAGTGCTGCAACGGTCCCGAGACGCGCACCGTCACCGGGCCCGCGCAGACGCCGCCGGTCACGACGCCCCCCGCTCCAGCCACCACCCCGGCGCCCCCGCCGCCCGCGCCGAAGCCGCCGCCGCCCGCGCCCCCGCCCACGTTCGCGGAGCGCTGTCCCGAGTGCGTGCCCGTGCGCGACGCGGTCGAGGACGACCGCTGGGCGGTGGAGCGGGCGCAGGGCCAGGTCGAGCGCGCCCAGGCGGCGCTGAAGGCCGTGCGCGACGCGCAGTCCGACGCGCGCGACGAGATCGAGCGCGCGCAGGCGCTCATCGAGGGCTACCGCAACCGCTTCCCGCCCTCGAGCGCGAGCAGCGGGAACGTGAGCCGCGCGACCCACCTCACGCCCGACGGGCGCATCGAGATCACGACGACGCGCGCCGACGGCAGCGTGGAGACGACCACGCGCGCCACCGGCAACCGCGACGTCGATGCCGCCCACGGCCGCATCGAGGCCGCCCGCGCGAAGCTCGCGAAGCTGCGCGGCGAGGAGCAGGCGGCCCGGGCCGAGCGCGACCGCGCCGAGGCGCGCAAGGCCGAGGCCGAGGCGAAGCTGCGCGCCGACCAGGCGCGGCTCGCAGAATGCGAGCGCCAGTGCCGCCGGCGCCGCCTGGGGCTCGCGCCGGACACCGGCGTCACCGTGGGCCACGTGGAGAATCGCAGCGGCAACAACCCGTTCGATCCCTCGAACCCCGTGGGCGGCACCGCGACCGGGCCGCAGCCCGGGTCCTGCGCCGATCCGCGGCCCGCCGACGACACGCGCACGCTGCCCTGCCCGCCGGGGCAGTCGGGCGCCATCACGCAGTCACGCGGCTACGCGTGCGTCGCCGGCGAGTGGGTGCCGAACCCGTTCGAGACCACCGCGAACACCTGCACCGGCGGGGGACCGGCGGCGTGCACGCCGCCGCAGCCGGCGGCCGAGACCCGCACGCTGCCCTGCCCCGCCGGCCAGACGGGCAGCATCGTGCAGTCGCGCGCGTTCTCGTGCGTGAACGGCGACTGGACGCCGGGCGCCTTCGAGACCGTGAGCAACACGTGCGCGACGCCGCCGCCGCCCGTGGGCTGCGCCTCGGCCTTCTCGAGCGGGAACTACGCGTGCAGCGGCTCCTGCGGCGTAAGCTCCGTCGGGCTCACCGTGACGCCCGGCAGCGGCAGCATGACCGCGAGCCCCTTCGGCAGCAACGCGAGCGCGGGCTTCTCCTGCTCGGGGCCGAGCGCCACGTCGCAGAGCAGCAACCTCACGATCCTCGGCCAGCCGGGCCATACCTGCACGCTGACGAGCGGGGGCGCGAGCGCGCTCGGCGTCGCGTGCAGCAATACCAGCGGGGGCTCGTGCACGAGCTCGTGCTCGCGATGAGGCGGGCGATGCGCATGCTGCTGCTTGCCGCGCTGGCCTCGCTCGCCGCGACGCCGGCCGGCGCCCAGGATTTCCGCGCGATCCGTCCCATCGCCCGTCCCGCCGCGCTGCCGCCGCTGCCCGACGGCGCGGTGCGCGTCGCGCCCCCGCGCCCCGTCGCGCGCGCCACCGTCGAGGCGGCGATGGCGAAGGTGGCCGCCGCCTGGACCGACAAGCGGCTCGACGGCACCCTGGCTGCCGACTTCTACCGCCGCGACGAGCTGCGCGACGCGATGCAGACCCGGGTGCCGCGCGACGCACGGCTGCGCGTCGTCGCCGTCCAGGGCTGGCAGGTCCTCGACCAGTACCGCCGCGCGGGGACGCTCTACACGCGCCTGTCGGTCACCGCGCGCACCCAGGTCGAGTTCAACGATCCCGCGGCCGGCTTCCAGGCGCGCGACGGCACCAACGATTACGAGATGACGCTTTCGGAGCGGGAGGCGCCGTGATGCGGGGCACCCTGCTCGCCGGCTTCGCGCTGCTGGCGGCGGCCGCGCACGCCCAGGAAGCGGTCGTGGGCGGCAGCAACACGGTGCGCTGGGAGCGATACGACACGAGCGGCAACGCGCTCGCCTCCCCCTATCCCGTCTCCACGAGCACCGGCTACGACGAGCTCGCCCTCGACTTCGCGTGGCGCGCGAGCCCCTACGACCTCTGGCGCGGGTTCCTCACGGGCGTGGTCAACGATTCGCCCTACCGCTCGCCCGAGCGCGGCGTCGTGCCCGAGCGCATCGCCGTGTCGCGCGAGAACGGCGAGGCCGCGATCCCGTACCGGCTCGAGCTGGGCGACTTCTTCGCCTTCACCACGGCGCGCACGCAGCAGCGCGCGTTGAAGGGCGCGGCCGTGGAGCTGCAGCCGGGGGCGCCGGGGGGCGTGCGCCAGTCGATCCTGCTCTTCGCCGGCGCCTTCCAGCCCGACTGGCGCGACCTGCGCTGGAGCGCCGACAACTCGGTGGGACTGTCGTGGCTCGTCGAGGGGCGGCGCGGGCGCGCCGGGGTGAACGTGCTGCGCAACGCGCGCGACGCGCGCGACGGCGGCGGATCGCGCGAGCAGGAGGTCGCGAGCGTGACGGCCGAGGCGCCCTTCGGTCTCGGCGCCACGCGCTGGCGGGCCGCCGGCGAGCTCGCCGCGCTGCACGGCGACCACGAGCGCATCGACGCCCGCGACGACGGGCGCGACAAGCGCGACACGGGCGCCTTCGTCGAGCTGTCCGGGCGCGAGCGATCGAACGTGCTTTCCTGGCGGCTGCGCGGCGAGCGCTACGGCGCCGACTACCGCCCCTTCGGCGCGGCGGTCGTGCCCGGACGGCGCTCGGGCGAGGCCCATCTCGCGTGGAGCCTGCCCGCCGCGCTCACCCTGCGCGTGCGCGCCCAGGATTTCCGCGACGGCTGGGAATCGTCCGACCCGCTCGATACGCGCGTGGTGGGTGCGAGCCTCGCCGGCCCGCTGGGGATCGGCGGCGCCACGCTCAGCGCCGACGCCTTCCGCCGGCGCCTCGAGCGCGCCGACGGCACGCTCGACCAGGCGATCGTGAACGGGAACGCCCATGTCGCGCTGCCCACGCCGGCGGGTGTGGCGCAACTGGGCCTCGTGCTGCAGGACACCGACGACCGCGTCTTCGCCGACGCGAGCCCGCGGCTGCGCCAGGCGAGCCTCGGGCTCACGCGGCCGCTCGCGTGGGGCGGCTGGACCGGTGTCGTGGTCCCGGGCATCGTGTGGCGCGAGGTCACGGGCGCGGCCGGCGCCACGCGCGACCTGGGCCTCTCCCTCGCGCTCTCGGCGGCGAACGGGCCGCACCGGTTCGCGCTCACCGCCGGCCACCTCGACCAGGATCCCGCGGCCGCGTCCTCCCCGGACCTCGCGACGGTGAACTTCGCCTTCGAGTACCGCTATCGCTGGGGACGCCACGAGTTCGGCGTCGACTACACGGCCTTCGACCGGCGTTCCACGCCGGGCGCCCGGACCGAGGCGTATCGCGTGGGCGTGCAGTGGACGATGTATTTCGACCGCGCGCCGGTGCACGTGGCGGCCGCGGTTCCGGTCGCGGTCCCCGACACGGGCGCGCTCCCGCGGGACGTCGGGCTCGTCGCGGCCATCGCGCCCGGCGCGGACCTCGCCGCCGCGCGCGAGCGCCTGGCCGAGGCGGGCCTGGGCGGCGGCTCGGTCCAGGCGGGCGGGGTCGTCTACGAGGCGCGCCTCCTGCCCGACGTGGACGCGCGCCAGCGCCTCGTGCTGGCGGGCGACGGCGGCCGCGTCGATCGCACGGCGCTCGTGGTCTCGCTCGCCGGGGTCGACGCGAACGAGGCCGCGTCGACGTGGAGCCGCGTGCTGCGCGCGATGGTCGAGCGGTTCGGCCGCCCCGCCGCGACCTACGAGGAGGGGGGCTTCGGCCCGGCGTACGCGAACGACGTCCTCATGGGCCGGCTCGTGCGCGCTGCGGACTGGCGGCTCGCCGACGGCGTGCTGCGCGTGGGCATCCCGCGCCGCCTCGACGGCACCGCGCGCATCGAGATCCAGCATGCGCGGGCGCTGCCGGCGCCGCGCGATGGCGGGTGGGGCACGGCGATTCCGTAGCGCGAGTCCCGCCCCCGCCGATGCGCGGTTCCCGGCGGGGCGGGCGGTCCCCATCCGCGTCGTCATCGAACCGTCATCATCGGATGCGAACATCGGCACCGCTCCCATGGCGCCCACGAACTCCCCCTACAACGTCCTTTTCCTGTGCACCGGCAACTCGGCGCGCTCGATCCTGGCCGAGGCGCTGCTCAACGCGCTGGGCGGGGGGCGCTTCCGGGCCTTCAGCGCCGGCAGCCACCCGAAGGGACGCGTGCACCCGGTCGCCCTCGAGGTTCTCGCACGTGCCGGCTACGGGGCGTCGGGACTGCACAGCAAGGACTGGAGCGAGTTCACCGGCCCCGGCGCTGCGCCGCTGCACTTCGTGATCACCCTGTGCGACGCGGCCGCGGGCGAGGCGTGCCCGGCGTTTCCCGGCAAGTTCGTGCGGGCGCACTGGGGATTGCCGGACCCGGCGGCGGTGACGGGCAGCGAGGAGGCCGAGCACAAGGCCTTCGTCGATGCGCTCACGCTCCTGCGCCGGCGCATCCAGCGCTTCACCGCCCTGCCGTTCGACAGCGCCGATCCGGCCTTCCTCGCGCCGCAAGTGCGCGAGATCGGCGAGGCCTAGCCGCGGCTCGGCAGGCAGGCGCCGGGGTAGCCCGGCTCAACGCGTCCAGGGCGCCGGCGAATCGGCGTCGAGCCCGTAGCGGCGCACGGCCTCGTCGCGGCGCGGATCGCCGATCGCGGCCAGCGCGGCCACGGCGATCGCGTGGCGGTCCACCTCGAAGAAGCGCCGCAGCGCGGCGCGCGTGTCGCTGCGGCCGAAGCCGTCGGTGCCCAGCGCCACGTACGGGTCGCGGATCCACGGGCGGATCAGGTCGGCCACGGCGCTCACGTAGTCGCTCGCGGCGATCACGGGCGCGCCGGTGGCGGGGAGCTGGCGCTCGACCCAGGCTTCACCCTCTCCCCGGCCCTCCCCCAAGGGGGAGGGAGCCCTGGGACCCTCTCCCCGGCCCTCCCCCAAGGGGGAGGGAGACCTGGGACCCTCTCCCCGGCCCTCCCCCAAGGGGGAGGGAGGCCTGGGACCCTCTCCCCGGCCCTCCTCCGAGGGGGAGGGAGACCTGGGACCCTCTCCCCGGCCCTCCCCCGGGGGGGAGGGAGACCGCGGGTCACCGCCCAGCCGCCGGCGGCGCGAGACGGCCATCGCCTCGCGCCGCAGCTCGGTGAAGCTCGTGACGGAATGCACCTCGGCGCCGACGCCCCAGTCGTTCTCGAGCAGATCCGCGGCCGCGAGCGCTTCCTGCAGGATCGTGCCCGCGCCGAGGAGGCGCACCTTCTCCTTGCGCGAGAAGCCGGGCGGGGCGAGCGGTGCCGCCCGTGCCTCGCGCACGCGATGCATGCCGCGCAGGATTCCCTCGGCCGCGCCCTCGGGCATCGAGGGCTGGGCGTAGCTCTCGTTCATGAGCGTCACGTAGTAGAAGACGTCCTCGCGCTCGCCGAGCATGCGGCGCATGCCGTCGGCGAGGATCACCGCGAGCTCGTAGGCGAAGCACGGGTCGTAGGCGCGGCAGTTGGGGATCGTCGAGGCGATGAGCTGGCTCGTGCCGTCCTCGTGCTGCAGGCCCTCGCCGGAGAGCGTGGTGCGCCCGGCGGTGGCGCCGAAGAGGAAGCCGCGCGAGCGCGAGTCGGCCGCGGCCCAGATCTCGTCGCCCACGCGCTGGAAGCCGAACATCGAGTAGTAGATGTACATCGGCAGCATCGGCAAGCCGTGCGTCGAGTAGCTCGTCGCCGCCGCCACCCACGAGGCGATGGCGCCGGCCTCGCAGATGCCCTCCTCGAGGATCTGCCCGTTCACCGCCTCCTTGTAGTAGGAGAGCTGCTTCTGGTCCTCGGGCTCGTAGAGCTGGCCGATCGGCGAGTAGATGCCGATCTGGCGGAAGAGGTCGGCCATGCCGAAGGTGCGCGCCTCGTCGGCGATGATCGGGACGATGCGCTTGCCGATCGCGGCGTCCTTCAGCAGGGCGCCGACCATGCGCACGTAGGCGACCGTGGTCGACATCTCCTTGCCCGCGGCCTCGAGCGCGAACTTCGCGAACGCCTCCGCGGGCGGGGTCGCGAGCGGCTCGGCCTTCGCCGAGCGCTCGGGCAGGTAGCCGCCCAGCTTCTCCCGCCGGGCATGCAGGTACGTCATCTCGGGCGCGCCGCGCGGCGGGCGCACGAAGGCGCAGGCCTCGCAGTCGGCGTCGGGGATCGTCAGGGCGAAGCGGTCGCGGAAGGCGAGGAGCTGCTCGGTGTCGAGCTTCTTCTGCTGGTGGGTGGTCATGCGGCCCTGGCCCGCGGTGCCCATGCCGTAGCCCTTCTTCGTCATGGCGAGGATCACCGTGGGCTGGCCCGCGTGGCGCATCGCGTGCCAGTAGGCCGAGAAGATCTTCACGGGATCGTGGCCGCCGCGGCGCAGGCGGTCGATGTCGTCGTCGGACAGGTGCGCCACGAGCTGCTGGAGCTCCGGATACTTGTTGAAGAAGTGCTCGCGGTTGAAGCGCCCGTCGGCCGCGGCGTAGGTCTGGAACTCGCCGTCCACGGTCTCGAGGAAGCGCTTCTCGAGCCACTGGTGCACGTCGCGGGCGAAGAGGGGGTCCCAGTCGCTCGACCACAGCAGCTTGATCACGTTCCAGCCCGCGCCGGCGAAGAGCCCCTCGAGCTCCTGCACGATCGAGCCGTTGCCGCGCACGGGGCCGTCGAGGCGCTGCAGGTTGCAGTTGACCACGAGCACGAGATTGTCGAGCTTCTCGCGCGCGGCGACCGAAAGCCCCGCGAGCGACTCGGGCTCGTCCATCTCGCCGTCGCCCACGAAGGCCCACACCTTGCGCCCGTCGGTGTCCGCCAGGCCCCGGTCGCGCAGGTAGCGCATGAACCGCGCCTGGTAGATCGCGAAGAGGGGGCCGATGCCCATGGACCCGGTCGGGAACTGCCAGAGATTCGGCATGAGCCAGGGATGGGGGTACGAGGACAGGCCGTTGCCGCCCGTCTCGCGCCGGTAGCGGTCGAGGTTGTCCTCGGCGAGCCGCCCCTCGAGGTAGGCGCGCGCGTAGACGCCGGGCGCCGAATGCGGCTGCAAGTACACGAGGTCGCCGCGCTCGCCGCCGCGGAAGAAGTGGTTGAACCCCACCTCGAAGAGGTCCGCGGCCGAGGCGTAGCTCGCGATGTGGCCTCCCAGCTCGCCGCTCGCGCGGTTGGCCCGCACGACCATCGCGAGCGCGTTCCAGCGCACCAGCGCCGAGATCCGCGCCTCGATCTCGAGGTTGCCCTGGTACGGCGGCTGCTCGTCCAGGCCGATCGTGTTCACGTACGGCGTGGCGAGCACCTGCGGCAGCGGCACGCGCCGGGCGCGGGCGTGCTGGAGCAGGCGGCGCAGCAGGAACGTGGCGCGCTCGGCGCCCTCGTGGGCGATGAGCGCGTCGAGCGCCTCGACCCACTCGGCGGTCTCCAGGGGATCGCTGTCGGGGTCGAGCGGGTCGCCGACCGCCCGGGGGATGTTGGGGTCCATGGCGTCGTGGCCTTCGATGGGATCGCTACAGCTTACTCCCGGACGGCGGGCGCGGGCCAGCCCGCCCCGGACCACTCCTCTAGTAGACTTTGTGCAATGCAGCGTTGACAGCTCCCGTGACAGAGGGATATGGTGGTCAAAGTCCTATAGAGGAGCGTCGAAATGCCGAGAGCGATCGTGCTCAACCGCAGCGACAACGTCGCGACCCTGATCGACCGGGCCGAGGCGGGCGAGCGCTGCGCGCTGCAGGGGGAGGCGGCCGGGGAGGTCGTGCTGAGGCAGGCGGTGCCGTTCGGCCACAAGGTGTGCGTGCGCGACACCCCCGCGGGGGGCGACATCGTCAAGTACGGCCACGTGATCGGCAAGGCCGCGAAGGACCTCGCCGTCGGCGAGCACGTGCATGTCCACAACGTCGACTCGGCGCGCGGCCGGGGCGACCGGGCGAAGGCGGAGGCCGCGACATGAAGAAGACGTTCCTGGGTTACCGGCGCCCCGGCGGCGCCGTGGGCGTGCGCAACCGGGTGGCGGTCATCTCGGTGATGGACAACTGCAACCCCGTCACGCGCGCCGTCTGCCGCGCCGTCGAGGGCACGATCCCGGTCACCACGCTCTTCGTGCGCGGCCAGTACGGGCACGACCTCGAGGTGGCCTTCAACACGCTCGCCGGCATGGGCCGCAACCCCAACATCGCGGCCGTGCTCCTCGTGGGGCTCGAGGAAGGCACGACCGAGGAGGTCGCCCGCCGCATCCGCCCGAGCGGCAAGCCGGTCGAGGCGGTCAACCTGCAGCCCGACGGCACGATCAACGCGGTGGCCGAGGGCACCCGGCGCGCGGCGAAGCTCGCGATCGCCGCCTCCGGTGCGCGCCGGGAGCCCTGCCCGACCTCCTCGCTCCTCGTGGGCGTCGAATGCGGCGGCTCCGACACCACCTCGGGGCTCACCTGCAACCCGGTGATCGGCGCGCTGGCCGATCGCATCATCGACGACGGCGGCTCGGTGATCATCTCGGAGACCTCGGAATTCTTCGGGGCCGAGCATCTGTTCGCGGCCCGGGCCGTGGACGAGACCGTGGGCAAGGCGTTCGTCGAGGCCGTGCTGCGCCTGGAGCGCGAGGCGATCGGCCGCGGCATGGACATCCGCGGCACCAATCCGACGCCGGACAACATCCGCGGGGGCCTCACGACGATCGAGGAGAAGGCCCTGGGCGCGATGGCCAAGGCGGGCAGCCGGCCGCTCGCCGGGGTGCTCGCCTACGGCGAGGCGCCCGCGCAAAAGGGCCTGCACTTCATGGATGCCCCGGCCCCCGCCGTGGAGAACCTCACCGCCTTCGCCGCGGCCGGCTGCCAGCTCATCTTCTTCGGCACCGGCGTGGGCAACCCCATCGGCAACATGGTCACGCCCACCGTCAAGGTGAGCGGCAACGTGAACACCCTGCGCAGCATGGCCGACAACATCGATTTCGACGCCTCCGAGATCCTCGAAAAGGGCGCCAAGGTGGACCCGATCGGCCAGCGCCTGTACGACTACGGCATCGAGGTCGCCTCGGGCACGCGCACCTCCAGCGAGGTGCTCGACGTGCGGGAGACGGCCATCAGCCGCTTCGCGCCCACCATCTGAGGGGCGCGGTCGCCGTGACCAAGTCGGAGCGCGTGCGCGAGTCCATCTTCCGGCGCATCGAGGCGGGCAGCCTGCGCGAGGGCGACCGCCTGCCCTCCGAGGAGCAGCTCGCCGCGCAGTTCCGCGTGAGCGTGGGCACCGTGCAGAAGGCGCTCGAGCGGCTCGCCACCTCCGGCCTCATCAACCGCGAGCACGGGCGCGGCACGTTCGTGTCGGGCTCCCCGGCCGCCGACGTGAACTACCTGCGCTTCCACGACGCGAGCGGCCAGGAGCTGCCGAACTTCATGCAGGTGCGCTCGGTGAAGCGCCTGAAGCGCTCGGGGCCCTGGTCGCAGTTCCTCGGGACCCCGCCGCCCTACGTGCGCATCGAGCGGCGCATCAGCGTGGGCGGCAAGACCGACCTCGCGAGCGAGTTCTGGCTGCGCGGGGTCGAGTTCGACAAGCTCAACGGCGGCGACCGGCGCGCGCTGGAGAAGAACATCCGCGTGCTCCTCGGCCAGAAGCTCGCGCTGCCCACGGTGCGGATGGACCAGTCGATCCGCTTCGAGCGGCTCCCGGGGCCGGTCGCGCGCGAGCTCGGGCTCGACCCCGACGCGCCGGGCTTCGTGATGGAGATGCGAGGCTTCACGCTGCGCGACCGGCCGCTTTTCTACCACCGCGTCTTCTCGGCGCCCTTTTCCGAAAACCTGGTGATCGTCCGATGAAGGGAGCCCGCCGATGAACCGAACCGCCCTGCGCGAGCGCCCGACCGCGGGCCGCGAGCGCCCGGACGCCCGCGCGCCGCTGCTCGAGGTCGACCGCGTGACGCTGCAGTACAAGACGCGCGAGCACCTCGTGACGGCCACCAGCCGCGTGAGCTTCGACGTCTTCCGCGCCGACCGCTTCGTGCTGCTCGGCCCCTCGGGCTGCGGCAAGTCCACGCTGCTGAAGGGGGTGGGCGGGTTCATGAAGCCGGTCGAGGGCAGCATGCGGCTCAACGGCCGCGCGATCGAGGCGCCGGGGCCCGACCGCATGATGGTCTTCCAGGAGTTCGACCAGCTCATGCCGTGGAAGTCGGTGCTGCAGAACGTGATGTTCCCGATGAAGATGAGCCGCGCGTTCCCGCGCGCCGAGATCCCCGGGCGCGCGATGGCGGCCATCGAGAAGGTGGGCCTCGCGCGCTTCCGCGACATCTACCCGCACATGCTCTCCGGCGGCATGAAGCAGCGCGTGGCGATCGCGCGCGCCATGGCGATGGAGCCGGAGATCCTGCTGATGGACGAGCCGTACGCGGCGCTGGACGCGCTCACCCGGCGCAAGATGCAGGAGGAGCTGCTGCAGCTCTGGGACGACATCCGCTTCACGATGCTCTTCGTTACGCACTCGATCGAGGAGGCGATCATCGTCGGCTCGCGCATCCTCGTGCTCTCGCCGCACCCCGGTCGGGTGAAGGCCGAGCTCAACGCCCACGACTTCACGCACGCCGAGCAGGGAGGCACCGGCTTCATGGCGCTCAACCAGAGGATCCACAACATGCTCTTCGCCGAGCGCATCGAGGCCGAGGCGGTGGCGGGGAGGGCGGCCCATGGCTGAGCGCCTGCAGCTCGTGCTGCGCCCGGAGTTCGAGCACGAATCGATCGAGTCGGGCGACGTGGGCGAGGTGCAGCGTCCGCTGTCGGCCTGGGAGCGGCTCGCCAACATCGACGCGGTCCGGCGCACGGCGATCCTCGTGCTGCTCGCGCTCGCCTGGGAGATCTACGCGCGCCACCTCCACAACCCGCTCATGGTGCCGCCCTTCTCGGACGTCATGCGCGCGCTGTGGGAGGCGCTCACCGCGGGGCCGCTGCTCGACCGGATCTACATCACGCTCAAGGTGCTGCTGATCGGCTACGCCGCCGGCATCGGCATCGCCGCCGTGTTCACCGCGCTCGCGGTGTCCACGCGGGTGGGCACCGACCTGCTGTCCACGCTCACCGCCATGTTCAATCCGCTGCCCGCCATCGCGCTGCTGCCGCTCGCGCTGCTGTGGTTCGGGCTGGGCACGCCCAGCCTCGTGTTCGTGATCGTGCACTCGGTGCTCTGGGCCGTGGCCCTCAACACCCACACCGGCTTCCTCGCGGTCTCGGAGACCATGCGCATGGCGGGACAGAACTACGGGCTGAAGGGCATCCGCTTCGTGGCGCACGTGCTGATGCCCGCGGCGCTGCCCGCGATCCTCGCCGGGATGAAGATCGGCTGGGCGTTCGCGTGGCGCACGCTGATCGCCGCCGAGCTGGTGTTCGGCGTGTCGACGAGCTCCGGGGGCCTGGGCTGGTTCATCTTCGAGAACCGCAACGAGCTGCAGACCGCGAACGTGTTCGCGGGGCTGACGACAGTGATCATCATCGGGCTGTTCGTCGAGAGCGTGGTGTTCCGCAACATCGAGCAGCGCACCGTGAGGCGCTGGGGGATGCAGCGATGAGCGCGTCCGCCGCGAACGCGCTTTACGACGCCGGGGCGCTCGCGGCGTGGCTCGCGCGCGCCTTCGCCGCATGCGGGCTCGCCGCCGGGGACGCCGCGCTCGCCGCCCGCGTGCTCGTGCGCACGAACGCCCGCGGCGTGGAGACCCACGGGGTGTCGCGCGCGCTGGTGTACGTGCAGAAGCTGCGGGCCGGGGAGCTCAATGCCCGCCCGCAGGTGCGCTACGAGGAGCGCCACGGCGCGCTGCATTGCCACGCCGACGGCGGCCTGGGCCAGGTGGTCGGCACGCGTGCCATGGAGCGCGCGATCGCGCTCGCCGCCGACCGGGCCTTCGTGCCCGTGGTGCTGCACGAGATCGGCCACCTCGCCGCGCTCGGCATGTTCACGCTGCAGGCCGCCGAGGCGGGCATGCTCGCCTTCCTCGCCCAGTCGGCCCCGCCGATGATGGCGATGGCCGGCTCGCGGGGGGCGGCCATCGGCAACAATCCGCTCGCCTTCGCCAGCCCCGTGCCCGGGCGCGGCCCCCTGGTGTTCGACATCGCGGCGAGCGGTGTCGCGCGCGGCAACGTGCTCGCCGCCGCGCGCGAGGGCCGCGACATCCCGCCGGGCTGGGCCATCGACGCCGAGGGCAACCCGACCACGGACGCGAAGGCCGCCCTCGCCGGGGCGATGCTGCCGATGGCCGGCCACAAGGGCATCGGCCTCGCCATGATGGTGGAGTGCCTCGCCGGCAGCCTCACGGGCGCGACGCCCGAGTCGGTCACCGGCGCGCAGCCCGGCAGCGCCCCGGCCCGCGTGGGCGCCTTCGCGTTCGTCGCCAACCCGGCGCTCATCGCGGCGGGCGGGTCCTACGAGGCGCATCTGCAGGCGTGGCTCGCGCGCTACCTCGACGCCGCGGGCGCCGAGGGCCGCTACCCGGGCCAGCGCGCCGCGAGCCTCGAGGCCGAGCGCAGCCGCTCGGGAGTCCCTTTGCCCCCGGCCGTCGTGGCGGAGCTGGGCAAGGTGGGCGAGCTCACGGGCGCCCCCTTCGACGTGCCACCGAACGTGCAGCCGGGCGCGGGCGCCTGAGGCGCCAGCCCGGTACCCGCAAGCCGAACCCGCAGCAGGCAGCACCGGCGAGCCCGGATCGCAGAAGGCAGCCGCCGCAGGACCCAGCGCAGTGTAGGCAGCACCCGCAAGCCCAACCCCCAGGAGGAGAAACCATGAAACGCACCATTCGAGGCATCACCGCCCGCGCCGCCGGCGCCTTCGCCCTGCTGTTCGCCGGCGTCCTCGGCGCGCAGCACGCGATGGCCGAGGTCGACGAGGTCCGCATCGCCAAGGGCTTCGGCATCGGCTACCTGCCCCTGATCGTGATGGAGGACGAGAAGCTCTACGAGAAGCACGCGAAGGCCGCGGGCCTGGACAGCACCGCCAAGTGGATGGTGATCGACGGCGGCACGACCCAGGCGCAGCTGCTGATCGGCGGCAACCTGGAGGTGTCGTCCGGCGGCCTGGGCCCCCTGGTCACCATCTGGGCGCGTACCCGCGGCAACCTGGGCGTGAAGGGCATCGGCGCGCTCAACACCATGCCGCTGTACCTCAACACGACCCGTGCCGGGGTGAAGACGATCAAGGACTTCACCGAGAAGGACCGCATCGCGCTGCCCGTCATCCGTTCCTCGATCCAGGCGGTGGTGCTGCAGATGCAGGCCGAGAAGGTCTTCGGCAAGTACGACGTGATGGACAAGCTCACCGTCTCGATGGCCCACCCGGACGGGCTCGCGGCCCTGCTCTCCGGCGGCACCGAGATCACCGGCCACCTCACCGCGCCGCCCTTCAGCTTCCAGGAGCTCAAGGACCCGCGCGTGCACCGCGTCTTCAGCTCCTACGACGTGGTGGGCGGCCCGCACACCTTCAACCTCATCTGGACCACCAAGAAGTTCCGCGACGAGAACCCGAAGACCTACAAGGCCTTCGTGGCCGCGCTCGCCGAGGCGATGGACAAGATCAACGCCGACAAGAAGAAGTACGCGCAGGTGTACGTGCGCTTCACCCACTCCAAGCTCGACCCGGCCTTCATCGAGGAGATGATGAACGCGCCGGAGATCCAGTTCACGCTGACGCCGCACGGCACGATGTACTTCGCGCGGTTCCTGAACAAGGTGGGGAAGATCGAGGTCCTGCCGGAGAGCTGGAAGGACATGTTCTTCCCGGAGATCCACCACCTGCAGGGCACCTGAGCCCGCTTTTCGAGGAGGGCCGCGTGGCCGAGATCGTCGTCACCGAGTTCATGGACGCCGCCGGGGTCGAGGCGCTGCGCGGCTTCGACGTGCTGTACGACCCGAAGCTGGTCGACGCGCCCGACGCGCTGCACGCGGCGCTGGCCGATTGCCGCGGCCTCATCGTGCGCAACCGCACCCAGGTGCGGGCGCCGCTGCTCGACGCCGCCCCGCGCCTGGAGGTCGTGGGGCGGCTCGGGGTCGGGCTCGAGAACATCGATCTGCCGCGTGCGCCGCGCGCGGCCTGCCGGTGCTGCCGGCCACGGGCACCAACGACGAGACGGTCGCGGAGTTCGTGATCGGGGCGACCGTCGTGCTGCTGCGCGCCGGCGCCTTCCAGGTCACCTCCGAGGTGCTCGCCGGGCAGTGGCCGCGCACCCGGGTGATCGGCGGGCGCGACGCGAAGGGGCTGCGCATGGGGCTGCTCGGCTTCGGGGCGATCGCGCGCCAGGTCGCCCGGCGCGCGGGCGCCTTCGGCATGCGCGTCATGGCCTCGGATCCGTTCGTGCCCGCCGGCGACCCCGTCTGGGCCGCGCTCGGCGTCGAGCGCCGGGACCTGGCGGCGATGCTGCCGGACACCGACGTGCTGAGCATCCACGTGCCGATGACGCCCGGCACGCGCGGCATCCTGGACGCCCGGGCGCTCGCGACGCTGCCGCGCGGCGCCTATGTGATCAATACCGCCCGCGGCGGGATCCTGGACGAGGACGCCCTCGCGGGGCTGCTGCGCGAGGGCCGCCTGGGCGGCGCGATGCTCGACGTGGTGGAGTCCGAGCCGCTCGCCGCGGGCAGCCGCTTCGTGGGCGTGCCGAACCTGATCCTCTCGCCGCACGTGGCCGGCATCACGCGCGACGCCAACCAGCGCGCGAGCCTGCTCACCGCCGACAACGTGCGGCTCGTCCTGGAGGGCAAGCCGCCCCGCGTGGCCGACGCCGCGGCCCCTCGGTCCTGAGGCGGATCGGCGATCGCGAGGGATGCGCGGACCGGCGCCCCCTCTCGAGTAGGCGCTCACTTCCTCGCGCCCGCCCGGGCTGCGAGCGGCGCCGCGGCGAGGTTCCCTGCGCCCCGCGTTGCCGCCCCGCCGTCACGAAACCGTCATTCCCGCTCCCTATAGTCGCGGCGATCCCCCGACGACAACGGAGCACACCGACAATGCGCATGCCCCGCATCCTGGCCCCCGCCGCCGCGCTGGCCGCCACCTTCTGCCTCGCCGCCCAGGCCGCCGGCATCACCGGCGCCGGCGCCACCTTCCCGTACCCGATCTACGCCAAGTGGGCCGACGCCTACAAGAAGGCGACCGGCATCGGCCTCAACTACCAGTCGATCGGCTCCGGCGGCGGCATCAAGCAGATCAACGCCAGGACCGTCGACTTCGGCGCCTCGGACATGCCGCTCAAGCCCGGGACGCTCGAGAAGGACGGCCTGATGCAGTTCCCGACGGTCATCGGCGGCGCCATCCCGGCGGTGAACCTGAAGGGCGTGAAGCCGGGCGAGCTCAAGCTCACGGGCGCGGTGCTCGGCGACATCTACCTCGGCAAGGTCGAAGAAGTGGAACGACGCCGAGCGTCGCGAGCCTCAACCCTGGCCTCAAGCTGCCGGACACGGACATCACGGTCGTGCACCGCTCCGACGGGTCGGGCACGACCTTCATCTGGTCGAACTACCTCTCCAAGGTGAGCCCCGAGTGGAAGCGGAAGGTGGGCGAGGGCACCTCGGTCAAGTGGCCCGCGGGCGTGGGCGGCAAGGGCAACGAGGGCGTGGCCTCCTACGTGCAGCGCATCGACGGCGCCATCGGCTACGTCGAGTACGCGTACGTGCTGCAGAACCACATGACCTACGCGCAAGATGCAGCAACCGCGCGGGCAACTTCGTCTCCCCGAGCTCCGAACCGTTCAAGGCCGCGGCCGCGGGCGCCGACTGGCGCGCCGCCCCGGGCATGTACCTGATCCTCACCGACGCCCCGGGCGCGCAGGCCTGGCCGATCGCGGGCGCGACCTTCATCCTCATGCACCGCAAGCAGGAAAAGCCCGTGAACGCGAAGCAGGTGCTCGCGTTCTTCCAGCTGGGCCTACGCCCACGGCGACCCGATGGCCGAATCGCTCGACTACGTGCCGATGCCCGACAGCGTCGTGACGCTGATCGAGGCGAGCTGGAAGAAGGAGATCCGGGGCCCGGGCGGCCAGCCCGTCCGTCTGACGCCCGGCGCCGCACGCCGTGAACGCCCTGTTGCATAATGGGGCCCCGACGACCGCGGAATCTCCCGCGGTCGTCGTGCTTTCGCCCTGGCCGCCCGTGCTCCGAAACAATGCGCTGATGGACGCGCTCTTCCGGAACGTCACCCGGTTCTTCGCGTTCGCCGTCTTCGGCCTGCTCGCCGCGATCCTCGTCTCGCTCGTGGTGGGCAGCATGCCGTCCATCCGCAAGTTCGGCCTGGGGTTCCTCGGCGAGCACGAGCTGGGACCCGGTGCAGGAGGACTTCGGGGCGCTGGTGCCCATCTACGGCACGCTCGTCACGTCGGCCATCGCGCTCGCGATCGCGATCCCGGTGAGCTTCGGCATCGCGATGTTCCTCACCGAGCTCTCGCCGCCGTGGCTGCGCCGCCCGCTCGGCACCGCCATCGAGATGCTCGCGGCGATCCCTCAGCATCATCTACGGCATGTGGGGGCTGTTCGTCTTCGCGCCGATCTTCCAGTCCCACGTGCAGCCGCTGCTGAAGGCCACGCTCGGCGACAGTTGCCGCTGGTCGGCGCGCTGTTCTCCGGCCCCGCCGCTGGGCATCGGCATCCTCACCGCCGGCATCATCCTGGCGATCATGGTGATTCCGTTCATCACCGCGGTGATGCGCGACGTGTTCGAGCTGGTCCCGCCGATGCTGAAGGAGTCGGCCTACGGCCTGGGCTCGACCACCTGGGAGGTGGTCTGGCGGGTGGTGCTGCCCTACACCAGGGTCGGCGTGGTCGGCGGCATCATGCTGGGGCTCGGCCGCGCGCTGGGCGAGACGATGGCCGTCACCTTCGTGATCGGCAACGCGCACCGAGCTCGCCGCCTCGCTCTTCATGGCGGGCAACAGCATCGCCTCGGCGCTGGCCAACGAGTTCACCGAGGCGGTGGGCGAGCTCTACACCTCGGCGCTGATCGAGCTGGGCCTGATCCTGTTCCTCATCACCACGATCGTGCTCGCCGGCTCGAAGCTGCTGCTGATGCGCCTCGCGCGCCACGAAGGCACGCGCACCTGACATGGCCGCCAGCCGCGACAACCCCACCTACCGCCGCCGCCGCCGCGTGAACGCGGTGATGATGCAGCTTTCCGCCGTGGCGCTCGTCTTCGGCCTGTTCTGGCTGGCGTGGATCCTGGGCCAGCTCCTGTGCGAAGGGGCCGCGGCGCTGCGCCCGGCGCTCTTCTACCGGATGACCCCGCCGCCGGGCTCCGACGGCGGCCTGGCCAACGCCATGTACGGCAGCATGCTGATGGCCGGGGCGGGGACGGCGATCGGCACGCCCGTGGGCATCCTCGCCGGCACCTACCTCGCCGAGTACGGGCACCGCGGCTGGCTCGCCCCCGCCACGCGCTTCATCAACGACGTGCTCCTGTCGGCGCCGTCGATCGTGATCGGCCTGTTCGTCTACTCGGTGTACGTGGCGCGGGTGAGGCATTTCTCGGGCTGGGCCGGCGCCTTCGCGCTCGCGATCATCGTGGTCCCCGTGGTGGTGCGCACCACCGACGACATGCTCAAGCTCGTGCCGAACAGCCTGCGCGAGGCCGCCGTGGCGCTGGGATGCCCGACCTGGAAGATGATCACCCTGGTGTCGTACCGCGCGGCGCGGGCGGGGATCGTGACCGGCGTCCTCCTCGCCGTGGCGCGCATCGCCGGGGAGACCGCGCCGCTGCTCTTCACGGCCCTGAACAACCAGTTCTGGTCCTCCGACATGAACGCCCCCCTGGCCAACCTGCCCGTGGTGATCTTCCAGTTCGCGATGAGCCCGTACGACGACTGGCACCGCCTGGCCTGGGGCGCGGCCGCCCTCATCACGCTCTTCGTCCTCGCGCTCAACATCGCCGCGCGCTCGCTCTTCGGGCGCCGCCGCTAGCCGCCATGAACGCCATCGCCCCGCCCGCCGCCGCGTCCCTCGTGCCGAAGCTCACCGTCCGCGACCTCGACTTCTACTACGGCGGCCTTCCATGCGCTGAAGCGCATCAACCTCGAGATGCCCGAGAAGCGGGTGACCGCCTTCATCGGGCCGTCGGGCTGCGGCAAGTCCACGCTCCTGCGCACCTTCAACCGCATGTTCGAGCTCTACCCGGAGCAGCGCGCCGAGGGCGAGGTGATCCTCGACGGCGAGAACATCCTGCGCTCGCGCACGGACGTCTCGCTGCTGCGCGCGAAGGTCGGCATGGTGTTCCAGAAGCCGACCCCCTTCCCGATGTCGATCTACGACAACATCGCCTTCGGCGTGCGGCTGTTCGAGGACCTGCCGCGCTCGGCGATGGACGAGCGCGTCGAATGGGCGCTCGCCAAGGCGGCGCTGTGGAAGGAGGTGAAGGACAAGCTGCGCCAGAGCGGCCAGAGCCTGTCGGGCGGCCAGCAGCAGCGGCTGTGCATCGCCCGCGCCATCGCCGTCCGCCCCGAGGTGCTGCTGCTCGACGAGCCCTGCTCGGCGCTCGACCCGATCTCCACGGCCAAGGTCGAGGAGCTGATCAAGGAGCTCAAGGCGGACTACACGGTCGTGATCGTGACCCACAACATGCAGCAGGCCGCGCGCGTGTCCGACTTCACCGCGTACATGTACCTGGGCGAGCTCATCGAGTTCGGCGACACCGACCAGCTCTTCATCAAGCCCGCGCGGAAGGCCACCGAGGACTACATCACCGGGCGCTTCGGGTAGCGGGGCGGGCGATCGCGCGCGCCGGCGTCGGGCGGCGGCGACAGGCGCACGGGTCTTGCGTGCGCGCAACCCGCGGCCGGAAACGCGGCGGACAATGGCAGGTCCAACCCGCAACCGATCCGTGGGGACCCCGCCATGCGCTCCGCCGCCTTCCTGCTCTGTGTCTTCCTCGGCGCCGTCGCCGCGCCGGCCTACCCGCAGGTGAGCTTCGGCTTCTCCCTCGGGCCCGGCGTGACGCTCGGAGTGCACCTCGGCGGCTATCCGCGCCTGGTCCGCGTCCCCGGCTACCCCGTCTACTACGCGCCCAATGTCGAAGCGAACTACTTCTTCTACGACGGCCTGTACTGGATCTTCATGGACGATCGCTGGTACGCGAGCACGTGGTACGACGGCCCCTGGCACGGGGTGCCGGTCGACGAGGTGCCGCTCTTCGTCCTGCGCGTGCCCGTGCGGTACTACCGCCATGCGCCGGCGTACTTCCACGGCTGGCGGCCGAACGCGCCGCCCCGCTGGGGCGAGCATTTCGGGCGCGACTGGGCCGAGCGCCACCGCGGTTGGGACCGTTGGGATCACCGCGCCGTGCCGGCGCCGGCGCCGCTGCCGAGGTACCAGCGCCAATACTCGGGCAACCGCTATCCCCGGGTCGAGGAGCAGCGCCGGCTGGAGGGCCGCAACTACCACTACACGCCGCGCGACCGCTATGCCCGCCGGCACTACGAGGCGCAGCGTCCGCAGCGGCAGGTGCAGCCGCGCCAGCAGCCGCGCGAGCGCGTGCAGCCGCGGCAGGAGTCACGCGAGCGCGTGCAGCCGCGGCAGGAGTCGCGTGAGCGCGTGCAGCCCCGGCGGGAGTCGCGCGAGCGCGTCCCGCCGCAGTCGCGCGACGAGCGCCGGCGCGAGGATCGCGGCGGGCGCAACGACGACCACGGCAGCGGGGGCTAGTCCCCGCTTCGCGCCGCCTACGGCTTGCCGTAGGCGATGCGGTAGATCGCGTCGGCGGTGTCGTCGGAGACGAGCAGCGCCCCGTCGGGCATCCCCTGCACGTCCACCGGGCGGCCCCACGCGGTCTGGCTCGCCGGATCGAGCCAGCCCTCGGCGAACACCGAGTAGGCCGTCACCTTGCCGTCCTCGATCGTGGCCCGCATCACGCGGTAGCCGATCTTGCGCGAGCGGTTCCACGAGCCGTGCTCGGCGATGAAGACCCGGTTGCGATAGGCGGCGGGAAACATCGACCCGGTGTAGAACCGCATGCCGAGGGCGGCCACGTGGGGCCCCAGCTTGCGCGCAGGCGGCGTGAAGGCGCCGCACGGGTGCTGCCCGCCGCCGTACTTCGGGTCCGGCACGTCGCCCGCATGGCAGTAGGGATAGCCGAAGTCCATCCCGGCGTGCGGCGCGTGGTCGAGCTCGTCGCTCGGCACGTCGTCGCCCAGCCGGTCGCGCCCGTTGTCGGTGAACCAGAGCTCGTGGGTGCGCGGGTCCCAGTCGAAGCCCACCGAATTGCGGATGCCGCTCGCGTAGACCTCCATGCCCGAGCCGTCCGGCGCGAGGCGGGTGATCGAGGCGTAGGGCGGCTTCGGATCGCAAATGTTGCAGGGTGCGCCCACCGGGACGTAGAGCCGGCCGTCGGGACCGAAGGCGATGAATTTCCAGCCGTGCGCCCGGTCGTGCGGGTACTTGTCGTAGACCACTTCCGGCCGCGGCGGATCGTCGAGGCGATCCTCGATGGCCGGGAAGCGCAGGATGCGCGAGACCTCGGCCACGTAGAGGTCGCCCCCGCGCATGGCCACCCCGTTGGGCATCTCGAGGCCGGAGGCGATGGTGAGCACCTTCGTCGCGTGCCGGCCGTCGTTGCGGATCGCGTAGACCTTGCCCTCGCCGCGCGTGCCGACGAAGAGCGTGCCCTTCGGCCCCAGGGCCATCGAGCGCGCCCCCGCGACGTCGCCCGCGAAGAGCGACACGTGGAAGCCGGGCGGCAGGCGCAGCCGCGCGAGGGGAGGGGCCGCCGACGCGGCGAGGCCGGCGAGGAGCAGCGCGAGCGCGAGGCAGGCGCGGGGGCACAGGGGCGATCTCATGGCGGCGCGGGAGGCAGGCGGGGGACTCCGTGAGGAGCCGGCGCCCGCGCCGAAGTTCCGCTGCGGCTAGCGCACGGCGAGCGCGGTGATCGCCGCCGAGGCGAGGGCGAGGACAGCGCCCGCCCAGAAGGTCGCCGCCGGCCCCACGTACTCCCACAGCGCGCCGGCCAGGACACTCGCCCCGAGCATCGCGATCCCGCTCGCCAGATTGAAGGTGCCGAAGGCGGTGCCGCGCAGGTGCGCGGGTGCCGCGTGCGCCACGAGCGCCGAGAGCAGTCCCTGGGTGAATCCCATGTGCAGGCCCCAGAGGACGACGCCCAGGGCGGTGAGCCCGAGGCCGCCGGCAAGGGCGAGCGCGGCGTCGGAGGCCACGAGCAGGCCGATGCCGACGAAGAGGAGGGTGCGCGCGCGCATGCGGTCGGCGAGCCTGCCCACGGGGTAGGCGACCGCGGCGTAGACCACGTTCATCACGACGAGGACCAGCGGCGCATAGGCGGGATCGGGGGCGAAGTGCCCGGCGCGCAGGATGAGGAACGCCTCGCTGAAGCGCGCGAGCGCGAGCGCCGCCCCCGCGGCGGTCACGCCCCAGAAGGCAGGGCCCAGGGCGGCGAGCGTGGCGCGGTCGAAGCGCACCGGCTTCGCCTCCCGAGGCGCCTCGGCCCGGGTGGCGGGCTCGCGCACGGCGAAGGCCACGAGGAGGAACGCGAGCATCGCCGGCAGCGCGGCGAACCAGAAGACGGCGCGATAGTCGTCGTGCCAGGCGAGCATGAGCCCCATCGCGAGCAGCGGGCCGGCGAAGGCGCCCACCGTGTCGAGGGATTGCCGCAGTCCGAACGCCGCCCCCCGCAGCGCCTTCGGGGTGATGTCGGCGACCAGCGCGTCGCGGGGCGCGCCCCGGATGCCCTTGCCGATGCGGTCGATGAAGCGCGCCGCGAAGACGAGCCCCGCGCCGGTGGCGAGCGCGAAGAGCGGCTTCGACAGCGCCGCCAGCCCGTACCCCGTCGCGGTAAGTCCCTTGCGGTTGCGCCAGCGGTCGGACAGCGCCCCGGAGAACACCTTCACGATGAGGGCGGTGGCCTCGGCCACCCCCTCGATCACGCCCACGGCGAGCGCGCTGGCGCCGAGCACGGCGGTGAGGTAGAGCGGCAGCAGGCTGTGGATCATCTCCGAGGAGGAGTCCATCAGCAGGCTCACGAAGCCGAGGATCCAGACGCCTCGGGGGATACGGGGCTGTGCACGCATCGAGGAAGGGAACGGAGTCCGACGCCTACGGCGAGATCGCGCGGCGCGGGGCGGCCGGCTTCGGCTGCATTATGCCCGGTGCCTCGCGAGCGCCCAGGCCACATGCTCGCGCACGAGCTCGGAAGGGTGCTCCGAGCGCTCGCGCAGCGCCGAGACGACCTGCGGCGTCCTCGGCGCGTTTCCGAGCGCCACGGCGATGTTCCTCAGCCACCGCGCGTGGCCGATGCGCCGGATCGCCGAGCCCTCGAGGCGGCGGTCGAACTCCTCCTCGGTCCAGGCGAAGAGATCCGCCAGCGCGGCCGCGTCGAGGCCGTTGCGCACGGCGAAGTCCGGCACGCTCGCCACGTGCGCGTACTTGTTCCACGGGCAGGCGAGCTGGCAGTCGTCGCAGCCGTAGATGCGGTTGCCCATCATCGGCCGCAGCGCCTCGGGGATCGGCCCGTGGTGCTCGATGGTGAGGTACGAGATGCAGCGCCGGGCGTCGAGCTGGTAGGGGGCGACGATCGCGTTCGTGGGACAGGCCGCGAGGCAGCGCTCGCACGTGCCGCAGTGCGCCGGGACCGGCGCATCGCGCGCGAGCGCGAGGGCCACGAAGAGCTCGCCCAGGAAGTAGAGGGAGCCCGCGTCGCGCGAGAGCAGCAGCGTGTGCTTGCCGCGCCAGCCCAGGCCCGCCCGGGCGGCGAGCGCCACCTCCATCACCGGGGCGCTGTCGGTGAAGACGCGATAGGCGAAGGGCCCGAGCTCGGCCACCATGCGCTCGGCGAGCGCCTGCAGCTTCGCGCGCAGGACCTTGTGGTAGTCGCGCCCCAGCGCGTAGCGCGAGACGAAGGCGCGCGCGGGATCGGCGAGGACCTCGCGCGCGTCGTGCGCGCCGGGCGGGTCGTAGTCGAGCCGCACGGTGATGACCGAGAGCGTGCCGGGCACGAGCTCGGCGGGGCGTGCCCGGCGCGCGCCGTGGCGTGCCATATAATCCATCTCGCCGTGCCACCCGCGGCCCAGCCATGCCATGAGCCGCGCTTCCTCGCCATCGAGCTCGGTGCCCGCGACCGCCACCGCGCCGAAGCCGAGCTCCCGGCCCCAGCGCTTCACGCGCGCCTCGACCGATTCGCCCTGCGCCGTTTCCATTCCCCGATGGTATCGCTGAACGCCGAGCTGCCCGACGAGGCGGCGACCCTCGCCCTCGGCGCCGCCCTCGCGCCCTGCCTCGTGCCGGAGCTGGTCGTCTACCTGCGCGGCGAGCTGGGCGCGGGCAAGACCACCCTCGTGCGGGGGGTGCTGCGCGCGCTCGGCTGGCGCGGCCCCGTGCGCAGCCCCACCTACGCGCTGGTTGAACTTTACGAGCTTTCGAGGTTAGACTTGCATCACTTTGATTTTTATAGATTCCACGACCCGAGAGAATGGATCGACGCGGGCTTCCGGGAGAGCTTCACCGACCGCAGCGTGAGCCTGGTCGAGTGGCCGGACAAGGCGGGTCCCCTGCTGCCTCCCGCGGACGTGGAAATCGACCTGACGCTTACGGATACCGGGCGAAGCGCGAGCTGCACCGCGCGCTCGCCGCGCGGCGAGGCGTGCCTCGGCTGTCTCGCCCGGCGCTACGTCCCGCCCTGCGCGCGGCCCTGAGGCTGCTGCTGCTCGCGGCGGTGCTGCTGTCGGCCGGTGCCGCGCTCGGCGCCGAGCGCGTGCTCGCCGCGCGCGTGTGGCCCGCGCAGGACTACACGCGCGTCACCTTCGAGACCGACGCGCCGGTGCGCCACGCGCTCTTCTTCCTGAGCGATCCCGACCGGCTGGTCGTCGACCTCGAGGGCGTGAGGCTGGACGACGCCTTGAGGGCCCTGCCCGCGAAGGTGGCCGCCGACGACCCGTACATCAGGAACGTGCGCGTGGGGATCAACCGGCCCGACGTCGTGCGCGTGGTCTTCGAGCTGCGCACCGAGGTGAAGCCGTCGATCTTCCCGCTCGCGCCCGTGGGCGAGTACCGCAACCGGCTCGTGCTCGACCTCTATCCGGCGCATCCCGCCGATCCGCTGCTGGCCCTGGTGCATCCGCCCACCGACCCGATCCGCGAGATGTCGCAGGCGCCGATGCTGCAGGGCCCGGCGGCGGCCGCCCCCGCCGGCGTGCGCGCGCGCCCGGCCGAGGGCGCGGCGCCGACGGCGCAGCCGGGGGGAGTGCAGCCCGTCTCGGCGGCGCCCGCCGCGAAGGTGGAGCGGCTGGTGATCGTGGCCATCGACGCCGGGCACGGCGGCGAGGACCCGGGCGCACGGGGCCGGCACGGCACGCGCGAGAAGGACGTCACGCTCGCCATCGCCCGGCGGCTCAAGGCGCTCATGGACAAGGACCCGGCGATGCGCGGCGTGCTCGTGCGCGACGGCGACTACTTCATCCCGCTCGCGCAGCGCGTCGCCAAGTCGCGCCGGATGCACGCCGACCTCTTCGTCTCGATCCACGCCGACTCGTGGGTGCGCCCCGACGCGAGCGGCTCCTCGGTGTTCGCGCTTTCCGAGCGGGGGGCGACCTCGACCGCGGCGCGGCTGCTCGCGCAGCGCGAGAACCAGTCGGACGTGATCGGGGGCGTGGACCTGTCCGGGCAGGACCCGGTGCTCGCGCGCACGCTCCTCGACCTGTCGCTCACCGCGACGATCAACGACTCGCTCAAGCTGGGACGCGCGGTGCTGACCGAGCTGGGCGACGTGAACAGCCTGCACAAGGGCCGGGTCGAGCAGGCGGGCTTCGCGGTGCTGAAGGCCCCGGACGTGCCCTCGATCCTGGTGGAGACCGCCTTCATCTCCAATCCCCAC
Source organism: uncultured beta proteobacterium (assembly GCA_963741815.1). GTDB lineage: Bacteria > Pseudomonadota > Gammaproteobacteria > Burkholderiales > Usitatibacteraceae > Usitatibacter. The sequence goes on from CAVUJI010000003.1 coordinate 933,933, forward strand.
GAGGAGCGCCGGCTCAAGGACGGCGCCTACCAGGACCGCATCGCCCGCGCCGTGCTGGGCGGCATCAAGCGCTACCTCGCGCAGAACCCGCCGCTCGCCCGCGACCGCCTCGCCGCCAACCCGGAAGGCAGGGGCTAGGGTCTACTCGGCGGCGCTCTCGACGAGCGCGGCGGCCTGGGCGCGCAGCATCGCGGTGGCCTCGAGGGCCGTCACCGGGCGCGAGAAGAGGTAGCCCTGGAAGGCCTCGCAGTGGTTGGCGCGCAGGAACTCGAGCTGCTGGCGCGTTTCCACGCCCTCGGCGATCACGCGCAGCTTGAGGCGCTTGGCCATCGCGATGATCGCCTCGGTGATGAGCCCGCTCGAGGTGTCGGCCGGCACGTTCATGATGAACGAGCGGTCGATCTTCATGCTCGAGGCCGGCAGGCGCGTCAACTGCCCGAGCGAGGAGTAGCCCACGCCGAAGTCGTCCACCGCGACCTGCATGCCGACCGAGCGCAGCTGGGCCAGCGTCTCGATCGACTGCTCGACATTGCGCATGATCATCGTCTCGGTGATCTCGAGCTCGATGTGGCGCGGGTCCGCCCCGGTCTCGCGCACGATCTCGAGCAGCGTGTGCACCAGGCGCCGCGACATGAACTGGCGCGGCGAGATGTTGATCGAGATCGTGATCGGCGGCAGGCCCTGCTCCTCCCACTGGCGCAGCTGCCGGCAGGCGGTGCGGAACACCCACTCGCCGATCGGCACGATCAGCCCCAGCTCCTCGGCGACGAAGACGAAGTCCTTCGGGTAGATCTCGCCTTTCTGCGGGTCGTTCCAGCGGATGAGCGCCTCCATCCCGCAGATGCGCCCGCTCGCCACCTCCACCTGCGGCTGGTAGCGCAGGAAGAACTCCTCGTGGTCGATCGCCTTGCGCAGCCGGCTCTCGATCTCGAGGCGCTTGGAGAGCAGGAAGTTCAGGTCGTTGGTGAAGAAGCGCACGGTGTTGCGGCCCGCATCCTTCGCCTGGTACATCGCGTTGTCGGCGTGCTTGAGCAGCTGGTGCACGTCGGTCGCGTCGTTGGGGTAGTGGCTGATGCCGATCGAGGGGGTCACGTGGATCTCGTGGCCGCCGATCTCCACGGGGCGCACCAGCTCGTCCATGATCTTGTCGGCCACCACGCGCGCGTTCTCCGGGCGCTCGAGATCGGGCAGGATGATCACGAACTCGTCGCCGCCCTCGCGCGAGACCGTGTCCACCTCGCGCACGCACGACACCAGCCGGCGCGCGACGTCCTTCAGGATGAAGTCGCCGGTGTCGTGGCCCAGCGTGTCGTTCACGACCTTGAACCGGTCGAGGTCGAGGAAGAGCACCGCCACGTGGCGCTGCTTGCGCCGCGCGGCCATGATCGCCTGGTTCAGCCGGTCCTGCATGAGCCGGCGGTTGGGCAGGCCCGTGAGCGCGTCGTGGTGGGCCATGTAGTGGATCGTGCGCTCGGTGTTGAGCCGCTCGGTGATGTCCTGCACGAGCGAGGCGAAGCCGGTCACATGCCCGGTCGCGTCCACGAGCGGGGTGTTGTACCACTCGCAGTGGATGGTGCGGCCGCTGCGCGTGGCGTTCACCAGCGTCGACTTGCTGCCCTCGCCCGTGGCGAGCAGCTCCCGGCACATCGCGTCGAGGGCGGCGCGCTCGCTGCCCGCGCCGAGCAGCTCGGCCAGAGGCTTGCCGATCGCCTCGTAGGCGGAGAAGCCGAAGTTCACCTCGGCGGCGGGGTTCCAGGCCGTCACCCGCAAGCGCCGGTCCCATTCCACCACCGCGAGCGGCGTGCTCTCGAAGTGCATGCGCAGCTTCTGCGAGGCGAGCAGCTCCCCCTGCTCGGCGCGCAGGCGCTGCTCCTGCTCCACCGCGAGCGCCTCGTGCACGCGGCCGAGGCGGCTGCGCTCGCTCTCCAGCTCGTGCGAGAGCGTCTCGCGCGCCCGGCGGGTCGTGAGCGACTCGACCAGCGCGCGGTGCACCCGCGCGTGCACGTACGGCAGCAGCATCGCGAGCACCAGGATCATGCCCGACAGGAACATCTGGTTTCGGTCGCCGGAGCGCGCGAGCATGACCGCCAGCGGGACGAGCCCCAGGAAGGCGGTGAGCTTGTAGGCGTAGCGGTGCGGCGCGTAGTAGGCGACCGCCCCGGTGATGAGCAGCATCACGAGCATCACCACCGACAGGCGCTGCACCATGCGGGTGGAAGGCGGCAGGAGCACCGTGCCGATGGCCATCCAGCACAGGGCCGCGAGCACCGAGCCGACGAGGAAGTAGCGCTCCCAGCGGGCGATGTCGTCGTCGGCGGGAGCCTGCTGGATGAACGCCTTGTAGAGGAGGTAGCGCCCGACCGCCACCAGCGCGATGGAGACGAACCACAGGAAGAGCGGCGGCTGCGCGAGGTCCTCCCACAGGATCGCGCCCAGGATGAAGATCACCAGCAGCGTGGCGAGGTAGCCGACGAGCGAGAACCGGAAGAGGAGGCGCACCTGCTCCGCGGAGAGCGGCGTGTCGGGTGCGGCCGCTGCCTGGGGGCCGGATGCCGCGATCGCGTCGTGCGTTGTCATTCCGCTCCTCGGTGGGGCGCGGTCAGGGGGCGGGGCCAGTGTACCATTCCACGTGGCCCAGATTCGCGCCCTTCCCGAGCTACTCGTCAATCAGATCGCGGCGGGCGAGGTCGTCGAGCGGCCCGCCTCCGCGCTGAAGGAACTGCTCGAGAACAGCCTCGACGCCGATGCCCAGTCCGTCGCGGTGGACCTCGTGGACGGCGGCGTGCGGCGGCTGCGCGTGGCCGACGACGGCTGCGGCATCGAGCCCGAAGAGCTTGCACTGGCCGTCGCCCGCTTTGCAACCAGCAAGATCTCGACAATCGAGGACCTGGAGCGGGCGGCCACCCTGGGCTTCCGCGGCGAGGCGCTGGCCTCGATCGGGGCCGTTTCCCGGCTCGCCGTCACCAGCCGCCGGCCCGGGCAGCGCCACGCCTGGCGCATCGCCTGCGAGGCGGGGGCGGTCTCGCCCCTCGAGCCGGCCGCGCTCGCCGCGGGCACCACGGTCGAGGTCGAGGAGCTCTACTTCAACACGCCGGCCCGGCGCAAGTTCCTGAAGAGCGAGGCCACCGAGCTCGCGCGCTGCGACGAGGCGTTCTCGCGCATCGCCCTGTCGCGCCCGGCCGTGGCCTTCTCGTTCGCCCACAACGGCCGGCGCCTCGCGCACCTGCCGCCCGAGGGGCCGCGCGAGCGCGCCGCCCGGGTGCTCGGCGACGACTTCGCCGCCGACGCGGTCGAGGTGCGCGTCGAGGCGCCGCGCTTCGCGCTCGCCGGCTTCGCCGCCGGGCCCGGAAACGCCCGCGCCGGCCGCGACGCGCAGTACCTCTTCGTCAACGGGCGCTTCGTGCGCGACAAGGTCGTCGCCCACGCGATCCGCGAGGCGTACGCCGACGTGCTGCACCGCGACCGCCAGCCGGCGTACGTGCTGTTCCTCGAGCATCGACCCGGCGCTCGGTGGACGTCAACGTGCACCCGGCCAAGAGCGAGGTGCGCTTTCGCGAATCGAACGCGCGTGCACCAGTTCGTCCTCCACGCCCTGTCGCGCGCCCTCGCCGCGCCCCTCGCCGCCGAACGCCGAGCGCCGCTGGCGGGAACGGCCGGCGATCTCGCGGTGCGCGGCAGGCCCGCGCCCTACGGCGGCTCCGCGCAGCCCGCGCTCGCGATCGGGCCAGCCGACGATGGCGTACGAGGCGTTCATCGCGGCCGCCGTGGCCGACGAGGACCGCGCGGCGCCCGCGCCCGTCGCGCCGGCGGCGGGGGAAGGGGACGGCGCGCCCGCCCTCGGCTTCGCGCTGGCGCAGCTGCACGGCGTGTACATCCTGGCGCAGAACGCGGCCGGCCTGGTGCTGGTCGACATGCACGCCGCCCACGAGCGCATCGTGTTCGAGAGGCTGAAGCGAGGCGCTCGACGCCGGCGAGGTGCTGCGCCCGAGCCTGCTCGTGCCGATGCGATGTTCGCGCGAGCGCGGAGGAGGCTCGAGTCTCGGCCGCGGAGGAGAACCGCGGCGAGCTGGAGCAGCTGGGCTTCGAGCTGAGCGCCGCCGGCCCGAGCGAGCTCGCGGTCCGCGCCGTGCCGGCGCTGCTCGCTCGCTCGGGCGACGTCGCGGCCTGGCGCGCAACGTGCTCGCCGAGCTGCGCGAGTTCGGCGCCGCGCAGGCGCTCGCCGTGCGGCGCGACGAGCTGCTCGGCGGCATGGCCTGCCACGCGGCGGTGCGCGCCAACCGCAGCCTCAGCCTGCCCGAGATGAACGCGCTGCTGCGCGCAGATGGAGCAGACCGAGCGCTCCGGCAGCTGCAACCACGGCCGGCCCACCTGGTACAGCTACGCTGGCCGACCTCGACCAGCCTGTTCCTGCGGGGCCGCTGAAGCGCGGCGGCCTCGCGCTGCTGGGGCCCACGGCGAGCGGCAAGACGGCGTTCGCGCTGCGCCTCGCCGAGCGCTTGCGCTCGAGATCGTGAGCGTGGACTCGGCGCCAGGTCTACCGCGGCATGGACATCGGGCACCGCCAAGCCCGACCGGGCCGCCGAGCGACGGCGCGTGCCGCACCACCTGATCGACATGCTCGAGCCGGACGGAGGCTATTCGGCGGCGCGCTTCCGCGCCGATGCGCTCGCGGCCGTGGCCGAGATCCTCGCGCGCGGCCGGCTGCCGCTGCTGGTCGGCGGCACGATGCTCTACTTCCGCGCGCTGGCGCCGGGGCATCGACGAGCTGCCGCGCCGCAGACCCGCGATGCGCGCCGCGATCGACCGCGAGGCGGCGCGCGAGGGCTGGCCGGCGCTGCACGCCGAGCTCCGGCGTGGATCCGGAGCGGCCGCGCCGCCTCGAGCCCACGACGCCCAGCGCATCCAGCGCGCGCTCGAGGTCTACCGCGCGACGGGACGGGCCGCTGTCGGAGCTGCGCACCGCGCGCGGCAGCCCGCTGCCCTGTTCGGGCGCTCCCAGCTGCGCGCTCGATGCCCGCGCGACCGCGCCGGCGCTGCACGGCGCATCGCCGAGCGCTTCGCGCGATGCTCGCCGCCGGCCTGGTGGAGGAGCTGCGCGCGCTGCGCGCGCGCCGGCGGCTCGCCGCGACCCTGCCGTGCATGCGCAGCCGTCGGCTACCGGCAGGCGTGGGACTTGCTCGAGGGCCGCTGCCCGCCGGCGAGCGCGAGTGCGCGCGGCATCGCGGCCACCCGCCAGCTCGCCAAGCGCCAGCTCACCTGGCTGCGCGCGATGGAAGGGCTCGAGCGCTACGACTGCCTGCGCGAGGACGTGGCGCAGGCGGTGGCGGGGCGCGTCGCGCGCTTCCTCAGAGGTCGGAGTGGTACTTGAAGCTGAGCTTGAGCTTCGCCCGGTAGAGCAGGTTGCCGTCCTCGACCTTGACGTCGAGCTGGTCGACCTCGGCCACGCGCAGGTCGCGCAGGTGGCGCGAGGCGGTGGTGATGCCGTTGCGCGCCGCCTCCGCCCAGGAGGTGGGGCTCGTGCCCACGATCTCGATCACCTTGTAGAGCGCCTGCTCCGCGTTGCCGGCCTTCGCGCGCTTCTTGGGCTTCTTCGCCATGTCGCCTCCTCGGATGCGGCCGGCGGCGCCGGCCCGCGCGACCAATATAGCGCTTACTTCGCGGGCGGGCGCGGCGCGCGCACCACGACCGCGGCGCCGCCCTCGGCGAAGGTCACGTCGAGCGGCTGTCCCGCGGCGAGGCCCGCGCTCGAGCGGCGCACGTGCCCGTCGGCGTCGCGCACGATGCTGTAGCCGCGGGCGAGCACCCGCGTGGGATCGAGGTGGGCGAGGGCCGTGGCGAGGCCCGCCACGCGCCGTGCGCGCTCGGCCAGCGAGCGCGCGGCCGCGGCGGCGATGCGCCCGCGCGCGCGGTCGATCTCCCGGCGCGCCAGGCCGGCGTGCGGCAGCGCGCGGCGCAGGCGCGGGGCGAGGGCGCCCAACGCCGCGCGCGCTCCGAGGGCGGGCGCGGTGCCCGCGGCGCGCAGCCGGCGCGCGAGCTGCCGCAGCCGCTCGCGCTCGCGCGCGATGCGCTCGGCGGGCGTGAGCAGCCGCCGCGTCGCATAGTCGAGGCGCTGCGCCCGCGCCTCGAGCGCGCGGGCGAGGTCGCGCGCGAGCCGGCGGCGCAGGGCCGCGAGCGACTCGCGCAGCGCCGCCCGGTCCGGGCTCGCGGCCGCCGCGGCCGCGGTCGGGGTGGGCGCGCGCAGGTCCGCCACGAAGTCGGCGATCGAGAAGTCGGTCTCGTGCCCCACGCCGCTCACGACCGGCAGGCGCGAGGCGGCGATCGCCCGGGCCACGACCTCCTCGTTGAACGCCCACAGGTCCTCGAGGCTGCCGCCGCCGCGGCACACGATCAGCACGTCGCATTCGGCGCGCGCGTTGGCGGCCGCGATCGCCCGCGCCACCTGGTCGCCCGCGCCTTCGCCCTGCACCTGGGCGGGGTAGAGGATCACCGGCACCATCGGCGCGCGCCGCGCGAGGGTCGTGAGCACGTCGCGCAGCGCCGCCGCCGCCGGCGAGGTGACGATGCCGATCGCGCGCGGGAAGGCGGGCAGGGGCCGCTTGCGCGCCGCCTCGAAAAGGCCCTCGGCCTGCAGCCGCGCCTTGAGCTTCTCGAAGGCCTCGTAGAGCGCGCCCACGCCCGCCGGGCGGATCTCCTCGACCACGAGCTGATAGTTGCCCCGCGGCTCGTAGAGCGTGACCCGCGCGCGCACCTCGACCCGCAGGCCGTCCTCGGGCCGGAAATCGAGGAACTGGGCGCGCGTGCGGAACATCGCGCACTCGATCTGGGCTCCCGGGTCCTTCAGGCAGAAGTACCAGTGGCCGGAGGCCGCCTTCTTCACGTTCGACAGCTCCCCGGCGACCCAGAGCGTCTCGAACTGGTTCTCGAGCAGGGCGCGCACCCGGCGGTTGAGCTCGGTCACCGTGACGACCGGGGGCGCGAGGGGCAGGCCGGCGCTCACGAATGTCGGCCGGTGAGAGCGGGTTTCGTAGGACTCTGCGGCGGGCGTGCGTAGGACAAGGCGAAATTCCGCGTAGGAATGGAGGAAAGGGGTTTTCCCTCTGGGGGAACGCCGTCGCGGCTATCCACCGCAGGGTGAAACGCGCGAGGGGTTCGCCGGGCGGGATGCGCCACGTCCCGCTTGACAGGGGAAAGTTTTCCTAAGTGCTTGATGCAAAAGCGTAAACCACAACGCTCAAAAATTGAGCGAAGAAAAAAAAAGCCTTTCCGATACGTCACTTGGCGCACGCCCCCGATCGCAGTCCACAGGCTTATCCACAGCGTCTGTGGATGATTCGCGACAGCGTTGGCGCCTCGCCACAGCCCCTTCCGATCGGCCTACAGCGCGGTGTCGCACGGCGCCCGCCCGGCGACAGCGCGGCTTCCCGGCCGGCGCCGGTGCGCGATTCTCCACGGCTTCAGGCATTTCGCCAACAACCTTGTGGCGCGAAGCGTGCGCGTGCACAAGACCTTGTGGAATCGCCGGGGGCGGGCTAAAGTGCCTGCGCCCTTTCCGCGGGAGTCGCTGCGCAAGTGCTGTCCATCATTCAAGCGGCCGGCTGGCCGATCTGGCTCATCATCATCACCTCGGTCATCGCGCTCGCCATCATCGGGGAGCGTTTCTGGTCGCTGCGCGGCTCGCTGGTCGCCCCCAGGACCGTGCTGCCCGCCACCATCCGCGAGTACCAGGCCCGGGGCGTGACCCCGGAGCTGGTGAAGCGGCTGCAGGAAGGCCCGCTCATCGGGCGGATCTTCGCCGCCGCGCTCGTGAACGAGAAGAGCTCGCGCGAGGTGATCAAGGACGCGGTCGAGGACGCCGGGCGCGCCGTCGCCCTCGAGCTCGAGCGCTTCCTCAACCCGCTCGGCACCATCGCCACCATCTCGACGCTGCTGGGTCTCTTCGGCACGATCGTGGGGATGATCGAGATCTTCGGGTCCCAGAACCCGACCACGGGCGGCGGCAACCCCGCCCAGCTCGCGCACGGCATCTCGGTCGCGCTCTACAACACGCTCTTCGGCATCGGCGTGGCGATCCCGGCCGTGATCTTCTACCGGCATTTCCGCAACCGCGTGGACGTGCTCGTCGTGGAGATGGAAAGCCAGGCGATCAAGCTGATCGAGATCGTCCACGGCGAGCGGCGTGCATGAACTTCCGGCGCGGGCGGGGGCGCGAGGATCCGGACATCAACCTGATCCCGCTGATCGACATCCTCATCGTCGTCCTGATCTTCCTCTTCCTCACCACCACCTACAGCCGGTACTCGGAGCTGCAGATCAACCTGCCGCAGGCCGCCGCCGACCGCAGCACGGAACGGCCCCAGGTGATCTCCGTCGGCGTCGACGCGGCCGGGCGCTACGCGATCAACGGGATTCCCACGGTGTACGGCAGCGCCGGGAACTTCGCCGAGCGCCTGCAGGAGGCGGCCAAGGGCACGAAGGAGCCGATCGTGGCGATCGACGCCGACGCGGCCGCCACCCACCAGGCGGTGATCAACGTGATGGAAAGCGCGCGCATCGCCGGCTACAACCACATCTCGTTCACGACGCAGGCGCGTCGCTGAGGGCGGCGCGCCGATGCGCCGCTGGCTCGAGTCGGAGTGGCAGCGCCGCGGCGGCGGCGCCCTCGTGCTGCTGCCGCTCGCGCTCGCCTTCGCCGCCGCCTCCGGCCTGCGCCGCCTGCTCTACCGCCTGCGCGTGCTGCGGACCTGGCGCGCGCCGGTCCCCGTCGTCGTGGTGGGCAACATCACGGTCGGCGGCACGGGCAAGACGCCCCTCGCGATCGCGATACTCGACCTGCTGCAGCGCCGGGGCTGGACCCCGGGCGTGGTGGCGCGCGGCTACGGGCGCGTGCCCCCGCGCGAGCAGGACCCGCTCGGCGTGGTCCGCGTCTTTCCCGACGTGGCCACGCCGGAGCTCTTCGGCGACGAGGCGGTGATGGTCGCGCGCCGCGCGAGCGTGCCCGTCTACATCTCGGCCGACCGCCCGGCGGCCGCCCGCGCGCTCCTCGCCGCCCATCCCGACGTCGACGTGCTCGTGAGCGACGACGGCCTGCAGCACTACGCGCTCGCGCGCGACGTCGAGATCGCGGTGGTCGACGGCGAGCGGCGCTTCGGCAACGGCCTGCCGCTGCCCGCGGGTCCCCTGCGCGAGCCCGTCTCGCGCCTCGGGCGGGTCGACGCGATCGTGGTGAACGGCGGCGAGCCGCTGCAGGGCGTGGCGGGGGGGGCCGCGCAGTTCGCGATGCGCCTGGGCCACGAGCGCTTCGTGCGGCTCGCCGACGGCGCGGTGCACGACCCGCAGGCCATGGCGCTCGCCCTGGCCGGACGGCGCGTGGCGGCCGTGGCCGGCATCGGCAACCCGGAGCGCTTCTTCGAGCACCTGCGCGCCCTCGGCATCGCGGCCGAGACCCACGCCTTCCCGGACCATCACCACTACGCCGCGGGCGACCTGAAACTTCGCGGCGCCGAGGCCGTCCTCATGACGGAGAAGGATGCCGTAAAATGCGCCGCTATCGCGGACGCGCGCATGTGGTTCCTGCGCGTCGACGCGGTCCTTCCGCCCGGCTTCGACGACTTCGTCCTCACCCGCATCGCCACCGCCCGCAGGAGCGCCCATGGACCCCAAGCTGCTTGAAATCCTGGTCTGCCCGCTATGCAAGGGCCCGCTCGCCTGGCACAAGGAGGAGAAGGAGCTCGTCTGCAAGGGCGACCGGCTCGCCTTCCCCGTGCGCGACGACATCCCGGTGATGCTCGAGGAGGAGGCCCGCGAGCTGCGCCCGGAAGAGGAGCCGTAGGCGCGGCTTCCATGGGCGGGTTCTCGTTCAAGGCGGTGATCCCCGCCCGCATGCGCTCGACGCGGCTGCCGGGCAAGATGCTGGCCGACGTCGGCGGCCGCCCGCTCGTGGCGCACACCGCGGAGCGCGCGCGCGCGAGCGGTGCGGCCGAGGTGGTGGTCGCCACCGACCACGAGGACATCGCGCGGGCGGTGCGTGCGCTGGGGTGGAAGGCCTGCCTCACCTCCGAGGCGCACCCGACGGGCACCGACCGGCTGGCGGAGGCCGCGCGGCTCCTGGGCTACGGCGACGACGAGATCGTCGTGAACGTGCAGGGCGACGAGCCGCTCATCGACCCGGGGCTCGTGCGCGCGGTGGCCGCGGAGCTGGCCGCCCGGCCCGACGCGTCGATCGCCACCGCCGCGCACCCGATCGGTTCGGCCGAGGCGTTCCTCGACCCGAACATCGTGAAGGTGGTCCTCGACGAGCGCGGCTGCGCCCTCTACTTCTCGCGCGCCCCGATTCCCTACCCCCGCGACGCCTTCGCCCGCTCGCGCGGCGCGCTTCCCGCCGGCCTGCCCGCCTGGCGCCACATCGGCATCTACGCCTACCGCGTGCGCTTCCTGCGCGAGTACGCGACCCTCGCGCCCACCGAGGCCGAGCGCTTCGAGGCGCTCGAGCAGCTGCGCGCACTCGGCCACGGCCGGCGCATCGCCGTGGCGCGGTGGGATGCGCCACTCGAGCCGGGCGTCGACACCGCCGAAGACCTCGAGCGGGTGCGGCGCAAGCTCGTATAATCGCGGGCTGACGATTCAGAGAAAGCCTTCGATGCGGGTGATACTCCTCGGCGGACCGGGCGCCGGAAAGGGGACCCAGGCGGCCTTCATCACGCAGCGCTATGGAATTCCGCAGATCTCCACCGGGGACATGCTGCGCGCGGCCATCCGCGAGGGCACGCCGGTGGGGCGCGCGGCCAAGCAGATCATCGACCGCGGCGAGCTGGTGCCCGACGAGGTGATCGTGACCCTCGTGCTGCAGCGCATCGCCCAGCCCGACTGCGCCCCGGGCTTCCTCTTCGACGGCTTCCCGCGCACCCTCCCCCAGGCCGAGGCGATGAAGGAGGGCGTGCCGATCGAGCACGTGCTCCAGATCGCGGTGCCCGACGCGGTGGTCGTCGAGCGCATGTCGGGGCGCTGGACCCACGAGCCGTCCGGGCGCAGCTACCACGCCAGGTACAACCCGCCGAAGCGCGCGGGCCGCGACGACGTGACCGGCGAGGCCCTCGTGCAGCGCGAGGACGACCACGAGCAGACCGTGCGCCATCGCCTGCAGGTCTACCACGCGCAGACCGAGCCGCTGATCGCGTACTACTCCCAATGGGCGGCGAGCGGGGACGCGCATGCCCCGAAGTTCCACCGCATCGACGGGCTGGGGACGGTCGAGGCGGTCCGCGGCCGGATCTTCGCGGCCCTCGACGCGAACTAGGGGCGCGAAGTCCCCGGGTCCCGTTCCAGAAAAGGCGCAGCCATGCCAAGAAACGCTTTCTATGCACAATCGGGCGGTGTGACCGCCGTGATCAACGCGAGCGCCGCCGGCGTGATCGAGACCGCGCGCAAGCACAAGCGCCACATCGGCAGGCTCTACGCGGGCCGCAACGGCATCCTCGGGGCGCTCACCGAGGACCTCATCGACACGGGCAAGGAGCCGGCGGCGGCCATCCGGGCGCTCACCTGGACGCCGGGCGGCGCCTTCGGCAGCGCCCGCTACAAGCTGAAGGGCGTGGACAAGGGCGGCCACGAGTACGAGCGGCTGATCGAGGTCTTCCGCGCCCACGACATCGGCTACTTCTTCTACAACGGGGGCAACGACTCGGCCGACACGTGCCTCAAGGTCTCGCAGATCAGCGCCAAGTTGGGCTATCCCATCGTCGCCGTGCACGTGCCGAAGACGGTGGACAACGACCTGCCGCTCACCGACACCTGCCCGGGCTTCGGCTCCGTGGCCAAGTACGTGGCGACGAGCATGCGCGAGGCGGGCCTGGACGTGGAGTCGATGGCGAAGACCTCCACCAAGGTCTTCATCCTCGAGGTGATGGGCCGCCACGCGGGCTGGATCACCGCGGCCACCGGGCTCGCGCAGTCGAAGGCGCGCGAGGCGCCGCACATCCTGCTCTTCCCCGAGATCGCCTTCGACGAGGACGCCTTCCTCGCCCGGGTCGAGCAGAGCGTGAGGAAGTTCGGCTACTGCGCCGTGGGCGTCTCGGAGGGGCTGCACGACAAGGACGGCAGGTTCCTCGCCGAAAGCGGCCTGAAGGACGCGTTCGGCCACGCGCAGCTCGGGGGCGTGGCCCCGCGGCTGGCCGAGATCGTGCGCGGCAAGCTCAACCTCAAGCACCACTGGGCGGTGGCCGACTACCTGCAGCGCGCCGCGCGCCACATCGCCTCGAAGACCGACCTCGAGCAGTCGTATGCCGTGGGCAAGGCGGCGGTGGAGCTCGCGGTGAAGGGCACGAGCGGCGTGATGCCCACGATCGTGCGGGTCTCCTCGCGCCCGTACAAATGGAAGATCGGCGTGGCCAAGCTCACGGACGTGGCCAACGTCGAGCGCAAGATGCCGCGCGATTTCATCACGCCCGACGGCTTCCACATCACCGCCAGGTGCCGCAACTACCTCTCGCCGCTGATCCGCGGCGAGGCGTATCCGCCCTTCGAGGACGGGCTGCCGAAGTACGTGCGTCTCAGGAACGCGCCCGTGCGCCGGAAGACGAAGGCCGATTTCAAGCCGTGAAGAACCCGTACCGCACTCAACGACGATAAGGGAGAAGCAGCAATGCTCAACAACGCAATCCTCTTGGCGCTGGTATGCGGGGTCGCCGCGCTGGTGTACGGCGGCTTCACCGCGGCCTGGATCCTGCGCCAGCCCGACGGCAACGACCGCATGCGCGAGATCGCCGCGGCGATCCAGACCGGGGCCAAGGCGTACCTGAACCGCCAGTACACGACGATCGCGATCGTGGGCGTGGTGCTCTTCCTCATCATCGGCTTCGTGCTGGGGTGGACCACCGCCGCCGGTTTCGCCATCGGCGCCATCGCCTCGGGCGCGGCCGGCTACATCGGCATGAACGTGTCGGTGCGCGCGAACGTGCGCACGGCCGAGGCCGCGCGCCACGGCATCGGCCCGGCGCTGAACCTCGCGTTCAAGGGCGGGGCGGTGACGGGCCTGCTCGTGGTGGGCCTGGGCCTCATCGCCGTGTCGGGGTTCTTCATGTTCCTGCAGGGCTCGGGCGCGCACGGCGAGCGCATGAGCGACGTGGTCAAGCCGCTCATCGGCCTCGCGTTCGGCTCCTCCCTCATCTCGATCTTCGCGCGCCTGGGCGGCGGCATCTTCACCAAGGGCGCGGACGTGGGCGCCGACCTCGTGGGCAAGGTGGAGGCCGGCATCCCCGAGGACGACCCGCGCAACCCCGCGGTGATCGCGGACAACGTGGGCGACAACGTGGGCGACTGCGCCGGCATGGCGGCCGACCTCTTCGAGACCTACGCCGTCACCATCATCGCCACCATGGTGCTGGGGGCGCTGCTCGTGCCCAGCCCCACGGTGGTCGGCCACGCGGTCACCTACCCGCTGGCGCTCGGGGGCGTGTCGATCCTCGCCTCCATCGTCGGGACCTACTTCGTGAAGGCCGCCCAGGGCGGCAAGATCATGAGCGCCCTCTACCGGGGGCTCGCCGTGGCGGGGGTGCTCTCGCTGGTCGCCTTCTACTTCGTCACCAAGTGGATGATGACCGACGTCTCCGTGGCGTATCCCGAGATCTCGGTGCTGCGCCTCTGGGGTGCGTGCGTCGTGGGCCTCGTGCTGACCGCGCTCATGGTCTTCATCACCGAGTACTACACGGGCACCGAGTTCCGCCCCGTGCAGCACGTGGCCGAGGCCTCCACCAAGGGACACGCGACCAACATCATCGCGGGCCTGGGTGTCTCGATGCGCTCGACCGCCTGGCCGGTCCTCTCGGTGTGCGCCGCGATCTGGGCGGCCTACTGGCTCGCGGGACTGTACGGCATCGCGATCGCGGCGACGTCGATGCTGTCCATGGCGGGCATCATCGTGGCCCTCGACGCCTACGGCCCGATCACCGACAACGCCGGCGGCATCGCCGAGATGGCGGAGCTGCCGAAGGAAGTGCGCAACGTGACGGACCCGCTCGACGCCGTGGGCAACACGACCAAGGCGGTGACCAAGGGCTACGCGATCGGCTCGGCGGGGCTGGCCGCCCTCGTGCTCTTCGCCGACTACACGCACAAGCTCGCGGAGACGGGCCGGCACGTGGACTTCGAGCTGTCGAACCCCGCGGTCATCATCGGGCTCTTCGTGGGCGGGCTCATTCCCTACCTCTTCGGCGCGATGGCGATGGAGGCGGTGGGCCGCTGCGCGGGATCCGTGGTGGAGGAAGTGCGCCGCCAGTTCCGCGAGATCAAGGGGATCATGTCGGGGCAGGCGAAGCCCGACTACTCGCGCGCGGTGGACATGCTCACCAAGGGCGCCATCAAGGAGATGATGATCCCGTCGCTGCTGCCGGTGCTCTCGCCCATCGCCGTGGCCCTCGTCATGCGCTGGCTGATGGGCCCCGACGCCGGCGTGCAGGCCTTGGGCGGCATGCTCATGGGCACGATCGTCACGGGCCTCTTCGTCGCGATCTCGATGTGCACGGGCGGCGGCGCGTGGGACAACGCCAAGAAGTACATCGAGGACGGCCACTACGGCGGCAAGGGCAGCGACGCCCACAAGGCGGCGGTCACCGGCGACACGGTGGGCGACCCCTACAAGGACACCGCCGGGCCCGCGGTGAACCCGCTCATCAAGATCATCAACATCGTGGCGCTGCTCATCGTGCCGCTGCTCTGATCCGCGTGTGCCGGTGCGAAGGGCCGCCACACGGCGGCCCTTTTTCTTCGGGGCCGCGATGAGCACGGACGGCCTGTGGCACGATGGGCGGCCCGGGACGGGAGCGACGTGCGCATCGCGGCGAAACCCTCCGCGCCCATCCGTGTTCATCCGCGGTTCCTCCGCCCTTTCGTCGACCATGATCCTCGGCGCATGAAAGTCCTCGTCCTCGGAGCCGGAGTCGCCGGCGTGGCCGCCGCGTGGTACCTGTGGAAGGACGGCCACGAGGTGACCGTGCTCGAGAGGAACGGCGCGGTCGCGCTCGAGACGAGCTTCGCCAACGGCGGCCAGCTCTCGTACAGCTACGTGGCGCCGCTCGCGAGCCCCTCGGTGATCCCCAAGATCCCGCCGTGGCTGCTGCGGCGCGACGCGCCGCTCAAGTTCGTGCCCGAGGCGAGCCGGGAGCAGTGGCGCTGGATCGCTTCCTTCCTCGCCGCGTGCAACCAGCGCCGGGCCGACCTCACGACCGAGCGGCTCCTGCGCCTCGCCTTCTACAGCCGTTCGCTCATGCACGCGCTCCTCGACGGGCAGCCGCTCGACTTCGGCTACGTGCGCAACGGCAAGCTCGTGGTGCACACGGAGGCGGCGTCGTTCGAGTCCGCGCGCCGGCTCCTCGCCTACCAGAGGAGCCTCGGCTGCGAGCAGGAGGCGCTCGCCCCCGACGAGGCGGTCGCGGTGGAACCGGCGCTCGCGGCGATGCGCCCGAGGATCGCGGGCGCGATCCACACGCCGAGCGAGGACGCGGGCGACTGCTTCCGGTTCTGCAACGAGCTCGCGCGCGTCATGGCCGCCGGTCCGAACGCCGTGGCCTTGCGCTTCGGCGTGGACATCCGCCGGCTCCTCACGCTGGGGCGGCGCGTGATCGGCGTGGAGACGAACCGCGGGGTGTTCGAGGCCGACCGCTACGTGCTGGCGCTCGGCACGAGTGTCGCCGCCCTCGCGCGCCCGCTCGGCATGCGCATCCCCGTCTACCCGCTCAAGGGCTACAGCCTGTCGCTGCCGATCGCCGACGAGGCCGCCGCCCCCCGCATCAGCGTCACCGATTTCAAGCGCAAGGTCGTGTACGCGCGCCTGGGCGGCGAGCTGCGCGTGGCGGGCATGGCCGATCTCGCCGGGCGCGAGGCGCGCATCGACACCGCGCGCATCGGGCAGCTGGTCGAGGAGGTGCGCTCGGTCTTCCCGGGTGCCACCGACTTCTCCCGGCTGCAGCCGTGGTGCGGGCTGCGCCCGGCCACGCCGCGGGGCACGCCGGTGCTCGGTGCCACCGCATACTCCAACCTGCTGCTCGATGCCGGGCACGGCGCCCTCGGCTTCACGCTGGCCCTGGGCACCGGGCGCATCCTCGCCGACCTCGTGGCGGGGCGCGCCTCCCCGGTGCCGCTCGACGGCTTCCGGCTCGGCGACTGAACCTTCCCAGGAGACCACGATGCTCACCTTCTACCACGGCCACGGCTCCCCCTATTCCTGGCGCGTGTGGCTCGCCCTCGAGGCCAAGCGCATCCCCTACGAGCTGCGGGTGCTCTCGTTTTCCGCGGGCGACACCCGCAAGCCGGAATTCCTGGCGATCAACCCGCGCCATCACGTGCCCACGATCGTCGACGACGGCTTCGCGCTCTGGGAGTCGCCGGTGATCCTCGAGTATCTCGACGAGCGCTTCGGCCCCGGCGCGCTCGCCCTGTACCCGGGCGAGGCGCGCGAGCGGGCCCGCGTGCGCCGCATCGCGCGCGAGGTCGAGCAGTACCTCGACCGCGAGGGCACGGGGCCGGTCTTCGACGAGCTCTTCCGCAAGGGCGAGGGCGAGGCGCCCGACATGGCGAAGGTGGAGGCCGCGCGCAAGCGCATCGCCGAGGAGCTCGACATCCTCGGCGGCGAGCTGCGCGGCGCGTACTTCGCGGGGGCGGCGCCGTGCGCCGCCGACTTCGTGCTCTACCCGGAGGTCGCCTACGTGAAGCGCATGGCGCAGCGCCGGCCCGAGGCCGGGCTGGGGGATGCGCTGCCGGCCCCGATCGCGCACTGGGCGGCGCGCATCGAGGCGCTGCCCTGCTTCGACAAGACCTTTCCCCCGCACTGGCGCGCGTGAAGTTCGAGATCCTCGCCACCGACGGCGCGGCCCGTCGCGCCACCCTCACCCTGGCCCACGACAGCGTGCACACGCCGGTGTTCATGCCGGTGGGCACCTACGGCACGGTCAAGGCGATGAGCGCCCGCGGAGCTGCGCGGAGATCGGCGCGCAGATCGTGCTCGGCAACACCTTCCACCTGTGGCTGCGCCCGGGGCTCGACGTGATCGCGCGCGCACGGCGGCCTGCACCGCTTCATGGGCTGGACCGGCCCGATCCTCACCGACTCGGGCGGCTTCCAGGTCTTCAGCCTCGGCGCCCTGCGCAAGGTGAGCGAGGAGGGGGTGGCGTTCGCCTCGCCGGTGAACGGCGACCGGCTGTTCCTCGCCCCGGAGGAGGCGATGCGCATCCAGCGCGCGCTGGGCTCCGACATCGCGATGGTCTTCGACGAGTGCACGGGCTACCCGGCCAGCCGCGACGAGGCGGCCGAGTCGATGCGCCTGTCGCTGCGCTGGGCCGAGCGCTCGAAGCGCGCGCACGCGGGCAACCCCAACGCGGTCTTCGGCATCGTGCAGGGCGGCATGTACGAGGACCTGCGCGACGCGTCGCTCGCGGGGCTCGCCGACGATCGGCTTCGACGGCTACGCGATCGGCGGGCTGTCCGTGGGCGAGCCCAAGGAGGAGATGCGCGCGGATCGTCGCGCACACCGCCCCGCGGCTGCCGCGCGAGCGGCCGCGCTACCTGATGGGCGTGGGCACGCCCGAGGACATCGTGGACGCCGTGGCGCAGGGCATCGACATGTTCGACTGCGTGCTGCCCACCCGCAACGCGCGCAACGGCTGGCTCTTCACCCGCCACGGCGACGTGAAGATCCGCAACGCCCGCCACCGCGACGACACCGCGGCCGCTCGACCCGGACTGCGCCTGCTACACCTGCCGCCACTTCAGCCGCGCCTACCTGCACCACCTGCAGCGCGCGAACGAGATCCTCGGCGCGCGGCTCAACACGCATCCACAACCTGCACTACTACCTCGAGCTGATGGCGGGGCTGCGCGAGGCGATCGCGCACGGGCGCCTCGCCGCCTTCGCGGCGGAGTTCCGGGCGCGGCGCGCGTCGGGCGGGGCCGGGGCGTAGCCCGCGCGAAGGCCGGATGGGCAGCCTCCCGTGCGGGGGCTGGGGCCGGGGTGGGGCCCCATGCTAGAATCACAGGCTAGGCGGCACGCGAAAATTGCTTGCCGGATCAACCATTTCCATCCGGAGTTTTCCCATGATCGGTACCGCATACGCCCAGGCCGCGGGCGGGGCCAGGGGAGCGAGACGCTGATGGGCATGCTGCCCATCGTGCTGATGTTCGTGATCCTCTACTTCCTCATGATCCGCCCGCAGATGAAGAAGGCCAAGGAGCACAAGACGATGCTCGAGGGCCTGCAGAAGGGCGACGAGGTGGTCGCCGTGGGCATCCTGGGCCGGATCGCGAAGATCTCCGACAACTACCTCACCCTGGAAGTGGCCCCCAACGTCTCGATCCAGGTGCAGAAGCAGTCGGTCACGCAACTGCTGCCCAAGGGCACGATGAAGGACGCGCAGTAGCCTAATGAACCGATACCCGATGTGGAAGTACGCGATCATCGCGATCGCGTTGCTGGTGGCGCTGATCTATCCGCGCCGAACTTGTTCGGCGAGGTGCCCGCGGTGCAGGTCTCGGGCGTGCGCTCCACGGTGAAGGTCGACCGACGAGCTGCGAACGAGCCTCGAGGCGGCGCTGAAGGCCGCGGGGGTGCCGCCCACGGAGGTGGACACGTCGGGCGAGGCGCTGCGCATGCGCTTCCCGGACACCGACGCCCAGCTCAAGGCCAGCGACGTGATCCAGGCCAAGGCCGGCCCGCAGCTACGTGGTGGCGCTGAACCTCGTGCCCAACTCCCCGCGCTGGCTGCAGGCGCTCGGCGCCAAGCCCATGTACCTCGGCCTCGACCTGCGCGGCGGCGTGCACTTCCTGCTGCAGGTCGACATGAAGACCGCGCCAGCGCAAGGCGGTCGACCGCTACGCGAGCGACGTGCGCACGAACCTGCGCGACAAGAAGATCCGCTACTCCGGGATCACCCGCCAGGGCGAGCGCATCGTGATCCACTTCCGCGAGCCCGGCCAGCGCGACGCGGCCGAGCGGGTGCTCGCCGAGCAGGTGCCCGACCTCGCCGTGCGCGAGCAGGACGCGGACACGCTCGTGGCGACGGTCAAGCCGCAGGTGGTGAAGGCCAACGAGGAGGCGGCGCTGCAGCAGAACATCCAGACGCTGCGCAACCGCGTCAACGAGCTGGGCGTCGCCGAGCCGATCATCCAGCAGCAGGGGGCGGACCGCGTCGTGGTGCAGCTCGCCCGGCGTGCAGGACCCGCCCGCGCCAAGGAGATCATCGGGCGCACCGCCACCCTCGAGATCCGCATGGTGGCCGAGGAGTACGCGGCCGGCCCGGGCGAGGCCGCCTTCGAGCAGTACAAGAACCAGCCGGCGCCCGTGCGGCACGGACGAAGTTCCCCGACCAGAGCGCAACGGCGCGCCGGTGCTCGTGCGCCGCAGGTCGTCGCTGACCGGCGACCGCATCACCGAACGCCCAGGCCGGCTTCGACCAGCAAAGCGGCGAGCCCGGCCGTGCACGTGAAGCTCGACAGCGCCGGCGGCGCGCATCATGCGCCAGGTCACGCGCGAGAACGTCGGCAAGCGCATGGCGATCCTGCTGGTCGAGAAGGGCAACGGCCGAGGTGGTCGACGTGCGCCGGTGATCCAGGAGGAGATCGGCGGCCGACGTCCAGATCACGGGCCATGGCCGACATCAACGAGGCGAACGAACCTCGCGCTGCTGCTGCGCGCCGGCGCGCTGGCCGCGCACGATGGAGATCATCGAGGAGCGCACCGTCGGCCCTAGCTGGGCGCGGAGAACATCCAGAAGGGCTTCGACGCCGTGCTCTACGGGCTTCGTGGCGATCGGCGTGTTCATGGTCGCCTACTACATGCTGTTCGGCGTGATCTCGGCGCTGGCGCTCGCCTGCAACCTGCTCTTCCTGGTCGCGCTGCTGTCGATGCTGCAGGCCACGCTGACCCTGCCGGGCATCGCCGCCATCGCGCTGACGCTCGGCATGGCGATCGACGCCAACGTGCTGATCAACGAGCGCATGCGCGAGGAGCTGCGCGGCGGCGATGACGCCCCAGGCGGCGATCCAGGCCGGCT
Organism: uncultured beta proteobacterium; assembly: GCA_963741815.1. Lineage (GTDB taxonomy): Bacteria > Pseudomonadota > Gammaproteobacteria > Burkholderiales > Usitatibacteraceae > Usitatibacter. Next base: position 953,967 of record CAVUJI010000003.1, read on the forward strand.
ACGAGCGCGCCTTCGGCACCATCCTGGACTCGAACATCACCACGCTGATCGCCGGCCTGGCGCTGCTCGATCTTCGGCTCGGGCCCGGTGCGCGGCTTCGCGGTCGTGCACGTGCTCGGCATCCTGACCTCGATGTTCTCGGCGCCGTGGTGGTCTCGCGCGGCATCGTGAACCTCATCTACGGGCGCCGGAAGCGCGTCGCCGAAGCTGTCGATCGGCAACACCGGCCTGAAGCGACCGCACGAAGGCGGCACTAGGCCATGGAATTCTTCCGCATCCGGCGCGACATCCCGTTCATGCGCCACGCGCTGGTGTTCAACGTGATCTCGCTGATCACGTTCGTGCTGGCCGTGTTCTTCCTCGCCACCAAGGGGCTGCACTTCTCGATCGAGTTCACCGGCGGCACCGTGATCGAGGTGCACTACCCGCACACGGCGGACACCTCGAGCGATCCGCGGGGCGCTCGAGAAGAGCGGCATCGAGGGCGCCGAGGTGCAGAACTTCGGCAGCTCGCAGCGACGTGCTGATGAAGCTGCCGCTCAAGGCCATCGCCGACGAGAAGGCCCAGAACGCGGCGATGGCGCAGCAGGCCGACGAGGTGATGTCGTCGCTGAAGGCGCAGGACAAGAGCGCCGAGCTAAGCGCCGGTCGAGTTCGTCGGGCCGCCAGGTGGGCAAGGAGCTCGCCACCGACGGCGCGCTGGCGCTGCTCTTCGTGTGCATCGGCATCGTGATCTACCTCGCGTTCCGCTTCGAGTGGAGGTTCGCCGTGGCGGCGATCATCGCCAACCTGCACGACGTGGTGATCATCCTGGGCTTCTTCGCCCTCTTCCAGTGGGAGTTCTCGCTGCCGGTGCTGGCCGCGGTGCTGGCGGTGCTCGGCTACTCGGTCAACGAGTCGGTGGTGGTGTTCGACCGGGTGCGCGAGAACTTCCGCAAGATGCGCAAGCGCGGCGGTGCCCGAGGTCATCGACGCCGCGATCACCGGCACGATCTCGCGCACCATCATCACCCACGGCTGCACCCAGATGATGGTGCTGTCGATGCTTCTTCTTCGGCGGGGCCAGCGCTGCACTACTTCGCGCTGGCGCTCACCATCGGCATCCTGTTCGGCATCTACTCCTCGGTGCTGGTCGCCTGCCCGCTCGCGATGTACCTCGGCGTCTCGCGCGAGGACTTCGTGAAGCCCGAGCGCAAGACGGTCGAGCACACGCTGCCCTAGGCCGCCGCCGCGGTGGTCTCCGGCCTCCTCGACCTCGTCCTGCACCTCGACGCGCACCTGCTCGCGCTCGTCGCGGACTACGGCCTCTGGGTCTACGCCATCCTCTTCGCGATCATCTTCGCGGAAACGGGGTTCGTGGTGACGCCCTTCCTGCCGGGCGACTCGCTCCTCTTCGTGGCCGGTGCCGTGGCCGCCGGCGGCGCCCTCGACGTGCACGCGCTCTTCGCGCTGCTGGCGCTCGCCGCCATCCTCGGCAACTCCGCCAATTACGCGATCGGCCGCTGGCTGGGACGGCGCTTCTTCACCGACCGGGGCTCGCGCTGGCTCAACCCCGCGCACCTCGAGCGCGCGCACGCGTTCTACGAGCGCCACGGGGGCAAGGCGGTGGTGCTCTCGCGTTTCCTGCCGATCGTGCGCACCTACATCCCCTTCGTGGCGGGGATGGGGGCGATGAGCCCGGCGCGGTATACGGCCTACAACGTGGCCGGCGGCGTGGCCTGGGTGGGCACGCTCGCCTATGCCGGGTACTTCTTCGGCAACATCCCCTGGATCCGCGCGAACCTCACCCTCCTCGTGCTCGGCATCGTGGCCCTGAGCCTCGTGCCGCTCGCCGTGGCCTTCCTGCGCGCGCGCCTCAGCCGGGCGGGCGCATAGGCGCCGCCCGGGCGCCGGCACGCAGGAACGCGACCGCGGCGGCGAAGTAGGCGAGGGCGAGGGCGGCCTCGGCGAGCGCGAGCGCCTGCGACATCCCGCGCTCGGACCAGGCGCGCACCACGCCTTCGGCGAAGTACGCCCAGACGAGCAGGGTCGTCCACTGGAAGGTGTAGCGCCGTCCCCGCAGCACGCCGAAGAGGGGGGCCAGCAGCGGCAGCGCCTTCAGCACCATCCACGAGCCGCCGGGCTTGAGCGGCGCGAGGAAGAGCTCCCAGGCGACGCAGAGGAAGATCAGCGCGATGAGCGAGGCGCTCGCCGCCAGCCACGCCGCGCGCGCCATCAGGCGCGCAGGCGCCGCGCCACGTCCGCGAGGCGACGGCCGAGGGCGAAGGCGAGCCGCGCCTCCTCCTCGTTGACCGGCCGGTCGTTCGCCGGGCCCGACACGTGGGTCGCGCCGTAGGGCGTGCCGCCGGAGCGCGTCGCGTTGAGATCGGGCTCGGTGTAGGGCAGGCCCACGACGAGCATGCCGTGGTGCAGCAGGGGCAGCATCATCGACAGCAGCGTGGCCTCCTGGCCGCCGTGCATCGAGGCGGTCGAGGAGAAGACCGCCGCGGGCTTGCCCGCCAGCGTGCCGCGGACCCATTCGGCGCCCAGCCCGTCGAGGAAGTACTTGAGGGGCGCGGCCATGTTGCCGAAGCGCGTGGGCGAGCCGAGGGCGAGCGCCGACGCACTCCTCGAGGTCGCGCGCCTCGACGTAGGGCGGGCCCTCGGAGGGCACCGCCGGGGCGGGCCGCTCGACCACGGGCGCCACGCGCGGCACGGTGCGCACGCGCGCGGCCATGCCCTCGACGCTCTCGACGCCGCGCGCGAGCGACTGCGCGAGCATCCGCACGGAGCCCGTGGCGCTGTAGTAGAGGACGAGGACTTCGTGCATGGCCGGGCCGCTATGGTACCGTGGCGCGTGCCCGCGCAGTGCGTTTCCGAGACGATGGCCGACCTCCCCGGGTTCCTGCGGTTCGTGTTCCGGCGCTGGAACGAGGACCGCTGCGTGCAGCTCGCGGGCAGCCTCACCTACACCACGCTGCTCGCGCTGGTGCCCGCCTTCGCGGTGGCGGTCGCGCTCTTCTCCTCCACGCCGTACTTCGCCGGGCTGATGGCGCAGGTGAAGGTGTTCGTGCTGCAGAACCTCGCGCCCGACGTGGCCCGCAGGATCGTCACCGAGTACCTCGCGAACTTCGAGGCCAACGCCCGCAGCCTCACCGGGCCCGGCGTGGGCGCCGTGCTCGTCGTCGCCCTCGGTGCTGATGCTCTCGATCGACCGTTCGCTCAACGCGATCTGGCGGGTGCGCCGCTCGCGTCCCTACTGGCTGCTGGTGCTCGGCTATGCGACGCTCCTCGTGGCCGGCCCCGTGCTCATCGGCATGAGCCTGTCGGCCACGACGTACCTGCTCTCGCTCCCGATCGGCGCCGCCGCCGCGCCGGGCGAGCGCCACCCGCTCGCCTACCAGCTCATCCCCGCCTCGATGAGCGCGGCGGCCTTCTTCCTCACGTACGTGATCGTCCCGCACCGCCGCGTGCCGTGGCGCCACGCGCTCCTGGGCAGCATCGTGGCCGCCGCCCTCTTCGAAAGCGCCAAGGGGCTCTTCGGCGTGTACGTGCACTACGTGCGCACCTTCCACCTGATCTACGGCGCGTTCGCCGCCGTGCCGTTCTTCCTGGTGTGGATCTACCTTTCCTGGCTCGTGGTGCTGCTCGGCGCGGAGCTCACCGCCTCGGCCGCCTACTGGCACGGCAGGCTCTGGGCGCGGCCCCCCGGGCCGGGCGCGCGCTTCCGCGAAGCGGTGCTGGTGGCGCGCGCGCTGCTCGCGGCCGGCAGCGCGGGCGAGGCCTTCGAGCGCATCCGCAGGGCCGTGCGGCTGCCCGTGCACGAGGTGGAGGACACGCTCGGACGCATGCAGGCGGCGGGCATCGCCCGCCGCGAGGGCCGCTCGCGCTACGCGCTCGCCGCCGACGCCTCGGATGTGACGCTGCTGCAGCTCTACGAGGCGACCGTGGGGCCGGTCGGCGGCATGCCGCCCGCGGAATGGGGCGAGGTGTCCGAGGACTTCGCGCAGGCGGCCGCGCGGATGCGCGAGGGGCTCCAGCGCCCGCTCGCGAGCCTGGCTCCGTCCGAAGCCGCCGCGGAGTCCGCGCCGCCGGCGCTCGGCCGCTGAACGCACGAGGCGGCGCGGCCGGACGGTGCGCGCGTTACGCCGCTCAGCGCTCGGGCGCGGGCGCGAAGCGCAGGCGCGAGCGCACGTGCGCGGCCGCCTCGGCGAGCGGCACCTTCGTGGCGGCCGCGTCGCGCCGGTGCTGGTACTCGACCACGCCTTCCTTGAGCCCGCGCTCGCCGACGCACCAGGCGGTGCGGGATGCCGATCAGCTCCTGGTCGGCGAACAGCACGCCGGGGCGCTCGTCGCGGTCGTCGAGCAGCACGTCGACGCCGGCGTCGGAAAGCTCGGCGTAGAGCTTCTCCGCGGCCTCGCGCACCGCCTCGCTCTTGCGGTAGCCGAGCGGGATCACCGCCGCGACGAAGGGCGCCATCGGGTCGGGCCAGATGATCCCGCGATCGTCGTGGTTCTGCTCGATCGCCGCGGCCACGACGCGCGTGACACCGATGCCGTAGCAGCCCATCTCCATGGGGCGCGCCGCGCCCTTCTCGTCGATGTAGGTGACGCCCATCTTCTCGGTATAGGTGGTGCGAAGCTGGAAGACGTGCCCCACCTCGATGCCGCGCTCGATCTCCAGCGCGCCGCGGCCGTCGGGCGAGGGGTCGCCCGCCACCACGTTGCGGATGTCCGCCACCTCCGGCTCGGGCAGGTCGCGGCCCCAGTTGACGCCGGTGAGGTGGTAGTCCTCCTCGTTGGCGCCGCAGCAGAAGTCGCTCATCGCCGCCACGGTGCGGTCGGCCACCACGCGCAGGCCCGGGTGGTCCACGGGCCCCAGCTAGCCGGGCGGGGCCGCAGTCGCGCGCGGATCTCGGCGTCGGTCGCGAAGCGGAAGCGGGCGCAGCCCCGGCAGCTTCGCGGCCTTCACCTCGTTGAGCATGTGGTCGCCGCGCACCAGGAGCATCACCATCTCGTCCTCGTGCATCACCACGATCGACTTCACCGTCTGCTCGAGCGGCATGTGGAGGAACTCCGCGACGTCGTCGCAGGTGTGCTTGCCGGGCGTGGCCACCTTCTGCATCGGCTGCGTGGCCGGCCCCCGGGGCCGCGCGGGTGCCACCGCCTCCGCCAGCTCGACGTTGGCCGCGTAGTCCGACCCCGGACAGTAGGCGATCGCGTCCTCGCCGGTGTCGGCGATCACCTGGAACTCGTGCGAGCCCGTGCCGCCGATCTCGCCCGGGTCGGCCGCGACCGCGCGGAACTCGAGCCCCAGGCGCGTCGAAGATGCGCACGTACGCCTGCGTACATCGCGTCGTACGATTTCCGCAGGCCCTCGAGGTCGGCGTCGAACGAGTACGCGTCCTTCATCGTGAACTCGCGCGCGCGCATCACGCCGAAGCGCGGCCGGATCTCGTCGCGGAACTTGGTCTGGATCTGGTAGAAGTTCAGCGGCAGCTGCCGGTAGCTCCTCACGTCCTGGCGCACGATGTCGGTGAGCACCTCCTCGGCGGTCGGCGCATAGCAGAACTCGCGCTCGGCGCGGTCCTTGATGCGCAGCATCTCCGGCCCGTACAGGTCCCAGCGGCCCGTTTCCTGCCACAGCTCGGCCGGCTGGACCGGGGGCGCGAGCAGCTCCAGCGCGCCGGCCCGGTTCATCTCCTCGCGCACGATCTCCTCGACCTTGCGCATCACCCGCAGCCCCAGCGGCATCTAGGTGTAGATGCCGCTGGCGAGCTTGCGGATCAGGCCCGCGCGGACCATGAGCCTGTGGCTGGCGAGCTCCGCCTCCTGGGGGGCCTCCTTGAGGGTGGCGAGGAAGTACTGGCTGGCGCGCATGGAAATCTCCGGGTGCGGTTCTTGTTTTCAGCTAAAAATCATCGGGTTGCAGCCGGACATTGTACCGTCCGGCGGCGGCTGGCGGGCGCCCGCGAACTGTGGAAAAATGGAGACAACTTCACGGATTGGATGGTGACCGCCATGATCGATCGGGATGGGTATCGCCCGAACGTCGCCATCGTGCTCGTCAACAACCGCAACCAGGTGTTCTGGGGCAAGCGCGTCAAGGAGCACGCCTGGCAGTTCCCCCAAGGGGGCATCAAGGCCGGGGAGTCGCCCGAGCAGGCGATGTACCGGGAGCTGCAGGAGGAAACGGGGCTGGAGCCGCAGCATGTGCGCATCCTCGGCCGGACCCGCGACTGGCTCCACTACAACGTCCCCAACCATTGGGTGAAGCGCGAGTGGCGCGGCACGTACAAGGGCCAGAAGCAGATCTGGTTCCTGCTGCGCATGATGGGCCGCGACTGCGACATCTCGCTGCGCGCGAGCGGGCATCCGGAGTTCGACGCCTGGAGGTGGCACGATTACTGGGTGCCCCTCGAGACGGTGATCGACTTCAAGCGCGAGGTCTACCGGCTCGGGCTCGAGCAACTCTCCACCTATCTCGAGGTGCACCTGCGCGCCGTCGGCGTCTCGCCGTACGGGCGGCGCCGGCGCCAGGCGCGGCTCCCGCGGCAGGCGGAGACGGCCGTGCCGACCAGCATCGCCGGCAGCGACGCCTAGCCGTCGTCAGTAGCCCCTCACGCCGGGGGGCAGCGCGAGCGATCCCAGCACGGCCAGCAGGCCGGCGAGCGCGATCGCCGCCATCGCCAGCAGCGTGAAGCACGCGAGGGCCTTCTCGGGCGGCACGCGCAGCAATACCGGCACGCCCGTGAAGAGCAGCCAAAGGCTCGCGAGCCCCGCCAGCCCCAGGACGGACAACGCCGGGACCGCGGAGAAGACGCCCGCGAGCCAGTAGCCCGTGGGCGCGTGCGCCGCGAGCTTGAAGGCATCGCGCAGCCGGCGCTCGCCGCCGAAATGCGGCGCGAGGAAGTTGGCGACCAGCGCGAGCGCGTACACGGCGGCGAGGTCGAGCAGGTAGCCCACGACGAGCGCGGCGACGGCGTCGCCCACGGGCGCGCGGTAGCGCCCCGCCGGCGTGCCGATGCCCACGAGCGCGCTGCCGACGAAGGACGCCACCGCGGGGACCGCGGCGAGCGCCATCACGTACCGCGTGTACAGCGCCTGCACGCCGATCGCCTCGTCACGGATCGCGCGCCACTCGCGCCGGGGGTCGCGCAGGAGCTGCGCGGCGCGCAGGAAGGCGTTCACGGGGCGTGCGCCGTCGAGGCGGGCGCGGCCACGAGCGCGTCGATGCGGGCCACGATGCGGCGGCGCTGCTCCTCGGGCGAGAACGCGGCGTAGCGCCGCCGGAAGGCCTGCGCCGCCGCGGCGAAGGTCCGGTCCTCGAGGAGCCGCGTGAGGGCCGCCCCGACGTCCCCGGGGGGCGAGCCGGCCGACAGGCGCACGGCGCTGCCCAGCCGCTCCAGCCGCACGGCGGTGAGGAGCTGCTCGTAGTGCAGCGGCAGCAGCAGCTGCGGCACGCCCGCCATGAGGGCGGCGTTCGCGGTGTCGCCGCTGTGTCCCACGAAGAGGTCGCACCCGGGAAGCAGGCCGGCGAGGCGCAGGGGCCGCTGCGACACGATGCGCCGCGGGCCCGCCAGCCGCGCGCGGCGCGCCTCGTCGAGGTTCGAGATGCACGCGGCCACGCGTGCGCGCGAGGCGACGAGCGCATCGATGAGCGCGTCGAGGACGGGCAGCATCGCCGGGGACGCGTGCAGGTACGCGAGCACGCGCCGTCCCTCGTGCGGCGGCCAGCGCCGCTCCTCGCCGGCCTCGAGGCTGTAGCGCGGGCCCCAGTACCCGGACGTGGACCGCGTGCCGTAGTGGTCGAGCTCGGGAAAGGTGCAGAGGAAATCCTCGTCCGTTTCGAAGAGCGTGGCGAGCGCAGGCAGCTCGGGCGCGCCGAGGGCGCCCAGCACGGCGTTGATCGTGGACAGCGCCTGCGCATCGGCCCGCGCGAGCCGCTCCTGGGCCGGGGGCGGATCGACGCGGAACGGCGGCAGGGGCGAGAGCCGCGGCGGGATGAAGAAGCCGTTGCCGAAGCTCGCGCGCCGCAGTCCCGCCAGGCGCGCCGCGAGCAGTGCCGTCGGGGCCGCGTCGGCGACGACCAGGTCGGGGCGCAGATGCGAGAAGAGCGAGCGCCACCCGGCGAGCAGCGCGGCGAGCCGGTCCGCGCGGTCGTAGCCGCAGCCGAGAAGCACGTCGGCGAGCGACGAAGGGGCGGTCCCGGACACCGGCGCCACGGGCGCGACCGGCGCCTGGTACAGCTCGTGGCGCAATCCGCCGATGCGCCCGACGAGGTGCAGCTCGGCGAGCACCAGCGCGACGCGGTGCCCGCGCGCCTCGAGCGCCCGGGCGAGCGCGAGGCATCCGCTCGCATGGCCGAGCGCCGTCCCCAGTTCCCAGGCGATCGCGATGCGCGCCATGCTCAGCCGCGCGCGAGCGCCGCCACGCGTTGCGCCACCGCCTCCCGCGCCGCGTCCCGCGAGAAGCCGCGCAGCGCCTCGGATCGTTCCCCCGCCCGCGCCCGCAGTCCCCGGTCGCCGAGCGCCGCGCGCAACCATGCGCCGAGGTCGGCAGGCGTGTCGTGCGCGTACGCGACCACGGCGCAACCGGCCTGCGCCAGGCGGCGCGCCACCAGCGCGTGCTCGAGCCGGGCGGGCAGGAGGGCGAGGGGCACGCCGGCGAGGAGCGCATGGGCGACGAATCCGGCGCCGCCGTGCCCGACGCACAGGTCGGCGCGCGCGAGGAGGCGATCGAGCCGCACCGGCGCGGCCACGACGCGCAGCCGCGTTCCCGTCGCGCAGGCCGGTCCCTGGAAACCCGGCGCGGCCACGATCACTTCCGCATCGAGCTGCGACAGGGCCGCGAGCAGCGCGGGAAAGCGCGCGTCGAGCGGCCGCAGGTACGCGAGGACGTGCCTTCCTTCGTGGGAGGACCACGCCAGGTCGGCCAGGCCCTCGTCGTCCTCGTCGATCGGCCCCGCGTAGTCGCGTTCCGGGCGCGTGCCCCAGGGGTCGAGCGCCTCGAACGTGCAGACCACGTCCGCGTCGGCGCGGAAGAGCGACGAGACGCGCTCGGGGGCGCAGCCGGGCGCCCCCGACGCGCGCAATGCCGCCAGGAGCCGCGCGTCCGCCGCCTCGAGCGCCGCGGCCGGCGGTTCGGGGCCGGGCCCCAGGGACGGCATCGGATCGCGCAGCGGCGGCTGCGCGAACCCGCAACCCACGGTGAGGCGCGGGATGCCGGCCGCGCCCGCGGCGAGCAGCGCCGCCGGCGCGTAGTCGCATACCACGAGCGCGGGATGCGCCAGTGCCAGGAGCGAGGACCACGCGTGCAGCGCGCCTGCCAGCGCGTCGGGATCGTCCCAGCCGAGCCGGATCAGCAGGTCGGAGAAGTTCAGCGGCGCGGCTTGCGGCGGTGCGCGCCGGGGCACGACGGGCGCCGGGAACGCGGCGCACCGCGGCCCGGGCGCGGCGAGCGCCAGGGGATCGCGGAAGGCGAAGAGCGGCTCGTGGCCGGCGCAGCGCAGCGCCCCCGCGAGCGCGGTGAGCCGGCGCACGGGGCCCAGCCCGCCGCCGTACTCCCAGGCGAGGAGGATGCGTCCCACCCGGCGGCCCGCGCCGACGTCAGGGGCCGCAGCGCGCGTTCGAGCCGAGCCGGTTGCCGGGCGCGAAGGGACTGCACCCGGCACCCGACAGCTGCACGGTGTGCGGGCTTCCCTCGGCGTTGCTGCCGATCCCGAACGTTCCGCTGCGCGGCCCGAGCCCGATCGGGCGCAGCGCCACGTCGGCGACGCATGAGGACTGGGGCGCGAGCTGCACGCCGCAGGTCGTGCCCACCACGAGGAAATCGAGGCTGTCGACGGCCGGCGCGGCGAGCGCGGCCGGTGCACCGCCGGCGTTGGTGATCGTGATGCGCTGCGTCGGGCTCTGGTCGCCGATCACCCGCCCGCCGAAGCCGATGGACACCGGCGAGACGTGGATCACCGGCGCGGGCGAGAGCTGCGCGAGGCCCGAGAGCGCGATCGTGCGCAGCCCGCCCGGGGCGTCGCTCGCGATCCCCACGGTGCCCGCGTACGGACCCTCCGAGGGCGGCACGAACGAGATCGTGAGGCTGCAGGTGGCGCCCGGCGCGAGGCTGGCCGGACAGTCGTGGGTCATGGCGAAGGGGCCGTCGACGGTGATGCCGGAGATGGCGAGGTCCGCGTTGCCCGCGTTGCGCAGCGCGACCGTGCGCACGAGCGAGGGCGCCCCGAGGGTGTAGCTGCCGAAATCGACGCTCGAGACGACCTCGAGCTGCGCCTGCACGACGCCGGTGCCCGCGAGCGTGGCGGTCACGCTCGTGGCAACCGGCGCGGTCGCCTTGCCCGCGACCGGGAGCACGGCGCCCGTGAGCGGGATCGTGAGCGTGCCCGCCGCCGGGCCGGGCCGGCGCGACACGAACCGCACTTCCACGGCGCAGCGCTCGGCCGCGGCGACCGAGCTGCCGCAGGTGGTGGAGGCGATCTCGAAGCTGCCGCTGACCTGGGGCGCGCCGATCGTCACCGCGTCGCCCCCCGTGTTCACCACGGCGAAGGCGTGCGGGTTGGTCGACTGGCCCACCGCGACGCTGCCGAAGTCCCAGGCGTCCGGCACGATGCGCAGCTGCGCGGGCAGCACCGCGTCGCCGGTGAGGGTCACCGGGGTCGAGCTGCCGTCGCTGGCGCAGACGAAGAGGGATGTGCTCTGCCCGCTGCCCGCCGCGGTCGGCGCGAACTGCGCGCTCACCAGGCAGCTCGCGCCGATGGCGAGCGCGCCGGGGACGCAGGTGGTGCTGCAGATGAAGGCGCCGCTGCCGCAGGCCGGCGTGCTGTCGCACGCGGACGAGCCGCTGACCACCCCGAGCGGATACGGTGCCGTGCCCACGGAGCTTACCGTGATGTTCTGGACCGGACTGGTGGAGCCGACGGGAACCGTGCCGAAGCCGACGGACGGCGGCGTCACGCTCACCGCCGGCGTGCCGACGAACGTGAAGATGGGGGAGAACTCCGAGGTGTCGAGCAGGGCCGATCCGCTCGTCAGCGTCGCCGTCATGGAGAGGTTGTCCGGAGCGCCGGGCAGCGTGGTGCTCTGGGTGAGCGCGCCCGATGCGATCGTGACCGTGTCGGTGCCGAGGGACGACTTGCCGGCGGGCAGGCCGGGGCCGGGATTGGAGAAGAATTCGACCTGGTACGTGCCGGGCGCGCTGTCGAGCGTGTACGTGACGATCGAGCTGCCGCCGGAGCGGACGATGTCGGTGATGATCGGGTAGTTCTGCCCCTCGTTCGGCCCGGTGTCGGTGTCGCCCGGGTCGTTGACGAGGGACGCGTCGGGGGTCAAGGAGCCCACCGGCTGCAGGTCGATGTTCTTGCGGCCGTTGCCGTAGATGCTGTTGCCGGTGAAGGCGTTCTGCACCGCGGAGGCCACGCGGATGCCCGTGCTGCCGTTGTGCGCGATGATGTCGCCGTCGATGTGCACGCCGACCGTGTCCCCGAGGCTCGCCAGCTTGCCCGCCGCGGGCGCCGCCAGCCCGAGAATGCACGACCCGCCGTTGTCGAGGACCACGCCGTCGCCGAGGTTGCCGAGCGGGGTCGTCCTGTCCGAGGCCATCCCGATGACGTTGCCCGAGAGGTTCTTCAGCCCGCCCCCGGTCACGCCCAGCAGGCCCACGCCCATCGCGTCGTTGCCGGAGACGGTGTTGCCCAGGATCTCCGGGGCCGCGGTGCAGGTGACGAGGACGCCGATGTTGTTGGCGATCGCGGAAGCGCCCGCGTCGTCGGTGCCGATCCGGTTGCCGGTGACCTGCACGTTGTTCGCGGCGAAGACCTCGACGCCGATGCCGTTGCCGGAAATCACGTTGTTCGCGATGTTCGCCGATGTCCCTTCCGCGAGCACTCCGGAACCGTTGTTGCCCACGCCGAACGTGCCCGTGGCGTCGGTGCCGATCCGGTTGCCCGAGACGTCGCCGCCGGCATAGAGGTTCACGCCGTTGATCAAGTTGCCGGATAGCACGTTGTTCGTGATCGTCGCGGGGGCCCACGCGATGATGCCGTTCTCGTTGCCGAGCGGCGCGTCGCCGGCGGCGGTGGTGCCGATCATGTTGCCGGACAGCGTGCTCGCTCCGAGGTCCTCCACGGTGATGCCCTGGAAGGTGTTGCCGGAAACCACGTTGTTCGTGACGCTGTTCGGGCCGTCCGTGAGCGTGTTGCCGTTGGCGAGGTCGATGCCGACCCCGTTGGCGAGGGCGGATGTGCCGTCCGACGTCCCGATGAAGTTGTGGTCGATCGCGGCGCTCCCGGAGCCCACCCGGATGCCGACGGAATTGGCGCCGATGCGGTTGGGGGAGGCGGCGCTGCCGATCGTCACCGCGCCGTCGGTCACCTGGATGCCGCCGAAGTTGTCGTGCAGCTTGTTCCCGTATGCGCTGATGGGCCCGGACAGCGCGAACGTCGAGCCGTACGAGAAGTTGGCGATCTCGAGGTTGCTCACCGTCGCGGGAGCGCTCGCGCACAGCGCCGCGTCGTAGCCGAAGCCGCCGGTGCACACCGTGGCCCCGCCGTACATGAGCGTCCCCGAGAGGACGCTGCCGTCGCCCTGGATGTCGGTGGCGCAGGTGATCTCGGGCAGCGGGCTCGAGGGCGCGATCACGAACGGGCCGCCGGAGAAGACGACGGTGCTCGCGGAGGGGCAGGCGGCGTTCGCGTCGAGGATCGCCTGTCGCAGCGTGCCGGTGCCGAAATCGGCGCTGGTGCTCACGGTGAAGGTCGCCGCGGCGGCAGGCAGCGCCGGGCCGGCGAGCGCGCAGGCGAGGGCGGCGAGCAGCGCACGCCGCCGGGGACCGGACGAGGGGGGGTGGGCGGTCGTGCGCATGACGTTCTCCCAGTGCTCTTCTTGATCGCCGAAAGCCGCGAGGGGCCGAGGCAGGAGGCTAACGCCGCCGCTTCGGGACCGTCTACCGAATCTTCTGCATTTTCCGGGACTTGGCGCGAGGCGCGCCCGGGGCGTCTTTTTATGGTGTGCGGCGCCGGGCGGGGGAGCCACCCGAAACTGTCATGCCGGCAGCCGCATCATAGTACGACCAGGTTGTCGCGGTGAATCAGCTCCGGCTCGTCGAGGTAGCCGAGGGCCGCCTCGATCTCGGAGGTGGGCTTGCGCAGGATGCGCGCCGTTTCCGCCGCGCCGTAGTTCACCAGCCCCCGCGCGATCTCGCGCCCGTCGGGTCCGGCGCAGGCTCACCACCTCGCCGCGCTCGAAGTGCCCCTCGACCGCGGTGGCGCCGATCGGCGAGCAGGCTCTTGCCGTCGGCGCACGAGCGCCCTCACGGCGCCGGCGTCGAGGAGGATGCGCCCCGAGGGCTTGAGGTGGTCCGCGAGCCACTGCTTGCGCGCGGCGAGCGGGGCGGTCTGCGCCACGAGCAGCGTGCCGATGCGGCTCGCCGGCGAACAGGCGCGCGAGCACGTCGTGCTCGCGGCCCCACACGATCGCGGTATGCGCGCCGCTGCGCGCCGCGCGCCGCGCCGCCAGCACCTTGGTGAGCATGCCGCCGCGGGCGATGGCGCTGCCCGCGCCGCCGGCCATGCGCTCGAGCGCCGGGTCGCCGGCGTCGGCGCGCTCGCACGAGGGTGGCGGCGGGGTCCTGCGCGGGTCGGCCGTGTACAGGCCCTTCTGGTCGGTGAGGATGAGCAGCGCGTCGGCCTCGATCAGGTTGGTGACGAGTGCGGCCAGCGTGTCGTTGTCGCCGAAGCGGATCTCGTCCACGACCACCGTGTCGTTCTCGTTGATGACCGGCATCGGCGCCCAGCCCGAGCAGCGTGCTTGCAGCGTCGTGCGCGCGTTGAGGTAGCGGCGCCGGTCGGCCAGGTCCTCGTGCGTGAGCAGCACCTGCGCGGTGTGCAGGCCGCGCTCGGAGAAGCACGACTCCTACATCTGCACGAGGCCCATCTGCCCCACCGCCGCGGCCGCCTGCAGCTCGTTCATCGCGCGCGGCCGGCGCGTCCAGCCCAGGCGCTTCATGCCCTCGGCGATCGCCCCGCGAAGACACGACCACGAGCTCCACGCCCCGCTCGCGCAGCCGCGCGATCTGCCCGGCCCAGTCGGCGATCGCCTCGCGGTCGAGGCCCGCGCCCGCGTTGGTGAGCAGGCTCGAGCCGATCTTCACGACGACCCGGCGGGCCGCGGCGAGCGGCGACGCTCATCGCGCGGCTGCCTCGCGCGCGCTCCGGCGTCGAGGAAGTCCATGACCCGGAAGGCGAGCTCGCCGCGTGCCCTCGCCCTTGATCGCGGAGATCACGAACCACGGCCGGGTCCAGCGCAGCTTGCGCACCAGCGCCTTCGCCCGCCGCTCGCGCTCGGCCGGCTCGAGGAGGTCCGACCTTGTTGAAGACGAGCCATCGCGGCTTCTTCGCGAGCGCCGGGTCGTACCGCTTCAGCTCCGCGGCGAGCGCGCGCACCTCGGCGGCGGGATCGGCGGCCGTGTCGAACGGCGCCATGTCCACGAGGTGCAGCAGCAGGCGCGTGCGCTGCAGGTGGCGCAGGAACTGGTGTCCCAGCCCGGCGCCCTCCGCCGCGCCCGCGATGAGGCCGGGGATGTCGGCCACGACGAAGCGCGCGGCTCTCGTCGACGCGCACCACGCCCAGGTTCGGGTGCAGCGTCGTGAACGGGTAGTCGGCGACCTTCGGGCGCGCCGCCGACACCGCGCGGATGAAGGTCGACTTGCCCGCGTTGGGCATCCCGAGCAGCCCCACGTCGGCGAGCACGCGCAGCTCGAGCGCGAGCTGGCGCGCCTCGCCGGGCATGCCGCGGGTGAACTGGCGCGGCGCGCGGTTGGTGCTCGACTTGAAGTGCAGGTTGCCGAGCCCCCCGGCGCCGCCCTTGGCGAGCAGCGCCCGCTCGCCGTGGTGCGGGCGAGGTCGGCGAGCGTCTCGCCCGTTTCGGCGTCGCGGATCACGGTGCCCACCGGCATGCGCAGCACGATGTCCTCGGCGCCCTTGCCGTTGCAGTCGGCGCCGCGCCCGTTCTCGCCGTTCTTCGCCCGGAAGATGCGCGCGTAGCGGTAGTCGATGAGCGTGTTGAGGTTCGCGGTCGGCCACGGCGTAGATGCTGCCGCCGCGCCCGCCGTCGCCGCCGTCGGGACCGCCCCGCGGCACGAACTTCTCCCGGCGGAACGACGCGGACCCGTCGCCGCCCTTGCCGGCGATCACCTCGATCTTCGCTTCGTCGAAGAATTTCATGTCGGTGGGGAAAGGCCGTCGGGCGCCATGGGCCTTACCGCGGCAGCGCCACGCGCACGCCCAGCGCGATGAAGGTGACCCCCGCGAAGAGGTGCAGGCGCTCGCCGATGGCCGGGCGCCGGCGCAGCCACCCGCCGATCGCGCCGGAGAAGAGCGCGACCGCGCCGAAGATGACCGCGGTCTGCGCCATGAAGATTGCGCCCAGCAGCGCCATCTGCAGCCCGAGGTGCCCCGCCTTCACGTCGACGAACTGGGGGAGGAACGCGAGGAAGAAGAGCGTCACCTTCGGGTTGAGCATGTTGCCGAGGACGCTCTGGCGGTAGATGAGGGCGAGCGAGCGCGCGTCCGGGCTTCCCCCGAGCGCGAACGAGGCACGGCGGCGCAGCGCCTGCACGCCGATCCAGGCGAGGTAGGCCGCGCCCGCGTAGCGCACGAGCGCGAAGGCGAGCTCCGAGGAGCGGATGAGGGCGGCCACGCCGAGTGCCGCGAGCGCCGTGTGGAAGAGGCAGCCCGTGGCGAAGCCGAGGGTCGCGGCCAGCCCCGCCCGCCGCCCCTGCGCGATGCCGCGCGTGAGCACGTAGACGATGTCCGGTCCCGGCGCCACGGTGAGCAGCGCCGAGGCGGCGAGGAAGAGCGCGATGTCGGGCATGGAAACAAAAAAGCCCCGTACGCGTACGGGGCCCTTTCGCGACGAAAGCGCCCGTCAGGACTGCGCCGGCTCGATGCGCACCGTGCGCTTGCCGGCCGGTCCGTGCGTGTAGTACTTCACGGTCCCCGTCGCGGTGGCGAACAGCGTGTGGTCCTTGCCGATGCCGACATTGGCGACCGGGATGGAACTGCGTGCCGCGCTGGCGGACCATGATCGATCCGGCGTTCACGAGCTCGCCGCCGAAGGCCTTGACGCCCAGGCGCTTGCTCTCGGAGTCGCGGCCGTTGCGGGAGGACGCCGCCTGCTTTCTTGTGTGCCATGGTGCGTGGTTCCTTGCCTTAAGCGATCGAATCCGACACGGATTTCGGTGTAGTTCTGCCGATGGCCCTGCGTCTTCTGGTAGTGCTTGCGCCGGCGCATCTTGAAGATCTTCACCTTCGTCGCCGCGCCCGTGCGCGAGCACGGTGGCCGACACCGTGGCGCCGGAGACGAGGGGATTACCGAGCTTCACGGCGTCGCCATCCGAAACCATCAGCACCTGGTCGAGGACGATCTGAGCGCCAACGTCTGCCGGTATCTGTTCTATTTTGAGTTTCTCGCCGGGGGCAACCCGATACTGCTTGCCGCCGGTTTTTATGACCGCGTACATTGTGGACTCCTGGGTTTGCGTGAATTTCCGCGCGAAACGCGTGCCGCGCCTCGGGCGAACTCGCTATAATACGCGAAATTCCTCATAAGGTCAAAGACTTGTCCGGGGCTCCTCCCGGGCGCGGCGGACCATCGCCGAAGGTTGCGCACGCCCCATGAGCCACGCCGTCGCACCGTCCAGCCTCGAAGCGATCCGCGCGCCCATCGCCGCCGATCTCGCCCGCGTCGACGCGGTCATCCGCGAGCGCCTCGCCTCCCACGTGGTGCTGATCCGCACCGATCGCCGACTACATCGTCGCCGGCGGCGGCAAGCGGCTGCGCCCCGCGCTGGTGCTGCTCGCCGCCAGCGCCTTCGGCTGCCACGGGCCCCGCGCGCCACGAGCTGGCGGCGGTGATCGAGTTCATCCACACCGCGACCCTGCTGCACGACGACGTGGTCGACGAGTCGAGCCTGCGGCGCGGGCGCGAGACCGCCAACGCCGCAGTTCGGCAACGCCGCCTCGGTGCTCGTCGGCGACTTCCTCTATTCGCGCGCCTTCCAGATGATGGTGGGCGTGGACAGCATGCGCGTGATGCAGGTGCTCGCCGACGCGACCAACGTGATCGCCGAGGGCGAGGTGCTGCAGCTGCTGAACGTGCACGACGCCGGACATCGACGAGGAGCGCTACCTGCGAGGTGATCCGGTTCAAGACCGCCAAGCTGTTCGAGGCCGCCGCCCGGCTGGGCGCGATCCTCGGCGGCGCGTCCGAAACCGCCGAGGCTGCGCTCGCCGAGTACGGCATGCATTTGGGCACGGCGTTCCAGCTCATCGACGACGTGCTCGACTATTCCGGCGACCTGCAGGAGATCGGCAAGAACGTGGGCGACGACCTCGCCGAGGGCAAGCCGACGCTGCCGCTGATCCGCGTGATGGCCGCGGGAGACGCGGCCGAGCGCGACCTCATCCGGCACGCGATCGAGCAGGGCGGCAAGTCCGACCTCGAGGCGGTGGTGCGGGCGATCCACCGCGTGGGCGCGCTCGACTATGCGAGGGCCCGGGCGCGCGCGGAATCGGAGGCCGCCATCGCCCGCCTGGACGCGCTTGCCGGTTCCGCGTGCCGGGACAGTCTGCTACAATTGGCGCACTTTTCGGTCGAGCGGCGCTACTAGCCCTCGGCCGTCCTCGAAGGGGCGCCATCACCCAGTCCGTGACGGTCGCCCCTTTCGTCCTCGGGGTGTAGCTTAGCCTGGTAGAGCGCTACGTTCGGGACGTAGAGGCCGGAGGTTCGAATCCTCTCACCCCGACCATTTTCCCGCCGCCTTCCGCGCTGCCCCGGCGCTACTTCACGAGCGTGACGGGCACCTCGGCGAGGCGCACCACCTGCGCCGACACCGATCCCAGCAGCAGCCGGCGCAGCGTGCCCATTCCGCGCCGTCCCATCACGATCCCGTCGCATCCGAGCGCCTTGGCGGCCGCCGCGATCTCCTGCGCCGGGTTGCCGATGGCCTCGTGCACGATGGCTGGCACGTGCGCGGGATCGAGCACGGCGCGCGCCCGGGCCACGGCGGCGCCCGCGGCGAGCGCGCGCTGGTCCTCGATGATCTCGATCGGTGCCACGGCTCCCACCTCGCCGGACATCACCGGCCGCTGCACGTTGAGCAGCACCGCCTCGACGGGCACGCCGCGGCGGGCGAGGAGCGCCACATGCTCCACGGCGCGCAGCGCATTGCTCGAGCCGTCGACGGGCACGAGGAGCTTCAGCACGCGGGTGTTCTCCCGGCGCGCTCGCGCGCGGCCGCGCCGTTCGCGCCGCTCTTGCGCCGCTTCACGCCGCGGCCGTCAGCCGACCGTGCGCCAGCTCCCGTCCGGCTGGCGGCAGGCGGTGCCGTAGACCTTCTCGACGCGCCCGCCGATCACCGCATCGACCGTGTACTCGCGGCACGGGCCCGCGGATGCTTCGTACGTGCGCGTCGGCTCGACGGTGTACGTGTAGCCGGTATCGGGGTTGCGCCAGGTGGTCGATTCGCCCGTGCGCACGGTCTCGAGCGCCCGGGCGGTGCGGATGCGGTCCTGCTCGTCCATCGAGCGGCCGATCGCGCCGCCGATCGCGGCGCCGGCGACGGCGCCCACGATCGTCGCCGCCGTGCGCCCGTGGCCCTGGCCGACCTGCGAGCCGATGACCCCGCCCAGCACGCCGCCGACCACCATCCCGGTCTGCTCCTGGGTCGGGTCGTTGGCGCACGATGCGGCGAGCAGCGCGCAAGCGGTTGCGAGCGCGGCGGTCCTGGCTTTGACGATCCTCATGGCGGTCTCCTGTGGAGATTCGACTCTACGGCCGCGCCGCCGAGGCGCTTTGACGCCCGGCAAGGACGCGCCGTTCAGCCGCGCCCCACCAGTGCCGCGAGGTCCCATTCGCCGGACGATTCGTCGTGTCGCAGTATGAAGCTGCGCCCGTCCTCGACGCGCACCTTGAAGTAGCGATGTCCGGGCACCAGCCAGCGGTCGAGGATCTCGAGGGCCGGGAAGCGCGTCTTGCCGAGGGTGAAGGCGCGCGGCTCCTCCTCGCCGCGGTGCCCGGCATGGCACTCGACGCGGATGTCCACCGGCCCTACGCGCGCCCCGGGCCGACGCCGCGCCGGGCCGCCATCGCCCGTCCCAGCACCTCGCGGTCCCCCGCGTCCAGCCAGCGCTCGTAGAGGTCGCGCAGCGCCGATTCCTCGCTGAGGATGTGGTTCGTGTACGCGGCGACGAAGGCCTCGACGTCCGCCTTCGGCAGCGCGCGCCCGAGCCCCTCGGCGATGCCCTCCAGCGGCTTGCGCAGCCGCGCCCACGCCGCCTCGAGCTGGCGATGGTCGGCCACGATCCGCTCGCGCAGGTCGCGGAACCGCGCGCGGTCGACGTCGCTCGCGATGCGCCGCTCGAGGAGCGGGAAGAGGTCCTGCTCCTCGTCGGCGTGGTGGTTGGCGGCGGCCTTGAGGAAATACTGGAGCACCGCGTGCGCGGCCGCGCTCGCTTCCGCGTCCACCCCCTTCGCGCCGACGTGGCCGTGCAGGCGCTTCAGCGTCTCGAGCTGCCGCTCGATCCGGCGGTGGCAGCCCGAGAGCATCTCCATGGGATCGTCGAACCCGGCCGGCGGGTCGAAGAACGGCGCCTTACGGCTCGGACGGGACGTCGCCATCGGGGGGCTCCAGCGGTGCGCCGCGCATTCCCATCCGACTGGCGCGCGCGCCAAAGGTTGCAGCGGGGGGATTTCATGCGACGCGGTCGGCGACCACCACGTAGCGAAGGGGCGTGCCGGGCCGCAGCGCGTCGAAAGGATAGCAGGTGACGAGGGTGAGCTGCGGCCAGCCCCCGTCGTCGAGCACCGACGTATGCCGGCGGTCGACCACCTCGGCGCCGCGCACCCGGTAGCGCGCGCGCCGGCCGCCGGGCGACTCGAGGTCGATCTCCTCGCCGGGCACGAGCGTGCGCAGGAAGGCGAAGTGCGTGTCGCGGTGCGCGACGAGCACAACGTTGCCGGGGCTGCCGGGGGCGGCGGTGCCCGCCACGAGCCCCGGGCCGAAGGCGAGGGCGCGCGGGCTCGCGTTGTCGAGCACGTAGAGCTCCAGGTGCCGCGCCGGGACGGTGAGCCGCGCGATCGGGTGCATGTCGGCCCACGGCCACGGACGCACTGCACGGCCCGTACCGGCGTGCGCCCAGGCCCCGGCGATGAGCTGCTGCGCGAGCAAGGCCTTGGCGTGGATCCACGCGCCCGAGGCGAGCGGCACGAGGCCGGCCGCGGCGAGGACCGCGGCGGCGAGGCGCACCCCGGGCCTCATGCCCGCCTCGGCGCGGCGGCATGCCCGACCGCGGCCACGACGGCGGCCGCGGCCAGCGCGGCGAGCCCGAGGACGATCTGCAGCGTGGCCGGCGTGTCGGTCTGCGCGAGCATCCCTTCGCCGCCCCAGCCGCGCGGCAGCGCCGAAGCCACGAGCGCGGTCTTCGCGGCGCCGCCCGCGCCCGGCGTCACGTCGACGGCGACGAGGCTGGTGTAGGCGCTCACGAGGTGGTGGGCGAGCGCGACCTGCACGACGCTCGCGCGGGCCTGCGCCGGGTCGGCCCCGCGGCGCACGTCGTCCATCAACGCCGCGATCCGCGCCCTGGCCCAGAGGGCGCCCACGCCGGCCGCGTCGTGCGACGGTGCCGGCGTGAGCGCCACGCTCCAGGGTACGGTGCCGCGCATCCCCGACACGATCACGGTGCCGGCGAGCGTGGGCGCGGCGGTGGATACCCGCACGGGCTCGTCGAGGTAGAGGTCGGGGACGCGCTCGGGATAGGTTTGCAGCGGCGTGCCGTCGGGCCAGGCGATCTTCACGTCCTGCAGCACGGGCGCCTCGATCTTGGCGAAGAGGCGCCCCATCTTCTCGCGCACCTCGCCCGCGTCGCCCACGTAGGTGAAGGTCCCGCGCCCGAGCTGCGCGGCCTTGGCCATGAAGTGGCCGTTGGGCGCGGCGCCGATGCCGACGGTGAAGAGGCGCGAGCGCCCGAGGCGCTCGGCGATGAGCCGCAGCAGCGCCTCCTCGTTGCCGACGGCGCCGTCGGTCATGAACACGACCTGGCGCAGGTAGCCGGGATCGGCCCGGCCCGCGAGGGCGAAGGAGAGCGCGGGCATCATCTCGGTGCCGCCCTCGGCGCGCAGCCCCGCGACCCAGGCGAGCGCGGTGCGCACGTTGCCGGGCGTGGCGGGCAGCGCCATGGGCCAGAGCGGGCGCAGGACGGAGTTGAACTCGACCAGGTTGAAGCGATCGCGCTCGGTGAGCCGGGCCAGCGCCTCGGCGAGCGCCGCCTTCGCCTGCCCGAGCGAGGCGCCGGCCATCGAGCCCGAGGTGTCCACGACGAGGATCGTCTCGCGCGGCACCTGCGCGTAGGCGAGCCGCTCGTCGGCCGAGGGCCGCGGCGGCACGACCATGATGAGGGCGTAGTCGCTCTCTCCCACGCGCTCGGTGAACATCGCCGCCTGGGGCGCCGCCCCGGGTGCCAGCGTCCACGCGAGCTCGAAGTCGTGGTCGGCCTCGATCTGGTCCTTCGCGAGGTAGACCATCGCCGCGTCGTCGCCGCGCTTCTCGACCCACGCGTCGTCGTAGGAGCTGCGCACGGCGCCCAGCGGCACGCCCGCGTCGATCGCCACCGCGATGTCCACGGGGTTCACGAGGCCGTCGGCGCGCGCCGCGTACGCGGGTTGCACGAGCGCCGGGGCGTCGGGAGCGGACGCGGCGCTCGCCCCCGGCACGAACACGGCCGCGCGCGCCCCGGGCTCGCCGCCGGGAGGCTGCGCGCCGGCCGGCTCGTAGCGCGGCGTGGCCGCCAGCGGGAAGCGCAGGCGGTACTCGCCGCGCTCGTAGGCGAGCGGCTGCTGGTACTCGAGCGTCACGCGCACCGTCTCGCCGGGGCCGATGTGGGCCACCGAGTTGGTGAAGAGGTTGGGCCGCTGCTGCTCGACGAGCGCGGCCTTGCGCCCCTCGCGCCGGGCCTGCTCGTAGGCGCGCCGCGCTGCAGCCTTCTCCCGGATCTCGCCCGCGATCACGCGCTCGCCGATGCGCATCTCGAGGTGGTCCACGGCGCCTTTGTCCGGCAGGGGGAAGACGTAGACGCCGTCGACGAAGTCCTTGCCGGGGTTGTGGAACGACTGCGTGAGCCGGGTGCGCGCGATCATGCCGCTCACCCGGATGGCGACCTCGGTCTCGACGGTCGGCGCGGCGATGTACCCGCCCGGGTCGCCCGAGCGCAGCAGCAGCGTGCCGGCCCGCACGTCGACGGGGGCGGCGGCGCGGGCGTTGCCGGCGAGGACGAGGGCGGCGAAGCCCAGGGCGACGGCGGCGGCGAGCCCGCTCACGAAGGCGCGGGCCGCGAGGGCGGCGAAATCCACCCAGGCCCTGAGGCCGGGGCGGCGGGGAGTGCTCTGCTCTGCCATGGCGTGCTGCCTTTCGATCGCGTGGGGGGCCATGGCATTTCGCGCCCGGGCGATGGCGGGGGCGGGCCCGATCCGGGCGGGCGGCGGAAGGTTTCTGGCGAAAAGATGGCAAAATCGCCGGCCATGGCACGCCGCATCGCGCTGGTCGAGGACGATCCGACCATCCGGCAGAACTACGCGGACGCGCTCGCGCGCGCCGGCTACGAGGTCGCGGCCTTCGGTGACCGGGCGAGTGCCTCGCGCACGCTGGCCGCGCGGCTGCCGGAGCTCGCGATCATCGACATCGGCCTGGGCGCCGACATCGACGGCGGCTTCGCCCTGTGCCGGGAGCTGCGCGCGGCCAGTGCCACGCTGCCGATCATCTTCCTGTCGGCGCGCGACTCCGATTTCGACATCGTCTCGGGGCTGCGCCTGGGCGCCGACGACTACCTCACCAAGGACGTGAGCCTGCCGCACCTGCTCGCGCGCATCGCGGCCCTCTTCCGCCGCGTGGACGCGGCCGAGCAGGCGCCGCGCTCCGAGGAGGTGCTGCAGCGCGGGCCGCTCGCCCTCGACGCGCAGCGCATGGCGGTGTCCTGGCGCGGCCGGCCCGTGGCCCTCACCGTGACCGAGTTCTGGATGGTCCACTCGCTCGCGCACCATCCCGGCCACGTGAAGGACCGCGAGCAGCTCATGCGCGACGCGGAGATGGTGGTCGACGACGGCACGATCACCTCGCACGTGAAGCGCATCCGCCGCAAGTTCCTCGCGGTGGACCCGGCCTTCGACGCCATCGACACCGTCTACGGCATGGGCTACCGCTGGAAGGAAGGCTCCTGAGGCTCGCGTTCGCGATGCTCGTCGCCGCGGCGGCGTGCGCCGCGCGCGCCCAGGCGCCGGCGCAATGGTACGTGCAGGTGGACAACGACGTGCTCTACGGCACCGACCGCTGGTACACGAGCGGGGTGCGGCTCGCGCGCGTCGAGCCGCGCGGCGGACACGCGATCGAATGGGGCGTGCTGCAGGAGATCTACACGCCCGACGCCAGGCGCCACGACCGGCTCGACCGCCCGCCCGCCGCGCGCCTGCTCGCCGTCCTCGCGCGCCACGACCGCGGCGAGGGCACGTGGCGCACCCTCGAGGCGGACGTCGGGGTGAACGGGCCCGCCGCCCTCGGCCGCGAGGCCCAGGACCTGATCCACCGCCTCGTGCCGGCGCCCCACGAGGAGTGGCACGTGCAGCGCGACAACCGGTTCGACGGCTCGCTCGTCGTGGCCGGGACGCGCCGGCTCGGTGCGCCCGCCGGGGACGACGTGCGCCTCAACGCGCACTATGGCGTCGTGGCCGGCACGCTCGTCGCCTTCGCGCACGCGGGCCTCGAGCTGCGCGTCGGCCGGGGCGCGGCCGCCGCGCTTTCCAGCCCCGTGCTGCGGTTCGCGGCCACGCCGCCGCTGCCCGCCGGCGCCGGCGCCCAGGGCGGCTGGAGCGCCTTCGCGGGCGTGAGCGTGCGCGCGTACGGCCGCAACCGCCTCCTCGAGCGCAATCCCGCGTACCCGGGGCCCACCCTCGAGCGGCGCGACGCGGTCACGCGCCTGGCGGCGGGCGTCACGTGGATCGGCCGCGGCGCGAGCGTGGTGTTCGCGATGGTGCGCGACGGCCGCGCGTTCGAAGGCCAGAGGCGTCCCCATGGATTCGGCTCGATCGCCCTCCACGTCCCGTTCTGAGCGCCGCGTGCGCTTCGGCATCCGCCCGCGCCTGCTGCTGCTGGCGACCGTGCTCCTCGCGCTGCCGCTGCTCGCCGCGCAGTTCATCTCGAGCATGGAGTCGTTCCTGCGCGAAAGCCAGGAGCGCGCGATCGGCGCCACGGCCCGCGCGGTGGCCTCGGCGCTCTCGGACCGGCCCGCCCTCTTCGAGCGCGTGGTGGACACCGATCCCGAGGGCGACGAGCGCCGGCGCATCGTGGCGCTCTTCGCCGCCGCCGACACCGACGCGGCCGCGAGCCTGGGCAGCGCCTACCTGCCCTCGGAGGAGATCGAGCGGCTGCTCGCGATCATGGGCCGGCGCGGCACGCGCCTGTGGGTCGTGGACTCGCGCTCGCGCGTGCGGGGCCTGTCGGGCAGCCTCGAGGACCCGGAGGCGGCGCGCTCGGTGGTGAGGTGGCTCAAGCCCGTCGCCGCCCTCGTCGTGCCCAATCCGCCGCTGCCGCTGGGCGAGGCCACGCACCCCGTGCGCAGCCAGGTCGACCAGGCGCTGATCGGCGTGTCCTCGACGCAGTGGCGCGCCACGCGCGACCGGGGCGTGGCCATCCTCTCCTCGGCGCAGCCGATCTTCGTGGGCGACGACATCGTCGGCGCGGCGATCGTCGAGGAGACGACCGGCTCGATCCAGATCCTCAAGCAGTCGGCCCTCGAGCACCTGCTCGCCGTCACGCTCGGCATCGTCGCCGTGGCCTTCGGGATCCTGCTCGCGTTCGCCACGCGGCTCGCCGCGCGCATCCGCCGGCTGCACGCCGAGGCGGGCGCGGCGATCGACGCCCAGGGACGCGTGCGCGGGACGGTCACCGTGAGCCGCGCGCGCGACGAGATCGGCGACCTCGAGCGCACCACGGCGGACGTGCTCGCGCGGCTGCGCGACTACAACGCCTACCTCGAGGCGATGGCCGGGCGCCTGTCCCACGAGCTGCGCACGCCGGTGGCGGTCGTGCGCTCCTCGCTCGACAACCTCAAGGCCCACCGGCTGCCCGACGAGGCCCGCGTGTACGTGGAGCGCGCCGGGCAGGGCGTCGAGCGCCTCGCGCGCCTCATCTCGCGCCTGTCGGAAGCCACGCGCCTGGAGCGCATGCTCGAGAGCGCCGAGCGCGAGCGCTTCGACCTCGCCGCCGTGGTCGCCGGCTGCGTCGAGGGCTACCGCGCCGCCTATCCCGCGCGGCGCTTCGAACTCGTCCCGGCCGCGGGCGCCCTGCCCGTCGAGGGCGTGCCCGACGCCTTCGCCCAGCTCCTCGACAAGCTCGTGGAGAACGCGAACGACTTCGCCCCGGCCGGCTCGCCCGTGCGCGTGGGGCTCGGGCGGCGCGGCGGCCGGGCGATCGTGCACGTGGACAACGAGGGGCGGGCGCTGCCGCGCGAGCTCGTGGGCCGGCTCTTCGACTCGATGGTCTCGCTGCGCCAGGGCGAGCCGCCCTCCCGCGGCGCGCACCTCGGCCTCGGGCTCTACATCGTGCGGCTGGTGGCCGAGCACCACGGCGGAAGCGCACGCGCCTTCAACCTGCCGGAGGGCCGCGGCGTGCGCTTCGAGGTGGAGGTGCCCCTCGCCGGCTGAGCGCGCGGGCGCGGCACCTTTTGCCGTACACTTCGAGTAGTAAAACTTGCCACCTGACCCGACGTGGGCCGCATACTCTTCTGGATCATCGTGGGCCTGCTGTTCTGGCTCGTCTGGCGCGGCATGCAGCGCGCGAGCCGGTCCCGCGAGGCTTCCCCGCGCAGCGCCGAGGGCGAGGACATGGTCGCCTGCGCCCGCTGCGGGGTGCACCTGCCGATGAGCGAGACGCGCGAGGTCGACGGACAGCGCGTCTGCCGCGACAACCCCCGCTGCCTGCCGCGATGAGCGCCGCCGGCGAGGGGCTCGCGCACGCCGCGGCGCCGCGCGGCGGCCTGCAGCTGCCGTTCATCGTCGCCGCAGACGACACCACCTGGCGCACGCTGCAGGTCTTCTGCGCCTACCGCGTGGTGCTCGCCGTGCTCGTCGGCGTGGCCTTCGCGTACTTCAACCATTTCTTCATGCTCGGCGTGCAGCAGCCGGGCCTCGTGGTGCCCACCACGCTCGCCTACGGCATCGCCTCGATCGCGCTGCTCGCCCCGGCGCGCCTGCGCGAGCCCAACCTCACGCTGCAGGTCACCGCGGGCGTCGTCGCCGACGTGGCGGCGATCGTGCTCCTCATGTACGCGAGCGGCGGGGTGCGCAGCGGCGTGGGCGTGCTGCTCCTCGTCTCGCTCGCCGCCGCGGGCCTCATCACGCGCGGGCGCCTCGCCTTCTTCCACGCCGCCTTCGCCTCGCTCGCGGTGCTGCTCGAGCAGATGTTCCAGGTGTGGCACTACGACGCGCCCGCGCAGGATTTCGTGCAGGCCGGCTTCACCTGCGTCGCGTTCTTCGCCACCGCCGGGCTCGCCTCGACGCTCGCGCAGTACGCGCGCACGAGCGAGCGCATCGCCGAGGAGCGCCGGCTCGACCTGGACAACCTCTCGCAGATCAACGAGCTCGTGATCCGCGACATGCAGGACGCGATCCTCGTGGTCGACGGCCGCGGGCGCATCCGGCAGAGCAACCCGCGCGCGGTGCAGCTCCTGGGGGCGCTGCCCGGCGGGCGCTGGCCCGCGCTCGCCGACTACGCGCCCGAGATCGCCGCCCTGCTCGAGGGCTGGCGCAAGGGCTCCGAGACCACGTTCATGCAGTTGCGCGGGGGGCACAACGCGGGCGAGCTGCAGGTGCACTTCGTGGCGATCGGCAGCGGCGATCCGCCGCCGGTGGTCGTGTTCGTCGAGGACGTGGGCCGCATGCGCCAGCAGGCGCAGCAGATGAAGCTGGTGGCGCTGGGGCGGCTGACCGCCTCGATCGCCCACGAGATCCGCAATCCCCTGTCCTCGATCGGGCACGCGGCCGAGCTCCTCGAGGAGGAGACGGCGCGGGAAGCGCCCGAGCGGCGCCTGCTCGACATCATCCGCGGCAACGTCTTCCGCCTCGACCGCATCGTCCAGGAGGTGCTCTACCTCAACCGCCGCGACCGCGCCCAGCCCGAGTCGATCGACCCGGGCGCGTACCTGCCGCACTTCGCCCAGGACTTCGCCGCCTCCGAGAAGCTGCCGGCGGACGCGATCGAGGTGCGGCTGCGAACGGCCCGGCGCCTGTGGTTCGACCGCCAGCACCTCGACCAGGTGCTCTGGAACATCGCCCGCAACGCCTGGCGCCACGGCCGGCAGCGCCCCGGCTCGGTGCGCATCGAGCTCGCCGCCGCGAGCGCCCCCGGCAAGCTCGTGCTCGACGTGCTCGACGACGGCCCCGGCGTGGCCCCCGAGGTGCAGGTCCACATCTTCGAGCCGTTCTTCACCACCGAGAGCCAGGGCACCGGCCTCGGGCTCTACATCGCGCGCGAGCTCTGCGAGGGCAACGGCGCGCGCCTGGAGTACGTCGAGGCCGCGGGCGGCGCCCGCTTCCGCATCACCGTGAAAGGCACCTGATGAACCGCAAGTCCGTGCTCATCGTCGACGACGAGGCCGACATCCGCGAGCTCCTCGTGCTGACGCTCTCGCGCATGGGCGTGGATGCCGACGCCGCCGCCTCGGTGGAGGAGGCGAAGCAGGCGCTGGCCGCGCGCGGCTACGACCTGTGCCTCACCGACATGCGCCTGCCCGACGGCGACGGCCTGGGCGTCCTGCGCCACATCGCCGAGCACCACGGCAACACGCCCGTGGCCGTGATCACCGCCTTCGGCTCGACCGAGAACGCGGTGGCCGCGCTCAAGGCCGGCGCCTTCGACTACCTCGCCAAGCCGATCAAGCTCGAGCAGCTGCGCCCGCTCGTCATCAGCGCGCTGAAGCTCCCGCGCCCGGTCCAGGCGCGGCGCGCGTCCATCGGCGAGGTCGAGAAGCCCGGCATCCCGCGCCTGCTCGGCGAGTCGGCGCCGATCCAGCGCGCGCGCGAGATGATCGCCAAGCTCGCCCGCTCCCAGGCCCCGGTGTACATCACGGGCGAGTCGGGCAGCGGCAAGGAGGTCGCCGCGCGCCTCATCCACGCGGGCTCGGCGCGCGCCGAGGCGCCGTTCGTCGCCGTCAACTGCGGGGCCATCCCCGAGAACCTGATGGAGAGCGAGTTCTTCGGCTACAAGCAGGGTGCCTTCACCGGCGCGGACAACGACAAGATCGGCTACTTGCAGGCCGCGCAGGGCGGCACGCTCTTCCTCGACGAGGTGGGCGACCTGCCGCTGGCGATGCAGGTGAAGCTGCTGCGCGTGATCCAGGAGAAGAAGGTGCGCCGCGTGGGCGACACGCAGGAGGAGCCGATCGACGTGCGCATCATCTCCGCCACGCACCGCAGCCTCGCCGACCAGGTCGAGGCCGGGCAGTTCCGCCAGGACCTCTTCTACCGGCTGAACGTGATCGAGATGAAGATGCCGAGCCTGCGCGAGATCCCCGAGGACATCCCGCTCATGGTGCAGGCGGTGGTGGACCGGCTCGCGCGCCAGTCGGGCAACCCCGCCCCGGCCGTGTCCGAGGAGGCGATGCTCGCGCTGCGCCGCTACGATTTCCCCGGCAACGTGCGCGAGCTCGAGAACATCCTCGAGCGGGCGATGGCGCTGTGCACCGACAACACGATCCTCGAGGGCGACCTCTACCTCACCCAGACGGGGAACAAGGACAAGGGCGCGCCCCTCGACGGGGCGCTCGGCACCCGGGGGCTGCCGCTGCACGAGTTCCTCGACCAGGTCGAGCGCGAGGCGATCACGAAGGCGCTCGAGTCCACCCGCTTCAACAAGACGGCGGCGGCGAAGCTGCTGGGAATCACGTTCCGCTCGCTGCGCTACCGGCTCGATCGGCTGGGAATTGACTGACCGCGAGCGCGCCCCCCGCCCCGGCTGCCTCGCGGCCGGCGGCGGGATTGCCCGGATCGACGAGCGCGGCGTGTGCCCCGAGGCGCTCTGGCGCCCCTCGCCCCATTGCGACGCGCGCCCGCAGGGCGAGCGCATCTCGCTCGTCGTGATCCACGGCATCTCGCTTCCGCCCGGCGATTTCGGCGGGCCGTACATCGACGACCTCTTCCTCGGCCGGCTCGACGCGAGCGCGCACCCGTACTTCCCCGAGGTGGCCGGGAAGCGCGTCTCGTCGCACTTCCTCATCCGCCGCGACGGCGCGCTCGTGCAGTACGTGGCGTGCGCGATGCGCGCGTGGCACGCGGGCGCCTCGAGCTGGAAGGGGCGCGGGAAGTGCAACGATTTCTCGATCGGCATCGAGCTCGAGGGCGCCGACGACGTGCCCTACGCGGAGCCCCAGTACGAGACGCTCGGGGCGCTCGCGCGGGCGCTCTTCGCGCGCTACGGGGCGCTCGACGTGGCGGGGCACGGCGACATCGCGCCGGGGCGCAAGACCGATCCCGGGCCCTGGTTCGACTGGCCGCGCTTCGCCGCGAGCGTCGAGGCCCCGCGCGGCTGATCCGGATCGGGCCGGGCGCCTTCCCCTAAGGATTCGCTAAGACGCGCAGCCCATCCTGACTTGCGTGGCGGCCGCGATCGGCGCGGCCCGACCCGACGAAGACAAGGAGGGATCATGAGGAAATTCGTGATGGTGGCCGGCGCGGCGCTCGCGCTCGCCTGCGGTTCCGCTTTCGCCGCCGGGGGGCCCGCGCTCGCCGCGCAGGCGCACTCGCACGGGCGCGAGGCGGTCCACGAGATCCAGCTCGACCACGGCCGCAAGTGGGCGACCGACGCGCCGCTGCGCGAGGGCATGGCGAACATCCAGGCGCGCGTGGCGCAGGCGCGCGGCAGTGGCCGCGTCGAGCTGGCCGGGTACGCCGCCCTCGCCGACGCGATCGAGACGCACGTGGCCTCGATCGTCGCCAACTGCAAGCTCGCGCCCGAGGCCGACGCGAACCTGCACGTCGTCGTGGCCGAGCTCGTGGCGGCGAGCGACGAGCTGCGGGCGCAATGGCCGCAGCCGGCCGCGGGCCTGGACCGGGCCACGCGCGCGCTCGAGACCTACGGGCGCTACTTCGACCACCCGGGCTGGCAGCCCGCCTGAAACCGGCAAGCCCCTGTTTGCGCAGGGGCTTTGCCCTCCTCCCGCCGGGCGGTATCCCTTACCGCCCATTTCCTGCGCAGGCGGCGCCCGCAACCCGCTGAATCGCCGCGGAAAAAAATAGTTGGCGCGCCGCCCCTTGCGCCTCGGTTTTTCCCTCGCTACAGTTTGTGCCCATGCCCTTGCCGCAGCACTATATGTTGTGGGAAGGGCTGTGGATAAGCTGTGAAGAAGCCGGGGGAGAATCTCGTGTTCTTCCGAGAAATCCGGCCATTGCGGGCCTTTCCGCGGTCCGCGCCGCAGCGAATCGTCGGCGCCGCTCGCGTCCCGAAAACAGATAGAGGAGAGAACCCATGCGCTTGTCGTCCGACGTCCATCCCGCGGCATCCCCGGCGAACCCCATCCTCGGTGAGGAGAGCTCGTCGCCGCAGGACCGGTACGCGGATTACAAGATCATCCGCCGCAACGGCGCCGTGGTCGGATTCGAGCCCGACAAGATCGCGGTGGCGATGACCAAGGCGTTCCTGGCCACCCACGGCGGCACCGCGGCGGCGAGCGCGGGCGTGCGCGACAAGGTGCAGGCGCTCACCCAGGCGGTGGTCTCCTCGCTCATGCGCCGCCACCCCGCCGGGGGCACCTTCCACATCGAGGACGTGCAGGACCAGGTCGAGCTGGCGATGATGCGCGCCGGCGAGCACCAGGTGGCGAGGAGCTACGTGCTCTACCGCGAGGAGCGCGCGCGCGAGCGCGCCAAGCGGGTGCAGGAGGCGGCCGAGTCGCAGAAGCCGCGCATCCACGTGACGGTGGGCGAGGCCCGCGTGCCGCTCGACGTGGGCGCGCTCGAGGCGCTGGTGAAGAGTGCCTGCGAGAACCTGGGCGGCGAGGTCGACCCCGCGCGCATCGTCGAGGCCACGCTGCGCGACCTCTACGACGGCGTGCCGCTCGAGGAGGTGCACAAGTGCGCGATCCTCGCCGCGCGCATGCTGATCGAGCAGGATCCGGACTACACGTACGTGACGGCACGGCTGCTGCTGCACACGATCCGCCTCGAGGTGCTGGGCGAGGAGGTCACGCAGGAGCAGATGTCCACGCGCTACGCCGAGTACTTCCCGGCGTTCGTCCACGGCGGCATCAAGGCCCAGCTCCTCGACGAGAAGCTCGGCGCCTACGACCTGAAGCGCCTCGGCGAGGCGCTGCGGCCCGAGCGCGACCTGCAGTTCAACTACCTCGGGCTGCAGACGCTCTACGACCGCTACTTCCTGCACGTCGAGGAGCGGCGCATCGAGCTGCCCCAGGCCTTCTTCATGCGCGTGGCGATGGGGCTGGCGCTCAACGAGATCGACCGCGAGGCGCGCGCGATCGAGTTCTACAACGTGCTGTCGACGTTCGATTTCATGTCGTCCACGCCGACGCTCTTCAACTCCGGGACGCAGCGCTCCCAGCTCTCCTCGTGCTACCTGACGACGGTGGCCGACGACCTCGACGGCATCTACGAGGCCATCAAGGAGAACGCGCTGCTGTCCAAGTTCGCGGGGGGACTGGGCAATGACTGGACGCCGGTGCGCGCGCTGGGTTCCTACATCAAGGGCACGAACGGCAAGTCGCAGGGCGTGGTCCCGTTCCTCAAGGTCGTCAGCGACACCGCCGTTGCGGTGAACCAGTGCTTCGCGCCCGGGACCGGCGTCTACACCGCCGACGGCCTCAAGGCGATCAAGGACGTCGAGCCGGGCGACCTGGTGCTCGGAAAGTCGGGGACGTACCGGGAGGTTGAACGGCGCTACGCGTATAACCAGACGGATCGCATGGTCGCGGTGAAGGTGAAGCATGCGGTCGATCCGCTGCTCGTGACGGCGGGGCATCCTTTTTTGGTGGTGCGCAAAGGTGAGTGCACCGCTTCCTGGATCGAGGCAGGCGACCTTCGTGTCGGGGACCAGGTGGCACAGGTCGTTGCATCGGAGGTGGCCAGGGTCGAGCAGTTGACCGCCGGACAGGCATGGCTCTATGGACATTTCCTCGGCAGAGCCGACGTCGTGCGAGCGGACTTCGAGCGAGGTTACTGCCGGCGGGATGCGACGACGGGCGAAGTGGTTTCGTTTGCCGGGTTCAGTTCCGACGACCTGTTCGATGCAGCGGGCGAGAAGAGAATTTCTCCCCGACTCGCGCACCTGCCGAAGAAGTTGGCGAGGGAGATGCTGCGGGGCGCGCTGGAGTCCTCGGCGACCCGATCCGGCGACGTGGTGTTTTCTGCGTCCCAACGCACGATTTCGGATCTGCAATATCAGTTCCTCCGCCTCGGTGTGCTGGCAGAAGCGACCGCGTCCGAGCTTCGAATTCCTTGTGTCGCCGAAATGGCCGGCTTGCTCGATTACGAGGTGGATGTCCGTGCCAAGGACTGGCTCGAGATGGGCGGCAAGCTCTTCTCCCCGGTCGTCGAGGTCACCGATATTTCCCCGAAGCCCTTCGTCTTCGACCTCAAGGTCGAGGGCGACGAGTCGTACATGACCACGGGAGGCCTCGCCCACAACGGCGGCAAGAGGAAGGGCGCGGTGTGCTGCTACCTCGAGACCTGGCACCTCGACATCGAGGAGTTCCTCGAGCTGCGCAAGAACACCGGCGACGACCGCCGGCGCACCCACGACATGAACACCGCCAACTGGATCCCCGACCTCTTCATGAAGCGGGTGATGGAAGGCGGCGACTGGACGCTCTTCTCGCCCTCGGACGTGCCGGACCTGCACGACAAGTTCGGCCACGCCTTCGAGGAGGCGTACGTCGAGTACGAGCGCAAGGCCGCGCGCGGGGAGCTGAAGCTGCACAAGAAGATCCCGGCGCAGACGCTCTGGCGCAGGATGCTCACGATGCTCTTCGAGACGGGGCATCCGTGGATCACGTTCAAGGACGCGGCCAACGTGAGGAGCCCGCAGCAGCACGTGGGCGTCGTGCACTCGTCCAACCTCTGCTGCATCGCCGCCGACCAGCGCGTGGTGACCGACCGCGGCATGCTCACCGTGGGCGAGCTCTACGCGCTGGGCGGCAGGAACCTCGTCGTGGGCCTCGACGGCGTCTACGACGCCTCCGAGATGCTGCTGCCGCGCCCGAACGCGCCGATGGTGCGCATCGAGACGGAAGAGGGCTACTCGCACAAGGTCACGCCCGACCACAAGGTCTGGGTGCGGGACCGCGGCTGGGTCGAGGCGCAGCACCTCGTCGCCGGAGACCAGCTCCTGATCCAGCAGCTCGAGGGGCTCTGGGGGCCGGACCACATGCCCGAGCTCTCCTACCTCATGGGGCGCGTGGCCGGCGACGGCACCTTCGCCGCGGGCGGCGTGCGCGTCGACATCTGGGAGCAGGACGCCGAGCTGGTCGAGGAGGCGCGCGAGGGTGTCCAGCTCCTCCTCCAGGGCAACACGGTGCTGCGCGCGAGCCCGGCCGGCGCGCCCGATGTCCTCGTGGAAACGCAGGCGGGGACGGCGCGGGTCTCGTCGGCGCCGCTGCGCCGGCTCTTCGAGGAGCACGGCTTCACGCGGGAGACGAAGCTGCGCGTGCCGAAGCTCGTCTGGGAAGGCGACCGCGACACGGCTGGCGCGTACCTGCGCGGCCTCTACCAGGCCGACGCCACCATGGCCGCGAGCGGCGAGGGCACCGTCATCGCCCTCGCCTCGGCCGACCGCCGCTTCATCGAGGAGCTGCAGGTCCTGTGGGCCAACTTCGGCGTGAAGAGCTCGATCAACCAGGTGCGCGGACACGTCGAGCAGCCGCTTGCCGACGGCCAGGGCGGCGCGAAGGCGTACTGGAGCAAGCCGCTGTACCGCCTGCTCATCAGCTCGATCCCGGGCTGCCGCATCGCCGAGGCGGTGACGGGCCTCGCCAAGAGCCGCACGTCGGAATCGGCCGTGCGCTTCCTCGAGAACCTGGGGAAGGAGGGCTGCCAGCAGAAGCTGCACGCCACCTTCACGGGGCTCACGGAGCTGCCGAACGAGGACGCGTACTGCCTCACGGTGGACTCGGACACGCACGCGTGGACGGTGAACGGCTTCGTCACGAAGAACACCGAGATCACGCTCAACACCAACGCGCACGAGATCGCGGTGTGCAACCTGGGCAGCGTCAACCTGCGCGCCCACGTGAAGAACGGCCGCCTCGACCACGACAAGCTGAAGAAGACGATCGCGACCGCGATGCGCATGCTCGACAACGTGATCGACATCAACTACTACGCGGTCAAGAAGGCGCGCGACTCGAACGCGCGGCACCGCCCGGTGGGCCTGGGCATCATGGGCTTCCAGGACTGCCTGCACGAGCTGCGCATCCCGTACGCGAGCGACGAGGCGGTGGACTTCGCCGACAAGTCGATGGAGGCGGTCTGCTACTACGCCTACTGGGCCTCGACCGAGCTCGCCGCCGAGCGCGGGCGCTACTCGACCTTCGCCGGCTCGCTCTGGGACCGGGGCGTCCTGCCGCAGGATTCGCTGCAGTTCCTCGCGGCCGAGCGCGGCGGCTACCTCGAGGCCGACATGACGGAGACGATGGACTGGGCGGCCCTGCGCGCGCGCATCAAGGAGCACGGCATGCGCAACTCCAACTGCGTCGCGATCGCGCCCACGGCCACGATCTCCAACATCGTGGGCGTCTCGGCCTCGATCGAGCCCAACTACCAGAACGTCTTCGTGAAGTCGAACCTCTCGGGCGAGTTCACCGTGGTGAACGACTACCTGGTGCGCGAGCTGAAGAAGCTGGGCCTGTGGGACGCGGTGATGGTGAACGACCTCAAGCACTTCGACGGCTCGGTGGGCAAGATCGACCGCGTGCCCCAGGCGCTGAGGAGCCTCTACGCCACCGCCTTCGAGGTCGAGCCGCGCTGGCTCGTGGAGGCGGGCGCGCGCCGGCAGAAGTGGATCGACCAGGCGCAGTCGCTCAACATCTACATGGCGGGCGCCTCCGGCAAGAAGCTCGACGAGTGCTACAAGCTCGCGTGGGTGCGGGGCCTCAAGACCACCTACTACCTGCGGACACTCGCCGCGACCTCGGCGGAGAAGTCCACGGGCAAGGGCGGGGAGCTCAACGCCGTGCCGGCCTCGGGCGGCATGGCGGCCCTCGGCGCATCGGCGGGCGAGGGGGCCGCCGAGGGCGCGAAGTTCTGCTCGATCGACAATCCCGACTGCGAGGCCTGCCAGTAGGGGGCGCTATCTCCGGCCCGGCGCGGCGCAACGCTTCGCCGGACTGAAGGCGCGCTGTGCCCGTCCGTGCGGGCGGTCGTTTCGCGGACGCGAAGCGGTGATCGGGTCCAGGAGGGCGTCGCGGCGGCGCTGCAACGTTTGCTTGCGATTTGTCAGGCCTCGACACACCCGTCGCGACTAGGATGGTCGGCATGAGACGCCTCGCCTCCTGGCTCGCGGCCTTCCTCCTCGCCCTCGCCGGCGCGGTTCCCGCCGTCGCGCACGCCGACGTCACGCCCGAGTCGCTCTACACCCAGGCCGAGCTCGACCAGATGCTCGCCCCGATCGCCCTCTATCCCGACGAGCTCCTCGCCCAGGTGCTCATGGCGGCCACCTATCCGCTCGAGGTCGTGCAGGCGGCGCGCTGGTCGCGGGCGAACCCGCAGCTCGGCGGCGAGGACGCGGTACGCGCGGTCGAGGACATGGACTGGGACCCGAGCGTGAAGTCCCTCGTGGCCTTCCCCCAGGTGCTCGCGATGATGGACGAGCAGCTCGAATGGACCGAGCGCCTCGGCGAGGCCTTCCTCGGCGACGAGTCGCGCGCGGCCGACAGCGTGCAGCGGCTGCGGCGCGCGGCGTGGGAGGCGGGCAACCTGAGGAGCAGCGACGAGGTGGCCGTGACGAGCGACGGCGGCGAGATCCTGATCGCGCCGAGCGCGCCCGAGGTGGTCTACGTCCCTTACTACGACCCGAACGTGGTCTACGGGACGTGGTGGTGGCCCGAGGCGCCGCCGGTGTACTGGGCGCCGTGGCCCGGGTACGTCTGGGTCTCGCCGTACTTCGCGTGGAGCATCGGGATTCCGGTGGGGATCGACTTCTTCTACGGCGGCTTCGACTGGCGCCGGCACCACGTCCGGGTGCACGACCGCCGGCCGTTCTATGCGCACCCCGACCGCGACTGGCGCTCGGGCGACTGGCGCCACGACCCCGACCATCGCCGCGGCGTGCCGTACCGCAACCCGCTGCTGCGGACCGAGTACGGCGTGTGGCCCGGCGGGCGGCGCGACGCGCACAGCGGGTTCTTCCCGGCGCAGCCGTCGCAGGCGGTGCAGCCGCAGGCGGCCCCGCGCGCGTCCGCGCCCCTCGCGCGTCCCGCGCCGGGCGTGCCCTCGTCGCGCCAGTCCGCGCCGGCGGCGCCCTTCGCGCGCCCGTCCACGCCGGCGGCGCCCTCGGCGAGCCCGTCCCTGTCGCCGCGCACGATGCCGTCGTACCGCGCCGTGCGTCCGGCGCCGGAGCCGCGGCCCCAGGCGTTCGAGGGCATCGGCCGCGGGCAGGACGCCCGCAGCTTCAGCCAGCGCGGGCAGCAGAGCTCGGGCGCACGCTCGCCCGCGGCGCCGGCACCCCGCGCCTCGCCGATGGCCCGCCCCGTGCCGCAGCGCTCCGCACCTTCCGCGCCCGCCGCGCGCGCTCCCGCGCCGGCGCCCGCGGCCCGCGCCCCGTCGGCGCCCAGCGCCCCGCCCCGCAGCGCGCCCCCCGGCCGCGGCGTGGAAAGGTCCTCGCGATGAGCGCCACCCCGATGCCGCAGCCGGCCGCCGCAACCCCGGCCACTCCAGCCCCGGCCGCCGCAGCTCCGGCCGCCGCAGCCCCGCCCGCCGCAGCCCGGGCCGCGCCCGCGGCGCCCGGCAGGGCATGGGCCGCGCTGCGCGGCCTGCTGCCCGCCGTGTGCGCCGCACTTCTCCTCGCCGCGGTGCCCGCCGCGTGGGCGGCCCGCACGCAGCAGACCTTCGCGACACCCGAGGAGGCCGGCGCCGCGCTCGCCGCCGCCGCCCGGGCGAACGACGCGGCCGCGCTCGTGGCGATCCTCGGCCGCGGGGGGCGCGCGCTGGTGGTCTCGGGCGACCCCGTCGCCGACGCCGCCTCCCGCGCGCGCTTCGCCGCCGCCTACGACAAGGCGCACCGCGTCGCGGAAACGCACGGTCGCGCCACGCTCGAGATCGGCATGGACCGCTGGCCGCTGCCGATCCCGCTGGTGAAGGCGGGCGAGCGCTGGCGCTTCGACACGCGCCAGGGCCGCGACGAGCTGCTGCGCCGGCGCATCGGGCGCAACGAGATCGGGGCGATGCAGGTGTGCCTGGCGATCCTCGATGCGCAGCGCGAGTACGGCCTGCGCGAGGCGCGCGCCGACGGCACGCACCGGTACGCCGAGCGGATCGTGAGCACGCCGGGACGGCGCGACGGCCTGTACTGGGAGGCGCCCGCGGGGGAGGCGCCGAGCCCGCTGGGCCCGTTCGTGGCCGCGGCGGCCGCGGAAGGCTACGGGGCGAAGGGCGCCAAGCCCCTCGCGCCCTACCACGGCTACTACTACCGGATCGTGGCGCGCTCGGGCGAGGCAGGCTACGCCGTGGCCGCCTGGCCGGCGCGCTACGGCGCCTCGGGGATCATGAGCTTCGTCGCCGAGCGCGACGGCACGATCCGCCAGCGCGACCTCGGGCGCGGCACCTCGCAGCGCGCCGCGCTCGCCGACACGTTCACCCCGGGCGCAGGCTGGACGCCGGTGCCCGCGACGCCGCGCCAGCCATCGCGTAGAGCCGGCGCGTGATGGCGCCGGCGATCAGGTGGCCCTCGACCACCTCGTCGGCGATGCCCGTGCGCGCGAGCACCTTCGTCACGTCGCCGAAGCCCATCCCGACCTGGGACTGGACGATCACACTGCCGCCGGCGTCGCGCACGGCGCGCGCGCCTTCGAAGCCGTCGCTGCCCCAGCCCGCGAGCAGCACGGCGAGCGTGCCGCCGCCGTAGGCGGACGCGACCGAGGCGAAGAAGCGGTCCACCGCCCCGGCGATGCGGGCCCCGGGCGGGCAGGGCGTGATCTCGAGCGTACGGTCGGGGCGCACGGCGAGCGCGCAGGCGCCCGGCGCGAACACGACGCAGCCGCCCTGCACCGGCTCGTCCTCCCGCGCCAGCCGCGCGCACAACGGGGAAGCGGCGGGAATGATATCTTCTAGCCTCACGCCGGAAACGAAGGGCTGGAGGCAGACGACCGGGACCGGGAAGTGGTCGGGCAGCTCGGCGAAGATCCGGCGCAGGATCCCGGTGCCGTCCGCAGGTGAGGCGACCGCGACGACGTCGTAGCGCATGCGCTGGCTCCTCGGGCACGTATATCGGTAGGGACTCCGCAGCATCCCCTCTGGTTCCTTCAGCAGAAACTTTGCGGCGCGTCGCCGCGTCAGAACCCCTCTTCGGGATAGCCGAAAAAAAAGCAAGCCATGGAACAACGCCCCGGAACCCCGTTCCCCCTCGAAGTCGTCCCCCGCATCCCGCCCGAGCTCTCGCGCCTCGAGGAGCTGGCGAACAACCTGTGGTTCAGCTGGGACCGCACGTCGCGCTCGCTCTTCGCGCGGCTCGACCCGGAGCTGTGGGACGCGCTGGGGCACAACCCGAAGGCGTTGCTGAAGAGCGTGGCGCAGTCGCGCCTGGACGAGGCGGCGCGCGACTCGGTCTTCCTGCACGACTACGACCGCACGCTCGCCACCTTCGACGCGTACAAGCAGCGCGGCCCGGCGACCCAGGGCCCGCCCGCCCTCGAGGAAGGCGAGCTGGTCGCCTACTTCTGCGCCGAGTTCGGCTTCCACGAGAGCCTGCCCATCTACTCGGGCGGCCTGGGCATCCTGGCCGGCGACCACTGCAAGACCGCGAGCGACATGGGGCTGCCCTTCGTCGCGGTGGGACTGCTCTACCGCCAGGGCTACTTCACCCAGGCGATCGACGCCGAGGGGCGCCAGCTCGCCGCCTCCAGCGACAACGACTTCGGCGACCTGCCGATCGAGGCGGTGTACGGGAAGGACGGCGCGCCGCTCGAGGTGATGGTCGAGTACGGCGAGCACGAGGTGCATTGCCGCGTCTGGCGGGCGCGGGTGGGGCGCGTGAGCCTCTACCTCCTCGACACCGACCTCGAGAAGAACCGGCCCGAGGACCGCGCCACGGCCTACCGGCTCTACGGCGGCGATCGCAACACGCGCATCCAGCAGGAGATCGTGCTCGGCGTCGGCGGGGCGCGGGCGCTGCGCGCGCTGGGCATCGAGCCCACCGTGTGGCACATGAACGAGGGGCACGCGGCGTTCCTGGCGATGGAGCGCATGCGCGGGCTGGTGAAGCAGGGGCTCGACCTCGCCACCGCGCTCGAGGCCGTGGCCGCGAACATGATCTTCACCACGCACACGGCGGTGGCGGCCGGGCACGACCATTTCTCCACGGACATGGTCCGCAGCTACTTCGCGCGCTACTGCCGCGACCTCGGCATCGACGTGGAGGCGCTCCTGGCGCTCGGGCGCACGCCGCGCAACGGCGACTTCAACATGACGGCGCTGGCCGCCCGGGGCTCGCGCTTCCAGAACGGCGTCTCGCGCATCCACGGCGCGGTCTCGGCGCTGATCCTGGGCGAGCTCTGGCCCGAGGTGCCGGAGCAGGAGAACCCGGTCGACCACATCACCAACGGCGTGCACGTGCCGAGCTTCATGGCGCCCGAGTGGGCCGACGCCTTCGACCGCTTCTTCGGCAGCGGCTGGATGCGCCAGATCGAGGACCCGCACGTCCTCGAGGGCATCGAGCAGATGCCCGACCACATCTTCTGGAGCATCAAGCAGCTGCTCAAGGCGCGCATGCTGACGCTCGTGCAGGAGCGGGTGCGCGCGCAGCACTTCCGCAACCAGGGCAGCGAGGCGCACGTCGACCGGCTCCTCAAGTTCGCCGACCCCGCGAACCCGAACATCCTCACGATCGGCTTCGCCCGGCGCTTCGCCACCTACAAGCGCGCCACCCTCCTCTTCGACAAGCTCGAGTGGCTGCGCGAGATCGTCAAGGACGCCGAGCGCCCGGTCGTCTTCATCTTCGCGGGCAAGGCGCACCCGGCCGACGAGCCCGGCAAGGAGATGATCCGCCGGGTGAACGAGGTCTCGTGGATGCGCGACTTCGAGGGGCACGTGCTCTTCGTGGAGGGCTACGACCTGCGGCTCGCCCGGCGCCTGGTCTCCGGCGTGGACGTGTGGCTGAACAACCCCGTCTTCCCGATGGAGGCCTCGGGCACCTCGGGGATGAAGGCCGGCTTCAACGGCGTCATCAACCTCTCGGTGCTCGACGGCTGGTGGGGCGAGGGCTACCGCGGCGACAACGGCTGGGCGATCAAGCCCGCCAGCGAGATGCTCGACGACGAGCGGCGCAACATCGAGGAGTCGCGCTCGCTCTACGAGCTGCTCCAGGACAAGGTGATCCCGCTCTACTACGCGCGCGGCAGCCAGGGCTTCTCGCCCGACTGGGTGCGCATGGCCAAGCGCTCGATCATGACGCTGCTGCCGCGCTTCAACAGCCACCGGATGGTGGGCGAGTACCTCGCGCGCTTCTACGTGCCGGCCTCGCGGCGCCACCGCAGCTTCTCGGCGGACAAGTTCGCCAGGGCGCAGGAGCTCGCGCGCTGGAAGCAGCGCGTGGGCGAGTCGTGGCCGCGGGTCGCGGTGCGCGCGCTCGAGCTGCCGCGGCCGCACCAGAAGTTCGGCGCGAAGGTGCGCTTCGCGGTGGCGGTGAAGCTGGCGGGCCTCGAGCCGGGCGACGTGGCGGTGGAGCTGCTCCTGGGCTCGGCGCTGAAGGACCTGCACCAGGCGCCGCGAAGCTTCCTCTTCGTGCCCGAGGGCAAGCCCGACGCGGCGGGCGAGCAGCGCTACGTGCTCGACGTGGACGCGGAGCTGTGCGGCAAGCTCGAGTACCGCATGCGGGCCTTCCCGTACCACGCGCTCCTGTCCCACCGCTTCGAGATGGGGCTCATGCGCTGGATCTGAGGCGCCGGTAGATGTCGCGGTAGGCGAGGGCCGCCGGTCCCCAGCCGAAGTCGCGGCGCATGCCGTTCAACTGCAGCATCCGCCAGTGCGCCGGCTTGGCGTAGGCGGCGAGCATGCGCTTCACGCCGTGCACGAGCGCCTCGTCGGTCGCCTCCGGGATGAGGAAGCCGCTCGCGTCCGGCGCGTTGTCCACGTCGTCCACGATGGTGTCCACCAGCCCCCCGGTCGCCGTGGCGACGGGCGGGGTGCCGTAGCGCTGGCTGTACATCTGGTTCATGCCGCAGGGCTCGAAGCGCGAGGGCATGAGGAAGGCGTCGGCGCCGGCCTCGACCAGGTGCGCGAGCGCCTCGTCGAAGGCGATGGCGACCGCCAGGCGCTCGGGGTGGCGAAGCTGGGCCGCGCGAAGCTGCTCCACCATCGCGCGATCCCCCGTGCCCACGACCGCGACCTGCGCGTGCTTCACGAGCTCGGGCAGGGCCGCGATGATCACGTCGATGCCCTTCTGGTCGGTGATCCGGCTCACCGTCCCCAGCAGCGGCACGTCGTCGGGCCCGGCGAGCCCGAGCCGGCGCTTGAGCGCGCGCTTGTTCGCGACCTTGCGCTCGAGCGTGAGGATGCCGTAGGTCGCGGCGAGGTGCGGGTCCGACTGCGGGTTCCAGGTCGCGACGTCGATGCCGTTGAGCACGCCGTGGAGCGCGCCGCGGCGCGCGCGCAGGACGCTGTCCAGGCCGAAGCCCAGGTCCGGTCCCTGGATCTGGCGCGCGTAGGTGGGGCTCACGGTCGTGATCGCGTCGGCGTAGACGAGCCCGCCCTTCAGGAGCGAGGCGCGCTTGTGGTACTCGAGCCCCTCGCCGCCGCGCGCCGCGTCCGGCACCTCCAGCCCCTCGAGGTCCGACCATGGGAAGATCCCCTGGAAGGCGAGGTTGTGGATCGTGATCACGGAGGCCGCGGGCGGCTTCGGCTCGAAGGCGAGGTAGACGGGGCCCAGCGCCGTCGGCCAGTCGTTGCAGTGGACCACGTCGGGCTTCCACGACAGCGGCGAGCGCTTCGTGCCGAGGAGGGCGGCCACGCGCGAGAGAACGCCGAAGCGCAACGCGTTGTCTTCCCAATCCTCGCCGTCGTCGGCCTGGTAGGGCCCGCCCCCGCGCACGTAGAGCTCGGGGCAGTCGACGATGACGAGGGGAATGCCGGTGGGCAGGCGCGAGGAGAGCAGCCGCAGCGGGCAGCCGAGCACCTCGAGGCGCGCGAGCTCTGCGGCGGCCGGGTCGGACTCGAGCACGCCGCGGTAGCCGGGCAGCAGCACGCGCACGTCGAGGCCGGCCTCGGCGAGCGCCGGAGGAAGGGCCGCGCTCACGTCGCCCAGCCCGCCGGTCTTGGCGAGCGGGGCGCATTCGGGGGTGGCGAAGAGTACGCTCGGGGAGGACCTGGAATGCGGCGGAGGCAAGGGTGATCCTGGCTGGGGATGTCGGTGCGACCAAGATTCTGCTGGAAGTCGGGGATTCGCGCAGCGGGCGGTGGGAGGCGGCGCTGTCCCGGCGCTACTCGACGGAAGCCGCGGTGAATTTTTCCGCGGTGCTCTCGGCGTTCCTCGACGAGTGGAGCCGCGGCCGCTCGCGCGGCCAGCGCATCTCCGCGGCGGCCTTCGGCGCGGCGGGCCCCCAGGTCGGCAACGAGGTGCGCATGACCAACCGGCCGTGGGTGCTCGACGGCGACGCGATCGGCGAGCGCTTCGGCATTCCCCACGTGCGGGTGG
This sequence comes from uncultured beta proteobacterium, assembly GCA_963741815.1. Classification (GTDB taxonomy): domain Bacteria; phylum Pseudomonadota; class Gammaproteobacteria; order Burkholderiales; family Usitatibacteraceae; genus Usitatibacter. The sequence continues at coordinate 996,901 of CAVUJI010000003.1, forward strand.
TGAACGACCTCGCCGCCTCGGCGCACGGGATCCCCTGGCTCGGCCCGCGCGACTGCATGACGCTGCAGCCCGGGCGCGCCCACCCCGACGCCGCGCGCGTGGTGCTCGGCGTGGGCACGGGGCTCGGCATCTCGTACATGGTCCCGGCCAACGGGCGCCTGACCGAGGTGGCGGGCGAGGGCGGCCACGGGGGCTTCGCCCCGTCCACACTGGAGCAGTCGGAGCTGTGGCGCTTCCTCTTCCAGCTCCACGGGCGCGTGTCGTGCGAGTCGATCCTCTCCGGCCACGGCCTCGTGAACGTGTACTCGTACGTGCGTGCCCGGCGCATGGGCGCGATCGACCCGAAGCAGGAGGCGCCGCTGCCCGAGAAGATCGCGACCGACGCGGCGCAGGGGAACGACGAGATGGCCCTCGACGCCTTCGCGCTCTTCGCCGAGTGCCTCGGGACCGTCGCCGGCGACCACGCGCTCGCCGTGATGGCGCGCGGGGGCGTGTACCTCACCGGCGGGATCGTGGCGAAGAACGCGTCGCACTTCTCGACCCAGCGCTTCCGCGCCGCGTTCTGCGCCAAGGCGCCGCACGCCAACCTCCTCATGCGCATCCCCGTGCGCGCCATCATGAGCGAGCGCGTGGGGCTGCTCGGGGCCGCGCGGATCGCCTGCGAGCTGTAGCGAGCACTTCTCCCTCTCCCTTGGGAGAGGGCCGGGGAGAGGGTGGACATCTCCCTCTCCCTTGGGAGAGGGCCGGGGAGAGGGTGGACATCTCCCTCTCCCTTGGGAGAGGGCCGGGGAGAGGGTGGACATCTCCCTCTCCCTTGGGAGAGGGCCGGGGAGAGGGTGGACATCCGCTTCGTCACCGGTCCATCAGGATTACCTGATATGAACGAGGTGTAGGAGCATCCCTACAGAATTCGCGGGGCGATACGCCGAAACTGGAACTTGAATTCCCGCCCGTCGAGTAGGAAAATTTCGAGGTCACTGTAGGACGCCCGGCAGTTGCCGCGAAACATTTCGCGACGTGGGCTGTCAGTCCTTTCCGACTCGCGCGGCCCAGCCAAGCGCCTCGCGGGAGCAACTCCACCGATTGGGAGAGACGACCGTGACGATCCTCGAGGAAAGAGTCCGTAAAGAGTCCCCGCGGACCGCCGTGCGCGCATCCGCCGCCGATGCGCGCGCCGCCGCCCACGCCACCCGCAACACCGTCGCGATGGTGCTCGCCGGGGGACGCGGAACCCGCCTGAAGCAGCTCACCGACTGGCGCGCGAAGCCGTCGGTTTCCTTCGGCGGCAAGTTCCGCATCATCGACTTCACGCTTTCCAACTGCATCAACTCCGGCATCCGCCGCATCGACGTGTGCACGCAGTACAAGGCCCAGAGCCTGATCCGGCACCTGCAGCGGGGATGGAACTTCCTCGACCCGCGCTTCGACGAGTACGTCGAGGTGCTGCCGGCCCAGCAGCGCACCAACGGCGAGTGGTACCAGGGCACGGCCGACGCCGTGTACCAGAACATCGACATCCTGCGCCGGCAGGACCCGAAGTACGTGCTGGTCGCCGCGGGCGACCACGTCTACAAGATGGACTACCGCACGATGATCGAGGACCACCTCGCGAAGGGCGCGCGCGCGACCGTGGCGTGCATTCCGGCGCCCGCCGAGGAGTCCTATGCGTACGGCGTGGTGCGCGCGCACGGCGACGGGCGCGTCATCGGCTTCCAGGAAAAGCCGGCCGTGCCGTACACGATGCCGGGCGACCCGGACCGCATCCTCGCCAGCATGGGCGTGTACCTCTTCGACGCGCAGTTCCTCATCGAGCAGCTCGTGATCGACGCCGAGGACCGCGATTCGAGCCACGATTTCGGCAAGGACATCCTGCCGCGGCTCGCGCGCGACGCGGCGCAGGTCTTCGTGCACGACTTCGCCGAGAGCTGCGTGAACATGACCGACGGCGCGGCGTACTGGCGCGACGTGGGCACGGTGGACGCCTACTACGAGGCGAACCTCGAGCTCACCCACGTGATCCCGCCGCTGAACCTCTACGACCAGACCTGGCCGGTGTTCACCTGCCAGGAGCAGCTCCCGCCCGCCAAGTTCGTCTTCGACGACGACGACCGGCGCGGCACCGCACTCGACGCGGTGGTCTCGGCCGGGTGCATCGTGAGCGGCTCGAGCGTCAAGCGCTCGCTGCTGTCGAACAACGTGCGCGTCTACAACTACTCGGTGATCGAGGACTCGGTGATCCTGCCCAACGTGGAGATTGGCCCGGCCGCGGTCGTGAAGAACGCGATCGTGGACAAGTACTGCCGCATCCCCGAGGGCATGCGCATCGGCGTCGACCTCGAGGCCGACCGCCAGCGCTTCCACGTGACCGACAAGGGGCGCGTGCTGGTGGTGCCCGAGATGCTCGGCCAGCACACCCACCAGCTGCGCTAGGAAAACCGGGGACGGACCCCGTTTTCCCTTTGGCGGAACGCCCGTTCCGCCAAAGAGAAAATGGGGTCCTATCTCGTCCAGCTCGCGCGCACCAGGTTCTCGTCCCGGCTGTAGCGCATCTTGAGGTCGCCCTGGTAGGCCGAGTGCAGCGCCTCGGCGATGCCGCGCGCGAGGTGCGAGTCCGTGGTCGTCACCTGCACGCCGTCGCGCTGCTCCTCGATGTCCATGATCCGCTGCAGGGGGCGCTGCGCCTTCTCCGCCTCCTCGTGGTTGCGGATGAGGTGCAGGATCTCGTCGCGGTGCTCGCCGAAGAACGACCCCTTGATCGTGAGGTAGCCCGCCGGGAAGTGGTCCTGGATGCGCTGGCAGGCCGGGCACGTCTGCAGGTGCGGATCCTCGGGCGCGGTGGCCCAGGTCCACCGGCCCTGGTGGAAGACCGCGTGGCAGCGGGGACACTGCGTCGGATCCGGCGGCTTGGACGACGCGCGGTACGGATCGTCCTCGTCGTTGGCGCTGCGGTACCCGGCGTCGCGCTTCGGAAGGTACGGGGTGCTGGCTCGGTTGTGCTTCATGGCGCGGCGTTGTCTCCCCGTTCGTCGGTGTGCTGTTTCACCTGGCCGCGCTTCTTGCGGATGTCCTCCTCGAGCTGCCGGATCACGACGTGGAACGCCTCCTTCAGCGCCACGTAGGCGTCCTCGTGCTCCTGCTGGCTCGCGACGATCTCGCGCCCCGGCACGTGGACGTCCACCCGCACCTCGAAGTGGTTGCCCTTCGACTTCTTCCGGTCGCGCTCGTCGACGATGACGTGGCACATGGTGATCTTCGGGTGGAAATCCTCCAGCTTGGCGGCGTACTCGAGGATCCGTTGGTCCATGGCGGGCGAAGTCTCCATCCCGCGGTAGGTGATTCGTGGCTGGATCATGTCCGTGTGACCCGGCGCGCGCGGATTCGCTCCACGATACGGCTGCGCCGCACGGGCGAGCGCCGCTCGGGCTACGGCAAACGCAATGCCCGATGGTCCGTCCGGCGCACGCAAGCAAGGTTTCGCTACAAACGGGATGCCTTGGGCCGCTCCCATAGTGGGAACCGTCTTCACGAGCAGGAGCAGCGGGATGGAGCAGGTGCCTCACTGGCTGGAGGCCGCGGTCACCGCGGCGGGAATGACCGCGTATGCCGAGGAGGTCGAGCACGGGGCCCGGAGAGCCCACGTCATCGACGCTCACTTCGTCCCCGCTGTACCCGCCGTTTCCCCACAGCAATAACGACAATCGCCCTCTCCGTCGGGGGCAGCGCTTCACACTCCACATAGGGCTCCTGGCGGGCCCTATTTTTTCGCCTGCATCCCCTGGGAGAGGGCCGGGCCGAGTCTCCCTCTCCCTTGGGAGAGGGCCGGGGTGTCTGGCGACAATTAGAAATGCCGGTGGCGACAATTAGATTTGCCGGTTGAGAGGGCTGCTTCGGCGCCCTCGTTATCATGCGGCTCCAACCGGAGCCGGCATGAAAAAAGACGGAGAAATCAAATTGTTGATCGATGAACGCGGCAAGGGAGTGAGTCAGAAGCTGGCGGCGGCCAGGGCGGGGGTGAGCGAGCGCACCGCGCGCAAGTACGAGCAGGCCGGGAAGTTGCCGAGCCAGATGAAGAAGCCGCGCAAGCACCGCACGCGCGACGATCCGTTCGCCGGCGACTGGCCGTGGGTCGAGGCGCAGATCTGCGATGATCCGGCGCTGCAGACGAAGACGTTGTTCGCGCTGCTGTGCGCGGCGTTCCCGGGGCGTTATCAGGAAGGACAATTGCGCACGCTGCAGCGCCATGTGCAGGCGTGGCGGGTTCGCCACGGACCGGGACAGGAAGTGATGTTCCCGCAGCAGCATCAGCCGGGACGCATGGCGCAGTCCGACTTCACCTCCATGAACGCGCTCGGCGTGAGCCTCGCCGGCACGCCGTTTCCGCATCTGGTCTATCACTTGGTGCTCACCTACTCGAATGTGGAAGCGGCGCGTGTGTGTTTCTCGGAGAGTTTCGAGGCGTTGGCCGAGGGGCTCGAGAGCTGTCTATGGCAAATCGGCGGCGTGCCCGAGTGGCACCGCACCGACAACCTGACCGCCGCGGTGCGTGATCTGGACCGCGACGGTCTGCACGAATTTACCCAGAACTACCGAGCGGTGCTGGCCCATTACGGAATGCAGCCGTCGGCCAACACGGCCGGTCAGGCGCATCAGAACGGCGACGTCGAACAATCGCACTTCCGTTTCAAGCAAGCGGTGGATCAGGCGCTGCGGGTGCGCGGCAGCCGCGACTTTGCCGATCGCGGCGCCTACGAGCGCTTCCTGGCCGAGTTGATCCGGCAGCGCAACCTCACGCGCTCCGAGCGCTTCGAAGCCGATCGCGCGGCACTGCGCCCGCTGCCTGCGGCACCCTTGGACTTCACCCGCGAGATCACGGTGCGGGTGTCGCGCTTTAGCCTCATCCGGGTGCTGCTCAACCACTACTCGGTGCCTTCGCGTCTCATCGGCGCCACGCTCAAGGTGCGCGTGCGCTCCGAGACGCTCGAGCTCTATCACGGCCCGGTGCAAGTGCTGATGCTGCCGCGCCTGTCGGGGCGCAACCGGCACCGGATCGATTACCGCCACCTGATCTGGTCGCTGGTGCGCAAGCCGGGTGCGTTCGCGAACTACTGTTACCGCGAGGAGTTGTTCCCGACCACCGTGTTCCGCTGCGCCTACGACAGCTTGCTCGAGGCAAAGCCGACAAGGGCCGACGCCGAATATCTGCGGCTGCTGCACTTGGCGGCCAGCACCTCGGAAGCCGAAGTCGAGCTCGCGATCAAGCTGTTGCTCGAGGTCGGCCGCACGCCGAGCTTCGACGCGGTGCGCGATCTCGCAGGGAGCAACAAGCCTGCCTCGACGCCGGCGATCGCCAAGACAACGGTCGACCTGAGCGGCTATGACACGCTGCTCGCCTCGCGGGGTCAGCATGTCTAGCCCGCGCGAAGAGTTGCTGGAGCTGCTGCGGGGGCTCAACCTGGGTGCGATGGCGAGCGCGGTCCAGGACACCGCCCTACGCGCCGCCAAGGAGGGGCTCAGCCACGAGACCTTCCTGCTCGAGCTCGCCCGCACCGAACGAGCGGCCAAATCGGCGCGGCGCGTCGAGCGCCTGCGCAACCATTCGGGGCTGCTGACGGGAAAGACCTTCCGTGCGCTCGATCTCGGGCGCTTCGCTCCGGCAGTGCGGATGCAGATCGAACGCTTGCGGGATGGCAGCTTCCTCACCGAATCGATCAACGTCGTGGCCGTGGGTCGACCCGGCGCCGGCAAAAGCCATCTTGCTTGTGCCCTCGGCCACGAGCTCGTCGAGCATGGTCACCCGGTGCTGTTCGCGTCCACCAGCGACCTGGTGCAACGGTTGCTGGCGGCCAAGCGCGATCTGCGCTTGCCCCAGGAGCTCGCCAAACTCGATCGATTCGAGTGCCTGATCCTGGACGATATCGGATATGTCCAGCACGACCGCGACGAAATGGAAGTCCTGTTCACGCTCCTCGCCGAGCGCTACGAGCGTAAGAGCGTCGTGATCACGACCAACCTCGTGTTCTCGGAATGGGATCGCATCTTCAAGGACCCGATGACCACGCTGGCGGCCATCGACCGCGTCGTCCACCACAGCGTCGTTCTGGATCTGATGGCGGTCGAGAGCTACCGCGCCAAGGCGGCCGGTGCGAAGTCGAAATCACGCGCCGCCGCTGAGACGGCGGCGTAATAGGCGGCAATTTTAGTTGTCGTCATCGGAAAAAGTAGTTGACGCCAGACAGCCGGGGAGAGGGTCCGCCTTATACCCCTTATCCCCACCCTTATCCACAGGAAACCCACAAGCAGTACCCTTGCGCCGCCCGCCCGATCGCTATATCTTGTGGACCAGGTCGCGTTCACCACAGGGGGATCGAGATGGCACTGCAAACCATGCTGGAGGACCTGAAGCGGGCGGCCTGGGCCCGGACGAACCCCGTCCAGGGCAACGGCTCCTGGGAGTTCCGCAAGGACTGCTGGGGCAACCTCATCCGCTACGCCGATTACGGCAACCGCCACTCCCCCTTCGGCTGGGAGATCGAGACCGTGGGCGGCGCGAACAGCAACCCCGAGAACATGCAGGCCCTGCACTGGAAGGCCCACGCCGCACGTGCCGAGCCCGCCCTGCGGCTGGTGACCGTGGCCGAGGCCGAGGCCCAGCGCCGGGGCAGATAGCCCTTCGCAGCACGGCCGCCGCTTCCCCGCGCGCGGCCCGAGTCCATCAACAAAAAGTGGCGCCCCGCGCGCCAGGCACGGAAGGAGACCGCATCCCATGCTGAGCTTCGAAGACGACACCCCCATCGCGCCCCTGGGCCTTCAATCCGTGAAAACGTCTCCCTCCCCCTTGGGGGAGGCCAGAAGTTCTCCCTCTCCCTTGGGAGAGGGCCGGGGAGAGGGTCCGTTGACGAGAGTCCGCGCCGAAGACAAGCGCGTCATCAACGCCAAGACCGACGTAAACCAGCTCGTCCCCTTCAAGTACAAGTGGGCGTGGGAGAAGTACCTCTCCGGGTGCGCCAACCACTGGATGCCCCAGGAAGTGAACATGAACCGCGACATCGCCCTCTGGAAGAACCCGGAGGGGCTCACCGATGACGAGCGGTTGATCGTCAAGCGCAACCTGGGCTTCTTCGTCACGGCCGACTCGCTCGCCGCGAACAACATCGTGCTGGGGACGTACCGCCACATCACCGCGCCCGAGTGCCGCCAGTACCTGCTGCGCCAGGCGTTCGAGGAGGCGATCCACACGCACGCCTACCAGTACATCGCCGAGAGCCTGGGCCTCGACGAGAGCGAGATCTTCGCGGCCTACCGGGAGGTGAAGTGCATCCGGGACAAGGACGACTTCCTGATCCCGTTCATCAACACGCTGGTCGATCCCAACTTCAAGACCGGCACCGAGGCCGCCGACCGCGACCTGCTGAAGAGCCTCATCGTCTTCGCCTGCCTCATGGAAGGGCTCTTCTTCTACGTGGGCTTCGTGCAGATCCTCTCGCTCGGCCGCCAGAACAAGATGACGGGGGCGGCGGAGCAGTACCAGTACATCCTGCGCGACGAGTCGATGCACTGCAATTTCGGCATCGACCTCATCAACACGATCAAGCTCGAGAACCCGCATCTCTGGACGCAAGAATTCCGGCGGGAGATCACCGAGCTATTCCACAAGGCGCGTGGACCTCGAGTACGCGTATGCCGAGGACACGATGCCTCGGGGGGTGCTCGGGTTGAATGCGCCGATGTTCAAGGAGTATCTGCGGTTTGTTGCGAACCGGCGGGCTGCAGCAGATCGGTCTGGATCAGCTGTTCGCTGGCGCGAATAACCCGTTCCCTTGGATGAGCGAGCTCATCGATCTCAAGAAGGAGAAGAACTTCTTTGAGACGCAGGGTGATTGAGTATCAGACGGGTGGGGCGCTGAGCTGGGACTAGTTGAGAGGCGGTTTTAATAACGGGGTGACACCTGCGTGTCGCCCCTTTTTGTTTGTGCTTCTGTATCGGCTAACATTATTGAACGCGCGCTGAGGGAGCGCGTTCGAGGAGGAGAAGTGGCCGCAGACAAAGACGCCGAATTCGACATTCCAGAAGCCCTAGCCCCAATTCGGCAAGGCGACATCCTCATCTTCACAGATGTTGCCGATGACAAGCCTTGGGACCAACGGGCGATCGTGCTCACGGCCGATTGCGACTTGGCCTGGGGCGCATCGAGAGGACTAGTTACAATCGCGCCAGTCGTTTCTGTAGAGACGTACATTCGCTCAGTTTGGTCCGAGCGTAAAGTTCGGGTTCTGAGAACGAGAGCAATATCGACATGCCAAGAGATGATCTCGAAGCGCCAGCGAGAACGAGATGCCCAGACGTCTCCAATCTCAGAAGACGCAATTGCGCAATGGTTGGCGGAGTCCTCGTCTGAAGAAATCTGCGCAGCTCTTGGCATCGATGATCAAAGGACAAAAGATTCAATGGCCGCACAAGTCTCGGTGTTCAGGTTATGCAATCGAGAATTTGGTGGAACTCCTGATGAGTGCATAACGACGCTAATCGAGGCCAGGCGAGCTATTTCGAGAGCCGAGGCCAAAGCCGAGCTAGAAAAGGCGTTCAAACAAGCGGTCGGAGAACTGCAGGAGATTCCGCAAGACGCGTTCTACATATCCAGATTGCCGGGCGTTGAGCAGGAAAAGTTCTACGCCTTTCTCCGGGATTTAAGACACTTTCCGGTTTCGAAGATCACGAGTTCCCTTACAGAGGCCAAGGAGGGCAAGGGCTTGGCATTTCGCGTCGCCAGGTTGAAGCCGGTATTCAAGTATTACCTTACTCAGCAGTTTGCAATGTTGTTCTCGAGAATTGGCCTGCCTCAGGAATACACCGAAGAGTACAAGAGTTCTCTCCCGGCCCTTGCGAACGGGGTCAAGGTCTAGGGTACAAACAATGACAAGAGCTCTAATAGTTGATGCGGACGGAATCGCCAATCTTCAGCGTGTGGCGGTGTTTTCTGAAGGATGGTTCGACCAAACGTTCGCTCCCGAATCCATCGGTATTTCAAAGAAGAGTGTGGCGGCCTTTGACTTCTTGCTGAGCTCGGGCGCGCAAAAGGACAGTCGGCTTCTCATTGTTGATTGGACCACTTCGGGCCCGGTGCGGGGACTAAAAGGTCAGCTCCGTGGTGAGGCGTTTTCTAGAATATTAAGGTGCGCCCTCAGTGTCTTTGAGCAGTCCATTCTAATTCCGCCTAATTGGAAGCAATTTCACCTTGGCCATCTCGTCTCTTTCCAGTCAAATGCGAGGCGCACTAATGAGAATGCGCGGATTGAGATGGACTGCGCGCCGGCGGGCACAAACCATGTCTTTGCTTTTGGTCTAGATCGGACCAACAGCACTCAGTCGAGTGACGCGCGTGCTGACTACGATCTCTTTAAAGAGGCAGTCGGAAGCTATGCGAGTGCGCTATCCAAGCCCGCAGAGGTGTCGCATGCAGGGACTGTCAATCTGTCGCCTCTGATTGAGCTTACGACTCCCCAGGCGGATCCGTACACGCACGGTCTCTCGGTCGATCAGTGGTATAGGTCAAAACTGACGCGGGAGCAAAGACGATTCGTCGATACGCCGCTCACGCACTCCACCCGGCTGCGAGGACCGGCCGGTACTGGCAAAACCATTTCCCTCGTGGTCAAGTGTCTTAAGGAAATTTACGACCGCGCTGACGGGGATGAATTTCGCGTTGGTTTCCTTACGCACAGCATGGCAAGTGTCGAGCAGGTTGAAACGATGATCATGTCGATGGACGACCGGGAGACCTTGTTCGGCGGGATTAGGAACGTGGCCCTCACCGTATCGACACTCCAGAGCTTGGCGAACAAGGCCATGGCCTATGATCTCCACGGACTCCAGCCACTTTCAAGTGACGGATTGGAAGGGCGGCAACTGCAAATGGAGTTGCTGTCCTCCGTATTGAGAGATTTCAGACGGAGCGATTGGATTGCTTACGAGGGGCGGTGTACTGAGTCCTTTAAGAAATACATTCGCGAAGACGTCGATTCTCCGGCGGGCAAATTCTTTCGTTGGGAGCTGATGAACGAGTTTGCCTGTGTACTGGACGCAGACGGGGTGCGAGACTCATGGGACAGAAAGGCAAAGTATCTAGAGGAAAAGCGCAAGACGTGGATGATGAATCTCAACTCAAAGGGCGAAAGAGAGGTTGTGCTTCAGCTGTACGAGAGGTTCAGGAAGGAGTTGCGAGAGATGGGGGCGATTGGGATTGATCAGATGGTCGCTGACTACCTGGGGTTCTTGGATAGCTTTAGATGGGACTCTGTGCGAAGGCGGGAGGGTTTTGACGCCCTGTTTGTCGACGAACTTCATCTATTCAATCGGCAAGAGCGAATGGTGTTCAGGCACCTCATGCGGAGCGATTCAAGGCCGCCATCAGTATTCATGGCCTACGACGCCAAGCAGTCGCCAAGGGACACATTTGTGGGGATGACTGAGCGGGATGAGGCAAAGTTCAATTTTTGGCGGGACGCGAAGCTCGGTGCCGTAGAGCAGATTGATCTGGTGGACGTCTTTCGATACACACCTGAAATCGCCCGTGCACTCGAGGCAATCGATCGGAGTTTTCCTGGGTTGGACCTTGAAGAGGAGTGGCCCAAATATTCGGGAATCTCGCGAATGGATAGTGGGCCTATTCCTGCCTGTGTTGAGTTGGAGGACACGCAGCAGATATATGACTTCGTCTTTCCACGGGCCGGGGCCTTAGCGCGCGCAATTGGGAAGGGAAGACGTGTTGCGGTCTTGTGTTTGGATCACGAGCGCTTTCAAGCGTACCTGGGCGCGGGTCAGCACAAGAATTTGTGGGTTGCAATAACGTCTCGGGAAGAAATCAAATCGCTTGTACATGCAGGGAAGCGATTCGTGCTGAGCATGCCCGAGTACGTTGCCGGCTTGCAGTTTGACACCGTGTTCTTAGTCGATGTTGACCAAGCGGCCGTGCCCGAAGGCCCGTACGCTGCAGGTGCGCGGAGACGGTTTGTATCGCAGGTGTACCTTGGCGCGAGCCGAGCTGAGCGCACCTTGGAAATTTACGCTTCGCGCCAGTACGGTGGTTTGTCGGACATTCTTAGGCATGCCATCGCGTCCGAGGCGATTCGGAAAATCGCGCGTGAAGAGCTAAGTAAGGTGTGACCGCTGGTATCCGAAGGGGTGCATGGCGTTTGAGTGGCGGTGCCCTGCGAGGCAACGAGAACACAATGGATTAGTGCGGCGCCCGGAATGCTCCCCTACATCAAGATTGGAATCGCGGCCGCGCTCCGCGCGCGGTTTCGGCTCTCGAGCGATGTTTGTCGAGGACGATCGCCGCCAGTGACGCCGCCAACACGCGGGCCGTAGCTGCCCTGGGCCGAGCCGCCCCACGATCGTGGGGGACACGAGCGGCGTTCTGCCGACGAGAACTGCGGCGCGCAACTGTTTTAGCTGCGTCTCCGCGTGCCCAATGCGCGAGGTCGGGGACGAGATCCTCTCACCGGCCCTTCCCGTGGGGAGAGAGAACTTCAACGCCCCCGCCTTCGCCATTACCACCACCGCCAGCCCCGCGCTTTGCCTCCCCCTCTCGTATTCCGATAGGATTGGGAGTGAGGGATGCCGCTCAGCACGGCGCGGGCGGGCGAACTTCATCAGCTCTTTCACTTCCTCGGACACAGGCTCGGGGACGAGGTGGCCCGTCGTACCCCCTCCGCGCGAGGGCGGCATGAGATCCGACGGCGGCCAGCTCCGCACTTTCAGCTAAAAGGTGAACTCGTCGATGGAGATGCCAGGCGGCGTCGAGCCTACTTGACGATAATCTTTTCGTGCATCTCTTTGCCTTCTACCCCTACTGTCAAATACACGCCCGTTTCTCCAAATCCCAATGAACCGTTCGTCCACCCGCCATATCTACCAGAGACAAAGGAAACGAGGTTGTTTGGATAGATGATCTTACTAAACGTGCCATGAGCAAAAACAACATCGGGAGGTTTGGGATCGTTTCGTTTCATGTAGACCACTCCTTCAAACATGAATCCGCCCGAGGTCGTGCCCGAATCGATGTAGAGCGTCTTGTTCCAATCGATCTCGAGATCCTTGTCCGTCTTGTTCTTGATCGTCAAATCGAATGCAGTGCTGCCAGCCGTTACCGTCGCATCAAAATATTGATTTGAGGCAGTCCCTACCCGGGGCGGAACGTAGGGCGCCGGCTGATTTGCCGCCGAGCCAATGAGCGTCAAGATGCCTGCCGCGATTACCGCCAACAGTCCAACATTATTCTTAGATGATCTAACCATCTTCAATTTCTCCCCCTTTTGCCTTTGACGTGATGACAAGGAAAGCTGCGGCACCGCCTAATAAGCAGAACCCGACGTCGACCGGGTCGAATGTCCCATAGAGGAAATATGAGACGAGAAGATTGCAGCCCTTGTTGGGACACTCTTGCCACAAAAGGGGCTTTAAAGAGCTTAGCTGGAAGAGCTCGAAAACAAGGTTAACTGCGATCCAAAACAAAACGATAAGTGCAGCTGTTCGCCGCCCTCGTCGGCCTATTGCGGCAGCGCTCAGGACGGAGAACGCAAAGACGTGGATGAGAGACGGAAGGGAGCCTGAGATCGGCTTTGTCCATGTCACGACAGCCGGACTGTAGAGTTCTGTGGTCCAGCTAAACGATGCAAGGAGTAACACTGAATGTGGCGGGCGGCCGACCAGATAGAGCATCGCGCCGAAAAGCAGTGTCAGAATACCGATGAAAGCCTCGCGCTGTTGTTGGCTTAATCGCAATCCGCGCACATCCTGCATTTCCGAGCCTCGCTATCGCAATTCATTTTAGCCCCAATGTTGCACTCAGTCTTTAAGAGGAAAGCCTTTCACGAGATGTCGGTCGCGCTTCGCGTTAGCGGCACTATTTAACATTAACAAAAGTAGCCGTCGCTATGCAACCGCTTGGGACTTAAACCCCCGCCTTCGCCATTACCACCACCGACACTCCTCTCGCCCTGCCTCCCCCTGCCGTATTCCGATAGGAATGCGGCACATTCCCCGGAAACCCCAGCACATCCCCGGCCGCTAGCTCGTACTTCTCCCCGGCCACGAAGATCGTCACCGCCCCCTCGATGCACGAGAAGTACTCCCGCGTGCCGGGCAGGTGAGGGGTGCCGGCCATCACGGCGCCGGGCGCGAACTCCATCAGCTCCATCACTTCCTCGGGCACGGGCTCGGGGACGAGGTCGCGCGTCGTCACACCGCGGCCGCGCGAGTGGGACACCAGGTCGGACGACGACCAGCGCCGCACCTTCGCGCGCGGCGAGGCGGTGAGCTCATCGATCGAGGTCCGCAGCGCCCGCGCCACCTTCACGAGCACGGCGAGCGAGGGATTGCCGTCGCCCGACTCGAGGTTGGCGATGGTCGAGCGCGGCACGCCGGCCGCCTTGGCGAGCGCGCCCTGGGTGAGCTTGCGCACCTGGCGTAGCGAAGTGAGGTTGCGCCCGAGGTGGCGCGAGACGAGGTCCGGTTTGTCCATCGCATCGACCTTCCGCCAAACGGTTGGACGTCGCGCTCGTCGCCGGGCGCGCGCTGTCGCATCCTCGATGCATCACACAGGAGGAAGCGACATGAAACGATCGGCGAATGATACCGGCCTTCAGGGCGTGCGCATCGCGGTGACGGGCGGCACCTCGGGCTTGGGCCTCGCCCTCGTGCGGGAGTGGCATCGGCGCGGCGCCGCGGTGGCCTTCGTGGCGCGCCATCGCGAGGACGTGGAGCGCGTGGCGGCCGCACTTCCCGGGGCCGCGGGCATCGTGGGCGACGTCTCGGTGAAGGAGGACATCCATCGCGTGGCCCTCCAGGTCCTCGGGCGCCTGGGCGGCCTCGACGTGCTCGTGAACAACGCCTCGAGCCTCGGGCCCGTGCCGCTGCGCCCGCTCGCGGACACCGATTGCGAGGACCTCGAGGCGGCACTCGCCACGAACCTCCTCGGCCCCTTCCGGCTCACGAAGGCGCTGCTGGGGGCGTTGCGCGCGTCGGCCGCGGAGGGACGCGGCGGTGTCGTGATGAACATCTCGAGCGATGCCGCGATCACCGCGTATGCGAACTGGGGCGCGTACGGCGCCTCGAAGGCGGCGCTCCGGCACCTTTCGGCCATCTGGTCGGAAGAGCTGGCGGGCGAGGGCATCCGCATCCTCTCGCGCGACCCAGGCGACATGGACACGCCGCTCCACGCGCTCGCCGTGCCCGACGCCGACCGCTCGACGCTGCTCAAGCCCGAGGCCTCGGCGGTCGAGATCACCGCGGCGATCCTGGAGGCGATGCCCGAGCGGCTGCGCGCGGAGGAGGCCGCGTGATGATCGCCGCATCCCGTCCCGTCCAGCGTCCGCCCGATGCGAAGCTGCTGGTGGTGGATGCGGACGGCGGCATCTCGCACCGGCCGCGCGCGAGATGGCCCGAGCTCCTCGAGCGCGGCGACCTCGTCGTCGCGAACGATGCGGCGACGTTGCCCGCGAGCCTCGTTGGCATTCACCTCTCCACGGGGGCGGCCATCGAGGTGCGTCTCGCCCGCCGCGGTTCCCTCGATCCCGCCGATGTGCACGAATGGGTGGCAGTGGTGCTGGGCGAGGGCGACTATCGCATGCGCACCGAAGACCGCCCCGCGCCGCCACCGCTCGCGCGCGGCGACGTGCTGAGCCTTGGCCCCTTGAGCGCCGTGGTCCTCGCGACCGTCGGTCATCCGCGCCTCGTGTCCCTGCGCTTCGAGGGCGACGCCGCCGACATCTGGTCCGGCCTCGCGGCCCACGGCCGCCCGATCCAGTACGCGTACATGGAGCCCGCCTTGGCGATGTGGGACGTGTGGACACCCATCGCCGGCTTCCCCGCGGCACTCGAACCGCCTTCCGCGGGCTTCGCGCTCGAGTGGGCCATGTTATCCGAGCTACGCGAGCGGGGCGTCGAGTTCGCGACGATCACCCATGCGGCCGGCCTCTCCTCGACGGGCGATCCGGCGCTCGACCGGAGGCTCCCTCTCGACGAGCCTTATCGCATTCCCATCAGGACGGCCGAGGCGATAAGGCAGGCGCACGCGCGGGGCGGGCGCGTCATCGCCATCGGCACGACGGTGGTGCGGGGGCTGGAGTCGGCCGCCCGCGACGATGGCAGCGTTCGCGCCGGAGACGGACTCGCCACCCTTCGCATCGGCCCGGATACCCGGCTACGCGTGGTCGACGCCATCCTCTCCGGCACCCACGAGCCGGGACGAGCCACTACGAGCTTCTTCGGGCGTTCGCCTGCGATGACGTGCTGCGCAGCGCGGACTTCCAGCTCGAATCCGGCGGGTACCGCACGCACGAGTTCGGAGACTCGGTTTTCATGGGGCGGATGGCGAGTCGGCTTCCCGGCTCTGCATCACGTTGGGGCGATCCTGATCTTCGTTCCGGACCGCACGCGGATCGAAACTTTCCTTACTGCTTTGCTGCCGCTGGCGTGAGGCGCGCGTCCTGAGTCTGGTTTGCGTCGGCCGCCTTCGAGGGCAACTTGCACGCGATCGGATTCGTGATCAAGGTGGGGTAGTCGTAAGCGGCCCCGGTGCCGATATCAACGCCCGCGCCGATTACTCCGCCAAAGACGATGTTTCCGAACGCCATTGCCTTCGTACTGCTCGCGACTGTATTGGTTGCGCTCGCATACCCTTCCTTGGAGCAGGTAACCGACAGCTCGTCGTATGCCCGGTGCACGGTAACCGACCCCGGCGACTTCACGAACCACGTTCCCTTGCTGTTCGTGAGAGTACAACTCGCCCCCTCGCAGTCGGGTGTCTGAACACTCAGCGGCTGGTTGGCTCCCGTGACGATAGAAGCGCAGCCCGGAAGGAAGGCTGCGAGGAGGGCTGACAGCAGTAGCAGACGTGTGCGCATGATCTGTTTTCGTTTGTTTAATGATCCGGGCCGACACTATCACGCGTATATTCACGAAAGCAAGGAGGGGAGGTGTCTGGCTAAGGCCGTGTATAGCGAGTGAAGCGTCTTCTACTAAGAGGGGCGCGTGGAGACCGCGCCACATCGGCGACGCCCTTCATCGAGCGGGTGGCGGGCACAAATTCCGTTATTTGCATTCCGCTGATCCAGCGGATCACTGATCCATTGGATCAGGCGAATGCAAACGGCCCTGTGAGGGTTAGACCACGTAGTAGTGCCGGGCTAAGTGGCGAGCCGCTCGTCGGAAGTAATGAGAGCCATCGGCCCGCTAGCTCACTTCCGCCTGAGGGCAGGAGCGCGCTCGGACGCACCGCCTAACAATGCCTCGATGTCGGCTTCGAACATGGTGTTGAAATCGTCCGGGACCTCCCCGGGGGACATCAAGCCGCCGATCCTGACCGGCTTGCCAGCACCCTCGGCCGGTACGAGTCGGGCGACGGGGCGCCCCGCCTTCGTGATCATGATCTCCTCGCCGGCCTGTACGCGCTCGATGAGGCGGGAAAGGTGCATCTTGGCCTCGCGGACGTTGATCGATTTCATGAGCGCCGGCGCTCGTGGGCTTCGTGCCGGTCGAATCGGAAGCCGGCCGGCAGGCGCCCACGGTATTTCCTCAGTGATGCGAGCAGCTCACGGCCGCCGGGCGGCTTGCGCACCTCGAGCGCGCGTGCGCCCACCACGCGGATCTCGATCTCGTCGCCCGGCTTCAGGCCCAGAGCCTCGACCACCGCGGCCGGGAGACGCACGGCCAGGCTGCTTCCCCATTTCGTGACCTGCATCGCATCCTCCGAGGATGTGCATGCTCAAATGTATGTCTTGGGCCCCAGATGCTGAAAGCGAGAATCCCGGACTCCCTGAGCGGTCTTGGTGCCGCGGCTTGGCAGGGGTATTGTCTTCCAATGCTCGACGTTTGATTGACAAAGTCAACGAATGACACGAGCCCCGGCCGGGGTGGATCACCATGAGCGAACAGAGCTACAGGGAACAGGCCCTCAAGATCTACCCGTGGATCTGCGGCCGCTGCGGCCGCGAGTTCAACGGCAAGAACCTGCGCGAGCTCACGGTCCACCATCGGAACCACGACCATTCCGACAACCCGCCGGACGGCAGCAACTGGGAGCTGCTGTGCCTCTACTGCCACGACAACGAGCACCAGAAGCAGCTCGACGCGGCGCGGGGACAATCGAGCAGTCCCACGGCGACCGAGCACCGCGTCGCGACGCACAACCCGTTCGCGGACCTCAAGGACCGGCTGGCGAAGAAGCGGTCCTGACCGTTCCCGGGCTGGACGGCCAGGCGCAGTGCGAGGAGCACGGGATGAGTGCTACACTGAATCCGTGTAAGCCCGCCAAGGGTGCCCCATGGCCAACATCACCCTCTCCATCGAGGACGCGCTCCTGCAGGCCGCCCGGGTGCGGGCGGTCAAGGAAGGCACGAGCGTGAACGAGGTCTGCCGCCGGGCGATCGAGCTTTACGCGCGTCGGAAGGACGACCGGTTGGCTCGATACCTCCAGTTGCGCGCGCGCATAGATGCGAATCCTGGAGTATCCGGCAAACCCCTCCCGCCGATCAGCCGGGAAGAGCTTTATGACGCTGTGCTTTCGGAGCGCGGCCTCCTATCCGGAAGGGGGCGCTACAAATGAGGCAGTTCTTCGATACGAGCGTGCTCGTGTACTCGTGCGATCCGGGCGATCGTCGGAAGTGGGAGGCCGCCAACACGCTCATCGAGCAGGCCATCACTGCCGATGAGTTCGTCGTCAGCACTCAGGTGCTGGCCGAGTTCTATGCGACCTCGCAGCGGCGTCGGTTATTCGGTCCTTCCGAGGCGCTCGATCTGCTTCGGATCTGGTGCGAGCACGATACCGTTCCTCACACCTCCGACCTTCTCGTTCGCGGTATCGCGTTGCACCAGGCTCATTCGATTTCGATGTGGGACGCCCTGGTCGTCCAGGCCGCCATCGACGCACGCTGCGACCTGCTGTTGACCGAGGATCTGCAGCACGGCCGGCGGTTCGGCGATCTCGAGATCCAAAACCCGTTCCTCGCGAGCGGCGCGCATGAGCAGCCCGCGGCGCCTTATCGTGCGCGGCGCAGCCCGAAGGGCGCCGCGCGCCGTGGGCCACGATCCGTAACCCGGGATCGTTGACGCAAGTACTGGGCCTAGGCCACTGCCCCCCGCACCGCCGCAGCCCGCCGCTCGATCCCCTGCTTCATCTTCCACGTGGTGAACATGGTCGTGAGCGTCGCGCCCACCACGACGTAGCCCACGACGGGGAAGTGCTCGAGCTTGCCGTCGGGCGCCGAGGTGACGATGTGCCCGGCGATCACCGACGCGACGCCACCCGACACCTGCTGGATGGCGGCACCGAGCGCGTTGTACGCCCCGCGCTTGGTGATCTCGGGTACCGAGGTCGACAGGGCCTGAAAGGGGATCATCCGCGAGAAAATCCCCACGAACAGAACGACGTTGATGACGATCATCACGGCCAGCGACACCGGCGGCAGGTGCGTGTAGATCAGCACCATCACGATCGAGAGCGTGCTCCCCGCGACGAACACCGGGTACTTGCCGCGCTTGTCAGCGAGCCTGCCCACCAGCGGGCCGATGAAGATCGTGAAGAGGCCCGTGACGAGGTAGATCGTCGGCAGGCTCGTGATCGCGATGCCCAGGTTGTTGACGACGTAGGCGCTCCCGAACGGCATCAGCATGAAGCCGCCGGTGGCGAGCAGCATCATGGTGAGGAACGCGCTCCAGTGCCGGGGCTCGCGCACCGTGTGGTACAGGTGCATCCAGGGGCTGCGCTCCTGGCGCTCCGCGAGGTGCGCCGCGACGGGCCGAAGCTTCCACGCGACCACCAGGCCGGCGACGATGCCGATCGCCACCATCGCCCGGAACGGCGCGTGCCAGTCCCAGCGGTTGGCGAAGTAGATTCCCGCGGGCAGCCCCAGGATCTGGCTCGCGGCGAACGCGGTCTGGATGAAGCCCATCACGCGGCCCCGTTGCTCGGGCGCGAAGAGGTCCGTGGCGATCGCGAGCACCACCGACCCGATCACGCCGCCAAAGATGCCGGTGGCGATGCGCGCGGCGAGCAGCGCATGGAACGAGTTGGCCAGGCCGCACCACAGCGTGCCCAGCACGAAGCCCGTGTAGAAGAAGAGCAGCAGCTTCTTGCGATCGTAGCGGTCGGCGAAGCCCGCCACGAGAAGGCCGCTGGCACCCGCGCTGAATGCATACGCCGAGACGATGAGCCCGAACTGGCGCGGCGACATCCCGAGCGCGGGCATCACCAAAGCGCCCAGCGGCGCCACGATCATGAAGTCCAGGATCACGGCGAACTGCAGGAAGGCGAGGGCGGCTACGACGAACTTCTGGTACCGAGTGAAGCCGTTGGGCGATTTCTTGTTTGTGGGCGGCATGCGGGAAAGGCTCGGCGGGACTACCCGAATGATATAAGACGCCGCATTGACAGGAACGTATTGACGCCTTACATTGAGGTAAGGAATGACTACGATCGAAAGGCGTCCAGATGACCCGCGCCACCCTCACCAGCAAAGGCCAGATCACCATCCCCAAGGAGGTGCGCGAGCGCCTGGGAGTGGAGGCGGGCGATCGCCTTGAATTCGTGGAGCAGGAAAGGGGCGTGTACAAGGTCGTCGCCGCGACCCGGGACGTGCGTCACCTGAAGGGCCTGGTGCCCAAGCCGCGGCAGCCGGTTCCCGTCGAGCAAATGAAGGCCGCGGTCCGCCGGGCGCGCGGTCGCAAGTGATCGGGCTCGATACCAACGTCATCGTCCGCTACGTGACCCAGGACGATGCGCGGCAGTCCGCAGCCGCCTCGAGGCTCTTCGAGCGCGTCCTCACCGTGGATCGCCCCGGATTCGTCGGGCTCATCATCTTGTGCGAGGTTGCCTGGGTGCTGGCGGACTGCTACGACGCGGGCAAGGAGCGCATCGCGGCGGTCATCGAAGGGCTTCTCGGCTCGAGGCAGCTCGTCGTCGAGGAAGGCGAGATCGTCTGGAAGGCCCTGCGCACGTGGCAAAAGTCCCCGGCCGACTTCAGCGACGTGCTCCTCGGGCAGGTCCTGCTGGCGCGCGGCTGCGAGAAGATCGTGACCTTCGACAAGGCGGCGGGACGGCTACCGGGCTTCGAGCTGCTGGGCTGAGGAACGGGCGGAAGCGATCGACGATCGTTGTCCCTACCCCCACTGCGCCCCGGCGGCGATCTGCCCCGTCGCGCCGTTCATCCGATTGAAGAAATTGGTGAGCGAGATCCACGTGACGAGCGCCGCCAGCGCCTTCTCGTCGTGGTGCTTCGCCGCCTCGTTCCAGATCTCGTCGGGCACCGCCTCCTCGCGATCCGCCATGCGCGTCGTGGCTTCCGCGAGCGCCAGGGCGGCGCGTTCCGCATCGCTGTAGTAGGGCGCATGCCGCCAGGCCGCGACGTTGAAGAGGCGCTCGTCCGATTCGCCGGCCTTCTTCGCCGTTCGCCAGCCGCTGTCGATGCACGCGGCGCAGCCGTTGATCTGGCTCACGCGCAGGTGGACGAGCTCGAGCGTCGAGCGTGCGGCGCCGCTCTTGTAGACGGCGCCGATGAGCGTCTGGATGCCCTGGACGACCTCCGGAAGTATCATGCCGGGGCTCTTCAGGCGGGGTTGTCGCGGGGTCATGCGAGCGGTCATGGAATCCTCCATTGTCACGTTGGTCGGAGTTGGCACGTCATCCCCATGACGAACGAGCTGCGAGGAACGTGACAGATGGGCCAACCGGACCGGATCGCCGAGACCTTCGAAGCCCACCGCGGACGCCTGCGCGGCATCGCCTACCGCATGCTGGGCTCCGCGGCCGAGGCGGAGGACGCCGTGCAGGAGGCGTGGCTGCGCGTGCAGAGGAGCGACATGGGCGCGGTCGAGAACCTCGGCGGCTGGCTCACGACGGTGGTCGCGCGCATCTGCCTCGACATGCTGCGTTCGCGCGATACGCGGGCGGAAGAGCCGCTGGACGAGGAAAAGTCCGATGCGCGATCCGGCGGCATCGATCCCGCCGAGGAGCTCGCCCTCGCCCGCTCCGTGGGGCTCGCTCTCCTCGTGGTGCTCGAGGAGCTCGCGCCCGCGGAGCGCGTGGCCTTCGTGCTGCACGATCTCTTCGACCGCCCGTTCGCCGAGATCGGCCCCATCATCGGCAAGAGCGAGGAGGCGACGCGCCAGCTCGCGAGCCGCGCACGCCGGCGCGTGCGGGGGGCGGAGGCGCCGCCGGCGCCGGATATCGCCAGGCAGTGCGAGCTCGTCGAGGCGTTCCTCGCGGCCTCGCGCAACGGCGAGCTCGACAAGCTCATCGCCATGCTCGATCCCGACGTGGTGTTCCGCGCCGACTCGGCCGCCATGCGCGGCAAGCGGGCGCAGGAGGTGCGCGGCGGCCGCGGCGGTCTCGAAGATGTACAAGGGCCGCGCGCAGGGCGCGGGCGTCGCACTCCTCGACGGCCGGCCCGGCATCGTCGTGACCCCTCGGGTCGGCGAGCTCATGCTGCTGATCCGCCTCACCTTCGCCGATGGCCGCATCGCCGGCATCGACGTCACCGGCGATCCGGAGAAGATCCGCGCGACCGAGATCGGGGCGGTCTAGGACCGCTGCAGCGCTTCGCCTCACGAAACCCTCGAAGCGGGGCCGGTTCGCGCCGGCCCCTTCCCGATCCCTACCGGGCAGCCAGCTCTCCCTGCGCGCATCGCTGGTCGGCGCCGAAATCCGGCCCGTCCAGCGCCCGGACCTCGCATTCCACGTTCCACTCGTCGCCGTGGACGCGCAGGAAGCGCTCCGTGAGCTCGAGGGCCTTCGCCATCGACGGCGCCTCGAGGACCGCGTAGCCGCCGATCACCTCCTTCGTCTCGCTGAAGGGTCCGTCGGTCGTGGTGAGCTTCCCGCGGTTCCAGCGCACCCGCTTGCCCTCGGCGGTGGGCCTGAGGCCGGCGGTCGAGACGAGCCATCCGTCGCGCATCGCCTCCTCCATGAGCTTGCCCATCTCCTTCATCAGCCGCTCGCTGGGCTTCTGGCCGGCCTTCTCGTCGATCCGGACCATCGAAAGGAACCGCATGTTCATCTCCTTGGTGGGGGTGGTAACCGGTAGTCGAACAGCCGGCGGGGAATTCGACAAGTCCGCCGGCGAAGCTTGCGGTCCCGGCCCCGCGGCTACCACCCGGCGCAGGCGCGGTTGTGATGCCGAGCGCCGTTGACCTCGGGCTGTACAGTCTGTACAGTATTGCCATGAAACCGGACTCGAAACCCAGCGTCCGTGGTGTCGAGGAAGCCCGCAAGACGCTTCCAGCCATCCTCGACGCCGCCGCGCAAGGCCGCACGACGATCATCACCCGCCATGGGAGCGCGATCGCGGCCGTGGTCCCGGTAAAGGCCGCGAGGCCCGCGGGCACGGCGTCGCTCCTTTCCCTCGCCGGCACCGGCAAGGGAATGTGGGGATCGGACAGCGCGCGGAACATCGCTCGCCTTCGCGACGAATGGAGCCGCTAGAAGCCGCGTCGCTTCCGGAAGGGGCGCTCGTCCTGGTAGACAGCGCTCCGATCATCTACACGCTCGAGTCCCATCCGAAGCTCGCCGGCCGGTTTGCGCCGCTTTTCGCGCGGCACGAACGCGGTGGGATCGGGCTGGCGGTCTCTACCGTCACGATCGCGGAGGTGTTGACCGGACCTTTGGGCGCCGGCGAGGAAGCGCTTGCCCGGCGCTATCGAGCGGCTCTCGAGTCATGGCGGGTCGTGGAAGTCACGAGCGACATCGCTGAATCCGCCGCTCGCCTCCGGGCGCAATATCGACTGCGCTTGCCCGACGCCATTCAACTCGCCAGTGCGTTGGCCATCAACGCGGAAGCGCTGGTGACGCACGACCGCGACTTCGGGAAGGTGCGCGGCATGAGGATTCTCAGCTAGCCATGAGCGAATCGAGCTACAGGGAACAGGCGTTGAAGATCTATCCGTGGATCTGCGGCCGGTGCGGGCGCGAGTTCGGCGGCGCGAACCTGCGCGAGCTCACCGTCCACCATCGGGACCACAACCACGCCAACAATCCACCCGACGGCAGCAACTGGGAGCTGCTGTGCCTCTACTGCCACGACAACGAGCACCAGAAGCAGCTCGACGCGGCGAGGGGGCAGGCGAGCAGTCCCGCCGCCGACGAGCACCGCGTCGCGACGCACAATCCCTTCGCGGACCTGAAGGACCGGCTGGCGAAGAAGCGGTCCTGACTGGGAGGGTTTAGCCGCGCACCATCGAAGGATGTCCCGCGCCTGGCCCGCTGGAATCCGCATGATCGGCATTTCGTGAAACCACGAGGGAGACCATGATGGCAAAGGGTTATTGGATTTCCTGCTACCGCGCAGTCCACGACCCGGAGAAGCTCGCCGCCTATGCGAAGCTCGCCGGTCCCGCCATCCAGGCGGGCGGCGGCAGGTTCCTCGCACGCGACACCGCGGCGCACGCTTATGAAGGCGGTGTCGTGCAGCGCACCGTCCTGGTCGAGTTCCCGAGCGTCTCGGATGCGGCCGCATGTCACGACGGACCCGCGTACCAGGAAGCGTTACGCGCGCTGGGCGACGGCTCCGTGGATCGGGACTTTCGCATCGTCGAGGGGGTGGAGTAACCCCTCCGGCGCGGCCCGCGGTCACCCGGCTCGGACGGCGCACAATGCCTCGTTCGATTCGGAGGAGCCGGCCATGGCCATGCTGATCGCTGGGTTGCTGCTGTTCCTGGGCCTTCACTCGGTGCGCATCTTCGCCGAGGACTGGCGCACCGCCACCATCTCCCGCATCGGCGAGAAGCGGTGGAAGGGCATCTATTCGCTGCTCTCGATCGTGGGCTTCGTGCTGCTCGTCTGGGGCTATGTCCGCGTCCACGGCCAGGTGCAGCTCTGGGATCCGCCGGCCTTCCTGCGCCACGTGACGGCACTGCTCATGCTGCCGGTCTTCCCCATGTTCGTCGCGGCCCGCGTGCCCGCGAACGGCATCCGGGCGCGACTGCACCATCCGCAGATCCTCAGCGTGAAGCTCTGGGCCTTCGCGCACCTGCTGTCCAACGGCGGCCTGGCCGATGTCATCCTGTTCGGCAGCTTCCTCGCGTGGGCGATCCTCGATTTCGGCGCCGCGAGGAAGCGCGATCGTGCGGCGGGCACGGTCTATCCGGCGGGCACCATGCGAGGAACGATCGTGTGCGTAGTGGTGGGCCTCGCGATCTACGCCGCCTTCGTCCTGGGCCTGCACCGCTGGCTGTTCGGCGTCTCGCCGGTCTGACCGGCGAGCCGCGGGATCAGCCCTCCGACGGGGGCGGGGCGTCCTCCTCGTGCCCGAAGACGCTCAGGGCGATCGGGATGGTGGTGAGCGCGCCGATCCCGAGCAGCGTCCATGGCCGGAGCTTCTCGAGCCCGGCGACCTTGCCGCGCACCGAGGACCGGCTCGCGCCGCCAACCCTCGCGCGCGCCGAGCTGCTGAAGCTAGGCCTCTTGAGCGCCGTGGTCCTCGCGACTCCCGGTCATCCGCGCCTCGTATCCGCGCAGCTCGAAGCCCGGGGATACCGGACGCACGAGTTCGGCGACTCGGTGTTCGTCGAGCGATCCGCCGGGGAAAGGCGGGGCCGTCAGGCTGGCGCTTGGATCGGAGGCGTGATCTCCTCGAGCGGCGGCAGCGCCTTGCCACCGTCCACGACAAAGCACCTCTCCTCGAATTCCCTCACCAGGAGGACGAAACGGTCCGCCTCGGTATTCAGCGCGAGGCGCAGCGCCTGCAGAAGCTCGCGATAGAGCGCCACCGAGCGTTGCGCCTCCTCTCCGCGGCCCTTTCGAAGGTCCACCGTCACGATCGCGCTACGGTCTGCGGCCTCGGCGATCATGGGATGGATCGCGACGTAGATGTGGTCCTTCGCCCAGGTGCGCGCGATCGCTTCCTCGATGCGGCGCCTCAGGGCGAGAAGCTCCGCGCGCGTGCTGCCCTCGGGAACATCGACTCGGATGATCGGCATCTCTCTTCCTCCTCAGGCGGTCTCTGCGCCAATCGCGGCCGTCACGCGCGCAGCTCTCATCCGGACGAGGGCGACGATGGCGAGGAGCTCGCTCACGACCACGAGCGTGGACACGGGCCAGGTCCCCAGTGTGGGCAGCGTAGCGGCGGCGAAGAACGGGACGAACCCGCCGATGATGGTCGCGAGCTGGCTTCCGAGCGAGATGCCGGTGTAGCGCAGGTTGGCCGGGAAGTACTCGGCGAAGAGCGCGGGCAGCACCCCCCACGCGAACCACTGCGGCGCGCCGAACATGAACATCGCGACCCAGATCCAGTGCGGCTGCGCCTGATTCGCCACCCAGAAGAAGGGGAAGGCGGCGATCGCGAGCACGGTGACGCTCGCCATGAACGGCAGGCGCCGGCCGACGCGGTCCGACAGCGCTCCCCCTGCCAGGGTGGCGGCGAGCAGGAGGACGTTGTTGATGACAACGCCGAGGAGCACCTGGGTGCGGCCGACGTGAAGCACCGTCGTCGCGTAGTAGATGAGGAAGACCCACACCGTATAGAAGGGGACGGTGATGCCGCCCAGGTACAGCGCCGTGGTGCTCGCGATCTCGCGCGGGTGGCGGCGGAGCAGCTCGAGGATGGGCAACCGCACGACCTTTCCCGACTGCTGCATCGCACGGAAGGCCGGTGTTTCCTCGACCCGCAGCCGGATGTACAGCCCGACGGCGAGCAGCACGATGCTGGCGAGGAACGGGATGCGCCACCCCCAGGCGAGGAACGCACCCTGGTCGAGCAGCGCGGAGCTTCCCATCAGGATCGCCGTGGCGAGCGCTAGGCCGATACCGGCGCCAAGCTGCACCACGCTGCCGTAGAAGCCCTGCCGATGGCGAGGCGAGTGCTCGATCGCGAGCAGGACGGCGCCGCCCCACTCGCCGCCGAGGCCGATCCCCTGCAGGAACCGCAGCAGGGTGAGGAGCACGGGCGCGGCGATGCCGATGGTGTCGAACCCGGGCAGCAGGCCGATGAGGAAGGAGGCTCCGCCCATGACCGAGATGGTGATCACGAGCATGCGCTTGCGCCCGAGGCGGTCGCCGAAATGCCCGAAGAGGATGCCTCCCAGGGGGCGGGCCACGAAGCCGATGGCGAGCGTGCCGAAGGAGGCGAGCGTGCCCGCGAGCGGCGAGTAGGTCGGGAAAAACAGCTTCCCGAACACGAGCGCCGCCGTGAAGCCGTACAGGAAGAAGTCGTACCACTCCAGGATCGTGCCCAGCATGCTGGCGAACGCGACCCTTCGGACCACGGTTTCGTCCGGCTTCGACTCGCGGGAAACGTGCATCGTCGGCTCCTCCTCCGCCTTCTGCGTGGCGGGTGCCGTTCAAGCTACGCGCTGGCTGCCATAAAGCAAATACTCGATTTCAATGGCAACGATAACCGGCGCTTATGCGCCCCCTGCAGGCTACGCAGTGGCCGGCTCGAGGCGTCTGCGCTTTGGAGGGCCCGATTCGCGCGTGTGCGCGCCGGCCTTCGCGAACCTGCGACCGTGGACGCTTGCTGCGGCCCGCACGATCGCCATGAGCGCCGTCGCGGCGGGAGACAGGCTGCGCTCGGCGCTCCAGGCGAGCGCGATGGTGCGCCTGGGAACGGGGTTCCTGAGGCGCCGCCAGCGCACGCCCGGATGGCTGCGGCTCATGGCCATCGCCGGCATGAGGCCGATGCCGAGTCCGGCGGAGACCATCTCGCAGACGGCCTCGATCTGGCTCGTTTCCAGGCGCACGCGCGGAACGAACCCCGCATCCGAGAAGGCCTGTGAAATGGTGCGGCTCATGCCGCAGGCGGGCTTGGGGAGGATGAACGGCTCTCCCGCGGTTTCCTTGAGCGGGATCGCCGCCTGCCCCTCGTTGCCGGCGAGCCGGTGGCCCGCGGGGACGACGAGGAGCTGCTCGTCGACGAACAGGCGCTCGGCCCGGATCTCGGGTGCCCGATGCTCGCTCGACTCCCCGACCTGCACGATGCCCACGTCATACAGCGACTTCGCGAAGTCGTCCGGCGTGCACCCCGCGTGCTCGTGAATGTGGATGTCGATGTCCGGGTACTGCGAGTGGTATTCCGAGATGATCCCCGGCAGCCAGTACGTGGCCGTCGTGGGCAGGCACATCACCGAGATGGCGCCGTGGCGCACTCGCTGCAGGTCGGAGATGTGCTGCTTGCTTTCGGCCACCAGCTTCAGCACCTGCTCGGCATAGCCGAGGAAGGCGGTTCCCGCGAGCGTGAGGTCGACGCCCCTTCGCCGGCGCTCGAAGACCGGAAGGCCGAGCTCCTCCTCGAGCTTTCGGATCTGCTGGGAGAGCGCGGGCTGGGCCACGAAGCAATCCTCCGCGGCCCGGGTGAAGCTGCGCGTGCGGGCGACGGCCACGAAGTAACCGAGCTGTTGCAGGTTCACGATAATTCCCCCTTATCGAAAGCGGCGCGACCAGGGGGGGAACTTATGCCTTCACCGTGAACGGGTCAACCCACGCCGATCGTCGAACAGCCGGCGGGCAATTCGACGAGTCGCCCCGGAAGATTGGGCCGCACCCGGTGCCCGGCCCCGCCCCGGCATCCCCGTCTCGACCGCCCATGTCCGCGTGAGCTACGGCGGCGAGGTCATCGTCGGTGCGGTAAGGCAACGAAATCGCGCTCAGCTGCCACGACGGCTCGGCGTACCAGGAGGCGCTGCGCGCGCTCGGCGAGGGCTCGATCGATCGCGACCTGCGCATCGGGGAGGCCGTGCAGTAGCGCCCGGGGATGCCGGTCGAGATCAGGTCGCCGGGCAGCCGGATCCCCTCAGCTCGCGGGCGGGCCCTCGATGGGCTTCGCCCGGTTCGGGAAATTCTTGAACTCGATGTCGCTGCGGCGGAAAGTCCGGTTCGTGGCGAGCGACGGGTCGGCCCAGTCCTCCCACCGGAAGTCGGGAATCACCTTCGCCTGGTAGCTCGCCTCGAGGGGATGGTCGAGGATGTCGTTCACGTGCACGTACTGCTGGTAGCGCATGAGGTCGACCTGGTAGGGCGTAGGCGTCTTCTGCACCTTCACCGCCTGCTTCACTTCCATCATCAGCTTCATCGGGATTTTCGGCTCCCACGCGATCGACCCGGGAAGCACGACGGGTTCGCCCGGGATGTTGTTGATGCCCTTCTTCCAAGTCGCGAGGACGGCGACGCCCGTGTCCTCGCGGTAGAGGATGATCGCGTGTCCGTAATCCTTGTTCCTGAAGAAGCCGAGGGTGCCGTACTGCAGCCGCGCCCCGGTGAGGAACGCCACCGCGTCGGACAGGCACGGGCTGTTTCCCGTGATGCCGCGCAGCACGCTGCGGTCGATGATCCCGTCGGGAAACAGGATCCCGAAGGCGACCTTCGCCATGTTGGCCGCGTGGATCGTGCCCTCGCAGTCGTGCCCGTGGAACTTGATCATGTCCTTGAGCGTGACCGCGTACGTATAGGAGTTGTAGCGCCCGCCGGTGCCGCGCGTGGCGAGCATCTCGAAGACCGGCGCGTACGGCTTCGCGGCCATCGGCGCGTACCACGTGGGAGCCCGGTCGGGGGCATCCACGCCGGTCTCGATGAAGATGTCCTTGCCTTGCACGTAGGTCGGCTCGCCGGCGTACGCGGGAAGCGCGAGGGCCGCGCCGAGCACGACGAGGGCTATCGCGGGGCGATTCATGGTCGGGCTCCATCCAGCGCGGGATCGATCCGCCGATCTTCGCATCCGCGCAGCGGCGCGCGCTTGTGCCCCGTCAACGGTCGGTTGAATTCTCGCCTCGGCGCGCAGGGCCGCTCGCTGCTGATCAGCGGCACGGCGAGATCACCGCTCCGCTCGTCGAAGCGCAACCGCGGCCGAGCCCGCTACCCCGCCGTCGCCTCTCGCTCGGCCGCGTACTCCTTCTGCAGCTTGTCGTGGGTCGACCAGAACGGCCGCGGCTGCATGCCCTTCAGCAGGTCCTCGAGGATGCCGCTGTGCGTGTCCCAGCCGGCCATGACCGGCAGCTCGACGTCCTTGCCGAGCCGCTCGTGGACGATCGTGAGCAGTACATCCTTGCCGCGCTCGGCGAGCTCGTAGGTCACCACCGTCTCGCCGCTCTTCCACATCCACGTGTGCGCGAGGAGGCGCGGGGGCTCGAGCC
Organism: uncultured beta proteobacterium; assembly: GCA_963741815.1. Classification (GTDB taxonomy): domain Bacteria; phylum Pseudomonadota; class Gammaproteobacteria; order Burkholderiales; family Usitatibacteraceae; genus Usitatibacter. The sequence goes on from CAVUJI010000003.1 coordinate 1,026,011, forward strand.
GCGTGATGACGCCCGTCATCGGCGCCTGCGCGCCCTTGTTCGGTGCGGACGCGTTCTTGTCCGGGGAGAGCCGGTCGTTGTCGAAGTAGAGCTCGATGCGCCCGCCCACGCGCAGGTCGAACTCGCCCGCGGCGAGCCACTTCGCGCGCTTGTCGGACTCGGTGATGAACGCCCACACGCGTTCGATGGGCCCGGGCAGCAGGCGCTCGAGTTTCAACGTGCCGGGCGCGAGGCGGGTGACGGGACGGCTCATTTGCGGCTCCTTTTCCTGGGGGAGTGTTTGGGCGATTTCGCCGCAGCCTGGATGGCGTCGTCGGCGCGCAATGCGGCCTCGAGGTCGTCGAGCCTCGCGCTCCAGAACCGGCGTGTGCGGGACATCCACGCCGACAGCTCGTCGAAGGGCTTCGGGTCGAGCGAGAGATAGTGGTCGCGGCCCGCCACGCGCCGGCGCACGAGGCCCGCGCGCTCGAGCAGGCGGATGTGCTTCGACACGGAGTTGAGCGAGATGTCGAAGGGCGCGGCGAGCTCGGTCACGCGCGCCTCTCCCGAGGCGAGGCGCTCGAGGATCGAGCGCCGGGTCTTGTCGGCGAGGGCGACCAGGGTGTCGTCGAGGTGCATGGCGCGAGATTCATCCAAAAGGATGAATATGTCAAGCTGCGCCGCGACCCTCTCCCCGCCCATTGTTCCCCCTCCCTTGGGAGGGGGTAGGGGGAGGGTAACGCCGACCCTCTCCCCGGCCCCCTCCCAAGGGAGAAGGGAGAGGGAGCAGGCTGCGTGACCCTCTCCCCGGCCCTCTCCCAAGGGAGAGGGAGGAGACTTGTAGGGGGAGGGTGTTCCTAGCCCGGGATCTCCGCCTCGACGAGCTTGCCCAGCAGCACCAGCGACTCCTGCCACCCGAGGTAGCAGGCCTCGGCCGGGATCGCGTCGGGAATGCCCTCCTGGGTGACCTGGACGTCGGTCCCCACCGACACCTTCTTCAGCTCGATCGTGACGACCATCGTGCCGGGCAGGTTGGGGTCGTCGAAGGCGTCGGTGTGGCGGATGCGCTCGTTCGGCGCGAGCTCGAGGTACTCGCCGCCGAACGAATGGCTGCTGCCGGAGGTGAAGTTCGTGAACGACATCTTGTAACTGCCCCCGACGCGCGCGTCCATGTGGTGGACCTGCCCGGTGAATCCGTTGGGAGGCAGCCACTTGGCCATGGCGGCGGGGTCGAGGAACGCGCGGTAGACGCGCTCGGGAGTGGAGCGCAGGACGCGGTGCAGGCGGACGGTGCTCGGCATGGCGGTTCCTTTCTATTGCGGTCGGGCCCGAAGCGGCATGGTGTAGTCGAACGGGCGGACCCGGTTTCGACAGGCACTGCCTTCAGGCGGCGAGCGTGTCCGCGGGACGCGAGGGCCGGAAGAGCGCGGTCACGATGATTCCCACGCCCACGACGAGCGCGACGAGCGCCACGAGGCCGCCCACGAAAGGCAGGCGCGCGAGGATCGCGAGCGCGAGCATGGCGAGCACCGCCGCGGCCACCCGCCACCCGGTGCGCGCCACGCCCGCGGGCTTCATGCGCTCGAGCAGCAGCGCGCCGGCCACCACCGCGAACCCGACGTAGCCGACGAGCAGCAGGATGGCGTAACCGGCGAGGGCGAGCAGGCCGATCGGGATGCCGATGATGGTGATCATCACGAGGACGGCGGCGACCGGGATGGTGGTGAGCGCGACCAGGCCCAGGAGTGCGGCGAGCCACGGGCGCTCGCGCAGCGCCAGCGCCATGCGCTGCGAGGCGCCGGGGAGCGCCCCCGCGATGAGCGCGGCGAGGATCATCAGGCCCGCGGTCCAGAACCACCCCGTGCTGAAGCGTTCCGCGAGCGTGCGCCGGTGCGGATGACGATAGGCGCGGGCGCCGTGCCCGATGTGCTCGATGCCGCCCGCCACCTGTGCCGCCGGATCGCGGCGGATCTCCTCGCCCCGGAACGTGAGCTTCCCGGCGATCCGCACGTCCGGTCCCAGGTCGAGGGTGCCCGCCGCGATGGATACGTCGCCGCCCACCGGCGCGTCGATCGCGACCTCCGCGCCGGCCGCGTGCAGGTCGCCCTCGATGGGGCCGTTCACGGTGATGTCGCCGCCGGCGATGGAGGCGTCGCCCGAGATCGCCGCCGCGTTGCCGAGGTCGACCTTGCCGCCGACGACATGGAGGCTGCCCCGCACCGGCGCCTCGATCCGCACCCGCCCGGCCGCCACGAGCAGCGAGCCGTCCACCGGCCGGGTGATGTCGACGTCGCCGCCCACCTGGACCGAGCGGCTGAAGATGGCCTCGTCGGCCAGCGCGCTGCCGGCGAAGACGAGGCAGGTGAGGAAAAGGGCGATCCGATGGGTCATGGCGCGGCTCCCTGTGCCGGTTTTCAGGCCAGCTTGCCCGACGCCGGGCGCCGGCGCCAGCCGGGCGCGACGAAGTGCGGATTGCGGCGGACGAATCGAGGCAGCGCGGCATCCGCACGCGGTGTCCCACTGCAGTGGTGCCGGCCGCCTCGCGCGCGGATGCTTGCCTCAGTCACCGAAATTTGTGGGACAAAGTCCAGCAATTCCACCGGGAGGTCCCACCCCTCCCACCGGAGAACCGAGGCGGGAGATCACTTCGCGCGCGACACCTTCTGCACGCTGCCGCCGCCAAGCTTCGGCGTGATGTTGTCGCGGATCCACTTGCCGTCCCACCACTCGACGGGCAGCACCGCCACGCCGTCGAGATAGACGCCGAAGTGCAGGTGGTCGCCCCCGGCGAAGCCGGTCTCGCCCGTCTTGCCGATGATCTGGCGCTTGTCGACGTGGTCGCCGGGCTTCACGTCGATGCGCGAGCAGTGCCCGTAGAGCGTGAAGAGCCCGAGGCCGTGGTCGATGATGATCGCGTTGCCGTACAGGCCGAGGTCGCCGGTGAAGGCGACGACGCCGCTGTTGGCCGCCTCGATCGGGTAGTGGCGCGTGACGGACAGGTCGTAGCCCAGGTGGAAGGCGGTATCGATCGGTTCGCCCTTGTACGTGTACGTGCGCTCGTCGGCGAAGTTGGCCTCCACCTTGGAGTTGCTGAGCTGCACGAAGGCGCCGTCCCAGAGCTTCTTCGGCGTCGTCTTCGAGGTGACTTGCGCGATCTTGTCCTCGTTCTGCTTGCGCACGTCGTGGTCGACCGCGACGAAGACGTCCTTCACCGGGCCGTTGCGCTTCGACACGTCGGGCAGAAGCGGCACGACCTTCGTCTGGAAGAAGTGGTCCGAGATGGCGATCGTGCTCTTCTTGTAGCGCACGTTCTTGAGCTCGTAGCCCAGCCGCATCTCGCGCGTGTTGCCCGCCTGGTCGGTGGCGAGCACCGCGGCCCGGTCGTTGGGCTTCACGTCGTAGGCATGGGAGAACAGGGCGAAGTAGTCCTCGGGATGGCCGTGGACCACGCCCTTGAACCCGGGGAAGTAGTGGCCGCCGACCTGCACGCCGCTCTTCGCCGTGTCGGGGGAGGCCCGGTAGACGATGGCCCCCACGCCGCCGAAGTTCACGTACCGGTCGTCGTCGATCAGCTCGAGGGTGGGCGGCGTGAGGTCGACCGTGAGCTTGCGCTCGACCGTGGCCTCGTTGCCGCCGAACCAGTGCCAGAGCGAGCCGTCGCGGGCGGTCACCTTCACCACCACCGGCCCTTCCTGGATTCCCGCGACCTTCGTCATGGCGACCTGGATCCTCTTTTGCGCCACGGGCCCCGGATACTGCTCCGAGACGAGCGTGTGCTCCGCGCCACCCTGCGAGATCGTGGCCGTCACGGACTTGAGCCCCGTGCCCTTGTCCGTCACGTCGATCTCGAAGGGAGCGGCGCCCACGGTGTCGGCCGGGGCCGCGATCGCGATCTGCGGCGGCTGCGCTTCGAACCGGGGCCGGAAGACGAACGCCGCGGCGGCGAGCGCGGCGACGAGGACGAGAAGGACGACGACGAAAACGGCGGCGCTTCCGCCTTGGGACCTGCGGATTTCGGGAATGGGCATCTTCGGGACGGGAAAGGGATCGGCGCCGCCCGGACGATCGGGGGCACGGGACAATTCTACCCGCCATCGCGCCGATGGAACGCCGGCACGATCGGCGATCGCGCATTCGGTAACAATCGGCTGCCCACGCCGTTGCTACACTCCTCGGTTTTTCGAGCGCGGGGGCCGGAATGCGAACCTACTCGATCGTCCTGGCGGGACTTTTGACATTGGCGGCGCGGCTCGCGGGCGCCGGCCCCTATACGGACCTGTGGTGGAACCCGTCCGAGAACGGCTGGGGCATGAACCTGGTGCAGCAAGGCGAGACCGCGTTCGTGACGCTCTTCGTGTACGGCGCCGACGGCACGCCCCGGTGGTACGTCGCGTCCGACGCGCAGGTGGTGGCGTACGACGCGAGCGGCCTGCCCGTCTTCGGAGGGGCGCTGTACCGCACCGAGGGCTCCTGGCACGGCAGCGCGTTCGACCCCTCCCGACTCAGGATCCAGCCGGTGGGCTGGATCTCGATCGAGGCCCGCGCAAAGGACAGCCTGCACCTCGTGTACGAGGCGGAGGGTGTGCAGGTCGCCAAGGACGTGCAGCGGCAGACGTGGTCCATGCCCGACCCGGGCGGCGCCTATCACGGCTCGTTCCGGCTGCGGCAGGTCGTGCCCGGCGAGGCCTCCGTCGGCGTTTCCCGCTATAGCGGCGACATCGTGCTGCTGGTCGACGGGGCGGTCGCGTTCATGCGGGTGGACGACACCGAGGGCCGCCGTTGCGAGTACCGCGGCGCATACCGCCAGTCGGGCAAGCTCGGCAACATCGCCGGCTCGTTCACGTGCTCACGCGACGCCGCGACGGTCTCGTCGGGCAGTTTCGAGCTCGCCGACCTGGAGTCGACCGCCCACGGCATCACGGGATACCTGCGCCAGGAGTCGCCGGCGCTCTCCGAGTTCGGGCACTTCGGCGCGGCGGCGTGGTGAGGCCGGCTCATTGGGCTACCTTCCGGGTTCCGTGCCCCTCGGATGACCGCCCAGCTCGCTTGCTCCTCAAGAGCCCGCATGAGACCCGCGGCGCCGAGGGCGCCGGAAGACCACGACGGGCTACAGGATGTAGCGCCAGGTTTCGCACGCCAGAGCGCCTATCAATGAGCGACCCGCGCGGCCTTCCGACACGGAGATTGTTACCCCAACCGATGGGAGGCTGTCCATGTCCCGCTATTTCGCAGGTCTCGACTGGGCATCGCACACGCATTCGATCTGCGTCATCGACGAGCGTGGAGCGGTGGCCGATCGTTTCGAAGTCAGCCACGACGCCGCAGGCCTTGCCGAGGCGATGCGCAAGCTCAAGAGGTTCGAGAGCGCCGACGGTGCGGTACCCGTGGCCATCGAACGACCCTCCGGCCTCGTCGTCGACACGCTCGTCGAAGCCGGCTTCCCTGTCTTCCCGGTGCATCCCAATGCCGTCAAGGCCATGCGCCCCCGCTATCGCAGCCACGGCGCCAAGAGCGACGCTTCCGATGCTTACCTGCTTGCCGATGCGCTGCGCACCGACGGTCACCGGTTCCCCCGCCTTGCCCCTCAAAGTGACGCGATTCGCGCGCTGCGCGCCCTGGTGCGCGGTCGCGACGACCTCGTGGCGACCCGCGTCGAGATGGCCAACCAGCTGCGCAGCCTGCTCGACTCGTTCTGGCCCGGCGCCGGATCCATCTTCGCGGCGATCGACTCGCCGATCGCGCTTGCCTTCGTGCAGCGCTATCCGACGCCACAGTCCGCAGCTCGCCTTGGCGAGAAACGCCTCGCTTCCTTCCTCGCGCAGCACGGCTACTGTGGTCGCAAGCCGGTAGTCGAGTTGCTCGGGCGCCTGCACGGCGCCGCCAATGGCAAAGCGGGTGAGCTCGAGGCCGAAGCCAAAGGCGAAGTCGCCCGCATCCAGGCGCTGGTTCTCGAGCGCCTGGTCCAGCAGATCGCCTTGCTCAGCTCGCGCATCGAGCACGAGCTCGAAGCACTCGACGATGGCCGCATCCTGATGTCGTTCCCTCGTGCCGGCCGCATCTGCGCAGCGCAGATCCTCGCCGAGTTGGGCGATGTCCGCGACCGCTTCCCGACCGACGACATCCTCGCCGCCGAGGCCGGCGTCGCGCCGCTCACCTACGAATCCGGCAAGCACCGGTCCGTCGGATTCCGATGGGCGTGCAACCACCGCCTGCGCCGCGCCATCACGTGCTTCGCCGACAACTCCCGCCACCAATCCGCTTGGGCCAAGGCGCTTTACGAGCGCGCTCTGGGCCGCGGGTGCGACCACCCGCACGCAGTGCGCATCCTCAGCCGCGCCTGGCTGCGCGTCCTGTGGCGCGCCTGGACCGATCGCCGACCTTACGATCCTCAACTTCATCGCGCAGCGATGGCCATGGGTTGACACAGGATGTCTCATGCCGCCCGCACGTTCATCTTGCGCAGCCGGTCGGCCATCGCCTTCATGATCTGCAGGGCGAAGTGCGGCGTCGTCTGCACCAGGAAGAGGAAGCGTTTCTCGGGGATGACGGCGAGCTTGCAGGCGGTCTTCGCGGTCGCCGTGGCCGTGCGCGGCGCCTGGTCGATGAGCGCCATCTCGCCGAAGGGCTCGCCGGGCCCGAGGGTCTCCAGCAGCTTGGAGTCCATGGAGATCTCGACCTCGCCCTCGAGCACGATGTACATCTCGGCCCCCATGTCCCAGGCGCGGAAGACCACCTCGCCCGCCTCGCAGACGCGGGGATGCTCTTCGTGGACGAACGGCTCGAGCGGCACACCCATGGGGCTCTCCTCGCGGGGGCGGCGGAATCGCCGAATGACGATACACCCGGAATGATCCGGTTCCCAGTCGGGGAGCGCGGTGTGCGGCCCCGGCCCGGCGTCAGTGCAGGGTGCGGTTGGCGAGCGCCTTCGCCTCGCGTCCCGTGGGCGCGCGCAGGTGAGGCTGGAGCGCCTGGCGCAGGGGGCGGCGCGCGAGCAGGCCCTTGAGCTGCTCGTCGCTCATCTCCGAAGGCGCGAGCCGGCGCGGCTCCCCGCCCTCGAGGGCGGCGATCGGCAGGCCGTCGCGCAGCAGCAAGCGGTTCGTATGGACCGCGGGCACGCGCGCCTCGGGCGTGAGGATGCCGACGAGGTTCAGCGGATCGGCGGCGCTGAGGACGGCCAGCTCGCCGATCTTCTCCATCTTGCGCACCGAGCGCAGCCGGCCCACGGCGTCGGATGCCGCGAACTGCTCGCCCCCGAAGCCGGCGACGAACCGCCCGCCGCGGATCTCGCCGCGCGCCTCGAGCCGCCGGTACGCGCGCACGAGGTCGCGCCACGGCGCGAGGTTCGTCTCCCGCTGCAGCAGCGAGCGGAACACGACGCCGTAGCGCTTGAGGAGGGTGCGGGCGAGGGCTTCGACGGGACCCTCTCCCCAGCCCTCTCCCAAGGGAGAGGGCGCGCTTTGTTCCCCCTCCCTTGGGACGGGGTAGGGGGAGGGTGCGCTTTGTTCCCCCTCCCTTGGGAGGGGGTAGGGGGAGGGTGCGCTTGGTTCCCCCTCCCTTGGGAGGGGGTAGGGGGAGGGTGCGGCGAGCAGCGACCACCGCCCGGCCGCCTCCACCAGCTCGCGGCGCTTGTCCTGGCGCGCGAGCAGCGCCCGCAGGCCGGCGAAGCTGTCGGCGGTGGCGATGCCGGCGCCGGCGAGCTCGGCGAGCCCGCGCTCGACGAGGGCGGGCAGCAGGCCCGTCGCCGCGACGATCTCGTGGAAGAACGAGGCGCCGCGCCTGGATAACGCATCGCGCACGGCGGTGGCTTCGGAGCCGAGGTGCGGCTCGTCGGCATCGGCGGACCCGCTCCCCGGCCCTCTCCCAGGAGAGGGAGGAGCCGGAGCGCAGCATCAGCGCGATGGGCGAGGTCTTGAGCGGCGCCTTGGTGCCGGGGGTGAGGCGGCCCCAGGCGACGCGTCCACTGAGGCAGAGGCGATCGAGCTGCTCGCCGCCGTAGTCGGCCACGCGCGCCGGCAGCACGTCGTGCTCCCACGCGGTGGCGGCGAGCTCGAAGCCCTCGAGCTGCCCGATCACCGCCGCGAGCCCGTCCACGCCGCGCACCTGGTCTTCGGCGGCCACGTGCTGCCAGTGGGCGAGGAAGCGCAGGAAGTCGGCGGCCGCGACGGGCTCGATCTCCGCGCGCAGGCGGCTCAACGTGTAGCGATGGATCCGCGCGAGGAGCCGGCGATCGCACCACTCGGTGTCCTGCGCGCCCGGCGTGAAGCGGCCGCGCAGGATGCGGCCCTGGGATTCGAGGGTGAGGAACAGGGAGGAGAGGTCGGCGGGCGACCCTCTCCCCGGCCCTCCCCCAAGGGGGAGGGAGGACTTCGTCCCCTAGGGGGAGGGAGGACTTCTGCTCCCTAGGGGAGGGAGACTTCTGCTCCCCAGGGGGAGGGAGGACTTCTGCTCCCCCAGGGGGAGGGAGAAGTTGCGCTCCGTCACCGGGCCGAGCACTTCCATGCGGCTCGCGACGAGGTCGATGGCCTCGTCGTCCCTGCGCTCCAGGGCGAGCCACGCGTCGCCCTGCTTCACGGCGCGGGCGCCGAGCTTGTCGAGGAGCGCCGGCCAGTGCGGCTCGAGCTCCGCTTCCTGCACATAGCCGGCCACCATCAGCGCGTCGTACATCTCGTCGGGCGTGTTCGCGATGGGCCACGCTTCCTGGCGCACGCGCTCGATCGCCGCGGCATCGAGGGCGCCCAGGTCGTCGGCGTCGCGGACCTCGGTCGCGCGGCGCGTGTAGACGGCGCGCGTGCGGCGCTCCTCGAGCGGCGCGTCGTCGAGGAAGGTGTAGGCGGCGGAGTTGAGCAGCTCGTGGGAGAGCACCGAGGGCTCGGGCAGGTCGCGCGCGACCGCCCGGATCTCGCCCGCGAGCAGGCGCCGCAGCACGCGCTCGAGCCCGTGCAGGTCGACCGCCTCCTCGAGCGCGTCGCGCAGCGCCTGGTTCACGAGCGGGTGGTCGGGGACCTCGCGCGCGCCCTGGAGGTTGTCCTGGCAGGCGACCGCGTCGGGGAAGACCGCCTGCAGCACGTCCTCGCTCATCATGCGCTGGAGCTGGTTCGGCACGCGCGCGCCGCCGCGGTTGCGGGGCACGGCGAGCGCGAGCGTCGAGCTCCACCGCCAGCGCGTCTCGAAGATGGGGCTTTGCAGGATCGCCTGCGTGAGCGTCTCGCGCACCGAGTGCGGGTGCAGGTACCGGAACACCTCCTCGAGCGGGAACGAGTGCGCCTCGGAGAGCGACAGGATGAGGCCCTCCTCGGTGGCGGCCGCCTGCAGCTCGAAGTTGAAGCCCTGGCAGAACTTCTTGCGCAGCGCCAGCCCCCACGCCTTGTTGATGCGGCTGCCGAACGGGGCGTGGAGCACGAGCTGCATGCCGCCGGACTCGTCGAAGAAGCGCTCGAGGGCGATCGCGTCGGTGGTCGGGACGATGCCGAGCGCGCGCTTGCGCCTCGCCCAGGTACGCCGCGACCTGGGCGGCGGCGGGGCGCGAGAGGCGGTAGTCGCGCTCGAGCAGCGCCGTGGCGGGCTCCAGCCCGTCCCCGTCGCGCTGCACGTCCGGTCCCGGCAGCACCGCATCCACCGCCGCGCGCAGGCGCGAGACCGCCGCGCTCATCTCGTCGCTGCGCGCCGGCGCTTCTCCCAGCCAGAACGGCATCGAGGGCGGCTGGCCCTGGGCGTCGGCCACGCGCACCACGCCGTTGCCGATCCTGAGGATCCGCCACGACGTGTTGCCGAGCTGGAACACGTCCCCGGGCAGGGACTCGATGGCGAAGTCCTCGTTCAGCGTGCCGATGGTGTGCCCCTCCGGCTCGAGCACCACGCGGAAGTCGAACACCTCGGGGATCGCGCCGCCGTTCACGATCGCGTTCATGCGCGAGCCCTTGCGCGCCCGCAGCTTCCCCTCGAGCGTGTCGCGGTGGATCAGCGCCGCGCGGCGCCCGCGCTTGCGTGGCGAAGCCGCGCGCGAGCATCTCCACCACTTCCGTGTATTTCGCGCGCTCGAGGCCGCGGTAGGGATAGGCCCGGCGCACGAGCGCGAAGAGCGCCGCTTCGTCCCATTCTTCCTCGGCGGACACCTCGGCCACGACCTGCTGCGCGAGCACGTCGAGGGGCGCATCGGGCACCGTGACGCGGTCGAGCTCGCCGTCGGCCACCGCGCGCACCATCGCCGCGCACTCGATGAGGTCGTCGCGCGTGAGCGGGAAGATGCGCCCCTTGGGCGTGCCGGCGATGGTGTGTCCCGAGCGGCCGACGCGCTGCAGGAAGGTCGCGATGCGGTGGGGCGAGGAGATCTGGCAGACGAGGTCGACGTGCCCGATGTCGATGCCCAGCTCGAGCGAGGCGGTGGCCACCAGCACCTTGAGCTTGCCCTCGCGCAGCCGGTGCTCGGCGCCGAGGCGGGCCTCCTTGGCGAGGCTGCCGTGGTGCGCGGCGACGTTGTCCGCGCCCAGGCGCTCCGAGAGCTGGTGCGCCATGCGCTCGGCCAGCCGGCGCGTGTTCACGGTGATGAGTGTCGTGCGGTGCGACTCGATCAGCTCGACCAGCCGGTCGTAGTACTCCTGCCACACCTCGTGGGACATCACCGCCTCGAGCGGCGAGCGCGGCACCTCGACGGCGAGGTCCATCGCGCGCTTGTGGCCGCGGTCGACGATCGTGCACGGCCCGCTCGTGAGGAAGCGCGCCACTTCCTCGATCGGCTTCTGGGTGGCCGAAAGGCCGATGCGCTGCAGCTTGCGGCCGCACGCGTGGTCGAGCCGCTCGAGGGTGATCGCCAGGTGCGCGCCCCGGCGCGACTGCAGCACCGCGTGGATCTCGTCCACGATCACGACGCGCGCGGTCCTCAGCATCTCGCGGGACTTCTGCGCGGTGAGGAGCAGGTAGAGCGACTCGGGCGTGGTGACGAGGATGTGCGGCGGCGTGCGCAGCATCGCCGCGCGCTCGTTCTGGGGCGTGTCGCCGCTTCGCACCGCGGCCGTGATCTTCGCCGCCGGATAGCCCATCGACTCGGCGAGGGCGCGGATCTCGCGGCGCGGCTCGGCCAGGTTCTTGTGGATGTCCGCCGACAACGCCTTCAGGGGCGAGACGTAGATCACCCGCACCTCGTCGGGAAGCTCGCCCTGCTCGGTGCCCTCGCGGAAGAGCTGGTCGAGCGAGGTGAGGAACGCGGCGAGCGTCTTCCCCGAGCCGGTGGGCGCGGCGATGAGGGTGGGGTCCCCGCGCCGGATGGCGGCCCAGCCCAGGGACTGGGCGGCGGTCGGCTCGCCGAAGCGGCCGTCCCACCAGCGGCGGAGTACGGGGTGGAAGTCGGGGGGGAGCAAGCGCCTAGTTTGGCACCTTTCGCCGCGTGGGGCGCTTCGCCGGCGCGGGCCAGGCGCCCATGGCGGTCCGGACCGTCGCGAGCAGCGTCCTGCGCGGCACGCCCTCGCGCGCCTGCAGCGACATGCCCGCGATCAGGGCGCCGTAGAAATTGGCAAGGGCGGTGACGTCGGTATCGGCCGGAAGCTCGCCTTCCTGCACGCCGCGCTGGATGCGCGCGCGCAGCCGGCCCTTCGCCGCGGCGCGCTCGGCGGCGAGGATCTCCTGCACCCGCTCGCTCGTGGTGGCCGACGTGGTGAGCGCCATCACGGAAAGGCAGCCGCGCGGATGATGGGGGTCGGTGAAGAGCGTGGCGAGGTCCGTGAGCAGCCGCTCCACGGACTCGCGCGCCGTGGCCTCTTCCTGGTAGGGGCAGCTGCCCTGCACCTGGAGGTGATAGCGCTTCACCGCCGCCACGAAGAGCCCCTCCTTGTCGCCGAACGCCGCGTAGAGGCTGGGCGGGTTGATGCCCATGGCCTCGGTGAGGTCCTGCAGCGAGGCGGCCTCGTAGCCCTTCTGCCAGAACACCTGCATCGCGCGGTCGAGCGCCTCGTCGAAGTCGAAGCAGCGCGGGCGCCCGCGCGCCCGGCGCGGGGCGGCGGCCGGCGGCGGTGCGGGCGGCGAGGCGGTTTTCATAGCGATCGATATTAAATTACTTGACAAGCCGCCGCAAGCGTCCGATCATTCGCGCCTTCTGTAGCGAGCGATACACAAATAACCCCCACTCCGGAAGGGACATTGCATATGTCGACGCCGTTGTCCGAACCCCGAAACTGGAGCCTCGCCGCGGCACTCCTCGCCGCCGCGGCCGTGGTGGCCCTCGCCGCGATCGGCGTGCGCCAATCGACCGCGAGCCCCCGGCCCCCGGCGATGAAGCCCGCGCCGATCCCCGTGTCGGTCGCGACCGTCGAGCGCCGCCCCGTGACGCCCTTCGAGGCGTTCTCCGGGCGCCTCGAGGCGGTGGACCGCGTCGAGGTGCGCCCGCGCGTGGCCGGCGCCATCCAGTCGGCCCATTTCACGGAAGGCGCCCTCGTGCACGCGGGCGACCTCCTCGCGACGATCGACCCCGCGCCCTATGCGGCGGAGGTCGAGCGCGGCGAGGCGCAGGTCGCGGCCGCGCAGGCGCGCCTCGACAACGCCATCACCGAGCACGAGCGCTCCCAGCGCCTGTGGCAGGAGCACGCCATCGCCCGGCGCGAGCTCGACGAGCGCACGAACGCCCGGCGCCAGGCCGAGGCCGACCTGCGGGGCGCGCAGGCCGTCCTGCGGCTCGCGCGCCTGAACCTGGGCTACACCCGGGTGCGCGCGCCGGTCACGGGCCGCGTCGGGCGCCTCGAGGTGACCCCCGGCAACCTCGTCGCGGCCGGCGCCGCCGCCCCCGTCCTCACCACGCTCGTGAGCGTCAGCCCGATCTACGCGAGCTTCGACGCGGACGAGGGCGTGGTCGCCCAGGCCCTGCGCGAGGTGCCGTCCCGGAACGGGCGCCCGGCGATCGAGCGCATCCCCGTGCAGATCGAGACCGGCGCGAGCGAGGAGCCGCTGCAAGGCCATTTGCAGCTCATCGACAACCACGTGAACGCGCGCAGCGGCACGGTGCGCGTGCGCGGGGTCTTCGACAATCGCGACGGGCGCCTCATGCCGGGGCAATTCGTGCGGGTGCGCCTGGGCCACGCGCGCACCGAGGACGCGGTGCTCGTTCCCGAGCGCGCAGTGGGGACCGACCAGAGCAAGCGCTACGTGCTCGTCGTGGGTCCCGACAACAAGGTGGCGTATCGCGAGGTCACGCTCGGGGCCGCCATCGACGAGCTGCGCATCGTGCGCTCCGGGCTCGAGCCCGGCGAGCGCATCGTCGTGAACGGCCTGCAGCGCGTTCGTCCCGGCGCCGTCGTCGCGCCGCAGGAAGCCACCGTCGCCGCCCGATGAGCATCCCCTGGCCGCCATTCCGATGCCGGAGCAGCCATGCCGGTAGCCGTGGTCCGCTGCTCGAGGAGTTGAGCGGCGACCCGTCGTCCGCTCCAACGATCGCCCCGATGCCCATACAGATATGAACCTCTCCAAATTCTTTGTGGATCGCCCCATCTTCGCGGGCGTGGTCTCGACGATCATCTTCCTCGCCGGCCTCATCGCGATGACCCGGCTGCCCATCTCCGAGTACCCGGACGTGGTGCCGCCCTCGGTCGTCGTGCACGCGGCCTACCCCGGAGCGAACCCGAAGGTGATCGCCGAGACGGTCGCCACCCCGCTCGAGGAGCAGATCAACGGCGTCGAGGACATGCTGTACATGGCGAGCCAGGCGACCACCGACGGCACGCTCACCCTCACGGTCACCTTCAAGCTCGGCACCGACCCGGACAAGGCGCAGCAGCTCGTGCAGAACCGCGTGGCCCAGGCCGAGGCGCGGCTGCCGGAAGAGGTGCGCCGGCTCGGGATCACCACGGCGAAGGCGTCGTCGGACCTCACCATGGTCGTGCACCTGGTCTCTCCGGGCGGGCGCTACGACATCGACTACCTGCGCAACTACGCCGTCCTCAACGTGAAGGACCGCCTGCAGCGCGTGGCGGGCGTGGGAGAAGTCGCGATCTTCGGCGCCGGCGACTACGCGATGCGCGTGTGGCTCGACCCGGACAAGGTCGCCGAGCACGGCCTGTCGGCCACCGACGTGGTGCGCGCGATCCGGGAGCAGAACGTGCAGGCCGCGGCCGGCGTGGTCGGCGGCTCGCCCAGCGGGCACGGCGTCGAGCTGCAGCTTCCGATCAACGCCCGCGGGCGGCTGCGCACGGCCGAGGACTTCGGCCGGATCGTGGTGAGGGCGGGGCCGGGCGGGGCGGTCACGCGCCTGCGCGACCTCGCGCGCATCGAGCTGGGCGCGGCGCAGTACTCGCTGCGCTCGCTGCTCGACAACAAGCCGGCGGTGGCGGTCGGCATCTTCGCCGCACCCGGCTCGAACGCGATCCGGATTTCCGAGCAGGTCCGTGCCGCGATGGCCGACCTCCAGGCCGCGATGCCCGAGGGCGTCGGGTACGACATCGTGTACGACCCGACGCAGTTCGTGCGCGCCTCCATCGAGTCGGTGGTGCACACGCTCTTCGAGGCGATCGCGCTCGTGGTGCTCGTGGTGATCCTCTTCCTGCAGACGTGGCGCGCCTCGGTGATCCCGCTGGTCGCCGTGCCCGTGTCCGTGGTGGGCACCTTCGCCGTGCTGCACCTGCTCGGCTTCTCGATCAACGCGTTGACGCTCTTCGGCCTGGTGCTGTCCATCGGCATCGTCGTGGACGACGCGATCGTGGTGGTGGAGAACGTCGAGCGCAACATCGAGGCGGGGCTCTCGCCGCGGGATGCGACCTACCGCGCGATGCGCGAAGTCTCGGGGCCGATCATCGCCATCGCCCTGGTGCTGGTCGCGGTCTTCGTGCCGCTCGCCTTCATCACGGGGCTCTCGGGCCAGTTCTACCGCCAGTTCGCGGTCACGATCGCGATCTCGACGGTGATCTCGGCGGTGAACTCGCTCACCCTCTCGCCCGCGCTCTCGGCGCTGCTGCTGCGCGGCCGCGACGCGCCGAAGGACGCGCTCACCCGGGCCATGGACCGCGTGCTCGGGGGCCTCTTCGCGGGCTTCGACCGGCTGTTCCGCCGCGGCTCCGGCGCCTATACGGGCGGCGTGCGGCGCGCGCTCGGGCGCAAGGCCGTGATGCTCGCGGTCTACGGGGTGCTGGCACTCGCCACGGTCGGGCTCTTCCGCGCCGTGCCGCACGGCTTCGTGCCGAGCCAGGACAAGCAGTACCTCATCGGCTTCGCCCAGCTTCCCGACGGCGCGACCCTCGATCGCACCGAGCAGGTGATCCGCCGCATGGGCGAGATTGCGATGAAGCACCCGGGCGTGGAGCACGCGGTCGCCTTCCCCGGCCTTTCCATCAACGGCTTCACCAACAGCGCCAACGCGGGCATCGTCTTCGTGACGCTGAAGCCCTTCGACGAGCGCCGCGACCCGTCGCTTTCGGGCGGCGCCATCGCGGGGGCGCTCAACCGCGAGTTCGCCGGCATCCAGGACGCCTTCATCGCCATCTTCCCGCCGCCGCCGGTGATGGGCCTGGGCACCACGGGCGGCTTCAAGCTCGAGATCGAGGACCGCGCCTCGCTCGGCTACGAGGCGCTCGACGGCGCGTTGAAGGAGTTCATGGGCCGCGCCTATCGCGCGCCGGAGCTGGCGGGCGTCTTCTCCAGCTACCGGGTGAACGTGCCGCAGCTCTTCGCGGACGTCGACCGCACGAAGGCGCGCCAGCTCGGCGTCCCGCTCACCGAGATCTTCGACACGATGCAGGTGTACCTCGGCAGCCTCTACGTGAACGACTTCAACCGCTTCGGCCGCACCTACTCGGTGCGCGTGCAGGCGGATGCGCCGTTCCGGGCGCATGCCGGGGACGTGGGCCTGCTCAAGGTGCGCAGCGCCTCCGGCGAGATGATCCCGCTCTCGGCGCTCCTCGAGGTGAAGCCCGCCGCGGGGCCCGAGCGCGCCATGCGCTACAACGGCTTCCTCGCCGCGGACGTGAACGCCGGCCCCGCGCCCGGCTACTCCTCCGGCCAGGCGCAGGACGCGATCGCGCGCATCGCGAGGCAGACGCTGCCCCGCGGCATCTCGTTCGAGTGGACCGACCTCACCTACCAGCAGATCCTCGCCGGCAATTCCGCCGTGTGGGTCTTCCCGGTCTCGGTGCTGCTCGTCTTCCTCGTGCTCGCCGCGCTCTACGAGAGCCTCGTGCTGCCGCTGTCGATCCTGCTCATCGTGCCGATGGCGCTCTTCGCGGCCATGGCGGGTGTCTGGCTCACCCACGGCGACAACAACATCTTCACGCAGATCGGCTTCATGGTCCTCGTGGGGCTGTCGGCCAAGAACGCGATCCTGATCGTGGAGTTCGCGCGCGAGCTCGAGCTCGCGGGCCGCTCGCCGCGCGAGGCCGCCGTCGAGGCGGCGCGCCTGCGGCTGCGTCCGATCCTCATGACCTCGGCCGCCTTCGTCATGGGCACCGTGCCGCTCGTCTTCGCCTTCGGCGCGGGCGCGGAGATGCGCCGCGCGATGGGGGTGGCGGTCTTCTCCGGGATGATCGGCGTCACCGCCTTCGGCCTCTTCCTCACGCCGGTGTTCTACGTGGCGCTGCGCGCGCTCGCGGGAAACCGGGCCCTCAAGCTCCACGGCGAGGTGCCGCGCAGCGAAGCGCTCGCCGCCGCCTCGGATTGACCGCCATGCGAAAACTTCCCGCCATCGCGGCGCTCGCCGCCGCGTCGTTCCTCGCCGGCTGCGCGACCCCGCCGCCCATCGATCCTTCTTCGCTTCCGGCGATCCCGGCCGCATTCCGGGAAGCCGGACCGCGCTTCAAGCTCGTCGCCGCCCCGAAGGCGGACGCGGCGGGCTGGTGGCGCATCTTCGGCGACCCGGTGCTCGACGAGCTCGCGACACGGGCCGATCGCGGCAACACCTCGATCCGGATCGCGACCGCCCGCCTCGTGCAGGCGCGCGCGCTGCTCCTGGGCACGGATGCGCAGCGCCGGCCGCAGGTGGGCCTGGACGCCGGCGTCGAGCGCGGCGACGGGTTGGGGGTCGCGAGCCTTCCCGCGGGCCGCGCGGCCACGCTCTACTCGCTCGGCGCCACCGCGTCGTGGGAAGCGGACCTCTTCGGACGGCTGCGCCGGGCGAGCGAGGCCGCATCGCTCGACGCGGCGGCATCCGAGGCGCTGCTGCGCGACACGCGCCTCGTCATCGAGGCCGACGTGGCGCAGGCCTACCTCTCGCTCACCGCCCTCGACGACGAGCGGCGCATCGTGCGCCGGACGGTGGAGACCTATCGCGGCACGCTCGACCTGACCGAGCGCCGCTACCGCGCGGGGGACGTGGCGGAGCTCGACGTCGCGCGGGCCACGACCCAGGTGGCGGCGACCGAGGCCGAGGCACTCGCGCTCGACCGGCGCCGCGCGCAGCTCGAGCACGCGATCGCCGTGCTCGTGGGCGAGGTGCCGTCCCGGTTCGCGATCGCCGAGACGCACGCGTCCGCACCGCTGCCCACGGTGCCGGCCGGGCTTCCCGCCGAGGTGCTGGCGCGCCGCCCGGACGTGGCGGCCGCGCAGGCGTCGATGCTCGCGGCACAGGCGCGCGTGGGCGTGGCGAAGGCCGCGTGGTTCCCCGACGTGGCGCTCACCGCGACCGCCGGCGCCGCGTCTCCCGACCTTTCCGACCTCTTCCGGTACTCGGCCCGCGCGTGGGGACTCGGAGCGCTCGCCTCGCTGCCGATCTTCGACGGCGGGCGTCGCGAGTCGGGCATCCGCTTCGCCGGCGGCGAGATGGACGCGGCCATCGCGCGGTACCGCGAGCGCGTGCTGGCGGCGATCCGCGACGTCGAGGACCACCTCGCGGCGCTGCGGCTGCTCGAGCGGCAGGCCGAGGCCCAGCAGCGCGCGGTGGGCGCGGCCTCGCGCGCGACCACACTTTCCGAGCGGCGCTGGCGCGAGGGACTGGTGAGCCAGCTCGAGCTCCTCGACGCGCAGCGCAACGAGCTCGCCGACCGCCGTGCCGCGGTCGAGGTGAGGGCCGCCCAGTACCGGGCGACCGTGGGCCTGGTGCGCGCGCTGGGCGGAGGCTGGGAGGCGCGATCGTGAGCATGAAGTCGAAGGGCGAGGGTTTCGAGGTCGGCCCGCTGCTCGGCATCGCGCTCGCGGCGATCGCCATCGTGCTCATGTTCCTGCTGTGAACAAACGAAGAGGGGCCGGACGAAGCCGGCCCCGACTCGCGACGAAGGGTGGGGGCTTCAGCTCATGCCCACCCGCGCGAGCAGCCGGTTGTCGACGGACCAGACGCCGTCGACGCCGCGCGCGATCGCCCCCGCGCGCTCGACCTGTGCCGTCGTGGTCACGCGCCCGGTGAGCGAGACCGTGTGGCGGTACGAGGTGACGCCGATGCGCCCGCCGAGGCGCGCGTCGTTCGCGAGCCGGTCCATCACGGCGTTGCGCAGCAGCACGTCCTCGCTCGGCCGCGGCTGGGTCACCGTCACGGGCGGCGCGGCGTAGTGCCGCACCACGGGCGCGGGCGCAACTTCCGGCGCGGGCGGGGCGGCGGGCTCGTTCACCGCGGCCGGCGCGTTCACGGCCGGGACCGCCGGGGCCGGCGCCTGCACCTGCGCCTGCACGTACGGCGTGGCGACGCTCGCTTCCGGCGGTGCCGCCGGCGCCGGGCGATCGGCGAAGCCGGTGGCCGCGAGCGCGGCGCCGGTGGCGAGCAGGAGCGGGGCGGCGATCTTGATCTGCTGGTTCATGGTGCCTCCTTGGGAGAATTCGCATCGGTTCCCGTTGGAGGCGCGCGGCGGGCTGAAGTTGCCCGCGCAATCAGGCCACGTGCACCAGGGACGAAGGGAACTTGCGCGAAGTGTCGCCGGCCGGCGACCGCGGGGAAATCTTGCAACGCGTCACTGCCGCCCCGCGGCGAGGCGCCAGAGCGAGGTGACCTCGTCGCGTCGGGCGGGATGCAGCGGGTCGGTGGTGTCGAGCGCGCGCGGATGGCGCGGCCGCGCATCGAGGCGCTCGCGCACCTCGAGTCCCGCCGCATCGAACGCGGCGAGCAGCGACTCGCGCGAGCGCAGGCCGAGGCGCTCGGCGAAATCCGAGAGCACGAGCCAGCCTTCGCCGCCGGGCGCGAGATGGTCCGCCAGCCCCTGCAGGAATCCGAGCAGCATGCGGCTGTCCGGATCGTAGATGCCGTGCTCGAGCGGCGAGCCGGGCCGCGCGGGCACCCACGGCGGGTTGCACACGGCGAGCGCGGCGCGGCCCTCGGGGAAGAGATCGGCGCGGACGACCGCGACCTGCGCGCCGAGGCCGAGCCGCTCGACGTTCTCCCGCGCGCAGGCGAGCGCGCGCGGGTCCATGTCGGTGGCGACGACGCGCGCGACGCCGCGCCGCGCGAGCACGGCGGCGAGCACGCCCGTTCCCGTGCCGACGTCGAAGGCCACGGGTGTGGAGGCGAGCGCGGCGGGCAGGGGCGCCTTCGCCACCAGGTCCACGTACTCGCTGCGGATCGGCGCGAACACGCCATAGTGGGGATGGATGCGCGCGCCGAGCGCCGCCACCTCGACGCCGTTGCGGCGCCACTCGTGGGCGCCGATCACGCCGAGGAGCTCGCGCAGGGAGACGAGCGAAGCCTCTTCCCGGGACCCTTGCGCCGGGCCGTACGCTTCCACGCACGCGACGCGCACGTCGGGCGCGCGCCGAAGCGGAATCGTGTAGTCGGCGTCGAGCGGGACGAGCAGCATGCCGAGGGTGCGGGCGCGCTGGGCGCGCGCCTGGCGCTCGAGGTGGAAGCTCTGCGGCTGACCCTCTCCCCGGCCCTCCCCCAGGGGGGAGGGAGCACGTTGTTCCCCGTCTCTCGGAAGGGGGAAGGGGGAGGGAGCACGTCGCCGCTCGTTCGGGAGGGGGCAGGGGGAGGGCGCGCCTCGGGCGGTGCTTGGCCGCGGCTCCCTGGGGCCCTTCGCGCGATCGGCACGATGCGCGAGCGCCGTCAGCATCTGCCGCGCGTTCTGGAAGTCTCCCCGCCAGAGCAGCCCCACGCCCTGGCACGCGAGGCCGTACGCCGCGTCCGCGGTGATCCGGTCGTCCACGACCGCCACCTTGCGGGGCGGCGGGGCGCCGCGCTCCGAGCGCCAGCGCGCCGAGCGCTCCCCGCCGTCCTCGCTCCAGCGAACGAGCGGCGGGCCTTCCACTAGAGCTCGGTGTACTTCTTCGCGTTGCCCCGCGCCTTGTCGGCGGGGTACTTGCGCTCGTTCTCGTCGATCTTGCGCCGGGCCTCGGCCGCCGGGTCGATGCCGAGGCGGTCGGCGAGGCGCACGAGGTAGAGCAGCACGTCGGCGATCTCGTCGCGCGCGTGGGCGAGCGTTTTCGCGTCGAGGCTGGCGCTCTGCTCCTCGGTCAGCCACTGGAAGATCTCCAGGATCTCGCCGGCCTCTCCCGCCAGCGCCATCGCGAGGTTCTTGGGCGAATGGAACTGCTCCCAGTCGCGCGCCGCCGCGAACTGCCGCAACCGATCGCGCAGGCCCTCGAGCTCGTGCATCTGCCGTTTCCCCCGGTCCATGGCGCGCCTCAGAACCTCTCGCCCCGGCGCAGGTAGCGCCACTGGCCGACGGGCAGCGGCCCGAGCGGCACGCCGCCGCTGCGCACGCGCTTCAGTCCCGTCACCGTGAGGCCGACCCTCTCGCACATGCGCCGGATCTGGCGCTTGCGCCCCTCGCGCAGCACGATGCGCAACTGGTCCTCGTTGGCCCACGATACCTTCGCGGGCTTGAGCTTCACGCCGTCGAGCTCCAGGCCGTGGCGCAGCAGCGCCATCGCCTCGTCGCCGAGCGTGCCCTCGACGCGCACGAGGTACTCCTTCTCCACCTCGGAGTCGTGCCCGATGAGGCGCTTGGCCACGCGCCCGTCCTGCGTGAACACGAGCAGCCCCGTCGAATCGATGTCGAGGCGCCCGGCGGGGGCGAGCCCGCGCAGGTGGCTCGGGCGGAACCGCAGGGGCGAGGGATCCTCCGCCCAGCGGTTCTCCGGCTTGATGAGCACCACCGCCGGCGGATGGTCGTCCTCGGGCTGCCCGGACACGTACCCCACCGGCTTGTGCAGCAGGATCGTCACCTGCTCGCTCTGGTGGCGCGTGGCGGCGGGATCGACCTCGATCTTCGCCTCGGGCGGCACGCGCACGCCCAGCGTCTTCACCACCTCGCCGTTCACGCGCACCCAGCCGTTCTCGATCCACTCGTCGGCCTCGCGGCGCGAGCACAGCCCCAGCTCGCTCATCCGCTTCGAAAGGCGCGGGTCGTCGGGATTCTCGTGCCGGGGTGCCGGGCGGGGTCCCGCGGGCGGGGCCTCGGCGGCCGCGGGCGGCTGCGCGGGCATGCGGCGGCGCGCATTCTGCGCGAGCCGTGCGCGTGTGGTGCGCGGCTTCGCGACCGCTTCGGGATCGCGGGGCTTCGGCAGCTTGAGGGTCTTGCGGTCCACGGCACCCATTGTAGGGGACAGACCCCGTTTTCCCTTAGGCGGAACGGCCGTTCCGCCTAAGGGAAAACGGGGTCTGTCCCCTTAGCGGAGTTCGAGGATGCGCACCTCGCCCTTGACGAGGTCGGGCACGTAGATGCGGCGGCCCATCACGCACAGGTCGGCCGGTCCCTTGAAGTCCCTCGCGAGCGTGTTGATCTTCCCGCTCGCGCGGTCCCACTGGAACACCGAGCCGCTGTCCCAGTCGGTGACGATGAGGCTGCCGTCGCGCATCTCGTGCAGGCCGTCGAGGCGCCCGATCGGCTGCGAGATCGGATCGACCTGGCCGTCGCGCCCCATCGCGTAGATCGCCCGCGGCTGCCGGGCCGACTGGAAACCCACCATCAGGAGCTTGCCGCCCTTGCCCGGCCACAGGCCGTTGGGGTGCACGCCCTTGCCCTTCCACATCGACTCCACCTTCGGCTGCACCGAGGCCCTCAGGAAGTTGGCGGGCTTCACGGTGTAGAGCTGGTCGCTGCGGTTGTCGCTCACGTACGCCGTGCCGTGCGTCACGACGACGTCGTTGGCGAACTGGATGCCGGGCAGCGCGATCCGGCGGCCCTTCTTCGAGCGCGTGTCGAAGATCCAGAGCGCGTCGATGTCGGTGACCCAGAGCCGGTTGCCGCGGATCCAGATCCCCTTCGGCTTGTTCATGGTGACGTCGAAGGCGCGCTCCTCGAGCACCTTGCCGTCCGGGGCGACCTTGCTGATGTAGCCCTTGCCGTCCTTCGCCGGCGGGTTGGGCTTGTCGCCGCCGAACTGGCTCACGTAGAGCACGTGGTGCGCGGTGTCGCAGCCGACAGACTCGGGCCAGCCGAAGCCCTTCACCGTCCGGTCCGAGGCGACGTGCAGCGCGTGCGCGACGCCTCCCTTCGGCGCCGCCAGGGCGACACCGGCCAGCACCATCGATACGCAGGCAAGCAGCACCTTCGTCGTGCGCATGTTCCCTCCGCGAGTGGTTGTTCGTGTCCCGGGTGGCAGACGGTACGCCGGGCAGGAGGTTCTCGTCAAAACCCGCGCAGGAAGCGGGAAGGGCCCCGGACGGGGCCCTTCGAAACGGCCTGCGCCGAGCGCCGCCTCAGGGCGTGCAGGCGCCCTCGGTGTCGCCGTGCGCCTGGTGCGCCGGCCACGCGCTCGAGCTGATCGTGATGGTGTGGGCGTTCGACGGCTTGCCCGGCGGGATGTGGCAGATCGTCATCGGGCCGTCGGCGGCGGTGCCCGTGGTCGGATTCTGCAGGATGATCTCGAAGGCGAGCACGTCCGTGCTGTCGGGCACGGTGGTCCCCTTCACGTGCACCTGCTTGCCCAGCGTCACGTCGTCCACCGTCTTGCGCGTGTTGCCCTGGCGGATGGCGGTCACACCCGGGCGCGCCACGACCTCGCGGCCCTGGATCACGAACCGGCTGTCGCCCGTCGTGCTCACGGTGATCACGTTCTGCACCGGCCCCTCGAGCTCGACGCCCGCGTCTCCGATGCCGCGGCGGTCCTCGTCGACCAGCACCAGGTCGCCCGACACCACCTCCACGTTGATCGTGATCTGCTGGTTCGCCGCCACCTCGTCGAACGTGAGCCGCCCGATCTCGGTCCCGCCCTGGGTGAAGACGAGCGTGATGGAGCCCGCGGGCAATCCGCGCAGCGTGAACGTGCCGTCGCTGCCGACGGTCGTGGTGATCGACGGGTCCGACAGCAGCGTGACCGTGATGTCGCCTTCGGCCGTCGCGAGCGCGCCCGCGGGCTGCGCCGTGGCGAGCTTCGGCGGCAGGAGCTTGCCCACCACCACGCTGGACTTCGAGCCCGGCGTCGTGCCGCCGCCGCCGCCGCCGCCCCCGCCGCAGCCCGCGAGCAGCACCACGGCGAATGCGGCCAACAGCAGCGCCACGTAGTTCCTCGTCGATCTCGTCGCGTCGTGAATCATGCGTTCTTCTCCGGGGAGTGAGAGGGTCGAAAAATCCCCGTGATTCAAGCAACGCGGGCCGTCGCGCGGCAACGCTCGACCGACGAGCGGCGGGTTTCGGGCGCCGTGCGGGTTGCGCGGCGCGCAAGTGTCGCCGGGGGGCGACGCAAGAATCGCGCGCCCGTCCCGGGCACGCGCGGCGGGCTACATCATCCCCACGCGGGCGGTGAGGAAGTTCTCCACCTCGCGCACGCCGGCGACGCTGCGCGCGTCGGTGGCCGCGCGCTCCGCCTGCTCCGTGGTGGTCGTCCGGCCCTGCAGCGTGACCTTGTTGTCGAACGTGCTCACGCCGATGTAGCCGGAGATCGTGGGATCGTCGGCGAGTTGCGCGGCCACGTCGGCGGTGATGCGCTGGTCTCCGGTCAGGCGCGGCGCGGTCACGACGATCGCGGGCTGGCGCTCGACGACGACGGGGGCCGACGCGGGCGGGACGACCACGGTGGGCTCGCGATAGGGCGTGCCCGGCACGTGGTACGGATAGATCACGGTCGCGCCGTTCCCCGGCACGATCACGCGCTCGCCGGGGGGTGGGGGCGGGGCCGGCGTGATCACCGTCACCGGGTCGGCGATCGCGGGGGCGGCCCAGGCGCCGAGGGCGGCGAGTGCCAGGCCGAGGCGGGTCTTCAGTCGCTGCGTCATGACGTCCTCCGGGTGCGGCTTGCGGCTCGATATTCCTTAGGAAGTTCGCGGCCGGGGGAAGTTCGGCCGGGGAATGCGCCGGTGGAGGGATCGGCCCGTCACGGCGCGGTGATCTTCCCGCGCGGGCGCGCGGCGGGTCCTAGGCCACGGCCGGCGCGGCGACCCCGGGCGTGCGCGACGGCGGGCGCTCGTCCATGTTCCATTGCAGCAGGAAGGCGATCACGCCGATCGCGATGAGCGCGCCCCACGCGTCGTCGTAGCTGCCGGTGCGGTCGAGGATCATTCCCCCCATCCACGCGCCGAAGAAGGAGCCCAGCTGGTGGCTGAGGAACACGATCCCGTAGAGCGTGTTGAAGTGCGCGAGGCCGAAGACGCGCCCGAGGATGCCGCCCACGAGCGGCACGGTGCCCAGCCACAGGAACCCCATCGCGGCGGCGAAGACGAGCGCGGTGGCGGGGGCCACGGGCAGCAGGAGGAAGGCGACGATCGCCGCGGTGCGCGCGAGGTAGATCAGCGCCACCAGGCGCTTGGCGCTGTAGCGCGACCCGAGCACGCCGAAGACGTAGGTGCCGACCGTGTTGAAGAGGCCGATGAGGGCGAGCGCGGTCGCGCCCACCGCCGGGGCCACGCCGCAGATCTGCAGGTACTTGGGCAGGTGCGTGCTGATGAAGATGAGCTGGAAGCCGCAGGCGAAGAACGCGAGCGTCATGAAGAGGTAGCCGCGGTGCGCGAGCGCCTCGCGCACCGCCGTGCCGAGCGCGACGGGGGGCGGCGCCGCGGCCGAGCCTCGGGCAGGGCGCCCGGGTTCGCGCACGCCGAAGGCGAGCAGCGCCATCGCCGCGGCGACGAGGGCGAAGGCGCCGAGGGCGCTCTTCCAGCCCGCCGCGCCGATGATCGCCTGGCCGGCGGGCGCGATGAAGAGCGTGCCGAGCGACCCCGCCGCGGCCACCACGCCCATCGTGCGGGTGCGCCTTTCCTCCGGCACGGCGCGCGACACCACGCCCATCAGCACGCCGAATCCCGTGCCCGCGGTCCCCAGGCCGATCAGCACGCCGGAGAGCAGCAGCCCGCCGGGCACCGACGTGCCGAGGGCCATGACGGCGAGCCCCGCCGCGTAGACGAGGGCGGTGGCCACGAGCACCGGCCTCGCGCCGTGCCGGTCGGCGAGCGCGCCCACGACGGGCTGCGACACGCCCCAGACGATGTTCTGCAACGCGATGGAGAACGCGAACGTCGCGGCCGAGATGCCGAGCGTGCCGGTCATGGGCCCGAGGAAGAGCCCCAGGCTCTGCCGCAATCCCATGCACAGGGCGATGATGAGGCCGCTCACGACGATGAGCCGTGCGACCGCCGCGCGCTTGCCCGCATCCGTCATCGTCCCGTCCCCTGCCGGCTTCAGCCCGGCATCGCCAGCACGATCTTGCCCGCGTGCCGGTTCGCCTCCATGCGCTCGCGGGCGGCGGGGAGCGCCTCGAACGGATGGACGCTGTCCACGAGCGGGCGGATGCGCCCGTCGGCGATGGCGGGCAGGAGGTCGCGCACGAACGCCGGCACGCCCGCCGCGCGCTGCTCGGCGCTGCGCATCTTGTTCGACACGCCGAAGAGGGTCAGGCGCCGGGCGTGCAGCGCCTGCAGGTCGAGCGGCGCCTCGAGGACGCCGTCGACGTAGCCCACCGTGGCGAGCCGCGCCTCGAAGGCCATGCAGCGCACGCATTCGGAGAACACCGAGCCGCCCACGGTGTTCACGACGAGGTCGACGCCGTGGCCCGCGGTGGCCTCCTTCACCCGGTCGTGGAAGCCCGGGCCGCGCGTCTCGATCGGCACGTCCAGGCCGATCGGGCGCACCCGCTCGAGCTTCTCGCGCGATCCGGAAGTGCCGATCGTGCGCGCGCCCAGCGCCTTCGCGGCCTGGATCGACGCCACCCCCACGCCCGAGGAGGCCCCGGTCACCAGCACCCACTCGCCGGGCGCGAGCCGTCCCTGCAGCACGAGCATGTCGTGCACGACGAGGAAGGCGAGCGGCGTCGCGGCCGCCTCCTCCCACGAGAGCCGCTCCGGCATGCGCATGGCCTCGCGCGCGTCCATCAGCGCGTACTCGGAAAAGGCGCCCGCGCATCGGCCCATCACGCGATCGCCCGGCACGAATCCGCCGGCGCCCGGTCCCGCCTTCTCGACCTCCCCCGCGCCTTCCATCCCGGCGGCCTTCGCGCTGCCCGCCTTCGTGAGGCCGTGGCCCACGATGAACTCGCCGCGGTTGAGCGCCGCCGATCGCATGCGCACGAGCAGCTCGCCCGGGCCCGGCTCGGGGACCGCCACCTCGCGCAGCGCGAGCTGCGCCTGCCCGTGCGTCACGTTCAGGTACCAGGTCTTCATTGTCGGCCGGCCGGAAATGGGGTCAGGTCGGAAAAGGGGTCAGGTTACTTTTTTCGGCGGGAAAAAGTAACCTGACCCCATTTTCTGACCCCATTTTCGGGAGGCGCCGTTGCTGCCGGAAGGAGACGGGATCGAGCGGGAACGGCTGCGGCTGCGGGCGATGCGCGGCGGCGACGCGCCGGGGCTGCTCGCGCTCTACTCGGACGCGCGCACGATGCGCTATCTCGCCCGGCCGCCGCTGGCGAGCCTCGGGGAGGCCGAGGAGCTGCTCGGGCGCGTGCTGGCCGGCTACGAGGACGGCACGAGCCTGCAGCTCGCCATCGAGCGCAAGGAGGACGCGGCCTTCCTCGGCCTGTGCCTGCTCTTCAACTTCCAGCGGCCGAGCCGGCGCGGGGAGATCGGCTACGCGCTCGCCAGCCCCTACTGGTCGCGCGGCTACATGTCCGAGGCGCTGCCCGCGCTCGTGGACCATGCGTTCGGCCGCATGGGGCTCAACCGCCTCGAGGCCGACATCGACCCGCGCAACGTCGCCTCGGCGCGGGTGCTCGCGCGCCTGGGCTTCCGGCGCGAGGGCATCCTGCGCGAGCGATGGATCGTGCGCGGCGAGGTCTCCGACTCGGAGATCCACGCGCTGCTGCGCCGGGAGTGGGCGGCGCAGAAGGCATAGCGGCGGCGTAGGCTATGGCGATGGACCGCCAGAGAATCGCCTGGCTCGCCGTCGTCGGCGCCGCCGTGGGCGCCACGGCCGCCCTGGCACCGTGGTACCGCCGCGACATCGCCCGGGCGCGCGCGCGCGTGGCCACCGGTGCGCGCATCGTGCGGACCGCGCGGGGGCCCGTGGAGTGCGCCGTCGCGGGCGAGGGCGACCCCGTCCTCGTGATCCACGGCGCGGGCGGCGGGTTCGACCAGGGACTCGATATCGGCGCGCCGCTCGTCGCGGCGGGCTTCAGGATCGTGTGCGTCTCGCGCTTCGGCTACCTCGGCACGCCGATGCCCGCCGATGCCTCGCCGCAGGCGCAGGCCGACGCCCACGCGGCCCTGCTCGGCGCGCTCGGCATCGAGCGCTGCGCGGTGCTGGGCGCCTCCGCCGGCGCGCCCTCGGCGACCCAGCTCGCGATCCGCCATCCCGGGCGCGTGCGCCGGCTGGTGCTCGTGGTGCCGGCCCTCTTCGCGCCCCGGCCCGGGGGCGAGGCCCCGCTCGACATTCCGCCGGGGCTGCGGATCCTCTTCGACACGGCGCTGAGGTCCGACTTTCTCTTCTGGGCCGCGATCCGCGCCGCGCCCCGCGCGATGATCCGCACGCTGCTCGCCACGCCGCCGGGGGTGGTCGATGCGGCGAGCGCGGAGGAGCGCTCGCGCGTGCGCACGATGCTCGAGCACGTGCTGCCGGTGAGCGCCCGGCGCCTCGGCCTCGAGAACGACGCGGCCATCACCGGGCGCATCGGACCGTACGTGCTGGAGGAGGTCGCGGCACCGACCCTCGTCGTCACCGCCGAGGACGACCTCTTCGGCACGCTCGCCTGCGCGCGCTACACGGCCGCGCGCATTCCCGCCGCGCGCCTCGTCGCCTATCCCACGGGCGGCCACCTGCTCGCGGGGCGTTCGGGCGACGAGCTGGCGCGGGTGGCGGCTTTCCTGCGCGACGCGCCCGGTGCCGGTCCGTGAACGACGCCTCGGAGCGCGAGGATCCGAACGGCGATCGCCCGATCCCGTACATGCAGCGCACGCGCGACTGGTACCTCGCGCTGGGTTACGGGAACCCGTATCGCTGGGCGCATTTCGACGACGTGCCCTTCCAGCCGCTGCCGCGTGCGCTCGCCGAATGCACCGTGGCCCTCGTCACCACCGCCGCACCCTACCGGCCGGACAAGGGCCCCCAGGGTCCGGGTGCGTCCTACAACGCCGCGGCCAAGTTCCATCGGGTCTACTCGGCCGACACCGCGACCGACCACGACGTGCGCATCGCCCATGTCGCCATCGACCGGGTGCACACGACCATGGAGGACAGCGGCACCTGGTTCCCGCTGCCGGCGCTGCGCGAGGCCGCGCGGTCCGGGCGCATCGGCGCGCTCGCGCAGCGCTTCCACGGCATGCCCACCAACCGCAGCCAGCGCCACACCGTGGAGGCCGACTGCCCCGAGCTCCTCGCGCGCTGCCGCGAGGACGGCGTCGATGCGGCCGTGCTCGTCCCCAACTGCCCCGTGTGCCACCAGACGCTCGCGCTCGCCGCGCGCCACCTCGAGGCCCACGGCATCGCCACCGTCGTGATGGGCTGCGCCAAGGACGTCGTGGAGCACTGCGGCGTGCCGCGCTTCCTCTTCAGCGACTTCCCCCTCGGCAATGCCGCGGGCCGGCCGCGCGGCCCCGATTCCCAGGCGCGCACCCTCGGGCTCGCGCTGGCGCTGCTCGAGTCGGCGCCCGCTGCGCGCACGACCCTGCAGTCGCCGTTGCGCTGGAGCGACTCGTGGGCGTGGAAGCGCGACTACATGGACGCCTCGCGCCTCACCCCCGGGCAGATCGCCCGGCTGCGCGCCGAATCCGACGCGGCGAAAGCGGTGGCGAAGGAAGCGCGCGGCGGCTGACGGTGTCCCGCCCGCCGGCCTCCTGCGGGCAGTTCCTCTTCCACTCCTCCCTGCGCGTTCAGGCGCGGGTCATTCCTGGAGCGCCGGGGATCGCTCGTCGCGCGGGAGCGGGCGCGAGCGCGCGGCAACCGCGAGGGCGATCGGCACGGTGGTGAGCGCGCCGAGCGCGAGGAGGGTCACTCCGAGCGTCTTGCGCGTCGCCGGCTTCACGCAGTCGGCGAGGAGCAGCGCCATGCCGGCGCCGGCCATGGCGCGGGTGCCGGCCACGAAGGCCATCTCGGAAAGGGATACCTCGAATCGTCTCATCGCCGGCCTCGCATCGTGCCCTGGGGCGTGTTGGACCGTTCGCGGCGGCGTCGATTCCGTGCGGGCGCGAAGTACAATGGGCGTCCGCCGCCGCAGGGGAGTGCGCATGCAGAGCCGTCCCGAATCGCCCGACAGGAAGGCGCCCGACGTCCCGGCGCGCCTGCACGAGTTCGTCGATGCCGTCACCGCGCTGGTCGACGCGGGCGCCGACGAGCCCCGCGTGGTCGCCGGCGTGCGCGAGGCGATGCGGCGGTTGGTGGCCGCCGACGACTGGCTGCCGGATGCGATGGCCCAGCCCCACCCGCAGTACTACCGGCAGTACCTGCTCTACATCGATCCGCGGGAGCGCTTCTCGGTGGTGAGCTTCGTGTGGGGGCCGGGGCAGAAGACGCCGGTGCACGACCACACCGTGTGGGGCGTGATCGGGATGCTGCGCGGCGCGGAGCAGTGCACGGGGTACCGGCGCGAGGACGGCCGGATCGTCCCCTCGGGAGAAGCGCGCACGCTGAAGCCCGGCGACGTGGACGCCGTCTCGCCCGCCATCGGCGACATCCACCGTGTGGCCAACGCCCACGACGACCGCGTCTCGATCAGCGTGCACGCGTACGGCGCCGACATCGGGCGCGTGCGCCGCCACGTCTTCGACATCGAAACCGGCGCCGTGAAGGAGTTCGTGTCGGGCTACGCGAACGCCTGAGGGCCGGGTTGCCGGCCCTCGTCCTCGTCCTGTGCTTCGCCTGCAACCTCATCGGGCGGGGTGTCGGCGACACCTTCATCGTCTTCCTGCTGCCGCTGTCGGAGGCGTTCGGCTGGAAGCGCGCCGAGGTCTCGAGCGTCTACTCGATCTACCTGGTGATGACCGGGCTCGCCTCGCCGCTCACCGGGATGCTCCTCGACCGCTACGGCCCGCGCTTCGTCTATCCGGCGGGCTTCGCGCTGCTGGGAAGCGGCTGCCTCCTCGCCGGGCACCTCACCGCGCTGTGGCAGTTCCAGGCGTGCATCGGGATCCTGAACGGCATGGGCGTGTCGATGCTCGGCATGGTGCCCGCCTCCATGCTCATCAGCGGCTGGTTCCGCGAGCGAATGAGCACGGCCATGGGCATCGCCTACGCCGGGTTCGGCACCGGCACGCTCCTCGTCGTGCCGCTCGCCCAGTACCTCATCGAGACGATCGGCTGGCGCGAGACCTACCGGGCGATGGGCATCTTCATCCTCGTGCTGCTGCCGCTCGTGCTGCTGCTGCCGTGGCGCAGGCTCGCGGGCGGGCCCGACGGCGAGGCGCGCGTGCGCTCGTCGCTGGGGGACACGCGCGCCTGGAGCGTGGCGAGCGCCGCGAGGACGCGCGCCTACTGGCAGCTCGTGCAGGTCTTCGCGTTCACCGCCATCGCGATGTACGCGATGCTGGCCCAGGTCGTGGCCTACCTCGTGCAGGTCGGGTTGAAGCCGCTGGAGGCCGCCAGCGCCTTCGGCATCGCGGGGCTGCTCTCGGTGCTCGGCATGTCGGCCTCGGGGTGGTCCACGGACCGCTTCGGCTCGCGCGCCACCGCCACGGCGAGCTTCGCCTCGACGCTCGCCGGCATCGGTTTCCTGATGCTGCTGTCGTTCCATCCCGCGCGCTGGCTCGTGGTGCCGTTCGTGCTCCTCTTCGGCATCTCGCAGGGCGCGCGCGGCCCGATCGTCGCGAGCCTCACGGCGCGCATCTTCAAGGGCCCGGGATTCGCGACGATCTACGGGACGATCTTCGCGTGCATGTCCGTGGGCGCGGCGATCGGCTCGTGGATGTCGGGCCTGCTCTACGACGCCACCGGCGGCTACCGGGCGAGCTTCGTCTTCTCGATGGCGTGCGTGCTCGTGGCCGTGGCGCCGTTCTGGACGCGACGTCCCCTGGGCGGGCGGCGCTGACTAGCCGGCGTCGCGCGCCGCGCTGCCCCG
Source organism: uncultured beta proteobacterium (assembly GCA_963741815.1). GTDB lineage: Bacteria > Pseudomonadota > Gammaproteobacteria > Burkholderiales > Usitatibacteraceae > Usitatibacter. Next base: position 1,057,220 of record CAVUJI010000003.1, read on the forward strand.
CCACTCGAAGACCAAGCGCTCGTGGCGATGGGGGCCGCCGACGCGCACGGGGTGCGTGATGCGCCGGCCGTTCAGCTCCGAGGTCACCGTGTAGCGCCCGGCGGGCACCCGCGCGAGGAAGTACGGCCCGTGGCTCGTGCCGCGGAAGACGACGCGGCCCCGGGCATCGCGGATCGTGACGGGCATCGAGGCGAGGTAGTCGTCGTTGCGGTGCAGGCGTGCCACGAAGAGCAGCTCGAGCGGGTAGCGGGAGGCCGCGCGCCGCATGGCCTGCGACTCCGCCTGGCCGATGCCGCCGGAGACCCAGGCGACGGCACCGTCGTGGTGCTCCGGGGGGAGGGCGTCGGGAGGGTATGCCGCGAGCGCGCTGCCGGCGACGAGCGCGGCGGCGAGCGGGACGAGACGCGGGACGATTCGGGACATGTCGGCCTCCTTCTCGGTCGGAAGCGCCAGTGTCGCGCGGCCCGCTTAAACCGCGCTTAAGGCCTACATGTTGCGGAAGAGCGGCATGAAGGTGAGGCTCACCGGCAGCGTCTCGGGCCGGGTGCGCAGCCGGATCGTGCCGCGGCCGGCGTCGTCGCGGCTGACGCCCGCGATCGCGCGCAGGTTCACGATGGTCGAGCGGTGCACCTGCTTGAAGGCCTGCGCGTCGAGCGCCTCGAGCAGCTCGCGGATCGGCTTGCGGATGAGCGCCTCGCCCTCGGCGGTGACCACCACCGTGTACTTGTCCTCGGCCTTGAAGTAGGCCACGTCCTCGACGAGGATGAGCCGTGTCTCCTTGCCCACGCTCGCCGTGACCCACTGCAGCGGCGCGCGGGCGGGTACCGGCGCGGGACGCGCCCGCAGCTCCGCGACCAGGGCGGAGAGCGCCGGCGCGTCGGAAGCGCCGGAGGCGAGCCGCGCGCGCACGCGCCGCACCGTGGCGGCGAGCCGCTCGGGCGCGATCGGCTTGAGCAGGTAGTCCACGGCGCCGCGCTCGAAGGCGTCGATCGCGTAGCGGTCGTAGGCGGTCACGAAGACGACCTGCGTGCCCGGGCTCGCCTCCGCCGCGGCGGCCGCGACCTCGAGGCCGGTGAGCCCCGGCATGCGGATGTCGAGGAAGGCCACGTCCGGCCGGTGCGCGCCGATCGCCTCGAGCGCCGCGGCGCCGTCCTCGCACGCCGCGGCCACGTCGAGCTGCGGCCACGCTTCGCGCAGCCGCGCCACGAGCTCGTCGCGCAGCAGCGCCTCGTCCTCCGCCACGACGGCGCTAGGCACGGGAGGCCTCCGGCGCCGGGCCCGACGCGGGCACGCTGATCGTGGCGGCCACGCCGCGCGGGAAGTTCGAGGCGATCGCGAACGAGGCCGCCTCGCCGTACGCGAGGCGCAGCCGCTCGCGCACGTTGTGAAGGCCGATGCCGGTGCCGCCGGCCTCGCCGCCGAGGCCGCGGCCGTCGTCGGCCACCGTCACCGCGACCTTGCCGTCGACCTCGCGGGCGCGGATCCACACCGTGCCGCCGCCCACGACGGGCTCGAGGCCGTGCTTGATCGCGTTCTCGACCAGCGTCTGCACCATCATCGGCGGCATGGGCACGCGGGCGAGCGCCTCGGGCACCTCCACCTGCAGCGCGAGGCGCTCGCCCATGCGGATGCGCAGGATCTCGAGGTAGGCGCGCGCGCGCTCGACCTCCTCGCCGAGGGTCGAGAGCGCGCTCTCGGCGCGCGGCACCGAGTGGCGCAGGTAGACGATGAGGTGGCCCAGCATGCGCTCGGCGAGCGCCGGGTCGCCGCGGGTGAGGAGCTGGGCGCTGGCGAGCGTGTTGTAGAGGAAGTGCGGCTCGACCTGCGCGTGCAGCAGCGAAAGCCGCGCCACCGTGAGCTCCTTCTCGGTGGCGGTCTCCCGCGCCTTCGCCTCCTCCTCCTGGCGCCGCTCCGACACGCGCCGGCTGATCGCCCGCGTGACCGCCTCGGCGTTCTCGAGGTTGGTCCCGTGGTCCACCAGGAACCAGTCCACCCACACGCCGCCCTCGGGCTCGCAGATGAGGGTGACGCTCGCGCTGCGCTCGCCCGGCGCGACGGTGGCGTGCACGAGATTGCGCCGGCGCCGCGCGCGGCGGGAGGCGGGCAGGCCGCCGCTGCGGCGCTCGTAGGGGTCCACCCGGAACAGGCGCGCGTGGACCTGGAGGCTGTCGCGCGCGCTCTCGACCGATTCCACCCGCGGCAGCTCGCGGATCGCGGCATCGGCGATCGCGAAGGCCTCGGCGGCGGGAAACGGGACCTCCACCTGGCGGCGGTGGCGCACGGCGAGCGTGGAGGCGTCGATGCGCTCGGCGATGAGGCGCACGCGCCGCGCGTGGGTGAAGGAGCCGACGGCCACCGTGCCGAGGATCGCGACGGCGGCGAGCGCCCAGATCCATTCGGGCGCGCCGATCATGCCCGACCACACGATGAGGGCGAGGATGAGCAGCGCGAACCAGGCGAGCTCGCGCCGGGCGGCGAAGAGCAGGGATCTCATGGGCGCAAGGATAACCAAGCGCCCCCCGCCCCTCCAGCGCGTTGCGACGAAACGCGGCCGGGGCGGCGCGAAGCGAGGGCCCGACCCCGCGGAGGAAGACCGGGCCCGACGGATCGAGCGCCGAGGTGTCCTTCTCGCCGGAGCGGGCGAGCGCGCGCCGCCTAGCGCCGCGCGCCGCTTCGCGTGTCGTCGGCGCCGACGGGGTGCGGCAGTCCCGCACCCACGCCCGCGGCCTCCGGGCCCGGCGGGGCAGTGCTGCCGGTGCCGAGGCCGGGCGTCGAGGGGCTGCCCACGACGGGGTTGCCGGTGAGCGCGGCGCGCGTGTCCGGTCCCGTGACGATCGCCTGCCCCCAGCTGTGCTGGGCGCTGAAGGCCGCGGCCGCGGCCGCGAGCCCGAGGAGCGCGAAGCCGAGGTCCTTCTTCATGGCTAGCGCTCCAGCGGCGCTCCCGGGTCGGTGCCCGGATCGCGCGGCATGGAGCCCTTCTCGTCGCGTCCCGGGTCCACGTGGTGGCGCTCGCGGCGCGGATCCGGCGACTCGTCGCCGCCCCCGGACTTCTGCTGGCCTTCCTGTCCCGGGAAGCGGTCGGTGCTGCCCTGCTCGGCGTTGCGGCGCCGGCGCTCTTCCTGTTCCTTCGTCATCGCGGGTCTCCGTGTGTCTGTGGCCGCCGCGGATGCGCGCACGTGGGCCCATTCCTACGGCCTCGCGGCTCGCGGCGCTCGCGGCCTCTCGTCCAGATGTGGCCGCTGCCGCTCGCGAAGGTTCGCGCGCTAGGGGCCGGACGCGGCCTGCGCCGCGCGCCGGGCGCCCTTCTCGGCGAGCGCGGCGACGGCCTCGACGAGCGGGGCGCCGCGCAGCGGCTTGGCCAGGTGCAGGTCGAACCCGGCGGCGAGCGCGGCCTCCCGGTCCACCTCGCGCGCGTACGCGGTGATCGCGGCGGCCGGCACGCGGCCCCCCTCCGCCGGCGGCAGGGCGCGCACCTCGCGCATGAAGGCGTAGCCGTCGACGCCCGGCATGCTGACGTCGCTGAGGAGCACGTCGGGGGGCGCGGCGCGCAGCGCCGCGAGGGCGTCTCGCGCCGAATCGCACATGGTCACTTCGGCGCCGCTTTGCGTGAGCACCGCGCGCACGATCTCGCGCGCGTCGGCGTCGTCGTCGACGGCGAGGACGCGGATGCCGCGCAGCGGCCGGTGGTCGCCGCCCGGCGGCGCGACCGAGGGCGCCGCCGCGGACTGCGCGGCGGGCGCGAGGGGCAGCTCGACCGTGAAGGTCGCGCCGTGGCCGGGGCCGTCGCTGTCGGCCTGGACGCTGCCGCCGTGCCGCTGCACCAGCTCGCGCACGATCGCCAGGCCCAGGCCGAGGCCGGCGTGGCGCCGGGAGCTCGATGCGTCGGCCTGCACGAAGCGGTCGAAGATGCTCGCGAGGAACCCGCGCTCGATCCCCTCGCCGGTGTCCTGGACCCGGATGCGCGCGTTCGCGCCCGCGCGCTCGAGCCGCAGGTCCACGCGCCCGCCCGCCGGCGTGAACTTGATCGCGTTCGCGGCGAGGTTGGTGAGCACCTGCAGCAGCCGCGCGGGATCCGCGCGCACGGCGAGGGGCGAGTCGGGCACGTGCGCGCGCAGGGCAACGCCCTTGCGCTCGGCTTCCTGGCCCACCGCCCGCACGGTGTCGGCGAGGGTCAGCGCCGGGTCGACCGTCTCCAGCTCGAGGTGCAGCTTGCCCGAGACGATGCGGTTCATGTCGAGGAGGTCCTCGATGAGCCGCGACTGGGCGCGCGCGTTGCGGTCGATCACCTCCACGCCCTGGCGGCGCTGCGCCTCGCCGAGGCCGGCGGTGGCGAGCAGCGACGTCCAGCCGAGGATCGCGTGCAGCGGCGTGCGCAGCTCGTGGGAGAGGGTGGCGAGGAACTCGTCCTTCACGCGGCTGGCATGCTCGGCCTCGGCGCGCGCGGCGCGCTCGGCCTCGAGCGAGCGCTGGGCGCGCTCGTGGGCGCGCCGCGCGCGCGACACGAGCACCGCGAGCACGAGCGAGAGCGCGATGCCGCCGAGGGCCACGGCGAGCGGCACCGCGAGCGAGTCGAGGTAGGTGGCGCGCGAGCGGAAGTCGAAGGTCCAGGACTGCCCGAGCACGTCGAGGGTGGTGCGGTTGCGGAACCGCGGCCTCGCGGGCGCCTCGCCCCGCGCGAAGAGGAGCATGTCGCGGGCCGGGGCGCCGCCGTGGTAGATCGCGATCGCGAGCCGGCGGTCGGGATCGTGGGCGAAGGCGCTCGACAGGAAGTCCCCGGCGCGGATCGGCGAGTACGCGTAGCCCAGCAGCAGCTTGCGCCGCTCCTGCACCGTGGGCGGCACCTTGTCGCCGTCGTAGACCGGCAGGTAGATGAGGAACCCGCGCTGCTTGTGCGCCGAGATCTCCTGCACGAGCTGCACGACCCCGGAGGCCCTCACCATGCCCTCGTCGCGCGCGCGCTCCATCGCCTGGCGCCGCACCGGCTCGGTCGACATGTCGTAGCCGATCGCCACGCGGTTGCGCGCGTTCATCGGCTCGAGGAAGACGACCGCGTGCTGCTCGCCGGCGCGCGGCGGCCAGACATGGAACCCTTCGCGTCCCTCCTCGCGCATGCGCCGCACGAGCGGCAGCGCCTCGCCCTGGGGCACCCGCTGCGAGAAGCCGATCCCCAGCAGCCCCGGGTAGTGCTCGCCGAGCGCGAGGCGGCGCACGTAGGCGTGGAAGCTGTCGACGGTGACCGGCACCCGCGCGCCGGCGAAGAGCCCGGCCGTGCCGCGCAGCAGCGCGACCGAGGTCTCCACTTTCGCCATGATGGCCACCTGCGCGCGCTGGGTCGCGGCGACGAAGGCCTGGCGGTCGCGCTCGGCGGAGATGGTGGCGAGCAGCCACGTCACCACGAACGTCGCGAACAGGCCGGCGGCGAGCACGCCCGCGCCCGTGCGATCGAGGCGGCGGGAACGCAAGGACGTCATCGGTGGCGGCACGGGCGCGGGGCAGGGGTGTGGCGGGCTGACAATGGTGCCGGACCGGAAGTTGCGGGACGGGGCGGCACTCGCATCGGCGTATCGCCATTCGACACGCCGTCTCGCCGGCGCGAGAATGCGCCGATGCGCATTCTCGTCCTTCCCGGCGACGGCATCCCATGAGGGACCTCACCGTCGGCTCCGTCGGGCGCCACCTCGTCGCGCTCGCCGCGCCGATCGCCGCGGGGATGGTCCTGCAGGGCCTGTACTTCTTCGTGGACCTGTACTTCGTGGCCCGCCTCGGCGCCGCGCCGCTGGCGGGGGCGAGCGCGGCGGGCAACCTCACCTTCGCCGTGTTCGCGCTCACCCAGACCCTGGGCGTGGGCACGCTCGCCATGGTGTCCCACGCCGTGGGCCGCAGGGACCGGGCCGGCGCCAACCACGTCTTCAACCAGTCGGTCGCGCTCGCGGCCGCGGGCGCCGCGGCGACCCTGGCGGGCGGCTACGCGCTCGCCGGTCCCTACATGCGGGTGCTCGCGGCGGATCCGGCCACCGCGGCCGCCGGCGTAGCCTTCCTCCACGCGTACATCCCGGGTCTCGCGCTGCAGTTCGCCATGGTGACCATGGGCTCGGCGCTGCGCGGCACGGGGATCGTGAAGCCGACGATGGCGGTGCAGGCGGCCACCGTCGTGCTCAACGCGGCCCTCGCGCCGGTGCTGATCGCCGGATGGGGCACGGGGCGCGCGCTCGGCGTGGCCGGAGCCGGGCTCGCCACCACCGTCGCGACGGCGGCGGGCGTCGCGCTGCTCGCCGCCTACTTCGTCCGGCTCGAGCGCTACGTCGCATTCGACGCGGCGCACTGGCGCCCGCGCGCCGCGACGTGGCGCCGGCTGCTCGCCATCGGCCTGCCCGCGGGCGGGGAGTTCGCGCTGATCGGCGTGTTCTCGGGCGTGATGTACTGGGCGATCCGCGACTTCGGCGCCGCGGCGCAGGCCGGCTTCGGGGTGGGCTCGCGCATCCTGCAGATGATCTTCCTGCCCGCCATGGCGCTCGCGTTCGCCGCCGCCCCCGTGGCGGGGCAGAACTTCGGGGCGCGGCACTACGCGCGGGTGCGGCGGACCTTCCGCGTGGCGGCCTCCTACGGCGCCCTGTGCATGGCGGTGCTCACGGCCCTCGCGCAATGGAAGGCCGAGGCCTTCGGGCGGGTATTCACCCGGGATCCGGAGTCGCTCGCGGTGTGCGCGCTCTTCCTCCGCTACATCTCCTGGAACTTCGTGGCCACGGGCATCGCGTTCACGTGCTCGAGCCTGTTCCAGGCGATGGGCAACACCTGGCCCGCGCTCGGCAGCAAGGCGGTGCGGCTCGTCACGTTCGCGCTGCCGGCGATCTGGATGGCCGGGCAGCCGTGGTTCGAGCTGCGCCACGTCTTCGCGCTGTCCGTGGCGAGCGTGCTGCTGCAGGCGGCGGTGAGCTACGGCTGGCTGCGGCTGGAGTTCCGCGCGCGGCTGGGCCCCGCCGGCCCGGGCCCGGCGCTAGCGCCGGGGGCGGCGGTGCCGGACTAGGAGTTCACGCGCGCTGTCCCCGGCGCGTGCGGGCCATGCGGTCCTCGACCTTCACGATGCCCTCGATGTCGTAGACGATCTCCACCAGGTGCAGGCGCGCGCGGTCGTCGCGGGGGGTGCCCTCGAGGATCACGCGGTGCGTGTCCTCCTCGAAGCGGGCCACCAGGTCCTCCGGTGCGTCGTCGCCGGCGTGGTCCTCGATGTATTCGAGGATGACGCGCGATGCGATGCTGCCGTCGCCCATCATCTGGCGCGGCGTAGGCTTTCCGGGGGTTGCTTGCATGTCTCCTCCAGGGGGTTGGTCCCCGTCAGGCTTGCCGGCCGGGCAAAGGTTCCGCCCGGGACTCGCCCCGGGGCACGGAACGCACGCCCGCGGCGCAGGGCGCGCCCTTCAGCTCTTCAGCCGATAGCCCGTGCGGAAGATCCACGCCACGGCCGCGAGGCACGCGACGAAGAACGCAAGGGTCATGCCCAGGCTCACCTCGACGGGCACGGCCGAGGTCCCATAGTAGGTCCAGCGGTATCCGCTCACGAGGTAGACCACCGGGTTGAAGAGGCTCAGCGTGCGCCAGGGCCCGGGGAGCATGTCGATCGAATAGAAGGCCCCGCCGAGGAACGTGAGCGGGGTCACCACCAGCATCGGGATGAACGACAGCTGCTCGAAGCTGCGGGCCCACACGCCGATCGCGAAGCCGAGCAGGCAGAAGGTGGCGGCCGTCAGCACGAGGAAGCCGGCCATCCAGAACGGGTGCTCGACGTGCACGGCCACGAAGAGGTTGGCGGTGGCGAAGATGACGGCACCGAGGATCACCGACTTGGTGGCGGCCGCACCCACGTAGGCGAGCACGATCTCGAGGGGCGAGAGCGGCGCGGAGAGCACCTCGTAGATGGTCCCGGTGAACTTGGGCAGGTAGATCCCGAAGGAGGCGTTGTTCAGGCTCTCGGTGAGGATCGAGAGCATCACGAGGCCCGGGACGATGAACGCGCCGTAGGGCACGCCGTCGATGCGGCTCATGCGGCTGCCGATCGCCGAGCCGAAGACCACGAAGTAGAGCGAGGTGGTGATGACGGGCGTCACCAGGCTCTGCCAGAACGTGCGGCGGAAGCGCGCGAGCTCGAAGCGGTAGATGGCCGCCACCCCGTGCCGGTTCATCGCTCGCTCACCAGGCGCACGAAGATGTCCTCGAGCGAGCTCTGCCGCGTCTGCAGGTCGCGCAGGGCGATGCCGGCGTCGTCCAGGCCGCGCAGGAGCGCGGCCACGCCCCGGGCCTCGTCGCGCGCGTTGAAGGTGTAGCGCAGCTCGGTGCCCGAGGCGTCGAGGGCGAGGGGCCAGCCGGCGAGGGCCGGGGGCACGGCGGCGAGCGGCGCGGCGAGGTGCAGGATCAGCTCCTTCTTGCCGAGCTTGTCCATGAGGGCCGCCTTTTCCTCGACGACGACGAGCCCTCCGCGGTGGATCACGCCGATGCGGTCGGCCATCTCCTCGGCCTCCTCGATGTAGTGCGTGGTGAGCACGATGGTCACGCCCTGCGCGCGCAGCCGGCGCACGAGCTCCCACATGTCGCGGCGCAGCTCCACGTCCACGCCCGCGGTGGGCTCGTCGAGGAAGAGCACGCGCGGCTCGTGCGCGAGGGCCTTGGCGATGAGCACCCGGCGCTTCATGCCGCCGGAGAGCGTCATGATCTTCTGGTCGCGCTTTTCCCACAGCGACAGGTCGCGCAGCACGTGCTCGATGTGCGCCGGGTCGGGCGCCCGGCCGAAGAGCCCCCGGCTGAAGCGCAGCGTGTCGCCCACCGTCTCGAACATGTCGGTCTGCAGCTCCTGCGGGACGAGCCCGATCAGCGCGCGCGTGGTGCGGTATTCGCGCAGGATGTCGTGGCCCTCGACGCGCACGCTCCCCGCGCTGGGCCTGACGAGCCCGCACACGATGCTGATGAGGGTGGTCTTGCCGGCGCCGTTGGGACCGAGGAGCGCGAAGATCTCGCCCCGGCGGATCTCGAGGTCGATGCCCTTGAGGGCCTCGAGCCCCGACGCGTAGGTCTTGGCGAGGCCGTGGATCGCGATGGCGGGCGGCATGGCGGGCAGTGTAGCGCGCCCGCGCGGGCTCACTCCGGCACCAGGCGGATGCGCGTGATCTCCGAGGGGATGCCGAAGCGCATCGGCGGGCCCCAGTAGCCGGTGCCGCGGCTGATGTAGATCCACATCCGCTCGAGCCGGTGCAGGCCCGCGGTGAAGGGCTGCTGCAGGCGCACGAGGAGGTTCCACGGCCAGAACTGCCCGCCGTGGGTGTGCCCCGAGAGCTGGAGGTGGAAGCCGGCTTGCGCGGCGCGCGGGGCCGATCGGGGCTGGTGGGCGAGCAGCACCTTCACCGCGTGCTCGGGCGCGCCGGCGATCGCGGCCCGCGCGTCGCTGCGATGGGCGGCGACGAAGCGGTGCGCGGTGTAGTCGGTCACGCCCGCGAGGGCGACGGCCGCGCCGCCATGGTCGAGCACGACGTGCTCGTTCAGCAGCACGCGCGCGCCGAGCCGCTCGAGCTCGGCGATCCACCCGTGCACGCCCGAGTAGTACTCGTGGTTGCCGGTGACGACGTACGTGCCGTGGCGCGAGGCGAGGTGCGCGAGGGGCTGCGTGTGGTCCGCGAGCTCGTGCACGCTGCCGTCGACCAGGTCCCCGGTGATCGCCACGACGTCGGGGGCGAGGCGGTTGACGCGCGCCACGATCCCCTCGATGAAGCGGCGCTTGATCGTGGGGCCCACGTGGAGGTCGGAGATCTGCACGATGGTGAAGCCGTGGAGCGCCCGGGGAAGCCCCGCGAGCGCCACCTCCACGTCGAGCACGGGGGCGACGCGGCGCGCCATGAAGAAGCCGACCGCGGTGATCGCGGGTGTCGCGAGGAGGACGGCCAGGGCCGAGGCGTGGCGCCAGGCCGGGCGCGCGGCGGCGTCGAGGAAGGGCAGGCTCGCCACGAGGGCGGCGTCGCGCGCGAGGGTGAGCACCAGCAGCCAGGAGAAGAAGCCCGCGGCGATCCACGACACGAGCACGGCGCGGGGTCCGTCGCGCGACGGGCGGAATCCCTTCGGCAGCACGGCGAAGAGCGACACGAGGAAGGCCGCGCCGAGCGCCTCGATCCCGGGCGGGAAGGGCGCGAGCAGCCGCAGGCCGATGTAGGCGTGCAGCAGCGCGAGGAGCGCCAGGAAGGGACGGGGGAAGCGCAACCGCATCGCCTGCACGTGGGGGCGCTTCGCCGCAGAACAATGGCAGAACAATGGGGACGGACCCCGTTTTCCCTTAGGCGGAACGCCTGTTCCGCCTAAGGGAAAACGGGGTCCGTCCCCGGTTGTCGCGGTCAGCGCACCGTCTGGGTGATCGGACCGGCCGTGCCCGCCGTGTAGGTCGCGTCGCCCGAGTAGAGGCCGGTCATCTGGTGCTTGCCCCTCGCGAGCTTGTTCGTCGTGCAGGTCGCCTTGCCGCCGGAGACCGCCACCGCGCTGCATCCGGCGAGCGCGCTGCCGTTGTCGCGGAAGGTGACGCTGCCCGTCGGCGTGCCGGAGTTGCCCATCACGTTGACCGTGAAGGTGACCGACTGCCCGCGCCTCGACGTGTACGCCGACGAGTCGATCGTGGTCGACACGTCCTGCTTGAGCGCGGTCGTCGTCGTGGACCCGCCCGTGGTGCCGGTCGTGCCGCCGCCGCCGGTGGTCGTCGTGGTTGTGGTGGTGGTGGTCGTCGTGCCCGTGCCGTCCGCCGGAAGGTTGGTGCCGGCCGCCACCCCGAACTTCATCGCCGTGTCCCCCGCTTCCGCGGCACCCACATCGGGTGCGTTGCCGTTGAAGTGGTCGTTGAAGTTCGGGATGCGCAGGCCCGCGTCGTAGCCCGGGCTGCCGGCGGCGAGCTGGTACAGGCCGCCCGAGCCGCTCTGCCAGCCGTTGCCCGAGGCGTAGACGGGCGTGGCCACGATCCCGCCCACTTCCGGCGTGGAGACCGCGTTGGTGAGGTCGTTCTGGAAGGTGACGTCGGAGCCGACCTGGTAGAAGGCGCCGTTGGGCTTCCACAGGTGGTAGATGTTGTTCATCGAGACCGTGTTGCGCACGAGCTGGGAGTCGCCCGTGCCGCCGATGCCCGCGCCGCCGCCCAGCCCGTACTGGCACCCGGACTGCTGCGCCTGCAGCATCGTGTTGTGGAAGAGGTAGCGCCGGCCGTTGGCGAAGTCGGCGCTCGAGCCCGACTTGAACATCGGCTGCTTCTGGTCGGAATCGCAGGCCGCGCCTTCCATGAACTGGTTGCGGTTCCAGACGTTCCTGAAGATGTAGAGCGGGCCCACGGAGTCGACGGTCGAGGCGATGCCGGTGGCGGTCCGGTCGAGGTAGTTGCCCCAGATGCGCACGTTCCTGTTGCCGCCCTCGCTCTCGATGCCGTCGTCCCACGCCATCTCGATGCGGTTGCCGTAGATGTCGCTGTCGGCGTTCGGAAAGCCGGTGTTCGAGAAGTTGTCCTCGCCGCCCATCGCGTCGTTGAAGTGGTTCTTCGCGCTGTAGATCTCGTTCCAGCGCAAGACGTGGTTGCCGCCGCAGTAGCTGAAGGTGATGCCCTGGGGGCCGGCCGGGTGGCCGTCGGTCCAGCTGTTGGCGGGGTAGCGCGGGTCGTGGATCCGGTTGCGCTGGATCGTCACGCGCGTGAGCTCCTCGCTCTTGCAGATGGCGCGGATGCCCGAGTCCATGTCGGCGCCCCACTTGCCGTCGCGCGTGCGGCCCCAGCCGCTGATGTCGTTGTCCTCGATGATCACGTCGTGCACCGTCGGCGCGATGCGGATCGCGTCGATCTGCGCGCCCTTGAGCGCGAAGCCGCGCAGCACCACGTAGGAGGCGTTGATGGTCACGTTGAACTGGTGGCCGTCGCCCGCGTCGAGCGTCGAGCCCGTGCCGTCGTACACGATGTAGCCGCCCGCGCTGCCGCTCGTCGAGATGTCGAGGGTGTCGGAGCCGCTGGGCACCTTGATGGTCTGGGCCACCGGGTACTGGTTGGCCCAGGTCGTGAAGGCGATCCCCTTCGTGAAGGCGCCGTTCACCCCGATCTGCGCCTCGTAGCTCGTGCCGGGCGCGAGGTTGACGAGGCTGCCGCGGCACTCGTTGCTCGCCGCGTCGTACCAGAGGTTGAGGCCCTTCGTCCAGGCGGTCTCGCCCGTCTTGCGGAACTGCACGTCGCAGCCCTCGCCGTTGGCGCTGGCGCCGGACCAGTACAGGCCCACGGCCTCGTAGGTCGGCACGGCGCGCACCCCGCTCGAATCGAGCGTCTGTGCGTGGACCGGATGGCTTGCGATGGCGAAGCCCACCAGCAGCGCGGAGGCGGCGAGCGGGAGGTGTGCGCGTCGGATGGCATGTCTTTGCATGGTTCTCGTGTTTCCTTGGATGAAACGAAGCGAGTCCCTTACCGCAACGACTATGCCAGCCAGTTAAAAACTAGTAAAAACATGGAGATAACGCAAAATCGCGGCGCCCGGACGCCAGCCCCGTGTAGCTTCGCCGTGCTGGCGCCGTAGTCGGCCGCGAATTTCGCTGTAGGACCCCCGCGAACCCGGCGTCGGACGTGTCCTACGGCGTAGCTGGACAACGACAAAACGTCGCCTGCGCCTGACGCGGAATGTCAGTGCGGGGCTGGGGGGCCGATCCGGGGGGTGGCGGCGTCTCTCGGGGGCGACGGCGCTAGAGGGCGATCGCCCGCCGGCGGCCCCGGGCGAGGCGTGCGAGGGTGGGGCGCAGGTCGAGGCCGGTCGCGGCCTTGAGGTCGTCGGCGGCGAGCCGCAGGTCCTCGAGGCTTACGTGCACCGGCTCGCCGCCGGCCGCGAGCGCGATGACGTTGCCGTCCTCCGAAGGCGGCAGGGCGAGGACGCGGCCGTCGAACGCCTGGCGCATCCGCTCGACGCTCGCGCCCACGCCCTTGCGCCGGGTGAGGAGGTTCACGCAGAGGATGCCGCGCGGCCCCAGGCGCGCGCGGCAGTCGACGTAGAAGGGCAGCGAGTCGAGCTCCCCCGCGCCCCCCTTGCCGTCGTAGCCGTCGACGAGCACGAGGTCGTAGGGCCGCTGCCGGGTCGCCATGTATTCCCGCCCGTCGCCGATCACGACCCGCAGGCGCCGCGACTCCTCGGGCATGCCGAAGTAGTGGCGCGCCGCGGCGACCACCTCCGGCTGGATCTCGACCACGATCATGCGCGCCTCGGGCCGGTGGCGATGGACGAACTTGGTGAGCGAGGCGGCGCCGAGGCCGACCTGCAGCACCGTGCGCGGCCAGGCGGGCTCGGAGTGCAGCAGCAGCGGCAGCATCATCTCGCGCGTGTATTCCAGCTCGAGCGCCCAGGGACGCGCGATGCGCATCGCGCCCTGGACCCAGGGCGAGCCGAAGTGCAGGTACCGCACCCCGTGCTCCTCGCTGATGTCGATGGCGCTCACGGCCGGCGCCGGGCGCCGCTGTCGGCGCCTGTCCTGCACGCGAATGCGGGGGAATCCTGCACCGCCATCGAGGAAACGTCCCTTACGCGGCACCCGGGGCGCCGGGGAAAATCGGGTCATGTATCGGGGAGAGCGACTGAACGGCTACACGCACCTGGTCGGGGCGGTCCTCGCCCTGGCCGGGTCCGTGATGCTGGTCTCGCTGGCCGCCGCGCGCGACGACCCGATGCGGATGCTGAGCTTCGGCGTGTACGGCGCCACGCTCCTCATCCTCTATCTCGCCTCGACCTTCTACCACAGCACGCGCGGACGCGCGAAGGCGTTCTTCCGCAAGCTCGACCACAGCGCGATCTACCTGCTCATCGCCGGGACCTACACGCCGTTCGCGCTGGTGTCGCTCAACGGCTCGTGGGGCTGGGCCCTTTTCGGGGCGGCCTGGGGGCTCGCCGCCGTGGGCATCGTGCAGGAGCTGTGGCTCGCCCGCGGCGCGCGCCTCACCTCGCTCGCCCTGTACCTCATCATGGGGTGGATGGGCCTGGCGGTGACCGTCCCCCTCGCCCAGGCGCTCACGTGGGACGGCTTCGCCCTGGTCCTCGGCGGCGGGATCGTCTATACCGCCGGCGTCCTCTTCTACGTCTACGACGACCGTTTCCTGCACTGGCACGGAATCTGGCACCTGTTCGTGATGGCCGGCAGCGCCCTGCATTACGCCGCCATCGTGAAGTTCGTGGCCTGAGAAATACCGCACAGCGGACTCGCCGGGACTTGCGTACAATCCCCCTCGTTTAACGGGGATTAAAGTCGCCATGGTCACGGTCGGCAGCGCCCGCAACGCCACCTCCGCCCTCGAGCGCCTCCAGGGCCTCGAGCTGCGCCTGCCGCAGCTCGCGCGCCGGGAGCTGGCCGAAATCCTCGCCCCTCTCGTCGAGCAGCTCCACGAGCCGCTGCCGCCCGAAAGCCGCACGCCGGTGGCCGAAGGGGCCCTCGCCTTCTGCCGCACGCTGTACGCGAGCGCGCGCTCGGCGGACGCGCTGCCGCTGGCCTCCGCCGTCCTCGCCCAGGGCCTGCGCTGCGGCGACGAGCGGCTCCAGCGCCTCGCGCGCATGGCCTGCGGGATCCTCAGCGCCGATGCGGGGGACGTGGTGGCCGCGATCGAGCACCACGTCGCGGCCCTGCGCTTCGCCTCGGCGGCCGGCGACCGCATCGAGATGAGCTCGGTGTGGAACAACATCGGCCTCGCCATGGGGATCGCCGGCAACTACGAGATGGCGGCGCGGTGCTACCGGCGCGCATTCGCGCTGGTCGAGCACGACCGCGAGCCGGTGTTCGTCCGGTACGCGGCGCTCGTGAACCTCGCCGACAGCAACTGGCAGATCGGCCGCTATTCCGAGGGTCTCGAGTTCGGAGAGCGCGCTGTCGCCGAGCTGCAGCCGGACTTCCTGCAGCGGGACATCCATTCGGCGCTGTTGCTGCGCAGGAACATCGTGCGCCTGCTCATCGGTATCGGTCGCGTCGCCGACGCCCAGCCGCACGTTGCCGCGCTCGGCGCTCTCGCCGATGCGAGCCGGACGCCGCGCGCCGCGATCGCTGCTGCCACTACCCGCGCCGTGTTCGAGATGGCGAAGGGTCAGACCGACATCGCGCTCACGCGGCTCGAGCAGGCGCTCACCCGTGCGCGGCAGTTGCCCGCGGCGCTGCGCGACACCCTGGCACACGTGATCCGCGCCGAGGAAGCGGCCGGCAATCCGGAGCGCGCCTTGCTGCGGCTGAGCGAGCTCTCGGAGCACATCTACCGTTCGGCGATCCAGAAGGCCCGGCAGCACGTCGAGCTCGCGAGCGTGATGGCCACGGCCAACCCGCTCGAGCAGGAACAGGCCCAGGCCCGCGCCCGGCTGGCCGCGCAGCTCGACCCGCCCGAGCGGCCCGAAGGCTGGGACGCGCTCGACCGCCTGGCGGTCACGGCCGTGTTGCGGATGGATTCCACCGGATGGCACGGCAAGCGCGTGGGCGCCCTGACCAAGGCGCTCGCGGTCGCTGCGGGCGTGCCCCCGCTCGAGGCGCTCGAGATGGGCATGGCCGCCGACATCCACGACATCGGAATGCTCTCGGTGCCCGAAGGCATCCTTTCGAAGAAGGGCGCCCTCAACGACGCGGAGCGGCTCGTGGTGCGGCGGCACGTGGACGCCGGCGCGGAGATCCTCGGCGATGACCGGCACCCGCGCATGCTGATGGCGCGCGAGATCGCCCGGTATCATCACGCCCACTGGGACGGTGAAGGCTATCCCGAGCGGGTGGGCGGGAAGCTGATTCCGCTGCCGGCACGCATCTGCGCGGTGGCGGACGCCTACGACGCGATGGTCTGCGGCCTGGGAGCGCGACCGGCCCGGTCCATGGACGAGGCGCTCGCCGAGTTGCAGCGCGTGGCGGGCAGCCAGTTCGACCCCGAGCTGGTGGCGACTTTCGAGAATCTTGTGCGCAGCGAATCGGAGGATTTGGGAATGGACCTTACGGCGCCGAACGGCATGGAGAGCTTCCAGGAGCTGGTGGGCGCCCTCCAGGAAGACCGGGGATTCGCATGATGAAGACAGTCGTTCAACTCGAGCCGAAGAACCGGCAGATGCTCGAGCTGCTGGTGCAGGGTGCCTCGGCCCGTGCGGTCGCCCGCAAGATGGGCTACAGCGAGGGCACCACGCGGGTGTACCTGCACCACCTCTACCGCGCCATCGGCGTGAAGAACAAGACGGAGGCGGTGATCTGGTACCTGGCGCGCCGCCGCGGCGAGGAGCCGGCGCGGCCGGCTCCGGCACCCGTGGCGCGCGTCAACGGCGCGGCGCCCGCCGCCGATGCCTCGGATGCTTCCTTCGGCGACCTCGCGTTGCGCGAGGGACTGCTGGCGGCGCTCGGCGCCATGGCCTCGTTCCTCGGGCCCTACGGACGCCTGTGGGAGGCGTCGCTCAAGCTGAAGGGCGAGGTGGTCGACGAGGGCCGGATGGAGCGCCGCGCCCGTGCGCGGCTGCTCTGGCGCGCGCTCCTCGCCGGCGATTTCCCCTATGCCAAGGGCCTGCACGACGAGGGTGTCGCCGAGCGCATGGCGCTCGAGTCGCCGTCCGAGGCGGCGCTGCTCGCGTGCATGCTGCTGCTCGGGGGCTATTCGACAGCCGGCGAGTCCCTCGCCGCGCGCCTGACGGACAAGCGCGGCGCTCGCCCGGCGGTCACCGGCCGCGAGATGAAGCTGCTGAACGCGTTGCGCCAGGCCGCCCGGGGCGAGGAGGCCGAAGCGCTCCTCGCCGCCTACCATCTCGCCGTCGAGGCGGTCGGTGCGCCCGCCGTGCGGCAGCTCGCGATGGTCGTGCTCTTCCATCTTCACCGGGCCCGGAGGGACGCGGAGCGCGCGCGGGCCACGGCCGATGCGATCTGGTCCGAGGCCGAGGCGACCCGCCAGCAACTCGAGGCGATGGGTGTGCGCCCGCTGCCGCGGGATGCGCAGTTGCCCCGCCCGGCCCGCTTGCGCGAGGCGGCGTCCCGCGAGGCGGCGTCCCGCGAGGCAGTTACCGCCGGGCAGTAAACCGCCCGCCCATCCGGCAAAAGAAGACGGGCCGCCCCACGGGGCGGCCCGTTCCATTTCCAGCGTCGGGTTCAGTTGCCCCAGACCGGCACGCCGTCGCTCCCGCCCGCCACGGCGACCAGCTCGAGGTCGCGCAGCGCCCGGATCTCGTTGTCGAAATTCGCGCCCTCCACCGCCTCTTCACGGGCGACGTCGTTGGCAATCAGGGAAGCGATCTGGATCGTTTTCATCTGGAAACTCCTCTCGGTTTGGGGGGTAGGTCTGCCATTGCCGGCCTGACGAGCGCAAGTTTACACATGTTAATTGACAGTGCAAGTGCGTTAACGCAAGCTATCGGCAAGTCATTCTCCGGGAAGCCCACGCCGGCTCCCATGCCATGTCGCAGGAACGATTCACGGCGATCGAGGAGCCGCATCCCGACCACGCGCTGATCTTCAGGCGCATCCCGGCACACGTGCTCGTGGTCGGCGCCACGCCCGACTTTCCGGTCGTCGACGCGACCGACGCGTATTTCGGCTCGATTCCGATCGCCCGGGAAGCCGCCGTCGGCCGCCCGCTCTTCGAGGTGTTTCCCGACGCCGCCGAGGGGCTTCTGCGCTCCTCCCTCGAGCGCGTCCTCGCCGGCGGCGAGGCGGACGGGCTCAACGCCCCGGCCTTCGGGCTCGACGGCGCCATGCGATACATCATCCACACCGTCGAGGACTACGTGCCGGCGGCGGTGCGCGAGCGCGACGAGGCGGTGCGCGCGCTGCGCAGCGCCAACGAGGAGCTCGAGGCGTTCGCCTATTCGGCCTCGCAGGACGTGCAGGCGCCGCTGCGCGCCATCGCCGGGTTCTCGAGCCTGCTGCAGGAGATGCACCGCGACGTGCTCGACGCCGAGGCCCGCCGCTGCCTCGACAAGATCGGCACCAACGTGCAGCGCATGGCGCAGATCATCGACGACGTGCTCGCCCTCTCGCGCATCGGCCGCTGCGAGATGCGCCGCGAGCCGGTGGACGTGTCTGCCCTCGCGCGCCGCGTGGCCCTCGAGCTGCGCTCGCGGGAGCCGGGCCGCTCGGTGCAGGTCGTGGTCGCCGAGGGCATGCGCGCGCACGCCGACGAGCGCCTGCTCGGAATCGTGCTCGCCAACCTCATGAGCAACGCCTGGAAGTACACCGCGCACAAGGACCACGCCTGCATCGAGGTGGGCGCCCTGGGCGAGGGCGAGGACGTGGTGTTCTACGTGAAGGACAACGGCGCCGGCTTCGACATGGGCCGCGCCGAGCGGCTCTTCCGGCCCTTCGTGCGCCTGCACCGCGAGCCGCGGTTCGAGGGCAACGGCATCGGCCTCGCCACGGTGAAGCGCGTGGTCGACCGCCACGGCGGGCGCATCTGGGCGCAGGCCGCGCCCGACCGCGGCGCCACCTTCCACTTCACGCTCGAGGCGACCGAGACCGCCGGCGCTTGACGGCGGACGTTGCGCCCACCGGCGTGCGCGGCCTATAAAAGGGGATGCACGACAACGAGCCGCTCGCCGAGGGCGCGTCCGGTGCGCTCCTCGCGGCCATCGTCGCCCAGGGCCCCGACGCCATGATCGTGAGCGACCGCGACGGGGGCGTGCGCCTCTGGAACCCGGCCGCCGAGCGCATCTTCGGCTTCAGCGCCGAGCAGGCGCGCGCCGGCGGCATGGACCTCATCATCCCTGAGCGTTTCCGCCAGGCGCACTGGGACGCCTTCCGGCGCGCCGTCGCCACCGGCGTGTCGAAGTACGCCGGCAAGCCGCTCACGACGCGGGCGCAGCGCGCCGACGGCGCCACGATCTACGTGGACCTCGGATTCGCGCTGCTCAAGGGAGATGACGGCCAGGTCTTCGCGGTGCTCGCCACCGCCCGCGAGTGCACCGAGCGCTACCTGGCCGCGCGCGAGGCGGCCCGTCGCCTGGCGGCGCTCGAGGCGCAGGCCCCGAAGCGCTGAGCCTCAGGCCGCCGCCGGGCGCATGCGGTCCTCGACCGCCGCCACCCCCTCGACGTCGCGAGCGACCTCGACGATCGCACGTCGCGTGTCCTCGTCGGCGGGCGTGCCCTCGAGGATGACGACGCCGGTCCTCGCGTCGTAGACGGCGACCAGGTCGTGCGGCGCGCCCGGGACGCGGTCGCGCACGAACTCCTGCACGAGGCGGCCCTCGGCGACGAATCCGCTCGGGCGCTGCGCGCCGATGGCGAGGTCGGGGGAGACGTCGGTGGTACCGGGCCTGGCGGGGATGTCGGACATGGCGGGGCTCCTCGGTTCCGCGGTAGGACCGGCCCGCGCCCGGTCCCGTTCCCCGCGCCGTCGCGCCGAGGGCCGCGCGGCCCGCGCGAGCGAGGGCGCTACTTGCGCGGCTCGACCACGACGCGCCCTTCCTTGCTCACGTAGACGTGATAGCGGTGGCCGTCCTTGCACGAGGCCACGTAGTCGTTCTCCCCCAGCACCTGCACCTGCACCACCTCGCCGCACGGCTTGCCCTGCAGCGCGATGACGGCGGCGAGGTCTTCGCGCTGTTTCGCGCCGTCGGCGGCGAGCGCGGGCGGCGCGCATGCGGCGGCGAGGACGAGGGCGAGGGCCGGGAAGGCGATCCGGGATGTCGTCATGGCTTCTTCCTCAGATGTACTGCACGAACTTGTCGCGGTCGGAGAGCACGGACCAGATGGCGTCGCGCGAGCGGTGGATCGTGGCGGCAAGCGCCGGGTCGCGGTCCTGGAGCAGCGCCAGCACCTTCAGGATCAGCAGGTCGAACGGGCGGCGCAGCTCGGAGAGGCTGGGACCGCGCCCGGCATAGTGCGCGCGGAACTGGTCGAGCAGGTCGTCCACCTGGTTCTTGAGCGAGAGCTTGGTGAGCACGCCGATCGCGTCGGTATCCTTCAGCCGCTCCTCGAGGCCCTTCAGGTCGAGCGCGGGCGGCTTCGCCGCCGCCGTCGCGGGCGGTTTCTGCGCCCCGCTCTCGGCGTCGGCGCCTGGGGCGGAGGTCGCCGGCTTCGGCGGCGCGGGGCTCGGCTTCGCCGCAGCGTTCGGTTTCGTCGGCGCGGCGCTCGGTTTCGTCGGCGCGGCGCTCGGCTTCGCCGGCGCGGCGCTCGGCTTCGCCGGCGCGGCGCTCGGCTTCGGCGGCGCGGGGCTCGGCTTCTCCGGCGCGGCGCTCGCCTCGGTCGCTACCGGGCCTGGCTTCTGCGGCGCGGTGTCGGGCTTTGCCGGCTCCCGGTCCGGCTTTTCCGGGGCGGGGCTGGGGCTCGCCGCCGCCGGCTTCTCGCGGGCGGCCCCGACGCTGGGCGAAGGCGTCGCCGGCGTTGCCGGGGCTTGCCCCGCCAACGGGGAGCCCTGCGCGGCTTCCGGGGTCGTGCGGGCGGTCCGGATTTCCGTCCCGGTCCCGGCTTGCGGCGGTGGCAGCGGCGGCGGCGGCGGGGCCGGCGGCGAGACGAGGCCGCAGGCGCCGAGTGCCAGCGCCGCAACGATTCCCGATGCCGCCGGTCGCATCTTCCCGATGAGTCGATCCACCCGACGACTATAGCCCAGCGAGCCCCGCCCGCCATGCGCCATGCGCCCGTCATCGAGAGCCTGCTCGACACCGACCTCTACAAGTTCACGATGTGGCAGGTGTTCCTGCACCGCTTTCCCGCGGCCGGGGGCGTCTACCGCTTCCAGAACCGCTCGGCGGCCGCGATGCCCCTGGGGCGCCTCGCGGGCGAGGTGGCGGCGCAGATCGACCACCTGTGCACGCTCGCCCTGCGCCCCGAGGAGCTCGCGTACCTGCGGGGGCTGCGCTTCATCAAGAGCGACTTCGTCGACTACCTCGAGCTCTTCCGCTTCCGCCGGCGCTTCATCGAGGTGCGCGCCGACGGGGGCGAGCTCGAGATCGTCGCGCGCGGGCCGCTCATGCACGTGATGTTCTTCGAGGTGTTCGTGCTCGCGATCGTCTCCGAGGTCTGGTTCCGCGAGGCGGCCGGTCCCGCCGCCTTCGAGGAGGGACGGCGCCGGCTGCGGGAGAAGGTCCGGCTGCTCGCGGCGCCCGATTCCGCGCCGCCGCGGCGCAATCCCTACCACTTCTTCGAGTTCGGCACCCGCCGGCGCGCCGCCCGCGAGTGGCACGAGGAGGTCGTGACCACCCTCGCGCGCGAGGCGCCGGCCCACTTCCGCGGCACGAGCAACGTCGACATGGCCCGGCGCCACGGCCTCACGCCGATCGGCACGATGGCCCACGAGTACCTGCAGGCGTTCCAGGGCTTCGGCTATCGCCTGCGCGACTTCCAGAAGATGGCGCTCGAGAACTGGGTGGCGGAGTACCGCGGCGACCTCGGCATCGCGTTGACCGACGTGGTCGGCATGGACGCCTTCCTCGCCGACTTCGACCTGTACTTCGCCAAGCTCTTCGACGGGCTGCGGCACGACTCGGGCGATCCGTTCGAATGGGGCGAGAAGGCGCTCGCGCACTACGCGCGCCTGCGCGTGGACGCGCGGACCAAGCAGCTCACGTTCTCCGACGCGCTCGACCTGCCGGCGAGCCTCGCGATCCATGCCGCCTTCGCCGATCGCACGCGCACCGGCTTCGGCATCGGCACCGACCTCACCAACGACCTGGGCGTGCCGCGCCCGAGCATCGTGATGAAGCTCACCGAGTGCAACGGGCATCCCGTGGCCAAGATCTCGGACTCTCCCGAGAAGGCGAGCTCGGTCGACCCCACGTTCCTCGCGTACCTGCGCCAGGTCTTCGGGCTCGCGCCGGCGACGGGTTGAGCGCTCGCCGGGGCCCGGCCGGACCGGCGCTCAGGCGGCGAGCTTCGCGGCGATGCGCGCCGCGTGGCGGCCCTGGTAGCGCGCGCCTTCCAGCTCGACCTCGGAGGGCTGGCGGCTGCCGTCGCCCCCGGCGATGGTCGAGGCGCCGTAGGGCGAGTTGCCCATCACCTCGGACACGCCCATCTGGCCCTGGAAGGCGTAGGGCAGGCCCACGATCACGAAGCCCAGGTGCAGCAGCACCGGATGGAACGTGAGGATGGTCGACTCCTGGCCGCCGTGCTGCGTGGCGCTCGAGGTGAAGACCGAGGCCACCTTGCCCACGAGGGCCCCCTTCAGCCACAGGCCGCCGGCCTGGTCGAGGAAGGTCTTCATCTGGCCGGTCATGTTGCCGAAGCGCGTCGGCGTGCCGAAGAAGACGGCGTCGTACTGCGCCAGCTCGTCCACGGTGGCGACGGGGGCCTTCTGGTCGAGCTTGTAGCCCGACTTGCGCGCGACCTCCTCGGGCACCGTCTCGGGCACCCGCTTGACCGTCACCTCGGCGCCCGCCTCCCGGGCACCGTCCGCGACGGCCTGCGCCATGCGCTCGATGTGTCCATAGGAGGAGTAATAGAGGACCAGCACCTTCGTCATGTTCGCTTGCTCCTTGGAGGAAATTCGAAAGGCGGCCCGGGCCCGGACCGCCGGCAGGGGGATACGCGCGATGGACAGCGCGAGGCGCGTCGAGTTGCGGCTCAGCTCGCCGGAAGGATGCGGTCGGGCAGCCAGAGCGAGATCTGGGGCACGAAGATCACGACCAGCAGCAGCGCCAGCAGGATCAGCACGAACGGCACGACCTCGCGGAAGACCGACCCGAGCGGGATCTTGGCCGCGCCCGCGAGCACGAAGAGGTTGAGTCCCACGGGCGGGGTGATGAGGGCGATCTCGATGTTGAAGATCAGCACGATCCCGTAGTGCACCGGATCGATCCCCAGCTTCATCGCGATGGGGGCCAGGATCGGCGTGGTCATCACGTTGAGCGCCACCGCCTCCATGAACATGCCGAGCAGGAACATGATCGCGCTCACCATGATCAGGAACTGCCAGCCGTTCAGGTTGAAGCGCTCGATCACGCCGAAGATGAGCTGCGGCGCGTTGAGGAAGGTGAGCACCTTCGAGAGCAGCACCGCGCCGGCGATGATCGTGAAGATGTTGATCGTGATGCGGGCGGTCTGCATCACGACCGGCCAGACGTCCCGGAACCGGATGCTGCGGTAGAAGAAAAGCGCCACCACCGCGGCGTACACGGCGCAGGCGGTGGAGATCTCGGTCGCGGTGAGGTTGCCCGAGTAGAAGCCGTAGAGCACGAACAGCGGCAGCATCATCACCCAGAACGCGCGGCGGAACGCGGCGGCCTTCGGCGCCCAGCCGCGCATCTCGTTCTTCTCGTCGCGGGTCCAGCCGAGCGCCTTGGCGCGCCACGACACGAAGGCGATGAAGGCGAGGATGTTGAGCACGCCCGGGACGATGCCGGCGAAGAACATCCGGCCGACCGACACGTTCACCATCGAGGCGTAGATGAGCATCGCGATCGACGGCGGGATGAGGATGGCGGTCGCGCCCGCCGCGGCGATGAGCGCGCCGGCGAAGCCCGGGCGGTAGCCCTCGCGCACCATGCCCGCCACGCCGATCTTGCCGATGGCCGCCGCGTCGGCCGCGCTCGAGCCCTGCACGCCCGCGAAGATGCCGGTGGCGACCACGCATGCCGCGCCCATGCCGCCGCGCAGGCGCCCCACGAGGGCGCGGGCCAGGTCGAAGATGCGGTCGATCAGGCCGCCGGCGGACAGCAGCTCCGCGGCGAGGAGGAAGAACGGGATCGCGAGCAGCGTGAAGTGCCCGACGCTGTCGGAGAGCACGTCGGGGATGAAGGTGATCGGCGCGAGCCCGAGCAGGTACAGCGTCGCCACGGCCGCCGCGATGAGCGCGAAGCCGATCGGCATGCCGATCAGGATCATCGCCAGGAGCAGCAGGAACGGGACGGCGATCATCGCCGCGCGCCCGGGCGCCAGATGGCGTAGATCTCGGCCAGCAGGTGCAGGATGGTCAGCCCGAGGCCGAAGGGCAGCACGGACAGCAGCACGCCCTCCGGGATGTCCCACAGCTCCTCGTCGGTGGCGTCGATCGCGAACTGCTGGCGCACGATCGAGATGGCGCCCCACAGGATGACGGCCAGCACCACGCTCGTGAGCAGGGCCGAGACGGTCTCGGCCACGCGCTGCCAGCCCGGCGGCATGCGGCGCAGCACCATGTCGGCGGCCACGTGGCCGTGCTCGGTCACGAGCGCGCCCATGCCGAGGAAGGTCATCCAGACCAGCATCAGCTCGGGCAGCTTGAGGCTCCAGTCGCCGGTGGAGTGCCCGAGGTTGCGCTCGACGATCGTGGTGAGCGTGATGAGGAGGGAGGCGAGGAGGATGGCGCCGACCAGCGCCACCTCCGCGCGCGCGATCCAGCGGATGGCGGCGGGGGCGCCGCCGCCTTCCGGACGGTCCATGAAGTCCCGGCGGCTACTTCGACGACAGGATCGAGTTCACGACGTCGGCGCCGAACTCCTTGCGCACCTTGTCGTACGTGGGCTTGAGCGCCTCGCGGAAGGCCTGGATCCTGGCCGGGTCCTTCGCCGGGTCGCTCACCTTGCCGCCGCCCTGCTTCACCTTCGAGATGAACTTGTCCGTCTCGGCCCAGATGGCGTCGTGGTAGCGCTTGCCGAGCTTGCCGGCGATCTCGTCCATGCGCTCCTGGTCGGCCTTCGGCTGCGAGTCCCACCACTTCTTGTTCGCCACCCAGATGTAGGCGCCGTACGACGGGATGATCATCACGTTGGGCGCGACCTCCACCATCTTCTCGTTCACGAACGCGTCGAACGTCGTGTACACGCCCGTGACCGTGCCCTGCTGCAGCGCCGAGTACACCTCGTTCAGCGGGATCTTGGCCGTCGACGCGCCCATGCCCTTCAGGCCGTCGACCACGACCGGGTGGCCCGAGGTGCGGATGCGCAGGCCCTTGAAGTCCGAGGGCTTCTCGACCAGCACGCTCTTGGTGCCGATCACGAACGGGCCCTCGTCGAGGAAGGTGAGGACGTGGAAGCCGGCCTTCTCGAGGTCCTTGCGCACGACGTCGGCCTTCGGCCCCTCGAGGAACTTCTGGAAGTCGTCGGGGTTGGCGAAGCCGAACGGGATCTCCATCAGCTCGACGTTCTTCGTGTAGGAGGTGTACGCGCTGTTGGGCTCGTTGGTCATCTGCACGTTGCCGAGCTGCACCGCCTTGGCGGCCTTGTTGCCGCTGTAGAGCTGCCCGCCCGGATAGATGGTGACCTTGTACTTGTCGTTCGTGGCCTTGGCGAGCTCGGCGCCGAACTCCTGCGTGTACTGGCCGCGCAGGGTATCGATGTTCACCTTGATCGGGAACTTGATCTCGGTCTGCGCGAGCGCCGGGACGGCGGCGACGAGCGCGATGGAGGCGGCGGCGAGCGCGCGCGCGAGTTTTCCGGACATGTGATTCCTCCGTTGCATGGGGTGGGGTGTGGGGGCGGGAAGCGGCTTTCGAGAGGCCGAATGGTGGCTCGCCGGCCGGTGGCTGTCAACGCGGCGCGTTTTGCCCTCCGCCGCGGCCGGCCCGGCGCCTCGCTCATCGCCGCGCCTTCAGCACCCGCGGGGTGAAATGCAGCGTCTCCTCGCCGGCGGCGAGCCACACGCTGCCTTCCTGGATCGTGCACTCGAGGCGCATCGCGCGCCGCGCGAGGCCGGCGAGCGAGCGCGTGAGCTCCTCGGGCAGCTCGAGCACCTCGACGTTGGCCAGGCGCCCGAGGGCCTCGGCGTTGCGCGACCACCACTGCGTCGCGGTGCGCCCGCCGTACGCGTACACCTTCACCGCGCCCGCACGCCCCGCGGCCTTGCGCACGGCGCGCTCGTCGGGCAGGCCCACGTCGATCCAGAGGGCGAGGGCGCCGGTGAGATCGCGCTGGGCGAGGTCGGGCTCGTCCTCGCTGGACAGCCCCGGGCCGAAGGCGAGCGCCTCGTGCGCGTCCAGGGCGAAGGCGAGCAGGCGCACCATCATCCGCTCGTCGGTTTCCGAGGGATGCCGCGCGAGCGTGAGCGCATGGGTCGCGAAATGGCCCCGGTCGAGGTCCGACACCTGAAGCTCCGCCCGGAACACCGTGGCCTTCAACGCCATCGCGGCGATTCCCCCTCGAGGCGACGGCCCCCCCGGGCCGAGGCGGCGGCGCTCACCGCGAGCCGCAGGCGGTCGCCTCGCGCAGGCCGCGCAGGCGCTGCCAGACGGCGGCCGAGCGCGGCGCCTTCGCGAACGCGTAGAAGAGCTGCATCGAGGCCGCGCCGCACGGCCGCCAGGCGATCTCGGCGTGCAGCACCAGATCCTCGCCGTCGTGGAAGGCGTTCCAGGTGTGGACCTCGCCGGCCGCCGCGTCCTTCCACCCGGCCGGGGCCGCCATCGGGTGCAGCACCGCCTGGCTCTGCGGCACCATGAGCTTGAGCTTGCGCGCTTCGGCCACGTTGTTCATGAGCCCGTCGAAGTACACGCCGAGCGCGCGCTCGAGCACGGCCGGCTCCATCGGCGTGGCCTTGATGTCCCACAGCACTACGTAGCTGAAGCCCTCCTCGGTCGCGAAGCGCGTCCATTCCGGGGAGAAGCGCACGTGCTCGCGGCCCTCGTAGGGAATCGAGGGCGCGAAGGGCAGCGGGAAGGAGAAGCTTTCCTTGCGCCACGTGTCCGGCGCGGGAATCTGCGCGGCGGCGGGGAGACAGGCGCAGGCGAGCGCGAGCCCGGCGGCGAAGCGGCGGTGCATGGAGCGGGCGGGGGTGTCGTTTGCCGCATTCTCGCATGCCCGGGCGCACGCTCGCCGGCGGGCGGCAAGCGCGTGGGGCGCCGGCGGCTGCCGGCGCCCCACGGGTCGGGCGTGCCGCGCTACGGAGCCGGGCGCGACAGGTGCGCGCCGATGCGCGCGCGGGTGGTCGTCGTGCCCGAGCGCTCCTCGCGCTCGAGCACGATCGCGAGCGCGCCGTGGTCCTCGCGCTCCGCGTGCACCTTCGAATACGTCCCGTCGAGGAGCTCCGAGTCGCACCCGCTCGCGGACACGGTGCCCGAAGCGATCGCCCGGCCGTCGAAGGCGAGCGTGAGCTGGCCCGTGAGGGTGCAGCCGTCGCCCGAGCCCGCGAAGGCGCCGTCGGCGCCGATCGTGACCTGCAGCGTGTCGAAGACCGCCACCTGCGTGGCGTCCTGTCCATCCGTGTGCTGCGTCGCCACGAAGCCCGCCGGGCCTTGCCAGTCGCCGGTGACGAGCCCCGCGTCCGGGGGCGGCGGCGGGGAGCCGCTGCCGTCGGGCGCGCGCAACAGGCCCTCGATGTGCACCTGGGTCGCGCCCTGCGCGTCGCGCGTCTCGCGCTCGATGCCGATCGCGATGCGCCCCGCGCCGGCGCGGCGCACGCGCACCTCCACGTAATCGCCGTCGTAGAGCGCCTGCTCGCATCCGCTCGCCGTGAGCGAGCCGCCGAGGCCGCCCTCGCCATGGCCGCCCGCGAGGGTGAGCCGACCCGTGAAGGCGCAGCCATACCCTTCGCCGCTCACCGCGCCCGTCGCGTCGATCGAGAGCGCGAGCGGCTTGTTCGCGGCGTCGCGCTCGACGGCATTGCCGGTGATGAGCGTCTGCGTCGCGACCCAGCCGACGGTGCCCGACCAGTCGCCGGCGACGGCACTGAAGTCCTGCACCGCCGGGAGCGCGTCGGACGAGGCGAGGGTGGCCTCGATCGACGCTTCGCCCGTCGCGTCCTCGCGGCTCATCCGCGCGAGGAGCGTCGCGTCGCCGTAGCGCTCGAGACGCAGGCGGTAGTCGCCGTCGAAGGCCGCGTCGTCGCAGCCGGTGGCGCTCGCCGAGCCGCGGAAGAAGGCCCGGAAGCCGTCGCCCTCCGCGACCTGGCCGGTGATCGTGCAGCCCGCCCCGTTGCCGGTCACGGCGCCCTGGTCGTCGAAGGTGAGCGAGAGCGCCGCGAGGCTGCGCGCTGCCCGCCCGCCGACTCGGTCTTCCACTGCGCCGTCCCGGTCCAGTGTCCGGCGAGGCTCGAGAAGCCGCTCACGGTGGGCGCGAGGTCGGCATCGGTGCCGCCGTGCTTGGACTCGGCGCAGAAGAACGCGCCCTCGGGGATCCAGCCGCGGTCGATCATGAGCGACTCGAGCGCGGGGTCGTCCACGAAGCGGTGGTTCGAGCCCGCGCCGGTGGCGAAGCCGTTGTTGTAGAGGCGCACGAGGGAGGAGGTGCCGGCGGGACAGCCGCCGCTGCCCGGCGCCTCGACATAGAAGGCGATGCCCTCGTACGCCCAGCCGCGCACGGGCGCGCCGCTCGCCGCGGCCTGGCGCCGCTCCGCCGCCTCCATCGACTTCAGTTGCGCGCACTCGTTGGCGCTCGCGGTGTAGAAGTGCGAGTTGGCGCCGCTCGAGTAGAAGCGGCAGACGGGGCTCGCATCGGCGGGCGCGACGGACCGCGTGGTCCAGGCCTGGAACGAGCGGCCCGTGCGCAGCCAGCCGGGACCGGCCGCCCCGGCATCGACGCCGACGGCCTCGGACGCGGAGGCCGTGATGAAGTAGTGCCCGGTGGCGGCGTTGTAGAACTCGACCGCTTCGGTGTCGGGGGCGGCGGCGCGTGCGGATAGCCCGGCGAGCAGCAGGGCGGCGGGCAGAAGCAGCGAAGTCCTTGTCATGGTTCTCGTCGTCTCCGGATGGGGCGGAAGGGGCCCGGGGCGAAAGGGTCCTGGGGCGAAAGGGTCGTGGGGCGGACCCTGAGCAGGAACCGTGCCATTCGGACCACGCGAGGAAGACGGCCCTCGGGGCGCGCACCGCGACGTCGGCATCCGGCGACGTGGCCGATGCGCCTACACGCTAGCTCCTTGATTCGCCACGCGCGCGGCGCGTCGCCCCGCGACGACGCGGCGGTTTGGTAAGGTCATGCCCATGGCACGCGACTGGAGACGGATCTACGGGGCCCTCGAGGTGCGCGGGAGCGCGATCGTCGGCCTGGGACTGTTCGCCGGCACGGCGATTCCCGCGCGCGCGAAGATCGGCGAGTTCGAGGGCGAGCGCATCGGGCTCGCGCAAGCGCGCCGTCGCGCGCGGGGACGCGCCGTGATCGCGATCGTGGAGCTCGATCGCCACGCGCTCGACGCGACCGCCAGCCCGCGCGGCTTCCGCTTCATCAACCACTCGTGCGAGCCGAACACGTTCATGCGCTGCACCGCCGAGCGCGCGGAGTTCTACGCGCTGCGCGCGATCGCGCGCGGCGAGGAGCTCACGGTCGACTATGGCGACAGCCACCACGAGGGGCGGCTGCCGTGCCGCTGCGGCTCGCCGCGCTGCCGCGGTCGAATCTAGCGCTGGCCGGGGGCGTGGTGGGGTGGCGGCGGCGCGGGGCTAGTGCACCGCCCGGCCCTCGCGGGCGAGGGAAGCGTTGAGGGCGGTGGCGAGCGCCGCCTCCCCGCCCACGAGCGAGGTCCACGCGAGCTCGATGCCCTTGCGCTTGCCTTTCTGCACGAGCTTGAAGCCGTCGGGGGCGACCGTGAGGGTGTACTTCTCGCCGTCGATGTCGAGCTCGCGCTTGAACGCGGAATTGAGTTTTGTCGTCATGGCGTTCCTGCGGGGGTGCCTTTCCATGGTGATGATTCGGATGCCCGGATGGCCCGGGCACCGGCAAACGCGGCCGCGGCCGCAGCCGCGACGAGGCGCAGGGCATCGGCCGCGGTGCGCTACCGGCCGGCCTTCGCAGCGATGGACCCCCTCGGTGGGGCGAAAATCCCGGCCGCCTCCGCCTGGAGCATGCCGTTCGGACCGCTTGCATTCACGCGGCGAGCAGCTCCGCGACCTCCTCGTCCTCGACCTGGGGAAACTCCCCGTAGAAGCGCGAGACGGCGCCGAAGGGCTCGGGCACGTGCAGCGCCACCACCTCGTCGGCGAGGGTGCGCACCGCTTCCAGGCCCTGGCGCGAGGCGACCGGCACGGCGCACACGAGGCGGGCGGGGCCGCGCGTGCGCAGGAGGCGCAGCGCGGCGGCCATGGTCGATCCCGTCGCGAGCCCGTCGTCGACGACGACCGCGACACGGCCGGCCGGGTCGACGCCCGGGCGAAGCCGGCTCCACGCGGCGCGGCGCTCGCGCATCCGGCCGAGCTGCGCGGCCTTCTCGCGCTCGAGCCATTCGGGCCCGACGTACTCGAGGTCGGCGTCGCCGGAGAGCGCATACGCGCCGGACTCATCGATCGCGCCGATGGCGAACTCGGGATTGAACGGCGCGCCCAGCTTGCGCACGAGGACGACGTCGAGCTCGCCGTCGAGGCGGTCGGCGACGATCCGCGCCATGGGCACGGCCCCGCGCGGAATGGCGAGCACGAGCGGATGGGTTCCGCGCAGCGCGGCAAGCGCGCGGGCGAGCTGGCAGGCGGCGTCGCTGCGGTCCCGGAAGAGCATCCCCGGTTCGATCGCCTCGGGCGCGACCGATTCCGGAAACGAAGTCGCGAGCGCTTGTCGGAGCCGGCGAAGCGGCGCGTCGCTCGTTTCGCCCGCCCCGCATGCTGCGGCGTAGGCGCCTTCCTACAGCCTCGGGAGCGGCGCCGGCATATGGTAATCGGTTGAGTCCCACTGCCGCCTGAATGCCACTCCCGGAAGACGACCCGCTCTTCGCCACGATGCGCGCGCGCATCGCGGCGCTGCAATCCCGCAACGAGCAGCTCGAGGCCATCATCGCCCAGGCGGGCGAGGTCCTCGGCCGCGACGACGCCTCGAGGTCGGGGCGGGCCAACGCCTGGCTGGCCGCGATCGTCGAGTCGTCCGACGACGCGATCGTGAGCAAGGACCTGAACGGCATCGTCACCTCGTGGAACCCGGCGGCCGAGCGCATCTTCGGGTATTCCGCCCGGGAGATGATCGGTGCGTCGATCCTGAGCATCATCCCCGAGGAGCTGAAGGGCGAGGAGCGCCACATCCTCTCGAAGGTCCGCTCGGGCGAGCGCATCGACCGCTACCGCACGGTGCGGCGCAGGAAGGACGGGACGCGCATCGAGATCTCGGTGATCGTCTCCCCGGTGCGCGACGCCACCGGGCACATCGTGGGGGCCTCGAAGATCGCGCGCGACGTGACCGGGCGCGACGACAGCGAGCGCGCCTCGGGGCTGCTCGCCGCGATCGTCGAGTCCTCGGACGACGCCATCGTGAGCAAGGACCTCGGCGGGACCATCACCTCCTGGAACCGCACGGCCGAGCGCCTCTACGGCTTCGGCGCCGCCGAGATGATCGGGCGGCCGATGCTGCGCATCATCCCGCCGGAGCTGCACTCCGAGGAGGGGCTCATCCTCTCGAAGGTCCGTGCCGGCGAGCGCCTGGAGCATTTCGAGACGGTGCGGATGCGCAAGGACGGCAGCCGCGTCGAGGTTTCCCTCACCGTCTCGCCGGTGCGCGACGGGGCCGGGCGCATCATCGGCGTGTCCAACGTGAGCCGCGACCTCACCGCCCAGCGCCGGGCCGAGCGCGCCGAGGCGACCCTCGCCGCGATCGTGCGCAGCTCCGACGACGCGATCATCAGCAAGAGCCTGGACGGGATCGTCACCTCGTGGAACCCCGCGGCCGAACGCCTCTACGGCTACCGCGTCGACGAGATCGTGGGCCGGTCGATCCTGCGCATCATCCCCGAGGATCTGCGCTCGGAGGAGGACTTCATCCTCGGCAAGATCCGCGCCGGCGAGCGGCTCGAGCATTTCCCCACCGTGCGCGTGCGCAAGGACGGGACACGGGTGCCGGTCTCGATCACCGTCTCCCCGCTGCGCGACGCGCTCGGCCGGCTCATCGGCGCCTCGAAGATCGCGCGCGACGAGAGCGCGCGGGTCGAGGACCAGCGCCGCAAGGACGAATTCCTGGCGATCCTCGCCCACGAGCTTCGCAACCCCATGGCCGCCATCCGCAACGCGCTGACACTCCTCGGCCAGGCCGGGCTCGACGCCCCGGGGCGCGCCCGGGCGCAGGCGATCGCCGGGCGGCAGCTGCAGCACATGGGACGGCTGCTCGACGACCTGCTCGACGTCTCGCGCCTGGCCACCGGGCGCGTGGAGCTCAGGTGCTGCGACGTGGAGCTGGGCCGCCTCGTCGAGGAGGCGCTCGAGGCCACCCGGGCGCTGTTCGAGGCGCGGGGCCAGCGCCTGGACGTCGAGCGCGCCCCGGAGCCCATCGCGCTGCACGCGGACGCCGCGCGCATCACGCAGGCGGTGGTGAACCTGCTCACGAACGCCTCGAAGTACACGGACGCGGGCGGGCGGATCGCGCTGCGGGTGGCGCGCGAGGGCGCCGAGGCGGTGGTCCGCGTGAGCGACGACGGGATCGGCTTTTCCGCCGCCATGAAGGATCGGCTCTTCCAGCTTTTCTCGCAGGAGGAGAGCGCGCTCACGCGCTCGGCCGGCGGCCTGGGCATCGGGCTCGCGCTCGTGCGCGAGTTCATTCAGCGCCACGGCGGGTCGGTGCAGGCCGAAAGCCCGGGGCGCGGGCTCGGCAGCACGTTCACGATCCGGCTTCCCGTCGCCGCCCAAGGCGACGCGCGCTAGCCGCGGGGCGGCTTTGGTACGCTGGGCGCCTCGCCCTTGCCGGGAAACGCCATGAGAGCCGCCCTTCGCGCCGCGTCCTTCCTCGTCCTGCCGCTCGTCGCCGCTGCCGCGCCCGCGCGCGCCGCGCCTCCGGGCGGCGTCAATCCCGCGGTCGCCGCCATGGTGGCCGAGGTCTCGCCGGGGCGCCTCGAGGCCACGGTGCGCAAGCTCGTCTCCTTCGGCACCCGCAACTCCCTCTCCGACACCGAATCGCCGACGCACGGCATCGGGGCCGCGCGCCGCTGGATCCGGGGGCGGCTCGAGGAGTGCGCGAGCGACGCCGGCGGGCGCCTGCGGGTCGCCTTCGACGAGCACGACGTCGCCTCCGGCCCGCGCGTGCCCCGGCCGACGAAGTTCGTGAACGTCGTGGCCACGCTTGCCGGCAGCCAGGCGGCGAGCCGCGAGCGCATCTACGTCGTGAGCGGCCACTACGACTCGATGCCGACGAGTCCGGTGGACGGCCGAGCGACGCGCCGGGCGCCGACGACGACGCCTCGGGCACGGCGGTCGCGATGGAGCTCGCCTGCGTGATGGCGCGCCACCGCTTCGACGCGACGCTCGTCTTCATGGCCGTGGCCGGCGAGGAGCAGGGGCTGTACGGCTCGACGGGCTTCGCGCGGGAGGCGAAGGCGAAGGGCTGGCGCATCGCCGGCATGATCACCAACGACATCGTGGGCAGCTCGCGCAGCGCCTCGGGCGCCGTGGACCGCTCGCGCGTGCGGCTCTTCGCCCGGGGCGTGCCGCCGCGCCGGGAGCTGCCCGACGAGGTGATCGCGGCGCTGCGCACCGGCGGCGAGAACGACCTGCCGGCCCGCCAGCTCGCGCGCGCGATCAAGGCCGCCGGCGAGCGCTACGTGCCGGGCTTCACGGTGCAGGCGATCTGGCGCCTCGACCGCTACCTGCGCGGCGGCGACCATTTCCCGTTCCTCGCCGAGGGCTACCCCGCCGTGCGCTTCACCGAGCCCGTGGAGGACTGGCGCCACCAGCACCAGGACGTGCGCGAGGTCGACGGCGTGCAGTACGGGGACCTGCCGGAGTTCGTCGACTTCGGCTACCTGGCGCAGGTGGCGCGCGTGAACCTGGCCGCCCTCGCGACCCTCGCCCTCGCGCCCGCCGCGCCGGCCGGGGTGGAGATGGAGAGCTTGCGGCTCGAGAACGACACGACGCTGCGCTGGAAGGCCAATCCCGAGCCCGACGTCGCGGGCTACCGCATCGTCTGGCGCGACACGACGGCCCCCTTCTGGCAGCACGCGAAGGACGTGGGCCAGGTCACGCGTGCGACGCTCGAGGGGATCTCCAAGGACGACTACCAGTTCGGCGTGCAAGCCTACGACGACGACGGCAACGTCTCGGTCGCCTCCTACCCGCGCCCGTACCGTCCCCGCTAGCCCGGGGACGGCGGCCGCTCAGAGCACCGGCGAGGTCAGCCGGGCGAGGGACTCGAAGATGGTGGTGAGCCGCTGGTTGCGCCGCCGCGGCGGGAAGGGGCGCGAGTCGGCGCGGTCGTCCTGGAAGCGCTGCGCGAGCGCGCCGATCACGCCCGGGTCGTAGAACGCCGCCACCACCTCGAAGTTGAGGCGGAAGCTGCGGTTGTCGAGGTTGGCGGTGCCCACGACTCCCACCGTCTCGTCGACGATCAGGGTCTTGGCGTGCAGCATCGGCGGCCCGTACTCGAAAATCACGATCCCCGCGCGGGCGAGGGACTGGCAGTAGGTGCGGGAGGCGGCGTTGACGAGCGCCGAGTCGCCGCGGGCCGGCACGATCACCTGCACGTCCACGCCGCGCAGCTCGGCGATGCGCAGCGCCGCCTCGAGCGGCTCGTCGGGAATGAGATAGGGCGTCTCGATCCAGATGCGCGAGCGCGCGGAGGCGAGGGCCGCGAGGTAGAAGGCGTGCAGCGGCGCCTCCTCGTCGTCGGGGCCCGAGGCGAGGATCTGCACCGGGATGCGGCCGCGCTGCCCGCGCGCGTCCGGGAAATAGTGCGCGACGTTCGCCGGCGTCATGCGGAAGGCGCCGCCCGCGTACGTCCAGTTCTCGAGGAAGAGGCGCTGGATCTTGCGCACCGGCTCGCCCTCGATGCGCGCGTGGGCGTCGCGCCATGCGTTCGCCTCGGAGCCCGAGCCGGAGCCGGAGCCGGAGACGAAGCCGGAGCCGGAGCCCGACGAGGAGCCGCCGCCCATTTCCGAGTCGTGCATGTTCATGCCGCCGAGGAAGCCGACGATGCCGTCGAGGATCGCCATCTTGCGGTGGGTGCGGAAGTTGGCGAAGTGCAGGCTCGCGATCGACAGCCTCACGCGATTGAAGGCGAGCACCTCGCCGCCGGCATCGCGCAGGGGCTTCCAGAACGCCTCGCTCACGTGGGGCGATCCCACCGCGTCGTAGAGCACCCGCACCTCGACGCCGCGCCGCGCCGCGTGCGCCAGCCGGTCGCGGAAATGGGTGCCGATGCGGTCGGGCTCCCAGATGTAGTACTCCATGTGCACGTGGTGGTGGGCCCGTTCGATCGCGGCCTCGAGGGCGCGCATCTTCTCGTCGCCGCTGTCGTAGAGCGCGACCGTCGAGGCGCACGTCGGGTCGCCCTGCCCGAGGCGCCGGCCGACCGCGGCGAGCCCGGAGGCGTCGTGGCCGAGATCGACCGCGAGCGGGCGCGAGGTGGCGCGCAGGCGCTCCGAGACCTGGGAAGCGGCCGAGCGCGCCAGGCCGTAGCGGCGCTTGCGCCGGCGCATGCGGCGCGGGCCGAACACCATGTAGTAGAGGCCGGAGACGACGGGCAGCGCCACGAAGGCGAAGATCCACGCCAGCGTCGCGGTGGGCGAGCGTCGGTGCTGCAGGAGGCCCAGCACGGCGAGGACCACCCACACCACGTAGGATCCGACGAACAGCCAGAACCATGGGATGTCGTGCATGTCCCGAGGATACAATCAAAGCCCTTTACCCCACGGGAGCGCCGCCATGACCGCCCGGGATTCGTTCGCCGCGCCGCCCTATCCGTTCGCCCAGCTGCAGGGGCGCATCGCCCGGCAGTGGGACGATGAGATCGTCGCCGAGCTCGTCGAGTACGTCCGCTGCCCCGCGAAGAGCCCGCACTTCGATCCCGACTGGCGCGAGCACGGCCACATCGAGGCGGTGCTGCGCCAGGCGCGCGACTGGGTGGCGCGCCAGCCGGTGGCGGGCCTGGAGCTCGAGCTGGTGCGCCTGGAGGGGCGCACGCCCGCGCTCTTCTTCGACGCGCCGGCGACGACCGGCTCGAGCGACCAGACCGTGCTGCTCTACGGGCACCTCGACAAGCAGCCCGAGATGAGCGGCTGGCGCGCGGGGCTGGGCCCGTGGACGCCGGTGATCGAGGACGGGCGGCTCTACGGCCGCGGCGGGGCCGACGACGGCT
Organism: uncultured beta proteobacterium; assembly: GCA_963741815.1. Taxonomy (GTDB): domain Bacteria; phylum Pseudomonadota; class Gammaproteobacteria; order Burkholderiales; family Usitatibacteraceae; genus Usitatibacter. The sequence continues at coordinate 1,093,033 of CAVUJI010000003.1, forward strand.
ATGCGGTCTTCGCCGCGCTCGCCGCGATCCGGGCCCTGGACGTGCAGGGCGTGTCGCCGCCCGCGCTGCGTGGGGCTCATCGAGACGTGCGAGGAAAGCGGCAGCTACGACCTGCCCGCCTACCTCGAGGCACTCGCCCCGCGCATGGGCAGCGTCGGGCTCGTCATCGCGCTCGACTCGGGCGCGGGCAACTACGACCAGCTCTGGGCGACCACGTCCCTGCGCGGGCTCGTGAACGGCACGCTCACGGTGGACATCCTCACCGAGGGCGTGCACTCGGGCGATGCGGGCGGCGTGGTGCCGTCGTCCTTCCGCATCGCGCGCCAGATCCTCGACCGCCTCGACGACGCCCGCACCGGCGTCGTGAAGCCGGGGGAGTTCGCCTGCGGCATCCCCGCCGAGCGCCTGGCGCAGGCCCGCGAGGCCGCGACGATCCTGGGCGACGCGCTCTGGGAGCGCTTCCCCTGGGCGGGCTGCGGCGACGGCGAGGCGACCGGGCGCCTGTTCGCGCAGCCCGTCACCAAGGACCCGGTCGAGCTCGTGCTCAACCGCACCTGGCGCGCCGCGCTCGCGGTCACCGGCGCCGACGGCCTGCCGCCGCTGCGCTCCGCCGGCAACGTGCAGCGCCCGCGCACCGCGCTCAAGCTGTCCCTGCGCCTGCCGCCGCTCGTCGAGGGCGACGCGGCGGCGCGCGCGATGAAGGTCCTGCTCGAGCGCGACCCGCCGTACGGCGCGACGGTGCGCTTCGAGTACGACGCGGCGGCCACCGGCTGGAACGCGCCCGCGTTGGCGCCCTGGCTCGCGCAGGCGCTCGACCAGGCCTCGGAGGCGCTCTTCGGCCGCCCGGCGGCGTACATGGGCGAGGGCGGCACCATTCCGTTCATGGGCATGCTGGGGACCAAGTTCCCGCGCGCGCAGGTCCTGGTGACCGGCGTGCTGGGGCCGCGCTCGAACGCGCACGGGCCCAACGAGTTCCTCGACATCGGCTACGCGAAGAAGGTGACGGCCGCGACCGCGATCACGATCGCCGCGATGGCCTGAGGCCTCAGCCCGGCGCGGTCGTGGCCGCGTCGAAGAGGCGCGGCACCCGCGCCGCCTCGAGGGGGCGGCCGAAGAGCGCGCCCTGCCCGGCGTCGAACCCGAGCGCGATCGCCGCGCGGCGCTGCTCCTCGGTGTCCACGCCCCCGGCGACGATGGCGATGCCGAGGGCGCGCGCCAGGGCCGCCACCGCCTCGGCGACGGCGCGCGCCTCGCGCTTTTCCTTCGCCTCTGCGATCAGCGTGCGGTCGATCTTCACGCACCGCACGGGGAAGCGGCTCACCAGGCCGAGGGAGGCGAGCCCCGTGCCGAAATCGTCCAGGGCGATGCCGATGCCGAGGCCCGCCAGGCCGCGCACGTTGCGCTCGGCCGCCGGCACGTCGCTCGCGAGCGCGGACTCGGGCACCTCGAGCATCAGGCACGCGGAGGGCACGCGGTGCGCGTCGAGCTCCCGGAAGACGCGGTTCACGAGCTCCGGCTCCTGCAGCTCGCGCGCCGAGACGTTCACGGACACGGCGAGCTCGAGTCCCTGGGCGCGCCACCCGGCCAGGTCGCGCAGCGCCCGCGAGAGCACCCAGCGGCCGATCTCGATGATCGCCCCGCTCGCCTGGGCCTGGGCGAGGAACTCGTCGGGCATCGCGACCCCGGAGTCGGGATCGCGCCAGCGCAGCAGCGCCTCCACGCCCCGCACGGCGCCGGAGGCGAGGTCCACGATCGGCAGGTACTGGAGGAAGAGCTCGTCGCGCTCGACGGCGGCGGCGAGCCGGCGGCCGAGGTCGAAGCGCTGCAGGCTCATCGCGTTGATCTCGTCGGAGTAGAAGCGGAAGGTGCTGCGCCCGCTTTCCTTGGCGAGGTACATCGCGGCGTCCGCGTGCTTCACCAGGGTCTCGGTGTCCTCGCCGTCGTCGGGATAGCTCGCGATGCCGATGCTCGCCGAGACGTTCGCCTCGCGCCAGTCGATCAGCACGGGGCGCTCGAGGAGGGTGAGCACCTTCTGCGCGACGATCATCACCTCCTCGGGGCCGCGGGGCTCCTCGATGAGCACCACGAACTCGTCGCCGCCCAGGCGCGCCACGAGGTCGCTCTGGCGCACCGCCGAGACCAGGCGCTCGGCCACCGTCTGCAGCAGCGCGTCGCCGGCGTGGTGGCCCAGCGTGTCGTTCACCTCCTTGAAGCGGTCGAGGTCGATGAAGAGCACCGAGAAGCGCGTTTCGCGCCGCTCGGCCTTGCGCACGGCCCGCTCGAGCGCCTCGAGGAACATCGCGCGGTTGGGCAGCGTCGTGAGCGGGTCGTGCATCGCCCGCCGGCGCATGTCCTCCTGCAGCCGCTTGCGGTCGTCGATGTTGGCGAGTGCGGCGAGCAGGCACTCCTCGCCGCCGTGGCGCAGGCGCTGCGCCGACAGCAGCAGCCAGGAGCGCCGGCCCGAGGCCATGTCCTTCATCTCCACCTCGTAGTCGCGCACGCTGCCGTCGCGCCCGAGCGCCTCGGCGAGCGCCTGGCGGCCGGCCTCCTCGGCGTGGAACTCCGCGAAGCTGCGCCCGCGGACACTGTCCATGTCGAGCCCGAACTGCTGCAGCGCGCGGTCGTTGGCGTAGACGATCCCCTGGTCGGCCGCGCGCAGGATGAGCAGCGGCAGGGGCGCGGACTCGATCAGCCGGCGCGTCTGGGCCTCGCTTTCGCGCAGCGTGCGCTGCAGCCGCTCGCTCTGGGCCACGACGCGGCGGGAAAGGAGGATGCCGGCCACGAGCTGCAGGGCCGCGAGCACCAGCAGCCCGCCGACGAGGATGCGCTGCGCCGAGCGCTGGGCCGCGTCGAGGTTGGCCGAGATCGCGTCCTCCAGGGGGGAGAGGGCGGCGTCGATGCGGCCGATGGCCGCGATCTGGGAGCGCACCTCGGCCGCTCCGGCGGGGCCGCCGGCGCGGATGCGCCCGGCCAGGCGCGCGAGCTCGTCGATGCGCAGGTCGGCCTGCGCCCAGAGCTCGGCGATGCGCCGGCCGGGACCGAAGCGGTGGTAGCGATCGTACAGCCCGATCATCCCGTCCACGTCGCCGGCGTGGTTGCCGCCTTCCTGCAGCGCCTGCCGCGCCACCTCGGCGTCGGGGTCCGCCTTCTCGAGCTCGAGGCGCGCGCGGCGGTCGGCGAGCGGGATCGCGATCGCGCGGGTGAAGGCTTCGTACTGCGCCTCGTCGCGCGCGACCGCGTAGCGGGTGAGGTGGAAGACGGCCGACTTCTGCGCCCGCGACCACTGGCCCTCGGCGCCCACGTAGGCGCGGCCCGCGGACAGCATGCCGATCGCGTACACGGCGGCGGCCAGCAGCCATACGACGATCCAGACGAAGACCCAGACGATCACCACCAGGCGGCGATCGCGCGGGACGGGCGGGGTGCCCGCGAGCGGGCGCAATTCGGTCATGGCCTCGCTGCTCTCCTGATGGTCTTGTCAGCGGCCGGACCCGGGGGCGGGCCCAGATCGGTTCGGACCCCGCCGGCCGGCGGTCGTTCCGTAATGCGGACCCCGGGCTGGTCTAGAATTGCCGTCTTTCGCCCCGACCCCCGGCGCTTCCCGCGCCCGCTCCGATGCCCTCCCTTTCCGTCCGCTCCATTCTCGCCGGCCAGGCGAGCGCCGTCGAGCCGGTGACCGTGCGCGGCTGGGTGCGCACCCGCCGCGATTCCAAGGCGGGCCTGTCGTTCGTGCACGTCTCCGACGGCTCGTGCTTCCACCCGCTGCAGGTGGTCGCCCCGGCGGCGCTGCCCAACTACGCCTCCGAGGTCCAGCGCCTCACGGCCGGCTGCTCCGTGGAGGCCACGGGAACGATCGTACCCTCGCCGGCCAAGGGGCAGCCGTTCGAGATGCAGGCCGGGGAGCTGAAGGTCGTGGGCTGGGTGGACGACCCCGACACCTACCCGATCCAGCCCAAGCCGCACACGCTCGAGTTCCTGCGCGAGGTGGCGCACCTGCGCCCGCGCACCAACGTGATCGGGGCGGCCGCGAGGGTGCGGCACACCCTGGCGATGGCGATCCACCGCTTCTTCGACGCCGACGGCTTCGCGTGGGTGAATACGCCCATCATCACCGCCTCGGACGCGGAGGGCGCCGGCGAGCTCTTCCGGGTCTCGACGCTCGACCTCGCGAACCTGCCGCGCACCCCCGAGGGCCAGGTCGACTTCTCCCGGGACTTCTTCGGGCGCGAGGCCTTCCTCACCGTCTCCGGGCAGCTCAACGTCGAGGCCTATTGCCTGGCCCTGTCGAAGGTCTACACCTTCGGGCCCACGTTCCGCGCCGAGAACTCGAACACGAGCCGGCACCTGGCGGAGTTCTGGATGATCGAGCCGGAGATCGCCTTCGCCGACCTCGCCGCCGACGCCGAGCTCGCCGAGCGGCTGCTGAAATACGTCCTGCGCGCCGTCCTCGAGGAGCGGCCCGACGACATGGCCTTCTTCGAGGAGCGCATCGAGAAGGGGGTCGTCGCCAAGCTGCAGGGCATCGTCGACAAGCCCTTCGTGCGCATGGACTACGGCGAGGCGATCGACGTGCTCGGCCGCGCGAAGCAGAAGTTCGAGTTCCCGGTGACGTGGGGCATGGACCTGCAAAGCGAGCACGAGCGCTTCCTCGCCGAGAAGCACGTGGGCGGGCCGCTGATCCTCATGAACTACCCCCGCGAGATCAAGGCGTTCTACATGCGCCTGAACGACGACGAAAGGACCGTGGCCGCGATGGACGTGCTCGCCCCCGGCATCGGCGAGATCGTCGGCGGCTCCCAGCGCGAGGAGCGCCTCGACGTGCTCGACCGGCGCATCGTCGCGGCCGGTCTCGATCCCGCGTCCTACGCCTGGTACCGCGACCTGCGGCGCTACGGCACCGTGCCGCACGCCGGCTTCGGCCTGGGCTTCGAGCGCACCGTGGCCTACGTGACGGGCCTTGCCAACGTGCGCGACGTGATCCCCTTCCCCCGCACCCCCGGCCATGCCCGCTTCTGACGGGGACAGACCCCGTTTTCCCTTTGGTGGAACGTCGTTCGCTCTTACGGAAAACGGGGTCTGTCCCCGGGGCGTTCGGGGCGGGACGGGTACAATTCGCCCCTCGATTCCGCCATTTCGTCCCTTCCGGCTACCCGCCGCGGCGGGACGGCCTTAGTCTCCGGGTCCACAAGCAGCCCGTGAGAAGAACAGGGAACCCGATGCTCCGAAGCCTCCTCCTCGCCGCCGCCGCGGCGCTCGCCCTCGCCGGCTGCGGCCGCGCGCCCCACGCCGACCCGGCGGCCGCGGCCGCCCCGCTGCTCCTCGCCCCCGAGGACGTGCACACCGTCGAGCGCGCCGCGATCACCTCCGGCCCGGCGATCACCGGCTCGATCCAGCCCGAGCGCAAGGCGGACCTGCGCGCCGAGGTGTCCGCCGTGGTGCTGAAGGTCCTCAAGGAGAACGGCGACCCGGTGCGCCGCGGAGACCTGCTCGTGCAGCTCGACGACACCGCCATCCGCGACAGCCTCGGCTCGGCCGAGGCCGCCCGGCGCGCCGCCGGCCAGGCCTACGAGCAGGCGCAGCGCCAGTACGAGCGCATGAAGACCCTGCGCGGCTCCGGCATGGCATCCACGCAGCAGGTCGAGGACGCCGAGATCAAGCGCAACAACGCGCAGAGCGACCTCGAGGGCGCGAAGTCCCGGGTGGTGTCCGCGCGCCAGCAGCTCGAGCGCACCCAGGTGCGCGCGCCCTTCGACGGGGTGGTGAGCGACCGCAAGGCCTCGGCGGGCGACACGGCCCAGGTCGGCAAGGAGCTGCTCAAGGTGATCGACCCGACGAGCATGCGCTTCGAGGCGCTCGTGGCCGCCGACCACGTGGGCGAGGTCCACGCCGGGCAGGCGGTGCACTTCCGCGTGAACGGCTACGGCGAGCGCGAGTTCGAGGGCCGGGTGCGGCGGGTGAACCCGGCGGCGAATCCGACGACCCGCCAGGTGGAGGTGCTGGTGGACTTCGTGGGCAAGGAGCAGCCGCGCCTGGCGGGCCTGTACGCCGAGGGGCGCCTCGAGACCGAAAGCCGCTCGAGCCTCACGGTGCCCGCGAGCGCCGTGATGCGCGAGGGCGACCGCGCTTCGGTCTTCCGGGTGCGCGACCACAAGCTGCAGAAGGTGGGGCTGTCGATCGCCGAGCGCGACGCGCGCAGCGGCGACTACGTCGTGGCCGGCGGCATCGCCGAGGGCGACCGCGTGATCCGCTACCCCACGGCGCTGCTGAGGGACGGGCAGGCCGTGCAGGCCGAGTCGGGCGGCAAGTCGCCCATGTCGGCCGCGGCGAGGTAGCCGATGTTCCTCTCCGACTTCGCCATCCGGCGGCCGGTGTCGGCCGTCGTGATCGTGATCGCGCTGATGGGCCTGGGGCTGCTCGCGCTGAAGAACCTGCGCGTGAACCAGATCCCCGACGTGCAGCAGCCGATGATCGTGGTGACGATCCCCTATCCGGGCGCCTCGCCCGAGACCGTCGAGCGCGAGGTGGTCGACCGGGTCGAGAAGGCGCTGCAGGCCATCCCGCAGGTCTACCAGATCCGCTCCACCGCGTCGGAAAGCCAGGCGCGCATCCTCATCATCTTCAACTTCAAGAAGAACATGGTGGAGGCCTCGGACGAGATCCGCAACGCCATCGCCACCGTGCGCTACAAGCTGCCGCTGGAGATGCGCGAGCCGATCCTCGAGCGCCTCGATCCGTCGGCCGAGCCGGTGATGCAGCTCGCCCTGTCGTCGACCGCCCAGAGCCACGCCGAGATCTCGCGCCTCGCCGAGGACGTGCTCGCGGACCGCTTCCGGGCCATCGACGGGGTGGCGACCGTGACGGTGAACGGCGCGCTCAAGCGCGAGCTGTCGGTGCTGCTCCACGCGGAGAAGCTGCGCGAGTACAACGTGTCGGTCACCGATGTCGTGAACGCCCTGCGCGCGCAGAACACGACGGCACCCGTGGGGCGGGTCAAGGGCCCGCTCGACGAGGAGAGCATCCGGCTCGTGGGCCGGATCGAGTCGCCGCGGGAGTTCGACGACGTGGTGGTCAGGCGCTCCGGCGGCCAGATCGTGCGCCTGGGCCAGGTCGCCACGGTCCAGGACGGCTTCGCCGAGCTCACCGGGTTCAGCCTGAGGAGCGGGCGGCCCAACGTGAACATCTCCATCACGCGCGCGCGCGACGCGAGCACGGTGGCGGTGGCGGGCAAGGTGCGCGAGCAGGTGGCCGAGGTGAACCGGACGCTGCCGCGGGGCACGAAGCTCGAGGTGACCCAGGACGGCGGGCGCGAGGCCGAGAACAGCCTCGACAACGTGATCCACGCGCTCATCTTCGGCGCCGGGCTCACGATCTTCGTGGTGTACGCGTTCCTCAACTCCTGGCGCTCGACGCTCATCACGGCGCTCGCGCTGCCCACCTCGGTGATCGCCGCGTTCATCGCCGTGTGGGCGTGCGGCTTCACGCTCAACTTCATGACGCTGCTGGGGCTGTCGCTCGCCATCGGGGTGCTCATCGACGACGCGATCGTGGTGCGCGAGAACATCGTGCGGCACATGGAGCGGGGCGTCGGGCGCATGGAGGCGGCGCGCCGCGGCACGGCCGAGATCGGGCTCGCGGTCGCGGCGACCACGTTCTCGATCATCGCGGTGTTCATCCCCGTGGCCTTCATGGGCGGCGGGGCCGGCGAGTGGTTCCGGCCCTTCGCGCTCACGGTCGCCGCCTCGGTGCTGGTGAGCCTGTTCATCTCCTTCACCCTGGACCCGATGCTCTCGGCGTACTGGGGCGACCCGGTGGGCTACCGCGAGCGCGACAAGCGCGGCTGGACGCGCTGGCTCGCCGCGTTCAACGACTGGTTCGACCGCCAGGCCGACCGCTACGGCAACGTGATCGCCTGGGCGCTGCACCACCGCAAGTGGATGGCGCTGATCGCCGTGGCGGCGTTCGCCGGCGCCCTCGTCCTGCAGGCCACCGTGGGCGGATCGAGCTTCCTGCCCCCCGGCGACTGGGGCACGATCGCCGTGGACGTGCGCACGCCCTCGTCGGCGAGCCTCGAGTACGCGAAGCTCAAGGTGGAGAAGGCCGCGGAGATGGCCCGCACCATCCCCGAGACGAAGGCCACCAACGCGATCGTGCGCGCGGGCGGCGGGCGCGTGTACGTGGACATCGGCAAGAGCGTCGAGCGCAAGCGCGACGCCATCGAGATCGCGGCCGAGCTGCGCACGCTCCTCGCCCGCCTCGTGGGCGCCGAGTACACCGTCCTCGACGACCTCAACAACGGGGCGCGCAAGCCCGTGGAGATCCAGTTCTCCGGCCCCGACTCGCGCAAGCTCATGGCGATCACCACCGCGTACATGCGCAAGATGAAGGCGATTCCGGGCGCGGTGGACGTGGGGCTGTCGGAGCAGGAGCCGAAGGACGAGCTCAAGATCGAGCTCGACCGGGGGCTCGCCAACGCGATGGGCATCTCGGTGGGCGACGCGGCCCAGGCGCTGCGGGTGGCCTTCGCGGGCGTCGAGGTGGGCGACTGGGTCGATCCCACGGGGGAATCGCGCGACGTGGCGGTGCGCCTGCATCCGGACGACCGCGTCGACGCGAGCAACATCGAGCACCTGCCGATCACCGCGGACGGCGGGATGATGGTGCCGCTCGACCAGATCGCCACGATCACCATGGGCAAGGGCCCGGCGCAGATCCAGCACGTGGACGGCAAGCGGATGATCGCGGTCTCCGCCAACGCGCACGGCCGCTCGGCGGGGGAGGTGACGGCCGACGCGGTGAGGCTCGCCAAGGGCATCGACTTCCCTCCGGGCTACGGCATCCAGCTCGGCGCGGCCTCCCGCGACCAGAAGGAGGTGTTCTCGGAGATGTTCACCGCGCTCGTCATGGGCATCGTGCTGATGTACCTCGTGCTGGTGATGCAGTTCGGGTCCTTCACCGCGCCGCTGCCCGTGATGATGTCGCTGCCGCTGTCGCTCATCGGCGTGGTGGTCGCACTCCTGGTCACCCACGGCACCCTCAACCTCATGAGCTTCATCGGGGTCATCATGCTGATGGGCCTCGTGGCGAAGAACGCGATCCTGCTGCTCGACTGCGCGCGCAAGGAGGAGGCGCAGGGTATCGCGCGCGAGGACGCGCTCATGCACGCCGGGCGCGTGCGCCTGCGGCCGATCCTCATGACCACCTTCGCGCTCATCGCCGGCATGATGCCGGTGGCGATCGGCGTGGGCGAGGGCGGGGAGTTCTACCGCCCGATGGCGGTGGCGATCATCGGCGGGACCGTCACCTCGACGCTGCTCACCCTCCTCGTGGTGCCGACCTTCTACGACTCGATCGAGATCTCGCGCGACCGGGCGATCGCCAAGTTCGCGCGGCGCGCGGCGCGCTGGAACCCGGCGTTCGCGTTCGCGGCGACCCTCGCCGAGGCGCTGCTGACGCTCGTGCTCGTGCGCTACCTCTACCGCGCCGTCTCGCGCGCGCTCGCGCGCCTCTTCGGACGGCGCCCGGCCGCGGGCCTGTCCGGCGGTGGCGTCGCCGCGGTCGCCGAAGAGATGTCGCCGCGCCAGGCGTGAGCGGCGACGGGGCGGCGGGCCCCATCGGGACGGTCCTCGTGGTCACGCTGCGCGAACGGGGCTAGGTGCGGCGCTGTCCCACCTGTCCATGCGTGGCGCAGGGGGCCTCATCGGCACGATACCGATCTTCGCGTTGTCGCTCGCGGTGGCGGCCGCGCTCGCGCCGGTCGCCGCGGGCGCCCAGGACCTGTCGCTCTTCGCCGGCGGCGCGCGCGGCGGGACCGATCATGCGTCCACCCGCGCCTTCGCCCTGGCCTACGAGCGCGGCATCGGCGTGCCCGGCATCGCACGCTACCTTTTCGGCGGCGTGGTGTACCTGAACGAGGGACACATCCCGGGACACCACCGCGACGGCATGGCCGCGCAGCTCGGCGTGCGCACGAATCCCGGGGGCTCGGGGCTGTCGCTCTCGGCGGCCGCGGGTCCCTATCGCTACTTCGACACGGCCGTGGCGGAGGAGCAGCCCCAGGGCTACGCCGATGCGCACGGCTGGGGCACCCTCTACACGCTCGGGGCGGCGTGGCGGGCGCACGATTCGCGCTGGCTCTATCGCCTGCGCGTGGATCGCGTCCGCGGCCAGGGCAGCTTCGACACGACGAGCGTCTTCGCGGGCGTGGGCTACCGGCTCGACCAGGACGGCAGCTTTCCCGACAACGCGTGGCCGCGCACGAAGGGCGGCGCGGACGAGGTGTTCGCCGCGGGCGGCACCACCATCGTGAACAGCTTCCATTCCCAGAAGGCGAACGCGGGCACCGTCGAATGGCGCCATCGGCTGGGGCCGGCGATCCGCGCCTCGGTGGGCTGGCTGAGCGAGGGCGACGCGCGCCTCATCCGCCGGGACGGCGTGCTGGTGCAGGGATGGCTGGAGCCCACGTTCTCCGAGGGCCGCTACAGCCTGGGGGTCGGATTCGGCCCCTACTTCGCGGTGGATTCCTACCGGCCCGATGCGCGGCGCACGCAGGCCTTGCTCTCGGCCACGGCGAGCTACCGGCTATCGACCTCGTGGCTCGCGCGGCTCACGTGGCACCGCAGCGTCACGAGCTACGATCGCGACAGCGACATCTTCCTGCTGGGAGTGGGCTACCGGTTCTAGGCACGCCCCGACCGGTCCGGGGTTCGGCGCTTTCCTGGGCCGCGGGCCGCGCGGCCGTCTCGCCCCCGGCGGGATGGCGCTGTGCCAGCGTCGCGGCGGCGGCGCGGGCGAGGATCGTGACCGCCTCCCGCTCCTCGGCGGTCGGCTCGCGCCGCACCCGGAAATAGGTCCCGAAGGTGCCCAGGACCGGTCCGTCCTCCGACTGGATCGGCATGCTCCACGCGCCGGCGAACCCGATCGCCATCGGCAGGTGGCGAAGCTCGGCCCACTTCTCGTCGGCGAGGAAGTCCGGTGTGAGCACCACCTTCCCGGTGGCGGCGGCGGCCGCGCAAGTGCCCACGCCCGGGTCGGGCTTGAGGCGGTCGATCGCGTCGAGGTAGTCGGCGGGCAGGTTGGGCGAGGCGCCGTTGCGCAGCAGGCCTTCCTCGTCGATCACCAGGATCGACGAGACGCAGCCGGCGCCGGCCACGCGCTCGGCCGCGGCCACGAGGCGCCCGAGGATCTCGCGCCGGGGCGCGCCCTCGCGCACCATCTCGAGCGCCCGCTCGTACTCGCGCCTCGCCAGGGCGACGGCGGTTTCGCGGGGATCCGGGTTCTCGGCGACCATGGCGGAAGTATAGGTCATCGCCGTAACGGCAGGCCCGCCGCGGCTTCCCGCGAACTGCGCAAACTCGCGGCGGCGAACCCGGTACGCCTGCCGCATCCCTGGCGTCGCGTTCAGCCCGGCCCGGGCTGGTCCCCGGCGTTCTTCGCCGCGGTGTGCGCGACCGCGAAGGCGCGTCCCTCGTCGTGGTCGTATTCCTCGTAGGCGTTGTTGAACGCCTCGAGGAACGCATGCTTCTGGTGCTCGTTGTACTGGTCGACCTGCGACTGCGGCAGGTCCTCGACGCTCTTGTAGGGCATGGCGAATCCTCCAGCTCGCGCGGCCGGTGCCGCTGCCCGTGGGATGCGGCGGCGGGCCGCAGGTTCCTGCCCGAACCGCGGGAGCGAGGCGGGCTCCGGGCCCTCAGCGGCTCGCGGCGTCGAGCTCGGCCAGCGCGTCGGCGGGCAGCGCGAGGTCGGCCGCGCCGAGGATGTCGTCGAGCTGGGCCACGGACGTCACGCTCGCGATCGGAGCCGCGATCGCGGGCTGCGCCATGATCCAGGCGAGCGAGACCTGGGCGGGGCTCGCGCCCAGGCGGGCGCCGACCGCGTCGAGCGCGGCGAGGATGCGCAGTCCCCGCCCGTCGTCGTCGAAGTACTTGCGCAGGCCCGCGGCCCGCGCCCGCCCCTCGATGTCCGCGGCCTTGCGGTACTTGCCCGAGAGGAAGCCCTTGGCGAGCCCGAAGAAAGGGATCACGGCGAGGTCGTGCTCGATCGCGAGGGGCTGCAGGTCGCGCTCGAACGCGGCGCGGTCGTAGAGGTTGTATTCCGGCTGCAGCGTGTCGTAGCGCGGCAGGGCGAGGCGCTCGCTCGCCGCCAGCGACTCGCGCAGCCGCGCGGCGCCGTACTGCGACGCGCCGATGGCGCGAACCTTGCCGGAGCGCACCAGCCGGCCGAGGGCGTCGAGCGTTTCCTCGATCGGCGTGTCGGGATCGTCGATGTGGGTCTGGTAGAGGTCGATGCGGTCGGTCCCCAGGCGGCGCAGCGACGCCTCCGCGTGCCGCTCGATCTGCGTGCGCGCGAGGCCCTTGCCGCCGTCCATCTCCATGCCCACCTTGGTCGCGACGAGCACCTGGTCGCGCTTTGCGCTTCGTTTCAGCCATTTGCCGATGATCGTCTCGGACTCCCCGCCGTGGTGCCCGGGCACCCAGCGCGAGTACGTGTTGGCGGTATCGACGAGGTTGAAGCCGCGTTCCACGAATCGATCGAGGATCGCGAAGGAAGCCGTCTCGTCGGCGGTCCAGCCGAAGACGTTGCCGCCGAGGGCGAGGGGCGCGGCGGCGAGGCCGGCGCGGCCGAGGGGACGTCGTTGCATCGCGCGATTATCCCGCGAAAACCGCGCGGCGCCGCGGCGCGCGGAATATCGATTCCGGCGCCGTGTTCACTCGCCGGGTCCGCCGCGCCGCGGCGCGGCACCGGCGCGATCCGCATCCGCATCGCACCCCGAACCGCTGCATCCCTCGAAGGAGAACCCCATGGTCCGCAAGATCCTCGCCGGCCTCGTGTCGGCCGCCATCGCCTCGCCCCTCGCCGCGCTCGCCGACGACACGCTCGTGAAGTTCAGGGGCGGCATCGGCGTGATCCCGATCTCGTCGGCGCCGGGGCCGGCCCCCACGGCGACGAGCGTGAACCGCAACATCGTGCGCGGCGTGCAGCCGCCCGGCCAGCCGTGGGTGATCGCGGGCCTGCACGCGGAGGTGAAGGCCGACGGGCGCATCCGCGTCGACGGCCGCGGCCTGCTGCTCGCCGGCGGCAACGCCGTGGGCACCGGCGCCAACCTGCGCGTGTTCGCGACCCTCGTGTGCGAGTCCGCCCCGCCGTTCGTGGAGCGCAGCACCGACGCGGCCGGCGTGCCGCTCGATGCCGAAGGCGATTTCCGCATCGACGACGTGCTCGTGCCGGCCCCCGACGGCTGCGCGAGCCCGGTGCTCCTCATCCGCAGCACCGCCAACCTCGGCTGGTTCGCCGCCGGCATCCCCGACCGCTAGCGCGCCCGCGCCCTGCGCGGGCAGGGCGATTCGCCGCCGGGTCCCGCGATGGCGGGGTCCGGCCGCGCGCGCTGGCGGCGGCCCCGAACCGGCCGCGCACGGCGCTGTCGCATCGGGAGCACGGCTTGAAAGGGCCGCGCGTGCCCTCATCTGCCCCGTATCCACCGCCTCCTTCCCCGACCCGCCATGCGCTACCGAACGGACCCGAACGACTGGATGTGGGCGCAGGCCTGCGAGTTCGTCGCCCAGGCCGAGCGCATGCATCGCCAATTCTTCCGGCTCGGCGCGGGCGCGCCCGCCCCGGTCTGGGAGCCGCCCGTCGACGTGTTCGAGGACGGCCACGAGCTGGTCGTGGTGGTCGCCCTTCCGGGGGTGGCCGCGGAGAACGTCGAGCTCGCGAGCGAGCCCGGGGCGCTCGTGGTGCGCGCCGAGCGGCCGCTGCCCCTGCGCGGCACGCGCCACGCCGTGCGCCAGCTCGAGATCCCCTACGGCTTCTTCGAGCGGCGCGTGGCGCTGCCCGAGGGGCGCTTCGAGATCGCCTCGCACGAGCTCACCCACGGCTGCCTCCTCCTGCGTCTTCGCAAGCTGGCCTGATCCCATGGACGAGATGAATTCCATCCCGCAGCACCCCCTGTCGACCGAAGGCGCCCCGGGCGCCGAGGCGAAACCCGCCGCCCCGCGCGACGCCGGCGAGGCGCCCTCGCGCCCGCTGCCCGACGACGCCGTCATCATCCTGCCGGTGCGCAACGTCGTGCTCTTTCCCGGCATCGTGCTGCCCCTGGCGGTGGGCCGCGAGCGCTCGCGGGCGGCCGCGCAGGAAGCGGTGCGCCTGCAACGCCCGCTCGGCATCCTGCTGCAGACGCGCCCCGACATCGACGAGCCGAAGCCCGACGACATGCACTGGGTCGGCACGACCGGGAACGTGCTGCGCTACGTGACGTCGCCCGACGGCACCCACTACGCCATCTGCAAGGGGCAGAAGCGCTTCCGCGTGCTCGCAGTTCCTCGACGGCTACCCGTTCGACGCCGCGCGCGTGCAGCTGATCGAGGAGCCCGAGAAGCTCGGGCCCGAGGTCGAGGGCCGCGCGCTGGCACTCCGCCAGCGCGCCGGCGAGGTGATGGAGCTGCTGCCCCAGGTGCCCGAGGAGATGGTCTCCGCGTTCCAGGCGCTCGAGGGCGGCCCGCAGCTCGCCGACTTCATCGCCGGGATGATGGACATCGCGACCGAGGAGAAGCAGGACCTGCTCGAGACCTTCGACCTCAAGGCCCGCCTCGACAAGCTGCTGCACCGCCTCTCCCAGCGCATCGAGGCGCTCAAGGTGCGCCGCGAGATCGGCGAGCGCACGCGCGAGTCGATCGGCGAGGCCAACCGCAAGCACCTGCTGCGCGAGCAGATGCGCGCGATCCAGAAGGAGCTGGGCGAGGGCGAGGAGGAGGGCGCCGCGGCCGAGGCCGAGGAGCTCGAAGGCGCCATCGACGAGGCGAAGATGCCGGAGGACGTCGACAAGCAGGCGCAGCAAGGAGTTGAAGCGCCTGCAGCGCATGCCCGAGGCCGGCGGCGAGCACGGCATGCTGCGCACCTACCTCGAGTGGCTGACCGAGCTGCCGTGGAAGGACGAGCCGCAGCCAGCCGATCGACATCGCCGAGGCGCGCCGCAGTCCTCGACGAGGACCACTACGGCCTGGAGAAGATCAAGCGCCGCATCCTCGAGTACCTCGCGGTGCGCAAGCTCAATCCCGCCGGCAAGAGCCCGATCCTGTGCTTCGTCGGTCCCGCCCGGCGTGGGCAAGACCTCGCTCGGCCAGTCGATCGCGACGCGCGACGGGCCGCAAGTTCCAGCGCGTGTCGCTGGGCGGCGTGCACGACGAGGCGGAGATCCGCGGCCACCGGCGCACCTACGTCGGCGCGCTGCCGGGCAACATCATCCAGGCGATCCGCCGCGCCGGACACGCGCAACAGCGGTGATGATGCTGGACGAGATCGACAAGCTCGGCATGGGCGGCTTCCACGGCGACCCGTCCTCGGCGCTGCTCGAGGTGCTCGACCCGGAGCAGAACGCGAACTTCCGCGACAACTACCTCGCGCGTGGCCTTCGACCTGTCGAAGGTGATGTTCGTCGCGACCGCGAACGTGCTCGACACGATCCCGGGGCCGCTGCGCGACCGCATGGAGATCATCCAGCTCCCGGGCTACACCGAAGCAGGAGAAGCTCGAGATCGCCAAGCGCTACCTCGTCGCGCGCCAGCTCGAGGCGAACGGCCTCAAGCCGGAGCAGTGCGCGATCACCGATGCGGCGCTGGCGGCGATCATCGACGACTACACGCGCGAGGCGGGCGTGCGCAACCTCGAGCGCGAGATCGGCTAGGTGCTGCCGCCACGTCGCGGTGCGCATCGCCGAGGGCGAGGTCGAGCGCATCGACCATCGGCCCGGGCGAGCTTCGCCGGCATCCTCGGCGCGCGAAGCGTTCGAGAGCGGAAGTCGCGATGCGCAGCGGCGTGCCGGGCGTCGCCACGGGCCTCGCCTGGACGCCGGTGGGCGGCGACATCCTGTTCATCGAGGCCGCGCGCATGCCCGGCAACGGGCAGGCTGATCCTCACCGGCCAGCTGGGCGAGGTGATGAAGGAAGCGCGCAGGCGGCGCTCTCGCTCGTGAAGGCGAGGAGCGACCGGCTCGGCATCGCGCCCGAGGCGCTGGAGAAGACCGACATCCACGTGCACGTGCCGGCCGGGGCGACGCCGAAGGACGGCCCGAGCGCGGGGGTGGCGATGTTCCTGGCGCTCGCCTCGCTGCTGACCGGCCGGCCGGTGCGAAGCGACGTCGCGATGACCGGCGAGATCAGGCTGCGCGGCCTCGTGCTGCCGATCGGCGGCGTGAAGGAGAAGGTGCTCGCCGCGCTGCGCGCCGGCATCCGGCACGTGATGCTGCCGAAGCGCAACGAGCAGCGACCTCGAGGACATCCCGGCCGATGCGCGCGCGCAGCTCGCCTTCACCTGGCTCGAGGACGTGGACCAGGCCATGGCCACGGCCCTCGCGCCGCTCGACCACGCGAAGGCCGCCTAGCCCTCGACCGCAAAGGGGTCGGGTTGCTTTTCCCCGGGAAAAGTAATCCGGCCCCTTCGCGGCCCCGGGGAAATGTAATCTGACCCCTTTTGCGTGACCCCCTTTTGCGGACATGAGCGCCAACCTCTCCCCCGAAGCGATCGTGCGTGCGCTGTTCGGAGCCCTGAACGCCCGCGATTACGCGCGGGCGGCGGGCGCCATCGCCGAGCACTGCGAGTGGGAAAGCCTCGGCTCGGGCGCCGCCTTCCGCGGGCCGTCGGCGATCGTGGCGGGATTGCGGGAATTCGCCGCGTCGTTTCCCGACTGGCGCGCGGACCTCGACCGCGTCACCGTCGCCGGGCCGCTCGTGTTCGTGGAGTGGCAGACCTCGGGCACCTTCCGCGAGCCGTTCCGCGGCCGGGAGCCCAACGGGCAGCGATTCCAGCGCCGCGGCTGCTCGGTGGCCGAGGTGCAGGGCGCCAAGATCGTGCGCTACCGCGACTACTACGACCGCGCGGTCCTCCTCGAGCAGCTCGGCCTCCTGGATTTGCTGCGCGCGCCGCCCGACCCGGCCCGGCGAGCCGTGAGGGGGCCGGCGCTGGAGTAGACTCCCCCGCCATGGAGACCGAACGGATCAAGGTGCGCACCGAGGCCGGCCAGGTGCTGGACGTCGTGGTGTACAGCAAGCGCCCGGAATGCATCCAGGTGGTGCTGGGCGAGGGGCCGCACAGCGTCCGGTGCGAGCTCACCCCCACCCGCAACGGCCTGGCCTATGCCGGCAGCGTCATGGGCCGCGAGCTCGTGTACGAGCGCAGCCGCGAGCAGGTGAAGGCCGACATCGACCGGTTGAACCCGACGCTGCGCCAGTCCAGCCGCCGGCGCTAGCAGGGGACAGACCCCGTTTTCCTATAGGGAGAACGCTCGTTCCACCTATGGGAAAACGGGGTCTGTCCCCATTCCCGCGCTTGAAATCTCCGCCGCGAAAAGCCATCTAACATCCCGTCCATTCCCGGAGTCGAAAGGCATGTCCACCACGACCAAGGAGACGCTCGGCTTCCAGGCCGAGGTGAAGCAGCTCCTCGACCTCATGATCCACTCCTTGTACGGCCACAAGGAGATCTTCCTGCGCGAGCTCGTCTCGAACGCCTCCGACGCGGCCGACAAGCTGCGCTTCGAGGCGCTCGACGACGCCGCGCTCTACGGCGACGACCCGGACCTCGGGATCCGCGTGTCGTTCGACAAGGACGCGCGCACGATCACCGTCGCCGACAACGGCATCGGCATGTCGCGCGAGGAGGTGGTGGGCAACATCGGCACCATCGCGCGCTCGGGCACCCGCGAGTTCTTCAAGTCGCTCACGGGCGACCAGGCGAAGGACGCGCACCTCATCGGCCAGTTCGGCGTGGGCTTCTATTCCTCCTTCATCGTGGCCGACCGCGTGACCCTCGTGACCCGCCGGGCCGGCGCCCCCGCCTCGGAGGGCGTGCGCTGGGAATGCGACATGAACCAGGGCGGCGCCGAGTACGGCATCGAGACCGTCGAGCGCGACCGGCGCGGCACGGAAGTGACCCTGCACCTGCGCGAGGGCGAGGACGAGTTCCTCGACCCCTTCCGGCTGCAGCAGATGATCCGCAAGTACTCCGACCACATCGCGATCCCGATCGTGATGAAGCGGCGCGTGTGGGACGCGGAGAAGAACGAGTACCGCGTCACCGACGAGGACGAGACCGTCAACCAGGCGAGCGCGCTGTGGGTGCGGCCCCGGTCCGGGATCCGCGACGAGCAGTACGTCGAGTTCTACAAGCACGTGGCGCACGACCTCGAGCCGCCGCTCGCCTGGACGCACAACCGCGTCGAGGGCCGCCAGGAGTACACCCAGCTCCTCTACGTGCCGGCCCGCGCCCCGTTCGACCTCTGGGACCGCGACCACCGCCACGGGCTCAAGCTCTACGTGCGCCGCGTCTTCATCATGGACGACGCCGAGCAGCTCGTCCCGGCCTATCTCCGGTTCGTGCGCGGCATCGTCGACTCGAACGATCTGCCGCTCAACGTCTCGCGCGAGATCCTGCAGCAAAGCCGCGACATCGACGCGATCCGCGCCGGCTGCACCCGGCGCGTGCTGGGGCTGCTCGAGGACCTGGCGGCGAACCAGCCGGAGAAGTACGAGACGTTCTGGAAGGAGTTCGGCCGCGTGCTGAAGGAGGGGGTGGCCGAGGACGCCGCCAACCGGGAGCGCGTCGCGAAGCTGCTGCGCTTCTCCTCGACCGCCGACGACAGCGAGGAGGAGAAGGTCTCGCTCGACGACTACGTGAAGCGCATGAAGGAAGGCCAGGACAGGATCTGGTACGTGACCGCCGACAGCTTCCGCGCCGCGCGCTCGAGCCCGCACCTCGAGGTCTTCCGCGACAAGGGCATCGAGGTGCTGCTGCTGCACGACCGCATCGACGAGTGGCTCGTGGCCAACCTCGTCTCCTACGGGGAGAAGCCGCTGGTCTCGGTGGCGCGCGGCGAGCTCGACCTCGGCAAGGCGGGCGGCGAGGAGGAGAAGAAGCCCGAGCCGGCGGGCGAGCACGCCGAGCTCGTGAAGAAGCTCAAGGAAGCGCTGGGCGACAAGGTGAAGGACGTGCGCGTCTCCACGCGGCTCACCCAATCGCCCTCGTGCCTCGTGGCCGACGAGCAGGACATCGGCGGCAACCTCGCGCGCATCCTGAAGGCCGCCGGGCAGAAGGGGCCCGACTTCAGGCCGATCCTCGAGGTGAATCCGGCGCACGCCATCGTCGGCCGCCTCGACCCGGCCGACCCGCGCCTGGCCGACTGGGCGAGCCTGCTCTTCGGCCAGGCGCTGCTCGCCGAGGGCGGCAGCCTCGAGGACCCGGCCGAGTTCGTGAAGCGCAGCAACGAGCTGATGCTCTCGCTCGCGGGACGGTGAGCCGATGAACGAGGACTATGCGGCGACGGAGCCCGGGCGCGAGGACGTGGACCGGCTTCCGGGCGCCACCCTCCTCGAGTTCGGCAGCCCGTGGTGCGGCTACTGCCGCTCGGCCCAGCCGCGCATCGCGCAGGCGCTGCGGGGACACGAGGGCGTGCGGCACATCAAGGTCGCCGACGGCAGCGGCAGGCGGCTCGGGCGCTCGTTCCGCGTGAAGCTCTGGCCCACGCTCGTGTTCCTGCGCGACGGCGTGGAGGTCGCGCGGCTGGTGCGCCCGGACGACCCGGCATCCATCGCCGAGGCGCTCGAACGCATCGACGCGAAGGCGGCGTGAGGCGGCGGTGCAGCACGCGCAACCTGCGATCGTCCTTCGGCCGCACAGAATGGGCGGCATGGATCGCGCTCGCGATCCAAACGATGGGTGCGACGGCGTGCCGGTCGATTTCCGGCAGATCGCGCCGGCCTCGGGATCGCGAGTACGGGCGTCGCAGCATTCCGTCGCGCGGGATGACGCGCACGGAACCTGACGCTCTCGCAAGCAGTATCGAGAAGGAGTTGTCGTGTCGAAACACGAGTTGCCGGCCACCCTGGAGCTCCTACGGGGAAATGTGGTCCTGGGCACCATCGAGGTGAACGCGGGCGAGTCCGAGCTGCCGTGGTTCACGGGCGCGTTTCACCCTGCCGAGGAGTTCGAGCTCGTGCGCGATCTCTTCGATCACGAGCTCGGGTTGCTTCGCGCCAATACAGCGGATGACGCCGCCCAGTGGGACGACTGGGAAGCCGTCCATGCCGAGTTGCACGAGCCGGGGCTGCGGTTGCGCTCCCCCGACGATTCCTAGAAGCGAGCGACATCCGCATTGAGATCGAGGGCGCCCAGGCGTGGTGGCGCAGCGAGTAGGCGTGCCACTAGCAGCCATGGGTTCAGCATCGTTAAGAGCCGAGCTCTACGTGCTCTGCTTGAGCATTGTTCGGTATCGTCGTGCCGCTGATAATTGCACTGCTGGTCAGCTTTGCGTACGCTCGGCGGGGGTGACTGGTGGGGCAAACGATGAGGGCTAACGACGATTGGAGCGGCCGGTGAGGTAGGGAAGGCCGCGTCTGGCCGCGTCACGGGCCGTGCCCGGTCCCAAAACACGGCAGTTAGACAGCATCAAGTTTCGCCGGTCCACCTATCCTGGAAGGAGTGGAGTTGACCCGGTTTCGTGGACACCTCAACCTTTGGGAAGGAGGGTGTCACGATGCCGAGAGCAAGGGTGCCGTATCCGGACGAATTCCGCCAGAAGCTGATCGAGCTGCATCGCGCGGGCAGGACGATCGCCGAGCTGGCAGAGCAGTTCGAGCCGTCGGAGCAGACGATTCGCAATTGGGTCGCGCAGGCCGAAGCCGATGGCGGGAAGCGCAAGGATTTATTGACCAGCGTTGAACGCGAGGAACTCGCCAAGCTTCGCCGTGAGAACAAGCAGCTCAAGCTCGAGCGCGAGATCTTGGCAAAGGCCACGGCCTGGTTCGCAAGGGAGGCCGATACGACGCCGAAGAAGTCTTCCGGTTCGTAGCGGCGCACCAGGTCGAGTTTCCGGTGACAACGATGTGTCGGATGTTCGGAGTCTCCTCGAGCGGCTATTACGCGTGGAATTCGCGCGCGCCGTCGGCGGGTTCTTCTTCGCGATGCGGAATGACCGCGCGCATCCGTCACTACCATGCGAGATCCAGGGGAGCCTATGGCGCACCCAACATCCACGAGGACCTGCGCGATGAAGGAATCCGCATCGGTAAGAAGCGCGTCGCTCGGTTGATGAAAGCCGACGGGCTTCGAGGTGTGTGTCGGCGCAAGTGGGTCACCACGACCACGCGTGATGCCAATGCACAGCCTTCTGCCGATCTGGTTCAGCGACAGTTCGTCGCCGATGGACCAAACAAGCTGTGGGTGGCCGACATCACATAGATTCCGACTGGGCGGGGTTTCTGTGCCTCCGGTGGTGCTCGATGCCTTCTGTCCAGATCGTCGCTGGGCGATCGAGCCTGCGGAGGTCGGCTGGCGGCGCTAACATGGCCCTGGGGCAGCGACGGCCGCGGGAAGTCGTTCATCATTCAGACCATGGGACTCAGTACACCTCGATTGCCTTCGGCCTTCGCTGCAAGGAAGCCGGCGTCAGGCCTTCCATGGGATCGGTGGGCGACGCCTACGAATGCGATGTGCGAAGCTTCTTCGCGACGCTGGAATGCGAACTCCTCGACCGACGCCGCTTTGCAACCAAGGCAGAAGCGAGGATCGCCGTGTTCGAGTTCATCGAGGCCTGGTACAACCTCGCGCGACGTCATTCGAGTCTCGGCAGGATCTCACCGAACGAGTTCGAAAGGCGTTATTCAACGGGCCTCGCCTTGATCAAAAAAATTCAGGTCAAACTACCTGTGGAAGGCCGCTTGTGAACCAAGCGGGAAACCGTCCACGGAAACGGGTCAACTCCAGAGAGATTTGAAAGGAGCCGCTCTTGCGGCCATTTGTTCGGCGTTGGCACTTAACGTCTTTGCGTTGAAGGGCGCCGATAAAATGGGTACGCTTGGATCAAGGCGAAAAGCACAGAAAGGGAAGCTCTAGTTCCGGACGTCGTGCGCCGGTCGAAGGCGACGTGCGCACCGTCCGAAATGAGGTCAGGTCTGGACGCGTTCTACGCCCCAGGGGCAACCGCGTATATGCTCAACCAGGATTTGGCTTCGATCATGACGTTGTGCCATGTGCAACTTAGGTAATGAAAGACATTGCTTGCTAACAACGAGTTGGGGAGGCGGGAGAGTTATCCGCAGCAACAAGTGATGGAACTGGTGAAGGCGCATTTCATGGGGATGAATATTACGTCGAGGACTTTCCCGTAAACCGGGCACAATCCTACCGGGTCGCTCATTTCGAATGGGAATGAGTGCCGATCGATGGTGGGGAGAGTTGTTCCGGGCGCGCCTCATCGATGCTGGGGTCGATCGGAATCTGAGGCTGATAGTCGACTCGCTCCGCATGATTTGTGCATTCGCAATGATCTGCCGATCACAGCCAACGTAACCCGGTATGCGGACCTTCTTCACGCTCGTTTGAGAGCGGAGCCCTGGAATCGCGGCACTGTCAGTTGCAAGATCGACAATTGCGCATGTTTGACCAGATATCATTGCCCGATTTCAGCCGTTTCCACAGGGGGTCTGATGAAAATCACTTCACTTCTTATGGCTTTCGTCACAGTTGGGTTGGCGGGCTGCATGGCTGCCGCCACACATCGGGCTGAAGTCCAGGCTAGTGACAAGGACCGGCTCTCGGTCGGCACGGTCCAACGGGAGATCCGCGTCGGCATGTCGAGCGCCGATGTGGTTCAGGCTCTCGGATCGCCCAACATTGTCACTACCGACGATGAACGCCGCGAGGCTTGGGTTTACGACAAGATCGCCACTGAGCGCGCCTATTCCACAAGCTCCGGCGGGGTTAACATCCTTTTCCTTGCCGGATTCGGCAGTTCTTCCGGAGCCGCATCAAGCAGCCAACGCACGCTGACGGTGATCATCAAGTTCGACAACCAGTCCAAGGTTCGCGATTTTGCGTACCACACCTCGAGTTTCTAATATGAAAGTCCGCCGCTTAGCCCCACTACTCATGGTATCTACCCTTCTTGGGTGCGCGGTCCCCATGCGCACCGCCTTCTCGTGACGCCGGAACAAACAGCCGACGCGAATTGAGACCGCCGATACTCTGGCTTAAAGAGGAGAGATTCTTGCCGCCTCGGCCCAGTGCTTCAGGACCTCGGTTACAACCTCGACATTCCGAACGAGACTAGGCGTCATACTGGCGAGCAGCACGCGATGCAACGAGCGCCGGACAGGTCGTGGCGCCGTAGTGATTGCTCTGCTTGGTGGTGGGGCACCCGATCGACAAGGATCAGACGATTCGAGTGTCCTAGTCGTCCGGCCGCTACAGTCAACCAAAGACAACGATGCCGCAGGCCGCACAGAACACTTTGTTAGGGTCACCTTCCAGCGAGTGGTACGCCGGACTGACAACAGTGTGTACATGGAAACGCTGAAGGAGAACGAGCTGTACACGGGGTTCTTTGAAAGGCTTTCCAAGTCTGTCTTTATCGAGGGTCAGAAGATATGAGAGCCATACTGCTCGCGACCGCTATCTTTCTCGGTTTGGCCGGTTGCGCGACCACCAAAGATCGCGCACTGGACATCGGCGATCAGACACAGCTGCGAAGGCGGAGTTATCAGTCGCGAGTGTTTGAGACCAACGACAAGGAGCGCGTATTGCGGGCCGTTATAAGCACGCTCCAAGACCTGTCCTTCGTCGTGGAGCGCGCAGACATGACGTTGGGTTCAGTTAGCGGGACGAAGATCGATAGGGGCCTACCGATCCGCATCACCGTCAACGTCCGGCCTAAGGGCAGCGGGCAAATGGCCGTCGGGCCAACGCGGAATTTAATCGCAAACCCGTCGAAGATCCCGTTGCATATCAGAATTTCTTCTCCTCCCTGGAGAAGTCACTATTCCTCACGGCGCAACTCGGCGAGTAGAGGTAAGTCTCCTATTAGAAGAGTGCGGGCAGCGTGAGCAGTCGGGGAGATTGTGGGGCCTGGCGGCGATGGCGCCTGAGGGAGGCGAGCGCGAAGCGAGTGGAGGGCGAGCTCTCGCTGCGTGTACGTGCTTGCAATCGTTCGACGTTCTTCTGGCCGCGGGTGGCCCAGGCCGGGTACGTGGCGGTAGCCCTCGTTGGCTGGTGCCGGATCGCGGATCGAACGGTCTGTAAGCCGGGGCGGCACCACAGGATGCAGCCGCGAGAGGAAGCGGGGCAGGCGGCGATCAGCGCTTCGGCACCAGCTCCCGCGGATCGAACACCTTGCCGCCCTTCACGACGCGATGGATGTGCGAGAGGTTCGCCACGTCGGCGAGCGGATCGTCGTCGAGGAGCACGAGGTCGGCGAGGCGGCCCGGCGCGATGAGGCCGAGGGCCGCGGGCTCGCGCATCGCCTTCGCCCCGTTCACGGTGGCCGCGCGCAGCACCTCGAGGGGAGTCAGGCCCGCCTGCTGCATGAGGCCCATCTCGCGAAACACCGACGGCCCGTGCAGCGTGCCGATGTTGCCCGCGTCGGTGCCCATCACGACGGGAATCCCGGCCTTCCACACGATCGGCAGGTTCGACATCGCGTAGGGAAAGGGCCCGGGCATCGGCCCGGGGTTCGCGAGGAGCCGGGCCACCCGCGGCGGGATCTTCGCGGCGGGGATGCGATCGATGTCGTGCATCGCGTCGAGGATCTGCGGGTCGGCGAGGCGCTTCTCCGCCGCGGTCGCGGTCCACCGGTTCGCGAGCGCGAGCCGGTAGCCCGCGATCACGAAGAGCGTCGGGCAGTAGAGCGCGTGATTGCGCTTCGCGAGCGCGATGAACTCGTCGTCGACGGGCGCATCGTCCACCGAATGCACGAGGTAATCGGCGCCGGCGCGCAGGGCCGACTTCGCCACCTCGAGCTCGGTCGCGTGCACCGCGAGCGGCACCCCGCTCGCGTGCGCTTGCTCCGCCGCCGCGCGCACGATCGCTTCCTGCGCCGCGAGGTCGTCCCCCGCACGGTGGATGTACCAGACCTTGACGTAGTCGGGCTTGCGGTCGAGCAGCCGCTTCACCATTGCGCGGGCCGCCGCCGCGGAATCGACGCGCACGATGGGCGGGTCGCCCAGGTCGAGCTGCGGGCGCGCCACCATGGAGATGAGCGGTCCGGCCACGGCCACGCGCGGGGCGGCGGGGCTCGCGCGCGCCGCGTGGCGCACCGCGAAGTTCCAGAGCGGCCCGCCCACGTCCACCACGCTCGTGACCCCGCTCGCGAGCCAGACGCGGAAGGTCACGGGCAGCCGCGCCTTGTTGCGCGCGACCTCCTCGCGGTAAGGCATCCACGCGTTGAAGTCGGCCACGTCGGGGCGCGTATAGAGGTTGCCCGACTGGAAGAAGTGCACGTGCCCGTCGATGAGCCCGGGAATGGCCCACCGCCCGCGGCCGTCGATGCGGGTGGCGCCCTCCGGCACCGGCGTGGTGGCCGCCGGCCCCACGGCGGCGATGCGATCGCCCGCGATCACGACGTTCGCGTGGGGCAGGAGTGCCGCGGCGCCGTCGCGATCGGGTCGCACGACGGTCACGTCCACGATCGCCGTCACGGACCTCGCCGAGGGCGCGCTCGCGCAGGCGCCCAACGCGAGACCCACCGTCGCAAGCCACGCCCCGCGCATCGCCGGATCCATACACTCTCCCCGTGTCGTCGCCGTCGCCGATCGCGCATGATATCCGCCCCCAGGCACCGCCGAAGGGGCGCGCCTTCCGAGCGTGCTCTTCGCGCTCGCGGGCGACGGGCGGCGCCACGCGCTCGGCCGCGCCGCGCCGCGAGCGGAGCACCACGTTTCGGCTGCCGGATCACGGTGCGTTGCGTCCGTAATGCGCGAGGTGCTCGGCGAGTGACCACCGTCACTGCGCCGCTTTGGCCGATGGCGGAAAGTGGCCGCGTTCCACCCATTCCGGGAGCGCGTCATGAAACGTCGGACGGTACTGGGCTTCCTGGCTTGCCTCGCCTTCGCGCCCGCCGCGTGGGGCCGGGCGAGTCCCGAGGAGGCGCAAGCGCTGGTGCGCAAGGCGGTCGCCCTCTACGTGGAGCGCGGCCGCGACGCGGCGCTGCAGGAGATCTCGCGCCCCGGCGGCCCGTTCGTCGCGGGCGAGCTCTACGTGACGGTGCACGGGATGGACGGCATGTGCCTCGCCGACATCGACGCGGCGAATCCCGGCCGCTACATGTGGATGGTGCGCGACCCGGACGGACGCCGCTTCGTGCAGGAGCGGCTGCAGGCGGCGAAGGCCGCGGCGAGCGGATGGCAGGAATACAAGCAGATCAACCCCCAAAGCGGCCGCGTGCAGATCAAGCGCACGTACTGGGAGCGGTCGGGCGAGCTCGTGTTCGCCAGCGGCTACTACAAGTCCCGGCTCGCGACGATGTAGGCCCGGACGGCGGGGGCGCGAGCGCCGGGTTGACCTAGGTCAACCGGCCGCGCGGGGGTGCACCGAGAATGGGCGCATCGGAGGAAACAGCCCATGTTCCAGGTTCGCATCCACGGCCGCGGCGGCCAAGGCGTGGTCACCGCCACGGAGATCCTCTCCATCGCGGCGTTCGACGAGGGGCGCCACGCGCAGGCGTTTCCCAGCTTCGGCTCCGAGCGCATGGGCGCGCCCGTCACGGCGTTCTGCCGCATCGACGATCGCGAGATCCGCTCGCGCGAGCCGGTGATGGCGCCCGATGCGCTGGTGATCCAGGACCCGACGCTGCTGCACCAGGTCGACCTCTTCGCCGGCCTCGCGCCCGACGGCTACATCCTCGTCAATTCCACCCGCGACTTCGAGGCCCTCGGCATCGGCGAGTTCGTGCGCGCCTTTCCGGCCGGGCACTGCCTCACCGTGGGCGCCACGGAGATCGCGCTGCGCTTCCTCGGCCGGCCGCTGCCGAACGCGGCGCTGCTCGGGGCGCTGGCGGGCCTCACGCGCGTCGTGTCGATCGACGCCGTGTGCCGCGCCATCCGCGGCAAGTTTTCCGGCAAGGTGGGCGAGGCGAACGCGCTGGCGGCGCGCGAGGCTTACCAGGCGGTGGTGGTCGCGGGCGTGCCGCCGGCCCGGGCGCCGCAGCGCGCCGCGGAGGTTGCCGCCCGTGCTTAAGCAGGTCGAAGGTTCCCAGGCGATGGCGGAGGCCATCGCGCTGTGCCGCCCCGAGGTGATCTGCGCGTATCCCGATCACGCCGCAGACCCACATCGTCGAGGGGCTGGGCGAGCGCGTGAAGTCGGGCGAGCTCGCGCACTGCGAGTTCATCAACGTGGAGAGCGAGTTCGCGGCGCTGTCGGTGGCGATCGGCGCCTCGGCCGCGGGCGCGAGGAGCTACACCGCCACCGCGAGCCAGGGCATCCTGTACATGGCCGAGGCGGTGTACAACGCCGCGGGCCTGGGGCTGCCGATCGTGATGACGATCGGCAACCGCGCGATCGGCGCGCCCATCAACATCTGGAACGACCATTCCGACAGCATGGCGCTGCGCGACGCGGGATGGATCCAGCTCTACGCCGAGACCAACCAGGAGGCGGCCGACCTGCACATCCAGGCCTTCCGCCTCGCCGAGGCGCTGTCGATCCCGGTGATGGTCTGCGTCGACGGCTTCATCCTCACGCACGCCTACGAGCGCGTGGACGTGCCGACGCAGGGCGAGGTCGACGCGTGGCTGCCGCCGTTCGAGCCGGTGCAGTCGCTCGACGTGAACGACCCGGTCTCGATCGGCGCGATGGTCGGCCCCGAGGCGTTCTTCGAGGTGCGCTACCTGCAGCACCACCGGCAGGAGCGGGCCCTCGAGATGATCCCCGAGCTCGCCGCGTCGTTCCGGGAGCACTTCGGCCGCGACTCCGGCGGGCTGGTGCGCCCGTACCGCTGCGAGGACGCCGAGACGATCGTGGTGGCCCTCGGCAGCGTGAACGGGACCGTCAAGGACGCGGTCGACGAAGCGCGCGGCCGCGGCCACAAGGCCGGGTCGCTGTCGATCTGCTCGTTCCGGCCCTTTCCGCTGGAGGCGGTGCGCGCGGCCCTCGGCGGGGCCAAGCGCGTGGTGGTGCTCGAGAAGTCGCTCGCGGTCGGCATCGGCGGCATCGTGTCCGACGGCGTGAGGAAGGCGCTCTCGGGCAGCGGCGTGAAGGGGCACACGGTGATCGCGGGGCTGGGCGGGCGCCCGATCCCGCAGGCCTCGCTCGTCGGGCTCGTCGAGCGCGCCGCGCGCGACGAGCTCGGGCTCCTCGACTTCCTCGACCTGCGGTGGGACGTGGTGCAGCGCGAGCTGGAGCGCGAGCGCGCCCAGCGGCGCGCCGGACCCACCGCCGAGAACATCCTGCGCGACATCGGCGCGCCCGCGGACTGACCCCATGGCGACCCAGACCGTCAAGTTCTACCAGACCGGCACCTTCACCGTCGGCAACCGACTGCTCCCGCAGCAGAAGCGCGCGGTGCAGGCGAACATGCGCCGCACGAACTCGCTCAACTCCGGCCACCGCGCCTGCCAGGGCTGCGGCGAGGCGCTCGGCGCGCGCTACGCGATCGACGCGGCGATGCAGGCCACCCGCAACCGGGTGATGGCGGCCAACGCCACCGGCTGCCTCGAGGTGTTCTCGACGCCGTATCCGGAGACCTCGTGGCAGATCCCGTGGATCCACTCGCTCTTCGGCAACGCCGCGGCCGTGGCCTCCGGGATGGCCGCGGCGATGCGGGTCAAGGGCCGCAAGGACGTGCGCGTGATCGCCCAGGGGGGCGACGGCGGCACCACGGACATCGGCTTCGGGTGCCTGTCGGGGATGTTCGAGCGCAACGACGACGTGCTGTACATCTGCTACGACAACGAGGCCTACATGAACACCGGCGTGCAGCGCTCGAGCGCCACGCCGCCGGCCGCGCGAACGGCGACCACCGCCGCCGTGGGCGAGGAGCCGGGCAACGTGTTCGGCACCGGCAAGAACCTGCCCCTCATCGCGATGGCGCACCGCATCCCCTTCGTGGCCACCGCCTCGGTCGCCAACCTGCGCGACCTCGAGGACAAGGTCCGGCGCGCGATGGCGATCGAGGGCGCGCGCTACATCCACATCCACGTCCCGTGCCCGCTGGGCTGGGGCTCGGCGCCGGAGCACACGATCCGGGTGGCGCGACTGGCGGTCGAGTCGGGCCTGTTCCCGCTCTTCGAGGCGGCCCACGGCGAGATCGTCTCCCGCTACACGCTGCGCCGGCGCGTGCCGGTGGACGAGTACCTGCGGCTGCAGCGGCGCTTCGCCCACCTGTTCGCCCGCGGCGCCGGCGCGGCGACCCTCGCTGCGCATCCAGGCCATGGCCGACCACAACATCGACTACTTCGGCCTCGAGGCCCCGGGCGAGGAGGTGGCGGCATGAGGAAGCCCTTCGCGATCACCCTCGACAAGGGCTCGAGCCTCGCCAACCACACGGGTAGCTGGCGCACCAGCCGGCCCGTGTACGTGGACCGGCTGCCGCCCTGCAACGACGCGTGCCCCGCCGGGGAGGACATCCAGGGCTGGCTCTACCACGCCGAGGCGGGCAACTACGAGCGCGCCTGGCGCAGCCTCACCAGGAACAACCCGATGCCGGCCCTCATGGGGCGGGCCTGCTACCACCCGTGCGAGAGCGCGTGCAACCGCGGCAAGCTCGACGCGGCCGTGAGCATCCACGCGGTCGAGCGCTTCCTCGGCGACGAGGCGCGCCGGCGCGGGTGGAAGTTCGAGATCGAGGCGCCGCCCTCGGGCAAGCACGTGCTCGTGGTGGGCGCCGGGACCGTCGGGACTGTCGGCCGCCTACCACCTCGCGCGCCTGGGCCACCGCGTGACGATCCGCGAGGCCGGCCCCCACGCCGGCGGCATGATGCGCTTCGGCATCCCGAAGTACCGCCTGCCGCGCGACGTGCTCGACGCCGAGATCCAGCGCATCCTCGACATGGGGGTGGCCCTCGAGCTGAACCACAAGGTCGCCGACATCCTCGAGGAGATGCGCGCGGGCGGCTTCGACGCGGCCTTCCTCGCCGTGGGCGCCCACATCGGCAAGCGCGCGTACATCCCGGCGGGAGCGTCGGCGCGCATCCTCGACGCGGTCTCCGTGCTGCGCTCGATGGAGGGCGAGGAAAAGCCCATGCTCGGACGCCGGGTCGTCGTGTACGGCGGCGGCAACACCGCCCTCGACGTCGCGCGCACCGCCCGGCGCCTGGGCGCCGAGGAGGCGGTGATCGTCTACCGGCGCACGCGCGAGAAGATGCCCGCGCACGACTCCGAGCTCGAGGAGGCGATGCAGGAAGGCGTGATGGTGAAGTGGCTGTCGACGATCCGCGAGGCGCAGGAGGGCGTCATCACGGTGGAGAAGATGGTGCTCGACGCCCAGGGCTACCCCCAGCCCACGGGCGTCGTCGAGACGCTCGCCGCCGACTCGGTCGTGCTGGCGCTGGGACAGGACGTCGACCTCTCGCTGCTCGACCGGGTGCCGGGACTCGCGCGCAAGGACGGCGTCGTCGAGGTGGACGCGACGATGATGACGGGCTACCCGGGCTCTTCGCCGGCGGCGACATGGTGCCCTCGGAGCGCACGGTGACGGTCGCGGTGGGCCACGGCAAGCAGGCGGCCCGCCACGTCGACGCGTGGCTGCGCGGCAAGCGCCACGAGCCGGGCGGGCGCCACGAGCTGGCGACCTTCGAGCGCCTCAACGCCTGGTACTACTCCGACGCGCCGAAGACGGTCCAGCCCACGCTGGACATCGTGCGCCGGCAGTCCACCTTCGACGAGGTGCAGGCGGGGCTCGACCCGGGCAATGCGCTCTACGAGGCGCGCCGGTGCCTGTCGTGCGGCAACTGCTTCGAGTGCGACAACTGCTACGGCGTGTGCCCCGACAACGCCGTGGTGAAGCTCGGCCCCGGCAAGCGTTACGAGATCAACTACGACTTCTGCAAGGGCTGCGGCCTGTGCGCCGAGGAGTGTCCGTGCGGGGCGATCGAGATGCGCCCGGAGGTCGTCTAGCCCGGCGCGGCGGGGGCCGGCGCGAACCTGCGGAAAGCTGCGCTCCGCCCCCCCGGGCCGCGGCAGCGCGGAATCTTCCCGCCGCGCGCGCTTCCTAGAGGAACGATCCCTCGACGGAGGAGCGCTTTCCTTGCATTCCGGACGAACGATCGACCGCGCCCCCGGACTGCGCGAATTCCTGCGCAGGAACCGGGAACGCCTGCTGCAGGCGTGGAGCGAGCGCGTGCGTCGGCTTTCTCCGGCCCACGAGCTGCCCGACCGGGCGATCTTCGACAGCATCCCGGAGCTGCTCGATCGCATCGCGCGCGTGCTCGGGACCGACGCGGCGCTCGCCTCGCAGCTCGAGGTGGGCGACAGCCACGCGCTCGACCGGCTCGAGCGCGGCTTCGACCTCGACCAGGTGGTGACCGAGTACGCCCTGCTGCGCCAGGTGATCTTCGACGAGTGGGCGCGCGCCGAGGGACCCGGGATTCCGGTGGCGGAGGTGGCGATCCTCGACCGTGCCTTCGACCAGGCGGTGCGCGACGCCGTGGCCCGCTACGCGCGCGGGCGCGAGCGCCTGCTCGAGGGCCTCGACCGGGTCTCGGAGGCGGTCCCCGGGACGAGCGACCTCGACGGCTTCCTGCGCCACCTCGTGCGCACCACGGTCGACGGCATGGAGGCGGTGGACACCGCGGTCTTGCTGGTGCGCGAGGGCGAGTGCCTGCGGGTGCGCGCGGCCTGCGGGCTGGAGGCGGAGCTCGAGGGCCGCTTCCTCCTCGGGCTGGACGAGGGATTCGCCGGGCGGGTGGCCGCGTGCGCGCGGCCCATCGCGCTCGCCCACGCGGCCGCCGATCCGATGGTGCGCAGCCGCGTGATCCGCGAGCGGGGCGTGCGCGCCCTCTACGGCGTGCCGCTGCTGCACGGCGGCGAGGTGGTGGGCGTCTTTCACGTGGGCTCGCTCGTCGCCCACGAGTTCTGCGAGGACGACCTGCTGCTCGTGCGCACCCTGGCCAGCCGCGCGGCCCTCGTGGTGGGCAAGGCCGCGCTCGCCGAGCGCGTGCGGCGCGGCGAGGCGAACCAGCGCTTCCTCGCCGAGGCGAGCACGCGGCTCAACGCCTCCCTCGAGTACGAGTCCAGCCTCGCGCAGGTCGCGCGCCTCGCGGTGCCGGCCTTCGCCGACTGGTGCGCCGTCGACCTGCTCGAGGAGGGCGGGCCGCGGCGGCTCGCGACCGCCCATGCGGACGCCCGCACCGAGGCGCTCGGGCGCACGATCGCGGCGAGCTATCCCCTCGACCTCAACAGCCCCGTGGGCATCCCCAAGGCGCTGCGCACCGGCCGCGCGCTGCTCGTGCCGCGCCTCACGCCCGACATGATCCGCGCCGCCGCCCGGGAGCCGCCGCACGCGCGCGCGGTCGAGTCGCTCGCGCTGCGCTCGTGCATCGTCGTGCCCCTCGTCTCGCGCCGGCGGGTGCTCGGCGCCATCTCCTTCGTGACCGCGGAGTCGGGCCGCGAGTACGAGGAGGCCGACCTCGCCGTGGCCGAGGAGCTCGGGCGCTGCGCGGCGAGCGCGATCGAGAATTCCCTGCTGTACGCCGAGGCGCGCGAGGCGGTGCAGACCCGCGACCACCTGCTCGCCGTGGTCTCCCACGACCTGCGCAACCAGGTGGCGGTGGTGCAGAACGGCGCGCGCCTGCTCGAGCACGCGGCAGGGGCGGCCGCCGCCGACGTGCGCCGGCCCCTCGAGGTGATCGCGCGCACGGCGAACGCGATGCGCCTGCTCGTGGACGACCTGCTCGACCTCGGCGCCATCCGCACCGGCCGGCTGTCGCTGGCGCTCGTGCCGGCGCTCCTCGCGCCGTTGCTCGAGGAGAGCGTCGAGGACCACCGCGGGCTCGCACGGGAGCGGTCGGTGCAGCTGCGCGCCGACCTGCACCTCGAGGACGTGCGCGTGGCGTGCGACCGGCGGCGCGTGGCGCAGGTGCTGGGCAACCTCCTCGGCAACGCGCTCAAGTTCTGCGCCGAGGGCGACGAGGTCGTCGTGCGCGGCTTCGGGCGCGGCGACGCGGCGGTGGTCGAGGTGGCCGACACCGGGCCCGGCATCCCGCCCGACGCGCTCGCCACGCTCTTCACGCCGTATCCGCGCGCCGTCGCGCGCAGCGGGTCCGGCACCGGGCTGGGCCTGTACATCGCCAAGGGCATCGTCGAGCGCCACGGGGGACAGATGACGTGCGAGAGCCGCGAGGGCGAAGGCAGCGTCTTCCGCTTCACGCTGCCCCTGGCGCGCTGAGCCGCGTGCTCCCTTCGGCGCAGCCGCCCGAACCGGACCCGCGCCGCGCGCCTCCAACGGCCATGAGCGCGAATCCCGATCCCCGCGAGTCCGGCCCCCGGCCCCCCTATCCTTTCCAGCGGCAGGATCCGCCGGGACTGCAGGAGCGCATGCATCCCGCGCCCGACTACGGCGAGACGTCGTACGAGGGCCATGGGCGGCTGCAGGGGCGCCGGGCCCTGCTGACGGGCGGCGACAGCGGCATCGGGCGCGCGGTGGCGCTCGCCTTCGCGCGCGAGGGCGCCGACGTGGCGATCTGCTACCTGCCCGAGGAGGAGCCGGACGCGCGCGAGACGGTGCGCGCGATCGAGAGCGCGGGGCAGCGCTGCCTCGCCGTTGCCGGCGACATCCGCGAGCGCCACCGGTGCGAGGAGATCGTCGAGCGCGTCGTGGGCGAGCTGGGCGGCCTCGACGTCCTCGTGAACAACGCCGGGTTCCAGACGGTGCGCTCGAGCATCATGGACATTCCCCCCGAGGAGCTCGACCGCGTCTTCCGCACCAACGTCTTCGCGATGTTCTACCTCTGCCAGGCCGCGATCCCGCACCTGAAGCCCGGCGCATCGATCGTGAACACGGCCTCGATCCAGGCCTTCCAGCCCAGCCCCCACCTGCTGCATTACGCGGCGAGCAAGGCGGCGATCGCGAACTTCACGAAGGGCCTCGCGCAGGAGCTCGCCGGGCGCGGCATCCGGGTGAACGCCGTGGCGCCGGGCCCGGTGTGGACCCCGCTCATCCCCGCCTCCCACATGCGCACCGAGCACTTCGGCGAGAAGGCCCCGCTCGGGCGCGCGGCGCAGCCCGTCGAGATGGCGCCCGTGTACGTGCTGCTCGCGAGCACGGAGTCGAGCTACGTGACCGGGATGGTGTACGGCGCGACGGGGGGCGAGCTGCTGCACTGAGCCCGCGGGCCGCGGAATATTCCGCATCGGGCACGCGCAGCGCGCGGTCGCCGCCGCATCCGGCATGCGGCTAGATTGGCCTCGAGGGAGCCGTCCGGCTCCCGCATCCCGCGAGGAGGCCCGATGCCCGACCCGATGCGCGCCCTTTCCCTCGCCCTCGGCGGCACGGCGGCGCTCGAGGTGCGTCCACTCGGGCAGGGCCGGCCCGACGCCCCCGCGCTGTGCCTCGCCCTCCTGCTGCCGTGCGTGCAGGACGCGGCGCGGCTCGGCTATGGACAGTTGCGCGTGGAAGGGGACGAGGCGCTGCGCTACCGGGCGCTGGCGCCGCTGCTCGGCGAGGCGCACGCCGCGGGCATGGTCACGATCCTCGCCGCGCGCATCGCCGCCGCCCCCGGGCGCTGGCCGGCCATCGCGCCGTTCGTGGACGTCGCCGAGGTGGCGCTCGACACGGAAGGCGCGGCGGCGGACATCGCGGCGGTGCGCGCCTGTGGGGTGCCGCTGCACCTGACGTGCACGCTCGCCCCCCGCGAGCTCGACCGGCTGCCCGGGCGCGTGCGGCAGGCGGCCGGGGAGGGTGCGGCCGCGCTGCGGATTCGCATCTCCGAGGCGCACGAGGTGCCGGCGCGCGCCGCGCCGGACCCGGCGCGGGTCGCCTCCGCCCTGTGTGCGGCGCAGCGCCTGGGGCTCGCGCGCGGCCTCGCCGTGCACGTGCAGGCGCTCAGCCGCGGCCAGGTTCGCGCCCATCGCGACGCGCTCGTGCCACGCCAGCCGCCAGCAAGCCTCGTGGAGGCGGCCCCGCGGCTGTTCGTGGAGCCCGATTCGCGCATCCTGCCCGTCGCCCGCGGCGTCGATCCGGCCCTGGCGCTGGGCCGCCTGGCGCAGGCGACCCTGCCGGCGCTCGCCGCCGCCTGGCTGCACGATGGCCGCGCCGCGCGTCTCGCGGCGGCGGCGCAGCGCGCGTGGGAGGCGGTGGCGAACGATGCCGGCGTGGGCGCGGTCTACTGGTACGATGCCGTCGCGCATTGCACCCGCGCATCCGGCCCGCCGTCCGCCCCGCCCGCGGCGGGCGTCCTCGGCGAGAGCGCCTGGATGCGCCGGCACGCGGCGCGGCTTTCCCCGCTTTCGAGCTGAGCGGGCGGGCGCCGGGGGCACGCGCCGTCCGCGCCGGAGCCGCGCCTGACCCACCTCTTCGAGCCCCGCCTCGTCCACGACGCCTTCGGCGACCCGGGCCTCTATTGCGACTTCCGCGACGAGCGCCGCGCGCTCCTCGTGGACCTGGGCGACCTCTCGCCGCTCGCGCCGCGCCACCTGATGCGCGTCTCGCACGCGTTCGTCACGCACGCGCACATGGACCACTTCGCGGGGTTCGACCACCTGCTGCGCGTCGTGCTCGGGCGCAAGGACCGCATCGTGCTCTTCGGCGGTCCCGGCTTCGTCGACCGCGTCGAGCACAAGCTGCGCGCCTACAGCTGGAACGTGGTGCACCGCTACGAGGTGGCGCTGGCGATCGAGGCGCGCGAGCTCGGGCCCGGCGGCGGGACGCGCTCGGCGCTCTTCTCCAGCCGCGACGGGTTCGAGCGGCGGCCGGCGCCGCCCTTCGCCGTGGACGGCGACGTGGTCCACGACGAGCCGACCTTCCGCGTGCGCGCCCGGTTCGTCGACCACGACATCCCGTGCCTCGCCTTCGCCCTCGAGGAGAAGGCCCACGTGAAGGTCGCGCGCGAGCGCCTCGAGGCGATGGGTGTCACGCCCGGCCCGTGGCTGCGTGCCCTCAAGCAGGCGGTGCTGGCCGGCGCGCCCGACACGGCGACGATCGCGCTGCGATGGCGCGACCGCGAGGGGGATCACGCGGCGACCCGCACCGTGGGGGAGCTGCGCCCGGCGATCCTCGAGGTCGTGGCCGGGCGGCGCGTGGGCTACGCGACCGACCTGCGCTACACGGAGGCGAACGTGGCGGCGCTACGGCGGCTCTTCGAGGCCGTGGACGTGCTCTACATCGAGAGCGTCTTCCTCGCCGCCGACGCGGCGCACGCCGCGCGCAAGAACCACCTCACGGCGCGGCAGGCGGGGACGATCGCGCGCTCGGTGGGCGCCGGGCGCTCGTCCCGTTCCATTTCTCTCCCCGCTACGCGGGTCGCGCCGCGGAGCTGGCGGCCGAAGCGCGCGCGGCGTGGTCGGGGGGTTGATGCGCTCGCTCCCGGCGAATCACGCCGCCCCGGGCCGCGAACGGGCGCGCGGCTTGCCTAGGACTGCGATCCCAGCGGGCCGTCGAACCGCGGCTCGGGCAGCTCGCCGGCCTCGTCGCGCAGCGCGTAGATGCGCAGCGCCGCCTTGGTGAAGAACGTGGCCATGTCGTGCAGCTCGGGGGCCGAGCGGCGGTCGCCGTTGTGGACGTGCGCGAGCTTGAGCGCGTGGCGCGTGACGTCCCGCGCCGAGGCGACCGGTCCCGGCCGACAAGGCGCGGGAATCGCGGCGAGATGCCGCGCGTCGAGGGGGGCGAGGTAGTCGCGCACCACGGCGACCACCTCCGCCTCGCTGTCCGCATGATCGAGGCGCTCCTGCCAGTTCGACATGGCCATCCGTCCCAATGAATGCGCAAGTGTGCGAGCGAATGTGTCGCAAGTCTGTAAGAGACCTCCTACCCGCGCCCGCGCCCCGCCTTGACAGCCATCAAGCCCCGGCCCGCGCCTCGACGGAAGATGGAACGGGCGGCGTGGTGGCCGTGCCAAACGTCGATATCGGAAGGAGCGGAATCATGAAACCCAAGTGGATCATCGCGGCGGCGGCCGCCGCGCTCGTCTCGGCCGCGGCGTGGGGACAATGGGGTCCCGGGATGATGGGCGGCTACGGCGGCGGATACGGCCCCGGGATGATGGGCGGCTACGGCCCCGGTTATGGGCGCGGCTACGGTCCCGGAATGATGGGCGGCTACGGCCCCGGAATGATGGGCGGCTACGGCGGCGGCTACGGCCCGGGAATGATGGGCGGCTACGGCGGCGGGTACGGCCCGGGAATGATGGGCGGCTACGGCGGCGGCTACGGCCCGGGAATGATGGGCGGCTACGGCGGCGGGTACGGGCCCGGGATGATGGGGGGACACGGCGACATGATGGGCGGGCTGTCGCCCTGGGCGCTCGACCGGCTCGACCTCAGCGACGAGCAGAGAAGCAAGATCGCGGCCATCCAGGAGGAGCTCTGGAACGAGCACTGGGGGCTGATGCGCTCGATGCACGAGCTGCGCTGGAAGCTCGCGCGCTCCGGCGACATGAGCGACGCCGACGCGGACAAGGCCTACGACGCGATGGCGCAGCTGCAGAAGCGCATGTTCGAGACGTCGCGCGAGGCGCGCAAGAAGATCGACAAGGTTCTCACCGCCGAGCAGAAGGACACGCTGCGCAAGGGCCGGGCCCCGCGCGGCTAGCGTCCTGCGATCCGATCGCCGCCCGGCGCCGCGGGCGGCGACGGGCGCGTGCGGCAGGAACCGATCGGGGCCCGCCGCAGTCCCTCCCGGACGGCATCGCATCCCGTTTCCCGGAGGGCTCATGGAGAGAATGGAGAAGACGTTCGAGATCGGCGTTCCCGTCCACGCCGCGTACGACCAGTGGACGCAGTTCGAGGAGTTCCCGCGCTTCATGGACGGCGTGAAGGAAGTCCGCCAGCTCGACGACACCCATCTGCATTGGCGCGCCTCCGTGGGCGGCAAGGAGAAGGAGTGGGACGCGCAGATCACCGAG
Source organism: uncultured beta proteobacterium (assembly GCA_963741815.1). Taxonomy (GTDB): domain Bacteria; phylum Pseudomonadota; class Gammaproteobacteria; order Burkholderiales; family Usitatibacteraceae; genus Usitatibacter. Next base: position 1,130,841 of record CAVUJI010000003.1, read on the forward strand.
CAGGTGCCGGACCAGGTGATCGCGTGGCGCAGCACGTCCGGCGCGCCGAACGGCGGCAGCGTGCGCTTCCAGCCGCTGGGCGAGGCGCGCACGCGCGTCTCGCTCACCATGGAGTACGAGCCGCAGACCGTCGTCGAGAAGATCGGCGACGCGGTGGGCGTGATGTCGCGGCGCATCGACAAGACGGTGGAGGACTTCAGGGAATTCATCGCGCGGCGCGGCCGGGAGACGGGCGCCTGGCGCGGCGAGGTTCGCGCGGGCGGGGAGATCGACGGCGCCGGGGAGGGCAGCGAGGACGGCGACGAGCCGGAACCGCCGCGCCGGCCGATGTCGGCGAGCGAGTGGGGCGGGCGCGAGGTGCCGCCGAGCGGCATGGGCACGGCCCCCGAGAGCCCGTCCGGCACCGGCGCCGGCAAGCCGGGCGCGACGCCCGGCAAGCCCGGCCCGCGCTGACGGGCGATGGGCACGCCGGCGCGGCGCTGGGACGCGCAGCTCGAGCGCGCGCTGCACCGGATCTTCGGGCTCGAGGCGCTGCGCCCGGGGCAGCGCGAGGTGATCGACCGCGTGATCGCGGGCCGCGACACGCTCGCGATCATGCCTTCCGGCGCGGGCAAGTCGCTCTGCTACCAGCTCCCGGCCCTGCTGCTCGAGGGCACGACGGTCGTCGTCTCGCCGCTCATCTCCCTCATGAAGGACCAGACCGACAAGCTGCGCGAGCACGGCGTGACGGCCGCGCCGGTGAACAGCACGCTCTCCGCGGGCGAGGAGGCGCAGGTCCTCGAGGCGATCGCCGCCGGGCGCGTGCAGTTCGTCTTCACCACCCCCGAGCGCATGGGCGACGCGGAGTTCGTGGCGCTCCTCGCTGGCGACAAGATCGACCTGGTGGTGGTCGACGAGGCGCACTGCATCTCGCAGTGGGGCCACGATTTCCGGCCCGCTTTCCTGCACCTCGCGCAGGCGCTGCACGCCCTGGGCGATCCGCCCGTGCTCGCCCTCACCGCGACCGCCACCCCCGAGGTCGCCGGGGACATCCGCACGCAACTGCACCGCCCCGCCATGCAGGTCCTCGACACGGGCCTGTACCGGCCCAACCTGCGCTATGCGGTGCGGCAGCTCACCGGCGAGCAGGACAAGCGCGAGGCGCTGCTCGCGATCCTCGCCGACACCCCGGGGCACGGCATCGTCTACACCGCCACGATCAAGGCCGCCGAGGCGCTGCACGCGTTCCTGCGCGAGCGCGGCGTCGACGCGCTGCTCTACCACGGCAAGCTCGCCGCGCACGAGCGCGAGGAGCGCCAGGACGCGTTCATGGCGGGGCGCGCCCGCGTGATGGTCGCGACCAACGCGTTCGGCATGGGCATCGACAAGGCCGACGTCCGCTTCGTGGTGCACTACCAGGTGCCGGGCAGCGTGGAGGCGTACTACCAGGAGTCCGGCCGGGCGGGGCGCGACGGCGCGCCGGCGCGCTGCACGCTGCTCTACGACCATGCGGACCGGCGCATCCAGCAGTACTTCCTCGGCGGCCACCGCCCCGACGCGGCCGAGCTGCGCGCCGTGCACGAGGGCCGCGTCGAGGGGATGCCGAAGCCGCGCGTGCGCCTCGACCGGGCGCTGCTCGAGCAGGCGGGCGTGCTCGCGGCCGCGGCGGGGGACGCGCGCACCTTCGAGGCGATCGCCGACGCGCACCGCGCCTCGCGCGAGGCGGAGCGCGAGAAGCTCGAGCGCATGACGTTCTATGCGCACGGCGCGCACTGCCGCTGGAAGATGCTGCTCGAGTACTTCGGCGAGGGCGAGGACTTCGCCGCGTGCGGCCTCTGCGACAACTGCCGGCGCCCGCCGAAGGCCGCGCCGGCGCGCAAGCCGCGCCGTCGCCTCGCGGTCTCGCTGCCGCCCACGACCGACCTGCGCCAGGGCGAGCCGGTCGAGGTGCCGCGCTACGGCAAGGGCATCGTGCAGGCCGCCCACGACGAGCGTGTCGTGGTGAACTTCCCGAACGGCGACACGCGCGAGTTCCTGCGCCCCTATGTCACGCGGCTCTCGGCGGGCGAGGAGGAAGAATCCGGCGGCAAGCGCCGATGAGCGCGGGACGGCGCCCGGCCCGGTGGGAGCCGGCGGCGATCATCGTCGCTCATCGGCGCTCGGCGGCGGGCTGGACGGTCCTTGCCCCCATCGTCGCCGGGGGATCCAGGGCCTTCTTCTCGAACGGGAGCGCCAGCGACTTGCCGAGGGTGACCTGCGAGACGCGGTCCCACGGCGGCACGCCCACCGAGACCTCGCGCTGCGGCACCCCGGTGCGCAGCGTCCCGTGCAGCCGGTCCCAGACGGTGAGGCCGCTCGAGTAGTTGGTGTCGCGCTCGGCGGCGTCGCGCGAGTGGTGGATGCCGTGCAGCCGCGGGCTCATCAGCACCTTCTCCACCGCGCCTTCCCAGCGCGGCGGCAGCCGCAGGTTCGCGTGGTGGAAGACGATCTCGGCCAGTGCCAGCTTCTGCCACAGCGCCAGCGAGCGCGGCGTCACGCCGATCAGCCCCACCTGGGCCAGCCGCCACGGCACCGAGGCGAGGAACTCGCCGAAGTGGAAGCGCACGGCCGTCGTCGTGTCGAGGTCGAGGTCGACGTGGTGCGCGAGGTGGAAGCGCCAGAGCGCGGGCACGCGGTGCAGCAGGATGTGCCAGAGGTAGAGCGTGTAGTCGAGCAGGACGACGGCGGCGGCCCGCTCGGCCCAGCACGGCAGCGCGAGGCGCGGCAGCAGCCCCCAGCGCCGCGCCTGCACGCGGCGCGCCATCCGCGCGACCAGCGGGCGCTCGGCCACGCGGATCACGGCGCCGGTGACCGCGGCCATGGCGAGGTTGCGCCCGATGCGCCGCGGCCCGGGATCGACGCGTCTGCGCAGCGGGCGCGCGCGCTCGAGCGCGAAGAGCGCGCCGGCCAGGGCGGCGAGCGCGAGGGCGGGCAGCCAGCGCGAGCGGCTCACGCTCGCGCCTCGCGCCCGGGGTGCGCCGGGATGCCGTTCGTCATCGCCGCCTCCTGCGTCTTGCGTGTCGGACAGGAAGGTACGACCGTCCCCCGCGCGGGACGGTTCTGCGCGGTGGTCGGCCGGGAGCGCGGGAGCTTGCCTAGGCCGGGGCGGCCGGCGGCTGCAGCTCGAGGTGGACGAGGGCCTCGGACATCGAGTCGGTGGTGCGCACGTCCACGCCGAGGTTCACGGCGGTGTTCTCGAGGGTCTTGCTGAACATGTTGTCGGGTCGCACCACCACCGCCATGCGCAACCCCGGCGGGGCGCCGTCGGCGAGCCGGGTGGCGAGGTCGTAGCGGTGCATGATCGACACGGGCGTGGTGATCCCGCGCGCGTCGACCAGCACGCGCCGGACGCCGTCTTGCGCGCACTGCGCCATCACCCGGGCTATGCCGCTCACCGCATCGGCGGCGTCGAACGGCCCCTCGGCCACGACGCGCAGATGGTCCGGCCGCGCCTCGATCCGGAATTCCATGGCCGCTATCCTAATCCCCTTCGCAACAAATTCTTACGTTCCTGTGTCCGGAACGCCGGCCGGGGCGGGATGCGCACGGTATCATTCCACGATGCGCGAAGACCCCCCTCGCTCCGGCTCGTCCGCCCGCAAGTGGGCGGCCGCGGGGGCCGTTCTGGTGGCGCTGTCGGTGCTCGTGGGCTGGCGCATCGCCGCCAAGGCGCCGGAGGCGCGGGGCGGGCGCAATCACGGCGGGCCCGTGTCGGTCGTCACCGCCGTCGCCCAGGCGCGCGACATGCCGGTGCGCCTGCACGCCAACGGGACCGTGACCGCGCAGCAGTCGGTCGACCTGCGCGCCCAGATCACGAGCACCGTGCGGGGCGTGCACATCCGCGAGGGCCAGTCGGTGCGCGCCGGCGAGCTCCTCTTCTCCCTCGACAACCGCACCGAGGAGGCGAGCCTGCGCAAGGCCCGCGCCCAGCTCGAGAAGGACCGGGCCGACCTCGCCAACGCGCGGCGCAACCTCGCGCGCGAGCGCGAGCTCTTCGCGCAGAAATTCGTCTCCCAGGCCGCGCTCGACGCGGTGCAGAACCAGGTGGACACGCTCTCGGGGCAGCTCGCGATCGACGAGGCGGCGGTGGAGGGCGCGACGGTGGCGCTCGCCTACACCGAGATCCGCGCGCCCTTCGCGGGGCGCACCGGCGTGATCAACGTGCGCCCGGGCAGCCTCGTGCAGCCCTCGGCGAACGCGAGCTCGACGGCGAGCCCCGCGCTGGTGACCGTCACGCAGATCGACCCGATCGCCGTCTCCTTCACCCTGCCGGAGAAGGAGCTGCCCGGCGTGCAGCGCGCCCTCGAGGCCGGCCCGCTCGTCGCCGTCGCCTCCGCGCCGGGCGGCGGCGAGAAGCTCGAGGGCAAGGTGATCTTCGTGGACAACGCCGTGGACGCGGCCACGGGCACGATCCGCCTCAAGGCCGAGTTCGACAACCGCCAGGCGCGGCTCTGGCCGGGGATGTTCGTGAGCGTGCAGCTGTCCCCGCGCACCCTGCACGGCGCCACCGTCGTGCCCGCGCAGGCGGTGCAGACGGGCCCCGCCAGGCGCTTCGTCTACGTGGTCGGTCCCGACCGCAAGGTCTCGCCCCGCGACGTGCGCCTCGAGTACGTGGACGAGGGGCTGGCGGTCGTGGGCGGCATCCCGGCGGGCACGCGGGTGGTCATCGAGGGCGCGCAGAACCTGCGCCCGGGAAGCGAGGTCGCCGAAAGCGACGCGGCGGCGCCCGGGGCCCCGCCCGAGGCCGCCAAGGGCGAGGCGCGCCGCCCCGGCAGGCGCAAGCCCGCCGCGCCCGCCTAGCGCCCCCGCCCCCGTCCGGTGAACATCTCCGAGCCGTTCATCCGCCGTCCGGTGATGACGGTGCTGCTGTCGGCGGCGGCCGTCGTCGCGGGCCTGCTCGCCTACGGCGGCATCCCGATCGCGGCACTGCCCCAGTTCGACACCCCGACGATCCAGGTGACGGCGAAGCTGCCCGGCGCGGGGCCCGAGACCATGGCCTCCTCGGTGGCCACGCCGCTCGAGAAGCAGTTCTCCACCATCTCGAGCCTGGACGTGATCAGCTCCACCTCCGTGCAGGGCGAGACGCAGATCACGCTCGAGTTCAACCAGAACCGCGACATCGACGAGGCGGCGGTCGACGTGCAGGCGGCGCTCTTCCGCGCCTCGCGCAACCTGCCGCCGGAGATGACCACCCCGCCTTCCTACCGGAAGGTGAACCCGGGCGAGTTCTCGATCATCTTCGTGACGCTCACCTCGCCCTCGATGGCGCTCTCGGAGCTCGACAGCTACGCCGAGAACCTCATCTCGCCCACGCTCTCGACGCTGCCCGGCGTGGCGCAGATCAACGTGGCCGGCCAGAAGCGCTTCGCGGTGCGGGTGCGCGCGCGCCCCGACGCGCTCGCCGCGCGCAACCTCACCATGGACGACCTCGCCGCCGCCCTGCGCGCGGCCAACGCGAACTCTCCCGTGGGCACGCTCGACGGCGACCGCCAGTCGCTCACGATCCAGGCCAACCGCCAGCTCACGCACGCGGCCGACTTCCGCCCGCTCGTCGTCGCCAACCTCCCGAACGGCAGCGTGGTGCGGCTGCAGGACGTGGCCGACGTCGAGGACAGCGTCGAGTCGGTGAAGACGGCGAGCTGGTCGAACGGGGAGCCGTCGATCGCCCTGTTCATCCAGCGCCAGCCGGGCGCCAACATCGTGGCGGCGGTGGACGCGATCAAGGCCGCGATGCCGGCGATCCTCGCGCAGATGCCCCGCTCGGTCGACCTGCAGATCCAGCTCGACCGCTCGAGCTCGATCCGCGCGGCGATCCACGACGTGAAGATCACGCTGGCGATCACGGCGGTGCTGGTGATCCTCGTGATCTACCTCTTCCTGCGCCGGCCCTCGGCCACGATCATCCCGACGCTGTCGCTGCCCATCTCGCTCATCGGCACCCTCGCGCTCATGCGCGCCATGGGGCTGTCGCTCGACAACGTGTCGCTCCTCGGCATCACCCTCGCCGTGGGGCTCGTGGTCGACGACGCCATCGTGATGCTCGAGAACATCGTGCGCCACGTGGAGGAGGGGATGGATCCGTTCAAGGCGGCGATCGTGGGCTCGAAGGAGATGTGGTTCACGATCACCTCGATCTCGATCTCCCTCGTGGCCGTGTTCATCCCGATCTTCTTCATGCCCGGGGTGATCGGCGGCCTCTTCCACGAGTTCGCCATCGTGGTCTCGCTCGCGATCCTGGTCTCGGCGGGCGTGTCGCTCACCCTCGTGCCGATGCTCGCCAGCCGCTACATCCGCCACGCGCGCGACGACGACCCGGTGCTGCGCTGGACCGCCTGGTTCGAGCGCTTCTTCCAGTGGACGCTCGGGCGCTACGCGCGCTTCCTCGACTGGTGCCTGGCCCACCGCCTGGTGGTGCTGCTCGTGGCGCTCGGCACGCTCGTGGCGACCGTCGTCCTCGTCATCGTCATGCCGAAGGGGTTCTTCCCCACCGAGGACATCGGCCAGATCTCGGCCAACGTCGAGGCCGACGAGGACATCTCGTTTCCCGCGATGACCGCGCTGCTGCAGCGGGTGGACCGGGTGGTGCGCGACAACCCGGCGGTGGCCACGGTGCTGCTGCGCGCCGACGAGAGCAACAACGGGCGCATGTTCATCAACCTGAAGCCGCGCGGGGAGCGTCCCGGGCTCGAGCAGGTGCTCGAGAGCCTGCGCGCCGACGTGCGCTCGGTCCCCGGCGTGAAGGTCTTCTTCAACCCGATCCAGAACCTGCGCATCGGCGGGCGCGTGTCCAAGAGCCGCTTCCAGTACGTGATGCGCAGCGTCGAGGCGGGACAGCTGCTCGAGTACTCGGACAAGCTGATGGCGCTGATGCGCCCGGACCCGATGTTCCGCGACGTGACGAGCGACGCGCAGCTGAAGGGCCTGGAGGCGCGCCTGCAGATCGACCGCGACAAGGCCAACGCGCTCGGCGTGAGCATCCAGGACATCCGCACGGCCCTCTATACCGCCTTCGGCGACCGGCAGGTCTCCACGATCTACACCGCCGCCGACTCCTACTCGGTGATCCTGCAGGCAGCCGACGCCGACAAGCGCGACGAGAACGCGTTCTCGAAGATCTACCTGCGCGGCAAGGGCGGCGCGCTCGTGCCGCTCGGCAGCATCTCGAGCGTGCGCCGCGAGGTGGGCCCGGTGGCGATCAACCACACCGGGCAGCTGCAGTCGATCACCGTCTCGTTCAACCTCGCGCCGGGCGAGTCGCTCGGCAACGCCGCGGCGAAGATCGAGGCCTGGCGCGACCGCATCCACGTGCCGCCGTCGATCCTCACGAGCTGGGGCGGGGACGCGGCCGCCTTCCAGGCCTCGCAGACGAGCCAGGTGTGGCTCATCGTGAGCGCGCTGCTCGTGATCTACGTGCTGCTGGGCGTGCTCTACGAGAGCTACATCCACCCCATCACGATCCTCGCGGGCCTGCCCTCGGCCGCCGTGGGCGCGCTGCTCACGCTCTCGCTGTTCGGGCAGGACCTCTCGATCATCGCCACCATCGGCATCCTGATGCTGATCGGCATCGTGAAGAAGAACGCGATCATGATGATCGACTTCGCGCTCGACGCGCAGCGCCGCGAGGGCCTGCCGCCCGCCGAGGCGATCCGCAAGGCCTGCCTGCTGCGCTTCCGGCCGATCCTCATGACGACCTTCGCGGCGATGATGGGCGCGATCCCGATCGCCGCGGGCCTGGGCACGGGCGCGGAGCTGCGCCAGCCGCTCGGCCTCGCCGTCGTGGGCGGGCTCGTCTTCTCGCAGGTGATCACCCTGTTCATCACCCCGGTGATCTACCTCTACCTCGACCGTTATTCGGGCAAGGGGCCGGTCACGCGCCCCGTCGCCGACATACCCCACGGCTCCGCGCCGGTCGCCGGCGACGACTGAGGCCCGGCGCGCCGCCCCGCCCGGCCCCGACCTCCCGTCGCCCGACTCCGGGGTCGCCGGAGGGCGGGAAATCAAGCATCAAGAAAACTAATGCATGGCGGCAAATCTATTCGTTTGCTGCGGCGCAGCATTGCCCCTATATTCGAACCGTGGCCTGGAAACGCCGGGCCGGACAGACAGGTTCCGAAGGAGGCAAGAAATGAAACACGAACAGGTTTTCATGGGCTTGGAGAACATCCGCAACCCCATCGAGCGGGCGCGCGCCGAGCAGGCGATCGCCGTCGGCACCGCGATCGGCGACGCGATCAACGGCCTTTCCGCCGCGCTGGGCCGGGGTATTGCTGCACTGCGCAAACACAAGCCGGCCAAGGGCAAGCCCTCGCTCGCCTGAGGCCCGGCGCCTCACCCGGCCCCCTCGCCCGAGGGGGCCGGCCCTTTCCCTCCCCCGCCGCCCCTCCGGCGACGCCGCCGGGCACCCGGTAGAATGGCCGCAACCGCCGGCCGGCGCCCGGTCCCCGGGCTCCTCCTCGTACCCAGGCCGGTTTCCTGCACGATGACGCGCCAGACCCGCCAGGAGTGCGCTTGAACGATTCCGGAATCCGCATCGAGGCCCGCGAGTACTGGGCCGACAAGGACGGCGTGCGCCTGTGGGTGTACCGCAAGGCGCTCGCCGGGACCGTGCTGCCGGTGGGCCGGCTCTTCCTCGTCCACGGCTCCTCGTACTCGGGCAAGACGATGTTCGACCTGCAGGTCCCGGGACGCGAGGGCTACTCGATGATGGATCACTTCGCCCGGCGCGGATACGAGGTCTGGACCATGGACCACGAGGGGTACGGGCATTCCGAGCGCACCGGCGGCAACTCCGACATCCAGAGCGGCGTGGAGGACCTGAGGGCCGCGATGGCGGTGGTCGCTTCCACGGGCGCCCCGGCCCGGCTCGCCTTCTTCGGCCAGTCCTCGGGGGCGCTGCGCGCGGCGCGCTTCGCCAACCAGCACCCGGAGCACGTCGAGAAGCTGGCCCTCGACGCGTTCGTGTGGACCGGCAAGGACGCGCCCACCCTGAAGAAACGCTCCGAGAAGCTCGCCGAGTACCGCGCGAGCAACCGGCGGCCCGTGAGCGCCGAGTTCTACCGGGGCGTCTTCACCCGCGACCATGCCGGGGCCGCCGAGGCGATGCTGGGCGACGTGGTGGCCGAGGAGGAGCTGCGCTACGGCGACTCGGTCCCGACGGGCACCTATGTGGACATGTGCACGAAGCTGCCGCTCGTGGACCCGGACAAGGTGCTCTGCCCGACGCTCGTCATCCGCGCCGAGCACGACGGCATCGCCACCGACGCGGACGTGCTCGCGTTCTGGTCGCGCCTTCCGAACCCCGACAAGCAGCTCCTCAAGATCGGCGGGCTCGCCCACACCGCGATGCTCGGCGTGAACCGCGGACGGTTCCTGCACGCGCTCGAGGCCTTCCTGGCGATGCCGCCGCGCATCGACCTGGCCGGCGGCGCCGGGCACGGCGGCGGCGAAGGCTGAGGGGACAGACCCCGTTTTCCCTTAGGCGGAACGCAACACGGCGAGCGTTCTACCTATAGGACGGGGTCTGTCCCCGGCGGGCGCCCCGGCGGGCGTCCCCGGCGGGCGAGGGGCGGGCCGGCCATGCCGATATAGTAGAGTCTCGTTCCCCGATCCGACGAGAACACGCGCCGTGCGCCGGCCGCTCCGAAGCATCCTCTCGCTCGACGACTTCGAGCACGCCGCCCGCCGCCACCTCCCGCGCCCCGTCTTCGCCTACGTGAGCGGCGCGGTCGAGGACAACCTCTCCTTGCGCGACAACCGCGCGGCCTTCGAGGAGCTGGGCTTCCTGCCGCGCGTGCTGGTCGACAGCTCGCGGCGCACCACCGCCGCGGCGCTCTTCGGCCGCCGGTACGCCGCCCCGTTCGGCATCGCGCCGATGGGCATCGCCGCGCTGAGCGCATACCGGGGCGACCTCGCGATGGCGAAGGGCGCGCAGCGCGTGGACATCCCGATGATCCTGAGCGGCTCGTCGCTCGTGCGCCTCGAGGAGGTCGCGCGGCGCTGCCCCGAGGCCTGGTTCCAGGCCTACCTCCCCGGCGAGCCCGCGCGCATCCTCGGCCTCGTCGACCGGGCGGCCGATGCGGGATTCCGCACGCTCGTCGTCACCGTGGACGTGGCCGTGCTCTCCAACCGGGAGAACAACGTGCGCGCCGGGTTCTCGACGCCGCTGCGGCCCAGCCTGCGCCTCGCCTGGGACGGGATCTCCCACCCGCGCTGGCTGCTCGGCACGGCGCTGCGCACCCTCGCGCGCCACGGCATGCCGCACTTCGAGAACAACTACGTCGAGCGCGGCGCGCCGATCCTGTCGAAGAACGTCGAGCGCGACCTGTCCCAGCGCGACCACCTGAGCTGGGAGCACCTCGCGCTCATCCGCAAGCGCTGGGGCGGCAAGCTCGTCGTGAAGGGCATCATGCATCCGGAGGACGCGCACATCGCGCGCGAGAGCGGCGTCGACGGCGTGATCGTCTCCAACCACGGCGGGCGCCAGCTCGACGGCACCGCCTCGGCGCTGCGCGCGCTGCCGGCGATCGCCGCGGTGGCGGGCGACATGGCGGTGATGATGGACGGGGGCATCCGCCGCGGCACCGACGTGCTGAAGGCGATGGCGCTGGGTGCGGCCTTCGTGTGGGTGGGCCGGCCCTTCAACTTCGCGGCATCGGTCGCGGGCGAGGAGGGCGTGGCCCACGCCTTCGCGATCCTGCAGGGCGAGATCCACCGCAACATGGCGCTGCTGGGGCTTACGGCGCTCGACGACCTCGGGCCCGAGCGCCTCGTGCGCCTCTCGGGGGTGCGGGCGCCCGGCATGCCGGTTTGAGCGCGAGCTTCCACTTCTTCCTCTGGACGCGGCTGCTCGGCACGGCCGCGAACCAGATGCTGCTGGTGGCGCTCGCCTGGCAGATGTACGACATCACGGGCAGCGCGTGGGACCTGGGGATGGTCGGGCTGCTGCAGTTCATCCCGGGGCTGCTCATGATGATTCCGGCGGGCCAGATGGTGGACCGCTACGACCGGCGCAAGGTGCTCGCCGCGAGCCTGCTGCTGCAGGGCACGGTGTCGGTGGTGCTCGGCGCGGCCACCTTCGGCGGCTGGGTGGACCGCAACCTGATCTTCCTGCTCAGCATGGGCCTGGGGGCGGCGCGCGCGCTGCAGGCCCCGGCGCAGCAGGCGATCGTGCCCACCCTGGTGCCCCCCGAGCAGCTCGCGAAGGCGATGGCGATGAGCACCGCGATGATGAAGATCGCGGTGATCGGCGGCCCCGCGCTCGGCGGCTTCGTCTACGCGATGGGCGCCTCGGTCGTCTACGCGGTATGCACCGCGTTCCTCGCGCTTTCGCTCGCCACCGTGGCCTCGATCCGCAAGGCGCCGCCGCGCACGTCGAAGACCCGGGTGAGCTGGGAGAGCCTCTTCGCCGGCTTCGTCTTCATCCGCGACCACAAGGTGGTGCTGGGCGCGATCTCGCTCGACCTCTTCGCCGTGCTGCTCGGGGGCGCGACGGCGCTGCTGCCGATCTTCTCGAAGGACATCCTGCACACCGGGCCCTGGGGCCTGGGCCTGCTGCGCGCCGCGCCGGCCGCGGGGGCGCTCGTCATGGCCGCCGTGCTCTCGCGCTTCCCGCTCGACCGGCACGTGGGGCGGCGCATGTTCGCCGCCGTGGCGATCTACGGCGTCGCGATCCTCGCCTTTTCCGCCTCGACGAGCTTCGCGCTCTCGCTCGCCACGCTCGCCGTGAGCGGCGCCGCGGACATGGTGAGCGTCGTGATCCGCCAGACGCTGGTGCAGCTCGACACGCCCGACGAGATGCGCGGGCGGGTGAGCGCCGTCAACTCCACCTTCATCAGCGCGAGCAACCAGCTGGGCGAGTTCCGCGCGGGCACCGTGGCCGCGGCGCTGGGGCCCGTGGGCTCGGTCGTCGTGGGCGGCATCGGCACGCTCGCGATCGTCGCCCTGTGGATGCGGCTCTTTCCCGGCCTCGCGCGCCGCGACCGGCTGCGCGAGCCCGCCGCGGCTTGAGGCGGGGAGGACGGATGCGAACGAAGATCCCGGCGACGCCGAGGAGTGATGCGTGCGGAAATTCCGGTCCCAAGGATGCCGGCCCGCATCACTGCGCGCCGCCCGCGACCTCCCGCAGGATCTCATACGAGCGCAGCCGCGCCTCGCGGTCCCAGGCCTCGGACACGAGGATGAGCTCGTCGGCCTGCGTCGCATCGACGATCGCCCGCAACCCCTCGCGCACGCGCGCCGGGCCGCCCACGACCATCAGCGCCATGCGCTCGGCCACCGCCAGGCGCTCGCCGTGCGACCAGAGCCCGTCCATCGAGTCCACCGGCGGCTGCAGCGCCGCGCGCGCCCCGCGCAGGATCCCGAGCGTGCGCAGGTACATGCTGGTCGCGAGCCGCTCGGCCTCCTCGTCGCTGTCGGCGGCCATCGCGGGCACGCCGACCATCACGCGCGGCGCGGCCAGCGCGGCCGAGGGCCGGAACTCGCGCCGGTAGATCTCGAGCGCCTCCAGGAGATCGCCGGGGGCGAAGTGCGAGGCGAACGCGTAGGGCCGCCCGATCTTCGCGGCGAGGTGCGCGCTGTACAGGCTCGACCCGAGGATCCAGATCGGCACGTCGATGCCGGTCCCGGGGATCGCGCGCACCGGCTGGTTCGGCTTCGCCGGCGCGAAGTACGACGCGAGCTCGGCCACGTCGAGGTCGAAGTCGGCGCCGCTCGAGTGCCGGCGCAGCGCGCGCATCGTGAGCGGGTCCGTTCCCGGCGCACGCCCGAGCCCCAGGTCGATGCGTCCCGGGTAGAGCGTCTCGAGCGTGCCCACCTGCTCGGCCACCACGAGGGGCGCATGGTTCGGCAGCATGATGCCGCCCGAGCCCACGCGGATCGTGCTCGTGTTCGCCGCGAGGAATCCCATCAGCACGACGGTGGCCGAGCTCGCGATGCCCTCGAGGTTGTGGTGCTCGGCCACCCAGTAGCGCCGGTAGCCCAGGCGCTCGGCGTGCCGCGCGAGCTCGCGCGAGGCCGCGAAGGCCTCGGCGAGCGCACCGCCCTCGGGGTAGGTCACGAGGTCGAGGATGGAGAGGGAAATCCCGGCCAGGTTCTTCTGCGTCATGGCGCTCGCTCTCGAAGCGGGTCCAAAGAAAAACGGCAGCCCGCGGGCTGCCGTTTCGTCCGTGTCGGTTCGGTCAGCCGATCGGGCGGATCTGGGTCGCTTGCTTGCCCTTGGGGCCGTCCTTCACCTCGAACTCGACCTTCTGGTTCTCCTTGAGGGTCTTGAAGCCGTTGCCCTGGATCTCGGAGAAGTGGGCGAAGAGGTCCTCGCCGCCGCCGTCGGGTTTGATGAAGCCGAAGCCCTTGGCGTCGTTGAACCATTTCACGGTACCGGTGCTCATCTTGCGTTTCCTTTCAACGGAACTGTGGGATCCCTGGAAGCCCCCCAGGGGCGGGGCCAGCGACAAAGGAAAGCAAGGCGGGAACTGAAGTTAGACGCCGCCGGGGCGACGGTACCTGGAGTTACTGCTTACCGAACCTCCTCACTGCGAGTCGGATTATACGCTTTCGCAAGCCCGCCGCGAGGTGCGCGGGCTACCCTTGAAGCGGCCCGCGCCCGGGCCGCGGGCGGTCGCCCCGCGCGCCCCGCTGGGGGCCGAAGAGCAGGCGGTGGTGCGGCTGTTCGAGCGCGCGGCGCCCTCGGTCGCATCGATCAACACCGAAAGCGTGCAGCTCCTGTTCTTCACCGCCGAGGTGCAGACCGGTGCCGGCAGCGGCTTCGTGTGGGACGCGCAGGGTCACGTCGTCACGAACTACCACGTGATCCGGGGCGCGCGGAAGGTGCAGGTGCAGCTCGCCCCGGGCCGCAGCTTCCCGGCGAAGGTGGTCGGCGTGGCCCCCGACTACGACCTCGCGGTGCTGCAGCTGCGCGGCGGTGCCCGGCATCGGCATCGTGCCCGTGCATCCCGACCTCGTGGCGCAGGCCGGCATCGACGGCGTGGTGAGCGCGCGCGTGCTGCCCGGCACGCCCGCGGCGAAGGCGGGGCTGCGCCCGCTCGATCCCCGGACCGGGGACCCGGGCGACGTGATCGTGGCGGTGAACGGCAAGCCCGTCGCGTCGTTGCCGCAGTTCGGCGCGGCGCTCGACCACATCGGCGCCGGGCACGAGGCCGAGCTCACCGTGATCCGCGACGGCGAGCGGCGGCGGCTGCGGGTGCGGGTGGCGGACTTCCAGCGCTGATCCCACCGGCGCGGGTGGGGTTTTGCCGCAAGGCCGCCGCTAAGATGCCGTGGAATTCGTCCTCCTGGCGTCGGCCGATGCCGGCGCGTGGCCTTGCCCGGCAGCTTCCCTGCCGGGCTTTCTTTTTTTGCGCCCCGGTCCGGGACACGCGCCGCCGGGCACCAGGATTCGCGTCGCGCGCATCTTATAGAATCCGCGCATGGCGCACGACGACGAACGCTGGGACGTTTTCTGCCGCGTCGTCGACAACTTCGGCGACGTGGGCGTGTCCTGGCGCCTGGCGCGGCAGCTCGCCCGCGAGCACGGCAAGCGGGTGCGCCTCTGGATCGACGACCTCACCGTGCTCTGGCGCATGCGCCCGGAAATGGATCCCGGCTACGACGTGCAGACCCTCGAGGGCGTGGAGGTGGCGCGGCTGCGCGAGCCCTTCGCCGTCGACGCGGTGGCCGACGTCGTCGTGGAGACGTTCGGCTGCGACCCGCCGGAGCCCTACGTGCTCGCGATGGCGGGCCGCAGCCCGAAGCCGCGCTGGATCAACCTCGAGTACCTGAGCGCCGAGGACTGGGTCGAGGGCAGCCACGCGCTGCCGTCGCCGAGCCCGCGCCTGCCGCTGGTGAAGCACTACTTCTTTCCCGGATTCACGGCGCGCACCGGGGGGCTGCTGCGCGAGGCGGACCTCCTCGCGCGGCGCGACGCCTTCCAGCGCGACGCCGGTGCCCAGGCCGCGTTCTGGCGCTCGCTCGTCGGGCGCGTGCCCGGGCCCGGCACGCTGAAGGTGAGCGTCTTCGCCTATGCGGGCGCGCCCTTCGAGGCCCTCGCCCGGGCCTGCGGCCGCGACCCGGGCTCGGCCTGGATCGTGGCGCCGGAGGGAGCGGCCGCGAGCGCGCTCGCCGGGTGGGTCGGGCGCGGGCGCGGCGAGGGCCTGCGCGTCTTCACGCCGCCCTTCCTGGCGCAGGACCGCTACGACGAGCTGCTCTGGGCCTGCGACGTGAACTTCGTGCGCGGCGAGGATTCGTTCGTGCGCGCGCAGTGGGCGGCGCGGCCCTTCGCCTGGCACATCTATCCCCAGGACGACGGCGCCCACTGGGTCAAGCTCGCCGCGTTCCTCGCCGGGTACACCGCCGCGCTCGATCGTCCGGCCGCCGGCACCGTCACCGCCCTGTGGGAGGCGTGGAACCGGCGCGAGGAGGCTCCGGGCAGCGCGGGCGGCGGGCCGGGCTTGATGCGGGCGTGGTCCGCCTTCATGTTGCGAAGGCAGGCGCTGGCCGAGCACGCCCGGCAGTGGAGCCGGCGGTTGCAGGCGCAACGCGACCTCGCCGAGCAGCTGGTCGATTTCGCCGATAACGTGCTAAAATAATGGGCTTTTTCGCATAGAGTGGGCAGCGGGAACGGCGTTGGAGCGGACCTTCGGCCGCTCGACGCCCGCGGGCAGGGAATGGCGGCGAGGCGGAATTCGCGTCGCGGCCGGCCGGCAAGCAGGGAATGGCGGCGAGGCGGAATGCGCGTCGCGGCCGGCAAGCAGGGAATGGCCCAGGGGCGGGATTCGCGCCTCGGCCGGGAAGCAGCGAACGGGACCGTGCGCACGCCGGTGGCCGTTCGCATCGGGAAAACGGCAAGGCGGATCGGCCGGGAAGCGGCCCATCGACGCCGCGGCATCTATACGGACGGACTATGAAAATCGCTCAGGAACTGCGCAGCGGCAACGTGATCATGGTGGGCAAGGACCCCATGGTCGTGCTGAAGGCCGAATACAACAAGGGCGGGCGCAACGCCGCCACCATGAAGCTCAAGCTGAAGAACCTCCTCACCGGCTCGAACACGGAGACCGTGTACAAGGCCGACGAGAAGTTCGAGCTGCTTCTGCTCGAGAAGAAGGAAGTCACCTACTCGTACTTCGCCGATCCGATGTACGTGTTCATGGACCCCGAGTACAACCAGATCGACATCGAGAAGGAGAACCTCGGCGACGCGGTCAACTATCTCGAGGACGGCATGACGGGCGAGGCGCTCCTCTACGAGGGCCGCGCCATCTCCTTCGAGCTGCCGACCACGATCGTGCGCGAGGTGATCTACACCGAGCCGGCGGTGCGCGGCGACACGTCGGGCAAGGTGCTCAAGCCCGCCAAGCTCGCCACGGGCTTCGAGGTGCAGGTGCCGGCGTTCTGCGCGACGGGCGACCGCATCGAGATCGACACGCGCACCCACGAGTACAAGCGGCGCGTGGCGGCCTGAACCGCGGGGCCGACATCTGATAAAAAGGGCGCTTCGGCGCCCTTTCCTTTCGGGCGCTCGCCCCGCACGCACCGAGGAGACCCGATGGCCCTGAAGCGCCCCCAGTGGAAGTCCGGCACCGTCGTCGTGCTCGAGCACGACTCGAGGATCCTGCGCGACAACCCCCTGCGCGACCCGCACGTGCGCCAGCTCGCCGCGTGGCTGCCGCCGCAGTACGACGAGGGCGCGGGCCACGGGCGGGGCCGGCGTTTCCCGGTGCTGGTCGACATGGTCGGGTTCACCGGCTCGGGACTGTCGCACGTCGCGTGGAAGAGCTTCAGCGAGAACGTGCCGGAGCGGGCCGCGCGCCTGGTGCACGAGCGGCGCATGCCCCCGTGCATCGTCGTGTTCCCCGACTGCTTCACCGCGCTCGGCGGCAACCAGTACATCAACTCCTCGGCCATCGGCGACTACGCGGACTACCTCACCCGCGAGATCGTGCCCTTCGTCGACCGCGAGTTCCGCACGCTCGCCTCGCGCGAGCACCGCGGCTGCTTCGGCAAGTCCTCCGGCGGCTACGGCGCGATCGTCCACGGCATGAAGTACCCGAAGACCTGGGGCGCGGTGGCCGACCACTCGGGAGACGCGTACTTCGACTTCGTGTACTGGCACGACTGGCCGAATACGCTGAACGAGCTCGCCAGGTACCGCCCGCGCCCGGCGAAGAACGGGCCGCTGGGACGTGATGAAGATGCAGAAGGGCGCCGACAGCGGCCGCGACGACGGGCGCGTGCGCCGCTTCCTCGAGGCCGTCTGGTCGAAGCCGAAGCTGTCGATGTCGGAGGGCCACTGCATCATGAACCTCTGCATGGCCGCGAGCTACGATCCCGACCCGCGCGCGCCCAACGGCTTCCGCCTGCCGTTCAACCTCGAGACCGGCGAGGTGCTGCCCGAGCGCTGGAAGCGCTGGCAGGCCAACGACCCGGTGAACCTCGTCGCGAGCCACAAGGCGGCCCTGAAGAGCCTGCGCGGGATCTACATCGACTGCGGCTCGCGCGACCAGTACCACATCCAGTACGGCTCGCGCATCCTCTCCAAGCGCCTGCGCCAGGCGAGGATCGCGCACACGTACGAGGAGTTCGACGACACGCACTCCGACATCGACTACCGCATGGACGTGTCGCTGCCGTTCCTCGCGCGCGCGCTCCGGGGGTGAGCCGGGGCGCGGCGCGCCGGCGGCGCACCTAGCTCTCGCGCTCCCGGCCCCGCTTGCGCCAGACCGAGGGCGGCTTGCGGAACGTGCGCTTGAACGCGTGGGAGAAAGCGCCCGCCGACTCGTAGCCGGCCTCGCGCGCGATCGCCTCGATCGGCCGGCGGGTCGTGCGCAGCGCCTCGGCGGCGAGCTGCAGGCGCCAGCGGGTGAGGAACGCGAAGATCGGCTCGCCCATCACCTCGCGGAAGCGCTCGGCCAGCGCGCTGCGCGACAGGCCCACCTGCCGGCCCAGGCGCTCGACGGTCCACGCCTCCCCCGGACGCCCGTGCACCAGGGCGAGGGCGCGTCCGACGTAGCGGTCGTTCAGGGCGGCGAGCCAGCCGGTGCCCTGCGCGGGCAGCGCCTCGATGTGCCGCCGCAGCGCCTCGATGAGGACGAGCTCGGCCAGGCGCTCGCGGCGCGCGCCCAGGCCCACGGGCGGCGCGTCGCTCGTGGCGAGGTGCAGGCCCAGGCTCGTGGCGAGCGCGTTGAGCGCGGGCACGCCGAGGAGGTCGGCGTGGAAGGCGCGCGGCAGCCCGGCGAGGAGCGGCTGCGCGAGATGGCGCTCCCAGGTGAGCGCGAGCGAGATCCACCGGCAGGCGCCGGCGCCGCTGCCGAGCTGCACGGGCACGAGCTCGCCCGCGACGGGGGAGCGCACGAGCGAGGACAGGGCGACGGGCGGGGCGTCGAGCCGGGTGCCGACGAGGTGGCCATCGCCGCCGGGCAGGAACGCGAGGCCGCCGGGGCCGAGGCGCAGCGGCTCCCCCTCGGCGGCCGCGACCCGGATCTCCCCGTCGAGGACCACGTGCGCCCGCCCGGCGCCCTGGGCCGCGGGCACCGACACGCACCAGCCGCCGCGGCCCGAGACGTCGAGCACGACCTGGGCCGTGAAGCGGGCGAGGCGCAGCACCTCCGAGAGGGCGTCCATCGCGCGGATCATACCGGGGACCCGCGCCCGCCCCCGCTTCAGTGGAAGTGGGCGGCCTGCGTGTCGGCTTCCTCGGGCAGCTCGGCGTGCACGATCTCGCCCTCGGCGTTGGCGAACAGGGGCGCGCCGCAGTCCTCGCAGTACTCCGCGCTGAAGGTCCCGGGCAGCTTCTTCACCTCGCTCACGCCCGACTCCTGGAGCTGGGCGAGCACCTCGTCGATGGGGCCCGGGTGCGCGGTCTCGTCCTCGCGCCCGTAGAGCGGCCAGACGACGCCGTGCGCCACCTCGCTGTCGTCGGCGAGCGAGAAGGCGACGCGGTACTCGTCCACGCGCTCCTCGCCGAAGCCGGCCACCACCGCCTGCAGCTCCGCCGGCTTCACCTTGAGCGCGTTCTCGAGGAAGGCGACCGCGGCGCGGATGCCGAAGGGACGCACGCGCCGGTCGGACTCGCGGCAGTTCACGTAGTAGGCGTCGGGCAGCAGGCACTCGAAGACGCAGCCCGGCAGCAGCCTGGCGAGCGTCGGGCGCGCCTGCGCGATCCACTGCTCCAGGCTGTGGGCGCGCCCCGCATGGCCGGACGCATCCTCCTGCCAGCGGAAAATGCCGCCGCCCGCGGGGGCCGCGACGCAGGCCACGAGGAAGCGCGTGTCGGCGAGCAGGTGCGCCGTGTCGGGAAGGCGCGCGAGGTCGAGCCGCGGGTTCTCGCCGCCGATCGCCGCCTCGGCGAGCCGCGCCGTGAGGCGGCGCAGCTCCGAGAAGTGCCGCGGCAGCTGGTCGATCGAGTAGAAGTAGGGCACGAGGGTGACGCGCGTGGCCTCGCCCAGCACGTGCGCCTGCAACTGCGTGCGCAGCGCCTCGGCGTCGCCGGCCATGATCGGCCCCGAGGGGATCGCGTACTTCGACCACGCGACGATCGGCGCGGCGATGAGCAGCGCCTGCCACGAGGCCTCGCCGCGCTGCACGAGCAGCGACTCCGATGCGCTCTCCACCAGCTCGATCAGCGTGTCGTAGGCGCCCAGGTTGGTCTGGTAGAGGTGGTCCAGGGCGCCGTCGAGCGGCGCGTCGTTGCCGTTCTCGAGCAGCTTCGCCACGAGCGTGGACATCTGCGCCTCCCAGTACCGGTCCTCGGTGAGGCTGCCCGAGGCATTGAGCCCGAGGGCCAGCGCGATCAGGCGCTCGGCGTCGCGGGTGAGTCGGGGCGGGCTCTTGGCACGGGAACGGGGCATCGGCGGGATTCGGACGGCGCAGGGCCGGCCTGGCGGTGGAACAGAGCCCGCCATTCTAGCGCGAGGGCGCGGGCCATGCGGCCCAGCTCCTCGGAGCGCATCCGGTGGGCCCGCATCTCGAGGGTTTCGCTGTCCAGGGTTCTCATCGTCGCCTCCTGGGAGGATGGGTGTGCTTACAGGATGGATTCCCTCGCCTTGAACTACAATCCGGTTTTCGAGAGAATCACTGATGAAAATTCGGAACAGACGGCCGTGAGCGCCCCGTCCGACATGGGGGCCTTCGTGCGGGCGGTCGAGCTCGGCGGGTTCTCGCCCGCCGCCCGCGACCTGGGCCTCACCCCGTCGGCCATCTCCAAGCTCGTCACGCGCCTCGAGGACCGGCTGGGGGTGCGGCTGCTCAACCGCACGACCCGTCGCCTGGCCCTCACGCCCGAGGGCGAGGCCTACTTCCACCGCGCGCAGCGCATCCTCGCGGACATCGCCGAGGCCGAGAACGAGGTGGCCCGCTTCCGCTCGCAGCCCAGGGGCCTGCTGCGCGTGAACGTGGGCACCGCCTTCGGCATGCACCAGCTCGTGCCCGCGCTGCCCGACTTCCTCGCCCGCCACCCGGAGATGCAGGTCGAGCTGACGATCACCGACCGCGTGGTCGACCTGATCGAGGAGGGCGCGGACGTGGGCATCCGCCTGGGCGCCCTCGGCGACTCCTCGCTCGTCTCGCGGCGCATCTGCGAGGTCGAGCGGGTGGTGTGCGCCTCCCCCGGGTACCTGCGCCGCCACGGCA
Organism: uncultured beta proteobacterium; assembly: GCA_963741815.1. Lineage (GTDB taxonomy): Bacteria > Pseudomonadota > Gammaproteobacteria > Burkholderiales > Usitatibacteraceae > Usitatibacter. The sequence continues at coordinate 1,151,478 of CAVUJI010000003.1, forward strand.
CGCCGCGCACGCCCGACGAGCTGCTCGCGCACAACTGCCTTTGCGTCGCCTACGCGCCCAACCTGCGCCGGTGGCCCTTCCGGACCGCGAACGGCGTGCGCCAGGTCGAGGTCGCGGGCACCGTGAGCGCGAACAATGCCGACAGCCTCCTGCAGCTCGCCCTCCTCGGCGTCGGCGTGATCCGGCTCTCGGACGCGATCGTGGGCCGGCCGATCCGCGAGGGGCGCCTCGTGCCCCTGCTCGAGGACGTGCACCATCGCGAGCCGCTGCCGCTGCACGCGGTCTTCCCGAGCGGGCGGCATCGCTCGCCGCGCGTGGTCGCGATGGTCGCGTTCCTCGTCGAGCGCTTCGCGGACGCGCCGTGGCGCGAACGGGAGAAGGCGTCCACCTGAGCGCAACCGGCGCCGCTCAGTCCAGAAGCGATCCCTGCTGCGGCCCGGGGCCGCTCCACGCCGGCGTCGGGTCGGCCAGGCACTCCGGGCCCTCGTTCTTCACGCTGCTCACGTACCTGCCGACCGCGCGAAGCGCGACCTCGCCGGCATAGGGCGCGAGGAGGGCGCGCGCCTCCTCCGGCGTGCCGGCGAGCCACGCGTCCCACTGCGCGGGGCGCAGGATGACCGGCATGCGGTCGTGGATGCGCGCCACCTGCGGGTTCGCCTCGGTCGTCACGATCGTATAGCTGTCGAGCGGCGCGCGCTCCGCGCCCTTCCAGCACTCCCACAGGCCCGCGAAGGCGAAGAGCGGCTGCTCGGGGACGGTCACGGCGAAAGGCTGCTTGCGGCCCGGCGCGCCCTGCCACTCGAAGAAGCCGGTGGCCGGGACGAGGCAGCGCCGGCGCCCGAACGCCTCGCGGAACGCGGGCTTCTGCGCGAGCCCCTCGGCGCGCGCGTTGATCATCTTCGTGCCGATCTTCGCGTCCTTCGCCCACGACGGCACGAGGCCCCAGCGCAGCATCGCCACCTCGCGCCCGCCCCCGGGCGCGGCGCGCACGACCGGCGCCTCCTGGGTGGGCGCGATGTTGAAGCGCTTGCGGATGCGGTCGTGCACCGGCACCTGGAAGGTGTAGGCGATGATGTTGCCGTCGGCATCGAGGAAGTAGCGGCTGCACATGGCGGCGGATCGATCTGCGGTAATCTAGGCGCGGGAGGCAGGCACACCATGAAAATACTCCAGGCGGCGGGCGCGGTGGCGCCGGGCGGCGGCACATGACCGAAGGGGCGCTCGCCGCGGCCGCGGGACGCGCCTGCCCGAGCTGCGGCGGCGGCATGCGCCGCGAGGGCTTCGAGCGCAAGCTGCAGGGCCGCGTCGACCTCGACCTCTGCTTCGACTGCCAGGCGATCTGGTTCGACCAGTACGAGAGCGCGCAGCTCACGCCCGGCTCGGTGCTGGCCCTCTTCCGCATCATCCACGAGCGCCGCGAGCACCCCGCGCGCCCCATCGGCGGCGTGCTGCGCTGCGTGCGCTGCCGGGAGCGCCTCGCGCTCACGCACGACGTCCAGCGCACCAATGCCATCGTCTACTACCGCTGCCCCGAGGGCCACGGGCGCTTCACGACGTTCCTCCAGTTCCTGCGGGAGAAGAGCTTCGTGCGCTCGCTGACACCGCTCGAGGTGGAGCGGCTGCGCGCGAAGGTGACGCAGGTGCGCTGCTCGAGCTGCGGGGGCCCCATCGACCTCGCCCGCGATGCGCAGTGCCCGTACTGCCGCGCCCCGATCGCGATCCTCGACGCCGACGCGGTCGAGCGGGCGCTGGCCGACCTCTCGGAGCAGGAGCGCAGGCGCAAGGAGGTGGACCCGACCGCGGCGGTCGAGGCCCTGCTCGCCGGGCAGCGCCTCGAGCGCCGCCTCGAGCGCTACGAGGGCGGCAGCGCGGTCCGCCTCGACCCCGTGGACCTCGTGAGCGAGGCGCTGGGCTTCCTCACGCGGCACCTCGGATGAGCGCGCGCGCCCTTCGCGTCGCCGCCCTCCTCGCGCTCGTCGCGCTCGCCGCCTGCGCCATGCGCAAGGAGCCGCCGCCGCGCCCCTTCGTCGGCACCCGCTGGAACGTGGTGCTCGAGATCCCCGCCCGGGGCGAGGCCCCGTGGGTGCGCTTCGGCGACGGCCGGGTGGAGGGCTACGGCGGATGCAACCGCTTCGCCGCCCGCTATGTCGAAGATGCCGTGGGCGCGCGCTTCATCGGCATCGGACGCATCGAGGTCGGCCGGCATGCGGCGTGCGACCCCGGGGCCCAGATGGCGGAAAGCCGGATCCTCGAGGTGCTGCAGCGCGCCTCGAGCTACTCCGTCACGGGCGACGTCCTGACCATGAGCGGCTCGGCCGGCACGCTGCGCCTGCGCGCCGCCGGCGAGGAGGAGAAGCGGTGAGCATCGCGAGGAAACTGCAGTGGCTGTGCGTTCTCGGCCTCGCCGCCTGCGCGGCCGATCCTTCGTCGGGCGGCGGCGCCCCGCGCGCGGCGGCGGCGCCCGCCGCCGCGAGCGTGGCCGGCACGCGCTGGGTCGGCATCGTCGACGCCGGCGCCGACCACCGCACCCTGCCGCGCCTCGAGTTCGTGCGCGAGGGCCGCCTGGCGGGCTACACCGGCTGCAACATGCTGAGCGGGGCCTGGAAGATGGAGGACGGCGCCGTGCGCGTGGGCGCGCTCGCCACCACCAAGCGCATGTGCGTGGGCCCCGAGGGCGAGTACGAGCGGCGCATGCTCGCGGCGATGGGCGAGGGGGCGCGCGGCGTGCGCGAAGGCGACCGGCTCGTCTTCACCGGGCCCGGCGGGGCGCGCTTCGAGTTCCGCGAGGCGGCCGCCACCTAGCGTGTGTCGCGGGTCCCGGCCTGCCCGCGCCCTGCCCCGCGCAGGCGCTCCACCGCCTCGTCGAGCGTCTGGCGCGCCTGCCCGTAGCCCTGCCACGGATCGGAGCGCAGCCGCGCCAGCCGGTCGAAGACGTTGCGCACGTTCCACTGGTCGGCGGCCTCGAGCCTGCGCAGCTCGCTCCAGCGCACCGGCACGGACACCCCGAGCCCGGGCCGGGCGCGCGCCGAGAAGGCGGCGATGGTCGTGGCCCCGGTGCCGTTGCGCAGGAAGTCGATGAAGATCCGCCCGACCCGGTTGCGCGCCCCGCTCTTCGCGACGAAGAGCCGGGGAAGCGTGCGCGCCATGTGCTGCACGACCGCCTGCGAGAGGTCCTTCACGCGGTCGTAGTCCCAGTCCGCCGACGGGGTGAGCGGCACCACCACGTGCAGGCCCTTGCCGCCGCTCGTCTTGAGGAAGCACGCGAGGCCCAGCAGGTCGAGCATCTTCTTCATGAGGGCGGTCGCCTCGAGCAGCGTCGGCCACGCCACGCCCTCGCCCGGGTCCATGTCGAAGAGCATGCGGTCGGGCCGGTCGATCATCGCGGTGGTCGAGTTCCAGGTGTGGAACTCGATCACGTTCATCTGCGCCGCCCCCACCAGCGTCTCGGCGCTCGCGATCTCGAGCATCGCCGGGTGCCCCGGCCAGTAGTCGCGGGGTAGCTGGATGATGCCCGGGATCCTCACCTTCTCGCCGTGCTTCTGGAAGAAGAGCTCCCCGCCGATGCCGTAGGGGGCGCGCACGAGCGCGATCGGCCGGCCGCGGAGGTGGGGGAGCATGTGCGGCGCCACTTTCTCGTAGTAGCGCACGAGCTCTAGCTTCGTCACGCCGCTCGCCTTGTCCACGACGCGGTCGGGATGCGTGACGTCGATGCCCGCCACCTCGCGCGCCGCGCCCGGCGCCGGCCGGCGTGCGCCCCGCGCGCGCTTCGCGGCGGGAGCGGGCGCCGGCTCCTCGCGCACGATCGCCTCGGGGTCCTTGTCGTTGCGCAGCCCGCGGAAGGTGGGGTGGCGCACGCGCCCGTCGCCCGTCCACTCGGTGAACGCGACCTCCGCCACGAGCCGCGGCTTCACCCAGTGGCCCTTCACGCCGCGCGGCGCCGGCTGGAAGGGCGGCTTGGCGGCGGCGAGCGCCGCGAGCTTCGCCCGCAGCGTGCGCAGCTGCGCATCGTCGAAGCCGGTGCCGACGCTGCCCGCGTAGCGCAGGTGTCCCTGCGCGTCGTTCACGCCGAGCAGGAGCGAGCCGAACCCGGCGCGGCGGCCCTTGGGGTCGGTGTAGCCGCACACGACGAACTCCTGGCGCTTCGTGCACTTGAGCTTGATCCACGCGTTCGAGCGCGTGGAGGAGTAGGTCGAGTCCGCGCGCTTGCCCACCAGCCCCTCGAGGCCCTGCTCGCAGGCGCTCTGGAGCAGGGCGCCGGCCGGCGCGTCGAACGCGTGGCTGAAGCGTACCCGCTCGCCGTCCTTGCCCTCGAGGGCGCGCGCGAGCACCTCGCGCCGGGCGGCGAGCGGCACGCGCCGCAGGTCGTGGCCGGCGAAGTACGGCAGGTCGAAGACGAAGTACACGATGGAGCGCTCGCGGGCGCCGTCGAAGGCGCCCTGCAGCGCCTGGAAGTCCGGCAGGCCGCGCCGGTCGAGCACGACGATCTCGCCGTCGAGCCAGCCGTCGGGCAGCGCGAGCGTGCGGATCGCCTGGCGCAGCGTCTTCAGCCGCTGGCTCCAGTCGTTGCCGTTGCGGGTGAAGAGCCGCACGTCGTCGCCCTCGATGCGGGTCACCACGCGGTAGCCGTCGAACTTGACCTCGTAGATCCAGTCCCCGCCGGCGGGAGGCGCGTCCACGAGGGTGGCGAGCTGCGGGAAGAGCGTGAGCGGCAGCGCGGCGGGCTCGGCGCCCGCGGGCAGCGCGGGGTGCGCCGAAGCCTTCCTCCGGCCGGGACGGGCTGCGCGCGGCGCCTTCGCCTTCGCCTTCGCTTCCCTTCGTCTTCGCCTTCGCAGGCGCCTTGCGCGCGGCGCGCGCCTTGCCCTTCCGCGCCGCGCGCGCCGGCTTCGCGTGGACGCTCTGCGGCAGCGCCTCGGTCACGTCGTAGGCGCCCGCGAGCCGCGCCTCCTCGTCGTCCTCCTTGATGAGCAGCCACGGCTCCTGGCGCTCGTCGTCGCGCCCGCGCATGCGCACCAGGTTCCAGCGTCCCCGCAGCTTCTCGCCGTGCAGGTCGAACTTGAGGTGGCCCTTGCGGTAGCCGGCCCGCGGGTCGCCCACCGGCACCCATTCGCCGCGGTCCCACACGATGACGGTGCCGGCCCCGTACTGCCCCGCGGGGATGACTCCCTCGAAGCTCGCGTAGCCGAGGGGATGGTCCTCGGTGCGCACGGCGATGCGCCGGACGTGGGGGTCGAGGCTGGGGCCCTTGGGCACGGCCCAGCTCTTGAGCGTGCCGTCGAGCTCGAGCCGGAAGTCGTAGTGCAGGCGCCGGGCGGCGTGGCGCTGGATCACGAACGAGAGCGCCGTGCCTGCGCGCTTCACCGTGCCCTTCGGCTCCGGCGTGGCGGCGAAGTCGCGCTTCTTCCGGTACGTGCTGAGGGAGCCGGCCATGCCTGCCTAGACTTCCGTGCCGGCGCGCTTGTTCCCTAGATCTCGATGTGCGTGCCCAGCTCCACGACGCGGTTGGCGGGGATGTTGAAGAAGTCCGTGGCGCGCGTGGCGTTGCGGCTCATCCAGGCGAAGACGTGGTCGCGCCACAGCGCCATGCCGGGCGCGTCGCTGGTCGGGATCACCGTCTCGTGGGACAGGAAGAACGAGGTGTCCATCACGTCGAAGGCCATGCCGTAGCGAAGGCGCGCGGCGTTGAGGATCTCGTCGATGTCCGGCTGCTCCTTGAACCCGTACCACGCCTCCATCTTGTAGAAGCCGTTCACGAGGCGCTCGAACTGCACCCGGTCCTCGGCAGGCACGTAGGGCACGTCCTGCGGCACCACGGTGAGGAACACCGTGCGCTCGTGCAGCACCTTGTTGTGCTTGAGGTTGTGCAGCAGGGCGTGGGGCACGTTGTCGGGGCTGCTCGTCATGAAGATCGCCGTGCCGGCCACGCGCTGCGGCGGGTGCGCGTCGAGGCTTTCGAGGAAGGGCTTGAGCGGGATGCCCTGCTCGGACAGCCGGCGGAACATGAGCGCGCGCCCGCGCTTCCAGGTCATGAGGAGCGTGAAGACGCCGGTCCCGATGAGCAGGGGGAACCAGCCGCCGGAGAGGAACTTGGCCGCGTTCGAGGCGAGGAACACGACGTCCACGAGGAGCGTGGATCCGATCACCGCCGCCACCAGCAGCGGGTTCCACTTCCAGATGAGGCGTGCGACCACCATCGCGAGCAGGTTCTCGATCACCATGGTCGCGGCCACCGCGATGCCGTAGGCGTTGGCGAGGCTGTCGGAGCTCTGGAAGCCGAGCACCAGCAGCACCACGGCGACGAAGAGGATCCAGTTCACGAACGGCACGTAGATCTGGCCCATCGAGCGCTCGGAGGTGTAGAGGATCTCCAGGCGCGGGATGTAGCCGAGCTGGATCGCCTGGCGCGTGACCGAGAAGGCGCCGGAGATCACCGCCTGCGAGGCGATCACCGTGGCGCAGGTGGCGAGCGCCACCAGCGGGTACTTCGCCCAGTCCGGCGCCATCAGGTAGAACGGATTGCGGATCGCCTCGGGGTTGGCGAGCACGAAGGCGGCCTGGCCGAAGTAGTTGAGCATCAGCGCGGGGAAGACGAGTCCCAGCCACGCGATGCGGATCGGGCGCTTGCCGAAGTGGCCCATGTCCGCGTAGAGCGCCTCGCCGCCGGTGAGGGTGAGGAAGACCGCGCCCAGCACGAGGAAGCCCAGCAGCGGGTACGAGACGAGGAAGTCCACGGCGTACGCCGGGTCGAGCGCGCGCAGCACGCCCGGGTTGCTCACGAGCTCGGCGGCACCCAGCGCGCCGATCGCGAAGAACCAGACGGTGGTGATCGGCCCGAAGAAGTTGCCCACCTTGCCCGTGCCGTGGCTCTGGATGAAGAAGAGCCCGCCCAGCACGCCGAGGGTGAGCGGGATCACGAAGTGCCCGAGCGCGGGGGCGGCCACGCCCAGGCCCTCGACGGCGGAGAGCACCGAGATCGCCGGCGTGATCATGCTGTCGCCGTAGAACATGGCCGCGCCGAAGATGCCGATGCCGATGATGGTCCAGCGCAACCGCGGGTAGCGCCGCGTCTCGCGCAGCGCCAGCGCCAGCAGCGCGAGGATGCCGCCCTCGCCATGGTTGTCCGCGCGCATCATCACGAACAGGTACTTGAGCGTGATCACCCACGTCATCGACCACACGATGAGGGAGAGGATGCCCATTACGTTGGCCGACGTGAGCGGGATCCCGTGCTCGGGGCCGAAGGCGGTCTTGAGCGCGTAGAGGGGGCTCGTGCCGATGTCGCCGAACACCACGCCGATGGCGCCCAGCACGAGCGCGGCCGTGGGCTCGCGATGCCGGGGGGCGGGGTGGTCGGATGCGGGGTTGTGGGCGCTCATTCCGGGGTGCGGCCGGCGCGTGCGGCATGCCGGCGGTTTGGGCGCGGACTATACGCCGCCCTGCTGCGCCGCACAATGACATGCGCGCGCCGGCTTCGACCCGCCGCGCCCCTCAGCGATGGGGTGCGCCGCGGGTGTGGGTCGCGGCACTGAAGATGCCGATGCCGAGGAGGATCACCGCGCCGGGCAGGATGTAGGCCTGGGCCACGCCCAGCACCGTGGCGAGCCAGGCGAGGCCGGCGATGAAGACGATGAAGCCGGTCAGGTAGAGCGCGAAGGTCACGGAAGGGCTCCGGGGGATGCCGGCACGCGCCGGCCCCGGTTGGTCGGCCCGCGCGCGCGATTTGTTCCGGCGCGTCCTGCGCCGGCGCGCATGGGACGATTCCTACATCGCCGGGGAGGAGAAGTCGGGCGCGCGCCGCGCGAGGAAGGCGGCGAGCGCCTCGCGCGCGGCCGGCGCGCCGAGCATCGTCCGGAACGCGGCCGATTCCGCGGCGAGCTGCGCGGCGATGGCGGCGCGGTGCGGCGCCTTGAGCAGCGCCTTCGTCGCCTGCACCGAGGAGGGCGGCAGCGCCGCGAGCCGGCGGGCGGCGTCGCGGGCGGCCTCGAGCGTGCGCTGCGGCGGCAGGATGCGCGTGACGAGCCCCGCCTCGCGCGCGGCCTGGGCGTCGAACGGCTCGCCCAGCAGCAGCCACTCGGCCGCGCGCCGGTAGCCGGCGACGAGGGGCGCGAGGTAGCTCGCGGCGAACTCGGGCACCAGCCCCAGGGCGGCGAAGGGCGTCTGGAAGCGCGCGTTGTCGCCGGCGAAGACGAGCTCGCAGTGCAAGAGGAGCGTCGTGCCGATGCCCACGGCCGGGCCGTTCACGGCGGCGACGAGCGGCTTGGCCGCGGTGCTCACGGCGTGCAGGAAGCGGAAGACCGGCGCGTCGTCGTCCGCGGGCGGGCGCTCGAGGAACTCGGCGAGGTCGTTGCCCGCGGTGAAGGCATCCTCCCCGCCGTGGAAGAGGATCACGCGCACGGCCGCGTCGCGCTCGCCCTCGGCGAAGGCGGCGTGCAGCGCCGCGTACATCTCCTGCGTGAGGGCGTTGCGCTTCTCGGGGCGGTGCAGGCCCAGCGCGAGGACCGCGCCGTCGCGCGCGACGCGGATCGCGCTCGACGGCGCGGCGTTCACGTGCGCCGGCGCGGCGCGCGGTTCTTGTCGATGATCGCGGCGAGGATGAGGCCGTAGGCCACGAGGCGGATCAGGTAGTACCCCGGCGCGTCCTCCTGGTTGCCCACCGACAGCCACAGGACGATGCGGTTGACGCCTTCGATGCCGAAGGACAGCGCGAAGAACAGGAAGAAGCGGTCGCGCGTGGTGCGCCAGAAGCGCAGGAAGAAGAACGCGGCGACGATCGAGGCGGTGGCGATCCCGCCCACGAGCAGGTTGTTGATCTCCATTCAGTCCCCCTCCCAGATCAGGCCGAACACCAGCAGCAGGATCGCCACGAACGCGGCGCCCAGGCGCGCGGCGGACAGGTCGACGGCCGGATAGACGATGCGGTCGAGCACCAGCAGCAGGTTGCTCAAGGTCAGGCCGATGAAGCACAGCCCGCTCCAGAAGGCGAGCCGGAAGCCGGAGCGCCGGTAGCTGCGCAGCAGCAGCCAGGCGCTCACGAGGCAGGTGAGGGCGGTGAGGCTGTAGATGAGCGGGGCCATGTCAGCCGTCCTTCCGGAACTTGAACGCGTCCGCGAACTGCTGCGCCATGCGCTCGGTACGCGAGTGGATGAGCGCGGTGACGCCGATGAGGTCGTGGACGTAGGCGTGCGCGAGGCGGTCGAGCTTGGCCGCCAGGTCCGGCGGCGGCGCGTAGCGGTGGGAGCCGGGCGCGCCGGGCACCGCCTCGACCACGCGCCCGTCCACGAGCTGCTGCACGAGCGCCACCGCGGCCTTCTCCGCGATGTAGAGTCGCTCGGCAACCTTGCTGGTCTCGATCGCCTGCCCCGGCAGTGCCTTGAACAGCAGCATCGCCTCGACGAACGGAACCGAAGGGATGCTGGTCAGGACGAAGCGTCGAACGTCGTCGGGAATGGGTTCCCGCGCCATAGGCAAAAGATTCCGTGGGTGCGTCGACGGTGAGGGGCCATGATAGCGGATCGTCCCGGGGAATCGAACCCCGGGCGCCTCAGCGTCCGCCGGAAACGTCGATGAAGGTGCCGGTGCAGTACGAGGACTCGTCGGACAGGAGCCAGAGGATCGCGTTCGCGACCTCCTCCGGGGTGCCGCCGCGGCGCATCGGCACCGCCTGCTTCACGCGCTCGACGCGGTCCGGCTCGCCGCCGCTCGCGTGGATCTCGGTGTAGATCGCCCCGGGACGCACCGCGTTCACCCGGATGCCCTCCGTGGCCACCTCGCCCGCGAGCCCCACGGTGAGCGCGTCGACCGCGCCCTTCGAGGCGGCGTAGTCGACGTACTCGCCGGGGGAGCCGAGCCGCGCGGCCATCGAGGAGACGTTCACGATCCCGCCGCCCATGCCGCCGTGCCGCGTGGACATGCGCCGCACGGCCTCGCGCGCGCACAGCAGCGCGCCCAGCACGTTGGTCGCGAGCACGCGCTCGAGGCGCGCGGCCGGCATCTCGTCCAGCCGCATCTGGCGCTCGAGGACGCCGGCGTTGTTCACGAGCGCCGTCACGCGCCCCAGCGCCGCGGCGGAATCGAACAGGCGCACCACGTCGGGTTCCCGCGCGACGTCGCCCGCCACCGCGATCGCGCGCCCGCCCTCGCGCGCGATGCGCTCGACCACGCCGTGGGCCGCCGCCTCGTTGGCGCGGTAGTTCACGCACACCGCGTAGCCGCGCCGGGCCGCGAGACGCGCGGTGGCCGCGCCGATGCCGCGCGCGCCGCCCGTCACCACCGCGACGCCGCGATCGCTCACCGCCCCCGCCCGGCGCGGCGCGTCGCGTATCCCCAGGCCACGCCGAGCGCGAGCCCGCCGGTATGGGCCCAGTTCGCGATGGGGCCGAGCAGCCCCGTCCAGCAGAGCACGTACCACGCGAGCATCATGATCACCGTCGACTGGTGCAGGGCGAGGCCGAAGGCCGGGTTGTAGCGCCCCTGCATCCACACGTAGCCCAGCAGCGCGTAGACCACGCCCGACATGCCGCCGAAGAAGGGGCTGGCGGTGATCGCGTACTGCAGCAGCGTGGAGGCGATGCCGCTCGCGGCCACGAACGCGGCCAGGAACGCCGATCCCTTGATCGACTCGAGCCCGCGGCCGAGGTCCCACATCCACATCATGTTGAAGAGGATGTGCAGCACGCCGAAGTGCAGGAAGATCGGCGTGACGAGCCGCCAGAGCTCGCCCGAGGCGAGGCTCGAGAAGAAGGGCGTGCCGGGCTGGTTGACGAGCAGCACGCCGATCACGGCGCGCGGGTCGAGCAGCGAGGGCAGGGAGGCGATGACGCTCAGCGCGATCAGCGCGATCGTGACCTGCGGGGTGCGGGGCGATACCATGCGCATCGACGCATCATAACCGCACGCACGGCGGGCCGAATGAACCTCTACATCGTGACCGGCACCACGCACGGGCTCGGCCGCGCGCTCGCGGAGGCGATCGCGAAGGACGCGGACAACGAGCTCGTGGGGCTCGCCCGCGGCGCCTCGGCGCTCGCGCGCGCGGCGCACTTCCCCGTCGATCTCGCCGACGCCGCGGCGCTCGAGCGCGCCTGCGATGCCGTCGCGGCGCGCATCCGCGATCGCCGCTACGCGAAGGCGGTGCTCGTCAACAACGCCGGTGTGGTGGCCCCCGTCGGTCCCCTCGCCGCCCTCGACGGGCCCGCGCTCGCGCGCAACCTCGCCGTGAACCTCGTGGCGCCCATGCTGCTCATGCGCCGCTTCCTCGCGATGACCGAGGGCGTCGCGCCGCTGCGGCGCATCGTCAACATCTCCTCGGGCGCGGGACGCCGGCCGGTGCGGGGGTGGAGCGCGTATTGCGCGGCGAAGGCCGGCCTCGACATGGCCTCGCGGGTGGCCGCGCTCGAGTCCGAGGGCACGGGCGTGGAGGTGGCGAGTCTCGCCCCGGGTGTCGTGGACACCGGCATGCAGGCCGCGATCCGCGAGACCCCGCAGGCGCGGTTCGCCGACGTCGAGCGTTTCCGGCGGCTGAAGGCCGAGGGCGCGCTGCGATCGCCGCGGGAAGTCGCCGAGCGCATCCTCGCCCTCGAGGCCGCGGGACGGCTCGCGCGCGGCGTCGTGCTCGACCTGCGCGAGCTGGGTTGAACGGCGCGGGGCCCGGCGGCGGCCCTACGCCCTCTGGATCCGCCCGCCGTCGTCCACGCGGAACGCGGCGAGCGTCGACACCGGCGAGGACTCCCGCTTCACCGTCTCCACCACGCGCAGCTTCGCCTCGAGGCGCCGGGCGCTGAAGTCGAGCAGCACGTAGCCGCGGTGCTGCGGGTCGGCGAGGTGGATGTGCGGGTTGGCCGCCGCGATGGCGGCGATGACGTCGGGCCGGCTTCCCTGGGAGGTGATCGAGGTGCCGCAGAACTCGGCGGCCACGACGGGCGACTCGGGCCGTTCCGGCGCGAGGTGCAGGTCCGCCACGTAGTTGCAGTGCACGTCGCCGCCGAGGACCACGGGGTTTCGCGGCCTGCGCTCGGCGAGCGAGCGCAGCAGCCGCTCGCGGGCGGCGGGATAGCCGTCCCAGCCGTCGGTCCAGTAGCGCACGCCGCCGTCGCGCCCCGGCCGGCCCGCGGGCGCCATGAGCGTCTGCTGCACGATCACGTTCCAGGCGGCGCGCGAGCGCTCGAGCCCCTCGTCGAGCCAGCGCTCCTGCCCGGCGCCGAGCATCGTGCGCGCCGGATCCAGGCGCTCGGCGCAGGCGGGGCCGACCACGTTCGAGCCGCCGCGCAGCGGCCGGGGACAGGCCTCGTGGGAGCGGTACTGGCGGTCGTCGAGCACGTGCAGGTCGGCGAGGCCGCCCCACGCGAAGCGCTCGTAGATGCGCATGCCGCCGCCGGCCGCGAGCACCGAGCGGCGCAGCGGCATGTGCTCGAGGAAGGCGCGGTAGGCGGCGGCGCGGCGCGCGAGGAATTCCGGGTCGAGGTCCTCGGACTGGTCGCCGGCGTAGTCGTTGTCGACCTCGTGGTCGTCCCAGGTCACGATCCACGGCGCGCACGCGTGGGCGGCCTGCAGGTCGCGGTCCATCTTGTACTGCGCGTAGCGGTCGCGGTATTCCTGCAGGGTGTGCGGCTCGCCGGTCGCGTGGCTGCGCACGTGCTCGCGCCCCCAGCTCGACTCGTAGATGTAGTCGCCCACGAAGGCCACGAGGTCGGGGCCCTCGGCGGCGAGGTGGCGGTGCGCCACGAAGTAGCCCTGCTCGAACTGCTGGCAGCTCGCGAGCGCCAGGCGCAGGCGCGCGTCGGCCTGCCCGGGTGCGGGGGCCGTGCGCGTGCGGCCCGCGGGGCTCGCCTCGGCGCCGGCGATGAAGCGGTAGTGGTACTCGCGCGCCGGCTCGAGCCCGTCGACCTCGGCGTGCACGCTGTGGGAGCCGGCCGGCTCGGCGATGGCGCTGCCGCTGCGCACGATGCGCGCGAAGCGCTCGTCGTGGGCCACCTCCCAGCGCACCTCCACGGGCTGCGGGTCCATGCCGCCGCCGTCGAGGGGGCGCGGGGCGAGCCGCGTCCAGAGCACGACCCCGTCGGGGCGCGGCGCGCCGGAGGCCACCCCGAGCGCGAAGGGATCGGCGACGAAGCGCACGGCGGGAGCGGCGCGCAGGACGGCCGGGCGCAGGAACGCGGCCGCGCCGAGCGCCAGCGCCGACTGCAGCCAGCGGCGGCGCGGCAGGCCGGGCGGCACGGCTACCGCCGGGGCGGGCGCAGGAAGGCCGCCCAGAGCGCGAGGATCGCGAACAGGGCGAACCAGACGAGCGCCCACTCGGCGATCGACAGCCCCAGGAAGCGCCAGTGCACCAGCGAGCAGTCGCCGGTGCCGGCGAAGATCTTGGGCAGCGCCTGGGAGATCGGGAAGGTGTTGACGAGGAACTCGAGGTCGGTGCCGCACGAGGCGGTCTTCGGCGGGAAGTGCTGCACCCACGACTGGCGCGCCGCCACGCCGAGACCGGCCACGGCGAAGAGCGCCGTGAGCGAGCCGTACAGGCGCACGGCGAGCGTGCCCGGGCGCGGGCCGTGGATCGCCGCGACGAGGGCGACGAGCCCCACGCAGGCGAAGGCGTAGCGCTGCAGGATGCACATGGGACAGGGCTCCAGGCCCTTCTCTTCCTGCAGGAAGAGGCCGAAGGCGAGGAGGCCGGCGCACGCGAGGAAGATCGCGGCGAAGAGGAGTCGGTTCCGGGATCGCATGGTCCGCGATTGTCCCACAAGTGGTACCTTTTCCGCCGTCCCGACAACCGAAGGAGGCGCGACGTGATGGGAATCCGGAACCTGGCAGCCGCGCTCGCGGCAGCGGAAGCCGGCGGGGCCGGCGGCTCGGGCGCCGTCGAGCTGAGCCTCATGAGCGGGGGTGCCGTCAAGTCGGGGCTCAACCCGGCGCTCGACGGCTGGCGGGCGGCCTCGGGCCACGCGGCGCGCGTGAGCTTCGCGCCGGCGGGCGAGTTGAAGCGCCGCATCTCCGAGGGCGAGGGCGCCGACATCCTCGTCATGCCGCGCGAGAACATCGAGGCCTACGAGCGCGAGGGCGTGGTCGTGCCCGGCTCGCGGCGCGACCTGGGCGCCGTGGGCATGGGGGTGGCCGTGCGCCAGGGCGCGCCGCTTCCCGACGTCTCCACGCCCGAGGCGCTGCGCGCCACGCTGCTCGCGGCGAAGTCGGTCACGTACATGGACCCCGAGCGCGGCACGAGCGGGCGCCATTTCGACACGCAGGTGCTGCCCCGGCTCGGCATCCGCGACGAGGTGCGGGCGAAGGCGGTGCTGGGCGAGGGCGGCTTCATCGCCGAGAAGGTCGCGCGCGGCGAGGTGGAGATGGCCTTCCACCAGATGACCGAGATGCTGCCGGTCGCCGGCATCGCGATCGTCGGGCCGCTGCCGGCGCCGCTGCAGAAGGACACGGTCTACGCGGGGGCGGTGATGCGCGCGGCGCGCCATCCGCGCGAGGCGCAGGCGCTGCTCGACTACCTCGCCGGCGCGGGCCGCAAGGCGTTCCTCGAGCGGGGATTCTCGGTCCCCTCGTAGCGCCCGCGGTATCATCGGGGGTCCCACCCACGATCCCGCGAACCATGGCGCTCAAGCTCCCCGCACGCAAGGTCCTCACCCTCGAAGCCGCCCGCGTGGCCCTCGCCGCCGCCGAGGCGGAGGCGGCGCGCAACCAGTGGCGCGTCGTGATCGCGGTGGTCGACGAGGGCGGGCACGGGGTCACCTTCGCCCGCCTCGACGGCGCCCAGTGGTCGAGCATCGACACGGCGGTGGCCAAGGCGCGCGCGGCGGTTGCGTGGAAGCGCCCCTCGCGGCTGCTCGAGGAGTCGGTCAACAACGGCCGCACCGCCTTCCTCTCGATCTCCCAGGGCATGGCCCTGCTGCAGGGCGGCGTTCCCGTCGAGGTCGACGGCCAGGTGATCGGCGCCGTGGGGGTGTCCGGGGTCAAGGCCTCGGACGACGAGCTGGTGGCGCTGGCCGGCGTGAACGCCCTCAAGGCGGCCCTCGGCTAGTAATCCCCTGCCGGGAACGGCAAAATAGCGGTCCCGGCGCGGCCGCGAGCGCGGCCGCCGCCAGCTAACTACAAGAAAATGGACCTCTATTCCCTCGGCCTTCTCGAAACGCTCCGCGCCTACCGCGAGGGGCGCGCGACCGTCCAGGACTACGTGACCTCGTGCTCGGAGCGCATCGCCGCCCTCGAGCCCCGGATCCAGGCGTGGGAATGGTTCGAGGCCTCCCGGGCGATGGCCGACGCCGAGGAGCGCGCCGGGGGCATCCTCGCCGACCTCCCGCTCTACGGCATTCCCGTGGGGGTGAAGGACATCATCAACACCCGCGGCATCCCGACCCGCATGGGCTCGGTGATCTTCGCCAACCACGTGCCCACCACGTCGGCGTGGGTCGTGCGCCGGCTGGAGGCGCTGGGCGGGCTGGTGATGGGCAAGACGGTCACCACCGAGTTCGCCTACCGCGCGCCGGGCAAGACCCATAACCCCTGGAACGCGAACCACACGCCCGGCGGGTCCTCGAGCGGGTCGGCCGCCGCGGTCGCCTCCGGCTTCGTGCCCGTGGCGATCGGCACGCAGACGCTGGGCTCCGTGATCCGCCCCGCGGCCTACTGCGGCGTGGTCGGCTACAAGCCCACGCACGGCGCGATTTCCCGCACCGGCATCCATCCCTTCGCGCCCACGCTCGACACCGTCGGCGTCTTCGCGCGCTCGGTGGCCGACGCCGCCTGGTTCGGGGCGTGCCTGATGGGCGTGGACGCGAGAGACGAGGCGACCAGCCTGCGCGCCGAGCCGCGCATGCTGAGCGTGCCGCTCGAGCCGCTCGCGCAGCCGCCGCGGCTGGCCGTGGTGAAGACGCCGAAATGGGCGCTCGCCCGGGAATCGCAGCGCATCCGCTTCGCCGACGACCTCGCCCGGCTGCAGGCGGCCGGCGCGCGCGTGCGCGAGGTGAACCTGCCCAGGGCGTTCGACGGCGCGTGGGAGAACGCGATGGTGATCATGGCGCGCGAGGCGGTGAAGAGCTTCGCCTCGGTCGAGTCGCGCCACCGCATCCGCCTGTCGCCCTACCTGATCGAGCTGCTCGACCGCGGGCACCGCACCACGCCCGAGGACTACGCGAGGGCGCGCAACCGCCGCGAGGAGTACCGCCGCTGGCTCGACGGGCTGTTCGACGCCCACGAGGCGATCGCGACCGTGCCCGCCACGGGCGAGGCGCTCGACGGCCTGTCCAATACCGGAGACGCGGTCTTCGCCTCGCTCTGGACGCAGGCGGCCCTACCGGCCGTGACGATCCCCACCGGGCGCGGCCCGCGCGGGCTGCCGCTCGGCCTGCAGCTCGTCGGGCGCTATCGCGGCGACGAGCACGCGCTCCAGGTCGCCGCCTGGTGCGAGGCCGCCCTCGGCTTCCAGCCGGGGCTCGCCGGCGGCTGAGCCGCGCGCGCGGGCGAGCGCCGCGGCCGCGCTCACCACGAGCAGGTCCAGCACCGCATAGAAGGCGCCCGCCGCCACCGGCGGGTTCGCGGCCGTGAGCCCGAGCCCCGGCACGCGCGCCGCCCACGTCCAGTTGCCGATGCGCGTGCCGTAGACCTCCATCGCGAGGGAGAGCGCGAACATCGTCGCGTAGAGCTTGCGCGAGGGCGACACGAGCATGCACGCGAGGAAGAGCGCGAAGAGCAGCGGGCCCATCGTGTCGTGCCCGGTCCAGGCGAAGGCGGCCACCGCCGCGCACCCGGCGGCGGCGATCGCCCACTCGGCCCCGTCGGGCAGGCGCTCGGCCAGCCGCGTGCCGAGGTAGAAGAGGAGCACGTGCCCGGGGGGCACGAACAGCGGGATGTTCCCCAGCCGGTAGCGGTACAGCCCCCAGGCGAGCGACAGGACCGCCTCGCCGGCGGTGGCGAGCACGAGGCAGGCCACGAGCGCGCCGCGCCGCGGCCGCGGCGTGCGCATCCACAGCGCCACGCACACGATCCAGGCCGCGGCGCTCGCCGCGGCCTGGCCGTGGCGCGCCCAGTGCGCGTCCAGCGGCAGCCCCAGCGCGATGGTGGCGACGATGATGGCCTGCATGGCACGGACGCTAGCAAACGAAACGTAACCTGCATAGGCCGCCGGGTAGTCCGCAGCCGACCCCGGGGGCCGCGTGCGCGCACCCGCTTCTCGGAGCCCGCCGACTGCCGCCGCGCGGGCCCTTGCGCATAGTGGAGGCACCCACGGAGGTGACCATGATCCCTGCACGACTCCTGTCTTTCCTCGCCGCGGCGCTCCTCGTCGCGCCCTGCGCGCTCCAGGCCGCGCCCCGCTCCGGCGATGCCGCGCGCATCGCATCCGACTTCGCCGGCTGGGCCGGCGGGCGCCAGAACGCCCAGTCGCTCGTGAGCGGCCTGCACGCCGGTTCCTCGATCACGATCGCGACCACCGGCCCCGGCCGCCACGTGAGCCTCGCCGGCTTCACGCCGAGCGCGCCCATGGACTACGACGAGGTGCGCGACGCGCTCGCGGCCGCGCGCAAGGAACTCGCGCGCCGCGGCGTGCGCCAGCCGACCGCCGAGCAGGTGCAGGCCGCGCTCATCGGCGGCGAGATCGAGCACGGCGGCCGGCGCCAGATGCTGCCCGGCGTCGTCGCCGTGCGCGGCGGCAACCCGCAGCTCGCCGTGCGCTGAGCGGGGCTGGTCCTTCCGGACCAGGGGCGCGCGCCGCGGCCGCGGCGCGCGCCGTCACATTTTCGCGATCCGGTTCGTAGTCCCCGGCCCACTCGCGCGCGAGCGCGCAACCCACCGCAGGCTAAGAGCCGGCCGACGGATTCGCGCGGCCGGCCGTTACATAGTGGAGGCCATCGAGCCGCCGGCGCGCATTCGCGCGGCGACGGCGCTTCGGAGGTCCCCATGGCCAGCCTGCCGCGCATCGCTCCTTTCCCGTTCCTCGCATGGCTGCCGCTGCCGCGCCGGGCCCGGGTGCGCACGGCCCGCGCCGGCGGGCCCCACGCGCGCTCGTGGGCCGCGGCCGCCGCGGCGGCCGAGCCTTCCCTGCCGCGTCCCGAGGGCACCTGGCCGCGCCCGCCCGTCGTCGAGTACGTCGAGCTCGGCGCGGGCCGGCGCGCGGAAGTGGGCGAACTCGTCGAGCGCGTGCGCTCGGCGCCGGCGCTGGCGACGATCGAGTGGGACGGCGACCGGGCGGGCGGCGGCCTCGCGCAACCGCCGCAAGACGCCGGCGCGCAGGTCTCGCTCGGTCCGGTCGACGAGCTCGACGAGGAGGACCCGGCGACCTACGAGCCGCGCCGGCGCAAGATCCGGGACCGCTACATCGGCGCGCGCTTCCCGGGCGTGGCGCGCGGCGCGGCGGACCTCGACTTCGCCGACCCGGTGATCAAGGCGGCGCGGCTGTACTTCGAGGATGGCGAGGTGCACCTCGCGCTCGAGCTGCTGGAGATCGCGATCGGGGAGAATCCGCACGAGCCGGCGCTGCGCCTCGCGCGCCTGGAGATCCTCTTCCTCGCGCGCGACGCCGGCGGCTTCGCCGCCGCGGCCCGGGCCTTCCGCAACACGCATCCCTCGCACGAGGCGTGGACCGAGATCGAGCGGCTCGGCCGCTCGCTCGCTCCCGGCGAGGCGCTCTTCGGCGGCGAGTCCGGGCCGCGCGAGCATGAGCACTACGGCCCCTGGCCGCACCTGCCCAACTGGATCCGCGCGCCGTGGGACCTCACGGCGGAGATCGCCGCGGCCGACTTCCACCGCGCGATGGCGCAGCGCGCCGCCGCGACCGCGCCCCTGCCCTGAAGGAGGCCGCCATGGCGAACCCGATCCCGCTTTCCCTGCAGTTCCAGCGGCCCGCGGCGCGCGCGGAGTTCGAGCGCGCGCGCAAGGCGCTCAAGGCCGCGCTCGCGCAGGACGGCGCCGACGAATGCGCGCAGCGCCACGCCGAGCTCGGCAAGCGCCTGGACACCGGCGTGGCGCGGCTCAAGCGCGAGCTGCTCGCGAGCGCGCTGTGCTGGAACGAGGACCACGTGGCCCTCGCGCGATGGGTGGGCGAGCAGCATCGGCGCCTCGCGCGAGGCGGGCATGCAGCTTGCGCATGCGATCGCCGCGGGCGCCGAGGACGATCCGCTCGCCCCGCGCGTCGTGGCCCTCACCCTCGCGCACGCGGGGGAGGCGATGAAGTGGGAGGCGGCGCGCGAGCGCCCCGACTTCCTCGCGCTGCACGGGCTGCTCGGGACGCTGCCGGCCGAGCGCCGGCGCGAGCCGCTGGTCGTGCCCGCCGAAGGGCGCGGGCGCGAGGCGATGGTCGAATCGCTCTACTTCCGGGCCCTGCTGCTCGACCGCTTCGCCAGCGGCAGCCTCACGCGCCAGCAGGTCGAGGTGCTCGACGCGTGGCTGTGGGAGTGGATGCCGCAGCTGCTCGGCACCGCGTCCGACCCCGGCGGGCCCTTCCTGCGCGTGGACCTCGACGCCAACGCGGGGCTGCGCGAGGGCTCGCGCGGCGACGACGACGGTCCCTGCCTGTACCTGCCGCTGCCCGCGCTCGAGGGGCTGCGCCGCGCCGTCGTGCGCGAGCTGCACCGCGGCCGCATGGTGCCCGCCCACGGCTGCGCCGGCGAGATGCGCCTCGAGGAGCACGTCGCGGTGCTCGAGGCACTGCGCCGCGCTTTCGAGCCCGCCGAGGGCGAGCGCGAGAAGCGGGCGCGCCGCGAGCATGCCAGCGGCACCCGCACCGAGGTGTGGCTGGGCCTCGAGGAGATCCGCGCCCTCGGCTTCGGGCTCGGCGACGCCCCCGCGCCCGTTCCCGCGCTCTCGCTCGTGGAAAGCCCCCTGGTCGCCTCCGGCGGCAGCGCGCCGCCGCCGGCCCCCGGGGCGGTCGATCCCACGCGCCGCTACCTCTGGCGCGTCGACGAGAGCGCGACCGGGGTCGGATTCGAGGCCCTCGAGAGCGATGCACGCGGCATCGAGGTGGGCGACGTGCTCGGCTGGCGCGGCGAGGGCGGGGCGTGCGAGCTGGGGCGCGTCTCGCGCCGGCTCGCGGCGGGCGCCGACGGCCAGGTCTTCCTCGGCGTGCAGCGCCTGGGCGCCGCGCACGCGCTGCGGCTCGCGCGCCGGCATCCGTTCGAGCAGGGCAGCGCCGAATCCACGCACCTTTTCGTGCCGGGCGCCGACGAGTCGGGGCGGCACGATGCGTTTCTCGTTCCCGAGAAGGAATACGCGACGGGCGAGGCGTACCACGCCCGGCCCGGGGAGGGCGTGTTCACCGTGCAGTTCAACCGCGTGCGGGCGAGGGGCCGCGGCTGGATCCTCGCCGGCTTCGAGGTGCTGCCGGCCGCGGCACGGCCGCCGGAAGCCGCCCCGCAGCACGCTGCGGCGCCCGACGCCCCGGCGCGGGGGGCCCCGCCGCTCGAGCTCGTGCTCGACGAGGGACTGCTCGACCGCGCCCTCGAGCGCGAGGTGGGCACGCGGCTGCTGGGCTAGGCGCGCTCGCCCAGCGCGCGCCCACGCGGCACTCGTGCCCCGTTGGCGCGGCCCCGGGCGCATCCGCTACCATCCCCGCCGGGTACCGGTGGACGAGGCGCGTGCGCATAGGGATCGACCTGGGGGGGACAAAGGACAAAGATTGTCCGAAGGCATCCGGGGGCGTCCATCGATTGCATCCAACTCCCTCTCGGTGCTAT
This sequence comes from uncultured beta proteobacterium, assembly GCA_963741815.1. Classification (GTDB taxonomy): domain Bacteria; phylum Pseudomonadota; class Gammaproteobacteria; order Burkholderiales; family Usitatibacteraceae; genus Usitatibacter. The sequence goes on from CAVUJI010000003.1 coordinate 1,172,135, forward strand.
GAGTTCTCGTCCAACGCGGTTCGGCTGCGGTCAACAAAAGCAGGCGCTCCGCGTGTAGCTAGGTGAGTAGCTAGGCCGCTTTCGGCCCCGCCCTCACCCCAACCGGAGGAGCGCCATGGGCAAGCTGAGCGATCGGCAACTCGAGGAGTGGAAGCGCAAGGGCGCGCCCGTGAAGGGCAAGTCCGACGGCGACGGGCTCACGTTCACACTGTCCTTGGCGGGCACGGCAACTTGGGTGTTCCGCTATCGCTACGGCGGCAGGCAGCGCGAGCTCACCCTCGGGAACTACCCGGATATGTCCCTCAGGGCCGCCAGGATGGCCGCCAGGGCGGCGCGGGTGAAGGTGGACCAAGGGGCCGATGTCGCGTCGGAGAAGCGCCTCAGCAAGCGCGAGGCAGCGTTGGCGGGCAGTTTCCGCGAGCTGGCCACCGACTATCTCGAGCGGGCGGGTCCGGCCTTGTCTAAGACCACGGCGCAGGAGACGAAGCGCTACATCGACAAGGACATCGTTCCTCGGATTGGGTACTTGGCGGCGACTGAGGTCAGCGGCGCCGATATCGTGCTCCTCGTTGAGCGCATCGCGGAGCGCTCGGATCCTGTCGCACGGCGAGCCTTCGAGATAGTGTCCGTGATCTTCGCTCATGGCGTTGCAAAGCACATGGTGCGGAACAACCCGTGCGCCGGCCTCAAGCTCTCGGCGATCCTTGGGCCCCGCCCGGTACGCCGGCCGCGGGTGATGCTTGCCGAAGGGCACCTGCGCGCTCTCATGGCCGCGTTGCCCGGGATCGGCAAGACGAATGCCCTCGCGGCCAAGATCCTCTTGGCGACCTGCGTCCGTAAGGGCGAGCTGCTGCGGGCCCGATGGGAGCACGTCGATCTTGAGTCCGCGGCCTGGTCCATCCCGGCAGAGCACTCGAAGTCGGGGAAGGGCTATGCGATCCCGCTCGCCCCTGCAGTAGCCGGGTGGTTTGAAGCGCTGCGCCGCGACTCGGCCGGTTCCGTGTGGGTGTCGCCCGGTCAGCGAGGCGAGCACCTGAGCCGCACTACTCTCAACGTGGCGCTCGAGCGGCTGGAAGGGGAATTTCCGAAGTTCTCGCCGCACGACCTGCGCAGCACCGCCCGCAGTCACCTTGCCCGGCTTGGCGTGAGCCTGATCGTCGCCGAGCGTTGCCTCAATCACTCCTTGGGCGGTCTTGTCTCGGTGTACGACCAGCACGACTACCTGGACGAGCGGCGGCGGGCTCTCGAGTTGTGGGCGAACGTGCTCACAGAAGCCGAGGCGGGCAGGGCTTCAAACGTAGCGATGTTCCCGAAGGCGGCATGATGCCGCTTGCATGAGCAGTAGCGGCGGCGCGGGGCGTAGCAGCGCCCCGGCCGCCTGACCACCACCTCAACCTGATAGGAGGTTGCAGCAATGGCTTCGAAAAGCATACCTCGGCTCGCTAGCCGAAACGTAGTCGTCACCGTTCCTTCCGACAGCATGGCGCCGACTCTGCACCCCGGAGATCTCGTCGAGGTGGATACGATCGCCACCACTTTCGAGGGGGATGGCATCTACCTGGTCGCCTTTCCCCACGGAGACCCCGGCTTCCGGCGCATCTCTCGCCGCTACTCGAAGGGACTGCCTCAGCTTTGGCTATCGACCGATGCCGCTCCTCGCGCTGGCCACGAGTGCGGCGAGGACCAGGTCGTGATCGTCGGCCGTGCTACCCGATCCGTTCGCATCCGTACTCTCTGACGCGCGTCCACCTGGGGGCTGCCGAAATGCAAGAGGAACGATTCGGGACGAGGGATCGGACTTACAGCGCGTGGCATCGCAGGTTGTCCGCGCGGAGGTTCGTTGGGCTGGAGAAGGCGCAGCTCATGTCCATGATCGACCTCGACGGAGCGCTTTTCTGTGAGTTCGACGCGGGAAGCTCCGAGCCCCTAGCGCTCATCGAAACGGCTATCGATCGCGGTCAGAGCCGAAAGGCCGCGACCGTCACTCGGCGCCTCGCTCAGCGCGCTCGCCTTCCTGCGTACGTTGTGCTGTACGCACCGAGCGTGCAGCGCAACCCGGCCGATCCTTCTCAACTCGACATCGACCGCTTTCGCGTGCGCCGCCTTTGGCCCAGCCCAGAGCCAGCGTGGCGAACCCTCGAGCCGTCAGAGTGGGCTCGTGCTCTCCTGCAAATCCGCGAATGGGCTGCCAGAAGGCTCGATCAGGAGGCGGCAAACGACGCATGCTTCGAAGACCTGCCTCCCGCGGCCAACGGTTAGACCCGCCTTCACTGATGAGCCAAGGTAACGTCACCCGCTTCGCGCAGCTTTCGCAGTTCTTTGACTGGCGACGAGATGATCTGCCGGCCGGACTGCGGAAACTGGCGGACGAGTGTTGCTGGCTTATCCCGTGGGACGAGATCTCTCCTGCAAACCGCCGTCGGGCGGTTCGACAGTGGGACGAACAGCACCCTCTGACGACCGATGCGCGCCGGCGCGTCCACCGTGAATTCGCAGAAGGGTTCAAGGGCGTTGCGGTCCCGATTCGAAACAAGCGGAACGCGAAGAAGCCTCGCCCCGCGGCCCGCCGGGTTCAAGATGCGGAGATCCAGGAAGCCAGGGCAAAGGTGATCGCGGCAGGCGTGACCCCGCCTCATCGCTGTTCAGTGGCATATAAGCTTCTGTGTCCAGAGGGAGAGGCGCCCCGCCTCTCCGTCCGACAATTCCGTGCTCGCTGGAGCAAGCTAGGTTTTCAAAAAAGAGGAAGCTAACCAGACGGCGATTCTTGCGCGGATTCGCGCTGAAGATGGTCCTCATTGGAGCACACGTCAATGAGGACAAGATGAGCCAGCCGAGCACAAAACCTAGCAGCGCAGCCGACCGCGAAAGGCATTCACGAGTTCGGCCCAAGCCGTTCGTCGATGTGTGTGCCTTGCCCACTGAAGGCTATGTGCGGCTTCCGCAGGTATTGGCAGTGTTTCCTGTCTCGAAGAGCTCCTGGTGGGCCGGAGTGCGAGAAGGCCGCTTCCCGGCCGCGATCAAGCTCTCGCCGAGATGTACCGCGTGGGATGCGTGTGCGGTCAGGGATCTCATCGCCCGCGTCAGAGCGGAGCAGCTGAACTCTCCCGCGCATCACGAACCCGGTCCTTGCCGCGCAACTGATCGCCGGCAACGGGTTGTCGGTTAGCCCGCGCAATGACCGAGGCGCTAGCTGAACTCGCACGCGTGGCATTGCAAGTCCGCCTCGCGGTCTACGGCGTGCGACTAGGGCTGCCGCACGACCAACTCGCGCTCGATGAAGAACTCGCGGCCGTTTGCGATCTGTGCGGCGCTCTCGAGCGATCGGCGGCCCAACTTCAACTCAATGTCGGGGGCGCGGCGCTCGTGCCTGTCGCTACGCCTCGGCTGCACTGAACTACCAGGAGGGGAACATGGCTGGATGGGGATCCGTATTCGCGCAGGGAGTCATCGGGGCGGTCGGCGGCGCAGGACAGGCCGTGGCCACCAACGCCATGCAGGAGATCAGAGACGAGACAATCCGGCTGCGCGACGAGCGCCTGTCGAGACTTCGGATGGGGGAATACCAGACCGAGCTCCAGATGCGCCAGGACGCGGCCGACGCCTCGGAGAAGAAGAAGCAGGGCGAGGTGGGGGATTTCTTCAAGCGCACGCAGAGCGGGCCCGAGATGCCTGTTGACCCCGTAGACGCGGAAGGGGCGGTCGATCCCCAGTCTCAAGCCTCTCCCAGGGAAGTCGCCAAGTACCAGTACGACGAGGCGCTGAAGAGCGGCAACAAGGGAATCATCGAGACGGCGCGGCAGAAGCTCGTGGACGTGCAGGGCGCGGAGGACAAGCAGACCAGCCAGATCTTCAAAGAGCGCGAGCTGTCCGCGCGCGACCGCCCGAAGCCGCTGCCTCCGGAGCAGGCCGACTACTACAGGGCAATGGCCTCGAGAGTCAACGCCGAAACGGATGCGATCCGCAACGGCCAGAAGTACGGCAAGTCGGCGAAGACCCAGCTTCCGAGCATCAAGGTGGAGCGCGATGCCAATGGGGAGAGCTTCAGCGTCGATGCGAACAGCGGGGCCGTAGGCGTCCTTGTGCCGGGAGAGGATGCTGTAAAGGGCAAGACGCATTGGTTCGGAGCGGACGAGCCAGCGAAGCCGGCGGTCCCCGCGCATATGGAATGGTCGCTCAATGGCAAGAAGCTGCCGAACGGGCTTGCGGATATCTACCCCGACATTCGCGCCCGCTTGGATGGGGCTGCGGCACGAAGCGAACGGGGAGGCAGTTCGCATGCATCGGCTGGCGCCGCGGTGCCGAAGGCCGGCGACGTGGTGCACGGCCTGCGCTTCAGGGGCGGCAATCCGAACGAGAAAGCGAATTGGCAGCGAACTGCCGATGAGCAGAGGCCAGCAGGGTATCCCGATGCGCAGCAAGCGCCTGACGGGGGCTGGTATGTGAAGCGGGGCGGGTCCTTCTATCGCGTCCGCCAGGAAGCCGCGAAAGCCGCGTCGCCTCAGCCTCCCAAGAGCGAGGGGATCATCGACGACGCGCGCCAGCGGGAGACGGCGAATATGGAGCTCCGGTTCGAGCAGGAGGACCGGGAACTCCAGATGGGGAAGCGCCGCGATTACTCCCCGGAGGTCCGCGCCTGGCTCGAGGCGCAGGCCGCAGAGCGAAGCCGGAAGTTCCACGCGGCGGACGCTGACCTACTCGCGCAGGAGCAGGCCCGCATGCTTCGGCGGCCGGACCTGTGACGATGACTCAGCCTGCTTGCTCCGAGGGTGAGCTTCGGAATGTCGCGGCGGTCCGTGTCGTCGGGGCGGCCCCTCACTCGGCCAGAAACACGCTCTCTCGCGCGTTTTCCGGGGCTGCAAGCCCGCGAGCGGCCATCAAGGCTATGTGCCTATGCTGCACCGGCTTCGATCGCTTGGCGGTCCGGAATTGCAGCGGATGGAGCTGCCCGCTTTGGGAGTACCGGCCATTCCGATGTGGTCCCGTCGGGCCGGCCAAGTGAGCCGGACCAAAGGGCGGGGCACGACTAAGAGGCCCGAGGGGGTCGAGGGCAGCAGTACATGCCATTCCCCCATGTGATCTTGGACTCGACCGCCTATCAATCGGCGTCGTTTCCCGCCAAGGCGCTGCTTCTGGAGCTGGGAAGGCAGCACAACCTCAGGAACAACGGACATCTGCAGCTAGCAATGTCGTGGCTTGCAAGGCGCGGGTGGAACAGCTGTGACGTGGTTCAGCGAGCGAAGAATGAACTGCTTGAGCGAGGGCTCATTGTGGAGACGCGAAAGGGTGGACTGAACATCGGGCCGTCCCTGTTCGCCCTCACCTGGCTCCCGATCTCGAACCACGCCGGCCTTGAAATCAATCAGTCCGAGTATCGACGTGGTGCATGGGCGTTGATGAACCCGCCGCCGAAAATTAGACGGGCAGTTCCGCCTCACGGAGCGAGCTGTCAAGCGACATGAGGAATTGACCCCTTGGCGACATGCAGAATTGACCCCTGGTTCAGGTCAACTTCTCCAACATCTTGTCGGCCTGGTGGTTCTGGAGCAGCCCTGACCGACGTTTCTCTCGAAGACGGTAACTGTCGCCGCGGATCGTGATGACGTGGCTGTGGTGCAACAGCCTGTCGAGGATCGCGGTGGCGACGACACTGTCGCCGAACACCGTTCCCCATTCGCTCACCGCGCGGTTGCTCGTGACCAGCATCGCTCCGCGCTCATAGCGGCGCGACACGAGCTGGAAGAACAGGTGGGCGGCATTGGTCTCGAGCGGCAGGTAGCCGAGCTCGTCGACGATGAGCAGCTTCGGCTTCGCGAAGTGGGCGAGCCGCTCCTCGAGCCGTCCGTCGTGGTGCGCCTTCGTGAGCGCGGTGACCAGCGCTGTCGCCGACGTGAACAGCGTCGTGTATCCGCGGTGGATGACCTCGCGGCCGAGCGCCACAGCAAGGTGCGTTTTGCCCACGCCCGGCGGGCCGAGCAACAGCAGCGCATCGCCATTGGCGACCCACCGAGCGGTTGCGAGCTCCTGGATGAGCTTCGGATCGAGCGAGGGCTGCGCGTCGAAGTCGAAGCCTTCGAGCGTGCGCACGAACGGGAACTTGGCGATGGAGCTCGCCATCTGAATGCGCCGCTCGTCCTTGCGCGCGACCTCGGCCTCGCAGAGCATCTTGACCGTGTCGACGAGGTTCAGCTTCCGTCGGGCGGCGCTATCGAGGAGGCTGTCGAGCTGGTCGCGGATGGCGGTGAGCTTGAGCCTTGTAAGCATGCGCGTGAGCGCCTCAACATCCGGCGTCGCGGGCTTCACCATGCACCTCCGGCGGCATGCTCGTACTCGTGCAGCGGCCGCAGCAGCGCCGGCGCTGGGGGCGAGGCCAGCGGCAACCGAGAGGCGCCGACGATTCCCAGCAGGTGGTCGCGCTGCAGGCTCGAGCGGCGCTGGCCGGTGAGCCGCGCGTGGGCGGCAACCTCGACGCCGGCATGAAGCACGCGCACATGCTCGCCGAGCAGGACGGTGACCGTCTCGCCGATCAGCCGCCACGGTACGCTGTAGCGATTGGTCTCGATCTCCACGCAGGCGTCCGAGTGCACGCGCCGCACGCACTCGCGCAGCGGCTGGAACCCCGGGCGCCCCACGATCGGACGCAGCACGGCTCGCTCCTCGCGCTCGAAGCGCTCGAGCGGCGTCTCCCCGGTGGTGCCGTGGATCCTCACATCGGCTACCTCGCGCATCCACCAGACCAGGTGCGCCTGCAGTTGGGCGAGCGACTCGAACTCGTGGCCGGCGACGGCGTTGCGCTTCACGTAGCCCACGCCGCGCTCGTCCTTGCCCTTCGTGCGAGCGCGGTACGGAGCGCAGGCCCTCGGCACCACGTCCCAGTGGCGGCAGAAGGCGAGGAAGCGCTCGTTGAAGCGGATCTCCCCGGTCCGCGCGTCGTGGAAGGACACCATGGCCTTCGGGTTATCGATCAGCAGCTGCGCGGGCAGGCCGCCGAAGTGGCGGAACGCCCCTTCGATCCCGTCCATCCAGGCCGACTGGCGCTGATGCTCGAAGACCGCGACGTACGGCCGGCGCGAGTAACCGAGTGTGGCCACGAACAGGTGCACCTTTGTGCGTTCGCCACCGATGGCGACGGTCGCCTCGCCGAAGTCGATCTGCAGCTGCTGGCCGGGTGGCGTCTCGAAGCGCACCGTGGCCAGCTGCTCGGCCAGAACCTGCTGCCGGAACGGTGCGACCGCCCGCTCGACCGTGCGCAGCGACACGGCAATCCCGTGCTCGCGCTTGAGCTGCTGGCGCACCACGTCGGCGTTGCCTCGATGCTGCCGCAGCCGCTCGGCGAGCCACTCTCCGAGCCCATCGAGCGCGCTCTTGCGCTCGTGATTCTTGTACGCAATCCAGCCGCCAGCCAGCAGGTAGCGCTTGACCGTGCTCTTCGAACATCCCATCGCCACCGCGATCGCCTTCGGCCCCATCCCCGAACGCTCAAGCCGCAGCATCTGCGCCACGTCTTCGGGCGTCTGCATCACCTGCCTCCCCGTCAAATCGTCGACGGCGAGAGCTTGCGTCACTTCCAACATCCGAATCCCCCTTCAGGTTGGGGGGGCAATTTCTGATGTCGTCAGGGGGTCAATTTATGGTGTCGCCTGACACGAGCAGCACCGCCTCCCGGAATAGTGTCGATCCGTCTCGCGGAATAGCACCCCCCCTCACTGCTCCGCCAGACGGAGCGAAAACGGCCCCTTTTCGGCCTACTGCTATTCCGCCTCACGGAAGCAATTCAAGTGTTGCCATTCCCGTACGGACGGGAGGGAGGCGGCTCTTGGCAGTAGCCGGGGGCAAGTAGAGCCGTCACGACGCCCAGAGACCAAGGAGCGAGAAAGCGCATGAACGCACTCAAGAGCCGCACACGCCAATCTCCCGACAATCTCGGGAGCGGTCAACAAACCAACAGGCTGCGCCGGCTCGGTGAGCTGCTCAAGGAAACGCCGAAGAACGAGGGAACGCGCGAACTCCACGGCCGGGGGGGTCAAGTCGCATCGTCCGACCAGACCCCCCCAACCCTCGCCGAAATCGGCCTCACCAAGGACCAGAGCAGCCGGTACCAGAAGCTCGCCGCCATCCCCGAGGAGCGGTTCGAGCAGGCAGTCGCGGCCGCCCGCGAAACGGCGCGCGAAGTGACGACGGCCGCCATGCTGCGCACGGCCAAGGGCGAGGCAGCGCCCAAGCCCGCCAGCAAGCCGCCAGCGGCGCCCGACCAGACCGAGGAACTGCGCCAGCTACTCGCGCAGCGCACCGAGGAGCGTGACGACATCGCGGCCACGGCCCGCGAGCTTGAGGATCGGCTCTCTACTTTCGAATGCACCGAGCCGGACGCGCAGCAGCAGGAAATCCTCAAGCTCAAGAAGCACGTCCTCCGACTGGAGGCGGAAATCATGCGACTCACTCGCTCGAGGAACGACTACCAGAACAAGTGCAACGAGCTGATCCGCCAGGTGAAGGCGATGCAGCGGAAGGCCGCCTGATGCTCCGAAGTCAACCGCCGGCGCCCAGCGGTTGCCGGGCGCACCTGAGGAGATCGATCGTATGACCGAAACCCATCATCAGAAGTCCGACGAGCCGACGGCCGAGGAGCGCCAGGCCGCGCGCATCTCCGAACTCGAGGAGGCGATGGCGGAGGCCACCGAAGAGATCACGCGACTCTCCGGCATCACCGGGGGCGACATCGACGCCGAAACGCTCATCAAGAACGTTCAGACCGAACTGACGTACCATGAAGGCCATGCGCAATGAGCTGATGCGGGAGAACGTCGAGCTCCGCAGGCAGGTGAAGTCCCTGCAGAAGAAGGCGGCGTGATGCCACGAAGTCGCGTCTCTCGGCCTCGGCCTGCAAAAGCACCGCGAGGAGCAGGACGGCCGACGCGCAAGCCGCCGGCCACAGCGTGGAAGCCGGGCCAGTCCGGAAATCCGAAGGGGAAAGCCGCCGGGAACGCGCAACCGGGCCACGGTGCTCGCACAGGCGATGGTGGACGGAGAAGCCGAACGGATCGTGCGGATGGTCCTTGATGCCGCCGTGGAAGGTGACATGGCTGCGGCCAAGCTGGTGATCGACAGGATCCTGCCTCCCATGAAGGAGCGCCCCGTCTCCTTCTGCCTACCGAATAGCCTTGCAACGGCTGCCGATGTGAATGGAGCGCTGTCCGCCATACTCGCCGCGGTTGCTGCTGGCGACATGCTGCCGAGCGAAGCGCAGACCCTTGCGGCCATCGTGGAGGCACGGCGTCGGACACTGGAAACGGAAGAGCTAGAGCGCCGAGTCGCGGCACTTGAGGAGAGGGGGAAGGCATGAAGCTCGAGCAAAGAGTGAAGCGACTTGAAGGCACATCGAGCCATGAACCGGATGTGCTCGTGATCGTGAGGCAGATCGTCGCGGCTGAGAACGGCCAGCCCGCCGCGGACCAGGGGGAGCTGCAGGCTCTCGCTGACCGCCGGGCAGGCAAGGAATGGCGGCGCCGTAGAAGCGAGACTGAGGCCGCCTTCAGTGCGCGTGCAGTGGAGGAAGCGAAGGAGGAGGCGAAGTCACGAGGATCGAGGGCGATCGCGCTCGAGGAGGTCCGCCACTACGGCGGCAACAACGAGAATGGAGACAGGGCATGAAAAGGCTCACTCAGCGCGTCGAGCAGCTTGAGGCCGGTTCGAGGGAGCCGCAGAAGGACTCCGAGGCAAGCATCGATGAGCTCTGCCGAAACCATGGAACGACTCGCGCCGAAGTCGAGCGGGCGTTCGGCTCCATTGGCGCCTGGGCGTATAAGCGGATGGTGGATGGAGCGAGCCGGCCGAGCACAGGGCCAGGTGCCCCGGAGGACGCGACGGCCCGACACGCGCGGATGATCGGGAAGTAAGGCCTCGGCTCGAGTTCAAGCGATCCGCTTGAACTCCAGATCGAATCTGTCCGCCTTCGGCTGAGCTTGTTCGACGCGGGCAATCCTCGGCGACCGGTCGTGGCACGCTCTCAAGACGCTCTCTATCTCATTGCCCTCCATGCACGCCCCAACCGTCCGCTGCAAACATGCCGCAACTGTGAGCGCGCAAGCTGCGGCGCGCGCCATTTGAAATGGTCGTCGAGGATTCGCGGGGAACTTGGATCTCCAAGGCCATCTCGGAAGAGATTGATCAGTCGGTACTCTCGCTCGTGCTTCCACGCTTTCGATTTTGTGAGAAACGCCAAGGTGAAGAGGGCCGCGCCGTCGGATTGGACGGGCACCTGCACTAAGGGATACTCGTCCTGGTAGACAACGAGTTGCGCGGCAGCAAAGGGTGCTGGCTCGAGTGAGTCGAAGTGGACGCACAGACCTTTGTGGCCGTCGGCATAGTAGGACCACATGAGAATGCTTTCTCGAGTCGCAGAGAAGCAGCAAACCGGGACCTCTCGGAACATGGCCCTATACCGACGCATCCTCGACTCCGCCTCAACTTGGAAGTGGCCCGACTCGAAACGCTCAATGATCTGGAGCCTTTTGGCCTCGACTACCTTGCCCTCCTCCCCATTGCGACTTGCCAACGATTCATACCACTGAAGCAACTCGTCCAGGGCTTCGGGCACCCGAAAGCGTGGCGCGGCCTCGAAGGGATCATTGAGCTGCCGAGCAAGTGGAAAGTACAGCTCGCCGTGCTGAATCAACTTCAGCACACGGTCCCTTGCCTCATGCCCGGCATCGCCTGACGGATACCGCATGAACCGATACAGGGTGCGAACTCCATTGCGACCTGCAAAGGGTGTCAAGCCATCCTTGAGCATTTCGCAAACTTGGTCATCGTGAGAGATGGTTGCATGGAACGCGCCACGCTCTACTTCCCCGGCGGAAACAAGTGGGGATTGTCCACGAGGTACTGTTCCCTCTCCCGTGCCTCTCTCGCCATTTCCTCAAGATCGGCTCGCGTCGGGCTGTCTTCGCGCCTGCGCATTTCGTCGCGCAGCCTTCGCACCTCCAGCGTCTCTGGCGACAGCATTGATTCCCTGCGCTTACGCTCGAGGACGGCCTTCGCGGCCGCGAGGATCTTCATTGTACGAGTGAGAGGATTGCGCACCAATTTGGCGTCTCCGAGAGATCCCGGGCGGGACTAGGCGCATGGCGTCGGCGCTACACTAGACCGAGAACCTGTAGCGCAAGCATCACCATCGTAAGAGCGACGAGCGCGCCGCCGGCCATCTTGAGCCAGTCAATCGGCATGGAGTCGATCACGAGCAAAATGAGCAGTGCGAAGGCAAAACCGGAGATCGCCGAGGCCATTCCTCCCGTCTCAGTGAGGTGGAACCTATTGACCCGTGGCCCGCTATCGTGCATTCACCAACACCCCGGCGAACGTATATAGCTTGTGGCAGCCATTAGGGGCGGTGATTCCTACGTTACCCGTCATCGTAAGTGCAGAAGGGCCAACTAGGAATGCTGTGCCTCCCTCGACCCGCCAATCAAGCACGCTGACGTTGCCCGTGAACGCTGTAGACGGACAACTAATCGTACCGCCCTGGAGTTTCTTTAACTGGCCGTCTTGAGTGATGGGACCGTTGATTTCACAAACCTCGACACCTCCGCTATCAAAGAAGCCGATTATCCCGGCGTCGTTCACTCGCATGTCTCTATAGTTGCTCAGCGCGATTCCGCTTTGACATTCACCCGACACAGGAACGTTGACAATCTGCGTTGCGTACACGCCTCCCGCCGGCATTGCGGTCCACGTTTGCCGCACGATCGATTTGGTGATCGGGATTCCGTCTATTGTGTAGCTCAGCGTGCCTGATGCCCCGCCGCTCCCCGCGGTGAAGGTCATCGAGCCGACAGGGCGATTAGTCACTGCCGCAGCGTTGAAGCTCGCGCCGAACCATGGACCGGTAGTCTCGAATAGCGGGCCAGAAAAGCGCGATGTGTTCGCCGCGGAAGTCGTTAGCCCGGATGCAACGTACCAAGATGTGCGGCCATCCGGCCCGTACACAAACATCGTTGCAAAGATCGTGTCGTATTGCTGAATGAGGTTGATGCCCCATCCACTTTCCGCAGGGTTCCACCATAAGTCCGAGTAGTTGGCGGCGCGAACGCTAGGACCCGCCGCGATTGTGGCGATTGCGAGCAACCCCATGAGCGTGCGTATCATCGCCTCCTCCAACAATTGCCCTTCGGCGTTATGTGCGGCACGGTTGCGAGCCGAGTGACCTTCACGGTACTCCTCGCGATTGCGGATCTCAACAAAGGTGGCCGGCGTTGGCTACGGACCTGGTTCGCGGCTGGCGGCGGAACGCCTCTTCCTCGAGCGCCTGCATTTGCTTGACGGTCAAGGCGGTATGGGAAGCTCTTCGCGCAACCTTGCGATCAGCGACTCAAGCGCGCCGACTGCACTATATGCGGACCCTCGATTGCATGTAACGCCGAGCCGAACAGTGCGCCCCGGATGAACCAGATTGCGCTGTACGAAGGAGCGTTCGGCATATTCGCTGCCGAGAACATCCTCGGCTGGCGCGACAAGCTCGACCACGAACTTGCGGGACCACCCCGAATTTTCGGAGTCCACGGTGGACCGCAAGGATAAGACGGATTCGGTTTTCGAACTCGTGCATGGTCACTCGCCAGACTGCTCTTGCGAGATCGGCTCGGGCTTCTGCTTCGCCTCCTCGCGCTTGCGTTCCAAGACGGCTTTGGCAGCCGCCAGTATCCTCATCGTTCGAGTTCGCGGGAGGGCGGCGCTCCTCGAGAGGGCTTCGCGCGTGGCCTTTACGTCAGCGGACTCCCAAGCCGTATCGAGAAGGCGAGCGAGCGAGGGGCTTTGCCGACGGCTCGTCGTCGAACATTCCTCAAGGTAATCGCGAGGTCCAAGCGAGCACGCTCAGTTGCAGAATCGAGTGCCACCCATGTTCTGGCACGTCGTACCGTCCGAGTAGAAGTCCATGTCGCCGATGTGTTGCTTGGTGACGCCGTTCGAGAAAAAGTCCATGTTGCCCATGTGTTGCTGCGTGACCCCATTGTCATAGAAGCGCATGTTGCCTATGCGTTGGGAACTGCTCGGAAGACCTTGGCGTTGAGCTTGGGGCGGGTTGTTGTAGTTGTAGAACGTCTGGTTGCCGATTCGATTGGCTGAGTACGAATTGCCGGCCGCGTCGTTGCAGAAGACCTGCGAGCCGATCTGCTGGCAAGTCGACTGTGCCTGGACCACCATAGGGAGCGCTGCTGCAAGCAGGCCTGCGACGAGGGTTCGTATCATCTTGGGCTCCTTGTCGGTGAATGCCTCGGGCACCGTACGCCGGGGCGCCGGGAGTTTCAATTGATCGCGGATTGGAAAGGGGCGGCGAACGCGGGCTCGGCGTGTAGCTAGGTGAGTAGCTAGCGCGCCACGCAACTGTGAGAAAGCTCAACGAATCAACATGATCCGTTTGGGGGTTGACTTAGGGGGGACGAAGACCGAGATCGCCGCGCTCGACGCGGCGCACGCGGTGCGCTTCCGCCGCCGCGTCGACACGCCGCGCGGCGACTACGACGCCACCGTCGAGGCGATCGGGGCGCTCGTCGACGCGGCCGAGGCGCAGCTCGGCCTGCGCGCGAGCGTGGGGGTGGCGATGCCCGGCGCCCTCTCGCGCGCCACGGGCCTCGTCAAGAACGCGAACTCCACCTGGCTCAACGGGCGCGCGCTCGGCCGCGACCTCGAGGCGCGCCTCGGCCGTCCCGTGCGCCTCGCCAACGACGCCAACTGCTTCGCGCTCTCGGAAGCCGTCGACGGCGCGGGGCGCGGCGCGCCGATCGTCTTCGGCGCGATCCTCGGCACGGGGGTGGGCGGCGGGCTCGTCGTCGATGGCCGCGTGCTCGAGGGGGCGAACGCGATCGCCGGCGAGTGGGGCCACAACCCGATGCCCCTTCCGGACGCGGACGACCTGCCGCTGCCCGCGTGCTACTGCGGGCGGCGCGGGTGCATCGAGACCTACCTGTCGGGCCCGGCGCTCGCCGCCGAGCATCGCCGGCGCGGCGGGGAGGCGCTCGGCGCCGAGGAGATCGCGCGGCGCGCCGCGGCGGGAGATGCGCGGTGCCGGGAGTCGATCGCGCGCTATGCCCGCCGCCTCGCCCGCTGCCTCGCCACCGTCGTCAACGTGGCGGACCCGCACGTGATCGTGCTGGGCGGCGGGTTGTCGCGCATCGCGGCGCTCTACGACGAAGTCCCCCGCCTGTGGGGCGCGCACGTGTTCTCGGACGCGGTCGCCACGCGGCTCGTGCCGCCGATGCACGGCGATGCGAGCGGCGTGCGCGGCGCGGCGTGGCTGTGGGCGCACGCATGAGGCCGCCGGCTGCATCCGTGTGGCGCGGACAGGCGTACCACCGGCATCCGCCACGATCCCGAGGTGCACCGCCATGAAGCCCGTCCTCGCCCTGCTCGCCGCGCTCGCCGTGTGTGCCGTCGCCACGGCCGCTCCCGCCGCCGCGCCCGCGCCGAAGGTGCCGCCCGGCATGGCCGTGGCCACGTTCGCCGGCGGCTGTTTCTGGTGCATGGAGTCCGATTTCGACAAGGTCCCCGGGGTGGTCGCCACGATCTCGGGCTACACCGGCGGGCACACGGCCGACCCGACCTACGAGGAGGTCTCCTCCGGACGCACGGGCCATGCGGAGTCCGTGGAGGTGATCTACGACCCGAAGAAGGTGGGCTACGCGAAGCTGCTCGACGTCTTCTGGCACAACGTCGATCCCACCGTGAAGGACCGCCAGTTCTGCGACACGGGCAGCCAGTACCGCACCGCGATCTTCTGGCACGACGAGGCGCAGCGCCAGGCCGCCGAGGCGTCGAAGGCGGCGCTCGCGCGCGACAAGCCCTTCAAGGCGCCGATCGTGACCGAGATCGTGAAGGCGGGCCCGTTCTATCCGGCCGAGGAATACCATCAGGATTTCTACGAGAAGAACCCGCTGCGCTACCGGCTCTACCGCAGCGGCTGCGGGCGCGACGCGCGCCTGAAGGAGCTGTGGGGTGATCGCGCGGGAGGACATTGACGTGGAGATGAAGCGGATCAACGCCTCGGGACTGCGAGCCGCGGGCTACGACGAGCGCAGCCGCAAGCTGGTGGTGGAGACCACGAGCGGGACCTTCGAGTACGCGAACGTCTCGCCCGAGGTCTACCGGCGCCTCGTGAGCTCGCCCACCCCGGGCAGCTACTACCGCGAAGCGATCGAGGAGGAGTTCACCGCGCGGCGCGTGAAATAGCGCGCCCGGCCGGGCGGGCGCGAAAGCGGGGGCGGTGCGCGGCCCGCCACGGCCTCACCGGGCGCCCTTCGGCGGGTTCCACGGCGGCTGGCAGCGCACGATGTTGGCGAAGGGCTCGCTCGGGTCCCGGGTCTTCTTCGGATCGGTGCAGAAGCACGCCTGGCTCCAGTGCCACGTGCCGCCCTTGCTCTTGCGCATGATGTGCTCGCACGTGAGCCCGGTGCGCGTGTTGGCGATGCCGTAGGGACGCATCGACAGCGGCGGCATCGCGGGCGGCGGGCTGTCGGGCTTCGGCGGCGGCTTCTCGTACACCGAGTCGCACACGGGCATCTGCTTGCAGACGCCCTCTCCGTTGCACAGCCATTCCCACGTGCACTCCGCGGCCGCGGGCGCGGCGCGAAGCGCGAGCGCCGCGAGGAGGAGCAGGCGCAGTCTCATCCGGGTCTCCTTCGTTTCCTGCGCGTCGCCGTCCTGGCGATCGCGCGACGGACCCAGTCTGCATCCCCGGCCGCGGCGCAACAATGCGCGGGCGCTTGCCGACTGTAACGGTTTGTCACCCCGGGGTCAGTGCACCTTCAGCGACCGCGCCCGCGGCTTTCGTCGCCGCGATTGCCGCGATCTGCGCGGTTGCCCGGGCCGCCCTGGTTGTCGGCCTCGCCCTTGTCCGGGCCGCCCTTGTTGTCGGCCTCACCCTTGTCCGGGCCACCCTTGTCGGGGCCGCCCTTGTTCTCGCGCGCGTGCTGGGCGCGCTGTCGGGCTTCCTGCTGGGCGCGCTGCTGCTGTTGCTGCGCTTCGTGCTGCGCGCGTTGCCGGGCTTCCTGCTGGGCCCGCTGCTGCGCCTCGCGCTGCCGGGCCTCCTGCTGGGCGCGCTGCTGCTGTTGCTGCGCTTCGTGCTGCGCGCGTTGCCGGGCTTCCTGCTGGGCGCGCTGCTGCTGTTGCTGCGCTTCGTGCTGCGCGCGTTGCCGGGCTTCCTGCTGGGCGCGCTGCTGCTGTTGCTGCGCTTCGTGCTGCGCGCGTTGCCGGGCTTCCTGCTGGGCCCGCTGCTGCGCCTCGCGCTGCCGGGCCTCCTGCTGGGCGCGCTGCTGCTGTTGCTGCGCTTCGTGCTGGGCGCGCTGCCGGGCTTCCTGCTGGGCCCGCTGCCGGGCTTCCTGCCGGGCCCGCTGCTGCGCCTCGCGCTGCCGGGCCTCCTGCTGGGCGCGCTGCTGCTGTTGCTGCGCTTCGTGCTGGGCACGTTGCCGGGCTTCCTGCTGCGCGCGCTGCTGCTGTTGCTGCGTTTCCCGCTGCGACCGTTCCTGCTGCTGCTGCGCTTCGCGCCGGGACCGCTCTTCCCGTTGCCGCGCTTCCTGCTCGATGCGCTGCTGGCGTTGCTGCGCCTCGCGGGACGGCCGCTCCGCCTGGGCGCCCGGGCCGGCAGGCTCGCCGCGACGCAGCGGCGAGGTGCCCGGCCGCTCGCGGGCCTGTCCCGGAGGCGACGCCGGCGGGCGCTCGCCGCGCGCGGCGGGCGTCGGCGCCGGTCCCTGCCGTCCCCGGGCGAAATCGGGACGCGCGAGGGGGGCGGCGGGCTGGGCGGAGCGGGCGGCGGGGCCGGAAGGCGCCGCGGCGGGGCCCCGGGTCGGCGGGGCGGCTTGTCCGCCCCGGGTGGGCCGCTCGGTCCGGGGCTGCGGCCGCGACGGCAGGACCGCTTCGGGCTTCGCCCGCGTCTGCTGCCGCAGCGCCGCCTCGGGCACGCGCACGAGCGCGTGCTGCACCGGCCGGCGCTCGGTGATCGTCTCGCGGTGCACGACGGTGGCCCCATGGTCGCGGTTCCACTCCCGCCAGTCGCGGCGTTCGCGGAATCGGCGCGGCGGTTGTTCGTGCTCGCGCACGATCACGTTGAGGTGCGTCACGTAGGTGGGGCTCGCCCGGTACCAGGGCTGGTAGCGCTCCCAGGGTGCCAGCGGGTACCACCCGACGAGCGGGCGGTTGCCGCCCGACACCGTGACGCTCCAGTCGCTGCCGCCGACCCAGGCGACGAGGGCGGGCGCCCACACCGGCCGCACGCTCCGCGGACCCGGCACCCAGCCCCAGTGCCCGCCCAGCTCGACCCACCGGCCGTAGTGGAAGGGCGCGAAGCCCCAGGGCTGCTCGTCGACCCAGGTCCAGCCCCAGGGGCGGATCCACACCCAGCGCCCGGTGCGGTACGGCACCCAGCCCGCCGGCACCCGCACCGGATACCAGATCGGGCCCAGCTCGGCGTCGACGCGCCATTCGCCATACCGATCGAGATCCTCGTAGCCGGTCATGTCCGTCGGGAGGTAGCGGGTGACCACGCGCTCGGTCCATTGCGCGTCGCGCGAGGCGGCCCAGCGGTCGAAGGCGTCGCTGCGGGCGGGCTCGAAGGTGTAGGCCGCATCGGGCGCGGTCCAGACGACGACGGCACGCCCCGGCGGCACGATCACCGCGCCGGACGCGGCCTCCAGGCGCGCCTCGCCGCTGAACACGGTGAGGCGCGATTCGCCGCGGTCGGCGTCGCGGTCGATGCGGTAGCGCCCGTCGCCGAGGAGGGTGAAGCGCGCCTCGCGCGTGTCGACGTGCAGGAAGCGGCCGCGGTCGTGGTGGCGCACCCGGATCGAGAGCGAGCCGCTTTCCAGGTTGGCGTCCAGGCCGTCCTCGTCGAGGTAGGCCACGTCGAGCTGGGTGTACTCGTCCAGCCGGATCGCCGTCGCGCTCACCCGCAGCTCCGCCCGGGAGCGCCGGTCGGTCCACAGCGAGTTCTCGGAGGTGAGGGGCGTATTGAGGTAGGCCTGGTCCCAGCCGATCTCGGGGTCCTGGTAGACGGCGACGTCGCCTTCCACGAAGGCGAGCCGTCCGACCCGCGTGGGAATGTCCTGGGCGGCCGCGGGCACCGAGGCCAGCGCGGCGAGGGAGAAGACAAGCAGAGCGAGCGTTCGCATGGTCGACCTTTCCGCGGGAGGACTGCCCCTCCCTGGCATCCGGACAGCCCCTCAACGCGCGATGCCCCCCGTGCGCCGACAGGCCCAGCCGTTCGGACCGGTGCTCCTTCCGGCCGGTTCGCGCGACCGCTTGTCGGAATGGTCCGACGGGCATTTTCCAACCCGCTGAAATCCATGCCATTATTGGCTCCAGGGAGACCAACCGCGGGGAATCGATGGATCGCAAGACGGTTTTCACCAAGACCGCGAAGGGCATCACGCAGGTCAACCAGAAATCGGCATCGCTCTCCAAGGACCTCGTGAAGGTCCTGAAGCTGATCGACGGCAAGTCCAACTTCGGCCAGCTGCAGGAAAAGGCGGACGTCGACAAGGGCGCGCTCGAGAAGGCGCTCAACACCCTGACGAAGGACGGCTTCGCGCGCATCTTCGAGGTGCGCAAGGACGAGGCCGACCTCTTCGCGGACGACGACTTCGACTTCACCGCCCCCGGCAAGATGCCGGCGTCCACGCAGCGCGTCATCCCCGGCGCGGCCAACGACATCTCGGAGCTCGTGCGCCAGCAGGAGACCGCCGACCAGGAGCGCAAGTCGCGCGAGAAGGCCCAGGAGGCGGCGCGGGTGCGCGCCCGCAGCGAGGCCGAGTCGCGCGCCAAGCTCGAGGCCGAGGCGAAGGCCAAGCTCGAGGCCGAGCAGCGGGCCATGGAGCAGGCGCGCCGCGCCCGGGAGGCGAGCGAGCGCGCGAAGGCGGAGCTCGAGGCGAAGATGCGCGAGGAGGAAGCGCGCAAGCGCGCGATGGCCGAGCAGCAGGCGCGCCTCACCTCCGAGCAGAAGGTGAAGGAGGAGGCCGAGAGCCGGCGCCTGGCCGAGGTGCGCGCGAAGGCGGAGCACGAGGCGAAGGCGCTCGCCGAGGCGCGCTCGCGCGCCGAGGCCGAGGCGCAGGCCCTCGCCCAGGCGCGCGCGGCGGCCGAGGCGGCGGTGCAGAAGCAGGCCAAGGAGGCCACGAGCGCCGAGCAGCAGCTCAAGGCGCGCCTGAAGGAGGAGATCGAGGCGCGCATCCGCTCGGAGATGGAGTCGCTGCTGCGCAACGAGTTCGAGGAGAAGACGCGCGCCGAGATGCAGGCGCAGATCCTCGAGGAGGCGCGGCTCGCCGCCCGCGCCGAGCTCGAGGAGCGGCTGCGCGAGGAGCGCGAGGCGCTCGTCCGGGCGGAGATGGAGGCGCGCACGAAGGCCGAGTCGGAGGCCCGGGCGCGCGCCGATCGGGAAGCGGGGTTGCGGGCGCAGGCCGAGGCGCGGGCGGCGGCCGAGACCGAGGCCCGGATGCGCGCCGAGGAGGAGGCGCGGCGCGCGCGCGAGGAGGCGGAGGCGCGCTTGCGCGAGCAGCAGGAGACCGCGCAGCGCCTCGAGGCCGAGCGGCGCGCCAAGTACGAGGCCGAGGCGCGCGCGAAGATCGAGGCCGAGGAGCGCGAGCGGCGCGAGCGCGAGCTGCAGGACAACCTCGAGGAGGAGCGCCGGGCGAAGCAGGAGGCGGAGACGCGCGCACGCATCGAGGCGCGCGCCCGCGAGACGATCGCCGAGGACACCCGCGTGAAGGTCCAGGCCGAGCTCGAGGCCGACATCGAGAAGCGCGCGGAGCTCGAGGGCAAGGCGCAGGCCCGGGCGTACATGGACGCGAAGGTCCGCGCCGAGCGCCAGGAGGAGGAGCAGCTGCGCGCGGAGCAGGCGCGGCGCGCTCGCGAGATCGCGGACGTGCTGCGCACCAAGGTCGAGCCCGACGAGGTGGCGCCCGAGGCGCCGCGCCGGCGCGCGGCCCGCCGCCGGGGCAACGCGGCGAAGACCGCCGCATTCGGGCTGGTGGCGGTGGCGATCCTCGCCGTGGTCGCCCTGCACGTGATCCCGCTGCGGCCCTACGCGGAGCGCATCGAGCGCGCGATGTCGGCCTGGATGCACGACGACGTGTCGATCGGCTCGCTCACCTTCCGGCTCTTCCCCACGCCGCACCTGCGCGTGGAGAACTTCTCCGTGGGCCGGCTGCTCGACGCGAAGGCCGCGACCGGGCGCATCTACCTCGACCTCGGCACGCTCTTCAGCGGCAAGCTCGCGATCGGCGCGATCGAGCTCGACAAGGTGACGCTGTCGGCCGAGGCCGTGCGGCGCATTCCGGCCTGGGGCCGGGTCGAGGGCAAGGCGCAGGCCGGCCAGGTGGGCGAGATCCGGCTGCGCGGCGTGAGCCTGGCGGTCAAGCCGGCGGTCGCGCCGTTCGACGCGAACCTCGCCTTCCGCCCCGACGGGGCGCTCGCGAGCGCCCTGCTGCATGCGCCGAGCTGGAACCTGTCGCTGCGCCCGGCCGCCGCCGGCGGCATGTCGCTCGACTTCAGCGCCCGCGGGTGGACGCTGCCCCTCGGGGCGCCGATCCCCGTGTCCGAAGCCACCCTCAAGGGCACGCTCACCGACGATGGCATCGTGGTGCCGGAGTTCGAGGCCGACCTGCTCGAGGGCCACGTGAACGGCACGCTGCGGGTCACGTGGGACGCGGGCGTGAAGGTCGAGTCCGACCTCGCGCTGTCGAGGCTCGACGCCAAGCCCCTGGTGCGCGCCTTCACGCCGGACATCGCCGTGACCGGCCGCCTCGACGGCAACTTCAACGTGCTCTCGGAGTCGCCGACGGTGGAGGGGCTGATGGCGGCCCCCCGGGTGCAGGGCCGCTTCAAGCTGCGCGACGGCTCCATCAGCAACGTGGACCTCGTGGCGGTGATGCAGTCGGACTCGGCCGGACAGCGCGCGGGAGTCACGAAGTTCGCCGAGCTGGGCGCGGAATACGCCGCGGCCGATCGCCGCGCCGCCTTCCGCCAGGTGAGCCTGCAGGGCGGGGTGCTGCGCGGCAGCGGCGCGGTGGACATCGGGGCCAACAGCGGGCTCACCGGCCGCCTGAGCCTCGAGATCCGCTCCCAGGTGGCGCAGGATCGCGGCGTCTTCAGCGTCTCGGGCACCGTGGCGCGGCCCATCATCCACCGGGGCGGCTAGCAACTGCGCAGGCTGCTGCCGCTCTTCCGGCTGCTCGGCGCCTACCGCGCGCGCATCGCCGTCGCCTTCGCGGCGATCGTGGTGTCGGCCGGCATGGTGCTCGCGATCGGCCAGGGGCTGCGCGTCGTGGTGGACCGGGGGTTCGGCGCCGGCGAGCCGCGCATGCTCGACGCGACGCTGGCCGCGCTGGGCGCGATGATCGCCGTGCTCGGCGCCGTCACCTGGGTGCGCGTCTACAACGTCTACTGGATCGGCGCGCGCTTCACCGCCGACCTGCGCCGGCGCGTCTACGACCACCTCCTCACCCTCTCGCCGGGGTTCTACGAGGGCGAGCGCACCGGGGAGGTCGCCTCGCGCATCACCAACGACGTGGCGCTCATCGAGGCGGTGATGGGCGGCACGCTGCTCTACGCGCTGCGCATGGCGATCACCATGGCGGGCTGCGCGGCGATGCTGGTGGTGACGAGCCCGAAGCTCGCCCTCATCGCGCTCGCCTGCATGCCCCTGGTGCTGCTGCCGATCGGGCTGCTCGGCACGCGCGTGCGGCGCCTGTCGCGCGCGGTCCAGGACCGCCTGGCGGACCTCGCGAGCCACATCGACGAGTCGCTGCACGAGATCCGCACGGTCCAGGCCTTCGCCCACGAGCGCACGGAGAGCGCCACGTTCGGCGAGCGCGTCGAGGCCGTGTTCGGCGCGGCCGCCCGGCGCTCGCGCGACCTCGCCACCCTCATCGCGTGCGTGATCGTGCTCGCCTTCGGCGCCGTGGGGCTGCTGCTGTGGGTGGGCGCGCACGACGTGTTCGCCGGGCGGCTGACCGCCGGCAGCCTCACCGCCTTCATCTTCTACGCGGTGATCGTGGCCAACGCGACCTTCGTCCTCGCCGAGGTCTATGGCGAGCTGCAGCGCGCCGCCGGCGCTTCCGAGCGCACGCTCGAGCTCCTCGCCACCGAGTCGCGCATCCGCGCCCCGGACCGCCCCGTTCCCATGCCCAGCCCCGCTCGCGGGCGCGTGGCGTTCGAGGACGTCACGTTCCGCTATCCCGCGCGCCCCGGCGCGGCCGCGCTCGAGGACTTCCGCCTGGCGGTCGAGCCGGGCGAGGTGGTGGCCCTCGTGGGGCCCTCGGGCGCCGGCAAGACCACCGTGTTCCAGCTCCTGCTGCGCTTCTACGATCCGGCCTCGGGCCGCGTGCTCGTCGACGGCGTCGATGCGCGCGCGGCCGACCCGCAGGAACTGCGCTCCCGCGTGGCGGTCGTAGCGCAGGATCCGGTCATCTTCGGCGCGAGCGTGAGCGACAACGTGCGGTACGGCCGTCCGGGGGCGAGCGAGGCCGAGGTGCGCGCCGCCCTCGCGCAGGCCAACGCGCTCGAGTTCGTCGAGCGCCTCCCGGAAGGGCTCGACACGGCGCTGGGCGAGCGCGGCGTGAAGCTCTCCGGCGGGCAGCGCCAGCGCATCGCCATCGCGCGCGCCATCCTCGCCGACCGCGCCGTGCTGCTGCTCGACGAGGCGACGAGCTCCCTCGACGCCCAGAGCGAGAAGGCGGTGCAGGACGCGCTCGAGCGCCTCATGCGCGGTCGCACCACGCTCGTGATCGCCCACCGCCTCGCCACCGTGAAGTCGTGCGACCGCATCGTGGTGATGGACCACGGCCGCGTCGTGGCCACCGGCACCCACGCTTCCCTCGTCGCCGCCAACGGCCTGTACGCGCGCCTGGCCGCGCTGCAGTTCGACCCGGCCGCCGCATGACGGCACGCGGCTTCGCCCGGGCGGCCGCCATGGTGCTCGCCGCATCGGCCGCCCATGCCGGCGCCGCCGCCCCGCCCCAGGGGTCGGCGCCGGCCGGCCCCCCGGCGCATTCCCCCGCCGTGCCGGCGTCCCCGCCGCCGACGCTGCGCGAGGCGTCGGCCCGCACGCGCGAGGTGCTCGCGAAGCTGCCCGGGCGCGAGGCGCTCGCCGCGCGCATCCGCGCCCTCGAGGCGGCGGCGCCCGACGTGCGCGCGGTGCGACTCGCCGCCGGGCGCGTCTTCTACCTCAAGCGCGTCGCCCCCGCTCCCGCCGTGCTGTGCGTGCGCGACGGCCTGGACGGCGCCGAGCGCGTGCTCCTCGACCCGCGCGGCCTCGCCCGCGCCGGCGAGCACGCCGGCATCGCCTGGTTCGCGCCGTCGCCGGACGCGCGCCACGTGGCCTACGGCATCGCGCGGGGCGCGCGGGGCGAGGTCGCCCTGCGCGTGCGCGACGTGGAGCGCGGCACGGACCTGCCGCTGGAGATCGACCGCGCCGCGCGCGCGGCCGTCGCGTGGGACCCCGACGGGCGGGCCTTCTACTACGCGCGTGCGCCCGAGGCGGACAGCCCCGCGATGCGGGGGGCGCACGCGCGCGTCTACCGCCACGCGCTGGGGGGCGACGCCGCGCGCGACGAGGTGGTGTTCGCCCCCGGCGTGGGCGGGGCCCGCGAGGTGCCGACGTTCGCCGCCCCGCGGCTGCTGCTGCCGCCGGACTCCCGCCTCGCCTACGCGCTCGTGCGCGACGGCGTGCGCCGGGAGCTGGCGGTGTACGCGAGCGCCCGCAAGGCGCTCGCGGCCGGGCGCCCGCGCTGGCACCGGCTGGCGGGCCTCGACGACGGCGTGGTCGCGGTGCGCGCCTGGCGCAACGACCTCTACCTGCTCTCCCACGCCCGCGCCGCACGCCGCGAGGTGCTGCGGGTGGAGGGCGACGCGGCGGACCTGTCGCGCGCGCGGGTGGCGGTGCCCGAGGGCGAATCGATCATCGAGGACTTCGTCCTCGCCCGCGACGCGATCTACCTGCGCACGATGGTGGCCGGCGTCGACCGCCTGGAGCGCGCGCCCCTCGGCCTGCTGCGGCGGGTGGGGCCGCCAGAGTTCCTGCGCATCCCCTTCGACACCGCGATCACCGAGCTCGTCGGCGCGCCGCGCCGCGCGGGCGTGCTGCTGCGCCTCGAGGGATGGATCGAGCCGCCGGCGATCTACTCGGTCGATGCGCGCGGCGGCGACCTGCACGACACCGGGCTGCAGCCCGCCTCGCCGCTCGACTACTCCGCGTTCGACGAGGTGCGCCTGTACGCGACCGCCGCCGACGGCACCCGCATCCCGGTCACGCTCGTCTACCGCAAGGCCACGCGCCTCACGGGCGACAACCCCACGCTGCTCGCCGGCTTCGGCAGCTACGGCGCCCTGGAGCGGCCGCGCTACGACCCGGGCCGGCTCGCCTGGCTCGAACGCGGCGGGGTCTTCGCCGTGGCGCACGTGCGCGGCGGGGGCGAGTACGGCGACGCCTGGCATGCGGCGGGCACGGGCGCGCGCAAGGCGACCGCGGTCTCCGATTTCCTCGCCGCCGCCCGGTACGTGGTGCGTTACGGCTTCACGCGGCCGGCGCGCCTGGCGATCCTCGGCCGCGGCGCGGGCGGCATCGTGATCGCCGGCGCCATGGCGCGGCAGCCGGCGCTCTTCGGCGCGGTGGTCCTGCGCGACGCCTACCTCGACCTCGCGCGCTACGAGGAAGGCGCGGGCGGCCCCGAGAACGCGCCGGAATTCGGCAGCGCCGCGACACCGGCGGGCCGGGAGGCGCTGCGCGCCCTCTCGCCCTACGCGCAGGTGCGCGAGGGCACGGCCTATCCGGCCGTCCTGCTCGTCGCCTCCGCGGCCGGCCCCGGCGTCCCGTCGTGGCACTCGGCGCGGATGGCCGAGCGGCTGCGCGGGGCCGATCCCGCGGGCAAGCCCGTGCTCCTGCGCGTCGACTTCGGCGCGTCGGGCGCGGCGACCTCCCCGGCGCAGCGCACCTCGGCGCTCGCCGACATCTACAGCTTCGTGCTGTGGCAGGCGGGCGACGCGGACTTCCAGCCGCCGGCTCCGCCCCCGCCGCCGCCCCCGCCGTTGCCCGCCCCGCCGCCCGCGCCGCCGCCGAAGCCGGAGCCCGCGTTCGTCGAGCCGCCGGGCGGGTAGCGCCGGGCGCTACCACGTCGCGAACATCGCCACGACCGCCGCGGCCATGATGGCCGTGGCGATCCATCCCAGCACCTGCAGGCGCCGGCTCACCCGGAACGGCCCCATCACGTCGGGCATGCGCGCCAGGAGCATCAGCACCGCCATGATCGGCACGGCGATGACGCCGTTCACCACCGCGCTGAAGAGCAGCGCCTTGATCGGGTCCACGTCGCTGAAATCGATCGCCACGCCGATGAGGGTGGCCGCGGCGAGGATGCCGTAGAAGCCGCGCGCCTCGGCGAGCGGCAGCCCCAGGCCGATGGGCCAGCGGCGCGACTCGGCGACCGCGTAGGCCGCGGAGCCGGCGAGCACCGGCACGGCGAGCAGGCCCGTGCCCACGATGCCGGCGGCGAAGAGCGCGAAGGCGAAGGGGCCGGCGACCGGGCGCAGCGCGCTCGCCGCCTGCTGCGCGGTCTGGATCGAGGTGATCCCCTGCACGTGCAGCGTCGCGGCGGTGGTGAGCATGATGCACACCGCGATCAGGTTCGAGAAGGTCATCCCCACCCAGGTGTCCAGGCGGATGCGGCGCAGGTGCGCGATCGCCTGCGCCGGCGCCTCGCGCAGCGGCGCGTGCCCCGGCGTCGCGCGCTGCTCCTCCACCTCCTGCGAGGCCTGCCAGAAGAAGAGGTAGGGGCTGATGGTCGTGCCGAGCACCGCGACCAGCGTGGCGACGTAGTCGGCGCGGAAGCGCGGCCGGGGGAAGAGCACGGCGAGGCTCGCCTGCTCCCATGGCACCTTCACGACCAGGACCGTGCCCACGTAGCCCAGCAGCGACAGCGTGAGCCACTTGAGCACCGGCGCGTAGCGCGGGAAGGGGATGAAGACCTGCAGCGTGAGCGACAGCAGCGCGAAGAACACGATGTAGATCTGGCTCGCCCCGCCCACGAGGAGCTGCAGCGCGTTGCCCATCGCGCCCAGGTCGGCGGCGATGTTGACGGTGTTGGCCACGAGCAGCAGCGCCACGATCGCGTGGAGGAGCCACGCGGGGAAGTGGTCGCGGATGTTGGCGGCGAGCCCGTGGCCGGTCACGCGCCCGATGCGCGCCGAGACGATCTGGATGCCGACCATGAGAGGGGTCGTGAGCAGTACCGACCAGAGCAGGTCGTAGCCGTACTGCGCCCCCGTCTGGGAGTAGGTCGCGATCCCGCTCGGATCGTCGTCGGCGGCGCCGGTGATGAGCCCCGGGCCGAGCCGCTTGATGAGGGGGATGCGCCGCGCATCTTCTTCTTCTTCTCGTCCGGGGCTCGGCATGGCCGCGATCGTACCACCGGGGCGCGCGCGGTTTGACCTCGATCAAGCCGCGGGCGGGGCGAGCCCCAACAATGTCCCCATCCCAACCCGCTTCATGCGCCCCATGTACGAGCCCATCCTGCGTGCCGGCGCGGGCGCCGCCGCCGCCGCCGGGGACTGCTTCCATTGCGGGCTGCCGCTCCCGGCCGAGGGCGGCTTCGGCTTCGCCCACGGCGGCGAATGGCGCGCCTTCTGCTGCGCCGGCTGCGAGGCCATCTCGCGGGCGATCTCCGGCCAGGGCCTCGACGGCTACTACGGCCTGCGCGAGGCGGCCGCGCCCCGGCCCGAGCCCGACCCGCCGGACGAGGACCTCGCCCTCTACGACGACCCGCTCGTGCAGGAGCGCTTCGTGCGCGACGCGCCCGGCGGCACGCGCGAGGCGGCGGTGCTCGTCGAGGGCCAGCGCTGCGCGGCGTGCGCCTGGCTCATCGAGCAGGTGGTGGCACGGCTGCCCGGCGTGGCCTCGGCGCAGGCCAACTTCGCCGCGCGCCGGGTGCTCGTGCGCTGGGATCCGGCCGCCGCGCGCCTGTCGCAGGTGCTCGGGGCGATCCGCGGGCTCGGCTACGCCGCGTGGCCGTACGAGGAGAAGCGCCTGGCGCAGGTGGAGCAGCGCGAGCGCCGGGCGCTGCTGCGCCGGCTCTGGGTGGCGGGCCTCGGCATGATGCAGGTCATGATGTACGCCCTTCCCGCGTGGATCGCGGGCGACGGCGACATGTCCGCCGACGCCGAGACCCTGCTGCGCTGGGCGGGCCTCGTGCTCACCGTGCCCGTGATCGGCTACTCGGCCGCGCCGTACTTCGCCGGCGCCTGGCGCAGCCTGCGCCGGGCGCGCCTGGGCATGGACGTGCCCGTCGCGCTGGGCATCGGCACGGCGTTCGCCGCGAGCGTGGTCGCGACGCTGCGCGGTTCGGGCGCGGTCTACTTCGACTCGGTCGCGATGTTCGTCTTCCTGCTCACGCTCGGGCGCTGGCTCGAGCTCGTCGCGCGCTCGCGCGCGGGGCTCGCGCTGCAGCGGCTCGCGCGGGTGCAGCCGCAGTTCGCGCGCCGCCTGCGCGAGGACGCCGGGCTCGAGGGCGACAACGTGCCCGTGGCGAGCCTCGTCCCCGGCGAGCGCGTGCTGGTGCGCTCCGGCGAGACCCTGCCCGCCGACGGCACGCTCGAGAGCGAGGCGGCGACGCTGAACGAGGCGCTGCTCACGGGCGAGAGCGCGCCGGTGGCGAAATCGCGCGGCGCGGCGCTGCTCGGCGGATCCGTGAACGCGGCGAGCGCCTTCGTGCTGCGCGTGACCCGCGTGGGCGCGCAGACGGCGCTCTCCCGCATCGAGCGCCTCATGGAGCGCGCGCTCGCCGAGCGGCCGCGCTGGGTCGAGGCCGCGCAGCGCGCCTCGGGCGCCTTCGTGGCGGCGGTGCTCGCGTGCGCCCTCGGCGCCGGCATCGCCTGGCTCTGGATCGACCCGGCGCGCGCGTTGTGGGTCGCCGTCTCGGTGCTGATCGTGACGTGCCCCTGCGCGCTGTCGCTCGCCACCCCGGTCGCGGTCACCGTCGGGCTGGGCGAGCTCGCGCGCGGCCGGCTGGTGGTGACCCGCGCGCGGGCGATCGAGGCGCTCGCGGCCGCCACCGATTTCGTCTTCGACAAGACGGGCACCCTCACGGCGGGCGCCCCGCGGGTGGTGGAGGTGCTCGCCTTCGGCGTGGACCGCGCCCGCGCGATCGCCTGCGCCGGCGCGCTCGCCGCCCCGTCCTCCCACCCGCTCGACCGCGCGCTCGCCGCCGAGGCGGCGGGCCTGCGCCTGCCGGCCGTGGCCGACCACGCGAGCCACCCGGGCGAAGGCATCGAGGCGCGCATCGCGGGACGGCGCGTGCGGCTGGGGCGCGCGGGCTTCGCGGCCGCGCTGCACGGGCTCGCGCCGCCGGTCGCGTGGCTGCACCCGCACGAGACCGTCGTCTGGCTCGCCGACGAGCAGGGATGGATCGCGGCGTTCCGCCTCGGCGACGCGCTGCGCGAGGACGCGGGCGCGGCGGTGGCGGGGCTGCGCGCCCTCGGGCTCACGGTGCACCTGCTCACCGGCGACGAGCCCCGCGTCGCGGAGGCGGTCGCCACGACCCTGGGGATCGGCCACGTGCAGGCGCGCGCCTCGCCCGAGGGCAAGCGCGAGTACGTGCGCGCGCTGCAGGCGCACGGCGCGCGCGTGGCGATGGTGGGCGACGGCATCAACGACGCGCCGGTGCTGGCGCAGGCCGACGTCTCGATCGCGATGGGCGAGGGCGCGGACCTGGCCCGGCTGCGCGCCGACGCCGTGCTCGTGTCCGGTGCGCTCGCCGACCTTCCGCGCGCCCTGCGCACCGCGCGCGCCACCCGGCGCGTCATCCGCCAGAACCTCGGCTGGGCCCTGGGCTACAACCTCGCCGTGCTCCCGCTCGCCTTCGCGGGCCTGGTGACGCCCCTCCTCGCGGGCGTCGGCATGGCGTCGAGCTCGCTCCTCGTCGTGGCCAACGCGCTGCGGCTCAGGCGCTGAGCATGGACATCCTCTTCCTCCTCGTGCCGCTGAGCGTCGTGCTCGCGCTGCTGATCGGCGCCGCGCTCTGGATCGCGGTCGACTCGGGCCAGTTCGACGACCTCGACGGCCCGGCGCTGCAGGTGGTGGCCGACGACGACCGGCCGCCCCAACCGCAATCTTCGCGCCCGGAGAAGTAGGAGTTTTCCGACCCCCGGTATCGGCCTGCTCCGACTACCGGCCGGACGTCGAGGGCATGGACAATTCCGTGATCGGCGCCGGTGTTGCAAATTCGCCCGCCTTCGACGCCATTTGATACGTATCAAACTCGGCCGGCCGCTTCGCCCGCAAACTGCGCTCGGTAAGAAAACCAAACTTCGGGAGTCTCCGCAATGAAAAGGTTGATCGTTTCCGTCTCGGCCGTCCTGCTCGCCGGCTCGGCCTTCCTCGCCAACGCCACCGACGACGCCGCGGCCGAGCACCTCATGAAGAAGAGCGGCTGCTTCAAGTGCCACTCGGTGGACAAGAAGAAGGACGGCCCGTCCTTCCAGCACACGGCCAAGGAGATGAAGGGCAAGCCCGACGCCGAGCAGATCCTCTACAAGCACCTGACCACGCACCCGATGGTCAAGATCGAGGGCAAGGAAGAGAAGCACGCGAGCCTCAAGACCAAGGACGACGCCGAGATCAAGAACGTCATTTCCTGGATCCTCTCGCGCTAGCCGGCTGAGCAGACAAGACAAATACAAAACTCAAACAAGGGAGGCTTCCGATGCTGGGGACCATCTGGCAGGCTATGCGCGCGCGGTACCCGGCGCGCCGCCAGGCCATCGTCATGGTGAGCGTGCTCGTCCTGGTGCTGGTGATGATCGGGGCGGGCCTCGTCGTCGCGGGCGCGGCCGGCCTCGCGTGGACGGAGACGCTCGCCTTCTGCACCGGCTGCCACGAGATGCGCGACAACGTGTACGCCGAGTACAAGGACACGATCCACGACGTGAACCGCGCGGGCGTGCGCGCCATCTGCTCCGACTGCCACGTGCCGCGCGAGCCCTGGCCGCTCATCAAGCGCAAGTTCGCCGCGACCTTCGAGCTCTGGGGCCACTTCACCGGGGTGATCAACACGAAGGAGAAGTTCGAGGCCGAGCGCACCAAGCTCGCCCACCACGTGTGGAAGCGCATGAAGGAAACCGACTCGCTCGAGTGCCGCAACTGCCACGACGCCAAGCACATGGACCCGTCGCTGCAGTCGGCCGGCGCCCAGGCCAAGCACAAGCTGATGGAGACGCAGAACAAGACGTGCATCGACTGCCACTACGGCATCGCGCACACCGAGCCGAAGGGGCCGACCCCGGAGGAAGTGTTCCCGAACATCAAGATGAAGAAGTGGAAGGAGAAGCCGCACGACGCACCGCCGGCGGCATAGCAGGGCCGCGGGGTCCCGGGGCGGCGACGTTGCCGCTCAAGGGACCCGCGGGCGACAAGCGACAGGGCAGCAAGGCGCCACCCCTCCGCAGCGCGGAGGCCTGCTCCGGTGGCGCCGCGGGAAGGGCGGAGGAACGAGCCGCCCGCAGAACGCGCGACAGCGCGACGACAGTGTGATTCACGGGGTGGCGCAACCAAACCCTTACAAGCGCCTCGCCCCGAGACCAAGGAGACGGGAAGCTAGCAGCACCTAGCGGCATTACGAAATCAGGGCCACCGCCGGCCCCATGTGAGAAACGAAGGGAGTCGAACATGAGAAGTGCGCGATCGATCCTGCCCGCCCTCGCGGCTGTCGCAGGATTTTTTGTTTTCCTCAGCGCGGGACCGGCGAACGCCGTGGAGCACAAGGACATCGTGCTGCGCGGGGACGCCAAGTGCACCCGCTGCCACGACGAGGGGGACGACTACCCGGTCCTCGCCATCGGGCAGACGGCCCACGGCATGCGCGGCGACGCGCGCACGCCCACCTGCACGAGCTGCCACGGCGAGAGCGACGCGCACGTCACCAACACGGGGGGCGGCGACACGCGGCCCAAGCCGGACCGCGTCTTCGGGCTGAAGGGCAAGGCCTCCGAGGCCCACGTGCAGAACCAGGCGTGCCTGTCCTGCCACGAGTCGGCCGCCCGGATGCACTGGAAGGGCAGCCCCCACGAGACGAACGACGTCTCCTGCGCCTCGTGCCACACGATCCACACGGGGCACGACCCGGTCCTCGCCAAGCAGACCCAGCCCGAGGTCTGCTACAAGTGCCACAAGGACAAGCGCGCAACCATGCAGCGCATCTCGCACCACCCCGTGCCCGAGGGCAAGATGGCGTGCTCGAGCTGCCACAACCCGCACGGCGGGGGCGGCGACTCGAACCTGGTCCAGGCCACGGTCAACGAGACCTGCTACACCTGCCACGCGGAGAAGCGCGGTCCCTTCCTCATCGAGCACCCGCCGGCGCGCGAGGACTGCACGAACTGCCACAACCCGCACGGGACGAACAACCCGCCGCTGCTCAAGGCGCGCGTGCCGTGGCTTTGCCAGTCGTGCCACTCGGCCGAATACCACCCCAGCACCGCGTACGGAGGCCAGCAGGTCCCGCCCAACGGGGTCGCCCAGCAGCTCCTCGCCAAGGGATGCACCAATTGCCACCAGCAGGTCCACGGCTCCAACCATCCCTCGGGATGGCGCTGGACCCGATAGACCCGCCACGCAACGAGACAGGTGAACAAATGAGATCTCTCAGGAAGTCATCGCAAGCCGCATTCCGCCGTGACCGGCTCGCCCTCGCGGTGCTCGCGGCCCTTTCCTGGCCCGCCGCCGTCCATGCACAGGACGACGAGGTCGCCGAACTGACCACCGCGCACGCGACCGTGGAGGTCGGCGGCGCCTACGTGGACGAGGACTCGCGCAAGTTCGGCGAGTACACCGGGCTCACCGACAAGGGCGGATACCTGATCGGCAACATCGACCTGCGCAAGCGCGACCCGCTCGACGCCTCGTACTGGATCCTGCAGGGGACCAACCTCGGGCTCGACTCGCGGGATGTCCGGGGCAAGGGCGGGGTGCAGGGCTCGTACAAGGTCTGGGCCGAGTACAACCAGATCCCGAAGTACGGGCCGACCGCGCAGACGATCTTCGAGGGGGTGGGGAGCAACTACCTCACGCTGCCCGCGGGGTTCGCCGCGATCACCTCGGCGGACACGGCGAACAACGCCACGGGATTCGCCCGGCGCGAGGACAAGATCAACCCGTTCCTGCACGACGTGAACCTCGAGACCGAGCGCAAGAACTACATCGTCGGCTTCGAGAAGAACATCACGCGCGACTGGACGGCGAAGGTCTCGTACCGCGAGGAGGACAAGGACGGGACCAAGCTCTTCGGCGGGGTGATCGGCAACACGGGCGGCAACCCGCGCGCGGCGCTGCTGCCCGAGGCGATCGACTACAGGACCCGGAACATCGAGGCGACGATCGCCTATGCCACGCACCGGATGCAGTTCCAGGCCGGGTACCTCTATTCCAAGTTCGAGAACGGCAAGGACAGCCTCAGCTGGCAGAACCCGTTCGCGGCGATCAACGGCTGGGCGCCGGCGGCCGGGTTCCCGACCGGGATCGGGACGGCGGCGCTCTACCCGGACAACCAGTTCAATCGGCTGAGCGCGAGCGGGGGCTACAACTTCGGCGAAAGCACCCGCGGCTCCTTCAGCCTGGAGCTGGGGCGGATGACGCAGGACGACCCGTTCCTGCCGTACACGTCCAACCCGGGGCTCACGGTGAGCGAGCCGCTGCCACGCAGCTCGGCCGACGCCCGCATCGACATCACCAACTTCAGCCTGAACCTCTCGTCCCAGCCGATGCGCAAGCTGCGCCTGCACGGTCAGTACCGGTACGAGGACCAGGACAACAAGACGCCGCAGGCCACCTACACGTACATCGGCGGCGATTCCCAGGACCAGGCGGTGCCGGACCTCACCGACCGCACGCGCATCAACCTCCCGGTGAGCACCACGAGGAGCATCTTCAAGGTGGGCGCCGACTACGAGTTCCTGCGCCGCACGAAGGCGAAGCTCGGCTACGACCGCGAGGAGGTGAAGCGCACGTTCGCGGACGTGGCGAAGAACACCACCGACCGCGTGGAGGTGGGGGTGCGCCGGATGATGACCGACGACGTGACGGGCTCGCTCACCTACTGGCGCTCGAAGCGCAAGGGCACCGACTACTGCTACGCGTGCACGTTCCTGGAGGGCTACGCGCCCGGCTTCACCGAGGCGGAAGCGGAGGA
This sequence comes from uncultured beta proteobacterium, assembly GCA_963741815.1. GTDB lineage: Bacteria > Pseudomonadota > Gammaproteobacteria > Burkholderiales > Usitatibacteraceae > Usitatibacter. Next base: position 1,205,341 of record CAVUJI010000003.1, read on the forward strand.
GGGCATCGCCTGGAGCAACCTGCCGCTCTTCCGGCGTTTCGTCTACCAGGACCGCGACCAGGACAAGGTGCGCTTCGCCCTGAACGCCACGCCCAACGAGTACGTGAGCGTGCAGCTCTTCGCCGACTACGTCGACAACGACTACAACGCGCCGGTCCACGGGATGCAGTACTCGAAGACCGAGAGCTATACCGTCGACGTCTCCTTCGTGCCCAGCTACCGGCTGACCGGGCATGCCTACTACACGCGCGACCGGTCGCGCTACGAGATCCAGGGCCTGCAGTACACCGGCGGCAACAAGCCGGACGTCGGGTTCCTCACCGAGTCCCCGTTCGACTGGACGAACACCGGCGACGACACGGGGGACACCTTCGGGGCGGGCTTCAAGTACGCCGCGATCCCCGACAAGGCGGACGTGGGCGTGGACCTGATGTACTCGAAGATGGTCGGCAAGATCAACACGACGACCGGGCCGGGAATCGGCACCGCCGGCCTGCCCCTGCCGGACCTGGTCACGAAACTGTCCAGCGTGAAGCTCTACGGTACCTACAAGGTGAACAAGAACGTCACCCTCAAGGCGACGTACTGGTACCAGAAGCTCGAGACCAGCGACTGGGCCTGGGACACCATCCAGCCGGCGACGATCCCCAACGTGATCACCACCGGCCAGACCGCGCCCAACTACGACGTGAACTTCGTCGGGGTGTCGGTGGTGTACCGGTTCTGGTAGCCGGCGCAGCGTGGAGGCCGCACGGCGCGTCGCGCCGTGGGCATTCGGGGCCGCGCGAGCGGCCCCTTCTTTCCGGGGGGCCGATTGATCGGCGTCAAACGCGGGTCCCCGGGCTTCGGGCATTGTGCCGCCATGGCTCCGAAAGGCGAAACGCCCCGCCTGTACAGAATGGCTCCTCCGCGCCCCCGGGCCGGCCGGACCCGCCTTTGCCTCCCTTGAGCCGCTCCCGTTCCAGCCGCATGCGTCGCCGCGCCGCCACCGCCCGGGCGACACCCGTTCGCCGCAGGGCCCGCCCGCCCTGACGGGCGCCCCGATCAGGGCGCGACGAGCGCCCAGCCGATTTCGCCGATTCGATTCTCCGAAGGGAAGGGTACAAAAATGAGAAGGCATCGCTGGTTCCTCCACACGCTCGCGGCGGCAGGATTGCTCCTGCTCGGCGCGGCATTCCCGTCGCTCGCCGCGGACGAAGCTCCCGGTGCGACGACCCACAAGGACATCGTGCTGCGCGGCGACGCGAAGTGCACGCGATGCCACGACGAGGGCGACGACTTCCCGGTGCTCGCCATCGGCAAGACCGCCCACGGTACCGTGGCCGACAAGCGCACGCCCACGTGCACGAGCTGCCACGGCGAGAGCGAGGCCCACATCACCAACGCCGGCAGCGGCAACGAGCGGCCGAAGCCGGACGTCCTCTTCCGCGGCAAGAGCCGTTCGCCGGCCGCGGCCGAGAACGAGCAATGCCTCACCTGCCACCGCACCGACGCCAAGCGCTCCCATTGGGAGGGCAGCACCCACCAGGTGCGCGACGTCGCCTGCGCCTCGTGCCACCAGGTCCACACCGCCCACGACAAGGTGCGCGACAAGGTGACGCAGCCCGAGGTGTGCTTCACCTGCCACAAGGAGCAGCGCACCCAGATCAACAAGCCCTCGCACCACCCGATCCCCGAAGGGAAGATGGCGCTGCTCCGACTGCCACAACCCCCACGGCTCGACGGGCCCGTCGCTCATGAAGCGCGACAGCATCAACGCGGTCTGCTACACCTGCCACATGGAGAAGCGCGGCCCGTTCGTGCACAACCACGAGCCGGTGAGCGAGAACTGCGCGAACTGCCACAACCCGCACGGCACGACCGCGGAAAGCATGCTCAAGGCGCGTCCGCCCTTCCTCTGCCACGAGTGCCACACGCCGCACGGCGGCCAGGTGGGACAGATCCTGGGGCAGGGACAGACCACCTCGATGCTCAGTCCCACGACCAGCGGCAAGTCCGGGATCAACTACTTCATGGCGCGCGGCTGCCTGAACTGCCACACGCAGGTGCACGGGACCAACAACCCGGCCGCCACGAACCCGACCCCGCAGTTCAACTTCCGCTGAACGCCGGAGAAAGATCATGAGAACCGACAGGAACGAAGGATTCCGCAGGACGCTGCTCGCCGTGGCGCTCGCCGCCGCGTTCGGCACCGCCTGGGCGCAGGACGACGAGGTGACGCAGCTCTCCAAGCCCTCGAGCTCGGTGAGCGTGGGTGTCGCCGGCGTGAGCGGCGACAGCAAGGACCGCTCGCTCTTCGCCCAGTACAACGGGCTGCGCAACGATGACGCCTACCTGCTGCTCGACGTGAACTACGTGAAGCGCGACGACGCGACCGGCACCTGGACCATCGTGCGCGGGCGCAACCTCGGCCTCGACAGCCGGGAGCTGAGCTTCCTCTACGGCCCGCAGGGCAACTGGAAGGTCTTCGGGGAGTACTGGGAGCTCGCGCGCTACTACCCGCGCAGTGCCAACACCAGCATGCAGGGCGCGGGGACGACCACCCCCCTCGTGAGCCTGCTGCCCGAGCCGGGGACGGGGTCGATCTTCGACTTCAAGCTCAAGCGCCAGCGCACGACGGTGGGCGGCGAGAAGTGGATCACCCCGCACCTCATGTTCGAGGCGACCTTCACCAACGAGGACAAGGACGGCTCGCGCCTCTTCGGCCGCGGCTTCACCTGCCCGTCGGGTGCCGCCCCCACGCCGGTGTGCTCGGCGCTCGCCTCCGGGGCCAACCAGTGGGCGCTGCTCATGCTGCCCGAGCCGATCAACTCGACCACGCGCCAGATCGAGGCGAAGCTCAACTACCTGGGCGACAAGCTCACCCTCGTCGGCGGCTACTACGGCTCCTTCTACGACAACGAGTACGGCAGCCTCAGTCCCACCATCACCGGCAACCTCAACGACCCGCTCGGCAATCCGATGGGGACGGCGGGCGGCGTGGCGCTCACGCCCGGCCTGCGCGGGATCCTCGAGCTGCCCATGGCGCTGCCGCCGGACAACCAGGCGCACCAGTTCTCGCTCACCGGCAACTACGCCTTCACCCCCGGCACGCACGCGACCTTCCGCTACGCGTTCGCGAGGCAGACGCAGGACGAGGACTTCGCGAGCATGGGGCTCGCGAACGCGCCGGCCGGCCGCAGCAACCTCGGCGGGCGCCTGGACGTGACCGACGCGCAGGCCGGCGTCACCTCGCGGCCGTGGTCGCGCCTGTCGCTGCTCGCCAACGTGCGCTACCACAACCAGGAAGACAAGACGCCCATCGATTACTACAACATCGAGGGCACCTCCGAACCGTTCACGAACGGCCACATCTCCAACAAGAAGCTCGCCGGCAAGGCCGAGGCGACCTACGCCTTCGCCTACGGGCTCAAGGGCACCGTGGGCCTCGACTACGAGTCGATCGACCGCGGCGACATCGTCTCGACCACCGAGGTGGCCGGCCTCACGGGCCTGCGCCAGAAGACCTACGAGCGCGGGGCGCACATCGACCTGCGCAAGACCATGGCCGACACGCTGACCGGGATGCTGAGCTACGTGCACACCGAGCGCGACGGCACGAGCTGGCTCAAGCCGGTGGGCGAACCCGGGACAGCCGGTGATCCCGGCGGACCCGGACTGCGAGTCGCAGGCGCGGGGCGAGCCGGTGAACGCGTGCATGTACAACCGCACCGGCATCTTCCCGCTCATCTTCGAGGACCGTACCCGCGACAAGGTTCGGGTCCTCGCGGACTGGTCGCCGATGGATCGCCTGTCGCTGCAGTTCGGCCTCGACTGGGGCAAGGACGACTACTCGGCGCCCAGCGAGAAGGGCCTGAGCCGCACCGACCTGCGCCTGTACAGCGTGGACGCGTCCTACGCGGTCAACGACGACTGGAAGCTCAAGGCGTACTACACCTACAGCGAGCAGACCATCAAGGTGGCGCACTCCACGGGCTACATCGCCGACCTGAAGGACAAGAACAACACCGCGGGGATCGGCATCGTCGGCCAGGCCACGCCGAAGCTCAGGCTAGGCGCGGACCTGCTCTACATCAACGACCGCAACGTGTACGGGCAGACGCTCGACGCGCAGGCGAGCTCGGCCAACCAGGCCTTCCTCGACCAGTCGGGGGGGCTGCCGGACGCGACCTTCCGCGACACGCGCCTCAAGGTGTACGGCACCTATGCGCTGCAGAAGAACGCGGACGTGCGCCTCGAGATCGTGCACGACCGCACCAAGCTCGACGAGTGGCAGTGGGGCTGGAACGGGGTGCCCTTCCTCTACTCCGACAACACCACGATCGTCATGCAGCCCGAGCAGAACGTCACGTACGTGAGCGTCATGTACACGTACCGGTTCCGATAGCTGGCCGGAGGGAGGAGCGGGGCGGGGCCGCGCGAGCGGCCCCGTTTCCGTTGATGCGCGTCAAACGCTTCCGGCGCCCATGAGCGAAGGTATCGGTTGGCGCCCGAACGGGCGGTGGAGCAAGGAGCCGAAGTGGAAGTGATCCAGGTGGACGTGGCCATCGTGGGCGGCGGCGGGGCGGGCCTGCGCGCGGCCATCGCGGCCGCCGAGCACGACCCCGGCCTCCGCATCGCGCTGCTGTCGAAGGTCTACCCCATGCGCAGCCACACCGTCGCCGCCGAGGGCGGCGCCGCGGCCGTGACCCTCGCGCGAGGACAGCCTCGAGCTCCACTTCCACGACACCGTGGCCGGCGGCGACTGGCTGTGCGAGCAGGACGCGGTGCAGTACTTCGTGGAGCGCTGCCACGAGGAGATGGTGCAGATCGAGCACTGGGGCTGCCCCTGGAGCCGGCGCGAGGACGGCCGCGCCAACGTGCGCGCCTTCGGCGGCATGAAGATGGAGCGCACCTGGTTCGCCGCGGACATGACCGGCTTCCACATGCTGCACACCCTCTTCCAGACCTCGATGAAGTACCCGTCGATCCGGCGGCTGGACGAGCACTTCTGCTGCGACCTGGTGGTGGAGAACGGCCGCGTGCACGGCGTGGTCGCGATCGACATCGCCACCGGGGAGTTCCGGCTGGTGAAGGCGAACGCGGTCGTGGTCGCCACGGGCGGGGCCGGGCGCGTCTTCCGCCAGAACACCAACGGCGGCATCGTCACCGGCGACGGCATGGCGCTCGCCTACCGCCAGGGCGTGCCCCTGCGCGACATGGAGTTCGTGCAGTACCACCCCACGTGCATGCCCGGCTCGGGCCTGCTCTTCACGGAGGCCTGCCGCGGCGAGGGCGGGCTGCTCAAGAACCGCGACGGCTACCGCTACCTGCAGGACTACGGCCTGGGGCCGCCCGACCCGTGGCCGCGCAAGAAGGCGATGGAGCTCGGGCCGCGCGATCGCCTCTCCCAGGCCTTCTGGCACGAGGAGCGCAAGGGCCGCACGATCGAGACCCCCCAGGGGGACTCCTGCGTGCACCTCGACCTGCGCCACCTCGGGCGCGCCCGGCTGCGCGAGCGCCTGCCGCAGATCTGCGAGCTGGCCGAGGAGTTCCTCGGCATCGACCCGGCCGACGCCCCGATCCCGGTGCGCCCCGCCGTGCACTACACGATGGGCGGCATCCCGACGGATGCGCGCGCCGCCGCGCCCCTGCCGGGCCTGTTCGCCGCCGGCGAGTGCGCGAGCGTCGGCATCCACGGCGCCAACCGCCTGGGCTCCAACTCGCTGGCGGAGCTGCTCGTCTTCGGCAAGCTCGCCGGGGAGAACGCCGCGCGCTTCGCGCGCGAGGCCGAGAGCACCAACGGCGTGAGCCTGCGCTGGCAGGCCCAGGACGCGGAGGAGCGCGCCCGCGCCGCGCTGCGCCGCCCCGGCGGCGGCGAGCGCGTGGCCGTGCTGCGCGACGCGATGGCCCGGGCCATGGAGCGCGGGTGCGGGATCTACCGCACCGGGGCCGAGATCGAGCAGGCGTGCCGCACGCTCGCCGAGCTCAAGGAGCGGCTGAAGCACGTGTCCCTCGGCGACCGCGCCGAGGGCTGGAACACCGAGTGGCTCTCGGCGCTGGAGCTGGGCTTCCAGCTCGACGTGGCCGACGCGATGGCGCACTCGGCGCTCGCGCGGCGCGAGTCGCGCGGCGCGCACCAGCGCCTCGACGAGGGCTGCCGCGAGCGCGACGACGCGCACTACCTCAAGCACACGCTGGCCTGGCGCGAGGGAGAGGGCGCGCCGCGCATCGGCTGGGGCGAGGTGACGATCACGAGCTCGCCCCCCGCAACCCGCGCCTACGGCGCCGCCGGCGAGGCCGCCGAGGCCGCCGAGCGCGAGAGGAACGCCCATGCCTGAGTCCCCCACCATCACCCTCGAGATCCTGCGCTACAAGCCCGAGGAGGGAGGGGAGCCCTACACGCAGTCCTTCGCGATCCCGTACACCGACGATACGTCCGTGCTGCAGGGGCTGCAGTACGTGAAGGACCACATCGACGGCTCGCTCACCTTCCGCTGGTCGTGCCGCATGGCGATCTGCGGCAGCTGCGGCGTGATGGTCGACGGCGTGCCCGCGCTCGGCTGCCGCACGTTCCTGCGCGACTACGCTCCCGGTCCCGTGCGCGTGGAGGCGCTCGCCCACTTCCCGATCGAGCGCGACCTGGTCGTCGACGCCGAGGACTTCGTCGGCAAGCTCGCAGCGCATCCAGCCGTGGATCGTGCCGAAGGCCCCGCGGGCGCTCGGCGAGGGCGAATACCGCCAGACCCCGGAGCAGCTCGAGCGCTTCGAGTCCTTCAGCCACTGCATCAACTGCATGCTCTGCTACGCCGCCTGCCCGCAGTACGGGCTCGACCCGGGCTTCCTCGGGCCCGGGCTCACGGCGCTGCTGCACCGCTACAACGCCGATTCCCGCGACGGGGCGAAGGCCGAGCGCATGGAGCTCGTGCATTCGGAGGAGGGGGTGTGGAGCTGCACGGCGGTCGGGTACTGCTCGGAGGTGTGTCCGAAGCAGGTCGACCCGGCCAACGCGGTGAACCAGAACAAGACGGCGAGCGCGGTGGACTGGTTCGCGCGCTTCCTGCCGGGGAGGCGATGATGTCGGTGCGACGCACGTATCTTCGCGGCATGGACGGGTGGTGGCGCCGCGACCCGTTCTTCGTGCGCTACATGGCGCGCGAGGCGACGGCGCTGTTCGTGGCGGCCTACGCGCTGATCCTGCTGGCCGGCGTGCTGCGCCTGTCGCAGGGGCCCGAGGCGTTCGACGAGTGGCTCCACGCGCTCGCGAGCCCGGTGTCCGTGGGCTTCCACCTGGTGCTCCTCGTGGTCTTCGCGTACCACACGTGGAGCTGGTTCCGGATCATGCCGAAGACGATGCCCCCGGTGCGCATCGGCGGGCGGCGCCTTTCGGGCGGCGCGATCACGGCGGCGGGGCTCGCCGCCGCGGCGGTCGTGTCCGCGGCTTTCGTGGGGATGATCGCATGGCTCGCGTCCTGAAGCGCTCCAACCAGCCGGTCTTCTGGCTCCTTTTCGGCGCCGGCGGCATGCTCTCCGCGCTCGTGGGCGCGGCCCTCGTCTTCGTGACCGGGGTCGCGGGGCCGCTGCACGTGCTCCTGCCGCGCGGCGCCTTCACCTACGAGAGCGCGCTCGCCTTCGCGCGCAACCCGTTCGGCAAGGCGTTCCTCTTCGCGGCGATCTCGCTCTTCCTCTGGCACGCCGCGCACCGCATCTACCACACGCTGCACGACCTCGGGCTGCCCGCCGGCCTGGGCGCGAAGCTCGCGTGCTACGGCGTGGCGTTCGTCGCCACGGTGCGCGCGGCATGGGTGCTGCTCGGCATCGGGTTCTAGCGCGGGCCGCGGGACGTGATGGGCGCTTGCGCCGGCCGCCTTCGCATGCCGGCCTAGCGCACGATCAGCACCGGCGTCTTGACCGTCGCCAGCACCTTCGTGGTGACGCTGCCCAGCACGAGGTTCGAGAGCGCGCCCTCGCCGTGGGAGCCCATGACGATGAGGTCGATCCCGTTCTTCTTCGCGTAGGCGGCGATCTCGCGCGCGACCTCCCCGGTGCACCAGGAGGCGCGGAACGGCACCTCGGCCCGGGTGAGCGCCTTTTCCGCCACGGCGAGCGCGGCCTCGCTGTCCTCGCGCAGGTACCGCTCGACCGCGCTCTTGCCGGCCCGCGCGGCGGCACCCGGGTAGGGGATCGGCGGGTGCACGTGCAGCACGTGGACCTGCGGCATCTCGGCGAACCACTGCACGTGGCGGGCGAGGTGGCGGGCGGCGCGCTTCGTGTAGTCGGACGCGTCGGCGGCGAGGAGGATCTTCATGGCAGGCTCGGGGTTGAAGTGCGGATATTAGAACCGATTCGCTTTCCCCACGCGGACGCTACCGGGCGGTGATCACCAGGCGCTGGTAGAGCCCGCCGTAGAAGGTCTCCTTGCGCAGTGCCGCCACCCGATGCGCGGGCAGCCAGCCTTCGATCTCGTTCGCCCACAGGTCCATCGCGAAGGGCTCGAAGTTGCGCAGGATCCACCGCATCACGCCGCGCAGCGGGTGCCAGCGGCGCGGGGCGTGGTAGTCGACGATCACCACCTGGCCGCCGGGCTTCACGACGCGCAGCGCCTCGCCGAGGGTGCGTTGCCGCACCTCGAGGGGCATCTCGTGCAGCAGGAAGAAGAGGATCACGCGGTCGTAGGCGCCGTCGGCCTCGCGCAGCCGGCTCGCGTCGCCTTGCAGCAGTTGCACGGGGGCGCCGGGCGCGAGCTTGCGCTCGAGGTTCTGGAGCTGGATGGGCAGGACGTCGACCACGTCGAGGCGGCCCTCGCCCGCGCGCACGCGCTCGGCCAGGCGCGGGGTGAAGTCCCCGTAGACGCAGGCCACCTGCAGGGTGCGCCCGGGCAGCAGACTCGCCCATCGCGGCGAGCGCGCCGTCGCGCAGCTTCGCGAAGTTGCCCCACAGGATCAGGTTCACGAGCCACTGCCGCTCGAAGAACCGCACGGCGTTGGGGTGGACATAGGCCCACCAGTACGTGTCGTGGAGATACTGCGGAACGGCGTCGGCCTGCTGCATCGGACCCTCCCAGGGTTGCGGCCCTGTCGGGGCCTTGTTGAGCGATTCCTGCGACTATGCCGGCCGTTGTACCCCGGCCTTTGATTCCGATCAAGCCGCGCGCGGCCCGTCCGAGACGATGCGCCCGTCCACGAGATCGACCACGCGCTCGCACCGGTCGGCGAGCCGCGGGTCGTGGGTCACGAAGAGGAAGGCCGTGCCGCTCGCGCGGTTGACCTCGCGCATCACCTCGAAGACGCCGTCGGCGGACTTCGTGTCGAGGTTGCCCGTGGGCTCGTCGGCGAGGATGAGGGGCGGGCGCATCGCGAGCGCCCGCGCCACGGCCACGCGCTGCTGCTGCCCGCCGGAGAGCGTATTCACCGGCTTGTCGCGCCAGGGCGTGAGCCCGACGCTGTCGAGCAGGGCCGCGGCCGCCTCGTGCATCGCGGCGTCGGGCCTTCCGCGCGCGAGCAGCATCGGCATCATCACGTTCTCGATGGCGCTGAAGGCGGAGAGCAGGTAGTGGTACTGGAAGACGAAGCCGATGGTGCGCCCGCGCAGCCGCGTGAGCGCCGCCTCGTCGAGGCTCGCCGTGTCCTGCCCGGCCACGAGGAGCCGCCCCGCGTCCGGACGATCGAGCAGGCCCACGACGTTGAGGAGCGTGCTCTTGCCCGAACCCGAGGGACCGATCAGCGCCACGAACTCGTCCGGGGCGAGGGCGAGGTCGATGCCGTGCAGCACCTCGTTCGGCGGCGCGCCCGGCGCGGCATACGACTTGCGCACGCCCTCCAGGCGCAGGACGTCGTCAGCCACGGATCGCCACGACGGGGTCGAGCCTGGCCGCGCGGCGCGCGGGCGTGACCGCGGCCAGCAGACCCGTCGCGGTCGCGATGAGCGCGGCCCACCCGACGAGGGCGGGATCGAAGGTCAGCATGAAAAGCGGCGTGCCGTCGGGGTTCTTGAGGGTGGCCTGCCACAGGCGAAGCGCCAGCGCGGCGAGCCCCGATCCGGCGAAGCTGCCCACGAGCCCCACCAACGCGCCCTGGATGAGGAACACGTTCATCACCTGCCGGCGCGACGCGCCCATGGCGCGCAGGATGCCGATCTCGCGCGACTTCTGCACGACGGAGACCACGAGCACGCTCGCGATCCCGAGCGCCACGGAGAAGGCGACCGCCACGCGCAGCACGGAGTTGGACACGGTCTGGGCGTTCAGCGCCACGAAGAACTGCTGGTTGGTGCGGATCCAGCTGTCGGCCTGCAGGCCCACCCGCGCGGTGATCGCCTGCGCCACGACCTCGGCCTGCCAGATGTCGTCGACGGTCACGGCGATCGACGAGGCGCCGCCGGGGAGGTTGAGCAGGTCCTGCGCCGTGCGGAAGAGCACGTAGACGTTGCGCTCGTTCACCCCCCGGGAGCCCAGGTCGAAGATGCCGGTGATGGTGAGCGTCACGTCCCCGCCGCCCGGGGTGGCCAGGCGGACCTTGTCGCCGATGGCCGCGCCCAGGTCCTTCGCGAGCTCGGTGCCCACCAGGATGTCGGTGCTCGCCAGGCGCCACGTCCCGGCCACGATCTTGTCCGGCAGCGGCACGATGCGGTTGTACTCGTCGGGGTCGATGCCGGTCACGGACACCGATTTGTTCGCGTCTCCGCGCACCGCGAAGGCCGGTCCCGAGACGACCGCCGTGGCCACGCGCACGCCGGGCACCTCGCGCACCTCGTCGCGCACCTTGCGCCACTGGTCGATGGGAATGAGTCGCTGGGCGCGCTTCTGCACGACCGCGACCTCGCCGCCGGGCACGCCCCGCGGCTGCGGCCGCGCCACCTCCTCGGCGGGCTGGATCACGATGTGCGCCTGCGACAGCAGCGAGCGCCGGATGATGTTCTGCTGCATGCCGGTGAGCACCGCGGAGAGGAAGACGATCACCGCCACGCCGATCGCCGCGCCCACGACGATGAACGCGGTCTGCATGCGCCCCTCGGCGAGGAAGCGCATCGCCGCGATCCACTCGAAGGGCAGGCGCGAGTTCACGGCTTCGCCGCCGGCTTCTTCGCGGCGGCCACGTGCACGGCCTGGCCCTCGGCGAGCCCGGTGCGCGTGCTCGGCACGACGCGCTCGCCCTCTGCGAGGCCGGAGACGACCTCCACGCGCCCCTCGCCGCGCGCGCCGAGCTTCACGGGCTGGCGCGCGAGGCGGCCGTCGCGCACCGCGAAGACCCAGGGCCTGGTGCCCGCCGCGTCGTGCACGGCGTCGGCCGGAAGGAGGAGCGCCTCGGCGCGCCGCGCCACCTCGATGTCCACCGACACCGTCATGTCCTGCAGCAGGTATGCCGGCGCGTCGGGCACGGCGAGCTTCACCTCGACGCTGCCGCGCAGCGGGTCCACGGCGGGGTTGATGTAGGCCACGCGCGCGGCGAAGCGCCGGTCCGGGTACGCGTCGGCCGAGGCGATGGCCGGCTCGCCCGCCCGCAGCAGGTTCAGGTTCTTCTCGTCGATCTGGACCACGAGCTGGGTGGCCCCCTCGGGCGAGAGCACCATCAGCACCTTGCCGGGCTGCACGACGTTGCCGCGCTCGACGTTGCGCGCGATGAGGGTGCCCGCTACCGGCGCCTCGATCGTGGCCTGCGCGAGCTTCGCCTCGGCCGCGCGCAGGCTCGCCCGGGCCTGCGCCGCGGCCGCCTGCGCCACCTTCCAGTCGCTGCCGCCGGCCGCGGCGCTGCGGCGCTGGAGCTGCGTCGACTTCCACTGGCTCTCGGCCACGTCGCGCGCACGCTGCGCGTCGTCGAGCGCGGCCTGGCCGATGAAGCCGCGGGCGAAGAGCTCCTTCGCGCGGGCGAGCGCGCGCTCGGCGTTGCCGAGGTTCACCTCGGCCTGGCGCTCGGCCTCGGCGGCCACGGGCAGCCCGGTGGACGCGAGCTGGGCGAGCTTCGCGTCGGCCTGGGCCACCGCGTGCCGCGCGGCCTCGACCTCGGCGCGCGCCTGGGTGTCGTCGAGCGCGACGAGCAGCTGCCCTGCGCGCACCTGCTCGCCTTCCTCCACGGGGATGCGGGCGACCACGCCGGTGACCTGGCTGCCGATCTCGACGCGCTTGGGGCTTTCCACGCGCCCGCTCGCGACGACGGTCTGCACGAGCGGGCCGCGGGCGACGGTGTAGGCCGCGACGGTGACGCCGCGCTCGCGGCGGTAGGCGCCGAGCGCCACGAGGATCACGGCCGCGGCGGCCAGGACGGTGAGGAGGACCTTGCGGGAATGGGACATGCGTCCATTGTCTGGGCGGCGGGCGCCGCCCGGTTGACCCGGCGCAAGGGGCGACCGCGCGCAATGGGGGCCGGCGCGGCAGGAGCCGGGAAGATGAGACATCGGGTGGCCCTGCCCGAGTTCCGTCGGCGCCGTCGCGGCGACCCCGGCCGGTGCCGGATCACCGCGCCCGGCGCGCGAGCTTCACGAAGTCGAACCAGAGCACCGAGGCGGCGCCGGCGGCGAGCGCGAGGAGCGCGTCGGCCGGCGCGGGCGCGGCGAAGCGGAAGAGGCTCGCCACGGGGGGCACGTAGATCGAGGCGGCGAGCGCCGCGGCCGCGCCCGCCACGATCCACCACAGCGCCCGGTTCGGGTGCGCGAGGCTCTCCCACGCGGTGAGCGTCGAGGAACGGTTCACGAGGATCAGCGCGAGGTTTCCGGCCACGAGGGTGGCGAAGGCGAGGGCGCGCGCCCCGTCCTCGCCGCGGCCCGTCGTGAGCGCCCAGCCGTAGACCAGCGCGCTCGCGGCGAGGAGCGTGGCTCCCAGGCCGAGCCCGTAGGCGAGCATGCGCAGCGTGAACAGGCGCTGCGCCGGCGGCCTGGGCGGGCGGTCCATCACGTGCACGTCGCTCCTCTCGGCCTCGAAGGCGATCGAGCAGGCGGGGTCGATCACGAACTCGAGGAAGACGACGTGCACGGGGAAGGCGAAGAGCGGCCAGCCGAACACCAGCGGCAGGAACGTCATCCCCGCCAGCGGCACGTGCACGGCGAGGAGGTAGCGCATGGCGTTGCGGATGTTGTCGTAGATGCGCCGGCCGAGCCGCACCGTGGAGACGATGGTCGTGAAGTCGTCCTCGAGCAGCACGAGCGAGGCCGCCTCGCGCGCGACATCCGTGCCGCGCTGTCCCATGGCGATGCCGATGTGGGCGGCCTTCAACGCCGGGGCGTCGTTCACGCCGTCGCCGGTCATCGCCACCACCTCGCCCGCGTCGCGCAGGGCCCGCACGAGCCGCAGCTTCTGCTCGGGGCGCACGCGCGCGAACACGTCGACCCGCCGCACCGCCGCGGCGAGCGCGGCGTCGTCGCCGGACGCGAGCTCCCGCCCGGTCATCGCGCCCTCGGCGCGCAGCCCCGCCTCGCGCGCGATCGCGAGCGCCGTCTCCGAATGGTCGCCGGTGATCATCACGACGCGGATGCCGGCGCGGCGGGCGAGGGCCACGGCGCCGGGCACCGTGCGGCGCAACGGGTCGGCGAGCGCCACGAAGCCCAGGAAGCGGAAGGGGGCCTCGGCGAGCCGCTCGGGCCATGGGCGCGCGTCCCACGGCGCGCGCGCCACGGCGAGCAGCCGCAGGCCGCGGCGGGCCGCGCGCGAGGCCTCCTCGAGGGCGGCCCGCCGCTCGCCCTCGTCCATCGCGCAGAGCGCGAGCACCGTCTCCGGCGCGCCCTTCATCGCGATGAACGCCTCGCCGTTCATCCGCCAGGCATGGGCGACGGCGAGGAAGTCCTCGGCGAGCGGGTAGGTGCGCTCGGGGGAAGGCGGGAGCGAAGCGCTCGACCCTCTCCCCGGCCCTCCCCCAGGGGGGAGGGAGGACTGCGCCTCCCCGGGGGGGAGGGAGGACTGCGTGTCCAGGATCGCGCGCTCCATCGGGTCGAAGGGCGCGCGCTCGCAGGCGAGGGCGGCGGCGTCGAGGAGGGCCGCTTCCGCCGCGCCCCGGGCGTCGGGCTTGCGCCACGCGCCCGCGGCCCAGGTCTCGGCCACCGTCATGCGGTTCTCCGTGAGGGTGCCGGTCTTGTCGCAGCACAGGACCGTGGCCGCGCCCAGCATCTCGATGGCGGGCATGCGACGGGTGAGCACGCCCTGGCGCGAGATGCGCCAGGCGCCGAGCGCGAAGAAGACGGTGAGCACGAGCGGGAACTCCTCGGGCAGCACCGCCATGGCGAGCGTGAGGCCCGCGAGCACGCCGGCGAGGGGATCGCCGCGGGTGACGACGTAGAGGATCGCCACCAGGACGCACACGCCCAGCCCGAAGACGGCGATGCGCCGCACGATGCGCGCGGTCTCCGTCTCGAGCGCGGTCTTGCCGCGGTCGACCTGCGCGAGCGACACGCCGATGCGTCCCAGCTCCGAGTGCGCCCCGGTCGCGCTCACCTCGGCATGGGCGGCACCGCGCACGACGAGCGTGCCCGAGTACACCCGGGCGTGCTCCGGCGCCGCCCCGCCCGCGCGCTTCTCGACCGGCACCGACTCGCCCGTGAGGAGCGACTCGTCGACGAGCAGGTCGTGGCCCGCGAGCACGCAAGCGTCGGCGGCGACCCGGTCGCCCTCGCGCAGCAGCAGGAGGTCGCCGCGCACCACGTCGCGCCCGGCGATGCGCTTCTCGCGCCCGTCGCGCACCACGAGCGCGCGCGGGCTCGAGAGGTCGCGCAGCGCGTCGAGCGCGCGCTCGGTGCGCCGCTCCTGGACGATGGTGATGGCGAGGACGACCGCCACCGAGGCGGCGAGCACGAGGGCCTCGCGCAGGTCGCCCAGCAGCAGGTAGACCGCCGCGGCGCCCACCAGCAGCAGGAACATCGGCTCGCGCAGCACCCCGAGGACGATCGCCGCGAGGCCGTGGCGCTCGGGGTCGGGCAGCGCGTTCGGGCCCTCCGCGGCGAGGCGCTCGCGCGCCTGCGCCTCGGTAAGGCCGGTCGGTGCGGCGGGAAGGTCCGCGGGCTCGCCCATGCGTCCAGCCTACCGGCGCCTGCCCGGAGGCGCTTGCGCCCGGTCAACGGCGGCCGGGGACGGGGCTGGAACCATCAGAGCGAAGCGAGCATCCGCTCCAGCCGCTCGCGCACCTCCTTGGCGATCGGCGCGATGTCGTCGCGCTCCACGAGGCTCAGGACCGCCTGCGGATCCATCACCTCGACGACGGTCTTGCCCGCCGCGTCCACGCGGACGACGACGTTGCAGGGCAGCAGCGCCCCGATCTGCGGCTCGGCCTCGAGCGCGCGGTGGGCGAACTGGGGGTTGCAGGCGCCGAGGATCTTGTACGGCGGCATGTCCTTGCCGAGCTTCTTCTTGAGCGTGGCGGCGACGTCGATCTCGGTGAGCACGCCGAAGCCCTCCTTGCCCAGCGCCTCGGTGGCGCGGGCGATCGCCTCGTCGTAGGACAGGTTCACGGTCTTGCCGAACGCATAGCGGGACATCAGGCTTTCTCCTTCGTCTTGCGGGGTCGGGGGGGACGGCGGCGCGGCGAGCGGGCGCGCGCCAGCACGGTGAGCAGGTTGTCCTCGGCCTCGAGCAGGGCCTCGGCCTCGCTCGCCAGGAACGCGCCGAACTCCTCGGCGGCGGGCACGAGGCGGCGGGCCGTGCGCCGGACCAGGTACCAGTGCCGCTCGATCGGCAGCCCCTCCACGTCGAGGAGCACGAGCCGGCCGGCGGCGAGCTCGTTGCGCACCGTGTGCAGCGACAGGAACCCGAGCCCGAGCCCGGCGATCACCGCCTGTTTGATGCTTTCGTTCGAGGCCATCTCCATGGAGGTCCGGAACTTGAGACGGTGCAGGGCGAAGAAGCGTTCCATCGCCGCGCGGGTGCCGGAGCCGTGCTCGCGCACGATGAAGGCCTCGTCGGCGAGCTCGGCGAGCCCGAGGCCCCGCCGGCGGGACAGCGGGTGCTCCGGGGCGGCCACGATGCCGAGCAGGTTCGGGGCGAAGGGCCGGGAGACGCAGTCGATGCCCTCGGGCGGACGGCCCATGATCACGAAGTCGAGCGTGTTGGCCCGCAGCTCCTCGAGGATCTGCTCGCGGTTGTGGATCGTCATGCGGAAGTCCACGCCGGGGTGGGCGCGCAGGAACTGCGCCAGCAGCCGCGGCACGAAGTACTTGGCCGTCGAGACCACGCCCAGGCGCACCCGGCCGCTGCGCGCCCCGCGCCAGCGCGCCGCCAGCTCCTCGAGGTGCTGCACCCGCTCGAGCACCTCCTCGACGTTCTCGGCGAACTCGCGCCCCGCCTCGGTGAGCTGCACCCCCCGCCCGGCGGGCTCGAGCAGCGGCAGGCCCACGGCCTCCTCGAGCTGCTTGAGCTGCATCGAGACCGCGGGCTGGGTGAGGTGGACCTCGGCGGCCGCCCGGGTGAGGCTGTGGGTGCGGGCCACGGCCGCGAAGAGGTCGAGCTGGCGCAGGGTGTAGCGGCGCATGTCATCAGCATAGCTTATGGGAGGGGCAAAAAGAACTAAGTAGCGCTGATGAGTCGCCGCGCCCATGATGGACCCGTCGAACCACGGGGAACCGCCATGGGCGCACCGGACCGCCGCATCGAGAACGCCGCCGACCGCTACAAGGCGGGGGTGCTGAAGTACGCGCAGATGGGCTATTGGCAGCCCGGCTACGAGCCGAAGGACACGGACGTGCTGGCGCTCTTCCGCATCACGCCGCAGGAGGGCGTGGACCCCGAGGAGGCGGCCGCCGCGGTGGCCGGCGAGTCGTCCACGGCGACCTGGACCGTGGTCTGGACCGACCGCCTCACCGCCGCCGAGACCTACCGCGCGAAGGCGTACCGGGTGGAGCCGGTGCCGAACAACCCGGGCCAGTACTTCGCCTTCATCGCCTACGAGCTCGACCTCTTCGAGGAAGGCTCGATCGCCAACCTCACCGCCTCGATCATCGGCAACGTCTTCGGCTTCAAGCCGCTGAAGGCGCTGCGGCTGGAGGACATGCGCATCCCCGTGGCCTACCTCAAGACCTTCCAGGGCCCGCCCACGGGCATCGTGGTCGAGCGCGAGCGCCTCGACAAGTTCGGCCGCCCGCTCCTGGGGGCGACGACGAAGCCCAAGCTGGGGCTGTCGGGCAAGAACTACGGGCGCGTCGTGTACGAGGCGCTGAAGGGCGGCCTCGACTTCATGAAGGACGACGAGAACATCAACTCGCAGCCCTTCATGCACTGGCGCGACCGCTTCCTCTACGTGATGGAGGCGGTCAACCGCGCGATGGCCGCCACGGGCGAGGTGAAGGGCCATTACCTCAACGTGACCGCCGGCACGATGGAGGAGATGTACAAGCGCGCCGAGTTCGCGAAGGAGCTGGGCAGCGTCATCGTGATGATCGACCTCGTGATCGGCTACACCGCGATCCAGTCGATGGCGAAGTGGGCGCGCGACAACGACATGATCCTGCACCTGCACCGCGCCGGGCACAGCACGTACACGCGGCAGAAGAACCACGGCGTGTCCTTCCGCGTGATCACCAAGTGGATGCGCATGGCGGGCGTGGACCACATCCACGCCGGCACCGCCGTGGGCAAGCTCGAGGGCGACCCGCTCACGGTGCAGGGCTTCTACAATGTGTGCCGCGAGACGCGCAACGCCGTGGACCTTCCGCGCGGCATCTTCTTCGAGCAGGACTGGGCGGGGCTGCGCAAGGTGATGCCGGTGGCCTCGGGCGGCATCCACGCCGGGCAGATGCACCAGCTCGTGGAGCTCTTCGGCGACGACGTGGTGCTGCAGTTCGGCGGCGGCACGATCGGCCACCCGATGGGCATCGAGGCGGGGGCGACCGCCAACCGCGTGGCGCTCGAGGCGATGATCCTCGCGAGGAACGAGGGACGCGACGTCTGGGTCGAGGGCCCGCACATCCTGGCCGAGGCGGCGCGCCACTGCCGCCCGCTCGCCGCCGCGCTCGACACCTGGAAGGACGTGTCCTTCAACTACGCGAGCACCGACACGTCGGACTACGTGCCGACGCCCGCCGTGGCCTAGTCATTCACCCTCTCCCCGGCCCTCTTTCGCGGGAGGGGAGCCGTCGCAAGGAGCGAACATGCGAGTCACCCAGGGCGCCTTCTCCTTCCTTCCGGACCTCACCGACGCGCAGATCCGCGCGCAGGTCGAGTACTGCCTCGCCAACGGGTGGGCCGTGAGCGTCGAGCACACCGACGACATCCACCCGCGCAACACCTACTGGGAGATGCACGGCATGCCGATGTTCGACCTGCACGACGCCGCCGGCGTCCTGAAGGAGATCGATGCGTGCCGCAAGACCTTCCCGCAGCACTACGTGCGCGTGAACGCGTTCGACGCCACGCGCGGGTGGGAGACGGTGCGCCTGTCGTTCATCGTGAACCGTCCGGCGAGCGAGCCGGGCTTCCGGCTGCGCCGCACCGAGGGCGCGGGCCGCGTGCAGCGCTACGGGATCGAGCCCTACGCGACCGCGCTGCCCGAAGGGCGCCGGTACCGGTAGCGCGCCGATGCCCGCCCTGGCACCTTCCCCCGCGAGCGCCGCCGGCGACGACGTCGCGGCGGACATCGCGCAGCTCCTCGCCGAGCTCGACCGCGAGCTCGTGGGGCTCGCGCCGGTGAAGAAGCGCATCGCCGAGATCGCCGCGCTGCTCGCCGTGGACCGCGCGCGCGCGCAGCACGGCCTGGCGGGGCAGCCGCCGGGGCTGCACATGTGCTTCACCGGCAACCCCGGCACCGGCAAGACCACGGTCGCGATGCGCATGGCCGGCATCCTCCATCGCCTCGGCTACTCCCGCAAGGGCCACCTCGTGGCCGTCACCCGCGACGACCTCGTCGGCCAGTACATCGGCCACACGGCGCCCAAGACGAAGGAAGTGCTCAAGCGCGCGATGGGCGGCGTGCTGTTCATCGACGAGGCCTACTACCTCTACCGGCCCGAGAACGAGCGCGACTACGGCCAGGAGGCGATCGAGATCCTGCTGCAGGTGATGGAGAACCAGCGCGAGGACCTCGTCGTGATCCTCGCCGGGTACCAGGACCGGATGGACCGCTTCTTCGAGTGCAACCCGGGCTTCGCCTCGCGCATCGCGCACCACATCGACTTCCCCGACTACAGCCGGGAGGAGCTGATGCGCATCGCCGCGATGATGCTCGAGCGCATGGGCTACGGCTTCGACGACGGCGCGCGCGCCGCCTTCGAGCGCTACCTCGACCGGCGCATGGCGCGGCCGCACTTCGCCAACGCGAGGAGCGTGCGCAACGCGCTCGACCGCGCGCGGCTGCGCCACGCCAGCCGGATCTTCCCCGGCCTCGCCGGCGCCGACCGCGCCGCGCTCACCACCATCGTCGCCGACGACATCCTCGCCAGCCGCATCTTCGAGCCGCAGGACGGGTCCGCCGATGCGCGTTGAGGCGCCGCCCCGCGCCGGGATGCGCCGGCGATCATGGCCGGCGGTCGATGGGCTAGCCGGGGTGCGCGCATGCTCGAGGCGCTGATCTTCGACGTGGACGGGACGGTGGCCGAGACGGAGGGCCTGCACCGGCGCGCCTTCAACGTGGCCTTCGAGGAGTCCGGGCTCGGCCTGCGCTGGGACGAGGACGAGTACCGGCGGCTGCTCGCGGTGGCGGGCGGCCGGGAGCGCATCGCCCGCTCGCTCGCCGAGCGCGGCCGGGCGCTCGGCGGCGAGGCGATCGCGCGGGCGCATGCCGCCAAGACCCGGCACTATGCGGCGCTCCTCGCGCGCGAGGGCGTGCCGTGGCGCCCGGGCGTGCGCCGGATCCTGGGCGAGGCGCGGCGCGCCGGCGTGCGCCTGGCGCTCGCCACGACCACGAGCGAGGCCAACCTCGCCCCCCTCTTCGCGCCCGTGCTCGGCCCGCGCTGGCGCTCGTGGTTCGCCGCCGTCGTGACGGGCGAGGCGGTCGCGCGCAAGAAGCCGGCGCCCGACGCGTACCACGCCGCGCTGGCCGCCCTCGCGCTCGATCCCGCGCGCGCCGTCGCGTTCGAGGATTCCGCCCACGGCGTGGCGGCCGCGCGCGCGGCCGGCGTGCCCGTGGTCGCCGCCGCCAGCCGCTGGCTGCCCGCCGACGACCTCTCCGCGGCCGACCTGGTCCTGCCCCATCTCGGCGACGCCGACGCGCCCTGGGACGCGCCCCACCCCGCCCTCGGCACGCGCCGCCTTTCCGTGCGCGGGCTGGCCGCCTGGCACGCCCGCCGCTTCGCCGCCGCACCGGTTCGCACATCCGACCCCGGGAGGTCCCCGTGCCCGCCACCCGCCTGACCCTCACCCAGTTCCTGATCGAGGAGCGCCGCCGCTTCCCCGCCGCCACCGGGGAGCTCAACAGCCTCGTGCTCTCCGCCGCGCTCGCGTGCAAGTCGGTCGCGAACCAGGTCGCGCAGGGCGCCCTGGGCGGCGCGCTCGGCGCGGCGGGCACCACCAACGTGCAGGGCGAGGTCCAGCAGCGGCTCGACGTGCTGGCGAACGAGGCGTTCGTGCGCTGCGTGGAGGGCGCGGGCGGCGCGGCGGCGCTCGCTTCCGAGGAGATGGACGCGCCGCATCCGATCGCCGAGCCGACCGCGGGCCGCTACCTCCTCGCCTTCGACCCGCTCGACGGGTCCTCCAACATCGACGTGAACGTGGCCGTGGGCAGCATCTTCTCGATCCTGCGCGCGCCCGAGGATGCGCCCTCGCCCCCGGGCGAGGCGGCGTTCCTGCAGCCCGGGACCGCCCAGGTCGCGGCGGGCTACGCGATCTACGGCCCCAGCACGATGCTCGTGCTCTCCGTGGGCAACGGCGTGCACGCCTTCACC
Source organism: uncultured beta proteobacterium (assembly GCA_963741815.1). Classification (GTDB taxonomy): domain Bacteria; phylum Pseudomonadota; class Gammaproteobacteria; order Burkholderiales; family Usitatibacteraceae; genus Usitatibacter. The sequence continues at coordinate 1,226,104 of CAVUJI010000003.1, forward strand.
CTCGACCGCGCCATCGGGGAATTCCTCCTCACGCATTCCGGCCTGCGCATTCCCGAGCGCACGTCCGAGTTCGCGATCAACTCCTCGAACAGCCGCTTCTGGGAGTCGCCCGTGCGCCGCTACGTGACGAGTGCCTGGCGGGAGCGGGCGGGCCGCGCGGGCGCGACTTCAACATGCGCTGGATCGCGTCGCTCGTGGCCGAGGCGCACCGCATCCTCATGCGCGGCGGGGTCTTCCTCTACCCGCGCGACCGCAAGGACCCGGCGCGCCCGGGGCGCCTGCGCCTGCTGTACGAGGCGAATCCCGTCGGCTTCCTCGTCGAGCAGGCCGGCGGACGCGCGAGCACGGGCCGCGGCCCGGTGCTCGCCGTGGCGCCGCGGGCGCTGCACGAGCGCGTGCCCTTCGTGTTCGGCTCGCGCGAGGAGGTCGAGCGCATCGAGCGCTACCACGCCGAGGACGCCGGCGACGGCGACCTCGACCTGCCGCTCTTCCAGACCCGCGGGCTCTTCCGCGATCCCGTCGGAGCCTAGCGCCCATGTCCGCCAGGCATCCGATCGTCGCGATCACCGGCTCCTCGGGGGCCGGCACCACCTCGGTCACGCGCACCTTCGAGAAGATCTTCCGGCGCGAGAACGTGGACGCCGTCGTGATCGAGGGCGACAGCTACCACCGCTACGCCCGCGCCGAGATGCGCGAGGTGATGGCCGCACAGGACAAGGGCAGCGTCTTCAGCCATTTCGGCCCGGAGGCGAACCTCCTCGAGGAGCTCGAGGGGCTCTTCCGCCAGTACTCCGAGGCCGGCCGCGGGCGCCGGCGCAACTACCTCCACGACGAGGACGAGGCGCGCCGCTACGGCGAGGCGGCGGGCAACTTCACGTCCTGGGAGGACCTGCCGGAGTCCGACATGCTGTTCTACGAGGGGCTGCACGGGGCGGTCGAGGGCGCCGGGGTGAACATCGCGCGCTATCCCGACCTGCTGATCGGCGTGGTGCCCGTGATCAACCTCGAGTGGATCCAGAAGCTGCAGCGCGACCAGTCGCTGCGCGGCTACTCGACCGAGGCCGTGACCGACACGATCCTGCGCCGGATGCACGACTACGTGCACTACATCTGCCCGCAGTTCACGCGCACCCACGTGAACTTCCAGCGCGTGCCGACCGTGGACACGTCCAACCCCTTCATCGCGCGCGAGATCCCGACCGCCGACGAGAGCTTCGTGGTGATCCGCTTCCGCGACCCGCGCGGCATCGACTTTCCGTACCTCCTCACGATGCTGCACGACTCCTTCATGTCCCGGCCCAACACGATCGTGGTGCCGGGCGGGAAGATGGAGCTCGCGATGCAGCTCATCTTCACGCCGTTCATCTGGCGGCTGATGGAGCGACGGCGCAAGGCGATCGCGACCTAGCAAACCACCGACGACAACGAAAACGGAGGAGCACATGAAGACGAAGTTCTCCCTCTCTCCTGGGAGAGGGCCGGGGAGAGGGTCGCTCGCAACCCTCGCCATCCTCTTCGCCGCCGCCGCACACGCCTCGCCGCCCGTCCTCATGTCCCCCGGCTGGGCGCAGGCGGCCTGCGAGGCGTGGAACCAGGATGCGGTGCTGCCCGTGAAGCTCGCCGAATCGGGGTGGGCCGGCAACGACAAGAAGCGCGGCTACAAGCTGCTGCGCGTCGCGCGCACCGATTGTGGGGCGAGCCCGCCGGTCGAGCTGCGCATCGCCCTGAAGGACGGGCGCGCGCAGTGCGTTGCGGGCGGGGCGGCCGCGCCCGGCGTCCGGCTGGACGACGACGTGGACTACCTGATGACCGCGGACACCAAGCGCTGGGCCGAGATGGGCCGCGGCGAGTACGGCCCGATGAAGGCGATGTTCCTCAACCGCCTCGCCTTCCAGGGACCGATGATGGAGGCGATGGGCAACATGGGCCCGTTCGAGAGCTTCCTGCTGCTCGTGGGGAAGGTCGCCTCGGACGCCGGGACCTGCCCGAAGTAGTCAGGGCAGCCAGCCGAGCAGCCGCCCGAGCGGCGGGCCTTGGCGCCCATCCAGAGGACCGGCAAACGGCGGATTAACGCGCCTGCTCCGCAGGACGGTATCTCGCCGAAATCAGAGGACCGGTCGCTAGCCGGCCCGCCATCGGGCATCGGAAAGGGATGTTAACAATCGGTAGGACCAAGCCGACATGCCTTCCGGAATGGGCTGACAGTTTCTTTGCCCGCGCCTCTACAAACTTCTATCCGTAGTCCATAAGGTTCACGTCCCCCGCGGTTCCCGTCTTCAATCCGTAACATGCCGGAAGGAGAGGCGCTTTGCGTTGGGAATCCGTGCTGCACCTCGCAGCTTTCGCGCTAGTCGCTTTAACCGCGCGCCCGGCAATGGCCGGAATGTGGCCCGACGAACAGGGCGTCTATCCGAACCGAGACTATATAAATCAGCAGGCTGCCGAAAATATCGACCCCTTCAACGGCAATTTGCACCTCAGTTACGTCGACGGCTTTGCTGCGGGCAACGGCGGCTTCGACCTTTAGATCACGCGTGTCTACGATTCGCTTGCCGGAACATCCGCGTACTCACCGTTTGGTTCTGGATGGCGATTCGGCTTTCCTCGCCTCCACCTGAGTTACGGAAGCCTCTACTACAGTTGCACGGGTGGAGGCATGACTTTGGACCTGCCCGATGGCAATGTCGAAGTGCGGCTCTACCCTTCAAACGGAGTTGCCGGCACGTCGACGTCAACCGACTACATAACTCTCGGCTTCTGGCGGGGAGTGTGCTCCGCGTCGGGCGAACTGACGCTGTACTCTCCCGACGGCACCCGCTACGACATGCTTGAAGTCGGCGGCCTGCCCACCGAGCGTCTTCCGTCCAAAATCACCGATCGCAACGGGAACTACGCGACGATCACTTATACGCTCCTCCAGACGTGGGGCGGAAAAGCTCCGCCTCTATCACGACGAACGACGGCAGAACGGCAACCTTTACATACAGCGGCGACTTGTTGTCGCGCATAACCGTTCAAGGTCGAGTCTGGACTTACACTGTGACGGAAGTCCCCGGCTCCGGGGGTCTCACGCTTCTCTCCCGCGTCCAACCACCTGCGGGTAGTGCTTGGACGTACACGTACGATTCCGGCACATCCCGACTCCATAGCGTGCGGACTCCCCAGGGCGCCACGAGCAGCTATTCCTACGCCAACGTGAATTTCGGCACGTCCTCATGGTCGGCGATATCTTCGAAATCGAATTCGCTCGGCACGTGGAGCTATGCGTATTCGCCGAGCACTTCGACCGGCGCCTACGACGTGACTACCGTGATCTTGCCTTCCGGTCTTGGCACGATTACGTACCGCCACTTCGGCATGAACACGGTGAGCTCGGGCGAGGTTTGGAAGGTGGGCTCCCTCTACCAGAGGCAAATATGAACCGCTCCGGGTTTTCAGGAGACCTCCGTGTTTGAGTCAAGCTGCCATTGGCAGCTGACCCGTTGATTGATGATACGTCGCCTCGAATTCAGCCGGCGGCACGTTGCCGATCGGCTCGAGCAGCCGGCGGTTGTTGAACCAGTCGACCCATTCCAGCGTGGCGTATTCGACTTGGTCGATGTTGCGCCACGGTCCGCGATGGTGGATGAGCTCGGCCTTGTAGAGGCCGATGATGGTCTCGGCCAAGGCGTTGTCGTAGGAATCTCCCACGCTTCCTACGGAAGGCTGGTGTCAAGCGACATAAGGAATTGACCCCTCGGCGACGTGCAGAATTGACCCCCGGTTCAGGTCAACTTCTCCAACACCTTGTCGTTCTGGCGGTTCTGCAGCAAGCCTGACCGGCGCTTTTCTCGGAGGCGGTAGCTGTCGCCGCGGATCGTGATCACGTGGCTGTGATGCAGCAACCGGTCGAGGATCGCGGTGGCGACGACGCTGTCACCGAACACGGTTCCCCATTCGCTCACCGCCCGGTTGCTTGTCACGAGCATCGCGCCGCGCTCGTAGCGCCGGGAGACTAGCTGGAAGAACAAGTGGGCTGCGTTGGTCTCGAGCGGCAGGTAACCGAGCTCGTCGACGATCAGCAGCTTGGGCTTGGCGAAGTGCGCGAGACGCTCCTCGAGGCGGCCGTCGTGATGGGCCTTGGTGAGCGCGGTGACGAGCGCCGTGGCCGAGGTGAACAGCGTCGTGTAGCCGCGGTGGATCACCTCACGCCCGAGCGCTACGGCGAGATGTGTCTTGCCGACGCCAGGTGGGCCCAGAAGCAGCAGCGCATCTCCGTTGGCCACCCAGCGGGCCGTGGCCAACTCCTGAATGAGCTTCGGATCGAGCGAGGGTTGCGCATCGAACTCGAACTGCTCGAGGGTGCGCACGAACGGGAACTTGGCGATGGAGCTCGCCATCTGGATGCGCCGCTCATCCTTGCGCGCGACCTCGGCCTCGCAGAGCAGCTTCACGGTGTCCAGCAACGTGAGCTTGCGCCGGCCGGCGGCATCCAGGAGGCTGTCGAGCTGATCGCGGATCGCCGTGAGCTTGAGGCGCGTGAGCATCCGATTGAGCACCTCGACGTCGGGAGCGGTCTTCACCAGCCACCTCCAGTCACCGACTCGTACTCGTGCAGCGGCCGCAGCAGCAACGGCTCCTCGCCTGCCTCCAGCTTCCGGCGGTAAGGCAGTCCATCTGCGCCCACAACTCCCAGCAAGTGCTCGCGATGGATGGATGTGCGTCGCTGGCCGGCAAGCCGCGCGTGCACGGCTACCTCCTGGCCCGCATGCTGGATGCGCACCTGCTCGCCAATGAGCACCGTGACGCTCTCGCCGATGATCCGCCAAGGGACGCTGTAGCGGTTGGTTTCGATCTCGACGCAGGCGTCCGAGTGCACCCGCCGCACGCACTCCCGCAGCGGCTGGAAGCCGGGACGACCGTCGATGGAGCGCAGGGCATCCCGTTCCTCGCGCTCGAAGCGCTCGAGCGGCGGCTCGCCGGTGGTGCCGTGGATTCTCACGTCGGCCACTTCCCGCATCCACCACGCCAGGTGCGCCTCGAGCTGCGCGAGGGACTCGAAGCGATGGCCGGCAATCGCGTTGCCCTTTACGTAACCCACGCCGCGCTCGTCCTTGCCCTTGGTGCGCGCGCGATATGGCGCGCACGCCTTCGGCACCACGTCCCAGTGCCGGCAGAAGGCGAGGAAGCGCTCGTTGAAGCGGATCTCGCGGGTGCGCGCGTCGTGGAAGGACACCATCGCCTTCGGATTGTCGATCAGCAGCTCCCCGGGCAAGCCGCCGAAGTGCCGGAAGGCACCTTCGATGCCGTCCATCCAGGCAGCCTGGCGCTGGTGCATGAAGACGGCCACGTACGGCCGGCGCGAGTAGCCCAAGGTGCCCACGAACAAGTGCACCTTCGTGCGCTCGCCACCGATCGTCACCGTGGCTTCGCCGAAGTCGATCTGCAGCTGCTGGCCGGGCGGCGTCTCGAAGCGCACCGTGGCCAGCTGCTCGGCCAGCACCTGGCGGCGGTATGGCGCCACGGCGCGCTCGACCGTGCGCAGCGACACCGAGATACCGCGCTCGCGCTGCAGTTGCTGGCGCACCACGTCGGCGTTGCCGCGATGCTGACGCAGCCGCTCGGCGAGCCACTCGCCAAGGCCATCGAGCGCGGTCTTGCGAGCCGACTTCTCGTACGGCTGCCAGCCGCCCGCTCGCAGGTAGCGCTTCACCGTGTTCTTCGAGCAGCCCATCGTCACCGCGATCGCCTTGATCCCCATCCCGGAACGCTCAAGCCGCAGCATCTGCGCCACGTCTTCGGGCGTCTGCATCACGTGTCTCCCGTCAAATCGTCGACGGCGAGAGCTTGCGTCAATTCCAACATCCGAATCCCCCTTCAGGTTAGGGGGTCAATTTCCGATGTCGTCAGGGGGTCAATTTATGGTGTCGCCTGAAGGCTGGGCGCCCGCTTCGGCCAGGCGCTCCGAGTATCGGATCGACAGGTATTGGCTGCCGCGGTCGCTGTGATGCACCACGCCGTCGATTCCCGAGCGCGACCAGATGGCTTGCTCCAAGGCATCCAGAACGAGTTCCGCGCTCATGGAACGGGCCACGCGCCAGCCGATGATGCGCCGCGCGAAGACATCGATCACGAAGGCGGTGTAGACGAACCCGCTCCAGGTCGCCACGTAGGTAAAGTCTGCGACCCAAAGTTGATTGGGGCGCGTGGCCACGAATTGCCTGTTGACGCGATCGAGCGGCCGTCCTGTGCTCTCGTCGCCGATCGTGGTGCGGCATTTGCGCCCGCGCACTACACCTTGCAGTCCGAGCGAGCGCATGAGGCGCTCGACCGTGCAGCGGGCCACCGTGACGTCCTCGCGCGTGAGCTGGCGCCAGACCTTGCGCGCTCCGTAGACGTCGAAGTTCTGCTTGTAGACGCGGCGGATCTCGGGCATCAGAGCGTGATCGCGGCGCAGCCGCGGCGGCAGGCGCTCGGGATCGACCTGCCTGGCTTTGTGCTCGTAGTACAGCGACGGGGCGATCGGCGAGCTGCCTGCAAATCGGCTCGACCCCATAGACGGTCCGGTTGGCGTCGATGAACGACACCATTACTTCTGTCGGCGGTCGAGCTCCGCCTGGGCAAAATAAGCGGAAGCCTTGCGAAGAATCTCGTTCGCCCGCTTGAGCTCCAGATTCTCCCGCTCGAGCTGCTTGAGCCGATCGCGATCCGAGGTCGTCGGACCCGCCCGCTTACCTTCGTCTCGCTCAGCCTGGCGCACCCAGCGACGCAATGTCTCGGCGGTACAGCCGATCTTGCCCGCAATCGAGCCGATCGCTGCCCATTGCGATCCATGCTCGCCCTGCTGCTCCAGGACGAGCCGCACGGCCCGCTCCATCACTTCCGGGGAATACCTGTTCTGTCGTTTGTTCATGACTCCATCCTCTCAAGAAATGGAGTCTCCGGGAATCCCGGGGCGGTTCAGGGCGTGTTCGGATTGTGAGACCTGAAACGGGCGGTCCAAAGGTTCACTACGAATACAACGCGGAGGGCAACTATGTCGGCTCTTGGTGATGTTGCAAATCCGCCAAGTCGGCGAGAACTCGTGGAGCGGATCCAAGCGTTGATCGAGGGTACGATTACTCGCGAGACAGCGTCCGACTGGGCAGCCCGATGGGTACGGTTGCCTGACCCGAACGTCAACGACCCGGCGATATGGAAAGCAATTCAGCGATTGTCGGGGGCTGACCTTCGCGCATCCCGAGACAGGTACCTGCATTCGGAAGAAGACTTCCGAGCATGGCTAACTGAATTGGAGCGCTCATAGTTCGCCACTCGCATCACTGTTATGGGTTGCTAGAATCCCTGATGGCCTTGCTAGTTCTATATTGAGTGAACTAAAGAGCGTACATTGCCAAAGTTTACGCAACCAGCTCCGCGCGACGGATAATTGCCCAAAGCAGGACGGCGGGACCGGGATCGCCTCCCTTACGGCGGCCGTGCGCGCGGCTTAGGGCAACAGGCCCAGCAGCTTCCCGAGGAGCGTGCCGCCCGCCGAGCGCCGGATCGTGTCCACCGACATGAGCTCCACGTTGTGCGGGCTCGCGAAGTCGCGGCAATCGGCGAGAAACGCGGCGCGCACGCGATCGGCTGCGAGTGTCCGGGCCGCGTTGTGCCGCACGAAATCGGGGCCGTTGCCCTCCGTCGCGCACAGCGCCGCGAGCGCCGGGGCGTCCACGAGGTCGAAATGCTTGAGGGCGGCTCGCGTCGCGGGATATCTCGGGTCCATGGGATCGCCTTGCTCGAGGGGACGATGAGTCCACCCTAGTCCCGCACGAGGGAGGGCGGGTTGATGGCGCGCAAGGGAAGTGCGGGCGGCGCCCCGCCTGAGGGAAGACCAGCGCGCCTGCCTAGAAGACGCCGGCTGCGGCCGCCACCAGCACCGCCACCTCCACCACGCAGATCGCCACGAACGCCCGCTCGCGCTTCGCCGCGAAGATCGGCAGCACGCGCAGGAAGCAGGCGATCGAGGTCGCGGCGAGGACCGCCACGCCCACGAGGTTGAGGAAGTCGCCCTGGCCGAGATCGGCCACCCAGCGCCAGCCGGTGGGCGCGTGGGTCTCGGCGAGGTACGCGTCCAGCGGCAGGCCCCAGATCTCGGGCAGGCGCGCGGGATCGATCGCCGGCGCGACGATGCCGCTCACGTAGAGGAAGTAGGTCACCACGAGCAGCGTGAAGCCGATGCGCGTGCCCCATTCGAGCCAGTTCGCATAGGCGTGCTGCTCGGAGGCCATCGTCTCGTCGAATTTCGCCATGGCGCGCTCCTTCAGAACCCCAGGCCCTGGGCGAGCGAACGGATGCCCGCCAGCACCAGCACCACGATCACGACGTTGCGCGCATGGGCCGGCTTGATGCCCTTCAGCACCTTCACGCCCACGCGGGCTCCCAGCATCACGCCGAGAATCGACGGCACGATGATGATGGGCAGCAGCGCGCCCTTGTTCATGTACACCCACGCGGCCGACGTGTTGATCATCGAGATCGCGAGGCCGCTCGTGCCCAGCGAGAGCTTCAGCGGCACGCCCATCAGGAGGTTCAGCGCCGGCACGTTCGCCCAGCCCGCGCCCAGCCCGAAGAGCCCGCCCACCACGCCGATTCCGAAGAAGGCCGCCAGTCCCCACCCCGTGCGGTGCACCTTCCAGTCGACGTCGGTCTTCGAGGCGGGATCGTGGTAGGTGCCGTGCAGCCCGAGGGCGAGCGCCCAACGGTCGGCGGCGTGCGTGGGCCGCGCGCCGGAGTGGCGCGTCCACCACATGAGGCCCGCGATGAGCAGCACCGTGATGCCGAGCGCCACCTGCACGATGTTCGTCGGCAGCGCCAGTCCCACGAGCGCGCCCACGATGCCGCCGACGGAGCCGGCGAGCGCCAGCGGCATGGCGAGGCGCAGGCTCGCGAGCCCGCTCCTCAGCAGGCCGGGCCCGGAGGCGAGCGCCCCGCACAGCGCCAGCATGAGCCCCGCGCCGCGCACGAAGTCGAGGTGGAAGGGAAAGAAGCCGCCGACGATGGGCACGAAGAGGACGCCCCCGCCGATGCCGCCCACGACCGCGACGATCCCCATCAGGAAGGTGGTGACGAACAGGATGAGCGGCCAGGCCCACCAGGGCAGGGTGGACGTGCCCGCGCGGGAAGCCGCGAAGGCCACGCCGGGGGCCAGCAGGAGCGTCGCGCCGGCGACGGTCCCGGCGAGCCCTTTCACGAAGCGCATTGGTAGTAGAGGTTCTGGGGGTGGTTCGAGTCGGCGAGGAAGTACCACCGCTCCGCGATGATACCGGCATACTGCACCGCCGGGGCGGCGGCCAGCAGGAAAACCGATCCCGTGGCGAGCCCCGCGGCGAGCAGGAGCGCGGGCACGACGAAGGCGAGCGCGAGGAAGCCGCGGCGGATCGCGCGCATGTGCCCGACGGCCAGCCCGTGGAAGAACTCGCGCGTGTTGAACGAGCTGCCGGTGAAGCCCTGGCTCTTCTGCACGACGTTGCCGCGGAATCCGATCGCCGATTGCGCCGTGGAGCGCGGGCGCAGGCGACGGTTTCGCTTCAGCGACGCGAGCCGCGAGGCGAACGCCGCGACGGTGAGGACGAGCGCGGCCGTCGCCATCGGCGCCGCGAGCTCGGGCTCGAGGAAGGCGGCGAGCGCCGCCGCGATCGAGAGCCCCGAGGCGCAGCCGATGAGGACGAAGTTCGCCATCGTGAAAGGGCTCGCCCACTCCTGCAGGAACTTGATGCAGGCGTAGATCATCGCCGTGCATACGAAGAGCGCGAGGCAGGCGGCGAGCGCGGCCACGCCGAGGAGCCCGGCGTACGGCAAGCCCAGCCAGCGCGCCCCGGCCCACGCGGCCACGGCGCCGATGAACGTCGGCAGCGCGATCACCTCGCGCGAGAGCCACGAGGTGCGCCACTTCGTCGCGGTGCGCCAGGCGCGCTCGGGGTGTCCCAGGTGGAAGAACGACGCCACGAGGCCGAGGGCGGCGAGCGCGATCGCGACGGCCGCGCCCACCGCGACAAGGCGCGCGCCGGCCGGGCCCGCGAGGGCGGGCGCGGCGAGGAGCGAGGCGGCGTAGAGCGCGAGGAAGAGTCCCTGGCCGGCCCCGATCAGGGTCGTGAGGAAGACGACGGAGAAGGCGGGCTGCATTCGGTCTTGACCCGGGGCAGGTAGTGGTTGGCGGGCTGCGTGCGCCACTCGGGCATCAGCGCGTAGCCGTCGCGCTCGCGGATCGCCTTCGAGACGTCGGACTCGGGATCGTGCACGTCGCCGAACAGCCGCGCGCTCGGTCGGGCAGGCCATCACGCAGGCGGGCTTGCGCTCGGCCTCGGGCAGGGCCGCGTCGTAGATGCGGTCGACGCAGAGCGTGCACTTCTTCATCACTTCTGGCGTGCTCGTCGAGCTCGCGCGCGCCGTAGGGGCAGGCCCAGGAGCAGTACTTGCAGCCGATGCACTTGTCGTAGTCGACCAGCACGATGCCGTCCTCGGCGCGCTTGTAGCTGGCGCCGGTCGGGCACACCGGCACGCAGGGCGGGTCCTCGCAGTGCAGGCAGGACTTGGGGAAGTGCACCGTCTCGCGTGTCGGGATATTCGCCCACCTCGAAGGTCTGCACCCGGTTGAAGAAGGTGCCGGTCGGGGTCGTGCCGTAGGGGTCGCTCGTCGGCCAGCGTGCCCGCGGCGCCCGAGGTGTTCCATTCCTTGCAGCTCGTCACGCAGGCGTGGCAGCCGACGCAGACGTTGAGGTCGATCACGAGCGCGAGCTGGGTCATCGGCGGTCCTGCCTTTCCGGCGAAGTAGGCGAGCCACGACGGGCGCTTCGCCACGGTGCCCGGCGCCGCGGGCATCGCCGCGAAGGTGGGCGAGGTCTCGGCCGGCTCGTCGGCAGCGGCGGGATAGATGCGCACGCGCACGTCGTACCAGCCGGCTTGTCCGGTGACGGGTCGGAGTTGGAGATGCGACCCTCTCCCCGGCCGTTTTTCCCCCTCCCTTGGGAGGGGGTAGGGGGAGGGTCGCGAGGCTTCTGACCCTCTCCCCGGCCCTCCCCCAAGGGGGAGGGAGAACTGCCACCCTCTCCCCGGCCCTCCCCCAAGGGGGAGGGAGCACTGCGACCCTCTCCCCGGCCCTCCCCCAAGGGGGAGGGAGAACTGCGGGCAGCTCTTCGGAGATCAGGTGGTTCAGCAGGAACCCCAGCCGCGACTCGTTGGCACCCGGCGCCAATCGCCAAGCGCCCGGCGCCTTGCCGATCGCGTTCCAGGTCCACACCGTGCCGGGCTCGACCGCTTCGCTAGTAGCGCGCCATGCAGCGCACCTTGCCCCACGGCGACTCGACCCACATCCAGCCGCCGTCGGCGATGCCGGCGGCCGACGCGGTGCGCGGGTTCACGAAGAGGTAGTTGTGCGCGTGGATCTGCCGCAGCCACGCGTTCTGCGAGTCCCACGAGTGGTACATCGCCATCGGCCGCTGCGTCATCGGCGTTCAGCGGATAGCGCTCGAGGTCGGTGGCCTGCGGCCTCGAGCGGCGCGTACCAGAACGGCAGCGGGTCGAAGTAGCGCTGCGATGCGCTCGCGCAGGTGCTCGGGCGGCTGGCGCCCCGGCCGCTTGCCCTGCGCGGCGAGGCGGAACTCCTGCATGCACCTCGGAGTAGAGCTGGATCAGCACCGGCGTCGCCGCTAGCGCCGAAGCCGCATCTCGTGCGCCCAGTCGATGTAGCCGCGATTCCAGTTGCGCATGTACTGCTGCGACTCGGGCAGCACGTGGTGGTGACACGCAGTTGTTCTTCGCGTACATCTCCCACTGCTCCGGGTTCGGCGCGCCCTGCATGCGACTGGTCGCCTTCCTTGCCGCGCCAGCCCGAGAGGAACCCCACGCCGGAGCCCGGCCGCGTCTCGTAGCTGACGATGAAGTCGGGGTAGTCCTGGTACTTGCGCGAGCCATTGGCGTCGACGAACGCCGGGCAGCTTCAGGCGCGCCGCGAGCTCGATCAGCACTTCCTGGAACGGCTTGCACTCGCCCAGTCGGCGGCAGCACCGGCACGCGCACCGAGTCGCACCGGCCCGTCGAACTCGGAGATCGGGCCGGTCGAGCATCGACATCACGTCGTGGCGCTCGAGGTAGGTGGTGTCGGGCAGCACCAGGTCGGCGAAGGCCGTCATCTCCGACTGGAACGCGTCGCACACGACGATGAACGGGATCTTGTACTCGCCCGTCCTCGCCGCGGTCGTTCAGCATCCGCGCGCACCTGCGACGGTGTTCATGGTCGAGTTCCACGCCATGTTGGCCATGAAGATCATGCAGCGTGTCGATGCGGTACGGATCGCCGCGCCAGGCGTTGGTGATCACGTTGTGCATCAGCCCGTGCACCGACGAGCGGGTACTCCCAGGAGAACGCCTTGTCGATGCGCACCGGCTCGCCGTCGTGGTCGACGAACAGCTCGTCGGGCGAGGCGGGCCAGCCGAGCGCGCGGCGCGCCCAGCGGCGTGGTCGGGGCTGGACCATGTCGGACGCTGTTCGGCGGCTTCGTGCTCGGCGGCACCGAGCGCGGGTAGGGCGCCTTGTGCCGGAAGCCGCCGGGGCGGTCGATGGTGCCGAGCAGCGTCATCACGATGGCGAGCGCGCGCACCGCGTGGAAGCCGTTCGAGTGGGCGGCCATGCCGCGCATCGCGTGGAAGGCCACGGGCCGGCCGATCACCTTGTCGTGCGCCACGCCCCACGCGTCGGTCCAGGCGGATCGGCAGCTCGAAGGCCTGGTCGCGCGCCGTCTCGCCCATCTCCTGGGCGAGCCGGCGGATCGTATCGGCCGGAATGCCGGTGATCTGCGCGGCCCACTCGGGCGTGCAGTCCCGCACGCCCTCCACGATCGCCTGGAACGCGGTCTTCACGGGCTTGCCGTCGGCCATGCGGTATTCGCCCAGCAGCTCCGGCTCGGTGCCCGGGGCGTGGCTCAGCACCTCGCGCTGCGTGGCGCGGTCCCACCACATCTTGTTCTGCGGGTAGAGCGCGTGCGGCTCCCACTCGTCGTGGATGTGCTCGGGATCCAGCACGGGAAGGCCGTGGCGCGCGCTCGCCGGGTCCATGTCGAGCAGGTGGCCGGCGTTGGTGTAGCGCGCGAGGAAGTCGCGGTCGTACAGGCCCGATGCGATGAGCTCGCGGGTGATGGCGAGCATCAGCGCGCCGTCGGTGCCGGGGCGGATCGGGATCCACTCGTCGGCGATGGCGGAGTAGCCGGTGCGCACGGGGTTGATCGAGATGAACCGCCCGCCCGCGCGCTTGAACTTCGAGATCGCGATCTTGAGCGGGTTGCGAGTGGTGGTCCTCGGCCGTGCCGATCATCACGAAGAGCTTCGCGTGGTCGAGGTCGGGGCCGCCGAACTCCCAGAAGGAGCCGCCGATGGTGTAGATCATGCCCGCGGCCATGTTCACCGAGCAGAAGCCGCCGTGGGCCGCGTAGTTGGGCGTGCCGTACTGCCGCGCGAAAAGGCCCGTCAACGCCTGCATCTGGTCGCGCCCGGTGAAGAGCGCGAACTTCTTCGGGTCGGTTGCGCGGATCTTCCCGAGGCGCTGCTCGAGGATCGCGAAGGCCTCGTCCCAGGAGATGGGCTCGAATTCCGCGGCACCCCGCTCGGCCCCGGCCTTGCGCTTCAGCGGCCGGGTGAGCCGCGCGGGCGAGTACTGCTTCATGATCCCCGAGGCGCCCTTGGCGCAGATGACACCGCGGTTGAGCGGATGGTTCGGGTTGCCGTCGATGTAGCGGACCTTTCCCTCGCGCAGGTGCACGCGGATGCCGCAGCGGCACGCGCACATGTAGCAGGTGGTCGTCCTGACGTCGGGGGCGGCGGGGATGGGCGTGTCCATGGAGCTGGACAATGTAGCCGCGCCCGGCGGCGGCGTGGACGGATTCTGCGGCTACGACCTACCTGCGGCGTCGATAGGTCTCGAGGCAGAAGCCCAGGAAGTGCTCGAGCGTGGGCGACAGGTGCCGGTGCTCGTGGTGGATCACGTAGAGCATGCGGCGGATCGCCGGCAGCCGCGTGGGCAGGATCGCCAGGCGCCCGAGGCCCACGAGGTCCTGCACGGCATGGCGCGAGAGGCAGGTCAGGCCCAGCCCCTCGGCCGCGGCCGACTTGATCGCCTCGGCGCTGCCCAGCTCGACGTCGGTGCGGATGCGGTGCAGGTGCGGCTGGAGCGCCGCCTCGACCACCCCGCGCGTCCCGGACCCCGCCTCGCGCAGCAGCCACGTCTGCTCGCGCAGCTCGGCGATCGCGGCCTTGCCCGCACGGCGCTTCACGGCGCGCAGCAGCGGGTGCTGCGGAGAGCACACGACCACCATCTCGTCCTCGCCCCACGGGATGACCTTGAGGCGCGCGTCGGTCGTCGGCCCCTCGATGAAGCCCAAGTCCGCCTCGAACTCCGCCACCGCCCGGGTGACGTGCTGGGTGTTGCCGATCTCGAGGCTGAAGCCGGCGGCCGGGATGCGGCGGCGCCACGCGGCGATGAGCCGCGGGAGCAGGTAGTTGCCCGTCGTCGTGCTCGCGGCGAGGCGAAGCTGCGGAGTGGCCGAGCGGCCCGCCTTGCCGAACTGGGCCTCGAGGCCCTGGGCGGCGTCGAGCACGGCCAGCGCCTGCGGGAGCATCGAGCGGCCGTGCTCGTTCAGCACGAGGCCGCGGCCGGCGCGGTCGAAGAGCTTGCCGCCCAGCAGGGACTCGAGCTCGTTGAGCGCCGCGCTCGTGGCCGACTGCGAGAGCGCGATCGCCTCGGCGGCCGCGGTCGTGCTGCCCGCCTGCGCGATCGCCGCGAAGATCTGCAGCTGGCGCAGCGTGAGGCGAAGGGGCGCCGCGCGCCCGGGCGGGCGCCGGCTCAAGCCGCCTCGCAGCGCGCGCCCAGGCGCTCGCGCGCGAAGGCGATGAAGTCGTTCACGAGGCGCGGGCGGATCCGCTCCTTCGGGTAGACCACCGAGAGGTTGCGGATGAGGCGCGGGACGAGCGGGATCGCCACCAGCTCGCCCAGGCGCAGCTCCTTGGCCACGCTCGCCCGCGACATGATGGTGAACCCGATGCCGGTCTCGACCAGGCCCTTGAGCGCCTCGGGGCTGCTCGCCTCCATCACGACCTGCAGCGCGTCGTTGCCGAGCCCGGCCTTCGCGAGGTAGTGGTCGATCACCTCGCGCGTGCCGGAGCCGGGCTCGCGGCTCACGTAGGCGTGCTCGGCGAGGGCGGCGGGCGCGATCGCGGCGAGCCTCGCGAGCGGGTGCGACCGCGCGCAGATGGCCTGCAGCTCGTCCTCGCAGCACGCCTCGCTCAGGAGCGACGGCAGGCGCGAGTCGCCCTCGATGAAGCCCAGGTCGAGCGTGCGCTCGGCCACGCGCTCCTGCACCTTCTCCGAGTTCTCGACGAAGAGCCGCGGCACGACGCCCGCGTGCAGCGCCATGAACTCCCCCAGGACGCGCGGCAGGAGGAATTCGGCGATGGTCTTGCTCGCCCCGATCATGAGCGGCCCCGCGTCCTGGCCGCCCATCTCGCGCATGCGCTTCTCGAGCTCGGCCGAGAGCGAGAGGATGTGCTCGGCGTATTCGTACGCCACCTGCCCCGCGGCCGTGAGCATGATGCGGCCCTGCGTGCGGTCGAAGAGCCGCGTGTCGAACTGCTCCTCGAGCTGGCGCACCTGGAAGGTCACGGCGGGCTGCGTCATGAAGAGCGCCTCGGCCGCCTTGGTGAAGGACAGGTGCTTGGCTACCGCGTGGAAGACCTGCAGGCGTCGATCGGCCATGGCAACCGGGGACGGGGCCCGTTTCTCGGTGGAAGGGCGATTCTAGACCCGGTTGGGCCCGTGCCCGTGGTACTATTCGCGGGCAGGATCGTCAAGCAGTGAAGCGAAGTCTCAGTCTCCCATCCCGTGCCGCGCTCGCGGCGCCGTCGTGGCAGTCAATTCCCTCCCCTTGATCATCGTGACCCGTCGCCGGGGTCGGGCTTCGCCCTGGCAAATCAGAGGAAGGCAATCGACCATGGCTACCGGTACCGTCAAGTTTTTCAGCGACACCAAGGGCTTCGGCTTCATCACCCCGGATGCGGGCGGCAAGGACGTCTTCGCCCACCACACGGAGATCCAGATGGACGGCTACAAGTCCCTCAAGGAGAGCCAGAAGGTGGAATTCGAGGTGCGCGACGGCCCCAAGGGTCCCGCGGCTTCGCAGATCCGCATCGTGGAGTGATCGGCGCGATCGTCGTGCAGTGAGGAAGGCCTGGGCGACCGGGCCTTTTCCTTTCTCCCGACCCTGTCTCGCCCGGAAGCGGCCGGGGCGGGGCCCCTCCGAGGACCTCCATGCAAGTCCCCAAGCGTCTCCAGCCGTTGCTGGAGGAAGGCGTGATCGACGCCGTCGTGCGCCAGCTCATGAGCGGCAAGGAAGCGACGGTGTTCGTCGTGCGCGCGGGCGGCGAGACGCGTTGCGCGAAGGCGTACAAGGAAGCCGACCGGCGCAGCTTCCGCCAGGCCGTCGACTACACGGAGAACCGCAAGACCAAGAACTCCCGCCAGGCGCGCGCGATGGCGAAGCGCACGCGCTTCGGGCGCGCGGCCCAGGAGCGCGCGTGGCAGAGCGCGGAGGTGGACGCGCTGCATCGCCTCGCCGCGGCCGGCGTGCGCGTCCCCCGGCCGTACAACTTCCACGAGGGCGTGCTCATCATGGAGCTGGTCACCGACGCGGAGGGCAACGCCGCGCCCCGGCTGAACGACGTCGAGTTCACGCCGGACGAGGCGCGCGATTTCCACCGCCGGCTCATCGCCGAGGTCGTGCGCATGCTCTGCGCGGGCGTGATCCACGGCGATCTCAGCGAGTTCAACGTGCTCGCCGGCGCCGACGGCCCGGTGATCATCGACCTGCCCCAGGCGGTGGACGCGGCCGGCAACAACCACGCCGCGGCGATGCTCGAGCGCGACGTCGCGAACCTGCGCGACTTCTTCGGCCGCTGGGCGCCGGAGATCCTCGCCACCCGCTACGGCGACGAGATCTGGGCCGCGTACCAGGGCGGGGAACTGACGCCGGACACCGCGCTCACCGGGGTCTTCCGGCGCGACGAGAAGATCGCGGACCTGGAAGGGGTGGTGCGGGAAATCGAGGACGCGCGGCTCGAGGAGGCCGCGCGGCTGCTGCGGCTGCAGGAGGCGGGGTAGGAACAACGGGCTCCCTCTCCCTTGGGAGAGGGCCGGGGAGAGGGTCGGTCGGCTAACTCCCGCTCGCCGCTTCCGCCACCGCCTTCTTCGGATCGACGAGGTGCCGGCGCCCGTCGGGCGTCGTCTCCGATGTCTTCTCGATGATCGCGATCATCTGCGGCGGCGTGAGCTTCGGGTTCACCGCCAGCATCTTGGCCGCGAGCCCGGTGACCTGCGGCGCGGCCATCGACGTGCCCGAGAGCGCCACGCGATCGCCGCCCGGCAGGAAGCTTTCCACCTGGTAGCCGTTGGCGTGCACCTTCACCGTCGGCCCGTAGCTCGTGAACGAGGCCTCGTCGCCGGCCTTGTCCACGGCGCCCACGGTGAGGAGGTTGGGCAGCACGATGTCCGCGGGAATGGCCTCGGCGAAGGTCGAGTTCTCGTTGGAGTTGCCGGCCGCGGCGACGAAGAGGATGCCCGGCGCCGACTTGAAGGCGGCGACGAGCGCGTTCTTCTGGATGTCGAAGTACTCGCGGGCGATCTTCCTGCGCTCCTCGGGGGTCTTGCCGATGTTGCACAGCTCGAGCTGCGCCTCGTAGTCCTTCACCGTGCCGCCCCAGCTCATGTTGACGACGCGCACGCCCTCGCGCTTGAAGAAGTCTACGTCTGCGCGGATGTTGCGCGCGTTCTTCTCGGCGAGCTCGCGGCTGGGGCAGGGGTCGGGCAGTAGGTGGTAGTCGAACTCGATCCGCGCGTTCACGAGGCGCGCGTAGGGGTTGCCCGCCGTGGCGATGCCGGCCACGTGGGTGCCGTGGACGTAGTTCCCGGCGAGCCCGAGCTCCTCGACCACGCTGCGATATTCGTCGGGCTTCAGCTTCGACAGCAGGGACTTCACCTCGCTCGCCTCGGGGCTGTCCACGTTCGACTGCAGGTCCGAGAGCCCCTTGATGCGGGACTTGAGGTCGGGGAGCCGCCCGCGCAGCGCCTGCGGGATCGGCATGAGCGGGCTCGTCGAGGGATCCTCGCGCACGTCGAAGGCGAGGAAGGCGGGCTTGCCCGCGGCGTCGAGCCGCACGCGGCCCGGGTAAAGCGAGGTGTCGACGCCGCTATCCCAGATCGCGACGTTCACCGGCTTGTAGTCCCTGCCCGGCGGCAGCTCCACGTCGCGCGCCGCCCAGATGTCGGGCTTCTCGACCTTGTGGGCGGCGAGGTACGCGGCGTACACGTGGGCGAGCGTGTCCTTGAGCGGCAGCCGCGCCACGAGCGCGTAGCGCGCCCCGACGATGGATGGCGCGAACTCCGAGCTCAGCACGCCGCCCGCCTTGTCCACCACGGGCTGCAGGCGGTCGCGGATGCCGCCCATCACCAGCGCCTCGCCGATGATCTCCGCGCCGGTCTTGGCTTCCTTGATGTCGTTGGCGATCACGGGGTAGGGAAGCTTGTCGAGCTCGGCCGCCACGATCCGCCCGACCTCCCGCTGGTAAGCCTCGGAGGTAATGTCGCCCACCTTCGCCTGCGCGGCCACCATCGCGCGCAGGGTCATTCCGGCGAGGAGCTTGTCGGCGGGCTTTTCCTCGAGCGCGCGGATCGCGTCGGCGCGCCGGGCGGCCTCGGCATAGCGCCCCTCGAGGAAGTCGATGCGCGCGAGCACGCCGAGCAGCCGGCGCTGGGCGGACTTGTCGGCGATGTCGTAGCGCTCGAGCACGGACTGGTCGTCGCGGCGCACCTGCTCCGCGAAGCGGCCGAACGCGGCCGGGTCGCGCACGAGGTCCTCGAGCTTGCCGTCGATCCTGTAGGTGAAGCGCGGCAGGTCGGCCGCGCGCTCGATGCGCTGCTTGCCCTGCGCCAGGGCGGCGGAGGCGAGGAGGGCGGCCAGCAGGAAGACGAGGCAACGCTTGTACATGGAATCCCTCTCCGTGGCGGTGGGCGGTGCGGGCGCCGCCCGCGAGCCGGAAGCCGGCGATCATAGCGCGCTGGACCGCCAGCCGACGAATTCGTACCCGCCCGGGCGCACGATTTGCGGCATCTTCCCCCGGCGCGTGGCCACGCCTGGAAGCGCTCGCGATGTGCGGGCGACACCAACGCTACGTGGTGCGGCGGTCCGATCGCCGGCTTGGCGCGCGGCCCGGCGACGCGCAGGGCGTAGACGTCCACGCCGACCTACGCGAGCTCCAGCGCTTCGGTGCCATGGCGGGCAGCTGGTGCTGCTCGCCTGCCTCCCCAGAGACGTCTCATCTCGTCCGCAAGAGCAGCTTGCCCTTCGTGTTGCGGCCTTCCAGATAGCGATGCGCCGTGGCCGCGTCCTCCAGCGGCAGCTCGCGGTCGATGGTCGCGACCAGTTTCCCGGCGCGCCATGCGGCGAACAATTCCTCCGCGCGGCCCTGCAACTCCTCGGGCGTCGCGAGGTAGTCGGCGAGGTTCGGCCGGGTGAAGTACACCGATCCTGCCTCGGCCAGTTCGAGCGGGTCGATGGCTCGCACCAGACCCGAGGATCCGCCGAAGCTCACGCACAGCCCGCGCCGCCGGAGGCTGCGGATGCTGCCGGCGATGGTGTCGCGCCCGACCGAGTCGTATACCACGTCGACGCCCCGTCCGCCCGTCAGACGCATGACTTCCTCGCGGAAGTCGCGCTCGCGGTACAGGATCACGTGGTCCGCGCCGCGGTTGCGCGCGAGCTCGGCCTTCTCGGCGGTGCCCACGGTCCCGACGACCGTCGCGCCGCGCAGCTTGGCACACTGCACGAGGAGCTGTCCCACCCCCCCGGCCGCGGCATGGACGAGGCAAACGTCGCCGGCCTTCACCTCGAAGGCCGATCGGGTGAGGTAGTGCGCGGTCAGACCCTGCAGCATCAGCGCGGTGGCTACGGGCAAAGGGGTATCCTGCGGCACCTTGACGAGCCTCCACGCGGGAACCGCGGCGAGCGTCGCATAGGAGCCGCGCACGATGCAGTACGCCACGCGGTCGCCGACGGCGAGTCCCTCGACAGCCGGCCCCAGGGCGCGCACGGTGCCGGCGCCTTCCATGCCGATCACCATGGGCAGGGGCGTGCGGTAGGTCTGGGACCGGGCGTACGCGCCGCTTCGCATGTACACGTCGATGTAGTTCACGCCGGCGAACTCGAGCTCCACGAGCGCTTCGCCCCGTGCCGGCACGGGGTCGGGCATCTCGTGGAGCGCGAGCTTCTCGGGCCCGCCGAACTCGTCGACGGCAATCGCTTTCATCGCGCCTCCGCGGTGTAGAACGTGACGATGGACACCATATCCCTCGGACCATGAGCGCCTCCTGCCGGCGGAGGCGCGCCCAGGGGTCGGCTATTTCAACCTTCGCTCGATCCAGCGTCCGGCCGCGAAGAGCGTGTCGTCCTGGCGAAAGTGCCCGACGAGCTGAATTCCCACGGGCAGGCCCGTCGGACCACGCAGCGCCGGCAGATTGACCGCAGGTAGGTTCATCAGGTGCCAGGGCGCCTGGAATATCGGCGGTCCCGTGTCCGAAACGCCCTCCGGCGCCTCGCCCGGTGCGCTGGGCGCGAGGACGACCTCGAAGCGCTCCAACGCCGCGCGCCCCGCCGCTCGCAGCTCCTCGACTTCCCGGAGACGCTCGAGGTAGGTCTCGATGGGGATGTTGCGTCCGCGCTCGATCGTCTGCGCGATCCACGGGGAGAGATTCTCCGGGTGCTCCCGCATCTCGGGGGCAAGGATGCGCGCCATCTCGAAATAGACGATTTCCCAGATGATCTTCTCGGCGCGCCCGAGGCCCTCGGGCAGGTTCACCTCCGCCACTTCGGCCCCGGCCGCCGCCAGCCTCTTCGCGGCCGTCTCGAGCGAAGCCCGGGTCGTCGGGTCCGCTCGATCCCAGTAGGGCGTGCGGCAAAACGCGATCCTGGGCGCGCGGCTCGCCGCCCTCCGGGGGGCGCGCCGGCGCAATCCCGACGCCGCGCTGCGGAAGAGGTCGAGGTCGTCGAGCGAGCGCGCGAACAAGCCGAGCGTATCGAACGTCTCGGACAGGTGCTTCACGCCCGAGAAGGAGAGCAGACCGAAGGACGGCTTGTAGGCGTAGACCCCGCAATAGGAAGCCGGGCGGATGGTCGAGCCCACCGTCTGGGTGCCGAACGCGAGCGTGACCATGCCGTCGGCCACAGCGGCGGCCGACCCGGACGACGAGCCGCCCGGCGTGCGCCGCGGATCGAGCGGGTTGCGCGTCCTCCCCGGATGCCGCGCGGCGAATTCCGTGGTCACGGTCTTGCCGAGAACGACGGCGCCCGCCGAGCGGCAAAGAGCCACGCAGGCCGCATCCCGGGCCGGACGATGATCGCCGTATGCCAGCGAGCCGTAGGCCGTCGGCATCCCGGCCGTGTCGACGACGTCCTTGAGCGCGAACGGAATGCCGTGGAGCAATCCTCGCGTCCGCTCGCGGTCGCGTTCGCGAGCCTGCGCAAGGGCGTGTTCCGGATCGAGGTACTGCCATGCGCCGACCTCCGGCTCCCGGGCCCATATGCGCTCGATGCAGGCCCGCACGTACTCCTCGCAGGTCAGCTCACCGGCCTTCATCCGCGCGAGTGCGTCGGACGCGGTCAGGAACGACAGCTTCTGCATCTCGGCGCCCTTTCCCGTGCTATGAAATGAAATCCATCCCGTGCTCGGGCTCGATCGCCCACGAGAACAGCTTCCTCTCGACCCAGTTCACGATGTGCAGCTGCACCATGGCGAGGAGCGCGATCAGGACGATGACGGCCAGCGTCTCGCTCATTCGATACAGCTCGGCCGTGTACAGGACGAGATAGCCGAGGCCCTGCGTCGAGGCCAGGAATTCGCCGGTGATCACGCCGATCAGGGCCAGGCCGATGTTGATGCGCGCCGAGGTGATGATCCAGCTCAGGCTGCTCGGCACGATGACCTTCGTGAAGACGTCCCATGACCTGCCGCCGATCGCGCGCACCATGTCCATCTGGTCCCGGTCCGCCTTGCGCCAGCCTTCGAAGGCGCCGAGCCAGGCCACGATGGCGCAGATCAGGACCGCGATCATCACCTTCGAGGTGAGCCCGATCCCGAACCAGAAGATCAGGATCGGCGCGACGACGATCTTCGGCGTGGCATTGAGGGCGATCGCGAAGGGCTCCAGAACCCGGGACAGGTACGGGGACCACCACAGGGCGAGCCCCAGGCCGGTGCCTGCCGAGAGTGCCGATGCCGAAGCCGAGGAGCTCCTCGTAGAGCGTGACCCATGTCTGCTTTATGAGGTAGCCGTCGGAGGTGCTGCGCGACCAGGTACTCGATGATCTGGCTCGGCTGGCCGAAGAAGAATGGGTCGCCCGCTCCGGTTGCGGATCAGGTACTCCCATATGCCCAGACCAAGAGGGTGATGCCAAGCTGCAGCCCGGCAATCAGCCATCGTCTTCGACTCTCGAGCGGGTTCATCGTCGGTGTCCCTGGGTCCGGGCGGGTGCGCGGGGCGGCGCCGTCAGATCGCCACGTCGACCTTCAGCTCCTGCCACAGCGCGTTGAAATACGTCATGAACTCGGGTTTGCCGCGAATGGCCTGCGGGTCCTCCTCCTTCGAGAAGGGCATGTCGAATTCCCGCTTGATGTGCCCCGGTCTCGCCGAGCACACGAGGACGCGATCCGAAACCGAGACGGCCTCGGCGATGTCGTGGGTGATGAGCATTACGGTCTTGCGTTCCTCCTTCAGGATGCGCACGAACTCCTCCTCCATCTTCAGCTTGGTCTGGAAATCCAGGGCTGAAAGGGGTTCGTCGAGCAGCAGGATCTCGGGATCGATCGCGAGCGTGCGGGCGACCGCGACCCGCTGCCGCATTCCCCCGGAGAGGTGCCGTGGGTACGCGTTCTCGAATCCCTCGAGCCCGTACTTGGCGATCAATTGCCGGGCCCGGTCGTTTCGCTCCTTCGCCGGCACGCCGCGCAGCTCGAGGCCGATGGTGACGTTGTGCAGCACGGTGCGCCACGGAAGCAGGAGGTCTTTCTGCAGCATGAACCCGACCTTCTTCGACGGCCCGGTCACGGGCTCGCCGTCCACCGCGATGCTGCCAGACGCGGGGAAATCCAGGCCCGAGATCAGTTTCAGCGTCGTCGACTTTCCGCAGCCCGAAGGGCCGATGATGCTCACGAACTCCCGGTCGTACACCTGGAACGACATGTCCTCGATCGCGACGACCGGGGAGTCCGTGTGCTGGAAGATCTTCGTGACGCCGCGAAAATCGATCCGCGATCGCCGCTTCGGAGTCTGCGTCTGGTCGATCAATTGCGTTCGCTCTTTCCCGTCCTGGAGGAACCGCGCCGGTGTGCGCCGGACCGGCGCCCGCGAAGCGTCCGGCTCACACGCTGCCCTCGGTGATCGTCGCCGCGGCCTTGCGGGCGAAGTCGCCGTAGACGAGCTCCTTGAACGGATACTTCGCCGCGGCATCGCCGGTGCGCACCAGCAGCTTGTCGAAGTTCGCCGCGTAAGCCTCTTCGGTGATGACCAGGTTCCTCGGATAGGATTCGGTCTGGATGATGTGCTTCGAAGCGGCACGGATGATCGCGGGATCGCCTTTCGGGAACCGCTTCACGCCGTCTTCGGCCGCCTTGTCGGGATACTTGTGGCCGAACACGCACGCCTTGGTGAGGGCGTTCACGAATTTCTGCACGGACTCCGATTCCGTGCGGATCGCCTCGCCGGTCACCGCGAAGCTCGTGTAAAGGAAGGGCCCGAAAAGCTCGGCGAACGAGGTGATGAGCTGGTTCCCATGGGCGATTCCGATCGAGCTCTGCGGCTCCAGGGTGATGCTCAGGTCGCCGCTGCCGGACTCCAGGGCAGCCAGCTCCGACCCGGCGATGACCGGGATGAGCCGCAGGTAGTCGCTTTCCTTCGAGCTGTCGGCGGGTTTCCATACCAGCCCGTCGCGATCCGCCTTGGTGTAGCCGGAGCGCAGCAGCACCATCTGGATGAGGGAAACGCTGGTGTGCGGAGGCCGCGGCACGACGAGTCGCAGACCCTTCCAGCTCTTCGGGTCCTTGTCGATGCCCTTCTTGCCCAGCAGGTCGCCGCCGGCGCGGTTCACCAGGACCCCGATGTTCCTGACGTCCTGTCCGCTGAGGCGGGCGCGTGCCGGCTCCGCGGGGTCGCCGTTGTAGGTGAGGGCGCTCTTCGCCAGAATGGCGCGCAACGCGATGGATCTCTGCTGCGCATTGAAGATCGTGACATCGAGGCCCTGTTCCTTGAAGAATCCCCGCTGATGGGCGACATACAGCGGAAGGTAAAGCAGCGTCTCGACCGCCTCGGCCGCGGTGATCGTCACCGCGGCGCGGGCCGACCGCATGCCGAAGGGACTGAAGGTCACGAGAGCACCTGCCCCAACCAGTCCCGCAAAACGTCGACGGCTCATTCTGCCCTGATTCATCTTGCGCTCCTCCTTAATTTGTCCGTTGACCATCCCGTGAAACACCGCCCGCACGATTAGGTCCAGGCCGTCGATGACCACCCGATCGTCCTGCGCTCGATCCACAGCAGGATCCAGTATTGGACGACCGCAACGAGGGTGATCACGAACACCAGCATCCACAGCTCGCTCATCTGGAACATGATCGTGGCCTGCACCGCCAGATGGCCGAGGCCGTGGTTCGAGGCCACGAATTCGCCCACGATCGCGCCCGCCAGCGCGAGCCCGATGTTGATCTTCATCGCCGAGATGATCCACGGCATCGCGGAAGGCACCACGACGCGGGTGAACGCGTCCCAGCGCCTGCCGCCCATGGCGCGCACCATGTCGATCTGGTCCCGGTCCGCGTAGCGGGTGCCCTCGTAGGCGGCGATCCAGGCGATGATGAAGCAGATCGAGGCGGCCAGGACGATCTTCGACGTCTCGAAGATGCCGAACCAGACGATCATGGGCGGGGCGAGCGCGATCTTGGGAATGCCGTTGAACGCCACGGCGAAAGGCTCGAGGATCTGCGACAGCGTGCGCGACCACCACAGCCCGAGCCCGATCAGGGTGCCCGCCCCGACGCCGATCGCGAACCCGACGAGCTCTTCGTAGAGAGTGACCTTGAGGTTCGCCCAGAGCGATCCGCTTTTCACGGCGTCGAGGAAAAGATCCCAGATCTGCGAGGGCTGGCCGGCCCGGGCGGGATTGAGCCAGCCGGCCGCGATGGACGCCTCCCAGAGCAGGACGGCGAGCAGCACGATGCCCGCCTGGCCGACGTAGACGGCGGCCTTTCGCTCCGCCAGCGGCGTGCGTGCAGTGGACATGTTCCCGGCCCGGCGTGGACGATCTAGCGCGTCTTGCCCGGAACGCCCGTCGCCTTGCGGTCCGACCGCCCCCGGAGTGCGTCGCGGATTGGCTGGGATCGACGGAGACTGGTTGTCATCTGTTGCCCTTCCTGATGAGTACGAGAGCGGCGTGGCGATCGATCGATCGTTACGGCATCACGGCAACGGCAATGCTTCGGGCGGCTCCGGCGCCGTGCCTCACGGCAGGACGCCGCCCGCCACTCGTCTTCGTGGGTCTTCGTGGGGCGCAGGCTTCAGGCGAGAAGAGGATAGCAGCATGTTTGCAGAGTTGTCATCGCTTGCCGGGCGGCGGGCGGCAACAAAAGTCATATACAGGATTCGAGATGGCCGACGTCCGCCCGCTTCCGTGCACGTATGCGTCCGACGCAATCCTCGACGCGCCCCACGGGTTGGCGACCAGCGCGACCTGGGGGCCCCGGGAGAGAAGAGGAAGGTTGCGCCGAGCGCGAGGAACCGTCCGGGGACGCGGCATCAACGGCGCAGCAATTCCCCGATGCGCCGCAGCCCTTCCTCGATCTCGGCCAGCGGGCCGACCAGGTTGATCCGCACGTGGCCCTCGCCCGCCTTTCCGAAGGCGATGCCGGGCGTGATCGCCACGCGGGCCTGCTCGAGCATGCGATCGGCGAAGGATTCCGACGACGGATCGCACGCGCTCGCGTCCGCGAAAGCATAGAAGGTGCCTTCCGTCGGGGTGAAGCGTATGCCGGGCATGCGCGCGAGGGCGGCATGGGCGGCTTCCCGCTTCTCCCGGTGGCGCTCGATCAGCCTGCGGGTCCAGTCGGCCTCGTCGGCCAGCGCGCGCAGCGCGAGGGACTGCATCAACGGGCTCACGCAGGTGATCACGTGCTCGTTGAACCGGACGATCGATCGGCACAAGCGCGCAGGCGCGGCCAGGTATCCGACCCGGGCGCCCGGCAGGGCAAACGCCTTGGAGAAGCTCTGGACCACGACCGTCCTCTCCCGCATGCCCTCCAGCGCCGCGATGCTGCGGTGCCGGTGACCGTCATAAACGAACTTGTCGAAGCTCTCGTCCGAGAGCACCCAGAGTCTGCGGTCGCGGGCGATGGCTGCGACGCCGGCCAGCTCTTCGGCGGTGAAGACGCGGCCCGTCGGGTTGTGGGGGCTGTTGACGATGATCGCCCGTGTGCGTTGCGTGAGTCCCTCGCGGAGGGCCGAGGCATCGAGCCGGAACGAGGTTTCCTCGCGCCGCAACGGGATCGGCCGCGGCACGCCCCCGGCCAGCCGGATCGCGGGGGCGTACGAAACCCAGCATGGATCGAGGACGATCACCTCGTCCCCGCTCTCCAGGATGGCGAGCAGGGCGGGCAGGATCGCCTGCTTCGCGCCGCTCGTGACCACCACCTCCGTCGCGGCGTCGTAGACGAGCGCCTGGTCGCGCAGCAGCTTCCTCGACAACGCCGTGCGCAGGTCCGCCTCGCCCGCGGGGTCCGCCCCGACGTTGCGTCCCGCATCGAAGGCGAACGGCGCCTCGAGCCAGGGGGGCGCGGGCTCCGCCTGCCCGCCCCCGAGGTTGATGACATCGATGCCGCGACGACGCAACTCGCGCACGCGCGCGCCGATGGCCATGGTCCCGGAAGGCGGAAGGGATTCCAGGCGCGTGGTCAGCGGCGGGGTCTCGCAGCGCGAAAGGCGGGTGTCGTTCATGGGCGCCCGGCCGGCTCCTAGTACTGCGCGAACATGCGCTCGATCGCTTCACGGTCGGCGCCGTGCGCGAGCGCGAGCATCGCAAGCACGCGCGCCTTCTGGGGATTGAGGTTGTCCGCCGCGACGAATGCGTTGGCGCGATCCCCGCTGCGCGGGACGATCCGCCCGCTGCCTGCCCGGCTGCACTGCACGACCAGCACGCCGCTGCGCGCGGCACGAGCGAGCTCGACGCTCTGGGCGGGCGATGCGCGCCCCGGCGGCATGCCCGCGAAGACGATCCCGCGACAGCCTCCTTCGACGAGAGCCGCGACGGGAAGGCCGCTCGCCCCCGCGTACGAGTAGACGATCTCCACGGCGGGAAGATCGTCCCGCGCGCCCACGTCGAACTCGGTGTCCGGGGCGTGCCGCCGGGCGGGACGCCGGTAGATGGCGACCGTTCCGTCCGGCTCGACGCGCCCGAGGATGCCGTAGTCGGGCGTACGGAAGGCCTGCAGGCTGAAATTGGAGGACTTGGCCACTTCCCGGGCCGAGTGAATCTCGCCATTCATCACGACCAGCACGCCCAGTCCGCGGGCGGCCGGTGACCCGGCGACGCGCAACGCGTCGAGCAGATTGTTGCCGGCATCCGAGCCCAGGGCATGCAGCGGGCGCTGCGACCCGACGAGGACGACGGGCAGCCGGACCTTGAGCGTCAGGTGGAGGAAGTACGCGGTCTCCTCGAGGGTCGAGGTGCCGTGCGTCACGACCACGCCGGCGATCGATTCGTCGCTGCCCGCCGCCCGCGTGACGTGGCGGTGCAGCTCGAGCCAGGTCGGCGGATCCATCAGCGCGCTGTCCATCGCCCGAAAGGGCATGGCGAGCGGTTCGTGCCCGGCCAGCACGCGGGAGAAACCGGCCAGCAGGGCGTCGACTTCGAGCGGCCTCGCGAATTCCCCGTACTCGTGCATGTCGAGTTCGCCGCGTGCCGGCGTGGAGATGGTCCCGCCCGTTCCGATCACCGCGATTCGCCCCGGCATGGATTCGTGTGGCCTCCGAATAGTTGTAGTATAAGATAACATTTCGTTCCTTCCATGGCAGGCGGTCCCGTCCTGATGGCAAGCTCGCGGCGCTTCGATGGCGCAGGCTCGGAATTCCTCAACCTGTTTCCGCGCTACCGCCAGGTCCGGAACATCCTCACGCGCCGGTTGAGCGAAGGCTTCGCGCCGGGGGACCGCTTTCCGACCGAGCAGCAGCTGTGCGACGAGTTCGGGGTCAGCCGCCTGACCGTGCGCGAGGCGCTGCGCGGGCTGGAAAGCGACGGTTTCATCTCGCGCCATCGGGGCAAGGGAACCTTCGTCCTGCGCGTGCCCGACACGACCGACGACGAGCGCCTGACCGGCCCGGTCGAGGAGTTCACGGAGCTCAAGCTCGCCACCGAGGTGGAGGTGCTCAAGACGGGCCTCGAGAGGCCTCCGGCGAGGATCGCCGCCGCGCTGCGGCGCGATCGCGGCGCGGAGCTCTTCCGCATCGTGCGCCTGCGGCGCGTCGACGGCGAGCCGTTCTCGTGGCACGACGCATTCCTGCCGCACGATCTCGGCACCCGGCTCGCCCGGCTGGACCTCACGCATACGACGCTGTTCCGCGAGCTTCACCAGACGCTGGGCGTCAAGCTCGTGGAGATCTACCTGCACGTCGACGCGGTGACCGCGGACGTCCCGCTGGCGAGGATCCTGGGGATCGCGGCCGGCATGCCGCTCCTGGTGACGCGCAGGGCGATCACGCACGTACGCTCGGGCCTGCCGACGATGTTCTTCGAGAGCTATTTCCGGGCCAACCGGTATTACTACTCCGTCTATCCGGACGGCAAGCGGCCCGGACCGGTCGCCGCCGCGCAGTCCGGCTCCCGTCGCCGCGCGCGAGCCCGGAGCTGACGATGGCCGCCCTGCCGATCGTCGAGTTCGACCGGGTCGACAAGTGGTTCGGGCCGACGCAGGTGCTGAGGCAGGTGAGCCTGCGCGCGGACCAGGGCGACGTGATCGTGATCTGCGGGCCGAGCGGCTCCGGCAAGAGCACGCTCCTGCGCTGCATCAACGGGCTCGAGGCGATCGACGCGGGAAGCGTGCATATCCGCTCGGCCGCGGACGACGTCGCGCCCGACCCGCGCCGCCTGAGCACGACGATCGGCATGGTGTTCCAGCAGTTCAACCTGTTTCCCCACATCACGGTTCTCCAGAACCTCATCCTCGCGCCGGTGAAGGTGCAGGGCCGCTCGCGCGAGGAAGCCGTCGCCCTCGCGCTGCGGCATCTCGACCGCGTCGGAATCGCCGGCAAGGCCGACGCGTACCCGAACATGCTCTCGGGCGGCCAGCAGCAGCGTGCGGCGATCGCCCGGGCGCTTTGCCTCGAGCCGCGGATCATGCTGTTCGACGAGCCGACCTCGGCGCTGGACCCGGAGATGATCACCGAGGTGCTCGACGTGATCCGCGGCCTCGCGCGCGACGGCATGACGATGTTCGTGGTGACGCACGAGATGGGCTTCGCGCGGGAGGTCGCGCACCGCATCGTCTTCATGGACGGCGGCGACATCCTGGAAAGCGCCGATCCCGCCACGTTCTTCACCAGCCCGAAGGAGGACAGGACCCGCAGATTCATCGGGAAGATCCTGTCGGCCTGAGCCGTTGTCCGCACCCAAGACCCGCCACCCAAAGGAGGATGCGATGTCAAGGAAAGTCCCGACCGGCAATACCCCCACCCCCGCCGAGCCCGCGCGCCGGCGTTTCCTCAAGGGCATCACCGCGGCCGGCGGGGGCGCGGCCGCCGCCCTGGCGCTGCCCACTCGCGCCGCGGAGTGCGCGCCGTCGGCCCTCGAGACGGTGAAGAAGGCAGGCGTCCTCAATGCGGGCGTCACGAGCGGCGTGCCCTACTTCGGCTTCATCGACGAGCGGGGAAACCACGTCGGCTTCGAATGCGACCTCGTGGCGGAGATCGCCAAGCGCCTGAACGTGAAGCTCAACATGTCGAAGGTCACCTCGGCCACCCGCATCCCGATCCTGCAGCAGGGGCGCATCGACCTCGTCGCCTCCACCATGACCCACTACAGGAGCCGGGACGACGTCGTCGATTTCTCGATCGACTACTTCTACAGCCCGCAGACCCTGCTCGTGCGCAAGGACTCCGGCATCCAGAGCGTGGCCGACATGGCCGGCAAGCGCGCGGGGGCGGTGATCGGCGCGGGAAGCGTGAAGTACTTCAAGCTGGCCCAGCCCAAGGCGACGATCCAGACCTTCGAGGGGCAGGGCGAGTCCTTCCTCGCCCTCCAGCAGGGGCTGGTCGACGCGCTGGCCACCGACGCCACCATCCTCGCCGGCCTGAGGGCGAGCGCGAAGAATCCGCAGGACTTCGTGCTGCTCGGCAAGTCGGGCACTTACGGCGGCGGCCCCTACGGGCTGGGAGTGCGGGAGAACGATTCCGACTGGCGGGACACCATCAACTTCACGCTCCAGGACATCTGGACCGACGGGACGTGGGACAAGATCTTCGACAAGTGGGTGGGGCCGAGCACCAAGCTCGAGCTCACCAAGGAGCTCCTGGGATTCCAGATGGAGGTGTGGCACTAGGGCGGCCGGCGGGAGCATCCGGGTGATCTATCACTTCAACTGGGGGATCCTGTGGGGGGAGTGGGGCCTTCTTCTTCTGAAGGGGCTCTACCTCACGGCGAAGCTGGCCTCGCTCACCCTGCTCTGCGCGTTCGTCATCGGCTTCGCGTTCGGGATCGTCCGCTGGACCGGAAACCGGTTCCTGGAGCCGATCTGCTGGCTGTACGTGGAGTTCGCCCGCAACACCCCGCCGCTCGTCCAGATCCTGTTCTGGTACTTCTCCGCCATCTATCTCCTGCCGCATTGGCTCTTCGCGTACATGCGCGACATCGGCTACCAGTTCGCCGCGGCGGTCTTCGCCCTGTCGATCTATCACGGCGCCTTCGTGGCGGAGACCGTGCGCGCCGGGCTCAACTCCGTGAGCGCTGGCCAGGCCGACGCCGCCCGCTCCCTGGGCTTGACGTTCGGGCAGCGCATGACGCAGGTGATCCTGCCGCAGGCCATCCCCGTCCTCATCCCGCCGCTCACGAACGAAGCCGTGAGCCTCACCAAGAACACCAGCCTCGCCATGGCGATCGGCGTCGGCGAGATCGCCTACCAGACCAAGTACATCGACACCTACACGTTCCGAGGCGTCGAGGCCCTCGTCGCGTCGAGCGTCCTCTACATATGCCTGTGCGTGCTCATCGAGGCCGTCGGCCACGGGGTGAACCGGCTCTTCTCGAGGCACCTCGACACGCGCAGGGCCATGCGCACCGCCCTGGTGAGCGAGTGACGCCATGAACTGGGCGGCGGTCTGGACCCCGTTGAACCTCGAGCGCCTGCTGGTGGGCGACCTGTTCACGCAGGGCCACGTCGGGGGCCTGCTCCTCACCTTGTGGATCTCCGCGGTGGCGATCCTCGGCGCGACGGTGCTGGGCGCGGTCGTCGGACTCATGCGCGCGTCGCGCAGGCCGATGCTCCGGTACCCGGCGCTGCTCTACATCCAGACGATGCGCAGCGTGCCGCTGCTCATCCTGATCTTCTGGGCCTATTTCGTCCCGCCCTACCTCGGAATCGAGACCTCGAAGACGTTCAGCGTCACCGTGGCGCTCACGCTGTTCACCACCGCGTACATCGCCGAGTACATCCGGGGCGGAATCGTGTCGGTCCCCGAGACGCAGCGGGAGGCGGCGCGCACGCTCGGCCTGAGCCCGCTCCAGGTCCAGTTGTACGTCGTGCTTCCGCAGGCGTTCTTCACCATGATCCCGGCCATCACGGGCCGCTACGTCGTCACGGTGATGAACACCTCGCTCGCGTTCCTCATCGGGCTGTCGGAGCTCACGCAGATCGGAAAGGAGATCAACGTGCGGCTGCAGACCTCGCCGGTCGAGGTGTACCTCACGCTGATGCTCATCTATTTCGCGGTGAATCGCTGCCTGTCCGCCGGAATGCGGATGCTCGAAAGCCGCGCGCGTTTCAACCGGCTCTTCCTCAGGATCTAGGAGCGACCCGACGAGCCGGGCGAAAGAATGCAGTCCCTAAACCGAATGGAGACACAAATGACGCAAGCCGCAGCACGAAAAGCCCCAGCAGAACGCGCAGCCCCCGCGAAGACGGACCGGTTCGGAAACCCGCTCGATCCGGTCGTGCGCTACGCCCGAGGCGCGATCCTCAGGAGCTCCGACGAGGAAGTCCGGCGCATGCGGCACGCCCGCCGGATCGTGGGGGATCTGGTGCGCGCCCGGGGCAAGGACGGCGTCTACGACCTGTCGGGCATGAACCGCGGCAGCGCGCTCACGGTCGACGACGTGCCGCACCTCACGAGCCACGTTCCCTTCTTCGAGCGCTACGAGGGCGGCACGGAGCCGGTCGCGCTGAAGCACATGGGCGCCGATCCGGCCACCCACGCCGCCCTGATCCTGAACCGCGTATCCGCTGCGAACTTCATCGCGCTCACCACGCTGCTCAAGCGCGGCGACCGCGTGTTCGCGCTCGCGCCGATGGGAGGGTCCTCGCACCCTTCCACGACGCGCCCGATCTCGATGGCGGGAGCCGAGCTGCAGCAATTCCACTCCTACCGCGACCTCGAGGCGGCATGGCGCTCCGGCGGCGCACCGCGCCTCCTGCTGGTCACGCCCATCAGCGCATCCAAGCACCACATCCCGCTCGACGAGTTCAGGCAAGCGCTGGCGCTGCCGCGGGGGCCGCAGACGTTGACCTACGTGGACGACGCCCACATGGCCTCGCGCATCGCGTTCTACGACGAGCCGCTCACGTTCCAGGTCGGCGCCGTGGACCTGGCCGTCTGCTCCGCCGACAAGCACGTCGCCGGCCCCCGCGCGGGCGTGCTGGTCGCGCGCAAGGATCTGCTGACCGCCATCGCGTCGCGGGCCTACGAGCTCGGACTCGATGCGCAGGCGGCGCAATACGTCGGCGTCGCGAACGCGCTGAGGGATTTCGATCCGCGCCCCGTGCGGGAGGCCGGCGAGCTCGCGCGAGACCTCGTGAAGATCCTCGCCGGCAAGTACGGGGCGAAGCGGGCCTATCTCGGCGGCCCCGGAGTCTCGATCTCGGGCGACGACGTGCTCGAAATCGCCCTCGAAGCCCGCGGCAGCCGCGACAAGCCCCCGCTCGTCGCGGTCGAAGCCGCGGGCGTGGTCGCCATGCACATGCTCGAGAAGGACGCCATCCTCACCATCGGGGCGGTCGCAATGCCCGGCAGCTCGCCGGCGGTCCGGCTGATGATGTATCCGGACGGCCCGCGCCTGGGCATCGAGCGCATCGTCGCCGCCGTCGAGGGCGCCATCGGGCGGCTGAGCGAGGTGGTGCACGACGTGGAGGCGGCGCGGAAGGTGTTGCTCGGCTCGTGATGTGAGGCGTACGTCGACCCGGGGCGGCTCTCCCGGCCGATCGGCCGGCGCAGGGCCCGGGGAGCGCAGGCATCCGCCCGCAGGGCGGATGCCAATGCGTGTCGGCCGCCACCATGAATCGACACGTTGCCCACGGCACCATCCACGCGCCCTCGGTCCCCCTACCGGACGCCCCCTGCGTGCGCCGAAATGAGCCCGGTCGCGATCGACGGGAAGATCGCCACGAGCGCGAGCACCGCGATCATGATGAACACGTACGGCAGCGCGCCGAGGATGATGCGCACCAGCGGCACGTCGGGGGCCACGGCCTGCACCACGAACAGGTTCAGCCCTACGGGCGGGTGGATAAGCGCGAGCTCCATGTTGATCATGAGGATCACGCCGAACCAGATGAGGTCCCAGCCGAGCGCCGACACGATGGGCACGAGGATCGGCATCGTCACGACGATGATCGAGAGCGTCTCCATGAAGCAGCCGAGGAAGATCAGCAGGAGGTTGATGGAGATGAAGAGCGCCCAGGGCGGCAGCGACGAGCCGGCGACCGCGTGCGAGATGGCCGCCGCCACCTGGGTGGAGGTCATCACGTAGCCGAACACCATGGCCGCCGCGATGATCGCGAGCACCATGACGCTTCCCCGGGCGGTCGCGCGCAGCACCTCGAGCAGCTTCGGCCAGGTGAGCTCGCGGTAGATTGCGCCGGAGATGAGGAGGCTCGCGATCGTACCGAGCGCCGCGGATTCGGTCGGCGTGGCGAAGCCGGTGTACATCGAGCCGAGGATGACCCAGATGAGGATCGCCATCGGGACGACGTCCTTCAACGCGACCAGGCGCTCGCGCGGCGTCACGCGGCGATCGTCCTCGGCTGTGGCCGCGCGGGCATGGCGCCACCGCGCGAGCCACACTTGGTAGATCGCGAAAGCGAACGCCATCACGATTCCGGGCACGATCCCGGCGATGAAGAGCTTGCCGATGGATTGGCCCGCGATGATCCCGTAGACGATCATCGGGATGCTGGGCGGGATCAGGATGCCGAGGGTGCCTCCGGCGGCGACCGCTCCGCACGCGTCCGAATCGCGATAGCCGAAGCGGCGCATC
Organism: uncultured beta proteobacterium; assembly: GCA_963741815.1. Classification (GTDB taxonomy): domain Bacteria; phylum Pseudomonadota; class Gammaproteobacteria; order Burkholderiales; family Usitatibacteraceae; genus Usitatibacter. The sequence continues at coordinate 1,260,717 of CAVUJI010000003.1, forward strand.
TCCTTGATTGAAAACCCGCCGATGGCCGCGGCCGTGGCCACGCTCGAGCCCGAGGTCGCCGCCATGATGGCGCAGGCGAGGGTGGTCGCGATCGCGAGCCCGCCCGGCAGGCCGTGCAGGATCGTCGAGAGGGCCGCGTAGAGGCGCGCTCCCATGCCCGAGACCGAGATGATCGTGCCCATGAGGATGAACACCGGCACCGCAGTGAGCGTGAAGGTAGCGACCGATCCCCACGCGGTGCTCGCGACGAGGTCGAGCGCGGGAAGGCCGCCTCCGGTCAGGACAAGGGTCGAAATCGCGACCAGCAGCAGGGAATAGGCGACGGGAATGCCCATGAGCAGCGCGGCGATCAGTCCCGTGAACATCCCCGCGCCGATCCACATCTCCATCCGTCAGTCTCCTTTGCGCTCGGACGCGAAGTCCGCGCGCCCGAGCGCCATGCGGGCGAGCTGGAGGACCAGGAAGAGCACCGCGCCTGCAGCCATGGAGCTGTAGGGGATCCAGAGCGGGATGGAGAGCGTCCCCCACGCGCGCTCCCCCGAGCGCCAGGCGTCGAGCCAGAATGCGGTGGCGAGCCACGCGAACACGGCCGAAAGCACCGTGAGCAGGGCGTTCGCGACGAACGACACGGCCACGCGGGCGGACCCGTGCAGGCGCGACGTGACGAGGTGGACGCCTACGTGCGCCCCCACCCAGATGCCGTAGGCCGCGCCCACGAACGTGATGTACGCCATGAGGTAGGTGCTGATGTCGGAGATGCCGAACTCCGAGGCGTGGAAGGCCTCGCGCGCCACCACGGAATAGACGACCAGCATCGCGATGGCGAACGCGGCGAGCCCCACCGTCATGCCGACGAGCGCGGACAGGCGGTCGACCCACGCGGCCGACCGCCGCCTTACGTCCCCGGCGGCCTCACTTGTAGAAGGAGAGCGTCTCATCCAGCAGCTGGCTTCCGTTCGGGACCTGCTTGCGGAACCTCACGAACGCAGACTCCTGGAAGAGGTTCTGCCAGTCGCGCCACGCCTTGGGCGAAAGCTGCGCGACCTTGACGCCGTGGTCGGCGAAGAGCTTCGCCACCCGGCCGTCCTCCTTCTTCGCGCCCTCGAGCGCGCCCGGCTCCAGGCTTGCCCCGACCTCGGAGAGGATGTTCTGCTGCTCCGGCGTGAGGCGGTTCCACGTCTTCATGCTGATGCAGATCGGCTCGATCGTGAAGAAGATGCTGAGCTTCTCCGGGGACGTGTAGTACTTCGCGACCTCGTACAGGCGCAGCGACCCGAACGTGCTCGACGACGTCCACACGGTGTCGATGACGCCGAGCTGCAGCGCGTTGTAGGTCTCGGGAGAAGTCACGGACACGGTGCTCGCGCCCGCCTTCTGCATCGCGGCCTCCATCATCCTGCCCGCCACGCGCGCCTTCGCCCCCGCCACGTCGGCGGGACCAATGATCGGCTTCTTCGTGGACGCGACGCCGCCCGAGATTTGGATCCACGTCAGCGTCTTGAACCCGTACTGCTCCGCCTTCTGCTCGAGCTGCTTCCATGCGGCGCTCTTGCGGAACCTGTACACGTCATCGTGCGACTTCCACACGCCGGGGAGCAGGATGAGGTTCATCTCCGGGATGGCGCCCGACGCATAGATGTAGGGGTAGACCGCGAGATCGACGGCTCCGCTCTTCAGCGCGGTATGGGTGGCACCAGCCTTCACCAGCGACTCGGCGGGGAAGATGTTGATCTTGATCTGGCCGTGGCTGCGGCGCTCGACCTCGTGTGCGAACTTCGTGCCCGTAGCGACGACGTAATCCGATTCGTCCTGCGGCCATTGGTGCGCCATCTTGAGCGTGACGGCCTGGGCGCCGGCCGTCTGCACGGCGAGCGAGAATGCGGCGACGGCGACGAGCGTAACGAGACTTGCCCTTCTGTTCATGGCGGTTCTCCCTGGTTGTCATGGGAAACGAGCTCCTTCAGGACGCCCGCGACCTGCTGTGCCGCGGACATGTCGAAGAACGAATCGGGCTGCCGCTCGATGGCGGCGTCGATGCGGCGCTCGAGCCAGCGGCGCAGCCGGTACTTGCCGCGGTCCAGCCGGCGGCGCTCGCTCGTGCCGGAACTGCGCAGCCAGTCGGAATGCCGGTCGAGGGCCTCTGAAAGCGCCGCGATCGACGCCGGATCGGTCGCCGAGGTGAGGAGCACGGGCGGGGTCCACCCCTGCGCGCCGGACCCGCCCCCCAGCGCGGCGATGCGCTTCACCTCCGCCGCGAATTTCCGCGCCTGTGGCATATCGGCCTTGTTCACGGCGTAGACGTCGGCGATCTCCATGATGCCGGCCTTCATCGCCTGCACCGCGTCGCCGCCGTCGGGGGGCAGCACGAGCACGAGGGTGTCGACGAGCATGCGCGCGGCGTACTCCGCCTGTCCCACGCCGACCGTCTCGAGCAGCACCTCGTTGAAGCCGAATTGGTCCATGACGTCGAGGAGCTCGGGCAGGTTGTCGGTGAGACCATCGCAGGCCGTGCGCGACCCGAACGAGCGGATGAAGATCTCCTCCGAACCTTCCATCTCGTCCATCCGGATGCGGTCGCCGAGGATCGCGCCGTGGGTCTTCGGGCTCGTGGGATCGATGGCGAGGACGCCCACCCGCGAGCCTCGCGGGCGCGCGCGGTGCAGGGCGAGCCGCCCGGCGAGCGTGCTCTTGCCCGAGCCCGGCGCGCCGGTGAGGCCGATGCGCAGCGCGGCGGGCGCGCCGTGTGGCGGCAGCGGCGATTGCGCGAGCACCTGCGGGACGCCGGCATTCGCGAGCTCGGTCAGCGCGCGTCCGAGGAGGCGGCGATCGAGCGGCGCCTTCATCGGGGGCGGATCCCCAACTCGGGCCCGTGCTCGTCCAGCAGGGGCGGGGCACCGAAGCGCGGCGTGTAGCCCGAGCATTTGACGGCGGAGCCGAGCGCGCGCAGGCGGGCCTCGCCGCAGGGCAGGTCCACCACCATGTCGCGGCTGCGCGCGAGCTCGCTCGCGAGGGCATCCTCCAGCGTCTCCACGCTGGAGACCACCACGCCGAGCGGCGCGAGGCGCTCGACCCAGCGCTGCGCCGTGTCGGTCGCGAGCACTGCGGCGATCGCCGCGAGCACTTCGTCGCGGTTGGCCCGCCGCGCGGCCATCGTGGCGAAGCGCGCGTCGGCGAGCCACCCAGGGCGGGCCACCTCGCCGCAGAACTTGCGCCAGAACTCGTCGTGGGTGATGAAGAGCGCGATCCAGCCGTCGCTCGCCCGGGAAGAGCTGCGCCGGAACGATGTAGGGGTGCGCCGAGTCGGCGTAGCGGCGAGTGCGCTCGCCGGCGTTGAGGCTCGCGCCTGCCAGGTAGTTGAGCTGCGAGAGCATCACGTCGTACATCGCCACGTCCACCTGGCCGCCCTTGCCCTCGACGAGCTTGGCGAGCAGGCCCATGGCGGCCATGATGCCGGCGGAGTTGTCCACGGCCGAATAGCCGGCCTTCGTCGGCGGCGCGCGCCGGGTCGCCGGTCATTGCCATCACGCCCGTTAGCGCCTGGATCACGTAGTCGTAGGCGGGGCGCTCGGCGTACGTGCCTTCGAGACCGAAGCCGGTGAGGGCGACGCAGACGATGCGCTCGTTGTGCCGCCGCAGGCGCTCGTACGTCGAGGCCTAGCTTGCGGATGGCGCTTGGCCTCAGGTTCGTGAGCAATGCGTGGGCGCCTGTCGACGAGGCGCCCGAGCGCCTGCCTGCCCTTCCTCGCCCGCGAGGTCGAGCACGACGCTCTTCTTGCTGCGGTTGAGGCTGGCGAAGTAGGCGTTGTGCGGCCCGACGTGGTGCGGGCTCACGCTGCCGCGCGATGTCGCCTTCGGGCGGCTCGATCTTGATCACCTCTGCGCCGAGGTCGGCGAGAAGCAGGCCGCAGTACGGGCCGGCCAGCATGTGGCCGACCTCCAGCACGCGGATGCCGGCGAGCGGCCCGCTCATCCGAGCTCCCGGGCGAGCTTCGTCGACGACCTCGGCGAGGGGCTGCTCGCTGGTGAAGACGCCGCGTACTCCGAGCTGCGCGAGCGCCTCGATGTCGTCGGCCGGGATGGTCCCGCCGACGAAGACCTTGATGTCGCCGGCGTCGAGCCTTCGCAGCTCGCTCGACCACCTGGCGCACGAGCTCGCTGTGGCTGCCCGAGAGGATGCTCAGGCCCACGGCATCCACGTCCTCGTCGACGGCGATGCGCGCGATCTGCTCGGGGGTGTTGCGCAGCCCGGTGTAGATCACCTCGGCGCCCGCGTCGCGCAGCGCGAGGGCGATCGATCTTCGCGCCGATGTCGTGGCCGTCGAGGCCGGGTTTGCCGACCAGGATGCGCTTGCCCCGCAGCGGGGCGTCCGCCTTCGTCGTCGCGTTCATAGATTCATCGGCTCCTGGAATTCGCCCCACCGCTTCTTCAGCGTCGCCACCATCTCGCCGACCGTCGCGTAGGCGTGGCAGCAGTCGACGAGCTAGGGCATGAGGTTCTCGCCATCGTCCGCGGCCGCGCGCTCGAGCCGCGAGAGGCTCTTCTCGACCGCCGCGGCGTCGCGCGTATCGAGCAGCCGCTGGTACTTCTCGAGCACGCGTCCCGCCGCGCCGGGGTCCAGGTTGAACACCTCGCCCACCTCGTTGCGCTGGTCCTCGCGGCGGAAGTGGTTCTGCCCGACGACGACCGTCTCGCCGGTATCGATGCGCGTCTTGCGCTCGAGCGCGCGCTCGGCCAGCCGCATCTGCAGCTACCCGTCCTCGATCGCCTTGATCACCCCGCCGTAGTCGTCGATCTCGCCCATGACCGCCTCGATCGCCTCCTCCATGCGGTCGGTCGTGCTGCTCGACGAAGTAGCTTCCGCCGAGGGGGTCGACCGTGCGCGCGATGCCGCTCTCGTAGGCGATAATCTGCTGGGTGCGCACCGCGATCTCCGCGGAGAACTCGGTCGGGATCTGGAACGCCTCGTCGAAGGCGCAGGTGAAGATCGATTGCGCGCCGCCCATCACCGCGGCCATCGTCTCGACGGCCGACGCGCACGATGTTGTTGTACGGCTGGGCGCGCGACGAGCGAGGATCCGCCGCACACCACCCCGAAGCGGAAGTGCTGCGCCTTCGGGTCCGTCGCGCCGTGGCGCTCCTTCATGAGGCGGGCCCACAGCCGGCGGCCGGCGCGGAACTTGGCGACCTCGTCGAAGAAGTCCATGTGCACGTAGAAGAAGAACGAGAGCCGCTTGGCGAACTTCGTCCACGTCGCCGCCGCGGCGCTCGAGCTCCTCCACGTAGGCGAGGCCGTTGGCCAGCGTGTAGGCCATCTCCTCCACGGCGGTCGCGCCGGCGTCGCGCACGTGCGCGCCCGCGATGCTGATGGGATTGAACCGGGGAGTGGCGTCGTTCGAGTAGAGGATCGTGTCCGCGATAAGGCGCATCGAGGGGCGGACCGGGAAGATCCAGGTCCCGCGCGCGACGTACTCCTTGAGGATGTCGTTCTGGAGGGTTCCCGTGAGCTTCTCGCGCGGCACCCCGAGCTTGTCGGCCACCGCCAGGTACATGGCGTAGACGATCGCCGCGGTGCCGTTGATCGTGAACGAGGTCGAGATGGTCGCGAGGTCGATGCCGCGGAAGAGGATCTCGGCCTCCGAGAGGTTGGACAGCGACACGCCGACCTTGCCGATCTCGGGCCGCGCCATCGGATGGATCGGGTCGTAGCCGCACTGGGTGGGAAGGTCGAGCGCGACCGAGAGTCCCGTCTGGCCCTGGGCGAGCAGGAACCGGTAGCGCTCGTTCGATTCCTCTGCCGTGCCGAAGCCCGAGTACTGGCGGATGGTCCACAGCCGTCCGCGGTAGCCATCGGCGAAGATGCCGCGCGTGAACGGAGCGGCCCCGGGCGCGCCGATGCGGTTCGCGTCGACGGCCTCGGGTTCGGCGCGCACCGGCACGTCGATGCCGGAGGCACTGGTCTGCGTGAGCTTGGGAGGCACGAGGTGCCGCGGTTCGGAAGCGTTCATCGGGATCCTGGTGGGGTCGTTTCGGGCTTGCCGCGGCCGAGGATGCGATCGACGGCGGCCCAGTGGTCCTCTTGCATCCAGGTGGCGGTGAAGGCGTCGAGCTCGAGCGCTCGGCGCTCTTCGAGCGGACGGCCGCTGCGGGCCGAGCGCGCCTGCGCCTTGAAGCCAGCCAGAGCCGCGCGGGTCTGCGCGAGCATCGGCGCGAGGAATTCGTCCAAGGTCGCGTCGAGCTCGCCGGAGGGCGCCACGGCGTCCGTGAGCCCCCATGCGAGCGCCGTGGCCGCAGGCACGAGCTCGCAGCGCGAGGTCATGCGCAGGGCCCGCGCGGGACCCACCACGGAGACCAGGTCGGGACCTCCGCCCCACGCCGAGGTGATCGCGAGGCGGCCGTGGATGTAGCCGATACGGGCGCCTTCGCGCATGACGCGCAGGTCGCACGCCAGCGCCAGCTCGGCGCCGCCACCGATCGCGTCTCCGTTGAGGAGTGCCACGACGGGCACCGGGAATTCGCGGATCGCGTCGAGGGCCGAGCGGGCATCGGCCGCCATCGCGCGCACGGCGGGCTCTTCGCGCACGGCGGCGAGGTCGCGCAGGTCGCCGCCGGCGGCAAAGTAGCGCTCGCCGGCGCCGGTCAGCACCGCGCAGGCGATCTCCCGATCATCGCGCGCGCCCTCGAAGATGCCGCGCAGCCGGGCGAGAACCGCGCGAGAGAGCGGGTTGTGCTTCTCGGGCCGGTTCAGCGTGACGCGCATTACGCGGGCATGGCGCGCGACGCGCACGTCCTCGTCAGCCATGGACCTTCCTTTCGATGGCGCCAACCGTCTCCAGCAGCCGCCCCGCCTGCCGGACCTCCTGTTCCTTCATGCGGTGCAGGGGGCCCGCAATTGCGATTGCGAGCTCGGGGGAGCCGGCGTGGACGGGCGCCGCGACGGCCATCACGTCCGCCACGTTCTCGCCCCGGGTAATGTAGTAGCCGCGGGCGCGCGATTCCTGCAGGTCGCGCTTGAGGGCGCGAACGGAAGTGACGGTATTCGCGGTGACACGGGGGAGCGGGTGCGACTTGAGCCACGCGTCGAGCCCCTCGTCGGGCATGGCGCCCAGGAACGACTTGCCGATGGAGCTGGAGTGCAGCGGCTTGAATTCGCCGGCGCGCGCCGTGTACCGGACGATGTGCGGGCTGTCGAGGACCAGCAGGTAGAGCGCCGCGTCGCCCTGCCGCATGCCGAGGATGACCGTCTCCTGGGTTTCGTCGCGCAGGCTGGCCAGAGCGGGCGCGAGGCGCACGACGACCGGGTCGTGCGCGTCGATGTCGCGCGCGATCTCGAGGAGCTTTCGGGTCGGGTAGGCCTCGCGCGGGGAGGGGTAATAAAGGAATCCGCGCCGCTCGAGGGTGCGCACGAGGCCATGGCAGGTAGAAACCGGGATGCCGGTGAGGCGCGCGAGCTCCGAGAGGGAAAGCGGGCGACGCGCCGTCCGGAACGCCTCCAGCACGTCGAGCGTGCGTGCGGCGGCCGGGACGGGGTCGGTGGACATGCTTTCAGCCCGTTGAAAACGATTTCAGATTCTCGAATAATTTCCCCCACGATGTCAAGCCACCGGCTGCGCGCCCCGGGGTCAGCCGCGGCGCCGCGCCTTGCGGTTCGCGCGCAGCGCGAGCGCCACGCAGGCCACCCCGAGCAGGGTCACGAGGGACAGCAGTGCGAAGCCCGTGCCATAGGTGAGCTCGGCACGGTCGTGCAGCGCCGCGAACGCCGGCGGCACCACGATCACGCCGGCGTAGGTGAGCACCAGGCTCCCTCCCGCCGCGTAGCCGACGTCTTCGGGCGGGCTGAGCCGGGAGATGACGGCCATGTAGACGCCGTTCCATCCCACCGCGCAGAAGCCGAAGGCGGCCGCCGCCGCGATCACGGCGGCGATCGGCCATCGGGGCGCCATCGCCGCGGTGGCGAGCGCGCCGATCGCCGCGAACAGGCCGTTGAAGATCAACGCGAGCCCACCCGAGCGCAGGCGGTCCGCGACCAGGCCCCAGGCGATGCGCCCCACGGCGCCGCTCGCATGCGTGATCGAGAGCACCGTGCCCGCGAGCACGAGGCTCAATTGGATGTCGCTCACCAGGTAGGTCGCGAGGAACCCCGTGACCGAGAGCTGCACGCCGGAATAGAGAAGCGAGGCTGCCGCGATCCAGCGCAACGGCACGTGCTTCCAGACGAGCGCCGCGCTCTTGCGGATCGAGGAAAGCACCGGCGCATCGGGCTCGCGATCCGTGTCCCAGTCCTTGCGCACGATGCCGACCGTGGCGGCGAGGGCCGTGATGAGCGCCGCGCACGACAGGAGGGCCACCTGCCATCCGAACGCCAGCGTAAGCGGCGGGGCGATGAGGCCCGAGAGGATGCCCCCGACGGGCACGCCCGTCTGCTTGATGGAGTAGAGCAGGTTCATGCTGCGATGGGAGGGAATGCGCGCGAGCAGTTGGGAGGCGGCCGGGTTCGGGATGCCGTAGCCGAGACCCATCGCGACGGCGCCCGGAACGAGCGCGTGCACCGAGCCCGACGCGGAGATCGCACAGCCGGCCGCGATGAGCCACAGCGAAAGCTGGCTCGCCCGCACCGGCCCGTAGCGCATGACGATTCCGCCGGCGGCCGCGGCGGAGAGCATCGCACCGAAGAAGACGAGGCCGACCTGGTAGCCGATCAGCGCGGGGCTGACGCCGAGGCCCCGGGCGGCCGCCGGCGCGACCGCGGCGAGCGCGAGGATCCCGAGGGTGGAAAACGATTGCGTGGCCGTGGCGAGGGCGAGCACCGGCCCGACGGGCAGGTCCGACGCTGGTGCCGTCACGGGGCGGCTCTCATGGCGTTCATCCTTTCCAGAAGCGGCCGATCATCGATGACGGCGCCTGCGGCTGCCAGACATCGGTGTCATAGACGATCAAGCGGTTCTGCAGTGGCTACCGCGGTACTTGTTCCTGGATGCAAGAGTTACACGAAATGCGGTTGGTGAGCGCGCGCTGCACGAGCTGTAGCCGCGCCGCATGCGCGGAAACGTCCGGTGCCCGCCTCCCGCGCGCGTGGCGCGCGCCCGTGCTACCGTGGCCTCGGTCACCCCGTGGGGAGCGGCGATGTCACCGGCAGCCGGCAGGACGCAGGTCGCGCAGGCCCTGCGGGCGGTCGACGAGCGCGACCATTCCGCGCTCGACCGGGCGTTCTCGGCGTTCTATCCGGAGCTGAAGAAGATCGCCCGGGCGCGCCTGCGCGGCAGCGGTCTGCACGGCGCGATGCAGACCACGGCCCTCGTCCACGACAGCTACCTCAAGCTCGCGAGCGGCCCCGACATCGCCGTGGGAGACCGTCTGCAGTTCTTCGCCTACTCGTCGCGGGTGCTGCGCAGCATCGTCGTGGACCTCGTGCGCGAGCAGCGCGCCCTCCGACGCGGGGGCGACCGCGACATCGTCACCCTCGACACCGCTGCGGCCGAAGGCATCGCCGCGTCCACCGACGTCGAGGCCGTGAACGACGCGCTGGAGGACCTCGCGCGGCTCGACCCGGCCCTCGCGCGCCTGGTCGAAATGCGCTTCTTCGGCGGGATGACGGAGGACGAGATCGCCGGGGCGCTCGGAGTCTCGAAGCGCACCGTCACGCGCGAATGGCAGAAGGCGCGGGCACTGCTCCTCACCCTCATCGCGGACGCGCCCGCCTGAAGCTCACCCCCGAGCGCTGGCGCGAAGTCGAGCCGCTGCTGGCCGCGGCGCTCGACATGGAAGCGGCCGCGCGGGCCGCGTGGCTGGCGGGCATCGACGCATCCCATCCGGCGCTGGCACCCCTGCTGCGGCGATTGATCGCGGCGCACGAATACGGCGAGCGGTCGAATGCGCTGGAGACCGGACCGCGCCTTTCCGCATCGCCGGCCGTGGCCAGTGCCTGGGCGGCCGGCGTCCGCGTGGGCCCGTTCGAGCTCGTGCGGCTCCTCGGCCGGGGCGGCATGGGCGAGGTGTGGCTCGCGCGCCAGGTGGACGGCCGGGTGGGGCGGGAGGTGGCGCTCAAGCTGCCGGCCCTCGCGCACCAGGGCGACGTCTGGCGCGAGCGCTTCCGCCGGGAGCGCGACATCCTCGCGCGGCTCGAGCATTCGCACATCGCGCGGTTCTACGACGCGGGCGTGAGCGAGTCGGGCCAGCCGTGGCTCGCGATGGAATGCGTCTTCGGCATGACCCTGCTCGATCACGCCGCCGCGCGTGCGCTGTCGATCCCGCGGCGCCTGACCCTCTTTCGCCAGGTGCTCGCGGCCGTCGCCCACGCCCACCGCCACCTCGTCGTGCACCGAGACCTCAAGCCCGGGAACGTGCTGGTCGACGAGGCCGGCGTGGTGAAGCTGCTCGACTTCGGCATCGCGAAGCTGGTGCAGGATGGCGACGCGGACACGGCCGGCGAGCTCACGCGCCTGGGCGGCCGGATGATGACGCTGCGCTATGCCGCCCCGGAGCAGTCGGGTGCGGGAAGCATCACGACCGCCACCGACATCTATGCGCTGGGTGTCATCCTCCACGAGCTGGTCACGGGGCTGTCGCCGTACCGCGCGGTGCGCGAGGGCAAGCCGTTCACGGAGGGCATGCTGCTCGAAGGGCGGTCGACCGTGCCCGCGCGCCTCACGCTCACCGCGGACCTGCACGCCATCGTGCTGAAGGCGATGCGCCGCGATCCGGGCCAGCGCTACGCCTCGGTGGAGCTCTTCGACGCGGACATCGCCGCGTACCTCGAGCGCCGTCCCGTCAAGGCACGCGCCGGCACGTGGCGCTACCTGGGTGGGCGCTTCGTGGTGCGCCAGAAGGTGCCCCTGGCGCTCGCCGCCGCCGTGCTCGCCTCGCTCCTCGCGGGACTCGTCGTCGCGGAGCGCGAGAAGCGCATCGCCGTGGCCGAGAAGGCGCGCGCCGAGCGCCACTTCGCGAGCGTGCGCAAGCTCGCCAACACCTTCATCTTCGAGGTCCACGCAAAGATCGAGACGCTGCCCGGCTCGCTCGCGGCGCGCGAGATGCTGATCGCGACGTCGCTCGAGTACCTCGATGCCCTGGCACGGGAGCCGGGCCGCGACCCGGCGCTGATGCTCGAGCTCGCCTCCGCGTATCGGACCATCGGCAACATCCAGGGCGAGCCGCGGGAAGCGAACCGCGGCAACCTCGGTGCGTCGATCGCCAACTTCGAGAAATCGTCCGCGCTGCTGGAAGAGCTGGAGCGGCTGAAACCGGGCGACATCGGCGTGGGGCGCGAGCATTGGCGCACGAGCTTCGCGCTCGCCACGGCCTATTACCAGGTCACCGATCCCCGCTGGCGGGCGGAATTCCGGCGGGCCGTCGGCCTCGCGGATCGCCTCTCGGCCACGCCCGGCGCCGGCATCGATGAACGGCTGCTGTCGGCATTCACCCGCGGGCGGGAGGCGCACGTCATCGCGATCGCGACCGGGCGAACGCCGGAATTGGTCGCGACGCTCCTCGGGTCCATCGCGCAATTCGAGAGCCTGGCTGGCCGGGCGCCCCTCGAGACGGTGCTGCGCGACCGGTTGGTGGTCCTGTACCGGAACGCGGGCGTCATGCTCGCTGGTCCGGGACAGGGCGAGCCCGGGCTGGCACGGGCCCTTGCCTACTTCGAGAAGTCGCTGGCGCTCGCCCGGGAGCTGCATTCGACGGCCCCCGCGGATGCGCAACGCGAGGGGCTGGAGCGGGTGAGCCTCGTCGTGCTGGCGCGCCACCTCGCCGCGGCGGGGGATCTTTCGCGGTCGAACGCGCTGATGACCGAGGCGTTGGCGCTCGTCGAGAAGCGGGCCGCGCGGGATCCGGACGACGTGACCGTCGCCGTGAGTCGCCTCGAGATCCTGGTCGGCGCAGCCGACGTCGCGAACCGGCTCGGGGACCATGCCCGCGCGATCCGCTTGTGCCGGAACGCGCTGGCGAGCACCGCGGCCTTGCCCGTCCAGGTCGCCCGCCTGCGCGACGTGCGGATGGAGTCGGCCGAGTCGAAGGTCATCCTGGGCTACGCGCTGCTCGCCACGGCGGACGGCGGGGGCGCCGAGCGCCAAAGCCGCCTTGCGATGCTCGAGGAGGCTCGGGCGCTCTTCGCCGACGTGAGCCGGTTCGTCGACGAGGTGCGAGCCGAGCCCACCCTCGGCGCCATTCCCGAGTACAAGCTGCGGGAGTTCGCGCAGGCGCGGGCGCGGCTGGACCGCGCCTTGTCCAGGCTCGCCGCGCGGTAGTCGACGGCGCCGGCACGCGGCGTTGGCGTCCTTTCCGCGGCGGAATTCCGTTTGATGGGTTGGGTCCTGCGCCCCTGCCCACGAGGAGAATCCGATGAGGCGATTGACGGCGGCATTGCTGCTCGGCGCCCTCGCCGCAGGGGCGCAGGCGCAGGGCAACCTCGGCACCTTCGCGGGTTCGAAGAAGCGAGATGGACGGCGACCCCGGCCGCGCTCGACGAATCGCGCGCGCTCAGTACTGCTTGACCAGGTCGACGCGCCGGTTCTTCGCCCGGCCTTCGATGGTGTCGTTGGTCGCGAGCGGAACCAGCGGTCCCACGCCGTCGGCGCGCAGGCGTGAGGCGGCGATGCCGTGCTTCGCGGTGAGCTCCGCGACGACGGACGCGGCGCGCCGCTTCGAGAGCGCCACGTTTCCCGCGAGAGCGCCCACCCCGTCGGTGTGACCGACGACGTGAAGCTTCAGCGAGGAGTCTTCCTTCAGCAGCTTCACGATCTCGGCGATGACCGGCGCCGAGCCGGGCCTCAAGTCGGCCTTGCCCGTGTCGAAGTCGATTCCGTACACGGCGACGTGGCCGTCGATCCGGATCCCGGCCCCGAGCGCCTTCGCGTTCACCGCGACCAGGCCGGTCTCCATCGCCTTCGCGGTGGCGTAGTGCAGGTCGGTGAAGTACTCATGGACGTGCACCGCGAGGTAGACGTCTCCGCCCTTGCGCGGCAGCCTTGCCGCGAGGTAGCGCGTGCCCTCGGCCGGGAAGTTGCCGATGCTGCGATCGCCGCAGTCGGCCGTGTTGTTGCTGGGCTTCCCGGCGAGGTAGCAGCCCTCTTCCTTGCAGGTGAAGATCGTCTCGAAGCCGGCCTTCCTCACGGCGTCGCGGTAGTTCGCGAAGATCTCCGCGTGGCTGCGCCCCTTGGGATTCTCGTAGTAGAAGCGCACGATGCGCCCCTCGAGCTTCTGCTTGTGGTCGCAAGCGGCTTTCGCGGAGTCGACGCCGCCGACGACCAGCTCGTAGTCGCCGAAGTCCGCCGTCTTCTCGCTGACGAGGTTCGATCCCGGGTACGGGCTCAGGAGCGCCTTCTCGTCGATCCCGGCGGCGTGCACGGACGAGGCAGCGAGAAGAGCGAAGGTGGCGGCGGCGAGCGTTCGATGAGCGGTCATGCCGCGATCCTACACCCTCGACCTCGCGCGGCAGGCCGCGCGCTACTTGCCCCCGGCGGCGAAGGCCGCCGGGGGGATCACCGGGCGCTTTCGCTTTGGGGGATCCGGTTCACCGGTGCCGCGGCACGACGCCTACGGCTTCTTCGGCGTCTTGTACTCGACTTCCTTCTGGAACGGCTTCCAGATGGTTTCGTAGCCGATGAACCCCTTTTCGTTGGGCGCCTTCGGCCGCGTCGTATAAAAGCGCGTATGGCCGTCAGGAACTTGGTGAGGGGTTTTTGCTCGCTCATAGGTCACCTCTCTTTCAGTGAAGTCACGATTGCATGCTCGGGCCGCAAAGCTGGGCCTTCCGATGCCCTTCGACGCTCAAACGGGCCTCATGAGCGACGGGTCGATGTTCGGCGCCGCGCCGATCGGCCCGCCGGCTTTCATCTCTTCTTCGGTTGCGTCGCGCACCGCCAGTATCTCGAGCCTGAAGACGACTTCCCTGCCGCAGAGCGGATTGTTGCCGTCGACGGTCAGCGTCTCGTCGTCCATCCGGGTCACGAGGAAGCTGCGGGTTTGGCCCTTGTCGTTCTCCATCAGGATGGAGGTGCCGACCTGCCGATACTCCTCGGGGACGTTCTCGAGGCGATCGGTAAAGACCAGCGACTCGTCTCTCGCGCCGAAGATGCGATTGCCGTCGATCGGCACCTCGATGACATCGCCGGCGCACTTGCCCTCCAGCTCCTTGTGCACGGACGGGGCCAGGATTTCGTTGTGTCCGTGAACGTAGCCCAACGGGAATTCGACGCGGGTGAGGACGTGTCCCGATTTCCTGTCGGTCACCTGGTAGGTGAGCTCGACGAACTTGCCGTCGTGGATGGTTTCAGTCATGTCGGATCCGGCCCTCTCCGCGGCCCTCTGCGGGGCAGGGGGAGTCTCGTTGCGATGCATCAGAAGATGGACGCCGCGAAGATCCTGACCTCGCCATCCTCGTAGCCGAGGACAAGCCTGCCGAGCCATTCGCCCGGCTTCTTCGTGCTGCGTTGCCGGTAGAGAACCGTCACGTGCTCGCCCCGGCGGATGATGCCGAGATAGTCGGCATCCTCGGCGAGGTTCCTCGCCAGCTCGCTGTTGGCGAACTGGTGATTCACCGTGACTTGGTTCATGGCAAGGGCGAACGATCTGGCGAACTTGGCCACGAACTCCCCGTACTTGCCTTCGTTGGAGCTCCTGAGGAGATCGCGCCAGAGCGGGTCGGCCATGGCGCGGATCTCCTCGTCGGTCTCTTTCAACGATGTTCACGGGCGGGCGTGCTTCTGCCTGCGGGCATCGGCTACTCGTTTTCCGCGACGAGGTGATAGCAGGGCGCCTTCTCCATGGTGTATTCGCCGGTTTGCGGGTCGCGACGGGACACGGTCAGCACATGCCAGTTCTCGTCGTCCACCTTCATGCATCGCCGCGGTAGTAGTAGCCCGGCCAGCGCGTCTCCTTGCGGAAGAGCGTGTGCTGCGTGACGCACTCCGCGGCGCGGTGGCGGTGCTTGAGCTCCCATGCGCGCAGCAGCTCGTGAAGGTCCTTCGCGGCGAGGCTCTCGAGGTCTTCCTCCATGATCGCGAGCTTCTTCAGGCAGATATTGAGGAGCTTCTCGTTGGTCATGTAGCCGACGGTATAGCCGCCGCAATACTCGTCCATGAGCTTCTGCAGGCGGTCCAGCCCCTGCTGCGGATTGATGTAGTGCGGGTTGACGGTGCCGGCCACGATCGCATTGCGGTAGATCCGGTAGTGCTCCAGCGGCTTGTAGATCTCCTTGCGGCGCCGCTCGACCTGCGCATCGGAGACGACGATGCCTTCGGCCTTCCCGTCGTCGATGTACTTGCAGGCGGCCTTCGCGGCAAGACGGCCTTCGGTGAACGAGCCGGACGAGAACGCGTGCGGCGTGCCGCCGACCGCGTCACCGGCGCCGAACAGGCCCTCGATCGTCGTCATGCGGTTGTAGCCCCAGAAATACTCGGGCGGGGAAATGTCTTCGGGACCCGAGCACCAGGCACCCGAGCCCGGTCGCATGGGAGCCCATGACGTAGGGCTCGGAGGTGGTGAGCTCCGGATTCTCGTTCTTGGGATCCACGTCGGTGGCGGCCCAGAGGACCGCCTGCCCCACCGTCATGCCGAGGAAGTTTTCCCAGCCGACCTCTTCCAGGTGCGGATCCTGGAAGGCGCGCATGGTCACCATGTGGATGGGGCCGCGGCCGGCATTGACCTCGCTGATGATGCAGTGGTTGCGCAAGCAGGTCGGGATCGGCCGATGGGTCAGGTGCGAGGCTTCCGGATCGAGATACTCCTTGCCGACCATTTGCTGCAGCGCGGGGAACCACTTGGATTCGTACTCTTCGCCCAGGGCGTTTTGCGTATAGGTCTTGAGGTGCAGGAAGTAGGCCCCGACCGGGCCGTAACCGTCCTTGAAGCGCGCCAGCACGATGCGGTTTTCCATCTGCGTCATCTTGGCGCCGGCGTCGATCATGAGCCCGTAGGCGGACGCGGACGACCACGGCGCATACCAGGTGCGGCCGGCACCTTCGCCGGTCGAGCGCGGCTTGAAGATGTTGGAGGCGCCGCCCGCGCCGCAGATCACGGCCTTCGACTTGAAGACGTGGTAGTTGCCCGTGCGCACGTTGAAGCCGACGGCACCGGCAACGCGGTTCGTCCTTGCTTTCATCCATCAGCAGGTGGGTCACGCAGATGCGGTTGAAGACCTTGTCCGCCGATTTCTTGGCGGCCTCGGCCACGATGGGCTTGTAGGACTCGCCGTGGATCATGATCTGCCATCGCCCTTCGCGCAGGTAGCGCCCGGTCTTCGGGTTCTTCATGATGGGCAGGCCCCACTCCTCGAACTGGTGCACGGTGGAGTCGACGTGGCGGGCCATGTCGAACAGCAGGTCTTCGCGCACCAGCCCCATCAGGTCGATGCGGGCGTAGCGGACATGGTCCTCGGGATTGTTCTCGCCCCAGCGCGTGCCCATGTAGCAGTTGATGGCGTACAGCCCCTGGGCGACCGCGCCGGAGCGATCGATATTGGCCTTCTCGGCGATGACGATCTTCTTGTCCTGGCCCCAGAATCTCGCTTCCCATGCGGCACCCGTGCCGCCCAGGCCCGCACCGACGACCAGGATGTCGATGCCGTCTTCGACGATCGTGTGGTAGGCCATTAGTAGTACACGCCTTTCTTGAGCTTGAGGCCCGCGTCCTTCAACGTGCGCAGGCCGCCCTCATCCATGCGGATGTACTTCGGCTCGCTGTACAGCAGCTCGCCGCCGCGCATTTCCTTGCTGGGTGCGGGGACGTCCGCGAGCTTGGGGATCGCCGTCCCCCAGGGCTTCGTGGTGATGGGCGACAGGAAGTTCTTTTCCGTGCCGTCCCGGAACTTGATCCGCCAGGCGATCGTGCCCTTGCGCTCGTCGCGGTCGACGCGGACGCTGTGGCCGAGCGGGGCGAAATCGGCATATCCGCGCACGTCGATCGCATGCTGGGGGCAGGCCTTCACGCAGGAGTAGCACTCCCAGCACATGTTCGGCTCGATGTTGTAGGCCCGGCGATAGGTCGGGTCGATGTGCATGATGTCGGACGGACAGATGTCGACGCAGTGTCCGCATCCGTCGCACCTCGTCATGTAGACGAAGGTAGGCATAAGTCGGCTCCTTGAGTGTTGGCTGTTTTCTAGTAGTGGCGGGGCGCGTCGCGCTTGATGCCGAGTCCCATGTCCATCGGAGCGTCCCGCAACAGTTCCATGGAGTGCCGCTTCTGTTGTTCGGGATCGTCCCGGGTCTGCGTCGGCAGGTTCTCGGCGGTGCCATCGGCCCTCGATACCCGTTTCTCGAACGCCGCCGCCGGCTTGAAGAACATGTGCGCGAACTTCGACCACGGCACCCCGAGGAAGAGGACCGCCGTGGCGAGGAGGTAGAGCCAGAAGAGCCACGCCGGCCCCGCCGCCCGTCGCGGCCCAGACGAGGCCGAGCGTGATGCTCACCAGCATCGAGACGATGAAGAGGTCGGCGCGCACGAAGCGCAGGGGCGAGTTGCCCTCGGCGGCCACGTCCACGCGGATGAAGAACCAGAACCAGTAGCCGCCGGCCAGCACCATGAGGCCGCCGATCCACCACAGCACCGGGACGATCGCCGGCGTGGCCGCCGTGCCGTAGCCGAACACCATGATCGCGGTGGTGACCACGTAGATCACGAACCCGTACATGGTGAGCAGGTGCGCGACGCGCCGGCGCGGGTTGCAGAACTCGCCCGAGGTCATCACGTCCACCACGGCCGTCTGGACGGCGATGCCGACGAGGTCGCCGCCTCCCAGCTCCCGCTGGGGCTTGGCCTTGACTTTGGCCCGGCGCATGTTGGCGAAGAAGTACCGGGCGCTGCCCTTGTGGATCATGTCGAAGATGGTCCCGGCGATCACCGCCACGATCATCACCACCAGGAACCACTGCAGGAAGCCGCCGGGCAGCAGCGGCGACGCCGTCGCGAAAGCGTTTTGGGTGAACATCGGTCCTCCTCCTTGAAGGCGAGGATTTTACGCGGCCCGGCCCGGCCCCTGCGGAAAATTGCCGCTATGGCTCTATAGAGGCAGCGTATGGGCCTCGAAGCGCATCGCGGCGAGGTCGCCGAGCACCCAGGTGGGGGGCGCGGCGAGCCCCGCCACCGTTCCGGGGTTGACGAGCCAGGTGGTCCCGCCCTTCACGTTCGGGACCTGGCGCGCCTCCAGCTTGTGGGAGTGACCGCAGCACACCAGGTCCCACTCCCCGGTACAGGCGAGGGCGTAGCCGTGGTGGTCGTAGTGCACCACGACGATCCGCCGCCCGCCCAGCGCGAGCACCGCTTCGGCCCCGTGGTACTGGAGCTGCCCGCCGCTCTTGCGCGACTGGAACTGCATCGCCTGCGCGTCGCCCAGGTTGTTGCCGTGGATGGCGTGCACCGGCAATCCCGCGGCCAGGGCCGGCTTGAGGGTCTGGGCGCCGATCACGTCCCCGCAGTGGATGACGGCCTCGGCGCCCAGCGCCCTGGCCTCGTGGACCGCCTGGGCGAGCGGGTCGGCGCGGTCGTGGCTGTCGGAGACGATGCAGATCTTCATTCCGGCATTATCCGTGCCCCGGGCCCGAAGCTTCAATCGATCGCGCTTATCGGCTCATCAGGGCTTTGCGATCCGCGCCCCGGTGCGACGTGCTAGCTTTGGGGCCGCAAACTCGAGGAGGAATTGCCATGCCGGGACTGATCCCGCCTCATGGCGGCCGGGGCCTGAAGCCAATGCTGGCGCAAGGCAAGGCCGCCGCCGATGCGCGCGCGCGCGCGCAGTCCCTGCCCGGGCTCACCGTGAGCTCGCGCGAGAAGGGCGACCTGGTCATGCTGGGCATCGGCGGCTTCACGCCGCTCGAGGGGTTCATGACCCACGCCGACTGGGCGGGCGTGTGCGACGGGATGCGCACGGCGGCCGGCGTCTTCTGGCCCATCCCGATCACGCTCTCGACCGACGAGAAGACCGCCGCCGCGATCCCGGAAGGCAGCGAGGTGGCGCTCGCCGACCCGGACGACGGCACGCTCCTCGCCGTGATGCGGGTGACCGAGCAGTACCGCATCGACAAGGCCCACGAGTGCATGTCGGTGTTCAAGACGACCGACGCGGCGCACCCGGGCGTGCAGATGGTGATGCAGCAGGGCGAGGTGAACCTCGCCGGTCCCGTCACGGTGCTCTCGGACGGCGGCTTCAAGGCGAAGTACGGGGCGCTCTTCATGACCCCGGCCGAGACGCGCGCGACGTTCGAGCGCCTGGGCTGGTCGCGGGTGGCGGCCTTCCAGACGCGCAATCCCATGCACCGCTCCCACGAGTACCTCGCCAAGGTGGCGATCGAGGTCTGCGACGGCGTCCTCATCCATTCGCTGCTCGGCAACCTCAAGCCCGGCGACATCCCCGCCCCGGTACGCACCCAGGCGATCGGCGTGCTGCTCGAGAAGTACTTCCGCGAGGGCACCGTGGTGCAGGCGGGCTACCCGCTCGACATGCGCTACGCGGGCCCGCGGGAAGCGCTGCTGCACGCGCTCTTCCGCCAGAACTACGGCTGCAGCGACCAGATCGTGGGGCGCGACCACGCCGGCGTCGGCAGCTACTACGGGCCGTTCGACGCGCACCGCATCTTCGACGAGATCCCGCCGGGCGCGCTCGAGACCCGGGCGCTCAAGATCGACTGGACCTTCTGGTGCTACAAGTGCGGCGGCATGGCCTCGGCGCGCACCTGCCCGCACGACGACGCGGACCGGCTGCTGGTGTCCGGGACCAAGCTGCGCAAGTGGCTCTCGGAAGGCTCGCCCGTGCCGCCGGAGTTCAGCCGCCCCGAGGTGCTCGAGGTCCTGCGCGCCTACTACGCGGGAATCGACGCGTCGCAGAAGGTCGAGGTGAAGCTCACCGGGCACTCCGCCCGCTGAAAGACCCCGGTTCTCCCGCTCGCCGCGGCGAGGGCCGGGGAGGGCGCGGCGAAGCGCTCGCTGCGCCCCGGGAGCGGGCCGGGCAGGCGGTCAGGCGAACCGGGTGAGCAGCTCCGCCACCCGGCGGGCGCGCTCCGCGCGCGCGGCCGCGCCCGTGCCCGGCTCGTCGCGGATCATGCACGACACCATCTCGAAGAAGACCCGGTCGAGGGCCTTGCGCGCCGCCGAGAGCTGCATCGCGATGTCCTCGCACGGGTGCTCTTCGGACACCATGCGGCGCACCGCGCGCACCTGGCCCTCGATGCGGGCGAGCCGCGCCTCGATGGCCTTCGCCGCGGCGGGATCGTGCAGGGAGGGCCGGGGGGCGCGGGCCCGGGAAACGGGAACGACGCGGGCGGGGACGGGGCGGGCGGGACGGGCGGGCCGGACGGCCGAGGGTCTGGAGGACATGGCGGTGAAGGACGGGCGAAAGCCGGGATGCTATACGCCATCCGGGTAGCTCCGCACCATCCATCAGCGAAGTTGCATATACCTCCCCAGGGTATTACGATGCACCAAGCCTCCGGTCGGGGGCTTGTGCGCGATCAAGCCCGCCGAAGACGAGGCGCGCACCATGGAAATCGGGCAGTGCCTTGGAGGAGGTGGACATGGGTGACCAGAACGTATCCGGGCTCACGGTCCCGGACGCGGCGACCATCGACCGGCTGGTGCGCGAGCGGGTCGACGCGATCCTCGACGAGCGCCTCGAGGCCAAGCTCGCCGAGCTGAAGGAGGGCAGGACCCCCTCCATGACGATCATCTCGACGAAGGGCACCCTCGACTGGGCCTACCCGCCCTTCATCCTCGCCTCCACGGCCGCCGCGCTCGGCTGGAACGTGGCGCTCTTCTTCACCTTCTACGGCCTGGAGCTGCTCAAGAAGGACCTTTCGCACCTGCACGTGAGCCCGCTCGGCAACCCGGCCATGCCGATGAAGATGCCCTTCGGCCCGGACTGGTTCAAGGCGATCCGCTGGGAGATCCCCAACGCCGTGCAGGGCGTGATCCCCGGCTTCGAGGCGTTCGCCACCTCGATGATGAAGATGACCATCAAGAACAAGGGGGTCGCGCCGATCACCGAGCTGCGCACCGCCTGCCTCGAGGCCGACGTGAAGATGATCGGCTGCCAGATGACCGTCGACCTCTTCGGCTACAGCCGGGACGACTTCATCCCCGAGGTGACCGAGTATGTCGGCGCCGCGACCTTCCTGCCGATGGCGCGCGACGCGGACGTGAGCCTGTTCATCTAGCATCGCCGCAGCACAAACCACACAACGACACTCGGAGGGGGAAGCACATGAAGGCGAAGCTCATCGCCGCGCTCGCCGCGGCGGCGCCGTTCATCGCGCACGCGACCGACGGCTATTTCTCGCACGGCTACGGGATGGTGGCGAAGGGCATGGGCGGCGCGTCGCTCGCGGTCACCGGCTCGGCCTTCGGCGGGGCGAACAACCCGGCCACGATGGCGTTCTCGGGCGACACCTTCGAGGTGGGCATCGACCTGTTCAGCCCCTGGCGCACGGCGGAGCGCACCGGCGCCCCGGACTTCGTCGGCCTCAACGGCTCGGCCGACAGCGGCAGCAACTACTTCGGCATCCCGGAGATCGCCTACAACCACATGGCGAACGCGAACCTCTCCTACGGGATCACCGTGTACGGCAACGGCGGCATGAACACCGATTATTCCGGTGGCCAGCTCGCCTCGCCCGGCGCCTGCGGCCCGGCCACGGGGCCCGGCACCGGCTTCAACCCCGCGCCGGGACCGTACAACCTGCTGTGCGGCAACGGGCGGCTCGGCGTCGACCTCTCGCAGCTCATCGTGGCGCCGAGCGTCGCGTTCCGGTTCGCGCCCGGGCAGTCCATCGGCGTGGCCCCCCTCTTCGCCTACCAGCGCTTCAAGGCCGAGGGCCTGCAGGCCTTCGAGGGCCTGTCCACGAGCCCGGGCGACGTGACCAACCGCGGCTACGACAATTCCACGGGCTGGGGCGTGCGCATCGGCTACTACGGGCGCCTCACGCCGCAGGTCGCGATCGGCGCCTCGTACGCCTCGAAGATGGACATGTCCGAGTTCGACAAGTACAAGGGCCTGTTCGCCGAGGGCGGCGGCTTCGACATTCCCTCGCACTACGGCGTCGGCATCGCCTTCGAGCCCACGCCCGAGCTGCAGGTCGCCCTCGACTACGAGCGCATCAACTACAGCGACTCGCGCTCGGTCAACAACCCCAGCGCGCAGATCCTGCAGTGCGCGGGCGGGGACGCGAGCGCGTGCCTGGGCGGCTCGAACGGCGCGGGCTTCGGCTGGCGGGACGTGGACGTGTGGAAGCTGGGCGTGCAGTACCGGGTCGATCCGCGGCTCACCGTGCGCGCGGGCTACAACCTCACCGACAACCCGATCCGGCCCGAGGACGTGACGTTCAACATCCTCGCCCCGGGGGTCGTGCGCCACCACATCACGGCCGGCGCCACCTGGGCGCTCGATCGCGACAGCGCGCTCACGTTCGCCGGGATGTACGCGTTCGACAACGACGTGACGGGGCCCAGCCTCTTCAACGCGTTCGCCCCGGGCCTCACGATGCAGGAGAAGATCAAGATGCACGAGTACTCGCTGGGCATCCAGTACGCCCGACGGTTCTGACGTTGCGGCTGGCGCGGGACATCCGGGCCCGGGCGGGGAGCGAGTCGAGCCCCTTCCGGGCCCAGCTGCTTCGGGAGGACGCGGCCCGCCTGGACAGGCTCGAGGCGCTGGCCGCTTCCGCCGCCGATTTCGCCGCCTTTCGCGAGGGCGGGCGCCGGCTGGGCTGGACCCAGGGCGACGCCCGCACCGGCGAGCTCGCCCCCGCCCTCGACCCCTTCCTCGAGGCGTTCTACGCCGCGGCGCGGGGCGCGTCGCCGCCTCCGGACGCCGAGCTGGAGGCCCGCTGGGCGGCGCTCTACAACGCCCGCATCGAGCGGCTCATCGGCTGCCTTTCCACCCCCCCGCGGCCCGAGTAGCGGCAACAAACCCGGCTCCCGGCGGTCCAACCTCGCCCACCAACCCGCCGGGAGGGTCGTCGCATGCTCAAGTGGGCCATCATCTTCTTCGTGATCTCGCTGATCGCCGGGTTCTTCGGCTTCACGGGCGTGGCCTCGGGCGCGCGCACCATCGCCAAGGTCCTGTTCTTCATCGCGATCACCATCTTCGTCATCGTCGTCGTGTTCGGCCTGCTGCTCGGCTGGCTCGTGTTCTAGGAGGGGTGCGGTGGACAAGCGCAAGCTGGGCGGGCTCGAGGTTCCCGCCATGGGACTGGGCTGCATGGGGATGAGGGAGTTCTACGCCGGCCGCGACGAGGCCGAGTCGATCGCCACCATCCACCGGGCGCTCGACGCTCGGCGTCGAATTTCCTCGATACCGCCGACATGTACGGCGTGGGGGCCAACGAGGAGCTGGTGGGGCGGGCGATCCGCGGCCGGCGCGGGGACGTGGTCCTCGCCACCAAGTTCGGCAACGTGCGCGGCGAGGACGGCAGCTTCCGGGGCGTGAACGGCAAGCCCGAGTACGTGAAACGCTCGTGCGAGGCGAGCCTGAAGCGCCTCGGCGTGGACGTGATCGACCTCTACTACCAGCACCGGGTGGACCCGGACACGCCGATCGAGGAGACGGTGGGCGCGATGGCCGAGCTGGTGCGCGAGGGCAAGGTGCGCTTCCTCGGGCTCTCCGAGGCGGCCCCCGGGACGATCCGCCGCGCCCACGCCGTGCATCCGATCGCCGCACTGCAGACCGAGTACTCGCTGTGGAGCCGAGAGCCCGAGGCGGAGATCCTGCCCACCGTGCGCGAGCTGGGGATCGGCTTCGTGGCCTACAGCCCGCTCGGCCGGGGCTTCCTCACCGGGCGCTTCAAGGCGATCGAGGACCTCCCGGCCGACGACTACCGGCGCCACTCCCCGCGCTTCCAGGGGGAGAACTTCGCGCGCAACCTGCGGCTCGTGGACGAGGTGGCCGCGATCGCGAAGGAGAAGGGCTGCACGCCCTCGCAGCTCGCGCTCGCGTGGGTGCTGGCCCGGGGCGAGGACGTCGTGCCGATCCCCGGCACGAAGCGGCGCGAGTACCTGGAGGAGAACGTGGCGGCCGCGGACGTGCGCCTCACGGCCGGGGAGCTCGCGCGCATCGATCGCGTGCTGCCGCCGGGCGCCGCCGCCGGCGAGCGCTATGCCGCGCCGGCGATGCAGGCCCTCGACCGCTAGAAAAGGAACCCGCCTTCAGGCGGCCTTGAGCTTCGGGGCGCCCGACTTCTGGCAGAAGACGTCGTGCAGCGTGGCCATGAGGGCCACCACGTCGTCGCTGCCGAGGGAGTAGTAGACGGTCTGGCGCGCGCGGCGGCTGGCCACCACCGACTGGCGGCGCAGCACGGCGAGGTGCTGCGAGATGCCCGACTGGCTGATGCCCACGGCGCGCTCGAGCTGGCCCACGGACTTCTCGCCCTCGGCGAGCTGGCAGAGGATCACCAGCCGCGAGGGGTTCGACATCGCCTTGAGCAGCCCCGCGGCGTGGCGCGCGTTTTCCTGCAGCTCCGCCATGCGCGATGCCCCCTGCGGGGCCGGGCGCATCGCGGCGCCGCCGGCGCGTGTCTTCGTCATGCGTGCGTTCCCCGGGCGAGCGGCTACGCGGCCGCGGCGGCGCAACCCGCGAACCCGTCGGCCGCCATCTTCGCCTCGTAGGGACCGGCGACCTGCGAGCCGGGCGTGAGCCGGGCCTTCACGCTGTCCCAGTCCTGCGGCTTGATGATCACGAGCCAGCCGCTGTCGTACGGATCGTCGTTGGCGAGGGTGGGCTTGGCGACGAGATCCTCGTTCACCGCGACGATCTCGCCGGCGGCGGCCGACTTGGCCGGGCCCACCCACTTGCCCGACTCCACGGTCGCGCACGACTTGCCCGCCTGCACCTCGCGGCCCGCCTTCTTCGGCGTGAAGGCGACCAGCTTGCCGGCCATCGCCGTGGCCACGACCGTCATTCCCAGTTTCACGTTCCCGTCGCCCGTCTCGCGGAACCAGATGTGGTTGTCCACGTCGTAGAGCAGGTCTTCGGGAAGGTGGCATCCCCGCACGTCAGGCATTTTCGTACTCCCTCGATGAGCCGCCGGGCGGCCTGGAGAATTCTAGGGGCAGGGCGCACGCGGCACAACCATGCCGGCCCGGCGCGTTGACCTGGATCACAACTTGCATGCGCAGCCGGGGAAGCCGTCGGCGGCCATCTTCGCCTCGTAGGGGCCCGCGACCCGGGTGCCGGGCGCGAGCCGGGCCTTCACGCTCGCCCAGTCCCGCGGCTTGACGATCACGAGCCAGCCCGCGCCGTAGGGATCGTCGTTGGCGAGCGAGGGGTTGGCGACGAGCTCCTCGTTCACGGCGACGATCTCGCCGGCGGCGGCGGACTTGGCGGGTCCGACCCATTTGCCCGACTCGACCGTCGCGCAGGACTTGCCCGCCTGCACCTCGCGGCCCGCCTTCTTCGGGGTGAAGGCGACGAGCCTGCCCGGCCATCGCCGTGGCGACCGACCGTCATGCCGAGCTTCACGTTGCCGTCGCCTGTCTCCCGGAACCAGATGTGGTTGTCCACGTCGTAGAGCAGGTCGTCGGGCAGGTGGCATCCCGCACGTCAGGCACGGGCGCGCTCCCCGCAGGGGCCGCGGCCGCGGCTCACGATTCCTAGGCGCAGCGGGCGCGAGGCGCAGCAGAACTCGCCCAGCCCCTCGACCTGCATCTTGCCGGCGACGAAGAGCGCGAGATGGCGCACCAGCATCGCATCATCTGCAGGCGGCGCGCGTCCCTCGCCGTCGGGCGGGTCGAGGGTGAGCAGGTTGTAGTGATACGCGATCTCGCGGCACGTCTCGCGGCAGGCATTGAAGCTCGGTAGGTCCTGCGCGCCCTGGCGATGCAGGGCCAGCAGCCGGAAACCCTCGCGCTGCTCGCGCGTCGGGCGCCTCGCCCCGCGCGGCGACCCACGCCTCGAGCACGCTCCTCGGCGAGGCCGAGCAGCCGCCGCGCGGCCTGCGGCGCCGCGTCCGGGCGGGAGGGCGTCGAGGTCCGACTCGATCTCGAAGACGGTCTTCACGCGATGCCCCTGCGCGCGCAGCGCCTCGAGCCCGTCGGAGACGTTCTCCTGCACGCCGACGGCGCGCGGCGACAGCCCGAGCGCGATGCCGAGGAGCTGGGTGAAATAGAGCATCTTCACGCTTCGTCTTCCTGCCGAGCACCTTCTCGGCGCGCACCTGGTGCATCTCGAGCCCCGAGTGGCAGGTCGGGCATTCGGTGGCGATGACGTCGGCGCCCGCGGCCTCGGCGGCGCTGCAGGATGTTGAGCACGAGCTTCGTCGACGTGTCGCTGTCGGAGAGCGTGTGCGCGCCGCCGCAGCACGCGGTCTTCAGCGCGAAGTCGACGTTCTCGGCGCCCGCGGCCTCGAGCAGGTCGTCCATGAAGTGCGGCTTCGAGCGTCGATTCGCTCCCCGGCCCCTGGTCCTTTTCCGGGAAGATGTGGCGCGGGCGCGTGTACATGCAGCCGTAGTAGTTGGCGATCTTCAGGCCCTTGAGCCCGTTCTTCACGCGGGCGCTTGAGCCCCTCCTCGCCGATGCCGTGCTTGATCCAGTCGAGCGCGTGGATCGTCTCGACGTCGCCGGCGTGGTAGGGCTGCTCGCCCGCCTTCGCGGCGATCATCGCCACGACCTCCGCGAGGAGGGATCGTGGGCGAGGTCGTGCTCGGCCTTCTTGAGGTTGTGGTAGCAGCCGTTGCACGGCGCCATCACCGTCGTCGCCTTCATCTCGTGGGCGGCGATCGACAGCACGCGCTGCGAGAGGTAGGTCTGGATCTTCGGGTCGACGTTCTTCACCTCCATCGCCCCGCAGCAGTTCCAGTTCTCCACCTCGTCGAGCGCATGCCCAGCGCCTTGCCCAGCGCCTTGGTGGAGCGGTTGTACGCGTGCCCGGTGCCCTCGAGCGCGCAGCCCGGGTAATAGGCGACGTTCTGGTACTTCGCTTTGCTTCACTCATTGCGTCACCCTCTCCCCGGCCCTCTCCCAAGGGAGAGGGAGGTTTCATCCGGCCCTCGCCCAAGGGAGAGGGAGGTTTCATCCGGCCCTCTCCCAAGGGAGAGGGCGGCTTTGTGCTTCGCTTCCTGCTCGGTGGCGTATGCCTCGATCGCCGCGCCCGTGCGCGCCCAGTTGCGCGTCTGCGGGCGGAACACGGCCGCGAGCCCCATGCGCATGCCCATGAGGACCGGCATCTTGCGGGCGAGCCGGCGCGCCATCTCCACGAGCCACTCCTGCATGAGGGGCTGCCCGGTGCGCGCGAAGAAGCCGCGGATCATGCGCCCCTCCTCGATCTTGCCCGTGGCGAGCACCTGGTCGGTGAACACCTCGTCGAAGTGGGTGGAGCTCGACTTCGGCGTGTGGCCCTGCAGCTCGAGCCAGTGGGCCGTCGCCTTCATGACGCCCTCCGGGAAGACGTCGCGCGGGCACGCGTAGGTGCACTTGTTGCACGACACGCACTGCCAGATGATGTCCTTGTCGCGCAGCAGCTCGCTTTCCATCCCGATGCGGATCAGGTAGATCCAGTAGCGCGGGTTGAAGTCCGGGTTCACGGCGTTGACCGTGCACGAGTTGGTGCACGAGCCGCACTGCCAGCAGCGGTGGATGTGCTCGCCGCCGGGCAGCGCCGCGATCTCGTCCTGCGAGGCGCTCGTTGTAGTCGGTGACGACCCGGGACTCGATGAACGTGCTCCAGTGGCCGGAGACGTCCACCCCGTCCATCACGAGGTTCTCGTGGGTCTTCAGGTTCTCGGGGCGGATGAGGGAGACTTCGTGGATCGGCATGGCTTAGTGGCCCTTGTCGAGGCGGGGCAGGTCGTCGACCACCACGGCGGTGCCGTCGGCGGCCTTGAGGCGGGTGCGGCCGTTCTCCGCCACGCCGTCCAGCCCGAGGAGGCGGCGGATGTGCATCATCGGCTCCTCCGCGTTCGAGAAATCGGCGCGCAGGTAGCTGCCGCCCTGCTCATGGATGTAGGAGGCGTAGACCTGGGCGCAGAGCAGGTCGATGTAGTGCATCACGTCGCGGTAGAGGCCCTGGCCGGCGAGGAACTGCGCGAGCTCCTCGCGCAGCACGACGAACGTCTCGTAGCGGTCGGCCACGCCGATGCGCGTGTTGTCGACGTCCTCGCCGTGCCAGATCTCGCGCAGCACGCCGGTGTTGGTGCGCGCATCCCAGACCCAGCGGGTCATGAGCGGGTAGCGCTCGGGATCGACGTGGTGCAGCACCTCGGCGGCGAGGTCGCGCACCCAGCGGTGGCCGCGGTCGTCCGGGAAGGCGGCGCAGAAGGCGTCGAGGCGCGCGTCGGCGGTGCCGGTGGAGTCGGCGCCGTCGAGGAGGGCCGACAGCAGCGCGCGGGTGCGCTCGAAGGCTCGGGCTCGACGTGGCCGCCCACGCGCCGGCGCACGGTCGACATGCACGCGCACAGGGTCCGCAGGTCGGCGAGCGGCACCTCGCGCGCGCGCCCGCCGGCCAGCGCCTGCCGGAACAGCTCGCCCTTGAGCTTCAACGCGTCCACGTAGCGCTCGATCCCGCCCGTGTCCTCGGCCGCCCGGGCGAGCGACTCGAAGGCGAGCGCCAGCTTCGGGCCCGAGAGCTCGAGGCGCGGGCGCTCGGCCGGCGGCGGCGCGGGGGCGCGGGGCTGCAGCGCGCGCATCGCGGCGAGCGGCCTCAGGCCGCCACCTTGCCGGCGCGCTCGCTCACGAACGCGTACGCGGCGATCGCCGCGGCCTTGGCCTGGCCGATCGAGTCGTCGATGGTCTCCGGGCCCGTGGCCGAGCCCGCGACGAACACGCCCGGGCGCGAGGTCTCGCCGTAGGTGCCGTAGGCATTGGCCTTGCCGATGAAGCCGTGCTCCTCCAGCGCGATGCCGAACACGTCCGCGAGCGCCTTGTTGTCGACGTTGGGGTCCATGCCGATGGCGTGCACGACCATGTCGAAGGGAATGGTGATCGGGCGCTTGACCAGCGTGTCCTCGGCCTTCAGCACGAGCCGCTCGCCGTTCGAGGTGACCTCGGCGACCCGCGCCTTGATGTACTTCACCTTGTGCACTTCCTGCGAGGCCCAGTAGTACTTGGTCTCGTACAGGCCGAAGGTGCGGATGTCCATGTAGTAGATGTAGACGTGGCAGTTCGGCAGCTCCTCGCGGATCTCCATCGCGATGTTGGCCGACACCGTGCAGCAGATCTTCGAGCACCACTCGCGCCCGATCTGCCGGTCGCGGCTGCCCACGCACAGCAGGATCGCCACGCGCTCGGGCTTGCGCCCGTCGGAGGGGCAGCGCACGCCCTGGCCCGAGGAGATCATCTGCTCGACCTGCGTCGTGGTGACCACGTCGGGGTAGGTGCCGAAGCCCCATTCGGGCTTGTTCACCGAGTCGAAGTGCGTGAAGCCCGTGCAGAGGATCGCCGAGGCGGCCTCGATCGACTGGCCGTTCGACAGCTGCGCGCGGAACTCGCCCGGCTCGCCGCCGAACGCGGTGACCGTGGCGCCCACGTGGCGCGAGATCAGCGGGTGGGCCTCGGCGCGCGAGACCATCCCGCCGATGGCGTCCTTCGCCCACTCGCCGGACGGCACGAGCTTCGCGTAGCCCGAGAGGATCGGCGCGCCGCCCAGCTTCTCGGCCTTCTCGACGATGACGGCGCGCTGGCCGATGGCGGCCGAGGGATTGGGCGGCGGCGAGACCCGCGGGGCCCCCGCCGACGATGAGGTACGGTTTGGTCATTTCTGGCTCGCGATGGGAATGTAGCCGGGACCCGAGGTGACCATGCGCCGCGGGTCGTAGAGGTTCTCCTGCCTGCCTTCCTTCACCTGCTCGAGGTACGCCTCGAATTCCGCCTTCTTCGCCCGCCAGTCGATGCCCAGCTTCTCCATCAGCGTCTCGGTGGCCGAGGCGTGCCAGTGGGACTGCACGATCTTGTAGGGATGCGCGCCGCAGACGAGGGCGGCGAACTGGCAGTCGGCGAGCACGGGCAGCTCCACCGGCTTGCCGGCGGCCTCCGCGATCCACTGGTTCTTGTCGAGCGTCGTGATGCAGCCGGTGTCGTGGCCGATCATCACGTCGGCGTGGGCCTCCTCGATGGCCACGCGGATCTTGCGGTCGATCGCGAAGGAGCGCGTGAACTCGCGCTCGGAGATGATGTGGCGGAAGCCGAAGCCGCAGCAGTCGTACCAGGTCGAGTAGTCGATCACCTGCGCGCCCAGCGTCTCCATGATGCCGGTGGACACCGCCACGCGGTTGCCGTCCAGCACCGTGTCGTCGTAGATCACGTCCTGCGGGACCATCTTGTAGACGTGGCAGGCGGGGTGGATCGTCGCGCGCAGGTCGCTGCAGTCGATCTGCTGCAGGCTCTTGATCCGCTCGCGCATCACGTGCACCCACTCGGAGTAGTGCACCACCTCCTCGGGGATGAGGAGCTTGCCGTCGACGAGGCGCCCGAGCTTGGCGAGGATCTTCTTCACCCTCTCGCGCAGGGTCGCGGATTGCAGCAGGTAGCCGCGCACCTCCTTGTAGTTGCCGAAGGAGGTCCCGCAGTGCACGAGCGGGAAGTAGTAGCCGTCGGGCAGGCCCTGGGCCTTGGCCGAGACGTAGGCCTGGTGGAAGTTGCGCAGGAAGACGGCCGCGAGGCTCTCGAGGTTGCCGATGCCCGAGCCGTGGTAGTTCCAGGCCGTGCACGAGGTCTGGTCGGTCTCGTCCAGGTACTCGATGCCCATCTGGTTCATGAGCCAGAGCAGCGACGTCGGATAGCCCGGGATGTTGCCGCACTGGCCGCACGACTTGTGGTGCCACAGGCGCCGGGTCGGGATCTTCTTCTCCCAGCCGTAGATCGTGCTCGCGACGACGGGCTCCTGCTCGTCGGTCACGCGGTGCACGACGATCTCGCCCTCGCGCTCGAGCTGCCACATGACGTCGCGCACGTCCTCGACGCGGTCCTTCTGCGTGAGCATCGAGCGCTTGTCGATCTTCTGCTCCACCCAGGCGGTGGCGGTGTGCGCCTCGGCGGGCGTGAGCTTCGCGTCGCTGCCATTCGGCGCCGTGGCCCGGTGAAGCGCTCGCCGGGGGTGTTCGTCGGGATCGTCATGTCGGTCTCCTCGCTGTGCTCGTCCTCCACTCGCCCCCTCGATGGAGGGCCTTTCGCTCTTCTCCCTCCCCCTTGGGGGAGGGCCGGGGAGAGGGTCAAGCGGCGCTACCCTCATCCCCGACCCGTCTCCCAAGGCCGAAGGGAGATTTCCGTTCAGTCGTCCTGGTCTTCCTGCTCGTCGAGGAAGTCCTGCAAGTCCTCGCGCTTCTCGTCCATGATGTCGCCGATCACGTCGAAGAGGTTCTCGTCGATGGTCTCGAGCTGCTTCAGCACGCCGGTCATCTCCCAGATCGTGTACAGCTCGACCGACGTCTTGAGGTTCACCTCCCAGGCCGTCGCGGTCGTGTTGAGCGTCGGCATCGGGATCGCCTTGCGCAGCAGCTTCAGCGGCGCGTCGATCTTCGAGATGTTCGGACCCCAGTCGGCGAAGTGGTCCCGGTTGATCATGTCGGGCGGCGAGCTGGTTGCCGGTGGAGATGAGCTTGAGCATCACGCGGGAGAACGGCCGCAGCACGTTGCGCGGCGCATTCCATGTTGTGCTTGATCGCCGTCTCGCGCATGAGCATCACGAGCCCGCCCGGGGAGTTGCCGAACGGGCAGCGCGCGGCACAGGTGTAGCACTGGGCGCAGGCCCAGATCTTCTCCTGCATCGCGTCGTAGATGCCCTCGAGGTTCTCGGTCCACAGGAGCTGCACGATCTCGCGCGGCGAGAAGTCGTAGTAGTGCGCCGCGGGGCAGGTGGCGGTGCAGATGCCGCAGTTGAGGCACCCGTTCAGCTCGTGGTCGTAGCGCAGGTCCGCCTGGATGTCCTGGAAGATCTGCTCGAGCTTGGCCTGGGGAACCGCCGGCTTGTCCGAGACGGGGTCGCCGATGTGCTCCTGGACGCGGGTCGTGGTGGCGTGGGACATGGTGCCCTCAGTAGGTCATCACCCTGCAGTCGCCCTCCATCACCTCCTCGATGAGGTGCGCCCCGCCCACGATGCCTTCGCACTCGGGGATGAGGTCCGCCTCGGTCATGTCGAAGAGGTCGAGGTTCGGCGAGCAGCAGTAGAACTTGGCCCCGGCCTCGTGGGCGTCCTTGATGAAGTCGTAGACGGTCTTCGGGGAGCCGGGTTTCACCAACAGCTTCTCCGCGACGCCCTTCTTCATCAGCCGCCCGGCCGTGGCCGTGCAGATCACCTCCACGTCGTACTCCATGGCCGCGGCGACCGAGGCCTGGAAGAGGGGGGCGCCGAGCTCCTCGCCGTTGCGGGGATCGGTGTTGGCCATCACGATGACGAGCTTCTTCGCCGCCATGCGGGTACTCCTCCTTGGGGGCGCCCGTCGCGCGGGCGGCGTTTTCGGCATCCGGGCGCGTATTGCAGCCCGGGCTAATATTAGACTTCGCTAATATGAAACCATTCCGGCGTGTTTGATGCAAGTCATTTCTGCACCATTCTGCGCCCCGGGCGAAAAAAAGCGTCGGATCCCTTTTCGGCACGGGGGCGAAGCGGCAGGCAGGCCGTCTGACGGCGCCTTCCCGGCGTGCGGCGGAGGCGTCGGGCGAGGTGAAGGCGGGTCCCCCTCGAGAGGGGCGAGGCGCTGGACCCAGGAACGACGGCGAGAAAGGAATCAGCGAGGGCGATGTGACGAGCCCCGCAGCGACATCGGTGGATGGAACGTCGATCCCCGGCGCGAGGGGGACCCGCCTTCACCTCGCCCGACACACCGTCCCCTCGCCCGACACACCGCCCCGTCGCCCGACACACCGCCCCCCCTCGCCCGCCACCACGCCGATCCCGCGCCTCACGCGCGCCGCACCGGGATGCTCTGCAGCCCCGTGACCGGGTCCATCCACCCCATCGCCCCCACGAGCCCCGTCATGATCGGGACCAGCGCGTCCTCGAGCGGGCGCTGGGCGGCGCGCAGGGCGGCGAGGCCCGCCTCGATGCCCTCGGGAGCTTCCTCGAACTCCATGATCAGGTCCTCGACCATCGCCACCTTGAGGCCCGGGTGCCCCGCGAATCCCAGCGCCTGCGCGCCCAGCGCCCACAGCGCCGGGTCGCCGCGGTCGTCCTCCGCGAGCACGCGCGCGCCGGGCGGCAGGATCGGGCGATCGCGCCCGTAGAGGGCGAGCGGATACTCGGCCGGCAGGAAGCCGCCGAGCGCGTCGTCGTGGAGGCGCCGCGCCCGCGTGAGGCGGAATTCCAGCGGCGCCGGCTCGCTGGCACCCCCGGCCGCGCGCGCGAGGATCTGGGCCCCGAGGCCGATGCCCACCACGGGCCAGCCGCGGTCGAGGCTCGCCCTCGCGAGCTGGATCTCCGCCTCCAGCGTGGGCAGGTCGCGCACGCCCGCGCTGCCCCACGGCCCTCCGCCCAGCATCACGAGGCCGTCGCGCGTGGTGCCGGCGAGCGGCAGCCCCGCCTCCGAGGTGAACGGGCGGCTGTAGCGGAAGCGCACCCCGCGGCCCTCGAGATGGTCCTCGACGAGCCCGAGGTACTCAGCCGACGTGTGCTGGACGACCTGGATGATCTTCATGGGCGACGGCCGCCCCGAGGGCGGCGGCGAAATCGGCGGGCGCGGCGCTGAGCAGTCCCACCTCGGCGCGCGCGAAGAAGTCGAGGACGGCGGCGGGCAGCTCGGCCACGGCGACGCCGCGCAGGGCGGCCTCGAGGTCGAGGATGGTGCGCGGCGGCGTCACGAAGAAGTCGCCGGTGACCAGCACCTCGCGCACGCGCTCGTCGCGCGGCCCCTCGAGGCGCACGTAGGCGGTGATCGTGCCGCCGGCGCCCGTGTGGGTGCCGCGGCGCACGTCCTCGCCCGCCCGCGGATCGTCGATCTCGAAGACGAAGGCGTCGGTGCCGATCTCCTCGTCGTGCAGGCGGCGGGCGAGCGCCTCCTCGTCCTCGCCGATCGCCCCCGGGACGGGGCGGATGCCCAGGCGCTCGGCGAATCCCGCGAGCAGGGCCTGCTGCACCTCCGCGATCGAGGGCGTGCTCCCGAGCAGCTCCTTCAGCGTCACCACCCGCTCCGCGGCCGAGTCGAGGTGGCGCTTCGCGAGCTTGGCCCGGGGGACGTTGAGGGCCGCCAGCATGCGAGCCGGGTCCAGGTCCACGAGCACGGTGCCCTGGTAGAAGAGCGTGTCACCGTCGAAGAAGCCGCCAGTCCCGCTCACCTTGCGCCCGTTCACCTCGATGTCGTTGCGCGGCCGGTAGCGCGCGTCCACGCCCAGGCGGCCCAGCCCCGCGGCGGCCGCCTCGCAGATCCCGCGCGCGAGCTCCCCGAGGGAGGCGATGCCGAGCGTGTCGCGGTGGAACACGAGGGACCATCCGAGCTGCCCCTCGTCGAAGTAGATCGCGCCGCCGCCGGTGATGCGCCGGACGAGCCCGATGCCCTGGGCGCGGCAGTGGTCCACGCGCACCTCGCGCGAGATCGCCTGGTGGCGGCCCACGAGGGCGGTGGGCGGGAAGCGCAGGAACCGGATCGTGTCGCCGATGGCGCGCGCGCGGTGCCCCTCGATCATCGCCTGGTCGAAGGCGATCTGCCGCCGGCCGTCGCGGATGCCGGTGTCGATGACGCGAAACGCGCGGTCCGTCACTTTTCCACGAGCCGCATCTGCCGGCGGATCTTCTTCACGTCGCCCTTGTTCGGCGCGAAGGGGTAGCTCGCGATGTTCGACGGCGGCGAGTCGCCATAGGGCCGGTCGCAGGCGGAGACGTCCTCGGCGAACTTGCCGGGGCAGCCCGAGGTGCGGAAGGCGGTCCCCGCGTCGATGATCGCGTCGAGCTCGGCCTGGGGCAGGCCGAAGTCGGCCACGCGGCCCGCCTCGTCGAACCGCATGTGCTCGACGCGGACACCGCGGTAGTCGATGAGGTAGCGGGCGAGCTGCACGCGGCGCCACTGGTCGCGGGGCGTCGCGGGCAGGTGGTCCATGAGCGAACCCTGCTCCGGGAAGAAGCAGAACATGTGGCTGTGCCCGCCCAGGTCCACGAGCCGCTGCACGAGCGAGAGCGTGTCGTGCTCGGTCTCGCCCATGCCGACGATGATGTGCGCGCCGAACTTCCGGGGCCCGAAGATCTCGCGCGCGTCCATGAGGATCTCCCAGTACTTCTTCCAGGAGTGCGGCGACTGCACGCCCTTGCCGCGGGTGCGCTCGAAGATCTCCGGCGTGGCCGCGTCGAGCGCCACGGTGAAGATGTCCGCGCCCAGCTCGTGCAGGCGCGCCACGTCCGCGCGCGTCATCGTCGTGGGGTTGGACAGGATCGACACCGGGATCGTCTTCGGGTCGATGCGGTCGGTCCACTGCTTGAGCACGGTCACCGTGTCGTCGTCGCTCCTCGGGTGCGTGATCATCGAGATGCACATGCGGTGGAAGGGGCTCTTCTCGCCGTCGCGCGCCACGATGTCGATCGCCTGGGCGAGCGGGACCGCCGGCCAGTCCACGCGGATGAAGTTGCGGTCGGCGTAGTCGCGCTCGCCCTCCCGGTGCCGGGCGAGGCCGCAGTAGGCGCAGTTGGCGCGGCAGCCCTCGGGATAGGTGAGGAGCAGGTTCAGGCACCGCGTGCACTCGCAGCGGTGCATCTTGCCGGACATGATGCCGAGCGTGAGCGCCGCGGCCGTGGACATCTGCACGTACTCGGGCGAGCGCATGTCGGGGGTCAGCACGTTGTAGTTCGGCAGGTACACGCCCTCGGGCGCGACCGCGTTCGCCTTCACGCGCGCGCCGTTGCGCGCCTCCTTCGGCGTCACGACGGGAATGCGCGGCGCCATGGTCGTGCCCTCGGGGCGGAAGCAGCTCATCGGGGTTCTCCTTGCCAGTATTCGGGATAGGCGATCCAGGCGCGGCGCAGCGCCGCGCGGTCGGGTCGGCCGGCGGCGAGCTCCTGCCGGCGCCGGGAGGCGCGCGCGAGGGCGGCGCCGAAGGTTTCCTCGATCTCGTCCTCGTAGTCGAGGCACGCGGCGCGGTCGCCGTCGGCGGCGGCCCCGCCGTACTCGCCGGCGAGGGTGCCCGAGCGCACCGCCGCGGCGATGCCGGCGCCGGTGATCGGGTTGCACAGGCCGGCCGCGTCGCCGGCCAGCAGCACGAGCGCATCGCCCAGGCTGCCCCAGGGCTTCACCAGGCCGCCCACGGGGATCGCGCCGCCGGTCAGCGCGAGGGGCCGGGGATCGACGCGCGCCCCCAGGCGCGCGAGGAGCGCGTCGAGGATGGCCTTGAGCTCGCCGCCCTGCGCCGCGTCCACGCCCGCGCCCACGTTCGCGACCTCGCCCTTCGGGAAGAGCCAGCCGTAGCCGCCCGGGATGCCGGCGCTGAGGAAGATGTCGGTGGCGGTGTGCGGCTGCGCGAGCGCGACCGTCACCTGGCGCGTCTCGACCAGCAGCCGGTTCGGCTGCCGATCATCCGCCCGAGGAGCGAGCGCGGGCCGTCGGCGCCCACCAGCACCCGGGGCGATGGCGGCTGCCGTCGGCGAGCGTCACGTGCCCTTCGCGGTCGATCGAGCGCACCGCCGTGGCGAACCGGCAATCGGCGCCGGCGGCCCGCGCCTGCTCCACGAGCTGCGCGTCGAAGGCCGCGCGGTCGAGCATGTGGCCGGGAAACGGCGCCGTGCGGTCGGGTGCTTCGTCCTCGACGTACGTTTCCATCGCGTCGATCGACTGGCGCACGCAGGCGGACAGCTCCGGCACGTCCATGCCGATCAGCCCCGGCACGAACTCGGCGCATTGCACCGGCGTGCCGGCCGACGGCTTGCGGTCGACGGCGAGCACGCGGCAGCCGAGCCGGGCCGCGGCCGCGGCGGCGCGGGCGCCGGCCGGTCCGAGGCCCACGCACGAGCACGTCGGGTTGCATCCGGTCATGGACCGCGGCGGTGCGCGGGTGGATCCTGATCGTGCGCCCGGTCTTCATCGAGCAGCAGGCGTGCTCCTGCACGGCGGGGCGCCCGAGCGCCTCGGCGACGGCGAGCGTGCCGTCGGCGGGAAAGGCGATCCCGTCGAGGCCGGCGGCCACCGCGTAGGCGTCGGTCACGCGCCGGTGCATCCCCGGCGGGCCGGGCGCAGCCGAGCAGCACCTCGCGCTGCGGAATGCGCCCGCGCGCCTCGAGGAAGATGCGGCCGACGTCCGAGGTGTCCGGTGTCCGGAACGTGCCGGGCCTGGCGTAGAACGGCATGATGACCACGAGCACCAGCGAATGGATGCGGTGGCGCGAGACGATGTCGAGCGCGTGCGGCTCGCCGAGGATGCGCCCGTAGTGCAGCCCGATCACGATGTGCGGCACCACCTCCATGGACGTCGCGCAGAGGGCTTCGAGCGTCGCCTCGAAATGCTCCACCGGGCGGTCGAGGTGGTAGACCTCGCGGATCGTCTCCTCGGCGCCGATCACGTCCATCATCGCCGTGTCCACGCCGGCCGCTTCCATCCGACTTCGCCCGCGGGCATCGAGTGAGCGCCGAGTGGATGGCGACCTTGAGCTAGGGGAAGTCGCGCTTCAGCCGCTCGATCACCGGCATGTAGCGCTCGTAGGGGATCTCGTTGCGCCGGCTCGACCCGCCCGAGAGGAGGAAGCCGCGCAGGTCCTCGCGTGCGCACCAGCTCGCGCACCTTCGCCTCGAGCATGGCCGGGTCCGTGGCCGGGATCATCGGCTCGAGGATCTTCGCCTGGCAGTGGTCGCAGTTGAGCGCGCAGGCGCCCGCGGTGATGGAGAACGCGGGGAACGCGTTCTTGCCGCAGCCGTTCATGTCGCAGCTCGAGTACGACTTGAAGGTGGGCGTGGAGAAGCGGATCTCGCGCCCGAGGGTGCGGGCCCGCGCGCGCTCGAACTCCGCCACCAGGGCCGGGTCGAGCTCGGCGTCCTCCAGTTCCTCCACCCGGGACAGGCGGTCGAGCCAGGTCGTGTTCATTGCGCCATGATGCCATCGACGGGGTGGGCGAGGAGCGCGGCGTGGCACAGCTCGAGCACCGCCGGCGCGCACGGGACCCGGGTTGCGCGCGTCCTCGACCGTGCGGGTCCACTCGGGGCGGCGGTCCTCGTCGTCGACGAGGTCGCAGGAGAGCGCCTCGAGCACGCCGCGGGCGCCGGGCGGCAGGGCCGCGGGGATCGGGAAGCCCGCAAGGCGCGCCCACAGCCCGCTCCAGTAGCGCGTGAGCGTCCACGGGTTGTAGCCGCCGCCGCCCAGGACCACGGCCGCCGGCGCGAGGGCGACCACGCGCTCGATCGCGTCCCACAGCGCCACGTTCGAAAGCGCCATCGACGCGAGCGGGTCGCCGGCCAGCGCATCGCCCCCGCAGGTGAGCACCACCGCCTCGGGACGGGCGCGCGCGGCCACGGGCAGCACGACGTCGTCCATCAGGCGCGCGAGCTCGTCGTCGTGGAAGCCGCGCGGCACCGGCAGGTTGCACGCGCGTCCCTCGCCCACGTCGTCGGCGGCGCCGGTGTGGGGCCAGCGGCCGGCCTCGTGGATCGAGACGCGTGCGCACCCGCCGATCGGCCGCGAACGCGTCCTGCACCGCGTCGCCGTGGTGCGCGTCGAGGTCGACGTAGAGCACGCTCGCCAGCCCCGCGTCGAGCAGCCGCCGGATCGCGAACACCGGATCGTTCAGGTAGCAGAAACCGCTCGCGCGGGCGGGACGGCCGTGGTGCGTGCCGCCGGCGGGATGGAAGGCCACGCGCCCCTCGAGGGCGAGCTCGGCCGCGCGGATCGACCCGCCCACCGCCGTGGAGGCGCGCTCGAAGACGTTGGGGAAGACCGGATTTTCCATCGTGCCGATGCCGTAGCGCTCGCGCACCGCGGCATCCACGCGCCCGCTCGCCGAGGCCTCCTTCAGCGCCGCGACGTAGTCCGGATCGTGGAAGGCGGCCAGCTCGGCCTCGGAGGCGCGGGGGCTGGGGTGCCACGTGCCGGGCGGCAGCCAGTCCAGGTGCGTGCAAAGGTCGACCACCGCCTCGACGCGCGGGATCGCCAGGGGATGGAGGTTGCCGTACGCGGCCTGCCGGTAGATCTCGTGGCCGACGAACGCCGCGGGGCGCCGCCGGGCCGCCGGCGCCACCCTCACTTCTTCTTGAGAAGGAAGGTGAATTCCTTGTCGTGGGCCGACTGGGACATCAGGGCGTTGCCGGTCTGCTTGGCGAACGCCTCGAAGTCCTTCACCGAGCCCGGGTCCGTGGCGACGATGCGCAGCACCTGGCCGCTGGCCATCTCGTTGAGGGCCTTGCGCGCGCGCAGGATCGGAAGCGGGCAGTTGAGCCCGCGGGCGTCGAGTTCCTTGTCGTGTTCCATCGGCAGCTCCGGGCGGGGATCGAGAATATTAGGAATGTCTAATATGAATCCCGCCCTGTCAAGGCCCGGGCGCGGCCGCGGGCAGGTGGTCGGCCACCAGCTCGGTGAGCGAGCCCACCCGGCGCTTCCACCCGAAGTGCGCGGCACCGTCGTCGAAGGTGAGCCGGCAGTTGGCGCAGCTCGTGACCGCGGACTCGGCCCCGGTCGCGTCGATCTGGCGCATCTTGATCTCGAAGGCCCGGTAGCGCAGCGCGTCGGCGCGGCGGTTGGCGACCACGCCGCCCCCGCCGCCGCAGCAGTAGTTGAGGTCGCCGTGGTCCTCGGTCTCGCGCAGCTCCGCGCCGAGGGCGGCGAGGATGGTGCGCGGGGCCTGGGTGGCGCCGCCGCGGCGCGAGACCTGGCACGGGTCGTGGAACGTGACCGAGCCGCGCGCCGGGGCGAGCGCGAGCTTGCCGCTCGCCACGTGCTCGGCGATGAGCTCGCTCACGTGCTGCACCCGGAACGGAAGCGCCCGCCCGGCGACCGCCGCGCCCTGCCAGCGCAGCGCCGAGTACGCGTGGCCGCACTCGGGCACGAGCACCGTCTTCGCGCCGCAGGCCTCGGCCGCCTCGATCACCTTGAGCGTCATGTCGCGCTGCCACGCCACGTTGCCGGCGAGCATGCCGAAGTTGGTGGCCTCGTAGCCCGCCGTGGAGATGGTCCACGGGATGCCGAGGTGGTCGAGGATGCGCGCGGTGGCGACGAGGGACTCGGGATACTTCTGGATCTCGATCGACGAGAGCGTGACCAGCACGTCCGCCTTCTTCGCGTCCACCCGCAGGCGCACGCCGTGCTCGTCCTCGAGCCAGGCGAGGCGCTCGCGCAGCACCTCGGGGGTCACGCCCAGGGGGCTGCCCTCGTGCTCGGCGCGGTCGGCGGCGGCGAAGAGGTCGGCGGGCACGAGCCCCGCCTCGGCCATGCCGTGGCGCGCCGCGCCCACGAAGCCGGCGATGTCGATGCCCATGGGGCAGGCGAGCGTGCAGCGCCCGCACATCGTGCACGAGTCGTAGAGCAGCGCCTGCCAATCGCCCAGCTCGGCGATCGTCACCTCGTCGCGGCCGAGCAGCCGGTCGAGCCACGCGAAGGGGCCGGCCTCGCGCCGGTAGGCCCGGCGCAGCGGCTCGAGCTTGTACGAGGGGGTGTAGCGCGCCTCGCCCGTGGCCTGGTAGAAGTGGCAGGCCTCGGCGCAGCGCCCGCAGTGGATGCAGGACTGTCGAGGTGCAGCGCCGCGTCGCGGCCGAACTCGCGCGCGAACGTGGCGATGGCCGAGCGCAGGCGCTCGGCGTCGTGCCGGTCGCCCTGCATGTCGAAGCGCAGGTCGTCTTTCATAGCGCGGCTCCCTTGCGCGCGAACGCCGCGCCGGTGCTGCCGCGGGCGAGGAACGCGATGAAGGCGTGGGAAAGCTTGGAGAACGGCAGCCAGACGAGCAGCAGCTCGACCGACAGCAGGTGCACGGCCACCACGACGGGCTGGTCGGGCACGAACGGATAGGACTGGCCGAGGGAGCGCGACAGCGCCGCCATGCCGGTCACGAGGGGCAGGAAGGTCACCGCCCAGCTCGCGTAGTCGTCGAAGCCCGAGAGCAGGCGCAGCACGGGCGAGGTGAGCCGCGCCATGAGCGCGTAGAGCAGCCCCACGAACGAGAGCGCCACGCCCGCGGCGAACACGGGCCCCGGCAGCGCCGGCCAGGTGAGGCCCGTCAACCGCTGCACGAACGCGATGTGCGGCACGAAGCCGAAGAAGACGATGGCGAGCCCCAGGTGGTAGGCCCAGGCGGCGACCACGTTGGGCAGCGTGCGCTTGCGCAGGCTCGCCGGCGGCCACAGCGCCGTGGCGATGGCGCGGGCGGCGGCGCCCGCGCCGCCGCG
Organism: uncultured beta proteobacterium; assembly: GCA_963741815.1. GTDB lineage: Bacteria > Pseudomonadota > Gammaproteobacteria > Burkholderiales > Usitatibacteraceae > Usitatibacter. The sequence goes on from CAVUJI010000003.1 coordinate 1,301,897, forward strand.
GGCGCGCGGGGCCGACAGCTCCGGGCGCGCCGGGCGCCGGTAGATCGCGTAGATCCGCCACGCGATCCCGAGGATGAAGACGACGAGGGCGAAGGTGAGCGCGGGACCCCGCGCGAATGCGAGTAGCGTCATGGCAGTCTCCTGGGCTCCATTGTCGGAGCCCTGCCGCCGTCCCCGTTGATGGGGATCAAGCGGGCGCTACCCGCAGGCCGCGGATCGTCCCGCCAGGCGCCGTGCCGCCTCGCGCAGGTCGGCGACCAGCGCGTCGCAGCCGAGCGCGCCGGCCTCGGCGCCCTGGCGATAGCCGTAGGGCACGCACCACACGGTGCAGCCCGCGCCGCGGGCGGAGGCGACGTCGTTCGCGGAGTCCCCGATCGCGAGCACGTCGGCCGCGGCGAGGCCCAGCTTCTCGCATCCGACCCGGTAGGGCAGGGGATCGGGCTTCGTGCGCGCCACCTCGTCGCCGCACACCAGGAACTCGAAGAATCCGTCGAGCCGGGCGTGCGCGAGGTGCGCGCGCGTGTAGCGGCGGGCCTTGTTCGTGACGCAAGCCAGGCGCAAGCCGGCCGCGCGCATCGCCGCGAGCCCCTCGGTCACGCCGTCGAACGGTTGCGCCCGGCGCCCCGCCTCCTCGGCGTAGCGGCGCTCGAAGACCGGCATCGCCTCGTCGAAGCGCGCGAGCGCCGCCTCGCCGCCCGAGGCCGCGAGCGCGCGCTGCACGAGCCGGCGGATGCCCTGCCCGATGAACGCGGCGATCTCCTCCTCGCCGCACGCGCGCAGCCCCATCTCGCGCAGGGTCGCGTTGGCGGCGGCGGCGAGGTCCGGGGCGGTGTCGAGGAGCGTGCCGTCGAGGTCGATCAGCACGCCGTGGAAGCGTCGCGTCATGGCGCGCCGCTACGGCTGGCGCGCCACGAGGTCGATCAGCGCCGACATGCCGTGGTGCCCCGCGCCCTCGTCGACCACGTCGTCGTGGGAGGCGAGGTGCAGGATCCGCATCCCCGCGAAGCTCTCGCGCAGCAGCGCCTCCGTGTACATGTTCTCGTCGTGCTTGGGCCCGCCCGTGCCGTATCCGAGCTGCTCGGGACGGTAGCCCTGGAGCAGCAGCAGGCCGCCGGGGGCGAGGGTGCGCCGGATGCCGGCGAAGATCGCGGCGCGCTGCGGCGGCGAGAGGAACTGGAAGAAGATCCCCACCACGACGTCGTAGGCCGCCGGCTTCCATTCCCAGCGGAAGATGTCGCAGACGTGGTGGTCGATCGCCACGCCCGCCTCCCGCGCGAGCCGCCGCGCCTTCTCCACGCCCACGGGAGAAAAGTCGAACGCCGTGACCACCAGCCCCTGCCGTGCGAGCCACACGCTGTTGCGCCCCTCGCCGTCGGCGATCGACAGCGCCCGCATGCCGGGCTTCAGCCGCTCGCGCTGGCCCGCGAGGAAGGCGTTGGGGGCCTTGCCGAAGAGGTAGCCCTCGGCCGTCGAGAAGCGGCTGTTCCAGCGCTCGAGCTGGGCCGGGTCGTATGCGTCGCTCACGTGCCGGTGCGCCGGTGCGCGCCGGACAGCGCCGCCTGGACGAGGATGCTCGAGCGCCCGCCGCTGCGGCAGAAGGCGAGCAGCGGCCGGGGCAGGCGCTCGATCAGCTCGGCGAACCGCGCCACGTCCTGCACGGTGATCGCGCCGGAATGCACCGGCTGCCACGCGTACTCGAGGCCCTCGGCGGCGGCGGACCGCTCGAGGGCGTCCTGGGGCGGCTGCCCCGGCTCCCCGGGCATGCGGTGGTTGACGACGCTGCGGAAGCCCTCGGCGGCGAGCTCGGCCATCTGCTCGGGCTGGATCTGCGGGGCGACCGCGAAGTCGGGGGTGAGCCAGGTGAGGTGTATGTTCATCGCGTTGGGAGGGTCCGGGACGGGAAAAGGTTCAGGAGGGGTCACTGCAGCCGATAGGCGCCATGGCAGGCCACGCACTGCGCGGTCAGCCCGGACAGGGCGTCGAGGGCGGGGCGCACGTCGCCCGTGGCGCCGGCGTTCGTCGCGGCGATCGCGAAACGGCTGGCCGCCCGGTGCATCGCCATGCCCAGCGCCTGCATCCCCGGCGGCATGTACGGCGCGACCTCGTGGGCGCCGTGGGCCTCGAGGGACGACAGCCCCAGGCGGGTCTCGGCGAGCGTGCTCGCGCGGTCGTAGCCGCCCTCGGACAGCGCCGACTGGATCGCGGCGAGGGTCGCGAGGTGCTCGCGCATGTTGGCCAGCGTGTGCTCGCGCAGCATGGGGGGGAAGCGCACCGCCTCGCGCGCATCGGCGGCGGGGGCGGCGGCGTGCGCGTGCATCGGCGCGGTCCCGGCCGGGGCGGCGCAGGCGGCGAGCGCCGCCGCGGCGAGGACGGCCGCGGCCTGCGGGACGATCCGGCGCGCGCTCATCCGAACCTCGCCAGCAGGTCGGCCGCGCTGCGCAGCCGGCGCTCGAGCGCGGCCTTGCCCTCGCCGGCGGCCATCGGCTCGGCCTGGATCGCGCAGGCGAGCACGTTGAAGAACGCCTTGTCGAGGGCGCGGCGGCTGGCGGACAGCTGCTGGGCGACCTTCTCGCAGTCCTCGCCCGCCTCGATCATCGCCTGGATGCCCCGCAGCTGGCCCTCGACGCGCTTCAGGCGCATCACGAGGTCCCCCTTGTGCTTCTCGTCGCGTATCACCGCCATCGCCTTGACCTTCCGCAAGCCCCGCGCCGCGGCGCGGCGCACGATCGGATCATAGCACCCCCTTGCGAAGTTGTACTATACCCCCTATAGTATTGGCACGACAGACCGACCCCGGGAGCCCGCCATGACCACCGAACGCCTGATCCGCATCTTCGCCGGCGCCATGATCCTCGCCGCCCTCGCCCTGGGCGCCGAGGCGAGCCCGCTCTTCGTGAGCGCGCAGTGGCTCTGGCTCGCCGCCTTCGTGGGCGCCAACCTCCTCCAGAGCGGCTTCACCCGCTTCTGCCCGCTCGAGTCGATCCTGCGCCGCCTCGGCGTGCGCTCGGCGGCCGCGCCGCGCTCCGCATGAAGCGCGCCGCCGTCGTCCTGGCGCTCGCCGCCGCGCTCCTCGCCGGGTGCGGCGGCGGCCGGCCCGCGGCGAGCGCCCCCGCGGCGGCGGACGCGCGCCTGCGCGCCGGCCCCGTCGAGGTGCGCGAGGTCGACCTCGGCTACACGGCCGAGGCCGTGGTCGAGGCGGTGAGCCAGTCGACCGTCTCGGCGCAGATCGCCGGGCCGCATCGTCGACCTGCGCTTCGACGTCGGCGACTGCGTGAAGAAGGGCGAGGTGATCGCGCGCATCGACGAGCGCGCGGCGACGCCAGGCCGAGGCCGCGAGCGCAGGCGCAGGTGCGCGAGGCGCGAGGCCGCGCTCGCCAACGCGCGCGCCCAGTACGAGCGCTCGCAGCCAGCTCCTGGCGCAGAAGTTCATCAGCCAGGCCGCGCTCGACAAGGCGCGAGGTCGGACTACCGGGCGGCGCGAGGGCGCGATCGCGGCCTGCTCGCCGGCGCCGGGCGGCCGCCACCGAGCGCAGCTTCGCCACCATCGTCGCGCCCTACAGCGGCGTGGTCTCGGCGCGCTACGTCGAGCTGGGCGAGATGGCCACTCCCGGGCAAGCCGATGCATGACCGGCTTCGACCCCTCGACCCTGCGCGTGAGTCGCCACCGTGCCGCATGCGCAGGTGGCCGCGATCCAGGCCGGCGGCAGGGCGCGCGTCGAGATCCCCTCGCGCGGGCAAGTGGATCGAGGCAGGAAATCGTCAGCATCGTGCCGACGGCCGACCCGCGCACCCATACCACCGCAGGTGCGCATCGAGCTGCCCGAGCGACGTGCGCGGCGTCTACCCGGGCGTTTACGCGCGGGCGCACTTCGTCACCGGCCGCGCGCCGCGGCTGCATGGTGCCGCGCAGCGCGGTCGTCCTGCGCCGCGGCGAGCTCACCGCCGTCTACGTGGTGCCGACGACAAGGGCGCCGCCGCGGCTGCGCCAGGTGCGCGCTGGGCGAGGCGTCGCGGACGAGAATGGCGTCGAGGTGCTGGCGGGGCTGCGGCCGGGCGAGCGCGTGGCGCTCGATCCGGTGAGGGCCGGGATGGCCGACAGCGCCGGCGCGAGACCCTGAGGCGCATGGGCATCTCCGGGCGCATCGCCACGCTACTTCCAGGACTCGCAGCTCACCCCGCTGATCGCGCTGGTGGCGTTGCTGCTCGGGCTGTTCGCGGTGATGGTCACCCCGCGCGAGGAGGAGCCGCAGATCAACGTCACGATGGCCAACGTGTTCGTGCCGTTCCCGGGCGCCTCGTCGCAGGACGTCGAGTCGCTGGTCGCCACGCCGGCCGAGCAGGTGCTGTCGCAGATGACCGGGCGTCGAGCACGTGTTCTCGGTCTCGCGCCCCGGCATGGCGGTGCTCACGGTGCAGTTCAAGGTCGGCGTGCCGCGCGTCGACGCGCTGGTGCGCCTGTACGACACGATCAACTCCAACCGCGACTGGGTCTCGCCCAACCTGGGCATGCTCGAGCCGATCATCAAGCCCAAGGGCATCGACGACGTGCCGGTCGTGACGCTCACCTTCTGAGAGCACGGACCCGCCAAGATCGGCGCCTACGAGCTCGAGCGCGTGGCGCACGCGGTCGAGAGCGAGCTCAAGCGCGTGCCCGGCACGCGCGAGGTGCAGACGCTCGGCGGGCCGGGGCGCGCGGTGCGCGTGCTGCTCGACGCCGGACCGCATGAACGCCTACGGCATCTCCGCGCTCGACGTGAGGAACGCGCTGCAGCTCTCGAACGTCGCGCTGCCCCCGGGGAAGCTCGTGCGCGACAACCGCGAGATCGTGGTCGAGACCGGCGACTACCTGCGCTCGCGCGGCGGACGCGCGCGCAGCTGGTGGTCGGCACCGCCGGGCAGCGCCCGGTCTACCTGGCGCGACGTCGCCGAGGTGCGTCGACGGCCCCGAGCAGCCCGTCGCAGTACGTCTGGATCGGCACGGGGCCGGCGGCCGGGCAGAAAGGCATCACCCAGCGGCGAGCGCCCGGCGGTGACGATCCAGGTCACCAAGAAGCCGGGCGAGAACGCGGTCGACGTGGCCGACCGGGTGATCGCAGCGCGTGGGCGAGCTGCACGGCACGGTGATCCCGGACGACGTGCACGTGATCGAGACGCGCAACTACGGCGCGACCGCCAACGACGAAGGCGCTGAAGCTGATCGAGAAGCTGATCTTCGCCACCGCTGTCGGTGGTGGTGCTGGTGTTCGCCACCCTCGGCCGGCGCGAGGCGGTGATCGTCGGCCGCGCGGTGATGCTCACGCTCGCGAGCACGCTGTTCGCCTCCTGGGCCTGGGGCTTCACCTTGAACCGCGTGTCGCTGTTCGCGCTCATCTTCTCGATCGGCATCCTGGTCGACGACGCGATCGTGGTGGTCGAGAACATCCACCGCCACCGCGGCATGGCGCCCGAGGCGCCGCTGCACGTGCATCATCCCGCGTCGCCGTGGACGAGGTCGGCGGGCCGACCATCCTCGCCACCTTCACCGTGATCGCGGCGCTGCTGCCGATGGCCTTCGTCACCGGCCTGATGGGCCCGTACATGAGCCCGATCCCGATCAACGCCAGCATGGGCATGCTGATCTCGCTCGCGATCGCGTTCACCGTCACGCCGTGGCTCGCGCTGCAAGCTCCTCGCCGCGCACGGGCACCCCCACGCCTCGGCGCTGGACGCAGCAGCCTCGAGCGCTTCTTCACGCGCCTGCTCGCGCCCTTCGTCGACTCGCGCCCCGCGCCGCGCGCAACCGGCGGCTGCTGGGCGCGGGCATCGCCGCGCTGATCGCTGTCTCCGTCGGCTCGCGTGCGTCAAGCTGGTGATGCTGAAGATGCTGCCCTTCGACAACAAGTCCGAGTTCCAGGTGGTGGTGGACATGCCCGCCGGCACGCCGGTGGAGGTGACCGCCGCCGCCGCTGCACGACGCTCGGCGCGCACATCGCGACGGTCCCCGAGGTGACCGACTACCAGGCCTACGCCGGGACCGCCTCGCCGATCAACTTCAACGGCCTGGTGCGCCAGTACTGCCTGCGCAGCGCAGTCCGAGCAGGGCGACCTGCAGGTGAACCTGGTGGACAAGTGCGCAGCGCGAGCCGCAAGAGCCACGAGATCGCGCTGGCCGTGCGCCCGGCGCTGGAGAGCGATCGGCAAGCGCTGGGACGCCAAGGTGAAGGTGGTCGAGGTGCCGCCCGGGCCCCCGGTGCTGTCGCCGATCGTGGCGGAGATCTACGGGCCCGACGAGCCGGGGCGCATCCGCACCGCCCAGCGGGTGCGCGCCGCCTTCGCCGCCACGCCCGGACGTCGTGGGCATCGACGACACCGTCGAGGACGCCGCGCCGCGCATGCTGCTGCGCGTCGACCAGGCCAAGGCGGCGCTGCTCGGCGTGCGCGCGCGCGACGTGGTGGAGACGCATGCGCATGGGCGCTGCCGGCGCGGACGTGACCCCGCTGCACGACGGCCACAGCAAGTACGAGGTGCCGGTGCGCGTGGTGCTGCCCGCCGAGCGCCAGGGGCGAGCTGGACGAGCTGCTCAAGCTCACGCTGCGCGCCTCCGACGGCGCGCTGGTGCCGCTCTCGGAGCTGGTGCGCCGTGGTCGACAACCAGCGCGACCGCCCCGATCTACCACAAGGACCTGCTGCCCGTGGTGTACGTGGTCGCCGACGAGGCGGGAAAGCTCGACAGCCCGCTCTACGGCATTTTCGCCGCGCGCTCGCGCATCTTCGTCCGCACTCCGGCTCGGCGCAGGCCGGGGCGGACGGTCCCGTCGCGGAATACTTCATCCGCCAGCCCTCGGATCCCTACCGCGCCTACGCCCTCAAGTGGGACGGCGAGTGGCAGGTCACCTACGAGACCTTCCGCGACATGGGCATCGCCTACGCCGTGGGGCTCGTGCTGATCTACCTGCTGGTGGTGGCCCAGTTCCGCTCGTACCTGGTGCCGCTCATGATCATGGCGCCGATCCCGCTCACCGTGATCGGCGTGATGCCGGGCCACGCGCTGCTCGGCGCGCAGTTCACCGCCACCTCGATGATCGGGATGATCGCGCTGGCCGGCATCATCGTGAGCAACTCGATCCTGCTGGTGGACTTCGTGAACCAGCGCATGGCCGAGGGCGCGAGCGCGGATCGGGCGGTGATGCAGGCCGCGGCCGCGCGCGCCAAGCCCATCGCGCTGACCGCGCTCGCCGCGATGCTGGGCGCCGGCTTCATCCTCGACGACCCGATCTTCAACGGCCTGGCGATCTCGCTCATCTTCGGGATCCTGGTCTCGACGCTGCTCACGCTGGTCGTGATCCCCGTGCTGTACTACCTCCTCGCGAGGCGCTCCCCCGGGCCCGCCGCCTGAAGGGCCGGCGGGCCCCCTTTCCCGCCTTGGCGGGGGACACCCGCGGCCCGCACGGGGGCGCGGAACTTGCTCCCCGTCAAAGGCGGCGCCGCGCCAGTCCCGACAATGGGCTTAGCGAACAGGAGATGAAGATGAAATCCACGGTACTGGTCCCCTTCGACGGCTCCCCCAGCGCGGGCCGCGCCCTCGAGCACGCCATCGCCCGCGCCAACGCGTGCGGGCTGGCGATCCACATCCTCAACGTCGAGCGCCCTCTCGACGACTACGGGATGGTTCCCGCCTACCTGCCCGCGAAGAAGCACCGGCAGGCGACGGCGGCCCGCGCCGAGGCGCTGCTCGCCCCGGCCCTGCAGCGCCTCAAGCGCGCGCGCATCGAGCACGAGTCCCACGTGGTCTGGGGCGACGTGGCCGAGAGCATCGACCGCACCGCGCGGCGCCTGAAGTGCGAGTCGATCATCATGGGCACCCGCGGCATGAACGCCGTGGGCAACCTCCTGCTCGGCTCGATCGCGACCAAGCTCATCCATGTCACCAAGGTGCCGGTCACGCTCGTGAAGTGACCCGGCGAAGGAGGCGCACGTGAGCGCCAGGCAGCGCGGAATTCCAGGCGGGGGGATGTGATGCTGCTCGCCTCGATCGAGCGGCTGCGCGCGCTGCCCCGCCTGCTCGAGGTCACCCGCACGCTGCTCGGCTTCGGGATGCACGACCTGGTGCGCTCCGTGGGCGTGCACCGGCTGCTGGGCGAGGCGGGCGACGTCCTCGGCTGGGCGCCCGCCGCCGACGTGCTCGCGCGGCCGCTGCCCGACCGGGCGCGCCTCGCCCTCGAGGCCCTCGGCCCCGCCTTCGTGAAGCTGGGGCAGGTCCTCGCCTCCCGGGTGGACATGCTGCCGCCCGAATGGACGGCGAGCCTCGACAAGCTGCACGACCGCGCGACCCCCGTGGATTTCGCGGCACTCGCCCCCCAGCTCGCCGCCGACCTCGGCCGCGCGCCCGAGGAGGCCTTCGCGCGCTTCGAGCGCGCGCCGCGGGCGGCCGGCTCGATCGCCCAGGTGCACCGCGCCGAGCTTCCCGGCGGGCGCGCCGTCGCGGTGAAGATCCGCCGCCCGGGCGTGGAGGGTGCCATCGAGGCCGACGTGCGCCTGCTCGAGGCGCTCGCCGCGTGGTGGGAGGAGGAGGACCCCGCCGCGCGGCGCTGGCAGCCCGCCGAGGTGGTGCGCCAGCTGCGCCGCTCGCTCGCGCGCGAGGTGGACTTCGCCGCCGAGGCGCGCGCCCAGGCCCGCTTCGCCGAGAGCTTCGCCGGCGATCCCGGCATCGTGGTGCCGCGCGTGCACGACGCGTACACGCGGGCGTCGCTGCTCGTGATGGACTGGATCGAGGGCGTGCCGGGGACCGACATGGCGGCCCTCGACGCCGCCGGGCTCGATCGCGCGACCCTCGCCGCCCGCGGCGCGGACGCGGTGCTGCGCATGGTGCTCGCCGAGGGCTTCTTCCACGCCGACCCGCATCCGGGCAACGTCTTCTTCCTCGCCGGCAACCGCATCGCCTTCATCGACTTCGGGATGGTCGGCTGGATCTCGGGCCGCCGGCGCGAGGAGCTGGTCGACTTGCTCGCCGGTCTCGCCGAGCGCGACCCGTACGCGATGCGCGACGTGCTGCTCGCCTGGTGCGAGGGCGCGCGCGTGCAGGGCGAGGCGTTCGCCGACGACCTCGGCCGGCTGCTGCACCTCTACGAGCACGCCGAGCTCGCCGACATCCGCCTCGACACGCTCCTTTCCGAGATCGCCGCGATCATGCGCGAGCAGGGGCTGCGCCTGCCGCCGGACCTGGCGCTGCTCTTCAAGGCGCTCATCACGCTCGAGGGCCTGGGCACGCGGCTCATGCCGTCGTTCCGCCTGATCGAGCACGTGACGCCCTACGTGGAGCGCCTCGTGGCCGAGCGCTGGACGGCGGGGCGCGTCGCGGGACGGGCCTCGGCCGCCGCCCGCTCCTCGGGCCGGCTGTTGCGCACCGTGCCGCGGCTGCTCGACTCCCTCGCCCGCCGCCTCGACGACGACGGCATGGCGGTGCGCCTGGAGATGCGCGAGGTCGAGGTCTTCAGCCGCCACCTCGAGGCGAGCGTGAACCGGCTCGCGGTGGGCCTCGTCACCGCCGCGCTCATCGTGGGCTCGGCGATCCTCGTGTCGGCCGCCAACGCCCAGAGCTCGCTCACCGCCTGGCTGCTGGGCGCGATCGGCGTGGCCATCGCCTTCGCCAACAGCGTCTGGCTGATCCTCGCGATCCGCCGCTCCCGGCGGCGGGAGTAGCCGGGAAGGGGCCGGGACCGGCCCGCTGCCCGGCGCGGCGCCTCGGCCTCAGCGCTTCCAGCTCGCCCGCACGCAGTTCTCCGCCTTGCTGAACTGGATGTCGAGCTCGCCCTTGTACGCCTCGTGCACCGCCTCGGCGATGCCGCGCGCGAGGTGCCCGTCGGTGGTCGTGACGAGCACGCTCCCGTCGGCCGCGGGCTCGACCGCGATGATCCGCTGCAGGGGATGCTCGGCCTTCGCGCGCGCCTCGCGGGCCGCCACCAGGGCCAGGATCTCGGCGCGATGCGCGGCGAGGAAGGCGCCGCCGAGCGCCACGTAGCCCGCGGGCAAGCCGTCGTCGATGCGCTGGCAGGCGGGGCACTCGTGCCGCGGCGCCTGCGCCGCGGCCGCGCCCCAGGTCCAGCGTCCCTGGTGGTACACCGCGCCGCACTTCGGGCAGGTGGTCGCGTCGGCGAGCTTCCCGTCGTCGCGATAGCTGTCCTCGCGCACCTCGACCATGCGCTGCTCCTTCTGCAGCGTGCGGAAACCGCCCCGGGTCGCCTTCATGGCCGTGCCCTCGCGCGCGCGGGGATGCGCTCACCCGATGCCGGGCAGCGCCGCAGGGTGCGGATCGTGTTCTGGGTCGCGTTCATGGAGTTCCTCTCGGGGGGGTAGGTAATGCGCGCGGCATTCGTCCTCGCGGCCGCGCACCACGCGCCGCCCGGCCAGCTCGCCGCGCGGCTCGGTGACCACCGTGCGTTGCCGCTCGACGTGGTCGCCGTCATAGAAGTACAGGACGACCCAGTCGCGCACCCGCCCGAGGCGGTGCGCGAGGGCCGTGTTGGAGAAGAGGGCCGTGAAGTGCCAGGGACCGCGCACCGCGTGCAGCACCGGCAGCCAGGCCTCGAGCGCGGGATTGAAGCGCTTCGGCGCGATCGTGCGCAGGCTCCCCGCCGCGGCCCTGCGCCGGTACTCGGCGTCGACGGCGAGGAGGTCGGCCACGCCGGGCTCCTCGCCGCGCGCGCCCGGCGACAGCGGGCCGCCGCGGCCCACGCGCCCGAGCATCCCCGCCAGGGCCGCGCGCCAGGCGGCGGCGCGCCGCGGGCCCACGCCGGGCAGCGCTTCCAGGCGCCCGTCGTGCGCGGCGGCCTCGAGGCCCTCGAGCGAGTCGACGTGCAGCGCGTCGTGGATGCGCCGTGCGAGCGCCGGGCCCATGCCCGGCACGCAGCGCAGGAGCCGCTCCGGATCGGTCGTGCCGCGCAGCCGCTCGAGCTGCGACCAGCGCCGCGTGGCGAGCATCTCCGCGATGGCGGCGGCGATGCCGAGGCCCACGCGCGGGATCGCGTCGAGGCCGCGCACGCCTTCCTCCTCGAGGATGCGCGCCACACTCGTCGGGTGCGCGGCGACCGCGTCCGCGGCGAGGCGATAGGCGTTCGCGCGGTAGGGGCCGGCGCCCTGCGCGTGCAGGAGGACCGCCGCCTCGCGCAGCCGCTCGGCCACCTGCAGGTTCTCCGCCGGCACGGCGACCGGGGCGGGTGGCGCGCGCCGCGGCGGGCGGGTGCCGGCGGCGACTCTCACGAGGTTGTCCTCCGTGCCGCCGGCGCGTGCCGGCGCAGGATCGCCTTCACTTCCTCGTCGCCCACCTGGCCGAAAGTGCGGTAGAACTGGCTGACCGCATGGAAGTCGATCGGGGCATGCAGGCACACGATCTCGTCCGCATACGGGCGCACCTTGCCCAGGCTCTCGCGGGAGGCCACCGGGACGGCGCACACGAGCCGCGCGGGCTCGCGCGCGCGCACGGCGTGCAGGGCGGCGATCATGGTGGCGCCGGTGGCGAGCCCGTCGTCCACGACGATCGCGGTGCGCCCGGCCGGATCGAGGGGGGCGCGCCCGGGCGTGTACTCGGCCCGGCGGCGGGCGAGGACCGCGAGCTGCTCGCGCTTCTCGCGCTCGAGGTAGTCGGCGCCCGCACCCGCTTCGGCCGCGTGGTCGGCCACGAACGCCCAGCCGGTCTCGTCGACGGCGCCGACCGCGAACTCCGGATTGAACGGCGCGCCCAGCTTGCGCACCAGCACCACGTCGAGGTCGCCGCCCAGCTCCCCGGCGATGGCCTCGGCCATGGGAACCGCGCCGCGCGGGATCGCCAGCACGAGCGGACGCGGGCCCGCGCCGCGGTGCAGCTCGGCGGCGAGCTGGCGGGCGGCGTCGATGCGGTCCTCGAAGAGCATCGCGTTCCTCCGGTCGGTCCTGGATCGATTCTGCTGCCGCGTGCCGGGCAGCGGTTGACCCACGTCAACGGTGCGCGGGGGGCCGCGGCGTACCGTGGTCGCAGCCGAGGAGACATCGTGGCCACGACCTTCCCTGCGCCGCGTCCCGCGGGGCCCGGCGACGCCGCCGGGCGCAGCGCCGCCCTCGTCGCCGCCCTGCGCGAGCGCGCCGCCGCCGGCCGCCCCGGCGGCTGCGTGCAGCTGCTCGAGACCCACATCTCGTACGTGCTCCTCGCCGGCGAGGACGCGTTCAAGGTCAAGAAGCCGCTGCGGCTGCCCTTCCTCGACTTCTCCAGCCTCGCCGCGCGCCGCGCCTGCTGCGAGGAGGAAGTGCGCCTGAACCGCCGCACCGCCCCCGAGCTCTATGTCGGCGTGGTGCCCATCGCCGGCTCCCCCGAGGCGCCCGTCATCGGCGGCCCGGGCGAGCCGATCGAGTACGCGGTGCACATGCATCGCTTCCCGCAGGAGGCGCTGCTCGACGCGCTCGCGCGCCGCGGGCGCCTCGCGCCGGCGCACGCCGAGGCCCTCGGCGAGGCGCTCGCGCGACTGCACGCGGGGGCGGCCCGCGCCGGGCCCGACGCGTCCTGGGGCGCGAGCGCCGAGGTGCTGCGCGACGCGCTCGACAACTTCCGGGACATCGAGGCCCTGGGCGCGCATTCGGGCAGCGCCGCCGAGCTGCAGGCCCTGCGCGCGTGGACGCTGCGCGCGCACGACGCGCTCGCCGAGGCGCTCGCGCGCCGCCGCGCGGACGGCTTCGTGCGCGAGTGCCACGGCGACCTGCACCTCGCCAACGTGGTGCTCCTCGGCGAGCGCCCGGTGCCCTTCGACGGCATCGAGTTCGACCCGCGCCTGCGCTGGATCGACACGATGAGCGACACGGCCTTCGCGTGGATGGACCTGCAGCGCCTGGGCCTGCCCGGTCTGGCCGCGCGCTTCCTCGACGCCTACCTCGCCGCGAGCGGCGACCACGGCGGGGTGCGGGTGCTGCGCTGGTACGCGGTCTACCGCGCGATGGTGCGGGCGAAGGTGGCGTGCATCCGCGGGCGGCAGGCCGGCGCGGGCGCGGTCGAGGCGGCCCGCGCGGCCGCGGAGTTCGGCGCCTGCCTCGCGCTCGCCGCGCGCCTCGCGCACGCCGCGCACCCGGCGCTCGTGCTGATGCACGGGCTGTCGGGCTCGGGCAAGACCGTGGCCTCGGGCGCGATCGTCGAGGCCCTGGGCGCGGTGCGCGTGCGCTCCGACGTCGAGCGCAAGCGCCTGCACGGGCTCGCGGCGTCGGCGGCGAGCGGCTCGGCGCCGGGCGCGGGGCTCTACGGCGAGCGCGAGAACGATCGCACCTACGAGCGGCTCGCGCAGGCGGCGCTCGCGGCGCTGGACGGCGGGTTCTGCGTGGTGGTGGACGCGGCGTTCCTCGCCCGGCGCCGGCGCGACGCGTTCCGCGCCCTGGCGAGCGCGGCGGGCGCCGCGTTCGCGATCGTCGCGTGCGCGGCACCCGAGGACGAGCGGCGAGCGCGCGTGGCGCGCCGGCAGGCCGAGGCGCGCGACGCATCGGAGGCGGGCGCCGAGGTGCTCGCGCTGCAGTCGCGCCTCGTCGAGCCCCTGGGGCCCGACGAGGTGGCGCACGCGCTGCGCGTCGACACGTCGCGCGCCGGGGCGGTGGACGAGGCGGTGGCCGCGCTCGCGCGCCGCCTGCACGAGCGGAGGCAATGACGATGCGCTACTACGACGTCTTCAACGGCGACGCCGACGGCATCTGCGCGCTGCACCAGCTGCGGCTGGCCGACCCGCTGGACGCCGTGCTCGTGACCGGCATCAAGCGCGACATCGAGCTGCTGCGCGACCTGCCCGCCGCCAGGGGCGACGTGGTCACCGTCCTCGACGTCTCGCTCGACCGCAACCGCGCCGGCCTGGCGGCGCTGCTCGAGCGCGGCGTGCACGTGCGCTACTTCGACCACCACTACGCGGGGCCGATCCCCTCGCACCCGGACCTCGAGGCGGTGATCGACGAGCGCGCGGGCATGTGCACGAGCGCGCTCGTCGACCGGCACCTGGCGGGGCGTTTCCGCCCGTGGGCGGTGGTGGGCGCGTTCGGCGACAACCTGGACGCCACCGCCGCGCGGCTCGCCCGCGACCTCGCGCTGACCCCCGAGCGCCTCGCCGTGCTGCGCGAGCTGGGCGCGACCCTCAACTACAACGCCTACGGCAGCGCTCCGGGCGACGTGCTGGTGGCGCCGGTGGAGCTCTATCGCCTCGTGCGCCAGTACGCCGATCCCTTCGAGCTGGCGGCGCGCGAGCCCGTGCTGGCGCGGATCACCGCCGAGCGCCATGCCGACCTCGAGCGCGCGCTCGCCCAGCGCCCGGCGCGCGAGGCCGAAGGGGCGAGCGCCTACGTGCTGCCCGACGCCGCCTGGAGCCGGCGCGTGATCGGCACCTTCGCCAACCGCCTCGCCCGCGCGCGGCCCGCCCACGCCCACGCGGTGCTCGCCCCCGAGCCCGGCGGCGGCTACGCCGTGAGCGTGCGCGCGCCCGACGGCCGGGGCGTGTCGGCGGCCGAGTTCTGCCGGCGCTACCCGGGCGGCGGCGGCCGGGCGCTGGCCGGCGGGATCGACCGGCTCGGCGAGGAGCGGCTGGCGCGCTTCCTCGACGAGTTCGCCGCGGCGTGGCGCGGCTGAGCCGGCGTGGACCGGGCGCCCGCCCTCGTCTTCGCCCTCGCCGGCAGCCGCGAGTTCGGCGCCGCGGTGGCGGCCCATCTCGGCGCGGCGCTCGCCGAGCACGAGGAGCGCGAGTTCGAGGACGGCGAGCACAAGGCGCGCTCGCTCGCGAACGTGCGCGGGCGCGACGTGTACGCGATCCACTCGCTGCACGCCGACGCGCGCCACAGCCCCAACGACAAGCTCGTGCGCCTGCTGTTCTTCGTGGGCTCGCTGCGCGACGCCGGGGCCGCGCGGGTGACGGCCGTCGTGCCGTACCTCGCCTACGCCCGCAAGGACCAGAAGTCGCGCAGCCGCGATCCCGTCACCACGCGCTACGTCGCGGGCTGCTTCGAGGCGGTGGGGGCGCACGGGCTGGTCACCATGGACGTGCACAACCGCGCGGCGTTCCAGAACGCCTTCCGCATCCCGACCGAGAACCTCGAGGCCGCCGGGCCCCTCGCGCAGCGCTGCGCCGCGCTGGGGCTCGACGGCCCGGTCGTCGTCGTGTCGCCCGACGCGGGCGGCATCAAGCGCGCCGAGCGCTTCCGCGAGCACCTCGCGCGGCGCATCGGCCGGGCGGTCGGGGCGGCCTTCGCGCAGAAGAGCCGAAGCGAGGGCGTGGTGCGCGGCGAGGCGCTGGTGGGCGAGGTCGCGGGCGCCACGGCCATCCTCGTGGACGACCTGGTGAGCGCCGGGCACACGATCGACCTGGCCGCGCGCGCCTGCATCGCGAAGGGCGCGGTGCGGGTGTACGCGGCGGCGACCCATGGCGTGTTCGCGCCGGCGAGCGCGGGCCTCATCGCGGCGGGCCCGATCGAGCGCCTCTTCGTGACCGACACGATCGCCGGGCGCCTCGACGACCCGGCGCTGCGGGCCCGGGTGGAGCGCGTGAGCGTGGCCCCCCTCTTCGCCGAGGCGATCGCGCGGCTGCACGGCGGCGGCTCGATCGTCGAGCTGCTCGCCTGAAGCCGCGGGCCGGGCGGACCTGCCCGCAGCTCGCCTAGCGCCCGCCGTCGACGCGCGCGAGGTGCGCGCGCGCGAGCGCCAGGTACTCGGCGGCGCGCGCGGTCCACTTCGCGCGGTCGTCGCGCCCGGGCTCGGCGAGGTGCCCCACGGCGAGGCGCGCGCGCACGAGGGCGTGGTGGGACTGGTAGAAGTCCACGATGCGCTCCCCGGGACGGTCGCCCGTGTACTCGGCGTACTCGGCGAAGAGCGGCTCGCGCAGGCCGGGCGCGCCGAGGCGCTCGCACTCGAGGGCGAGGAAGCCCAGCTCCTCGGCCGGGTCGAGCAGGCGCAGGCGCCGGTCGAACTCGAGGCAGTCGATGACCTGCGCGCGCGCCGTCTCCAGGCACACGTGCTCGGGGCGCAGGTCGCCGTGCGCCTCGATCACGCGCCCGTCGAGCACGCGCCGGTCGAACGCGTCGGCGTGGGTGTCGAGGAACGCGAGCTGGCGCTCGCCCGCATCCTCCACCTGCGCCGCGGGGAGACCCGCGCCGGCCTCGCACAGGGCGCGCACGTTCGCGGCGAGGGCGTCGGCGATGCGCAGCCGCAGCTCGGGCGGGGCCATCGGCTCCGGAGGGCTGTCGCGGTAGAACGGTCCCAGCACCGCCATCAGCGCGTGCGCCTCCGCGGGGCCCGCCCGCCCGCGCGCGACGAGGGCGTCGAGCATGCGCGCGGGCGGCAGCCGGCGCATCCACACGAGCCAGTCGACGGCGTGCCCCCCGAGGTCGAGGTGCATGCCGCCGGCGTCGACGGCGAGGCTGACCGCGCCGAGGTACACGCCCTCGGTGAGGCGGCGGTTCAGCGCGATCTCCATGCGCGCGTGCACGCGGCGCGCGGCGACGGTGCGCAGGTCGCGATGGTCGAGGAAGGCCGGCTTCTTGAGCTTGTAGGCGTGGCTCGGCGTGAGGAACACCCAGGACATGTGGGTCTCGACCGCCTGCACGCGGCGCGGATGGCCCGGGTACGCGCGCGGCGTCGAGAGGAAGGCGACCTTCTCGGCGAGCGTGCGCTCGCCCGGCGGCACCGCGGGCGCCGGCGCGCGCGCGACGGCGTTGTCAGCGGCGCGCATCGAGCTCGGCGGCGAGGTGCCGCACCGCGGGGGAGACCTCGACGGAGTAGGGCCGGGGCGCCGGGGCCAGGGCGCGCAGCGGCTCGGGCAGCCGCGCGAGCTGCTCGCGCGCGCGGTCGCGCGCCTCCTCGAGCGAGGCGCGCGGCTCGAGCACCTGGCCGCCGCGCATGCACGGCACGACGAGGGGCTCGCCGAAGGGGTCGTCGCCGGCGAGCGCCAGCACGTCGCCCGCGAGCCGGCCGTCGCCGTGGTAGCGCCGGAAGACCTGCTTGCGCCCGGGCCACGTCGCCTTGCCCTCGGAGCGCTTGCGGCGCGCCACGCCCCCGTACTCCTGCAGCTTGTAGGCGCAGTCGAGGAAGGGCGCGTCCGCCGAGGTGTTCATGCGCGTGCCGACGCCGAAGCCGTCGATCGGCGCCCCGCCCGCCTCGAGCGCGGCGATCGCGTGCTCGTCGAGGTTGCCGCTCGCGAAACGATCGCCGAGGCGAGGCCGCCGGCGTCGAGGATCGCGCGCACCGAGCGCGCGTGGCGCGCGAGGTCGCCGCTGTCGATGCGCACCCCGCGCACGGCCGCGCCGCGGCCGGCGAGGGCGGGGGCGAGGGCCACCACCTTGCGCGCGGCCTCCTCCGTGTCGTAGGTGTCGATCAGCAGCAGGGCGTTGTCGGGCTGCGCGAGGGCGAAGCTCTCGAACGCGGCGGCCTCGTCCTCGTGCGCCTGCACGTACGAGTGCGCCATCGTGCCGTAGGCGGGAATGCGGAAGCGGCGCGCGGCCTCGACCGTCGCGGTGCCCGCGAAGCCGGCGAGGTAGCTCGCGCGCGCGGACAGCAGCGCCGCCTCCGCCCCGTGCGCCCGGCGCAGGCCGAAGTCGACGAGCTGCTTGCGCGGGGCGGCGAGGACCACGCGCGCGGCCTTGCTCGCGACCACCGTCTCGAAGTGCAGCAGGTTGATGAGGCGGCTTTCGACGAGCTGCGCCTCGCGGATCGGCGCGGTCACGCGCAGGATCGGCTCGTCGGGGAAGAAGACCGTGCCCTCGGGCATGGCGTCGACGTCGCCGGTGAAGCGCAGGCCCTCGAGGGAGGCGAGGAACGCCGGGGAGAAGCGCCCGGTCGCGGCGAGCCAGTCGAGCTCGTCGGCGGCGAAGCGCAGGCCCTCGAGGTACTCGAGCGCCTCCCCCAGGCCGGCGGCGAGGAGGAAGTTGCGCGTGCCGGGCAGCCGCCGCACGAAGAGCTCGAAGACGGCCGTGCCGTCCATGCCGCGGTCGAAATACGCCTGCAGCATGGTGAGCTCGTACAGGTCGGTGAGCAGCGCCCCGGCCGGCGCGGGCGGGGCGAGGGCCGCCTCGCGCGGCCTATCCATGGACCGCCTCGGGAACGATGTCCTCCACGCGGATCGGCACGGCGCCCGCTTTCGCCATCGACTCGATCGCGCCCGCCTCGTCGCCCGGGCGCACGTTCACGGCGCGCACGGCGTCGACGATGAGGAACACGGCGTAACCCAGGCGCAACGCGTCGAGCACGCTGTGGAGCACGCAGTAGTCGGTCGCCAGGCCGCACACGAAGAGCCGCCGGACGTGCCGGCGGCGCAACGCGATGTCCAGGGCCGTGTGCGCGAAGGCGGAATAGGCGTCGGTGTCGGGCCCGGTCGCCTTGGAGACGACGAGGGCCTCGGGCCCCAGCGCCAGCTCGGGGGCGAAGGCCGCGCCCGGGGTACCGGCGATGCAGTGGGGCGGCCACGGGCCGCCGCGGGAGCGGAAGGAGGCGTGGCCGGCCGGGTGCCAGTCGCGGCTGGCGATCACCGGCAGGCCGCTCGCCTCGAAGGCGCGCACGCATTCGGCGATCGCGGGCAGGATGCCGGGGGCGCCGGGCACGGCGAGGGAGCCGCGCACGAAATCCTCCTGCACGTCCACCACGAGGAGGGCGTCGGCGGGTTGCAGGGGCAGGGCGGCGGGTCGCATCGCGTTCACCGTTTCGACGCGTCCAGCTTGTCCCCGCGGCGCGCGCCCCATGTTGCGCGAGCGCAAGGAGGCGACGGATCGGCGCCGCGCGGCCGGGGCTTGACGGGCATCAATCCCCAGCCTGAACCGGACGACACAATGGGTCCATCCCCCGACAGGAGCCCGCCATGAAAGCCGGCCAGGTGTGCAAGCGCGATGTCGTCTCGGCGAGCTTCGGCACCAGCCTCGCCGAGGCCGCGCGCCTGATGCGCGAGAACCACGTGGGCAGCATCGTGGTGCTCGACGCATCGCGCCCGCGCCGTCCCGCGGGCATCGTCACCGACCGCGACATCGTGGTCGAGGTGGTCGCCCCGGGGCTGGACGCCGCCGGCATCACCGTGGGCGAGGTGATGGGCCGCGCGCTCGCCGTGGTGCGCGAGGACGACGACGCCCTCGCCGCCCTCAAGCTCATGCGCCGCCAGGGCGTGCGCCGGCTGCCGGTCGTGGACGCGCAGGGCGACCTCGCCGGGATCCTCTCGCTCGACGACCTGCTCGAGGTGGGCGCCAACGCGCTCTCCGACGTGGCGCAGGCGATCGCGAGCGAGCAGGCGATCGAGGGATGGCGCCGCGCCTAGCGCCGATGCCGCGGCATCGGCTCTTCCTCGCCGCGCTGGTGGCGACCTGCATCGCCGCCACGTGGGTGGCGTGCGCCGCGGTCCTGCTGGCCGCGCGCCCCGCGCACGCCGCGCCGCGCCGCCGCGCCCGTGGCGATCGAGGCCGGGCCGGCGCGGGGCGGGCCGGTGTACCTCAAGGGCTAGCGCGGCGTCGCAATGCGCGCCGGGCGCCGCGGGACCGCGGCGCCGCCGGATCGGCGCCGCCGCACGTTCCGTAGCCGATTCTCCACCCGAATCCTGCCGTCTTTCCGAGAAGCGTTTGGGGATCGTCCTACCCTGCAGGGGGCGCTCGTCGCGCTGACCCGGGCGTCGGGGGTGGCCACAATGGTCCCATGGACAAGCCCCTGCTCACCCCCGGCAAGCTCTACGCGCACCTGAGCGCCGAGTTCGACCGGCGCAAGCCCCGGCAATGCCGCGACTGCCGCATGCCGATGGTCGTCACGCGGGTGCGCCACGAGGAGGAGGACGAGCGCCCGAACTGGACCGTCGAGGCGGCCCCGCCGTCGTGCCGCGGATGCGAGCCGCTCATCGAGCAGGTGGTGCGCATGGTCGCGGCCGAGTTCGACGTCTTCGACCCGACCGCCGCGCGGCTGCCGCCCGCGTATCGGCTCGACGGGGGCGCGCGCCGCCCGAGCGGGTGGTGATGCGCGCGCGGTGGAGCGCTGCGCCCCCGCCGGGCCGTGCGCGGGCCCCGGGCGCGCTCAGCGGCGCCCGACGCACTTCTCGTAGAGGGTGGGGAAGGCGCCGCCCGGGTCGTACCGGGCCTTGAGCGCGGCGTAGGCCTCGCCGCCGTAGCGCGCGTCGAACTCCTCGCGCCCGAAGTAGCTTTCCGAGTAGAGGGACTTGATGCCGCCCAGCGCGCCCACCTCGCGCTCGATCATGCGGTTGAAATGACCGCGCTCGTGCGCCTCGCGCGTGCGCACCACGTCCCAGAAGCCGAAGTTCACGTACCAGCCGGGCTGCATCGGGTAGAGGGGGTAGCGCGCCTGCGGGCCGACGGGGCACATCCACACCGGCCAGATGCCGATCTCGCGCGCGAGGAAGGCGAGGAAGCGCGGCGCCTCGGCGATCGGGATGTCGACGTCCTGGATCACGGATTCGCCGTGCAGCCCGCGCACGCGGTCGAGCGCGCGCGTGAGCCCGACGCGCGCGTTCCACCGCATGATGCGGGTGTAGGTGCGCGAGCCCAGGCGCGACGGGCCGTAGAGCCGGCGCACGAGCGGGTTCTGCGCGAGGAGGTTCCTCGAGCACCAGAACCAGTCCGTGTCCCAGCGCCAGAGGAAGTCGCGCGTGGCGAGCCAGTCCTCGCGCTTCTCGGCGATCGAGCGGTAGTAGATCGCGCGGTAGGTGTAGTCGCTCGTGGCGGGCGCCCGGTCCACGAAGCGCCCGAGCGTGAGGTAGAGCCGGTCGGCGGAGAAGACGGTGCCGTCGATGAAGTCCGGGTCGTCGCGGGCGCAGTGCCGCTCCACCGCGCGGAAGTAGCCCCCGGCGTCGTCGAAGAAGAGGTGGCGCAGGTGCACGTAGGGCTTCACCGGCACCGTGCGCGCGACCACCCGCAGCGCGTAGCCCAGGGTGCCGTAGGAGTTGGGAAACCCGCGGAAGAGGTCCGCGTGCTCGTTGTCCGCCGTGCAGGTCACCACGCGCCCGCCGCCCGTGAGCACCTCGAGCTCGCGCACCGTCTCGTGGGCCAGGCCATGGCGGTGCGAGGAAGCCTCGATGCCCACGCCCGCCACCGCGCCCCCGAGGGTGATCGTCTTCAGCTGCGGCACGACCGCGGGCATGACGCCTCGGGCGAGGCACGCGTCGACCAGCGCCTCGTAGGTCGCCATCCCCTCGGCGTCCACGGTGCCGGCAGCGGGGTCGACCGCGAGCACGTGGTCGAGCTCGCGCACGTCGATGCGCCGGGCGGCGGCCGGGCGGCGGTCGCGGAAGAGGTTCGAGGTGTCCTTGGCGAGGGCGACGGGGCCGGCGCCCTCGCGCAGGCTGCGCACGAGGCGCTCGCGCCGCGCGGCGTGGGCGGCCGCCGCGGTGGCGCTCATTCCGCCTCGCGCCGCGCGGTCTCGAGCGCCCGGCGCGCCGCGAGCTCCTCGTGCGGTTCCCCGGCGGCCTCGTAGAGGAACGCGCGGCTCATCGGGTACGCCTCGCGCGCCGCGTGGCCCTTCGAGAAGGTGACCTGGAAGAGGAAGGTGTGGCCGCGGGGCGCGCGGAACATCTCCGCGCAGCCGTGGAGATAGGCGCGCCAGACGCGGTGGAAGCGCTCGTCGAAGCGGGCGGGGTCGAGCGCGCGGATCCGCTCCCAGTTGCGCTCGAAGCGCTCGGCCCACGCGTCGAGGGTGAGCGCGTAGTGCCGGCGCAGGTTCTCGACGTCGAGGATCTCGAGCCCCGCGCGCTCCATCGCCGCGAGCGTCTCGGCGAGGCTCGGGATCCAGCCGCCGGGGAAGACGTGCCTGCGGATGAAGAACTCGGTCTCGTGGCGCCCGACGTGGCCGATGAAGTGCAGCATGCCGAGGCCGCCGGGCCTGAGCGCCGCGGCGTGGGCGCGCACCACCGCCTCGAGCTGGTCGCGCCCCGCGTGCTCGAGCACGCCGATCGACACGACCTTGTCGTACTGCCCGGGGACCGCGCGGAAGTCCGCCTCGGCCACCGCGAGCCGGCCCTCGAGGCGGCGGCGCCGGATCTCCTCGCGCACCACCTGCACCTGCTCGGGCGTCGTGTTCACGCCCGTCACCTTCGCGCCGTGGAACTGCTCGGCGTGGAACATGAAGCCGCCGAAGCCGCAGCCGAGGTCGACCACCTCGTCGCCCGGCTGGATGCGCAGCTTGCGGCAGACGTGCTCCACCTTGTGGCGCTGCGCCTCCTCGAGGGTCGCGGTGCCCTCCTTCCAGTAGGCGCACGTGTACATCATGAGCGCCTCGTCGAGCCACAGCCGGAAGAACGGCGTGCCGAGCGCGTAGTGGAAGCGGGCGTTGGCCTTCGCCTGCGCCGCGTTGCGATTGGCGAAGCGCCATTCGTGCCAGCGGTTGCGCAGGCGCACGAGCGGGCTCGCGCGGTCGAACCCCGCCGCCATGGCCGCGGCGAAGGCCTGCGCGAGGTCCCCCTCGAAGTCGAGGTCGCCGTCGAACCACGACTCGAGCAGCCCGATATGCCCGAAAAGCGCGATGCGCAGCGCCGCGCGGCGGCGGTTGTGGAAAACGATCCTGAAGCCCGGCTGCTGCAGCGCGAAGCGCTTCATGCGAGGGGATGGTCCATCGCGGCCAGTATGCGCCGGGTCCGGCGCCGGCATGGCGACGCCGCTCAGGCCGCGCGCTCGGGCGAGGCGCGGCCGTTGCCGCGCAGGTGCAGGCGGAACCAGTGGGCGGCCTCGGCGGCGACGGCCTCGAGCGCGCCCGGCTCCTCGAAGAGGTGCGTCGCGCCGGGCACGATGCGCAGGGATTTCGGGCAGCGCATGTGGCGCGCCGCCGACGCGTTGAGATCGATCGCGCCGCGGTCCTCGCCGCCCACGATGAGGAGCGTGGGCGCGGTCACCGCCTCGAGCGAGCGCGGCAGCGCGAGGTCGGGGCGCCCGCCGCGCGAGACCACCGCGGCGATCCCGCGGCCCATCGCGCCGGCCACGTCGAGCGCGGCGGCCGCCCCCGTGCTCGCGCCGAAGAGGGCCACGGGCAGCCCGTGCATCGACGGCTCGGCGCGCGCCCATTCGACCGCCGCGGCGAGGCGCCGGGCGAGCAGCCCCACGTCGAAGCGCCGGTCCGGATCGAGGTCCTCGCGCTCGGTGAGCAGGTCGAGCAGGAGCGTGGCGAAGCCCGCGCGGCGCAGCTCGATGGCGACGTAGCGGTTGCGCGGGCTCATGCGGCTCGAGCCGCTGCCGTGGGCGAAGACGATGGTGCCGAGCGGGTCGAGCGGCGACTCGAACGCGGCGTCGAGGACGATGCCCTCGCCGGCGGGGACCTTCACGTTGCGACGGATCGATTCGCGCGCACCCATGGCGGCAGCTTAGTGGCGGCGGCCGCGCGTCGGATTGACGGGCATCAACGGCGCGCCTCGGGCCTTCAGCCCCCGCCTGCGGCGAGCGCGCTCGCCGCCACGCACCACGCTACCGCCCACAGCGCCGAGGCGCGCCACGCCACGAGCAGCGTGAACGCCGCCGCGGCGATCGCGACGTCGGCCGGGGCGCCGATGGCGCCGGTCCACACCGGGTCGTAGAGCGCGGCGCCCAGCAGGCCCACGACGGCGGCGTTGATCCCCGAGACGACGCGCGAGGCGGCCGGGTGGCGCGAGACGCGCGCCCAGAGCGGCAGCGCCGCGGCCATGAGCGTGAGCCCCGGGGCGAAGATCGCGGCGAGCGCCACCGCCGCGCCGGGCGCACCCCCCATCGCGTGCGGCATGCGCTCGCCGAGGAAGGCGGCGAGCGTGAACATCGGCCCGGGCACCGCCTGGGCGGCGCCATAGCCGGCCAGGAAGTCGGCCTCCCCGATCCAGCCGGGGCGCACGACCGTGTCGCGCAGCAAGGGCAGCACGACGTGGCCGCCGCCGAAGACGAGCGCCCCGGCGCGGTAGAAGGCGCTCGCGGTGGCGGCGAGCCCGTCGAGGGCGTGGGCCGCCGCCGGAAGGAGCGCGAGGAGGAGCGCGTAGGCGAGCGCGAGCGCCACCCCCGTGCGCGGCCCGTGGGGAAGCGCCAGCGGCTCGCGCCGCGGCATCGGCACGTCGCCGAAGAGCGCGAGCCCGGCGAGCGCCCCGAAGGCGACCACGCCGAGCTGCACGAGGCCGCCGCCGAGCACGAGGGTGGCCATGGCCGCGACGGTCGCGATCGAGGCGCGCGGCGCGTCGGGGCAGAGCGCGCGCGCCATGCCGAGCACGGCCTGGGCGACGACGGCCACGGCCGCGAGCTTGAGCCCGTGCACGAGCGTGGCCGCCAGCGCGGGCGGCACCGCGGGCAGCGCGCGCGCGAAGCCGTAGAGCAGCAGCGCCGAGGGCAGCGTGAAGGCGGCGAAGGCGGCGAGCGCCCCGGCCCAGCCGCCGCGCACGAGCCCGAGG
The DNA here is from genome assembly GCA_963741815.1 of uncultured beta proteobacterium. GTDB lineage: Bacteria > Pseudomonadota > Gammaproteobacteria > Burkholderiales > Usitatibacteraceae > Usitatibacter. Next base: position 1,326,218 of record CAVUJI010000003.1, read on the forward strand.
GCGAACCCGAGCTGGCTGCTCGCCGGGCCGGGCAGGAACTGCGCGATGGCCGCCATCTCGGCGAACTGCGCCTCGCCCACCCAGCCCCGGCGCTGCACGAGCTCGCGGCGGAAATAGCCGATGTGGGCGACCGGCCCGCCGAAGCTCGTGAGCCCGAGCCGCAGGAACGTGGCGAAGACCTCGGGCGCGCGGCGCGCGCGCGGGCCGCTCATCCCGCCGTCGAGGCGGGCGCGGCGCGCTCGAGGCGGCGCTGGTGCAGCCGGCGGCCGAGCACGATGGCGAGGGCGACGAGGCCGACCACGCCCAGGGCGGCGAGGATCGGGAAGAGCAGCGCGAGCGCCACGCCGCCCGCGGCGAGCGCGTCCTCCGCGACCGAGACGACGGGGTTGCCGGCGCCGAGGGTGAACGTCGTGGCGAGCGGGCGCAGCGCCGCGCGCGCGCCGTGCACTGCCAGGGCGACCGAGCCGCCGCTCACGAGCCCCAGGGCGGTCGCGACCATCGGATCGGACGCGGGCAGGAGCGAGGCGGCGGCGAGGGTGCCCGCCACGGGAGCCACGAAGACGCCGCCGGCGTGCAGCGCATGGTCGAAGAGCGGGATCTTGTCGCCGAGGATCTCGAAGGCGACGGCGCTGCCGAAGACCACGAGGGCGGGCGTGCTCGCCATCCAGTCGAACGCCGGAGCGAGCTCCATGGAGCCGCCGCGGGCGAGCAGCCCCACGACGAAGAGCGGGAGGAAGGCGCGCAGGCCGGCGGTCGCGGCGAGCGCGAATCCCATCGCGAGCTGCAGGATCCACGGAGCGGCGTCGTGCACGGGGCATCTCCGGCGGGAGGATCTCCCGATTATATGACGCGCCTCAAGGGGGCTCGCGGGGACGTGGCGACAATGGGACATGGCGACCTACAGCATCTGCACGCTCATCGATCCCGGGCGCGAGGGCGGCTACCGCGTGCGCGTCCTCGCGATTCCCTGCGACGGCCCGCAGCGCACCGCCCCGGAGGAGCGCAGCGCCCAGTGCGAGAACGCCGAGAACGCGGCCGCCACCGCCGAGCGCCTCGCGCTCGAGCTCTCGCAGCTCGTGGTCGCGCGGGGCGACCGCCTCGGTGGCGCCCATTCGGGCCGCCGCCCGTAACCCGGCGCGGCCGCGGAAAAGAAGGGGTCGGTTCGATTCATCGCGGACCGATGAATGGATCCGACCCCTTTTTCGACCCCTCTTCCGGCGCGGCCTCGCGCAGCGCGCGGTGCAGCGTCTTGCCGATCGCCGAGCGGGGCAGGTGCTCCACGAACGCGATGCGCCGCGGGCGCTTGTACGGGGCGAGGTGGCGCGCGCAGTGCGCGCGCAGCGCCTCGGTGGTGAGTCCCGCGTCGCGCCGCACGGCGAAGAGCCCCACCACCTCGCCGCGCCGTGGGTCGGGCACCGCCACCGCCGCGGCGTCCGCCACGCCGGGGTGGGCGCGCGCGACCGCCTCGATCTCGTGGGGATAGGCCTTGAAGCCCGAGACGACGATCACGTCCTTGCTGCGGTCCACGAACGCGACGTAGCCGGCCGCATCCATGCGGCCGATGTCGCCGGTGCGCAGCCACCCGTCGGCGGTGAAGGCGAGCGCCGTCTCCTCGGGCGCGTTCCAGTAGCCGCGCATCACCTGCGGCCCGCGCACGCAGATCTCGCCCGCCTCGCCGGCGGCGACGGGATGCCCCGCCGCGTCGACGATCGCCACGTCCGTGGAGGGCAGCGGCAGCCCCAGCTTGCCGGTGAAGGCGGGGGCATCGAGCCGGTTCGCGCACACGATCGGCGCGGCCTCGGTGAGCCCGTAGCCCTCGGTGAGCCCCACCCCCATCGCCTCGCGCCAGCGCTCGGCCACCGCACGCTCGAGCGCCATGCCGCCGGCGATCGCGACCTTCACGCGCCCGGCGTTCGCGCGCCGCACGCGCTCGAAGCGCGGGTCGTCGAGCAGCGCCTTGTAGAGCGTGTCCACGCCGGTGAACGCCGTGAAGCGCGTGCGCGCGAGGGTGCGGAAGAGGCGGCGCGTGTCGCGCGGGTCCGCCACGAGCACGTTGCGCCCGCCCAGGCGCAGGAAGACGAGCAGGTTCGCGGTGAGCGCGAAGGCGTGGTAGAGCGGCAGGATCGTGACCACGGTCTCGTGGCCGGGCTCGAGGGCCGCTCCGATCCACGCGTGGGTCTGCTCCACGTTCGCCACCAGGTTGCCGTGCGTGAGGATCGCGCCCCGGGGGCGTCCGGTCGTCCCCCCCGTGTACTGGAGGAGCGCCGGGTCGTCGGGGCCCACGGGCGCGTCCTCGAGCGCGTGCGCGGCGCCGCGCGCCAGGGCGTGGCGCAAGCCCACGAGGCCGGCGATGCGCCAGGCCGGCAGCGGCGGGGCGGCGTGGCGCTGCGCGAAGCGCACGAGCACGCGGCCCAGCGGCGAGAGCAGGTCGCCCACGGCCGTGGCGACGACGTGGCGCACGGCGGTGCCGGTGAGCGCGGCGTCGAGCGTGTGCGCGAACTGCTCGAGCGCGACCACGGCGCTCGCGCCCGAGTCCGCGAGCTGGAAGCGCAGCTCGCTCGCCGTGCTGAGCGGGTTGGCGTTGACCACGACGAGGCCCGCGCGCAGCGCGCCGAGGAGCGCGACGGGGTACTGCAGAAGGTTGGGCAGCAGGATCGCCACGCGCTCGCCGCGCGCCAGCCCGAGGCCGACGCGCAGGTAGGCGGCGAACGCGGCCGAGAGGCGGTCCAGCTCCGCGTAGCGCAGCGTGGTGCCCAGGCTCGAGAACGCGGGACGGTGCGCGAAACGCTGCGCACTCGCGCGCCAGAGCGCGTTGAGCGAGGCGTACGCGTGCGCGTCGATGCGCGCGGGAACGCCCGGCGGATACTGCGCGAGCCACGGGCGCGCGAGGACCGGTTGACCGCCGTCAACGGGCGCGCCGCCGGGGGGCGCAGACTGCGCGAAAGGAGGCTCAGCCATGCACAACCCCCGCGTCTTCCTCGCCTATGCCCCGCGCGCCGGGCTGCGCTGCGCGCTCGTCTACATCGCCGGCGAGCGCGACGCCTACGGCTGGTTCATCGGTCCCGCCGGCGGCGAGCTGCGCAGCGCCTACTTCGTGCTCGAGGACCAGTACACGCCGCGCCCCGCGCGCTACATCGAGGTGCCCGAGGGCGAGCTGCACGGGCGCTGGACCCGCGACGAGGCGAGGTGCCACGAGCTGGCCACCCTCCAGGAGGCGTTGCGCCGCGAATGGCTCGTCTTCCGCGACGACCCCGAGGCGGCGGGGGACTTCGAGCGCTATGCCGAGGGCGAGCTCGCCGCGGGAGCGGCCGCGATCCGCTTCGAGCGCCTGAACCGGTTCGGGAAGGAGCAGCCCAACTGGACGCATTATTCGCACGATTGCGAGCTTTCCGTGCTGCGGGCGTTGTCACGGCACTGGCCGCTCGACTTTCGCGTGGAGGAGGAATGAGGGGCGCGCGGCCCATCATCGCGCCCGCATCGCCGCGGCGATTGACGCCGGTCAAACACGCCCCGGCCTCGCCTGCCACGATGGGCGCATGAAACAGGTCATTCCCGAGACGTCCCCCGAATACGACCGCGCGCGCGTGCTCGAGCGCCCGAACGGCTTCTACTGGCAATCCCGCGAGACGGGCCGCGAGTACGGCCCCTTCGACACGCTCCTCGAGGCCGTGCGGGACATGGAGGCGAGCGCCGACGAGGAGGCGATCGAGGGCGGCGACACGCTCGGGGAGGCCGAGGCCGCGATCGGCATCGCCGACTGGATCGATCCCGACACCGGCGCGCCGGCCGAGGCGCTCGACGCCGTGCGCCTCGAGGACCACTAGGCCGCCCCCGTGCCCGGGCGCGCGGCGGCTACCCTCGCGGGCCCGCGCGCGAAGCGGCGGCACCCGTGAGCGCGCCGGAGGCGCGGCCCGCCGTCGAGCGGCGCCTCGTGCGCCAGACGATCGCGGTGGTGCTCGCCGGCGGCCGCGGCACGCGGCTGCGGGAGCTCACCGACTGGCGCGCGAAGCCGGCCGTGCCCTTCGGCGGCAAGTTCCGCATCATCGACTTCACCCTCTCGAACTGCGTGAACTCCGGCATCCGCCGCATCGGCGTGTGCACCCAGTACCAGGCGCAGAGCCTCATCCGCCACCTGCAGCGCGGCTGGAGCTTCCTCGACGGGCGCTTCGGCGAGTTCGTCGAGGCGCTCCCCGCGCAGCAGCGCGTGCGCAGCGACTGGTACCGCGGCACGGCCGACGCGGTCTACCAGAACCTCGACCTCGTCCGGCGCTTCGACCCGCGCCACGTGCTGGTCCTGGCGGGCGACCACGTCTACAAGATGGACTACGGCACGCTGCTCGAGGACCACGTGGCCCGGCACGCCATGATCACGCTGTCATGCGTCGAGGCGCCGCTCGCGGCCGCGGGCGCGGTCGGCGTGGTGCGCGTGGACGCGCACGACCGCGTCGTCGGATTCGACGAGAAGCCGGCATCGCCGGTCCCGCTGCCCGGCCGGCCCGACCGGGTGCTCGCGAGCATGGGGGTCTACGCGGCCGATGCCCGCTTCCTCGAGCGCGAGCTGGTGCGCGATGCGCACGACCCCGACTCCGGCCACGACTTCGGGCACGACCTGATTCCGCGGCTCGTGCGGGAAGGCGCGCCCATCTACGCGCACCGCTTCGCGCAGAGCTGCGTGGGCACCGGCCCCGGCGAGCCCTACTGGCGCGACGTGGGCACCGTCGACGCGTACTGGGAGGCCAACGCCGACCTCACCCGCGTCGTGCCCGCGCTCGACCTCTACGACCTCGACTGGCCGATCTGGACCTGGCAGGAGCACCAGCCGCCGGCGAAGTTCGTGTTCGACGACGCGGGGCGCCGCGGCATCGCCCTCGACTCGCTGGTCTCGGGCGGATGCCTCGTGAGCGGCTCGTCGGTGCGCCGCTCGCTCCTCTTCACCCGGGTGCGCGTGCACAGCTACTGCGACATCGAGGATTCGGTGATCCTTCCCCACGTCGAGGTCGGGCGCCACTGCGTGCTGCGCCGCGCGGTGATCGACGAGGAGTGCCGCCTTCCCGAGGGCTTCACGGCGGGCGTGGACCTCGAGCGCGACCGCGAGCGCTTCCACGTGACTCCCGGCGGCGTGACCCTCGTCGTGCCGGAGATGCTCGGCCAGCGCATCCACGAGCCGGGCGCCGGGCCGGCGCGCGCGCCCGGCGGGCGCAACCCGCGCGCGGAAGCCTCCTGAGGGCCCCCGGGCCGCCGGGACCCGGCCCCGCGCCGGCGCGATGCGCACGCTTTGACGGCGGTCAACACGCCCGCAGACCGCCGGCGCACGATGGCTGCATGCAAATCCCTCTCCAGATCCGCATGCACAACGTGGCGCACTCGGACGCGCTCGAGGCGCGCATCCGCGAGAGCGCGGCGAAGCTCGAGCTCTTCCATCCCCGCATGACGAGCTGCCACGTGCGCATCGAGCAGCCGGAGCGCCACCGCCGCCAGGGGCGCGAGTTCCACGTCCGCGTGGACGTGCGCGCGCCGGGGCACGAGGACGCGGTTTCCACCCTCAAGCGCCACGAGGACGTCTACGTCGCCCTGCGCGACGCCTTCGACGCGGCCCGCCGGCAGCTCGAGGAGAGGGTGCGGGAGGCGCGCTTCGACGTGAAGTCGCACGCCCGCGTGAACCACGGCACGGTCGCTCGCACCGACCTCGACGAGGGCTTCGGCTTCATCGAGACCGAGGACGGGCGCGAGGTCTACTTCACCCGCGAGAACGTCGTGCACCCCCGCTTCGAGACCCTCGCGGCCGGCACCGAGGTGCAGTTCATCGAGGAGGCCGGCGGCGAGGGCGTCCAGGCCAAGCGCGTGAGCGCGGGCGCGCACGCCTTCGCCGCGGAGGGTTCGACGTGACGACCCGCGACGAGTACGTGGAGCAGCTCAAGGCGCAGCTCGACCGCTGGAACGCCGACATCGACGGCTGGGAGGCGAAGGCGCAGGCCGCCCGCAGCGAGGCCGAGGAGCGGTACCGCCAGCAGATCGAGACGCTGCGCGCGCGCCAGGAGGAGGCGAGGTACCAGCTGCGCCTGCTCCAGGACGCCTCGGCGGGGGCGTGGAGCGCCCTGCGCCAGGGCGCGGACGACGCCTGGGAGCGCATGCGCGAGGCGATCGAGCAGGCGCGCGCCCGGTTCTAGCGGGCGGCGCGCGCCGCGCCCGCGCGGCGGAAAAGGCCATCCGGCGCCGCCGGGCGCTTGCCGGCCCGGGAAAAAAAAGGACCCGGCGCGAGGCCGGGTCCGGAGGAGCGGACCTGGGGGTTGTCAGGTGCCGCCGCCGTCCCGCCGGAGGAGGTGGCGGGGCGAAACCGATTGCCATGCGGTGGCTTCGGCGCCCACTATAGGAGCAATCGCGGCGCGGGCCTTTGACGCGGCGCAACCGCACGCCTCGTGCCGGAGCGCGAACCTCCGGCGCCCTCCGGTTGTCCATTCCTGCGCGTCCCGTCGTCGAGCCGCAGGCCGGGGCGTTGACGGGCGTCAACGGGTCCGCCCCGCGCGGGCCCAGAATCGAGGGACAAATCCAAGAACGATGGGGCAGATCCAAAGGAGAACGCCATGACCGACACCCAAGCCGCGAAAGACAAGCTCGTGCAGGATTTCAACGAGGTCGTTTCCGACACCGAGCAGCTGCTCAAGACGGTCGCCACCGCGGGCAACGAGAAGACCCAGGCGCTGCGCGCCAACGTCGAGCAGAGCCTGCGCCAGGCGCGCGAGCGGATGCGCGAGTTCGAGCAGACGGCGCGCGAGCGCACCCGGGCCGTCGCCCGGCAGACCGACGAGTACGTGCAGGCGCATCCCTGGGAATCGGTCGCCGCGGCCGCCGGGATCGGCGCGCTGATCGGCATCGTGGTGGGCCTGCTGCTCAACCGGCGCTAGGCCGTGCAGCCGGAAAGCGCACCCCCGGGCGGGGGGCTGCCCCGGTCCGTGCGCGCGCTGGCCGCGACGCTCCTCGACATCCTCGGCACGCGCGCGCAGCTCGCGCTCGTCGAGCTGCGCGAGGAGGGCGAGCGGCGCAAGCAGATGCTCGTGCTCGCCGTGGCCGCCGGGCTCTTCTTCACGCTGGCGCTGCTGCTCGCCACGCTCTTCGTGGTCGTGCTCTTCTGGGACTCGCACCGGCTGCTCGCCGTGGGCGCGGCCACGCTCGTCTACGTCCTGGCCGGGGCGTGGGCGCTCGGCGTGATGCGCCATCGCGCGCGCACCGCCCCGCCGCCGTTCGAGGCGACGCTTCGCGAGCTGGCGACCGACCGCGACCTGCTGGGAGGCCGGCATGAATAGCCGCTCGGAGCTGCTCGCGCTGCGCAAGCAGGTGCTCGTCGCGCGCTCGGCGATGCTGCGCGTGAAGCTCGTGGGCGACGTGTCCGCCGTGCGCGCGGGGCTGCGCCTGCCGCGCATGGCCGCGGGCGTGGCCGCCTCCCCGCGCGCCCGCTCGATGCTCGTCGGCGGGCTGATGCTGCTCGCCGGGCGCACGCGGCTCGCGCGCATCGTGCGCCGCCTCGCGGCCGCGGCGGCGATCGCGCGCGTGGCGCTCGCGCTGTGGCGCGGCGTGTCCGCGCGCGCGGCCGCGCCGCGCGAAGGCGGCGAGGCGCGCGCCTAGCCTTCGGCGCCCCGCGCCCCGAGCGCCTCCACGGGCAGGTCCTCGAGCGATCCGGCGAGCGCCGCCTCGGCGCGCGCGACCGCGTCCTCGACCGCGGGCGCCACGGGCAGCGCCTCGGGGCTCAGGTACCGGTCCTCGCCCGCGCGGCGCACGAGCCGCAGCAGCTGCGCCACCGACACGCCGCGCAGGTCGCGCGCCGGCAGGTAGGCGGGCGGGTCCTCGGCGCCGGGTGCCAGCAGGCCGCCGACCACGAGCGCGTCCACCACCACCTGCACGGCGTGCATCGGCACGTCCAGCGCGCGCGTGAGCGCCGGCGTCGTCCACGGCGGCGCGCCCCCGGCGAAGCGCGCGGCCACCTGCCCCATCACGGCCAGCGCGAGGCGCTCGCGCATGCGGTTGCTCAGGCGCGGCTCGCCCGGAACCGCCAGCAGGTAGGCCGGATACTGCAGGTAGAAGGCCACGCTCGCGCCGAAGAGCAGGATCAGCCAGCTCACGTAGACCCAGATCATGAAGAGCACCACGATCGCGAAGCCCGAGTAGATCGCGGCGTAGCGCGTGGAGGAGGCCACGAAGGCGGCGAAGACCCAGCCCGCGGTCTGCCACATCACCCCGGCCGCGACCGCCGCGGCGAAGGCGGGCCCGAGGCGCACGCGCGTGTTCGGGATGAAGACGTAGATGAACGTGAAGGCGCCGATCACGAGCGCGTAGGGCACGAGCTTGCCCGCGGCGTAGGCGAGGGTGCCCAGCGGCTCGACCGAGAGCAGGTAGCGCACGACCTCGCTGTTGAGCACGGCCGCCGTCATGCCGAGCGCGGCGAAAACGAGCAGCGGCCCCACGAGGAGCACGCTGAGGTAGCGGCTGAAGCGCTCGCCGATGCGCCGAACCGAGGGCACGTGCCAGATGAAGTTGAACGACTCCTCCACCTTCTGCATGAGCGACACGACGGTGTAGAGCAGCAGGGCGAGGCCGATCGAGCCCAGCACGCCCACGTTCACGTGGTCGATGAACTCGATGATCTGGCGCGTGAGCTTCGCGCCCTCGGGGCCCAGCGGCGCGAGGAAGTTCGCGAGCAGGGGCTCGACCTGGTTGTGCACCCCGAAGGCCTTGAGCACCGAGAAGCTGAGGGCGAGCAGCGGCACGAGCGACAGCAGCGTCGTGTAGACGAGCCCCATCGCGTGCAGGTTGAGCCGGCCCGAGGCGAGGTCGCGCCCGAGCACGAGGGCGAGGCGCGCCAGCCGGATCGCGCGCGCGCGCACCGGGTCGAGCGTGTCGAGCCGCGCCTTCCAGACGCTGCGCTCGGTGCTGTGCCACCACTGCAGGGGATTCCAGGGCATCGTCCGCGGATCGTCGGGGCAATCCGCCCGATGGTAGATCAACCCGCGGGAAGGGGTGAAGCCGCTGGCTCGTCGCGGCGCGCGATGCCGGCCTCGGCCTCGATCGCGGCGATGCGGCGCAGGGCGGGCAGGACGGAGTCGGGGTTGAGGCTGATCGAGTCGATGCCGGCGCGCACCAGGAACTCGGCGTACTCGGGATAGTCGGAGGGCGCCTGCCCGCAGATGCCGATGGGCCGGGCGTTGCGGTGCGCGCCGGCGATGGCCATGCGGATCGCCTCGAGGACGCCCTCGTCGCGCTCGTCGTAGTCGAAGGCCACGAGCTCGGAGTCCCGGTCGACGCCGAGGACGAGCTGCGTGAGGTCGTTCGAGCCGATCGAGAAGCCGTCGAACCAGCGCGCGAAACCGTCGGCGAGGAGCACGTTGTTCGGGATCTCGCACATCACGTAGATCTCCAGGCCGTTCGCGCCGCGCGCCAGGCCCAGTTCCGCCATGCGCTCGACCACCCGCTCGGCCTCCGACAGCCGGCGGCAGAACGGGATCATGAGCTTCACGTTGTCCAGGCCCATCGCCTCGCGCACGCGCTTCATCGCCGCGCACTCGAGCGCGAACCCCTCGGCGTAGGCCGCGTGGGTGTAGCGCGAGGCGCCGCGGAAGCCGATCATCGGGTTGTCCTCCTGCGGCTCGAACCAGCGCCCGCCGAGGAGGCTCGCGTACTCGTTCGTCTTGAAGTCCGACATGCGCACGATCACCGGGCGCGGGTGGAAGGCCGCGGCGATGGTGGCCACCCCCTCCGCGAGGCGCTCGACGAAGAAATCGGCCCCGCTCGCGTGGTTGCGGGCGAGCAGGGCGAGCTGCGAGCGCACCGCCGCGTCGTCCACGCGCTCCGGGTGCAGCAGCGCCATCGGGTGGGCCTTGATGTGGTTGGCGACGATGAACTCCATGCGCGCCAGCCCCACGCCGCCGGTGGGCAGGAACGAGACCTGGAAGGCCATGTCCGGGTCGCCGATGTTCACGAGCACCTTGGTGCGCGGGCGCGGAAGCTCCCGGATGTCGGTCTCGCGCACGGTGAAGGCGACCTCGCCCTCGTACACGTGCCCCTGCATGCCCTCGGCGCACGACACCGTCACGGTCTCGCCGTCGCGCAGGACGTCGGTCGCGTCGTGGGCGCCGACCACGGCGGGAATGCCGAGCTCGCGGGCGACGATCGCCGCGTGGCAGGTGCGCCCGCCGCGGTTGGTGACGATCGCCGCGGAGCGCTTCATCACCGTGCCCCAGTCGGGAGAGGTGGTCTCCGCGACCAGCACCTCGCCGGGCCGGAAGGCCTCGAGGTCGCGCGCGCCGCGCACCACCCGCACCTTGCCGGTGGCGACCTTCTGCCCCACGGCGCGGCCCTGCACGCGCGCGGCGGGCTCGCCCTCGATGGTGTACTCGACGAGGGTGGTCGCGCTGCGCCGCGAGGCCACCGTCTCGGGCCGCGCCTGCACGATGTAGATGCGCCCGTCCTCGCCGTCCTTCGCCCATTCGGCGTCGATCGGCACGGGATGCCCCGCGCGCTCGCCGAAGTGGCGCTCGATCTTCACGACGTGCTCGGCCAGCGCCACGACCTCCTCGTCGGCGAGGCAGTAGCGGGCGCGCTCCTCCGGGGTGGTTGGCATGTTGCGGGTGGCATGGCGCAGGTCGCCCCCGGCGTACACCATCTTCACCTTCTTGGCGCCGAGGTTGCGGCGCAGCACCGTGCGCAGCCCGCGGGCGAGCGTCGGCTTGAAGACGAAGAACTCGTCGGGGTCGACCGCGCCCTGCACGACGTTCTCGCCCAGGCCCCAGGCGCCGGTCACGAACACGACGTCCCGGAAGCCGCTTTCGGTGTCGAGCGAGAAGGCGACCCCGCTCGCGCAGAGGTCCGAGCGCACCATCTTCATGATGCCGACGGAAAGCAGCACCTTCAGGTGGTCGAAGCCCTGCTCGATGCGGTAGCTCACCGCCCGATCGTTGAACACGCTCGCGAAGCAGCGCTTCACCGCGTCGAGCAGCATCGCCTCGCCGCGCACGTGCAGGAAGCTGTCGTGCTGGCCGGCGAAGCTCGCCGTGGGCAGGTCCTCGGCGGTGGCGGAGCTGCGCACCGCGAGGCTCACGTTCTCGCCGTACTCCTCCCGCAGCGCCCGATAGCCGGCGAGGATCGCCTCGACGAGCTCGGGGAAGAGCGGGGCGGAATAGACGATCTCGCGCGCCCTGGCCGCGCGGGCGGCGAGGTCGGCCACGTCGTTCGCGTCCAGGCCCGCGAGCGCCTCGCGCAGCCGCGGCCAGGCGCCGGCGCGCTCGAGCGCGTCGCGATAGGCCGGGGCCGTGACGGCGAAGCCGTCGGGCACGGGCACGCCGAGGGGAACGAGCGAGCGCACCATCTCGCCCAGCGCCGCGTTCTTGCCGCCGACCAGGGCGACGTCGCCGATGCCCACCTCGCCGAAGCGCCGGATCCAGGGGTTCATGCCCCTACCCTAATCCCCCGAAGGGCGGGCCCTTTGACAGCGGTCAACCGCGGGGGCCGCGCCGCGGGCGACGATGGTCCGCAGGAGGCTCCCCGCCATGAAAGTCGAGCGCGTCTACACCCGCAACGTCGTCGTCATCCCCCGCACCGGGACGGTCGAGGAGGCCGCCCAGGCGATGCGCCGCTTCCACGTGGGCACCCTCGTCGTCATGGAGGAGTCGGGCGGACGCCCGGAGGTCGCGGGGATCGTCACCGACCGCGACCTCGTGGTGAAGGCGCTGGCCGAGGGGCTCGACCCGAACAAGGCGGCCGTCGAGAAGGTGATGTCCCCGGTGGTGGCGAGCGTGGACGAGGCGGCGGAGCTGCACGAGGCGATCGAGCGCATGCGCGACGCGGGCGTGCGCCGCCTGCTCGTGACGCGCGAGGGCGGCCAGCCCGCGGGCATCGTCTCCCTCGACGACGCCGTGGACGGGCTCGTGGCGGAGCTCTCCGCGCTGGCGGCGCTGATGAAGAACGAGCTGCGCCGCGAGGCGCGCGACGTGGGCAGCGGCCGCGCCGCGGCCTGAAGCGGCGCGGGCACGCGCGGCGGCCGATCGTCCCTTCCCTTGCCCGCCCCTTCCTACAGGGCGCGGCACGTCGCTTGCAGGTGACACGGGGCCGGCGCCTGCGGGCGCCGAGGAAGCGCTCCCGCGGAGCGGAGAGAAAGCATTGCCGCTCCCCCGTGTCACCAACGGAAAGGAATCCCCATGAGACTGCGCAACATCGTGATCGCCCTGTTCACCGTTTCCGCCGCCGGCGCATGCGCGACGGGCGGGGGGTCGGGCAGCCGGTACGGCGCCGCAACGAGCGGCGCCTACCCGTCCTCGTACAGCGCGTCGCAGGCGGCCGCGCAGCGGTCCGTCGCCTCCCGCTACGACGACCGGACCATCCTCCAGGCCCAGCGCGCGCTCGGCGCGAAGGGCTACGACGTCGGCACCATCGACGGCATCTGGGGTCCCGACTCGCAGTCGGCGCTCGAGAACTTCCAGCGCACCCGCGGCATGCAGCCCACGGGCCGCCTGGACGACCAGGCCCTCGCCGCGCTCGACGTGCAGGCGAGCGGGGGCGAGCGCAACACGGCCTCGGATGCCGGCGGGAATGCCGGCAACCGCGGATCGAATGCCCGTGGCACGTATGGCAACGCGAGCTCCGCCAACGCCGGCGACAACGGCAGCGAGCGCGCCCAGGGCGGCTCCGGCAACGGCTACGCGTCCGGGGAGCAGGGCGGCGCCGACGCCTCCGCCGGGCCGAACGGCTCGTCGCGGCTCGACCGGAGCACCATCCGCGAGGCCCAGCGGGCGCTCGGCGACAAGGGCTACGACGTCGGGCCCATCGACGGGATCTGGGGACCGCGGTCCCGCAGCGCGCTCGAGAGCTTCGAGCAGGCGCAGGGCCTGCAGGCCAACGGCCACCTCGACCGCCAGGCGCTCGACGCGCTCGACGTGAACGCCGGCAACGGCGGTGAGGACCGGGCTGGGTCCGGCGCGAGCGACAACGCCTCGGCGAGCGGCTCCGCGTCCGGGCAGGCGAACGGCCTGCAGTATCCGCAAAGCACGCGCCGGTCGATCCACCGCAGCCAGGAGCTCAACGATCCCGGGCAGGACATGCGCGCCGGGGGATCGAGCGCCAGCGACGCGTCGAGCGGCGGCGGCGGATCCGGCACGAGCGGCACCTACGGGTACGTGCGCAGCAGCCCGCGGCCGTCGGGCGCGAACGCGACCGCCAACGACAACGCCGGCGCGGGCAGCACAGACCACGACAACCCGAACCCCGGCACGGGCGGCAACGCCTAGGCCAGGGAGGCCCCTAGGACCGGTGCCGCGAGGCGCCGGTTTTTTTATAATCGGCGCTCATCCCGATGCCCGCGAGGAGAGCGCCATCGAGCGCGAGACGGCGCGATTGCGGTTGCGGCAGTGGCGCGAGGAGGACGCGGCGCCGTTCGCCGCGCTCAACGCCGACGCGCGCGTCATGGCGCATTTCCCCGCGCCGCTTACGAGCGAGGAGAGCGACGCCCTCGCGCACCGCTGCCGCGACGCGATCGCCGCGCGCGGCTGGGGCCTGTGGGCCGTCGAGCGAAGGGCCGACGCGCGCTTCCTGGGCTTCGTCGGGCTCACGCGCGTGCGCGAGGGCCTGCCCTTCTTTCCCGCCGTCGAGGTCGGCTGGCGGCTCGCGGCCGAGGCCTGGGGGCGGGGATACGCGACCGAGGCCGCGCGCGAGGCGCTCGCCGTCGCGTTCGACCTCCTCGCGCTGCCGGAAGTCGTCTCGTACACCGCCGCGACCAACGCGCGGTCGATGGCGGTGATGCGCCGCCTCGGCATGCGCGAGGCGCGGGCGTTCGAGCACCCGGCCCTCGCCGAGGGCCACCGGCTGCGCCCGCATCGCCTCTTCCGCCTCGCTCGCGCCGACTACCAGCGGATGCGCTGAGGCCGCGGCACGCGGCACGAAGGGTGCGTCGCCGTGCCCGTGCCGGGATCGGGGAAGCCCGCCGCTCCTTCAGCCGGCGTCGAGCGCCTCGCGCACCATGCGCGCGAGCTCGGGCGGGTGGTACGGCTTGGCGAGCAGCGGCGTGCCGGAGGCGAGGGGCGCCACGGCGGCGTCCCCCACGTATCCCGAGGTGAGCAGCGCGCGCAGCCCGGGACGCAGCGCGCGCGCCGCCTGCACGAGCTCGGGGCCGCGCATGCCCGGCATCACCACGTCGGTGAAGAGCAGGTCGACCGGCTCGCCGCCGCGCAGGATCGCGAGCGCGTGCTCGGCGCTCTCGGCCTCGAGCACGCGGTAGCCGAGCTGCAGGAGATGGCGCCGCGCGGCGAGGCGCACGAGCTCGTTGTCCTCCACCACGAGGAGGGTCTCGGAGCCGCCGGCCGCCGGCGCGGGCGCGGGCGGTTGCGCCGCGGCCGGCGCCGGCTCGGCCGACACGGGAAGGTACAGGGTCACGCGCGTTCCGCGATTCGGCTCGGAGTCGAGCGTGACGTGCCCGCCCGACTGCTTCACGAAGCCGTAGACCATCGCGAGCCCGAGCCCGGTCCCCTGGCCCGTTTCCTTCGTCGTGAAGAACGGCTCGAACACGCGCGCGAGCAGCTCGGGGGCGATGCCCGCGCCGGTGTCCGAGATCGCGAGCCGGACGTAGTCGCCGGGGGCGGGGCCGCCGCCGGGCGCGGGCGCGTCCGGGCCGATCCGCGCGTTGGCCGCCTCGACGACGAGCTCGCCGCCGGCGGGCATCGCGTCGCGGGCGTTGAGGCAGAGGTTCAGGACCGCGTTCTCGAGCTGCCCCGGGTCGATGTGCGCGGCACGCAGGTCCGGTGCGAGCGCGACCGCCACGCGGATGTGCTCGCCCAGCGTGCGTTCGAGCAGCGGCTGCATGCCGGAGAGCATCTGCCGCACGTCCACGGGCTTCGGGTCGAGGATCTGCTTGCGGGCGAAGGCGAGCAGGCGCTGGGTGAGCTCGGCGCCGCGCTGCGCCGCATGGGTGACCATCTCGGCGAGCGAGGCGAGCTGCGCGTTGCCGGCGGCGAGCTCGTGCAGGAGCGTGCCGCTGCCGAGGATCACCGTGAGCAGGTTGTTGAAGTCGTGCGCCACGCCGCCGGTGAGGCGGCCGACGGACTCGAGGCGGTGGGCCTGGCGCAGCTCCTCTTCGAGCGCGTGCCGCTCGGTCACGTCGCTCACCGCGGCCAGCGCGCGCACGGCGCGCCCGCCGGCGTCGCGGATGACGTGCCCGCGTTCCTCGACCCGGGCGAAGCCGCCGCCGGCGCGGGCGAAGCGGTAGTCCACGCGCCAGTGCGCCCGGGCGCCGTCGACGGCCGCGGCGATCGCCGCCTCGACGCGCGCACGGTCGTCGGGGTGGACGAGCTCGCGCCAGGCCGCCCGCGTGGGGGCCGCATCGGGCGCGTGGCCGAAGAGCGCCTCGAGCCCGTCGCTCCACCACAGCTTCCCGTCGGCGAGGTTGCAGTCGCGGATCGCGTCGTGGGCGGCGCGCGACAGGATGAGGAAGCGCTCCTCGCTTTCGCGCAGCGCGTCGGCCGCGCGCTTCTGCGCGGTGATGTCCTGGAACGCGCCCTGGAGCCGCACGATGCGCCCGGACGCGTCGCGGACCGCCTCGCCGTACGAATGCACCCAGATGCGCCGGCCCCTGGCGGTGTACTTCGGCAGCTCGAACTCGTAGGGCGTGCCGTCGCGCGCGCACGCCTCGACCTTGGCGACGACCTCGGCGCGGTGCTCCTCGGCAAAGAGCGCGAGGCCTTCCTGCAGGCTCGGGCGGTAGCCCGGCGGCACCTCGTGGATCGCGCAGTTCTCCTCGGACCAGGTGAGCGTGCGCTCGGGCAGGTCGATCGTCCACCCGCCGAGGCGCGCGGCGCGGCAGGCGATGCGCTGCAGCCACACGCTGCGCTCGAGCTCGTCGCGCGCGGCCTGCTGCCCGGTCACGTCCGAGACCACGGCCACGCGCACCTCCCGGCCCGCGCGCGCGTCGACCTCGCGCGTCTCCCGCTCGCGCATCCAGCGCACGCTGCCGTCGGGGCGCCGGATGCGGTAGAGCGCGTCGTGCGCCGCGGGCGCCGCGCCGGGCGCATCGCGCGCATCGAGGGCGGCCCGGTCCTCGTCGAGCACGGGCCGGCGCAGGTCCGCGAGGGTCTCGCCCGCCCGCGCCGCATCGATGCCGAAGAGGGCGCACAGGCCCGCCGACCACTCGAGCCGGCCGGCGGCGAGGTCGAGGCGCCAGTAGCCCAGGTGCCCGACGCGCTGCACCAGCTCGAGCATCCGCGCCTGCTCGCCCACGGCCGCCTCGCTGCCCGGCAGCGCATCGGCGAGCACGCGCCCGCCGCCCGTGTCCGCGCCGCGCATGCGGCTCAGCGCCCTTCCTCGTACGCCTTGATCGCCTCGCTCGCCACGCGGAAGGCGTCGATGGCCGCGGGCACGCCGCAATAGATCGCCGCCTGCAGCAGGATGCCGCGGATCTCCTCCTTGGTGAGGCCGTTCCTCAGCGCGCCCTGCACGTGCAGCTTCAGCTCGTGGGGGCGGTTGAGCGCGGTGATCATGGCGAGGTTCACGATGCTGCGGGTCTTGCGCGGCAGGTCGTCGCGACCCCACACCGCGCCCCAGCAGTACTCGGTCACCAGTTCCTGCATCGGGCGGTTGAAGTCGTCGGCGTTGTTCCAGGAGCGCTCGACGTGCTCGGCGCCGAGGACGGCCTTGCGGATCTCGAAGCCCTTCTCGAAAAGCGGGGTCTGCCCGGGCTTGCTCATGCGGAATCTCCTCCGGTGGGAAGCTGCAGTTGGAAAACGATGTCGTCGACCACGCCCTCGGGCGGGCCCTCGATCGCGACCATGATCGCATTCTCGCCGGGCCCCGGCGGCTCGAGCGCGGCGAGCTGGCTGGCGAGCAGCGAGGCGGGCATGAAGTGCCCCTCGCGCGCGCCGAGGCGCCGGTCGAGCAGCGCGCGCTCGCCGCGCAGGTAGACGAAGACGACGTCCTCGCGGCCGTGCGCGAGGCGCTCGCGGTACGCCCGCCTGAGCGCCGAGCAGGCGACGACGCGGTGCAGCCCCGCCGCGCGCGTCTCGGCGATCCAGGCGGCGATGGCGTCGAGCCACGGCGCGCGGTCGGCGTCCGTGAGCGCCACGCCGCTGCGCATCTTCTCGACGTTGGCGCGCGGATGCAGCGCGTCGCCCTCGAGGAAGGGCCAGCCGAGGCGCCGGGCGAGGCGCCGGGCGACCGTCGTCTTGCCGCTGCCCGCCACGCCCATGACTACAATCACGCAAGGAACCATCGGCCTCCGGCGCTGCCCGCCCCATGGGGCCGCTCGAGGCCCCATTATCGCAAAGCATCGAAAGGATCCGGCATGCAGATCGGCATCGTGGGGTTGGGGCGGATGGGAGCGAACATGGCACGGCGCCTGATGCGCGCGGGCCACACGTGCGTCGTGCACGACCTCGACGCGGGCGCGATGCGCGCGCTCGAGGCCGAAGGCGCGGCGGGCGCGGCGGGGCTCGAGGAGCTGGCCGCGCGGCTCTCGCCCCCGCGGCACGTCTGGATCATGCTTCCCGCGGCGGTCGTGGACGCGACGATCGGCGCCCTGGAGCCGCGGCTCGCCGCGGGAGACGTCGTGATCGACGGCGGCAACTCCCACTTCGCGAGCGACATCCGCCGGGCGAAGGCGCTGGCCGCGCGCGGCCTGCACTACGTGGACGTGGGCACGAGCGGCGGCATCTGGGGGCTCGAGCGCGGCTACTGCATGATGATCGGCGGCGAGGAGGCCGTGGTGCGCCGCCTCGACCCGGTCTTCGCGGCACTCGCTCCCGGCGACGACGGCACGTCCCCCACGCCGGGGCGCGCGAGAGGCGGCACCGAGGCGCGCGGCTACCTGCACTGCGGCGCGGCCGGCGCCGGCCACTTCGTGAAGATGGTCCACAACGGCATCGAGTACGGGATCATGGCCGCGTACGCCGAGGGGATGAACCTGCTGCACGCGGCGAACGCGGGCGACGCGGCGCATGCCGCGAGCGCGGAGGTGGCGCCCCTCGCCCGGCCCGAGCACTACCGCTACGACATCGATGTCGGCGCCGTGGCGGAGGTCTGGCGCCGGGGAAGCGTGATCCGCTCGTGGCTGCTCGACCTCGTCGCCGCCGCGCTCGCGAAGGATCCCGCGCTCGGCGGCTTCACGGGCACCGTGTCCGACTCGGGCGAGGGGCGCTGGACGGTGAACGCGGCGGTCGACGTGTCGGTGCCCGTGCCGGTGCTCGCCACGGCGCTCTTCTCGCGCTTCGCCTCCCGCGGCGAGGACGACTTCGCCAACCGGCTGCTCTCGGCGATGCGCGCGGAGTTCGGCGGCCACCGGGAGCGCGCGCCGCGCTAAGGGGCGTTAGGCGCGGCAAACGGATACAATGCCCGAGAAGCCGCGAGGCCGTTAACCGGCACAAGCGTCGGTTGGCGGCCCGTCGCGTTGAACTTGCGCCGCGTCGCGCTTGTCCATTCCGCGAGCATCCCCCAGCAAAGACAACGAAAGACAAGGCGGGTCCCACCGCCGAGCACCGGTTCACCACGCCACGCAAAGGAGAGCAGGATGGCCAAGGCCAAGAAGTCGCGTTCGATCAGCATCCGGCTGAGCATGCGGACCTACAACGAGATCGAGAAGATCCTCACCGAGCAGGAAGAAAGCGCCGGCAGCAAGAAGCTGCGCGTGCAGGCCGCCCTCCTCAAGCGCCGGCTCGACCGCGCGCCCCGCCTGGAGCGCTGAACCGCCCCGCGCGGGGGGCGCTCGCGGCGCCCGCCCGCATCGCCGCCTACGGCGCCACCACGCCCTGCACGTAGTTCGCCACCGCGACGATGTCGTCGCGGGTGAGCAGGTGCGCCACCGTCTTCATCACCGCGCCCTCGGGGCGCTCGTTCGTGCGCTGGAACACGGCGAGCTGCTTCTCGACGTAGTCGGCGTGCTGCCCGGCCAGGCGCGGGAAGCCGCCGTTTCCCTGCGCGCGCGCTCCGTGGCAGCTCGCGCACGCGGGCAGCTTCCTCGCCGGCGCGCCGTGCTCGAAGATCTCCCTGCCGCGTGCGGCGAGCACCGGATCGCCCGGCACGTTGGGCGCGGGCTTCTGCCGCGCGAAGTAGGCCGCGAGGCCGTCGATCTGGGCGTCGGTGAAGTGCCGGCTCAGGCCCCACATGTACTCGAAGCCCGCGGGATCCGAGCGGTGGTGCGAGCGGAAGCTCCTGAGCTGCTCGACCAGGTAGGGCTGCTGCTGCGCGGCCAGCCGCGGGAAGTTCGGCGACACCGAGTTGCCGTCGACGCCGTGGCAGTCCGAGCAGACCTGCTGCGCGGTGGCCACCGGCGGCACCGAGGGGTCGTTCAGCGTGCGGGAGCGCTGCGGGGTGGCGCACGCGCCGAGGGCCGCGGCGGCGGCGAGCGCGAGGGCGATCGTGGTGGTTCTCATGGCCATCCTCCCTA
The DNA here is from genome assembly GCA_963741815.1 of uncultured beta proteobacterium. Classification (GTDB taxonomy): domain Bacteria; phylum Pseudomonadota; class Gammaproteobacteria; order Burkholderiales; family Usitatibacteraceae; genus Usitatibacter. Next base: position 1,345,620 of record CAVUJI010000003.1, read on the forward strand.
GAATGCGACCCAGACGTACGCGAAGAGCGTGTCGTTGTCGCGCGCGTCGCGCCCGAACCCGTCGTAGTTCGACGAGCCGCCGTTGAAGCGGTTGAAGATCGTGTACTGCAGGCCGACGCGCGCGTTCTGGACCGGGATCCAGAAAAGCTCGCTCGTCCAGCCGCGGGTGCCCGGGTTGCCCGTGAGGCTGCCGGTGACCCCTTCCGAGCCGTCGATCAGCGCCGCCGGGTCGGCCGGGTCGTAGGCGGCCGTCTGCAGGGCCGGGTCGCTCGTGCCGGTCACGTCGAAGTACGAGAGCGTGCCGCCGTACTTCGCGTCGTACGCGTACGAGGCCTTGGCGCGGAACATGCGCAGCGTGTCCGAGGCGTTGGTGAGCGGCAGCCCCAGCGTGCCGTCGGGATCGAGGGGAGGCGGCTGGCGGGCGACCGAGTCGGCGTAGCGCACGCGCTCCCGGATGTAGCTCGCGGTGACCGTGACGGCCTGCGGGTCGAGGATGTACTGGTACTGCGCGTCGAGCCCCACGTCGCGGTAGTCGTTCGTCGGTCCGGTCGGGTCCGTGGGGTCCGGATACACCTTCGCGTTCATCCCGAAGGTGCCGACCATCAGGTCGTGCGCTCCCCACTGGTGCTCGAGCGCGAGGCGCCAGTACGGGTTGGTGCCCTTCACGTACTGCTGGTCGCCGCGCGCGGCGCTGAAGCCCTGGCTCATGAACGACCAGATGCCGTCGGCGGTGCGGTAGCCGGAAAGCTCCGCGTAGAGCGTGCGGTTCCAGAAGACGTAGGCGCCCAGGCCCGCGACGTTCTGCGCGAGCCCGCCGGCGAGCAGCGGCGCCGCGGCCGGGCCGCTGCTTCCCGGCACGGTGTTGAAGCCCCAGGCGGGCGCGCTGTTCCACACGTCCTGCACGCTCGGGTTGTTGTGCAGGGTCGCGCCCACGATGAGGTCGCTCGCCGGCGAGATGAAGCGATCGGCGTAGCGCAGGTCGAGGTTGTCGGAGCCGGAGTGCCCGATCCAGTGCGAGTCGCTCTCGGCCTGGGCGTCGTACGCGTTGTACGTGTACTGCACGAAGGCCCCGAGGTTGTCGGTGATGCGCCCGCCGAGGAAGGCGCTCGCGGTCTGGAAGATCACGTTCCCGTCCTTGGGGAACGTCGCCGCGCGGTCGTAGCCGGGGGCGGGGGAATTCGTCCGGCGCGTCCTGTTGTAGCTCGCCACCGCCATCATCGCGAGCGGGAACGCGCGCTCGCCGATCGTGTAGCCGGTGAGCTTGAACAGCCGCCCGTAGGGCGTGAGCTCGGGGAACTGCCCGCCGGCGTGGCAGGCCACGCAGTTCTGGCCGGTCTGGCGGTTGAAGGCGGGAATGGCGCGGGCGTCGCCGGCGGCGAAGAGCAGCGCGGCGACGAGGCCGGCCGCGGCGAGCGCGAGGCGATGCGATCGCGCGGCGGGTGGCAGGACATGCATGGGAAACCTCCACGAAGCGGGATGGGGACCGATACGACGGTTCCGGTTTACCGCTGGGTGTCGGCCCGGACATGACGCCGATCAACTCGCGCGGCGATCACGCGTCATGTGACGCATCTTGCGACCCCGCGCTTGCACCAAGGATCGCGTCCGCCTTCGCGCGCCTTGCGCCGGGCCGTCGGCGGCGCGCTGCCCTAGAATGGCGGATCGCTTCCGAGGAGATCCGATGCTTCCCCTGCAAGACATCCGCGTGATCGAGTTCTGCAACGTCGCCGCCGGTCCCTACTGCGGCATGCTCCTCGCCGACATGGGCGCGGACGTGGTCAAGGTCGAGAACCCCAGGGGCGGCGACACGATGCGCCAGTGGCCGCCGCTGAACGCCGGCTACAGCGAGAACTTCGCCTCGCTCAACCGCAACAAGCGCTCGGTCACCCTCGACCTGAAGGACCCCGCGCACCGCGAGCGCGCGCGCGGCCTGGTGCTCGGCGCCGACGTGCTGATCGAGAACAACCGCCCCGGCGTGATGGACCGGCTCGGGCTCGGCTACGACGCGTTCCGGCACGCGCGGCCCGCGCTCGTCTACTGCTCCATCTCGGCCTTCGGCCAGGAGGGCCCGCGCGCGCAGGAAGGCGGCTTCGACCTCACGCTCCAGGCGATGGCGGGCGTCATGAGCGTCACCGGCGAGCCGGGCGGCCCGCCCGTGAAGTGCGGCGTGCCGATCTCCGACTTCTGCGCGGGGCTGTACGCCGCCTTCGCGGTCGTCTCCGCGCTGCGCCGCGTGCAGCAGGGCGGCGGCGGCGAGCGCATCGACGTGTCGATGCTCGGGGCCACGCTCGCCGTGGGCGCGCTGCAGACGAGCGAGTACTTCGGCACCGGGCGCGACCCGGTGAAGCTCGGCAGCGCGCACCCGCGCAACGCGCCGTACCAGGCGTTCCGGGCGAAGGACGGCTACTTCGCGATGGCCGCGGGCAACGACGGCCTGTGGCGCTGCGCGTGCGCGGCGATCGGGCGCGAGGACCTCGCGCGCGACCCGCGCTTCGGCTCCACGGCGCTGCGCGCGCAACACCAGGAGGAGCTCCGGGAGATCCTCGAGCGCGACTTCGCGGGCCACACGGCGCAGGACCTCCTCGCCAGGTTCCGCGCCGCGGGGGTGCCCTGCGCGCCGATCAACACCTATTCCCGTGCGCTGGCCGACGAGCAGGTGCGGCACATGGAGTGGATCCGCGAGATCGCGCTTCCCTCGGGGGCGCGCACGCGCACCTTCGCCTCGCCGCTGCGCTTCGGCGGCAGGGGCTTTGCGATCCGCCGCGACCCGCCCGCGCTGGGCCAGCACAACGACGAGGTGTTCGGCGAGGGCGAGGCGGCGGGCTCCTGACCGGGGCCGGGCATCGGCACCGGGCGCATTCCTACGACGAGGAGGACGACATGCAGGCGGATGAATCCGAGGTGGCGCAGGTGGTGGCGGGCTTCGCCGAAGCGTGGAACCGCCACGACATGGACGCGTTCGGGGCGCTCTTCGCGCCCGACGCGGAGTTCGTGAACGTGGTGGGCATCTGGTGGAAGGGACGCGAGCAGATCCGCGAGGCGCACGCCTTCACGCACGCGACGATGTTCCGGGACAGCCGGCTCGACCTTCTCGACACGCAGGTCCGGTTCCCGGCGCCCGGGATCGCCATCGCGCGCTCGCGCTGGTCGCTCGAGGGGCACCGCGACCCCGACGGGCGGACGCTGCCGCGGCGCACGGGGATCCTCGTGAACGTGCTGCGCCGGGGCGAGGACGGGTGGTCGATCGTCGACTCGCAGAACACCGACATCGTCGAGGGTGCGCTCTCGCGCCCGCAATGAGCGCGATGGCCGACGCGGCACCGGACGGGCTGCGGGGCGAGCGCTCCGGGCCGGTGCTTCGCCTCGCGCTCGCGCGCCCGGCCAAGCGCAACGCCCTGTGCGCCCCGCTCGTGGAGGCGCTGCTGCGGCAGCTCGCGGCCGCGCGCGGCGACGGGACGCGGCTCGCGGTGCTGGAGGGCGAGGGCGTCAACTTCAGCGCGGGCTTCGACTTCGAGGGGTACGCGTCGCAGAGCGAGGGCGACCTGGTGCTGCGCTTCGTGCGGCTGCAGCAGCTCCTGCACGCCGTGCGCCACGCGCCCTTCGACACGATGGCGCTCGCCCACGGCCGCAACTTCGGGGCGGGCGCCGACCTCTTCGCCGCCTGCGCGCGGCGCGTGGCCGCGCCCGGCACGACGTTTCGCATGCCCGGCCTGCGCTTCGGGCTCGTGCTCGGCACGCGCGTCTTCGCCCGGCGCGTGGGCGCCGAGCGGGCACGCCGGGTGCTCGAGTCCTCGCGGACGTTCTCGGCCGAGGAGGCGCTCGCGTGGGGTTTCGTGGAGGCGATCGTGCCGCGGGAGGGCTGGGCGGAGGCGGTGCGCGAGGCCGAGGCGCAGGCGCAGGCGCTCGCCTCGGACGCCGCCGAGCGCCTCTTCGCGCTCACCACGCCCGACACGCGCGATGCCGACCTCGCCGAGCTCGTGCGCTCGGCCGCCGCGCCCGGGCTGAAGGAGCGCATCGCCGCGTACCTCGCGGAGCGCTGATTCCCGCGGCGCGGGGAGCCCGCTTTCGGGGCGGCCCGATCGGGGGGAGAATCACGAGAACGTCGTGGGGGAGGCGATCCCCGACGCCGGCCGCAGCGAAGAACACGAAGCGGCATGAGGCTGAAGAAGGTCGTCGAGCACCAGGGTTCGCAGCCGGGAGGGCGGATGGCGGGCGGGACGGATGTCCTCGCCGTCGTGGCGGGCGTCGTCTTCGCCGCCGTGGGCGGGGAGCTTTTCGTGCGCGGCGTGGTGGGCGTCGCGCACTGGGCGCGCATCCCTCCGGCGATCGTCGCGGCCACGATCGCGGCCTACGCCACCTCGAGCCCCGAGCTCTCGGTGGCGGTCAACGCGGCCCTGGCGGGGGACCCGCGCATCTCGCTCGGCGACGCGCTGGGCAGCAACGTCGCGAACGTGGCCCTCATCCTCGCCCTCGCCGTGATGATCTCCGGCCTGCACACCCCGCGCGCCGGGCTGCGCCGCGACTTCCCGGTCGCGCTGGGCGTGCCCTTCCTCACGGGCGCGCTGCTGCTCGACGGCACGCTCTCGCGCCCGGACGCCGCGCTGCTGCTCTCGCTCTTCGCCGCCTGGCTCGTGGCCGCGGTCCTCGCCGCGCGCCGCGAGCGCGTCGCCGAGGCCGTGCCCCTCGCCCAGGGCCGCGCGGCGATCGTGCTCTCGTGCGTGGGCGGCCTCGTGCTGCTCCTGGCCGCGGGGCGCCTCATCGCCACGGGCGCGCGCGCCATCGCCGCGGCGATGGGCGTGGACGAGTTCATCATCGGCGCGACGGTGGTGGCGCTCGGCACCTCGGTGCCCGAGCTCGCCACCACGCTCGTCGCGCGATTGCGCGGCCACGACGAGGTGGGGCTGGGCATCATCCTCGGCAGCAACGTGTTCAACGGGCTTTTCATCGTGGGGGTCGCCGCGGCGATCCACCCGATCGCGGTGCGGGTGCAGGACGTGGCCGTCGCCCTCCTCTTCGGCGTGCTCGCGCTCGCCCTCGCCTGGCCGCCGCGCAGCGGCTACCTGCGCCGGCCGCGCGGCGGGCTCCTGCTGGCGCTCTACGCCGCGTACGTCGTCGCGATCGTGCACCAGGCGGGCATCGGGTGAGCGCCTCGGCGACCGCGTGGCTCCTCGCCTGGCTCGGGATGATGGCGATCGCCGTGGCCAACGGCATCGTGCGCGACCTCGCCTACGCGCGGCGCCTGGGCGAGCTTCGCGCGCACCAGGTCTCGACCGTCGCGCTCCTCGCGCTCTTCGCCGCGTACTTCGCCGGGCTCGCCCGGGCCTGGCCGCTCGCCTCGGCGCAGGAGGCGTGGGCCGTGGGCGCGGCCTGGCTCGCCATGACGCTCGCCTTCGAGCTCGGGCTCGGGCGCGCGCGCGGCAAGGGCTGGCGCGCGATGCTGCGCGACTACGATATCCTCGCCGGGCGCCTGTGGGTCCTGGTCCCCGCCTGGGTCCTCGTCGCCCCCTATCTCTCCTACCGGCTCCTGCGATGACCGAGCGCGACATCTTTCCCGGCATGCCCGCCGAGACCCTCCTCGCCACCCTCGGCATCGAGCTCGTGGAGGCGACCAAGGAGAAGGTGGTCGCGCGCATGCCCGTGGGCCCGCGGGTGCACCAGCCCTTCGGCCTGCTGCACGGCGGCGCGTCGGTCGCGCTGGCCGAGACCGTGGCCTCGACGGGCGCATGGATGAACGTGGACCAGGCGCGCCAGGACGTGGTCGGCATCGAGATCAACGCGAACCACCTGCGCGGCAAGCGCGACGGTGTCGTCACCGCCGTGGCCGTCCCCGCCCAGGTCGGGGGACGCATCCAGGTGTGGGAAGTGCGCATCAGCGACGAGCGCGGCAAGCTCGTGTGCATCTCGCGCTGCACGCTCGCCGTGCTCGCGCGGGCCGGGTGAGGCGCGCCAGGCCGGCGCGAGCGCTTCCCTAGGCCAGCTTCATCACGATCATCCCGAAGACGTTCGCCGCGGCGTCGGCGCGGTCCGACATGTTGGAGATGTGCCGGTACACCTCGCGCCGGTAGAAGATCGCGGGCAGCGCGGAGGGGTCGCCCGCGCCGGCGAGGAGCGTGCGGATGGCGCCCCGGTAGACGTGCTCCACCTCGCCTTCCTTCGCGTGCACGGCGTTGGCGTGCTCGCCCGCGACGCGCGGATTGCGCGCCAGCCGCTCGATCGCGCGCTCGAGCTCCTCGGCCTGCTCGCGCACCAGGCCCACCATGCGCCCGATCGGCTCGTCGGCCGCCACCGCGAGCAGGTGCATCTCCTCGATGGTGGTGAGGGCGTACGTGACGACGTCGTCGTAGGAGTGGGAGAGGTTGAAGATGTCCTCGCGGTCGAGCGGCGTGATGAACGTCTTGTGCAGCTCGTCGGTGAGCACCCGGCGCTGCTCGCCCGACTCCGCGGCGAGCGCGCGCAGGGCCTCGACGCCGGCCTCGTCCACGAGCGCGAGCGCCGCCTCCAGCCGGCGCGTGGCCGCCACCGCGTGCCCCGCCTGGGCGTGCAGCATCGTGAAGAAGCGGTTGCCTTCCGCGAGCCCCGCGTCGAAAAAACCCATCAGCGGCCTCCCTGCGTGAATGCGGCGATCGCGAAGTACAGCGGCATCGCGAGCAGCGCGGTGGCGGGCACGGTGAGGACCCACGCCACCGCGATGTCGGTGAGCGCCGCCCAGCGCACCTTCGAGCGGCGCTCCGCGGCCCCGGCGCCCACGATCGCCATGCTCACGACCTGCGTGGAGCTCACCGGGCCGCCGGCGAGCGAGGCGGCGAGCACCACGGCGCCCGAGGCGAGCTGCGAGGCGAAGCCGTGGATCGGGCGGATGCGGTAGAAGCGCGCGCCGAGGGTGCGCACGATGCGCTCGCCGCCCAGCAGCGTGCCCATGGAAAGCGCCGAGGCGCTCAACGCCACCGCCCACCACGGCACCGTGAACTCGGCGTGGAAGCCGAGCGTGACCAGGCCCAGCGCGATCACGCCCACGGTCTTCTGCGCGTCGTTGGCGCCGTTGGACAGGGCGAGCGCGCCGGCGGTGAGGAGCTGCGCGCGCGCCAGCCCGAAGTTGGCGCGGGGTGTGGCGTGGCGCAGCAGCCGGCGCGTGGCCGCCATCACCCCGAGCGCGGCGACGAAGCCCGCGATCGGCGACACGAACAGGGCGAGCGCGACCTTGACGACGCCCGCCGAGCGGATCGCCTCGGGGCCGGAGGCCACGAGCACGGCGCCGAGCAGCCCCCCGACGAGGGCGTGGGAGGCGCTCACGGGGATGCCGAAGTACCAGGTCGCGAGGTCCCAGAGGCTCGCCGCGGCCAGCGCGGCGAGCACGACGGCGATCCCCACGGCGTGGGGTGCCACCACGTCCTCGCCCATGGTGCGGGCCACCGCGGTGCCGAGCAGGAAGGGGCCGGCGAAGGTGGCCGCGGCGGCGAGCGCGAGCGCCCCCCGCGCCCCCATCGCGCGCGAGGCGATCACGGTCGAGACGATGTTGGCGCCGTCGTGGAAGCCGTTCACGAAGTCGTGGGCGATCGCGACGAGGATCAGGGCGACGAGCAGGGCGATGGGCCGGCTCCCGGGGACGATGGAGCGAGTCTAGCCGCCCCGCGCGGACCCGGCATGCGCCGCGTCAACGCCGCGACTGACCGGCGTCAATACGGGCGGCCCGCCGCCGCCTATGCTCGGCGCATGTCTTCGGTCGGCATCATCGGCGGCGGCGCCTTCGGCACGGCGATGGCCTGCGTGGTGCGCCGCTCGGGCCACGACGTGCGCCTGTGGGCGCGCGAGGCCGAGGTGGTGGAATCGATCAACGCCGCGCACGACAACCGCGCCTTCCTGCCCGGCGTGGCCCTCGATCCCGGCATCCGCGCGAGCACCGAGCTGGCCGAGGTGGCGCGGGGGGCCGACTTCCTCCTCTTCGCCGTGCCCTCGCAGCACGTGCGCGCCGTGGCCACGGCGCTGCGTCCGGCCCTGAAGGTGGGCCTGCCCGTGGTCTCGTGCTCCAAGGGCATCGAGCGCGGAAGCTGCGCGCTCATGCCGGAGGTGCTCGAGGAGGCGCTGCCGGAAGCCACCGTCGCCGTCCTCTCGGGGCCCTCGTTCGCCCGGGAGATCGCGACGGGCCTGCCGTGCGGCGTGGTCCTCGCCTGCCCGGACGGGCGCGCGGCCGAGGAGGTCGCGCACGCGATCGGCGACCCGGCCTTCTGCGTGCACCTCTCCCACGACGTGGTCGGAGCGGCCCTGGGCGGCGTGATGAAGAACGTGGTGGCGATCGGGAGCGGCATCGCCGCCGGACGCCGGCTCGGCGACAACGCGCGCGCGACGATCATCACGCTGGGGCTGCAGGAATCGGCGCGGCTCGGCGTGGCGAAAGGCGCGCACGCGTCGACCTTCCAGGGCCTGGCCGGCGCGGGCGACCTCATGCTCACCGCCAACAGCGTCGCCTCGCGCAACACCTCCCTGGGGGTCGCCCTGGGCGAGGGCCGCCGCCTCGCCGACATCCTCGCCGAGCGCAAGGTGGTGACCGAGGGCGCGTTCTCCGTGGAGGGCGTGGCCGCGCTCGCGCGCCGGCTGCACGTCGAGATGCCCCTCACCGAGGCGCTGGACGCGGTGCTCAACCGCGGCATGCCGCTCGCGGAGGGCATGGCGCTCTTCGTCTCGTGCATGCCGGCGATGGTGGCCGGCGCCGCGAAGGCTCAACGGGGCTGCCGAGGCCGCAGGTAGATCACCCGGTAGACGAGGGCGACGAGGACGCTGCCGCCGGCGATGTTGCCGGCGATCACGAAGGCGAGGTTGGCGAGCATGTCGCCCACGCTCACCGCGGCGGTCCCGGCAGGAAGCGGCGCGCCGTGCCATTCGAGCAGCAGGGCCATGGGGAAGAAGTACATGTTGGCGATCGAGTGCTCGAAGCCGGCGGCCACGAAGGCGGAGATGGGCAGGAAGATCGCCACGAACTTGTCCACCACGCTGCGCCCGGCCATCGCCATCCACACCGCCATGCACACCAGCACGTTGCAGAGCACGCCGCGCGCGAACGCCTCGAGCGGCGACAGGGCCGCCTTCCCGGCGGCGATCTTCAGGTACGTGCGCCCGACCGCCCCGCCGTTCATCTCCCAGTGGCCGGAGAGGTAGACGAGGAGGGCGAAGCCGGCGGCGCCCACGAAGTTCGCGCTGCAGACCACGGCCCAGTTGCGCAGCAGCTCGCCGGTGCCGATGCGCCGCCCCGCCCACGCCATGGCGAGGAGGTTGTTGCCGGTGAAGAGCTCGGCGCCCGCCACCACCACGAGGAGCAGGCCCAGCGAGAAGCAGAAGCCGCCGGCCAGGCGCGAGGCGGCGAAGCCGATCGTCGCGTCGCTCGCCACCAGCGTGTAGTAGAGCGCGCCGATGCCGATGAAGGCGCCGGCGAGCACGCCCAGCAGGGCCATGGGCAGCAGCGCCATGCGGGCCTTGGCGACGCCGACGTTCTCGACGCGGGCGGCGACCTGCGCGGGCGTGTAGGCGTCGAGGTCGTAGCCCGCGTGGGCGGGCGCCTCATCGCTCACGCGGGCCAGCCCACCGACTGGGCGGCCACGACGTGCTGGGTCGCGCGCAGGCCGAGCACGGCCTTCAGCTTCTCGCGGTCCACGAGCCCGCGCACCACGCAGCCCAGGCCCGCGGCGGCGCAGTAGAGGTACACGTTCTGGGCGATGAAGGCCGCGTCCATGGCGGCGTAGCGGGCACGGTCCTCGCTCGCCGCGTCGGGCATGCGCGCGTAGTCGGCCACGAAGACGAGGTTCACCGGCACCTTCGCCACGAACTCCTGCAGCCCGGCATCGGCCCGCAGGTCGCCGCGGGCGACGGGGGCGAGGGCATGCCCGTCGGGCCGGTAGGCGAAGACGCCTTCGGGCGTGAAGACGTAGAGGTCCGTTTCCTGCCAGTTGCGCGCGGACGGCGCCGTGCGGTGGCGGCTGGCGGGGCGGTTCACCCCCCACGCCGCCCAGAGCACGGCCGAGAGCGTGTCCGCGTCCACCGGGCGCGCGGAGAATTCCCGCGTGCTCTGCCGGCGCGCGAGCGCGTCGACGAGGGTGGCATCGCGCACCAGGCGCGGCGGGGGCAGGGCGACCGCGGCGCCCTCGGCGCTCACGGCGATCCCGCCCCGCTCCCGCCGGTCGATGCCTCCCTGGCTCCCCGATCCCGTGCGCCCGACACGGCTACTGGACGGCGATCTTCTGCGCGGTGCCGCCGTTGCGCTTGGGCAGCGTGAGCTGGAGCACGCCGTCCTGGAACTTCGCCTCGGCATGCTCGCGGTCGATCTCCTTCTCCACGGTGAAGCTGCGGTACTGCTTGCCGTAGTAGCGCTCGCTGTGGACGACCTTCTCGCCCTCCTTCTCTTCCTTCTCGCGCCGCATCTCGGCCGAGATGGACACCTGGTTGCCCTCGATCTCCACAGCGATGTCCTCCTTCTTCACGCCGGGCAGGTCGGCCTTCACCTTGTACGCCTTCTCTTCCTCGGTGACATCGAGGCGGATGCTGGGCTCGGCGGGCATCTGCGCCATCATGCGGCGCAGGCGCGGCAGGCCGAAGAAGCCCTCGAAATCGCGCAACGGGTCGAAGCGCGCGAGCTCCTGGAACGGATCGTTGCGGCTGACGATATTGGCCATGGTGGACTCCTCGAAAACGGCAGGGGGGAACAGACCTGTTTCGAGCATAGGCCGCCGCATGCGGCCCCTGTTGACCCCCGTCAAACCGAAAGGGGGCAGGCTACTTTTTCGCCATTCCGGGAAAGTCATCCGCCCTCTTTTCATGGGCGCGGAAGAAGGCGCGCTTGACCGCCTCGGCGAGGAGGAGGTAGGCCCCGGCGAGGGCGGCGAGCACCGCGAAGAAGAGCGGGGGCGGGGCGACGAAGCCCAGGGCCGGCGCGAGCGGCGTGAAGGGCAGCGCCAGCGCCACGGCGACGACCGCGAGGGAGGTGAGCGCGAGGGCGGGCGCGGGCAGGCTGGCGAGCGGGCTCGCGCGGGTGCGGATCACGAAGATCACCAGCACCTGGGTGGCGAGCGACTCGACGAACCAGCCGGTGCGGAAGAGGGCCGCGTCGGCGGCGAAGAGCGTGATCAGCAGGTAGAACGTGAGGAAGTCGAAGAGCGAGCTCACCGGCCCCATCACCCACATGAAGTCGCGCACCAGCCCCATGTCCCACTTCTGCGGCCGCGCGGTCTCCGCCGGATCGGCGCGGTCGAGGGGGATCGGGATCTCGGAGACGTCGTAGAGCAGGTTGTTCAGCAGGATCTGCGTGGGCAGCAGCGGCAGGAACGGCAGGAAGACCGACGCCCCCGCCATGCTGAACATGTTGCCGAAGTTCGAGCTCGTGGCCATCAGCACGTACTTGCGGATGTTCACGAAGGTGCGGCGGCCCTCGAGGACGCCGCGGCGGACCACGTCGAGGTCGCGGCGCAGCAGGATCAGGTCCGCGGCCTCCCGGGCCACGTCCACGGCGTTGTTCACCGACAGGCTCACGTCGGCGATGTGCAGCGCGGGCGCGTCGTTGATGCCGTCGCCGAGGAAGCCGACCGCGTGGCCCCGGGCCTGGAGCAGCCGCACGATGCGCGTCTTCTGCGCAGGGCTCACCCGGCAGAAGAGGTTCGTCGCTTCCAGGCGCGCGGAAAGGGCGGGGTCGTCGAGCTTGCGGATCGCCGCGCCGGTGAGCACGCCTTGCACCGGCACGCGCAGGGATTCGCACAGGTGCGTGGTGACCTCGGGACCGTCGCCGGTGAGGACCTTCACGGCCACGCCCAGCTCGGCCAGCCGCGCCAGCGCCCGCGCCGCGCCCGGCTTGGGCGGGTCGGCGAAGGCGACGAAGCCCACGAGGAAGAGCGCGCGCTCGTCGCGCGCGTGCAGCGTGGCCGCCTCGGTCTCCCGGGTGGCCACCGCGATCACCCGCAGCCCCGCCGCCCCCAGGGCGGCCAGCCGCTCGCCCGCCAGCCGCCGGGCGGCCTCGTCCCACGGTGCCCGGGCGCCGTCGCGGGCGAAGGCCGTCACGTGCTCGAGCAGGTCCTCGGCGGCGCCCTTGGCGACGAGCAGTCGCCGGCCCTCGCGCTCGAGAAGCACCGACACCCGACGGCGCTCGAAGTCGAAGGGCAGCTCGGCGAGCTTCGTCCATCCCGGGTCCGCCGGCCCCATCGCGCGCAGCGCGGCGTCGAGCGGCGTGGGGATGCCCGCCTGGAACGCGCTGTTGAGGCGCGCGAGCGCCAGCGCGTCGGCCGAGGGCGCGCCGGCGAGGTCCGTCGCGCCCTCGACGCGGATCGCCGCCTGGGTGAGGGTGCCGGTCTTGTCGGTGCACAGGACGTCCATGGCGCCGAGGGACTCGATGGCGGCCAGGCGCTTCACGATCACGTGCTCGCCGGCGAGGCGCAGGGCCCCGCGCGCGAGCGTGACCGACAGGATCATGGGCAGCAGCTCGGGGGTGAGGCCCACCGCGAGCGCGAGGGCGAAGAGGAAGGCGTCGAGCAGCGGGCGGGCGAGCGCGGTGTTCACCAGCATCACGAAGAGCACCATGAAGGCCGTCAGCCGCATCACCAGCAGCCCGAAGGCCCGCAGCCCGCGCTCGAACTCCGTGGGCGGGGGCTCGGCGGCGAGGCTCGCGGCGATCGTGCCCATCTGCGTCGCGGCCCCGGTGTGGCGGATGCGCATCGTGGCCGTGCCGCTCACCACCGAGGTGCCCATGAAGAGGTCGTCGGCCTCGCGCCCGCCCGCGGCGCGCGGGCGCTTCTGCGCCGGGAACGGCTCGCCCGTGAGCAGCGCCTCGTTCACGTGCAGGCCCTCGGCCTCGAGCAGCTCGCCGTCGCCCGGCACCACGCAGCCGGCGGCCAGGCGCACCACGTCGCCGGGCACCAGGCGCGCCACCGGCAGCCGGGCCTCGTGCCCGTCGCGCAGCACGACGGCGTGGACCTGCACGCGCCGCGCGAGCGCCTCGGCGGAGCGGCCCGCGCGGTGCTCCTGGAAGAAGTCCACCGCGACGCTCAGCACGATCGTGGCTACGACGATCGCGAAGCTCGTCATGTCGCCCGTGGCGGCCGACACGCCGCTCGCGGCGAGCAGGATGAGCACGAGCGGGTTGCGGAAGCGGCGCAGCAGCTGCACGGCGACGGAAGGCCCGGGGCGCGGCCGCACCACGTTCGGCCCGTGGCGCGCGAGCCGGCGGCGCGCCTCGGCGCCCGTGAGGCCTTCCGGCGCCGCGCTCAGCGGCGCGCGGGCTTCGGTGTCCATGGCGCCTCGACGACGAGCGTGCGCAGCTTCCCGCTCGCGCGCTCGGGCCGCGGTCCCGCGGCGTCGAGCCGCAGCGCCACGTTCGGCAGCGCCTGCGCGTCGAGGTAGGCGCGCAGCGCGCGCTCGGCGCGGCGCCACGCATCCGCCCGCCGCCCCTCGGCGCGGTCGAGCCGCAGCGCCAGCGCGTCGGGGGCCACCTGCGCGAGCTGGAAGCGCTCGGCCCCGAGCGCCTCCTCGAGCACGGTCTCGAGCGCGAGCGGGGCGAGCGCCACCGGGCGCCCGCGCGCTCCGCGCAGCGCCACCGGCGCGCCCTGCCGCCCTTCCACCCGCACCGCGGGCAGCGGCGAGCCGCACGCGCAGGCGGTGCCCAGCGCCGTCACGCGGTCGCCCAGGTCGTAGCGGATGATGGGCTGCACGCGGTTGGCGAGGTTGGTCACGAGCACGGTGTGCGAGCGCTCGCCGGGTGCCGCCGGCCGGCCGCGCGCGTCCACCGGCTCGAGCACGACCCAGTCGGCGTTCACGTGCAGCCAGCCCGCCTCGCACCCGTACGCGATCGCGAGGCACTCCGAGGCGCCGTACTCGTTCATCACCGGGCAGCCGAAGGCCGACGCGAGGGCGGCGCGCGCGGGCGCGGTGAGGCTCTCGCCCCCGGACCACAGCAGCGCCGGGGCGATGCGCAGCCGGCCGGCGCGCGCCTGCGCGGCGAGCAGCGCCAGCACCGAGGGATAGCTCGCGACGAAGGCGGGCTGGAACGCCTCGAGCGCGGCGGCGAGCCGCGGCAGCGGCAGCGTCACGGGAAAGCTCCTCGCGTCGAGGCCGGGGAAGGCGCGGCGCAGGTGCTCCCAGGAGGCGATGCCCGCGAAGTGGTCGCCCGTGGCGACGACGAGCGCGGCGCGCCCGCCCCCGGCGAGGAGGCGTCGCGCGTCGAGGCGCGACGGGTCGAACTGCGCGGCGACGAGCGCGTCGTACACCGCCATCGCCGGCTCGTCCTGCACGAAGATCCCGGGCTCGCCGGTGCTGCCCGAGCTCTTCCAGAGGCGATAGCGGCCGAGGAACGGCTCGCCCACCCGGCGGCGGTCGGCGAGGAAGCGCTCGACCGGCGCGCGGCGCACGCGCGGGTCGGTGCACCAGTCGTCGAAGGCGGCCATCAGCGCGCCGCGGGCGACCGGGGGCAGCGCCGAAAGGGGAGGATCGTCGGGAAGCCCGGCGTAGAGGCGGCGGTGGAAAGGCGAGGCCGCGCGCGCGAAGCGCACGAGCGCGCGCAGCCGGGCGCGCCCCGCGGCGGCCGCGCCCGGAGCGCCGTGGCGCGTCCACCACATCCCCGCGAGCTCGCTCCCCCACGCCCACAGCCGCAGCGTGCGCTCGAGGGGCTCGAGCACGCCGGGGGCGGGGGCGGGCGAACGCGGGCGCATCGCCCAACGGTAGCCCCGGCGCCGCCCGCCCGGTTGACCCCCGTCAACGGGCACGGTCACCGGCTCGCGGTACCGCGTGAGCGCGGGCGGGCGCGTGCTGCACCACCTCGAGCGCTTCGCCGAGCGCTACGGCTGGCAGGCGGAAGTGCGGGACTATCCCGATAGCGCGGTGGCCGGCAGCAGCGGCTTGGCCGAGGCGCCGCCCGCGTCGACGTAGCGGTTGCGGCCCGCCTGCTTCGCCTCGTACATGCGCCGGTCGGCGAGCTCGATCAGCTCCTCGGCGCTGGCGGCGGCGTCGGACGGAAACTCCGCGATGCCGATGCTCACCGTGACGGCGCGCCCGTCGGGCCGCAGGCCCAGCCCGAGCAGGCGCAGGCGCTCGAGCAGGGCCACGGCCTCCACCCGCGAGGTGTGGGGCAGCACGACCAGGAACTCCTCGCCGCCCCAGCGCAGCAGCGAGTCGCTCTCGCGCAGCATCCCGCGCAGCGACGCGGCCGCCGCGCGCAGCACGTGGTCGCCGGCCTCGTGCCCGTACTCGTCGTTCACCTCCTTGAAGCGGTCGAGGTCGACGAAGAGCACGGTGAGCGGCGCGCGGTGGCGCAGGGCGAGCAGGAACTGCACGTCGAGCAGCTCCTTGCCGCTTTCGCGCCGATGGCAGCCGGTGAGGGGATCGCGCACGGCCTGGCGCACCAGCTCGGCGAGCAGCCCGAGCTGGCTCGCGCTGGAGAAGGCGGCCACGACCGCGATGAGCCCGAGCAGCCAGAAGATGTCGGCAGGGGGCAGCCAGACGGGCAGGGGCCCGAGGCCCAGCGCGGCGGCCTCGATGGCGAAGGCGATCGCCGCGAGCGCCGCGCTTTCGGCCACGTAGAGCGGGAAGGCGGCGATCCCGGCGGCGAGGACGAAGGGCACGAAGGTGTACACGGCGGCCACGCCGCGCGCGAGGTCGGGGTCGTCGAGGGCGTCGAGCGCGTAGAGCGAGGCGAGGAAGAAGGCCGCGGGCACCGCGAAGAGCGCGGCGAGGCAGGCCTCGGCGCGCGGCAGCGTGGCCGGGCGCAGGCCGCAGCCGAGCGCCAGCGCCATGAAGGCGGTCGCGGCCGACAGCCGCAGGGTGGCGAGCTGCAGCCAGGCCGGGAACGGGAACGCCCACGCGTCGACCGCGACCCAGGCGGCGGTGAGCAGGGCGAACAGGCGTGCGAAGATACGCACGCGGCGCACGAGCGCTTCGGCACGGCGCCGGCACAGCAGCGGGGCGCGAGTGTCCGGCCAAAGCAGCGCGAGCACCAGATCGACCATTTTCCCACGCTATGCCCGGAGCATGGCCACCCATTGATGCCGGTCAACCCGATGCGATGCGCCCCGTGAACGCGCCCGCCGTGCCCGCCACCATGATCGCGATGCGGCTGCACCGCGCGGGCGAGCCGCTGTCGCGCGACCTCGTGCCGGTGCCGGTGCCGGCCCCGGGCCAGGTGCTGGTGCGCGTGCGTGCCTGCGGCGTGTGCCGCACCGACCTGCACCTCGTCGACGGCGACCTCGCGGCCACGCTGCCGATCGTCCCCGGCCACGAGGTGGTGGGCGAGGTGGTCGGCCGCGGCGCCGGGGCCACCCGCTTCGCGCTGGGCGACGCCGTCGGCCTGGCATGGCTCGCGAGCGCCTGCGGCAACTGCGCCTACTGCCGCTCCGGTCGCGAGAACCTCTGCGCCACGGCGCGCTTCACCGGGCGCGATTGCGACGGGGGCTATGCGCAGTACACCGTCGCCGACGAGCGCTTCGCCTTCGCCCTGCCCGAGGGCTACCGCGACGCGAACGCCGCGCCGCTGCTCTGCGCCGGGCTCATCGGCTACCGCACGCTGCGCCTGGCGGGCGAGGGGCGGCGCATCGGCATCTACGGCTTCGGCGCGGCCGGGCACCTGCTCGCGCAGCTCGCGCGCCACGAGGGCCGCGAGGTCTACGCGTTCACGCGCCCCGGCGACGAGGAGGCCCAGGCGTTCGCGCGCGACCTGGGCTGCGCCTGGGCGGGCGACTCGACGCGCGCGCCTGCCGAGCCGCTGGACGCGGCGCTCATCTTCGCGCCGGTGGGCGCGCTCGTGCCGGCCGCGCTCGCCGCGGTGCGCCCCGGCGGGCGCGTGGTCTGCGGCGGCATCCACATGAGCGACATCCCGTCCTTCCCCTACGCGCTGCTGTGGGGCGAGCGCAGCGTGGGCTCGGTGGCGAACCTCACCCGGCGCGACGGCGAGGAGCTCCTGCGCCTGGCGCCCGCCGCGGGGCTGCACGCGGCGGTGCGCCGCTACCCGCTCGGCGATGCCGACCGGGCGCTCGCGGACCTGCGCGGCGGCGCGCTGCAGGGGGCCGCGGTCCTCATCCCCTGAGGGTTGATCGGGATCAAACGCGTTCGCCGCCCCGATCCTACGATTCGGGCATCGCCCAGAGTCGAGGGATCGTCCGGATGGAAACGCAGGGGATGTACAACTACAAGGTCGTGCGGCAATTCGCCGTCGCGGCCATCGCCTGGGGCGTGGTCGGCATGCTCGTGGGCGTGATCATCGCCTCCCAGCTGCTGTGGCCGCAGCTGAACTTCGACACCCCGTGGTTCACCTACAGCCGCCTGCGCCCGCTGCACACGAACGCGGTGATCTTCGCCTTCGGCGGCTCGGCGCTCTTCGCCACCTCGTACTACGTGGTCCAGCGCACCTGCCAGGTGCGCCTCTTCTCCGACCGGCTCGCCGCCTTCACCTTCTGGGGCTGGCAGGCGGTGATCGTGCTCGCGGTCGTGACGCTGCCCCTCGGCATCACGCAGAGCAAGGAATACGCCGAGCTCGAGTGGCCGATCGACGTGCTGATCGCCGTGGTCTGGATCGTCTACGCGGTCGTCTTCTTCGGCACCATCGCGCGGCGCAAGGTCAGCCACATCTACGTGGCCAACTGGTTCTTCGGCGCCTACATCCTCACCATCGCCCTGCTGCACGTGGTCAACAGCGCCGTGATCCCGGTGAGCTTCTGGAAGTCGTATCCGGTCTACGCCGGGGTGCAGGACGCGATGGTCCAGTGGTGGTACGGCCACAACGCGGTGGGATTCTTCCTCACCGCGGGCTTCCTGGGGATGATGTACTACTTCGTGCCGAAGCAGGCCGGGCGCCCGATCTACTCGTACCGCCTCTCGGTGGTGCACTTCTGGGCGCTCATCTTCACGTACATGTGGGCCGGCCCGCACCACCTGCACTACACGGCGCTGCCGGACTGGACGCAGTCGCTCGGGATGGTGTTCTCGCTGATCCTGCTGGCCCCGTCGTGGGGCGGCATGATCAACGGGATGATGACGCTGTCGGGCGCGTGGCACAAGCTGCGCGACGACCCGATCCTCAAGTTCCTCATCGTCTCGCTCTCCTTCTACGGGATGTCCACGTTCGAGGGCCCGATGATGTCCATCAAGACGGTCAACGCCCTGTCGCACTACACCGACTGGACGATCGGCCACGTGCACTCCGGGGCGCTCGGCTGGGTGGGCCTCATCACCATGGGCAGCCTCTACTACCTCATCCCGCGCCTCGTGGGCCGCGTCGAGATGTACAGCGTGCGCGCGATCAGCCTGCACTTCTGGATCGCGACCCTGGGCATCGTGCTCTACATCGCCTCGATGTGGATCGCGGGCGTGATGGAAGGCCTCATGTGGCGCGCCGTGAGCCCCGACGGCACGCTCACCTACAGCTTCGTGGAGAGCGTGAAGGCGGCCTACCCGTTCTACGCGATCCGGCTGACGGGCGGGCTGCTCTACCTCGGCGGGATGCTGATCATGGCCTGGAACACGGCGAGGACGCTGCTCGCGGGCAAGGCGCAGGACGCGCCGATTCCGCTCGCGGCCGCGGCGGCGCATGCGTAGGCGGGTGATCCGGGCCGGGGGCCCGGGAAGGCGGATGAACGCGGATGGAGCGCAGATGAACGCGGATGCAACGAAGAGGGAATTCGACCGCAGGCCGGCGAGCCTCGAGATGTGGGCGATCGCCTGGAGCAGCCCCGGTCGCGAGGCCGGGCTCTCCCCGGCGTGGCGCCGGCGCCTGGCGGCGCTCGCCGACGAGTTCAAGGCCGTATTCTGGAGCTGGGAATGAAACTGACGCATGACCTGATCGAGCGCAAGACGGGGCTCATGATCGCCCTCGTGATCGGCGTGGTGAGCGTGGGCGGGCTGGTGGAGATCGTGCCGCTCTTCTTCCAGCGCTCGACCACGCAGCCCGTGGCGGGCCTGAAGCCGTACACGCCGCTGCAGCTCGCCGGGCGCGACATCTACGTGCGCGAGGGCTGCTACAACTGCCACTCGCAGATGATCCGCCCCTTCCGCGCCGAGACCGAGCGCTACGGCCACTACTCGGTCGCCGGCGAGTTCGTCTACGACCACCCGTTCCAGTGGGGCAGCAAGCGCACCGGGCCCGACCTCGCGCGCGTGGGCGGGCGCTACAGCGACGTGTGGCACCGCATCCACCTGAACAACCCCCGCGACGTGGTGCCCGAGTCGAACATGCCGGGCTTCCCGTGGCTGGCGAAGACGCCGGCGGACGCGAGCCACATCGAGCGCAAGCTCGAGGTGCTGCGCACGCTCGGCGTGCCGTACACCGACGAGGACATCCACGGGGCGAAGGCGGCGCTCGAGGGCAAGACCGAGCAGGACGCGCTCATCGCCTACCTGCAGAACCTCGGCACCGCGGTGAAGGGGCGCTGAGATGGACATCACCCTGCTGCGCGAGGCGGTGACCGTGGCCTCGTTCCTCGCGTTCCTCGGGATCGTGGCCTATGCGGTGCATCCGGCGAACCGGCGGCGGTTCGACGCGGCGGCGCGGATGGCGCTGGACGACGAGGGACCATCTCCCCAATCCGTGGTTTCCCCCTGCCTTGGGAGGGGGCAGGGGGAGGGTGGCTGTGCGAGCGGGCGACCCTCTCCCCAACCCTCTCCCAAGGCAGAGGGGGCAAACGATGGACGAGGTTTCGAGAATTTGAGGCGGCAATAACATGAGCGACTTCACGAGCGGTTTCTGGAGCCTTTACGTCGCCGCGCTCACGCTGGCGAGCATCGCGTTCTGCGCGTTCCTGCTCACGTCGATGAGCAAGCGCAAGGCGCCGTCCGACCCGGACAAGACCGGGCACGTGTGGGACGAGGACCTCGCCGAGTACAACAACCCGCTGCCGCGGTGGTGGGTGTGGCTCTTCTGGATCACGATTTTCTTCGGCCTGGCCTATCTCTGGATCTATCCCGGACTCGGGTCCTGGGGCGGCGGGCAGCACTGGACCTCCGTGGGGCAGTACCGGCAGGAGGTGCAGGCGGCCGAGCGCCGGTTCGGGCCGATGTACGAAAAGTTCGCCGCGACCGACATCGCGCAGCTCGCCGCCGACCCGGACGCGCGCGCGGTGGGGCAGAAGCTCTTCCTCAACTACTGCACCCAGTGCCACGCGTCCGACGCGCGCGGCGGCAAGGGCTTCCCGAACCTCACCGATTCGGACTGGCTCTACGGCGGCGCGCCGGCGACGATCGAGGCGACGATCCTGAACGGGCGCAACGGCGTCATGCCCGCCTGGGGGCCGGTGCTGAAGGACGAGGGCGTGCGCGACGTCGCGAACTACGTGCGCTCCCTTTCGGGGCTGCGGCACGACGCGGCGCGCGCCGCGCGCGGCAAGGCCGCCTTCGCGACCTATTGCGCCGCCTGCCACGGCCCGGAGGGCAAGGGCGGCCCGGCGATGGGCGCGCCGAACCTCACCGACAAGGTATGGCTCTACGGCGGCTCGGAGGCGACGATCGTCGAGACGATCACCTACGGGCGCACCAACACGATGCCCGCGCACAAGGACTTCCTGGGCGCGCCGCGCGTGCACGTGCTCGCCGCGTACGTCTACAGCCTGTCCCATCCCGACCCCGGCGCGGGAAAGGTCGCGAGACGGTGAGCGCGGAAGTCCCGGGTCTCGAGCAGTCGCTCTACGAAGTCCGCAAGAAGATCTATCCCCGCGCGGTGACGGGCGTGTTCGCCCGCTGGCGCTGGGGGCTCGTCTTCGCCACGCAGCTCGTCTTCTACGGGCTGCCGTGGCTGACCTGGAACGGCCGCCAGGCGGTGCTCTTCGACCTCGGCGCGCGCAAGTTCCACATCTTCGGGCTGGTGCTCTGGCCGCAGGACTTCATCTACCTCACGGCGCTACTCGTCGTCTCCGCCTTCGCCCTGTTCCTCTTCACGGCGATCGCCGGGCGCCTGTGGTGCGGCTACGCCTGTCCCCAGACCGTCTACACCGAGATCTTCCTCTGGGTCGAGCGGGTGATCGAGGGCGACCGCGTGGCGCGCATGAGGCTCGACCGCACGCGCGGGGCGCGCAAGGCGGCGCGCAAGGCCGCCAAGCACGCGGCGTGGATCGCGATCGCGCTCTGGACCGGCTTCACCTTCGTCGGCTACTTCACGCCGATCCGCCACCTGGGGCACGAGGTGGCGAGCCTGTCGCTCGGGCCGTGGGAGACCTTCTGGGTGTTCTTCTACGGCTTCGCCACCTACGGCAACGCCGGCTGGATGCGCGAGCAGGTGTGCAAGTACATGTGCCCGTACGCGCGCTTCCAGAGCGCGATGTTCGACCGCGACACGCTGATCATCACCTACGACCCCGCCCGCGGCGAGCCGCGCGGGGGGCGCAGCCGCAGCGCCGACCCCGCCAGGCTGGGCCTGGGCGACTGCGTGGATTGCGGCATCTGCGTGCAGGTGTGTCCCACCGGCATCGACATCCGCCAGGGCCTGCAGTACGAGTGCATCGGCTGCGCGGCCTGCATCGACGGCTGCGACCAGGTGATGAAGAAGATGAACTACGCGCCCGGGCTCATCCGGTACTCCACCGAGAACGCCCTCGAGCAGGGGTGGGGCGGGCGGCAGATCGTGCGCCGCGTGCTGCGCCCGCGCGTGCTGCTCTACACCGGCGTCCTCGCCGCGATCGTGGTGGCCGTGGGCACCAGCCTGTGGGTGCGCCTTCCGATGAAGCTCGACGTGATCCCCGACCGCGGCAGCCTCGCGCGCGAGGTCGACGACGGGCGCCTCGAGAACGTCTACCGGCTGCAGGTGATGAACACCGAGGAGCGCGCCCGGCGCTATACGCTCGAGGCGATCGGCTCCGAGCACCTGCGACACGTCGAGCTCCTCGCCGAGCCGGGCGCCTTCGAGGTGGGACCGGTCACCACGCGGATGATCCCGGTGCGCGTGCGCGCCGAGCCCCACGACGCTCGCCGCTCGCAGCCCGTCACCTTCGTGCTGCGCACCACCGACGCCGGGCCGCCGCTCGTGCTGCACGAGAAGTCGCGCTTCGTGATCCCGCCGTCCGAGCACCACGACGAGGAGTCCCATGACCGCTGAACGCACGCTTCGCCCGTGGTACCGCGAGCCCTGGCCGTGGATCCTCATGTCGGGCCCGGCCATCGTCGTCGTCGCCGGCTTCGCCACCCTGGGGCTGGCGATCGAGAGCGACGACGGCCTGGTCGCCGACGACTACTACAGGCAGGGCCTGGCCATCAACCGCGTGATCGCGCGCGACGAGCGCGCCGCGGCCCTCGGCCTCGTCGCGCGCATCCAGTTCAACCCGGCGGGCGACCGCGTGCGCGTCCTGCTCTCCGGCCTGGCATCGGACGCCCGCCCGCGGCTCACCCTCGTGCACGTGACGCGCGCGGGGGAGGACCGGTCGGCCAGCCTCGAGCGGGTCGCCCCGGACGTGTACGAGGCGCGCCTCGCCGCCCCCGTGGGCGGGGCGTGGAGCGCCCTGGTCGAGGACGCCGCGCGCACCTGGCGCCTGGAGGGGGACTGGCCGGCGGGGGCGCGGGAAGCTACGCTGGGCGCCTTGCGCCAGGAGGGGACGCGATGAGGCAGCGCTTGATGTGGATCCTGTGGCCCGGCTTCGTGATGGCGATCCCCGCCGCGGGGCTGGTCTTCACCGTGGTGGACCCGGCGGACCTGCAGTGGCTGGGCGCGCCGCTGGAGGTGACCCGCCTCGGGGCCTACACGCTGGGGTTCGTCTTCTTCTGGGCGCTGTGCAGCGGCTGCAGCGCGCTCACGTGCCTGCTGCAGCGCTCGCCCTTCGAGCTGAACCGCTGCCCGCTCACGCCCGCCGCGCGCCCGCCGGGATGCCCCAAGCGCGAAGCCGACGAGTGCGCCTGAGCGCGTGATCGGCCGCCACTACCTCGCCCCGCTCTTCGAGCCGCGGTCCGTCGCCCTCGTGGGCGCCTCCGAGCGCCCGGACAAGGTGGGCGGGCGCGTGCTCGAGAACCTGCGCTCGGGCGGCTACACCGGCGCGCTCTTCGCGGTGAACCCGAAGTACGCGAACGTGCGCGGCGTGCCGTGCGTGCCGTCGGTCTCGCGCCTGCCGCAGCCCGTGGACCTCGCGGTCATCGTCACCCCCCCGGCCACCGTCCCCGGCATCGTCGAGGAGTGCGGGCGCGCGGGCATCCGGACCGCGTGCGTGATCACCGCCGGGTTCTCCGAGACCGGCCCCGAGGGCGCGAGGCTCGAGGCGCGACTCCTCGCCAACGCCTGCCGCCACGACGTGCGCGTGCTGGGGCCCAACTGCATCGGCCTCATGCGCCTGCCGCTCGGGCTCAACGCCACCTTCGCGCGCGGGCACGCGCTGCCCGGCACGCTCGCCCTCGTCTCGCAGTCGGGCGCGGTGTGCACCGCGATGCTCGACTGGGCCACCTCCAACGGCGTGGGCTTCTCGAGCGTGATCTCGCTCGGGGGCTCGACCGACCTCGACTTCGGCGAGGTGGTCGACTACCTCGCCGCCGACGAGCGGACCGAGCACATCCTGCTCTACATCGAGGGCGTTCGCGACGGCCGGCGGCTCGTGAGCAGCCTGCGCGCGGCCGCGCGCATGAAGCCGGTGATCCTGATGAAGGTGGGGCGGCACCCGGCCGGCTCGCGCGCGGCGGTCTCGCACACCGGCGCCATCGTCGGCAAGGACGACGTGTTCGACGCGGTGGTCCGGCGCACCGGCGTCGTGCGCGTGCGGGCGATGTCCGACCTCGTGGGCGCCGCCCAGGCGCTCGCCTCGCACCTGCGCCCGACCGGCGAGCGCCTGGCGATCGTCACCAACGGCGGCGGCCCGGGGGTCATGGCGGCGGACCGGGCGGGCGACCTGGGGGTGGAGCTCGCCACCCTCGCGCCCGCCACCATCGCGTCGCTGCAGGGAAAGTTGCCGGACAACTGGTCCCACGGCAACCCGGTCGACCTCATCGGCGACGCGGGCCCGGAGCGCTACCGCGCCGCGGTCGCCGCCTGCCTGGCCGACCCGGGCGTGGACGGCGTGGTGGCGATCCTCACGCCCCAGGCGATGACCGAGCCGGAGGCGGCGGCGCAGGCCGTGGTCGACGCCGCCCGGGGGGCGACGAAGCCGGTGATCGCCGCCTGGATGGGGGAGGCGAGCGTGGAGGTTGCGCGCGCGCAGCTTCGCAAGTCGGGGCTGCCGGTGTTCCGCGGTCCCGAGGTGGCGGTCGAGACCTTCGCGCACATCGCCCAGTTCTACCGCAACCAGCGGCTGCTGCTGCGCGCGCCCGGCCCGCTCGCGCACACCGAGCCGCCGGACCTCGAGCGCGCCCGCGCGATCGTCGGGGCCGTGCTCGGCGCCGGGCGCACGAGCCTCACGCAGATCGAGGCGAAGGACCTGCTCGAGGCGTTCCACGTGCCGGTCGCGCGCGCGCGCGCGGCGCCCGACGCGCCGGGTGCCGTCGCCGCCGCCGCGGCCCTCGGCTACCCGGTGGTGATGAAGATCGACTCGCCGGACGTGACCCACAAGAGCGACGTGGGGGGCGTGCGCCTGGCGCTCGCCGACGCCGCGGCCGTGCGCGCGGCCTACGACGCGATGATCGCCGAGGTGCGCGCGCGCCGGCCCGAGGCGCGCATCGCGGGCGTCACGATCGAGACGATGGTCGCGCGCCCCCACGCCCGCGAGCTCGTCGTGGGCGTGCTGCGCGACCCGATCTTCGGCCCGGCCATCGCCTTCGGCGCCGGGGGCATCGCGGTCGAGGTGCTGCGCGACCGCGCCGTGGCGCTGCCGCCGCTCGACGCGCTGCTCGTCGCGGACCTCATCCGCGGCACCCGCGTGGGCCGCATGCTGGGCGCCTTCCGCCACCTGCCCGCCGTGGACCGCGCAGCGCTCGAGGCGGTGCTGCTGCGCGTCTCGGAGCTCGCCTGCGAGCTGCCCGAGCTCGAGGAGCTCGACATCAACCCGCTCATCGCCGACGAGGCGGGGGTGGTGGCGGTGGACGCGCGCGTGAGCCTGCGCCGCGCCCCCGCGGGGCCGCCGTACGGCCACCTCGCGATCCGCCCCTATCCGGCCGAGCTCGCCACCCCGGTGAAGCTGCCGGGCGGCGAATGGATGGTGCTGCGGCCCATCCGGCCCGAGGACGCCGGGATCGAGCAGGCGTTCGTGGAGGCCCTGTCGAGCATCTCCACGCGCATGCGCTTCCAGAGCGGGCTGCGCAGCCTCACCCCGGCGATGCTCGCGCGCTTCACGCAGATCGACTACGACCGCGAGATGGCCTTCATCGCCGTGCGCGACGAGGACGGCCGCGAGCGGCAGTACGGGGTCGCGCGCTACATCACGCTGCCCGACGGCGAGACCTGCGAGTACGCGATCGTCGTGGCCGACGAGTGGCAGTCGCGCGGCCTGGGGCAGGTGATGATGGAGCGCCTGATCGAGGTGGCGCGCGGCCACGGCCTCGAGACGATGGTGGGATTCGTGCTCGCGGACAACGCGCGGATGCTCAAGCTGTGCGCGCAGCTCGGCTTCGCGATCGAGCCCGAGCCCGGCGACCCGGGCACGCGGCGGGTGCGCCTGGCGCTCGCGCGCTAGGGACCGTGCGCGGGCTTGCCCGCGCGCTCGGCGAGCGCCCGGGCGAGCTGCGGCCAGGCGCGGTCCATCGCCTCGCGTCCGGCGGCGATGAGCGAGCCGGGCCCGCAGCGCACGAGCTCGTGGTGCAGGTCGAGGCGCAGCGGGAAGTCGGCGCGCTTCATCTGCTCGGCGGCGAGGTTGTTCACGAGGATGTGCATCGCCTGGAAGCCGTATCCCGCGATGCCGCTCGCCGGCTCCTCGTAGGGGCGGTAGGCGACGTCCACGGCGATCACGAAGTCGGCGCCGAGCGCGCGCGCGGCGCCCACGGGCACCGGCTCGACCAGCGCCCCGTCGCCGAGGCGCTCGCCGCCGACGCTCACCGGCGCGTAGAGCACGGGCACCGCGGTGGAGGCCTGGATCGCCTTCGCGCCGTCGCCGGCCATGAGGACACGGGTGTGGCCGTTCGCGAGGTCGGTGGCGACCGCGCCGAAGCGCCGCGGCCAGCTCTCGATGGGCCGGCCGCCGAAGACGCGCTCGAGCTCGTCGCGCAGGCCCGCG
Source organism: uncultured beta proteobacterium (assembly GCA_963741815.1). GTDB lineage: Bacteria > Pseudomonadota > Gammaproteobacteria > Burkholderiales > Usitatibacteraceae > Usitatibacter. The sequence continues at coordinate 1,371,671 of CAVUJI010000003.1, forward strand.
TTGGACATGATCCCGTTGCCGGAGGCGGAGAACGTGCCCTCGTCCTGCCAGCTCGCCTGCCGGGACAGCGCCTCGATGCGGCGCCCCTCGAGCCCGCTCGCCCACAGCCCGCCGATGAGCGCCCCGACGCTCGTGCCCGCCACCACCTGCACGGCCACGCCGCGCGCCTCGAGCGCCTCGATCACGCCGATGTGGGCGAGGCCGTGCATCGAGCCGCTGCCGAGGGCGAGGCCCACGCGCAGGCCGGGAATGGGACGCGCGGGCACGGGGGCGGGCGCGGCGGCGGGCGCCGGGCAGCCCGCGGCGGGCGCATCGGAGCGGGCCTGCACCAGCGGGCCGCAGCCGGACAGCCCGAGGAGGGCGGCGAGCAGGGCGGCGCGCCGGGCGCCGGCCCGCCCCGGCCCGCGAAGGGCGGGGGCGAGGGTCATGGGGCGAAGCCTACAACGCGGGCAGGCTGGGGCGCGCGCGCCGACGCTCGTTCTCGCTTTCGCAGCGGATGCAACGGCGGGCCTGCGGCTGGGCGAGCAGGCGTTCCCAGGCGATGGGGCCGCCGCACTCCTCGCACAGGCCGTAGTGGCCGGAGTCCATCCGGGCGAGCGCCTCGGACACGGCGTTCAGCTCCGCGGCGTCGCGCTCGATCGAGGCGATCTCGATGTCGGTGGCCGCGGCCATCGACGCCGCGTCGCCCGGCTCGGCGCGGCCGTGGTCGAGCCCGAGGGCCGCCCGGGCCTCGTCGTCGTGCAGGGCGGCGGCGATCTCGTTGCGCAGCGCCTGGGCGCGCTGCATCAGGCGGGCGCGCAGCGCCTCGCGATGCCAGCCGGTGAGGTGGAACATGGCGAGCCTCCTAGCGGCACACGAGCACCGGCGTGCGCGAATGGGTGAGCACCTTCGTGGTCTCGCTGCCGATCAGCAGGCCCGCGAGGCCGCGCCGGCCGTGGGAGGCCATGACGATGAGGTCGCAGCGGCGCTTCTTCGCCGTCTCGATGATCGATTCCCACGGCTGGTCGTGGGTGAGCGCCACGCGGGCGAAGGGGACCTTCGCGCGGGCGACCACCGCCTCGATCCGGTCGAGCGCCTTCTGCGCCGTCTTGTCCATGGCCTTGCGGTACTCGGCCGGCGAGAACGATTCTGGGTAGTAGATGACGCTGTCGCCGCCCACCGGCGGGCGGTAGGGCGGGGTCACGTGCACGGCGGTGACCTTCGCCTGCTCGCTCGCGGCGAGCGAGGCGGCGAGCTTGGCGGCCTTGAGCGACAGCGGCGAGCCGTCGGTGGGCACGAGGATGTGCTTGAACATGGCGGTCCTCAGTTCTTGTCGTGGAGCATGACGGCGCGAAGGCCCGCCACGTCCAGGATGCAGATGTGCTTCTGCTGCACGGAGATCAGCTCGTCGTCCTGGAAGCGCGAGAAGAGCCGGCTCACGGTCTCCAGCGACAGTCCCAGGTAGCTGCCGATCTCCTCGCGCGTCATGCGCAGGTGGAACTCGTGCGAGGAGTAGCCGCGGGCGAGGAAGCGCTGGGAGAGGTTCAGCAGGAAGGCGGCCAGCCGCTCCTCGGCGCGCATCGTGCCGAGCAGCATCATGACGCCCTGGTCGCGCACGAGCTCGCGGCTCATCACCTTGTGGAGCTGGCGCTGCAGGCCCGCCTCCTCCAGCCGCGCGTAGGGGATCACGCAGACCTCGCTGTCCTCGAGGGCGATGAGGTCGGCGGCGTGGCGGTCGGTGCCGATGCCGTCCAGGCCGATGAGCTCGCCGGCCATGTGGAAGGCGGTGACCTGGTCGCGGCCGTCCTCGAGCACGACGCTGGACTTGAAGAAGCCCGTGCGCACGGCGTAGAGCGACTCGAAGGCGTCGCCCGAGCGGTAGAGCGTGTCGCCGCGCTTGATGCGCTTGCGCGTGTACACGATCTCGTCGAAGCGCGCCATGTCCTGGGCCTGCAGCCCGCAGGGCAGGCACAGCTCGCGCAGGTTGCAGGTGGCGCAGCGCGTGCGGAACTTCGCCACCGTGGCGGCGTTCCCGGCGGAGGCCTTGGAGGTGGAGCGGCTGGTGATCGGTCGGATGGGCATGGCGATGGCGGTCGCGGTCATGGTGGGATTTTCTCTAGTGGGTGCGATGGGAGGCGATCTCGGCGACGACGTCGCGCACGCGGTGGAACTCCGACGACTTGTCGAGGAAGTAGGCCGCGCCCGCTTGCGCGCAGGCGCGCCGGTACTGCGGCTCCGCGTGGTTGGTGAGGACCACGAAGACGATGTCGGGCGCCTTCGGGTGGACGGTGCGCAGCACGTCGATGCCCGTGCGGCCCATGAGGTTCAGGTCGAGGAGCACCGAGTCGGGCCGCGTGCGCAGGATCCCCGCGACCGCGTCGCGGGCGCTCGCGGCCTCGCCCACGATCTGCACGGTGCCCATCGCGCCCAGCATCTCGGCGATGCGGGCCCGGATCGGGGCCGAGTCGTCGACGATGAAGACGCTCGTGTTGCGTTTCGTTTCCATGGACGCCAGTTTCCACTTCGTTGACGCAGCGCAACATCGGCGGGGGCTGAATTGCCCGCTAGGCATCGGACGAGCGGGCGCGGGGCGGCGCTCCTAGCCGGTGCCTAGGAATATTCCTAGCGGGGCATGAGCCGGATCAAACATCGCCCCCGGGGCGGCCGGTAGCCTCGGTGCCCATGCCCACCTCCCGCCGCATGCGCCTGGTCTGTCCCGCGGGCACGCCGCCCTCGCTCAAGGCCGCCGTGGACTGCGGGGCCGACGACGTGTACCTGGGCTTCCGCGGCGAGACCAACGCGCGCAACTTCGCCGGGCTCAACTTCGACGACGCCACGCTGCGCGAGGGCATCGACTACGCCCACCGGCACGGCGCGCGCGTGCTCGTGGCCCTCAACACCTATCCGCAGCCGGGGACCGCCGGACGCTGGGAGGCGGACGTGGACCGCGCCGCCGAGGTGGGCGCCGACGCGATCATCGTGGCGGACGCGGGCCTGCTCGCCTACGCGTCGCGAACGCACCCGCAGCTGCGCCGGCACCTGTCGGTGCAGGCCTCGGCCACCAACCACGAGGCGATCAACTTCTATTACGAGCGCTTCGGCATCTCGCGCGCGGTGCTGCCGCGGGTGCTGGCGCTCGCCCAGGTCGAGCGCGTGATCGAGCGCACGGCGGTCGAGATCGAGGTCTTCGGCTTCGGCAGCCTGTCGATCATGGTGGAGGGGCGCTGCGCGCTGTCCTCGTACGCCACGGGCGAGTCTCCCAACACCCACGGCGGCTGCTCGCCGGCCAAGGCGATCCGCTGGGAGGAGAAGGCCGACGCGCTCGAGTCGCGCCTGGGCGGGGTGCTGATCGACCGCTTCGCGCCGGGGGAGAACCCGGGCTACCCGACGCTGTGCCGCGGCCGCTTCACGGTGAACGACGACACCTACTATCCCTTCGAGGAGCCCACCAGCCTCAACACGCTCGAGCTGCTGCCGCGGCTGCACGACATGGGGGCGGCGGCGGTGAAGATCGAGGGCCGGCAGAGGAGCCCCCGCTACGTGGAGACGGTGACGAAGGTCTGGCGCGCGGCGATCGACGAGTGCGCGGCGCAGCCGCAGCGCTACCGCGTGCGGCCGGCCTGGCAGGAGGCGCTCGCGGCGGTCTCGGAAGGGCGCCAGTGCACGCTGGGCGCCTACCACCGGCCCTGGAAATGAAGCGCCTGCGCCTGGCCCTCGGGCCCCTCAGCTACTACTGGCCGCGCGAGCGGGTGATGGACTTCTACGCGCGGGCCGTCGGCTGGCCCGTCGACACCGTCTACCTGGGCGAGACGGTGTGCTCGCGCCGGCACGAGCTGCGGCTCGCGGACTGGATCGCGGTCGCGGAGCGCTTCGCCGCCGCGGGCAAGGAGGCGGTGCTCGGGACCTACGAGCTCATCGAGACCGACGCGGACCTGCGCACCATGCGCTCGGTGGTCGACAACGGCGCCTTCCGGGTGGAGGCGAACGACATGGGGGCGGTGCGGCTGCTCGCCGGCCGCGGGCCCTTCGTGGCCGGCCCGTTCCTCAACGTCTACAACGCCGCGACGCTCGCCGTGCTCGCCGAATGCGGGGCCACGCGCTGGGTGGCGCCGGTGGAGCTTTCCGCGGCCGGGCTGCGCGAGCTCACCGCCGCCGCGCCCGACGGCGTCGAGACGGAGGTGCTCGCCTACGGCCGGCTGCCGCTCGCCATCTCCGCGCGCTGCTTCACCGCGCGCTACCACAACCTCGACAAGGACCACTGCGGCTACCGCTGCATCGACGATCCCGAGGGCCTCGCGGTGGGCACGCGCGACGGCGAGCCCTTCCTGGTCCTGAACGGCGTGCAGACGCAGTCGGCGCGCGTGCAGAGCCTGCTGCCGTACGTGGACGAGGCGGCCGCGATGGGTGTCGACCTGCTGCGCCTCGCCCCGCAGCCGAACGCCATGGCCGAGGTGGTGGCGGTGTTCGCCGCGCGCGCCCGCGGCGAGATCGACGCCGACGAGGCCGCCGCGCACCTCGCGCAGGCCGCGCCGGCGACCGCGTGCGACGGCTACTGGCGGGGGACCGCGGGGATGGCCGCGGTGCAGGGGCCGTGAGGATCGCCTCGGCGGCGCTCGCCGCGGCGCTGAACGCGTTCCTGCGCCGCAAGCTGCCGGCCGAGCTCTTCGCGCGGCTCGACGGGCGCGAGGTGGAGATCTGCGTGCGAGAGCCCGCCTTCCGGGCCGGCTTCCGCGTGCGCGGCCGGCGCTTCGTGCCCGCGCCGCCGAGCGGCAAGCCCTACCTGCGCTTCCGCGCCACCGCGCGCGACCTCGCGCTCATCGCCGCACGCGAGGAGGACGCCGACACGCTCTTCTTCAATCGCCGCCTCGTGGTCGAGGGCGACACGGAGGCGGCGCTGCTCGTGAAGAACACGCTCGACGGCATCGAGGCGCCGCGCACCCGTGCCCTCCTGCGCCGCACCCTGCGGCTGGCCGGGGCCCTGCGCCGCCCGTAGGAATCCTCCGGCGGCGCCCGCGGCGCGCACGGGCGAGAATGGGCGCTCCCGTGCCCCCGGCACGCCCTGTCGGAACCGTCCCATGGCCACCCCCCGCGCCCGCCCGGGCGAAGTGATCGACCTGCACGCCGCCCTCGACCCCACCGACGAGGGCGACTCCTCGACCCTCGTGCGCATGGAGCACGTGGAGATCTTCCGGCTGGCACTGCCCGCGGGCAAGGCGCTGCCGGAGCACCGCGTGGCGAGCTTCCTCACGCTGCAGTGCCTAGCCGGTCAGGTCGAGGTGAGCGCCCACGGCCGGCGCCAGGTGATGGGCCCGGGCACGCTCATGTTCGTGGCCGGCGGCGAGCCCCACGCCGTGCGCTCCCTCGAGGACGCATCGATCCTCGTCACGATGACCGTGCCGCGGCCGTAGGCCGCCGGGCGGCGCGCGGCGGCGCGGTTTGACCTGCCGCAAGCCGGCCCCGGGCGCTCGCGCCGAAGATGCGGGCATGTCCACCCCGATCGCCTCCCGGCGCGGCGTCGGCGGGCGGCTCCCCGAGCTGCTCGCCCACGCGCCCATCTTCCGCGACCTCTCGCCCGAGGAGCTCGCCCGCATCGCCGCCGGCACCCGCGAGGTGCGCGCCGAGCGCGGGCAGGTGCTCTTCCACCGCGGCGACCCGTGCACGGGCTTCCACATCGTGGTCTTCGGCCAGGTGAAGCTCGCGGTGGGCACGCCGGCGGGGGCGGAGAAGGTGGTCGAGATCATCGGCCCGGGCATGACCTTCGGCGAGGCGCTCGTCTTCACCGAGCGCCCCTACGTGGTCTCGGCCACGGCGCTCGCCGACTCGCTGCTGCTGCACGTGGGCAAGGCGACCCTGTTCGCCGAGATCGACGGCGACCCGCGGCTCGCGCGGCGCATGCTCGCAGGGCTGTCGTGGCGGCTGCACATGATGGTGAAGGACGTCGAGGCGCTCACGCTGCACTCGGCGACCCAGCGCGTGATCGGCTACCTCGCCCGCCTCGAGGACGACGGCGGCCCCGGGCGGGTGCGGCTGCCGGCGCAGAAGTCTCTCGTCGCCTCGCGCCTGAACCTCACGCCGGAGTACTTCTCGCGCATCCTGCACGAGCTCGCCGCCGCGGGGCTGGTGCGCATCGAGGGGCGCGACATCGAGATCCTCGACCCCGAGCGCCTGCGCGCCTACGGCACCGAGCTGGCCGGCGACGCGGAGTGACGCGGGCGCGGGCCGCCGGCCCGCGGCCCGCGGCGCACGCCGCCTAGAGCGAGGCGACCCACGCGGCGAGCTGCTTCGCCTCGGCCTCGGTCACCTTGTTGGGCGGCATGGGGATCGGTCCCCACTTGCCCTGGCTGCCCCGGAGGATGCTCTCGGCGAGCTTCGCCGGGGCCTGCTGGTCGGCCTTGTATTTCTTCGCCACGTCCTGGTAGGCCGGGCCCACCACCCGCTTGGCGACCTGGTGGCAGGCGAGGCAGCCCTTCTGCTGGGCGAGCTGCTCGCTCGCGAGCGCCGCCCCCGCCCCGAGGGCGAGGGTCGCGGCGAGCGCGGCGGCGAGGGTGCGTTTCATGGCGCCTCCTAGTAGACGTCGTGCTGGGTGTTGTAGACGTTGAAGTGTCCGGTGGGCGTGATCAGCCTCGCGTCCTTGATCACGGCCTTCTTCTCGAGGGTGCGGTCGTCCACCACGACGATCGCCGACTGCTGGTTCTTGGCACTCCACACCGAGAACCACACCTCGTCGCCCGCCTTGTTGAACTCGGGCTGCACCACGCGGCCCGCGGACTCGCCCTCGATGCCCGCCCAGTCGAAGATCGGCAGCACCTTGAAGCCGGCCTTGAGGTCGCGCGTGTCGAAGACGGCGACCGAGTGGCTGATCTTGGGATCCGGGTTGAGCGGCGTGTCGACGTAGAGGTGGTGGGACTTCGGGTGGGTCTTGATGAAGAGGTTGCCGCCGCCCTGGCCGTCGAGCGTCCTGCACACCTTCCAGGCGTACTTCTTGTGCCCCTTCGGGTCGGTGCCGATGAGCGAGATCTTCTCGCTGCCCAGGTGCCCGGTGGCCCAGACCGGGCCGCACTTCGGGTCCACGAAGTTGGCGCCGCGCCCGGGGTGCGGGATGCGGTCGACCTCCACGAGGGCCTCGAGCTTGTCCTCCTTCGCGTCCACCACGGCGATCTTGTTCGACTGGTTCGCGGCCATCATCACGTAGCGGTGCGTGGAGTCCCATCCGCCGTCGTGCAGGAAGCGCGCCGCGGGGATCTCGGTGACGGTGAGGTTCTTCACGTCCCGGTAGTCGACCATCAGGATCTTGCCCGTCTCCTTCACGTTCACGACGAACTCGGGCTTGAAGTGAGAGGCGACGATGGCGGCCACGCGCGGCTCGGGGTGGTACTCGCCCGTGTCCACGGTCATGCCGCGGGTGGACACGACCTTCAGCGGCTCGAGCGTGTCGCCCTTCATGATCACGTACTGCGGCGGCCAGTAGGAGCCGGCGATGGCGTACTTGTCCTCGTAGCCCTTGTACTTCGAGGTGTCGACGCTGCGGGCCTCGAGGCCGATCTTGATCTCGGCCACGACCTCCGGCTTCGGCATCCACAGGTCGATCATGTCGATCTTCGCGTCGCGCCCGATCACGAAGATGTAGCGCCCGGAGGCCGACACGCGCGAGATGTGCACCGCGTAGCCGGTCTTCACGATGTTGATGATCTTCTTGGTGTCGCCGTCGATCAACGCCACCTCGCCCGCGTCGCGCAGCGTGGTCGAGAAGATGTTGTCGAGGTTGTAGCGGTTCATCCTTCTTCTTCGGGCGCTTGTCCGGCGGGACGATCACCTTCCAGGTGGCCTTCATCTCCTGCATCCCGAATTCCGGCGGCGTGGGCGGCGTCTGCTGCACGTAGCGCGCCATGAGGTCGACCTGCGCGTCGTCGAGCTCGCCCGAGGTGCCCCAGTTGGGCATGCCGGCCGGGGAGCCGTACTTGATGAAGACCTTGAGGTACTCGGTGCCCTTGCCCACCGTGATGTCCGGCGTGAGCGGCTTGCCGGTCGCGCCCTTGCGCAGCACCCCGTGGCAGCCGGCGCAGCGCTGGAAGTAGATGTTGCGCGCCTGGTCGAACTCGACCTTGGTCATCGGCGGCGCCTTCGGGTTGATGTCCTGGTGCATCTCCTCCGTGGGCATCATCGTGGGCGCGCCCTGGTACTTGAGCTCCTCGGGCGTGACGATCGCCTTGTGGCCCTCCTCCATCTTCTGCTGCTCGCTCTTGGCGGGGACCGCGGCCTTCTCCGGATATTTCTCCTCGTGGACCCCCTGGGCGAAGGCGGCGCCCACGGCGAGGGCGAGGGTCGCGACGAGGAACGGGACGCTGCGTCGGGCGGACATGGCTTCTCCTAGCGAGGTGTGCATTGCCTCGGATGCGGCCAGTGTGGTCCGCCCGGCGCGCCCCCGCCTTGATGCTCCTTAAACTTCGTGCAGGCGGCGGAAGACGGTGACCTCGAATCCCTGCTCGACGAGCCGGGTGGCGTGCTCCCAGCCGTCGGCGGCGAGGAGCGGGTAGAGGGGGCGCGGCTCGCGGGCGAGCAGGAAGATGAAGCGGCCCTCGCCGGGAGCCAGCGTCTCGAGGATGTGCAGCAGGGGCTCGGGCGGGGGCAGCGCCCGCAGGTCGACGACGGCGGGCCGGCTCACGGCGGGGCGGCCTGGAGGCACTCGCGCAGCCGCTCGTCCTCCCGGATCTGCACGCCGCCCCGGGCGAGGTGGATCCAGCCCCGGGACTGGAAGTCCGAGAGCACGCGGCTCACCGTCTCCATGGTGAGACCCAGGTGGGCGCCGATCTCGCCGCGGCGCATCGGCAGGCGGAACGCGCTGGCGGAGAAGCCGCGCTCGGCCCAGCGCGACGACAGCTCGAGGAGGAAGTGGGCGACGCGCTCCGGGGCGCCGCGGCGGGCGAGCACGGCGCCGTGGACCTGGGCGCGGGCGAGCTCGCTCGCGATCATGCCGCGCAGCTCCGCGCCCACGCTCGGCACGCCCTCGGCGAGGATCTCGGCGCGGAAGCGCGGGATCTCGCAGACCTGGCAGTCCTCGAGCGCCACCGCCTCGGTCTGGTGCACGCCCGTGGCGAGCGCGTCCAGCCCCGCCGCATCGCCCGGCAGCAGGAAGCGCACGATGAACTGCCCGCCGTTGCCGTCGGGGCTGCACGCCTTGAGGAAGCCCGCGCGCACGGCGTAGATGGCCGACTGCGGCGCGCCCGAGCGGAAGAGCCGCTGCCCGCGCGCGAGCCGCCGGCGCGCCTGCACGGCGGGGAAGCTCGTGTCGCCGGCGAGCGGGTGGCAGAGCCGGTGCATGGCGCAGAACGCGCAGGACGGCGCGCTCACGGCAGGACCGGGCGCGCGCCCGTGAGGAGGTAGTCGAGGAGCTCGGCCACGGGCCGGATCGCCGAGCCGAAGGGCAGGGCCTCGGAGCCGCGGAAGAACAGGCCCTTCTTGAGGTCGCCGTGCAGCGCGTCGGCCAGGCGCGTGGCGATGCAGAACTGTCCGGCGGCGGCGATGCCGTCGCGCAGCCCGCAGAAGGTGAGGCACTGGGCGGCGGGCACGCAGCGGCGCGGGTCGGCCTTCGCGTGGGACTGCAGCGCCTTCTCGCGCTTCAGGTAGTTGCGCAGCCACGGGGTGGAAACGGCACGCGCGGGCAGGCCCGCCACGCTCATGAAGGTCACCGTGTCCTCCGGGCGCGCCTCGGCGAGCACGCGCTTGAACTCGGGATGCGCGTCGCCCTCCACGCAGACCGCGAAGGGGGTGCCGAGCTGCACGGCAGAGGCGCCGAGGGCGAGGAGCGCGCGCACCTGCTCGTGGGTGTGGATGCCGCCGGCCAGCACGAGGGGGATCGCCTCGCGCGCGAGCCCCAGCTCGTCCATCACCCCGAACACCGCGTCGAGCACCGGCTCGAAGTCGAAGCGCGCGTCGGCGACCTCGTCCATGCGCGGCGCGCCCAGGTGGCCGCCGGCGTAGCGCGGATGCTCGATCACGATCGCGTCGGGCAGGCGGTTGCGGCGCATCCACTTGCGCAGCACGATCGCCACGCCGCGCGCCTCCGACAGGATCGGCACCAGCGCCACGTCGGGGAAGTCGCGCGTGAGCTCCGGCAGGTCGAGCGGCAGCCCCGCGCCCATCACGATGCCGTGCGCGCCCGACTCGCAGCTCTGGCGCACGTAATCGGCGTGCTGGCGCACCGCCTTCATCACGTTCACGGCGACCGCGCCGCGGCCGTCGGCGAGCGAGAGGGCCGCGCGCACCTCGCGGTCGAGCGCCACGAGGTTGGCGCGCTCCACGGCGTCCTTGTCCCGGCCGGCGGCGGCGAGGAGGTCCGGATGGTGCTGGCGCAGCTCGACGCTCGAGACGGTGCCCAGCGCGCCGAGGGCCGCCACGCTCCCGGCCAGGCGGTGGGCGGACACGCCCACGCCCATCCCGCCCTGCACCACGGGCAGCAACTCGCGGCCGCGCAGGCGCCACCGGGGAAGGGCAGGGGAATCGTCCATCGGCGCACACGGTATCCGACCCCTTCGCGCGCCACAACGAAAGGCGGTCGCTTTTTCCCGATCGGATGATCCAGATCAAATGCGGGCGCTGCCCCGGGCCGGCCCTTCCGTCCAGAATGCCGACAGGGCCACTCCATCGGTGCAAATGAAAACCTTTTCCATCACCTCGCGCATCGACGCCGTCACCGGCATCCCGGAGCGCTACCGTGCCGAGCGCCTGCCGGCCCCGCGCGCCGTGAAGATCGAGCTGACCTCGCAGTGCAACTACCGCTGCGGCTTCTGCGCGCACCGGCTGCGGATGAAGGATCGCGGCGAGATGGATCGGGCGCTCTTCGAGCGCCTGGTGGGCGAGATGGTGGACGCGGGCGTGGAGGAGCTGGGACTCTTCTACATCGGCGAGTCGTTCATGTGCGGCTGGCTGCCCGAGGCGATCGCCTACGCCAAGCGCCGCGGCATCCGCTACGCCTTCCTCACCACCAACGGCTCGCTCGCCACGCCCGCGCGTGTCAAGGCGTGCATGGAGGCGGGGCTCGACTCGCTCAAGTTCTCGATGAACAACGCCGACGAGGCGCAGTTCCGCGAGGTGGCGGGGGTCAAGCCCAGGCTCTTCCGCGACGCCATCGCGAACCTCAAGGCCACCCGCCGCGTGCGCGACGGCGGCGGCTACGGCTGCGGCCTGTACGCCTCCAGCATCCGCTACGACGGCGAGCAGCAGGAGCGCATGCAGGCGCTCGTGGCCGACATCCTTCCCCACGTGGACGAGCACTACTGGCTGCCGCTCTACTCGATGGGCAGCCTCGCCACCGAGCGCGAGGAGGAGCTGGGCTACCGGCCCATCGCCGGCAACCAGGGCCGCCTGGGGGCGCTGCGCGAGCCGCTGCCGTGCTGGTCGGCTTTCACCGAGGGCCACGTCACGCACGAGGGCAAGCTGTCGGCCTGCTGCTTCGACGCCGGCGACAAGTGGGTGATGGCCGACCTGAACGAGGTGGCGTTCATGGACGGCTGGAACAGCGACGCCTTCATGGCACTTCGCCGCGCGCACCTGAAGAAGGACGTCACCGGGACCATCTGCGAGTCCTGCGTCGCCTACCAGTAGGACCCCGGCGGGAGCCCCCGCCGGGGCCCCGGAGCGCTCCCCGCAGCCGCGAACCGCGAAGAACTTGTGCCAGGTCAAAGAACCGGCCGTGAAGGTGCATACCATATCTACCTTAATAGAACCCGCATTCCCGTGATGAAGGAACCGACCATGCAACCGACGCGAAAACTCTGGCAATGGCTGGGCATCGTGTTCGTCCTGTCGTTCGCCGCCCTGGGCTGGATCGGCCGCGAGATCTACCTCGCCGCCCCGCCCATCCCGCAGGCCGTGAAAACCGAGGACGGCGCCACCGTCTATACCGGCAGCCAGATCCAGGAAGGCCAGCGCGCCTGGCTCTCGGCCGGCGGCCAGCAGTTGGGCACCGTCTGGGGCCACGGCAGCTACGTCGCGCCCGACTGGTCCGCCGACTGGCTGCACCGCGAGGCGAGCGCGCTACCGCGACATCAAGTCCGAGGCCATGTACGGCCAGCCCTATGCGAAGCTCTCGCTCGACCAGCGCGGCGGCCGTGGACGCGATCGTGAAGGCGGAGATGCGGCGCAACACCTACGACGCGGCCACCGGCACGCTCACGATCTCGGCCCAGCGCGCGAAGGCGATCGCCGAGGTGGACGCGCACTACGAGGGCCTCTTCGGCGACGATCCGAAGCTCGAGGGCCTGCGCGAGCGCTACGCCATGGGCGACAACCTGCTGTCCGACCCGGTGCAGCGCAAGGAGCTCGCCGCGTTCTTCTTCTGGTCGGCGTGGTCGGCGACCACCGACCGCCCCGGCGAAAGCGGCCTGTCGTACACGAGCAACTGGCCGCACGAGCCGATCGTGGGCAACGAGCTCACGGGCACGGCCTCGCTCTGGACGATCGCGAGCATCATCCTGCTGATCGCCGGCATCGCCGGCATGGTGTGGTACCACACCGCGCACGCCGAGGCGCCGGACCCGAAGGTGCCCGAGCGCGACCCGCTCGTGAACGCCGCGGCCACGCCCTCGATGCGCGCCACGCGCAAGTACTTCTTCGTGGTGATCGGGCTGCTGCTGGTGCAGATCGGCGTGGGCGCCATCACCGCGCACTACGCCGTCGAGGGCCGCGCCTTCTTCGGCATCCCGCTGGCCGAGATCCTGCCCTACACCGTGAGCCGCACGATCCACACGCAGTTCGGCGTGTTCTGGATCGCCACCGCCTGGCTCGCCACGGGCCTGTACATCGCGCCGCTGCTGGGCGGCCGGGAGCCGAAGCTGCAGAAGCTGGGGGTGGACGTGCTCTTCTACGCGCTGCTCGCTCATCGTCGTGGGCTCGACCGCCTTCGGCTGGCTGGGCAGCCTGCAGCACCGCGGCTTCGACTTCTCGTTCTGGATCGGCAACCAGGGGCTCGAGTTCACGAGCATGGGCCGCATCTGGCAGGTCCTGCTCTTCGTGGGCCTCATCTTCTGGGTCTTCCTGCTCGGGCGCGCCCTCTGGCCGGCCCTGCGGAAGCCGTCCGAGACGCGCGGGCTCGTCGCGATGGTGTTCCTGTCGGCCGCGTGCATCGGCGGCTTCTACGCGAGCTCGCTCGTGTGGGGGCAGCACACGCACTACGCGATGATCGAGTACTGGAGGTGGTGGCTGGTGCACCTGTGGGTGGAGGGCTTCTTCGAGGTCTTCGCCACCGCGGTGATCGCGCTGATCTTCACGCGCCTCGGCCTCGTGGCCGCCTCGAGCGCCAACCGCGCCATCGTGATGGAGACGATCGTCTTCCTCTTCGGCGGCATCCTCGGCACGCTGCACCACCTCTACTGGACCGGCACGCCCACCTCGGTGATCGCCGTGGGCGCGGTGTTCTCCGCCCTCGAAGTGGTGCCGCTCGCCCTGATCGGCCTGGAAGGCTACCGCAACTACCAGCGCAGCAAGGCCGCGCCGTGGGTCGCCGCGTACAAGTGGGCGATCCTGTCCTTCGTCGCCGTGGGCTTCTGGAACACGGTCGGCGCGGGCCTGCTCGGCTTCGCGATCAACCCGCCGGCCTCGCTCTACTACGTCCAGGGCCTCAACATGACGCCCGCCCACGGCCACGCCGCGCTCTTCGGCGTGTACGGCATGCTCGGCATCGGCCTGCTGCTCTTCTGCCTGCGGGGCCTGTATCCGCGCAACCACCACGCCGACCGCTTCCTGGCGCCCGCGTTCTGGGGCATGAACATCGGCCTCTTCATGATGGTGTTCATGTCGCTGCTGCCGGCGGGCATCTACCAGGCCTGGTACAGCGTGACCGAGGGCCTGTGGTACGCGCGCTCGCCGGCCATCGTGCACTCCGGCGTGATGGAGACGCTCGTGTGGCTGCGGGTGCCGGGCGACATCGTCTTCGCGCTGGGCAGCGTCGCCCTCGCCGTGTACGCGTTGAAGCTCCTGCGCCGGCCGCCGAAGACGGCGCCGGTGCCGGTGGCCGACACGGCGGCCCGCGGAGCCGACTGAAGCCATGCGCCTCACGACCTTCACCGACTACAGCCTGCGCGTGCTGCTCTACGTGGCGGCCGCGCCGGAGGGCCGGGCGACCATCGCCGAGGTGGCGAACGCCTACCGCATCTCGGAGAACCACCTGGTGAAGGTCGTGCACGTGCTGGGCAAGGCCGGCGTTCTCTTCAACTCCCGCGGCCGGGGGGGCGGATTCCGCCTCGCCGGTCCGGCCGCGGACATCAACATCGGCCGGGTCGTGCGCATCACCGAGTGCGGCGACCTGCCCGCCGAATGCTTCGACGCCGAGCACAACGAGTGCGTGCTCGCCGGATCGTGCCGCCTGGAGGGCGTCCTGCACGAAGCGCTCCGGGCTTTCTACGCCGTGCTCGACCGCTACACGCTCGCGGACCTCGCCGTGAACCGCCGCCAGCTCGCGCGGATCCTGCGGTTTTCGCCGAGAGTCGCGACGTCGAGGGCGCCGTGAGCGCCACCTCCATCGCCTATCGCGGGCCCTGGGACGAGCGCGAGCGCGTCGTCTCGGCGCTCAGGCGCGTCGTGGACCCGGAGATGGCGCTCAACATCGTCGACCTCGGGCTCGTGTACGGGGTGGACCTCGACGCCGACGCCGTCAGGGTGCGGCTCACCATGACCTCCGCGGCGTGCCCCGTGGCCGAGATGATCGTGGACGACGTGGTGGCGCAGCTCGGGCGCTCGCTCGGGCCCGACGTGCAGGTGCAGCCCGAGCTGGTCTGGGATCCGCCCTGGGGGCCGGAGCGCATGAGCGCGGCCGCGCGCTCGGCGATGGGCTGGGACTGAAATGCCGCTCGGGCGGGTCGCGCTGCTCGTCCTGGGCGCGGCCTGCCTCGTGGCCGGCGTGCTGGGCGGGCTCTCGCGGCTCGGTCTCGCGCTGGCGGTGCCGAACGCGGCGGCGAACCACGCGGCCCTGATGACCGGCGCCTTCCTGGGGACCGTGATCTCCCTCGAGCGCGCCATCGCCCTCGGCAAGCCCTGGGCGTACGGGGCGCCGCTCGCCGCCGGCGTGGGCGGGCTGCTGCTGCTGGCCGGCGCACGCCAGGCGGGACTCGTGCTGGAGCTGGCCGCGCCCTGCTTCCTCGCGGCGGTGAGCATCGCCCTGCTCGTGCGGCAGCGCGCGCTGCACATCGCGCTCCTCCTCGTGGCCGCGCTCGCCTGGGCGGTCGGCAACGCGGCGAACCTCGCGAACGCCGCCCCCAACGCCACCGCCGCGTGGTGGTTCGCCTACCTGGTGCTCACCATCGCCGCCGAGCGCCTCGAGATGACGCGGCTCATGCGCCGGCGCCGGGGGGCGATGCCGCTCTTCCTCGCCGCCGCGGCGCTGCTGCTCGGCGGCGCGGGCGCCTCGCTCTTCGCGCCGCCCGCCGGCGGCATCGCCTTCGGCGCGGGGCTCCTCGCGCTCGCCGCGTGGCTCGTCGCCTTCGACCTCGCGCGCCGGACCGTGCACGCCGCCGGCTTCCCGCGCTACGCGGCGGTGGCGCTCCTCGCGGGCTACGCCTGGCTCGCCGCGGGCGGCGTCGCGTGGGCGGCGATGTCCGCGCTCGACCCCGCCTGGCGCGACGCGGCCCTGCACGCCCTCGGGCTGGGCTTCGTCTTCTCGATGATCCTCGCGCACGCGCCGATGGTCGTGCCGCTCGTCGCGCGCCGCCGGCTCGCCTACACGCGGTTCTTCTACGCGCCGCTCGCGCTGCTGCACGCGTCCGTGCTGCTGCGTGTCGCGGGCGTGGCCGAGCCGGCGCTGCGGGCCGCCGGGGGCGCGCTCAACGCCGTCGCGCTGCTGCTCTTCGCCGGAACGCTCGCGTACGCGCTCGGTCGCAAGACCACGACGGGCGAGGATGCCGCGCCCGCCCCACCCCCGCGCCCCGCGCGCGGCTGACAGGCCCCGCCCCATGCTGCAGATCGAATCGCCCGCCCCGCCGGCCGCCGGCAACCGCTTCGCCCTCTGGGACCTCGGCTTCCGCCCGTTCTATCTCCTCGCGAGCGCCTTCGCGGCGCTGTCGATCCCGCTGTGGGTCGCGGACGTCGCGGGCTGGCTGCCCGCGGGCTACCTGGGCGCGCCCTCGCGCCACGGCCACGAGATGCTCTTCGGCTTCACGTTCGCGGTGATCGCGGGATTCCTCTTCACGGCCGTGCGCAACTGGTCGGGGCGGGCCACGCCCACGGGGGCATGGCTCGCGGCGATCGTGCTGCTGTGGATCGCCGCCCGCGTGTCGATGGCGCTGCCCTGGCCCTGGCTCGCGGCGGCGACGAACACCGCGTTTCCCCTCGCCGTGGCCGCGGGCATCGCGATCCCGCTCGCGCGCGGCGGCAACCGGCGCAACTACTTCTTCGTGGCGCTGCTCGTGCTGGCCGCGCTCGCCGCCCTGGCCCTGCATCTCGCATGGATGGGCGTGATCGCGGCCTCGCCCGGCGACGCGCTGCGGGTGGGCCTCGACGTGGTGCTCTTCATCGTGAGCGTCGTGGCCGGGCGCGTGATGCCGATGTTCACGAACAACGGCGTGCCCGGGGCCGGCGCGGCGCGCGACCCGCGGGTGGAGCGGGTCGCGCTCGCCGCGGTGCTGCTGCTGCTCGCCGCCGATGCCCTGGGCGCGCCGGCCGCGGCGATCGCGGCGATCGCGGCGGTGGGCGCCGCGGCGCACGCCGTGCGGCTCGCCCTGTGGCGTCCGTGGCGCACGCTCGGCACGCCGCTCGTGTGGGTGCTGCACGCCGCCTACGCCTGGATTCCCGTGCACCTGCTGTTGCGCGCGCTCGCCGCCGAGGGGCTCGTGCTGGCGCCGCTCGCGACCCATGCGCTCACGGTGGGCGTCATCGGCGGCATGACGATCGGGATGATGACGCGCACGGCCAAGGGGCACACCGGCCGCCCGCTCGTCGTCGACCGCTGGGAAGTGGCGGCGTACCTGCTGGTCCAGGCCGCGGCCCTGGCGCGCGTCTTCGGGCCCCTGGTCCGGCCGCAATGGTACGTGCCCTCGCTCGTCGTCTCGGGCGCCTGCTGGTCCCTCGCCTTCGGCATCTACGCCGTGCGCTACTGGCCCGTGCTCACCCGCCCGCGCCTGGACGGCAAGCCGGGATAGCGCCGGCGTCGCTCACTTCTTCGCCGGATAGGCGAGGGGGACCGCGGCCTCGGGGGAGAGCACGCGGAAGGTGAAGCTTTCCTGCAGGTAGAGGGTCACCGTGCGCGCCGAGTGCTCGAGGTAGCCGATGGAGAAGTCCTGGCCCACGGTGAGCTCGAAGTCGCCGCCGCGCATGCTCAGCACCACGGAGCCGTCCACGGCGGGCGCCCACACGATGGGGCCGTCGAGGAGGCGGCGCAGGTGCTCGATCACCGGCAGCCCGCCCATGATCGTCTTCACCAGCCCGGTGTGGCAGCGCGGGCCGAGGGCGAGGGCGTAGGGGCCGCCGACGCCGGCATTGTGCAGCCGGTGCGTGGCCTCCGAGATCGTGCCGAGCCAGGTGCTGTAGTCGTCGCTCACCGTCATGCGCGCGGCCGCACTCGCCTGCGCGAGCCCCTCGATGGTCGCCTCGCCGTAGCCGTGGAAGACGGCCCGGTCCTCGGCGAGGGCGGCCCGGCGCGCGGCCTCCCGCACCGGGTCGAGGTCGGGATCCTGGGCGCCGCGGCCGATCGCCTCGAGCTCCCCGCGCGAGAGCTCGAAGGGCACGCGCAGCTCCACCAGCGGCTGCGAGCGGCGCAGGCGCGCTTCCACGCCCTCGCCCGGGGCGGACTTGAGCGCGTCGCTGCGCCCGAGGCTCACGCAGCACGCCTCGGTGCCCAGGGGGCCGCGGAAATCCACCAGCTTGCGCCCGGCGAGGCACGCCTTGAGCGTGCGCGCGGCCTCGTCCTCGACCTGCTTCCATGCCGCCTCGGAAATCGGTGCCAGCTCGCGCAGGAGGTCGTTCATGCCGGCTCCTCCCCGCGCAGGCTGCCGATGCCGAGGCTGCCGTCGGCCTGCGGCGCGCCGCCGGGGGACGCCCCGGCCGCGTCGAGCGCCTCCTCGATCGCGAGCACGTCCTTGTCGGTGAAGAGGTAGTTGCGCAGGTGCTCGTCGAGCTTCGCGTCGCGCCGGCGCAGCCACTCGAGCACCATCGCCGCGTGCTCCTTCTCCTCGTCGCGGTTGTGGGCGAGGATCGCCTTCAGCTCCGCGTCGCCGGAGGCGTCCACGCGCTGGTCGTACCAGTCGACCGCCTCCAGCTCCTCCATGATGGACACGATCGCGCGGTGGCGATCGATCGTCCCCGGCTCGAGGGCGTCCCCGTTCTCGTGCAGTTCCTGGCTGCCTTGCGCCATCCCGGCCTCCTCGCGTTCCGATCCTCGAATCGCGGGCGCGTGGCCGCCGCCCGCGGGATACGGGTAGATCGGGCGCGGCGGCGGAAAGTTCGCGGCCCGGCGCGGCTAGCCGCCGCCGGAGTCCTCGACCAGGCGGTGCTCGACGGCGTAGCGGATGAGCTCGCCGGCGGTGGACATGCCCATCTTCTGGAGGATGTTCGCCTTGTGGGTGCTCACCGTCTTCACCGAGAGGTTGAGCCGCTCGGCGATGTCGGAGACCGACTTGCCCTCGGCGATCAGGCGGAAGACCTGGAACTCGCGGTCGGAGAGGGCGGCGTGCAGCGGCCCCTCGGCCCCGGGCATGGCGCCCAGGGCGAGCTGCTCGGCCACGGCGCTGCTGATGAAGGCCCCCCCCGCCGCCACCTTGCGGATCGCCTCGACGAGCTGCCGGGAGGCGCTTTCCTTGGTGAGGTAGCCCGAGGCGCCGGCACGGATCGCGCGCACGGCGTACTGGTGCTCCTCGTGCATGCTGAGCACCAGGATGCGCAGCTTCGGCTTCTCGCCCTTCACCTGCCTGATCAGCTCGATGCCGCTCTTGCCCGGCATCGACATGTCGAGGAGCAGCAGGTCGAAGTCGAGCTCGCGCACCCGCTTCATCACCTCGAAGCCGTCCTGCGCCTCGCCCGCCACCTCGAGGTCCCCGCTCGCGACGAGCAGCTGCTTGAGGCCCTCGCGCACGATGGTGTGGTCGTCGGCGACGACGATGCGGATCACGTCTCCTCCTGCAGGTTCGCGGCGGGCAGTCGCATCTCGACCGTCGTCCCCTGCCCCGGCCCGGTGTCGAGGCGCACGGTGCCGCCCATGAGGTAGGCGCGCTCCTTGAGCCCGGTGAGGCCGTAGGAGCCGGGCCGGCGCGGGGCATCGGGGTCGAAGCCGCGGCCGTTGTCCCGCACGGTGAGCGTGACCGCCGCGTCGTCGCGCTCGAGGGCGACCTCGACCTGGGTCGCCTCGGCGTGCTTGGCGATGTTCGTGAGCGACTCCTGGAGCACGCGGAAGACGGCGCTCGCGCCGGGATCGGGCAGGTCGAGCCCCTCGCCCGCGAGCACCAGCTCGCAGGCCGCGCCGGTGCGCTGCGTGAAGTTGTGCACGAGCCACTCGCAGGCGGCCACGAGCCCGAGGTCGTCGAGCATCAGCGGGCGCAGGTCGGCGGAGATGCGCCGCGCGGCCGCGACGGTGCCGTCGAGAAGCAGCTGCATCGAGGCGAGCTTGCGCTGCGCCGCCTCGTCGCCGGCGGCGAGGTTCTCGCGCAGCCAGCCCACGTCGATCTTGAGCGCCGTGAGCGCCTGGCCCAGCTCGTCGTGCAGCTCGCGGGCGATGCGGCTTTTCTCCTGCTCGCGCACGGCGCTCGCCGCGAGCGCGAGGCGGCGGATCTCCTCGCGCGACTCGCGCAGCGCCTGCTCGCTCTTCGTGCGCTCGGTCACGTCGCGCAGGATCACGCTGTAGAAGCGCTGGCCGTTCTCCATCGTCTGGGAGATCGAGGCGTCGATCGGGAACTCCTCGCCGTTGCGCCTGAGGCCCATCACGATGCGCTGGGCGCCCATGCGCCGGGACGACGTGCCGGTGCTGCCGAAGTCGCGCACCATCTGCGCGTGCGGCCCGCGGAAGCGCTCGGGGATGAACCACGCGAGCGGGGCGCCGATGGCCTGGTCGCGCGGGCAGCCGAACACCTCCTCGGCGGCCCTGTTGAAGAGCACGACGTGCTGGCGCTCGTCCACGGTGATGATCGCGTCCATGGCCGAGTCGAGGATGCCGCGCAGCCGCGCCTCGCTGCGGGCGAGCATGTCGGCCGCGCGCACGCGGTCGCTCACGTCGCGCAGGATCACGGTGAAGAGCTTGCGCCCGTCCTCCTCGTGCTGCGAGATCGACGCCTCGATCGGGAACTCCTCGCCGCTGGCGCACAGGCCGTAGAGCACGGTCTGGTTGCCCATTCCGCGGGAGGTGACCGCGGTGCGGGCGAAGCGCTCGATGTGGGCGCGGTGGGCGGCGCGGTAGCGCTGGGGGATGAGCATGTCGAGGGGCTGGCCGAGGACGGCCGCGCGCGGCCAGCGGAACGCCTTTTCCGCCGCGGCGTTGAAGAGGACGATGCGCTGCTGCTCGTCCACCGAGACGATCGCGTCCATCGCCGATTCGACGATCCCGCCCACCCGGGCCTGGGCGTTTTCCAGCGCGCGCAGCGTCGAGGTGCGGCTCGACACCTCGCGCCACAGGAGGTAGGCCGCGGGCAGGGCGACCAGGATGCCGATCCCCCCCGCCGTGTAGAGCATCTCGTGCTGATACCAGCCCATCGCCGCCGCGAGGGCGGCGAGGACGGCCGTGACGGCGCCGGCGGCGAGGAAGGGGGCGAGGATCGCCAGCAGGCCCGCCGAGGACAGCTCGCCCTCGCCGGCGGGCTGCTGCGGCCGGCTCACGGATGGGGGGTCCTTTTGACCCGCGTCAAGCATGGATGGCCACTGCCCCTCATAGTGCGGTCATGAACACTGCAACTGCCATCAAGCCGAGGATCCCGGAAGCGATGCCCACCGATACCTCGCTCGTCATCGATACGGCGCTCATCCGCAAGTATGGGGGGGCCGGTCCCCGGTACACGTCCTACCCCACGGCCGACCGGTTCGTCGAGGCGTTCGACGCCCGGGCCTACGGCCACTGGCTCGCCAACCGCAAGATTGGCGGATTCCTGCGGCCGCTGGGATTATACGTCCACGTGCCGTTCTGCGACACGCTGTGCTTCTACTGCGCGTGCAACAAGATCGCGACGAAGGACCACGCGCGCGCGGTGAAGTACGTGAGCCACCTCGAGCGCGAGATCCGGCTCGCGGCCGAGCGCCTCGGCGACGACCGCCGGATCGTGAAGATGCACTGGGGCGGGGGCACGCCGACCTTCCTCGGCGACGCGGAGAGCGCGCGGCTCGTGCGGGCGATCCGCGACAGCTTCGAGCTCGACCCGGCCGGCGAGTACGCCATCGAGATCGATCCGCGCAAGGTGGACGCGCAGCGCATCGCCCACCTCGCCTCGCTCGGCTTCAACCGCATGAGCGTGGGCGTGCAGGACTTCGACCCGGCCGTGCAGCGCGCGGTCAACCGCGTCCAGAGCCTCGACGAGACGCGGGTCGTGATCGACGCCGGCCGCGCCCACGGCTTCCGCTCGGTGAACATGGACCTCATCTACGGGCTGCCGAAGCAGACGCTCGCCGGGTTCGGCGAGACGCTCGAGCGCGTGATCGAGTGCGACCCGGACCGCATCGCCCTGTATTCCTACGCGCACCTGCCGGCCGCGTTCAAGCCGCAGCGGCGCATCCTCGAGGCCGACCTGCCGAGCCCCGAGGTCAAGCTCGAGCTCATGACGGGCGCCATCGCGCGCCTGGGCGAGGCGGGCTACGTGTACATCGGCATGGACCACTTCGCCAAGCCGACCGACGAGCTGGCCGTGGCGCAGCGCAAGGGCCACCTCACGCGCGACTTCCAGGGCTACTCCACGGGCGGGGACTGCGACCTCGTGGGCCTGGGTGTCTCGGCCATCGGCAAGATCGGGCCCACGTACGTGCAGAACGTGAAGGGGCTGGACGACTACTACATGCAGCTCGAGCGCGGCCAGCTTCCCGTGCTGCGCGGCATCGAGCTCAACCCCGACGACCTCGTGCGCCGCGCGGTGATCCAGGCGCTCGCCTGCCACTTCCAGCTCGCCAAGGAGTCGATCGAGATCGCGCACCTCGTCGAGTTCGACAAGTACTTCGCCGACGAGATGGAGGACCTGAAGCGCCTCGAGGACGACGGGCTGGTCGAGCTCGAGGGCGACTGGATCCACGTCACGCCCCGCGGGCGGCTGCTGGTGCGCTCGGTGTGCATGGTGTTCGACAAGTACCTGCGCGCGGCCGAAAGGCGTGCCCAGTATTCGCGGGTGATGTGATGGCGGCGCTCGCGGCCGCCGCCTTCGCCGCGGGACTGCTGGGCGGGGTGCACTGCGCGGGCATGTGCGGGGGGATCGTGGGCGGCTTCTCCGCGGCCGCCCGGGGCCCGGCCGCCGCGCGCCAGCTCGCGTTCAACGCCGGGCGCATCGCCAGCTACTCGGTCGCGGGGGCCGCCGCCGGCGCCGTGGGCCAGCTCGGCCAGGCCGCCGCGCCGCTCGCCTACGCGCAGACCGCGCTCTTCGCGCTCGCCAACGTCGTGATGGTGCTGCTCGGGCTCTACGTGGCCGGCTGGAGCGGGGCGGTGCTGCGGCTCGAGCGCGCGGGTGCGGTGCTGTGGCGCCGCGTCGAGCCCGCGGCGCGGCGCGTCTTCCCGATCGATTCGGGCGCCAAGTCGCTCGCCGCCGGCGCGCTCTGGGGGTGGGTCCCCTGCGGGCTCGTCTACAGCATGCTCGTGCTCGCGCTCGCAAGCGGCAGCGCCGCGGGCGGGGCCGGGGTGATGGCCGCGTTCGGCGCGGGCACGCTCCCGGCGTTGCTGGGCGCCGGGTTCTTCGCGCAACGCCTGCTCGCGCTGCGCCGCGCGCCCTGGGTGCGCCGCGGCGCGGGCCTCGCCCTCATCGCCATGGCGCTCGTGGGCCTTGCGCGCGTGCCCGGCCTCGCCGAGGCGGTGCGCACGGGATGGAGCTGCATCGCATGACGGAATTGTCATCCACGCCGGCGGCATTGCGTGACAGGATACGGACGATGAGACAAGGAGAAGCACGATGAAGCGCAGAGAACTGCTCGCCCTGCTGGCCGCCGCCGCGGCCGCCCCGATGGTGCATGCGGCGGGAACCCAGGGACCCGGCGCCGCGAAGGCCGCCGGCCCCCGCCCGGTTCTCGTGGAGATCTGGCGCAACCCCGGCTGCGGCTGCTGCGAGGGCTGGACCCAGCACCTGCAGAAGAACGGCTTCGCGACGAAGGTGACGATGGTCGACGATCCGACGCCCGTCCGCAGCGCCGCCGGCATCCCGCCGGAGTTCGCCTCGTGCCACACCGCCAAGGTCGAGGGCTACGCGATCGAGGGGCACGTGCCCGCGAGCGACATCCGCAAGCTGCTCGCCGAGCGGCCGAAGGCCCGCGGGCTCGCCTCGCCCGGCATGCCGGCGGCCGCGCCCGGGATGGACATCCCGAACGGGCCGACCTACCAGGTGTTCCTGATCGCCCAGGACGGCTCGAGCCGGCTCTACGCGCGCCACGACGGCGCCTGAAGTCCCCGGCGCGCGGGGCGCGGCGCCCGCGAGGCGCGGCCCCGCCGCCTCAACGGACGTCGACTTCGCCCTTCATCCCGGCCTCCAGGTGGCCGGGCTGCATGCACGCGAAGGGCACCGTGCCGCCGGCCCCGAACCGCCAGACGAGCCGGCCCCGCTGTCCCGGGGCGAGGGAAACGATGTTCGGCTCGTGGTGCTGCATGTCCGGCATCGCCCGCATCATCGCGGCGTGCTCCTGCAGCGCGTGCTCGGTCCCGATCATCATCTCGTGGCGCAGCTTCCCGTCGTTGTGCACCAGGAAGCGCACCGTCTCGCCGGGCTTCACCGCGATGCGGTCGGGGTGGAAGCGCATGGTGTCGTCCATCCGCACCTCGATGGTGCGGGTGACCTTCGCGGGATCGCCGGGGGCGCCGATGGCCGGCGCGGCGGCGGCTTCGTCGCCGTGGGCGAGGGGCGCGGCCGGCGCGAGTGCCGCGCAGAGGAGGATCGACAGTCGGCGTGCGGTGGGCGTCATGGGCGGTGGGCAGGCGGCGCGCAGCCGCGTCAGGGGGTTCAGAACCAGAACCGGATTCCGGCGACGGCGCGGGTCTGCGCGGTCGGCGTGCCGGATGCGCGGGCGAGGTCGGCCGTGTCGCCGAAGAGGAAGGCGCGCTCGACCCCCACGTAGGGGGCCAGCTCGCGGCGGATCTCGTAGCGCAGCCGCACGCCGGCGGTGAGCTCGGCGAGGCCCGCTCCCAGCTCGCGGGCCGGGTCGCCGCGCCCGTAGGCGCTCGCGTCGAGCCGCGGCTCGACGACGAGCCGCTGGGTGAGCAGCGCCTCGTACCGGCCGGCCAGGCGCAGCGCCGTGCGCCCGCCTTCGCCCACGTACGCCGTGGCCTCGAGCTCGAACCAGTACGGCGCGATGCCCTCGACGCCGAACGCGAGCCAGGTACGGTCCGGTCCGGGCCCGCCGTCGCGGCGCACGCCGAGCTGCGTGTCCCAGTACGGCGCGATGGCGTGCCCCCAGAGCAGCTCCGTGCGCGCCTCCTCGGACTTGCCGGCGCGCACCGCCCCTTCGGCCTTCAGCACCAGGCGATCGTAGTCGCCCCCGTACCAGCCCTCGAGGTCGTAGGCGGCCTCGTTGCGCCCGTCGGCGTGCGACGCCTCGAGGCGGTCGACGAGCAGCGAGCCGAAGCGGTGCTCCGGCATCGGCGGCGGCAGCGGTCCCGGCGTCGCGCCCTCGGCGTAGGCGTCGGGGTCGCGCAGGGCGGGCTCCGCGGCGAGGGCGGGCAGGGTGGCGAGCGCGGCGAGCGCGGCGGCGGCGAGGCGCTTCATCGGGTCGCGGTTCTGCATCGCGGCGCGCCTCACGAGACGAGGATCTCGCGGAACATGCCCGCTTCCATGTGGTAGAGCAGGTGGCAGTGCCAGGCCCAGCGGCCCGGCGCGTCGGCGCTCACCTGGAAGGTCACGCGCTGCGCCGGCTGCACCGCGATCGTGTGCTTGCGCGCCTGGAAGCGCCCGTCCGGGGCCTCGAGCTCGCTCCACATGCCGTGCATGTGCATGGGGTGGGTCATCATCGTGTCGTTCACGAAGACCACGCGCAGGCGCTCGCCGTAGCGGAAATGGACCGGCTTCGCGCGCGCGAACTCGACGCCGTCGAGCGACCACGCGTAGCGCTCCATGTTGCCGGTGAGGTGCAGCTCGATCTCGCGCTCGGGCGCGCCGGGATCGAGGGGGCCGGCGGTCGTGCGCAGGTCGGCGTAGGTGAGCACGCGCCGGCCGTTGCCCCGCAGGCCGATGCCGGGGTCGTCGAGGTTCGTGCGCGGCGTGTCCACGCGCATGTCGGTGCCCGGGCCGTACTCGGTGCGCGCGTGACGGACCTGGAACGGGCGCGCGCCGGCGGGCGGCATCGCGCCGGCCGTCATGGCCGAGGGGTCCATGCCGCCGTGGCCCATGGCGGAGTGGTCCATGCCGCCCGTCGCCGCGCCCGGCATCGCCATGCCGCCGTGGTCCATGCCCTCCATGGAACCCATCATGTCCGCCATGGTGAGCGGCTCGACGGCGTCGACGGCGGGCACGGGCGCCGACAGCCCCGCGGCCGGTGCCAGCGTCGCGCGCGTGTAGCCGCTGCGGTCCATGGCCTGGGCGAAGACGGTGTAGGCCTGGTCCTTCGGCGCGACGATCACGTCGTAGGTCTCCGCCACACCCATGCGGATCTCGTCGACGGTCACCGGGTCCACGTCCTGGCCGTCGGCCTGCACCACGGTCATCGCGAGGCCCGGGATGCGCACGTCGAAGAAGGTCATGGCGGAGCTGTTCACGAGGCGCAGCCGCACGCGCTCGCCGGGGCGGAAGATCGCCGTCCAGTTGCCCGCCGGTGGCGTGCCGTTGGCGAGGTAGGTGTAGGTGTAGCCCGAGACGTCCGCGATGTCGGTCGGGTTCATGCGCATCTCGTTCCACATGCGCCGCTTCGCGAGCGCGGCGGCGAGCCCGCCCGAGCGCACGTCGCGCAGGAAGGCGGGCACCGTGGGCTGGTGGAAGTTGTAGTAGTCGCTCTGCGTCTTGAGCTTCGCGAAGATGCGCATCGGGTCCTCGTCGGTCCAGTCCGAGAGCACGAGCACGTGCTCGCGCTCCGCGCCGCGCGCGCCCTCGGCGGGATCGATCACGATCGCGCCGTACATGCCGGTCTGCTCCTGGAAGCCGCTGTGCGAGTGGTACCAGTAGGTGCCCGCCTGCTGCACCCTGAAGCGGTAGACGAAGGTCTCGCCGGGCGCGATGCCGGGGAAGCTCAGGCCCGGGACGCCGTCCATGCCGAAGGGCAGGAGGATGCCGTGCCAGTGGATGGAGGTCGTCTCCGGCAGGCGGTTGGTGACGCGGATCGTCACCGTCTCGCCCTGGCGCCAGCGCAGGGTCGGGCCCGGGATCGAGCCGTTGACCGTGGTGGCGAGCCGCGCGCGTCCGGTGAAGTCGACGGGGGTGCGCGCCACCACGAGGTCGAAATCCGTGCCGCGCAGCGTGGGCGGCGTGGCGGCGAGCGGGCGCTCGCGCGCGTGCGCGGGGAGCACGAGGCCCGGCATCGCCGCGAGGACACCGCCGGCGGCGAGGCCCTGCACGAAGCGGCGCCGGCCGGGGCGGGCGGGGGCGGGGGAGTACGGGTCGGCCATCGGGGTCCTTTCGCGTCGAGGGCTCCACCGTAGCGGCGTGCGCGGATCAATTGGATGACGCGCTCATTACAATCCTGTCATCCGGGCCCGTCGGACGCGGCCTGCGGTACCCTCGGGGCCCATCCGGGGACGAGAGATCGATGCGGCTGCTGCTGGCGGAAGACGAGGCCCACGCGGGCGAGTACCTGGTCAAGGGCCTGGGCGAGAACGGCTTCGTGGTCGACTGGGTCCGCAGCGGCCTGGACGCCGTGCACCACGTGCGCTCGTCGGCCTACGACCTGGTGATCCTCGACATCGGGCTGCCGGACATGGACGGCTGGGCCGCGCTCGCCGCGATCCGCCGCGAGCGCCAGGTGCCGGTGCTCTTCCTCACCGCGCGCGACCGCGTGGAGGACCGCGTGCGCGGCCTCGAGCTGGGCGCCGACGACTACCTGGTCAAGCCCTTCGCGTTCTCGGAGCTCCTCGCCCGGGTGCGCGCCCTGCTGCGCCGCGGCACCGCGCGCGAGCCCGAGGTGCTGCGCCTCGCCGACCTCGCCGTGGACCTGCTGCGCCGGCGCGTCGAGCGCGCCGGACAGCGCATCGAGCTCACCCCGAAGGAGTACGCGCTGCTGCTGCTCCTGCTGCGCCGGCGCGGCGAGGTGCTGTCGCGCACGCTCATCGCCGAGCAGGTCTGGGACATGAACTTCGACAGCGACACGAACGTGGTCGAGGTGGCGGTCCGGAGGCTGCGCGCGAAGATCGACGACCCGTTCCCGCGCCGGCTCGTGCACACCGTGCGCGGGTTCGGCTACGTGATGGAGGAGCGCGGGGCGTGAGGACAGCGCCCCGCGGCGCCTCCCTCGGCGCGCGCCTGGTCCTGCTCTTCGTGCTGGGGTCGGCGGCGATCCTCGCCGCGGCCGGCTACGCCCTCTACCACGCATTGCGCATGCAGCTCGAGGCGCGGGACCTCGCGGAGATCACCGGCAAGACCGAGGTGGTCGAGCACCTGCTGGGCGAGTTCGCGAGCCGCGCCGACTTCGAGGCGCACATCGGCCGGGTGGCCGACATCCTCGTGGGCCATCCGAACCTGCGCGTCGGCGTGCGCGCGTCGGGACGCTGGCTGCTGCCCCTGGGCGAGCCCGCGCTCGCCGCCGCCCAGGCGCCGCTCACCGCCGCGCCGGCACCGTACTTCGAGGTGCGCACCGACGGCCGATCGTGGCTCGTGCACCGCCTGCGCCACGGCTGGCCGGGCGGGCGCGCGCCGATGGAGGTCGTCCTCGCGACCGAGACCACGCAGACCGCCGCCCTCTTGCGCAGCCACGCGCTCGTGGCCGCGGCCGTCGCCCTGGCGGGCATCGCGGCGAGCGCGCTGCTCGCGTGGATCGTGGTGCGCCGCGGGCTGGCACCTCTCGCGCACGTGGCCGAGCGTGCGGGCGAGGTGACCGCGCAGCGCCTCGGCGCGCGCCTGGACCTGCGCGACGCGCCCCGGGAGGTGCACGGCCTGGCCGATGCCCTCAACCGCATGCTCGAGCGCCTCGAGCAGAGCTTCCGCGCGCTCGAGCAGTTCTCCGCGGATATCGCGCACGAGCTGCGCACGCCCCTGAACAACCTGCTGCTGCAGACGCAGGTCACGCTGGGGCGCCCGCGCAGCGCCGAGGAGTACCAGGAGACGCTGCTGTCGAACCTCGAGGAGCTCGAGCGGCTGCAGCGCATGGTCTCCGAGATGCTCTTCCTCGCGCGCGCCGACCGCGGGATGATCGAGCTGCGCGACGAGGAGGTGGACCTCGCCGCCGAGGCGGCCGAGGCGGCCGAGTACTTCGAGGCGGCGGCCGCCGAGCGCGGCCAGTCGATCGCCGTCTCGGGCGCCGGGCGCATCCGCGGTGACCGCGCGCTCGTCCGGCGCGCGATCACCAACCTGCTGTCCAACGCCGTGCGCTACTCGCCGGACGGCGGGGCGATCGGCGTGCAGGTGAGCGCCACGGCCGACGGCGCCCGGCTCGCGGTGGTGAGCCCCGGGCCCGAGATCCCGGAGGCCGAGCTCGCGCGGCTCTTCGCGCGCTTCGCACGCCGGGACGAGTCGCGGTCGCGCTCGGTGGAGGGCGCGGGCCTCGGCCTCGCCATCGTGGACTCGATCATGCGGCTCATGGGCGGCGCGGTGGAGGCGCACAGCCGCGCCGGGGCCAACACCTTCGCGCTGCGCTTCTCCGCGGCGGTCCCCGACGCCGGCAAATCCGCCGCCGCCTGACGCGCGTCAAGTCCGCGCGCCGCCGCTCCCCCACGATGGGAACCGGTTTCCTTCCAGCAGGAGGTTCCCATGGCGGTCCGGCATTGGCATCGCGCGGCGGTCCTCGCCGCGCTCGGCGCGGCGCTCGCGCTCGCGGGCTGCGGCGGCGGAGGCGGCGGAGGCGACGCCGCACCGGTGATGCAGGGGTCGATCGGGGGCACCGCGACCAAGGGCCCGGTGACGGGTGCCAGCGTGGCGGCCTATGCGATCGACAATGGCGCCATGGGCCGCCAGCTCGGCGCCGCGGTCACCGACGGGCAGGGGCACTTCTCGATCCCCGTCGGCGACTACGCGGGCCCGGTGCTGGTGCGCATGACCGGCGGCCACTACGTGGACGAGGCCACGGGCGCGGACGTGCCCTTGCAGGCGGGCGACTTCCTGTCCGCGATGCTCGGCGCGATCCATGCGGGACAGATGCTCGACGGCGTGCAGGTGACCCCGCTCACCGCGCTCGCGCAGGCGATGGCGCAGCGCATGGCCGGCGGCATGACCGGCACCAACATCGCGGCCGCGAACGCCTCCGTGGGCTGCTACTTCGGCGTGGACGACATCGTGCGCGTGCCCCCGATGGATCCGCTGCACCCGCCCGGCACCGGCCTCGTCGATCCGGACGCGCGCAACTACGGCATGGCGCTGGGGGCGATGTCGCAGCTCGCCGCCGACCTCGGCATGCCGTACGCGTTCGGGCTCGTGGGCGCGATGATGGACGACGCCTCCGACGGCTGGTTCAACGGGATGATGGCGGGCAGTGCCATCGGAATGCACGGCGGCATGATGGCCACCGGGACCTGGCCGGCCTGGGCCGGCACGAGCGGGCTGTCCAACGCGATGGGCACGTTCGTGCGCTCCCCGCGCAACCAGTCCGGCGTCACGATCCAGGACATGCAGTCGCTGATGAACCGGTGGATGGCGGCGAGCGGCGAGTTCCCCGCCGGCACCTGCCCCGCCTCCCCGTAGGCGCCCTCCCGCAGGGCGAAGGAGCCCGCGCCGCTTGACCTTCCCATGCTAGGAAGGTGCAGAGTGGCACGGTACCCCGTACCCCATGCCAAGGAGCGTTTCCATGATCGAGCTGACCGTCAACGACATGACCTGCGGCCACTGCGCCTCCACCATCACGAAGACCGTGAAGGCGGTGGATCCCGCGGCGAAGCCCGAGATCGACCTCGACGCCAAGCGCGTGCGCATCGAGAGCAGCCACCCGGCCTCGGAGTTCGTCGCCGCGATCACCGAGGCGGGCTACACGCCGGTGCCCGCGGGACAGGCCGCCTGACCGGCCGCGCCATGGTCCGAAGAGGCGGGGCCGGAGGAACCCTCCGCGCGCCGCCCGTGTCCTCCCGAACGGCCGGGCCGCGGCGGCATGCGCCGTGCGCCGACGGCCTCCAACCGGGGGATCGCGATGCACTGGCTCGCCGACTCGCTCACCTGGATGGCCGAGCCGTGGTTCGCCATCCCGTGGTTCCTGGCCGGCCTCGCCGGGGCGGCGTGGGTCGTCTACGACGGCCTGCACGCCAACAGCGCGCTCAACGCGCCGCTGAAGGTGTGCTGGCCGATCCTCATCGTGTTCTTTTCCGTGATCGGCATCGCGCTCTACCTCGCCTCGTCGCGCCCCTCGGACATCGGCGACTACGCCGGCCGGGAGGAGAAGATGCGCCGCTTCACGGAGTACTCGCGGCCGAAGTGGCGCAAGGTCGTCGCCTCGGCCGCGCACTGCGTCGGCGGCGACGGGCTCGGCATCATGACGGCCATGGTGGCCGCGCGGCTGCTGGGCATGAGCTTCTGGCAGGAGTACTGGTTCGAGTACGCCGTCGGCTTCGGGCTCGGCTGGTTCCTCTTCCAGACCTGGGCGCTGCGCATGCACGGCAACGGCATGGCGATGGCGGTGCTGAAGGGCGGGCGGGCCGAGTTCTTCTCGATGATCACCGTGATGGTGGGCATGGGCCTGGTGATGCGATACGTGACGCCCGTCGTGGTGGGCGAGCAGCCGTGGCCGGGCACGTACGCCTTCTGGACCTTCGGCGCGCTGGGCCTGCTCGTGGGCTTCGCCTTCACGTACCCGATGAACGCGTGGCTCGTGTCGATCGGCTGGAAGCACGGGCAGGGACACGAGTACATGCTGGAGAAGATGCGCGAGAAGCAGGCGCGGCAGCAGCAGGCGCAGGCGCTCGGCCGGCCCGCGTCCGGGCGCCGGCCGAGCGGCCTGTCGCACGGAGGGCAGGCGACATGAGCGCGGCGATGCGGGTTGTGCTGGTCGCGATGGCGCTCGCGGCGGGCGGCGCGTGGGCGGCGGACGCAGGCCCGGCCGAGGGGCTCGCGGCGCGCATGCGCGAGGCGGCCTCCGCCCTGCAGCGCGGCGAGCGCCACGAGGCCACGCACGCGCTCAACCAGGCGCGCCACCTCGGCGGCGCGATGGCGAGCGCGCCCCAGGTCGATGCGGCCCGGGCGGCGGCCTTCTCCGCCGCCTACGACGCGGTGAAGCAGGGGCGCCGGGCGCTGCAGGACGGCGACCCGGACGCGGCCGCCCGGCGGCTCGCCGAGGGCGCCGCCGTGCTCGACGCGGCCCCGCCCGCCGGGGCGCCGGCGGCGCTCTCGGCCGCCGACCGCGAGAAGGCGCGCGGCTACAACGTGCTCGACGCGCACGGGCGCAAGCGCGGCGAGCTGCGCTCGATCGAGGGGACTCCCGGCGCCTTCACGCTCGCCCTCGCGGCCGGCGGCATCGCCGGCCTCGGGGCGCACGACGAGACGCTGCGCGCGCAGCGCGTCTACATCGGACGGCACTACCTCGTGGCCGCCGAGGCGGCCCCGGCCGCGGTACGCCCACCGGGTGATTGACTTTCCTACGATGGGAGGGTCTATGCTGCACCCGTTGCCGACCAGGACCGTCATGGAGCGAATCAGCCACCCGGAACACGCCGACGCGCGCCGCGCGGGCCTCGTCGACATCGGCGCGGCCGCCCGCGCCTCGGGCGTGTCCGCCAAGATGATCCGCCACTACGAGTCGATCGGGCTGCTGCCCGCGGCCGCGCGCACGGTCGCCGGCTACCGCGTCTACCGCCCGACCGACGTGCACGTGCTGCGCTTCGTGCGCCGCGCGCGCGACCTCGGCTTCTCGATGCCGGAGATCAAGGCGCTGCTGGGGCTCTGGAACAACCGCCGGCGCGCG
Organism: uncultured beta proteobacterium; assembly: GCA_963741815.1. GTDB lineage: Bacteria > Pseudomonadota > Gammaproteobacteria > Burkholderiales > Usitatibacteraceae > Usitatibacter. Next base: position 1,403,744 of record CAVUJI010000003.1, read on the forward strand.
AGCGCCGACGTGAAGCGCCTCGTGCAGAAGCACGTGGCCGAGCTCGACGCGCGCATCCGCGAGCTGCAGGCGATGCGCGGCACGCTCGAGGCGCTCGCCCACCACTGCCACGGCGACGAGCGACCCGAGTGCCCGATCCTGGAGGACCTCGCCGGCGAGTGAGCGCGGCGGGGCCCCGGCCCCGCGGTCAGGAGCTCCCGTGCTCGAAGCGGACCTCGACCGGCGGCCCGCGCCGGCCGGGGCGCGTCACGTCGAGGACGATCTCGTAGGGCCCGCGTCCCGGCATCCGGAAGTAGTTTCCGTAGCTCATCGTGCCGGCGAGCGGCATGCGCTCGAGCGGCTTGTCGCGGCTGGCCATGCCGAGGGCGCCGACGTGCGCCTCGACGTGGGCATCGTCGATGCGCCGCCCGCTCGCCGTGTCGAAGATCGCCACCATGACGTGGTACTGCCCGGCCCCCTGCGGCGGGCCGCCGTGCATGCGGTGCTCGCTTCCGGCGGCCGCCGAGCGCAGCACCGCGGCGGGCACGATGCCGAGGTGGAACTCCATTCCCGAGACGACCTTGACGCCCTCGGGGCCGTCCGCCCATGCCGGGGCGGCGGGGACCGCGAGGAACACCCAGGGCGCGAGGCCCGCGACGGTTGCGTGCAGGATGCGATTCATGGCTCCTCCTTTCATCGCCCGTGCGCCGGGGATGCGGAGTGCCGGCGGCCCGTCGGCCCGTCCGGAGGGGCGGGTTGGCGGGGCGCGCGGTCAGCGGCGGCCCCGGCCACGTGCCGCTTCGCGAAGCCCACGGGAGGCGGGCGCCGCAACGCAGCGTGGATCTCGATGCTAGGAGCGTCGCGCCGGCGCGTTTTGATGCCGATCAAGCTCGGCCCTCGCGGACATGGCTTCATGGCGCCATGAGCAAGCCATCGAGACGCAAGCGGACGGGGGCGTCGGCGGGCGCCGCGCCCGGCGAGGCGAAGGGAGACGCCGGCAAGGCGCGGGCGGCGGGCGGCAAGACGGGATCCATGGTCTTCGGCATCGGTCTCGTGGCCGCGATGGTCGTCGTCCTGGTCGCCGCCGGCGCCTGGTCCAAGGGCAGCCTCACCGCCTCGGCCGACACGCGCCACGGTGCGGCCCTCTACACGCAGTACTGCGCGTCCTGCCACGGCGCCACGGGCCACGGCGAGTTCGACTGGACGAACCGCGCGCGCGGCGCCCCGGCCCTCGACGACAGCGGCCACGCCTGGCACCACGAGGACCGGCAGCTCCTCGCCATGATCCTCGACAAGCCGCTGCCCGACTCGCGCATGCCGCCGTGGCGCGGCGTGCTCTCCCGCGACGACGCGATCGACCTCGTCGCCTTCATCAAGTCGCTCTGGTCGCCGTACATCCGGGAGAACTGCCAGGGCGCGCGGCACATGGAGTGCACCAACTCGCACGGCTGAGTGCCAGAGCCGACGGGCCCGCGGCCCGCGCCGGTGGGTTCAGCAGCGCGCGTTCGATCCGCGCGGCCGGATTCCCTTGCGGGCGAGCCACGCGGCCGCGGCGCGGGCGCCGGAGCCGGAGAACAGGGCGCGTCCGCTCGCCTCCCGGGGATCGAGCGCCGCGACGTCCACGCCTCGCGCGGCCTGCACGTACGTGGACACCTGCGCCCACTCCTGCGCAAACCAGTGGGCGTTGGCGATGCGCGCGGCGCGGAAGAGCGCGTCCGTGTCGCGGCCCTCGGCGGCGAGGAGCGTGAGCAGGCCCACCATCGCCATGCCGTGGTTGCAGTCCGGAAAGCTGGTGGGGTTGTCGCAGCAGGGACGGTAGATGCCGGCGGCGGCTTCCTCGAGGCGTCCCTGCTGTGCGCTATCGAGGGGCACGAGGTCGAGCTGCCCGTAGACCTGCATCGGCGGCAGCGCCCCGAGCGTCCACCCGCCGGTCGACGCGTACCCCGCGATCTGCAGCATGCCCGCGCGCGCCATGGGACCGTGCGAGAGCAGCCGGTTGCGGTTGGCGAGGCCGGCGGCCCAGAGGAAGTCGAGCAGGAAGTGCGCCGTGGACGGCGTGAACACGATCGGCTCGCCCCGGCGGCCACGAGGCGCGGCCCGAGGCCGTCGAGGCGCACCCGCAGCGCTTCGCCTTCGGGCGGCGGGGAGGCGATCGCTCGCGCCATCGCCACCGGCATCAGCGCCGCGCCGGCGGCCCAGGCGCCGGCGAGCAACCACTTCCTGCGCGGGCAAGGCGTGTCCCCTCGTTTCCGTGCGAAGGCGTCGCGGCTACGGCGCGGCATGGCGCTGTCCTCTCGGGGATGGCAGGCGGGTCTCCATGGTGCCGCGGCGCGGCGCGGGGCGGCGCGGCGCCGGGGCGTTGACGCGAATCAATCGCGGGCGTGAAAAGGCGGGCATCCTTGGGCGCATGAAAGGGACGCTCGCGCAGCTTGCCCGCGCCGCCGTCGCGGTGCTCGCGATGCTCTTCGCGGCGGAAGCGCTCGCCGTGCCCGCGTGCGCCGGGACCGTGCAGGGGCGGCACGCCGAGGGCGTCGTCGTCGAACGCCTCGCGCTCGGGGACTCGACGCGGACCTGCGTGGCGAGGTGTCGGTGGTGAACGTCTTCGCCTCGTGGTGCACGGCATGCCGCGAGGAGCATCCGTTCTGGATGCAGCTCGCCCGCGAGCGGGCGGTGCCGATCCACGGGCTCAACTACAAGGACAGGCCGGCGGACGCTTCCCGCTGGCTCGACGCCCTGGGCGATCCGTACACGCGCACCGGCGCGGACATCGACGGGCGCGCCGGCATCGACTGGGGCGTCTACGGGGTGCCCGAGACGTTCGTGATCGACAAGCGCGGCGTGATCCGCGACAAGATCGTGGGCGCGATCAACCGCAAGGTCGTCGACGAGCGGCTGATGCCGCTGGTGCGGCGCCTGCGCGCGGAGTGAGCCGATGAGCGACGCCTCCACGCTCGGGCTCGCCGCCGCTTTCGCGGCGGGTGCCGTCTCGTTCCTCTCGCCGTGCGTGCTGCCGCTGGTGCCCGCGTACATCTCCTATGTCGCGGGGGAGGGCGCGCGAGGCGCCCCGCGCGCCCGCGCCCGGCTCGCGGCCTTCGCCACGAGCGTTCCCTTCGTGGCCGGGTTCTCCACCGTGTTCGTCGCCTTCGGCGCGAGCGCCACCGCGCTGGGACAGCTGATGCAGCGCTTCCGCTACGAGGCGAACGTCGCCGCCGCCGTCGTGGTGATCGTGATGGGGATGCTCATGCTGGGGCTGGCGCGGTGGCTGCCCTGGCTGCAGCGCGACATCCGGCCGCAGCTGCGCGTGGCCACGGGCCATCCGGCCGCCGCGTTCGCCCTCGGGGCCGCGTTCGCCTTCGGCTGGACGCCGTGCATCGGGCCGATCCTCGCCGCGATCCTGGCGCTCACGGCGGCGAGCGCCTCGGGCTCGGGCATGGCGCTGCTCGGCGCCTACTCGCTGGGCCTCGGCGTGCCGTTCCTCGCCACCGCGCTCTTCGTCGATCGCGCCGCGGGCGTGCTCGCGCGCCTGCGACGCACGGGCGCGGTGCTGCGCGTGGGCAGCGGCGTGGTGATGGTCGCCATGGGCGCGGCGATGCTCACGGGCCAGCTCACCGTCTTCTCGCGCTGGTTGCTCGACGCCTTCCCGGCTCTCGCCACCATCGGCTGAAGGGCGGCGGGAACGAATTTTGACCCGCGTCAACCGGCCCCCCGCCGGCGTGGCGGATCGTGAACGCAGGACGCGGGGCGGTTGTCGTACGCGCGAAGAGGCGATGTTCTTTCGAACCCTCGGCCCGGATGCCCCCTCGGCAGGCCGGTGCCAGGCAAGGAGGTGACGTCATGATGGGTTGGGGCGGCGGCGGCTGGGGCATGTTCGGCGGCATCGGGATGCTCGTCTGGTGGGGCCTGGTGATCGCGCTCATCGTCTTCGCGGTGCGCTACTTCGCCGCGAGCGGGCGCGGCACGTCCGCGGGCCCCGACCGGGCGCTCGACATCCTGCGCGAGCGGTACGCGCGGGGCGAGATCAACAAGGAAGAATTCGAGGCGCGCAAGCGCGAGCTGGAATAGGCCGCGCGCGGCCGGGGAGAAGGCGATGAGGGCGAAGGACGTGATGACGGCGCCGGTCGTGACGGCGGCGCCGGAGATGCCGGTGGACGAGGTCGCGCGGCTGCTGATCAAGCGCAACATCAGCGCGCTGCCCGTGGTGGACCCGGAAGGGCGCCTCACGGGCATCGTGAGCGAGGGCGACCTGATGCGCCGGCCCGAGGCCGGCACGGAGCGGCGCGCGTCGTGGTGGCTGGCGCTCCTGGGCGACGAGGACCGCCAGGCGATCGATTACGCGCGCTCCCACGGTCGGCACGCGGCCGACGTGATGACGCGCGAGGTCGTGACCGTGGGCGAGGACGCGAGCGTGGGCGAGATCGCGGCCCTGCTCGAGAAGCACCGCATCAAGCGCGTGCCGGTGGTGCGCGACGGCAAGGTGGTGGGCATCGTGAGCCGGTCCAACCTGCTGCAGGCGCTGGCCGCGTGGTCGCCCCCGGCGCAGCCCACCGAGGACGACGAGGCGCTGCGCCAGCGCCTCGTCGACGAGCTCGCCCGCGCCGGGGTCGACACGCGCTACGTGAACGTGGTCGCCCACGGCGGCGTGCTGCACATGTGGGGCACGGTGCGCACCGACGCGCAGCGCCGCGCCGCGACGATCGCGGCGCAGGCGGCCCACCCGCGCGCCATCGAGGACAACCTCGCCGTGCTCCCCCGCGGCTTCGGGTCCTGGGAATAGCGCCCTGGCCGGTCAGGAGGCGCGCCAGCGGCGCAGCATCAGCGCGTTCGTGACCACGCTCACGCTGCTGAACGCCATCGCCGCGCCCGCGATGATCGGGTTCAGGAACCCGAACGCGGCGAGCGGGATGCCGACCACGTTGTAGAAGAACGCCCAGAACAGGTTCTGGCGGATCTTGCGCGTAGGTGCGGCGCGAGATGTCGATCGCGTCGGCCACCAGCCGCGGGTCGCCGCGCATCAGCGTGATGCCGGCCGTGTGCATCGCCACGTCGGTGCCGGTCGCCATCGCGATGCCGACGTCGGCCGCGGCGAGCGCCGGCGCGTCGTTGATGCCGTCGCCGACCATCGCGATCACCTTGCCCGGTGCCGCGCAGCTCGGACACGGTCTGCGCCTTGTCGGCCGGCAGCACCTCGGCGCGCACCTCGTCGATGCCGAGCGCGCGCGCCGCGGCCTCGGCGCTGCCGCGGTTGTCGCCGCTCAGCATGACGGTCTTCACGCCCTGGGCGTGCAGCCGCGCGATCGCCTCGCGGCGCGCCGGCCTTGAGCGCGTCGCCGAACGCGAGCAGGCCCAGCAGGCGTGCGCCCGCCCGCCGCCTTCCGCCGCGCAGCCACGAGACCGAGCGGCCCTCGCTCGCGAGCGTCCGCTCGCGTTCGCGCGAGCGCGGCGGTGTCGACGCCGAGCTCCTGCATCAGCCGCGAGCTGCCGAGATAGAGGACGCGCGCCCCTCGACCGTCGCCTGCACCCCGCGGCCGGGCAGGGCGCTTGCGCCTCGCTCGCCGGCGGGCGGCGACGATGCCTTCGCGCTGCGCCGCGCTCGATCACCGCGCGCGCCAGCGGATGCTGGCTGCCCTGCTGCAGGGCGGCGGCGAGCCGCAGCAGATCCGCGCGCTCGCCGCGCAGCGGCCTCGGCCGCGAGAAGCTGCGGGCGGCCCTCGGTCAGCGTGCCGGTCTTGTCGAAGGCGACCGTGCGTGATCGAGTGCGCGATCTCGAGCGCCTCGGCGTCCTTGATCAGCATGCCGTGGCGCGCCGCGACGCCGGTGCCCGCCATGATCGCGGTCGGCGTGGCGAGCCCGAGCGCGCAGGGGCAGGCGATGACCAGCACGGCGACCGCGTAGAGCATGGCCGAGGTCCAGTTGCCGCTGGCGAAGCCCCAGCCGAGCAGCGTGACGAGCGCGAGCACCAGCACGACCGGCACGAACACCGCGCTGACCTTGTCGACGATGCGCTGGATCGGCGCCTTCGCCGCCTGCGCGTTCTCGACCAGCCGGATGATGCGCGCGAGCGTCGATCTCGGCGCCGACGGCGAGCGTCTCCACCAGCAGCAGGCCGTCGGCGTTGATCGACGCCGCCGGTCACCCGGTCGCCCGCGCCCTTGGCCACCGGCAGGCTCTCGCCGGTGATGAGCGACTCGTCGACGTGGCTGCGGCCTTCGACGCATCTCGCCGTCGACCGGCACGCGCTCGCCCGGGCGCACCACGACGAGGTCGCCCACGCGCGACCGGCGGCGAGCGGCACCTCGACGTCCTTGCCGTCGCGGCGCACGCAGCGCGCGGTCGGGCCGCAGCGCGTTCAGCGCGCGGATCGCTTCGGTGGTCTGGCGCTTGGCGCGCGCCTCGAGCCACTTGCCGAGCAGCACCAGGGTGATCAGCGCCGCCGAGGTCTCGAAGTACAGCTGCGTGCGCGCCGGCCGCCGCCGGCGCAGCAGCAGGTACACCGACAGGCCGTAGGCGGCGCTGGTGCCGAGCGCGACCAGCAGGTCCATGTTGCCGGTGACCGGCCTTGCACCGCCTTCCAGCCGGCGCGGTAGAAGCGCGCGCCGAGCCAGAACTGCACCGGCGTCGCGAGCGCGAGCTGCAGCCAGCCCGGCAGCGCCCAGTGGGTGCCGAAGGCGAGCGCCGCAGCATCGGCAGCGACCAGCGGCAGGGTGAGCAGCGCCGACAGCGGCGACCGGCCACCAGTCGGGCAGGCCGCGCGCGGCGGGCGCGCCGCGCCGGCGGCTGCCTCGGCAGATCGACCGGCTGCGCGGCGTAGCCGGCCTTCGTCGACCGCCGTGCGCAGCGCGTCGATGCCGGTGCCGGCGACCGCGCACCACGTGCGCGCGCTCGGTCGCCAGGTTCACCGAGGCCGAGAGCACGCCCGGCACCTTGGCGAGCGCCTTCTCGACCCGCGCCGACGCAGCTCGCGCAGGTCATGCCGCTGGACGCGCGAGGTCGAGCTCGTCGGTGCGCGACGTCGTAGCCGGCCCGCTCGACGGCCTTCGCGAGCGCGTCGACCGTGACCGACGGGCGCGACGCTCGACGGTCGCCGCTTCGGTGGCCAGGTTGACCGACGCGCCGCTGCCACACCCGGCACGCGCGCCAGCGCCTTTTCGACGCGCGCCACGCACGAGGCGCAGGTCATGCCCTGCGATCGGCAGGCGCAGCTCGCGTGCGGCCGGGCCGTTCGCGGCGTTCGCCGCTGGTGCCGCGATGGAAGCGGACATGGTCGATTCCCTTCGTATATATGCCGGTGATGCCAGGGGCCATGATGGACGTTCCCATGGTGGGAAGGTCAAGCGACCGCCCGCGGCTCCCGCGGCCCTTGACCTTGCCACCATGGAAAGGTGCAAGGTCCCCGCATCCCGACTCCGAGGAGCGAAGCGATGATCGAGCTGCGAGTGGAAGGAATGACGTGCCCGGGGCCGTCGCCCGTGCGCAGGCGCGGCGGCTGTTGCCGCGGGTGAGCGCCTCCGCGGCGGGGGGGCAACCCGCGCGGTCCGCCCCGGAAGCGGCGGCGAAGCCGCGGCTCGCCACCCCGCCGGGCCACCGGTTCCCATGGCCCGTGCGGCTCATCCTCGCGCTGCAAAGGCGCAAGTACGGCCGGGAGCTGGAATCGGCGCGGCTCTGGGGCCGCATGCCATCGACGTTCCTCATGCTGACGCTCCTGTACCGCACCCTCGACCGGGCCCGCTCGCCGCTCGAGCCGGGCCTGCGCGCGCTCGTGCAGGTCCGCGTCTCCCAGATCAACGGGTGCGGATTCTGCATGGACCTCAACGGGGCCGCCGCCCTCGAGCGCGCCGTGGCGCCCGCCAAGCTCGCCGCCCTGGGCCAGTATGCCGCCTCGTCCCTTTACACCGCTCGCGAGAAGGCGGCGCTCGCGTTCGCCGAGTCGCTGACGGATCCGGCACGGGGCGTGGACGACGCCTGCTTCGTTCGCTTGCGCCAGCACTTCGACGAGCCGGAAGTCCTCGAGCTCACCGCGCTCGCCGCCTTCCAGAACCTCTCCAGCAAGTTCAACGCGGCGCTCGACGTTGCGCCGCAGGGCTTCTGCATGCCCGCCGGCGAGGATGACGTGGGAAGGGGTTCGGCTGGCGAGGCCGGATCGCCGCAGTGCCGCGACGCCGGCAAGCCGGTGCCGGGCGAGCCGGGCGAAGGGCGTTGATCCGGGACAAACGTGGCCCGTGCAGCGCTGCGCAGGATCGATTCCATGAGGTCCACCGCCACACTCGCCCCCTCGCCGCCGGGTTCGGCGTGCAGGTCGCGCTGTTCGTGCGCCTGCGCCGGCTCGTGCACGAGGCGAAGGCGTCGGGTCAAGTGCTCGCCGCATCCGGCACCACCTCGACCGCGGCGATGGTGTCGTGCTGCGCGCACTACCTGGCGAATGTCGCGCCCGGACCCGGCGGTCGAATCGCCGCGGCGACGCCCCGCGCGCGGACCGGCAAGCCCCGGATACCGCGCTCGGCCGCCTGAGCATCGCATCGACATGTGCCACCTGCTTTTCGTCCTGCCGCTACTCGCGCTGCCGGTGTTCGCCGTGTTCCCGTTCGCGGTCGCGTGGTCCGCATCGTCGGCCGGCGGGCCACATTCCGGCTGCACGACGAGATGTGGTCCGTCGCCTCCATCGGGCACGACCTCACCGTCGGCGACGAGGCCGTCGTGACCGGGATCGAGGGACTGTGCCTGCATGTCGAGAAGGCGCCCGGGATCGACTGCGGGCATGCTCGAAACTTCGGCGCAGCGCGCGGTGGATCGCAGAGCGCCGCTTCCACCGTGAACGGCGAGAACCTCGCGGCTGGCGGCGCAGCGGTTCCCGGCGGGGCTGGACGCGAATGTCGGCGGCGTCACTCGCCCTCGGCGCGATCCGGGGGCGGCCGCCGGGCCGGCCGCGCCTTCCAGCGGCGCCGTACCCACAGCACCACGGCGGCCATGGCGACCACGACCAGCGCGAAGGAGAGGAACCGCCCGGCGCCCAGCTCGCCGCCCGCGTAGCTCCACACGAACGCGAACGGCACGATGCCGACGAGCGAGGCGGCAGCGTAGGTGGAAAACCGCAGCCGCTTCACGAGCCCGAGCGCGAAGCTCACCACGTCGACGGGAAGGATCGCCCGCAGGACCACGATGCCGCCGAAGCCGACGTCGTCCGGCACCCTGTCGACGATGCGATCCACGGCATCGAGCGAGGTGAAGCGCTCGAGCCAGCGCCGGCCCGCGCGCGCGAGCCCGAAGGCGACGAGGCAGCCGATCCACCAGCCGGCCGTGCTGAGCAGCGCCGTGCCCACTACGCCGTAGCTGCGCGTGGCGAGCGGAAGCAGCGGCAGCGAGGAGAGGGGAAGGACGACGACCGACGCCGCGACGACGATCACGTACGCCAGCGCGCCCAGCGCGGGATGCGCGCGGATCCAGGCCTCGAGCGGCGAGGCGTCCCACCGCCATTGCCACAGGGCGAGGGCGAGGAGGGCGAGCCCGGCAGCGGCGAGAACGAGCTTCCTCTTCATCGCATCATCGTGCGCCCGCCGGTGTGCCGCTGCCGGCTCCCGCGCCCGCTGGTCCATTCCCGCGGAAGAGCGCGCGCAGCCGCGGCAGCGCCCGCCGCGCCGCGGTCTCGCCCGCCGCGACGTGCTCGCGGATCACCCGCTCGGTCATCTCGTGGTACTCGGGGATCGCCGGCTCGATTGCGACGTCGGCACCCGCGCGCTCCTCGAGGGCGAGCCGGCGGGTGAGGATCGAGAATCCCTGGTAGAGCGCGTCGATGGGATCCGAGAGGTTCGCTTCCGACGGCGGGAAGGTCACGTCGACCGCGACCACCCGGCGCGCGCCCAGCTCGCGCGCCACACGCACCGGCACCGGCGCCGAGAGATTGCCGTCGACGCACAGCCGCGCGCCGATGCGCACGGGCTCGAGCAGCCCGGGAATGCTGCCCGAGGCCTGCACGGCCCGGCCGACGCCGCCCCGGTCGAGCACGACGCGATCGCCGTTGCGCAGGTCCGTGGCCACGGCCGCGAAGCGCAGCGGCAGGGACTCGATGGAGCGCTCGCCGACGCGCTCGTGCACGAAGCGCGCGATCGCCCCGCCGCCGAAGAGGCCCAGTTTCGGGAAGATCCAGTCGCGCAGGAGGTTCGCGCTCAGCCGCTCGCCGAGCACCGAGAGCTCGTCCACGGACACCCCCGCCGCGTAGAGCGCGCCCACGATGGCGCCCGAGCTCGAGCCCACGACGAGCGAGGGGCGCAGGCCCTCGCGCTCGAGCACGCGCAGCACGCCGATGTGGCCGTAGCCGCGGCAGCCGCCACCGCCGAGGACGAGGGCCACGCCCCCGGGAGTCGGCGCCGGCGCGGCGCCGGCTCCCGCGGCGGCGAGCACCGGCAGGGCGAGGAAGCGCCGGCGGCTCACCCCGGCCCGGCGCTCATTTTCCATCGCCGCACTCCTCCTTCACGAAGGGGCTGATCTCGGCGGGCTTCGCGAAGACGATCGAGGCGCGGTCGCCGCGCATGCCCGCGCCCACGATCGCGGGCCGGCCCTCGGGCGGGCCCAGGCGGCTCGCGTCCGTCTTCAGGCGCAGGTTGAATTCCCAGACCCGGGTGCTGCGGCCGTCGGCGGTCGTCACGGTATAGGTATCGCCGCAATGCGCGAGGCGCGTGACGCGGCCCTCCGGCGGGGCCTCGCGCAGGTTGGCCCTGCCGCCGCCGCCCATCATCCCGCCGCTGCGCGGCGCGGGCTCGGCCTTGCCTTCGGAGACGGCGTGGAGGTAGGCGATGACGTCGCCCCGGTCCCCGGCGCTGCGCAGCCCGGGAAACATCATGCTGGTGCCGTGGATGAACGCGTCCGGGTCGGCGAGCCAGCGCTCGAGCGTGCGCGCATTCCATGTGATCGCCGAGCGCTTCATCGCGTCGGAGTAGCGCCGGAAGCCTTCGGCAGTGCCGGCCTTGCGGCCCCACACGTGGCCGAGGCTCGGCCCGGTCATGTGCTCGGCGGGCCGCAGCGAGTGGCACACGGCGCAGGCGCGAAAGACCCGCGCGCCGCGCGCGGGGTCGCCCTCGGGACGGTCGGCGGCGCCCGACGCGAACGCGGCCAGGACCGATGCGGCGCATGCCGCGATGCGGATCGATTGCATGGTTCCTCCTCGATGAGTGATCGGTGCGGGGCGTGCACGGGCGGCCGGTCCTGCCGGCCGGCGACGGCGGCCGCGACTCAGATCCGCAAGATGGAGAACCGGATCGCCGGGGGGCGCTCGGGAGGAGGAGGCGAGCGCAGGAGGAAGAGGCGCACGGCGAGGTCTGCCGTATCGCGCGGGACTGCGCGCAGGACGGCCGGCGGCGGCGCCGCGGGCATGCGGGCCGGCGACGTCGCCTGTCCCGCGGCCTGGGGCGCGGGGCATCGCACGCCGCAGCACCCGGCGGTCCCGCCCGAGCCTTCACACGGCCCTGCCACCGGGCCGCGGGCCTTCGGTGCCGGCAGGGCGCACGCCAGGACGGGCTGCAGGAGCGCGGCCGCGAGCACGGCGAGGAGCGCTACGAGGGCGAGGGCAACGCGGGTTCGGGCACCGGGCATCGTCCTAATATAGCCCGGCGGGCGTTCCCGCGCCGGGGGCGCCGCGAACGTTGCCGCGACGGCGCACGTCCAACCACCACCCTGGCGCATCGCCGCCGTGCCAGCGTGTGGCGGTGGGCCGTTGACCTTCTCATCATGGGAGAGTGCAGGATCGACGCGATGACCGGAGGGACGCCATGAACGACCAGGGCCTCGAGCAGGATCGAGCCGGCCACGCCGGCACCGGGACCATCTACACCTGCCCGATGCACCCGCAGATCCGCCGCGACGCACCCGGCAACTGCCCCATCTGCGGCATGGCGCTCGAGCCGGTGATGCCCACGGCCGAGCCGGAGGAGAATCCCGAGCTCGTCGACTTCCGCCGCCGCTTCTGGTGGACGCTGCCGCTGTCCGCCGCCACCCTGGTCCTCGCGATGTGGGGTGCGTCGCTGGTACCCGCCATGCCCGCGACGGTGCGCAACTGGGCGCAGCTCGTGCTCGCCACGCCAGTGGTGCTGTGGGGCGCATGGCCCTTCTTCGTGCGCTGCATCGCCTCGATCCGGACCGCCAATCCCAACATGTGGACACTGATCGGCATCGGTGTCGCGACGGCGTACGGGTACAGCGTGGTGGCCACCGTCGCGCCGGGGCTCTTCCCCGCCGATTTCCGGGCCCACGGCAGCGCCGCGGTGTACTTCGAGGCCGCGGCGGTGATCGTCTCGCTCACGCTCATGGGCCAGCTCCTCGAGCTGCGCGCGCGCTCGCAGACCTCGTCCGCCATCCGCGCGCTGCTGGGCCTGGCGCCGAAGACGGCGCGGCGCCTGAAGGACGACGGCACCGAGGAGGACATCCCGCTCGCCCACGTGCATGTCAGGCGATCGGCTGCGCGTGCGCCCCGGCGAGAAGGTGCCCGTGGACGGCGTGGTGCTCGAGGGCCGCTCGAACGTGGACGAATCCATGATCACGGGCGAGCCGACCCCGGTGGAGAAGGCCGAGGGCGACCGCCTCATCGGCGCGACGATGAACGCCAACGGCAGCCTCGTCATGCGCGCCGAGAAGGTCGGCGCGGAGACGGTGCTCGCGCGCATCGTGCAGATGGTGGCGCAGGCGCAGCGCTCGCGCGCGCCGATGCAGCGCATGGCCGACGCGGTCTCCTACTGGTTCGTCCTGGCCGTGGTCGGGACCGCGATCCTCACGTTCCTCGCGTGGGGCTTCTTCGGCCCGGAACCGAGCTGGCTCTACGCGCTGCTCAACGCCGTGGCGGTGCTCATCATCGCCTGCCCCTGCGCGCTCGGGCTCGCGACACCCATGTCGATCATGGTCGCGATGGGCCGCGGCGCCTCGAGCGGCGTGCTCTTCCACGACGCCGAGGCGATCGAGTCGCTGCGGCGCATCGACACGCTCGTCGTGGACAAGACGGGCACGCTCACGGTCGGCAAGCCCGCATTCCATTCGGCGCTCGGCCTCGGCGGGCGCGGCGAGGACGAGGTGCTGCGACTGGCCGCGAGCCTCGACGCGGCGAGCGAGCATCCCCTGGCCGACGCGATCGTGGCCGAGGCGCGCCGGCGCGGCCTCGCGCTCACGCGCGCCGAGGGGTTCGAGTCGCGCACGGGCCTGGGCGTGCGCGGGGTGGTGGACGGGCGCCAGGTCGCGCTCGGCAATGCGGCGCTCGTGCGCGCGGAGGGCGCCGACGTGGCGGGCGTGCAGGAGCGCGCGGAAGCGCTGCGCGCCGAGGGCGCGACGGTCATGTTCCTGGTGGTCGACGGCGCGCTCGCCGGCTTCGTCGCCGTGGCCGACCCGATCAAGGACACGACCGCGGAGGCCATTCGCCGGCTGAAGGAAAGCGGCATCCGCGTGCTGATGGCCACCGGCGACGGCCTCACCACGGCGAAGGCGGTGGGTGCGAAGCTGGGACTCGACGAGGTGCGCGGCGAAGTGCGCCCGGACGACAAGCTCGCGTGGGTCGCGCAGCTGCAGGCCGAGGGGCGGCGCGTGGCGATGGCGGGCGACGGCATCAACGACGCGCCCGCGCTCGCCAAGGCCGACGTGGGCATCTCCATGGGCACCGGCACCGACGTCGCGATGGCGAGCGGGAAGGTGACCCTCGTGAAGGGCGACCTGCGCGGCATCCTGCGGGCGCGCGAGCTGTCGGAATCGACCGTGCGCAACATGAAGCAGAACCTGGGCTTCGCGCTGGTGTACAACTCGCTGGGCGTGCCGATCGCCGCGGGCGTGCTCTATCCGTTCTTCGGCATCCTGCTCTCGCCGATCATCGCGGCGGTGGCGATGAGCTTCAGCTCGGTGTCGGTGGTCACGAACGCCCTGCGACTGCGCCGGTCGTGAGCGCGCGCGAGCGCGGCGCGCGCCGTTCGGCGCTATGCTGCGGGCGTGACCGCCAATCGCGCCATCGATTTCTTCGAGGCCCAGTTCCGCCGCCAGGCGGCGGCCGGAGAGCGCGCGCTCAACCCCTTCGAGGCCGCCACGCTGCCGCACCTGCACGGGCGCGTGCTCGACATGGGCTGCGGCCTGGGCAACCTCGCGCTCGCCGCGGCCGGGCGCGGCTGCGAGGTGCGGGCCGTGGACGCGAGCGAAGCGGGGGTGGCGTGCCTGCGCGCGCGCGCGCAGGCCGCGGGCGCGGCGGTCGATGCGGTGTGCGCCGATGCGGCCGCCTTCGCGACCGCGGGCCGCTTCGACGCCGTGGTGTCGATCGGCCTGCTCATGTTCTTCGACTGCCCGACCGCGCGCAGGCTCCTCGCGCGCTGGCAGGACTGGGTCGCGCCCGCCGGCGTGATGGCCGTGAACGTCCTCGTCGAGGGAACGACCTACCTCGACATGTTCGACCCCGCCGGGCACTGCCTGTGGAAGCCGGACGAGCTCGACGCGGCGTTCGCGGGCTGGGAGCTCGCCCATGCCGTCACGGAGGATTACCCGGCGCCGGGCGGGACGGTGAAGCGCTTCCGGACGCTGATCGCCCGCAAGCCCGAGGGGGTGCGATCCTGATCGGGGCGTCATGAATCGCGGCGGGCGAGGGATGCGGATCGTCGGAATCGTCGGCGCGGGCATCGCCCTGCTCGTTGCCGAGGAGCTCGCCTATTCGGTCGCCGTGCACCGCTACGCGCTGCCCGGTGCCACCGGCGGATTCCTCCAGGGGCCGCTGAGCACGGCATGGCGGCGCTCCGGCGATGCGCATCCCGTCCCGGCGCACGTGCGCCGCCGTTCGGCGCCGCCGGCGCCGGCATCGACGCGCTCCCCGGCGCAACCGTCCGCCCCGTCGTCGCAGGCGACCGGGAGCGCGGATCCCACGTTCCCCTTCAGTCCGCGCCGTCCGGCCGGCCCGATTCCCGAGCGCGCCGCAGCGCCCGCGCGGGTCGCCGAGCCGGCCGGCCCGTTGCGCGATCGCTCCGCACGGCCCGGGCTGGACGCGGCAACGGGCGGTCCGTTTCCCGGTCGCGCCGCGCAGCCCGGACAGGGCGCTGTACCGGGCGGACCCTTCGCGGCGCCGGTGGCCGGCGCACTCGGGGGCACGATCGTCACGGCGACGAGCGGCGGGCCCAAGGTGCAGGCGTTTCCCCGGCGCACGCCGGTGCGCTGAGGGTTTTCGCCCGAGCGCTACGCGCGACGGCCCGGGGGGGCGGGCGGCGCAGGGCGCGCGCGCCGCCGCATCCACCACGACCGCAGGATCCACGGCAGGAGCGGGGCGGCGATGACGAGCACGTAGGGCAGGAGCGTCAGGATGTCGTTGCGCTCCGCGAGCACGAGGAAGACGGCCAGCAGCGTGGCGAGCACCCACAGCGCCATCTCCGCCTGGCGTGCCCACCGGTTCATGTGCGCCTCGGACACCAGGTTCCTGCGATCCCCGACCGGATAATCCATGGCATGGGCCTTTCGCGTCGCCGTGCTGATCCCCACGCTAGCAGCGCCGCGAGGGCGCGGCTTGACGGCACGCAAGGAAACGACGCATGGCGCGGTCCGCCTAGAATACGGGCATGGCGATCCACGACCTCTCGGCCTGGCGGCACGAGCACGCGTTCGACACGGGCAACCGCGGCGGCGAGCGCCGCACCTGGGCCGTGGTGGCGATCACGGCGGCCACCATGGTGGCCGAGATCGTCGCCGGCAGCCTCACCGGCTCCATGGCGCTGCTGGCCGACGGTTGGCACATGGCCACCCACGTGGTGGCCCTGTCCATCGCCGGGCTCGCCTACCTCCTCGCGCGCCGCTGGTCGCGCGACGCGCGCTTCGCCTTCGGCACCTGGAAGATCGAGGTGCTGGGTGCTTTCGCGAGCGCGCTGCTGCTGGGCGTCGTGGCGGTCGCGATGGTGTTCGAATCCGTGCATCGGCTGTTCGCGCCGGCGGCGATCCGCTTCGAGCCGGCACTGCTGGTGGCGTTCGTCGGCCTTGCCGTGAACCTCGCCTCGGCGGCGATCCTGCATGCGGGCCCCGGGCACGGCCACGACCCCGATGCCCATCCGCGCCACGGCCGTGGCGACGAACACGGCCACGGTCATGACCACGATCACGGCCACGGTCACGACCACGATCACGGGCACGTCGACGATCATGGCCGGGATCGCGGCCACGGCCACCACGACATCAACCTGCGCTCGGCCTACCTGCACGTGCTCGCCGACGCGCTCACCTCGGTGCTCGCGATCGTCGCGCTGTCTGCGGGGCTGTGGGCGGGATGGACCTGGCTCGACCCCGTCATGGGCCTGGTGGGCGCGGGCGTGATCCTGTGGTGGAGCCGCGGCCTCGTCGCCGATTCCGCGCGCGTGCTGCTCGATCGCGAGATGGACGCGCCGGTAGTCGAGCGCGTGCGCCGGGCGATCGAGTCCGACGGGGACGCCGAGATCGCCGACCTGCACGTCTGGCGCGTGGGGCGGGCGAGCTACGCGGCGGTGATCAGCGTGGTGGCCGACCGGCCGAGGACGCCCGCGGCCTACCGCGCGCGGCTCGCGGGCATCGCCTCGCTCGCGCACGTTTCCGTCGAGGTGAACCGCTGCCCCCAGGGCCGCTGCGCGTGAGCGGGCGGGACCCGGGCCCCGAGGCGGTGCTCGATTTCTGGTTCGGGCCGCTCGCCGAGCGCGGGCGGCGCCGCGCCGAGTGGTTCCGCAAGGACGCGCGCCTCGACGCGCAGGTGCGCGAGCGGTTCCTCGCGCTGCACGCGGCCGCGGCCCTGGGCGAGCGCGAGGCGTGGCGCGCCTCGCCCGGCCCGATGCTCGCCCTCGTGGTGGTGCTCGACCAGTTCTCGCGCAACCTCTACCGCGGCGACGCCCGCGCCTTCGCGCAGGACGCGCACGCCCGCGGTTGCGCGCGCCAGGCGCTCGACCGCGGCGACGACCTGGGGCTGCTGCCGGTGGAGCGGCAGTTCCTGTACCTGCCGTTCGAGCACAGCGAGTCGCTCGAGGACCAGGAGCTCGCCGTGGAGCGCATGCGCTCGCTCGCCGGGTTCGACGAGACGCGCGACGCGCTCGCGTGGGCCGAGAAGCACCTCGCCGTGATCCGCCGCTTCGGCCGCTTCCCGCACCGCAACGCGGCGCTCGGGCGCGAGAGCACGCCGCGGGAGCGCGACTACCTCGCGCAGCCCGGCGCGGGCTTCTGAGCTATTTCTTGCGCGGGGTGCCGGGAGTGGCCGGCGCGGGCTTCTTCCCATCGTGCGGGCGGGACTTGCCGTAGCTGCCCTTGAAGACCTTGCCCTTGAACGTGCGCTTGTCGCCCTTGCCCATGGCTCGCCTCGTAGTGTGGTGGACGAACCGATTATAGGCGGCTTGCGCTACTCGCCCTTCGGCGCGGCGAACAGTTGGGCCGGCGGCTCGCCCCGGTGGATGTCCTCGAGCCGGTAGAGCGTCTCGCCGCTGCGCGGGTCGTGGAAGCGCGAGGAAACCACGACCTGCAGGTCGGGGGCGAACCACGATTCGGACGTGACGACGATCGGCTTCTCGTTGCCGATCGCCCCCGCGGGAATGGTCCACTGCGTGCGCCGGCCGTCGGCGGGCACCGCGCCGAAGTCCTTGCGCCCGAGGCTCGTGGTGACACCCGGGCCGAAGCCGCGCGGGATCTCGAAGCGCGGGGCCGACAGCCCCGGCATCGGCGGCAACGGGGCGAGCGGCGCGTCGAGGCCCCCGGGCGGCATTGGCGGCACGGGCGGCATCGGCGGCTCGGGCGGGATGGGCGGCACCGGCGCGCCGGGCGGCTGGGGGGCGCGCATCGCCCGCACGCGCACCTCCTCGCGCACGAGGCCGTCGGGCCCTTCGCGGTCCACGGAGCGCACGGTGACGCCGTGGCCGCGGCCACGGTCCGCGCGCCGGCCGTCCACCAGGATGTGCCCGTCGGCGACCGTGATCACCTTGCCGCTCGAAGTCGTGCGTCGCACCTCGCTGGCGGGCACCGGCTCGCCGTCCACGACGGCCTTGCCGTCCTCCAGCACGACGCTCGCATCGTCCAGGCGCACCACCTCGCGATGACGGCTGCGCGGCGCATGGCGCGCATCGGGCACGGCGACCGGCGTGTCCATGCCCGGCACGACGATGTAGCGCTTGTGGGCGACGACGTCGTGGATGAAGACCGAGCGCTCGCCGTGGCGGTCCTCGCTTTCCTGGCGGGTGCGGCCCTCGCCGTCGCGGTACACCGCCCCGCGGGTCGCATGCACGATGCGGTTGCCGTCGGGCAGCGGCTGGCGCACCTCGGTCACCACCTGCGCGGAGTAGGGCGCGCCCTTCACGATGCGATCGGCGCCCAGGTGCGAGGCGAAGAGCGAGCCCATCGACACCTGCATCTCGGTGCGGAACGCGTCGCCCCACGCGCGCCAGCGCTCGGCGTACGCGCGCGCGGCTTCGGGCGTGGGGGGGCTGGGCGGCGCCGGCGGCGCGGGCGATGCGGCGCAGGCGGCGACGGCGAGTGCCGCGGCGAGCGGCAGGCGAAGGCGGGTCATGGTCTTCCTCTCGGGCTTCATTCGACGATGCGCACGGCGAGCGGCTCGCCGCGCGCGGAATAGAGCAGCTCGGCGCGCACCGGCTGGTCGGCGCGCTCGGGCGCCACGGGCAGTCCCCAGGTCGCCAGCAGCGCGCGCGGGAACTCGGTCTCCACCACGCGCGTGCCGGACTCGAGCGCGATGCGGTCGAGGGGCTTCAACGCGAGGAACGGCGCGGCCTCGCCCGGCGCGTCGGGCAGGGGATGGGCCGCGCGCACCATCCACGCCACGATCGCGACCATGGCGGCGAGGGCGAGGGGCGGCATCCACCACATCGCGGGCCGCTTCGGCGTCGCGGCGCGCGGCAGCGCGCGGAAGCGCTCGAGGAGCGCCGCCTCGAGGGCTTCGGGCGGCGCCTGCGTGCCGAGCGCGCCGCGCAGGCGGCCGAGGGCCGCGTCGAGGCGCGCCCCGGCGGCCGGTTCCAGGGACGTCGTTTCGGAATTCACTTGCGCATCTCCTGCAGTCGTTCGGGCGCGGCGTAGGCCGCGAGGCGGCGCGCGAGCTGCGCGCGCGCGCGCGACAGGCGCGAGCGCACGGTGCCGATGTCGATGCCGCAAAGCTGGGCGGCCTCGGCGTACGAGAGCTCGGAGAGCTCGCACAGGATCAGCACGTCGCGGTAATGCGGCGCGAGGGCGGCGAGCGCGCGTCGCACCTGCTCGGCGGCCTCGTCGCGCAGCAGCCGCTCGAGCGGCGGGTCGCGCCCGGCCTGCGATTCCCCCATCGTGGGGTCTTCGGCGAGGTCCGCCGGGTCCCGGGCCATCTCGCGCTCGCCCGCGCGGTGACGCGCGAGGTTGCGCGCGACGCCGCAGAGCCACGCGCCGAGCGTGCCGCGCGCCGCGTCGTATTGCGCGGTGCGCGTCATGAGGTGCACGAAGGTCTCCTGCGTCACGTCGGCGGCATGGGCCGTGTTGCCGCAATAGAGCAGGGCGAGACGGTATACGGCGTCCCGATGCCGGCGGTAGAGCGCCACGAAAGCGGCTTCCTCGCCGGCGAGCAGGCGGGCCAGGAGGGCGATCTCGGGCTGGGGGTTCTCGCAGGCCATGGGCATGTGCCCGTATTGCGCCGGCGGTGCCGGAAAGTTCCCGCTATTCCGCGTCGGGCTGGTTCTCCGGGCGCGCGCGCTCGAACGCCTCGAGCGCGTGGCACGCGGCTTCTATCGCGCGGATGCGCGGGTACGGCTCGAGCGGCACCCGGAAGCGCTCGGCGTTCGCCACCTGCGGCACGAGGAAGACGTCGGCGAGGCCCGGGCTGTCGCCGAGGCAGTAGCGGCCGTGCGCGCGGCGCGCCAGCATCGGCTCGACCGCGCGGAAGCCTTCCTCCACCCAGTGCCGGTACCAGGCCTCGCGCGCCGCCTTGTCCATGCGCAGCGTGTGCTCGAGGTAGCGCAGCACGCGCAGGTTGTTCAGCGGATGGATGTCGCAGGCGACGGCGAGCGCGACCGAGCGCACCCAGGCCCGGTCCTCGGCGCCGGGCGGCAGCAGCGGCGGCAGGGGGTGGCGCTCCTCGAGGTACTCGACGATCGCGAGCGACTGCGTGAGGCGGCGCTCGCCCACCTCGAGCGTGGGCACCAGCCCCTGCGGGTTCAGCGCGAGGTAGCCCTCGGCGCGCTGCTCGCCGCGCAGCAGGTGCACGTAGCGGTGCTCGGCGCGCAGGCCCTTGAGGTTGAGCGCGATGCGCACGCGGTACGCGGCCGAGGAGCGGAAGTAGTCGTGGAGGATCATCGCCCGCGCATGATATCCGCTTCGCCTCGCCGCCTTATACTCGCCCGATGAGCTTCGTCGTGCCCTCGCGCGTGCCCGTCGTGCCCAGCCGCGCCGAGATCGCCGCCCGGCTCGCCGGCGCCCCCCCGATCGAGAACCTGCTCACCGCCGACGACCTCGAGCGCCAGCACGAGGCGGCGCGTACCGTGCTGAGGCCCGCCGCGGTGCTGCTCCTCGTCGTGAACCACGCGGCCGACCCGGCCGTCGTCTTCACGCAGCGCACGGCCCACCTCGCCGACCACGCCGGCCAGATCAGCTTCCCGGGCGGGCGCTGCGACGAGGCCGACTGCTCGCCGGAGCACACCGCGCTGCGCGAGGCCGAAGAGGAGGTGGGCATCGGATCGGGCCAGGTCGAGGTGCTGGGGCGGCTGCCCGAGTACCGCACCTCCACCGGGTACCGGGTCACGCCGGTGGTGGGCTGGGCCGAGCCGCCGCTCGATTACCGGGCGCACCCCCACGAGGTGGACGAGGTCTTCGAGGTGCCGCTCGCCTTCCTCCTCGACCCGCGCAACCACCGCTACGAGAGCGCCTTCTACCGCGGGCGCATGCGCCACTACTGGGCGATGCCCTACGGCGAGCGCTTCATCTGGGGGGCCACCGCCGGCATGCTCGTGACCTTCCAGCGCATCCTCGCGCACCCCGCCGGGGGCGGTTGACAGGAAACGAACGGTCGTTCTATTGTAGGGCCATGAACGCCGCCGCCCGCGCCGCCGCGCGCGCCACCAAGGGGGAGCAGACCCGGGCCCAGATCCTCGCCGCCGCCGTCGAGCAGGCGAGCGCGGCCGGGTTCGAATCGCTCACCATCGGCACCCTGGCCGAGCGCACGGGGCTGTCGAAGAGCGGGCTGTTCGCGCACTTCGGCTCGAAGCTCGACCTGCAGGTGGCCGCCCTCGACGAGGCGGCCCGGCAGTTCACCCAGGCGGTGTTCCTGCCGGCGATGCAGGCCCCGCGCGGCGTGAAGCGGCTGCGCGCGCTCTTCGAGAACTGGATCGGCTGGCCCCGGCGCGCGAGCCTGCCCGGCGGCTGCCCGATCGATGCCGCGACCCGCGAGTTCGACCACCGTCCCGGGCCGATGCGCGACGCGGTGCGCGAGCGCCAGCGGCTGCTCGACCGCGAGCTCGCCAAGGCCGTGCAGCTCGCCATCGATGCCGGCGAGCTCGCCCCCGGCACCGATCCGGCCGAGGTCGCCTTCGAGATGGTCGGGGCGATCCTCGCCTACCAGCGCGCGGAGCTCGTCGCGGGCACCGACGAGGCCCGCCGCCTCGCCCGCGCCGCCTTCGACCGCCTCCTGCGCCGCCACACCCCCTAGCCGAACGGAGCTTGCCCATGCCCTTTCCGACTTCGCCGAAGAATAGCACGAACGTTCGTACCGATGCGCCGCGCGGCGCGATCGCCGCGCTCGTGGCCTGGACCGCCTTCGTGGCCTTCGCCGGCATCCACGGCGTCTTCGCGCGCGTGGGGGCGCCGACGCTGGGGGCGCTCGCGCTCTTCGCGTCGCTCTTCGCGGTGGCGGCCTACGGCCTCGACGCGGAGGTGCGGGAATGGGTGGATCGCGCCGGGGCGGGCGCGCTCGTGCCGGTGGCGATGGCGACCGACGCGGCGCTGGCGCTCGCCGCGATCGCGGCGCTGCGCGCGGGGCTCGCACCGGGCGCGTGGCCCTGCGCCGTGGGGCTGCTGTGCGCGCTGCCGGCCGCGCTCGTCGCCTCGCTCGCCGCCGCGCGCGCCGGCGCGCGGCGCCTCAGCTCAGCGCCTGGGAGGTCACCTGGCGCGAGGCCGGCCGCGCCTTGAGCTCGCCATAGTAGCGCTCGAGGTTCGGGCGCTTCTCGCGGGCGATGGGCAGGAGCAGCCAGCGGTGCACGGCGCAGCCCACCACGATGTCGGCCATGGTGAAGCGATCGCCGGTGAGGAAGCGCCGGCCCGCCAGGTGCGCGTCGAGGATCGCGGCGCACTGCTCGCCCTTCCTGCGCGAGGCCTCGACCGCGGCCGTGTCGCGCTTGTCCTCGGCCACGCGCAGCAGCTGCCAGAACGCGTCGCGCTGCGCCGGCACGAACGACGTGGACAGCCACTCCATCCAGCGGTCGGCGTCGGCGCGCGCGCGGAGGTCCTCCGGCCAGAGGTTGCCGGCGGAGTGGCGCGCGCAGAGGTAGCGCACGATCGCGTTGGACTCGTAGAGCGTCCAGCCGTCGTCCTCCTGCAGCACGGGCACGAGGCCGTTCGGGTTCATGGCGAGGTACTCCGGCGTGTCGTTGCCGCCGAAGCTGCCGCCCACGTCGATGCGGTCGTAGGCGAGGCCCAGCTCGTCGGCGCACCACACGACCTTCTGCACGTTGATGGAGGAAATCCGGCCCCAGATCTTCATCGCTTTTCTCCGGCGTCGCTCACAGGGAATGGGCTCCGATCAAGAGGCGATCGTAGACCGCGTACTGCTCGTCGATCGCGCCGGGCGCGCTGCCCGGCTCCCGCTTTACCGTGATCCACACCTCGGGGGCGAGGGTCTCGCACACCTCGGCGGTGTGGCGCACTTCCTCCTCGGCCACGCGCCGGGCCGCCTCCCACGACGGCGCCCCCCACGCCTTCACCAGGTGCCAGGCGAGCGCCTCGACCTGCGAGTCCATCTCCTCCTCGCTCACCTCCACCACCTCGGCGATCGAGCAGCGCGCCCTGGAGCCCACGGCGACGAACGAGGCGTTGCAGTGGCACGGCGGATCGCAGCGCGGGGCGGCGGCGAGGTCGCACACCGCGTAGCCCCCGCTCACCACCGGCTCGCCGTCGCGCGCGGCCCCGCAGGCGCGGAACACGTGGTCGTCGGAATCGTCGAGGCGCACGGCGCGAAGCAGCTTGGGCATGGCCTATGATAGCGCCTCGCGCCGCGGCTCCCCGCCTCAGAAGTAGTACCGCGCGTGGAATTCCAGGCGGCGCGAGACCGCCTTCTCGCCGAAGTCGGTCCCGTCCCCGCCTCGCAGGATGTAGTAGCGCAAGCGCAGCTCCAGGTTGGTGTACGCGGTGTACTGCAGCTCGGGCGTGACCTGGAAGCTGCCGTCGCTCAGGTTCGCGATCGCGGTGAGCGCCGGGGTGAAGTACACGATGCCCAGGGCGTCCTTCTGCTGCGCGCGGAAGTAGAGGTAGTCGGTGCCGGCGGTGGGGCGCCCGTAGCCTCCCTGCGCGAGCGAGGCGACGCGCTCGAGCGGCGCGGCGCTTCCCGGCGAAGGCTGCGCGAGGGCCGCATCGGCCAGCCGGAAGAACCGCCGAAGCTCCTCCGCCGTGTACCCCGTGCCGTTGTGGTAGTACTCCGCGATGAAGGTCGTGTCCGCCGCCGTGAGGTAGCGCAGTCCCAGCAGGTAGCTCGTCGCGTCCCCCGTGCGCACCTCGACCCGCCCCGTTGCGTCGACGACCGGCTTCGCATCGGCCAGGATCCGCGCCCATTCGCCGTGCACCTCGAGGTTGGTCTCGAGGTTGCGGGAGAAATCGAGGCCGAACCGCGCCGGGCGGCTGCCCTTGCCCGCCCACGCGAGGTCGATGTCGGTGTCCCGGTAGAGAAGATAGAGCTTCGCGGCCGGGTTCAGGTGTCCCGGGGCGCCGAAATCCCCGTTCACGTCGCCGCGCACCGGCACCACGACCGGCGTGAACGCGATCGACTGCAGGCGCCCGCCGGGGCTGGCGATCCAGTCGGCGTCGGCCAGGGCGAAGCCCTCGCGCGCGAGCTGCGGGTCGTTCGGGTCCTTGGGGCGCTCGACGAAGCCGAGGGGGTTCCAGGCGTATCCCTTGCCCCATTTGAGCGCGCGCTTGCCCGCCTCGACGGTGAATCCGGGGTCCGGGCGCAGGGAATAGGCGGCCTCGTAGACGCGGTTGTCGTGGTCGTGCGAGACCTCGTCGCGCTGCAGCCGCGAGCTGGTCCGGAAGTCGACGGTGCCGATGCCGGCGCGCAGCTTGCCGACGAGCTGCAGCGTGGCGGTGGTGCGGTCGAGGCCGTCGCGTTGCGGCAGGCCGAGATAGTTCAGGCCGTAGAACGCGCCGGAGCGGTTGAGCTCCAGCCGTTCCTGCTGGAGCTCGAGGTAGCCGCCCAGCTCGAAGGGCTTCTTCTCGAAGGCGGAGGCGTCGAAGGCGGGCTCCTCGCCGGCCGCCCGCGCGGCGGCCAGGAGCAGGAAGAGGAGCAGGTACGCCGGCCGCGCCGTGCACGTGCGCTTTCGCGCCGGGCTCACTTGCGCAGCTCTTGGATGCGCGGCAGGTAGTTGAGCGTGAAGATCTCGTCCGCGAAGTCGCGCTTCCTGATCCCGGACCATTGCATGATCGACTGGTAGCCCTTCTGCAGCGGGCTGTCCGTCTCGAGCGTGGCGGGGCGCCGGATGCCGCCGCCGAAGTCCCTGATGTCGCCGAAGCGCAGCGTCTTGATGAGCAACCCGCTCGCCGCGTAGCACTCGATCTTCACCGGCAGCAGCGCCTTGCGGTCGACCTCCATGCGCAGCCGGTCGTAGGCCACGTCGCCGCTCTTCGCCTTGAGCGCGAGGATGTACCGCTCGCCCTGCTCCTCGACGCCGGCCACGTCGTACTCGGCCGTGTAGTCGACGCGCAGGATGTCGGCGTTGTTGAAGACGCTGCCCGTCACCGACTGCAGGCTCGTGATGCGGATCGCCCGGCCCACGTCGGGCATGTACAGCCACATGTTCTCCGCCAGGCGCAGCGTCACGCGGCCCTTGTCGCTCGCCGGCGCGAGGAAGAGGGCCGCCACCTTGTCGCGGCCCTTCTTCATCGTGTAGAGCACCGAGACCTTCCTGGTGCCGTCGGGCTGGATGTCGGTGAGCTGCCGGTAGGACTCGTAGGATTCCGGCTCCAGGTTGCGGTCCACCTTCTGCAGGATCTGCGCGCCGTCGATCGGCGCGGCGAAAACGGGCGCGACGGCGAGGCAGGCCGCGAGCGCGAGGAGCCCCCAGGGGCGCGACGGCAGGCTCATACGTGGGCCAGGGCGCGCACGGGGTCCATGCGCGAGGCCTTCCAGGCCGGTTGCAGGCTCGCGACGAGCGCCATCAGCACGACCACCCCCGCCACCACGGCCACGTCCGCGGGCCGCACCGCGGGCGAGAGGACGAGGCCCTTCTGCTGCCCGAAGTCGAAGGTGATCTTCCACACGTTGAGCGCCCAGATCGCCGCGAGGCTGATCGCGGTGCCCAGCGCGGCGCCGCCGGCGCCGAGCAGCAGGCCCTCGGTGAGGAAGAGCGCGAGGATGCGCCGCGGCGGGGTGCCGATCGCCGCGATGGTCCCGATCTCGCGGATGCGCTCGTAGACCGCCATCACCATCACGTTGAGGATGCTCACCAGCACGATCGACACGAGCATGATCTTGATGAAGAGGGTGAGCAGGTCGATCATGTTCGCGAGGTTCGAGAACGGCGAGAGCGCGGCCCACGTGTGCACTTCCAGGCCGCCGCCCGTCCCGCCGGCCGAGCCGCCGGGCTTCGGCGCCCCGGGCGAGCCGCCCTCGCCCCCGAGCGCGGGGATCTCGCGGGCGAGCCGCGCGTACATCGCGTCGAGGTCGGCGGGGTCCTTCAGCCGGATCGCGATCTCGCTCACCTCGGGCTGCGCCATGCGCAGGAGCGCCCGGGCGTCCTCGATGCGCACGTAGGCGTCGCGCCCGCTCGGGCCGGTCACCGCTTCCATGACGCCGCGCACGGTGAAGGTCTTGCCGTTGACCGAGCCGTCGCGGTTGGTCGCGACGAGCACGATGGTGTCGCCGACCTTCACCTGCATGCCGCGCGCGAGGAGGGTGGGGATGAGGATCTCGCCGGGGCGCAGCAGGGGCCGGGCCGGGTCGCCCTGGACGATGCGCCCGGGCATGAGGGGTGTCGTCGCGACCTCGCGTTGCGGGTCGATGCCGTTCACCCGGACGCTGGTGGTCTCGGTGAAGTTGCTGAACATCGCCCCGAACTTCACGCGCCCGGAGTAGGCCTCGATGCCGGGCGTGGCGTCGAGGGCCCGCTCGATCCTCGCGACCGCCGCGGGCGGGATGTTGAGGTTGAGCGGCAGGCTGTCGATCGAGGCGACGTAGCCCTTGCGGTGGACCTCGATGTGCCCGAGCACGGCATCGGTGAACTGGCCGATCATCATGGTCTTGAACGACCCGGCGGTGGCGATGAAGAGCAGCACCGCCACCACGCCGAGCGTCACGAGCGTCGCGGTGAGCAGCGTGCGACGGTGGAAGCGCGCGAGGTTGCGCAGCGCGATCCGGAGCACGTCAAGCATGGGCCGCCGCCTGCGCTTCGGCCTGCGCGCCCGGGCTCGAGCGGCGCCCGGCGATGCGCCCGTCCTCGAGCGTGAAGATGACTTCGGCCTCGGCCATGATCTTCGGGTCGTGGGTGGAGAAGACGAACGTGGTGCCGAGCTCGTCGCGCATCTGCCTCATGAGCCCGATGATGCGGTAGGCGGTGTCGTGGTCGAGGTTGGCGGTGGGCTCGTCGGCGAGGACGAGCTGCGCGTCGGTGGCGAGGGCGCGGGCGACCGCCACGCGCTGCTTCTGCCCGCCGGAGATCTGGTCCGGGCGCTTGCCTTCCTGCCCTCCCATGCCGACCGCTTCCAGCAGCCGGCGCACCTGGTCGCGCCGCTTCCGTTCGGGCCAGCGCTGGACCATGATCAACGGGTACTCCACGTTCTCGTAGACGGTGAGGACCGGGATCAGGTTGAAGTCCTGGAACACGAAGCCGATGTGGCGGCCGCGGAACTCGGCGGAGGAGCGCCGATCGAGCGTCGCCACGTCCGTGCCGATGACGGTGAGCCTGCCGCCGCTCGGATGGTCCAGGCACCCCACGAGGTTGAGCACGGTGGACTTGCCGCTTCCGGAAGGGCCGACGAAGGCGACGAAGGACTTCGCCTCGATCGTGAAGTCCACGCCCCTCACGGCGGGCACGTCGATCTCGCCGGCGCGATAGTTCTTCAGGAGCTGTTCGGCAAGGATGAGGGACATGGCTTTGCGCCGGCAGGTGGTTCGACCGCGGTCGAATGCAAGAGCCACGCTACGCGCCTGGCTGCCCGTCGTGTTGATGCGCGTCAACGCCGTTCGATGGCCCGCCCGGTGTCCTCAGCCGCAGCACTTCCTCTTCGTTGCGCCGCAGCAGCAGCCGGTCGCCGCAGCCGCCGCGGCCGCGGGGGCGCCCGCGCCGGCGGACAGCCACTCCTCGACCTTGGCGCGCGCCGGCACGCCGCCCGAGTGGACGACTTTCCCGTCGATCACGACGCCCGGAGTGGAAAGGATGCCGTAGGCCATGATCTGCAGCATGTCCTCGACCTTGGCGAGCGAGACGTCGACGGCCTTGTCCCGTGCGGCCTGCTCGATGAGGGCGTAGGTCGCGCGGCAGTTGGCGCAGCCGGGTCCGAGTACCTTGATGTCCATGGGGGTCCTTGGGTGGGTGGGATCGGGGGGCCGCGGCGGGCGGCCTCAGAGGATCGCGTTGAAGAGGTAGCCGACGGCGAGGATGCCGGCGCCGACGACGGCGACGAAGGTGGCGATGAGCGGCGGCTTGAGCACCTTGCGCAGGATCACCATCTCCGGGGCGGAGAGCGCGATCACGCTCATCATGAAGGCGAGCACGGTGCCCAGCGCCGCACCCTTGGCGAGCAGCGCCTGCACGACCGGGATGATCCCGGCCGCGTTGGAATACATCGGCACGCCGATCGCCACCGCGAGCGGCACCGACCACCAGGCATCGGCGCCCATGATGCCGGCCATGAAGTCCTCGGGCACCCAGCCGTGGATCGCCGCGCCGAGCGCGATGCCCACGAGCACGTAGGGCCAGACCTTGCCGACGACGGTGCGCACGCTCGCGAAGCCGGCGTCGATGCGCTCGCCCAGCGTGATGCCGCCGCCGGTCGCCACGGCCCGCACGCGCGGAAAGTCGCGCACCCAGTCCTCGAGGAAGCGCTCCATCCGCATGCGCCCGATCACCCATCCCGCCACGATCGCCACGGCGAGGCCGAGGCCGACGTACAGGAGCGCGATCCTCCAGCCGAAGAGACCGAAGAGCAGCGCGAGCGCCACCTCGTTCACCATCGGCGCCGAGACGAGGAACGAGAACGTCACGCCGAGCGGCACGCCGGCCTGCAGGAAGCCGATGAAGAGCGGCACCGCCGAGCAGGAGCAGAAGGGGGTGACGATGCCGAGCCCCGCGGCCATGGCGTTGGCGCTGCCGCCGCCGCGCCCGGCGAGCAGGGCGCGCGTGCGCTCCGGGGTGAAGTAGGAGTTCACCATGCCCATCGCGAAGACCACGCCGGTGAGCAGCAGCAGCACCTTCGGGGCGTCGTAGAGGAAGAACCGCAGCGCCTCGCCCAGGCGGCTCGCGCCGTCGAGCGGCAGGCCGCCGACGATCGCCGCGGCGAGCGGATCGAGCGCGAGGTAGAGCCCCAGCCAGGCGAGGGCGGCGAAGAGCAGGAACGCGCGCGGGCTGCGGCGGGGAAGCGTCGAGGCGAGGTCGGTCATGGCGGGCTCCGGGCGGCCTGGAAGGGCCGCCTCGACCGGAAGACGGGGCCGGTGCGGAAAGGATGCCGCGCGCGGCGGCGCCGGGCTTGACGCGCGTCAACCGGGACGCCGCGCGCCACCCCGACAATCCGGGATCGGTCGTATCCACGACCCCCCGGGAGGACTTGAGCGCGATGCGCGGCGACGCCGGGACGAGCCCCTCCCCGTTCGCCTGTGCGCTCGCGGCGTGGCGCGAGCACCGCGCCGGGATCCGCCGCTACCTCGCGCATCGGGCGTCGGATCCGCACCTTGCCGACGACCTCGTGCAGGAGACCTTCCTCAAGGCGATGCGGCAGGGGGCGCGGTTCTGCGCGATCGGCAATCCGCGCGCGTGGCTCTTCGAGGTGGCCCGCAACGCGCTGG
The DNA here is from genome assembly GCA_963741815.1 of uncultured beta proteobacterium. GTDB lineage: Bacteria > Pseudomonadota > Gammaproteobacteria > Burkholderiales > Usitatibacteraceae > Usitatibacter. The sequence continues at coordinate 1,432,875 of CAVUJI010000003.1, forward strand.
TCGACCACGCCCGGCGCGAGAAGGCGAGCGTGGCGCTGCCGGAGGACCTGGCCGACGAGACGGAAACCGGCGCTCCCGTGGACGCGCTCGCCGGCTGCCTGGAGCGCACGCTCTGTGAGCTCGGGCCCGAGGACGGCGACGTCATCCGGCGCTGCGATCTCGACGGCATGAAGCTGCAGGCCTATGCGCTGGCCCACGGCCTCACGCTGCCGGCGGTCAAGTCGCGCATCCAGCGCGCCCGGCGGCGCCTGCGCGAGCGCATGGTGCGCGACTGCCAGGTGCGCTTCGACGAGGCGGGACAGGTGTGCTGCCACGCGCCGCGGCCGGGATCCTGACGGCCGCGGTGCGGGTCGCGCTCGCGGCGAGGCCGCACACCGCGCAGCCGCGCGGGCATGGCCTATGATAGCGGCTTGCGACGCGGCCGCCTCGCGCGCGCCTCCGGGAGACCCATGCCAGCCAGGAAGATCGCCATCGTCACCGGTGGCAACCGCGGGATCGGCCGCGAGATCGCCCGCCAGCTCATGAAGGCCGAGGTGTTCGTCGTGATCGGCTGCCGCAGCGAGCCGAAATGCGCGATGGCGCTCGAGGAGCTCCGGCGCGAGGGTCCCGACGTCGACGCCTACCCCTGCGACGTGACCGACACGCGCAGCGTCAAGCGCTTCGTGGAGCACGTGGAGAAGCACCATGGCGCCCCCTCGATCCTGGTGAACAACGCCGGCATCTACCCCGAGGAGACCGAGGCGAAGGTGGTGGACACGCCCACCGCGGTCTGGCGCGAGACCTTCGAGACGAACCTCTTCGGCGTGGTGCGGATGTGCCGCGAGGTGGTGCCCCTCATGCGCAAGATCCGCCACGGGCGCATCGTGAACCTGTCGAGCGGCCTGGGGCAGCTGCACCACATGGGCGAGGGCTCGCCCGCCTATCGCGTCTCCAAGGCCGCCGTCAACGCGCTCACCCGCACGCTCGCCGCCGAGGTCGCCGGCACCGGCATCCTCGTGAACTGCATGAGCCCGGGCTGGGTGCGCACCGCCATGGGCGGCGAAAACGCGCCCCGCTCGGTGGAGGAGGGCGCCGACACCGCCGTGTGGCTGGCGCTGCTGCCCTCGAACGGTCCCACGGGGCAGTTCTTCCGCGACCGCAAGCCGATTCCCTGGTGAGACGGCGCACGCGCGCCGCGGTGCTGCTGGCCGCGCTCGCGCTGCTCGCGGGCGCGTGCGCGCGCGTCGCCTATCTCGGCGCGGCCGTCGCCTATTCGCAGGCCGCGCCGCTGCATCGCGTGGACGATCGACGACTACGTCGACCTCACCGCGCCGCAGAAGGACTGGGTGCGCGAGCGCCTGGATGCGGCGCTCGCGTGGCACCGCCGCGAGGAGCTGCCCCGCTACCGCGCCTTCCTCGCCGACGTGTCCGCGCGCGTGCGCGCGCCCTTCGCGCCCGGGGATGCCGCCGCGTTTCAGGCGCGGGTGCGCGCGGCGTACGCGCGCCTGGTCGAGCACGAGCTGCCGGACATGGCCGACCTCCTCGCGCGCCTGGAGCCCGCGCAGCTCGCCCATCTCGAGCGGCGCTTCCGCGAGGACGATCGCAAGCTGCTGAAGGACGCCGCGCGCGGCACGCCGGAGAGCCGCCGCGAGGACGCGGCCGCGCGCATGACGCGCCACGTCGAGGCGTGGACGGGATCGCTTTCCCGCGCGCAGCGCGCGATCGTCGCCGCGCACGTGGCCGCCTTCCCCGACGTCACCGTCGAGCGCCTGGCCGACCGGCGCTACCGCCAGTCGGAGATCCTCGCCCTCGCGCGCGAGGAGGACCGCGACCGGCGCATCGCCGGCCTGCGCCGGCTCCTGCTCGGCACCGACGCGTGGCGCCGGCCGGAATATCGCGCCAGGCTCGCCGAGCGCGAGGGGCTCGCCTTCGAGATGCTCGCGCGGCTGTCGGCCACGCTCACGGCCGGGCAGCGCGCGCGGCTGCAGTCGCGCATCGCCGGCTACCGGGACGACATGGCGCGCCTGTCGGCGCACTGATGCGCGGTGGCGCGGACGGGCGATGGCCCGCAACCCCGGATGCATGCCGATGAGGCGGGCGTGCCCGCGCCCGTCCCCGCCGCCCGGGCTCAGAGCCGCTTCTTGAGCGCCTCGGTCGCGGCGACGAGGCGCGAGCGGATGCCCGGCTCGAACGCGGAGTGCCCGGCGTCGGGGACCACGGTGTACTCGGCCTCGGGCCAGGCGCGGTGCAGGTCGTCGGCGGACACCACCGGGCAGACGATGTCGTAGCGCCCCTGCACGATCACGCCGGGAATCGCCTTCAGGCGCGGCGCGTGGGCGAGCAGGAAGTCCTCGGGCAGGAAGATGTCGTTCACGAAGTAGTGCGCCTCGATGCGCGCGAGCCCGAGGGCCACGCGGTCGGTGGCGAAGTCGGCCACGAGCGCGGGATTGGGCAGCAGCGTCGAGCACGAGCCCTCGTAGACGCTCCAGCTGCGCGCGGCCGGCAGGTGCACGGCCGGGTCGGGATCGACCAGCCGGCGGTGGTAGGCCGCCAGCAGGTCGGCGCGCTCGGCCTGCGGGATGAACCCCGCGAAGGCGCGCCAGGGCTCCGGGAAGATCGCCCGCAGCCCGTAGAGGAACCAGTCGATCTCGCTCCGGCGGCACAGGAAGATGCCGCGCAGCACGAGCGCGAGGCAGCGCTGCGGATGGTGCTCGGCGTAGGCGAGGGCGAGCGTCGAGCCCCACGAGCCGCCGAAGACCATCCAGCGCTCGATGCCGAGGTGCTCGCGCAGGCGCTCGAGGTCGGCCACGAGGTCGGGCGTCGTGTTGCGCTCGAGGCAGCCGAGCGGCAGGGATCGGCCCGCGCCGCGCTGGTCGTACACGACGATGCGGTAGAACGCGGGATCGAAGAACTGCCGGTGCACGGGGCTCGATCCCGCGCCCGGGCCGCCGTGCAGGAACACCACGGGCACCCCGCGCGGATTGCCCGACTGCTCGTAGAACATGCGGTGCGGCGCGTCGAGGTCGAGCAGTCCGCTCTGGTAGGGCTCGATCGCGGGAAAGAGGGGACGGGGCTCGGCGAGCGGAGCGTGCTTTTCCTGGGGCATGGCGCGGCTTCTGTCTTGGTCCGGGGAGCTTATCAGATCGGTTTTCGCGCCCGCACGCGCTGTCTTGCGGCACATCCACAATGCCGGACAACGGAGAAACATTTACACTGTGACGCAGAGCAGCAATCCATCATTTCCGGGAGGACGCGTGGAGGCGATGCTGTACCAGCTCTACGATTGGCAGCGCTCGGCGCTCGAGCCCTGGCGGGTGTTCGCGCAGGCCGCCAACGAGCTGTACGGCCATCCCGACAGCCCGCTCGCGTACCTGCCCGGCAGCCGCAACGTCGCGGCCGCGTTCGACCTCATGACGCGCCTCACCCAGCGCTACGAGCGCCCCGAGTTCGGGATCGCCTCGGTGGCGGGCGGCGGGCGCGAGTACGCCGTGCGCGAGGCGGTGGTCCTCGACAAGCCCTTCTGCCGGCTGCTGCACTTCGTGAAGGAGGGCGCGCCGCGGCAGCCGCGCGTGCTCGTCTTCGCGCCGCTCTCGGGGCACTTCGCCACGCTGCTGCGCGACACCGTGCGCACCCTTCTCGCCGAGCACGACGTGTGGATCACCGACTGGAAGGACGCGAAGGAGATCCCGATCGCGGCCGGCCCCTTCGGCTTCGACGACTACGTCGCCTACGCGCGCGAGTTCGTCGCGCACGCGGGCGACGGCGCGCACGTGATCTCGGTGTGCCAGCCGACGGTGCCGGTGCTGGCGGCCGTCTCGCTCATGGCCGCCGCGGGCGAGCGGCTGCCGCGCTCGCTCACGATGATGGGCGGCCCGATCGACACCCGGCGCAGCCCCACGGCGGTCAACACCTTCGCCGTGCACCGGCCGCTGTCCTGGTTCGAGGCGAAGGTGATCCAGCGCGTGCCGATGCGCTATCCGGGCTTCATGCGCCGCGTCTACCCGGGATTCCTGCAGTTCGCGGGCTTCGTCGCGATGAACCCGGACCGGCACATGGAATCGCACGTGCAGTACTACCACCACCTGGTCGAGGGCGACGGGGAGAGCGCGGATGCGCACCGGCGCTTCTACGACGAGTACAACGCGGTGATGGACCTGCCGGCCGAGTACTACCTCGACACGGTCGAGCGCGTGTTCCAGAAGCACCTGCTCGCGCGCGGCGAGCTCGACGTGGCGGGCGAGCGCGTGCGCCCGGAAGCGATCAAGGGCACGGCCCTCTTCACGATCGAGGGCGAGCTCGACGACATCTCCGGCAACGGCCAGACCGAGGCGGCGCACGGGCTCACGCCCGGCATCAGCGCGCGCAACAAGCAGCACTTCGAGGCGCGCGGCGTGGGCCACTACGGCATCTTCAGCGGGCGCAAGTACCGCGAGATGATCTACCCGCGCATCCGCGACTTCATCGCGCGCCATTCGTAACGTCGTTCTCCCCCCTGGGGGGAGGGCCGGGGAGAGGGTCCCATGTCGAAGCCGGTCACGCCCCAGGACATGTTCGACCTGTGGCAGAAGATGGTGAACCCGGGTGCCTATCCCCTCCAGTCGCTCATGTTCCCGGTCCTCGACGCGAAGGAGCTCGAGAAGAAGATCGCGGAGCTGCAGGCCGTCGAGCACTGGCTGCGCGCCAACCTCAACATGCTGCAGCTCACCGTGAAGTCGCTCGAGTACCAGCGCGCGCTCCTCGAGGGCGGGGAGAAGGCCGCCGCGGCGATGCAGGGCGAAGCGCACCCGCAGGGCGGGGCGCCGGAGAACCCGGCGATGTGGGCGTGGAACATGATGGCGCAGGCCGGCAAGGACGCGATGGAGCAGGCGGGCAAGGCCGCCGGGGCGGCGCGGCCGAAGCCCGCGCCGAAGGCCGCGAAGGCGCGGGCGAAGCGCCGGCGCACGCCCCGGCGTTCGACCGGAGGGCCATGATGCGGCCCGCAATCCCGGCAACGCATTTCGCCTCGGCCAGCCGCTGAGGTTTGCGCCCCGCCGCGGCGGGGATATGATCCGCGGCATGTCCGCCCCGCCCATCAGGCGCAAGCTCGCCGCGATCCTCGCCGCCGACGCGGTCGGCTACAGCCGGCTCATGGCCGCCAACGAGGAGGGCACCCTGCGCGTGCTCTCCGCGCACCGGGCGGTGATCGACGGGATCATCGCGTTCCACAGCGGGCGCATCGTCGGCACCGCGGGCGACTCGGTCCTCGCCGAGTTCGCGAGCCCCGTGGAGGCGCTGCGCTGCGCGGTCGAGGTCCAGGCCGCGCTCAAGACCCGCAACGAGAGCCTGCCCGAGGCGAGCCGCCTGCAGTTCCGCATCGGCATCAACCTCGGCGACGTGATGGTGAAGGGCGACGACCTGCTGGGCGACGGCGTGAACGTGGCCGCGCGCCTCGAGGGCATCGCGGAGCCGGGCGGGATCTGCATCTCGTCGAGCGTGTACGACCAGATCGCCGGCAAGCTCGACCTGGGCATCGACGCGCTGGGCGAGAAGAGCCTGAAGAACATCGAGCGGCCCGTGCGCGTGTACCGGGTGCGCGCGGGCGCCTCCTCGCCACGTCGGCCCGCGCGGGGGCGGCGCGCGGCGCCCTATGCGCTGGCCGGCCTCGCCGCCGCGGCACTCGGCGCCGGCTGGTGGGCCGTGCGGGGACCCGGCGCGGCGCTGCCGCCGCCGCCTCCGGCCCCCGCCGTGCGGGCCGCGCCGGATGGGGCCGCGAAGGGCGGCGAGAGCGCGCCCGGGCGCGCGGCGGCCGCGTCGCGTGCCGCGGCACAGGAGAAGGCCGCGCGCGAGCTCGCCCTCGCGCGGGAGGATGCGCGGCGCAAGGCCGAGGAGGCGCGCGAGGCGCAGGTCCGGGCGCACGCGCAGGAGGAGATCGCGAAGGCGCGCGCCGATGCACGGCTCGCGAAGGCGCGCGCCGAGGCCGAGGCGATGCGCCGCGAGGCCGCGGCCGAGCTCGCGGCGGCGAAGGCGCGAACCGCCCCGGCGCCGGCGGGGGCGCCCGGCGGGCCGGGGCAGGAGCGTGGGGCATCCGTGGCGCTCGCGGCCCCGGCGGTGCCGGCCACGCCGAAGGCCGCCCCGTGGATGGCGACCCTGCACTGCGATGCGTTCCGCGGCGCCCCCGAGTTCGTGCACCCGGTGCCCGTACGCCTGGAGGGCGAGACCTTCGCGATCGAGCGCCGCCCGGCGGGGATGCCCGGCCACCTCGTCCTGCGCGGCACGCCGGGGGCCGACGGCTCGCTCGCCCTGAGCGGCACGCTGGTCGCGCCGCGCGGCCCCCGGCGGGGCGAGGAGCTGCCGGTGCGCCTGGCGGGAAGCCGCGAGGGCGAGCGCTACGTGGCCCGCGGCCGGCTCGGCCGGCGCCCGTGCGAGGTGCAGCTCGCCCGGCGCGTGCCGTGAGGGCGCGCGGCTAGAACGGCACCCGCGCGTCGGGCTTCGCGGCGAGCAGCGCGCGCTTGAAGTCGCCCTCGATGCGCGCGAGCGCCTCGTTCGTGTCCGCCTCGAAGCGCAGCACGAGCACGGGCGTCGTGTTCGAGGCGCGCATGAGCCCGAAGCCGTCGGGATACTGCACGCGCAACCCGTCGATGGTGATGACGTCGGTCGCCCCCTCGAACTTCGCGTCGCGCTGCAGCTTCGCGATGAGCGCGTGGTTGTCGCCCTCCTTCGCGAGCGGCACCTGCAGCTCCGGCGTGGAGATCGAATCGGGCAGCGCCTCGAGCGGGGCGGACGCGTCGGCGCCGCGCGAGAGGATCTCGAGCAGGCGCGCGCCCGCGTAGAGGCCGTCGTCGAAGCCGTACCAGCGGTCCTTGAAGAAGATGTGCCCGCTCATCTCGCCGGCGAGCGCCGCGCCGGTCTCCTTCAGCTTCGCCTTGATGAACGAGTGGCCGGTCTTCCAGAGCAGCGGCCTGCCGCCGTGGTCGCGGATCCAGGCGAAGAGGTTGCGCGTGGACTTCACGTCGAAGATCACCTCGGCGCCGGCGTTGCGCGAGAGCACGTCGGCGGCGAAGAGCATGAGCTGGCGGTCCGGGTAGATGACCCTGCCGGACTTGGTCACGACGCCCAGGCGGTCGCCGTCGCCGTCGAAGGCGAGGCCGATCTCCGCCTCGCTCGTGGCGAGCTTGCGCTGGAGGTCCTCGAGGTTCTCGGGTTTCGACGGGTCCGGGTGGTGGTTCGGGAAGGTGCCGTCGACGTCGCAGAAGAGCTCGATCACCTTGCAGCCCATGCGCCGGTAGAGCTCCGGGGCGAAGGCGCCCGGCGCGCCGTTGCCGCAGTCCACGGCGATGGTCATGGGGCGCGCGACCTTCACGTCGGAGACGATGCGCTCGAGGTACGCCTCGCGGATGTCGGCCGTCTCGCGCTGGCCCTCGCCCCGGGAGAAGTCGCCCGCCTCGATGCGCCTGCGCACGTCCTGGATCGCCTCGCCGGCGAGTGTGTCGCCCGCGATCATCATCTTGAGGCCGTTGTACTCGGGCGGGTTGTGGCTGCCCGTCACCATCACGCCGCTGCCGGTCTTGAAGTGGTGGGTCGCGAAATACACCATCGGGGTGGCGACGACACCGATGTCCACCACGTCCACGCCGCCCGCGGCGAGTCCCTTCGAGAGCGCGGCGGCGAGCTTCGGGCCCGACAGCCGCCCGTCGCGGCCGACCACGAAGCGCGCCACACCCTTCGCCCTGCCCATCGTCGCGAGCGCCCGGCCCACCGCCTCGGCGGCGTCCTCGGTGAGCGTGCGCTCGACGATGCCGCGGATGTCGTAGGCCTTGAAGATCTCGGGGGCGATGGCGCTCATGATCGATGCTCGAGGAAGTGGAGGATGCGGCGGGGAAGCCACGCGATGTGCCCGGGGAACGGCCCGCTCACGAAGCCCACGTGCCCGCCCCGAGCCGGGAATTCTAGCTTGACCGCGGCGGACACCTCCCGTTCCGTGGGCAGCGCGCGCTCCGGCAGGAACGGGTCGTCGCGCGCGTTGAGCAGGAGCGTGGGCACGGCGATGCGCGCGAGCCAGGGCTTGGCGCTCGCCCGCGTCCAGTAATCGTCGGTGTCGCGAAAGCCGTGCAGCGGGGCCGTGACCAGGTTGTCGAAGTCGCGCAGGGAGCGCGAGCGCCGCACGGCCACCGCGTCGTACAGGCCCGGGAAGCGCGCGAGCTTGCCGAGCGCGGTGCGCCGCAGGCTCGCGAGGAAGTGCCAGGCGTAGCCGCGCGCGAGGCCGCGCTCGAGCGCGGCGCCCGCGGCCACGAGGTCGACGGGCGCGCACACGGCCGCGGCCGCCTGCACCACCGCGCGCGCGGCCTCGCCGCGCTCGCCCAGCCACTTCGCGAGCGCGTTGCCCCCGAGGCTGACACCCACGGCGTAGAGCGGGGCGTCGTGCGCGCGCCCGCGCAGCCGCCGCAGCACCCAGTCGACCTCCTCGGAGTCGCCGGAGTGATAGGCGCGCGGCAGCCGGTTGGGCTCGCCGCTGCGGCCGCGGAAGTTGAGGACGCTGCCGCGCCAGCCGCGGCGGCGCACGAGGTCCATGAGCACGCGCGCATAGGGCGAGGCGGAGGAGCCCTCGAGGCCGTGGAAGAGGTGCACCCACGGCGCGCCGCCGGCGCCGTCGACGAAGTCCATGTCGACGAAGTCGCCGTCGGGCGTCTCCCAGCGCTCGCGCCGGTACGCGCCCGGCGGGGCCGGGGCGAGGAGCGCGGCGTAGATCGTCTGCAGGTGCGGGCCGGGCAGCCAGGAAGCGGCGACGAACGGCGCCATCAGGGCTGCCGCCACTCGAGCGCGCGCGCGCCGTCGGCGCGCCTCGGCCCGAGGAGGTCGAGCAGCGGGGCGAGCGCCTGGGCGGCGGCCGGCTGCGCGCGGGCCTCGCCGGTGAAGCGCGCCTCGCCGCCGGCGCTCACCGTGCCGTGCCCGGACACGCGCAGGGGGCCGTCGAGCGTGCGCACCTCGAAGGTCGCCGGCCGGCCGGCGGCGTGGAGGTCGACGCGGTAGTCGCCGAGGGGACGCACGTTCGAGAGCGCGAGCGCCGCGCCCCGCCATTCGACGTGCGCCTCGCCGCTCGGCGCGCCGTCGTGCCACGCGGCCCACGGTGCTTCGAGGCGCACGCGCCCCTCGGGGCGCCAGGCGCCGAGGAGCGGCGCGACGGAGGCGAGCGCGGCCGCATCGGCCTCGGCGCGGATGGCGCGCGCGCGCACGCCGCCCGGACCCCAGGCCGCCTCCAGGGCCGCGTGCAGGCCCGGCGCGTCGGCCTCGACCGCGAAGGCGAGCTCCCCGGCGGCCAGCCGCGCGGGGCGCCAGCGCCAGCGCACGCGCTCGAGCGCGACCGCGCCGGCGCCGGTGGCGATGTCCGCGCGCGCGCTGCCGCGCCACACGGTGCCCTGCGCGTCGCGGATCGCCAGCCCCGGCACCTCGACGTGGGCGGCCGCGAACCGCGCGGGCACGGTGGCGAGGAGGAAGGCGGCATAGGCCGCGATGCCGAGGGCGGCGATCGCCGGGACGCGCATCGCGTCAGGAACGCACGAGGGTGATGTCGACGCGCACCCGGCCGCGCGCGGGCAGGGCGTCCAGGCGCGCGCGCTCCACGTGCAGGCCGCGCTGCGCCGCCTCCCCCGTGAGCCAGGCGAGGAGGGCCGCGAGCGCGACGTCGTCGCCCGTGAGGCGCACGCGCCCCGCGTCGAGGACCGTCACGCGCGCCCCGGCGGGCGCGCCCGATTCGGCCGTCGCCACCGGTGCGGCGCCGGCCCCGGCGCCGGGCGGCGGCATCGCGCGCAGGCGGCGCACCTCGTCGGCCTGGCGCTCGAGCACCGCGACCGACGCGCGCAGGGCGGGCAGCTCGCGCTCGAGCCGGGCATGGGCGCGCGCGAGCGGCAGCCAGCCGAGCGCGAAGGCGAGCGCGATCGCGGCGGCCGCCGCGCCGGCGGCGAGGACGGTGCGCTCGCGGGGCGTGCGCTCGCGCCAGGCCGTCATCGCGCCGCCTGCGCATCGGGCCGGCGATCGCCCGCGGCCTGGGCGCCCACGGGACCGGGCGCGCGCACCACCGCGAGCCGCCCGTTCGCGTACTCGACGGAGCGCACGGGCGCCCCGGAGGCGCGCGCTGCCTGCGTGAGCTGCGCGAGGAACGCATCGTCCGACGCGAGCCCGCGTGCGCGGCGCAGCGCCGCGAGGTTGCGCGCCATCTGCAGGGCGGGATCGACGACCGCGCGGGCCTCGGGGAACGCGGCGCGGAAGATCGCCTCGCGCCGCGCCTCGATCGCGGCGCGCTCGCGCGCGAGCCGCCACGTCTGCACGGCCGTGAGGCCCACGTGCACGAGCACGATCGCGGCGGCGATCGCCACCGCCGCGCGCGGCACGCGCAACCCGAGCAGTCCGCGGCGCGGCCCCACGCGCTCCCCGGCGAGCAGGTCGATCGCGCCGGGCGCGGGCGCGGCCGCCAGCCGCTCCTCCCACGGCTCGGCCGGCGCGAACGCGATTCCCGCCTCCGCGCTCCAGCGCGCGAGATCGGGCTGCGCCGTGCCTTCCTCGGGATGCACGCACACCCGCGCGGGGCGCGCGCCGCGCCCGGCCGCCTCGTCGAGCGCGGCGCGCAGCGCGAGCGGCGGCGCGTCGCCCTGGGGACGGTCGAACGCGACCGCCACCCCGTCGGCGTCCACCAGCATGCCGCGCTCGCTCCCGAGCACCAGGTGCCAGTCGCCGCCGGTGGGCAGGAGCGCGCTCTCGCAGTAGGCGCGCACGGGCCGCAGCCCCGCGGCGACGAGCGCATCGACGCGCCCGCGCAGCCATTCGCGGTCGATCACCGCGACCGCCGTCTCGCCGCGCGCGTCGGTGCGTCCCGCCACGGCGTGGATGTGCGCGGGATCGGCGAGCAGGCGGTCCTCGACGGCGAAGGGGAGCAGCTCGCGCAGGGTCGCCGCGCCCACGCGCGGCAGGCGCAGGCGCGCGAAGAGCACGCGCGAGGCGGGCAGCACGAGCTCCGCGGCGCCCGAGCGGGGCATCGCGGCCAATGCGCCGGCGTCGCGCCGCACGAGCGTGCCGCGCGCGTCGAGGAGCATCCAGCGCAGCGGCGCGCCGGGCGACTCGTGGGCGGGGAGGAAGATGCGCAGCTTCATGGGCGCCGGGGCAACGCGCGCGGCATCAGTAGCGCGGGCGCTGCCAGATTATAGCGGTGGGCGCGGCCCCGCCCGCGGTGCGCTCGACGAGCGCCTCCACGCCCAGCTGCACGTCGTCCTGCGCCACCTGCACGCGCACGTCGAAGAAGCGGCTCTTCACGTCGAGGCCCGTCGGGGCGGCCTTCGGGTCGAGCGCGTGCACCCATTGGACGAGCGCGCCGGCGTCGGCGAGGGGATGCTTGGCCAGCGCCTTCACGGGCTCGGCGAGCCGGTCGGCCGCCAGGTCGAGCACCGCCCCGAGCACGAGCGCGTCGGCGGTGTTCACGTTCACGGCGGTGCGCGCGGGAAGGGCGCTCACGTACGGGCGCAGCTTCTCGACCGCCTTCGCGTCGAAGCCCTTCACGCGGTAGAGCTCGTCGACCTGGACGAGCGGCGCGTTCGCCGCGCGGTACGGAGCGGCGAGCGAGAGGTAGTACGCGTCCTCCGCGCCGCCGGGCCCGGGCACGTCGTCCACGTCGATCCAGTCCACGACCGCGTCGGCGAGCGCGCCGGGGAGCCCGACGGCGGCGAGCAGGCGCTGGAAGACGCGGTACTGCGCCTCGTCGCGGTGCCCGCCGTCGCCCACGAGGCCGTTCAGGTTGAAGCGCCCCTGCGCGTCGGCGATCGCGCCGGAGACGAGGGCGCGCTCGACCGGCAGGCCCACGAGCGGCTGCGCCCAGCCCTCGGCGCGCGAGTCGACGCCGCCCGCGCTCGCCGCATCCGTGGCGAGGACGGCGCGCGCCCAGGCCACGCCCGCCTGCGCGTACTGGTCGGCCTGCGCGCGGGAGGCGACCATCATCGCCTGGTCGAGCGTCGCCGATTGCTGGGCGAGCATCACCGCGGCGGCCGAAGCGGCGACCGCGACGACCAGCACGGCGGTCACCGCGGCGAGGCCGCGCTGCGCGCGCCTCATCGCGGCAGGTCCACGAGGCGCACGATCGTCTCGCCGCTCCCGAGCTCGACGCGCACCTCGACGGCGGCCGGCGGCGCCTCGCGCCCGCCCGGCGGACCCCAGGTGCCGCGCCATTCGCCGCTGCCCGCGTCGAGGAAGCGGAAGGCGAGCGCGCGCACGGGGGCGAGCACCGGCACCGCGACGGGCTCGGCGCGCGGGGCGGCGTCGAGGCCCGGCCACACGAGGCGCTCGATGCGCCCGCCCCGCAGGCGGTAGGCCACGCGCTGCGGCGCGGCGAGCACGTTGCGCTGCAGCGGGCTGCCGCTGCGCGAGAGCGACAGGCCCGCCTCGCGCGCGGGGGTGTCGAGCACCGACGACACGGCCGGCAGCAGCGTGCCGGAGGGGCCCACCGCCGGGCGCGCGAGGACGGCGGCGAGGTCGCGCTCGACGCGTCCGACGAACAGGGCCGTGTCGCGCCACTTGCGCGCGTCGCGCCGCAGCGCCTCGCGGCTGTCGAGCATGGCGGCGAGCCCCCGGTAGGCGAAGCCGCTCACGAGCGCGAAGAGGGCGAGTGCCACGAGCAGCTCCACCAGCGTGAAGCCGCGCGCGCTACGGCGAGACATACGCGGTGAGGCGCGCGAGCACGCGCGCGGGGTCGCGCGCGTCGGCCACGGCGAGGTCGACGCGGCGGATGATCGGGTTGGGGGTGTCGCGCACCGTCTCGTCGAGCACGAGCGCCAGGCCGCCCTCCTCGGCGGCGAGGCGCGTGCTGCCCGCGGCGGGGAAGGCGCGGCGCGCGCGCAGCTCCGCCACGCGGTTTTCCGCCGCCCAGGTCGCGAGCAGCCGCTGGCGCGTCTCGAGCGCGCCGTCGGTGGCGATGCTGGCCGCGCGCGTGGTCGCGGCGAGCGCCACGGCGAGGATCGCGATCGCGACCAGGATCTCGATCAGCGTGAAGCCGCGGGCGCGGGGCGCGCTCACGGGCCCTCCAGCGCCACGCCGCCGGCCGCGTCGCCCTCGACCGCCCACGCGATGCCGCGCACCTGCAGGGCGAGGCGGAACGGCGTGCCGAAGCCGTCGGGCAGGAAGACGAGGCGCTCGGCCGGGTCGAGCGGCTGGCCGTCCACGGCGAGGGCCGTCACCCGCAGCCCGGAGCCCAGGCGCTCGTCGCGCGCCGGGTCGGGCCGCCACCGGCCGTCGACCGCGCGCCAGCCGTGCAGGGCGCCGGGAGCGAAGGAGACCGCGACCGGGCGGCCGCCGAACCATGCGGCGTCGCGCGCGCGCTCGAGGGCGAGGGCGACCCGCGCCGACTCGCGCCGGCCGATCTCCGCGTCGCTCGGAAAAAGGTTCACCGCGGCGAGTGCGACGACGATGCCCGCGATCGCCACCACCACGAGCAGCTCGATCAGCGTGAAGCCGCGCGCACGGGGCGGGGAGCGCCACGCCGCGGCGGGGGGTGCGGGCCGCGGCCTAGTCCCAGTTCCCAATGTCGGCCCCGTTGCCCTCGCCGCCGGGCGCGCGGTCGGCGCCCAGGCTGTACACGTCGATCTCGCCGTGCACGCCGGGGTTCAGGTACTGGTAGTCGCCGCCCCACGGGTCCCTCGGCAGCCGCTCGAGGTACCCGCCCTGCTTCCAGTTGCCCGGCGCGGGGGGCGTGGCCGGGCGCTGCACGAGCGCGGCGAGGCCCTGGTCGGTGGACGGGTAGAAGCCGTTGTCGAGCCGGTAGAGCTTGAGCGCCTGGGCGATGGCGCCGACGTCCGCCTTCGCCGCCACGCGCCGCGCCTCGTCGGGGCGGTCCATCACCCGCGGCACCACGATGGCCGCGAGGATCGCGAGGATCGCCACCACGACCAGCACCTCGATCAGCGTGAAGCCGGAATTTCCCGTGCGTCGTTGCATCGTCACTTCCCGATCAGCGAGTTCAACTGGAAGATCGGCAGCAGGATCGCCACGACGATGGCGAGCACCACCGCGCCCATGAGCAGGATCATCGCCGGCTCGAACAGCGCCGCGAAGGTGGCCAGCCGCGTGGCGAGGTTCGACTGCTGCGTGCGCGCCGCGCGCTCGAGCGCCTCGTCCAGGCGCCCGCTCGCCTCGCCGCTCGCGATGAGGTGGACCATCACCGGCGGGAAGGCGCGCGTGGCCCCGAGCGCGCGCGCGAGCGGCATGCCCTCGCGCACCCCGCGGGTGGCCGCGGCGAGCGCATCGCGCATCGGCGCCAGCGTCATCACCCCGCCGCCGGCCTCGAGCGCCTGCAGGATCGGCACGCGGCTGCCGACGAGGATGGCGAGCGTCGCGGCGAGGCGGGCCGCGTCGAGGTGGCGCAGCAGGGGGCCGGCGAGCGGCACGCGCCAGGCGAGCCGGTGCAGCCCCGCGCGGGAGCGCTCGCCGCGCAGCGCCCGGCGCAGCGCGAGGGCGAGGGCCGCGGCGAGGACGAGCCACAGGCCCCAGGTCGCGTGCAGGAACGCGGAGAGTGCCAGCAGCGCGCGGGTGAGCAGCGGCAGGCGCTGGTGCGCGTGCTCGAAGACCTGCACGACCTGCGGCAGCACGTACACGAGGAGCGCGGAGACGACGACGAGCGCCACGCCGAAGACGATCGCGGGATAGACGAGCGCCAGCACGAGCCGGCCGCGCAGCAGCTCCCGGTCCTCGAGATAGTCGGCCAGCCGCGCGAGCACCCGCGGCAGCTGCCCCGAGGCCTCGCCCGCGGCGACGAGCGTGCGGTAGAGCTCGGGGAAGAGGTCGGGGAAGGCGGCGAGCGCGCGCGACAGGCTGTTGCCGGCGAGCACCTCGCCGCGCAGGGCCGCGAGCACCTGGCGCGCTCGCTCGCTCTCGGCCTGCTCGATCAGCGCGTTGAACGCCTGCTCGACGGTGAGCCCGGCCTCGAGGAGCGAGGCGAGGCCGCGCGTGAGCTGCGCGCGCGCCGCCGCTCCGAGCGCCGCGCGGCGCGCGCGCACGCCGGCCGCCGCGTCGTTGGCGGCGATCGCCTCGACGCGGTGGGGCGTGAGGCCCTGCTCGCGCAGCGAGGCGCGCGCCTGGCGCGCGCTGTCGGCCTCGAGGACGCCGCGGTGCAGCTTGCCCTCGACGTTGTAGGCCTGGTAGCGGAAGCCGGGCATCACCCTCTCCCCGGCCCTCTCCCAGGGGAGAGGGAGCAGTTCGTCACGTGCGCGTCACGCGCAGGACCTCGTCGAGCGAGGTGGCGCCGTCGCGCACCCAGCGCAGGCCGTCCTCGCGCAGCCGGCGCATGCCGCCGGCCACCGCGTGCGCACGCAGGTCGCTTTCCGCCGCGGTGTCGTGCACCAGCCGGCGCAGGGGGTCGTCGGCCACGAGCAGCTCGTAGATGCCGGTGCGGCCCCGGTAGCCCGCGTGGTTGCAGGCCCCGCAGCCCACCGCGCGGTAGAGCCGCTCGGGGGCGTGGGCGCCGAACGCCGCGCGCTCGGCGGCGTCGGGCTCGTAGGGCGTGCGGCAGGCGGGGCAGAGCCGGCGCACGAGGCGCTGGGCGAGCACGCCGATCAGCGTCGAGGCGAGGAGGTAGGGCTCGATGCCCATGTCGATGAGCCGTGTCACCGCGCCCGGCGCGTCGTTCGTGTGCAGCGTGGCGAGCACGAGGTGGCCGGTGAGCGAGGCCTGCACCGCGATCTGCGCGGTCTCGAGGTCGCGGATCTCGCCGATCATGACCACGTCCGGGTCCTGGCGCAGGATCGCGCGCAGGGCCCGCGCGAACGTCATCTCGATGCGCGGGTTCACCTGCGTCTGGCCGACGCCGTCGAGCTCGTACTCGATCGGGTCCTCGACCGTGAGGATGTTGCGCGTGCGCCGGTCGAGGCGGGAGAGCGCCGCGTACAGCGTCGTCGTCTTGCCCGAGCCCGTGGGCCCGGTGACGAGGACGATGCCGTGGGGCGCGTGGATCAGCGCGTCGACGGCGTCGCGGGTATCGCCGTCCATGCCGAGGGACTCGAGCGTGAGCCGGCCCGCCTGCTTGTCGAGCAGCCGCAGCACGACGCGCTCGCCGTTGGCGGTCGGGATGGTCGACACGCGCACGTCGATCGGGCGGCCGGCCACGCGCAGGCCGATGCGCCCGTCCTGCGGCAGGCGCTTCTCGGCGATGTCGAGCGCGGCCATCACCTTGATGCGCGAGACCATCGCGGGATGCAGGCCGCGCCGGGGCTCGACGACGTCGCGCAGCGCGCCGTCGACGCGGAAGCGCACGAGCGCGCGCGACTCGAAGGTCTCGAGGTGCACGTCGGAGGCCCCCTCGCGCACGGCCTGGGTGAGCAGCGCGTTGATGAGCCGGATGATCGGCGCGTCGTTCTCGGCCTCGAGGAGGTCGGCCACCTCGGGGAGCTGCTCCGTGAGCTGGGCCAGGTCGACCGACTCGCCCATGTCCTCGACGATGGTCTCGGCCGCCGACGGCTCCCGCGTGTACGCGAGGGCGAGGCAGTGCTCGAACTCCTCGGGGGTCACCAGCACCTCGCGCAGCGGCTTGCCCGCCATGCGCCGCACCTCGGCGAGGGTCGCCGCCTGCGGATACGGCCGCACCCACACCTCGAGCGCGTTGCCCACGACGCGCGCGGCGATCACGCCCTTCGACTTCGCGAACGGGTAGGGCAGCAGGCGGATCGTGCCGGGATCGAGGTCCTGGGGGTTCACGGTGCGCTCGAGCGGGGCGGTCATCGTCGCGCGCCTTCGTCCGGCGCCGGCTCGCCGAGGGGCCGCTTGCGCGCCTGCTCGAGCGGGACCATGGGGCGGGGCGGCGCCGGCGGCAGCAGGACGTTGGCCGGCAGCTTCATGGCGCCCTGCAGCCCGCGGATGTAGTCGTAGCGGTCCGCGGTGATCGAGGCCGCCGCCTTCGCGTCGCGCAGGATCACCGGGCGCAGGAAGACCATCAGGTTGGTGCGCTTGCGGTTGCGCGACTCGTAGCGGAAGAGCGAGCCCAGCACCGGGATGTCGCCCAGCAGCGGCACCTTGTCGATCGCCGCCTGCTGGTCGTCCTGGATGAGCCCGCCCAGCACCACGATCTCGCCGCTGTCGACGAGCACCGTGGACTCGAGGGAGCGCTTGTTCGTGATGAGGTCGGCGCTCTGCACCAGGGCCTTGTCGCGCGTGACGCTCGAGACCTCCTGGAAGATCTTGAGCTTCACGGCGCCCGCCTCGGACACCTGCGGGGTGACCCGCAGCGTGAGCCCGATGTCCTTGCGCTCGATGGTCTGGAACGGGTTGTTCGCGCCGCTCGCCGCGGTGGTGAAGGTGCCCGTGATGAAGGGCACGTTCTGGCCCACCACGATCTTCGCCTCCTCGTTGTCGAGCGTGAGCACGTTGGGCGTGGACAGCACGTTGGCGTTGCTGTCGCCCTCGAGCGCGCGGGCGAGGAGCTGCAGGTTGGGGATGGTGATGGGCTTGCCGCTGGCGTCGACGAATCCCGGGATCGTGATCGCGCCGCGTATGATGCCGAGGTTCAGGCCCGTGCCGAGGTTGGCGATCGGGTCGGCGGCGACGCCCAGGATGTTGGTCCCCACGGTGGTGCTGAAGTTGGTGCCGCCGAAGACCGTCTGGCCGTCGCCGATGTCGCGCCCGGCGTTCCACTGCACGCCGAGCTCGGCGGCCTTGCCATCGCTCACCTCGACGATGAGCGCCTCGACGTACACCTGCGCGCGGCGCTGGTCGAGCGCGTCGATGACCGTGCGCAGGCTGCGGTACACCGGCTCCGAGGCGCTGATGATGATGGAGTTGGTGGGCGGATAGGCCTGGATCACCGAGTTGGGCGCGGCCTCGGCGGGGGCGGAGGCGCCGGTGCTCGTGGTCGCGCTGGTCTGGGTCGCCGTCGTCCCGACCGGCGTGGTCGCCGTGGTCGTCGTGCGCGTGGACTCGGTGCCCGACATGAGGCCGCGCAGCGTGTCGGCGATGCGCGTGGCGTCGGCGTTGCGCAGGAAGACCGTGTAGATGTTGCCGTTGCCCGCGCCCGGCGTGTCGAGCCCCAGGGCGAGGGCCTTGATGCGGTGCATGAGCGCCGGGGTGTCGGCGCGCACGACGAGGCTGTTGGTGCGGGTGTCCACGGCGATCGACGCCTTCGGCACGGCGCCGGGGGCGTTGCGCATCGGCGCGGTCTCCGGCACCACCCGCTGCAGCATCTGCGCGATGTCGATCGCCGAGGCGTTGCGCAGCCGCAGGATCTCGACCTCGGCGCCCGAGGGCCGGTCGATCGAGTCGATGATCCGGCGGATGCGCCGCACGTTCGAGGCGTAGTCGGTGATGACGATCGCGTTGTTGTTGGGGTAGGCGGCGATGAAGTTGTTGGCCGTCACGAGCGGGCGCAGCACCGGCACGAGCTGCACCGCGTTCTCGTTCTGCAGCAGGAAGACCTGGGTCACCACCTGGTCGCCCGGCGCGCGCGCGGCCCGGGCCCCGATGGGGCTCGCGCTCGTCTTCGCCTCGGCCTCGGGCACGATCTTCACGAATCCGTCGCCCTCGACCGCGGCGTATCCCTGCACGCGAAGGGCCGAGAGCAGGATCTGGTAGAGCATGTCCTTCGACACCGGCTGGTCCGACACGATGTTGACCGTGCCGGTCACGCGCGGGTCGAGGATGAAGTTCTTGCCCGTGTGCTGGCCGACCGTCTTGATCACCGACTGGATGTCGGCGTTCACGAAGTTGACGGTGATCTTTTCCGGCGGGGCGGCGGGATCCGGCGCCGCCGCGGGCGCCGGCACGGCCCCGGCGAGCACGGCGGCAAGCCCGGCGCACGCGAGGAGAGTTCGAAACCTTGTCACGATTCAGGTCTTTGGCTTTGATTTGTCAGGCGTTTTCCCGCGCGCCCAGTGTACACCCGGCATGGCGCCGGGGCGAACCGGAATTTCGGGGGGCGGCTCAGCGGATCCGATACGTGAGGTGCAGGACGGCGCTGCCGCGCTGCACCTCGGCCTGGACCTGGGACAGGGTGGCGAACTCCTGGTACAGGCGGGCGAGGTCGCCGGTGGAGGCCACGCGCTGCCCGTTCACGCTGCGGATGAGGTCGCCGGACTGCAGGCCGAGCTTGGCGGCGAGGCTGCCGGGAGGGGCCGCTTCCATGCGCACGCCCCCGCCGCGGGGCATGCCGATGCGGCCCAGGTAGCCCAGCTGGTTCGGGTCGCGCAGCGCCTGGTCCAGCTCCCGGCGCGAGAGGCTGTAGGTGTGCGGGCCGGCGCGCGCCACCTCGAGGTGGAAGCCCGGGGCGCGCCGGCCGGCGCGGGACGCCGCGGGCGCCGAGTGCGCCGCCTCGAGGTCGACGCGCTCGCGGTCCCCGCCGCGCGCGACGATCACGTGGTCGGGTAGCACCTCGGCGAGCGTCAGGCCGGGCGCGATCTCCCCGCCGAGGAAGACGGACACGTCGCGCCCGGCGCCCGTCGAGAAGATCGCCGAGGCGGCCACCCCCGGGGTGGGCGCGACCACGCCCTTCAGGCGCAGGCCGCCGAGGGCGGAGGACGGCGCCGCCGAGCCGGGCGCCGGCGCCCCGAAGAGCCGGCCGATCGCCGCGAGGTCGACGCTGCCGGCCGCGGCCTGCGCGTCGGCGCGGCCGACGGCGGGCGGCGACAGGAAGACCCACGTCCAGTGGGCGAGCTGGGCGGCGAGTGCGACCACCAGCGCGGCCACGAGGAGCGAGCCCGCCCGGCCGGGGCGCGCTCGGGGATCGGAAGCGGGAACGGCGGCCATGCCCGATGGTAGCGCCTATCGGCCCGGCTTCCGCGCCGGGTCGATGTCGAGGTACTTCCACGGCTCGACCGCGAAGGGGTGCTTCTTGTAGTTGAGCAGCCAGGGCTGCACGAGCACCGTGCCGGAGACGTACGTCTCGACCATCCAGGGCGCGTACACGAGCACGAGGTTCACCATCCGGCGGTAGAGCGCCTCGCGCTCGGGGCCGAAGGGCAGCTTCCTCGCCCGCTCGTACAGCGCGTTGTACTCGGGCAGGTCGAACATCGCGTAGTTGGCCTGGCCGATGGATCCGCCCCAGAAGAGCTGCAGGAAATCCTCGCCGTCGGGGTAGTCGGCGATCCAGCCGTAGCTGAAGGACTGCACCCGGCCCACGCGGGCCTGCTTGCGCAGGTCGGGCAGCTTCGCGACCTGGTGGAAGGTCACGCGGATGCCGATGTCGTCCATCGACTTCTTCCAGAGCTCGTTCCTCTGGCGCTCGCGCTGGGTGGGCACCGAGGCGTGGTCGAAGGAAAGCGGCGAGCCGTCCGGGTTCTCGCGGTAGCCGTCGCCGTCGCGGTCGACGAAGCCGTAGGTGTCGAGCAGCGCCTTGGCCTTCGCCGGGTCGTGGCCCAGGGTCGGGCTCACGAAGCCGGGGTCGTGGCCGAGCACCCCGGGGGGCAGCGGGGACTGCGCCGCCACGGCCTGGTGCTTGTCGAGGATCGCCACCTCCTCGCCGATGCGGAAGCCGTGGATGATCGCGCGGCGCAGCGCCACCCGCTCGGGGGTGTAGCCGCCGAGGTCGTTGCGCTGCCCCGCGATGGTCGGCTGCATGTTGAACGTGGTGTAGGTCGTGTACGCGACCTCGTCGGGCGTGGTGCGGATGCCGCGGCGCGCGAGGTTCGGGGCGAGCTCGCCCCCGGGCATCGCGATGTCGGCGAACTCGGGCGGCAGCGGGCGCAGGTAGTCGTAGTCGCCGCCGAGGAAGGCGAGCCAGCGCGGCTGGGCCTCGTCGACGATCGAGATCTCGATGCGCCCGACGATCGGCAGGCGCCGGCCCTCGAGGCGCGCCATGATCGCGCGCGAGCGCGGGTCGTCGTGCCCGACGCTGTCGAAGCGCTCGTCGCGATAGCCGGGATTGGCCTCGAGCACGAGGCGCGCGCCGCGCACCCAGCGCGCGAGGCGGTAGGGTCCGGTGCCCACGGGATGGGAGGCGATGTCGTCGCCGTAGTGCTCGACCACCTCGCGGGCGAGCGCGGCCGTGGCGGGCATCGCGAGCGCGTAGATGAAATCGTAGTCGGTCCGGACGAGCTCGATGCGCAGCGTGTAGCGGTCGAGCGCGACGAGCCCGGGGATCGGCCGGTCGTAGTCGAAGCGCCCGGTCCTGCGCGCCTCGGCCACCACGGCCTCGGCGCCGAGGATCTTGCCCTCGACGAGGAAGAGCCACTGGCTGCGCAGGGCGGGGTCGAGGAGCCGCTCGATCGAGTAGACGTAGTCCCGGGCGACCAGCTCCCGGGGCTTGCCGCCGAAGGCCGGGTCGGGCGTGAAGTAGATGCCGCGCTTCAGGCGGAACGTGTACACGCGCCCGTCCGCGCTCACCTCGGGCAGCCCCGCCGCGGTGCGGGGCCGCAGCTTCGCCGGGCGCGCGAGGTAGTCGTACTCGAGCAGCGCGTCGAAGATGTTGTCGGCGATGCCCGCGGAGGCCTCGTCCGACTCCGCCTGGGGGTCGAGCTTGCTCTCCGCGCTGGGATACGCGACGCGCACCACCTTCGACAGGTCCGCTGCGCTCGCCGCGCACCCGGTGGCGAGCGCGAGCACCCCGACGAGGCGGGAGAGCATGCGGATCGGCCCGGCCCTCGCTGCGTTCATCCGCGTTTCCCGCCGTCGTCCCGCGCAGCCGCGAAGGTCAGTGCAGCGTGTGCGTGGGCGCGGGCGGCTCGTCGCGGGCGGGACGCGCCGGGGGCGCGGGCGAGGCGTGGTGCAGGACCATGCGCCAGCCGCCCTCGGTGAGCTCGTAGACGTTGGTGGCGAACACGCTCGCACCCGTGTCGCCCTCGCCCTCGGCGCCGATCACCTCGACCAGCGTGCGCACGGCGAGCGTCGGGCCGTCGTGGCGGTGCGCCTCGGCGGTGCGCACGCGCACCTGCCCGGCGCCGGCGAAGATCCGGCTCCAGCTCTCGCGCACCGCGTCGAAGCCCACCAGGCGCGCCCCGCGGGGGTGCACGCACACGACCGTGTCGGTCTCGGCCCAGACGGCCATCATCGCCGCGAGGTCGCCGCGCTCGAACGCTTCGTAGAACGCGTTCTCGGCGTCGTCGGCGGTGGGAAAGAGCTTGCCGGTGCGGCGGGGGGCGGCCGGGGTCATGGGCGCGAGAGCTTACCGGATTTTTGATTTATAGTCCCCGGTTTCCCGTTCCGCGCCCGTCCTCCCATGCCCCGGTTCCACGTCAACGGCGACCCCGTCGATTTCCGCGCCGATCCCGACACCCCGCTGCTGTGGGCGCTGCGCGACCAGCTCGCGCTCACCGGCACCAAGTACGGCTGCGGCGTCGGCCAGTGCGGCGCCTGCACCGTGCACATCGACGGCGAGCCCGCGCGCTCGTGCATCACGCCCGTGTCGGCCGTGGCCGGCAAGCGCGTGGTGACGATCGAGGGGATCGCGCGCACCTCGCGCGCGCTCGCCGCCAACGCGGTGCAGCAGGCGTGGGTCGAGAAGGACGTGGTGCAGTGCGGCTACTGCCAGTCGGGGCAGGTGATGTCGGCGATCGCGCTGCTCACGAAGAACCGCGATCCCAGCGACGCGCAGGTCGACGCGGCGATGCAGGGCAACCTCTGCCGCTGCGGCACCTACCAGCGCATCCGCGAGGCCGTGCACCACGCCGCCGCGCTGATGCGCAAGGGCTGAAGGAGGCTCCCGTGGACCCCGCCCCCACCCGCCTCGCCCGCCGCCGTTTCCTCGCCCACGGCGCCGCCGCGGGCGCCGGCCTCGTGCTCGCCTTCTGGCTGCCCCTGGGCCGCGGGCGCGCGGCCTTCGCCGCCGAGCCCGGCAAGGCCGTCGCCCCCAACGCGTTCCTGCGCATCGGCCGGGACGGATCGGTCACCGTGATGGTGAAGCACCTCGAGTTCGGCCAGGGCGTGACGACGTCGCTGCCGATGATCGCCGCCGAGGAGCTCGACTGCGACTGGAGCAAGGTGCATCCCGAGCTCGCCCCGGCCGGGCCCGAGTACGTCCACACCGCGTTCGGCATGCAGATGACGGGCGGCTCGTCGAGCGTCTGGAACTCGTGGGAGCAGCTGCGCCGGGTCGGCGCGCAGGCCCGCGCGATGCTCGTGCAGGCCGCCGCGGCGAAGTGGAAGGTGCGCCCCGAGCAGTGCCGCACGCACAAGGGTTACGTGCACGGGCCGGGCCGGCGCC
The DNA here is from genome assembly GCA_963741815.1 of uncultured beta proteobacterium. Lineage (GTDB taxonomy): Bacteria > Pseudomonadota > Gammaproteobacteria > Burkholderiales > Usitatibacteraceae > Usitatibacter. The sequence goes on from CAVUJI010000003.1 coordinate 1,455,979, forward strand.
GGCTGTCCTACGGCCGGCTCGCCGCCGCCGCGGCGCGCCTGCCGGTGCCCGCGCAGGTCGCGCTCAAGGACCCGTCGCGCTTCGAGCTCATGGGCAAGCCCACCCGGCGCGTCGACTCGCGCGCGAAGGTCACGGGCAAGGCCGTCTTCGGGCTCGACGTGCAGCGCCCGAACCTGCACACCGCCGTCGTCGCGCACCCGCCGGTCTTCGGCGCGCGGCTGAAGCACCTCGGCGCCGACAAGGTGAAGGCGGTGCACGGCGTGACGCACGTGGTCGAGCTCGCGCACGGCGTGGCCGTGGTGGGGCAGAACTTCTGGGCGGCGAAGAAGGGACGCGACGCGCTCGAGCTCACCTGGCACCTCGGCCCCCATGCGGGGCTCGCGACGAAGGACCTGTCGCGGGAGTATCGCGCGCTCGCCGCGGCGGCGGCGCAGCCGCCGCAGGCGCCGGCGGCCGCAGCAGCCGTCCCGCCCGCGCCGGCGGGCAAGGTCGCGCGCAAGGCGGAGCATCCCGAGGCGATGCGCGCGAGCGCGCGCACGCTCGTGGCCGAGTACGAGGTGCCCTTCCTCGCCCACGCCGCCATGGAGCCGCTCAACTGCACCGTGGAATTGCGCGACGGCGGCGCGCAGCTCTGGGTCGGGTCGCAGTTCCAGACGGTCGACCGGGCGGCGGCCGCGAAGGTGCTGGGGCTCGCGCCCGAGCAGGTGACGCTCCACACGATGCTCGCCGGCGGCGGCTTCGGCCGGCGCGCGAACCCGGCCTCCGACTACGTCGTGGAGGCGTGCGAGGTGGCGCGGGCGGTGAAGGTGCCGGTGAAGGTGGTCTGGACGCGCGAGGACGACATCCGCGGCGGCTACTACCGGCCGATGTGCGTGCACCGGGTGGAGGTCGGCCTCGACGCCCAGGGCGGCATCGCGGCGTGGAACCACGCCATCGTCGGCGCCTCGATCCTCGCCGGCACCGCGTTCGAGCCGATGATGGTGAAGGACGGCATCGATCCCACCTCCGTCGAGGGCGTCACCGACACGCCCTATGCGATCCCCAACCTGCAGGTCACGCTGCAATCGGTGGATTCCGGCGTGCCGGTGCTCTGGTGGCGCTCGGTGGGCCACTCCCACACCGCGTTCGTCATGGAGAACGATGGTCGACGAGGTCGCCCACGCGCTCGGCAAGGAGCCGGTCGCGCTGCGCCGCGAGCTGCTGGCCGGCAAGCCGCGGGTGCTCGGCGTGCTCGACCTCGCGGTGGCGAAGTCCGGCTGGGAGGCGCCCCCGCCGGCCGGGCGCGCCCGCGGCATCGCGGTGCACGAGTCCTTCGGCAGCGTGTGCGCGCAGGTGGCCGAGGTGTCGCTCGAGGGCGGCAAGATCCGCGTGCACAAGGTGGTCGCCGCCTTCGACTGCGGCCTGGTGGTGAACCCGCTGGGGGTGGCCGCGCAGATCGAGGGCGCGATCGCCTTCGGCCTGGGGGCGGCGCTGCACAGCCGGATCACGCTCGCGGACGGGCGCGTGCAGCAGTCGAACTTCCACGACTACCGGGTGCTGCGCTTCGACGAGATGCCGCGCGTCGAGGTGCACCTCGCCTCCGGCGGCGACAAGCCCACGGGCGTGGGCGAGCCCGGCGTGCCGCCGATCGCCCCCGCGGTCGCCAACGCGCTCTTCGCGCTCACCGGCAGGCGCGTGCGCGCGTTGCCGTTCGACGACACGCAGCTCGGCTGAGCCGCCGGGGGGAACCGGCCCGCGGGGCGCCAGTCCTAAGGGTGGTCGTTCCGGGGAGCCCGCATGCAACTGCGTTTCGGGGGCCACTGGCCCAAGGCGCTGTGGAAGGTGGTCAAGAATCCCACGATCGAGGTGATCGCGGCGATCGTGCTCGTGCTGCTCGCCGCCTGGGTGGTGGTCCAGGCCGAGGCGGACCTGCGCACCACCCCGTTTCCCCTCTTCTTCTACGGCGCGCGCTAGCGCGCCGCACGGCGCGCCCGGGGCGGGCGCGGTGCTAAGATCGGCGCATGCAGAGCCTCGACCTGGACGTGCTCGAACGGGCGCTGGACTGGCGCCGCGCGGGCCGTCGTGTCTGGCTCGTCACCGTGGCGCAGACGTTCGGGGCGAGCCCCCGCCCGCCCGGGTCGCTCGCCGCGATCCGCGACGACGGCATCCTCGTGGGCTCGGTGTCCGGCGGCTGCATCGAGGACGACCTCGTCGCCCGCCGCGACGAGTACGCCGGGCCCATTCCCCGCTTCGTCGCCTACGGGGTCACGACCGAGGAGGCCCGGCGCTTCGGCCTGCCCTGCGGCGGCCAGCTCGAGGTGATCGTGGAGCCCGAGGTCGCGGCCGCGGACCTCGAGGCCCTGCTCGAGCGCATCGCCGCCGGGAGCATCGTCGCGCGCCACGTCGACCTCGCCACCGGCGCCTGGCGCCTGGAGCAGGGCGCACCGACCGACGAGTGCGAGCGCACGCCCGAGCGCTTCGTGAGCATCCACGGACCGCGCTGGCGCATGCTGATCGTCGGCGGCTCAGAGATCGCGCACTACCTGGCCGAGGTCGCCGCCACCGTCGACTTCCAGGTCTTCGTCTGCGACCCCCGCGAGGAGTACCGCACCGCGTGGCGCGCGGCCGGGGCGACGTGGATCGACGGCATGCCCGACGACGCGGTCCTCGCGTTCCGGCCCGACGGCCACAGCGTGATCCTCACCGTCTCCCACGACCCCAAGCTCGACGACATGGCGCTGCTCGAAGCCCTCCGGAGCGACGCGTTCTACGTGGGCGCGGTCGGCTCCGCGCGCACCAGCGCCGAGCGGCGCAGGCGGCTGGCGGATTTCGACCTCACGCCGCAGCAGATCGCGCGCCTGCGCGGGCCGGTGGGGCTGTCGATCGGCTCGCGCACGCCCCCGGAGATCGCCGTGGCGATCCTCGCCGACCTCATCGCCTCGCGCAACGGCATCGTGCTCGAGAAGCCGGACCTCGACGCGGCGCGCAAGAGCGCCTGAGGCGCCGGGCGAACGCCGGGTGACGCCGGCCGCGGCCCCCTTCCCGATCCGCGCGCTGCTCCTGTGCGGCGGGTCCTCCTCCCGCTTCGGCGGCGACAAGCTCCTCGCCCCGCTCGACGGCGAGCCCGTGGCCGCGCGCGCGGCGCGCAACCTCCTCGCCGGTGCCGGCAGCGCGCTCGCCGTGGTGCCCCTCGGCTCGGCGGCGCTCGCCGCGGCGCTCGAGGCCGTCGGCTGCGAGGTGCTCGAGACCGACCGCGCGGCCCGCGGCATGGGGGCGAGCCTCGCCGCGGGCGTGGCGGCCACCGATCGCGCGGGCGGCTGGATCGTGGCCCTCGGCGACATGCCGCTCGTCGCCCCCGCCACCATCGCCGCCGTGCGCGACGCGCTGCTCGGCGGCGCCGCGGCGGCCGCGCCCTTCGCGCCCGACGGGCGGCGGGGCCATCCCGTGGGCTTCGGCGCGCAGCTGCGCCCCGAGCTCCTCGCCCTCGACGGGGACGTCGGCGCGCGCGGCATCCTCGAGCGCCATCGCGACCGCGTGCGCCGCATTCCCTGTGCCGATCCCGGCATGCTCGTCGACCTCGACACGCCGGAGCAGCTCGCGGCGCTGCAGGCGCCAGGCGAGATCCGCCGCTAGGCGCCGGCGGCGCGGCGCCCCGAAAACGCCATCGCGGCGTCGTCCATCGGCGGGCTCGGCGCCTTTTGCCCTATCATCCCCGGGACTCGAACGAAGGGAGAACACGCGAGATGCGCATCCGAGGCGCGGTGCTGAACGCCATGGGAGCCGAGCCGCCGTACGCGGCGAGCCGGCCCCTGGCCATCCAGGAGGTGGAGCTGGACGCGCCCGGGCAGGGCGAGGTCCTCGTGCGCGTGGCCGCCGCGGGCCTGTGCCACTCCGACCTGTCCGTCATCAACGGCGACCGTCCGCGGCCCACGCCGATGCTGCTCGGCCACGAGGCCGCCGGCGTCGTCGAGGCGCTCGGCCCCGGCGTGGACGACCTGCGCAAGGGCGACCACGTCGTGCTCGTCTTCGTGCCGAGCTGCGGACATTGCCTTGCCTGCGCCGAGGGGCGTCCGGCGCTGTGCTCGGCGGGTGCCGCGTCGAACACCGCCGGCACGCTGCTGGGCGGCAGCCGGCGCATCTTCCGCGGCGCCGACCCGGTGAACCATCACATGGGCTGCTCGGCCTTCGCCGAGTACGCGGTCGTCTCGCGCCGCTCGATCGTCAAGGTCGATCCCGAGCTGCCGCTCGACGAGGCCGCGCTCTTCGGCTGCGCGGTGTTGACCGGCGTGGGGGCGGTGGCGAACACGGCGCGGGTGCCGATGGGCGCGAGCGTGGCCGTCATCGGGCTGGGCGGCGTGGGCCTCGCCGCGCTGCTCGGCGCGGTGGCGCTGGGCGCCGGCCGGATCGTCGCGGTGGACCTCGCCGCCGACAAGCGCGCCGTCGCCCGCACGCTCGGCGCCACGGACGATTTCGACGGCGGCGCGCCCGATGCGGCCGACGCGATCCGCGAGGCCACGGGCGGCGGCGTCGAGTACGCGTTCGAGTTCGCCGGCTCCGCGAAGGCGATGGAGCTCGCCTACCGGATCACGCGCCGGGGCGGCACCACGGTGACCGCCGGGTTGCCGCACCCGAGCGCCACCATCCCGATACCCCACACGCACCTGGTCGCCGAGGAGCGCACCGTGAAGGGCAGCTATATCGGCACCTGCGTGCCCCCGCGCGACCTGCCGCGCTACGTGGCGCTCTACCGCCAGGGACGCCTGCCCGTGGACAAGCTGCTCACGCACCGCCTCGCGCTCGACGACATCAACGAGGGGTTCGACCGCCTGCGCGAGGGCAAGGCGGTGCGCCAGGTCGTGGTGTTCTGAGGCCGCGCGTTCAGCGCGGCACGAACTGCCCCGTGGCCGGGTCGACGTAGCCGCCGGGCACGGGGTGCAGCACCGCCCCCGTGCGGGGGTCGATCGCGAAGTTGCCCGCGGGCACCGCGGGCGAGCCGGTCTGCGGGTTCACCGCCGTCTTCGGCGGCTCGACTACCTCGAGGTGCGCCACGCCCGGCGGCTTCGCCGGCAGCGGCGGGGGCGCGGGCATCACGACCGAGGGAAAGGGCTGGATCGCCGCGCGCGGCGGCGCCGGCCGGGCCGGGGCCCGCCGCGGCGCGCCGTGCGCGCCGCGCGACTCGCGCCCGCGCGCCTGCGGGCTCCTCAGCAGCGCGCCCAGCTCCGCGCGCGCCGCGTCGCGCTGCGCGGTGGTGGATCCCGGATCGCCGATTACCGCCTGCAGCGCGCGCATGCGCGCGAGCTGCGCCTCGGGCGGCGGCCACGCCGCGCCCGCGGCGTGCACCGGGGACGCGGCCAGGGCGAGGACACAGGCGAGGAACGCGAGCGCGCGCGGCATCGTCACTCCCGGCGCTCGGGCGGATACTTCTCCCCGGCCGCGACCGCCACGGGCAGCACGTTCTGCTTCGGGGGCAGCGGGCAGGTGGTGTACTTGCTGAACGCGCACGGCGGGTTGTAGGCGCGGTTGAAGTCGAGCGTGAACCGCCCGTCGGGCCCCGGGCGCGCGGCCACGTAGAGGAAGCGGCCCGAGCCGTAGGTGGTGTCGCCGGCGGTCGCGTCGCGGAAGACGAAGAAGAGGCCCTCGTCCTCGCGCAGCGCGTCGAGCCGGTACGTCTTGCCGCGAAGCGCGAACTCGGCGTATCCCGGCGCCGGCTCCTCGGAGACCTCGTCGATCACGTTCACGATGGAGATCCTGCGCGGCGGGTCGTAGGGCACGAAGCGCGCGCTCACGCGGTAGGCGTCGTCGACCGGATACCAGACCCGGTGGCCGAAGCGCTTGCGCACCTCGCTTTCGTTGTCGGCCAGGCGCAGCACGTAGCGCCCGTCGCGCTCGATCACGTGGAAGGCCGCGCGGCCGATGGCGACCCAGTCGCGCTCGCCGTCGCCCGCGCGCAGGATCCGGTCGGTCATGGGGATGCCTTCCTCGGTCATGACGAGCCCGGGGACGAGCTGCACGAACACCTTGTCGGGCGAGACGGTGATCGTGCCCATGCGCGCCGGGCCCAGCCCGGGCGGGAAGACGATGTCGTTGTCGCGGCCGGTGCCGAAGGTGTTCACCCCCGGCTTCATCACGTAGCGCCCCGCCAGCGTGAGCCAGCCGTTGTCGCGCTTGAGGCTCGCGTCCGCGCGCGCGCGCCAGGCCTCGACGTCCCGGCGGTATGCGGCGTCGGTGCCCGCCGCGGCGGGCGCCGCGAGGGCGAGGGCGAGGCAGGCGAGGACGGCTCTCATGGCGGTGGGACTCCGGGGGCGGGCGAGGGTTCGGGGACGGCGTCGAGCTCGGCCAGCACGCGCTCGGGGGCGAGCTGCACCAGGCAGTGCGTGTGGCCGAGGGGGCACTCGCGCGCGAAGCACGGGCTGCACGCGAGCGCGAGGGTGACCACGCGCGCGCGCTGCGACAGCGGCGGCGTGAAGCGCGGGCTCGACGAGCCGAAGACGGCGGCCATCGGGCGGTCGAGGGCTGCGGCCACGTGCATGAGCCCCGAGTCGTTGGTCACGACCCGGGCGGCGCACGACAGGAGGTCGATCGCCTCGTCGAGGCTCGTGCGCCCGGCGAAGTCGCGGCAGGCGCCGGGGGCGGCCTCGGCCACCGCCGCGGTGGCGGCGGCGTCCTTCGCGGAGCCGAGCAGCCAGACCTGGAAGCCGCGCGCGGCGAAGGTGCGCGCCAGCGCGGCGAAGTGCGCCGCCGGCCAGCGCTTGGCCGGCCCGTACTCCGCGCCGGGCGCGAACGCGACGGCGGGGCGGTCGAGGACGAGGCCGAGGCGGGCGAGGGTGGCATCGCGCGCGGCCGCATCGACGGCCAGGCGCGGGGCGGCGAGGGGGTGCGCGAGCGGCTCGCCGGCGGGCTCGGCGAGCGCGGCATAGCGCTCGACGATGCGCGGCAGGGCGGCGGTGTCGAGGCGGCGCAGGTCGTTCAGCAGGCCGTAGCGCAGCTCCCCCCGGTAGCCGGTGCGTAGCGGGATGCCCGCGTGCCAGGGAATCAAGGCGGACTTCCAGCTGTTCGGCAGCACGACGGCCCGGTCGTAGGCCGGCAGCGCGCGCGCGAAGCGCCGGCGCGCGGCCAGCCGCAGCTCGCCGTGGCCGAAGGGCAGGGTGCGCGCCTCGGCCACCTCGGGCATGCGCCGGTACACCGGCAGCGTCCAGGCCGGGGCGAGCACGTCGATGACGGCCGCGCGGTGGCGCTCGCGCAGGCGCGCCAGCAGCGGCTGCGCGAGGACCGCGTCACCGATCCAGTTCGGGGAGACGACGAGGATGCGCATGAGAGGGGTCCCCGCCGGCGCGGCCACGACCGGCGCGCGCCGCGCCCGCGCCTTCGCGGCGTCGGCGCGGGAACGCGAGGCCTAGTGGCCGGCGGGCAGGTCGCCGGCGAGCTTGTAGAGCGTGCCGCAGTAGGGGCAGCGCGCCTCGCGCGTCATCTCGATCGGCAGGTAGACGCGCGGGTGCGTGTTCCACAGCTTCTGGGAGGGCAGGGGGCAGTGCAGGGGAAGGTCGGCCGCGCCGACCTCCACGTACTTCCGGTCAAGCTCGGACGGCAGCGACATTTTCGGTCTTCTCCACCGGATAGAGCCAGTGATGGTACTTGCGGTTGCGCCCGTTGACGATGTCGAAGAAGGCGGCCTGGATGCGCTCCGTGACGGGCCCGCGCTCCCCCTTGCCGATCGTCCTGCGGTCGAGCTCGCGGATGGGCGTGACCTCCGCGGCGGTGCCGGTGAAGAAGGCCTCGTCGGCGATGTAGACGTCGTCGCGGGTGATGCGCGTCTTCTCCACCGCGATTCCGAGGTCGGCGCAGATCGACTGCACGCTCCTCCAGGTGATGCCGTCGAGCGCCGTGGTGAGCTGGGGCGTGTACACGCGCCCGTCCTTCACCACGAAGAGGTTCTCCCCGCAGCCCTCGGCGACGAAGCCGTCGGTGTCGAGCAGCAGGGCCTCGTCGTAGCCGTCCTGGGTCGCCTCGAGGTTGGCGAGGATCGAGTTGGCGTAGGTGCTGGCGAGCTTGGCGCGGGCCATCGTGACGTTCACGTGGTGGCGGGCGAAGGAGGACGTCTTCACGCGGATGCCGCGCTTCATCCCTTCCTCGCCGAGGTAGGCGCCCCACGGCCACGCGGCGACCGCGACGTGCACCTTCGCCCCCAGGGGCGACACGCCCATCTTCTCGGAGCCGTAGAAGGCGATCGGGCGCAGGTAGCAGCTCTCGAGCCGGTTGGCGCGGACCACCTCGCGCTGCGCGTCCATCAGCTGCTCGCGCGCGTACGGGATGTCCATCATGTAGATCTTGGCGGAATTGAAGAGCCGCTCGGTATGCTCCTTCAGCCGGAAGACGGCGGTGCCGATCTCCGTCTTGTACGCGCGCACGCCCTCGAACACGGCCAGCCCGTAGTGCAGCGAGTGGGTGAGGACGTGGGTGGTGGCCTCGCGCCAGGGAACGAGCCGGCCGTCGTACCAGATGAAGCCGTCGCGGTCTGCCATCGACATGGATCGGTGCTCCGGGAAGCGTGCGGAAGGGGTGAATTTTACCACCGCGGCGCAGCACGGCCTGTGCCATAATCGCGGCAGCATTGCGCAAAGAAAAAGGGAGCGTTGCGCCGCGATGAAGCAGGACGCCTCGCACGAGCGGTCTTCGGCCGCCGGCGCCGCCCGGATGCCCGCGCCGGGCGCCGAGGCCCCGCCCCTCTCGCCGGAGGAAAAGCTCTCCGGCGACATGCTGATGCTCACCACCGGCTTCATGATGTGCGCGGCCGCGCTCTGGCTGGCCATCTACTGGAGCATGGGCTACCAGTACTCGACGGCCATCCCGCTCGTCTTCCAGGGCCTGTCGTTCGTCACGATCCTCCTCTACTGGAAGCTGCGGCGGCTGTACGCCTTCGCGGTGCTGCAGCTCGCCCTCATCCTCTTCACGCCCTTCGCCATGCAGTGGGCGATCGGCAACTTCGTGAACTCCTCGGGCGTGAGCCTCTGGGGGCTCATGGCGCCGGTGGGCGCGGTCACCGTGCTCGGCACGCGCCAGTCGATGCCGTGGTTCTTCGCGTGGCTGTTCATGACGGTGATGGCCGGGGTCTTCGACTACCTGCTCTCCGGCACCGTGCAGCGCTTCGACCTGCAGACCGTGGCGGTCTTCTTCGTGCTCAACTTCGCCGCGATCTCGGTGATGATCTACTCGCTGCTGTGGTACTTCGCCAACGAGAAGAACAAGCTGCGCATGCAGGTCGACGCCTCGCACGAGGAGATCCGGCACGAGCGCGACCGCAGCGAGAAGCTGCTGCTCAACATCCTCCCGCCCGCCATCGCCGAGCGCCTGAAGAGGAACGAGGTCAACATCGCGCAGGGCCACGCGGACGTGACCGTGATGGTGGCCGACATCGTGGGCTTCACCCGCATGACCGAGGAGCTCTCGCCCGTCGAGACGGTGAAGATCCTGAACGACGTCTTCTCGATCTTCGACGACATCGCCGACAAGTACGGCGTGGAGAAGATCAAGACGATCGGCGACGCCTACATGGCCGCCGCCGGCCTCGACACGGGCGCGCAGATCCACTACGCCGACGGCGTGGCCCGCATGGCCCTCGAGATGCTCGACAAGGTGGCGGCGTACCGCGAGCGCACCGGCGAGCGCATCGAGCTGCGCATCGGCATCGGCACGGGCCCGGTCGTGGCCGGCGTGATCGGCAAGAAGAAGTTCATCTACGACATGTGGGGCGACACGGTGAACGTGGCCTTCCGCATGGCCGCCGACGCCTACTCGGGCGCGATCCAGGTCGACCTCACGACCTACCGGCGCCTGCAGCACCGCTTCCGCTTCGACGAGGTGCACGAGGTCGAGATCAAGGGCAAGGGGCGCATGCAGGTCTTCCACCTGATGGGCGTGCTCGAGCCGACGGCACCGGGGGCGCGGCAGAGCGCGTGAGGTGTCGGGCGGGGTGAAGGTGTCGGCCAGGCGGAAGGCGGGTCCCCCGTCGAGTCGGGAGAGGGTGTCGGCCAGGCTGAAGGCGGGTCCCCCGTCGAGTCGGGGATCGCCATTCCATCCACCGGTGTCGCTGCGGGGCTCGTCACATCGCCCACGCTGATTCCTTTCGCGTCGTCGTTCCTGGAGCCATCGCCTCGCCCCTCTCGAGGGGGACCCGCCTCCAGCCTGCCCGACGAGTTGTGCGTTGGGGGCGCGCGGCCCGCGCGGTGTCTTCGACGCTCGTGCTCGGCATCGTGCCCATCGCCAGCCGCTTGCCGGCGATCGCGAAAGGTGTCGGCCAGGCTGAAGGCGGGTCCCCCGTCGAGTCGGGGATCGCCGTTCCATCGACCGGTGTCGCTGCGGGGCTCGTCACATCGCCCACGCTGATTCCTTTCGCGTCGTCGTTCCTGGAGCCATCGCCTCGCCCCTCTCGAGGGGGACCCGCCTTCAGCCTGCCCGACGAGTTGTGCGTTGGGAGCGCGCGGCCCGCGCGGTGTCTTCGACGCTCGTGCTCGGCATCGTGCCCATCGTCAGCCGCTTGCCGGCGAAGAGCCCCTTCGAACCCTGTGGGGTGGGGTCTCGCGGGGATGAGGGGGCGTCCGAGCGAACGACGACGCCAAGGAAATCAGCGAGGGCGATGTGACGAGCCCCGCAGCGACACTGGTGGATCGGACCCCGGTCCCCCCAGCGACGGCCCCACCCCACAGGGTTCGAAGGGTCGATCCCCGGGGTCGCGCGTGCATTCGCCTACTCGCCGAAGACGGCCTTCCACAGCCGCACGACGGCCCCGCGCTCCGCGGCGAGCGTGTCGCCCTCGACGAGCACGCGGTCCTCGTCGTTGAGGGCCGCCGCGTGGGTGTGCGCGCGCATCGCGAGGTACGCGTCGGCGGCGGGCGCGGCGATCGCCCGGTCGACGAGCCCCAGCTCGCCGGCGCGCTTGAGCAGCGTGTGGTTGCCCTTGTTCTCGCGCAGCTGCGGGTGCGCCGGCCCGTCCGCGAGCACCAGCGCCTGCACGCAGAACTCGAGGTCGATCACGCCGCCGGCCACATGCTTCAGGTCGCGCGGGTCGGCGCCGCGCTCGGCGCGCATCTTGCGGCGCATCGCGACGATGTCGGCGAAGAGCTTCGCGCGGTCGCGGGGACGGGCGAGGATCTCGTCGCGCACGGCCTCGAAGCGCTCCCCGAGCGCGGGATCGCCGGCGCAGGCGCGCGCGCGGGTGAGCGCCTGGTGCTCCCAGGTCCACGCGCGAGCGAGCTGGTAGTCGCGGAAGGCGTCGAGCGAGCTCACGAGCAGGCCGGCCGCGCCGTCCGGGCGCAGGCGCAGGTCCGTCTCGTAGAGCACGCCCGCGGGCGTGAGGCTCGTGAGCCAGCCGTTCACGCGCTGCGCCGTACGCGCCAGGCGCTCGGCGTCGCCCGCGCGCGCCCGATCGTAGAGGAAGATCACGTCGAGGTCCGACCCGTACCCGAGCTCCTTGCCGCCGAGCTTGCCGTAGCCGACGATGCAGAAGCCCGGTACGGCGGGCGGCGCGCCGCCGCTCGCGGCCCCTTGCGGGACGGTGCCCTCGACCGTGCGCGCCGCCTGCGCGAGCGTCACGTCGAGGATCGTGTCCGCGAGCGCCGAGAGCTCGTCGGAGAGCGCCATCACCGGCAGCTCCCCCTCGATGTCGGCGACGGTGAAGCGCAGCACGTGGCGCTGCTTGAAGTGGCGCAGGTGGTCGAGGAGGCGCTCGACGTCGCCCTCGAGCGCGTCGCACTCCCGCGCGAGGGCGGCGCGCTCGGCGCGCCAGTCGGTCGCGGCGAACTCGGCCGCGGGGCGCGTGAGCTCGTCGAGCAGGATCGGGTGTCTCGCGAGCAGGCGCGCGGCCCAGGCGCTGCGCGCCACGAGGCGGGCGGCGCGGCGCAGGACCATCGGGTACTCGACGAGGAGCGAGAGGTAGGCGTCGCGCGCGCCGATCGCCTCGAGCAGGTCGAGCAGCCGCGCGGCCACCGCCTCGCGCCCGCCTTCCTGCGCCACGGCGCCGACGAGGGCCGGCAGCAGCTTCTCGAGCCGCGCGCGGCTGGCCGAGGCGAGCGCCCGGTAGCGCCGCGAGCGCGTGAAGTCGACCAGGCGCCGGGCGATGGCGGGGGCGTCGACGAGGCCCGCCTCGCGCAGGTCCTCGGCGAGGCCGGCCGCGTCGGGCGCGGCCTGCGGATCGTAGAGCCAGGCGGCGAGGCTCGCCGCGCGCTCGTGCGCCGGCGGCGCCTCGAACAGCGCGTTGAACGCTTCCTGCACGCGCCCGCGATGGCCGGCGAGGGCGCGCTCGAGCGCGGGCCAGCCGTCGCAGTCCATCGCCTCGGCGAGGAGCGCGCGCTGTGCCTCGTCGCGCGGCAGCGCCTGCGTCTGCTGGTCGTCGTAGTACTGCAGGCGGTGCTCGAGGCGGCGCAGGAAATCGTACGCGTGCGCCAGCGCGCGGGCGCGCTCCGGCTCGACGAGGCGCCGCTCGGCGAGGGCGGCCAGCGCCGCGCGCGTCGAGGGCGTGCGCAACGCCGCGTCGCGTCCCCCGCGCACCATCTGGAAGAGCTGCACCGCGAACTCCACCTCGCGGATGCCGCCGGGCCCCACCTTGATGTCGTCGGCCTTCCGGCGGCGCAGCGCCGCCTCGAAGATGCGCCCGTGCAGCTCGCGCAGCTGCTCGAGCATCCCGTAGTCGAGGTAGCGCCGGTACACGAAGGGCTCGACGCGCTGCGCGAGCCCCGCCTCGGGCCCGGCGACCACCCGCGCCTTGAGCCAGGCGTAGCGCTCCCAGGGGCGGCCGTGGCCCACGAAGTAGTCCTCGAGGGCGGACAGCGAGCTCACGAGCGGGCCGCTGTCGCCGAACGGGCGCAGGCGCATGTCCACCCGGAACGCGATCCCGTCCTCGGTGGGCTCCGACAGGAGCGCGATCAGCCGCCTGCCGGCCGCGGCGAAGAGCTCGGCGTGGGAGTGCGGGCGCGGGCCCCGCGTCTCGCCCTCGGCGCCGTAGACGAAGACCAGGTCCACGTCCGAGGAGACGTTGAGCTCGCCGCCGCCCAGCTTGCCCAGTGCCGCCACGGTGAGCGCCACGCCGCCGGCGGGCGCGCCCAGCGCCTCGGCCGCCTCGCGCTGGGCCTCGGCGGCGGCCGCGACGATGCACGTCTCGGCCAGCGCGCTCATGGTGTCGAACACCTCCGCGAGCGGCGCGAGCCCGTTGAGGTCGCGGTGCGCGAGCCGGACCATCACGCGCTCGCGCAGGCGGCGCAGCCGCACGCCGAGCGCGGGCCCCTCGCCGGCGAGGGCCTCGCGCATGGCGGCGCGATCGAACGGCTCGTGGGCGTGGCGCTCGAGCTCCGCCGCGAGCCCGGGGCGGGCGCCGAGCGCGCGGGCCGCGTAGCGGGAAAGGCGCAGGGTCCGCTCGAACGCATCCGCGAAGGAGGGGACGGGGCGATCCATCATCGGGCTACAATAGCGCACAAAATCCGCACCGCTTCGAGGATCGCATCAAGGCCCTACCACGCATCGTCGCGCGCCTCGTCGCCAGCGTGGCGGTGTTCCTCCTCCTCGCCTTCGCGCTGCTCGTGCTGTGGCTGCGCTACTGGGCGCTCCCCCACGTCGACAGTTACCGCGGCCCGATCGTGGCCTCGATCGAGCGCGCCTCGGGCCTGGCGATCGAGGTGCGCGCGATGCACGGCGGATGGGAGGGGCTGCGTCCCACGCTCTCGCTGGAGGGACTGGAGCTCGCCGATGCGCACGGGCACGAGGCCCTGGCCCTCCAGCACGCCGAAGTGACGCTGTCGTGGTGGGCGCTGCTGCGCGGTCGCGTGCGCTTCCACGACGTCGCCTTCTACGGGCCGGTGCTGAGCCTGCGCCGCGGCGCCGACGGGCTGGTCTATCTCGCCGACCGGCCGCTCGACGCCCCGGGCGGCTCGGCCGACGCGGCCTTCGCCGAGTGGCTCCTCGCGCAGCCGCGCCTCGACGTGCGCGACGCGGTCCTCGTCTGGCGCGACGAGCTGGCCGGTGCCCCCGAGGTGCGCCTCACGGACGTGCAGATCGCCGTGCGCCGGCGCGGCGGGCGCCACCAGGCCGCGCTCGATGCGCGCCCCCCGCCCGCGCTGGCCGGGCGCATCGAGGTGCGCGCCGACGTGGCGCTGCGCCGGGCGGGATCGGGCTGGGACGCCTCGGGGCAGCTCTTCGCCGAGGCGCTCGACACGGACCTGGGCCGGCTTCGCCGCCACCTGCCGGTGCCGGAGAGCCTGAGGAGCGGCCTGGGCAGCCTGCGCGTGTGGGCCTCGTTCGCACGCGGCGCCGTGAGCGACGTCGTGGCCGACATCACCGTGCGCGACGCGACCGCCCAGCTCGCCGCCGACGCCCTGCCCCTGGAGCTCGCGAGCCTGTCCGGGCGGGCGCGCTACGCCGCGCGTCCCGACGGCTTCACCTTCGCCACCGAGGGGCTGCGCTTCCGGCTCGCCGGCGGCCCCGAGGCGCACCCCGGGGACTTCTCCATGCAGCGCCGGGCCGGGCCCGGCGAGGCGCCGCGCTTCGAGGTGCGCGCCGACGGGATCGACCTCAAGATCGCCGCCACCCTCATCGACTATTTCCCCGTGCCGCGGGATATCAAGTCGCAGGCGCGGCGCTTCGCGCCCCGAGGCGCGCTGAAGGACGCGGCGTTCACGTGGACCGGCGAGGACACGGCGCACGCGCGCGCCTTCGCGATCCGCGGCCGGTTCGTGGACCTCGCGGTGAACGCCGTCGACGGCTGGCCCGGCGTGGCGGGGCTGTCGGGCAGCATCGCCGGCACCGAAGCGTCCGGCACCGTCGCCCTGGACGCGCGCAACGCCTCGCTGCAGCTGCCGGGCGTGTTCCGCACGCCGCTCGCCTTCGACCGCGTGATGGCGGACGCGACGTGGAAGCGCCGCGACGGCGCGCTCGTCGTGGACGTCGCCGATGCGCGCTTCGCCAACGCCGACGCCGAGGGCCGGTTCGCCGGCTCCTGGCGGGCGCTGCCGGACTCGCCGCACAAGTCGCCGGGCTACCTCGACGTGAAGGGCTCGCTGTCGCGTGCCGACGCGAGGCACGCCATCGCCTACGTCCCCGAGCGCTTCGGCGTCGCCCGGCGCTGGCTCGAGGCGGCGCTGCGCGCGGGCACGAGCCGGCGCGTGCAGTTCGCCGTGCGCGGCGACCTCTGGGATTTCCCGTTCGGGCCGGGATCGGACGGGCGGTTCGTGGTCGAGGGCGATATCCGCAACGGGCGCCTCAAGTACCACCCGGACTGGCCGGCGGTGGACGACGTGCAGGGCACCTTCCGCTTCGAGAACCGGCGCCTGGAGATCCGCGCCGACGAGGCGGCGATCTTCGACAGCCGCGCGCGCTCCGTGGCGGCGGTGATCGAGGGGCTGGGCAGCGCGGCGCCGTTGCTCACCGTCGACGGGGTGATCGACACGACCGGCGCCGACAGCCTGCGCTTCCTGCGCGAGTCGCCGCTCGTGCGCGGGCCGGGCGCCTTCAGCCGCGCGATCGCGATCGAGGGACCGGGCAAGCTGCAGATCCACCTGGCCTATCCGCTGGGCGGCAGCGCGCCCGTGCAGGTGGCGGGCGACTACGAGTTCGCGGGCGCGACCGCGAGCGTTTCGCCGCGCCTGGCGATGCGCGACGTGCGCGGACGGCTGTCCTTCACCGAGAAGGGGGTGAGCGCGCCCGACATCCGCGGCGTGCTCTTCGGCGAGCCCGCGCGCCTGGCGATGGCCACGCGCGCCGACGGCCTCGTCGAGACGCGCATCGAGGGGCGCGCCGAGGCGGCCGCGCTCGCGCCCTACCTGCCGGCGCCGCTCCTCGCCCACCTCGAGGGCGTGGCGCCCTGGCAGGCGGTGGTGGTCTCGAACGCGGGCGGCAGCGACCTGCACGTGACCTCGGACCTGCGCGGACTCGCCGTCACGCTGCCCCGGCCGCTGGCGAAGGCGAAGGACGAGGCGCGCACGCTCACCGTGGACGTCGCACGGGTCGACGCGGACGCCCCGCAGGTGCGCTTCCGGCTCGCCGGCGGGATCGACGGGCGCTACGGCGCGATGGCCGACGGCGGCTGGCACGCGGCCGTGCGCTTCGGCGGGCGTCTCGCCGCCGAGCCGCCGCACCCGGGGCTGTGGCTCTACGGCAGCCTCCCGGACCTCGACATCGATGCCTGGCAGGCGCTGCTCGCCGCCCCCCCGGAGGCCGCGGCCGCCGGCGGCGCTGCCGCCGCGCCCGCCGCCGAGCCGGTGCTGCGGGGCCTCGACCTCACCCTTGCGCGGGTGCGCTACCTGGGGCGCGACTTCGCGCAGATGCACGCGACCCTCGAGCGCTCGGGCGGGCGCTGGCAGGGACGGCTCGAGAGCCCGAAGGTGGCGGGCGACGTGGTGTGGGACCCGGCGGGCCGCGGCCGGCTCGAGGCGCGCCTGGCGCGGCTCGCGCTGCCCCGCCCGGCCCAGCCGCAGCCTGCCGGTACCGACGAGCCGGAGGGCGCCCTGGGCGAGCTGCCCGCGCTCGACGTCGAGGCGGAGCGCTTCGAGTTCGCCGGCCGCTGGCTGGGGAAGCTGCACCTGCGCGCGGCGCCGGCGGGCGAGGAGTGGCGCATCGAGCGCCTCGACATCGTGAACGACCACGCGCAGTTCCGCTCGCACGGCGGCTGGCGGCGCACCGGCGCCGGCTCGATCACCACCCTCGAGGTCAAGCTCGGCGCCGGCAACCTGAACGCGCTCCTCGGCCAGTTCGGCTACGGCGCCTACCTCAAGCGCGGCGACGGCAGCCTGGAGGGCAGCCTCGTCTGGCCCGGCTATCCCTACGACTTCCGCCTGGCCGCGCTCGCCGGCAGCTTCAAGGTGCAGGCGCACCGCGGCCAGTTCGCGAAGATCGAGCCGGGGGCGGGCAAGCTGCTGGGGCTGCTGTCGCTGCAGACCCTGCCGCGGCGCGCCGCCCTCGACTTCCGCGACGTGTTCAGCGAGGGCTTCGCCTTCGAGCGCATGCAGGGCGACGTGAAGATCGCCCGTGGCGTGCTGCTCACCGACGACTTCGAGATCAGCGGGCCGTCGGCGTTCGTGAGCCTCGCGGGCGAGGTGTCGCTGCCCGAGGAGACGCAATCGCTCACGATGCGCGTGGTGCCGGAGGTGAGCGAGGGCCTGGCGCTCGCCGCCACGCTCATCGGCACGCCGGTGCTCGGGCTGTCCACGCTGCTCGTCTCGAAGCTGCTGCGCAACCCGCTCGGCAAGGTGGTCGCCTACGAGTACCGCATCACGGGCTCGTGGGATAATCCGCAGGTCGCACGCGTCAACACGCCCTCGCGCGCCTCCGCCTCGAGCCCATGATCGTCACCCGCCACACCGCGCCCCAGGCGCTGCGTGAAACGATGAGCGACACCCAGTCGATGTTCCGGGTGGCGGCGGTGCAGATGGCCTCGGGCCCGCAGGTCGCGGCCAACCTGCAGGAGGCGCAGCGGCTCATCGAGCTGGCCGCCGCCACCGGCGCGCGCATCGTGGGGCTGCCCGAGTACTTCGGCATCATGGGCATGAAGGACACCGACAAGGTGGCCGCCCGCGAGCGCGACGGCGCCGGGCCGATGCAGGACTTCCTCGCGGAGCAGGCGCGCCGCCACGGCGTGTGGATCGTGGGCGGCTCCGTGCCCCTGGACTCGGACGTGCCGGGCAAGGTGCGCAACGCCTGCCTGGTCTACGACCGCGACGGCGAGCGCGTCGGCCGCTACGACAAGATCCACCTCTTCGGCTTCGAGATGGGCGAGGAGCGCTACAGCGAGGAGCGCACCATCGAGCCGGGCAACCGCGTGGTGGTGCTCGACTCGCCGTGGGGGCGGCTGGGCATCTCGATCTGCTACGACCTGCGCTTCCCCGAGCTCTACCGCGCCATGGGCGAGGTCGACATCATCTTCGTCCCCTCCGCCTTCACCGAGACGACCGGCAAGGCGCACTGGGAAACCCTGGTCCGGGCGCGGGCCATCGAGAACCTGGCCTACGTGGTGGCCCCGGCCCAGGGGGGCTACCACGTGAACGGGCGGGAGACCCATGGTCATACAATGATCGTGGATCCCTGGGGCGTGGTGCTGGACCGGCTGCCCCGGGGCTCCGGGGTTGTAGTCGCGGGGGTGAACCCCACCTACCAGGCGAAGGTCCGACAGGGCCTTCCCGCGCTGACCCACAAGACCGTCCATCGCTGGTGAGCGGGCCCACGAGGCCTTACCTCGGCGTTGGGCTCCGTTCGATGCAGTTCCCGGCAGATAAAGGCAGTAACGTGACGAAATCCGGTCCCTCGCCCCTCGAGATCGCCCGCGCCACGCTTCTCGCGCCCTTCGGCGTGGACGAGGCGGCGACCCGGCAGGTCTTCGGCACCATCCTCGCCCACCGGGCCGACGACGCCGACCTCTACTTCCAGTACAACCGTTCCGAGGGCTGGACCCTGGAGGAGGGGGAGGTCAAGTCCGGCAGCTTCTCGATCGACCAGGGGGTGGGCGTGCGGGTGGTGGCCGGCGAGAAGACCGCCTTCGCCTACGCCGACGACATCAATCCCCAGGCGCTGGAATCGGCCGCGCGCGTGACCCGCGCCATCGCCGCGGCCGGCGGCGACCGCGCGGTCGGCACGCCGGTCGTGCATCCGGGCAGCGCGCTTTATGCGCCCATCGACCCGGTGGCGGAGTTCGACGACGCGGCCAAGGTGCGCATCCTCGAGGCGCTCGAGCGCCACGCCCGCGCCGCCGACCCGCGCGTGAAGCAGGTGATCGGCCGCCTGTCGGGCGAGTACGACGTCGTGCTGGTCGCGCGCGCCGACGGCACCCTCGCCGCCGACGTGCGCCCGCTGGTGCACCTGTCCGTCACGGTGATCGCCGAGCACGCGGGACGCCGGGAGCAGGGCCACCAGGGCGCGGGCGGACGCTTCGGCTACGGCCACTACACCGACGAGCTGCTCCAGCACCTCGCCCGCGACGCGGTGCGCCAGGCGCTCGTGAACCTCGACGCGCGTCCCGCCCCCGCGGGCGTGATGAGCGTCGTGCTCGGCCCGGGCTGGCCCGGGATCCTGCTGCACGAGGCGATCGGCCACGGCCTCGAGGGCGACTTCAACCGCAAGGGCACGTCGGCCTTCAGCGGCCGGGTGGGCGAGCGCGTCGCCGCCCCCGGCGTCACGGTGGTGGACGACGGCACCCTCGCCGACCGCCGCGGCTCGCTCTCGGTGGACGACGAGGGGCAGCCCACGCGGCGCACGGTGCTGATCGAGGACGGGATCCTGCGCGGCTACCTGCAGGACCGCCTCAACGCCCGGCTCATGGGCGTGGCGCCCACCGGCAACGGCCGGCGCGAGTCGTACGCGAGCATTCCCATGCCGCGCATGACCAACACCTTCATGCTGGGCGGCGACAAGGACCCGGGGGAGATCATCGCCTCGGTCTCGCGCGGCCTGTACGCGGTCAACTTCGGCGGCGGCGAGGTGGACATCACGAGCGGCAAGTTCGTGTTCTCGGCCTCCGAGGCCTACTGGGTCGAGGACGGCAGGATCCAGTACCCGGTCAAGGGCGCCACCCTCATCGGCAACGGCCCCGAGGCGCTCACGCACGTGAGCATGGTCGGCAACGACATGTGCCTCGACCCCGGCGTGGGCATGTGCGGCAAGGACGGCCAGAGCGTGCCGGTCGGCGTCGGCCAGCCCACGATCCGCATCGAGGGTCTCACCGTCGGCGGCACCGGCTGAAGCTCTCCCTCTCCCTGGGGAGAGGGCCGGGGAGAGGGTCGCCTGCCGCGGAAGGACGCGAAGTCTGCGCCCCCCTCTCCCTCGGGAGAGGGCCGGGGAGAGGGTCGCCTGCCGCGGAAGGACGCGAAGTCTGCGCCCCCCTCTCCCTTGGGAGAGGGCCGGGGAGAGGGTCGCCTGCCGCGGAAGGACGCGAAGTCTGCGCCCCCCTCTCCCTTGGGAGAGGGCCGGGGAGAGGGTCGCCTGCCGCGGAAGGACGCGAAGTCTGCGCCCCCCTCTCCCTTGGGAGAGGGCCGGGGAGAGGGTCGCCTGCCGCGGAAGGACGCGAAGTCTCCGGGCCCCGAGGATCGCGCCGGGGCTCGCGGCCCCGGTGTCCCGAGCCTTCACGGTTCGCGGCGGATGCTCGACGAAAGGGCGCGCCGTGAGGCTGCTTCGCCGATGGGTGCCTTGACGGACGTCGCGCCGTCGTCGAGCGAAGACTCCGCCGCTCCCGCTACGGCTCGGCGCGATCCAGGGTCCCGGAGACTTCGCGTCCTTCCGTGGCAGGCGGCGGCGTCGAGATGCGCGCGCCGTTCACGGCACGGCTCCGAATTCTCGCGCTCGCCGGCTGCGTTGCCGGCCGCCCGTTCTCGAGCGCAGAAGAATCGCAGCTAAACCGTTCGCGCAATGTGCGGAGAACTTGTCGGCTGGGCCAGCGACGTGGGTTTGTCCTCCCCTCGCCGTGAGCCACAGATGCCCCGAGGGTCGGCGGGGAAGGTGGGCCAGGAATCGAAGACCCTGGATCGCGCCGGACCGTCACGGGAGCGGCGGAGGGTTTGGCTCGACGACGGCGCGACGTCCGTCAAGGGAACAAGGGAAGAAGCGGCCTCACGGCGCGCCCTTTCGTCGAGCATCCGCCGCGAACCGTGAAGGTCCGGGACACCGGGGCCGCGAGCCCCGGCGCGATCCTCGGGTCTTCGATTCCTGGCCCACCTTCTCCGGCCGACCCTCCCCCAAGGGGGAGGGAGAACTGCGGGGCGTCCCCGAAGGGGGAGGGAGAACTGCGGGGCGTCCCCGAAGGGGGAGGCGGCACTTCGCGGTCTCTAGCCGCGGCGCAGCGCCGCGCGGGCGCGCAGGGCCGCCGGCTTCTCCTTGCGGTTCTCGAGCCAGTACTGGAGCAGTCCGGCCGCCGCGACCACGAACGGCAGCAGCATCAGGAACGCCGCCGCCGGCTCGAGGGCGACGATCCATGCGTGGAGCTCACGGAAGGTTTGCATGGCGGTGCCTCCGATGGCGGTGAGGTGGAAGGCGAGCATCGCGACGAGCGTGGGCGGCACCGCCGCGGCGAGCAGGCCCAGGGGCCGGATCGCCTCGTCGGGGAAGCCCTCGCGCAGGATCGCGAAGCCGGCGGGGTTGGGCGCGTTGGCGATGACGGTGAGCCCCCCGCCGGTCACGGCCCCGGCCACCATCGCGTACTTGAAGCCCTCGTCCAGGCCGTTCACGAGCGAGCCCAGGTAGGTGAGGGCGGCGTTGTCGGTGATCGCCGTGAGGAGCGCGGCGCCGAAGTAGACCGTGCGCGCGTCCATGCCCTGGAGCATCGGCTCGAGCCACCAGCGCTGCAGCCCGCCCAGCACGACCAGGCCCGCGAGGAAGAAGGCGACGAGCAGCCCCTCGCGCAGGATCAGCCGGTCCTGGTGCTGCGGGTAGGCGGTGGCGAACCCGAGGAAGAAGAGGAGGATGCCCATGAAGGCCACCGGGTGGTGCGAGAACGCGACCACGCCGGCGAGGAAGAGCACGTGCGCGGCGATGACCGCGAAGGGCGGGCGCGGCGGCCCGGCGGACGCGTCCGCGGCGATGGCGCGCAGCTCGTCGCGGAAGAGCATCGTCGCGGCGAACGCGTTCACCGCCACGGCGAGCGCCACCTTCCAGCCGAAGTTCGCGACCATGAACCCGAGGTCCCATCCCCACGTCGACGCGACCATCAGCACGGGCGGGGCGGCGTAGGGCGTGAGCGTGCCGCCGATGGACACGTTCACGAAGAGCACGCCCAGCGTCACGTACTTGAGGCGGTTCGAGATGCCGCGGCGGTAGTAGCGCTCGCGCAGCAGCAGGGCGGCGAGCGTCATCGCGGCCGGCTCCGTGATGAAGGAGCCCAGCAGCGGCACGAGCGACAGCGTCGTGAAGTAGAACGACATGCCGCGCGGCAGCGGCAGGCGGCGCGCGACCGAGCGGGTGAGGGCGGCGGCCAGCGCGATCACCGGGCGCGTGCCGGCGATCACCATCACCGCGAAGACGAACAGGGGCTCGGTGAACTCGCGCGAGTCGAGGTAGCCGAGGGTCGCCTCTCGCCCGAGCACCGCGATCATCACCAGCACCAGCGCCATCGCCCACCAGCCGAAGGCCACCTCCACCTCGGCGAGGAGGTGGAAGACGCCCGCGTGGCGCGGCCGGCTGTGGGCGAGGCGGTGGAAGAGCCGCGTGGAGAAGGTGTGCACGAGCGCCACGCCGAACAGCGCGGCGGCGAGCAGCTCGATGGCGGCGGGGATGGGCGCGCTCATGGGGTGCCTCCGAAGTAGGCGGCGAGTCCGCGGCGCGTGCGCCGCAGCAGGAACGGGCCGGCCGTGGCGACCACGAGCACGGCGGCGGCGAGCACGTCGGCGCCGGCGCAGGAGCCGGCGCACGCGTAGCCCAGGGCGGCGCGCAGCGCGGGCGCGCCCTCGCGCGCGAAGGCGGCCGCCGCCACGAGCGCCGCGGCGATGCCCACCAGCTCCAGCACGTCGAGCGGCACGCGCTGCGCGGCGCGCAGGGCGCGCCCGCGCTCGGGGCGCGGAACCCGGCGCAGCGCAGGGTGCAGGAGGCACGCGATGGACATGGGGCCACGCTAGCGCTTTCGCCGCGGCGGCGAAATTCGGCGCGTCCCGTACGGGATGGCCCGCATGCCGCCATCGCGCGGCCCGGGCGGCCGATCGCGCGCGGCGGCGGCCGATCAGCCCCCGCGGCCCTCGGCGATGCGGATCAGCTCGGCGAGGTTGTGCGCTCCGAGCTTCGCGAGCACGCGCGCCTTGTGCACCTCCACCGTGCGCGCGCTGATGCCCAGCCGCGTGGCGACCTCCACGTTGTGCAGGCCCTCCACGATGAGCGCCATCACCTCGCGCTCGCGCGGGGTGAGCGCGGCGAGCGCCTCGGCGCTGCGCGCCGCGTGCTCGCCGCGCGCCAGGCGCTCGCGCTCGCGCGCGAACGCCGCCTCGACCGCGCGCACCGGCCCCTCGTCGTCGAACGGCTTCTCGAGGAAGTCCACGGCGTCGGACTTGAACGCCGCGCGCGCCGAGGCCACGTCGCCGTGGGCGGTCACGATCACCACCGGCAGCCGGATGCCGCGCCCGGCGAGCGCGCGCTGCATCTCGAGCCCGCTCATGCCCGGCATGCGGATGTCGGCGATCACGCAGCCCGCCCACTCCGGGCGCACCGCGGCGAGGAAGTCCTCGGCCGTCGCGAAGGTGGCGGTGCGGTAGCGCTTGAGGCTCAGCAGCAGCGAGAGCGAATCGCGCACCGCCGGGTCGTCGTCCACGATGTAGACCGCGAGATCCGCCGGCTCAGCCATCGTGGGGCTCCCCGACGGGCAGCGTGAAGCGGAAGATGCCGCGGGGGGCCGCCTCCGCCCAGAGCCGGCCGCCGTGCGCCTCGACGATCGCGCGCGCGATCGCGAGCCCCATGCCCATGCCCTTCGCGCGGCGCGTCTCGAAGGGCTCGAAGATGTGCTCGACGTCGGCGGGCGCGACGCCGTGTCCGCTGTCGACCACCGAGGCGCGCACCGCGTGCTCGCCGTGGGCGGCCAGCTCGAGGCCGACCGCGCGGGGCGCGGGCCCGGCGGCGGCGGCCTCGACGGCGTTGGCGAGGAGGTTGCGCAGCACGATCTCGACCTGGGTCGCGTCGGCGAGGAGGTCGGGGATCGGCTCCGGCACGCGCAGGGCGAGCGCCACGTCCGCGGCCTCGGCCTGGCGGCGCACCGCGGCGAGCGCGCGCCCGGCTACCTGCTCGAGCGACATCGGCGCGAGCTGCGTGCTGCCCGCGCGGAAGAAGTCGCGCAGCCGGCGCACGACGTCGGCCGCGCGCGTCGACTCGGCCACGAGCTTGTCGAGCGTGCCGGCGAGGAGCGTGGGATCGGCCGCGGGGTCCTGCGCGATCAGCCGCCCGGCGCGCGCGTAGCTCGCCACGGCCGTGAGCGGCTGGTTCAGCTCGTGGGCGAGGGCGGCGGCCATCTCGCCCGCGGCGGCGATGCGCAGGGTGCGGCGCAGCTCGTCCTCGGCCCGTCGGCGCTGGTCCACGGCCACGCCGAGGAACAGCCCCGTGACGGTGAGGGCGATGAGCAGCGCCTGCAGCTCGAAGACGGTGAGGGAGGGGTAGCCCACCAGCTCGCCGGTGCCGACCACCGCGCCCTGGATCGCCACCGCCGCCGCGCTCGCGCCGACCATGCCGTAGCGCGAGGCCACGAGCACGAGCGGCAGGAAGAGCACGTAGAAGTGCTTGACCTGCTCGGCGGGCGCGGCGGCGAACACGATCGCGAGGGCGAGCGCGGTGGCGGCGGCGTAGCCGAGGGCGCGCGGCTCCCGCGCCATGCCGCGCGCCTGGGCGCGCCGGGCGGGCACCGAGCTCATGAGCACGATCGGCAGCGCCACCAGGATCCCGCCCGCGTCGCCGATCCAGAAGCGGAAGAGCGCCACGAACGGCTCGTCGAGCGGGCCCACGCCGCTCGCCACGAGCGCGCCCACGTAGAGCACGCCGGTGCCGAGCGCGCCCACCGTGACCACCGCCACCAGGCGCAGCGCATCGGCGGCGGTCTCCAGGCCCGGGTGCACCGCGAAGCGGCCGGTGAGCGCGCGCGCGATCGCCGCGTAGCCGAGGGCGAGCACCGCGGCGATCATCAGCGTGTAGGGCCAGGCGGCCGGCGCGCCGCGCACGGCCCATTCCGCGATCACGACCGCGGCGAAGACGACCGGCAGCCAGCGCTGGCCGCGCAGCATCACCAGGCCGATGGCGAGCGCCGGCTGGGGATTCCACGGCGTGATGCTGTACTGCTGCATCGGGTGGATGTAGCTCAACCAGTCGAGGGCCACGTAGCCCGCGATGAAGGCGAGGGCGAGCCCCGCGCGGCGCGCGGCCCCGCCCAGGTCGGGGCCCACCGCCGGCGGCGGCCGCAGCGTTTCCGAGTCCATGGCCCGATTGTCCCACGCGATCGCGCGCCCCTCATCGGCCGCGGCGGCATCCGGCGGGCCGGGCCGCGCGTATGTTGGAGACATCGCCAGGAGGAATCGCCATGAATCGCCGCCACTTCGTCGCCGCCCTGGGCGGACTCTTCGCCCTGCACCGCAGCGCCGCCGCCGCGGACGCGGGCGCCGCCGCGCCCGTGAAGAAGCTCGTGCTTCCCGAGGCCGCATGGCGCAAGCGCCTCAACCCCGAGCAGTTCGCCGTGCTGCGCGAGGAGGCGACCGAGCGCCCGGGCTCGAGCCCGCTCAACCACGAGAAGCGCAAGGGCACCTTCGTGTGCGCCGGCTGCGCGCTGCCGCTGTTCCTGTCGCGGACCAAGTACGACAGCGGCACGGGCTGGCCCAGCTTCTACGACTACATCCCCGGCCACCTCGAGATGCAGCGCGACTTCAAGCTGATCCTGCCGCGCACCGAGTACCACTGCGCGCGCTGCGGCGGCCACCAGGGCCACGTCTTCGACGACGGCCCGCCGCCGACTGGCAAGCGCTACTGCAACAACGGCGTCGCCCTCGCGTTCGTCCCCGCGTAGCACGGCCGGGGTTCACCCCTTCGTAGGCTGCCGGGGAAGGCGCTCGGCGACACCTTTCGGGATCGCCCCTTCGAACCCTGTGGGGTGGGGCCGTCGCTGGGGGGACCGGGGTCCGATCCACCGGTGTCGCCGCGGGGCTCGTCACATCGCCCTCGCTGATTTCCTTGGCGTCGTCGTTCGCTCGGACGCCCCCTCACCCCCGCGAGACCCCCACCCCACAGGGTTCGAAGGGGCTCTTCGCCGGCAAGCGGCTGACGATGGGCACGATGCCGAGCACGAGCGTCGAAGACACCGCGCGGGCCGCGCGCTCCCAACGCACAACTCGTCGGGCAGGCGGAAGGCGGGTCCCCCTCGAGAGGGGCGAGGCGATGGCTCCAGGAACGACGACGCGAAAGGAATCCGCGTGGGCGATGTGACGAGCCCCGCAGCGACACCGGTCGATGGAACGGCGATCCCCGGTCCGACGGGGGACCCGCCTTCCGCCTGGCCGACACCATCTCCCGACTCGACGGGGGACCCGCCTTCCGCCTGGCCGACACCTCTACTTCGTGATGCCGCCCTCGAGGAGGACCGGGCTGTCGCGCGCGACCCATTTCCAGCAGTAGGTGCCCGGAGTGAGCGCGGTGAAGCTGCCCCCGTCGCCGCGCATGCCCGGGCGCGTCAGGACCGGGGCGGCGTCCTTGCCCTCGACGGTGCGCAGGATGTCGAAGTCGACCGGCCCGTCGCTCTTCCAGTAGTAGCGGCGGCGCTCCTTGGCGTCGAGGCGCTCGCACTGCTCGTGGGCGGCGTGGGCCGCGAGCTTGAGCCCGAACGACCCCTCGGGCAGCCGGTTGGGCGCAGCGGCAAGGGCGAAGGCGGGCGCGGCGAGTGCCGCGAGCAGGAGGGGGAAGCAGCGGTTCATCTGCGGGTATGCTAGCATCCATCCATGCACCGCCCATTCGCGTCGTTTTTCTGGTTCTTCTGTCTCCTGCCTGCCGGCGGTTGAGAGGATCTCGCGCGAACCGAACCCGAATCCCCGAAGAACCGCCAGCCCGAAACTGGCGGTTTTTTTATGCCCATGAGCCACTACCGAACCGACGACGTCCGAATCGAGCAGGGCGACGAGCTCCTCGCCCCGATGCAGGTGATGCGCGAGCTGCCGCCCAGCGAGCGCACCGAGGCCACCACCTTCGAGGGCCGCAAGGCGGTGCACGACATCCTGCGCGGCGCCGACGACCGGCTGCTGGTCGTGGTCGGGCCGTGCTCCATCCACGACCACGACGCGGCCCTCGACTACGCCGCGCGCCTCGCGGGCGAGCGCGAGCGCCTCGGCCGCGACCTGGCGATCGTGATGCGCGTGTACTTCGAGAAGCCGCGCACGACGGTGGGCTGGAAGGGCCTCATCAACGACCCGCGCCTGGACGAGACCTTCGACATGAACGAGGGCATCCGGGTGGCGAGGAAGCTGCTGCTCGAGATCAACCAGCTCGGCGTGCCGTGCGGGACCGAGTTCCTCGACCTCATCTCGCCCCAGTACATCGCGGACCTCATCGCCTGGGGCGCCATCGGCGCGCGCACCACCGAGAGCCAGTCGCACCGCCAGCTCGCCTCGGGGCTGTCCTGCCCGGTGGGGTTCAAGAACGGCACCGACGGCAACATCCGCATCGCCGTGGACGCGATCAAGGCGGCCAACTCCCGCCACCACTTCATCTCGGTCACCAAGTCCGGCCACGTGGCGGTGTTCAAGACCGCGGGCAACGAGGACTGCCACGTGATCCTGCGCGGCGGCAAGGCGCCCAACTACGACGCGGCGAGCATCGACGCCGCCTGCCGGGACCTGGCCGCCGCCGGCCTCGCGCAGCACCTCATGGTCGACTTCTCCCACGCCAACTCGGCCAAGCAGTACCGGCGCCAGGCGGACGTCGGCGCCGACGTGGCCCGCCAGCTCGCCGGCGGCGAGGAGCGCGTGGTGGGCGTGATGGTCGAGAGCCACATCAACCCGGGACGCCAGGACCTCGTCCCCGGCAAGCCGCTGCAGTACGGGGTGTCGATCACCGACGCCTGCCTCGGCTGGGAGGAGACGGTCCCGCTGCTCGACACGCTCGCCGAGGCGGTGCGCAAGCGCCGCGTGGCGGTGGAGGAATGACGATGGCTGCCGAAGCGAAGACGCCGAAGACCCCGAAGGCCGCGCCGCGCCCCGCCTCGCGCACGGACGACCTGCGCATCGCGGGGGTGCGCGCGCTGATCCCGCCGCAGCTGCTGCTCGAGGAGATGCCCGCCGACCCGGCCGCGCTCGCCACCGTGACCCAGGGCCGCCAGGCGCTGCACCGCGTCCTGCACGGCGCCGACGACCGCCTCGTCGCGGTGGTGGGGCCGTGCTCGATCCACGACGGCGCGGCCGCCCTCGAGTACGCGCGCCGCCTCACGCAGGCCGCCGCCGCCCATGCCGGCGACCTCCTCGTCGTGATGCGGGTGTACTTCGAGAAGCCGCGCACCACGGTCGGCTGGAAGGGCTTCATCAACGACCCGCACCTCGACGGCAGCTTCGCGATCAACGAGGGCCTGCGCGCGGCGAGGAAGCTCCTGCTGGACATCAACCGCATGGGGCTGCCCTGCGGCACCGAGTTCCTCGACCTGCTCTCGCCGCAGTACATCTCGGACCTCATCACGTGGGGCGCCATCGGGGCGCGCACGACCGAGAGCCAGACCCACCGCCAGCTCGCCTCGGGCCTGTCGTGCCCCGTGGGGTTCAAGAACGGCACCGACGGCTCGATCAAGGTGGCGGTCGACGCGCTGCGCGCCGCGGCCGCCCCCCACGCCTTCATGGGCATGACGAAGAGCGGGCAGGCGGCGATCTTCGAGACCGTGGGCAACGAGGACTGCCACGTGATCCTGCGCGGGGGCAAGGCGCCCAACTACGACCGCGCGAGCGTCGAGGCGGCCGCCCGCGAGCTCGCCGCCGCGGGGCTGGCGCCGCACCTCATGATCGACTTCTCGCACGCGAACGCGTCGCGCCGGTACGAGCGCCAGGTGCAGGTGGGCGCGGACGTGGCGGGGCAGGTCGCCGGCGGCGACGAGCGGATCATGGGCGTCATGATCGAGAGCCACCTGCACCCGGGCCGCCAGGACCTCGTGCCGGGCGCGCCGCCCGCCTACGGCGTGTCCATCACCGATCCCTGCCTCGGCTGGGAGGACACCGCCGCGCTCCTCGAAACCCTCGCCCAGGCCGTGCGCGAACGGCGCATGGCGCACCGCGAATGAGCGCGGCATGACGAAGAACGCCGAATTCCGCATCCTGGGCCGGCGCCCCGGCAACGAGGAATCGGTGCGCTTCACGTACCGGGGTGTGGCGTTCGACCAGGACTGCTTCCACGTGGTCGCGGGGCTGAACGCGGTGGACACCCGCGAGTACGTGGAGCGCACGTTCGCGGCACTCGCCGCCGCCGGCCAGGTGTGCGCGCGCATGGGCGCCTACAAGCCGCGCACCAGCCCCTACTCGTTCCAGGGCTATGGCAAGCAGTGCCTGCCGTACGTGTTCGAGCTCGCGGGCAAGCACGGCATCCGGGTGATCTCCATGGAGGTCACGCGCGACGAGCACCTGGACGAGATCCGCGAGGCGCTCGCGCGCGCGGGCGATCCCACCGGCGTGATGCTGCAGATCGGCACGCGCAACACCCAGAACTTCGAGCTGCTGAAGGCGGTGGGCAGCCAGCGCGACTTCCCGATCCTGCTGAAGCGCGGCTTCGGCATCACGCTGCACGAGTCGCTGCTCGCCGCCGAGTACGTGGCGAGCGCCGGCAACCGCGACATCGTCTTCTGCCTGCGCGGGATGAAGACCCACTTCGGCGACCCGCACCGCAACCTCGTCGACTTCGCCCACGTGCCGGTCGTCAAGCGCCTCACGCGCATGCCGGTGTGCGTCGACCCGTCGCACTCGGTGGGGCTGCGCGCCGCCGATCCCGACGGCATTCCCGACGTCTTCCACGCCGCCGCGCAGGGCATCGTCGCGGGCGCCAACCTCGTGCTCACCGACGTGCACCCCGAGCCGCGCAAGGCGCTCGTGGACGCGGCCCAGGCGCTCACGCTCGAGGAGCTGCCGGCGTTCCTCGAGGACTGCGCCCTCGCGCGCGAGGCCTACGAGAAGCGCCGGCAGCGCGGGCTCGCGCCAGCGAGCGTCCCGGCGGCAGCGCAGGGGGAAGCGGCTGCCGTGCGAATGGACGCGGATACGGCAGGGAAGGCGTAAGGACCGTGCCGGGCGTGATCCGGTCCCCGCAGCGCCGCTCGTGATCCGGCCCCCGCGGCGCCGCCGCAGCGCGGCGTTTCGTCCCGATGCCGCGGCGCTCGTGCGCGGGGCATGCGCGTGCATCGCGGTCTTCCTCGCCCTGGGGCCCGGCGCGTCCTCCGCGGCCGGCATCTCGGTGCGGGACGACGCCGGACGCGAGGTGGCGCTCGCCGCGCCGGCGAAGCGGGTGGTGACGCTCGCGCCGTTCCTCACCGAGCTCGCGTTCAGCGCCGGGGCCGGGGCACAGGTGGTGGGCGTGAGCGCCTTCAGCGATTACCCGCCGCGGGCTCGGCGGCTCCCCGAGGCCGCCAGCGCGGCGGGGGTCTCGCGCGAAGCGCTGGCGGCGCTGCATCCGGACCTCGTGCTCGCGTGGGCCGATTCGCTGCGCCCGGGCGAGGCCGCGCGCATCGCCGCCCTCGGCCCCGCGGTCTACGTGGCGCGCGCGCGCACGCTCGCCGACGTGCCGCGGCTGCTGCGCGCCATCGGCACGCTCACCGGCCACGACGCGCACGCCGCCGCGGCGGCGTTCGACGCCCGCATCGACGCGCTGCGGCGCGCCCACGCGGGGGTGCGGCCCGTGGACGTGTTCCTCGAGATCTGGCACCGGCCGCTCACCACCATCTCCGGGCGCCACTTCATGAACGAGGCGCTCGCGTTGTGCGGGGCGCGCAACGTCTTCGCCGACCTGCCCGGCGTGGCGCCCGTCGTGTCGTGGGAACGGCTGTATGCGCTCGACCCGCCGGTGATCGTGGGGGTGGGTCCCGAGGCGCGCGCCGCGGCCTTCCGCGCCCAATGGCGCGCGCACCCCGCGCTCGCGGCGGTGCGGGCGCGCCGGCTGGCGTACGTCGACGGGGATCGGCTCGAGCGGCCCACGGCGCGCACGCCCGAGGGGATCGCGCAGCTTTGCGCGGCGATCGACCGCGTGCGGCCCTAGAGCCGCTTCAGGCGGCGTGCTGCAGGGCCACCACGGGCCCCGAGCACAGGACGGGTCCGGTGGGATGCGGCATCGGCGAGCCGCCCATGGGCTCGACGCTCACCGCGAGCATGCGCACGCCGCGCACGCGCGGGTCGTCGGGGGCGAGGGGCATCGTCATCTCCGCGTCGGCGTTCGGCACCAGGCCGAGCGAGCGCGGCGGCCCGTGCTCCGGCATCGCCCACAGCTCGAGGCTCTTGCCCTGCACGCGCGGCCACGGCTTCATCGTGTGCACGCGCAGCATCCCGCGCGACTCCATCGTCACCATGATGCGGGGGGCCGCATCGGCGGAGGTGAGCACGGCGAGGAACATGGGCTGGCTGCCCGGCTGCGGGGTGAGCCAGAGGAAGGCGGTGAGGAGCACGGAGGCCAGGCCGCCGACGACGAGGCCGAAGGCGCGCCAGAAGGAAAGGCTCGACCACGCCGAGCGGCGGGCGCCGATGCGCGCCTCGATGCGGCGCCATACCCGCGCCGGCGGCTCCACCGCGGGCACGCGCCCGGCGAGCGGCGTCACGAACGCCTCCCAGCGGCGGACCTCGTCGCCCACGGCCGCGTCGCGCGCGGCCAGCGCCTCGAAGCGCGCGCGCGCCCGGCCGCGCAGGGTGCCGAGGACGTACTCGCCGGCGAGGGCGCGTACGGCGTCGGGCCCCGGGCGGGCCATGGCCTAAGCTCCGGGCGCCACGCCGGCGCGCCCGAGGCAGTCGCGCAGGCGCAGCAGCCCGCGCCGGATGTGCGTCTTGACGGTGCCCAGGGGGCGGCCGAGGTGGCGCGCGAGCTCCGAGTGGGTGAGGCCGTGGAAGAAGGCGAGGGCGATCGACTGGCGCTGCTCGGCATCGAGCTCCTCGAGGCAGCGGTGCACGTCGTGGACGTCGGCGCGGCGCTGGGCCTGCCCGTCGGGGCCCGGCGCGTCGTCGGCGAGGCTCGCGGCGAGCGCGTCGTCGATGTCCGGCTCCTCGCGCGCGCGGCGAACGACGTCGAGGCTGCGGTTGCGCACCACGGCGGTCATCCACGTGAGCGGGGCGCTCTTCGCGGCGGCGTAGTCCGCGGCGTGGTTCCAGATGTTCACGAAGCTGTCCTGCAAGACTTCCTCCGCCAGTTGCCTCTCGCGGACTATACGCAGCGACACCCCGAACAGTTTCGCGCGCGTGGCCTCGTAGAGGGCGGCGAAGGCGGCGCGGTCGCCCAGGGCGGTGCGCGCGAGGAGGGCGGCGAGGGGGGCCTGGCCCGGATCGGCGCTCACGCGCCGTCCGCCTCGCCCCCCGGGCGCCAGATGCGCTCCGGCTCGCGGCCCTCGGCGTTGATCGTGCGCGCGGCGAGGAAGAGCAGGTCCGAGAGGCGGTTGAGGTACTGCAGGCTGAGCGCGGAGGTGCCCTCGGCGCGGTTCAGCGCGACGAGGGCGCGCTCGGCCCGGCGGCAGACGGCGCGCGCGAGGTGGCAGGCGGCGGCGGCGCGGTTGCCGCCCGGCAGGACGAAGTCGCGCAGCGGCGGCAGCGGCTCGCGCAGCGTCTCGATGCGCCCCTCCAGTCCCTTCACGTGCGCGTCCCAGAGGGCCGATCGGCCGGGGATGCACACTTCGCCGCCGAGGTCGAAGAGGTCGTTCTGCACGGCGGCGAGGGCGGAGTGCACCGTCGGGGGCAGGGGCTCGGCGAGCACGCAGCCGATCGCGCTGTTCAGCTCGTCGACCTCGCCCATGGCGGCCACGCGCAGGGCGTCCTTCGGCACGCGGCTGCCGTCGCCGAGGCCGGTGCTGCCGTCGTCGCCCGTGCGGGTCACGATCTTCGTGAGGCGGTTCGCCATGCCCGCATTCTAACGAATGTGCCGGCATGCCCTGATATCATTCCCGCAGCCATGTCCCGCCCCCCCGCCAAGACGAGCTTCCTCGATTTCGAGCAGCCGATCGCCGAGCTCGAGCAGAAGATCGAAGAGCTGCGCTTCGTGCAGGACGACTCGCGCGGTCGACATCTCCGAGGAGATCGAGCGGCTGACCAAGAAGAGCCAGCGACTCACCAAGGAGATCTACGCCAAGCTCACGCCGTGGCAGATCGCGCAGGTCGCGCGCCACCCGCAGCGCCCGTACACGCTCGACTACGTCGGCGCGATCTGTTCACCGATTTCGAGGAGCTGCACGGCGACCGCGCGTTCGCCGACGACGCCGTCGATCGTCGGCGGGCTGGCGCGCTTCAACGGCGCAGGCGTGCATGGTGATCGGCCACCAGAAGGGCCGCGACACCAAGGAGAAGATCTTCCGCAACTTCGGCATGCCGCGCCCCGAGGGCTACCGCAAGGCGCTGCGCCTGATGAAGCTGGCGGAGAAGTTCGGCATGCCGGTGTTCACCTTCGTCGACACGCCGGGCGCCTATCCGGGCATCGGCGCCGAGGAGCGCGGCCAGTCGGAGGCGATCGGCCGCAACCTCTACGTGATGGCGGGGCTGCGAGGTGCCGATCATCGCCACCGTGATCGGCGAGGGCGGCTCGGGCGGCGCGCTCGCGATCGCCGTCGGCGACGTGACGCTCATGCTGCAGTACGCGACCTACTCGGTGATCTCGCCCGAGGGCTGCGCGTCGATCCTGTGGAAGAGCGCCGAGCGCGGCGCCGAGGCGGCCGAGAGCGCTGGGCATCACCGCCGCCGCGCCTCAAGGCCCTCGGCGTGATCGACAAGATCGTCACCGAGCCGCTCGGCGGCGCCCACCGCGACCCGGCCGAGACCGCCAAGAACGTGAAGAAGGCGATCCACGAAAGCCTGCGCTCGCTCGCGGACCTCTCGCCCGAGCAGCTCCTCGAGCGCCGCCAGGAGCGCTGGGTCAACTACGGCAAGTTCAAGGAGCTCGCCGAGTAGGGGACAGACCCCGTTTCCCCTGAGGCGGAACGTTCCGCCAATAGGAAAACGGGGTCTGTCCCCGATTTTTGCCGATGGATCTGGACGCACACATCGCGGAACGCCTGGCGGCGCTGGTGCCGGCGCAGGCGCCGGTATGCGTGGGATTCTCCGGCGGGCTCGACTCCACGGTGCTGCTTGAACTGCTGGCTCGCGCCGGGGGCGCGCAGGGCCGGGCGGTGCGGGCGCTGCACGTGCACCACGGCCTCAGCCCCCACGCCGACGCGTGGACCGCGGCGTGCGAGCGATCCTGCCGTGCGCTCGGCGTGGCGCTCGACGTCGTGCGGGTGCGCGTGGCGCGGGACGCGGGCCGGGGCCTCGAGGCCGCGGCGCGCGAAGCGCGTTACGCCGCCTACGCCGAGCGCGCCGAGCCCTTCGTGGCGCTGGCGCACCACCGCGACGACCAGGCCGAGACGGTGCTGCTGCAACTGCTGCGCGGCACGGGCCTCAAGGGCGCGGCCGGGATGCCGCAGCGGCGCGCGCTGCCCGGCTCGGGGGTGTCGATCGTGCGCCCGCTGCTCGCCGTGCCGCGCTCGGCCCTGCGCGACCACGCCCTGTCCCGCGGCCTCGCGTGGGTCGAGGACGAGTCCAACGCCTCCGCGGCCCACGACCGCAACTACCTGCGCCACGAGGTCGCCCCGCGGCTGGACGCGCGCTTCGACGGCTGGCGCGAGGCGCTCGCGCGCTTCGCGCGCCACGCGGCCGGCGCCGAGGGCCTGCTCGACGCCCTCGCGCGCATCGACGGGGTGCCCGAGCACCCGGGCGAGCCGCTGCCGCTCGCCGCGGGCGCCGACCGCGCGCGCAGCGCCAACGCGCTGCGCGCCTTCCTCGCGGTCAACGGCCTGCCGATGCCCGATGGGGCGCGCCTGGCGGAGATGGCGCGGCAGCTTTACGCGGCGCGCGCCGATGCGCGAGTGCGCATCGACCACGGCGGCGCGCAGCTCGTGCGCCACCGCGCGAGCCTGCACGTGCTGCGGGAGGCGCCGGCGGGCGCCTGGCGCGTGCCCTGGCGGGGCGAGGCGCGCGTGGCCCTGGCCGACGGGCTGGGGGAAGTCGCCTTCGAGCCGGTGACCGGGGCGGGGATCGCCCGCGCCGCCGCGGCCCGCGGGAGCTGGCACCTCGCCCCCCGGGCCGGCGGCGAGCGCCTGCGGCTGGCGGCGGGGGGGCGCACGCGCACGCTCAAGAACCTGCTGCGGGAATCGGGCATGCCGCCCTGGGAGCGCGAGCGCCTCCCGCTGCTCTTCGCGGGCGAGCGCCTCGCCTGGGTGCCCGGCGTGGGCGTGGCCGCGGAGTACGCCTGCCCGGAGGGCGCGCCCGGCTGGCGGCCGTGCTGGAGGGTAGCGGGGCGCACGCCGGTGTGCTAGAATGAAAAGCTAAATTTTTCATCCATTTAGCGGAGATTTCCGATGGCGCTGGAGCGCACCCTCTCGATCATCAAGCCCGATGCCGTGGCCAAGAACGTGATCGGCGAGATCTATTCGCGGTTCGAGAAGGCGGGCCTCACGATCGTCGCCGCGCGCATGGTGCACCTGTCGCGGCGCGAGGCCGAGGGCTTCTACGCGGTGCACAAGGCGCGTCCCTTCTTCAAGGACCTCGTGGAGTTCATGATCTCGGGCCCGGTCATGGTCCAGGTGCTCGAGGGCGAGAGCGCGATCCAGAAGAACCGCGACCTGATGGGCGCCACCGACCCGAAGAAGGCCGACCGGGGCACGATCCGCGCCGACTTCGCGCAATCGATCGACGCGAACGCGGTGCACGGCTCCGACGCCCCCGAGACCGCCGCGACCGAGATCGCGTACTTCTTCCCGCAAAGCAGCATCTACAGCCGCTAGCCGCGCGCC
Source organism: uncultured beta proteobacterium (assembly GCA_963741815.1). Classification (GTDB taxonomy): domain Bacteria; phylum Pseudomonadota; class Gammaproteobacteria; order Burkholderiales; family Usitatibacteraceae; genus Usitatibacter. The sequence goes on from CAVUJI010000003.1 coordinate 1,491,386, forward strand.
CGCGCGCGGGCGCCGTTTCCCACGTTTCCATGACGCAACGCACGAACCTCCTCGACTTCACCCTGCCGGCCCTCGCCGGGTGGCTCGCCGCGCAGGGCGAGAAGCCGTTCCGTGCCCGCCAGCTCTTCCAGTGGATCCACCAGCGCGGCGCGTGCGAGTTCGAGGCGATGACCGACCTCGCGAAGTCGCTGCGCGCGCGGCTGGCGGAGTCGGCCGAGGTGCGTCCCCCGGCGATCCTGTCCGAGCACCGCTCCACCGACGGCACGGTGAAGTGGCTCTTCGACGTGGGCGTGGGCAACGGGGTGGAGACGGTGTTCATCCCCGAGGACGACCGCGGCACGCTGTGCGTGTCCTCGCAGGTGGGCTGCGCGCTCGACTGCAAGTTCTGCTCGACCGGGCGCCAGGGGTTCAACCGCGACCTCACGGTGGCGGAGATCATCGGGCAGGTGTGGGTGGCCAACCGGCGGCTGGGGGAGATGGGCGAGTGGCGGACTTCACCCTCTCCCCCCGCCCCTCTCCCAGGGGAGAGGGGAGAAGGTGCTCCTCTCCCAGGGGAGAAGAGAGAAGGTGCTCCCTCCCCCTTGGGGGAGGGCCGGGGAGAGGGTGGTCGTCCCGTCACCAACGTGGTGATGATGGGCATGGGCGAGCCGCTCAACAATTTCGGCCCGGTCGTGGACGCGATGTCGATCATGCTCGACGACCGCGCCTACGGGCTGTCGCGCCGGCGCGTGACCCTGTCGACCTCGGGCGTGGTGCCGCACATCCGCAAGCTGAAGGACGCGCTCCCGGTGGCGCTCGCCGTGAGCCTGCACGCGCCCAACGATGCGATCCGCAGCCGCATCATGCCGATCAACGACGCCTACCCGATCGCGCGCCTGCTCGAGGCGTGCCGGGACTACCTCGAGGTGGCCCCGCGCGACTTCATCACCTTCGAGTACGTGATGCTGAAGGGCGTCAACGACGCGCCGGACCATGCCCGGGAGCTCGCGCGCCTGCTGCGGGTCGTGCCCGCGAAGGTGAACCTGATTCCCTTCAACCCGTTCCCCGATTCCGGCTTCGAGCGCTCGGACATGGAGCGCGTGAAGCGCTTCCAGGCGATCCTGCTCGACGCCGGCTACGTGGCCACGATCCGCAGGACCCGCGGCGAGGATATCGACGCGGCCTGCGGGCAGCTCGCCGGCCAGGTCATCAACCGGATGAAGCGCCGGCCCGTGCGCCTGCATCCGCCATCGCCGAGGATCTGATGCGCATCGTCATCGCCCTTGCCGCCCTCGCGCTCGCCGGCTGCGTGTCCCAGAGCGAGGTCGAGTCCCACCCGGTGACCAGCGCCGGCGGCGCCGACGCCCACCGCCGTGCCGAGGTGCACACCGCGCTCGCCGGCGAGTACTTCGCCCGCGGCAACTTCGCCGTGGCGCTGTCGGAGACGCGCCTGGCGATCAAGGACGACCCGGCCTACGTGCCCGCGTACAACATGCAGGGGCTCGTCTTCATGGAGCTGCGCGACGACGTGCCCGCGCGCGAGGCGTTCGACCAGGCGCTGAACCTGCAGCCGGGCAACTCCGAGGTGCTGAACAACTTCGGCTGGTTCCTCTGCACCCGCGGCGACGCCGCGCGCGGCAAGGCGATGATCCAGCGCGCGATCGACGACCCGCTCTACGCGACCAAGGAGAAGGCGTACCTGTCGATGGGGCTGTGCCTGCGCAGCACGCGGCACAACGCCGAGGCGGAGAAGATGCTGCGCCGGGCGGTGCAGATCCGCCCCGACCTGCTGGGGGCGCTGTACAACCTCGCGATCCTCACCTACGAGCGCGGCGCCTACCACGACGCGGAGAACTACATCACGCGCTACACGCGCCTGGCGAACCCGACGCTCGACGGGCTCGGGCTCGCGGTGCGCATCGCCCGCGCGAACAAGGACGAGACCTCGGCGGACAGCTACTACCAGCAGCTGCGCCGCCGCTTCCCCGACGCGCAGCTCACCCGCGAGCTCGCGCCGAAGCGATAGGGCCGCCATGGACGCCGCCGCCGACACCGCGGGCCATCCCGAACCGGCCGAAGTCCGCTCGCCGGGCCAGGTGCTCGCCGCCGAGCGCGAGCGCCAGGGCCTGTCGCGCGCCGACGTGGCCCAGCGCCTGCACCTGCGCCCCTGGCAGGTCGAGGCGCTCGAGACCGACGACTACGGGCGCCTGCCGCCGGGCACGTTCCTGCGCGGCTTCGTGCGCAACTACGCGAGGGCCCTGGGCCTCGACGCCGAGGCGGTGCTCTCGCTCCTCGCCGAGGCCGGGCCGCGCCAGGCCGCGCCGGGGATCGTCGTGCCCACGCAGAACATCCGCTTCGACCCGCTGGGCGAGCGCCTCTCGAGCCCCTACGTGAAGGCGGGAACGCTCGCGGCCATCGCCATCGCGCTGGGCTTCGCGGCGATGTACTGGTGGGTCTACATCCGTCCCTCGGCCCCGGGCGCGCACCATGAGCCGGCGGCCACGCCGACGACGTCGGCGCCGGGCGCCGCCGCTCCCGTGCCGGTGCTGCCGCCCGCGGCGCAGCCCGCGCTGCCGCCGGCCGGGTCCGCCGCCGCGCCGGGCGCGGGCACGACCGGCGCCCCCGCCGCTGCCGCGCCCGAGCCCGCTGCCGCCGCCCCGGAGCAGCCCGCGGGCCGCGCCGCGCCGGCCGGCACCGCCTCCGGTGACGGCACGGGCGCCGAGGCCCCGCCTGCCGCCGCCGCGGGCGCCGCCGCGCCGCCCGCCGCCGCCCCGAGCGCCGCCCCGTCCTCCCCGGCGACCGGCGCGCCGCCGGCCCCGCTGGGCCCGAGCCACAGCCTCGCGTTCCACTTCCAGGGCGACTCGTGGGTCGAGGTGCGCGACGGCCGCGGCAGGCTCCTCATGCAGCGGTTGAACCCCGCCGGCACCGTGGCCTCCGTGAGCGGCCGCGGTCCCCTGTCCGTGATCGTGGGCAACGCGCCCGAGGTGCGCATGGACCTCGACGGCAAGCCCTACGACCTCGATCCGTCCACCCGCGTGGCCGTCGCCCGCTTCACCATTCCATAAGGCATTGCCGATGTCTCCCCGCCGCAGCTCGCGCGCCGTGCGCGTCGCCGACAAGGTCATCGGCGGCGGCGCGCCGATCGTCGTGCAGTCGATGACCAACACCGACACCGAGGACGCGAAGGCCACCGCCGGGCAGGTCGCCGCCCTCGCCCGGGCCGGCTCCGAGATCGTGCGCATCACGGTGAACACGCTCGAAGCCGCCCGCCAGGTGCCCGAGATCCGCCGGCGCCTGGACGCCATGGGCGTCGCCGTGCCGCTGGTCGGGCGACTTCCACTTCAACGGCCACAAGCTGCTGGCCCAGGTTCCCGAGTGCGCCGTCGCGCTCGACAAGTACCGCATCAATCCGGGCAACGTCGGCCACGGCACGAAGCGCGACGACCAGTTCGCGACCCTGATCGAGAAGGCGATCGAGCACGGCAAGCCGGTGCGCATCGGCGTCAACTGGGGCAGCCTCGACCAGGAGCTGCTCGCGCGGATGATGGACGAGAACGCCCGCGCGGCCGCGCCGAAGGAGGCCGAGGAGGTGATGCGCGAGGCGCTCGTCGCCTCGGCGCTCGAGAGCGCGGCCTTCGCGCGCGACATCGGCCTGGCGGCCGAGCGCATCGTGCTCTCGTGCAAGGTCTCGGCCGTGCAGGACCTGATCCGCGTCTACCGCACGCTCGCCGCGCGCTGCGACTACCCGCTGCACCTGGGCCTCACCGAGGCCGGCATGGGCTCGAAGGGCATCGTCGCCTCCACCGCGGCGCTGGCGGTGCTGCTGCAGGAGGGCATCGGCGACACCATCCGCGTCTCGCTCACGCCGGAGCCGGGCGGCGACCGCACGAAGGAGGTCGTCGTCGCGCAGGAGATCCTGCAGACGATGGGCCTGCGCTCCTTCACGCCGATGGTGACCGCCTGCCCGGGCTGCGGGCGCACGACGAGCACCTACTTCCAGGAGCTCGCCGAGCAGATCGAGGCCTACCTGCGCGCGCAGATGCCGGTGTGGCGCGCGCGCTACCCCGGCGTCGAGGAGATGCACGTGGCGGTGATGGGCTGCGTCGTCAACGGCCCCGGCGAGTCGCAGCCTGCCGACATCGGCATCAGGCTGCCGGGCACGGGCGAGAAGCCGGTCGCGCCGGTGTTCGTCGACGGCGAGAAGACGGTGACGTTGAAGGGCGAGCGCATCGCCGAGGAGTTCCAGGCATCGTCGAGGACTACGTGCAGCGCCGCTACGGCGGGCCCGCGGGCGAGCGCCCGGCGCGGGCGCGCGCGATCCGCATCGAGGCCTCCGGCCGATGAGCGCGCGGCTGCAGGCCGTCCGCGGCATGAACGACCTGCTGCCGGACCGAGCCCGCTGGTGGAGAAGTTCGAGGACGACGTGCCGCGAGGTCTTCCGGCGCTACGGCTACCGCAACATGCGCACGCCGATCGTCGAGCCCACGGCCCTCTTCGTGCGCGGCCTCGGCGAGGTGACCGACATCGTCGAGAAGGAGATGTACTTCTTCCAGGACCGCTCAACGGCGACAGCCTCGCCCTGCGGCCCGAGGCGACGGCCGGCATCGTGCGCGCGGCGATCGAGCACAACTTCCTCTACAACGGCCCGCAGCGCCTGTGGACCGCGGGGCCGATGTTCCGCCACGAGCGCCCGCAGAAGGGCCGCTACCGGCAGTTCCACCAGTACGGCGTCGAGGCGCTGGGCTTCGAGGGCCCGGACGTCGACGCCGAGCAGATCGTCATGCTCGCGCGGTTGTGGCGAACGCTCGGCGTGCGCACGGTCGAGCTGCACGTCAACTCCATCGGCGACGCGGCCGACCGCAAGGCGCACCGCGCGGAAGCTCGTCGCGTACTTCGAGCGGCACGCCGACCTGCTCGACGAGGACGCGCGCCGGCGCCTGCATACCAACCCGCTTCGCATCCTCGACTCGAAGAACCCGGCGATGCAGCCGATGATCGAGGGCGCCCCGCGCCTGGTCGACTACCTGGGGGAGGCGGCCGCCGAGCACTTCGAGGCGCTCAAGGTTTATCTCGAGCGTTCCGGCGTCGCGTACACGGTGAACCCGCGCCTCGTGCGCGGCATCGACTACTACAACCGCACGGTGTTCGAGTTCGTGAGCCCCGACATCGGCGCGCAGTCGACGATCGCCGGCGGCGGGCGCTACGACGGGCTGTTCGAGCAGCTCGGGGGCAAGCCGGCGCCGGCCTGCGGGTTCGGCATGGGGGTCGCTCGCGTGCTGCTCGCCATGCAGGCGGCCGGCGCCGAGGCCGGGCCGCAGGTGGACGTCTTCGTGGTGCACGCGGGCGAGGGCGCGGAGCTCGTGGCGTGGCGGCTGGCCGAGCGCTGGCGCGACGCGGGCAGGAACGTCGTGCTGGGCGCGGGCGGCAGCTTCAAGTCGCAGATGAAGAAAGCCGACGCGAGCGGCGCACGCTATGCCGCGATCGTGGGCGAGGACGAGGCGGCGGCGGGGAAGGTGACCGTCAAGCCGCTGCGCGGTGGGGGCGAGCAGCGCACGCTCGCGGTCGACGAGGCAATCGGGCAAATCGCATAAGAGAAGACCATGGCGGGAACGTACGATTTCGAAGAGCAGGAACGCATCGCCGAGCTGAAGGCCTGGTGGGAGGACAACCGCTGGTACGTGCTGGGCGCGATCGTGGCCGCCGTGGTGGTGTTCGGCGGCTGGCAGGGCTGGCGCTGGTGGAACGTGCACCAGGGCGAGAGCGCGGCGATGCTCTTCCGGCCCGTGGCCGAGGCCGCGCAGCAGGGCGGGGACAAGCCCGACGCGGCCGCGCTCGCGAAGGCCGCCCAGCCCCTCGTCGACAAGCATCCCGACGCCTACCTCGCCTCCGAGGCCCAGCTCCTCGTGGCCAAGGCCGCCTTCGAGGCGGGCGACCTCGCGCTGGCGCGCGAGCGCCTCGCCTGGGTCGTCGACCACGGCCCCGAGCTGCTGCGGCCCACGGCGCGATTGCGGCTGGCCGCGGTGCTGCTGCAGCAGAAGAAGTACGACGACGCGCTGCGCACGCTCGACGCCGTGAAGGAGGATTCCTTCGCGCCGCTCGCGGCGGACCTGCGCGGCGACGTGATGCTCGCCCAGGGCCGGCGCGACGAGGCGCGCGCCGCCTACAAGGTCGCGGTCGAGCGCGCCGCGCCCGGCAACCCGGTGCGCAACATCGCCGAGACGAAGCTCGCGGCGCTGGGAGGCGCGCAATGAGCGCGATGCGCCTGGCGCTGCTCGCCCCCCTCGCGCTCGCCGCGGCCTGCGCGAGCTACAACCCGCTGCGCTGGGTCGGGATCGTGGGCGAGCCGCCGAACCCGCCCACGCCGCTCGCCCCGATCACCGACACGGTCCACGCCACGGTCGCCTGGACCGCGAGCGTCGGCAAGGGCGAGGGCTACGTCTTCGTGCCCGCGGTCGAGGGCGGCCACGTCTTCGCCGCGGCGGCCAACGGCGGCATCGCCATGATCGACGAGGCGACCGGCCGCGTGGCCGAGCGGCTGGACACCGGCAAGAAGCTCTCCGGCGGGGTGGCCTTCGGCGGCGGGCGCGTCATCGCCGGCACCCAGGGCGGCGAGGTGATCGGCTTCGACCCGTCGACCCGGCAGGCGTGGAGCACGTCCGTCGAGGGCGAGGTGATCGCGCCGGCGGCGGTCTCGGGCGAGGTGGCGGTGGTGCGCACCTCCGACGGGCGCATCCTCGGGCTCTCGGTGAAGGATGGCAAGCGCCTCTGGGTCTACCAGCGCCCGATGCCGCCGCTGCTGCTGCGCAGCACCACGGGCGTGCTCGCCCTCGGCCGCGACGTGGTGGCGGGCTACCCCAACGGCAAGCTCATCGCCCTCGACCTCGAGGACGGCAAGCTCACCTGGGAGGTGACGGTCTCCCAGGCCCACGGCGCCACCGAGCTCGAGCGCATCGCCGACGTGGCGGGGCTGCCGGTGATCGACCCGCCCAACGTGTGCGCCGCCGCCTTCCAGGGCAAGGTGGCGTGCTTCGAGATCGCCACGCGCAGCCAGGTCTGGTCGCGCGACATCTCGAGCGCGCGCTCGCTCGCCACCGACGCGAAGAATCTCTACGTGGTCGACGTCTCGGGCAACGTCCACGCGCTCGACAAGCGCACCGGAGCGAGCGTCTGGAAGCAGGACAAGCTCGCCTTCCGGCGCCTGACCGCGCCCGCCGTCGTCGGCGCCTACGTGGTGGTGGGCGACGGCTACGGCTACCTGCACTTCCTCTCGCCCGACAACGGCGCGATCGTCGGGCGGGTGGCCACGGACGGCACCGGCATCCAGGCCCTCGTGCCGGCCGGCGCGGGCTTCGTGGCGCAGACGGCGGGAGGGACGGTCGTCTCGATCCGTCCGTAGGCATTGAAACCGACCCTCGTCCTCGTCGGCCGCCCCAACGTCGGCAAGTCGACGCTCTTCAACCGCCTCACGCGCTCGCGCGACGCGATCGTCGCCGACTTCGCCGGGCCTGACGCGCGACCGCCACTACGGCGACGGACGCTCCGGCGAGCGCGAGTTCATCGTCGTCGACACCGGCGGCTTCGAGCCGGTGGCGACGGACGGGATCCTCTCGCGAGATGGCGCGCCAGACGCGCGCAGGCGGTCGCCGAGGCCGACGCCGTGGTCTTCGTCGTCGACGGCGCGCCGGGGCTCCGCCGCAGGACCAGCGACATCGCGCGCTGTCTGCGCAAGTCGGGCGCGCCGGTGGTGCTCGCGGTGAACAAGGCCGAGGGCATGCGCGAGGCGGTGCGTGCACGGCGGAGTTCCACGAGCTCGGCCTCGGCGCCCCGCACCCCATCTCGGCCGCGCACGGCGAGGGCGTGCGCGCGCTGGTCGAGGCGGCGCTCGCGCGCTGCCGCCGGAGGACGACGCCGCCGCCGAAGAGATCGACGAGCCATCCGCGCTGGCGGTCGTCGGCCGGCCGAACGTCGGCAAGTCCACGCTCGTCAACGCCTGCTCGGCGAGGAGCGGGTGATCGCCTTCGACCAGCCCGGCACGACGCGCGACGCGATCGAGGTCGCCGTTCGAGCGCGGACGGGCGGCGCGTTCACGCTGATCGACACCGCGGGCTGCGCCGCAAGGGCCGCGTCTTCGAGGCGGTCGAGAAGTTCTCGGTCGTCAAGACGCTGCAGGCGATCGACGAGGCCAACGTCGTGGTGCTGCTGCTGGACGCGACGCAGGGCGTCGACCGAGCAGGACGCGCACATCGCCGGCTACATCCTCGAGGCGGGCCGGGCCGTGGTGGTGGCGGTCAACAAGTGGGACGCCGTGGACCGCGACCAGCGCGAGCGAGGCGCAATCGGATCTCGAGCGCAAGCTGGCGTTCCTCGACTTCGCGCAAGTTCGTGCCCATCTCGGCGCGCAGGCGGCACGGGCCTCGAGGCCGCTGCATGGCCGTCCGCGGACGCGCATCGCCGCGGCGATGGCGAAGCTGCCCACGCCGGGCTCACGCGCGCTGCTGCAGGCGGCGGTCGAGCAGCAGCAGCCGCCCAGCGCGCCGGGCAGCTTCCGGCCCAAGCTGCGCTACGCGCACCAGGGCGGCATGAACCCGCCGATCATCGTGATCCACGGCATCGCGCCTCGAAGACGTGACAGACGCCTACCGGCGCTACCTCGAGAAGCGCTTCCGCAAGCCTTCGAGCTCGCCGGCACGCCCCTGCGCGTGGAGTTGCGCTCGGCCGACAACCCCTTCGAGGGCCGGCACAAGCCCTTGACGGAAAAGCAGGATGCGCAGCGCCGGCGGCGCAAGATCATCTCGAAACGCCGGTACGGCTGAGGCAAATGGTGGAACTAGGGGCGGGGGCGCCTGTCCGTGCTAAAGTCCCACTGCAATGACGTGCCCGGCGTAGACCGGGAAACCCGATGTTCAACAAGGAGCATACGATGAGCAACAAGGGCCAGCTGCTGCAAGACCCGTTCCTGAACACGCTGCGCAAGGAGCATGTGCCGGTGTCGATCTACCTGGTCAACGGCATCAAGCTGCAGGGCCAGATCGAATCCTTCGACCAGTACGTCGTGCTGCTGAGAACACGGTCACGCAGATGGTCTACAAGCACGCGATCTCCACGGTCGTGCCCGGCCGGCGGTGAATTTCCGACCGCGATGTCGGTGCCCGCTTGAGGCCCGCATTCGGCGCCGGCAATCCTGAGCCGCCCAGCGGGCGATCCTCGGTACAGCCTCGGCATCGGACGTGCCGTTCCCGGCGGAGGATCGCGCCGAAGACGGCCGCGCGCCTCAGCTCGACAGCGCCGCGGGCGCGAGGTGGTGGACATCGTGCGCGGGCGGCGCGAGCGCCCCGACGCCGCGACTGTTCGCCGGCGCGGGCAAGGTCGACGAGATCCGCATGGCCGTGCGCGAGCACCGCGCCGGGGCGGTGGTCTTCGACCAGGCGCTTTCCGCCGGCCAGCAGCGCAACCTCGAGCGCAGCCTCTCGACGGCGGCCCCGAGGTGCGGGTCGTCGACCGCACCGACGTGATCCTCGACATCTTCGCCCAGCGCGCGCGCAGCCACGAGGGCAAGCTGCAGGTCGAGCTGGCGCGGCTCGAGCACCTGTCCACGCGGCTGGTGCGCGGCTGGACCCACCTCGAGCGCCAGCGCGGCGGCATCGGCAAGACGCGGCGGCCCGGGCGAGAAGCAGATCGAGCTCGACCGGCGCCTCATCGGCGAGCGCGTGAAGGTGCTGCGCGAGCGGCTGCGCAAGGTGGCCCGCACGCGCGCCACGCAGCGCTCGGCGCGCGGGCGCGCCGCGCGTCTTCCGCGTGTCGCTGGTCGGCTACACCAACGCCGGCAAGTCGACGCTCTTCAACGCGCTCGCCCGCTCCGACGCGTACGCCGCCGACCAGCTCTTCGCCACGCTCGACACCGACCACGCGCCGGCTGTGCTGGGCGAGCGGCGCGACGATGGCGCTGTCGGACACGGTGGGCTTCATCCGCGACCTGCCGCACAAGCTGGTCGACGCCTTCCGCGCGACGCTCGAGGAGAGCGTGGAGGCCGACCTGCTGCTGCACGTGGTCGACAGCGCCAACCCGGAGTACCGCGACCAGATCGAGGCGGTGAACGCGGTGCTCGCCGAGATCGGTGCGGCCGAGGTGCCGCAGGTGCTGGTCTACAACAAGATCGACCGCGTTCCGGGCATGGCCCCCGAGGTGGTGCGCGACGCCTATGGTAAGATCTTGAATATCAAGGTGAGTGCGTTCACCGGCGCCGGCATCGAGGCCCTGCGGGAGGCGCTGGCCGAAACAGCGCGCGAGGCGGGCCGCGGAACGTTCGCCTCGGCGGCTTAGGAGACCCGGGGACAGGCCCCGCTTTCCACCGGCGCGAAACCCCCGTTCCGTCCGCGGCGAATCCGGCCTGTCCCGGATTTTCCCGACCCACGACAACCGAACAGACCCACGACATGCCCAACGATCCCCAATGGGGCAGGAAGAATAACGACGGCCCGCCCGACCTCGACGAGATCCTGAGGAAGCTGCAGCAGAAGATCTCGGCGCTGCTCGGTTTCCGTCCCCGTCCCCCGTCCCCGCCCGGCGGCGGCGGCGGCATCCGCCACGGCATGGCGATGGGCGGCGGCGCGGTCTTCGTGGTCCTGCTCGTCATCGCCATCTGGCTCGCCAGCGGCTTCTACATCGTCGACGAGGGCAAGCGCGGCGTGGTGCTGCGCTTCGGCAAGTACCTCGAGACCACGATGCCGGGCCCGCGCTGGCACTTCCCGTACCCGATCGAGAGCGTCGAGGTGGTGGACATCTCGCACGTGCGCACGGTCGACGTCGGCTACCGCGGCAACACCAAGAACAAGCAGCTGCAGGAAGCGCTCATGCTCACCGACGACGAGAACATCGTCGACGTGCAGTTCGCGGTGCAGTGGACGATCAAGAGCCCCGAGGACTTCCTCTTCAACAACAAGGATCCGGAGGACAACGTGCGCCAGGCCGCCGAGACCGCGATCCGCGAGGTGGTCGGCAAGAGCAAGATGGACTTCGTGCTCTCGGCCGGGCGCAGCGAGGTCGCCGCCGAGGTGAAGCGCCTCATGCAGCAGATCCTCGACAAGTACCGCACCGGCATCTTCGTGACCACCGTGAACCTGCAGAACACCCAGGCCCCGGAGCAGGTCCAGGCCGCGTTCGAGGACGCGGTGCGGGCCCAGCAGGACCGCGAGCGCTTCAAGAACGAGGGCCAGGCCTACGCGAACGACGTCGTGCCGAAGGCGCGCGGGGTGGCCGCGCGCCTGATCGAGGAGGCCAACGGCTACCGCCAGAGCGTGGTGTCGACCGCCCAGGGCGACGCGTCGCGCTTCCGCCAGGTCCTCGCCGAGTACGAGAAGGCGCCGAAGGTCACGCGCGAGCGCCTGTACCTCGACATGATCCAGCAGGTGCTGCAGTCCACGAGCAAGATCGTGATCGACCAGAAGCAGGGCTCGAGCCTGCTCTACCTTCCCATCGACAAGCTCATGCAGATGTCCTCCGCGTCGCCCCCCCCGCAGTTCTCCGGCGGGTCGGTCACGACCAGCCAGCCCCAGCAGCCGTCCGAGGCGAGCCAGTCCTCGACGGACACGATGAGCCGCCGCGACGCCCTGCGCTCGCGCGACCGGGACGCGGCGCGATGAAGCGCGCCGGCCTGGGGTTCCTCGTCTTCGCGGTCATCGCCGTGATCCTCGTTTCCATGAGCATGTACGTGGTCGACGTGCGCAAGGCGGCGATCAAGTTCCAGCTGGGCGAGGTGGTGCGCGTGGAGACGAAGCCGGGGCTGTACTTCGAGATCCCCTTCCTGCAGAACGTCAAGCTCTTCGACACGCGCATCCAGACGATGGAGCCGCGCGAGCCCGAGCGCTTCCTCACCTCCGAGAACCGCAACGTGCTGGTCGACGCGTTCGTGAAGTGGCGCGTGAACGACGTGCGCCAGTACTACGTGTCCGTGCACGGCGACCCGGTGCTCGCCGAGGCGCGCATCGCGCAGACGGTCAACGACGCGCTGCGCGCGGAGTTCGCCAAGCACACGGTGCACGACGTGGTCTCGGGCGCACGCGACCGCATCATGGAGGTCGTGGCCGAGAAGGTGGACCGTGACGTGCGCAACATCGGCGTCGGGGTCGTCGACGTGCGGCTCAAGCGCGTCGACTTCTGCCCGAGATCTCCGCCGACGTCTACCGCCGGATGGAATCGGAGCGGAAGCGCGTGGCGAACGAGCTGCGCTCCACGGGCCAGGCCGAGGCCGAGAAGATCCGGGCCGACGCCGACCGGCAGCGCCAGGTGATCGTGGCCGAGGCCTACTCGCAGGCGCAGAAGGTCAAGGGCGAGGGCGACGCGAAGGCCTCGCGCATCTACGCCGAGGCCTACTCGAAGGACGCGGAGTTCTTCAGCTTCTACCGCAGCCTCGAGGCCTACAAGCAGAGCCTTCGCAGCAAGAGCGACGTGATGCTGCTGGACCCCTCGACGGACAGTTCTTCAAGTACTTCAAGGGACCGGGCGGGCCGAAGCCCCAGCAGGGGAAGTGATGCGGCTGTTGCTGGCCGCCTTCGCGCTGATGCTCGTGCTCGAGGGCATCCTCCCGTTCGGCTCGCCCGCGCGCTGCCGCGAGGTGCTGCGCAGGCTGACCGAGCTCACCGACGGGCAGATCCGGTTCGCGGGGCTCACGTCGATGATGGTGGGGTTGATCATCCTGTTCGTGGCCCATTGACCCTCTCGCCGGCCCTCTCCCCGGGAGAGGGAGCGACTGACATGAGACGCTGGCTGCTGCCCGAGCACATCGAGGATGTCCTGCCCGAGGAGGCGCGCGCGATCGAGCGCTGCGCCGGGCGATCCTCGACCTCTTCGCGGCGCACGGCTACGAGCTCGTCGTCCCGCCGCTGCTCGAGTACCTCGAGTCGCTGCTGTCGGGCACGGGCCGCGACCTCGACCTCGCCACCTTCAAGCTCGTCGACCAGCTCTCGGGCCGGATGCTGGGGGTGCGCGCCGACAACACGCCGCAGGTGGCGCGCATCGACGCGCACCTGCTCAACCGCCAGGGCGTGGCGCGCCTGTGCTACTGCGGCAGCGTCCTGCACACCGTCCCGGCGGGCATGACCAAGATGCGCGAGCCGATGCAGATCGGCGCCGAGCTCTACGGGCACGCCGGCGTCGAGGCCGACGAGGAGATCGTGCGGCTGATGGTCGCGGCCCTGCACGCCGCGGGCATCGCGCGCGTGCACGTGGACCTGGGCAACCCGGCGATCTACCGGGCGATGGCGCGCGCCGTGGACGCCGAGCGCGGCGAGGAGCTCTTCCGGGCGGTGCAGCAGAAGGACGCGGCGGCGGCGGGCGATCTCGCCCCGCTCACCACGCTGAACGGCGGGATCGATGTCATCGCGCGCGCGCGCCGGGAGCTGCCCCGCGTCCCGGAGATCGCGAGCGCGCTCGACCGCCTCGAGCGGCTCGCGCAGGCCACGGCCGGCTGCGGCGTCGAGGTCTCGGTCGACCTCGCCGAGCTGGGCGGCTACCACTACGAGAGCGGCCTCACCTTCGCGGCGTATGCGCCGGGCAGCCCGGACGCGGTCGCGCGCGGCGGGCGCTACGACGAGGTGGGGGCGAGCTTCGGGCGCGCGCGCCCCGCGACGGGCTTCACGATGGACCTGCGCCAGCTCGCGCGCTTCGCGCCGTCGCCCGCGCCGCGCCGGGCGATCCTCGCGCCGTGCGGCGGCGATGCGGCGCTCGCGCAGGCGGTGGCGAAGCTGCGCGCGGCGGGCGAGGTGGTGGTGGCGGAGCTGCCCGGGCACGAGGACTCGCGCGGCGAGCTGGGGTGCGACCGGAAACTGGAGAAGAAGGACGGAACATGGCGCGTAACGTAGTCGTCATCGGCACGCAGTGGGGCGACGAGGGCAAGGGCAAGATCGTCGACTGGCTGACCGACCACGCGGGCGCCGTGGTGCGCTTCCAGGGCGGGCACAACGCCGGGCACACGCTCGTGATCGGGGGACGCAAGACGATCCTGCGGCTGATCCCCTCGGGCATCCTGCATCCGGACGTCGCCTGCTTCATCGGCAACGGCGTGGTCGTCTCGCCGCGGGCGCTCTTCGAGGAGATCGGCGAGCTCGAGAAGCTCGGCGTGGACGTGGCCAGGCAGGCTGCGCATCTCCGAGGCCTGCCCGCTGATCCTGCCGTACCACATCGCGCTCGACCAGGCGCGCGAGCTCGCCAAGGGCGAGGCCAAGATCGGCACGACGGGGCGCGGCATCGGCCCGGCCTACGAGGACAAGGTGGCCCGGCGCGCGGTGCGCGTGCAGGACCTCTACGCGCGCGAGCGCTTCGCCGCCAAGCTGGGCGAGGTGCTCGACTTCCACAACTTCGTCCTGCGCAACTACTTCAAGGCCCCCACCATCGACTTCCAGGCCACCCTCGACGAGACGCTCTCCTACGCCGATCGCCTGAAGCCGATGGTGGCCGACGTCTCCGCGGAGCTCGCCGTGCTGATCCGCGCCGGCAAGCCCATCCTGTTCGAGGGCGCGCAGGCGGCGCTCCTCGACGTCGACCACGGCACCTATCCCTTCGTCACCTCGTCGAACTGCGTGGCCGGCCAGGCCGCGGCCGGCGCGGGCGTGGGCCCGAGCCAGCTCCACTACGTGCTGGGCATGGCCAAGGCGTACACCACGCGGGTGGGCGCGGGGCCGTTCCCGACCGAGCTGGGCGACGAGATCGGCGAGCACCTGCGCGTGAAGGGCAACGAGTACGGCTCGGTCACCGGGCGGCCGCGCCGCTGCGGCTGGTTCGACGCCGCGGCGCTGAAGCGCGCCGTGGAGCTGAACGGCATGGACGGGATCTGCATCACGAAGCTCGACGTGCTCGACGGGCTCGACCGCGTGCGCGTGGCCGTGGGCTACAAGGTGGCCGGCGGCGGCCGGCGCGACATCCTGCCGGTGGGCGCCGAGGCGCTGGCCATCTGCGAGCCGGTGTACGAGGAGCTGCCGGGGTGGAAGGAGAGCACCGTGGGGATCAAGCGCTTCGAGGACCTGCCGGCGAACGCGCGCTCGTACCTGCGGCGCCTGGAGTCCCTGGTCGGCGCGCCGATCGCGATCATCTCGACGGGCCCCGACCGCGCGGAGACTATCGTGCTCGAGCACCCCTTCGAATCGGGTCGAGGCGGCTGAGATCGAGGCCGTAATCGATCTTGAGCCCCGCGGCCGGCGCCCCCGGCGGGGGCGCCATCACGATGCGCCCGGCCGCGCCCCAGCGCGGCGCGTACTGCCAGGCGAGCGCGATCGCCACCGCCACCGTGCCGCCGTAGGCGGCGCGCCGGGCGAGCGGCATCCAGCGCTTGCGCGCCTCGCGCCGGGCGCTCTCGCGCGCCTGCCGCTCGCTCGCCCACGACGCCTCCCGCGCGTGCTGCGCGGCGAGCTCCATGCGCCGGGCCTGGGCCTCCTGCATCGCTCGCGCCTCCGCGGCGGCCGAGGCGCGTTGCGCGGCCTCGAGCTTCGCGGTCTCCACGGCGAGCGCCAGGCCCTCCGTCTCGGTGCGCGCCTTCGCGAGCTCCGCGGCGCGCTCCTCGGCCTGGACGCGCGCGAGCTGCTGCGCGACGGCCCGCTCCTCGGCCTGCACCCGCTCGCGCTCGGCGGCGGCGGCGGCCTCCTCGGCGGCGATGCGGTTGCGGGTGGTCTCGGCCACGTGCCGGTCGGTGTCCGCCTTGCGCCGGGCGTGGAGCGTCGCGTCGCGCTCGGCCTGGGCGCGCTCCTTGGCGAGGGTCTCGGCGCGGCGCTCGGCGATCTCGCGCTCCGTGGCCGCGCGCTCGGCGGCGGCGGCGTCCTCGGCGAGCGCCTTCGCGGTGGCGGTGGCCATCGCCTCGGCCTGGGCGCGCAGGGTGGCGAGCTCGAGCGCCCGGCGCTCGGTCTCGACCCGCTCGCGCGCGGCCACGGCGGCCGCTTCGTCCGCGGCGGCGCGCGCCCGCGCGGCCTGGGCGGCGCGCTCCTCCTTCTCGACGCGCCTGGCCGCCTGCTGCGCCGCGTGCTCCTCGGCGATGCGGCGCGCGACGGCCTCGGCCTCCGCCTGCCGCTCGCCGAGCTCGCGCTGGGTGGCGGCGTGGACGGCCGCCGCGTGGGCCCTCGCGGCCTCCGCCGCCCGGCGTGCCGCCTCGGCATCGGCGTGCGCGGCGGCGGTCGCGACGGCCGCGGCCTCGGTGTCCGCCGCGGCGGCGTCCACGAGGGCCTGGACTTCTTCGGGAGATGCGCTGGGCTCCTGCCGGTCGCGCTCGCGCTCGGCCTCGGCGCGCTTGAGCGCCTCGGTGAGGAGGGTTCCCTGGGCGGGGGCCTTGGGCTGTTCCGCGCGGGCGCGCGCAGCCTTCTTCAACTGATCGTAGAGCTTGCTCACGGCCTAGAATACGGCGAAATCATCGCCGGAAGCCAGCACCGCGGGGGGAGTGAAACTGGTGCCCAGAAGAGGACTCGAACCTCCACGGTGTTACCCGCCAGTACCTGAAACTGGTGCGTCTACCAATTCCGCCATCTGGGCGCGGAAAACACGAAATTTTACCCGGAGCATCCTGGATTGTCCATAAGAAGCAAGAACCTGAAGCAATACGCGGTCGAGATCCCGAGCCGCGAGGAAGTGCTGGAAGTCCTCGCCGACGAGGGCGTGCCGGTCCCCGAGGAGCGCCTCCTCGAGCGCCTCGGTGTCGCGGGCGAGGCCGGGCAGGAGGGCATCGTGCGGCGCATCGCCGCGATGGAGCGCGAGGGCCAGGTCCTGCGCAACCGGCGCGGCGCGCTGCTGCTGCCCGACAAGGCCGGGCTCATCAAGGGCAAGGTCCTGGGCCACGCCGACGGCTTCGGCTTCCTGCGCCCGGAGGACGGGCGCGACGACCTCTTCCTCGAGCCGCGGCAGATGCACAAGGTGCTGCACGGCGACGTCGTGCTCGCGCGCGTCACGGGCGTCGATCGCCGCGGACGGCTCGAGGCGGCGATCGTCGAGGTGCTCGAGCGCGCCAACAGCAAGGTGGTGGGGCGGCTGTTCATCGAGCAGGGGGTGGCCTTCGTCGTCGCCGAGAACAAGCGCATCAGCCAGGACATCCTCATCGTGCCCGAGAGCCTGGGCGAGGCGAAGGCGGGGCAGGTGGTGGTGGCACAGATCGTCGCGCAGCCGAGCAGGAACGCCGAGCCGATCGGCAAGGTGGTCGAGGTGCTCGGCAACTACGCCGATCCGGGCATGGAGATCGAGATCGCGCTGCGCAAGCACGACCTGCCGCACGAGTGGCCGCACGCCGCGGTCGAGCAGGCGCGCAAGCTGCCGAAGGCGGTCGCGGCGAAGGACCTCAAGGCACGGCGCGACCTGCGCAAGCTGCCGTTCGTGACGATCGACGGCGAGACGGCGCGGGATTTCGACGATGCCGTGTACTGCGAGACCCTCCCCCCGGCCCCCTCCCAAGGGAGGGGGAGCAACCCGAAAGGCGATGGGAGCAACCCGAAAGGCGATGGGAGCAACCCGAAAGGCGATGGGAGCAACCCGAAAGGCGATGGGAGCGACCCCAAAGGCGATGGGAGCAACCCGAAAGGCAAGCGCAGCGGCGGCTACCGGTTGTGGGTGGCGATCGCCGACGTGAGCCAGTACGTGCGCCCGGGCGACGCGCTCGACGCCGAGGCGTACGAGCGCGGCAACTCGGTGTACTTCCCGCGGCGCGTGATCCCGATGCTGCCCGAGGAGCTGTCCAACGAGCTGTGCTCGCTCAAGCCCGACGTGGACCGCCTCGTGATGGTGTGCGAGATGGAGGTGTCCTCCGGCGGGGTCGTGCGGCACTACGAGTTCTACCCCGGCGTGATCCACTCGCACGCGCGGCTCACGTACACGCGCGTGGCCGCGGCACTCGCCGGACGCGAGGCCGAGCCGCCGATCGACCCGGGCCTGCTGCCGATGATCGACCACCTGCACGCGGCCTTCCAGGCGCTGCTCGGCGCGCGCAGGAAGCGCGGCGCGATCGACTTCGACACGGTCGAGAGCCAGATGATCTTCGACGCCAACGGCAAGATCGAGCGCATCGTGCGGGTCGAGCGCAACGACGCCCATCGCCTCATCGAGGAGTGCATGCTCGCGGCCAACGTGAGCGCCTCGCACTTCCTCGAGGCGAACGGCCAGCCGACGCTCTACCGGGTGCACGAGGGACCCACTCCGGAGAAGCTCGAGGCCCTGCGCGCGATGCTCAAGGACTTCGCGCTCACCCTGGGCGGCGGCGACGAGCCGCACGCGAAGGACTACGCGCTGCTCCTCGAGCGCGTCCAGGGCAAGCCGTACACGGACCTGCTGCAGACGGTGATGCTGCGCTCGCTCTCGCAGGCGGTGTACAGCCCGGAGAACGTCGGGCACTTCGGGCTCGCGTACGACGCGTACGCGCACTTCACCTCGCCCATCCGGCGCTACCCGGACCTCCTCGTGCACCGCGCGATCAAGGCGGTGCTCGAGGGCAAGCGCTACGACGCCGGCAACCTCGAGGCGCTCGGCGCGCACTGCTCGGAGACCGAGCGGCGGGCCGACGACGCCACGCGCGACGTGGAAGCCTGGCTCAAGAGCTACTACATGCGCGACCACGTGGGCGAGGAGTTCGACGGGACCATCAGCGGCGTGACCAACTTCGGGGTCTTCGTGACGCTCGACGAGCTCTACATCGACGGGCTCGTGCACATCTCCGACCTGGGCCAGGACTACTTCCAGTACGACCAGCAGCGCCACCTCCTGCGCGGCGAGCGCACGGGCGCGCGCTACCAGCTCGGCGGGCGCGTGCGCGTGAAGGTGGTGCGCGTGAACCTCGAGCAGGCGAAGATCGATTTCACGATCGTGGAGGGGCCGAAGGCGGCCGCCGCCGAGGGCGCGGCTGCCGAGGCCGCGAAGGGCGGCAACGGGAAGGGTGGCGACGGGAAGGGCGGCAACGGGAAGGGCGGCGACGGGAAGGGCGGCAACGGGAAGGGCGGCAGGAAGAAGCGCGCGGGATCGCCCCGATGAAGGCCCTCGTCGGCTTCCACGCGGTGACGAGCCGCCTGCGCCAGCGCCCGGAGACGGTGCGCGAGATCTTCGTCGATCCCGAGCGGCGCGACGCGCGCATGAAGGACCTGCGGGAGCTGGCCGCCCGGTTCAAGGTGCGGGTGCTCAACGCGGACACCAAGCGCCTCGACGGCATGGCCGGCGGCACGCGCCACCAGGGGGTCGTCGCGCAGGCCGAGGCGGTCGACATGCCCAAGTTCATCGAGGACGTGCTCGAGGGCCTGCGGGAGCCGCCGCTGCTGCTCCTCCTCGACGGCGTGCAGGACCCGCACAACCTGGGTGCGTGCCTGCGCGTGGCCGATGGCGCCGGGGCGCACGCCGTCATCGCGCCCAAGGACCGCAGCGTCGGCCTCACGACCGCGGCGATCAAGGTCGCCTCGGGCGCGGCCGAGTCGGTCCCGTACATCGTCGTCACCAACCTCGCCCGCACCATGCGCGAGCTCAAGGAGCGCGGCATCTGGCTCGTGGGCGCCGACGATTCCGCGCCGCAGTCGATCTACCAGGCGAAGCTCGACGGCCCCCTCGGCCTCGTGCTCGGCGCCGAGGGCGAGGGCCTGCGCCGCCTCACGCGCGAGAGCTGCGACCTGCTCGTGTCGCTGCCGATGCTGGGCGCCGTCGAAAGCCTCAACGTCTCGGTCGCGAGCGGCATCTGCCTCTACGAAGCCCGCCGCCGGCGCCTCGGCTGAGCGGCGCCTGCCGCTTCCCCGACATGCGAGGGCAGGGTCTGTTTTCTGGAAAGCGTCGGTACCTCATGTGTCGGTACTTCATGTGTCTGGCACCTCATGTGTCGGGTACCTCGTGTGTCGGTACCTCATTCGGGGGGATGACGCCGGGCGTCACAATCCCCCGTTTCGCCCGGGGCTAATCGCGGCGAAACATGACGCGGGACGGGGGGATGGCGCGCGGCGTTACGATGCGACGGCGGCCAAGAGGCAGACGGGGCGGCAAGCATGGCGGGGGGCGTCATGCCCCGAAATGCGGCCCCCGCCAGTAGTGCTCCGAATGGTGTGCAGAACCGCCTTGGCACAGGGCGGGGCGCCCCGGGAAATGCCCGCCGAATCCGCTGCAGCGAGACGGCCGATCCTTCTCAAGCGGATTCCAGCCCAAGCGAATTCCAGCCCAAGCGAATTCCAGCTCAAGCGCATTCCGGCCCTGCGCTTGACGCGCGGGGCGTTCACGGACACGCGTCATCCCGCTTCGCGGCGGCGCGTTGAACCGCCATGATCCGTTCGTTCAAGATCGTGCCCTGCCGCCTGGGCGGCGAGCTCGTCCATCCCGGCCGCATCCTGGCGCAGATCTGGATGGAGCCGTACGGCATCAGCCAGAACAGCCTGGCCCGGCGCATCGGCGTGTCGCCGCGGCGGGTGAACGAGATCGTGCAGGGGAAGCGGTCGATCACGGCGGATACGGCGATCCGGCTCGCGGCGGTCTTCTGGACGGGAGAGCACTACTGGATGGGGCTGCAGTCGGATTACGACATCGAGAGGGCGCGCGAGGCGCAGATGCGCTCGGGCTCGTTCCTCGGCGCGATCGAGCCGGACCCGCCGCTCGAGGGCTGGTCGCGTGCGGGGGACCCGGCACCGGCCATCCATCCCGACGGCGTCTACGATTGGTGAGGACCGACGGCGCAAGGGCGGCGCGAGGGCGCGGGGAGGGGCGTGTCCGGTCTTTCGTGAACGCCGGCACGGGCGCCGCTGTCAGACCTTGCTGACGCATCCGCGATAAGCTGTCGGCCCCGGGAGCCGCAGCCCGCGCGCCCGACGCGGCGCACGCCATCCCAACCCCACTCCGATCCCCGATGCCCTCCCTCCGACCGATCCTCCTCGCGCCGCTCGTCGCCTGCTTCCTCGCCGTCCTTCGCCGCCGCCGCCCAATCCGCCGCTGCCCAGTCCGCCGCCGCCCAGTCCGCCGCCGCCCAGTCCGCCGCCTCCCGGTCCACCGCCACTCAGGTGGCGCAACGCAACCCCGCCGAGCCGCCGTCGTCCGCCACCGCGCCCGAGGCGCCCGAGGGTCGCGCCGGCCAGACCGCGAGCGGCCAGGACGAGCGCGACAAGGTCCCCAACCCGCCGGAGAAGCCGCCGGCGGTGGCCCCGGGCACGAGCGCCGGCAATCCGCCCGCGTCGGTGCCCAGCGCGCCGCCGAAGGTGCCGCCGGCCACCGGGCCCCGCGAGCCGCCGCCCGCCGCGGGAGGCGCCGAGCCCGCCGGCGGCGAGCATGTCACTCCGGGCAGCACCGCCACCGGCCCGCGGCACGCCGCCTACGCGGTCAAGCTCGGGCCGCCGATCCCGGTCTCGGCGATCCGCAAGGTCCACGAAGTCCAGGGCATCACCGAGTACCGCCTGCCCAACGGCCTCAAGGTGCTGCTCTTCCCGGACGCCTCGAAGCCCACGATCACGGTCAACGTCACCTACCTCGTCGGCAGCCGCTTCGAGAACTACGGCGAGACGGGCATGGCGCACCTGCTCGAGCACATGATGTTCAAGGGCTCGACGCACCACCCGCACATCGACCGCGAGTTCAACGAGCGTGGCGTGCGCTTCAACGGCACCACCTGGCTCGACCGCACCAACTACTACGACATCTTCCGGGCGAGCGACGACAACCTGGCGTGGGCGATCTCGCTCGAGAGCGACCGCATGGTCAGCTCGTTCATCGCCAGGAGCGACCTCGACAGCGAGATGACGGTGGTGCGCAACGAGTACGAGAAGGGGGAGAACTCGCCCTTCCAGGTGCTGCTCAAGCGCCTGCAGAGCGTGGCCTACGACTGGCACGCCTACTCGCGCGCCACGATCGGCAACCGCAGCGACATCGAGAACGTGCCGATCTCGCACCTGCAGCGCTTCTACCACATGTACTACCAGCCCGACAACGCGGTGCTGCTCATCGCCGGCAAGTTCGACGCGAAGAAGGCGCTCGCGCTCATCGCGAAGACGTTCGGGCGCATCCCGAAGCCGCACCTCGACCGCCCCGTGTTCTGGACGGTCGAGCCGACGCAGGACGGCCCGCGCGAGGTGCAGGTGCGCCGCAAGGGCGACATCCAGATCGTTGCCGAGGCGTACCACGTCCCCTCGAGCCTCACCGACCAGTCCGACTACGTCGACTTCGCCGGCTTCATCCTCGGCAACGTGCCCACGGGCCGGCTGCACAAGGAGATCGTCGAGAAGGGCCTCGCCTCCGAGGTCTTCAGCTACCCGCTCACCGGGCACGACCCGGGGCTCATGATCTTCGGCGCCGTCGTGAAGAAGGGGCAGCCGGTCGAGCCCGCGCGCGCGGCGCTCGAGCGCGTGGTCGAGCACTTCGGCGACGCGCCGCCCACGAAGGAGGAGATGGACCGCGTGCGCCTCGCCCTCGGCAATGAGATCGACAAGACGCTCGCCGATCCCGAGTCCCTCGGCGTGCAGCTCTCGGACTACATCGCGCTGGGCGACTGGCGGCTCTTCTTCAAGGCGCAGCAGGACCTCGACCGGATCACCGCCGAGGACGTGGCGGGCGCGGCGAAGGCCTACTTCCGGCGCGACAACCGCACCACGGGCCTCTTCATTCCCACCGAGGACCCGCAACGCGCCGCGATCCCGCCAACGCCCACCGCGGCGAAGGCCATGGAGGGCTTCAAGCCGAAGGCCGCGACGAACCGGGCCGAGGCCTTCGACCCGTCCCAGGACAACATCGACCGGCGCACGAAGATCCTGCAGCTCGGGCCGGTGAAGGTGGCACTCCTCGCCAAGCGCAACCGCGGCGAGACGGTGAACGTCTCGATCGACCTGCACATCGGCAACGAGAAGGCGCTCTTCGGCCAGCAGATGAACGCGACGATGGCCGGGCGCATGCTCTCGCGGGGCACCGAGCGGCTCGACCGCGACCAGCTCTCCGACGCGCTGGAGAAGCTGCAGGGTCTCCGGGCGCATCGCGGGCCCCGGCGCCTCGTTCCAGACGACGCGGCCGAACCTCGCCGGCGCGCTCGCCCTCGCCGCCGAAATCCTCAGGAAGCCGCGCTTCGACCCCAAGGAGTTCGACCTCCTGAGGAACCAGATGGTCACGGGCATCATGGCGCAGATGTCGGAGCCCACCTCGCGCGCCGGCGACGAGCTGGCGAAGATCTTCAACGTCTACCCGAAGGGCGACTGGCGCTACGTGCCCTCGCTCGAGGAGTCGCTCGCGAAGGTCAAGGCCGCGAAGCTGGAGGACGCCAGGGCGTTCCACGACCGGTTCTACGGCGCGCACCCGGCCGACATCGCCATCGTCGGCGACTTCGACGAGGCGCAGGTCGAGGCGCAGCTGCGCACGCTCTTCGCCGGCTGGGACCCGCAGGTGCCGTTCGCGCAGGTGAAGCGCGAATACCACGACATCCCCGCGGTCGAGCGCGCCATCCGCACGCCCGACAAGGAGAACGCGGTGCTGCTCGCGCGCGAGAACATCCGCATGCGCGACGACGACCCGGACTTCCCCGCGCTCTACATGGCCAATTACCTGCTGGGCGGCGGCGCGGGCTTCGAGTCGCGGCTCATGGCGCGCATCCGGCAGAAGGAGGGCCTGTCGTACTCGGTGGGCTCGCAGCTCTCGGTGGACGCCATCGACGACGCCGGCTCCTGGATGGCCTACGCGATCGCCGCTCCCCAGAACATCCCGAAGGTGGAGAAGGCCCTGCGCGAGGAGGTGGCCCGGGCGCTGAAGGACGGCTTCACCGACGCGGAGGTGAAGGGGGCCAAGTCCGGGATCCTGCAGATGCGCGCGCAGAACCGCTCGCAGGACGACGTGCTGGCCGACGCGTGGACCGGCCTGCTCTACCTGGGCCGCACCTTCGAGCACAGCAAGGACTTCGAGCGCAAGCTCACCGCGCTCACCACCGGGCAGGTGAACGCGGCGCTGCGCAAGTACCTCGACCCCTCGAAGATCACCATCGTCACGGCCGGCGACTTCAAGTAGGGGTCAGGTTCATTTTCGGACCTGTCCCCTTTTTTGCTCCCTCCCCCCTGGGGGAGGGCCGGGGAAAGGGTCGCAGTGCTCCCTCCCCCCTGGGGGAGGGCCGGGGAGAGGGTCGCAGTGCTCCCTCCCCCCCTGGGGGAGGGCCGGGGAGAGGGTCGCAGTGCTCCCTCCCCCTTGCAAAAAAGGGGACAGGTCCAAAAATGAACCTGACCCCATAGAATGGGGGAGAGGGTCCGGTTGACGGTTGCTAAACATTTCCATAAATTGTTTAGCAACATGTCCCGCTACACCCAGCTCCCCCTCTCCGCCGAGACCGCCTACGCGGAGCTGGCGGAGCAGGCGCGGGTGCTGGAAACGACCAACGCGCTGGCGGGCCTGGTCGGCAGCTTCCAGAAGCTCACCCGCAAGGGGCAGACGTACTGGTACTTCGGCTATCGCGAGCCCGGCGGCAAGCTGCGCCTTTCCTATGTCGGGCCCGACGACGAGCGGGTCCGCGCGCTCATCGGGAAGTTCGGGCAGGCACGACGGCCGAAGCCCCTCGCGCCCCAGGCGCAGTCGGCCATCGCCCTCGGGTGCGCACCCACCGCGCCCAAGCACTTCCGGATGATCAAGCGCCTCGCGGACTACGGGTTCTTCCGCGCGGGCGGCGTGCTGGTCGGAACCCACGCCTTCGTCGCGCTGGGCAACCTGCTCGGCGTCCGGTGGGTGCACGGCGCATCCACGCTCGACGTGGACTTCGCGCACGCGGGCCGCAACGTCTCGATCGCGCTTCCGGCCGACCTGCGCATCGACGTGCACGGCGCGCTCGAGTCCCTCGAGATGGGGCTGCTTCCCCTCACCGAGTTCGACGGCGGGACCGGGGCGCAGTACCGCAATCCGCGGGACCAGGAGCTGCGCCTCGACTTCGTGACGCCGGCCACCCGCAATCGGCGAACGGTCGTCATGCCGGAGCTCAACCTCGCGCTGCAGCCGCTCAAGTTCATGGAGTTCTCGCTCGAGGGCACGACGCAGGGATGCATCTTCGCCCGCACCGGCGCCTGCACCGTGAACCTGCCCGCCCCCGAGCGGTACGCGGTGCACAAGCTGATCGTCCACGGCGAGCGCCCGCCCGCGGAACGGCCGAAGGCGCGCAAGGACCTTCTCCAGGCCGCGAGCCTCGCCGAGTACTTCCAGCGCGAAGGCGAGGGCGCGCGCTTCAACAAGGCCTGGAACGATGCCCTCTCGCGCGGCAGCGGCTGGCGCAAGCGGGCCGTCATCGGCAAGAATGCGCTGCTCGCCATCGCGCCGGACCTCGATTCGCAATCCCTCTGGAAGGAGAAGAAGTGACGCGCAACTACTCCACCCGCCGCCGCGTCCTCGTGACCGGCGGCGCCGGCTTCATCGGCTCGCACCTGTGCGAGCGCCTGATCGACGACGGCTGCGACGTGCTCTGCGTCGACAACTTCTTCACGGGCACCAAGGACAACATCGCGCACCTGCTCGGCAACCCGCACTTCGAGCTGCAGCGCCACGACGTCACCTTCCCGTACTACGTGGAGGTGGACGAGATCTACAACCTCGCCTGTCCCGCCGCGCCCGTCCACTACCAGTACGACCCGGTGCAGACCACGAAGACGAGCGTGCACGGGGCGATCAACATGCTGGGCCTGGCCAAGCGGGTGAAGGCGAAGATCCTGCAGGCGTCGACTTCCGAGGTGTACGGCGACCCCGAGGTGCACCCGCAGGTCGAAAGCTACTGGGGCCACGTGAACCCGATCGGCCTGCGCTCGTGCTACGACGAGGGCAAGCGGTGCGCCGAGACGCTCTTCTTCGACTACCACCGCCAGCACGGCCTGCGCATCAAGGTCGCGCGCATCTTCAACACCTACGGTCCCCGCATGCATCCCAACGACGGGCGGGTGGTGTCGAACTTCGTGATCCAGGCGCTGAAGGGCGAGCCCATCACCCTCTACGGCGACGGCAGCCAGACGCGCTCCTTCTGCTACGTGGACGACCTGGTGACGGCGCTGATGGCGTTGATGGCGACGCCCGACGATGTGACCGGTCCCATGAACCTCGGCAACCCGCGCGAGTTCACGATCCGCCAGTTGGCCGAGCTCGTGATCGCGCAGACCGGCTCGAAGTCGAAGCTCGTCGAGCAAGCCGCTGCCCAGCGACGACCCCAAGCAGCGCCGGCCCGACATCTCGCTCGCGAAGAAGGCGCTGGGATGGGAGCCGAAGACGGCGCTGGAGGAGGGGCTCCAGAAGACGGTGGCGTACTTCAGCAAATAGGCTCCCCTCTCCCCTGGGAGAGGGGCCGGAAGTGCCCCCCTCTCCCCTGGGAGAGGGGCCGGGGGTGAGGGTAAACGCCGCACCCTTTCCCCGCCCCTCCCCCAAGGGGGAGGGAGCATTTCACAGCACGTAGTAAAACCCCTCCATCTTCCGCCACGCCCCCTTGATCCACGCGTGGTAGACGAGGAAGCCGAACACCGCCCCCCAGAACATCGCCGGCTCCGGCACCTCCAGCCGCCAGCCGAAGTAGCCGATGGCACCCAGCACGGCCGAGGCGGCCACCAGGATCAGCAGCACCTGCGGGTGGTCGAAGCCCCGGCGCAGCAGGTAGTGGTGCAGGTGGCGCCGGGAGCGCCGGAACGGGCTTTCCTTGCGCTCGAACTGGCGCAGCATCACGGAGAGCGCGTCGGCCATCGGCAGGAGGACCACGAAGAGCGCGGCGATCGGCGGGAAGGTGCGGTGCGGGCCCTGCGTGAGGTCGATCGCGAGCCAGCCCAGCGCGAAGCCGATCATGAGCCCGCCGCCGGAGCCCAGGAAGACGATGGTGCGCGAGCGCGCATGCAGCACCACCGAGCAGAGGAGGTAGCCGCCGAGCGCGCCCTGCAGCAGCAGCGCCAGGCTCGACTGCGCTCCCAGGCCGGAGCCCGCGCCCGCCAGCGTGAACCACGCGAGCGCGGTGAAGGCGAAGGTGGCGCGCCAGCCCTGCAGGTCGTCCATGCAGTTCACGGCCTGGGCGAGGGCCACCATCGCGCACACGGTGATCGGCAGCGAGAGGAGCCCCAGCGGGATCGGGCCCACGCCGATCAGGTCCCCGGCATTGCGGAACTCCACCCCCGCCGCGCGCACGAGCAGCGCCGTGATCACGATCTGCACGGCGAGGTCGATCGTCTCGCGCGTGTTCACGAAGGCGCTCCACACGCCCAGGCCGAACATGAGGCACATGAGCAGGAGCAGGTAGCGCGCGTCCTCGAGGAGCCCCATCTGCCAGGCGGCGGCCAGGAGCGCGAGGTAGATGCCGAAGCCGCCCATCATCGCGGGCAGCGCCGGCGCGGCCTGGGGGGCGGACTCGTCGGCGAAGCGCCGCGGCGCGCCCGTTCCCGTCGCGAAGGCGAGCAGAAGCGTCGCGCCCACGGCGACGAGGAACGAGATGACCAACGGCGCGAGCCAGTACGCGGCCGGGTGCGGGTGGATGTCCATGTGCGCCTTCACTGCTGCGGCCGCTTTGCCTCCATCCATGCGGCTCTGTCAATGAAGGCTAGAACTTTCCGGATGCGAAGTAATCCCGGCGCTGGTTACACTCGTAAGAGATCCGATTACAGGCGTAACGACTGTCCTACCCGAGGGGGTGGGGCGCCACCGCGGGCGAACGATTACTGTCGCGGTGACAAGCGACGCGAGCGCGATTGGACTATGGAAATCAGGTCGGCTGTCGTATGCTAAGCGCCGGCAATACCTGCGGTCGCACTGCCTTAACGATCTCGACTCGCTTGGGAAGGACGACCCGGAAAGACCAATAACGGCGCCTGCCGGGGTGACCGACACGGCGCTGGACAAGGCGAGGCGCATGAATTACCGCGGAGTGTTGAAGGAATACGCTCCCGTTTGGGAGTCCCTGCTTCGCCTGCTCGATGCCGGCGTCGCGGGGGTTGCCGGCTGGGCAGCGGCGACGATCTACCTCGGCGGACTTCCCGAAGGCGAGGGGTACCGCCTCGGGATCCTGCTCGGGATCCTGCTCGTCCTGCTCATGTTCCCCTCGTTCGGCCTGTACCGCGCCTGGCGCGGAGAATCGCTCGGTCTCGAGCTGCGGTCGGTCGTCGTCGCGTGGTCGAGCGTCCTCGGCGTCCTCGCCGTTCTCGCTTTCCTCTCCAAGAGCGGCACGGAGTTCTCCCGCGGGTGGTACCTGATCTGGCTCTTGCTCGGCGGCTGCGGGCTCATCATGCAGCGGATCTTCCTGCGTGCGCTGCTTCGGGAGCTGAGGCGCCGCGGGTTCAACCAGCGCCGCATCGTCATCGTTCACATCGCCGACTTCGGGCTGAGCCTGGCCAGGGGACTCGATGCCGCGCCCTGGATCGGCGTGCGGGTCGCCGCCCTGTTCTGCGCCAGGCAGGGCGCCTGCACGGTGGGCGGCGAAGTCGCCCAGCCGACGGGACCGGCGCGCGCCTTCGAGGGC
Organism: uncultured beta proteobacterium; assembly: GCA_963741815.1. Lineage (GTDB taxonomy): Bacteria > Pseudomonadota > Gammaproteobacteria > Burkholderiales > Usitatibacteraceae > Usitatibacter. Next base: position 1,519,750 of record CAVUJI010000003.1, read on the forward strand.
CTGGAGGCGTTGGCCGCTTTCGTGCAGTCCGAGGGAATCGACCAGGTGTGGATCGCCCTGCCCTTGAAGGAGGAGGAGTCGATCCGCCAGGTCATCCACGAGCTGCGGTACTCGACCGTGGACATCCGCTACGTGCCGGACATGTCCGATCTCCGGCTCCTGAACAGCTCGTTCAGCGTGGTGGCCGGCTTCCCCGTGATGAACCTCTCGTCCTCGCCGGTCACCGGGGCGAACGAGCTGCTCAAGTCGGTCTTCGACAGGCTCCTCGCGCTGGTCATCCTCGCGCTCATCAGCCCGCTCATGCTGGCGATCGCGGTCGGCGTGAAGCTCACCTCACCCGGCCCGGTGTTCTTCTGCCAGCGCCGTCTCGGCGTGCGCGGCGAGGAGATCGAGGTCCTGAAGTTCCGCAGCATGGTCGTGCACGACGAGTCGGGCGGCCATGTGACGCAGGCGACCAAGGAGGATCCGCGGGTCACGCCGTTCGGCGCCTTCCTGCGCCGCACCAGCCTGGACGAGCTGCCCCAGTTCTTCAACGTCCTGGCGGGCCAGATGTCCATCGTCGGGCCGCGGCCCCACGCCCTCGAGCACAACGAGCAGTACAAGGCGCTGGTGCAGCGCTACATGCTGCGGCACAAGGTGAAGCCGGGCATCACGGGCTGGGCGCAGATCAACGGATTCCGTGGCGAGACCGATACCGTCGAGAAGATGGCCAAGCGCGTGGAATACGACCTCCAGTACATCGAGAACTGGTCGCTGTGGCTCGACGTGAAGATCATCGCGCTCACGATCGTTCGCGTCTTCCACGACCGCAACGCCTACTAGTCCCGCACCCGCCCGTCAGTAGCCGTCCGGATTGGCGAGCTGCCAGCGCCAGGCGTCGCGGACCATCGCATCCAGCCCGCGCCGGGCCTCCCAGCCGAGCAGCCGCCTGGCGAGGCTCGCATCCGCGTAGCACACGGCGATGTCGCCCGCCCGGCGCTCGACCACCTGCCGCGGCACCTTCACGCCGTTCACCCGCTCGAAGGCCTCCACGAGCTCGAGGACGCTCACCCCCCGTCCCGTCCCCAGGTTCACGGTGAGCACGGCGCCGTCGGCCGCGCGGTCGAGCGCATCCAGGGCCGCCACGTGGCCCTCGGCCAGGTCGAGCACGTGGATGTAGTCGCGCACGCCGGTGCCGTCGGGCGTCGGGTAGTCGCCGCCGAAGATCCGCAGCTCCGGGCGCTTGCCCACCGCGGTCTGGCACACGTACGGCATCAGGTTGTTCGGGATGCCCGCGGGGTGCTCGCCGATGAGGCCGCTTTCGTGCGCCCCCACCGGGTTGAAGTAGCGCAGGTTCGCCACGCGCCAGGAGGAGTCGCGGGCTGCCAGCTCCACGAGCATCCGCTCGATGTCGAGCTTGTTCTGCCCGTACGGACTCTGGGGATCGGTCGCCGCGTCCTCGGTGATGGGCATCTTCTCCACGAGGCCATAGACGGTGGCGGACGAGGAGAAGACGAACTTGCGGATGGGCGAGTCCTGGAGCGCTTCGAGCAGCACCCGGGTGCCGCCCACGTTGTTCTCGTGGTACCTCTCGGGCTGCTCGACCGACTCGCCGACGGCCTTCAGGCCGGCGAGGTGGATCACGCTGTCGAGGTCGGGGTGGTCGCGCAGCAGCCGGCCGAGACCCGCGCGGTCGCGGATGTCGAGCTCGACCGCTTCCACCGCGCCCGGAGCGATGCGCTCCACCCGCGCGAGGGACTTCGGCGAGCTGTTGACGTAGTTGTCGATGCAGACGGACTTCCGCCCCGCCGCGGCGAGCGCGCAAAGAACATGGGTGCCGATATATCCGGCGCCGCCGGTAACGAGGACCTTGGACATGAAGTTCTCCCTCTCCCTTGGTCGTGGACTCCCTCTCCCTTGGTCGTGGACTCCCTCTCCCTTGGTCGTGGCCCCCCTCTCCCTTGGTCGTGGCCCCCCTCTCCCTTGGGAGAGGGCCGGGGAGAGGGTCATGGTTCTCCCTCTCCCTTGGGAGAGGGCCGGGGAGAGGGTCATGGTTCTCCCTCTCCATTGGGAGAGGGTCATGGTTCTCCCTCTCCCTTGGGAGAGGGCCGGGGAGAGGGTACTGCGACAGGGTAGCGCAAGCGTTGCATGGGCGGCTGGCCGCCCGCTTCACCCCAGGAAATGCTGGACAAGCCCCCGGCACGCGTCCTCGATCATGTCCAGGGCGCGCTCGTAGTCCTTGAGCCTTCGCCGGTACGGGTCCGGCACTTCCCGGCCGCGGAACGCGTCGCCGTAGGCGAGGAGGAGATCGACCTTCTCCTTGTAGCGGGTGGGCGTCATGGCGCGCACCGCGGCGAGGTTGCCCTTGTCCATGGCGAGCACGAGGTCGTAGCGGTCGAGGTCGCCGGGCGAGATCTGGCGCGCGACGTGGCCCGTGATGTCGTACCCGCGCAGCTTCGCCACCTCGACCGCCTCGGGATAGGCCGGCATTCCGACGTGATAGTCGTGCGTTCCGGCCGAGGCGACCTCGATCGCCGTGTCGCGCCGCAGCCTGGCCAGCATCCCCCGCAGCGCCCCCTCGGCCATGGGAGAGCGGCAGATGTTGGCGGTGCAGACGAACAGGATCGCGCGGCTCATTTCACGTGCTGGATGTCGCTATGGGCCCGGCCCGGTGCGCTTCCCATCCGGCTCAGTGGTACATCGCATGCAGCCGGGCCGGCGGCGGTCCGACAAGCACCTCGAGCCGGATCTTGCCGGTATAGACGCGCGCCGCGGCTTCCCCGTTGCGCACGACGCGCGCCTGGTAGCTGCCCTCGCCCCGGAAGCGGTCGCCGTCGGGAAGCCACTTCACGTCGTAGATGTAAAGGCGGCGCGAGGACGTGGTTCGAAAGAGCGAGTCGTAGTCGCTGCGGATGCGGTCGCGGCCGCCGCCTTCGATGCGCGCGTCGGAATCGAAGAGCGCCAGGAAGGCATCGAGGTCCCCGCGCGCATAGAGCGCGGAAAGGCGCGACACGACATCCACGAGGTCCTTCTCGCCGATGATCGGCGCAGGTGCCGGCGGGGGAGAAGAATGCGCCGTGGAAGGGGCGGGCGCGGAAGCGGCGGGCGCGGAAGCGGCGGGCGCGCGAGGAGCGGCTATGGGCGCGCTCTCGGCGACTTGTGCGGCCGCGGCCGCCTGCTCGGCGGGCTCGGATGTTGCGCGAGCCTCGTTGCCCGGCCGCGGGGGACTCTCCTCGGGCGCGGCGAGCTGCGTCGTGATGGCCAACCCGGGGCTCGCCGGCGTCGGCGGGGGCGGCGGAACAACCGGCTCGGCGGGCGCCTGCTTCACCGCGTTTACGGGCTCCCGCGGTGCCGGTTCCACCGTTTCCCGAACCTCCCGCGGTGCCGGTTCCACCGTTTCCCGAACCTCCCGCGGTGCCCGCAAGGCGATCCGAGTGCGCGCGACGGGCGCCGGTTCCGCCGCGGGTGCGTGCACGACATTGGCCGCGACCGGAGTGGGCGCGGGTGGGGACGGAGTCGAGACCGGCGGCATGGGGGGAGGGGCGCTCGGCGAGGGCGTGGAAGCTTGCGGCTCTCCCGCCGTGGCCGCCAGCCTGGTCGGCGCAACCCGCGCCTCGACCCTCCCGTCGCCGCCCCCGATCGCGCCCGCGGGCTCCCGGTTGACATACACGAGGCCGACGGCGCCGGCGGCGAACAGGGCGCAGCCGGCCAGCACGAAGGACGGCAGGTTGCGCGCCACGACGGGCGGAAGGCGGCGGGTCAGGGGAACGATCGGGCGGGGAGCGTGGAAGAACCGGGTGTGGACCGAGCCCGTTTCCTTCGGCGCTTGCCGGAGCTGGACGTCGTACGCCTCGCGCTTGTCCGCCACCCGAAGCTCGTTGTACGCCCGGTTGACGCGGGCCGCGATCGCCTCCCGGCCTTCCGCCAGCTCCACCTTCCGGTCGGGGTGGAAAAGGCGCATGAGGAGCCGGTGGTGCTCCTTGATCTCCTCGAGGGACGCGGCGGGGTTCACGCCCAGCACGCGGTAGTGGTTCGCGTCGCGGGCGAGGAGCACCTGCTCCACGAAGAAGAGCGCGGCGCTCTTGAGCTCATCGGCGGAAATGAAAGGCGGCGTCGGCAGCCCCTCTTCGACGCTGCCGCCCCCGGCGAGGCGAAGGAGGACGTCCACGCCCTCGGGCAGTTGGCCCTGTCCTCGCATCAGTTCGGGAAAGCGCGCGGGCGCCTGGTGGAATGCGACCGCCAGGGACAGGCAATCCGGGGCCGCCACGCCGACCCCCGTCGTCATGCGGTCACGCGCTCCTGGCTCGGCAGGGCGTCGTACTGGTAGTAATAGTGGTTGTGGTAGTACCCGTACCCATGCCCGCGTGGATCGAGCTTGGTGAGGATGCCGCCGACCAGCACCGTGCGCGTGGCCCGCAGGCGCTTCGCCGCATTCCGCGCGAAGTTCCGGCTCGTGACTCCCGCCTCGACGACGAGGACGGTGGCGTCGGCGACACTGCCCAGGAGCGGCGCGTCGGCCAGGCCCAGGACGGGCGGCCCGTCGATGATCACCTGGTCGAACTTCTCGGCGGCGAGGTTCAGGAACGAGACCATCTTCGTGCTGCCCAGCAGGTCGGCGGGGTTGGGAGGCAGCGGGCCCGACGGCACCACGAAAAGCCTCGGCACCTGGCACGCCTTGGTGATCTCCACCGGCTTGGCATCGGCCGCGAGGTGGTTCGTGAGCCCGGTCTCGTTCGAAAGGCCCAGTTTCTTGTGCAGCGAGGCCTTGCGCAGGTCGGCGTCGATGAGCAGCACGTTCTTGCCGGTCTGCGCGAAGTGGATGGCGAGGCTGAGCGCCGTGGTGCTCTTTCCCTCGCCCATCGAGGCGCTCGTGATCATGAGCACCTTCGGGGTGCCCTTCGACGTGGAGAACTGCAGCGCCGTACGCACCGACCGATGCGCTTCCGCGAACGCCGAGCGCGGGTCGGCGTTCTGGGTCATCACCATGTCGTCCCCGCCGCTACCCTTCACGATGGGGACAATGCCCAGGACCGGAATGCCGAGGAACTTCTCGACATCGTCCGGCTGCTTGATGGTGTCGTCGAGGTTCTCGAAGAGGAACGCGAGGCCGATCCCGCCGAAGAGGCCCAGGAAGACGGCGATGAGGGCGTTCAGCGGCACGTTGGGCTTGTAGGGCTTGATCGGGACCTCGGCCTTGTCGACGATGGAGATGTTGTTCACGCCGACGCCGCCGGCCACGCCCACTTCCTTCAGCCGCTGGAGCAGCCCGTCGTAGAGCTGGCGGTTGGTGTCCACCTCGCGCTTGAGGATGTTGTACTGGATGCTGCGGTCCTGGAGGCCGAGGACGTTCTTCTTGGCTTCCCTGAGCTTTTGGGCGAAGAGGGATTCCTGGGCCACCATCGCGTCGTAGTTCGCCTTGGCCGCGGCCTTGACCTGCCCCACCTCCTCGTCGATCTTGGCCTGCATCTCCGCGATCTGGCTCTCGATCTGGAGCATCTTCGGATAGGCCGGCTTGTAGATCTTGAGGCCCTCCTGGTACTCGGTCTCGAGCTTGGCCTTCCGCGTCTTGTACTCCTGGATCACGGGATTATCGAGGACGGCACCAAGGCCGCCCGATGTAGTGGCCTTGATCTGCATGTAGAGCGTTTCGGCCTTGATGCGCTCCTGTTGCGCCTTGGCGAGCGCCGCGGTGAATTCCTGGAGCACCTGGGCATCGGGCCCGATCTGGTTCGGATCGGCGCGGATGATCTCCGCGGAGCGCGCGAACTCGTTCAGCTTCTTCTCCGAGTCCTCGAGCTTCACCTTCATCTGCTGCAGCCGCTCCTGCAAAAACGTCTTCGCGTAGGAAGAGGCGTCCATGCGGCGTTCGAGGCTCAGGTTGATGAATGCCTGGGAGATGGCGTTCGCGACTCGGGCGGAGAGCTGCGGATCGGGGCTCTGGAAGTAGATCTTCACGAGCCGGGAGTTGCGCACCGGCTCGATCGTGAGCTGCTTGAGGAAGGCGTTGACGACCAGCGTGTGGCGGTCCGCTTGTGCTGCCGTCTTGTTCTCGTCGCCCTGGAAGAAACTCATCAGCCCGCCGCCTTCCTTCTTGGCGAAGAGCGGGTTGTCGCCCAGATTCAGTTGGTCGATCACGCGCTCCGCGAGCGATCGGCTCTGCAGGAGCTCGTATTGGGTCTGGTAGAAATCCTTGCTGCCGGCGGGGGTCTCGTTCGGAGTCACCCCCTGGATGTCCATCACCTTGGTGTCCTGCTGATCGATCTGCAGGGTGAGAGCGGCGCGGTACACCTTCGTCATCAGGAAGGTCGCCGTCATCACCCCCACGACCACGATCAGGAAGAAGGTGAAAACCGTCCACTTGCGCTTGACGATGATCTCCCAGTACCTGCGCAGGTCGATCGTGTCGTCGTCGTGGTCTCGTTGGTGAAACTCTTCGAGCAGGAGCGTGCTGGGAAGGCGATCCGGCCGCTCGATCAACGCGCGGCCTTGAACACTGCGGTCGGCCGGATCCGGGCGCTTGCTCGGGAATTCTCGTCGGAAGGCGGTTTCAAGCTTGTGCGCCGTTTAGGTCATGTCTGGCTGAGGAGAAATCGGGAACGTCGTTCAATATCTGCCGAAGCTCAGGATTCCGCGAATGGTATCCGTAACCGTCTTGATCGTGGACCGTGTGGCGGATTTTTCGACCACCACCACATCGTCGCCCTTGATCGGCGGATCCTGGGTCTTCCCTGCGCGAATCGCTTCCAGGTCGTAGACCAGCGTCTGTCGAGCGCCGCTGCCATTGTCGCGGAAGACCTTGACGGCGTTCTCGTCGGCGAGCGCGTCCACGCCGGAGGCCATCGCGATCGCCTGCAAGAGAGTTGTCGAGCCGGTGAGCTGGTACACCCCCGCCTTCTGGACGCTTCCCTCGACCGTCACGCGCTGGCTGATGTACTCCTTGATGAATACGCTGACTTGCGGGTCCTGCAGGTAGTTTTCCGAGAGCTTCTTGGCAATCGAGGTTTCCAGTTCTTCCGAGGTGAGGCCGGCGGCCTGCACCGCGCCGATCAGCGGAAACGAGATAAGACCCCGCGAATTCACCCGCACCGTGCGCGAAAGGTCCTGGACCTGAAAGACCGAGATGTCGAGCAGGTCGTGCGGCCCGATCTGGTAGTCGTCGATCTTCATGGCGGCCGGGGCCTTGGGCGCCGGGCTGGAGGCCGCTTCGCTGTCCGGGCTGGCAACGCTTGCGGTGACCACGCTCGCGTCGGCCAAGGCTATTCCCGTGCCGATCGCCAGAAGCGCGAGGATGACCGCTACAGGGCGAATGGCTCCACAAATGGACATGTTCATCGAATTCCCCCTGACTGCGGTTTCCGGGTGGCTGCTAATCTTATTACATCCATGATCCGGCAGTCGTTTTCAGCTCCCGGCACCCGGTGGATTTTGCCTGCTACGGACCACGATGTTCTACTATATGGACCGCCATGGGGGGATTATGAAGATTCTGATATTGGGTGGGGACGGTTTTTGTGGTTGGCCGACGAGCCTTCACCTCTCTGCGCTGGGCCACGATGTGGCCATCGTCGACAACCTTTCACGCCGCGAGATCGATATCGAGCTCGAGTGCGATTCGCTGACCCCCATACGGCCGATGGGCGAGCGCCTGCGGGCATGGAAGGAAGTCACCGGCCGCGACATCGCTTTCCATAACTTCAACGTCGCCAGGAATTACCAGCGCTTGCTGGATCTGCTTCAGGGAGTGGCGGCCGCAAGCCATCGTGCACTTTGCCGAGCAGCGCGCGGCACCTTATTCGATGAAGAGCAGCACGCACAAGCGCTATACCGTGGACAACAACCTGAACGCCACCAACAATGTGCTCGCGGCGATCGTAGAGAGTGGACAGGACATCCATGTGGCGCACCTGGGGACGATGGGCGTCTACGGTTACGGCACGGCGGGGATGAAAATTCCAGAGGGCTACCTTAAGGTGAAGGTCGAAACCGAGAACGGGCAGCTGCTGGAAAACGAGATTCTTTACCCGGCCAATCCCGGCAGCATTTACCACATGACCAAGACGCAGGACCAGCTCCTTTTTTCGTTCTATAACAAGAACGACAACGTGCGCGTCACGGATCTGCACCAGGGCATCGTTTGGGGAACGCAAACGAAGGAAACCCGGCTCGACGAGCGACTTATCAACCGGTTCGACTATGACGGCGACTACGGTACGGTGCTCAACCGTTTTCTCATGCAGGCCGCCATCAGTATCCATTGACTGTCCATGGTACGGGTGGGCAGACCCGCGCCTTCATCCACATCCAGGACACGGTGCGCTGCATCCAGATCGCGCTAGAAAACCCGCCCAAATTGGGCGAGCGCGTGCAGATCTTCAACCAGATGACCGAGACGCACCGGGTTCGCGACTTGGCGCAAATGATTGCTGATCGTACAGGTGCGAAGATTGCCTATCTCGTCAATCCGCGAAACGAAGCGGACGAAAATGAGCTGCATGTGACGAATGACCGCTTCCTCAACCTCGGCTTGAATCCCATCACTCTTAACGAGGGATTGATGGAGGAGGTCAGCGACATCGTCCGCAAGTACGCGCACCGTTGCGATATAGGGAAAATCCCGTGCGTCTCGCTGTGGCAGCAAAGGCGGCGTCATGCGATGCACCCCTAACCGCGACGTCCCATGCCGCTGAGCCTGGCCGCGCTATTGCCGATGGATAGTAATGGGTGGCCAAGCATGTGCCTGGACCAACATGCTGTTGGAATTCGATTCATTGTGCGTGAGCGAACTTATCGTGACCTCATAGACGCGCTACAAGCGATTCTTTCAGTCTCTCTCGAATTCCGCGAGTGTGTAATCTGGCGTCGTGTTGAGCATATGAACGGGGGGCTGGGGGCTGAGGTAACGGGCTAGGTGTTTGATGCGGCGCTGGGAGCCGGCAAGATTGCTGAACGCCGCATCATCATGAAAAAGGGGTTGGCGGTGGTAAATCACTCCCGAGACGCCAACCCGAAATTGACCCGTAGCAAATCTTCGGGGTTCCTATAGTGAGGTTGGTATCGGCGCGATCATGGGCCTTAAGAAGATAGTTCGACGTGGTGTTAACAGGCTGGGATTTGATGTCATTCGTGTACATCGATCGCCACAGCGCACCCTGCTTGGGTTGCCGCAATTGAGCATCGGCACGGTCATCGACGTTGGTGCCAACAAAGGTCAGTTCGCCCGCTTCGCTTCTCAATTCTTTCCGACGGCCCAGATGTACTGCTTTGAGCCGCTAAAAGAGCCCTTCCGCGCTCTCGGCGCTTGGGGAGAAGCGCAGGGTGGGCGCGTCCACTGTTTCCAGCTTGCGCTAGGCGATCGAGAAGGCGAGGTCGAGATGCACCAGCATATGCACCACTCGCCTTCTTCGTCACTGCTGGACTCTACTGGCGTTTCTCACCGCCTCTATCCTCAAACTCGGGAGGAGCGGATGACCAGGGTCCGACTATCTACCTTGGATCGGGCGCTTGAGGATTTCCTGGACGGAATGCCGCGGAGAATCCTTCTGAAGTTGGATGTACAGGGTTTTGAAGACCGCGTTCTACGTGGAGGATTAAAGGTACTTTCCCAGTGTCACGCTGTCTTGCTTGAGGTTTGCATTGATGTGCTGTATGACGGGCAAGCCCACTTTTGCGACCTTGTGCAGATACTCAAGTCCGTAGGCCTGAACTATTCTGGAAATCTCGATCAAGTCTACGGAAAGGACGGGAGGGTGATCTTCTTAGATGCGGCATTTGTCAGGCAGTAAAGGCGTGGTTGGCGGTGCGGCCACGCTGGCACCTGCACTTCATTCCGGCTTACAGTTCTTGGCTTAATCAGGTGGAGCGCTTCTTCGGCTTGAGCACTTCGTCGCTCTCTACCAAAACCGACTCGATCCTCGCAAAGTTCTCACGACTTTGCGCAGGATCAGCGGAACGGCACACTAGTCCGGCATTAGATTAATCTGTACTTTCGATTTTCTAAAGAGAGCTTTCAATCATCACGTGCTGAGTTATCCATCGGAGTCTTGCCCTGATTGCGGAGGAATCGCCAAAGGGCTTGGGCCGATTCCGGCGTCCGACTTGTTTGCGGGGCGGATACTCGACCGGCCGCTTCAAGGCGGCTACTTATTCCGCTGTAACTATTGTGCGCTAGGCTTTCGTCGCCCATGGCTGGGCAAGGACAAGTTTGACTCTCTCTACATAAATGGTGATGAGCTGGCATGGACTGCATCAGCAGATTCCCGCGACGATTGGACTATCGCTCGTGATTGGATAAGGCGGGAGATTCCTGAAGGTGGTCGAATTCTAGATGTCGGATGCTTCGACGGTGGATTCCTAGAGCCGCTGCTGCCGACCTATGACTGTCATGGAATTGAAATTCACCCTGCGGCGCGCAGCCGCGCGAAAATGAAGGGCATTGAATTGATCGGATCGGACTTTTCCGCGATTGCCGGCACGTTCGATTGCATTACCGCCTTTGATGTGATCGAGCACGTGGAGGCGCCAAAGTCCTTTCTTCATAACTGCCTTGCGGCTGTGAGGCCGGGAGGATGCATCTTACTTTCCACTGCCAACTTTGACTCCCTGACGTTTCGCCTAATGGGCAGTCGATACTGGTACTGCACTATCCCGGAACACATTTCGTTTATTAGCCCAGTCTGGCTCGCTAAGCTTGCTCGTCAATTTGACTATCAAATGCTAAGGCAAGCGGAGTACAGCCATGCGCACACATCGAAAGTTGGGCGCATAAGGCAAGCGTTAAGTAACTTTTTGTGCCGTGTAAGTCCTTCTACGTTTCGCGCACTTCGACGACTTGGATTCGGACGAAAGAGGATAGGGGCCCATTCAGAGTTGGCCGACCACCCCCCGCCTTGGACCAGCGCAAGAGACCATTTCTTGGCGCTAATTCAGAAGAGATGAAGAGCAGCTTGTCCAGCAGTGTTCTGGCCAATGTGTTGCAGACGCTCGCCGGCGCGGCCTTGTTGTTTGCCCTCTACAGGTACATCAATGCTTCGCTCGGAGTAGAACAACTCGGCGTCTGGTCGGTGGTATTGGCGTCGGTTTCCGCCTCTCGTGTTGCGGACTTTGGGCTTCTCGCGGGGGTGACTCGCTTTGTTGCTCGTGATCTCGCACATGGCGAAATTGCTCGTGCCAGCCAGGTGGTTGATACGGCAGCACTCACGGTAGGGGCGTTGATGGGAACGATCTTGCCTCTTCTGTATCCGCTACTAGCTCGGCTCCTGCCGCTCCTGTTCGATAGCGAACACTTGCCACAGGCCCAGAAGATCCTCCCCTATGCAGTGGGCTCCATGTGGCTCGCCGTTGTCGCCGCCGTCTTCCAGGGGGGGCTTGACGGTTGCCAGCGTATGGACCTCCGGGGTGGCTTGGTGGTGGCTGGTCAGGTAGTTTTGCTTGCAGCGGCACTCTGGCTTGTGCCAAACCGGGGGCTGATCGGCTTGGCCTCGGCTCAGCTGGTCCAGGGAATATTTCTATTAGTGGCAGGGCGGCTCTTACTTCGTCGTGTGCTGCATCGAAACCTGCCATGGTTTCCACGGTGCTGGAATCGGCTCGTGCTGCGAGATATGTTCAGCTACGGCGTGAACGTACAGGTCGCAAGCGCGTTCATGCTGCTCTTCGACCCATTGACCAAAGCGCTCATGGCGCATTTTGGCGGTGTCGCGTCAGCTGGCTACTTTGAGATGGCTGGCCAAGTAGTGCTCAAGGCGCGTACCGTGATCGTCGCCGCAAATCAGGCGATAGTCCCCTACGTGGCTAGCATGGCAGAGAATGCCCCGGCCAAAGTAGCAGACCTTTACCGCAGGAATATGAATGTGCTCGCCTTTGTTGCCCTTCCGACGTTCGCATTGCTCTTCGCTTGGTCGGGCGGAATTTCTTGGCTACTTACGAAGGCATATAGTGCTAACTTTGTTTTTTTGATGGGCATGCTTGGGATAGCCTGGTTATGCAACATCTTCGCTAGCCCAGCTTACTTCGCCAACATGGGTACCGGTGAGGTCGGGTGGAATACACTTTCCCATCTCATTATGGGAATCCTCAACGCCGGTCTCGGCTGGCTTTTCGGAAGCCACTATGGGGCAAATGGAGTGGCGCTAGCCTATGCCGTTGCGCTCATTGCCGGGAGTGGATTCTTGGTCGGCATTTATCAGCATAGAAGCCGCTTAGGCTTGCGCTGTGGATTCGCCCGGAACCAAGTAGGACTGCTTGCTGCCTGCCTCGTCGTGACTATCGCCGGTTGGCTTGAGCCGCTGGGATCTCAGAGGGGTAAACCAAGTGTGCATGCATTAGGTCTCCTTTTGCCCCCACTCATCTTGGGTTTGGCGTTGTGGCTCCACCCGATGCGTCGGCAATTCCTTGGAGCGTTGATGTCGCGAGCAGGGCGGGCATGAAAGACGTCCGCGTCCTCATTCTTGAACCATACGCCTCCGGACATCACGGTCCATACTTGAATTGGATAGTCGGCGGCTTGGCTCATCACGGGGTAGATGCAACGGTCGTCACCCTCCGGGAGTCGCTAGATCATCCGTCCGTGAAGTCGCTGGTTAATTCGCTAGCGGGCAATTCCGAGCGAATACCTCGAATTTTGGCTGGATCTTCGCTCTTTTTGCCATCAATTCAGTTCAGGGGCTCGGCTGGCCTATTAGTTCGCGAGATCGCCTACTGGCGGCTGTTGAGGCGTTGGTATAGGGATCACGTCGAGGTCGTCCGCCCTGATATTGTTTTCGTTCCATACTTGGATTACTGCCTATATGCAATTGGGCTGCTTGGTTCGCCGTTTGGACCACATGCTTGGGCCGGGATCTGCATGCGGCCGGCCTTCCACTACAGAGAAATGGGAGTGGTAGCGCCTCGGCCATCTTTTTCACGTCTCAAGGAGAGGCTCTTCCTCCGCCTGCTCGGCGATCGGCATTTGCGGTGCCTGCTGACCATCGATGCGCCTCTCGGGGAGTACTTCGCCACTAACGCGAAGCTGAAGTTTCTTCAGGAGCCTGGTGAGTTATCGGAGCTTCCCAGTAGGAGTGATGCCAAGCTGCGATTAGGTATACCAGCAGACCGCAAGGTGATCCTCGTGTATGGGCAAATTACTCCCCGCAAGGGCGCCGGAGATCTCCTGCGGGCAATGGTTAGTCCGCGGTTTCCGCCGGCGGCTGACGTAGTGTTCGCAGGCCCCCTGTCGCCAGAAGTCCATCAGCTAGTTGGCGAACAATGGGCCGCCGAACTTGTGGGCCAAAAGCGAGTACGGCTACTTGATCGTCATATCGGACGGGCAGACGAGGCGGCCCTGTTCGCTGCAGCGAATATCGTGTGGCTTGGATATCGGGGCCACTACACCTCGAGTTGCGTTTTGATCCAGGCAGGATATGCAGGTCGCCCGGTGATTGCATGTCGCGAAGGGATCATCGGCTGGCTCGCCCGCCGGCACGGACTCGGCCCTTCAGTCGATCCGAGCAATGCTGCCGAAGTTGTCGGGGCCGTAAGCTCCTTGCTCAATACGCCGCCGAACCAAGCGCAATTTGTCGAGCTGTGGCGAGAGGCGACCTCATTCTCAGAGGCGCAAAGCACGCTTGCTCACGCATTGTGTGGCTAGCGCTATGGTAGCCAAGCTAAGCCGCACTTCCTCGAATTTGGGACAGCTTCCTCGAAACCGGACGAAAAACGGGCAGCGTATCCTGGCCGCGTTATTTGTCCTCTCATTTTCTCTAGATTTCAAAGGGGAGGTCGGCGGCTCGGCGAGCCAACTCGTAATGGCCGGATTCAACGGCATTGCCTTCTTATTGCTAGCAGGAAGCCACCGCATGGCGCTACCGCGAACGGGCTACGCTCTTTGCGTACTGTGGGGATGGATTGCTTTTCTTGTGATTGGCAGCGTTGGCGCCCTTGCAAATCTCACACCTTTCAATCAATACATTCGCATAATCTATCCTTTCTGGCTCTTCTTGGAGGGCTTTCTGGTCGCTTGGTGGCTGGCCAAGGATTCGCGCGGTGCATCTACGATAGTGTCTTCAATGGTGACTGCGGCCGTTGCTTCGATGATCTTTACGGTTTGGTGGGGTTTCCACTTCACGGGAGAAAGTCTAGATGAGATTCGCTATCAGATTCTCAGTCCTGTGCTCCCGCTGCTGACAGTGATTGCTGGGTACGACTTAATATTCGCGGCCAGACGGCGACTCTGGTCGCTTGTCATGCTACTTGCCGCCGTTGCACTAATTGCCCTCTCCGTTACACGGGGCATGCTCGTGGTCGTTCTAGTAGTCGTCACTATCGTACTGATGGCGGCTCTTTTCAATGCACTGCAAACGGGCGCCATTCCAAGACCAATCCAGCGTGCCGCATTCTGGGGGGCTATCGCGGGAAGTCTCGGCATTTTTGCGGCCGCTTTGATTTTCCCCGATCTGGGTGAGCGCTGGGTGTCGCGGGTGTTCATGGAGGGCGACTTGACTGTTTTGATTAGAACGGCAGCCGTTATGGGGCAGTTTAACGAGCTGAGTGCAGCCCCACTGAATTGGTTGATTGGACTGGGCTTTGGGAGCAGTCACGAGGTGCCGATTTGGCATTTCCCCTCAATACTTTCGCACGTGGGACTGGAGGTGAGCACCTCAACTTGGTCCATCGGCGAATTCATGTGGATGCCATTTCTCTTCTATGCGGGAGGCGGAGCAGGACTAGCAGCGCCAATTGCTTTGCTGTGGGGTGGCGCTCACGGCTTCCGTATTCTTGCAACTCTGCTGAGCAGGCAAGCGTGGCGCATTCCGCAGTCGCGCCCTCTGTGGGTCGGCGTGCTGGGGTTTTATGCGATTCTCGGCACTGGGTTTAGTTCGAATCCATTTGCCTTTCGATTGTCAGCTCTTTTTCTAGGTTTGTGCCTTGGGCTGTTCGTCCGATACAGAAGGCCAGTACTATCACTCCTAGATGAGAGGCGGGGGTCAACAAGCAGACTAAGCTTTAGAGCGGAATGATGCCCGAGCCGTACCATAGCCCATGTTGACGGAACTCGAATGGCCTCAGTCGGAGTTCCAAATTTGATCCACCGTTTGTAGGACCTTTGTTGCTGCGGGCCTTACGCCGCGCGTTTATCTGCGAGGCTTGGCGAGAAGACGGCGGCCTTGCGCTTGTTGCTCATCCGGGAGCGTCCGCCGTGATTGGCGCTATGTGCGAGCGATGCAGCAATCGATCGAGGAGCGCCGCGCTGAGCGTCGCGTCCCCTGCGATGGTCCGGTCCCGCTGGCCGAATGGCAAGTTGTAGCTGACGATCGTGGCGCCGTGCTCATAGCGTTTGGCGATCGCTGGAAGAAGAGGTTCGCCTGGTCGCGGTTCATGGCCAGGCGGCCGATCTAGTCGATCATGAGCACGCGATAAGCGAGGACTCCACAGTTCAAAGTCTCGGCCAGCGTTCCCTGACGAGCGGCGGTGGTCAAAGCGAGCATGAGATCTGCCGCGCCAGCAACCTGCAGCCAAAGCAGGAAATTAGTCGCCGCGCAGGATCGCCCCTGATCAGCAGCTCACGTACGCCAGAATTGACAGTAGTTCGGCAGAAAACCAATATAAATATATGTATGAGGTAAGAAGCCCAGTATTGCTTATCGTCTTCAATAGGCCCGACCACACGGCAGCTATTCTTGAAGTGCTGCGTGTAGTTCGGCCGAAGCGCCTATACGTCGCCGCAGATGCTCCGCGTCCGAAAGTAGCAGAAGACGTACGAAGATGCGCTGAGACGCTTGCGCTGTTTGATCATCTTGAATGGTGCGTCGTTAAACGAAAAGTTAATGATGCGAACCTTGGCTCTCACACGACAATACCGAACGCCGTTGACTGGTTCTTCGAGAGCGAAACTTCCGGAATAGTGCTGGAAGACGATTGTGTTCCGAACGTCAGTTTCTTTCGGTACTGCGACGAGTTGTTGGAGAAGTATGAGTCGGATGAACGTATCATGTGGATAAATGGCTCGAACGTTGGATACAGCGTCGAAGACGACGCTTTGACTTATCAATTTTCCGTTTACCCGATCAGCTGGGGCTGGGCCTCGTGGCGGAGGGCATGGTCCAAGTTCGATCAGCGGTCTCGACCGTTACATGGAATATCGGAGGACGCGCTGGCGAGGAATGCCGGTCACAGCCTTCTTGGTCGGCTTTATTGGAAGCTAATTCTTGAGTACGCCTACACGCACAAGAATTGGGACTATCGATGGATATATGCCTGTTGGTTAAATAATGGTTTGGCGTGTACGCCGCTTACAAATATGATAACTAACGTGGGGTTTGGACCGGACGCGGTACATTGCCGCCGTAAGGACGATCCGAGAGGCTACATACCTACAAGCGAAGTCATTGGCCGCATCGCCGGCCCAAAAAGAGTAGCGCCATCACAAAAGCTGGATAGGTATCTAGATACCGCGCTTTATGGAATTAGTCTTTGGTCAATTTTAAGAGTGTTTGTCGCCTCCAAATTTCCACGATTAAGAAACTTCAGACGCCGATTTCAGGGAAGACAGATTTGAGCAGCCCCGGTACATGCCCCGTTTGTGGCGGGGCCGCTGAACTGTGGGGCAACAGGCCCGCTTTTGTTGAAAGCCCAGTTGTTCAATCCTTGGGTGCACAAAATGCCTGCACAAGTGGATTTCCAACCCGTTCTATGACACGGCCGCGGTCGCTGAGGAGATGACTGATCGAGAATCGGCCACCCTGTCCGCTGAGTGGGTCCTGGAGAGGTTGGGTAAGAGTTGGACATCGAGAAGGACGGCCCGCATCCTGGACGTTGGATGTTGGGATGGGACGTTGCTCAATCAATTGCCCAGCAAATGGGTGCGCCATGGCATTGAGCTGAACAGTGGGGCTGTGACCGCGGCGAGGGCGAAGGGTCTCGAGGTTTTTTGTGGACGAGTGGAGGAATTTTCTTCCACGCTCGAGTCCTATGATCTGATATTGATGATGGACGTTCTTGAGCATTTGTCTGATCCGCTGCGAATGCTTCATCATCTAGCCGCGATGCTAGCGCCAGGGGGGACTTTTTTCGCTCTTACCGGAAACGGAGAGGCGCTGGGCGCGCGGTTGTTTAGGGGGGCGTGGTACTACTTCAGTTACCCCGAGCACGTTTCGTTTTTTTCGTTGGAAAGTGTGCGGCGGGCATTACGGATCGTTCAATTGGACGAAGTTGCGGTAAGGCAAGTTCGGCACCACAGTGCATCTGGCCTGGTGACTGGATCAAAGATTTTGAAGAAGCTGTTTGGGAAACATAAACAAGGAACGGCCGCCCTGCCGACGGCGATTGATTTTGGTGGCAGCTTGAAATTGATCGGAAGCCGTGTACTGCGGCGGTCGGACCATCTACTAATCGTTGCGAGGAAGCCGGTGGAGAGCGAATGATGCCATCTGCCAAATTGCTCGCACTATTCGAGGCTTGGCGCTAGAGCTAGGCTGCTCCCCGGGGGTGATGTTGTACCCGTTAGCGGGGCAGCTCTAGACTCGAGTTCAGCCGCTTCAAAACTACATTCCGGACCTGATTTCGCGAACTCAGTTGGGGTCAGAGGGCCGAGTTCGCTGGCGACCAGAATTTTCATGCCGCTACCCGCTCGTCCCAGGCAGTGCAAATCTCTGCGAACGTGGTCTTCAAATCCTTGGTGATGTTCCAGCCCGGATAGTGCGCCTTCATCTTACTCAGGTTGGAGATATAGCAAATGTGATCTCCCGAGCGGTTCTGGTCGACATACTCGTAGCTCATCGGCTTCCCGGAGATCGATTCGACCAGCTTGAAGGCCTCGAGGATGGAGATCGAGTTGGCGCGCCCGCCGCCGAGGTTGTAGACCTCCGCGCAGCGGGGCGCGGCGACGAACTCCTCGACGAACCGTGCCACGTCGTAGGCGTGGATGTTGTCGCGGACCTGCTTCGCCTGGTAGCCGTAGACCTGATACGTGGCGCCGCAGATGTTCTGCCGGATCAGGAAGCTGAGGAAGCCGTGCAGCTCGACGCCGGAGTGGCTCGGCCCGGTGAGACAGCCGCCGCGCAGGCAGCACGTCGGGATGCCGAAGTAGCGGCCGTACTCCTGCACCATCACGTCGGCGGCCACCTTCGAGGCGCCGAACAGCGAGTGCTTCGACTGATCGATGCTGAAGTCCTCGGCGATCCCGCCGGCGTAGCGCGGATCGTCGTAGTCCCAGCGGGTCGCGCCTTCCGTCATCCGGATGCGGTTCGGCGCGTCGCCGTAGACCTTGTTCGTGGACAGGTAGACGAACGGCGACTCGGGACAGAACCGCCGGACCGCCTCGAGCAGGTTCAAGGTGCCGCCGGCGTTGACGTCGAAATCGTCGAACGGCCGGCTGGCCGCGAGGTCGTGGCTCGGCTGCGCGGCGGCGTGCAGCAGCGCATCCGGCTCGATCTCGTTCACCAGTTCGAGGACCCCGCGACGGTCGCGCACGTCCACCTCGTGATGGACGAAGCCGGGGCAGTTCATCAGCAGCCGCTGCTGGTTCCACCGCGTGTCGCCCTCCGGTCCGAAGAAGTCGCGCCGCATGTTGTTGTCCACCCCGTGGACGCGCCAGCCGTTGGCGGCGAAGTAGCCAACGACCTCGCTGCCGATGAGACCGGAGGATCCGGTAACCAGGATCGTTTTGTCTTTCATTTTCTTTTCATGCTCCCTTCGGTCAACCGAGATTCGGACACAATTCTGACGCTAACACGGGAATCCTGTCCGCCTTAATGTGCGCACGTCCGAGACTCTACAACTTTTCATTCGCCTTCGAGAACTGGTCGCCCTGGGCCGATCTCAAGAGTCATCGGTCTCACCGTCCTGCCCGGCTTTTTGCTGCGGCGCGCGTACACAGACGGGCTTGCTGTGCGATGGCCCTATCTCGCAAACGGGTTGGGTGCGTCCTTCGGGCCGGGGAGTGGCTCCGGAATGAATGCGATAGGCCTGGCTTCCGATTCCGGGCCGCGAGCCTTCGGCCGCCGCTCCTGCCGAGGGATTTCCTCCTCCCGATGGAAGAACACGGCTGCGACGAAG